>OY970072.1:0-2172046 GCA_963705345.1 Candidatus Bathyarchaeota archaeon
AATCGGAAAGGCTCTAGGAACGATAACACGGAGGGCCACGTACATCGTAACTGAAGAGCTGTTGCCAAATGATACTGATTCAATTTGCCTTCCCCTACTCACGATCAAAGATGAAGAAACAGTACAGAAAATGAGACAAAATCCTTGCATAACCGTCGACGGCTGTGTCGCTCAATGCGCCAAAAAGAATGTTGAGCATCATCAAGGAAAGCTGAAAGGAGAAATCAAGATTTTGGATGTGATAAAGGAGAATCCGAAGCTGAAGCCTGGAACCGTGCTTGACATTGGACCTGACGGTGAGAAACTAGCAAGAAAGGCAGCGGAAAAAGTCCTGAAAATTGTGGGTGACAAAAGTTGAAGATAAAACCCAAAATCGGCTTAATCTCCTGCAGTGGAGAAGGGCTATCTGAAGGAATGGTATCGCGTGTGGCGACACGAAGAATACTTGAAGAACGGGACGATGTAGTGACAATCTGTTTACCGCTCTTTCTAGCGGGCGGACAAGAAGAGAGGGACTTCGCTAAGAATAATCCTTGTATAACTGTCGACGGTTGCGAGAAAATGTGCGCCGCCAAAGGAGTCAAAATGTACGGAAAAGTGCACCCCAAATCATCAATAGTCATCTCAGAAATAATAAAGAAAGAGAAGCACTCAGGGCCCACATCGAAAAGCAGAATAGAACCAGAAGACGAAAAGCTTGTCCAGGAAACCATGAGAATCATCAATAAAGAGGTAGACAGAGTGAAGGAGGAAGAATAGCATGTCGATAGAAAAGAAGGTTGCCGTTGCTGTTTGCACGGGCATGGACCAACCCTTGGCAACAGTTTCCAGATATGCCGGATACCATGTTCTGGAGAAACTAAGACCAGATAAGACTGTTTTGCTTTGCACTCCAGCCCTAATAGGAGGTGTTCAAGAGGACGTCACCTTTGCCAAAGAGAACCCGGTCTTAGTCATAGATGGGTGCGGAGAAAAATGCTGCGAAAAGATAGTCAACGAAGCAAAAGGACAGGTCAAAGCAATCATAAACGTCGAAGATGTTCTGAAAGAACACAAAGATCTACAGCCCGAATCCAGAGCCAAGCTCGGACCGAAAGGAATGAGACTCGCAGAGATAGTCGGAGAACTAGCTGCCAAGAAGGTTGACGAAATACTCGCAGAGGTGAACAGGAGTGGAAGATAAAAAAGTCGCCATAGTAGCCTGTTCAGGCATGGGAAAAGCACTCGGCACAGTAGCTAGACAAGTCGCTTACAAGGTAGTTGACGAATTGAGACCTGGAAAGGCAGTCTTAATATGCATTCCATCTTTGACCGCAGGAGTCGGAGAATACAAGAACCTGCTGCAAAAGTATCCTTCTATCATACTCGACGGTTGTGTGGAAAGGTGTGCCACCAAGATCATTTCCAAGAATCGCGGCATGATGAGAGCCAAGGTGTTTCTGCCCCAAATGATCGCGAAGTACGGGTTAAAGCCACAGTCACGAACCGACATTGGAGACGAAGGAGAGAAGCTTGTAGCCAAGATAGCTGAAGAAGTAGCTGCGCTGGTCGATCAGCTTTCAAGGTGAAGTGAATGGAATACTTAGAGCTAAAGGTTGACAAATGGACGTTCACGGTTCCGAAAGGATTTTTCTACAATGAAAATGATTTCTGGGCCAGAATCGACGGCAATATCGCCACAATCGGCATAACGTCCTATCTGCAAAGCAAGCTGAGCGACATAATCTTCGTTTCACTCCCACAGATAGGCACCAAGATTGAGCAGTTCGGTGAAGCCGGGTCTTTTGAATCAGTGAAGGCTGCTCTCGACGTTATATCGCCTGTTTCAGGTTCAGTAGTGGAAGTCAACAGTGAATTGGTGAACTCGCCTGACCTGGCCAATTCAGATCCATACGGCAAAGGCTGGTTTCTGAAGATTGAGCTAACAGACTTTGAGTCGGACAAAGAGAATCTCGCAGACGCAGAAGGTTATTTCGAGGTCATGAAAAAGAAAGTCGAGAAAGAGCATGAAAAACTGAAGGGTACACACGCCACAAACAAGACATAAAGAGGAGGTTAAACCATCATGGACGCAAGCTTCGGAGAAATAAGCAGAAAGTATCGCTCAGTCACAACTGGAAAGACAAGTGTCGACCTTCTCGCTCTGAAATTTGAAATTGAGTCCTACATAAAAAGCCAACAGAGTTCGAAAAGAAGAGATAATGATTCGTTGGCAGAGGCAGAGGACATGCTGATTGATTTGACACAGATGATTGAAGAGGGGCACTGCAACCCCATTAGGTCCAAGAAACTCTAGCCATATTGCTGCATGTAGTTGAAAGTATGAAGAAAATTCTGTTTGTCTGCGTTGAGAATGCTGGCAGAAGCCAGATGGCAGAGGCTTTTGCTAAAGCCTATGGAAAGGGGAAGGTTGAGGCGGTCAGTGCTGGCACTATGCCAGCGAAGGAAGTCAGCCCCGTTGTTGTTCAAGTCATGCGAGAAAAGGGATTAGACATATCAGCCAACAAGCCAAGACTGATTGCTAACCAGATGGTTCAGGAGGCAGACACGATAATTGTGATGGGCTGCAGTGCCGAAGGATTCTGTCCTGCTCCATTGCTCAACAAAGTAGTAGACTGGGGAATTGAGGATCCAAAAGGCAAATCGATAGAGAAAGTCAGGGAAATCCGAGACGAAATCGAGAAAAAAGTAAGAATCATGCTGGATGAGACGGCCTAGTAAGTCCTGAGTTACTTCTGCCTGCGCATGCGCAGTTTTCTAAGTGATTCTGTTTTTTATTCTGTGTGCGGGGATTTTGTTGTAGGTTGCTGAACATTTCTTTTTTGAGCATTGCCTAGTGGCAGCCCATTTCAGGATCGGGATCACCGCTTCTCTGAGCCCTTTTCCATCTTTTGTCAATGAGTATTCAACACGCGGTGGGATTTCGGCAAATGATTCTCTCTTAATTAGCTCTTCCTGTTGAAGCTGTTTTAGCGTGTCTGCAAGCGTCTTGGGGCTTATGCCGTGCAGTTCTTCCATGAGTTTGTTGAATCTGAGGCTACCGTAGTTCCCTATTGCATTGATGATCAAGAGTGCCCATTTCTTGCTTATCACGTCTATGATTCCTTCAAGCGGACAAAAGCAAACTACGTCATTCTTGTTCTGCATGCCTGTTACTTTCCTTTTGGATAGTAGCTATTTCACTATAAACTTGATAGCATAAATACTTTACTTCTAATAGTATCGGAATAGAGGTGATAATAAATGGACGAAGACTGTGGTTGTGGGATGCATCATCGGAGACATGAAGACTACTGTGGGTGCGGCATGCATGGAGACGGACACGGTTACAGAAGACGCTTCTTCACTAAAGCCGAAAGAGTCGAGAAGCTGAAGGGCTATGCAGAAGAGCTTAGGAATGAACTGAAGGGCGTCGAAGAAAAGATCAAGGAAATGCAAACCCAAAAATGACGCCGAAGGCATGAAGTCTAGATTATGCTCGCCAAGAACGCGATAGAAGTCAACCATTTAACGAAACGCTACAACGGCACTGTGGCAGCGGACAACATAGCCTTTCAAGTCAAGGAAGGCGAAATCTTCGGCTTCCTAGGCCCAAACGGCGCTGGAAAAACCACGACACTGAGGCTGCTGACCGGGCTGACAAGACCCACTTCAGGCTCTGCAACAGTCGGAGGTCACGACATCTTAACCGAATCGGTCAAAGTGCGAGAGCATATCGGCGTGGTTCCTGAAGTCTCAAACATCTACGATGAAATGACCGCTTGGGATAACCTCATTTTTGCATCTCAACTCTACGACGTGCCCAAAGATCAAAGAGAAACAGGAGCGAAGGCGCGAGCGCTATCAGCCGTCACAAGCACCTATCTGATTGACATCGCCGTTTTGGTCGCTTTCACTCTTGCTTTGATGGCTTTAGCGGCCAAGATACTTGAAAAAGGAAGCTCATAATCCACGAGTTATTCGGGTCTGTGAAGCCAGCCATAGCTGGCGTAGATTTCTCTTACCTTTTTGGAAGCTAGGAACTCGATGAATTTCTTCGATAGCTCTTTGTCTTTGCTGCATGTAATTACAGCGGCCACCGTGCTCCTGAAGACTTGAAGATCTCTGGGTAACTCAATTACCTCGCAGGTACCTGGCCAAACTCCTTGAAACGCGTTCCAGCCAAATATGGCATCAACCTTGTCCGAATGAATCAAGCTCATCAGTGAACCGCATGCGTCCGCGTGGCGCGTTATGTTTCGACGAATCTGATCAGTCAACCCAGCTTTGCTTGAGACGTCGTCCCAAACGCCTTTCAAGCAGCCCTCGACAGCTATTCCGATGCGAACACCTTCTCTGCATAGGTCTTTGAGAGAGGTGATCTTCATTGGATTCCCTACGGCCACGATAATCACTGACCTCCGAAATCCGAGGCTTTTCCTCGTGCCTTTCAGTGTTAATCCTTGATCTTCAGAATCGTCTAACATGTATTCAGCGCCGCAGGATATGACGTCACCCTGCTTTGACTCTACTATTTCAGCGAAGAGGTCGCTGGGCTTGCCCACCTTCAAATCGCAACTAATGTCAAATTTCTTCTCAAATAGAACGATGGCGTCGCGAAGAGGCGGAGAAACTGCGCCGGCAGAATACACCTTCAACCGCGGCTTAATGGAAGGCATCTACCAACTCACCGAGTTTGCTTGTGCTGGAGGCAAATAATAGCTTTTTGAGCAGAACGGGTCGATTGACGCGCGCGCTTTAAGAAACAAATTAAATACAAGAAACATAGAAGACGTAACTAATGCGGCAACGTGCACTGCAGAAATGTTGCATCGTTAGATGTGGGTGTTAGAATGAAGAAGATTCTTTTTGTGAGCGGCTCGATCGGTTTGGGGCATGTAGGCAGAGACTTGGAAATTGCTGGAGCGCTCAGGAAGATTCGGCCTGACGTTGAAATATCTTGGATGGCTGAGCCCCCAGCTACGGACGTCCTCGAAAAAGCCGGGGAAAAGCTTCTTCCAGAAGCCAGTTTACTATCCTCGGCCAACGCGGAGTTGGAAGGATTAGCCAGAGAATACAAGGCAAACTTGGTTCAGTGGGTCATGAACATGCGGAAGGGCTGGTCGCAAAACGCAGAAGTCTACGCTGGGATTTCTGAAGCATACAGTTTTGACCTGTGGATAGGGGACGAACCATATGATATTATGATTGCAATGCAAAAGAACCCAGGCTTGAAGAAGTGCCCTTTTGTGGTTATCTATGATTTCTTGGGGCTTGACGCAACAACTCGGAATCCAGTTGATCATCTTGTCGCTTACATGACGAATAGGCTCTGGGCCAAGTTTTTGGTAGGTGAGCCGTCTCTCGCGGATCGAAGCATCTTTGTTGGTGAAATCGAAGACGTTCCAGGCAAGAGGTTTGGTTTCATGCTACCCAATCGTCGCAGACTCGCCGAGAAACTGATTAGCTTTTCGGGCTATGTGCTTCCAGAGGATATTGAAGACTTCAGAAATAAGGCTAAGGCGCGCAAACTCTTGGGTTACGGAAATGAACCGTTGATTTTGTGTTCTATTGGTGGGACATCAGCGGGGAAAAACCTGCTGGATCTGTGCGTTAAAGCATACCCGATAGTCAAGGACAAAATTCCTAACCTTCAAATGGTCTTGGTTTGCGGGCCGCGTGTAGCGCCAGACTCGATTCAAACTCCCGCAGGGGTGAAGATTGTTGGGTACTTGCCCAGTCTGTATAGGCATTTGGGCGCTGCAGACCTTTGCATTGTCACTGGAGGCGGAACAATAACGCTTGAATTGACTGCCCTTCAAAGACCGTTCTTGTATTTTCCGCTTGAGCACCATTTTGAACAGGAAGTTGACGTGGCGAATAGATGCCAAAGACACAGAGCAGGCATCAGAATGACTTGCTCAAAAACAACGCCAGAATCATTAGCAGAAGCTATTGTCTCAAACATCGGAACGCATGTCGATTACGCATCGATACCTACTAATGGCGCACGAGAAGCAGCCAGAACAATCCAGTCAATTCTCTAGGGCTCCTGTTTCCATGTTTTTCTCTTTAGCAAAAGGCTTGCCTACTTTTTGGGCATAATTTCTAAGGGTTATTTTTAGCGCGCTTTTTTGACGACGACGTTTTTGTAACAAAGTGTAACTTGAAACTCCTTATGGCAATGTTGGAAAGTCCATGAAATGTAACAAGGGACTTCGTGCGCAACGCTCCTTTGTGTATGCCCAGATGCCAAGCGCTCAAGCTCACTCATCGGAAAATGGATGCTACGACAGAATGTATTTGAGTGACGGTTTGGCCTTGCTGATGGTCGAGGTTTCATGAATGCCTTCGGGTTACAAAACAGACAGCGAACTTGACTTTGGCAAGGTTCTCAATGGTTCATTGAATGTTTTCTTCAAGGACGCGTTGCGGGTTGCCTTGGTCCATCCTCGTCAGGCAGCGTTCTTCATGCAGACGTTGAGATGGCAGAGGAAGGCAGCGAAGACACGACTGGATTGGGATAAGAGGGGAGTTCATGTTCCACCCATCATCGTGCTGAGTGTGACAAGCGAATGTAACCTTCACTGCCAAGGCTGTTACCACCAAGCGTTGCGGAGTGCCTCCGAATCCGAGATGAGCGATGAAAGACTCGGCGGATTAATTGCCGAAGCAAAAGAACTAGGTGTCTCTTTCATGGTAATCGGTGGAGGAGAACCGTTAACTCGTCCAATAATTCTGGATCTTGCAGGGAAGTATCCAGCGATTATGTTTCTAGTGTTTACAAACGGTCTATTGATCGATGAAGCTGTGATTAAGAAAATGTCCGAGAACAGGAATATTGTTCCTTTAATCAGTTTGGAAGGCTACGAAAACGACACGGATAAACGACGCGGAGCCGGCGTCTACGAGCAAGTAATGAACGCGATTGCCAAATTGAAAGAGAAAAATATCTTTTGGGGCAGTTCCTTGACTATGACCCGAGCCAACTTTGCAGAGGTAACCGACGATAGCTTCGTCAAAAGGTTAATCGAGACCGGCTGCAAACTTTTCATGCTTGTCGAATATACTCCAGTCAAGAAAGGAACTGAGGACTGGGTACTTACATCTGAACAGAGGACGGAATTGTTAAGGAAAAGAGACTTGTTCCGAAAGAAGTACCCCGCCATGTTCATCGCACTGCCTTGGGATGAAGAAGAAATAGGCGGATGCTTATCATCGGGAAGAGGCTTCATCCACATCAGCGCAGAGGGAAACGTGGAACCATGCCCCTTCGTACCTTACTCGGACACAAATCTAAAACACCTCTCACTTAAAGATGCCCTGCAGTCGAAGATGCTGAGAACAATACGGGAAAACCATGGGCAGCTTGAGGAAACACACGGATGCGCCTTATGGGAAAAGAGAGAATGGGTGAGATCACTGACCAAGGAAGCAGGAGACAAAGTGAGCGGCAGACAGAATTCGCACGTCCAATAATCCTTTTGAGCTGCGGCCTACGGCACAGTAGAAACAATACTTCTGGCGATTTGCGCACTCCCAAAAACTACCTCAATTTGTCCAGGGCTTCAAGCACTTCTTGAGAATGCTTCTTCACATCTACTTTGGAGAATATTCCGACAATATGCCGGATAGGGAATCACTGCCCTTGCTTCATGAGCTGAGATCTTATCCCTCAGCTTTCTGCACGAGTACTGTGAATCAGCAACCAACGTTTTCATATGCTTCCCTGTTGTTCTCATTGTCTTGTCGAACAGCTTTGAAGCGTGTTTCTTCTCGTTCTCATTGGCCGGAGCCGTGATGACTGCTAAGGGCAGCTTGGACTTTGCGTCTGCCGCTACGTGCAGCTTGTAGCCAAGATCGTAGGTCTTGCCGTTTCTGCCCACTCGCGCTTCAGGGTCTGAGCTTCCTGAGATTTCTGATGTGGGTCTCGCTTGCTGTACGCTTCTATGGAGGCGGCATCCATTACCACGGTTTCACCGTCGATCACTCCCGCTTTTGACAGTTCTCTGATTATCTTCCTCATTATTCTCTCCAGTCTCTTTGTCCCGATGCGGTTTCTGAACCTTGTCAAATGTGATGGATGAAGGGGCTTCTGTTCAGCTTCAATGTCGCATATCATCCTCATTTCAGGGTCGTTCCATAGCCGCTGACACATTTCCCTGTCGCTCGGCACCTGTTGAACCCTCTTAATGATCAACGCTTTGAAGACGCCTATCGGTTTCCTAGGAGGCCTGCCCACCGAACCCTTCTTGTGATAAGCCCCTTGCACTATTCGCTCGACACCATCCAACTCCAGCCTGGACAAGATGAAACGTGAACCTTCATATTTCTCCATAATCAAAGATGAGTGCAGCGAAACTCAGACACGCTTAGACAAGAACACGTCAACCTTCAGAATTTTGCAGCACCCTAGCGCGCGAACTAAGAGAATTCGTCACAAAATACATTGGCGTATGTAGAAGTCAGTAACATTATTATAACAATGACCAACTATACAGTGATGTATAATACATTAGTGTATAAGATCATTATGAGTATTTCGTCCAGTGAGACAACAACAATGAAAGGATACACCTTTTAACAGTAACATTATTATAACAATGACCAACTATACAGTGATGTATAATACATTAGTGTATAAGATCACTATGAGTATTTCGTCCAGTGAGACAACAACAATGAAAGGATGATACAAATGCCAAATCCCTTCAAATATGGCACAATAGTAACAGGTGAGGACTTTGCGGATAGAAAAGAAGAGCTGCAGCTGCTAACTAGAGAACTAACAAGTGGGCAGAACATACTTTTGTATTCACCTCGGCGATACGGAAAGAGTTCATTAATGATGATGGTGCTCAAAGAACTTCAGAAACAGAATATCATCACTGCGCTCGTTGACTTATATGGTTGCCTTTCTCTCTCTGATTTTATAGGTAAGCTCGTAGAGAAGACTGTCGTCCCTGCTTATAGCACAGTAGACAGTATGATGATTTTTCTCAAATCTGCCCTTTCTGGTTTTGCGCCAGAGGTAACTGTGAACCCTGATGGAAGCGTAAAACTGAGTTACAGAAAGGAAGCGTCGCAAATAGCCGAGAAAGACTTGTCAGAGGTTTTGGATGCCTCCGAGAAACTGGCCAAGACAAAGAACAAACGTCTAGTAGTAGTATTCGATGAATTTCAAGAAATAGTAAATCTCGATGGCGCGCGGGTTGAGCATCTAATGCGAACCGTATTCCAGCATCACAAACTCGTCGCATACGTGTTTATGGGGAGCAAACGTCATCTATTGGAACAAATGTTCAATGATGCCAATAGACCATTCTACAAGTTTGCAAAGCTATTTCCTTTAGGCAAGATTCCAGTAAAGGAATTTAGCAATTTTATAAGAGTAAAGTTCGAAAAGACAAAGATAAGCATAGATTCATCAATTGTGGACTCAATTCTGAAGTTTACGGAAGGGCATCCCTACTTTACCCAAGAGCTTTGTCACGAAATATGGAACTTATCTTGTGATAAAGGGCATGCAGAAGAAGACGATATTGAGAGGGCCAAAACCGATATTCTGAGGATGCAAAATGATCTATTCGTGAGAATGTGGGATAAGATGACTATTCCTCAAAGAAAGCTCTTGGTTGCGATAAGCGAAGAGCGCCAAATATCTGCGATATATTCAACTTCGTTTATAGAAAAATATGGATTGATCTCGTCTTCTCACGTGTTAAGATCTGTCAATCAACTAATGAATGAGGGAATAATTGAGAAGACAAACGGGGATTATTCGATACCAGACATTTTCCTTAGGGAATGGGTGATTGCCAAAACTACTTCAGATGAATCGAGACTGCATAAGCCTAAGATAAGTGATATTCCACTCGGCTGATTTCCGCTTTGTATGTTATTGCGAAGCGCACTCTTTTCAGATGGGACCACAATTCCTTGCTGCATGTGCGTACAGGCTAAACTCACACTCAGTAGCGAAATCTCCCGCGGCTTTCCCCTTTTTTCGGCAGTTTGGTTGTCTTTGCAGGAATCCATGTTCGGAGGTGAATCATGATGGTAACTCAGGTTGTCAAGTGTCCTCAATGTAGCAGTCAGCGGGTGTACAAGGATGGAATCCGGTACACGCGTTTCGGAGAAGTGCAGCGATACTTGTGCCGAGACTGTTGTTACCGGTTTTCATGCTAAGAGCTTGGGCTCACAAATCTCTTCTTTTTGTTTCTCAATGGTCTCTGCGACAGTTGTGTGTCTGTTCCAACTGGATTCAATCTATGAAGGAGAAGGCGCTGAAGTTTGTTCCTTCTTTGGATAGTGAGAGACTTCAAATTCTCAGGCATGTCTTGTTGCGATATATTCGTGGTTGAAGCAAGTTTCGGTATTAGAAACTTTAATATGCATAGCGCACTAGATATAGGGTGCGTTGTGCATATCAGAAGGTGAGTGGCGATATCTTCAAAGAAGAGTATGAAGGGAAGCATGCTTGAAGATTATGTAGCTAATAATATGTCTCGTCTTTTCCCTAGTCTAGAGTTAGTAGGTCGACATGAGCGAGTCGCTTACAGAGGGACTTTTGACATACATGCTAAGGATTCGAACGGGGTCGACTACTATATTGAACTCAAAGAATCTGAATGCAATAGGCTGAACATAGGACAGATTGTGGAGTACAGGGCAAGGCTAGCGAAAGTGGGTTCAGAGGCGCACGTTATACTTGTTTGCAAGGAAGTTGAAGAATCAATAAGGGAACTGTTGAGCAAGATTGGAATAGAAATTCGGACCTTTTCAGATCTGAAAGTCCCCAAGGAAATCCTCGGCAACGAAGCTGACAAATCGCAGTTGATGAAACTGAGCCCAGTTGAACAGGGGGCTTATTTTGCTTTGTTGAAGCGAGGCTCTACTGTAGCTAGGGCTGAAGACCTCTCTGCAGTGCTAAACGTGTCACCAGCATGGGCAAAGAATATTCTATCGAAGTTGGCAAGGCATGGTGCTGCTCAAAGAGTGGGCAAAGGAAAATACGCGATCATTCAGGCCGACATCATGTATGGCAGAAAGAGCTACATCACTGATCCACTAATCTTGGCAAGTGAGCTCATGAAGGGAAGCGAATACTATGTAGCTTACTACAGCGCCGCACATGTTCATGGGATAACTGAGCAGATGCCCTTCAAAACTATGGTTGCAGTGTTGAAGCAAATGAGACCAATCAGTGTTGGAAACATATGCCTGAACTTTGTTAATCTAAAGAGATCAAGATTCTTTGGATTTGAAGAAGTCAGGTATTCGGATGTAAGCCTGAACGTATCGGACTTGGAGAAAACAATAGTCGACTGCGTCGATAGACAGGACCTGTGTGGTGGAATTGCTGAAGTTGTTCGGACTCTAGTAAATGCTATTGACACTGGAAAGCTCAACTGGGAGAGGTTGGTTTCCTACGTGAAGAAGTTTGGAAGTCACGTTTTGGGACAACGACTGGGGTTTGTCATAGAGTATCTCGAAAAGAGCAGGAAAATCCAAGTGAAGCCTAAGACTCTTGATGATTTGCTGCAATTGACTGGTTCACGAGTTTATCCTCTCGATATCAAAGCTTCGATAGAAGGCAAAGTCTCGAGGAAGTGGAAGATAATTAACAACGCAGGTCTTTTGGAGGTCTAAGTGGAAGAAAGAAGGAGGTTCACAAGTTGCCTTTCTTAACTAGTCGCGAAGTAAGAGTTTGGGCTGATGAAAACGGCGCGCGCTTATCATCGGGAAGGGGCTTCATCCACGTCAGTGCAGAGGGAAACGTGAAACCATGCCCCTTCGTTCCTTACTCGGACACAAATCTAAAGCACGTCTCACTTGAAGACGCCCTGCAGTCGAAGATGCTGAGAACAATACGGGAAAACCATGGGCAGCTTGAGGAAACACACGGATGCGCCTTATGGGAAAAGAGAGAATGGGTTAGAACACTGGCCAAAGAAGCAGGAGACAAGGTGAGCGGCAGACAGAATTCGCAGGCCCAATAATCTTTGTGGGCTGCGGTCTGCGGCACAGTAGAAACAATACTTACACATGAGACAGAAAGGTTAACTCCTGAATTGTGCATATCTCCTCATTCAAGACTAGGATGTCCGTTGAGTGAACAGGATAGTTGCATGACGCCAGAGGACGAAGCGCGAAAGGATATTGATGAACTGCTCAAGAAGGCGGGCTGGGTCCTGCAAGATTATAAGCAGCTTAGTCTTGGGACTGGCCTTGGGGTTGCTGTCCGCAATTTTCCTCTCACAACTGGCTTTGCAGATTATATGCTTTTCATAGATAGAAAGGCCGTCGGGGCTGTTGAGGCAAAACACAAAGGGACTACGCTAGGCGGGGTTTCTGTGCAGACAGCGAAATATCTGCATGGTTTGCCATCGAAGATTCCTCATGCTGGAGACCCTCTTCCTTTTGGTTATGAAAGCACGGGTTCTGAGACTTTTTTCAGGGATTTGAGGGATCCTGATTCTCGTTCTCGCAGGGTTTTCGCCTTTCATAAGCCCGAGACTCTTCTGGAATGGATCGGGCAGAGTGAGACGCTTAGGGCTCGGCTCAGGAGCATGTCTCCATTGATGAAAGAAGGCCTGAGGAGTTGCCAAGTTGAAGCCATTGAGAACTTGGAGAGGTCTTTTTCGCTTTCTCGACCTAGGGCTCTTATTCAGATGGCCAGCGGTAGCGGCAAGACTTTTGCTGCTGTCACTTTCGCCTATCGCTTGGTCAAGTTCGCTAGGGCTAAGCGTATCTTATTCTTGGTTGACCGTAATACTCTTGGACGTCAGACATTGCAGGAGTTCCAGCAGTTCAGGACTCCTGATGACGGGAGGAAGTTCACGGAGCTTTACAACGTTCAGAGACTCACTTCAAATAAGATTGATCTCGTGAGTCGTGTTTGCATTACGACGATTCAGCGTCTTTTTTCGATGCTGAAGGGTGAAGCTGATCTTGCCGATCCCACGATTGAGGAGAGCTCGGTTTTTGAGGTTGCGCCGAAGGATATGAAGCCTGTTGAAGTGGCTTACAACCGTGAAATCCCGATTGAGACGTTTGACTTCATCGTTACGGACGAGTGCCATCGGTCGATCTACAATCTCTGGCGTCAAGTGCTTGAGTATTTTGACGCTTTCATCGTTGGGTTGACGGCTACACCTTCTAAGCAGACTCTTGGGTTTTTCGAACAGAACTTGGTCATGGAGTATGGTCACGAGCGGGCTGTTGCTGACGGGGTCAACGTTGGGTATGATGTTTACCGTATTGTTACGGAGATAACTCAGAAGGGAAGTAAGGTTGAGGCTGGCTACATCGTCGACAAACGTGACAGGGCCACGAGAAAAGTGCGTTGGGAGCGGCTTGAGGATGAAATGGAGTATACTGCTCAACAATTGGACAGGGACGTGGTGGCGAAGGACCAAATCAGAACAGTAGTTAAGACGTTTAGGGACAAGCTTCCCGAGATTTTCCCAGGAAGAGGCGAGGTTCCTAAGACCTTGGTTTTTGCGAAGGATGATTCTCACGCCGAGGACATTGTTGAGATAGCCCGTGAGGAATTTGGCAAGGGAAATGATTTCTGCAAGAAGATTACCTACAAGACGACAGGTGAGAAAACTGAGGATCTTATCGCTAGTTTTCGCAACTCCTATTATCCGAGAATTGCAGTGACGGTTGACATGATTTCAACGGGCACTGACATTCGCCCATTAGAATGCTTGCTGTTCATGCGGGATGTGAAGTCTAGTGTCTATTTTGAGCAGATGAAGGGGCGAGGGACTAGGACTGTTTCTTCCACGGATCTGAGGGGGGTTACGCCTGATGCTTTGAACAAGACTGGTTTCGTGATCGTTGACGCTGTGGGCGTTTGCGAGAGTGACAAGACTGATTCCCGCCCACTTGAGCGCAAGAGGAGTGTTCCCTTCGAGAAACTGGTTGAGCAGGTCGGATTAGGTGTCCGAGATGTGGACACTTTGACTTCTTTGGCTGGACGGCTTTCAAGACTCAACGTGGAGATAAACGACAAAGACAGAAAGGACATCGAAGCGTCTGTTGGCAAGACGCTGAATCGGGTCATAAACGATCTGCTCGACGCCGTAGAACCTGACAAGCAGCTGGAAAAGGCCAAGGAGTTATTCGGGACAGAGAAGCCAACGGCTGAGCAGTTGAGCAAGGCAGCGGAAGAACTGACGAAGGTTGCCTGCAGCCCGTTTGATGACCCGAAGTTTAGGAACACGGTTGTTGAAGTCAAGAAGAGGAGTGAGCAGACGATTGACATCGTGAGCAAGGACGTGGTTGTCTATGCTGGGCCAGATGAGAGGGCAAAGATGGAGCTTGCTCGGAAACGTGTTGACAGTTTCGGGGATTTCATCGAGAAGAACAAGGATGAGCTGACGGTTTTGCAGATCATCTACAGCAAGCCCTATGCTACCAGGCTTCTGACCTACGATGCGATCAAGGAGCTTGCTGAAGCAATCAAGAAGCCGCCTTACAACCTCACTCCTGAGCTTCTGTGGATGGCCTATCAACAACTGGAAAAGTCGAAGATAAAAGGCGCTGGGCCACAGAAGCTACTGGCAGACATTGTTTCGCTTGTACGATTTGCGACAGGAGCCATCAAGGTCTTGCAGCCCTTCTCTGACACAGTGAATCAGAGGTTTGACGATTGGCTAGCTCAGCAGAAGCAGCTAGGGAGAAAATTCACGCCTGAACAGACAGAATGGTTAAACATGATAAAAGACCACATAGCAACATCATTGACCATTGGCATAGAGGATTTTGAGAACGTGCCCTTCAACCAGAAAGGCGGAGCAATCAAAGCCAATCAACTCTTTGGACAAGAACTAAACAAAACATTGGAAGAACTGAATACGGTGCTAGTGATTTGACGGAAGAACAGGTCAGGCGAACATCGATACCAGAGAGCTGGGCTTGGACAACAATTGAGAGCATAGCGAGAACTGAAAAAGGCTCAATTAGAATGGGACCTTTTGGAAGTCAATTGAAAAAGGCGGAATTGGTAGAAAAAGGCATTCGCGTTTTATGGATTGAAAATGTTGTAAACGACAAATTTGAATATAAAGAAGGCAAATTCATAACTGAAGAAAAATACGAAAAACTGAAAGGTTTTGCTGTTGCACCTGGCGACTTATTGATAACCATGATGGGAACAATAGGCAGAGTTGCAGCTGTGCCAAATGATATCGGGAAGGCAATTATCTCTTCACATTTGTTGCGGATAAGAGTGGACAACCAATTATGCAATCTTGAGTATCTAAAATGCGCATTGCTGTCTGAAAACTCAAAGAAGCAAATGACCAAAGAATCACGTGGAGTAGTCATGAAAGGATTGAATACAAAAATAATGAAATCCTTGATAATTCCTCTACCTCCCCTTTCTGAACAACACCGTATTATCCTCAAGATTGAGGCGCCTTTTTCTTTCCTCGACGCGGGCGTAAAATCGCTTCGGAAAGTCCAAGTGCAGCTGAAGCGTTACCGCCAAGCTGTCTTGAAATACGCTTTTGAGGGTAAGCTGACCGAAGAATGGCGCAAAACCCACAGGGATCAGATAGAGCCAGCAACAAAACTACTAGAACGCATAGGACGGCAGACAGAAATCAATGCTAAAGGAAAGCGAAAGAAATCGTCAAGAATGGACATGCCAGTAAACCAAGAACTTTCGGAAGGGTGGACGTATGGACGATTGGAAGACTGGATATACATTGCAGGCAGAATTGGATGGAGAGGCCTTAAGGCAGAAGAATACACGAGCGAAGGCCCGTTATTTCTATCAGTCTACAACCTGAACAAGGGTATCAAAGTGGATTTTTCGGAGGCTCAGCATATTACTGAAGAACGTTATGAGGAAAGCCCTGAGATACAGTTACAGAATAATGATATTCTTCTTGTCAAAGATGGCGCTGGAATAGGCAAGATTGGAATAGTTGAAGGGCTAGATACAAAGGCTACCGTGAATTCCTCCTTGCTAGTCATCAGAGGAAGCGATGTTTTCCTCCCGAAATTCCTACTCTACTTCCTTATGGGTCCCAAAATGCAGGAAGTAGTAAAAATGAGAATAACCGGTAGCGCCACACCGCATCTCTTCCAAAGAGACATCAAGAGATTTGATGTTCTTATCCCACCAATCGCAGAACAACAAAAGATCGTCGAAAGTATCGAATCGAGTTTTTCTGTTGCAGACGAAGTTGAGAATACCATAAAGCAGGGCCTGCGACAAGCCGAAGGCTTGCGTCAAAGCATCTTGCGAGATGCATTTCAAGGAAGACTTGTTCCTCAGGACCCAAGTGATGAACCAGCAGACAAATTGCTAGAGCGTATTAGAGAGGAGAAGGCAAAGTCTGAGGGCGAAAAAGACACAAACAAAAAGAAGGCAAAACCGAAACAGTTGGAGTTGTCCACTTATGTCAAATGAATCAGCTTCACTTGTTCAAAAAGTCTGGAACTACTGCAACGTCCTAAGAGATGACGGCGTAAGCTACGGCGACTACGTTGAACAACTAACCTACCTGCTCTTCTTAAAAATGGCTGACGAACAAACCAAACCACCCTTCAATAAACCTCCAACAATACCGCAAGGCTTGGACTGGCAGAGTTTGCTTGAAAAAGACGGAGCCGCCTTAGAAACTCACTACCGCTACATTCTTGACACGTTAGGCAAAGAAAAGGGCTTGTTGGGTGTAATCTTCAGAAAATCCCAAAGCAGAATCCAAGACCCAGCCAAGCTCAAACGCCTCCTCGAACTCATCAATCAAGAAACATGGATAGGCCTAGACATTGACGTTAAAGGCGAAATCTATGAAGGCTTGCTCCAGAAGAACGCTGAAGACATCAAAAGCGGAGCAGGACAATACTTCACCCCTAGACCATTGATCAAAGCCATAGTAGATGTCATGCGTCCAGAACCTGGCATGACGATTAACGATCCAGCCTGCGGAACAGGTGGCTTCATAATAGCAGCCCACGATTACATATCCCGAAACTATCAACTGGATGTGGAACAAAAACGCTTTCTGAAAAGTGGGACATTCAGCGGAAAAGACATCGTCGACTCAGTAGCCCGACTATGCGTAATGAACCTCTACCTCCACGGAATAGGCGGAGACCAAAGCCCAATAGAAGTCGGAGACTCCCTCATATCGGACCCAGGCACACGCTACGACGTGGTTATGACCAACCCGCCATTTGGCAGAAAAAGCAGCATAACACTCACAAACAGCGAAGGAAAAGCCGACAAGGGCACGCAAACATACGAGCGCCAAGACTTCTGGGCAACCACTAGCAACAAGCAACTAAACTTCCTCCAACACGTCAAAACCCTACTCAAAATCAATGGCAAAGCAGCAATTGTGGTTCCGGACAACGTTCTATTCGAAGGCGGGGCTGGCGAAACAGTCAGAAAGAAGCTGCTCCATGAATGTGACGTTCATACACTTCTGAGGCTTCCAACAGGAGTATTCTACGCCCAAGGAGTCAAAGCCAACGTCCTCTTCTTCGACCGCAAAGAAGCCAGCGAGAAGCCATGGACCAAAATCCTCTGGATATACGACCTACGCACAAACAAACACTTCACCCTCAAAACAAACCCACTACGATACGAAGACCTACAAGATTTCATAAAATGCTACAACACGCAAAACCGATTCGACAGAAAAGAAACAGACCGTTTCAAACCCTTCACATACGACCAACTCATGCAGAGAGACAAAGCAAACCTGGATATATTCTGGCTCAAAGACGAAAGCCTAGAAGACACTGAAAACCTGCCGCCACCAGACGTCATCGCCAGAGAAATCACCGAAAACCTGCAATCAGCAATAGAGCAGTTTGGCAGCATACAGGATGACTTGGAAGACAGTAAGAAAGAAATGAGATAGAAGTCGCCTGCAATTCCTTGACAGAACCTCTTTGCACAAGCTTTAAGAATTGAAAGTGCCGGGTTCTAAAGAATGGAGTACGATGAGCAAAGCTCTTCTTATCTTGTTGCTCTTGATCTTTTCAGCCTTCAAGACTGCTGGTCCTGAATCTTCCGCAAGAGACAGAAATCAACTCAGCTATCTTTCGTGAGAATAGACATCCCGGATACTATCGACTGCTTCTCCACAATCACGGGAAAGGTTCAGTTATTCGATGGAAACAATAATCCTGTGCGCTACACTCCATTGAACGTAACTCTTGATGAGAACACGCCGATTTGCAAAGTGACCGACGAAAATGGACAGGTTGATTTCGAATTGAGTTTTGAGCTTAACGAACCAGGGAATCATACCGTAAGGATATCCTCACCATCAATGTTGGCAGGCGAGACTGAGAAAGCAATTTCCGTAATTTTTCCGTGGCAGGTCTTTGCCATAGCCCTTCTATTGACAGCACTGTCAGTTCTTGGAATCAGATATCTTCAGCGCCGACGAGCATTACAGCGCGCACAGAGAAGGTGCACGGCAAGTCAGCTCTTTAGCGTTCATAATCGAAATGACGGTCACGTAGGGTAGACCGCCCGTATCATGAAAGAACATTCTCATATGTATCCCCCTATATATACGGGTCATCCGGTCAGACAGATCTGTTAGAGAGGCGGTTTCGATGATATGTCGCTAGAACGGAAGAGACCGCCCGGCACATGGAGAAACATTCTCCTATGTTGAAAAAGGCTCTCAGACCCAGATTTTCATGCTGAGACACATGATATAGGGAAAGCTCGGGTCCGCGAGTATGCCAATGGCGAATGCGACGAGGCAGAAAGCTGTTTAAGAAGAAAAAGCTGTTATATCTCGGCTTGCAGACCTCAGAAGGGTAGTAGTCCAGGTGAAAGGGCCCGTAGTCTAGGCTGGATAGGATGCTGGCCTGCGGAGCCGGAGATCCTGGGTTCAAATCCCAGCGGGCCCGCCTCATGGTTTGTTGTGAAGTCTTAAGTGGGGTAGTCAAACATTCTCTTTTTGAGGCTGCTGGTAATAGGTGTTGTAGGGTTTGATGGGACCAGAGTCTTGTTGACGGAGGATAGGTGGAAGCATATTGCATTGAGACATCCGGAATTGGAGGATAAACAAGCTCTCGTCTTGGATGTTGTTGCCAGTCCTGATGAAGTTTATGTTGACGCTGGAGGAATGTTTCATGCTTTGAAAAAGCTCCTCGGTGAAATCTCAGATTATGTTGTGGTCATCTACTTCGTCGAGGATGGAGAAGGCTATAAGAGAACGGCCTACTACACGAGTCATGAAGCGCGCGCTATGGCACATAATAGAATTCCAAAGAAAAAACACCAAGGCACTTAACACTTTCAAGCAGTAGGAGGAGTTTCAATTAAAGCGATCCTGTGTGAAAAATTATGGAAAATATATCCTAATGGGAAAGAAGCCGTCAAAGATGTAACCCTAAGCCTGGATTCTGGCAAGACTTACGTGATAGCTGGGCCTAATGGAGCTGGCAAGACTACATTTCTAAGAATGGTTTCAACCGAGCTCTCTCCGAGCAAAGGCACACTTTCAGTGCTCGGCTACGATGTCTTGGAGAGTCCAATGCCAATAAAGCGCGCCATAGGTGTTATGCCTCAAGAGGCTTCTCCTTATGGCGCGCTGACAGTGTGGGAGCACATTAGCTTCTTCACGCGTCTGAAAGGTCTTTCCAAGAAAGAAGCCAGCGTTGAAACAGAAAAAGCTCTCAAACTCTTGGATCTCGAAGACAGGAGAAATGAAGAGGTGGATACCCTCTCTGGAGGATTGCGCAGGCGTGTGATTTTGGCTCAAGCAATTACGAATAATCCCAAGCTACTCTTGCTCGATGAACCTACGGCAGGTTTTGATCCAGCCGCAAGGAAACGCGTTTGGGAGATCATAATCGATTTTCAGCGAAAAAAAGAAACAACAGTAATCTTGACCACCCCCTATCTTGATGATGCTCGCGCAGTGGCCCAAGGAATCGTGATATTTAACAAAGGAAAAGTCATCACTCAAGGTAGCGTGGAGGAAGTGATGTCGAACATTGGATATGAAGTTGAAATAGAGCTCGAGAATAGAAAAGAAATCAGCGATATAATGAACGCACACGGAATAGAAAAAATCAAAATTGACGGTGATAGAATAATAGCATGGATCACGTGGAAGGATTTGCAGAAAATTGTTGGATCTATGGCTTCATTAGGTTTAAGTGCTTCCAACATGAAGATATCTCGTCCTAGCTTAGATGAAGTGTATCTTGACATTCTTAGGAGGGTATGAATGAATCAAAAGATCGAGGAAATTAAAATGAGAATTAGGAACATTACAGTCATAGCCGGAATCTATTTAAGGTATGCAAAAAGGAACCCCGGATTCTACTTTCTTCAGGTAGTCTTCTTGCCCATGTCTATTCTCATTCCGCTTCTTATTTTGACGCAGGGATTGATTGTGGACCTAGCTGTTGGTTCTCTGATTTGCACTCAAGTAGTCATGACAATCCAAGACGTCGGAGATATTGTCTCAGGCGACAAGGCAAGAAAGAGTAGAAGCTTTTTCATTACAACTCCTATAAAGCCTACGGACTACATGATAGGTATCGCGTTGGCACCTCTCGGCTACAACGTAATCGGTGGGGCGATTCTTTTGGCATTTTGCAGATTTGCTTTAGGAGTTTCTATTGAACCCACGCAGCTATTTGGCATTGTTTTGGTCTTAGGCGCTGCTTGGTTCATCTCTGCCCTCGTCGGGTTCGGTATTGCAGAATATGGACCAAGGAATTGGTACCACACGGGCGCTATTTGTGGGATTGTTTCTTTTTTTGTCACTTTCTTAGCCCCCGTATACTATCCCGTCGAGCGGTTACCGCCGATCCTTCGCTTTGCTTCTTATTTTCTTTATACCGCGAATCTGGGATCTATTGGCAGAAGCATAATGATGGGAACATCTGTCGATATAGTGAGCGTATGCGCGTTGGTCTGTTTCCTACTCCTGTGCTTACTCATCGTGATTAGAGGTCTTAATTGGAGAGAGTTGTAGCAAGATGAAAGCGTGCAAAGAGAACACGAATGAGGCGTTGAAAGGGAAGTGGAATTGTGACTGAAGAGGAAAACTTGAAACGGTTAGGCTTGGAAGGACTAGCAAAAAAGCTTCAGATGTGCAGTTTGCAGAAGATAAACCCTTCGTGGTTGGATATACCTACCTATGTCATGAGAAGACGAAGCAGGATGAATGGCGAAGAGAAGATTATTGAAGATTGCGGAAAAGGTCTAACAGTAGATTAGCGCGCGCGTTTAGGCAGGGTTTTGGGCTTCGTATCTGTCCTTGATCTTCATAGGTACTTGTTTTCCTCGAACGCGGCAGAAACGTGCAAAATGGAATTATGGCCATTTTTGACCATTTTAGGAACACGCATGCGCGCTAGATTCATGAACGCACAAATGTCAACTGTGAGATTCGAGTTGTAGCAAAAAGCAAAGATCCTGCGGGGCCATAGTTTTCGCGCGTACAGAGACGTGGACTTGCTAAAAAAGGTTCGCGCGCGATATTTCATGGTTAAGTTTTACAAGTATCTCCTACAGTTCGGTCCCGCAGAGGCTCTCCGTCGAGCATGCATACAATTCATTCAGGACCAAGCTCGAATCGATCAGTGGGCTGGATTTGTTCTGGTTGGGCCCGGCAGGTCACTGAATCATAAGTAAACGCAAGCCCACGCGTTAATTATGGAGCGCGCGATACTAAAAACTAACAGTATAATGGACAATGTTAGGGAACGAAGCTAACACTTTTTAGGGTCTGTCTAATCCCTCGTGAGACAGCTACCTTATGAAGAACATAACGAAAGAGAGAAAAATGGCGCGAAGCGCCCACTCTGCTTCTTATTTAAGCTTTGGCCACCCATCGTATTGTACTGGAGGAAAATGCCTATCCTTCCATCCTGAATCTTTGTAATAATCTGGTACATCTTCGTCAATAACAACGTAATCTTCGACCCTTTGAGCCTGGAAACTATGGATTAGTATATAGAAGCTCAGGTCACTTTTTGCTTTTCTTATCATTGGTGTGTGCCCGGGCCATATGAATATGGCCTCTATTCTGTTGTTTTCATTTGAGTAGGGACTTCCCACACTTATATGACTCCAATGGCGTCTGTGCAACGCCGATGCAATCTTGTTGTTCTCATAAATTATCCTAATCGGCTCGTAATCGTCTGGCCATGCGAACCAGAAATCTTTCATGTGAGAATCGTTTTGACCAATGACCTTCTCAAAGGCATTTCCAGTGACATAGGCAACTATTGGATTCAACTTCTATTCTGTTCCCCATTCCTTAGCCATCTTTCCTTTCCATTCGTCAAGTTGCGCGTATGCCTGGAGTGTATTTTCAAGGCCACGAAGGAATTGTGTCGCTTCTTCTTCTTGTTCAAAACCGTCGCGTTTACTCCGCTTTGCATGCTCGTAGATTTCTTGTATAACTGTCTCCAATGAAACCAAAAGAACATCAAGGGTCTCGGATATATCGGCGGGAAGCATTGCCGACAGTACCAAACCTTTCATCCTGTCGCTTACTGAATCCAAGCCTCTGATGACTTGCGAGTATTTGTTCTGCTTTAGTTCTTTCACAACTTCCGCTACATCACCACTCAATGTCAACAATTGTTTTTCCGATGTTTCGAAAGGCAGTTTGGTTTCTGCCAAAGCTGCTGGCGGAAGATATCTCAATGCTTTAGGATGGCTTGCGTACTTCGAAAACGTGGGGAGCGCGAAGCATGCATATGTGCCTGGCGATTGCTCAATTTGTGGTGGCATTAACCAGGCTCGGCGTGCTCGCCGTCGTTTAGGAGAACCTATTTGTACGCCTACCAATTCCCCAAAACCATGTCGCATTCTCAGCTCTCGTTTCCGACTCCGAGTTCTCGTTTCCGAAAAGACCCAGACCCCAACTCCTGTTCCTCGTTTCCAAAGAACTTCACTGCTTTTGGGAGAGCTTAATCGTGGCAACTGTATTTTTTCTGGAGCAAGTAGTCTGCTACCAAAGACAAATCTGTCGTATTCACTCACTTCTTCTCACCAAAGGCTATCCGTGCTGCTTTCACACTGTCAAGAATCCAGTTACCAATGACTTCAGCATCATCCACCTTGAGAAGGATGCTAATCTTTATCTCCCTCTCCACTAGGTTGGCAACCGAGCTTCTCTTTGATAGAAGCTTTCCTACCTTTCCATCAGCCGTTATTTCATATTCCTCTTCTGGAGGAATCGGTGGTAAGTGTTCGAGGAAAAAATCGCAAAGAATTTCACGTTTAGCCGTCCATGCTCCGATAATCCCATTTGCGTAGATAGTTTTGAAATCATCTGCTTTGCTGTATATGTATTTGATAGTGGCTTTTGCTATTTCCTTTTCTTTAGTCAATTCTAATCCGTTCCCAAGGATACTAGAAAACTAGAATACTTATATGTTATCATATAGCGCCCGCTGGGTTCTGTTAAGTCCATGGATGATTGTTCTTCGTGTAAACAGCTGCGTGATGGCCACATTGCCGAAAATGTTAGTGTGGTGTTAGCTCTAATACTAACAATTCCCATCATTTTAGCCCTAAAACAGTATCGCGCGCTCTTTTTTTAGTGTGTGCGCGCCACTTGAATTTGCCGTTAAAAGAAGTCATTACCAGTGGCCCGGGTCTCTGGACTTGAACCCATTTGGGGATGAGTACCAGCGGACCCGCCTTTTGTCAAGATGCTGCTGAACCAGCGCATAGTGCATAGGTGCGTGTGATAGGGGAGTCTGCACATAGCTCACTGGTCTTTGCATAGTTCACTTGGCAGCCAGCATATTCACTCATTGCGAAAGGTACTTGCAAGACCTCCAAGCTGGACCGCATACGCATAGTTGAACTATTGCGGAAAAAATGTCGTGAACTATACTACGGCCTACCTGAACATAGAGCCGCCTGCATTTCATACGTGCCTAGCCTAAGACCAGAACACAATCCATGCTTACTCTGACTCGTTATGGCTGAAACACGCGTGAGACAGGAAAAGAACTAAATCTGCCCGAACATGCCAACTGTGAACGAGTGGAAAGATGCGGGCAAAGGTGGCAGCGGCATTTGCGGCAGTCTATCTTATCTGGGGCTCCACCTATCTGGCCATCAGCTTCGTGGAAGAGTCATTGCCACCCTTCTTCATGGCAGGCACACGGTTTCTCATCGCAGGCTCCATACTGTACGCTTGGACCAGGCTGCGCGGCACTTCCCACGAAACCAGATCAGATTGGGGCAAAATGTTCGTGACCGGCGGCCTCATGCTACTCGGTGGGCACGGCGCCGTCATATGGGCAGAACAGTGGGTCCCCTCAGGACTGACTTCTCTCCTGGTCAGCACCGTACCGTTATGGATGGTTCTCTCGAACTATCTGTGGAATCGATCCAAACCCAACGCTAAGGTTGCTGCAGGTTTAGCCTTAGGTTTCGCAGGCGTCATCCTACTAGCCGGCGGCGTGGAAAGCCTAGGAGCGAGCAGCGTTGACATCACCGGGGCAACAATCCTCGTTTTCGGCGCCTTCTTATGGGCCAACGGTTCACTCTACTCACGCTCCACAAAGCTTTCTTGTTCACCTCTCTTGGGCACAGGCATAGAGATGCTTGCAGGCGGGCTGTTACTGCTCATAGCAAGTTTGATTCTCGGCGAATGGACCCACATCAGGTTGGATCTGGTCTCTGCTCGCTCCGCAGTTTCCTGGGTCTATCTCATCGTCTTCGGCTCGCTCGTGGGGTTCACTTCTTACATATGGCTACTGAAAAACGTGCCTCCGTCCCAAGCCTCGACATATGCCTACGTAAACCCTATTGTCGCAATGTTTCTGGGATGGGCACTTGCACACGAGCCTTTCAGTTTGAGAAACGCGGTAGCAGCAGCGATAATCCTAGCCGCCGTGGTCATCATAACCGCATACCAGACCAAAGAAAAAGAATCCTCAGAAAAGACCAAGACATGAGATAAAAATGCTGCTGGACTCGAAACGGCGTGCGACCATCTGCATTGTTTTGAGCTAGGTCTCGAAGGCTCTTAGCAGGCTGTCAATGGCTCTCGCGTTGTTTTCGCCGTTGTAGCCGCCTTCCAAGACAAAGAACGTGGGCTTCTTCAGTACCGCAATACGTTTTCCAATTCCTCTGTAACCCTTCTCTGTCAGCCCAAGCGACGCCAGATCTCCCGTGTGCGTATCAAAGCCGGCGGAAACAGCCACCACCTTGAACTTTTCCAGATCAATCATGCTCAAGGCACCATCAAGAGTCTCCAAATAAGCCTCGTCCCCGCAGTCTGCCCACAAGGGAAAATTCAAAGCGTTGCCCACATTGGCATCACCCGTGCCCGGATACTCTGGAGACCTGTGCAATGAAAGATACGTTACTTTGCCGTCTCCTTCGAAAACCTCCTGCGTTCCATTGCCATGATGACCGTCAACGTCCAAAATCAAAGCAGGCTTATTCAGATGTCTCACGGCGACTGCGACGTTGTTGAAATAGCAAAATCCTCGCGTGGAGGCTCCAAGCGCTGCGCCGTCTCTACCAGCATGGTGCCCAGGCGGCCTCATAATCGAAAACCCGCCGATCTTCGCTGCCAGTATGGCTCCACCTGCTGAAAGCCTAGCAAACTCGAAAATGCTCTCGTATGCTGGCGTGTCCGAATCTTCAACCAGACTCTTCTTAACATTCCAAACATAGTCCGCTTCGTGAACCTTCAGCAAATCATCCTCGCTGGCAGGTTTAGGCTCCAGAAAATCGTAGCCCAATCGCTTCAGAACGTTTGCTGCCCGCCTAACCCTGCGAGGTCCCTCAACATGATACTGCCCATAACCCAAACACTTCTCTGAAAAGATTATCTTCGTCCTCATAATCTCCCATCATCCACAACACATAAGCCATCGGTTTTCAGAATACTGTTAAATCATTTGGGACAGTTGACTATTATGATTTTTGATACCCTGAAAAAGTAAAAGTCAGACAGACATAGATATTCATAGCCAAAAAAACTTATCTGTACACCGCTTACAGCTACTGACTATGGAAAGTGCAATGGGAAAGATTAACTTTCTTAGGCGTGGACTTATCTCAATATCAGTTGGTTCGTTTGTTCTCGCGGTTGGAGTGGCTCTTTATTTCATACTGAACGCTGGAACAACATTTCTATACGTCATTTTAGGATTTTCCGTTCCTTTCCTCTTCATAGGATCCATCCTTATTAAATGGCATTTTGCAAACCGCAAGAGAAAGAGACAGGAACCTTAATCACAAATAACTCAACAGTATCGGTTTTCAGATTAAAATATCGTTCCCAAAGAGGGTATTTATGGCCACTGTATGACTAGCGTCGTATGACTAGCGTCCTAACTCATCATGCAGCACGCGCTACCGTTCACCAGCGTCAACGGAGTACATCCCTTGTGAGCAGTTTAAGCCAGTGTTTGAATCAGATGTTCCTCCACAAGCAATAAGAACGCAGAATCTAATAATGTTCTATTGATATGTTGATGTGAGAGGTCTGCTTGTCGTCTCTTGAGCGTGATCGTGTTCCGAGTGCTCGTCCTATCGCTGCGAAAGAGGTTCCGCTTGTCGATAGAACTGAAGAAATGAATGTGTTGAAGGAGGCTGTTTACCGGGCGGTTCATGGTGAGGGCGGTCTTGTTTTCATTCATGGTGAGGCTGGAATTGGAAAAACAAGGTTAGTTAGAGAGCTGGGCGCCTATGCACGATCACGTGGAGTGCAAGTTCTGTACGGCAGATGCCCAGCCCTGTTTAGAATGGATGGTGTTCCTCCGTATATTCTTTGGAAAGAAGTTATCAAAGACTATCTGGAAACATGCAATCCAGAGCAATTGAACAGAGTCATCGGCTACTATCCAGCTGAAGTTGCCAAACTGGTTCCAGAGCTTGGCCAGAAGCTTCGTGCAATTCCTCAATCGTTCCCCATAAGCCCTGAACAGGAGCAAAACAGGCTCTTTGAAGCAGTTTCGCAGTTTATCACCAACATTTCCAGAGAGACGCCGCTGCTCGTGGTTCTTGACGATCTGCAATGGACCGATCCATCTTCGCTTCTACTCTTGCACTATCTGGCTCGTGATGTGCAGAAAACGCCCTTGCTTCTTTTTGGGGCTTATCGTAGCACTGACATTGATTCCAAGCATCCTTTGACTCCTGTCTTGGCCGAATTGAAGAGAGAACGGTTGCCGCAGTCTGTTTCCTTGAAGCGAATGTCACTAGAAGACACTTCAGAGATGATCAGGCAGATATTGGAGCAAGACGACATTGTACCAGAATTTTGCAGGTTGGTCTACGATAAAACAAGGGGCAACCCGTTCTTCGTAGAGGAAGTGATAGAATCTCTCAAAGAAGAAGGCGTAGTCTATCGAGAGGGGAATAGGTGGAAGATTAAGGAAGTTTCAGAGATCGAGTTTCCTGAAACCATCAAGAATGTTGTGAAGGCGAGAATCGGCCGTTTGGACGAGGACTGCCAGAATGTGCTGACTATGGCCTCCTTCGTTGGAAACGACTTCACCTTTGAGGCTTTGCAAGGAGTCACTGGTGCAAACGAAGACAGACTGGGCAAGATAGTAGATGGGCTGCTCAAAACAGGATTGCTTAAGCACAGAGAAGTGCGTGGAGAAGACGTATGTTCGTTTGCTGATATAATCGTGAGGGACGTGGTGAATGAGGAAGTTGGAACCTACGAACGCAAGAAACTCCACGGAGTAGTCGGGGCGGCTCTAGAGAAGGTGTACGCTGCAAAGATTGATGAGCACCTTGGCGAACTTGCTTCTCACTTTCTTGAGAGTGGAGACAAAGAGAGGGCTCTTGGCTACTTTTTGAAGGCTGCAGACAAGGCTGCAAAGATATATGCAAATAGCGAAGCCGCTTCCTACTTTCAGTCTGCTCTGAAGCTTCTTGAAGAGAAAGAAGGCGAAACTCGGGAAAAAGCACGTGTTCTTGAGCAGCTTGGAAACATCAAAAGACTTGTTGGAGAATATAAGACTTGCCTGAAGCATTGGACTGAAGGATTGCAACTGTGGGATCAACTCTCTGAGAGAGCGGACGTTGCAAGACTGCACCGTAAGATGGCGAATGTTCTTTGGGAGGACGTTGGCGATTCTGGAAAGGCTAAGGAACACCTTGATAAGGCTCTGAAGATTTTGGAAGCCGAGCCTGAAAGCATCGAATTGGCGAGCCTATACGAGGAGATGGCTCACATGTATTATCGTGTTGGGGATATGGTTAAGGCTCTTTCTTGGGCTGAGAAAGCGGTTGATCTTGCCAAGAAACTGGATGCGCATGAAGTTGTGGCAAGTTCGTGCGCTAGCTTAGGAACGATTTTTTCCTTCACGGGAGACATGAATAAAGCCAGTGAATGTTTGGAGAGAGCGTTGAAAATAGCACTTGACAACGGTTATGTGGGCACTGCATTGCGTGCATATCAGAACCTTGCTCTGGCACTTCCAGCAGAAGAAAATGAAAGAACGGTAGAATGTTACGAGAAAGGACTCGAACTGGCAAAAAAGGTAGGGCACGTCTCCTCTCAATCTTCGATCGGCCTTATTCTGGCTTGGAGATACATTGGCATGGGAAATATGAACAAGGCACTTGCCTTGGTAGAAGAATCAGTTGCATTGGATAGAAAAGCTGCCAACATGACTCAACTTTCCAGTTCTATTGATGGTCTTGGGGTCGTTCACCAGATACTGGGAGAATGGGACAAAAGCGAACAATGCCACAGTTATGCTTCGAGCATCTCTCAAGGGCTAAACGATTGGCAAGCGATCTCGTTTAATTGTTGGACGTTTGGATGGCTTCATCTTGAAGAAGGGGAATATGCCAAGGCGAGAGAACTACTTGAAAAAGCTTGTGAAGTCGCTGTAAAGGCTGGAGGAAAACGTGACCAAATTGACACCTCTCAATGGCTTGTTTGGACCTACGTAGAACTTGGAGAAATCGGGAAAGCCAACAACCTAATTGATAGCCTGCAAGAGTTTGCTCTCGAAAAAGAGGATAAGGGCCTCATCGCTAACGCAGATGCGTTAAGAGCAAGGTTGCTCAGTGCCCAGAAGAAATGGGAAAAATCCATCGAGCTTTTCGAAAAGAGTCTTCAGGAGCACGAAGCTATCAATGCGAGGCGATGGAACGTCTACATTTTCGCCAAATGGGTTCTCGTTGAATATGCTCGTGTATATTTGGAAAGAGATCAGAAGGAAGACAGAGAAAAAGCAAGCAAAATCCTCAACCAAGCCCTAGAGATATTCCAGAAAATGGGAGCCAAGAAAGACATTGAAAAAGTAGAAGCAAAATTGCTCTACATAGAGACAGGCAAAGCATCCTCAGTGCCCAAGCCTACAGAACTTGTTGCCACTGGATATGAGGATCTTGACAGGCTGCTGTGTGGAGGTCTAGGTTCAAGCAGTGCTGTAGTGTTGGCCTCACCCTCTTGCAACGAGAGGGACTCGTTAATCAAGAGTTTTCTCAAGACAGGAGCAGAGAAGGGTGAAGTCACATTTTATCTTACCACTAGTGCTAGGGCAGCGAAAGCTTTCGCTGAAGAGTTTCAGTCCAGCTTCTGCCTCTTCGTGTGTAGTCCTCAGGCGGACGCAATCATCGAGGATTCACCAAACGTGATCAAACTGAAGGGCGTAGAAAACCTCACTGACATAAGCATTGCTTTGACCTCGGCGATGCGCAAACTTGACCCGTCGGTAAAAGGTCCAAGAAGAGCCTGTATCGACATAGTCTCAGACGCCCTGCTTCAACATCATGCAGTTCAAACTAGGAAATGGCTGACCGCTCTCACCACGGAATTGACGTCAACAGGCTTCACCATCCTAGCAGTAGTTGATCCGCAGATGCACCCTCCAGAGGAGCTTCACGCCATTCTCGGACTGTTTGATGGAGAGATCAACATCTGCGAGAAAGGAGCAGAGCAGTTCCTGAGGATCAAGAGGATGAGCAATCAGAAATACCTGGATGACGAGCTACTCCTGAAGAAAGGAAACTCGCACGGGAAGGGGTAACAGCAAGAAACAGACCAATTGAAACATCCATTAGCTGTGGCAAACGGCCTTGCTCGCATCGTTGGGAGTTTTGCGAAGCCAAACGGCAGAAACAAGATGCTATTCACACACACTCACCGTGTGCGTGTGCGCGTGTGTGGTGGTGTAGGTGTAGGGGTAGGAGCTGAGAATGGTTAGTAGTCAGTGGTAGTTAGTAGCGCGCGTTGAGAGAGCTACTTTGCTTTTTCCATGGCAAAAATTGATCTGATAGCAATTATGACAGCCGCAGGAGCCACAAACGCCGTGATATAGCTGAGAATCGCATATGCCCAATAATATAGCAGCGGATGAATCGTGTTCAGCGGTTGCCAAACATTTGAAATTCCGGCTACTATCAGAGCAATTACTACTATAAGGAACGGCTGAACTTCTTTCATGGTTATGCTCACGAGGCCAACGAATATGCCCAGAATCAATAATATCAGTGTCACATAGGCGTTAACATTTGAGACGTTGGCATCTGCACCGTAAGCCATGTAACCAACTACGAGCCCCATTACGATTGCGATGACTACAAAGGCTGCAAAGGCCCATCGTGCTATTCGTTCATACTCCATTCTTACCACTAGGCTCACATATCTCCCCATACGTGTTATAAGTCTTACGCGCCCGTGGATTGTACCTGCGCGCGCCGATAGGATTTGTGCAGTTTGAATTAGCGTGGGCTTTTCTTTCTCACACTCACTTCGTGTGCGTGCGCGTGTGTGTTGTGGTGTAGGTATAGGTAGGTAGGTGTAGGAGGAGTGGTAGGTGTAGTGGCAGGAGTTCAGATAGGCAGAGGTTTTGGTATGGCTGGTGGTAGTGAGTAAGTGGTTGGTTGGATTAAAATATAACTGCACCTCTTAAGACTGGATGGCCCAAGAAAGAGGTGAGGCAGGCACTGATGGCTTCAGCTAACCCATTCGCCGAATTCCGCAGTGAATGCGAGAAAATTCTAGCTGAAGCCTTCAAAAAGGCATACCCCGAAGTCCAAATCACTGACCTAGCCTTCGAGAAGCCCACCAGCCCCGAATATGGCCAATTGGCCTCTTCGCTGTGTCTTGAATTCGCCAAGAAAGTCGGCAAAAAGCCCATCGATATGGCTAAGACAATAATCAAGGCTATCGATAAGTCAAAGCTCAAACTGGTCAAGGGCGTAATTCCTGCTGGGGCAGGTTACATGAATTTTCACGCAAACTTCGGCAAGCTTATTGCCTTGACTCTCGAATCAGCAAGGAAGCTTGACGTCGAATATGGGTTTGTCAAGACCGACAAGCCCCTGAGAATTATTGTTGAACACACTAGCGTGAACCCGCTTCACCCCATACACATCGGCCAAGCGAGAAACCCTATCCTCGGCGACGCCCTAGCCCGTATGCTCAAAGCGAGAGGACACACCGTCTTCCGCCACTACTACATTGACGATGTTGGACGCCAATCATCAGTCGTTGCATACGGGTATGAAAAGCTGGGGAAACCCAAACCAGACGGCAAACCAGACCATTTCATAGGCAAAATCTACACAATCACAAGCTGCTTGACAGAAATCAACCGTTTGAAACATGACCTTGAACGCGCAAAGACCGTTTCAGCACCAGAAGAAATCTCCAAAACCAACAAGGAATTGGACAATTGGGTTTCGATTGCTGCCGAACTAGAAGACCGCTATCACGATCTCTTCGAAAAGCTTCTCGAAAAAATCGGCAAAGAAGAGGATTCAGAGAACGCGATTAACCAGTTAAATCGAGCCTACGAAGATGGACAGCCAAAAGCCAAGCAGCTCGTCAGAGAAGTCAGCGAAATGTGCTTGGAAGGCTTCAAGAAAACGCTGAGCCGCATAGGCGTCTCCTATGATTCATGGGATTGGGAAGGCGACTTCGTGTGGAGCGGTCATGTAGCGCAAGTGCTGCGGAAACTGCAAAAGTCACCCTACACTTTCGTCGAAGGCGGCGTCTCAGAGTTTGACGCTGAAAAAGTGATCAAAGAACTTGGCTTACGGCAGAAGCTTGGCCTGAAAGAGGACCACGAAGTCCCACCTCTTACCCTCGTGCGCGCTGACGGCACCACTCTCTACACGACACGAGATGTAGCCTACACTTTGTGGAAATTTGAAAAGGCCGACAAAGTCATCAACGTCATCGGCATGGAACAGAGCCTAGCTCAGCTACAATTGAAAATCGCTCTGTACGCCCTAGGCTACAGCAGATACGCGGACAACTTGGTTCATTTTGCCTATAACCTCGTCACCATGCCAGGATACAGGATGTCCAGCAGAGAAGGACGCTACATAACGTTCGACGATGTGATGGACGAAGCGGTTAAACGAGCCTACGAAGAGGTTTCGAAAACTTCTCCCCAGCTGTCCGAAGAGGAAAAGCAGAGAATTGCAGACTTTGTCGGAATAGGTGCAGTACGCTACGCGCTCATAGAGGTTGACACTTCAAAACCGGTAGTGTTCACGTGGGAGAGGGTGCTGGACTTCGAAAGAAACAGTGCGCCTTACGTTCAATACACTCATGCAAGAGCCTGCAGCATCCTGCGCAAAGCAGAAAGGAAACCCGAAAAACCAAACTATGACCTGCTAAAGGAAGAATTGGAACACGAAATAATCATGGCCCTAGCCAGCTTCCCTGACACTTTCACTGAGGCAGCAGAATACCTTAAGCCATACCTGATCGGCGACTATGCCAACAACTTGGCTGACAAGTTCAACACATTCTACAACGCGTTGCCAGTCATAAAGGCTGAGACACACGAACTGAGTGACGCAAGACTCGCCTTGGTAGACGCTGTAAGAATCGTGCTGCGTAACGCCCTCAACCTGATCGGCGTACTAGCCCCAGAGAAAATGTGAAACCCCCGATCCATAGACGGCCCCCACCTCCGGCTGATAATAATCTCGTCCATTTTTCACGTCTGAACCGCTTGCTGAAACAAGAACTCTCATATACGTGTCAAGCAGTCTAGAACGAGGTGCAAAATCATGAGCGGTTCCTATTTCAAGCGGAAACTCGAGGCAATCGACGTCAAGAAAAAAAGTGTCTCTGGCCTTCTGGCCGAAATGAGCAGAACGGCCTATCAGGGCAGAAAACTAGGTGAAGCAGTCGAAGTCTGGGAAGCCATGCTGAAAGAGAAAGACTTGACAATCGTCATGGGCTTTTCGGGCTCGATGAGCACGGCTGGGCAGTGGAAAATTATTAATTGGCTCATAGAAAACCGCTACATAGACGTGCTTGTCTCAACAGGCGCCAACATCTCAGAAGACATCGTTGACGCTATGGGATTAGGCTACTGGCAAGGCGCACACCAAGTCAACGATCAGGAACTTCTGGAAGCCGACGTAAACAGGTACTACGACGTTTACGGGAAAGAAACTGATTATCGAGAAATGGAGCTGCTCATAACAGACTTTCTGATGACAACCAAGAAGGGTTTTCCATACACTTCTGCTGAGCTTATGCACCTTTTTGGGAAGTATTTGAACAAGAAAGGCGTGAAAAGCATCGTTGCCGCCGCAGCAGCACACAATGTTCCAGTCTTCTGTCCGGCAATAACAGACAGTGCTTACGGAGAAACGTTCTTGATGGCCAAGAACCAAGGACACCCAATCATGCTAGACGAGGTCAGAGAATTCGACCAGTTCGTCAGCATAGGCGAGAAAACAAAAGAGGTCGGCGTCATCTACATCGGCGGAGGCGTGCCAAAAGACTTCACACAACTTCTGGCCATATCCGTCTCACCGAGAACGGTGGACAAGGGCGTCCGAGGAAGAAAAGGGCACCTTCGAAAGGGGTTGAAAGAATACTATTACCCCCACCGTTACGCGATCCAAGTCACAACGGATTCGCCGCAGTGGGGCGGCCTCTCAGGCTGCACGTTGGAAGAGGCCATAAGCTGGGGCAAAATCGACGAAAAGGGCAAAAGGGCAGTATGCTACTGCGATGCCACGATTGCTTTGCCCCTAATAACGCATGCTCTTAACGAAAGAGTGAAAACGAAGCGAAAAGCGCCAGACCTCTCGTGGCTGTTCAAAAGCGTCTCCTAAGCTGTTCCTACCCTGTCTATAAGCGCGGTCACCATTATCGGCAGAATCACCGACGCGTCGCCCTCAATCATAACACGCTTTGCCTTTGGACTTATTTTTCCCCAAGACACCGCTTCACGTGGCCTTGCACCTGACAGACTGCCATCCCATTCGTCTGCAGTGCTTATGTACACGGCGTAGTCCAGCCCATCTTTGAACTGATTCCACCAAATCGTGTGATGCTTAGATATTCCACCACCTACGATCAAGGCTCCAGTCTTCTTGGCTGTAAACACAATATCATTCAGCTCGCCAGAATCCTTCAGAAGATTAATCCTGAAACCGTGGTCCTGTGAAAAGAGCCACGTTTGATAGCCCACTGCGCCGTCCGTGATGCCCGGCACATAGACCGGAATGTTCTTCTTCGCTGCCCAGTAGAGGATTGAGCTTTCATTGCATATTCGCTTTCCAATCTCACGACAAAGCTGGCTGCTTGAAACCTCCTTAACCCCTTCTTTCCACAAGCTTTGCAGCAAGCCCTGCATTTTCTGTTCGATTATCATGCCATAACTTTCGTTTGGGACGAGCACGTTTCCCAGCCGGTTTATGTTTTCTTCGTGAAGTTTGACATCATTCATGACAAACGAGCCCCTGTAGTATTGCTTCCAGCTTCTGGCAACGTCATGATCGAGCGTTCCGCAGGTGGTGACAACAACGTCAACAAGCTTTCGCTTCACCAGCTCTCTTAAGGCTCCTCTGGTTCCTGTCGCCACGAGATTGCCCGTGAAAGAAAGAAACTTCACGCAATTACGTGCCCTGATCATGTGCTCAAGAATGTTTGTGCCTGTCGCAAGTTTTCCAGCCGTGAAACCCCAAGCCTTTCCCATCTGCAAAACAAGCTCGTTGACTGACATGCTTTTGGAAAAATCGTAGTCTTCAACGGCATCTTTTAGCACTTAGCAGTTTCTCCTTTGGCCTCAGAGTAGGTTTTGTAGATGGCTCCAGCAGCTTCCTTTATGGCATTCTTCTCTTGCTCAGTCAGCAGGTCCCATATGTCGGGTCCAAGGGATTTTGCAATTCTAGCAGGAACAGTCACGTACACGGGCTCAGGTGTTGTCTCAAATTTTCTCAGCCTTGAATAGCTCATCACTCTGCCAGTGTTCAGCATTATTCCCCGAACTATCTCGATGAAAGAACCTGCTGGGCCGTGTCTCGTTCCGCCTAGGACGCGGATGATTTCCCTGCTGACCTCCTTCACGTAGTTCTCGCATGCCGCTCGGTCCAATGTCTTCTTGGTCTTTTTCAAATATTCGTCCAGTGCTACCCCGTCAACCTTGACGGTGCTCCAAAGTGGAACAGCTGCTTCACCATGTTCACCGCCTACAAAAGCTTCAACCGAGCCCATTGGAACGCCCAGTGCTCTGCTTAGGATTGTTCTGAATCTTGACGTTTCAAGGTTTGTTCCTGTCCCTATTACTGGTCTTTTGCCATTGGCTGCTTTGTTGGCCAGCGTGGTCATAGCGTCAACTGGGTTTGTGATCACAAAGTACCATGCTTTAGGGTTGTTGTCCACGGAATTCTCAACGACTTCCTTGACTACGCCGGCGTTTCTTGTAGCAAGATCTCTTCTACTCATCTCAGGCGTTCTTGGAAAACCTGCAGGTATCACAATCAAATCAGCATCATTGACTTGGTTGCTCTTAGTGTACGCGTTTATTTTAACGTCGAAACCATGGTTTGCAATTGCGTGGTACATCTCCTCCCTAGTCATCTCCGCAGTTCCTGGCGCAACGTCAACCAGTGACAATTCGGTCACATACCTCTCAAAAATAAGGGTGAAAGCAACTTCACCACCTACACGACCCGTACCCATAACCGCAATGTGTACCATAATCAAACTTCCCAAAGCAAATTCATCTGTTGGCTTTAATAAAGCAACTGCTTCCCAGCGCCAGCCTACATCGATTGTCGGCTCATGGGCGCATCCGTTGTGGCGAATGATTCATGAGAAAAGGCTCAGTCAACAAGGTATGCGATGATCTTTCCGTACACGTCTTTGTTTCTCAGGTCTTCATAACCTGCATAAATGCTTGGGTTATCGTTAACTTCGACAACTACGTACTCGCCGTTCACTTCCTTAATGTCCACTCCGTAAAGTCCGTGCCCGATCACTGCGCATGCTTTCAACGCCACTTCTTTCAGTCTTGCTGGCGCGTTCTCTCTTTTCATCGAAAATGTTCTGCCCCATATTACTGTGGGCTTGCCTCTGAGCTTGGCGCCGTGCTTCCACCTGCCCTTTGGGATCATGTACTTGCAAACGTACAAGACTTCATCGTTCAGCACTCCGACTCTCCAGTCGAAAGCCGTAGGCATAAACTTCTGCACAGCCAAAACGTCGGATCTCCTGAAGAATCTCAAGGCAACTTCGCGGAAGCTCGTCTCGCATGCAACTTTTTCCACGTATCTTGAGAAGCTCGTGTACGGTGCTTTCACCACGACTGGTTTCCCGAACTCTCGGAAGATCTCTACTATCTGTTTGTGATGGAACTCTTCCTTGTTGATGAAGATCGTAGGGATGTGGGGAATGTTGTACTTTTCGAAAAGCGCATATTGGTGGATCTTGTTTCCGCAGATTTGTATTGATTCCGGATCGTCAACCACTTTTAGGCCGAGTTCGGAAGCGGTTCTGGAAACCACGTATGCTGTAAACAGCGGATCTGTTGTGGCTCTGATGAAAACCGCATCGTATTTCGGGATTGCTGAAACGTTTTCCCTAAACATGAAGTCGAATTCATGGCCTGATCTCGCTGCTGCTTGCTTGAAGTTCTGAAGTGCCTTTTCCTCTCTTGGATCCGAAAAATTATATTTCTCGACGAAACAGGCTATCCTAGCCAATCAAGTGTTCACCTAGGTTCGACATCTGACAAATCTCCTCCGAGATAGTCTTCATATCATATGGGGAAATCTCTTCCTTCTTCAAAGGTTGAAGTCCGCACAGAAAGGCCTCCTGATCAACACGTTGGATGTGCAGTTTGCATACTGGAATCTTGAAAACACTGTAAGCCTTCTCCGAAATCTCCTTGATAGTCTGATCCTGTTCACACTTGCCGAAAATGGATTTGAAAGAGATCATTTCTCCCCTCAGAGGCTGCACGCACACTGTGAACTTGTAATTCATCCCCAGACTTTTTACTCCTCTATAGAGTGCGCTTTTATTTCTTGCGGTCTTAAATCCGTCATAAGAGAACGGGTTGACCGCAAAGACCACCACTGGAAAATCGAATGCGGCCATTATCTGTTTTACAGAGTCCGTCACCAAATACGGCAGAGTTGGAATTCCAGCTTTCGAAGCCTTCAGCAGCAGGATCGGCGTTCTGCTGGCGTCGATTATGCTTTCGCTTGAGGGAATTACCTTGTTGCCCAGAACCTCAGCATGCATGGAAACGTAATACCCAGTTTTCAAGTAGCGATAATCATTGTTAACGTTGAGAACAAAGTCTTTAATTGAGGATCGCAGGAACGCCGTCGGTTTCATTATGGACGTGCTTTTTGCCAGGCTGATGTTTGAGACAACGAGCACCCATTTGACACCAGATGATTGAAAACACGCTATTAGTGCTGCTGTATTTAAAATTAACTGCACGTTTATATTCAATTTAGGCAACTGCTTAGCAAAAGAGGAACTAACACGTACAAGCCCCTTCAAGTGCTAGGCCCGGAGCATGAGTTCTCAATAGTAAACAATGAACTGAAAGCTCAACCCATCGTAGACAAAATCATGAAGGATTTCCACGGCAGAATCGTCAATTTTGTACAACTCCCAGACTTCACGTTTGGAAAGGAACTCCAGCTACACGTGATGGAAATCAAGCCTAACGCCCCATTCGAATCGCCTGTAGACTTCGAAGTAACTATGCAGGAAGCAGTGCTTGCAATGGAAGATTTTCTGCAACGCAAGTACCACGCACATCTCTTAGGAACCGGCATGCACCCTCTGCTTAGACTCGAAGAAACAGGCATCTGGCCTCATCGCCACAGACAAATCTACCAAGCCTACAGCAAGATATTCAATCTAAAACGCCACGGCTGGCTCAACATCCAAAGCTTCCAGCTGAACCTGCCGTACTCAAACGAAGCAAACGGAGTTACGCTCCACAACATCTTGGCATACGTCTGCGCGTACCTACCAGCCATCGCCGCTTCTTCACCCGTTTACGAAGGCGCACTCGGAAAGAATGTCGACAATAGGCTCCATTTCTACGCGGAGAACCAGAAGGAAATCGCATCCATCACCGGAGACGTGGTTCCAGAGTACACTTCTTCCATCACCCAATATGAGAAATCCATTATCGGCAGGTACTCTTCAGACTTAGCAGCGGTTGGCGCTGACGGAACCATTCTGAACAGAGATTGGGTCAACAGTCGAGGCGTCATCTTCAGGTTTGACAGACGAGCTCTTGAGACAAGAGTAATGGACGAGCAAGAATGCGTAAAATCAGACGTGGCATTAAGCTGTTTCATCAGAGCAATTTCAAGAGGATTGATGAAGCAAGAAGTCAAGCTCCCAACTCACGAGGTCTTGGTAAGAGACTTCAACTCAATTGTCACGACCGGGCTGGACGCCAAAGTGCAGCATCCACGCAACCAGACCGCACGTGAGACTTGCCTGCATCTCCTGCAGATCGCTTGGAAGAACGCGACCGCAGAAGAGAGAGAATACATCCCACTAGTGCAGAAAAGAATAGAGCACGGAAACCTGTCAGAATGCATACGGAAAGCAATCGAGACCAGAAGTCAAAAAACAGATCTCAAAGAGGCAATAATAAGCGTCTACTCAAGACTCACAGAAAACCTTATGGATAATCAACTCTTCTTCTAAGACAACGATGGAGAGGCTTCCTGTGCCACGCAAAAGCGAAAGCAGCAGACAGAACAACTTCTTCGGAGTCTGCAGTCAGTGCAAGAATAGCTTGAGCTGCTGCTTCGGCACAAGACCACCAATTACCCCTGAACGAAGAAAAACAATAGAAGCCTATTTGAAAAGAGAGCACATCCCCATTGCAGATGCCTTCGCAAAGACAGAATACGTATTTCCAAGAGAAAAGCCCGACGGCTACTGCGTGTTCTGCGACGCAATAGCTGGAAAATGCTTGATCCACCCAGTCAAACCTGAAACATGCGTAGCAGGACCGATAACCTTCGACATGAACAAGAAATCTGGCAGAATCGAGTACTACATCAAAATGGAAAAGATATGCCAGCTAGCAGCAGTCGTGTACAGGGACAAGGAATTGCTGCAGAAGCATCTGGAATCTGCCAAGAAAGAAATAGTCAGGTTTGTAGATGGGCTCACCCGCGAACAGCTAGAAGCCATTCTGAAGAAAGATGAGCCCGAAACGTTCAAAATAGATCAAGGTCCCATTGGAAGAGATGACAACGCATGAAGCTGCTCCTCGAGGAAGAAAAGCTGGAGAACACGATAAAGAGAACACCGCAGAATTCGTTTACCGTTCTTGACTTCATTGAAGCAGTGAAAAAAGCATACCCCGAAGACTGGAAAAGTCTGGTCGAACGGTTTGGCGTATTCGGCCAAGAACAAAGATACACTGTGGCCACTTATCTCTCTAATAGGCTTGACGTCTACTCGCAGAAGCCTGACTCACTGCTGCATCCCTTCACGAGGTATAGTGAAGGCAAGTTTAAAGACTACAGAAAGCCCACTGAGCAAGAGAGGAAACACTTTGGTAGCCCTTGGATTGCGGTATTCAGAAAGAAGGAACAGCAGGGATGATAGATGAATTTTAGGTTTGCACACAATAACTTCAACGTGTCAGATTTGGAGAAGAGTATTGCCTTTTACAAGAAGGCTTTGAATCTGAAAGAAGTGCGGAGACACGAGGCGCCAGACAAAAGCTTCACGCTTGCGTTCCTCGGAGATGGCGAGAGCACTCATAGGCTTGAGTTGACTTGGATGAGAGACCGGAAGGAACCTTACAGTTTGGGCGACAACGAATTTCATCTTGCCTTCACAACTGATGATTTCGAAAAAGCCCACGAACTGCATAAGAAGATGAAATGCATATGCTACGAAAACAAGGCAATGGGAATCTATTTCATTGAAGACCCCGACGGATACTGGATCGAAATAATTCCAACTAGGCATTAGCCTGTAATTCATACGCACACATCATCGTTCAATATCAATAACTAACTCGCCAAGACTAGGATGACCTATGAGACTCGCAGTCCTGTTTTCAGGAGGCAAGGACTCAACACTCGCCTTACTCAAAGCTTCGGAGAAAGAAGAAGTTGTCTGCCTGATCTCTATAATCTCCAAAAACAAGGAGAGCTACATGTTTCACACTCCGAACATCGGGATAACTAAGCTTCAAGCTAAAGCACTAGGTTTGCAGCTTATTCAGAAACTGACCGAAGGCGTAAAAGAGGAAGAGCTTGAAGACTTGAAAAAAGCCGTAGAACAGGCCAAAGAGAAGTTCAGGATTGAAGGAGTGGTCACAGGAGCTGTGGAATCAGTCTATCAAGCAGAGAGAATTCAAAGAATATGTCATGAACTTGATCTTTGGTGTTTCAACCCACTGTGGAAAAGAGACCAGCAAGAACTGCTAGAAGAGATCATAAAAAAGGGTTTCAGAGCGATCATTTCAGGCGTCTTTGCCTATCCGCTAGATAAGTCCTGGCTTGGAAAAGAAATAGACGAAGAGCTGACGGGAAAACTGGTGAGGCTTCAGAAAGAATATGGGATAAGCCCTTCAGGCGAAGGCGGCGAGATAGAGACAACAGTCTTGGATGCTCCTCTGTTCAAGGAGCGAATTGAAGTTCTTGATTTCGCCGTTGAAGAAAGTGGCAATTCCGGAGTCTTCGTGATCAAGAAGGCAAGGTTAGCAGAAAAATGATATCGATCATCGACATGAACTACAAAAAAGATTCACTGGGATTCTACGAATTTATCCTGCCCATAATCACCATAATCAAAAACACACAGGAATACGAGGTGAAACACTATTCCGAAGTTGGCCAAACAGACACAGACAATTGCACAGGCATCGTCCTTTCAGGCACAGCGCTCAGGGACAAAGAAACTCTGAAGCACGTTGAGGATTTCGCCTGGATAAAAGAATGTGAAAAACCAATTCTGGGAATCTGCGCAGGCATGCAGACAATAGGACTCGTCTTCGACTCCACGTTGACGGAATGCTTAGAAATTGGCATGAAACAAATAACGACAACCAGAGAAAACCCATTATTCTCCTCATCGTTCAGAGCGTACGAACTCCACACTTGTTCGATACGTCCATCCACAGATTTTGACACGCTGGCCCAATCTGAAAAATGCATACAGGCTATGCGGCACAAGGAAAAAAGCATCTACGGAGTTCTATTCCATCCAGAAGTCAGAAATGAAGAAATCATAAAGCGATTTGTTCTTCTGTCCAGATCCAAACAAGAATAGGTTCCGACTATTTCCAAGGTCTAAACATATTTGGATCATCCGAAGGCGCGTAGGATCATACAATTAAACGGTTTTAAAGAGGCACGCGCTGTCGCATGTACTGTGTGCGTTACGCGCACTTCCAGACAGATAGTTTGACTGATTGGTTGGTAGGTAGTGAGTTAGGTACGTAGCTAGTGGTAGAACTTCGATGGGGTATTGTTAAGTTAAGTTACCTATGACTAGCGCACGCTAGGAAAGTGTCTCCAGAGTTTGGAGCCCGAAGCCTGCATCGAGACCGTTGTGTCATCGCCGGGTTAATCGATGAGCTTGACCGCTTCTTCTCTGGTCACCGCGATGAGGGTCTCTGGTGAGAGCATGTCGCCAAATCGGATGGAGTGCTTCATCATGTTCTTCTCATTCTTTCCCTCTATTATGAGGACTATGTCGTATCTGCCGAGCGTCCAGTACCAGCCTAGAATCTTGCTGCCCGTCTCCTTAAGGGCCTGCTCCATGAGCTTCGTTGACTCAGCGATCATCGCCTTCGTCGGCTTCTTTCTAAATTTGGCCAGGGTGATGAATATCATTCTACCACCTGATATATGTTCATGTTGAACTGCACTTAAACTTTCTGTTGGGTTTGGGATAAAGCGCGCTTTGCCAAAGGTGCCGTCAAAGCAACAGATAGTACGCAGACTAATGCGGCTCTGGTTCTATGTGCATGTTGAAGTGTCCATGGAAAGTGACTGAACAGCCAACATAGTCACACATTGCCTAAGGCACTCGCAAGACCCTTCAAACTAGACCGTGCCTGGATAGTGACACTATTGCGGAAAAAGTGTCGAGATCTATACTACGACCTACCTAAACATGGAGTCCAGCAACTTTCAAATATCACCAAACTCTAAGTCGAAGAACCTGCTAATGCTGAAGAATCCCACATGCGCGCTTCTGAATGGTTGTAACTATTGCTGAGGGAAAACTGCAACTACACTGCGACCTAAGCAAACATAGAGCCAGCTTCGTCATTCTTCCCTGGTTGCTATCAACCGACTTACCCAATGATCAGGCTTTATCCCATGAGAACTTGACAATACAGTTTGACATTTGGCGGGCCCGCGGGGATTTGAACCCCGGTTCTCCGGCTTTCTTCCATTTGAAGCATGCCCGGAGGCTTACGCATCCCTTGCAGGTTCGGCGCCTTGATCCGTACTGGGCAACGGGCCCGCTGGCAAGTTAGAGTTAAGCAGAGACCAGAATTAATTGTTGCGGCCCAAGACTTGAAACCGTTCCATCAGCGTCAAAGGCTTTGGAGTCTACGTTTCGACTAGCTCTTCGTTCATCCACCATGCCTTCTTCTTGCCTGACCTTTCGCCAGCGTAATAATCTATTACTGATTTCCCCAGTTGCTTCCTGGAAGCTTTCTGCATTCTCCTCAGCCTGTTCAAGACCAGCCACCTGTTAGTTTTCATGTAGTCCGCCAGTTCAGGAGTGGTTGCGCCCTTGTAATGCATCAGATAATCCACGAGCTTATGGTCTATCTCGTCAATGCAGAACCCGTGAGGGTTCGTCTTTCCACGATCATAAGTGAGCAGTTCTAAATCGGCAAGGTACTTTTTGACCTCTGAAAACTCCTTTTCCATCTTGCCAACCCGCTGCTCCAACTCCAAAATCTTGTCAGGTTTAGGTGTCTTCTGGAGCTTCTCCATAATCGCGTCTCGAATGAAATTGCTCCTATCTCCTTCCGGCACACGCAGAAGCATCTCCTTGTAAACCTCGTCAGGAACCTTAGCTGATATGGCTCTCAACCCGTTCATAAACGCATTCACCAGCCTTCAAGTATGAGGCCTATTGTTTTATGATTCTTTTGGAATTCCCCAAGAAATCATTTAAGACCTGTGACCTAGCTCTAAGCATAGCTCAGACTTGTGGTGATGCCTTTGCGCAGGAAAACCACAGTTAGCCTACTCAGGTGCGACATCGGCTCACTGGCGGGCATCAGGTTGTACGCGCGCTGGAATACGCTGCTCTGCAACAAGTCTTAGACAGACTTAAAGAACGATTTACAACAGCCTAGAACAGTCTCGATCGGATCACGCGTTGCTATCTGCCTGCTTTCTGACCTTGGCCAATTCTTCAAACCGATTCTTCACAGCATCGTAAAGCTTCTTTCGCAATTCTTCCCCAGACATTTTCTGCCCTCTAATGAGCAGTGCTTTCCGAGCTAATTCCGCATCGCCCAGTCCATTGAACCATGCCTCAAAGTCTCCACGGTTTGTGTGAAATTCAATTGAGCTTGGGTCAACTGTCATAATCTTGTCACAGAAGTCTTGAAGACTTGCAGCATGGACGTCAACTGGTTTTCCGTAATCGACGTAGAAATGGAATGATTTGTCCACGGGCAAGTATGCTAAAATCTCGACCGCTTTTTCCTTGTCGATTTCAGGAAGACCCAGCGTCTTCTTGCCTTTCTCCGTAATGGAATAAAATCCTTTTTCAGACGACACGGCGTATCCTAGGCGGGTGAGCCCTATTATATGCATCATAACCGAAGGGAAGTTGACACCTGTACCCTTCGCTATCTCTGTTGCTCTGGCTGGTTTGTCAAGCACCCACATGGTTTCAAGGATCAGCCGTTTAACAGGTGATATACTCATCTTGCTGCACCTTTAATCCTTGTTATATCTACCTTATAGGCTTTTCAGGTTTTCCCAGCTTCGGCAGGGTGAAAGAGAATCTCTGAAGACCTGCTGTGACTGGATTATCATGTTTATCGATGCAATCGATGCAAGCATTCCTAATAAGGGAAGAACTCGATTGTAATTCGAGGACAAAATAGTTGAGCAAATGGGACCGGATACTGCCAGAAAAAGTATACAGCACAGAAGAACCTGACGAATTTGTCGTCGATTTTGCTGGTTTCCTACACAAAAAGAATAGACCAATAGTACTAGATCTCGCTTGCGGCGCGGGAAGACATGCCATCTACATGGCCGAACAAGGTCTAGAAGTCAACGGAGCCGACATTTCAGCGACAGGCTTGAAAATGACCAAGGAACGGCTTAGAAAACGCGGATTGGAGGCCGCTCTCGTGAAATCAGCAATGAACTATCTACCCTACTTAGATTCCTGCTTTGATGCCGTAATATGCACGCGTGCCATTTACCATCAAAAACTCGCAGCAATCCAAAAGACTCTTTTAGAAACGCGCAGGGTTCTGAGAAAGAATGGCACTGTTCTCATAGACTTTCTTTCGAGAAGGACGTACAACTTTGGAAAAGGTGATGAAATTGAAGAGAACACGTTTGTCGAAACAGAAGGCCATGAGAAGGGAGTCATCCATCATTTTGCCGACAAAAAAGAGCTGAGAAGCCTCTTGGACGACTTCGAAGTACTGAACATAGAATTGCATGAGAAAGAGGTTGAAGGTAAACTTCGAAGCCGATTGATAGTTCAGGCAATGAAATAGTGGCATATTTCTAGGAAGGTAAATAAGTAATGGTTCTGTAAGCATAAGCCAACGTTGATCAGTTGAAGACGGTGAAAAGCATGAAGATGGCCGTGCTTGTTTACGAGTACCCCCCGAAGATCGTCGGTGGCTTGGGAACGTATGCAGCAGAGATTACGCGCAAGTTTGTTTTGATGGACAATGACATCACGATTTTTACGATGAATGATGACGCCGGTAGTCTTCCCACAAGAGAGATTTGGCGCGGGATTGAAATCCACCGGCCACTACACATAGACGTTTCCGATTCACTCCCAGACGTAATCGCAGAGGACATCAAGAAATGGGGGAGAGGCATTCACCTGTTCTCCAAAATCCTCATCTACAATTATCTAAGTGCCTCAAAACTTGTAAATGAACTCATCAGAAAAGAAGGCGTAAAATATGACATCGTCGTCACGCATGACTGGCTTTCAGCGATAGGTGGCATAACCGTCAAAAAAGAAGTCGGACTGCCTCTGGCCTTCCATGTTCACTCAACCGAAAAGGGCAGAACGCTTGGAAACGGCTCAGAAGTTGTGAGCAACATTGAACTCCACTGTGCCATGGCGGCTGACGTGATCGTCACCGTTTCCCATGCTATGAAAGATGAGCTTACGAAACTTGGGTTTCCGAGAGACAGGATACAAGTATGCTACAACGGTGTCGATCCGCAGAAATACAATCCAGAAGCAGTAGATGCAGAACAAATCAAGAAAGTCAGAGCATTTTATGGCATAAAAGATAACGAACTGATGATTCTTTTTCTTGGTAGACTAGTTGGGGTAAAGGGAGTCGACAAGCTAATAATGGCCCTGCCTCATATACTGCAGAAAACGCCGAACGCAAGACTGGTCATAGTGGGCTTAGGCGACCTGCAAGAATACTTGTCGAACTTGGTCAAAGCCACGAGAATGCAGGACTACGTGAAATTCCGCTTCGACTTCATCTCAGAGGAAGAACGTATTCTTCACTATGCTGCCTGCGACGTGGCTGTTTTCCCAAGCCTCTACGAACCTTTCGGAATCGTCGCACTTGAAGCAATGAGTATGGAACGCCCCGTCGTAGTCGGCGCAGCAGGCGTGAGTGGAATGCGGGAAATAGTCATCTGCTGCGGCGAAGAACAATGCGGTTTTCACGTTAATCCGAGCAATCCATCAGACATCGCCTGGGGCGTAAACAGTGCTCTGGAAAGTCCAGAGAAGATCAAATGGCTCGGTAAGAACGGCAGACGCCGGGTTCTGAGCGAGTTCACGTGGGACAAAGTAGCTGAAAAAACGTTAGACGTATATGAGCACATAATAAAACACTAATTCTCAGCCTGTTAGGACAACATGGTGAACCCTTGGATTTCGGCACTCTGAGCCTAAGAAGAAAGATCGCTAGAGAAGCTGCAAATCTACTCTATTCTGGGTTTGAAAAAGAATATAAACAGGCAAAACTAAAAGCTGCAAAAACGTTTGGCGCGCATCTTCTTCCCACAAATCTTGAAGTTGCAGTTGAGCTTGACAGAATGGCATCGGAGAACGAAGGCTCATCTAGAATAGACCGGCTAGTCCAAATGCGCGAGGAAGCTCTAGTGCTAATGCAAATCCTGAAGGAGCACGATCCCGTACTGATTGGGAGCGTTTGGCGAGGAACGATACGGCACCATAGCGACATCGACATAATTGTCTACCATGACCACCCTGATGAGGTCCTGAAGTTGTTAAGGCACAGCAATATCAAGATAATAGAGACCGAAAAAGCGGCGGTAACAAAGAAGGGGAAAAGGAACGTTTCATTTCATATACATGTCGAGTGTCCGGCAGGAGAGAAAGCCGAAATCAAAGTGAGCGACACGGAAGAAGCGACAGTTAAAGCGAAATGTGACATATACGGAGACCTAATCGTAGGGCTCCGAATCGAAGAACTGATGAAAACGCTCAAGGAAAACCCCAAGCAAAGATTCGTTCCTTTCTAGACCAGTGGTGTTCAGCAGATCGTCCGCAGGCACGTATGACACGTTAGACGTACTTCTTTGGTGGGCATCCTGAAGACCGAAATTCGGACATGATACTAGCCAGGTCACACGGATGTTTAAATATGGCAATTTCCCATAAATAATCTGAAGATGCTTTACGTCTGTCGAGTGCATGTGCATGGGATTCGACAAGGAATCGATGAAAAGGACGTTTCCAAACCTTGCCAAGGAGCTGGACTGCGACGCCAACAGAGTGGCAATAAACTCGGTGCGGACAGATGCTCCAACTGGAGAACACGCGTCTTCAAGATGTTTTGTGCACTACGTGCCAGACGTGATAGACTTCCTTCGCCGTTGTGACACAAGGGACCAGGCCGAAGAAATAGTTGCCTACATGGAAAGAAGGGGCGAGATTGAAAAGCAATACGCCGACAGACTTAGGAAGCAGCTGAAAAAAGAAGGTGTAAGAAGCTTCGGATCAAAGAAAGAACACGATTATTACCTTAAACATGGTGGACCATGAACCACATGCCTAATCAGGTCTGTTTCAATTTTCCCAGATCGTATTAGACACGTGTTGACTATGTTTCTATCGACATTTCGATGCCCAATGGTCAAAAATACGCCGAGGACGACTGTGTATTTCCAAAAGTAAATAAATGGGCTTATCAATAAATAGACAGCCCAAAACGTCGAATGTCAGATGGAGGAAGATCGAGTGAAAAAGACAGCCTCACTATTCACCGTGTTGACTATTGCCATGGTGATTTTTGTTTCAATTTCGTTAAGCGTTAGACCAGTCAGAGCGGATGGCGAATACAGCATAGAACATGTTTTCCATACTGTAACGATCATGTATAACGGCTACGTTTTCATCAATGACACTCTAAGATTGAATATAACTGGCCAAGCGCCCACTGATTTTCTCATCGGGTTTCCAGACAAATACGGTCAGAGCCTTCTCAAATGCTTCGCCTTCGCCGGATCCGACAGCTTTCCAGTTTCTCTCAACGTGCCCCTATTAGGCCGCATGGGCTTCTACTTTGTGAAAGTAGAGTTTCGGGATGGGGCACCGCAGACTTTCACTGTGGCATTTGTGCTTTCCGATAGTCTTGTGGCACAGGATCCGCAGAACGCGAGTAGGTACGAGCTGGATTTTCCGGCATATCCAAGTTTTGTCAAGAAGGCTGACTTGTGTGATGTCTCAATCGTTGCCCCTGGAGGTGCGTTATTTGAAGCGGGAACAGTAAGCGGCTTTGCATATTCGCAGGAAGATTTACAGGAATTGACTCACGCGCCAGCACGTTTGGATTTCCTAATGCCTGGGACAAGCATTCCCACAGCTGAGGTAACTAAACTGGATCGAGACATAGCTGTAAACGAGTTTGGTGAAATAGATGGCGTTGACACTTATGACATAACGAACAGCGGGTTAACGACATTAGCGTCTTTCGAAGTGTTTTTGCCTCCCAATGCTTCCGATGCTGAAGCAACGGATCAGTTCGGAAGAAACATGGCTGGCTCGAGCCAGACGGACGTGAATACGAATCAATATAACGTTGTTTTCAATTTGGGAGTCGAAAGCGGTAAATCCATTAGATTCTTCGTGAAGTATTCTCTACATGGGAATTTCCTCACCCATGAAAGCAGTAACGTTTTCTCTTTAAGATTACCTTTGTTCGAGTACGAGAATTACTATGTTGATCAAGTATCAGTTACGGTTGTCTTGCCCGAGGGTGCAAGGATGAAAGTTCTTGAGAGTAACCTGACCAGTGAAATCCACAGCATGGAGAAAGGCGTGTATCAGGGAACCGTGTCACTAGTCCAAAATGGTGTTATCGTTCTCGGCAAAGTCGGCTTTGATGTCTCGTATGAGTATGATCCATTGTGGGCATCATTCCGTCCGACCATGTGGGTTTGGGCAGTTGCGGTTGTTGGAAGTGTGATTGTCGCTGTGGCCAAGCAGAGACCGAAGGGTCCAAGTCGAGTTTCCACATCCCCCACAGCGCTGAAATTTGGCCCAGAATATTTCAGATCGTTTGTAGATGCTTACGAGGAGAAGAAGAGAATAGATTCGGAATTGGAGTCCTTGGAAGCAAGAGTGGAAAAGGGTAGGATTCCGAGACGTAGATACAAAGTGATGAGACGAACGTTGGAGGCACGTCTCAGCGGAGTGTCCAAGAACCTGACCGGGTTTAAGGAGAGAATGCGCGCAGCAGGCGGTCAATATTCAGGGTTGATGTTGCAGCTTGAAGTTGCGGAAGCCGAAATAAGCGAGGTCAGAGCCAACATCAAAAACGCTGAGACCCTTCACAATCGGGGAGAGCTTTCGCTGGAAGCTTACCGAAACCGCTTGGCAGATTACCAACGCAAAAAAGAAAGAGCCGAAAACACGATTAATGGAATTCTCTTGAGACTACGTGAAGAAACCCGATGAATGACCTAAACGCTTTTATGCCAGCGCAAGATTTTCAATGAAAATCTGGCGTGAAGAGGAAAGGGGAATGATCAAAATAGTGGTTGATAACCACAAATGCACCGGCTGCGGAACATGCAAGGATACATGCCCAGTGGGCGTCTACGAAATAAAGGACGGAAAGTCGATTCCTGTAAAGCCTGACGAATGCTTAGTGTGCAGAGCATGCGAGGTTCAGTGCTCCGAAGGAGCAATTCAAGTCATAGAATAATTTCTTAGCCCTTCCTATCAGCTTTCACCCAGCATTCTAATCTATGCTCCAGAAAGCTCGCTGAACCTTTTTCACTTCTTTTATAGCATAGTCGCCTTGCAGTTCGGTGTTCTTTCTGGTCGTTGGGATTCTGTCCTCCACCTTTAACGGCGTCTCACTCATTCTTGCAATTGCTGTGACTGCCAGTTTTCCGATGGATTTCGGGTTATAGCCCCCCTCAAGCACGCATACTAGCCTTTTGGCGTAAATTCTTGAAGCGAGATTCATTACCGTCTCGTAGATTTGATCGATACATGAGGCTGACAGGGAAAGATTTCCCACAGGATCCCTGTAGTGGCCGTCAAAACCAGCAGATACCAGCATAAACTCCGGCTTGTACTCGCATACTATCGGGGTCACAATTTCCTTAATTGCCCTCAGATAGGTTTGGTCACTGGTACCATAGGGCAATGGAATATTGACATTATACCCAAGGCCTTCTCCTTTTCCTACCTCTTTTGTGAATCCTGTTCCAGGAAAATCTGTAGGGTCCTCATGGAGACTTACATACAACACTTTGGCAGTTTCATAGAACTTTTCTTGTGTTCCGTTCCCATGATGGGCGTCCACATCGAGTATTAGCACTTTCTTGAGCTCAAATCTTTCGATTAAACATTGGGCTGCGACAGCAACATTGTTGAAAATACAGAAGCCCAGTGCACGGAACTTCCCAGCATGATGTCCAGGCGGACGAATCAAAGCGAAGGCATTTTCAAACTTTTTCTTCATGACAAGGTTGACTGCTTTCAACGTTCCACCAACGGCATAACTGGCGACTTCAAAGCTATCTGGAGAAGTAACGGTGTCCTGCAGATCCAATGGTCCTCCGCCTGTTCTGCAAATGGCCTCAACAAGCCTAATGTATTCTAATGCATGGGCCAATTCAACATCTTCTATGCTCGCTTTTTCAGGCTGTACGAACTGCAGACTCGCACCAGATTGAATCTTCATTTTATCCGTTTCCTCGACAATGGCTCTCAGCCGTCTAGCCGACTCAGGATGCCCTTTGCCGGGGTTGTGCTTGTAGAAAACAGGTGAGAAAACTACAGCAGTCTTGACCATGTCAAATAGTCCTTTCCGATTCTTTCTGGAATGCTCTCTCCAAGAAGTCTCTTAAAGCGAGGCCATGTCTCTTAGCCAATCTCCTGATCGCCTTATCGACGCCGGTCGTGTATTGCATTGCCTTCTTCGGTTTCTGAACGACACATTGTGGAAGGCCCATGTTCTCTGCTGTCTTCCGCAAAACAAGTTTTCGTGGACTGTCTTGTCGAGGGTCAATTTTCAGCTTAACAGGCAAGTCCACGGCGAATTTTGCTATTTCGAAGGTTGCAAAAGGAAGGCGCAATTCGACATCATGGAAATTGCATATTTTGAAATCTCTTTCAAGGTTGGTCTCGCATATTCCCTCGATGTCGCGGACCATTCTTTTTCTCACCTGTTCTTCGCCCAGCAGAGAATAATCATCAACGTATCTTCTGTATCCCCCGAAGAGTTCATCAGCACCTTGCCCAGCTAGCATCACTTTGAATCCTATTTCTGCCGCTTGTTCTGCGGCCCAATATATTGGAATACCTATGCTCGTCTTGACTGGGTCGGCTTCCTCAATGAGCCATAAGACTTTTGGCAGGACCTCTTCCACATCCTCTTGCTTGAGCAGGCGGATATGGATTGGAAGTTTAAGAATTTCCGCCACTTTTTTCGCATGCTCGGTTTCTTTCTGTTCCTCAAGGCTGACGTGAATTAACTGCACATTCAGTTTTGACTCTCGGGCTAACAATGCTATTATGCTGCTGTCTAATCCACCTGAGAAGGCTATGGCTACTGCCTTCAAGGCTGAAACTCTCTGCGCGGTCGAATTTCGAAGGAGGGCTTCTAGCTTTTCAGCCGCTGCCTGCATAGATGTTGGCTTTGGTTCTGAGTATGAAAGAGTCTTGGCAGGTTCGAATTTGAAGCCATTCTTGTCGATAGCGGCAACGTGTCCCGGCGGAAATGAATAGGCTTTGTCTATTCCTATTGTCCACAATGCCTTGCGCTCGGACGCTAACGCTGCGAACCTTGCGTTTTCGCCATAATAGAGTGGACGTGCGCCAACGGGGTCTCTGCCTGCAACAAGCGTCCCTGCTGTGGCCAGTGCGAAAGCATAGTCACCTGATGATTCTTGGATGAATATTTTGGCCCTTTCTCCAGTTTTTTTTTCGGGTTTGCTGGCAAGAGTTTTGAGTTTAGGGGGCCCTGCTGGACGATAGATTCTTCCATCAAAAGCAATTGCTGCACCTTCTAGCAGTATGGGTTGTGCTTTGTCTGAGTGAAGTATTCCTGAGAACCTGTACCCTATTATTGCGTGTGACTTCAGGTCTATCTTTCGTAGCGCACCGGTAGTTCTTTCTATTTTCACTTGCGACGCTGATCCTATGCCGAAGGCTTCAGTGTTTACCGATGATAGTGCAGTGAGCATGTTGACGGCTGGTTCGGTTGCATCTTTGCCCTTCTTGTCTATTAGTCCAATCAATGCTGCCATGTGACTGCTGACCTTTTCCTCAGAGTTATCGCTTAAACATTAATGGTGGCCTGGTCTCTAATAACTAGACTGTGACCCTTTCAAGTCTGTAGTCCGGCCACAGCTGCTTATGGCTAAAACTGCAGTTATGCATGCTTGGTTAGAGTTAATAGCAGCTTTGTGTTAAGCATCGTAGATTTGAATGGTGAGCGCTCATGTTTGAGTTTGGCGATTTGCGGTTTAGGCCTGTGGAGAAAGAGGACTTGAAGGTGTTGCACACGTGGGAGAACGATTTTGAGGTGATAATGTACTCGAGAAATAGGCCCATGAACTTTCTGAGTATGGCGCAACTTGAAAAGCAGTATGAAGAGTGGATGCAGGATGAACGGGAACTCCACTTCATTATCGAGCTTGCTGACTCGAAAGAGGCCATTGGTATTGCTCGCATTGAACGACAAGACTGGAGCAACGTGAAGACCGCGGACGTTGGCACCTATATTGGCAAGAAGGAGCTATGGGGTAAAGGTTTGGGCAGGCAGATAACAGTCGCGCTGCTCGAGATGTGCTTCAATCAATTGAACATGGAACGTTGCGAAGCGTCGAGCGTCGAGTACAATTATCGAGCTCACAAGTCACTTGAAGCATGCGGTTTCAGGAAAAGTGGGGTGTCGAGACAATCAGCCTTTGTGAACGGACGAAAATGGGATCGGGTCCACTTTGATATTCTGCGAGACGAATACCTAATCATTCGGATGGACTTGCTGAGACGGGCTTTGGGAGCCAGAGTGAGCGAGTACTTGGAGAAACACTGCACTGTTCCAGGCTATAAGAAAGAGGCATGACGTTCGTGTGCTTATCTGAAGTCTCGTATTCTGGGTAAAACATTAATCTTGAATGCGTCTATCTTCTTGCGAGGGAAAATCGATGCCTATCTTGCCCATTGACACGGGTCGTTATGGAACCTCTGAGATGAAACGGGTTTTTGAAGAGGAGACGCGGGTCCAGAAAATGCTAGATGTTGAGGCGGCATTGGCTTGGGCCCATGCTGAAGTCGGCAGCATACCAAAGAAGGACGCAGAGAAAATCATGGCCACGGCCTTGTCGAAGCGTGTTAAGCTGAGCCGGATTAAAGAGATTGAACGTGAAATAAAACATGATGTTGCCGCTTTAGTCAGAGCCTTGGCAGAAGCCTGTGGGCCAAGTGGAGCTTTTGTTCATCTCGGCGCGACAAGCTATGATATTGTTGACACCGCAAATGCTCTTCAACTGAAGGATGCTCTTGAGCTGATCATGAAGAGGCTAGATGATCTCCAAATAGTGTTGGCGGAAAAAGCTTTGCAGTATAAAGAGACGTTGATGATGGGTAGGACGCATGGTCAGCATGCTTTGCCGATTACTCTTGGCTTTAAATTTGCTGTTTGGAAGTGCGAGGTTGCTAGGCATATTGAAAGGTTGGAACAGTGCTCGGACCGCGTATTAGTTGGGAAAATGAGCGGGGCTGTGGGAACTCAGGCTGCTTTAGGGCCGCATGCGGCGAGGGTTCAGGAACTCGTCATGCAAAGGCTGGGAATCAAAGCAGCTGAGATTTCCACTCAGATCGTTCAAAGGGATCGCTATGCGGAACTTGTGTGTTTGCTGGCAATGATTGCTTCTTCACTTGACAATTTTGCGACCGAGGTTCGGGAGTTGCAGAGGCCTGAGATTGCGGAGCTTTTTGAAGCCTTTGAGGAAGGGAAGCAGGTTGGTAGTTCGACGATGCCTCACAAGCGGAACCCTGAGACCTGTGAGAGGATATGCGGTCTGGCTCGCATAATGAGAGGCCTTGTGGTTCCGGCATTAGAGGACGTGATTACTTGGCATGAAAGAGACTTGACTCAGTCTTCGGCGGAGCGATTCATACTTCCGGAAGCGTGCGTGCTGGTTGATTACGTGCTTTTTTTGATGAGCAGTATTATTGAGAACTTGCATGTTGATGAGCAGCGTATGCTGAAGAACGTTGAGTTAACTCAGGGACGTGCCATGTCTGAAGCGGTGATGATGGCCTTGACGAAGAAGGGTGTGAGCCGTCAAGAGGCTTATGAGCTTCTCCGAAAGCTTGCCATAAAGAGTGAGGATGAGAAGCGGCCGTTCAAGGAGGTTCTTCTCGATGACAAGGTTGTAACTCAAAACCTGAGTGAGAAGGAGATTGATCATGCGTTGAATCCGAAGAACTATTTGGGGACGGCTGTAAGACAGGTTGAGCTTGCGGTGGAGAAGAAGGCAGGAGAACGAAGGGCCGGAAACTAGGTAAATACTCTTCAAAGACGTTATAGGAGTCTTCGGACGATCGTGCGCGCGCTGGGTTTTCAGGGCACATGACGTGTCAGCGGCTCTATGTTAGAGTAGGTCGTAGTATAGTTCTCGACACTTCTGCCGCAATAGTTGCAACTATCCGCGTGCAGTCTATTTTGAGGGTCTTATGAGTACCTTTCGCAATGAGCGGTTATGTTGGTCGTTCAGTGTCGTTTGTATGGATTCGTGATCGTGTCGGTGAAAGCCGCGTCGGGTGCAAGTCGAGTTTTGAGATTAGTGGTGAGTGTTTGGCGAGGCATGCTCTGAAGAGTGATGCATACGTGGCACGTTGAAGTTCCCTCCTGAGGGGGCGGTGTCTAGTATTCAGTCAGTGCTGTTTGTTTCCACTGGTCTTCTCTTTCGAGTTTTTCCCACGTTTCCTTCTTCACGAACCCGCCGACTTGTTCTTTGATCTTCTTGGCCAGCCTTGGTCCTATCAGCGGCAGGTTCGTTAACTCGTCAAGTGCCACGTGCTTTATGTCTTCTATCGTTTTGTATCCCGCGTTGTATATGATGCGTCCGCGGACTCTGCCTACTCCCTCCAGCCTGACAAGCGGTAGCAGTTCTTTCTTTACGCCCTTGGCTACTCTTGCCTCCAGTCCGAGAGCCTGCGGTATGGCTTGCTTGTTGCCCAAAAGGACGGCCAACTCGTGCGTAGCATGAAGCAGCCATTTGGCGTTTTCAATGGTTCTGTAGAGGTCACCTGGTTGAACCCTGAATCTCTCGATGATCTGGTCTTCGCTCATCTCGTCAATCCATGCCTGCAAGGTCATTGCGGTTTTCACTTCGCCGAGAAACTGTTCGTAGGCTACTGTGTCCTCCCATTCATTCGGCAGGTCCGCCAGAAATTCTGCTTTGTGTTCTTCCATGAACATGGCAGTTTCGTCTATTTCTTGACTGTATGGTCTTAGTACTGGGCCCATGTCTGGTGTGTGCGCGATCATGTGGAGAAGGCTCAATTCTGTTAGGCAAACTGGTTTTCGCTCTAGCGACTCGCGAATTATGACGGCTGAAGCTGGGTCTATGTAGAGTTCGCTTACTCGTTTTCCGAGCTTTGTGGCATTGATCTCGTCGCCTGGGACTTCGATCATTTCCTCATCGTAGAGGTATTTGAGAATCTTGGCTATGAGGCCTTTAATTGCGTCCGTATCATATTGGTGTGCGTAGAAGGTTCTGCCGAAAAACTCGTAGAGTCCTTGTTCTGTGTGGGCAAAATCCGCGGCTATCGTTGCAAGCACGTGCGATCGCATAATTCTTTCAACAGCTAGCCTTGACCATATGCGCTCTGGACGGGCAAGAATGTAGCTTTCGAGCAAGTAGTCAGCTTCGTCCGAGGTCTTCGCTATGAGTATGGCTTCCCCCGTCTTGTCATATTTTGGCCTGCCAGCCCTGCCTGCCATTTGCTTATACTCTAAGACACTGATTGGGTAGTAACCGTACCCTGCTTCATATCGCCTATAATCTTGGACGACAACCATTCTTGCCGGTAGATTCACGCCGAAGGCCAACGTTGGCGTGGCCGTCAAAACCTTGATTTTTCCCTGCCGAAACGAATCTTCTATTATCTTGCGGTGTCCGCCTCCTAACCCAGCATGGTGAAAAGCCGTGCCACGCTTGACCAATTCCGCAAGCGATTCACTTATCCTCGTTCTTTCGCCAGTCGCCAGAATTCTTTCTGCTTCATGTTCAAGCGAACGCTTAGACGGCTTGGAGAGAACTCCTTCAACTTCGCCTGCAAACTTCTTGGCCAGCGTGACCGCATTTTTCCGTGTTGACGCGAAAACAAGTGTTTGTCCGCCTGATCTGATAGTGCTCAACACCAGGTTCACAGCGGAATCGCTTGTCCTCTTTTCGATTTTCCTCGAATCTCCGTCCTTATACTGGATTTCGTCGTGTAAGAGTACTCCTTCTTTCAGCGTAACTGGTCTCCACTCTGTGGTTACGTGGTCAGCCTTAAGCCAGGCTGCAATCTCGTCAACATTGTTTATTGTGGCGCTCAAAGCGAGAATTTGAACGTCTGGATTAACCTGCATGAGCCTAGCCAAGACTACTTCGAGGGTCGGCCCGCGCTCAGCATCATTCAGCAGGTGCACCTCATCAGCGATAACCATCGAAATCGCGTCCATCCATTTGGCCCTATGCCTCAGAAGTGAATCGGATTTTTCGTTCGTCATGATTATTACGTCGTACCTTTCAAGCCACGGGTCAGTGCTGTCGAAGTCGCCGGTGCTGATACCAATTCTGATTCGCCGTCCATCCTTTTTCGCTATGGTCGTGTACTTCTTGAAATCTTCGAATTTTTCGCTAGCCAATGCCCTGAGGGGCGTTAGGTAAATGATCTTTCCGCCTTTTTCTAACACATGTTTCAGCGCGCATAGCTCGGCAACTAACGTCTTGCCCGAAGCAGTTGGACTAGCTAGGACAAGATTTCTTCCTTCAAGAGCCCCGGCCTTTATCGCTTCTTCCTGTGGCGGATAGAGCTCAGCGATCCCGCTCTTTATTATGATCTCTTTAGCTGATTCGGGAACAGGAAGATCCGCTATTTTCACTGGAAAGGCCCATCTCCCATCTTTCAGATGCAATTACCGCAATAACGACTTAAAATGTTATGTGCGGGCCGTGTTTTTTCTGGGTTATGTTTTTCTAGCAGAAGCGGCCCTACTGAAATGAGAATGTAGGCAGCTCATGCGGGTTGAGCAGAGCATGATTGAAAACGTGAAGGAACTGTTGAAGGCCCATGAAGGTCTGAAACATGAGGTTTACTTGGACAATGAGAACTCGAGCATTGTGCCCGACGAAGTAATTGAGACGATGCTTCCCTATTATAACCGCCGTGCATATGGCAATCCCACTCTGACGCACAAGCCCGGTTGGGAAGCTTTTGAAACAATAATGGAATCTGCACAGAAAATTGCCACTTTCCTAGGATGTAAAACGCTCGAAGAAGTCAACTTCACGCCCGGGGAAACTGAAGCCAATAACCTGGCAATAGTGGGAGCCGCCGTCCCGATGAGTGAGAAGGGTCGAAAGATCGTGATTTCCGAAGTTGAGCCTTTAGGCGTGTTGAATGTTGCTGAAATGCTTCAGAAGCGCGGGTTCACAGTGGCGAAAATCCCAGTTGACAGTGAAGGCCTCATAAGTCTTGAGAAACTGGAGCAGGCGGTTGACAAAGAAACAGTCCTTGTCAGCTTGTCCACCGTAAATCATGAAATAGGAACAATTCAACCGATAAAGGAAGCAGTAGAGATCGTTAGAGACAGGAACTCCAATGCGATGTTCCACACGGATGCATCAGACGCCTATGGAAAAATCCCCTTTAATGTACTGGATTTGGGTGTAGATCTAGCAACAGTCAGCAGCTATAAGATCCTGGGACCGCGAGGAATAGGAGCCCTATACGTGAGAGAGCGTGTTAATGTTGAAAAAATATTAGAAGGGCAGATAGGGACGCAGAGGCTTTGGCCTGGCGTTGAGAACACGCCTCTGATTGTCGGCTTTACCAAAGCATCTGAGCTGGTCTTCCAAAATTTCGAGGCGAACAGAAACCGCATGCGAGAATGGCGAGACAAACTGATTGATGGAATAACATGCGGGATACCTGACGTCCTGCTGAACGGCCCCGCAGGAGATAAACGCGCGCCTGATAATGCGAACACAAGTTTCCTAAGATGCGAAGGTGAGGCATTAACGATCGAGCTAAGCTTGAACGGCGTCTATGTCTCAAGCGGTAGCGCCTGTTCAAGAAGGCTGTTGCAGCCGAGCCACGTCTTAGTTGCGATAGGCAGGAAGTTTGATGAAGCTCATGGAAGCATACTGATGAAGGTGACGAGGGTGCACACCGAAGAAGACATAAATTATACTTTGAAAATAGTCCCAAGAGCTGTTCAAAGGATAAGAGGAATAACAGGCTCCACAGGAGTTGGAAGATAATGTCACGTGCGCCACTGCCATACAATCCTAAAATATTAGAACTGTTCAGGAACCCAAAAAACCTTGGAAAAATGGAAGATGCCACCGTGAAGGCCGTTGCAGGCAACCCCATGTGTGGAGACATGATAACTTTCTACCTGAAAATCAACGAGCACGACGTGATTGAAAAGGCATCTTTCGAGAGCTACGGTTGTGCCGCGAACATAGCAACGTCGAGTATAGTAACAGAAATGATTAAAGGAATCACGCTTGAAGACGCATGGAAGATCTCATACAAGAGTGTAGCTGAATCTGTAGGCGGACTGCCAAGCATAAAATTCCACTGTGGCATCCTAGCTGTTGGCGCACTCAAGAGAGCCATCAGAAAATACTACGAGACTAAGGGAACCCGTCCCAGCTGGCTTGAAAAGGAACCGAGTTTTGAAGAGAAACAGGCGCTGGAAGAGGAGGAACTCGCGAAGGTGCTTTCGAAAAAGATGAAGCTGGAAGAAGGAAAAAATGCCAGATCCGTATGAGATTCGGAAGGACTTTCCGATTCTGAGACGAAGAGTGAACAACCATCCGCTGATTTACTTCGACAACGCCGCAACGTCGCAGAAGCCGAGACAAGTGATCGAGGCGATCAAAGATTTTTACGAGAACCATAATGCAAACGTTCACAGGGCCGTCCACACCCTTTCCCAGGAGGCTTCAGAGCTTTACGAGGATGCGCATGAAGAAGTTGCCAAATTCATAAGTGCGAAAGGAATGGAAGAGATAGTTTTCGTTAGAGGTACAACTGAAGCGATAAATCTAGTAGCCTATGCTTGGGGGCTTCGCACCCTGAGAAAAGAGGATGAGGTCATAGTATCATTAATGGAGCATCACAGCAACATCGTTCCCTGGGAAATAATTTCGAAAACAACAGGCAACAAAATAAAGTACATTGAAGTAAACAACGACGGAACTCTGAACTACGAATCTTTTGTAAGTCTCCTTTCTAGAAAAACCAGACTAGTCTGTTTGTCCCATGTTTCAAACGTCACCGGAGTCATAAATGACGTGAAGAGAATCGCGAAGTTAGCGCACGAGCACGGTGCCATGGTATTGGTTGACGGAGCACAATCCGTTCCACATTTGCCTGTTAACGTCAAGGATCTGGACGCGGACTTTGTTGCCTTTTCGGGGCACAAAATGTTAGGCCCTACCGGCATAGGGGTCTTGTATGGCAAGCAGGAAATTCTTGAGAAGATGGAACCCTTTCACGGAGGGGGCGAAATGATAAAGGAAGTTTCCTACAATCGGAGAACAGGGCGTTGTTCCATCACTTGGAATGTTTTGCCATGGAAGTTCGAGGCAGGAACACCCAATGTCTGCGGTGCAGTGGGCTTAATGGAAGCCATGCGATACCTAACACGAATAGGCATGGAAAATGTGAAGTCTCACGAAGAGATGCTAACCAAGTATGCTATACCGCAGATGGAGGAATGCTGCAGAAAAATCAGGATTTACGGAACAAAAAACATAGCCGACAAATGTGGAATAGTCCCATTTGGCGTTGACGGCTTAAGCTCGCATGACATCGCCTTATTCCTTGACAACTATGGAATAATGATCAGAAGCGGTTTTCACTGCGCTCAACCACTACACGAGATATTTAAGCTAAGCTCTTCCGCAAGGGCGAGTTTCTACATATATAATACTCGCGAAGAGATTGACAGGTTCACTGAAGTGCTGAAGGAGATCGAGCAGTTCTGATGGTCAGCGTAGGAGATTACGTAGCCAGAACTGAAGGGACTTGTGGCAAAGAGAAGGACGTTATAGTGATTTTCAAATACGACAGGAAAGACGAAGCAATCAAGAAGATTCTGGAGAAGGCCACCACAAAAAAATCTATTGCTGGAATAATCTTCGAATTGACCTACAAGAATTTTTCTTTTCGACTTTACGGAAGTGGAAAGGCCATTTTCCGAGACTTGAAGGACAAAGACGAGTTGAATGCCCTGTTGTCCGAACTTCTGTCGTAGTATCTTTCGGAGCAATTCTTGAAGCAGAAAGACCGTTTCTTATCTGCGGAATGAGACCAGTTAGACTGACGAAAGCACGTAACCGCGAGTGATCAGAAAAAGCGACAGCCCTCAGTTCTCTTTATTCACGCTTGATTTCCTTCCGTATGAAATTGGGTAGACCTCTTGCTTCTTTATCGATGGCCATTATTACGGCCAAGTAAATCAGCCCACCAACTGCAGTTTCAGCTAGCGTCGAGAGAGTTCTCGTTGGGTGGGGAATCACATATAAGATGGTTCCCATAACAGCCGCGGCAAAGATATACTTTGCAATGGTTTTCCATGGAATGTGCATCTTGATCATTTTTCGGACGATGGTGTACAATATCAAAAACATCAAGAAATGAGCTACTGAATTTATGATGCTTACATATAGAGCCGCTTGAAACGGCTGGTTTCTGGCGTAGTTTGAAAGAAGATAGAATGCTGTTGGGATAGTAATTAAAGAATGGAGATATGGTAATGAAAATGCCAGGAAAAGTCGACTCTTGGCCAACTGCCGTAATGATAGTCGTGATCCCTCATCAACATTCTCGACGCCGTAAAGTACACTAGAGTAGAAGCTTGAAATCACGGCGACAAAAGCATCCAATGCCAATACAATCAGCACTGGCCCTGCATCACTGTATTTGTCCGTCAGCATTGTTATGTAGGAATCTGACAGTGCTATTGCACCCACAGTCAAGGGAATGGCAAACATCAGGACCATTTTCAGAGAAGTTGTTATATCTTCGCTTTTCCTTTCTGCCAGAAGTTTTGGGTACAGGGCGTACGCCAGGAATGAAGAGTATGTGATCACATTTACTATCGCTGCTCCAGCGCCAAGCTCGCTTCGACCATTTTCACCGCCGTAAATGAACAAAATGATGAATATGTAAACCGCGATCTGATTCCCAACAACATTGTAAATGTTGAGCAAAGATCCTTTCAGCCATTCCTTTACGTATTTCAGTTCGATTCTTTGTTTTAGTTCTTGAGTGAGCATCTTGAGGTAGTACAATATCTGAGGAGCAAAGGCTGCCAAATTTGCGACTACGGCTCCCCAAAGTAGCAGATGGAAACGGACGACTAGCACATAGCCTAAAATGACTCTGGCAATTTGCTGCACGATGAGTCCATAACCTATCGCCTGGGGCATCCTTGCTTGCAGACTTGACTCTAGGATGGCCATAGCATAAGTCTCTACTATTAAGATTGCAACGACGAAATACGCATCAAGATATGCTTGACTGATGCCAAGCGCAGTGGTTATCAGGGTAATCAGCAAAAGATAGATCAGCGTCGCTATTCCCGAAATTGCGAGGTTTGCAAGAATTCCTGTTTTGATTGATCCTTCTTTTCCCCTAGTGGCAAATCGCATTGCCCAGAAAGGAAGCACACTAGCCATCACCGTAAAATATCCTGTTAAATCACTGACGCCATACCACAAGTCTTGGTAGGTCTTGCCTGTGCCTGGGGCAGGCACCACCAATTCGTGGAACATCATGTATGCAAAAACTAGTCCAGTGACTATGCTGACAAGTCTGGCCGCGAATATCACAAAACCTGAATATTCTAACCTGATGGCTTTCTTGGTCACCTGTTCATCCTCAATACTCTTCAGTGCTTACTGTCTCGTTATTATTTAGTTTTGTTTCGTCCGATAATCAGCCCATCCTTGCAGTCTACGATTGACTGGGCAACTGCTAGAGACTTAATTGCACAGTAACGAGTTTTGTCAAAGACTCTGAAATAGTGGTTCTTGCTCCGTCTGTCACTATTGCCATAGGTTTCAAATTCGCTATGCCAGAAGCTTGCAGAATGCCACCTTCAAATAGACAATTTGCTGTCTATAGCGTTTGTCAGCTTCTTTATGTTCTCTTGCCATATCACCCTTGTTCTCATGGTTTCTTCGGCGTTGGCTCTCAGTCTGCGTCGAAGCTCTTGATCATCGGCTAAGAGAAGAATCTTCTCAGCAAGCTTCTTGGAGTCTGCCACGGGAACGAGAAAGCCGTTTATTCCATTGTTAATCCATTCTTTGTTTCCATCGATTTCCGTTGCGACAGGTGGCAGTGAACAACTCATAGCTTCTAGTAGGCTTGCAGACGTTCCGTCTGAGAATGATGTTGAGACGTAGATATCCGCGGCGCTCAAGTAGTCTACAATTTTATCGTGTCGCACTGTCCCCACAAACTTTACGTGGTCGCTTTCTATGTACTTCGCCATCATCGTCTTGAAAATTGGGGTAAGCGGGCCGTCACCAAGTATAAGGAACTTCAGATGCTTGTTTTCCTTGACGACTTCAGGAATTGCGCCAACTAGGTATTCGACACCATAGATTGGCTTGTGACTTCGCAAGCTTACGACTACCATGTCTTCATCAGTCCAGCCATTTTCCCCTCTAATTCTCCTTCTGTGATCCGCGTCACATTTGAATTCGTCCAGGTTGACCCATGGGAATTTCACTATTCTTTCTGATTCACATCCGAGTTTTATCGCAGCTCTTCTTTGAACTTCGCTGTCGACAACAACAACGTCAGCTTTTCTGAGAGAATACAGGACAAGAGGCTTAAGCGGGAAGTACTTCTTCGGAAAAATCATAATGTCAGAACCCCAAACGAGCAGTACATATGGATGAAATTTGGAGTATGCTGAATAGAAGCCATAAGTGGTTGCCCAGCAACCTATGAGCACGTCGGGCTTAACTCGGCGCAAGGCTTTCTTAAGGGTATATGCCCTTATCGGAGTCAGAAGGTGTTTTCGCATTCCCTCGAATGGGTGGAGATTGATCTCTGGAACGAGATCCGCCATTTTGACTGTATCAATACCTTCAGGGATGTATGAAGGTGAAGGATGGAAAGTGAGAACGCAAACATCATAATTCTCTTTAAGTGTCTTGAGAAAAAGTTCGTCATAGGTACTAATCCCATCATTAGCATATGCGAGTTTAATCAATGCTGTTCACCTTGTCAGCAGAGACTACAAACGATTGCACAGTATAAAATCGTTTATGAGCATTTCAGTCAAGATTTTAAGCAACGTGAAACGTTCAACATAGGCACCGGTGTCCCGACATCAGTAAACGAACTTGCGCAGATTCTGATTGATCTTCTTGCCAAGGGGGAGGCAAAAGTAGCTCATGCAGAAGAAAGGAGGGGCAACATCAGGGAAAGCTACGCTAGCATCAGCAAGACGAAAAAGGAATTGAGGTTCGAACGAGTCTTTTCTATCAATGAGGGTTTGGAGAAACTAGTAACGAAATCCAGCTCATCTTTAAGCTAGCATTTTTGGCTTCGCGCGTATGTAATGTACTTTTTCAGGCCTGTCTTGAATTTTGTCTTGGGTTCCCATCCGAGTAGTTTTCGAGCTTTCTGTATGTTTACAACGGTTCCTTTGAAGTCATTAGGCCTCGGAGGCGAGTGTTCCACCTTTAGGCCACTGAAGCTTTCGCGCAGAGCTTCAACTATATCGTTTACTGTGACAAATTCTGTCCCAGCGAGGTTGATAACTTGGTTGCGAGCAGCTGGTTGTAACGCGGCAACATTTCCGCTTGCCAAGTCCTCCACATAGATGAAGCATCTGCCTTGGTTTCCGTCCCCGAAAACTGTGATAGGTTCTTTCTGCATGGCCTTTCTCACGAAAATGGCCATGACCAAGTTGGATCTCATGCGTGGCCCGTAGGGAATATCGTAACGCAGAATAGTGTATGAGAGCCCAGTGTGTTCGTGATAAGCCCCGAGCAGATGTTCTTGGCCTATCTTTGTCTTTGTGTAAATGTGGTCTGGAGGTGGTATGGGCGTGTTTTCGTTCACTTCACCCTCTGTTTTTCCGTAAACCCATGTTGTCGAAGCAAGTACCACGCGCTCGATCTCCATTGCTGAGGCTGCTTTTAGCAGATTCAGCGTTCCAATTTCATTTACTTGGAGACATAGTTGTGGGTTCGATATGGCTATGTTTACGTCTGCGACGGCTGCCAGATGATAAGCAAATTCCATGTCCTTGCATGCTCCAAGGACATCATTTTCAGTGAGGAGGTCTCCCTTAAACCATTCAACATCATCCCGATGCGGTTTCCTTTCATCAAACACACGAACTGTGCATCCATGCTCCACGAGTTTGTCGACTACGTGGCTTCCTATGAAGCCTGAGCCGCCAGTCACAAGGACATTCATGATGATCACCATGCCCTCTTCGAATGTTGTCTTATGGTAAAAGCAGAGAATATTTAAAGTTTGCAGTAGAGGTTGGTCGTATGGTCATTTTTGCAGCAATTGGCGGGCAACTGGGAAAAAGAGTTCAGAAGCGTGGTAACCCAAAAGCAAAATGGTACGTTGATAATTTGTTCGCTCAGTAATTAGACATTATGTCCTTTAGGTTTTCGACCACGTATTGTGCGTCTTGTATTGTCATTTGGGCGTAAAGTGGTAGGCATACCATTCTTTTGCATGCGTCTTCAGCTAATGGAAAGTCTCCTTCGCGGGTGCCTAGCAACTGTTTGTAGATCGGTTCAAGATGTAGTGGGGGCCAGTAGACTTCGCCGCCGCATCTTACGCCTTTCGCTCTGAGGTCGGTTTTCAGTTTCTCTCTGTCTAAGCCTTTCTCAACGAAGGCCACGTGTTTGTAGTAGTTGTTGAGGATGTTTGACGGTGTTTTTAACGGTTTGATTCCGCTTATTTTCTCCAGTTCTTTGTCGAAGTACTCGGCGATTTTGTTGCGTTTCTCGATTATCTCGGGCAGTCTTTTAAGCTGTGTCAATCCTATCGCTGCACTTATTTCTGGAAGTCGCCAGTTGTAGCCTAGCTCGATAATTATGTTGCTGTTGAGGTTTTCTTTGCCTTGATCTCTTAAAACGCGTGCTTTTTCTGCTATTTGATCGTTGTCTGTTGTTATTAGGCCACCTTCGCCTGTGGTCATGACTTTTGTTGGGTAGAAGCTGAAGCATCCTGTATCTCCAAGCGAACCTGCTGGTTTACCCTTTATGGCTGAGCCTTGGGCGTGCGCTGCATCCTCTATCAAGAATAGTCTCATGTCTTTGCAGAATTTTCTCATTTTCTCAATTTCTGGACATACAAGTCCGCCAATGTGGACTGCTATCACACCCTTTGTTTTCGAGGTTATGTTTTTCTCAATGTTTTCCATGTCTATGCACAGCGTGTCGGGATCGATGTCTGTCAGCTTGGGCTTGGCTCCCGCGAAAATCACGGCTGCAGCAGTGGCTGAAAAGGTGTTTGTTGGAACCAGCACCTCGTCATCAGGCTTGAGTTTCATAGTGCGCACAGATATTTCAAGAGCACTAGTTCCTGAGTTGACGGCGATCGCGTGTTTCACCTGGCACATAGCTGCAAATTTTGTCTCAAACTCCTTCGTGTAAGTATGAAGCGTGAGCATGCCAGATTGGAGTATCCCCTCTACATCGTTTTTTATTTGTTCGACATCTTCTCTGGGAAAATACGGTTTTACAGGCGGGATGATCCTTGACAAACTTTTCACCTTAAGGTTGCGTTAGCGCATAGTGTTTGAACGAAAATAAAGCCTTTACTGATTTAGATTTGGCATCGCGCGCGTCCTTGAGCGTCTTGACAAACCTCGCTGAAGTGCCCTGCAAACCTTGCCTTTCTACCTTGGTTGCCCTGCCAAGGCTACCTTGTTCGACCTTAATTCTATGCTTCGACGGCTTCGAAGAACCTTGAAAACCTTGTCGCCTGCGGCTTCAAGGTTGGAACGTTGCGCCACATCCAGGTAACAGCGCAAACCATGGGAAAACAGCCTTCAGATGTCTCTACCTCCTAAAGAGGCTTCACCACTCCTTGAACCTCAAGACACAAGACCTTGAACCATCAGCAACCCTCCACTCTTGGTTTTGCAAAGCGTGCGCTTTTCCAGCTTATTGTGTAAGACTTAGCGGAGCATGGCAGTGAAGATTTCCGGGAAGGCTGCGTCTGTTGGGCTTTCACGAACGATGCAGCAGTAGGCCGCGAGCGGAGGGTTTGGGACGTGATGGTTCAGAGGAATGGGCCTAATCATCTCAGTCTAGTTCTTTTTCCATATTTCTACTTCGATATAGCCCGGGCGTAAAATGGGAAATCGCTGCATCCAAGGCTCATAATCTACCCTGAAGCTGAAACAATAATTCTTAAGCAGTTGTTTAAACCAGGGAATATTGAAAGAATGATAAGGTTTAACCTTTCCGTATTGACTTCTAGCCGTGCCCGAAAATCTGTGGGGAACTCGTAACCATACTTTCTCTTCGGCTACTCTGAGCATCTCTCTTAAGGCTTTTTCAGGGCTTCCAAAATATGGCAAAACATAGTTGCAGCAAACTTCATGGAACACATTGCTGCGAAAGGGAAGGAAATGGCAGTCAGCTTGAACGAAAGTGCATCGTGCTTCTGTCCTATTTCTATCTACGTTTACATTCCCCCTAGGATGATTGCCACATCCAACATCTAACATCATTGTCTATGCGCCTCATGTTCGGTGCTTTCTCTTCTTATGTCGTTTTCGCGGCATCTTATTCATAATTCTTATGAAGCAGGAATTCATATTAATACTAATGAAACTCTAACATCTTTTCAAGTTTAGAATTAGAATTGCGAAAATTCATGTATCTTTGTTGTGAATAGGCCCTATTTACAGGTCCTATAGGTTTAAACCGAGGTAATGTGGACGCCATTGTTCTAGCGCGCATGTGTGTTTCTTTGTCTTTAGCAGGTTCTTCGGCTTGGGTTTTGTGATGTTTGAAAGTTGCCGGACTCCATGTTCAGGGTAGGTCGTAGTATAGATCTCGACACTTTTTCCGCAATAGTGTCACTATCCAGGCACGGTCTAGTTTGAAGGGTCTTGCGAGTACCTTTGGCGATGTGCGACTATGTTGGCTGTTCAGTCACTTTCCATGGACACTTCAACATGCATATAGAACCAGAGCCGCATTTGCCTGCGTACCGTCTGTTGCTTTGACGGCACTTTTGGTGAGGCGCGCGCTTGGAAGGCGCGACCTGACTTCATTGCACTGAAAAAAGGGGAATTTAGGAACACGCATGCGCGCCAGCTAAAGGCGCGTTGCCTACGCTTTTTTAGGCTCTGCTGCTAAGGGTATCTTCAAAAACCTTCGTGAGGTTCTCGGTTATGTTAGCCCAGGTGTATTTGTCTTTAACAGTAGTCCATGCTGCTTGGCCTACTCGCATGCGGAGATTTTGGTCGGATAAAAGTGTGTTTAAACACTTGGTGAAAGTCTGCACATCGCCTGCGTTGTATAGAAAGCCATTAATACCGTTTTGAACGGTTTGAGCGGTTCCTGGAAGATTTGTTGTTACTACTGGTTTTCCGCAAGCCATGTATTCTAAGATTTTTAGCGGGTGGGCGGCTGCAAAGTAATCGTTTTGAGGGAAGATGTTGACGCAGACATCCGCGTCCATAATGTATTTTGGTACATCTGCATGCTGTATTGGACCTGTAAACAGGAAGTTTTTCTCTAACCCATTCTTTTTGACCTCACTAATCCACGTCGACCTATCATGGTTTCCAATTATGACAAATTGGGTTTTTGGGTTCTCCTTAACGATGCTTAAGGCCGCTTTGATCAATATGTCAAGCGTGTACAAATACCCGACAAATAGGATTATGTGTTCGGCGTTTAACCTGTCCTTCAGTCCTTCTCCACGAACCCAAGGGTTAAAAACTTCTGTATCGACCCCGTTAGGAACCAAAGCGATTTTCTCATCGGGCACACCGCACCTTGACATCAGAAAATCCTTTATTGGCCCTGAAACAACAAGTATCTTGTCAGAGATTTTTGTCGTAAGATATCGGAGCAAAGACGGATATAGTTTAAACAGATCCGCACAGTCTAGAACCATGGGCAGCCCAGTAAGGATTTTGCATTGAGTTGCAGGGTATCCGCCCCAGCAGTTAGGCATATACCCCAATAGCAGATCGACATCCCTTTCGCGTATTACAGAAAGTCCCTTTGCAGCGAGGTAATTGGTGAAACCCTCGCCCATGATGGCCCATAGCTTGCGGAGCTTGAAAAGAGGGAGGATGAGGCCGGGAATTGCAATTCGATGTATGTAAAGTCCATCGACTACTTCTTCTGTATCGGTCTTAACATGCGATCCCGATATAATCATATGAAATTCCCAACCCTTCTTCGCCAAGCACCTTCCTAGACTTGGGAGACGAATGGAATCTCCGAAATACCCTGGGAATTGTATCGACGAGAACGAGAGAATCCTCACCATTACTCCTCCTTAATGTGTTAAATACGTTAATTGTTAAATGCACTATCAGGATCAATGACAAAAAGGTTTCGCGTTGGAATTTGCGCAGATGGTAAGCTCTCACGAACAGAATGGGCAGAGAAGCACCAAAGAAAATGGATGAATGGACCGTACGGGTGCGTAATATGGAATTTTCTGTTTACTCTCTTCACGGTTTATCCCTGTAGGTTCGGCCTTGTTAGATGTGCAAAGAACCAAAAACAGGCTCATTTTGAAATGTGAGATGTGTGTCGTCTTCCATTAGCAGAGGTCCATGGCGATCCACGTACGCTGTTCCTCGTTAGACATTGAGCAAGGGCAGAATATGGCTAAGGTTAGATCCCCAAACCCAAATGTATTGGACTATTTGAGGTGGCCATGTTTCCCTTTATCAGGGTGCAAATTCTCCTTGTTCACAATTAAACGGACGTGGTACGAAATCAAAATACTGAGGGCGTATTAATTGTTCTTGTGAGTTTTTCTGTGTATACCTACAATAGTTTATGCATTTTCTTTCGTCTCTTAGGTATCCTTCGTCTCCTTTTTTTGTTCTATCCTTCTGAAATGCCCTCTAACATAGACTTTGTCACTCATTGACTTACGCCCGGCAAATATCTGAGGAAACATTTATTGAACTATTCGAAATCGAAGCGCGAGCTGAACTTTCTCGGGAATTCTCTTCTTGTTTTCGCACTCCTTTTGTGTTATGGCGCGTGCCAATTAGAAATCAAAACTATCCTGTTATATGGAATCCTTTGACTTCATCTCACATTCCGTCTTTGCTTCCAAATAATCCCGATTTTCCCCCAATAAGTGGAAATGCTACTAAACCGAGCAAGACGAGTTATGAAAATCAGGTCGTCAAAAAAGATTATGCGTCGATAGGTTGAGCAAATTCCAAAGTTTTGTAGCAACCACCCTGTGAAGACGCAAGAAAAGTGCTGATAGAAGGAAAACAAGTTGCTAACGGACAGAAACCAGACTTCATAATAACGGACAAGCTTCCAGCATACAGACAAGCAATAACAAAAGAGTTCTGGACGCTAAAGAATCCGAGAACAAAACACGTTAAGCTCAAGAGCATAAGAGAAGGAACAAACAATAACATAGTAGAAAGACTTCATGGAACGATCAGAGAAAGAACGAAGGTCATGCGTGGGCTAGACAACGACAGAACTGCACAAACAATGATGGACGCAAACCGCATTTACTACAATTTCATAAGACCGCATTCAGCACTCAATGGTAAGACCCCTGCAGAAAAAGCGGGAATAAACCTTCAACTAGAAGGCAATAAATGGCAAGAACTGATACAGAAGAGTACGAAAGTGAAGCCCCAATAATAATTTGCAATGCAAAAGCTTTTTTGTCGGAGGGCACCTCTTTGTTGATGAGTGGTTTTTGCAATGGAAAAAGAAGAGGAGATAAACGAAGAGAAACTGAAAGCCATTGCAGAGAAAGTGAAAAATATAGACCTTAGTAAGCTAATGAAAGCTTTTGTTGAAATGCTCAGAGCCTATTCCGAAATGGCCATGAGAATTGGTGTTCTTCAAAGAGACAATCAAGATGCCTTCGAAGCCATAACTTATTTGGGCTCTATCGCTCCTCAAGTTGTGAGAATGCTCGCCAAAAAAGCACCTCCCGCAGAGTTTGGAGCATTCATACAAGCATTTATGGATTTAATTGAAATTGGTCCAAAACTTGACAAGATAAATGAGTTACCCGCAGAGGAGAAGATTCAGATTGGAGAAAAATTGGGTAAGATTGCAGACGCTCTTGAAGAAATGATTAATAAGGTGTCAGAACAAGAGAAAAGTGAAGAAGAGGAAGCATAATGTTCGCATTCGGGATGTTTCGGAATATCAACGACGTGAGTATGGATACTCGTCAGAAGATTAGGATGATTATGCGCGTTTTTGGAAATCCTTATTCCGAGTTGGCTAGTTTGTCTAGGGAAATTATGAGAGCGATAAGCTCTCCACAACCTATCAAATGGGAATATGTAACTGATTCTGCAACGGGTCTAAAGATACTTAAATCAGAAAATGATCCAGAAGCTCTAGAGCGCGTTCGTCAATTGGCAGATGCGTTATTTAAGTGACAACCTAGATGCTCAAAACCCAGAATCTTTTTCTTGATACGAATGTCATTGCTGACTATATTGTACCACATAGACGAACGGAGTACGCTTGTTCTTGTGAACTTGTAGAAAGAATAAAAAAAGGGCACTTCAAAGGCTGGAGCGCAGACTACGCTTTGGCTGAAACCCTAGGCATTCTCAAAAAGGAAAGGGAAATTTCGCTACAAAAAGGACACATATTGAAAGAAGTTGTAACTCCATATGAAGTTACTGGAATGGTTAAAATCATCCAAAATCTTACACAAGCATCAAATTTCGCTGTGTTTCTACCATCATCTATTTCGCAAGTAGCGATTTTTGACGAAGTAAAGAATGTGTGCGTTCAAGCAACGGATGCTCTTGTCCTATTGTCTGTTATAGAACTGAGGAAAAAACTATCCGATGTCGTTCTTGTAACAAGAGACGATAGACTTTTAGTGAGAGGAGCGAAAGAAGTTCATACATCACACCCAATAGGCTTTCTGGGTTCTTGCCCAAGTAACTGTAAATCAAAACCAACATGTAAATACCGAAAACCGTAGGAAGTAACATAACCCGAAAGTTATCGGGGAGAAAGAAGATGATTAATAACCCGAAGATTTATCAGAACCCTGATTGGCGATGTTTTTGGGGTTTGGAGCTAAAGTCAAATTGCTAGCTATGTCCTCCTAGGTGAAAGCTAATCTTTTTAGCTCAAAATGTCATTTTCTATCCAAGATGTGATCACGTTTGAATAAGGGCTCAGCACTACTACTTGACAAGGAAGACTTGAAGTTTTCTCTGGATCTTGCCGTTAGATGTTTAACAAACCCTCCAATATACAATAACGATCCTAGCTCCCCTGCCTTTGGGGGATTCGACGGAATCCACTGCTTGGTCGAGGGAGCGAGGGGGTATGAAAGACCATTTATCTACACGGAAATCACGGGTTACAGCGTCCTCATTTGTTTAAAGCTTTGGAGATGGGAAAAGGATCAAAGGTTCCTCGAATTAGCTCGCAGAGCCGGCGATTGGATCCTTAAAGCCCAGTACCTAGCGTCCAACAAGAACGCACATGGTGGATTCTTCGATCGATATTACAAAGATGCTGGCGAATTCTACCCATATCTATACGCCTATCCTGGCGCAGTCTGCTGCGGAGCCTTGATTAGGCTGTACGAAAGCACAAAAGAGTCCAAGTATCTGGAATCCGCCAAGAACACCGGAGATTGGCTTACGGATGTCATGTGGCAACCCCTTTTAAAGGACAGAGGCGCGTTTAAAGAATACTACCAACTTGGCAAAGACCGGTTTTCCTTTAGGCTTCATCCATACGAAGCCATCTGCACAGCTTTGACGCTTATGTTGGCTTATGGGCTTTTGAAGGATGAGAAGTATCGTATCATCGCGGAGAAGGCGTTATCTTGGGCACTCGAATCGCAGTGCGATGACGGAAGTTTTCCCATGTACTACGATTTAGCCGAGAGGAAGTACAACCGCATCCTATATACGCATTTTGTCGCGTATACGCTTTACAATCTAGTTGGTTTCCCTCTGCTGGACCTGTCTAAAATGCTAGACAATGTGAACTATTTGGAAAACGCGGCAAGATGCGCTGACTGGCTTAAAAGAAACCAAGCTGAAGACGGCGGTCTATTCACCTACTATTACCCCTCTGGAAAGCATAGTTGGCATAAGCAGTCGCCAAGTGTGGCGCAGGCTGTTTGCACTTGGCTTAAACTTTTTGAGATAACAGGTAAGGAAGGGTACAAGGAAGCGGCTGCAAAAGGAACACGGTGGTTAATCGAGAATCAACATAAAGTGACTGATAAAAACCATTTGGCCGGAGGGTTCTATTGGATATACCCGAACAAGAAAGTGACGTTTATCGACAAAATATGGGGCGCCACTGACAGATTCACCCGCAGACTTGGTCTGGCGCATCCACATCTTCAATTTCTAGATAAGATTCCAACGTGGACCACGCAGTTCGCCATCGAAGCTCTCCACAATGCCGGAAAAACATTGTCTGAGACCTAATGTGCACTCAATCTGCCATTTTTGAGTCAAACGCAAAGCTATTAGAGAAAAACCCTCATTGACGAGACGGTTAAACGAGGATGAACCAGAGCATATTGACAGCAACAGGAGCGAAAAGCGTTAATCGAGGAACCCGAAAGATATGTCTGCACTATGTGGACTGATTAGACGTATGTAGTTACGCGGGAATTCTATATGAGACTTGATGCCAGCGCGCCCATCTCAAAGTATATGGGTTTCCGCCTATTCTATGTAGGTCAGAAGATTTTCTAGTATCGCATTGATCGCAAGAAGCTACAGAAGACTCTGGACTACCGCCATAATCCTTTATAGAACCGGTAGATTCTTCATAGAATCATAATAGTTGCTAGGAAAAGGATCAAGAAAATGCTTCTTTCATGGGCTAACAAAAGAATTATTCGAATCCGGGTCACAACCTAGTAGTGTTAGATCGAGATTGAGAATGTCGGAAGAAAAAGGCGGCAAACGAATGATGGGAGTTGAACACAAGAAAAGATCGCAGAGGAGGTTTGATGACGCGGCGCTCTCAGTAGGAGAAGAAACATGGAAATTGCATGAAGGTAAACTTCGGTTCTTAGAATACTACAGCCTTTGGAGGGTCAGAAACGTTATGTTAGATATGGTAACGATAGACGATGGAGATTCTATACTGGATGTTGGCTGTGGGGTTGGAGATTTCCTATGGCGATTGCTTGAAAAGGCAGACTATCTCGTTGGGGTTGACTTTGCCCGAGAGGCTGTTAAGAAAGCGAAGAGGAGATTTATGGACGAGTATAAAAGCGCAGAGTTTGTTTTGGCGGATGCCGAGCATTTGCCATTCGCTGATAATTCTTTTTCTGTAGTGTTGAGTAGTGAAACGATAGAGCATTTACCTTCCCCCCTTGGGTCTATCGACGAAATGGCAAGGATAACTCAACCTGGAGGCGAATTATGCATTTCAACCCCTAACCCGCTCTACGTAATACACCCGCAGTACTGGCCCTCGCTTCTTAGGCACCCGGTACGTTGGGCAAAACGTTTTCGTGGAAAGGCAAGTTGGGATTCCGAAGTACTTGATATATGGATATGGCCCTGGATTCTCAGGAAAATGGTTGAGGCAAAAGGGTTGACCATAACCGGACATCGAATCGCACAGTTTATCGTGGATACCTCTTTTTCCTTCTCGCTAACGAAAGAAAAAACCCTAGAATTCCTGCTTAAACTCTGCGAAAAGCTGGAGAAAAACGTGGTCTTGAAATATTTGGGCTCTCGTCAGGTGGTATCGGCAAAAAAGGCATAATAGGAGCGCGCGCGCCTGGCGAAACCTACTCACGCCGCAACGGCCATAATTCGTATTGCAACGTGCGCATTTCTGTGCGCATAGAAATTACAAGTCCTTCTTTCAAAAAAAGTCGATATTTCTCCAATTTCCCGCGACCAATCCAGCGTTAGTTTGCTTTCCATATTCTTCTCTCCCTCACTTTCTCTCCTTTAACTACACATAAAGTAATTGAGAAAACAATCTTAGCAAGAGCTACTGGGCTCTTTACCCACAAGAAAATCTTTATCCATTTTCTCTTAGGCTTATATCTTAACCATGCGAGTGTGGCGCGCTTCCATCCAAGCATGTCCATGTGGAAACTGTAAGGCAAATTCCTTTCAGGAACTGTTGAAATTCTTCCCAGATGGTAAACATTCTGTGTATTTGGTCTTAGAACCTTAACGCCAATACTCTCGAGAGCTAATCTAAGCTCATATTCTCCCCCACCACCTTTGATACTCTCATCAAATCCTCCAGCAGCCATGAAATCTTCCTTTGTGACGAATAAAGTCATTGGCGGGTCATTCCAGAAAGCAACACCTTTTCTTACTTTTCTAACATAGTAAATAAACCATGATTGTGGAAAAGCTATATCATCGTCCATGATAACTACAATACTGTTCTTGCTCTTCTTCACTCCAAGGTTTCTTGCCACATCGTTGTTCGGTCCACTTCTTTCGATAATGATTTCTGCAGGTAAACCCTCCAGACTTCTCAATGTAAGGACTTCACTTCTGATCGATGGAATTACAACGCTGACAGATTTCAACAATTCTTGATTTGTATAGCTATGGATTAGTCAGCACCTCTCTATTCACCCAATCATAAAGATCTTTCATGCCTTGTTCTAGAGAAATCTTGGGACTCCACTTAAGCACTTTCTTTGTCTGTGTCAAGTCCGCATTTCTGCCACGCACACCTTGAGGTTTAGTAAGATTGTGCTTAAGCTTTATTCTTTTGCCAGCAATTTCCGCAACTAGATTGTACAAACCATCAATACTGATCAGCCTGTCTGTCCCTATATTTAGTGGTTCCACATAGTCACTTCTCGTCAACAGATATATCGCCTCTGCACAATCATCAACGTGCAAGAAACTTCTAGTCTGTTTCCCATCCCCCCAAACTTCAATTGCATCACCGTTTTTTGCCTCAGCTATTTTACGACAAATAGCCGCAGGTGCTTTCTCTTGACCCCCTTTGTACGTAGTATATGGACCGTAGATATTGTGGAACCTAGCGATTCTAGCTGGAAAACGGTAGTCGTGTTGATAACTCTGACAAAGTAATTCTGTAAACAGTTTCTCCCAGCCATAAGCACTGTCTGGATGTGCAGGTATAACATCACTCTCCTTTAAAGGAGTCACATCAGAACTTGTCTGAAGTTCTCTGGGATAAGTACAAGCTGAACTGCTGAAGAAGTGACGTTCTACATTTTGTTCCCTAGCTGCATCTAACATGTTTACGTTTATCAGAACATTGTTTCTCATAACTGGAGCATTGTATTCTGAAATATAACCGATTCCACCCATATCAGCAGCCAATTGGAAAACCCAATGAACGCCCTTAACTGCCCTATTCGCACTTGATATTTTTCTCAAATCCATTTTTAGAAACTCATCTTCATTAGTTTTCAAGTAAGAAAAATCCCTGATGTCCACACCTCTCACCCAATGTCCTTTATCCTTTAGAAAATTGACTAGATGACTACCTATAAATCCCTTTGAACCCGTAACAAGTGATTTTATCATCTATTCTCACCTCCCACCTCTGCAATCAGTTTCACTTTCAAACCTGTCAGAGTTAGAACTTTGGTTCTAATCGAAGGAATTAACACACTAATCCGTTTCAATTCTTCCTACGCCTCTAAGCAATATTCTCTCTTTTAATATGAATAGCACACCACAAGTTTAGATACATATATAAAATTATTGGATTTACCCGAATAAGCGCAAACTGGGTTTTTCATACCTTATGAGCCATGGATATGGCGTATTCTCATCCCGCGACTCGCCTATATCTTCGTAGAGATATGGAAAAAGAGGCTGCGGCTTAGCAGAAACTGGAGTAGACAGATAAGGTTATCCTTTTCCTTACAGGCTTTGAAGCATGAAAAATCATGACTATAGGCTACAACCAGACGTCATTCTCAAGTTGAAAAGCTGCTCCCTGCATTTCGCATAGCAGATTGGGTCGATGTTCTCAGAAAATATTCCTCACGAGTTCTCGTGCTCTAAAGGCTTTTTTTAACAGCTTTCTCTTAAGAGTGTATTCTTTCCATCCCTTAAACCCCTTTTCCAGCTTGCCTCCCCATTGTCTCTTAAACATATTCATGCTCCGCAACTTGGCATCCTTTGAAAGGGGAACGACGCCGCCAAGGTCATATACTTTAAACTTATTCTGCAGTAAGAATTTCATAACCTCCCATTGAAGAAAGGAGTTTGGCTCATGCTTAAGATATTCCGTTGAGGAAGCACCGCTGTTATAGACGGCTGCTTCCTTGTACATCAAGATTATGACCGCAGCAACTCTTTCGTGGTTGTACTCAGCGAAAAAAACTTGACACAAGTTTTGGGGGTTAAGCTTCTCCCAAATGGTCTCAAAGTAGTTGGAGGGATGAGCTTTCGCTCCTGTTTTTTCATATGTTTGAAGATGCAGGGAATAATAGTCTTTCATGTCAGAAAGTGACTGAGCTAGAGTTAGCTTTAGTCCACTTCGAGTTGCCTTTCTAACGGCGTTCCTAGCTCTTTTCTCAAGCCTGTTCCACACCTTCTCAACAGAGTCAAGATTAACAATGTATGTATAATGGGGTTTCCATTCGCTATAACCGAAAGAAGCTGGCCACAACAATTCTTTTTCATTCGGGGGTAAATAACTAGGAGCTAGGTTAGGTAACTCCATGTAAGCCGCTTCAACACCGTTTTCTTTGCAGAAACGGTCAATGTGCTGCATGAACTCGGACCTGATCAATTGCCTATCAGCGTCATCTTTGCAGCAGGGTCCGCAGGCTCCCATGGGCAAGGAAAATAGGCGGTTGCCCCGCAAAAACGTAGGAAACAACCCAATCATTTCTTCCCTCTTGTCCAGAGCAACAAAGTAGTGTGGTTTCCAGTTCGGGTCGTATGCAAGATTGGTTGATTTCCACTCAATTCGATGATAAAGCCATGCGTCCGATGATTTGTGTACGACATTGTTCCATTCCTTCTCCTCATGGTCGCTCAGTATGCGCACCGTAATCTCTTCAGAGGCCCCCATGAGAGGTTCACCGCGTTTGATGTTGTAGAAGGGTTTGAATTACTTTCACGCTGGCTCTTCCATTTCCGTAAGGATTTGACATCCGACAAAGCTTACTCTTTACTTCTTTGTCCTCCAGAAGGCTTCTTGCCGTACTAACTATCTTTTTTGTTGACGCACCTACGAGAATGTTGGCTTTTCTTTGTAGTGTTTCAACCCACTCTGTGTTTTCCCGAAGGGTTATGCAGGGAACCTTAATCCAGAAGGCTTCTTTCTGCATTCCACCTGAATCTGTGAAGACAAGGTTTGCGTGTGCTAAGAGTTTAAGCATCTCGAGATATCCAACTGGGTCTATCAGTCTAATGTGGCTATTGCCCTGCAATCTTTTGTGTAAGCCGGTCAGTCGAAGCTGTTCTCGTGTTCTGGGATGAACTGGAAAAATGAACGTGATCTCCTTAAGCACAATAATGGCCTTCATGATACTTTCTAGCTTTTGGATGTCGTCGACGTTTTCAGCTCTGTGTAAAGTCAATATTGCGTAGGAGTTGGGTTCAAGGTTCAGTTTTTCGAGAATCTTGTTCTTCTTAGCTTTTTGTATACGATCGAGGAACGCATCGTACATGGTATCACCGGTTACATGAACCGCTCCAGTTACTCTCTCTTTGCGAAGGTTCTTAGCACAATTTATGGTGGGTGCACATAGCACGTTGGAACAGTGATCTGTTAATCGCCGGTTTATTTCCTCAGGCATCGTCATGTCATAGCTTCTGGCGCCTGCTTCCAGGTGCGCCAAGGGTACGTGGGATTTTACCGTTGTTAAGGCTCCAGCCAGAGTTGAGTTTGTGTCTCCGGGGACAAGCACCACATGCGGCTTTAGATTTCTCATTTCTTTGTCAAGCCTAATCATGATTTCACCTGTCTGCCATGAGTGTGTTCCAGAACCAACTTCCAGATTGGTCAAGGGATCAGGTAAATCAAGCTCTCCAAAGAAAATCCTTGACATTTCAAAGTCATAGTGCTGCCCTGTATGAATCAACTGAAGCTCTATTTCAGAGTGTTTCAGTGCTTCGTGGATCACAGGTGCTGATTTTATGATCTGCGGCCTCGTACCCAGAACAAGCATTATTTTGAGCGCCATTTTTCATCCCTGCCGTCTCAAAAACCGGCTATTTATGGTGTTGCGGTGAGATGGTAATCGCGATGTATGAATCATGCATGAAAGAAAAGCGATTTCGATCTCTTTCCATCCTTGTGGACACAACTCCTGCTCGACCGCACATTAAACAAGTCTCAGAACAATATAAATTTTCATTAGCATCGCTCCTCTTGTATTTCACAAGCTTGTAGACAAGGACTGAAAGTTTTTCAAGCCGGCAGTAGCCCACCTTGTTCAGCTGCCGGGAGGATCTACCAGAAACTCCTGACCTTGACCTATTCCGCCTATTGCTCAACGTCTTGGCACGTTTCTCATCTGCAGAAGTTCTTCGTAGAGCTCCATCTCTCGGCGCTCCATGGTTTCTCCCTGAATCGACTTCATGATAGCTCGACCCCTCTCGCCTAGTTGCCGCCTAAGGTTCGCATCCTCGATGAGTCGCCTCAGGCCTTCCTCGAAGCCTTCAGGCGTGTTTTCGGCTACAATGGCTGCTTCCGCAGCGAGTTCAGGCTCTTTCTCCCACCGAGGTTTAGGGAGGATAAGTGGCAGACCTGCGGTCATGGCTTCCAAGACTGGAATGCATATTCCGCCGTACTCGATTGGTATAGCGAAAATATCGCTCTGATAGTAAAACTTGTGGATTTCTACGTTTGGAACACTCCTTATAAATGTGATCTTGGCCTGTATCCCGAGCTTCTTCGCAAGGACTTCTAGCCCCTCCCTCAGCGGCCCGTCTCCTATGAGAACCAGATTTACGTCCAGATTTTTCACCGCTCGAACAAGGCACTCTTGATTTTTCACTCTCTCCATCCTACCAACGCAGAGCACCGTTAGACGTTTCCTCTCAGACGCTGAAGACCTATTCCAACTAAACTGTTTGGCATAAACCCTGTTGTAGACAACCCTTACCCTTCTCGCGCCATGGGCCGTAGCATAGTCTGCGGCGAACTTGTAGGCGCCAATCACTAGATCAGCCTTCCTTAGGACAAACTCCTCAATGACCCTGTCAATGACAAAGGCCTTCAAGAGCTTTAAGGGAGTGAACGTTTCAATCCTCAGCTTCATCAGCTCACGGAGGTCCTTGTCATAGTTGCCATGCACAGATATAACCACGGGAAGCCCCAACAGTATCCCCACCAATGTTGCTAACAATCCTTGAAGGGTGGGATTATAGGCCCTGACGACATCGACTTGAAAGGTCTTAGCTAGCCTCAGGGTCCTCTTTAACAGAATGGGGAGTCGAAGGTAGCTGAGCTTTCCTAGTGGGTGTATGAACAACCTAGCCTTGCCAGCTATTATTTGAACGGTTTCAGGACTCTTATCCCACTCGTCAAACGTAACGAGGTGGACTTCGTCGAAGCAGTCGCCGGGGTTATAGTATCGAGGCTTGATCTCGCCCTTTTCGAAGTATCGGTGAATAGGGTCGTTGGGGATGGCGAGGAGGACTCTCTTCAAACCGCAGATTCACCGAAAAAGAAGCTGCCGCTTGCCGTATTAATGCTTATCTATACGTCGGGCTGTCACCGAATCTTATGTCTCCTCAATCTGTTTCACCAACAAGAGAAGCTTGTTGGGAAAGGTTTCCGAACATCAGACCTATTTCCCTTATGGAACTCGTTTTTTCGTCAGCTTTGTCCCAAAAAAGGCTGTACATCTCAACATCCAATGTTTTGTTCTATCGAGTCCTGAAGGAGACAAAAGTGCAATATCCAACTATTCAAATCATATGTTAACGACAATAAGCGCAAGGGGAAATCTTATGACAAACCAAAATTGGGAAACAGAGTCATAATGGGCAAGGCTCTTCAGTTCGGCGCGCGCGAAGATGTTGTTGTTTGGATTTACGTTGTCGTGGAGGACGACGCGAAGATACGTGACAGGACGCGGATAGGCAGCTTCTGCACGCGTGCTACTTTCCAAGACGCGCACCAAAGCTGAGAAGGCATAAATCAAACGCGGAGAATAGTGAATGCTTATGAACGCAATAGCAGTTGTTGTCGGCACTCGTCCTGAAATCATCAAAATGGCGCCACTAGTAAGAGCGCTGAAACAGGAAGCCGTACCGTTCACTTTCGTTCACTGCGGCCAACACTATGACTATAACATGTCTCAACAGTTCATTGAAGAGCTTGAGCTCCCAACCCCAGATTACAGCTACAAGGTCAGGGCCCACTCTCAAGGCATGCAAACGGCGGAAATAATAACTCGCATGGAACGAGTACTGAAGAATGTATCTCCTGCCCTTGTTTTGGTTGAGGGAGATACTAACGGGGTGTTGGCAACAGCCTTAGCAGCGGTCAAACTTGGAATACCTGTCGGACATGTTGAAGCCGGATTGAGAAGCTTTGACCTGCGCATGCCAGAAGAGCACAATAGACGATTAACGGACCACTTATCCACTTACCTGTATGCACCCACAAAAATCGCTGAACGCAACCTAGAAAGGGAGAATGTTTGGGGGAAAATCTACGTGACTGGAAACACGGTCATAGACGCCGTAATCCAGCACATGCGAATAGCAGAAAACCAATCAAGAATATTGGAAACCATTATTTTTGACAAGTTTGCTCTAGCAACTGCACACAGAGCTGAAAACGTGGATGACCCCACGGTGATAAACGGCTTCATTGAAGCCTTTGCAGAAGCTCCCATACCAGTCGTCTATCCAATGCACCCTCGAACAAAGAAGAGACTACGGCAAGACAGGCTTTTGCAAAAGGCCCAAAGCTGGAAAAACATACAGATTTTGCCTCCTTTGGGCTACTTAGACTTCTTGGTCTTGATGAAAAAGTCCGAAATTATATTGACAGATTCGGGAGGCATCCAAGAAGAAGCAACGGCACCACCGATAAGAAAGACAGTTCTCGTAATACGACTCTCCACGGAAAGGCCTGAAGCTGTCAAGGCTGGGTTCGCTAAGGTAGTTGGGACAGAAAAACAAAGCATAATAGAGGCCATGAAAAAAGCACTGAGGCATAGAAAAGAACTCCCAGAAAAGTCTCCTTATGGAGACGGGCACGCTGCCGAAAAAATTGTGAAAATAATCATGGAAAGAATGGCTGTCTAACATGCAAATTGATCTTGACTAACGCATGGAATGCAAACGTGCATTATGTCTATTTTGCTGGGCAAACAATCATGGTCCTATCGAATTTCGCCGGTGCTCCTGCCCAATAAAGGCAAATTGTAAATCACCAACTATTTAAACTTCACACAGCTTAAAGACAGTAAACACGAGGGAGATGCTTTGACTGAGCCGAGAAAAGGAAAAGGGGTAATCATAGGTGAGAATGTTCAATTCGGGAAAGATGTTACAATTTGGAACTACGTTGTCATAGGGGACAACACTAAAATCGGTGATGGGACGCGTGTGGGAAGTTTCTGCGACATAGGCAAAAATGTCATTATTGGTAAAAACTGCATAGTGCAAGCTCACGTGACAATTTCAAACGAGTGTAGACTGAGTGACAATGTTTTCATAGGCCCAAATAGTAGCCTCCTGAACGACAGATTTCCGCACAGCAGATGCCTGACACCATCCATAATAGGGAACAGTGTCATTGTTGGCGGTTGCGTTACTATACTGCCAAACGTGACGGTAAATGAGAATTCTGTGATTGCAGCGGGAAGCGTGGTGACAAAGGATGTACCAGCACAGACTGTTGTAAAAGGTGTACCCGCTGAAACTATGATGACAAGAAAAGAATATGAATCAAAAAGGAAAGAATTCATCGACGCCCGGAAATCTTAAGTGCTCGAAGAGCTTCAGACCCTGGGCTTGGCGGCCCACCTGTGTGGCGACTCTACAATCCATTCGATCTCCTTGTCGACGCCTTCGTTGAAATCTGTTTCTGGGCGCCAGCCGAGAGTTTTCATTGCTTTTCTATTGTCCATTACAAAATCTATCAATTCACCTTGAAGCCTAATTCTTCCAGGTTGAAACCTCGACGCAAATCCTTCTTTTGGATTATCGTAAATAATATCAAGCTTCTTACCCGATCTCTTCACCAGCAGTTTTGCCAACTCGTCAACTGAAGTCGACTTTCCAGTCCCGATGTTGAAAACCTGACCAGCCGATTCCGGCTTTTCTATAGCCAACATATGCGCCTGAACAACATCTTTCACATACACGAAATCGCGAGTCTGCTTACCATCGCCAAAAACAACAGGAGGTTTGTTTTCCAGAAATATTCTCTTGATGAACATTGTCAGAACTCGACCAAACCACTCTCTTGGGCCATACACAATGCTATATCTGAAGGCCGTGGTGTTCAAACCGAATAGTTTCTGATATTGCACCACATAACGTTCCGCGGCAAGCTTGCTGACCCCGTAAGGCCAGTGAGGTTCCAACGGATGCCCTTCATCAATAGGAATACGTTGCGCCTGTCCATAAACTGCACCTGAAGATGCAAACATAACCTTCTCGACGCTATTCTTTGAAGCTGCATTCAACACGTTGAGTGTTCCCAAAATGTTTATGCGTGCATCTTTCTCAGTGTCTCTTATTCCAGTGTAGACTTCCAATTCAGCTGCCAAGTGATCCATGATCTCGATGTGTTCCTCTTCAACAACGGTGTTCAGTTGGCTTGTTTCCAAGATTGAACCTTTAACAATTTTCAATCGTTTGTCTCTTATGTGTACCAGGTTTTCTCTTGTACCAGTGGAGAAATCGTCAAAAACCACGACTTTCTTTGCGTCATTCGCCAAGTACTCTTCTGACAAATGCGAACCGATGAATCCTGCACCGCCCGTAATCAGAATGTTCTTTCCTTTGGCACTCATCCATCATTCCGCCATGTTATTGCCTGATTTCTTGTTTGATTATCTTTTCGATAGTGTCCACAGGATCTTCAAGAGAACTCAAGAGACCTTTGACATCCCATTTTTTTCCTAGATACTTTTTTGCGTAAACAAGCACATTGTCCGGGCTTACCGTGAAGATTGGGAAGCCCCTCTGTGACAAGTAATCGTTCGTGTAGAGTTTTTCGAATGAGTGGACGACTATTGCCGGAATTCCTTGTAAGGCTGCTTCCCGCGCTATTGTTCCCCCCGCGCTGATGACTAGATCTGCTTGAGACACCAACGTAGCTGAGTCCACAAATTCCTTCGGAATAATCGCACCTTCTTCTGGCCGTTTTTGATAGCGTTGCAAGAACACAACATTGCCCATCAGTGCTAATCCCTTCAACAGGGCTTTTGCCAAGTCCTCTTTATCTTGCGCATATGCTGCCTTTGTTTCAAGCTCTCTGACCACGATGAGCGGTTTTCCATAGTCATACTTGATTTCAGGTTTGAAGTTTTTAATCCAAGCCACCTCGTCTACTCCATCGAACCAGAATATTCTCTTTATCCCGTACCCTTCAACCGAATCCTTCGGCAGAGCCTTGGGCACGACTAGGTAATCGATCAACGGCATTGTAAGCCTGTTTATGGCATCAGCATGTACCGTGTCATGTGTTGAAATGTCTGGTATGCCTAAGCCGAATGCAATTCTGCACAGCTCAACCGAGCGATGCGATATTGCTATGTCTGGCATGTTTTCCTCAAACATTCTGCAGAAGAGTAGTTGTCGTTTCAAGCTTTCTCGCAGTCGTGACAGTGGTGAAGCAGGGTCGTATTTTCCAACGGTCACGAACGGTTCTTTCAGTAGACGAGCCAAGGCCACGGTGTCTGGGTGTTTTCGCGTGGTCAAAATGACCTTGTGTCCGAGTGTTCTAAGCCTTTTCGCTATGGCTACACCATATCTTACCTGCTTACCTGTGCAAGCGTCGTACCAAACTTTCATTTTCCCACCTTTAAGAACTGGCATCCAACTTCCTTGGCAGCAAGACGATCTTTGTCCTCATTCCCGACGAACAAAACATTCTGAAGCTGCACGCCAAGCTTTTGTGCAACGGTTTTGAGCTGCACAACCCTATCAAGGGAATCCTCTCTTGTGAAAACGGCGTCAAAGGATAGTCTGAAGCGTTTGAGAATATTGTTCACCAAGGTTTTGCCCTGCATCGTTACGAGGGCCTTTTCTTTCTTACAGAACTTCTCGTACAATATCAATCCTTCTTCGTTTGCGGTGATTTTTGATAGTGCAGCAAATTCTGCATTGTCCCAGACTTCAAAAATCTCCTTTCTAGTTTTTTCATCAAGGTTCGGAACAGTTTTTGTCAAGGGTCGAATATTCTCTGTTTTCGCGATTTTGCTAAACTCTTTAAAAAGCGCCTCGTAGTTTATTGGGAGGTGGACGAGTGTGCCGTCTAGGTCGAATATGACTGCTTTGATCAATGGTACATTTCCCCGAGAACTTTGCCGCCCTTGACCAGTCTTGCTGGTGCGTCCATGTGGCGAATCCAGTAGACGTTTTCAGGTAGAATGTTGTACTTTGGGATGTTTGGGATTTTTTCCTTGAAGCCAAGCTCCACATACAGGTATGGAATGTTTGCGTAGTAGTCCTTACGCAATATCTTGCTTGCATAGGAAAAGAAAAATGATGTTGTGAACATCCTTCCAGCGTTAATCTCCGTAACGCACGGTACACCCTCACTATTCTCTTTCAGGTCTACGCAGGCGATTCCGTTGAATTTCGAGTCGATAGCCAGCACAGCCTGTGTCCCAATCTTGTTTATCGCTTCATTATGAATTGTTTTCTGAACTGCAGGCGTGCCCGTTATGCCGGAAGGCGCAAGGTTCGGGTAAATGTATTCCAGTCGTTCTCTAGCCATCGATGTGACAAGTTCACCATCCTTCCATAAGCTGTGAAAAGCCATGTTCCTGCCGGGCAGATGCTCTTGAGCGATGAATTTCCAATCTACGTTTCGTGCTTTCCAATAACTTAGCCATGACGTTGCCGCCTTCTTGTTGGGTGCTGGCGTACTTCCTAAGCCGCCGGCACCATGTGTAGCCCTGATCCAAAGCGGGCTACCCAATTCGTCAAATGCTTTTTCAACGTCCGATTCTTTATGCAATTCCGCAAATTTCGCAACTGGCACATTATTCTTCTTCCACAATCTTGCAGCTTCCAGCTTGTCTTGGCATGCTCGCACAGCCTGCTTTGAGGGAAGAAAGACGTTTGTCTTCAGCTTCTTACGGTTTTCCGAAACAGCTTCAACTTCAATGTCTGGCTGAGCATGAAGAAACTCGACAGTTTCCTTTCGTATGATTTCATTCAACGCGTCAATGTAGTCAGGTCTCGTTGCTTTAGGAATCAAATATTTCTTGTCAGTGGTGGCCAAGTGAAGGAAATATTCGTTAGCTTCGGTACCTACTAAGAGCATTTTTTCAGGTGCTGTTCGGAGTGATGTTACAAAATTTATTCCTGCTGGCCCGCCTGCTCCTGTAACCAGAACCTTCTTCATTATTTCACCTTAATGCTTATCTGAAGGGCTGCCCAGCCTGTTGCTTCATTTTATGCTCCGCAATATAAGAAAAACGGCTTTATATCTATTCCCAGCGACCAAACTTTAATAAAACGAGCCTGTCTAGGATCAGAAGAGGGCCGGTCGTCTAGCTTGGTTAGGACATTGGCTTTACGAGCCAAAGGTCGCCGGTTCAAGTCCGGTCCGGCCCACCTATTTCCAGAAATAGAGCCTAAATCTGATTTTCTGTGTACTTTCTCCTCTTGGTTTAAGTTGTTGGCACTGTTCTGGTAGATCCCTCGCAACGTAGATGGAGGATAGTGCATAATAATGCGCGCGCCGAAAACAAGAAATAGTCGCGCCGATCTGGCTACTTGTATGGTAAGAAAAATCGCAGTCATCGGCATGGGTTACGTGGGAATACCAGTCGCGGCCCTTTTTGCAGATGTGCCTGGCTTTAAAGTTGTGGGTGTGCAACGCAAGTCCAAACGCTCAGGATGGAAGATCGAATGGCTCAACAAGGGCAAGAATCCAATTGGCGGGGACGAACCAGGCTTATCAGAACTGATTGCGCGCGTCGTGGAAAAAAGAACATTCATGGTCGTGGAGGACATAAGAGCGTGCGAGGATGCCGAAGCGATATTGATAGATGTTCAGACTCCGATTGATGCTGAAAAAGTCCCTGAGTACGAGTCACTCAGAGAGGTGAGCGAGGAGATAGGCAAGTGCATGCGTTCCGGGTCGCTGGTTGTGATTGAGTCAACAGTCGCTCCTGGAACGACGAAGAATATTGTGAAGCCAATATTTGAAAAATCATCTGGTATGAAAGCTGGCAAAGATTTCTTTTTGGCTTTCTGTTATGAGCGGGTCATGGTCGGGCGTTTGATCAAAAACATTGTGGGTCTTCCAAGAATAATCGGTGGAATTAATGAGAAAAGCACCAAGCGCGCAATGGAATTGTACGGGCATATTGTGAAGGCGAAACTCTGCCCCACGGATGCACTTACTGCTGAAGTAGCCAAAGTGGTTGAAAATACATACAGAGACGTGAACATCGCCTTTTCAAACGAGGTGGCATTGATATGCGAGAGTCTCGGAGTTAACGCCTATGAAGTACGCGAACTCGTTAACACGTTGCCTAACGATCCGTCAAACCCTTCATCTAATCCTGTTAGGAATATGCTTTTTCCTGGAAGTGGTGTGGGGGGACATTGCCTTCCCAAGGATCCGTGGCTGCTAAAATATGGCTTAGACAATTACGGCAGGTTCAAATTCTTCCCAAGAATCATAGTCGATAGTAGGGCGGTCAACGATGCGATGCCATCGCATGTAGTTGACCTAGTCGAGGATGCACTGGCAGAACACGGGAAGAAGCTGAAGGGGGCAAAAGTGGCCGTTCTGGGTGTGGCATTTCTTGAGAATTCTGATGATACTAGAAATACGCCTTCAGCCACATTGTATTATGAGCTGAAAAAGCGTGGGGCAAAACCCGTTTTGCACGATCCGATAGTACAGAGATTTGAAATTCCTTTCACGAGCGACCTCAACGAAGCTGTTGTCGGCGCAGACGCTGTGGTTTTGGCAACAAAACATAAAGAGTATCAGACACTAGACCTGAAGATGCTTCGAAAGAAACTGGCCACGTCAGTTTTGATCGACGGCAGGAACGTATTCGATGAAAAAATAGCAAGAAACGCTGGGTTCACTTACAAAGGTGTGGGAAAGGGCGAGAACGAAGAGTAATATGTTACCCTATTGCACAAAATCTTACACGAAACAACCTCAGTACAGAACCCGCGCGCGCATCCAGAGAGTCTTTGAGCCTCTTAATCAAGGCTTGAGTCAATCTTAACGTTTCTTTTTTTCAACGCCTTGAACTTTCTAATCCGTGTCGACCGCCTCCATGATTTCTTTCATTAATTGCCTTGTCCCCGTGTCAACAACAAGACAACGAAGAACCAAGATCAAGGACCAAGCGAAATCCACAAAGGTGACAATGTGATGGAGCGGCCATCCCTGTCTAGTTTCTGAAGATGCTTGTCCAATATTGCGGTTTCAAAGCATCAAGAAAGGCTCAACACATGGCAAGCGTGCGCTTCGTGAACTCTTGTTTTGCAGCTAGGAGGCGAGAAAGGCTGAGTTATCAGGCAGAAATTCTAGGATCCTTTTCGGGTTAAACACGCAGAAGGCTGCCTCTCGCAAGTGTCTTCCGATTCTCGGTATCAACCCCGTTGCGTCTGTTCCAAGCTTGCACACAACACAGTGCTCCAACAATCCCAAGGATTCTATGCCTACCACGTCGCGGCTGCACTCTGCCCTTTTCAGTGCTGCCTCAATGCTGCGAGACGTGGTTCCAATGATTATCAGTCTGTCCAAGAGCGAGCTTATCCAATTTCCGTAATGAAGCACCTGCTTTTCCGAGAGCATGGCATCAATGTGGTTTTCTCCCTCGGCTATGTTAAGAATTTTGACTGTTAATGGTAGATTCTCGCAGAGGCCGAATAGCTCTGTAAGCTTCCTAAGCGAGACTTTCCTTCCATCAGCAATTTGAGCCTGCAACTGAACAAGCGGAATTGTGGCATCAACGACAGAAGGTGAAAAAACGCCTATGTCGACTGAAACCTCGGCTTTGTTCTTATCTAGACCTGCTATGCGCCCTTTTATCGTTTGGAATTTTCCCACGAGCTTCAGCTGTTCTGGGCATTGGCCGAATTCGCGGGTTAAATAGTTCACGGCTGTCTTTTCGTCTTCGCCAGAGACGTCTATTTGAACCCATCCGCGCGTGGTGGCTCCCTGAATTCCCAACTCAGCGTCCAATCCTTCAAGGCCGGACTTCAAAAGTTCCTTGATCAGTCCTGATTGAGACCTATCATAGACCTTGACCAAAAGTGTCAGGGTAGCCATTCGCAATCGCCGATCAAAACAACCATTTCTTCATGCAATCTGCGCACTCTTTCAACGGCTGAAGGTGGAAGTTCCTGAGCAAAATTCCCCATGGTTCTTTCTATGGGCACTCGCCGAGAACCCGCAATAAGCTTATCCGCATACGATACAATTTTCTCCTCAAGCGTCTGCGGAACGTATATGTCTTTAGGCCACCCAAGTTTTGCCGCTTCTCTTGCTGTTATGCCCCCTCCAACATGCCTTTTGATTATTGCTTGAACCTCTTCTGGCAAGCCAACTGACTTTGCTATTCTAGCTCCAATAACTGCGTGATGGACACTGTGTGTTTTCGAGCGTCCAACGTCATGTAATAGGGCTCCTATTTCCACAAGCTCCAGATCGACGTTCAATCCCTTCTTCTGGCATGCTTCCCCAATTTCCGTGGCAAGTTCAGCCACTACTTCGCAGTGTTTTATCACGTTTTTCGGGCATCCGCTTTGCCTGAGAATTCGCAGGGCCTGTCCTCTTGACGGAAGCCTTTCACTCACCAAGCTCCTTCCTCAGCTGATCGACCCTCTTTGACAATGCATTCAGCATTTTTTCATTGTCAAAGTGCATCAAAGGTTTGCCGCATGTTGGGCACCGGAAAACTAGTTCCACGGCTTCTTCAAATGGGACTCGTTTACAGCTGGGAGTGTAGCAGTAGTAAAAGTCATGGTTTTTCTCGTATGCCAGCCGAACATCCAGTTTTTCGAGAACCTGTCGTTTTTGGCTCAATATGAAGCCTTCAAGCTGGTCTGGCTGCAGTCTCCAGTGGAATATGAACCATCCCGTCTTGGGATCTCGTGTTCTTCTCAGGCTGACCAACGAATGATCATAAAGCTTGTAGAGTATCTTTCGAACAGAGTTCAATCTTACACTTGTCTTGTTTGCTATTTCATCGTCCGTTATTTCTTCTGAGTTTTTCAGAATGTCAACTAGCTTAACAGCATCCTCTTCTCCTAGGGCTCCTGCAACTTTTGCCAGTGTTGCGTCATCTATGTTAGACAACATGTCAATCCTTTTGCTTCCACTAGCCGGCACTTTCCACTATAATATATACTTCTGAGTTTTAATTTAAATCTCTTTACCCATTCTAGGTCAGAATTGTCCGTTTTCCACTACTTTCTTTCCCCTTTTCTGAGGGATGATTCTGACCTGCGCGTCTGCGAAGCCTTTTGCCAGAGCCTTTCCTTCAGAAATGCGATCTAGGAAAATGGCCAAGCTTGCGCATTCTGAGTGGGGCTGGTTCCCAATTGCCACGTTGAAATCGCTGATGCCTTTCGAGAAAAACTCCTTGGGGACTTTTTGGCTTCCTACTATGACTAGAATGTCCTTTGCAGAATTCTTAATATCCTCCAGCACATTGCTCGTTTCGATGTTCTCTCCGTATGCTGTCAGATGCACAACTATTCCGCCGTTGTCTTTCCATTTCATCACAGCTTCCTTCCAGGGTATTCCCATTTCAAAAAAGAACCTGCCCCCCCAACGTTTTGTTACCTCGTCAACAGTTTCTTGGATTTTTCGCTCTTTCATGTCTGAAAGCATGACACCCGACGCTCCTAGCGCACGAGCTGTCAACGCAACATGAGTGGTTAATCGAGTGTCCCTCTGCGGCCTGTGCCCCCATCTTAGAACTACTATTTTGGGCATGCTATTTCCCTGCTAGTTTCTCTCAAATTGCCCTTTGAGTTTTTCCACGTGGTTTCTCACTTTTTCCGCAAATGATGGGTTTGCTTTGAAAACTACGTGCGCCGTGTTTTCCTTGTATTCTATTGTTTGCACTTCTGCGTTCTTGAAGATTGAAGAAATGAACGGCATAGACTCGTTTGTCAGCGGGATGGTGAATGAGGCTCGGACGTAATTTTCCAGTGTTTTCAGGATTTCTTGCTGTAATTGTTCAAGGTTGGTCTTGTGCAGTGCAGATATGGGGACAGGGTTAGGTGCTTGCCCTTTTAGATTTGAAATTTTCTGGCTGATTTCTGTTTCTGATACTAGATCAATTTTGTTTAGGGCTGTTATTATCGGTATACCTGACGCTCCGATGCGCTCTATTGTTTCCAAGCAGATCGATAGTTTCTTCTCAATGAGGCTTAATGGTTCGCTGACATCTATTACGAGCAGTATTAGGTCTGAGTATATGGTTTCTTCAAGGGTCGAATGGAATGCCTCTATCAACTTGAGCGGTAAGCGGTCTATGAAGCCGACTGTGTCGGTTAACAAAAACTTCCTCCTTGAGAATTCCAAGAGCCTCGTTGTTGTTGAAAGAGTAGTGAACAGTGTAGTGTTGACAGGGACCTCTGCTGCTGTGAGAGCGTTGAACAACGAGCTTTTCCCAGAGTGTGTGTATCCTGCAAGAGAAATCGTTGAAAAACCGAGCTCTGCTCGTCTCTGCCGGTGCAAGACCCTCTTTCCACGTATTTTCCTGAGCTTTCTCCGTATAGCGTGTACTTCTCTCTTCACACTTTCGTAGTAGACGTCTACTTCGTACGCACCCAGCCCCATGAATCCTGGTTGTTCTCCCTTCGTTGTAAGTCTAACTCTCTCTTTTGCCCGTGTTAGATCGTATTGCAGTTTTGCAAGTTTGATCTGCATTTGGGCCTCAGCGGTCGTGGCTCTTTTCGTGAATATTTCGAGGATTAGCTGAAAACGGTCTATTGCTTCGACATGGGTGGCTTTCGCCAAGTTGTAAGCCTGAACAGGTTTCAATGGATTATCGAAAATAACCTTGTCTGCACTTTTCGTTTCCACAAGGCGGGAGAGTTCCTCCACCTTGCCAGCACCTATCTGGTAGCGCGAATCCGCCTCTCTGACCTGTTCCATTTGGCCTGCAACAGTATAGCCTGCAGATTCTGCTAGTCTTTTGAGTTCGTTCAGGCTTGATGGTTCGAAGTCTTTCCGCCGTTGAACTATGATTGCTTGCGTTCAGAATTGTCCTCCTTGCCTTTCTCGTCCTGTTTGTCAAGCTTAATTAGATCTCCCAGAGTAAGTTCGCGGTTGACTGGCTTAGCAATCTTTGATGGGGGAATCTTAGCTTTTTCTTCTGATGCTGGAAGAATCAGTCTGATCTTCAAGGCGTGTTCCAGCTTTGTGGCAAGAAGATTGTTTGGCGTCATCTTTCGTGTTTCAATCTTTCTGAGCAGCGAGACCTTTTCGTTGAGTCTTCTACCCAATTCCTCGTGGGAAAGTCCGAGCTTTTCTCTCGCTTGCCGAATTTTCGTGTCAAAATCCTCCGCAAGTTCCAAAGTCGTCTCAAGCGGAGCTCGTGCTGGCGCTCTGCTTTGCACTTTCGAAGAGGGTTTTGGTCCTCTCGGTTTTAGGACTGCTTTTGGTTTGGGTTCTTCTTCCCACGTGACTTTTCCATGCTTGGAGCAGTCGTCGCACACTGTCAGCTTCGCACCTTCGATTATGACCTTGTAGGGTTTTCCATGTATCTTTCGTCCGCAGACTTCACAGCGCAAATGCCAGCACGCACCTAGGCTGTTTTTATTATGGTGGTTATGTTTATAGTTGTCGAAAAGCGTAGGGCCATCAAAGGTGCAGAGATTGAACAGCGACCTTGGAAGAATTAGAAGCGTGGCAGACTATCAGTTTGGAAGAGGCGTGAGCACAACTCTTTTCCCAGAAGGTGTAAAGATCAGCTATTCCCGACGAACTGGCCGAATCCGCTACGTTCATCTGGACAATAAGCGTTTAGCTACGATGCGACCTACTGACGGCTTGTTCTCCTTAAGCATTGCTGGTGCAAAACGGGTTGCCAGAGTTGTGCGATCGGCAAAGTGCTTTGTTACAGTCAAGAACGATGTTTCAGAGTTTGTGGTCGATGGCAGCGATGTTTTTGCGGTTCACGTTGTTAAGGCTGATGATGCGATTCATGCAAAGGATGAAGTTGTCGTCGTTGACGAAAGCAATCGGGTCTTGGCTGTTGGTCATGCTCTGTTGTCCGGCGAAGAGATGAAGGCTTTCAAGCGTGGCGTAGCGGTCAAAATCAGACGTGGAGCTAGGGAAGAAAGTTAAGTATAATAGCGTTTGAATAGTAAACTGTACATGCCCACAGGTTGATCTTATGCGAGGACGCATGAATCCTAGAGAAGCGAAGCGCATGATGCAGCGCATGGGTTTGAACATGAACGCTGTTGAAGATGTTAAAGAAGTCATCATAAGGACAGGCAGCAAAGAAATAGTCATCAAGGAGCCTGAAGTCTCGACACTTGAGGTGCAAGGGCAGAAAATGTTTCAGGTTGCCGGCGGGCAGATCACCGAGAAAGCCGCCGAACGCAAGGCCACGACAATAGGAGAAGAGGACGTCAGATTGGTGGCAGATCAAACGGGAAAAAGCTTGGAAGAAGCAAGAAAAGCGCTGGAAGAAAGTGGGGGAGACCTGGCGAAGGCGATTCTGTTACTTCAGTCGTAGACTTAATGATTGAACATCAACCTTCTTATGGCGTATGGCGCGCGTCGAATTTAAGTGAGATACCTATGATATTGTTGGTGGGAGGCTAATCTTCACGTGTTCGACATCGTTTCAGTGGGGAACTTCAGCATAGATTCAATTCTTCTCCCAGGTCGACAGTCTCCCTTCGTTGTCCTTGGCGGTTCCGCTGCCTACGTTTCTCTTGCCGCCAGCCGCTTCGCAGCAAGAGTAGCCGTGATTTCCAAGGTTGGGCGTGATTTTCCGGCGGCCTACAGATGGTGGCTTGGGCAAGAAGGCATCAACCTAGCTGGGCTGACAACAGTTGAGGATGCTCTGACCACTCGTTTTGAGTTGAAGTACAATTGTGACTTGTCAGAACGAGCTCTCTTTCTGAAAAGCAAGGCACCACGATTGACCGTTGATGATGTGCCAGCCTCTTTGAAAGCCCTTGCGATTCATGTCTCTCCGATAGCAGGTGAAATCACGTATGAAGTTGCGGAGAGGCTCAAGGGATGCACGGATGTTTTGTCTTTAGATCCGCAAGGCCTCGTGCGAGGCTATGGTGAAAACGGCGAAGTCAGACGTGGTTCGCTGGAGGATAAACGTATACTGGGGCTTGTTGACATTTACAAGTCATCTCTAAGCGAAATCAGGGCGGTGACCGATCTGTCCGATCTTAATTCAGCCATAAAGGGGGTTCATGATTGCGGGGTTAGCACCGTGATAGTTACGCTGGGCTCGAAAGGCGCCGTGGTTTCCGCCGGAGGAGCCTGTTATAGTATTCCTGCGTGCAAACCTAGCAAGCTTGTCGACCCCACTGGAGCTGGCGACGCCTTTGTGGGCGGTTTTTTGGCTGAATACGTAAACGGTGAAAACATCTTGCGATGCGCTTGCGTGGGAGCTGCCACTGCTTCTTTTGTTGTTGAAGGTGTCGGACCTACAGTTTTCGGCGACAAACCACAGGTTTATGAGAGAGCACGTGAACTCTATGAAAAAGAAATAAAGCAATGAGGCTTATTCTATTGCGTCAAAACCTCTGATAAGTGGAGAGTCTGGCTTTGGGACGTGTTGACAAAGGTGTCAAATGCAGCATTTCAGGCTGTGGTAGCGGGGCCATCCGTTCAATTTCAGCCGAGAAGGTAAGGTCTGCGGGCTTCAGAGTTGGCGCTGAAAAACGCGCCTACCTGTGCAAGGAACACTACAAGGAATACAAGAAAAAGACGAAAAAAGACAACCAGCTTGAAAGAATGCGGTATAAGACTAAATGAGTGATGGTTAATGCGAATACTACAGCTACATTCAAACTTCATCGAGTACAAGCCGATTCAGAAAGAAATAGCCATAGCCGAAGAAGCTGAAAAGAAGCCGGTCCGCCTAGACGAAATAGTGGTGCTGTTTACAGCGGTAGAAGAAGGCGATGATAAAGCAGCCGCCGAGAAGGCCGTAGATGAAGTTCATGGCTTCCTTCAAAAGTTGAAAGCAAATCGAATTCTGATTTATCCCTATGCACATCTGAGCAGCAACTTGGCCAAGCCGGCTGAGGCTCTTAAAATAGTCAAAACCATGGAAGCATTCGCAAGAGAGAAGGGCATAGAAACCCATCGTGCCCCATTCGGCTGGAACAAGCAATTCACTATAGCCATAAAGGGGCATCCGCTGGCAGAACAATCTAGAGTATACTTACCAGCGAGGCATGAAAAGAAAGAGGAGGAGAAAGAGGAGATTTCGGAAGCAGCAAAGGCCGAGGAAAAGCTCGAGTCGTTCTGGTACATTCTTGAACCGAATGGAAAGATGGTGCCAGTTGAAGACTACAGCTTCAAAGGACTTGAAAACCTTGAGAAATTCGCGAAATATGAAATGTCAAAGGTGAGAGCGAGCCAACAAATGCCGCCTCATGTGCCTTTGATGAAGAGACTGGAGATAGCTGACTACGAAATGGGAAGCGACCCAGGCAACATACGTTGGTACCCAAAGGGGCGACTGATCAAATCACTACTTGAACAATTCGTCACGGCCAAAATGGTCGAGTACGGAGCCATGGAAGTTGAGACACCGATAATGTACGATTTTCACCATCCAAGCTTGGCAGACTACCTGAACCGTTTCCCAGCAAGACAATACCTGCTAAAATCGGAGGATAAGGAACTGTTTCTACGATTTGCCGCGTGCTTCGGTCAATTCCTGATGGTTCATGACGCGCAGTTCTCGTACAGGCAGATGCCGCTGAAAGTCTACGAGTTGACCCGCTACAGTTTCAGGCGCGAGAAAAGCGGTGAGGTCGTTGGTTTAAGGCGCCTCAGGGCATTCAGCATGCCAGACTGCCACGCCTTCTGCACAGATTTGGAACAAGCCAAGAAAGAATTCATGGTGAGATTCAAGCTTTCCGAGCAAATACTTGAGGAAATAGGCCTTTCGGAGAATGATTATGAAGCAGCGGTACGGTTCACAAAGGACTTCTACGAGGAGAACAAGACATTCATAGCTTCTCTGGCTAAGACTTTTGGCAGACCACTCCTGGTTGAGATGTGGAAGCAGCCGTTCTTCTATTACAGGCTGAAATGGGACTTCAACTTCGTAGACAATCAAGACAAAGCCGCAGCCCTCTCGACAGACCAGATTGACGTTGAAAATGCCCAAAGATATGACATAAACTATGTCGACGAAAAAGGCGAAAAACATCATCCGCTAATTCTGCACTGTTCACCCAGCGGAGCAATCGAGAGAGACGTGTACGCTTTGCTCGAAAAGGCTTACCGAGAACAACAAAGCGGCAAGCCACCGATGCTTCCAATATGGCTCTCACCCACGCAAGTACGCCTAATTCCAATATCTGACAAATTCATGGCGAACGTTGAAAAAATGGCCAAGAAGATGGAAGACCATTGCATACGAGTAGACATCGACGACCGACAAATGACCCTGCAGAAGAAGGTTCGCGAAGCAGAGATGGAATGGGTGCCATTCATAGTCGTCGTGGGACAAAGAGAAGTTGAATCGCGTCTGCTTCCGGTAAGAGACAGGAGAAGCGGGGAAAGGGGAAACATGAAGCTTGAGCAGTTAATGGGCGAAGTTGGAGAGGCGATGGAGGGCAAGCCCTACAAGCCGTTGCCGTTGCCAAAGTATCTTTCGAAGAGGCCCCAGTTCTACGGCTAATGACTGGTATAACAGTCGTTTTCTTACAAAAACTATATCAAACCTCAGGTTCATAGACTAATTTCTCCAGCTTGGGGGACGATCTTTGGAGAGAGAATTGCAGGTTTACATAGACGGTGTTTACTATCCGAAATCGCAGGCGAAAGTTTCAGTTTTTGATCACGGCCTCTTATATGGTGATGGAATTTTCGAAGGAATTCGCGCATACGCCAGCGTGGTTTTCAAGCTCAAGGAACACGTTGACAGGTTGTACCGTTCAGCCCACATGATAATGCTTGAAATCCCCACGACGAGGGAACAGATGATCCAAGCAGTTCTGGAGACACTGCGAAAGAACAACCTGAAGGATGCATACATCCGATTGGTGGTCACGCGCGGGATCGGAGACCTCGGATTGAACCCGAAAAAATGCTCCAAGCCGACAATAATCGTGATAACAGACACCATCTCGTTGCACAAGGACGAAGCCAAGCTAAATGGGGTCACTGCTATGCTCTCATGGGTCAAGAGGGATCCGGTGGATGCAACGTCTCACGAGATAAAGTCGCTCAACTATCTAAATAGCATACTAGCGAAGATCGAAGCGAACATAAGCGGTGTTGACGAGGCCATATGCCTTGACAAAAACGGCTTCGTATGCGAAGGAGTGGCCGAAAACATATTCATAGTGAAGAACGGAAAACTCTTCACTCCACCAAGCTATACGGGCGCGCTGCCAGGAATAACCGCTGCCGAAGTGATGAAACTCGCTCAAAAACTGGGGTATGAAGTCAGAGAAAGGAACATAACGCCCTACGAGCTTTTCAATGCTGAAGAAGTCTTCTTCACGGGGACAGCCGCCGAAATTGTGCCAGTCAGGGAGATAAACAAAAGGTTGATAAATAGTGGTAAGCCGGGGCCAATAACTAGAAGGCTGATGGGAGAGTTCGTGAAACTCGTTAGTGATCCAAAGCAGGGAATACCGGTACACAAGTAATCACGTGTCTTGCTGAGAGGGTCAAGTCTCACTCTTCTTCATGAACCTTTCAACTTCGTCAAGGGCTTTCTCCAGTGTCTCAATTGGTGGTAGAATCACACCTCTGACGTGTCCAGTGCCGTAAGTCGGATCAAATCCAGACCCATGTACGAAAAGCACACCTGTCTCTTTCAAGAGGTCGAGGGCAAACTCCATGTCTGTCTTCCATCGAGAACCTATAGCATGAATTCTTGGGAAAACATAGAACGCCCCTTCTGGTTTTGTGCAGCTTATGCCTTCTATTTCGTTCAGTCTTTTCCAAGCATAGTCTCTTCTCTGCTTGAGTTTTTGAACGGTTTCTTTTATGTGATCTTGGGGACCATTCAACGCAGCTACTCCGGCTTTCTGAACCGGAGTGTTCGCACAGAGTCTTATTCTGGTTTCCTTCTCTATGCCCTGCTTCAACTCTTCAAGTCGTCCCTTGCTGTCGTGGAAGTACAGGTAACCCAGTCTCCATCCTGTCATCAAATACGCTTTTGAGAACCCGTTCAGCCCTATCACTGGAACATCTTTAGCCAGAGCAGCAGTGCTGACAAACTTTTTCCCGTAAACTATCTGATCGTAAATTTCGTCTGACAAAAGCGGCACATCATATTCGCCTGCCAAGTCTACTATCTGCCTTACAACTTTCTCTTCGTAGAGGGCTCCGCATGGATTGTTGGGGTTGATCACTACTATGCCGCGTGTTTTCTTCGAGATTTTTCTCCTCAAATCATCAACGTTTGGCTGCCACCCATCATTCTCGATCGTTTCATACGTGATTGGCTTTCCTCCAAAGAATTTTGCGTAAGAAATGTAGGGTGGATAGGTTGGGCCGGGAAGAAGTATCTCGTCGCCAGCTTCAATGAGCGCAGCCATAACCATCTGTATGCCCTCAGAAATTCCCTGGGTAACAATCACGTCCTCTGCTGAGACTTCGACGTTGTTTACCCTCTTTTCCTTCAGCGATATGGCCTGTCTAAGCTCGGGGACGCCTTCTGAAGGAGCGTAAGCATTTGCTCCCTCTTCGACGGCTCTTATCAGACCTTGTTTTATATGTGCCGGGGTGTCGAAATCAAACGCAACAGGGTCTCCTATGTTCAGGTAGAAGATCTTTTTTCCCGTTTTTTCAACATGCTTTGCATGAACAATGACGTCGCGGATAGCGTACTCGATATTCAACACTCTTTCAGTGACGGCTACACTAGTCAAGGCTTATCCTCTTCAGAACCAAAGCTTCTGTTTGTATGGGAAATAAAAGTTGCGGATCAGGGTTGATACTGCCATGTTCTCGATGCTTGAAAGCCTTCAGCAGTGTACACTGTGGCCTCAACAGGGTTCGGGGTCAGGTATCGAAGCCAGTTGAACAAGCACGTGAATGTAATTTCTCCGTCTCTACTGAGGGAATATCCCTGCTGGCCTATTATAGGATTTGTAATGTCACTGTCAATTTCGTAGGTCTCGTTTCCTATTTCCAAGACGATTCTTGTTATTGTCACGTTGTCGGGCAGCGAGTTGATCGAGTTTGAAACTGTTACGTTGAAGTATGGAATGGTGAAGTTGGTCACTGGATCACGTAGCGTTCCGAAAACGAAGTGATCTTCCAGCAGATTCAGCCCAACAGAAGGTATGCTCAGGGTTCTAGAAATGTTCGATCCGTCTGCCGCTATTACTGTGACGCTGGCGTTGACTCCTCGTAGGCTTGTCCAGTCAAGAGTGCAGTTGAACATTGCTAGTGTACCATTTGTTAACACTGCAAACGGCTGATCGAGAACAGTTTCGGTTCCGTTAAGCAGAATCCGTGTTATGTTTATCGCGTTGAGTGAACACGGCGTGTTTGTCACATTCACTTGGAAGTGGTCTGTGTCGTGCAAGTCAAATTTGACGTCGGTTATGTTCCAAACAACTGTGTCGGGTGTTATAACAGTGCTGTTGGGAACTGTGAAGCCTTCCTTGGTGAAAACGTTTACTGTGACTGCTTCGTTCCGTTGCGCGCTCCAATCCCATGAGCATTGAATAGTCATTGATTGGTTTGGCGGAACAGGGAATGGTAGGATATTCAATGGGGGTAAAGTATTCAGAGCAATTGTTTCGTTTGCTATTGTTAAGTTTACCATGCTTAATATCGCAGTTTCTGTGGAGTCTTGCGCGTTGCGAACGGTGACGTTGAAATGTTTTGTATCTGCATAGTCAAACTTGATTTCATCCATCGAAAGAATGACCACGGGAAGCGGGGGGCTTTGGTAACCTGCAAAGTATCCTTCTGCCGTATTCACATAAACTGTGACATTTAGGCCCTCCAAGTTTTCCCAATTTCGCTCACACTTGAATACTTGGGTTTGGTTAGGCGGCAAAACATACGGGAGTGCTGGAGAAGCACTTACAGATTCATTAAAGACATATATATTTGAGATTGTGAGATTTGCGACGGAATTCACAGAGTTGGACGCCGTAAGATTGAAGTATTCGACGCTTACGGTCGGGTCAAAAGTGGGGGTTATAGTCATGTTCTCTATCGGAGTGATGTATGGAAAACTCCTTATTGAAGCGTTAATAGTCTCTGGTTCGACTCGCACTGTCTCGCCAGCAATGAAGCACCAGTTAGCTAAGACTTTGAACGTCTGCCTTGTTCCCCTTGCAAGCGTAAAGGGTAAAGGCTGAGGATATTCCGTTTGGTTAAGATCGTATGTTTCATTTTTCCCTTCGATAGTCACCCGAAATGCGGTTATGTTCACGTCAGATGCCGAGTCGGAAGGATTGAGAACTGTCGAATTAAAATATGAGAAGTTGCCAACTGGAAAATTCACGTCTTCGACTATGAGCAATGTTGAGTTTTCTGGCATGTTATAGTAGCTCGACATGACCCACGTGTATGAGATCAATGCGCCAACTATCGCAGAGCATAGAAGGAGCAGAATCAAAAGAAGAGTTGAAATTGCCTTGTTCTCTTTTGCTGTATGCAAATTCTTACCTCGATCTAAACGATTGATGTTAATCATATTTCCCAGAGGTAAATAAGCGTTCTCTTACAATATGGGTTTGAAATCGACTAGATAGCTAAGCTTAAATCAGATCTGATTTTCTAGTAGTGCCATCCGAAATTCGGTCGGAACACCATGGCAGAATGTGATGCACTCATAGTAGGCGCAGGAATCGTAGGCCTATCAACTGCCTATCACCTTAAAAGCAAGAATCCCCAGCTTGATGTCTTGGTCGTTGACAAGCTCGGCGCGGCAGGCCAGGGTAGCACAGCGAAGAGCGCCGCAGCCTTTCGCTGCCTGTTTGCGTCTCGCACGAACTTTGCCTTAGCCGATTCCTCTGTTGAGTTCTACAGGCACGTGCAGGATGAGCTGAAGTTTGATTTGAAGTTGCGGTGGGCCGGGTACCTGTGGTTCTTTGACCAAGAAGGATACGGCAAGATGTTTCCTGTCTTAAGAGATCTGTCCAGCAGAGGCTTCAAATATGTAGAATATGATGAGGGCGAGCTGGCAACAAGACTTGACATGAAGACAAACCTTTCCAACGATGAAGAAGCCCGAATGATGGGTCTTGGAAACGTCTATAAGGGTATACTAATCCCAAAGGCAGGTCTAATCGATGTTGACTCGCTTGTAAAATTCTATGAGTCAGAGTTCCTGAAACTTGGAGGAAAAATCCAGTATAACACGCAAGTGAACGAGATCGTCGTGGAGCCACGTAGGCCCTTTGGAATGCCAGGCGAGCCCTACTTCTGGCAGGACACTATGATTACAGGTGCGAAAACGAATAAGGGTTTGGTAAAGGCGAAAAAGACCATAATCGCGGCTGGCGCTTGGACCGCCCAGCTTCTTGATCCTCTAGGAATCGAATGTTTCATCAAGGCTAAGAAGAGACAGATCTTCTCGATAAAAGCGAAGACCGACTCGCTTCGAAAACTGCTTTTCTCGAAGGAATTCACAAATGCAGGATGCCTGCCTTTCACGATACTTCCTAAGCCATCTGCATACATTCGCCCCGCCCCGGAGGAAGACGCGCTTTGGCTAGCTTACGCTGACGAATTCCCAAGAGCCTTCAGGGTTGAAGACAATCCTGAACCTGAGGAAAACTACTACACGTTCGGGTTGTATCAGGTCTTTGTGAAGTACTTCCCACAGTTCATAGATTGTCAGCCGTTTTCCGCGTTCGCGGGGCTCTACGAGATAAGCACTATTGATGGGCAACCGTTGATTTTCGAGGAGAACGATTTGATGGTCGTGGGAGGCGCAAGCGGGAGCGGCATATTGAAAGCCGATGCGATCGGCAGAATTGCCACAGCACTCTTCAACGGCGAAGAGTATGCTTTGCTCTTTGGAGACAAGAAGTTCAAGGTCAGCGACTTAGGCTTGAAGAACCGCAATGTGGAACCTGAAAAACTCGTGATCTAGCGGTGCACGTCATCAAAACTTATCTAGTTAAGAATGGATAGTTACACGATCCTTTCAGGTTGGTTAAGATCATGTATGGCTGGACAGGCAAATTTCTGCGTGTAGATCTGACGAAGAAGAAAGCAATTGTAGATCAGTATGACCCAACAATTGCAAAAGGCTTCCTCGGCGGAAGAGGCTTCGCCGTCAAGATTCTCTGGGACGAGCTTCAACCTAACACTGATCCATTGTCACCTTACAACAAACTCGTCTTCGCAGCTGGTCCATTGACAGGCTGGCCGCTGCCAAGTAGCGGAAAACTGGTTGTTGCTTCAAAGAGCCCATTGACAGGAGGATACGGCGACGGAAACGTTGGGACCCACGCCGCAGTTCAAATGAGGAAAGCTGGTTATGATGCCATTATCATACAAGGTAAGGCCGAAAAGCCCACGGTTCTGCTTGTTCAGGACGCGTCTGTGCAGTTTGTTGATGGTAAAGATCTGTGGGGGCTGAATTCTTTTGAAGCTGAAAGGAAGTTGAGGGCATTCTATGGACGGGTCTCGGGCATTCTGCTCATTGGTCAGGCAGGGGAAAACCTCGTGGCATTCGCTAACATTGTCTGCCAGGAGGGGCGTGCTGGAGGAAGACCGGGCATCGGTGCGGTTATGGGATCGAAGAACCTGAAGGCTGCCGTGATCGTCGGCTCTGGCGATTTGCATGCCGCTGATCCTAAACAAATGAAGGATTTGGGTGCCGAGGCCTACAAAGAAGTCTTGGGCAAACCGAGCTATGCCTTCTGGAAGCGTCAGGGAACCATGATGACGGTCGAGTGGAGCCAGGAAAACAGTGTCCTCCCAACGTACAACTATAGTGAGGGTGTTTTCGAGAAGGCAGAAGCCATAGGCGGCTTCGCAATGGAAAAGATAAAGGTTTCCAACCGCGGGTGCCCGCAATGCAACATGACTTGCGGTAATGTTGTAAAGGATTCCGACGAGAAAGAATCGGAGCTCGATTACGAAAACGTCACGATGTTGGGGTCAAACATAGGGTTAGGCGACCTAAGGGAGGTTGCAGCTCTGAACAGGGTTGCCGACGAACTTGGCTTGGACACGATTTCACTGGGCAATGTGCTGGGTTTTGCGATGGAAGCCTCGGAAAAAGGGCTTATCAAAGAAAAGGTTCCATGGGGCGACTTCACTAGAAGCAAGATTTTGGCCGAAGACATTGCTTTCAGGCGTGGTTTGGGCAAGGTGTTAGCTAGGGGCGTTCGTTCTGCAGCAGAGGAAGTTGGCAAAGGTTCGGATCGTTGGGCCATGCATGTAAAAGGCTTAGAAATATCAGGTTATGACTGTCACACCACGCCAGGTATGGCGCTGGCTTATGCGACCAGTTCCATCGGAGCACACCACAAGGACGCTTGGGTGATCTCTTGGGAGGTCAAAACCGGCCGCGAAAGCTATGGAGCAGAAAAGATTGACAAAATCATCGAGTTGCAGCGAACACGGGCAGGCGTCTTCGAATCCCTGACTGTCTGTAGGCTTCCATGGGTTGAGGTCGGCTTCGAACTTGAATGGTACCCCAAGTTCCTCCATGCAGCAACAGGAGTGGAAATGAACTGGGACATGCTGAACTTGATTGGTGACAGAATCTTCAACTTGACACGTGCCTTCTGGGTCCGCGAATATGGAGAGAAATGGAGCCGGAAAATGGACGTTCCGCCCGCTAGGTGGTTTGAGGAGCCGACGACTCAAGGGCCCTTGAAAGGAGCAAAACTTGACAAGACAAAATACGATGCGATGCTGCAGACATATTACAAGCGGAGAGGCTGGGATGGTCGCGGAATACCTTCTAAGTCAACGCTGAAAAAACTTGGCTTAGAAGATGCTGCAAAACAGCTTGAGAAACTGGTGAAGCTGACTGAATAGTCCCCTGTGATTTCGGCCAAAAAGTGAAGGTAGCGCTAGACCCATCCTAATATGATCTAGCAAAGTAAACCACTTGCTTTGCTTCTCCTCCGCAGTACATGCATTTTGAGAATGGCTTCTCCTTCTCGAAGGGTACTATTCTTATTGTCGCTCCCGTTTCTTCTTTTATCTTTTCTTCGCATTTGGTGTTGGAGCACCAAGACGCTCTGATGAATCCGCCCTTCTTCTCAAGCGTTTCCTTGAACTCATCGTAGGTCTTCACAGTGGTTATGTTGTCCTCAAGGAACTTCTTGGCTTTGTTGAAGAGGTTATTCTGGATTTCATCAAGCAATTTTCCAACGGCAGTTTCCAACTGATCATCTTTCACAGCGGTCTTCTCGGAGGTATCCCGTCTCACCGTCACAACTTGCTTCTGTTTGAGGTCTCTTGGGCCGATTTCGATTCTTATTGGGACCCCTTTCAATTCCCACTCGTTGAATTTCCAGCCTGGAGTGTATTCAGCTCTGTCGTCCAGAACGGTTGCGATGCCGTTTTTCTGCAGTCTTTCATGTAATTCTTTGGCCTTTGCTGCTATTTGTTCAGCTTCGCCACCCTTATAGGGTATTGGGATTATCACAACCTGCGTTGGCGCTATCTTCGGGGGTAGGACCAGTCCATTGTCGTCGCCATGCAACATCACTATGGCGCCTATCATGCGAGTTGAAAAGCCCCATGACGTTTGCCAAACGTTCTGTTCCTTTTCGTTCTGATCGAGGAACTTTATGCCGAAGACTTTCGAGAAATTCTGCCCAAGCTGATGTGAGGTTCCCATTTGTAGTGCTTTTCCGTCGGGCATCATTGCCTCTAAAGCCAGCGTGTAGAGGGCGCCTGCGAATTTCTCCATTTCAGTTTTCTTCCCTGCAAGAACTGGGACTGCCAAGTAGCTTTCCATCACGTCTTTGTATGCGTTTAAGATTTCCATTGCCTCTTGATCAGCTTCTTCCTTTGTTGCGTGAGCTGTGTGGCCTTCCTGCCAGAGGAACTCTCTTGTTCTTAGGAAGAGTTTTGTTGCTTTTGTTTCCCATCTGACTACGTTGCACCACTGGTTAAGCTTGATTGGCAGGTCTCTCCAGCTTCTGATCCATTTTGCGTATGTCGCGTACATGATGGTTTCAGATGTTGGTCTTATTGCGAGTCTTTCGTCTAGTGGGCTGTCTCCGCCCTGTGTGACCCAGGCAACTTCTGGAACAAAGCCTGCGAAGTGCTTTGCTTCCCTTTTCAAGTAACTTTCAGGGATGAAAAGTGGGAAGTAGACGTTTCTGTGTCCTGTTGTCTTTATTTTTCGGTTAAAGATTTCTTGGATTTTCTCCCAGATGGCATACGAGTCTTCTCTGAAGATCATGCAGCCTTTGACCGGAGCGTAGTCGGCTAAGCCTGATTTTAGAATGACTTGCGTGTACCATTCTGAGAAGTCTTCGTCTTTCTTTACAGTAACTCCTGTGTCTGACATCTTATCTCTCCAAATGTTCCTTAGTGGTTGAATATAACCCTAGTGAGAAACGGCTCCTAATGCGTGTTGAGTGTTCCAAGAATTCAGCAATGTGGAACGCAATCGCCCATGTTCAACCACTTTTAACCATTGTACCGAAGGAAATTATTAAACATTTCTTCCTAGAAGATATACGCAAGTGTTTTAACTGAACTGAGCCTAAACTCCGACGTGTCTCAGCCAACTGAAATGGTGTGAATTGAGTTTGAAGGCAATTCTAGTCTTAGCGGACGGAATGGCGGATAGACCGCTTGAAGAGTTGGGTTGGAAGACTCCATTGGAGGCAGCGCGGAAGCCTTCGATGAATCAAATAGCGAAGACTGGAATATGCGGGATCATTGACCCTTTGTCGCCTGGAACCCCACCGGGAAGTGATGCGGCCACACTTGCGTTGCTTGGATACGACGCGTTGAAGATTTATTCTGGAAGAGGCGCTTTGGAGGCGCTGGGCTCAGGGGTGAGGGTTCTTCCTGGCGATGTGGCTTTCAGATGTAATTTTGCTACTGTTGATAAGAACTTGGTTGTCTTGGACAGGCGTGCAGGGAGAATCGTGAATGAGGATGCAGTCAAGCTTGCCAATAGCTTGCAGAGAGTTAGGCTTGAAAAATCCTCTAAGGCGAAGTTCCTGTTCAAGAGTACTATTCAGCATCGCGCTGTTCTCGTTATTCGTGGGCCTAGGCTATCAACGGCCGTCAGTGATTCAGACCCAGGAAAAGCTGGAAAGAAGGTTCTAGAGATGAAACCGCTTGACAGCAGCAACGAAGCAAGGTTAACCTCCAAGATCGCCAATAAGCTGGCGCGGGAGTTCCGCAAGGTTCTGAAGAGCCATCCGATAAATGATGAAAGAATCAAGCGTGGGCTTCCTGCGGCAAACATAGTCTTGTTCAGAGGGGCAGGCACTCTTCCAAACGTGTCTCCTCTTCCTCGGACGTATGATATCAAAGCCGCATGCATAGCTGCTGCACCTCTAGTTAAAGGCGTGTGCAAAGCCGCTGGGATGCGAGCAATCGGAGTCAAAGGCGCGACTGGAACGCCTCAGACAGATTACATGGCGAAGGCAAAAGCAGTGGTTGAAGCGCTGAAAACGTATGATTTCGTGCTCCTCCACGTGAAGGCAGCAGATGTTGCCAGTCATGACGGGAAGGCAAAGCAGAAGGTCGAAGTGATTGAAAAGATCGATGGCTTGCTAGGCTATTTATTGAATCATGTTGACGTAGGCTCAACCTACTTGGTTGTCACTGCTGATCACACCACGTCCACACTGACGGGAAACCATGAGGGCGATCCGGTTCCTATAGTCATAACTGGTCCGTATGTTCGCCGCGATGACGTGGAAAAATTCGACGAAAGATCATGTGCCATGGGTGGGCTTGGTCGATTGAGAGGATTGGATTTGATGCCCATACTCATGAACTTTCTTGACAAAACGAAAAAGTTCGGAGGCTAGCTCACTGAACTTGCACAAGCCGCCACTCTCTATAGTCCATGACAACTCTGACGTATCCCTTGAGCATGGCGTCAACTCTGGCGTCGCCGGTGTCAACTCTTAAAACGTTTCCTTCGATGCTTTGAAGCTTGTTCTTCGTTGCCGCTACAATTATTCGCTCTTTCCCAACGTGTTCGATGATCTTAGGGCTTATCTGCTGGTTACCTCTTCCAAAGAGAATTCCCTGATGTCCGATGGGTGAGAGGATAATCCAAGTATGCTGCCAATCGCCCACTTCTTCCAAAATTCTTCTCTCATCTACATCAAGCATGACCTTGCCCTTTTTGTAGATGTCCACCCCTAGAACCGTCTTCTCTATGCCTAGCAATTCCGCAATGCGTTTGACCGTTGTTCCCGGAGCAAGTATGTACGTTCCATCTGGTTGCATCTCTTCTACTATGAACTTGGCTGTAGCGGTTTGATTATCCCTTTCATCAACTGTTTCAGGGCTTACCTGCTTGCTCCCCTGAATATGTGTCGGGAGAAAAGGACCTCTCATTAAACCATAAAGTTTAACGGTGAAAGTGTCGTTTCGAATGTCTTTTTCATCAGCGTCCATAATCTCAAACTCAGTTATTTCAGCTTGGTTTTGAGCGAAGGCCAATACGACATCCACAGCGTCTGAAGGACTGACCGTAAAGATGCCGCTGTACATCTTCACCCCAGACGGGACTCCTAAGACTGGGACCTCAGCAGAGCCGCTCATGGCGTCCAAGATGTCCCTTGCTGTTCCATCTCCGCCGACAAAAACTATCAAATCCACGTTCGCCGACCGTAATAGTTCCACTCCTTTTTTCGTGTCTCCAGCAGTTGTTTCTCTGCCAATTTTCATACGCAGAATTCGGATAGTTAGGCCTGTGTTCTTTGCCTCACTTTCGCCCATGATGCCGGGGCACGTTAACAGTTCAATGTTCGCATCCGAGGTGTTCTGTTTTAGTTTTTGCAGAAACTCGGTTGCTCTTTTGGGTGCTATCGGTTCGGCCCCTCTTGCAATTGCTTCTTTCAGGATGTTGTCTGTTCCTTTTAGTCCTACCCTGCCGCCCATACCGGCTATGGGGTTAACGATGAGGCCCAACTTCATGTTTTCATCAAACACACGATGGTAGCATCAGCTATAAACTGTTTTGATAAGGCATAGCAAATTGGAGCGCGTTTGTGTCGAGGCGAAATGTGATGCTGACCATGACGAGAGGGCCATTTCTGCTTGAAAATTCTTATATTCCAAATTCTTAACATTGCTTGCCACTAGCGAAGGATGAGGTTGCCGGATGTCGACAAAGATGATGAAAAAGATTCTTGTAACCGGTTCCACCGGTCAGATAGGGTCCGAACTGACTTTGGAGTTGAGAAAGAAGTACGGTGGCAAGAACGTTGTTGCAGTTGGACACAAGAGGCAGCCAAGCGAGACGCTGCAGAAATCAGGTCCATTCGAACGGCTTGACCTCGGTAGCGAAGAAAGCATTGAAAAAGCTGTGAAGCAGTACGACATCGATACAATCTATCACTTGGCAGCCGTGCTGTCAGCTACTGGGGAGGAAAATCCGCAGGCTGCTTGGGCCCTAAACATAGGCAGCCTCTACAACGTGCTGGAGATTGCCAGAAAACTCAAACTGTTAAGAGTTTTTTGGCCAAGTTCTATAGCTGTTTTTGGGCCTTCAACGCCGAGGATCAATACGCCTCAAGAGACCGTTTTGATTCCAAGAACCATATATGGAGTCTCCAAAGTCGCCGGAGAACTGTTGTGCCATTACTACTTCGCCAAATATGGTGTGGACGTACGCAGTGTCCGCTATCCAGGCATAATAAGCAGTGAAGTGCTGCCGGGCGGAGGCACAACAGACTACGCCGTGGCCATATTCTATGAGGCAATACAGAACAAGCGTTACACGTGCTTTGTAAGAGAAGACACGGTCTTGCCTATGATGTATATGCCTGACTGTCTGAAAGCAACCATAGATCTGATGGAGGCCGATCCTTCAAGAATCAAACGCCACGACGGCTACAACCTAGCTGGGATAAGCTTCTCGGCAGGAGAGCTTGCAGCAGAAATCAAGAAGTACATTCCTGAGTTCAGATGCGAATACAAGCCTGACTTTAGACAAAAGATTGCAGATTCTTGGCCGATGTCAATCGACGACGGCGTAGCCCGTAAGGATTGGGGCTGGAAGCCAACGTATGATCTGACTGCAATGACCAAGGATATGATAACAAAACTGTCGAAACGCTTTGCTGAAGGCAAGCTCTAGACGATGGACCTATTCAAATCTGCAAGAAAGAGTTAAGAGAAAGAGTGCGAGACTAGGGAAAAGAGGTTTGATTACGATGCGGAACCCAACATCATTCTTACGTGAAGAATATGAAGACCTGGTGAAAACCGAGCTTGACTGGAAACTTCGAATTCTGCAAGGCCCAAGCACGCCTTGGTGCAACGTTGACGGAAAGAAAGTTCTGATGTTCTGTTCCAACAACTATCTGGGCCTGAGCAATCACCCGAAGCTGAAAGAAGCAGCAATCAAAGCAGTTCAGACTCACGGGGCAGGTTCAGGCTCAGTTCGGCCGATCGCTGGGACGATGGACATACACATCGAGCTTGAGGAGCGATTGGCAAAGTTCAAACAGGCCGACGCTTCTCTAGTCTACCAGACAGGTTTTGCAGCAAACGCCGGGCTAATTCCACAGCTGGCTGGCAAAGACGATCTCATAATAAGTGACGAGCTCAATCACGGCAGCATAATTGATGGTGTGAGGCTGGCCCACGCTGAAAGGGCAGTTTACAAACATTCGAACGTTGCAGATTTGCATCGCGTGCTTGAAGAAGCAGAGAAACATTCTCCACCATACAGGCGAATTCTCATAATCACAGACGGTGTGTTTTCCATGGACGGTGACATAGCCCCACTGGACGGCGTAGCAAAAGCAGCAGCTGAGCATGGCGCAATGGTTTACGTTGATGATGCTCATGGCGAGGGAGTGCTAGGTGAAGGCGGAAGAGGAATTGTCTCACACTTTGAGCTTGGCAGAGACAAAGTGCACGTGGAGATGGGCACCTTTTCGAAGGCTTTTGGTGTTGTGGGTGGTCACGTTTCAGGTTCTAGAGACCTTGTCAACTTTGCCTACAACAAGTCTCGAACATGGCTTCTCAGCGGATCACATCCACCGGCGGTTGCAGCCGCATGCATCGCAGCAATCGATGTTTTGGAGAAGGAACCACAACACGTTCACACGCTGTGGGAGCATACTCGTTATTTCAAGAAGGCCATGAGAAACTTGGGCTTCAACATAGGCAACAGCGAGACCCCAATAACGCCAGTGATAGTCGGAGAAAGTGGTGTGGCGAAAAAGTTGAGCGCACGGTTGTTTGAAGAAGGCGTTTTTGCCCTGCCTATAGTATTTCCCATGGTAGCACGAGATAAAGCTCGAATCAGAACTATCATGAATGCTGCATTGGCAAGGCAAGACCTAGACTTCGCGATTGGGGCATTCGAAAAGATCGGCAAGGAACTGGGCATAATCTAACTCGCCCAACCCGTTTCTCAATTCTCGTTCTTCTTAGGGTGAGTATAATCTGGGCGCTAAGAACATGAACATTAAAGTAGCTAGGAATTTGCTTCGTAGGGAGGCTTGGGCCAGACCCGAGTTCTGAACACATCGCCAGGTTTCCGCTTCCACGTTTCGGGCGTATCCCTGACTTTGATGGGTCTGAAAGTGCCACTGGTAAGATTGGGTTCCTAAGTGAGTGAAAGAATGCTGAGATTGTTTTTTGCCAATTCCGATTTTACACGGCAAAGGTCAGAGAGCATACCTTGCTGGATGCGAAAATTCTGGTTATGGCGTCGTCAAGGCTAGAATACAGGCTTATAGAAGGGCATGGATTCGCAGAAATTCTTTGGCGAGATTCTTGTTGTGACAACAATCCATGATGCATAGATCGTGGCGCTGTGCCCTACGAGGAGAAGGATGAGAGGATTACAATAGTCGTTATACCAACGAGAGTCATTCATGTGCGTAAATAGTTCGATTTGAAAGACAGCTAAAGCAAGCTCGCTTGAGATCCGTTTCTTACGACTTTTGGCGCTGATTCACATATTAGTATCAACTATGGTTTCGTTCAACATCCAATTGAGGTTAAACGGTTGGTTTCGCAATATGCCTCGACTTAACTGGTCTAGTGTAGCTATTGATCGTCAAGAATCTGAACTCTGCTGTTGGTGCTGCCAAAAAAAACTAGATTGGTCTTCCTGCAACCTTGTTTACGGCTTGAAGAGCCAGGTCCTTTTCACCTTCTGCATGTTCCACTGCTTCTTTCAGTTTCTTTGCGTCTACGGGACAATTATTGGATACTTTTTGGACAAATTCCCTCAGTTCTTTTTCGTCTACGTGACAGCTCAGCGTGAGTTTCTCAATCACTTCCTTTGCTGTTGTTGCATCACCGAAGCAGCTTTCACTAATCTCTTCCAAGGCGAATTGTAAGGTTTTTGCATCCATGTTGCATTTGGAACTTAATTCTTTCGCCCATTTTTTGGTGTCCTTCAATTTTGGTCGCTTCCCACGGCTAAATTAGGTATAAACTATAGGATCTCGTTATTTAAGCATTAAGTTTCCTCAACTTGACTGAACTAAGGTGCTTTTCATTTCAAGACTAGTCTGCTTATTAGCTCGTCATGCCCTATGTTAGTTGCACAAGCGCGTGAAGGTCGGAAAATCAAAGTTGGTGCCATGGTATGAACTACTTGGTGTCCTGCTAAGTTCTTTTCTTCTGAACCTCATCCCTTTTGCAAGCCCCTCGAACCTTCTGATAGCTTCAAACGCCGCATTGCTTGTCAACAGTGACCCCTTTACCATAGGTTTTCTTGTGGCCTTAGGTTCAGCTTCGGCCAAGTTCATCCACTATATTGTCACGTTCTTCATCGGCGGTCACCTAAGTGAAAAACAGCGAAAACAGCTTGACGCGAAATGGTCAAGGGTTAGACGATGGGCTTTTCTGGCCCTCTTCGTAGTGGCCGCCACGCCGTTGCCTGATGAGCCAGTTATCATACCATTAGGCTTGTTAAAGTATAATCCTGCCAAGTTTTACATCGTGTACTTTCTTGGTAAACTTATTATTACTATCCTCGGAGCTTACCTCGGGAGGCTCAGCGAAAACCTGTTTGCGTCGAGGATGAGTCAAGATGCGCTCATGATCGCATCAATTGTCCTGACTGTTGTGGTGACGATCGTGTTACTCAAGGTTGACGTTGGGAAAATCGCAGAAAGAGTTTTAAAAAGGAAAGCTGAAGCAAAACGTAATAATGCAAAAAGTAACTAGAAAGATACGCGAAGTCACCACAAGGCTAATTTTAGCAGGCTTAGACAAGGAAAAGTGTGGATCGTCCAGGAATTAGGATTCGAGACTGAACTTGTTTTCACTATCACCAAGATCGCTGACAGTACGCGTGAAAGGTTACTATTTTTGGTTGCAGGCTTGCCGATCATATGCTTGGAATGGTTTAAGAACCAGAAAGAACAAAGCAGCTGATCAGGAACTCGCTTTGGTTAGGGAAAGAGCTTGAGGGTGATTGCTGACCTCCACATTCATGGGCGTTACAGCCGCGCGACAAGCGAAAGAATGTGTGTTGAAGAGATCGCGCGTTTTGCAAGGATAAAGGGCTTGAACCTTGTCGGGACTGGGGATTTCACGCATCCTTTGTGGCTTAAGGAATTGGAGAAGAACCTTGTTCCAGTGCCCGATGCAAACCTGTATAAACTGGCAGGAGACTCTCCTTCAGCCGTCTTCTTCATGTTGACCACAGAAGTCAGCACGATCTTCACTTTTGAAAATGTTGCTAGGAAGGTTCATCATGTTATTCTGACACCAAGCACGGAAACTGCCCGTCAGATTAATGATAGACTGTCAGAATATGGCGACCTTGGGTCTGATGGGAGGCCAACGCTCAATATGGCTGCCCCAACTCTAGTCGAGGAAGTAATGGAAGTCTCGAGAGAGAATATGGTCTTTCCATCACACGCGTGGACGCCTTGGTTCAGCGTCTTTGGGGCCTTCAGCGGCTTCGACCGTATCGAAGATTGCTATCAAGACATGACTAGACACATCTACGCTTTGGAAACTGGGCTTTCGTCAGATCCTCCTATGAACTGGCGGCTTGGGTCCTTGGATCGTTTTGCTCTGGTTTCGAACAGTGACTGCCACAGTTTTTGGCCTTGGCGTATAGGAAGAGAGGCCAACGTCTTTGAACTTGAAAGCCCAAGCTACCACGAAGTTTTGGATGCCATCCGCTGCAAGGACAAGACAAGGTTCAAGTTTACAATTGAGACTGATCCTGCTTATGGAAAATACCATTGGACTGGCCATAGAAACTGTAACGTTGCGTTTTCCGCTCGGGACGCGATAAAGCTTGGAAACATCTGTCCGGTTTGTCGCAGGAAGCTTACCAAGGGTGTTGAGCAACGAGTCGAGGAATTGGCAGATCGGCCGAAAGGCTTCACGCCGGAAAACGCTATCGGCTTCATGCGCTTGCTGCCATTGTCTGAGATAATTGCTACCGTGCTGGGTGTTGATTCTCCATCTGTTCAGAGAGTGTGGAGCGTCTACAACTTGCTCGTTGAGAAATTTGGCGACGAGTACGCGGTGCTGGTTGATGCGTCGAGGGATGCGTTAAGGGCGATTGTTGATGTCGAAGTTGCCGATGCGATCATCAGGGTCCGGCAGGGACAGGTTGTAGTGGTGCCTGGCTACGATGGCGTTTATGGGCGCCTCGTCCTTTCAGATGACAGGTCTGATCGGATTCAGGTTCCGGGAACAGTTCAACAGCGGAATCTTACTGATTTTATGTAATGATGGATTTTTTCATGTTTTTAGGTGTATACGTGTATTTCACGTGTACGACAAGCCTTATTAAGTCGCAATACACACGATATTGATCGTAAGGTGAAACACTGTGCAGGTTCAGGATTGCGTACGCGTCGCCGACAAGGAGAACAAAGTCGTCAAGGTGATAGACGCTGTTTTGACCCAGGTTTTTGGGGAAAAAGCGGCGTGTCTGATCTATAAGTACTTAGAGCACAATTATTCTCTGAAGCGTGAAGAGATAGCTGAAAAGATCGACGTGTTCGCTAGGGGGCTTGAAGACTTCCTGAGTTCTGGTGCCTGCGTTGTTGAACGTAAGATTCTGGAGGATCTGCAGTCAAGCTTTAGCTTAGCTGATGGCTCTGAGTATGTACATGCGGACTTTGTTAATCAAATGCGTTTTCTGACCGACAGAGCCTAGCCCCGCACCTTACATTTCAGCCTAACCGATTCTTACCCGTTTTCTGTACTTGTGAGTCTTTTTCTTGCAAGTCTTCATATTGGCCATGAATGGTTGAAGAGCTTGTTGCTGGCTTTTGGTCTGAGTTTGGACAGAAAACGTTAAAGTAGTGGGAAAATAAATAACTAGGTCTTTCGTTAGTTCCATGGAAGAGGCGGGAAGTTGGCAGGCGGCAGGATAAGAGAGTATTTGCTTAGGTATAACACGCCTCGAAGAATAGTTCAGGTTCTGTCGTTCATCCTGTTTAGTGCTGCGATTTTTAGTCTGGGGTCATTGCCGCTTGTGCTTCCGGTTCTTTGGACTTGGGGGCAACAACCAAACATTGTAGGCGATGCTTTCACTGCGATTCAGCTCTGGCTTTATCAGGGTGTTTTTCCGTGGATTGCCTTAGCATCTTTCCTGGTTGTAGGTGTGCTGATTGGCAGGTCCATGTGCGGCTGGGTCTGCCCTTTTGGTTTTATACAGGATCTGGTTGGTTTCATCAAGCGTCGGCAGACCGAATTCTCGCTTAGAAGCCATGCAAGCATGCTTTACTTGAAATATATCATTGCTGGCATTGCCTTGTTTGTAAGCGCTACTTTTTCCGCCACGAAAGTCATGGGAATAAGCGGGGGATATGAAAATGCCTTGGGAATTCTCGTGAAGTTTCCGTTTACAGTCTTCAGTCCAGCGGAGGTCCTGCTCACAGCCGTGCCCAGCGGAATCCAATATTTCGGCTCTGCAATAATGGTAACACCAGTTGCGGAAGTTTTCGGCAAACTTGCCAGCATGTCTCTGCTTTTCTGGTTTTCCTTCGCGCTGATGATTGCCATTCTAGTCTTAGCAGCGTACGTTCCAAGGAGCTGGTGCAGATACTTCTGCCCGCATGGGGCAATTATGGCGATGTTGAACAAGTTTAGCTTCATTGGGTTGCGCCGAGACCCAGTTAAGTGTGAAAAAGGCGGATGCCGCCTCTGCGTTGCAGCCTGCCCGATGCGCGTTCCGATTTTGGATATGCCTTGGGAAAAGTTCAGCCATGAAGAATGCATCTACTGCATGAAGTGCGTGGATGCCTGTAAAGATAAGGCCATTAGACTGAAGTACCCATAGCTTCGACGTCGTAGCTGAGCGTGTGCTACTATAGGTCGGCATCCTATTTCTGGGCTCAACGTGCATGGAGAAATTGGTGCCTCCATTTTTTCCCAGGTCGTAGTGTAGCCGTAGCTTTTTCTGCGACAATAGTTGCAACTATGCGTAACACTTGACTCTGGTGAGTGTTAGGTCGTTGTTTGTGCCCAGAAGCTTCTTGAATATTCGCTGAGCACGTTGCTGTAGATGGTTTTGGTCTGCTCGGCTATTTTGTTCCAGTCGTATTTTTCCTGAATTTTCTTGTATGCGTTAGTTCTTAACCAGTTTGCGTAGCTGTTGTCCGTTAATACTTTTGTTATTCCCCATGCCAGCGAGTCTGGATTGCTGACGTAGACTTTGACTCCGTTTACGTCATGTTCAACGATTTCAGAGAGGCCGCCCGTGTCTGAGACTACAACTGGACTCTTAGCGGCCATGGCTTCAACAGCCACTATGCCGAAGGGTTCGAAGAGAGACGGCACAACAGACACGTCTGCGCATGTCTGCAATCGTCTTAGTGTTTCGTCCTCGATGAACCCTGTGAACATAACCTTGTGTGTCAGTCCCATGCCCTTTGCGAGGCCTGAAAGCTGGTCTTTCATGTAGCCGTTGCCGACGATTATGAATTTGGCGTTGACTTTGTCCAGGACCTTGGGGGCAGCGTTGACGAGTACGTGTACGCCTTTCTCGTAGACGAGTCTGCCGACGAAGAGCACGATCTTTTCTTCGGGCAACGCGAACTTGCTCCTGAATTGGCTCAGATCTTCGGTTCTATATTTCGAATAGGCCTCGTAGTTCACGCCGTTTGGTACCATTACAAGCTTGTCTGAGGGAAGGCCGAAGGCCCATTGAACATGTGAAATCATGTAGTCACTGCAGCATATTACCTTCCAGGCTTCATAGGTTAGCCAGGCTTCAGTTTCATGGATCATCCTTTCATAGTCAAAATGGATGCCGTTTCTGCGTCCTGTTTCCGTGGAATGTATTGTGGCAAAAAGCGGCTTTCTGAAAACGTGTTTCAAACCTATTGCTGCAGTTGCAACTAGCCAATCATGAGCGTGAATAACGTCAACGTTTCCGCCTAGGCCGTTGATAAGAGCTGCAGCTTCCTTCTGCATATTCACATTCATCAGGTAGACCCACGTTGCAAAGTCAGGAGACGGGTTCTTGTAAGAGTCTATTCTGAAAACCTCCACTCCGTCCACAACTTCATGTTGAGGTGCGCCTGGAAAGTCGCATGTAACAACGTAAACCTTGACACCGCTTTTTGCCAGGCTCTTTGATAGGTAGTGCACATGTGGGGAGATGCCGCCGATGATTCTTGGCGGAAACTCCCAAGACAGCATCATCACGCTTAGGTCTCGGCTCATATGGAACCCCCACTTTGCGCAACGTTTCTGTAGATCTCCAAAACATCCATCAGCCAGCTTGCTGAGTCAGGGGCGATTATCGTGATTTTTTCGGCTGGCAACTTGTAAAGCCTGATAGCCTCGTCTCTCATCCACTCTGACTTGACGATCAGCGTCTTCGCCTCGCACATTCCAAGCCATTCAATGCTCTTGATGGCCATATTGAAGGGCGAGTTACCTCCGTGAGAGCGGTGTTCCTCCAAGCTTTCGACAGAATAAGCGAATGGTATGTTCATGGCTTTCTTCAAGGTGACCGCGGCTGGAATGAAGTGCCAATCATGAACGTCCACCAAGTCGACTTGTTTGCCCACGTCGTAATAGACGTTTGCAGCTACCCTTTCAACCTCTTGGTTTAAAGTCAAAACCCAGGTGAGGACGCCGATGTGCGTATGAACTGGGTTAGTCACTCTGATGGTTTTGACGCCGTCTGGATCGTCGTGTCCTCCTGTCAGAAAATCGTGATAGGTTATCACGTAAACTTCGACTTTGTTCTTGACAAGTTGAGCTGCAAGCTTCTTCACGTAGTTTGCCATCTGCCCAACTATTCTAGGCGGGTATTCCCATGAGAGCATTATGACGCGCATCAGGCTCTCACTACGTGAAAAGCGCGCAGACTTTGATTATGCCGCTTCCAGTCAGATAGTACCGTTTCTTTCCTTCGTTGTCAGTGAAGCTCTCGGCAAAACCTTCAGCCTTGTAACCGTCCAGAATTCTTTCCAGTTCACCTAAATCAACCTGCAACACCTGCGACAGCTCTTCGCTTCTTCTTGCCAGATCGGGAGCCGTGGCGCACAAGTTATGCAAGGTCTGCAAAATCCTCTCTGAAAGTGGAAGTTCTTCTCGCAAAGTTTCACATCCTAAGCATGATACCAGATTACTCTTCATGCTGTTTCTTATAAAAGCATACGCAAGAGACGCACGTTGTTCAGATAGTATCCGAGCAAGACATTTAGAACTTCGATTGCGTCTTTTTCGAACGGTGATCTGTCGGTTCTATTAGAAGTATTTGGTAGCTGCTCTTGTTTGAGCAGACAGTTCGGCAAACCTTTCTTTGACAACCTTGGCTATTGCGTTTGCAAGAGGTTCTCCCTTCAGCTTCGAAAGTCCCACTTTCTTCAGCCTTCCTGCTAGCATTTGATCCCCTAGCGATTTCTCTGCCCATTTCTCAAAGTCACCGCGACTGTTGTGAAACTCTACTGACTTCGTGTTGACCTTTCGTAATGTTTCTGCAAGTCCTTTCAGGCTCCACACCACCGTGCCCGTGAAGTGTTTGTCTCCCTCGCCCGTGTAGAATAAGAAGGGCTCATTTGCCATGATAGACGCAAGTCTCACGCGGTTTTCAAAGTCTAGGATGGTCGCCTGTGCCGTTACAAAAGCGTCTATTGGCGTGTTGAAGGAACTGAAGTAAGAGTGGACTTCTCCTGGTGCCCCGCCTGCGGTGAACATGTAGTAGAGATGGTCGCTTGTTTGCAGGTACCTCCACAGTTGCAGGAACTCTTTGTCGCTTGTTTCCTTGACGAGCGGTTCGAGTTTTCTCAGGCTCGTGTAATAAGCCCACTGCATGGTGTTTCCAAGCCAGCAGCTTGCGTCCCTCTCTAGGTCTGCCCAAGAGACGGTTCCGCCGAGTTCTGGCACGTCGATCTCGCCTGAAGATGCGTACTTATCGACAACTTGCGAGGGCGTAGTCATGTGCAAGTTCCACCATTTCAAAATCTCATCTGGCAAGTGTCTTAGGAAGTCGTGAATGCCTGTTTCTGGCCAGTGGTGTTCGCCGAAGGTTTCGTAGTCTGGAAAGATGCTAATCACGCTTCCAGGCGTACGAGCCAACCAGCTTGCATACTTATCTGCTGTTAGAGGCCATTCGTTCCACCATCTTGCAGAGAATCTGAATCCGATGTCGTCGGTCAACTTGTAGTTTCGCAGGAGGATCTTGATTCTTTTACAGTCTTTTGGCGAGTAGAGGTAGTTGGGCGATTTTTCATGAAGTATTCTTTCAACGCCTTCGGTGAAGATTCCCTTGTATCCCAGTTTTTCAACGGTTCTTGCCACAGCGTTGTTGTAGAGAAGTTCTGTGTTCTCGAAAACCATGGACGTGTAGCCGAGCAGATCTTTCATTATTTGTTGGTGTGCTTCTACTTGTTCGATGAATTCCTCTCTTTGTGGGTAGAGGCTTGCAAGGGAATGGTAGTACGTCTGGCTTAGGAATTCTACGCAGCCTGTTTCCGCAAGCTGTTTGAAAGTTTCCAGCAGATCCTTGTTATACTTCTCGCATTGTTCCAGAAAAACTCCTGAAATGCTGAATGAGATTCTTACTTGTTTTTTCTCTTTCTTGTGTTTGTCAATCTGGTCAAGCAGTATCCTGTTTGATGGAAAGTAGCATTTCCGAGATGTTCTATCGAAGATCTCCTTGTTTACTGCATCATCAAAATAGTAGTCGAAAAGCTCCGCTTTTTTCAGCCGTTTGAAGATTCTGTTTTCCCAGAAAAAGTCTCGTCTCAACCTGTACGGCTGATGGACCTCGAAAACAAACACGATATCTGTCAAAGCGTTATCCTCTATCCATCATTATTCAATTCCTCGTTTATTTCAAATTTGCCATTGAGAGCAAGCGGTGAAGGTTCGGACTGAGTTCACGCCACGTGCTGTCTGGGCGCAAACGACAATACGTCTGCCCCAAGATAGAGGTACTGGGCGTTCTATGCTTTGACACGATGGGCTACATATCCGACGAGGCAAACTCTCAAACCCTTCTAGCAGGGACGAATCGCCAAGCATTTCAAACGGCATAAGGTCTCCGAGGCTACGATTGGCAATTTCCTAGCCATCGTAGGCGACGCCAACGCTGGCAAACTGGTGCAATCATTTGGCGTCTATGGCAAGCAAAAATCAGTTGATCTACCCCACGCGTGTCTACGGCTTCCCTTCGGCTACGAAGCCGTCGCTACGAACATGCGTGACTTGGTACGGTCTGACCATGCACCTCTTGGCAGGGAGGAATACATGGATTGTTCCTAACAGATACGGCGAACTTCCGCTACTCATTCTATCACGCACAGGCTGGCACAATCGACAAACTGGATGTTGATTTGATCACGAAAATCTGCGAAACAAGGGTCGCCACGACGATTGATCTCATGAGGCGTGCTTGACTGTCAGAAACAGACTCATGCGACGCGGACTCAGGAGTAGCAGCACAGCAGTATGACAAAATAATACGACGCTACGCCCTTCTGGTTGCTGCTTTTTCCAGCGCCGCGACGCCTGGCAGTTTCTTGCCCATTAGGAATTCTATGAGCGCTCCACCTGCAGTGCTCACGTAGGAAATCTTGTTCGAGAGCCTAAACTCCTGTAGAGCGCCTATCGTGTGTCCTCCTCCGGCCAGTGAGTATGCCCTTGAGTTGGCGATGTCCTCAAGGACTCGTTTGGTTCCAAAGCTGAATTCGCTGTTTTCATAGACTCCCATCGGGCCGCTGACCACTATCGTCTTTGCATTCCGTATTATCCTGCCATAGTCTTCAGCCGTTTTTGCCCCAATATCGAACACTGAGCAGTCCGTCGGCAGTTTTTCAACAGCGATCTCTTTCCGTTTTCCGTTGACTTCTACAGCTATGTCTTTCGGGACTTTGATTTTCTCTGGATACTTTTGCTCTAACTCCTTTATGCCTGGAAGCAAGTCCATAAACTTCTGTTGCTTCAGGAATCCCATGTTTGGCTTGCCGAGGTCTGTGCCTTTTGCTGCCAAGAAGACTTGGCCCACAACGCCGCCCGTGAGCACGTAGTCTGCTATTTTGTTGTCCAAAACATACTTTGATATTTCAAGCGAGTCGTCTGCTTTGGCGCCTCCAAGAATGAATACGCATGGTTTTTCTGGCTTTTCCAGGACCTTGCCCAGTGACCTTAGCTCCCTTTCCATTATGCGGCCTGCTGCACTTGGAAGTACGGCTGTGAACCCTATGATTGACACGTGTGCCCTGTGTGCTGCTGCGAAAGCGTCATTGACGAAAAAGTTGGCCAGCGGGGCAAGGTTCTTGACGAGGTCAGTCTTTGCATGGTCTTCAGGTGTTCCCTCCTTGGTTTCCGTGACGAACGTTCTAACGTTGTCCAAGACGAGAATCTCGCCGCTTTTCAGCTTCTTGATTTCGTTCTTGGCTTTCTCGCCGAACACATCGTCAACATACTTCACCGGTTTGCCTAAGATCTTGCCTAGAATTTCCGCATGCTGCTTTGTGGGTATGAAGTCCGGGTCGCCTTTTCTTCCCTGATGTGCTAGGACTACTACTTTGGCGCCTTTGTCTGCGAGTTCTTTTATCGTTGTTTCGCCGTGTGCTCGAATTCTTGCGTCGTCCAAGACCTTTTTGGTTTTAGGATCAACAGGCGAGTTGAAGTCAACTCTGACGAGAACAACCTTGTCTTTCACTTTTATGTCATCTAAAGTTAGAAACTTCACGGTTCTGTTCACCTTTCCTGTTGAAAGAAAGAATAAGGGAGATCTTGTTTTAAGCTTGAGGCGTTCACGGTGGTTAAAGGCCTGCTTTTTTGCCCACGAGTTCGATGAGTTCGACCATGCGGCAAGAGAAGCCCCATTCGTTGTCGTACCAAGCGAACACTTTGACGAAGTTGCCCTTTCCTCCTTCCCCTAGAACCATGGTTGACTGTGCGTCGAGGGCAGCTGAGCATGTGCTGTGGTTGAAGTCTGTTGAGACTACGGGGTCTTCAGTGTATGTCAGTATGCCTTTAAGTGGGCCGTCTGATGCTTTCTTGAAGGCGGCGTTGATCTCTTCTTTGGTTGTGTTCTTGTCCAATATGCACGTCAGGTCCACGATGGAGACGTTTGGCACTGGAACACGCAAAGCGATTCCGTTCATTCTTCCTGTAAGCTCTGGAAGCACTAGAGTTGCGGCCACTGCTGCGCCCGTTGTGGTGGGTATGATGTTTATTGCGCCTGCCCTTGCACGCCGCAGGTCTGAGTGAACTAGGTCTTGGATTCTCTGGTCGTTAGTATACGCATGTGCCGTAGTCATCAGTGCCTGCTTCAGGCCGAAGTTTTCGTGCAGGACTTTTGCCACTGGCGCGACGCAGTTCGTAGTGCATGAAGCATTTGACAGTATATTGTGCTTTTCAGGATCGTATTTGTCATGGTTAACGCCCATAACTATGGTTATGTCTGGGTTTTTGGCTGGTGCTGAGATGAGGACTTTTTTGGCTCCTGCTTGAAGGTGTGCTTGGGCCCTTTCTCGATCAGTGAAGAGTCCTGTGGATTCGACGGCTAGGTATACGCCCATGTTTTTCCATGGTAGCAGTGCGGGGTCACGTTGCATGAGGGTGAGCACCTTTTTCCCCTTTACAACTATGCCGTCTTTTTCAACCTCGACAGGGAAGGGAGCTCGTCCGTGAACTGAATCGTACTTGAGAAGGTGCGCCATTGTCTTGGCATCTGTGATGTCGTTTACGGCTAAGAATTCGATTTTCGCATTTCTTTCGATGGCTGCTCTGAAGAGAAGTCGTCCGATTCTACCAAATCCATTTATACCTACTTTGATTGGCATAATTTCACCATTATCCCAAATGTTTTGCAGCTATTAATGGAAAGGTTCTTCTAATTAATTTTCCGATAGAAAACTAAAAAGAAATATGATGGATGTTTAGCGGAGTTTCATCATGACCATTTCTGCAGCTAACACTAGGGGTTCCCAGGTTTCGCACACTGGCGGTGCATAAGCCGTGTCTGCCTTGGCCAGTTCCCGTGCGGTCATCTGCTTCTGGATGGCGAACGATATGGCGTTTATGCGCTGAGTTACCTCTTCTCCGCCTATGATTTGAGTGCCTATTATTCGCTGTGCCTCTTTCTCCACGACAAGTTTCACTTTAATCGGAAGCGCACCGGGATAATAGTCAGCCTTTGTCTTTGAAGTGATGGTTCCTGTTACCGTTTCAATCCTTGCTCTCTGAGCTGCGGCCTCAGTCAGACCTGTTGAGCCAACGTCAGTTTCGTAAAGTCTTGACACGGACGAGCCTAAGACTCCTGTGAAGAGCGCGTAGCCACCTGCCGCGTTGATTCCAGACACCTTTCCATGCCTAACTGCCACCGTACCAAACTGCATCAGCGCTGGCTTTTGGGTGACGATGTGCGTGGATTCAGCGCAGTCGCCTACTGCGTAGACATCTTTGACGCTGGTTTCCATCCTAGCATTGGTTTTTATTGCCTTCGTGTCTCCCAAGGCTATTCCCGCGTTTATTGCCAGTTGAGTGCTTGCTCTGACGCCAAAGGCGCTTACGATTAGGTCTCCATCGAATTGTTGGCCGCCGGCAAGTACTCCCGTTGCCTTTTCGGCTCCGAGGATCTCCTCAACGGGTTTCCCTATTTGTATATTGATTCCCTTCTGTTCAAGCATTTCCTGAGCCCCTTTTGCCAAGTCTGAATCAAGCATTTGGGGCAATACCTGTGGCAACATTTCGATGACGGTCACTTTGAGGCCTCTTTCCTTGAGTGCTATCGCTGTTTCGAGACCGATCAGGCCTGCTCCCATGACTACTGCTGTTCTTGCTCCTTTTTTGATGGTTGCGTCGATTTTTTCGCCGTCTTCCAAAGTTCGCAGTGAATATATCCCTTGTTTTTCCTTGCCTTTTATTGGTGGCATGAAGGAGCTGGCGCCTGTTGATATGATTAGGCTGTCGTAAGGGATGGCTTCTGTCTTGCCGTTCTTGTCGATAGTCTCAACCGTCTTGTTTGTGGCGTTTATGCTTGTGGCTTTGGTTTCGGTTTTCAGGTTCAGTTTCATCATTTGGAAGTATGATGGTGAAAAAACGATTAGGCTGGAGAAGCTTGGGATCTGGCCGCCTATCACGAATGGAAGTCCGCAGCGTGAGTAGCCGCAGTGTTTTTCTTCAGTTATTAGTGTGATGTTAGCTGTGCGGTCTGTTTTCCTAGCTGCTGAGGCGGCGTCCACACCAGCTGCATGGGCCCCGATTATCACTATGCGCCTAGGCATTTGCTTTCCTTCATTTTCCGAGTGTCTTATGCCACTCAACTGCCTTGTTGAAGTCCATCAGGTTGGCTAGCTCCGCTTTCAGGTTTGAGGGTTTTAGCACCAGCAGCCAAGCTTTGCCGTAAGGGTCTTCGTTTAGCAATTCAGGTTTTGACTGAACTTCCTGGTTCACCTGGTCCACTGTTCCGCTTATCGGCGCGACCAAGTCTGAAACGGCTTTCACTGATTCCACTGTGCCATAAGGCTCATTCTGCTTTATTGTTCCCCCGGAGCTTGGCAGTTCAGCATACACGATTTCTCGAAGCTGTTTTTGGGCATGGTCAGTAATGCCAACGCGAACCTTGTCGCCTTCAACTTTCAGCCATTCGAACTCTTTAGTGTAGTATAATCCCTCTTTGACTTCTGTTCCATCTACTTTGACCATTTCGTTGTTCACCTCTGAACTAGTGCTGTTATTCTCTCACATCTTAACCTTTAAAATTAACTGTTGAGATCAGCGATAAGGAATCAATGGAGTGATGACAAGACTCAAGCGCGTGTCCGCATTTTCCCTAGAACCAAGAGAGCTTACGATAAGCATAAACGTGGTCAGGACCATAGTTTAACAAGGGGAATCACTTGAGGTTGAGTTACTATCTTTCGAAGTACATGGAGCTGGGGGCTTTGTGTGAGCCTGTTAAACGTGACTTCTCTGCCAAGCAGCTCTTGCATCACAATTGGAATCATGTGCTACGAGACCTTGCTAGAAGCGTCATGATCGGTGAGGCAGAAGGTGCTGACATGAAAACTGTCTTGGCCAGTGTTCTCCTTCACGATGTTGGCAGGCTCCATCCGGAGAAGGGGGAAGATCACCATGTGTCAGGCGGGGAAATTGCACGTCGGTATCTGGCGAAAGCTGGTTTTAAAGAGGGCGAGATTGAGGAGGTAATCCATTGCATACGTGCTCACGGACCGAGAGGGCTAGAAGAGCCTAGGACTATTGAAGCGAAAGTCTGCTACGACGTGGATGTGCTTTCTTGCTCGTGTGGAAACGTTGGAGTTGCCAGAGTCTTTCATTACTTTATGGCTGAAGAGAAGTTTACAGTAAAGCAGATGATGGAGATAGAGAGCGGAAGAAAAGGCCCGAGAAAGAGCTTCTACACTGAAACAGGCCGGAAACTAGGAGAAAGAGGGTATTCTAAGGCGGCGAGATTCTGGAAAGAGCTGGCTGAAGAACTAGGACAGGAGGAGCAGGACACTAGGAGAATAGTCTCTGATTATGAAGGAGACTGACGCGTGATACCTGTCGAACCTTCCACTTTTTTCATTTTTTATGGCCTAGCTTTCTTATGGAAGCCTCTTTGAGACTTATGCGTGCGCTATTTTTGGTCAGGATATTCTTCCACTTCTTTAGTTAAGATTACCAGCTTCACTCTGGCCTGCTTGAAAAATTCTTTTGTGAGATTTGAGTCGTGATAATCTTTTTCTGCCACCACTCTTCTTATTCCAGCATTAATGATCATCTTGGCGCAAGCAAAGCATGGGACGAATTTCGCGTACATGGTGGCTCCTTCAGTAGAGACTCCATGCAAGGCAGCTTGTGCTATTGCGTTTTGCTCTGCATGGGCTGTTCGTATGCAGTGTTTTGATTTGTTTCCGTTGGAATCGATTGTTTCGGCCATCATATGACCCACTTCGTCGCAGTGTGGCAAACCGGTTGGAGCACCCGCATATCCTGTTGTTAAAATTCTCTTATTCTTAACTAAAACAACTCCGTTCTTTCCTCTGTCACAGGTTCCTCTCGTGCCTACTACCTTTGCTATTTCTATGAAATACTCGTCCCAACTGGGCCTTTTATCTACCAAGTAAATCAACTATAATGATCTGGTCTTTTCTAAATATTATTTGCTCATTTTTATGCTTTGCATGCGCGAGTGTTCTACAGCTTCAATGAATTCCTTTTAAGTGGTGACGTGACTACTTTCATCGTTTGGGTGAACGGTTGATGAATCGTAGTGCCCGCTTCTGCAGTTCTTACGCCAGACATACTATGCAAGGAGAGCTGAACATTGAACGCCCGACACTTCTGCTAGACAAAGAAAGGGCCATTAGAAACATAGAGAAAATGGCAAGAAAAACAAAGACAAGCAGTGCTAGGTTTAGACCTCACTTCAAGACCCATCAGTCTGCTCAAATAGGAGAATGGTTCAAACAGTTTGACGTCAAATCTATAACCGTGTCCTCAGTTGACATGGCCACATATTTTTCTGCAAACGGCTGGAAAGACATAACGGTCGCCTTCCCCGCGAACATTCGAGCAATTAGAAGAATAAATGAGCTGACAGAGAAGACAGACCTGGGCCTCTTGGTAGAGTCAAAAGAAACGATCGATTTCTTGAGGGACAATCTGAAATCCAATGCCAAAGCATGGATCGACATTGATGTCGGGTACGAAAGGACAGGCGTTCTCTGGAGCAACACTCGCGAGGTTACGGAGCTTGCAAAAAGAGTCAAAGACTCGAAGACTCTTTCCCTTGCAGGCATCTTGACCCATGCAGGCCAATCATATGAGGCGAAGTCCACTGATGAAATCAAAGGGATATATTTCGATTCTGTTTTCAAGATGAGAAAGTTGCAGGACGAGTTACAGGCGGAAGGCTTCTCGAACACTGAGATATCTGTCGGCGATACTCCAACCTGCAGCCTAGTGGATGACTTTTGCAGTGTAGATGAAGTGAGGCCAGGAACCTTCGTGTTCTACGACGTGATGCAGATGACCCTAGGTGCGTGCAACGAGCAAGATATCGCAATTGCTCTAGCATGTCCAGTCGTTGCTAAACATGAAGAGAGGAATGAAATCCTCATCCACGGGGGTGCTGCGCATCTTTCAAAGGATTTTATCTTGAATAAAGAAGGGATCAAAATCTTCGGATATGTTTCTACACCCGAAAGCTATGGATGGGGTCCGCCAGTAAGCAACACGTACGTGTCATCGTTGAGTCAGGAGCATGGGACTATCAAGACCGATGAAATCTTCTTCCGAAGAGTGCAAGTCGGGGATTTGTTAGTGGTTCTACCGGTGCACTGCTGTCTGACTGTGGATCTCATGAGAGAGTTTCTAACACTCGAAGGCAACATCGTACAGACAATGCCCAAATTCTGCTAATTTCGAGGAATCGGCAGAGAAGCTTTATTCCCTAACGGTGGAAGCAGGTCTACCCTGAAAATCGTTGTGCTTTTCGCAATAGTATTTCGATTAGCTGTCTAGATAGTACCCGAAAAAGAAAGGGGCAGGCCGTTTTTTCTTGCCAATATACCGGTAACATACTCAAAACTTTTTAACATAGTATGGTCGTAATACAAAGCGAGAGCCAAAAGTGAGGGAGAAGGTCTTGAAGGACGTAGAGTTGAGGCTTGTTGCTGAGCTTATGAAAAACAGCCGCAGAAGCGATAGAGAACTGGCAAAGGCTATTGGAACTTCGCAACCTACGGTCAGTCGAATGATTAAGAGGCTGGAGAAGGAGGGAGTCATCAAGGAATACACTGCGATACCTGATTTCCGCAAGCTCGGCTTCGAGATTATGGCAATCATCATGTTTAAACTAAGAGGCATTTCCGACGAAGAACTTGAGGAGTTGCACAGAGCAGCGCGAGAATTGGACAGACAAGAACGCCGTCCATACCTGCTAATTATGGATGGACATGGGCTGGGGAAGGATCTCGTACTTATTTCATTCCACAAAACCTATTCAGACTATGCCAGCTACGTGGAAAGTGCAAAGGAGCTAGCGAGATCTAAGATGAAAGCCTACATGAACTTGGATGACCTCGAAGGTTTTCTGATAGACTTAAACTACAAGGACCATTATCAGCCCATAACTCTTTCCAAAATAGTCGCCTACCTGCAAACTATAAAAAGCGAAAAAGAAAACCAGTCACCGTTCACCAGATCAACACGAAAGGGAAGGATAGCTTCGCGAGAAACCAAAAATTCGCGAATTTTAACGTAATAGTTTTGTATGAATGCGAAGGCGACGCCGAGTTTTCAGTTCTCGACAAAATCTGTGTTCCACGTTTTTCGCATGTGTTGTGCCTTAGATTCATCAACGCAAGTTTTTCCTAGTTTGAATGGGTATTTCTGTTGTTTCTTTGCAGGTGTCAAAAACCATGCATGTAAGCGTCTTCTCGATTCCTTTGACAAGTCTCAATCTGTCAATCACGATTTTTCCGACCGTGTCAACATCTTTCCCCTTGAGCTTAATCAGCAAGTCCCAATCTCCTGTGATTATGTGGACTTCTTGGACTTCGGGAAACCTTGCTATTTCCTTGGCTATGTCCCTTTGTGAAAGCTGTTGCTGATTGTTTTTCGCTTCATAAGAAACTGAAGCCAAGATGAAGGCTGTTGTGCCGTAGTCAAGTTTGCGGGGATCGAGGATCGCCCTGTATTGTTTTATGACTCCCAGTTCTTCCATGCGTTTAGTTTTTGCAAAAACTGTGGTTATGGGCGATCTGATTCTTCTGGCGATTTCTCTTGCGGTGAGTTTGCAGTCTCTTTGTATTAACGTGAGGATCGCGAAATCCTTCTCGTCAAGCTTTTTTTCCATAACTGTAATTATTACATATTTCGCATATAAAAAGGTAACTTTTCTGAAAGAAGTACAATATTTATTATAAAAAACTTATAGCAAGGACCTCTCATTTAGCTAGGTCATGCCACTGTGGTCTTGGCGCGTGTAGTCTGGAAGGGAGACATATGAGTGAGAAAAATGTGCATCTTCAGAAGAGTTTGACGGTCAACCAAGCCAGATCTTTTGAACTGCCAAAGCCTCTGGAAGAAATACATGATGAAGAGCTTCAGAGAAAACAATGCATCAGCAGCGTTATGACCCATGTGTTGAGGTATCTAACCGAGGAATTTACGCTTAACGAGTTTGAATGGTTGCTGCCGGTTGTTTTCTCACAGTCAACTGACCCTTTGTGGCCGGATCAGAGCGCGTCCATCGAGAAGCGAATAGAGGTGGAAATCTATGGAAAGGTCGTTAGACCCACGGCAAGTATGATAGTTCACAAGCTTGTAGCTTGCTCTTTAGCTTATCCTCGATTGTTTGTTCTTTCACCTAACATACGAATAGAAAAGAGAGAAAGGGCCATTACAGGCCTTCATGCTTACGAATTCACCCAGCTTGATTTCGAAGTCAGAAATGCTACGTCTCAGGAGGTCAGACACTTTGTTGAAGAGGTTATCTGCGGGTTGCTGTGTGATCTGAAGGCGAAGATGGATGATGATTTGTTCCGTTTGAGAACTGGCCATAGCTTGCCTGCTTTCAGCCCTCCATTCAGGGTCTATGATAGAGAAGAACTGCAGAGGGAGCTTGGGGAAGGATGGGAATTCCGCGTGACGCATGAAAACAGTTCTCCTTTCTGGGTTGTGAACCTTCCTAGGGAGTTCTATGACTACGAGGACTTTCAGAGCGGGAGGTGGGATAATTATGACTTGTTTTTGCCTGGGTATGGTGAAGTCTTATCCGGTGCAAGAAGGGAGTTTGAATACGAGAAGATGGTCGGAAAGATGGAGAAGGGTGGCGTAAGAAAAGAAAACTACGGAATATTACTGAGACTGGCAAAAGAGGGGAGGCTGAGGCCTTCAGCAGGAGCCGGCATTGGTCTAGAGAGACTTGTAAGCTGGATAGTCAGTGCTGAACACGTGGGAGAAGTGCAGCTTTTTCCAAGGATACCCGGAACTGCTTACGAGCTCTAGGCTCGGTTTGGATCAAGACGGAGAGATAAGCCGCGCGACGAGTTATGTAGAAACTCGACATACTCGGGTTTTCAAAACTTTGTTTATTAGGTTTTGTTATTCTATAATAGAAGCCTAGAGGGGGAAGGGAGAAGGCCCTTGTCACATCGTGAAATCCTCAGTCTTCTCAATAGGAGCAAAAGGTTGTCAAGCAAACACTTCCTCGAACTTTATGACCTTATTTGGGAAGGCACAGCTTTCGTCAAGTATGCGAATCCAGACCGTGTCGTACGTGAACGCGTTGAGACGACTCAAAAGCAATATAACTCCCTCTTTTATAGCTCGAACTAATCATCTCAACATCTTCTAGCCCGCGCCAAGATGTTGCTATTCATTCTTGAGATTCTTTCTCAGAATGAAGGATCGTCTTTTCTCTTTCTCTTGCCTGAAACCATATTTCCTGTATAATCTGAGTGCAGGCGTGTTTGCTTTCACGACTGAGAGTTCAAGAGCGTCCTTGTGAAGTCGTCCTGCCATCATAGCAGCATAGTTCAGTATGTACGTGGCTACTCCGATTTTCCTGTAGAACGGGGAGACAGCCAAGCTGCTGACGTATAATGTATCAGTTCTTTCTTGGAGCGCTAGGATTCCAACTATCTGTTGTTCTCGAGTGATGAAACATCTTTTTTGTCTGAAGAAATAGGCTTCCGTGAACATGACGTAGGGAATAGCCACGAATAGACTCAAAGGATGGCTTTCGATCGACAAGGGGTTCTTGTAATCGCTTTTCCTGAAGTATAGGAAGTTAAGCAAGTTGAAGAGGAAATGTTGACGCCCCTTAGCAGGATTGATTTGCAAATATTTTTGAACAGTCTTCACAACCGTGAAGTCTCCTTTTAGATCCTACCGATGACACCTGATTGTCTTAAACACGTCACTACAGCACTTGTTCAACAATCGTGTTTTCGAGGACGCCGATCTTCTCGATTTCTATCCTCACGGTGTCGCCGGCCTGCAGAAACTTTGGATAAGGTTTCATGGCGAAACCAACACCGGCGGGCGTGCCAGTTGTGATAACGTCGCATGGCTCTAAAGTCATTACGCGGCTCAATTGATGCACTATTTCATAAACGTTAAAGATCATGTTCTTTGTTGTTGAATCTTGTCGCAGTTCATCATTAACCCACGTGCGTATGGACAGGTCAGACACGTCTCGAAGTTGGTTTGTTGTCGTTATGCATGGTCCAATTGGGGCGAAAGTATCAAAGCCTTTCCCTCTGGTCCATTGTTTATCCTTGAACTGGATGTCCCGGGCTGAAACATCATTCAGAATGGTGTATCCGAAGATACATGACGCTGCCTCTGAAACTGGAATGTTCTTGGCTTTTCTTCCTATGACCATAGCTAGCTCAGCTTCGTAATCAAGTTTCTTAACGAAGCTTGGCTTGATGATTTTTTCGTTTGGACCAATTATGGTCGTATGTGGCTTCATGAAGATTACAGGCTCATCAGGGATTTGACCTCTTGTCTCTGAAACATGGTCTTGGTAGTTCAAGCCCAAACAGATGATTTTTGGAGGGAAAGCTATCGGTGCCAATAGCGTTACTTGATTGACTGGTAAAGAGGCATTCGTCATGTCTTTTTTAGAGGCTTTTTCGATTAGTTGCTCAGCTTTTTCTACAGCACTTGGTCCTGAGGCTATGAAGTCTTTGAACATTGATGGAAATTCTGTATTGAACACTTTGGCCAAACTGTGCAAGCATACTACTCTGTCGGCTACCAAAAACCCGTAGCATTCTTTGTTTTCGCATGTGTGTTTTTGGCAAAGATAGCGGACTAGTCTCATGGATAGATCCTCATTTGACTCGCACCATGGGTTCTTGAGGGACTTACTTGGCTATCATGACTTCCGTTGCTTTCACGATTGCTTCTACATTGTCCCCAACTTTTACGTTCAGATCTTCGAGAGCTTCCCTGGTTATTACCGCTGTGACAACAGCAGGCACGGTCACTTCGATCTTGACTTTCGCAGTTATGCCATCTTTTTCAACTGCTACAACTTTTCCTTTCAAGCGGTTTCTTGCGCTTGTTTTCAAACTTTCCACCTCCCAATAGACTGTATGAGACAGAACCTCACTCAAGTGGCGCTCCAAACGCTCATATCTATCTAATAGACTTGCACCACATTCGGTCAGTCTTGCGCCGCCACCGCCTGACTTACCTCCCTTGAAGGTTTCCAAAACTGGCTCGTTAAGGGTTTTTTGTATGTCTTGTATGTATCCCCAAACGTAACGATAGGACATGCCGAGTGCTTTAGCAGCCTTTGAGATTGATTCCTCATTTCTTATGCTTGATAGTATCTCAGCTCCGCCCTTGCCCAGTAGCGGCTTTCCTTCATATTCCAGCCAAATCTTGAATGATAGCTTGGGCTTTTTCTGGCTGACCATCTAGCTTATCTAGTCTATCGAGCAACATTTATAAATGTACTCGATATGACTGATAAAACATAACGGTGAAAAGAATGAAGCCATGGATAAAAGTTCTAATAGTCGCGGTTGTTGTCACGTCATTGATAGTCGGTGGGTCCCTAGCGTATTTCTACTATTTCACCAGAACCAGGCTTTTGATCTCGACTACCACGAGCCTTTATGAGACAGGGCTGTTAAATGCGACAAAACAGGCCTTCGAAGCGAAATACCCAATAGATCTCAGCTTTATTGCGGTTGGCACGGGTCAAGCCATATTGCAGGCGCAGGGAGGCAGCGTAGACGCCTTGCTTGTTCACTCACCCTCGAACGAAACACAGTTTCTCCAAGGAGGAGACGGAGTCTGCCGAAAGATAATAGCCTACAACTTTTTCACAATAGTCGGCCCGCCGTCAGATCCTGCTGGAATCAACGGGTCGTCAGTAACTGCTGCATTGGGAAAAATAGTCGACTACGGAAGAGACCACACTAACAGCAGAACATGGGTGTCTAGAGGCGACGGTTCAGGGACTCAGACAAAAGAGAAAAGCCTGTGGGCGAAGGCCAATTTCAGCTACGCACAAATATCTGCGGAATCATGGTATGCAAGTGCGGGTCAGGGTATGAGCATAACACTAAATATGGCCAATGAGTATGGAGCTTACACGCTTTCAGACACTGGCACATATTTGAAACTCTCAAAAGATGGAACAATATCATTAGTTCCTTTCATTACAGAAACGAAGGACCTGCTCAATGTCTACAGCGTCATGGCAGTGAACCAGACAAAACACCCAAGCGTGAACATCACTAACGCGATAACGTTCATAAGATATCTGATCTCAGACGAGGGCCAACAGCTCATAGACAACTATGGAAAGGATCAATATGGGCAGAGCCTCTTTCACAGTACCGTTCAACTGCTGAAGCAAAACTCAACACTACAAATAGTCCAGTGGATACAGGATTACGCATTCATCAAGGAAGGCAATGAATCCTACGAATGTCCACCCGAATACAGGGACAGCCGCTACCCTGATCTCTATCCTTAGGACGGAAAAACTTCAATGAACATGTTGGATGGCTTGTTCAAAGCCTTTCAACTCATTTTTTCTGGTGATCCTAGATTAATCGAAATCACCTTGCGTTCATTATTCGTTTCAGGTTCTGCTGCGTTGATTGCCGCTTTGTGGGGGATCCCAATCGCAACCCTCATAGCAATGAATAGCTTCCGCGGTAAATTCCTAGTGAAGACCATCTTCAACTCCTTAATAGGTATACCAACAGTCGCTCTAGGTTTCCTCTTGTTCTTGACTTTTTCGAGGGAGAAGGGACCTCTTGGTTTTCTCGGTCTATTGTACACTCCGACGGCAATAATAATCGGCGAAGCACTGCTCATCACGCCTATAATCGTTAGCTTGGCAATAACAGCAATAGAAGCCGTTGACCCAGAAATAGTGAATTTAGCGAAGACTCTTGGGGCCTCAGAGTCTCAGGCCTCATTCGCAGTCCTAAAAGAAGCTCTAAGTGGGATTCTCCTTGCTGGTGTAGCAAGTTTCAATCGGGCGATCGGTGAGCTGGGCATAGCCCAATTTGTAGGAGGCTTCATTGCTGGGTACACGGAACTCCTGACCACTGGGATATGGGTTGAATTGCAGATCGGCAACATAGAAACTTCCGTTGCCCTTATGATAATACTGCTCACGCTGGTCTTCGCCATAAACCTCGCATTGAACATAATCCAAAGGGGAAGAAAATGGGCGCCATTGCTGTACTCAGAAACGTGACAAAAGACTTCGCAAAAACAACAGTTCTGGACAACATAAACCTACAAATCACGGAGGGCGAAATACTAGCCTTGCTTGGACCAAATGGTTCTGGAAAAACGACGCTGCTTAAGATTCTGGCCTTCATTTTGAAACCAACAAAGGGCGAAATATATTTCGATGGGGTGAAAGTGACGGACAAGAGCGTTGAAGAAACGCGAATGGAAAGCACCATGGTCTTCCAGAAAACTGTGGTCTTCCGTACATCGGTCCATAACAACATTGCTTATGGACTGAAGATAAGAAGGACGCCAGACAGCAAAATTGGCGAAAAGATCAGCGAAGCGCTGAGGCTTGTGAGGCTAGAAGGTTTCGAGAAAAGGCAGGCAAAGAAACTCTCAGGTGGCGAACAACAAAGGGTGGCGCTGGCAAGAGCCTTAGCCCTCAACACTAAAGTACTTCTCTTAGACGAACCAACAGCAAATTTGGATCCGAAAAATGCTGATATCATGGAGGAAGTGATAGCGGCGGTTAATCGAGAACTGAAAACAACAATAGTGATCGCAACACACAACATGTTTCAAGCTAAGAGCCTGCCACACCGCATTGCGTTGATTAACGATGGAAAGATAAGTGAGGTCGGAACGCCGACAGAAATCTTCGGAAGATTATCGAAGACCTTAGCAAGCTTCGCCGCGGTGGAAAACACCTTCACCGGAACCGCAAAAGCCACAGAAGAAGGCACGACACTGGTAGACATTGGGAATAATGTCCAGCTGGAAACCGCAAGCCAACGAGATGGAGCAGTTACCGTTCTTATAAGTCCAAGCGACATAATCCTGTCCAAGAATCGAATATCATCTAGCGCAAGAAATGTTCTCAGCGGCAAGATTGTTGAAATCTTGGATCTAGGTTCTGTCGTAAAACTCAAAGTGAACGCTGGCAAGCCCTTCGCAGTGCAAATAACCAAGCGTTCCTTTAACGAGATGCAACTCAGCTTAGGCAACGAGGTTTTTCTAGCATTCAAGGCTTCAAGCGTTCAAATTCTGTAGTGTGCCGTAGTTAAGACGTTAGCGCGCGCGCTAAGCTCGGCGAGGTCGCGACGACAAAAGCAAGAATATACGTTGATTTCAAGAGTAAAGAAGCCAATACGGGATCAATTAGCTTCTCAGACCGGATCTTCAACATAGTATGGCTGAAAGTGGAGATCCTTGGCGTATCAGCGATGGAATACACCAAATGTATCAAGTGTCTCTTAGATACTTTCGAAGGCGGCTGGAGATACTCGCAGAAATGGAGCAAGACTAAGGCAAACTAGCATCTAGCTTAATCAAGTACAAATATTCGCACGAACTGTCGCACACACTTTACCAAAAGTGTTCGCATATTCTGAAATATTAATAGGTTTGGAAACTGAAATTGCCCTTGTGTGATGCCTAATGGATTTTAGTGAAGTTATTGCAAAGAGAAGAAGCATCAGGAAGTTTAAGGAGGATCCAGTGCCAGATGGAACTCTCAACAGGGTTCTTGAGGCTGGGCGCTGGGCTCCATCAGCTGGCAACACTCAGCCTTGGCACTTCATAGTTGTAACTGATCCTGATGTCAGGCAAAGAATCGCGGCGGTTTGCACCGTTTCTAGTAAGAAGGCTTGGTCACGATTCGCTCCAGAACGTGCAAAATACTTGGCTCAGCGAGGAGGCTCTTGGGACAAGTCGAGTATGGGTAAAATTCCGGCTTTGGTTGTCGCGTGTTACGAGGTTCTAGAACGGATGAGAGAGGAGTTTGTCTTAGGCTCGGCTTGGACCGCGATAGAAAACATGTTGCTGGCGGCCACTGCAGAAGGCCTAGGCAGTTGCATATACACTTACTATGATTTGGAAGAAGAGCGGGAGCTGAAAGAAATACTGCGAGTGCCTAACAAGTATCGAATCGCCGCAATGATCCAACTAGGATTTTCAAGTGTTGAGCCACCGTTGCCTTCGAGGAAGACGTTAAAAGATATAGTGTCATACCAACACTTCTAATGCAAGCTGCGATCAACTGCATCAATCTACCGCGAGTCCATGGAGCCTTGCAATATTTCTGCAGTCAATCATTTAAACGATGAACAGCAATGTAACTCAATCATACCTGAGAAGCAGGAAAAACTTGAGCCGAAAAGAAAAACCTGTCTCCGATGCAGAAGAGCTCAGCAAGAAACTTGACCAGATAATTCACAGACTCGATCTTCTCGAACAGCTGATTCTTGAGAAGCCAGAGTACGAAGGTCTAGCTGCCGCGTTGAGACTAACGAAGGTTGGCATAGGGATGTACGGTGAGCCCTTGAAGGTTGCTTCTCGCTTGCGCAACGCTGAACAATACCTGCGCCAGAAGCCCATCGCCCAGGACGACATCTCAAGATGCATAATTCAAGCGTTGGCCATGAAAGGCGCGCTGAACCTTTCGGCTATCACACGGCAGGTGGCTACGATGCGTGGAAAAGCAAGTAGACGCATAGTGCGCGACAGAGTGAAAAAACTGTTGGAGCAGAGCATTCTGGTAAAGAAGGAAGGACGAGTTCCAACCTACGAGTTGGCCGAAAAAGCTGACCACTAGACTGGTCACTATTGCGCAGAACACCTAACTAGAGTGACCACTCCTATGCTCATTTGAGGTAGAAACAAATGAAACACGGATATATACGTCAAACGGACAGGAGATACAACCTGTTTGTTCCCCATGTAAGGATCAATTCAAGTTCACCCAAGATAACTGAGACAGCTTCCTATCGAACAGCAGAAGCGGCACATGTGGACGAGGTCAAAGCCAAAGCCGTTCTAGCACAGTTACATGTAACCTTTGGGTGAAGAGTCTGGGAGGTGAAAAAACGTGATTGACAGCGAAGGAAAAGGCAAGAAGATGGACGCAGAAAACATCAAAGAGATACTGGGAGTCGTATCCTCTGAAGTCCCAGCGCTGATAAAGAGCCTGCTATCCTCGGTCTTCTCTGAGGAAGCAGGAAGAAACATGGGCAAAGCAGCGGCAGCATACTACAAAGAACTGAAAAACGGCGGACTGCCTGAACAGGTAGCAGTGAAGCTGACGGAAGACTACATGCGAACCTTCACAAGCCTCGGCGACATGCTCAGAAGCACTGGCACGGGAAAGTGGACGGAGAAATCCAGAGAAGACATAAGCGAGGAAATTGAACACAGAATCCGCGAAAAGCTTGAGAAGAAAAAACGAGAAAAAGAAGAAGAGGAAGACGAATAATCCTTCTCTTCCCTATCCATAGTGGGATGGTAAAGATGAGCGCAGCATCAGTAATCACAACCGTGATCAAGTCAACTCCACATTTGGCACGCATGACTCTAAGCCTCTCTTGGACGTACATCACTCTAGGCAGACAAGTGCGAAAGGCCAGAAAGGCCTTCGAGAAACAACTCATCTCGCAGGGAATGACGCAAGAAGATGCCAGGCGACTAAGTGCATGCTTTGAGGAGCTCAAGAACAGCTTCGTTGGCATGCTGAAACAAGGAATAACACGAAGCCTCTAGTGCCGCAAGTCTAGGGCTTTCTCGCATCTTTGATGCACACTAACAGGATTTCTTATTCCTCTTTTGTGACGCTGGCTTGGCTTTCTTACTGATCAGCTCAATCCAAACTCCGTCTAGGTCCCTGACAAACGCCAGCGTATAGCCATTCTCGACGCGCGCGACACGTCAACGTGCTGATCTGAGGTTCATTATCAACGGTTTCTTTTGCCTTGGATGAACTCCTCAACTGATTGCTTGGCCACGGGATCTGGCACTTGGATAGGCGGGTGCTTGAACGCGTATGCTGATATGCTCAGCAGTTGGCCGGCTATCTTGCGGTCCAACGCTATTTTCACGGCTCTGATTATGTCTATGACCACACCTGCGCTGTTCGGTGAATCTTCAACTTCAAGCTTCACGGTCATCGTCAACGGCCTGTCGCCGAACTTTCTGCCCTTGAGCCACAAATAACAGATCTTCTTGTTCCCCAAGAATGGCACATAATCCGAAGGGCCTATCCGAGTGGGCAAATCGTAGGGGACCATGCTCGTAACGGCCTCAGTCTTGCTAATACGCTTAGTCTTTAATCGTTCCTCAACCGTCATGTTTTGAAAATCAGTGTCTCCGCCTAGGTTGAGCTGATAGGTCTCGTCGATAACTACTCCCCGGTCCACGCACAGCCTTGCAAGGCTTCGATGAAGGATTGTTGCTCCCACCTGGCTTTTGATGTCATCGCCCGCAATTGGCAGGCCTTTCTCCTCGAACTTCTTGGCCCAAGTCGAGTCTGAAGCGATGAACTCTGGCATGCAGTTTATGAAGGCGCATCCAGCGTCCAACGCTGCCTGAGCATAGAAGCGCGTGGCATTTCTGCTGCCGACGGGCAAGTAGTTTACGAGAATGTCTGCCCTCGCCTTCTTCAACGCTTCGACAACGTCGACAGGCTTGATCTCTCCTTCAGTGTAAACGTGAAAAGTTTCTTTCATGTGTTCGGCCACGCCATCCATGACAGGTGCAGGTGAAACCTTAACGTGCAGGGGCGGGACCTTCGCAAACTTGGCGCAGCAGTTCGGCTCGGTGAATATTGCCTCAGCTAGGTCTTTCCCGATCTTTTTCTTGTTTACTTCGAATGCGGCTACGAATTTGATGTCTCTTATGTGGTACCCGCCGAAGTCTACGTGCATTAGCCCGGGTACCATTACATCTTCTTTTGCATCCTCGTAGTAGTGCACTCCTTGAACCAAGGCGGAGGCTGAATTGCCCACGCCTACAAGTGCTACTCGGATTTCAGGCAAGCTGACATGTCCCCTGAAGATTGTTAGCTAACGCTTTAGCCGCCGTTGGCTCTTTAACCTTTTCGAAACGATGATAAGTTTAAAAGGCAACCTGAGCAGAGAGACAGTTAGAAAGGGTGAACGATCGTGGACGGAAGCGAGGTTACCGTGAAGTTTGAGCCTTTCGAAGAGATCGTCGTGATGGAACGCGACTTCTTTTCAACCTCAGACGAGATAGCAAGGTTTGCGTCCATCATCGCTGGAGGCAAGACCGCGGGGCTCTACTGGGCTGAAGGCGTAGTCTTTCTGTACTTTCCAATTCCAGCTTCAACAGAAACCGTTGCGAAGGAACTGGTTGAACACAAACGGGTTTACTGGTCTTTCGTCGGGTACGCTTTGATGCCGAAGTACCAGCCGATCATTGAAACTAGAGAGAAGATGATAGTTCCAGTTGTAGACATGTCAACTAACCCGCTGATCAGAAAAGTTGCAGCTTGGCTCAAAGAGCAAAAATAGGTTCCACTTTTTTGAAACCACTACTTTCGTTTGAACATTGAAACGCGGAATAAAAGGCCATACCAGTTGAAGATCCTCCGCCTGAAGGGCAGAGTTTTTTCTGGGAAGGGTGGAGGAGCAAGATTCGTTAACCTTGTATGGGCGAGGAAACAAATAGAAGAGAAAATAGGTTTCGCGCCTTATCCGGGAACATTGAACATAAGACTAGCCGGAAATAGCATGAAAACGAAGAGAGCGCTGACGAAAGCGGTAGGCGTAGAAATCTCGCCTGCTCCCGGTTATTTTCGTGGGAAGCTTTTCAGAGCCAATGTGGCGAATCTGGGGTGCGCTGTGGTTATTCCAGAAGTCCCTGGCTACCCGGAAGACGTTATCGAGGTGATTTCACCAGTAAACCTGAGGGAAAAGCTGCATCTTGTCGATGGTAGCCTGTGCGAATTTGAGGTCACGGTTTGACCTGCTTTTTTCTTTTGCTCCATAAGAAGGTCTTGACGTATTCTTGATAGTAGCCTTTTTTCTTCATGTAAAGCCCATATCTTGCGAGGGCGTTCATTGCTCTTGCAGTATCTTCTGGTGACGAATAAGCGGGAATGTTCAGCCTGTCGAACCTCAGGCGCATGCTAATTGCCATTTCAGTTTCGCCGATGTCACATGCAACCATGGGTTTCTCGTATTTGCTGGCAACATGCACGACTTTGTCGATATAATCCTCCTGCAAGTTTGGAGTGTGGTGCAGGCCGAGCATTATTATTCCATCGACTTCTGGGTCCTGGAAGAGAATTTCTGTTGCAAGTTCAAACATCTCAGATGTGCCTGAGCCTGTAACGTCTACGGGGTTGAAGTTCGTTGCAAACTTGGGAAGCTTTCCTTCAGCTTTCAACTTTTCGAACTTCCCGATTGTCTCTTCAGAGAAACGTTTGACTGTCAACCCCTTCACTCCGCATTCGTCAACGGCCATTATGCCAGGGCCTCCAGCATCCGTGATTATTCCAACGTTTTTTCCCTTAGCAGGCACCTGCATCGATAATGCCTTTCCAGCGTGGAAGAACTCGTCCATGTCCTGTGCCCTGAAGATACCTGTTTGTTCGAAGGCAGCATCGTAAATCTGGTCAGACCCAGCTATGGCGCCCGTGTGTGAGGCAGCGGCTCTTGCGCCAGCCTCTGTCCTGCCGGACTTCAATGCGACAACAGGCTTTTTCCTGGTGATTTCTTCTGCTGCTTCCAGAAATCTCCTTCCCGATCTTATGTCCTCAACGTATAGCAGTATCACGTTTGTTTCGTCGTCGTGGTACAGGTAACGCAGCATTTCCGCCTCGTCGACGTCGATCTTGTTGCCGAAACTCACGAATTTGCTTACTCCCGTGTGTAAGCCCGCCAAGTAGTCGAGCGCTGCTGCACCGAACGCGCCGCTCTGAGTTACTATCGCTATGCTTCCCGGTAAGGGGCGTGGTGTGGCGACAACCTCGTCTCCTGTTGTCAGAACCTTCGTTTCTGGCAGAAACAGCATGTCAACGCCTGTGCGTGAATCGTACACGCCAAGGCAGTTGGGTCCGAGAACTCGCATTCCAGCTTCTTTAGCTATCGTTGCCACTTCATTTTCAAGCTCGTGGTTTCCAACTTCGCCGAAGCCCGCGCTGATTATGACTGCCGTTTTGACTTTTTTGGCTGCCGCGTCCCTCATGATCTGCGGTACGACGTCTGCTGGAACGACAACGACGACGAGTTCAAGATCCCCCGGAACCTTTGTCACAGTTGGGACACACTTAATGCCTAGAACCGAATTCTCATTTGGGTTGACAGCGTATAATTGGCCCTTGAAAACGCCCCTCGCCTTGTTCTCGACAAAATTCTTGAAAATGATGTGGCCTGCCTTGTCCACTCTTTTTGTTGCTCCTACGATCGCGACTGAGCGAGGGTTGAAAAAAGCGTTGAGAATTTTCGCTGTCTCATCCATCGAAGTTTTCACCGCTTGCTTCTTAGAATAACTATGGGTTTATGTTTTACTGTCTCAAGCATTTCCCAGCTTACTTCAGTTAAACCCACTTTGAAGTTGTCGGCCATGTCCCAAACTGTTCGTCCTGCACCACACCCTCTTGCACGGTTTGCAGCTTCAGCAATTTCCAAGGCGTCCTCAGCCTGCATTCCACAGCCGGCAACAGCAGTCGGCGTGGCTCTTCTCCTAAGTCTCAAGAACCTTCCCATCACGTAGGCAAGGACTCCTCCGAAAGAGTGAATCCCTCTAATCGGATTCGGCCTAGGCGTGAAATGGAAATTTCCAAAAGAATACGTCTTGTCAGTGTCTGCAATTATGACGCAGATCCTCTTCTGCAACTTTCGCAGCAATTCTCTCCGTATGCCCTGAGCTGCCTCCGCTGCGTTTCTCAATGGCAGGCTCACATAGGAATACGCGACGTTGCTTGCGTCCACGCCGCCCTCTGAACCAAACATCAGCGCCTGCAAGGGACCGCAATGCTGCAGGATCAGCTGCTTGTGGCGGCTTCCCGCCTCCAACGGATATGCTCGGAGGCGCTGGAGGAAGCTCGCTTGGAAACGGCACAATGGACCCAGAACATAGCCCCAGACTATTCGCATCCAAAGCTTCGCAATCAACTTCGAGTTGAGAGTCGGCGCTACAGCATTCTCATCAACAACGTTGCCCACAGCTGTCGACATTGCCTTTTCCGAAACCACCACAAAATCCCCATCATCAACCTTGCCTCTAACAGCATCTGTGATCTCTTGAACGTAGTTGCTTTTCGGCCTCCAATACTTTGTTGCAACAGCCAAGACTTTGTATCTTGCCATTCGCATCTCTACAAGCTTTGGAATTTCTTCTTCATTTCTGCAATGTCACAATCCGGCGGCTTCATCTTTCCCTCAGAACAGTAGCCCAACTCGACGCACGTTGGCCCAGCATTCTCAAAAAGTGCTGGTGTTGCCTTCTTGGCTTGTCTGAGCATTTCAGTTGCAGCTTCCCTCATTTCCCATTGAGCACGGGCGCAGCAGCGTACATTGAAGAAGTGCCTGAGCTCGCGCGCGTTCATGGTTACCATCATGTTTGTTTTGGCAGCGTTTGGCAGAATAAACCTCGCATCTTCCTTTGGAATTTCCATCTTCAGAAGATTCTGATAGGCGTCAGAGATCTTTTTCAAAGCCTCATCAAACTCACTTCTTGCTTTAGCATTCTTTGCTATGCTCGGAGGGATCACGTAATTTTCCAACGTGTCGTACGCCACGTAACGTTGGCTTTGCTGTGTATACGAGGCAATGCGGTGTCTGACAAGCTGGTGCGTCATGGCTCTGGAGACACCTTCGATGCTAAAGGTGAATGAAGCGTGCTCAATTACTGAACCATGCCCGTAGCCCGTTACGCGTTTGATTATGGCTTTGGCAGCGTCCGGACTTATTTTTTCAAAGATCTCGGATGGAGCGCCGCTTTTGGTTGTTGTTAACGCTGCGGTTCCGCATAGTCGTTCGGCGTCTGCCGTGTACCGGAGAAGCTTCACTTTCAACTTTGAACCTCAGTTTTCAATCTATCATGAAAGTAGTAAATCTGCTTTGTGCCAAAAGGCACGTGAATGTGGCGTTCTATATGCGGGCGTAGACGCGGTCGCTTGAATATTTTCCGCTACTCATTTCCTCGTCTATTTCTTCTAACAGCAATATTCGCTTGAAGGTCGGAGGATGTGTTGAGAACAAACTGTGCATCTTTACCCATGCGGATTTGGCCTCTTTCTCCATGGCCTGTTCTAATTCCTTTTCGTCCAACACGCCATCGTGGTCCAAGTCGTATTCTTCTTTCTTGTCCATTATCTCCTGAATTTCTTGTTTAGCCTGTACCGGATCGCCTATGTAGAAGGCTCTCACTCCTGAAGGAGGTTTAGGTGAAAGCGATAAGCCATACGTGATTTTTGCAAGTGCACTCTCCAAGTTTCTTGGTGAACCCGTCACGTAGGCCGAGTAGGCATCTGAATAATGTTCCCGCAGCCTACTGAGTCTCATTACGCCTAGTAGTGAAACGAAGTAGACTACGTAGGACAGTATTCCAATTGCAAACAGCGCTGCTTCCATGCCACCTTGATCTCTTTCCCTTGAAGACCTGCCTGACATCCACGCAGCTGTCCAAGTTCCACGCGCCACGAGATAGGCTAACAGTGGTATAGCGGCAAGCAATGTCATCACGATGTAGTCTTTATGTTTTATGTGTCCCAGCTCGTGTCCAATCACGCCTCTGACTTCTTCTTCATTCAGGTTTTTGAGCAGTCCTTCGTGAACCGCCAGAGTTGCCGTGTTCGAGGTTCTTCCGAAGACAAATGCATTAGGAGTGTTGTCTGGGACTATGGCTAGTTTCGGCATCGGTATTGCGCTTTTGTCTGCAAGCTCTTTTACGGTGGATTCGAGCCACGGGTTATCCCCAGGTTTCAAATATTGCAGTCGTGATGACATTTTGACTATGGCTGGTCCTATAAGATACTGAAACAGTATGAAAAGTACGGGAAGGCCGATTATGAGAATTACATTAGAAATCAAGTCTAGCTGGACAACGAACAGCTGGACAATGAACATTATCACTGCCAAGAACGTGGCGAAAATGAAGGCCACTAGGAATATACTTGTCCCCATCGCAAACTTCAACTGACCCAGTGTGGCCAACATGTTTCACCAGCGTATTCTTATGACAAAAAATTGATAGAATTAAAGCTTTCCCAAGCAGGGCGGAGAAAAATCGAGCACGCAGACGAAGAAAAACTCGTGGACAAGTGAACTGAAGAGCTGAGTCGTAAATGGTCCCACTGCATCTTGTTTCGCACTTCCTCTCAGACACGGACCCAGTAAGCTTGGCGATGTTTAGCTGACGTAGATTATCATGTTATAGAACTGTTAGCGTTATTTCTTGGCGTATTCATAAAGCCCGAACAGGTTGCCATCTGGATCGGCGAACGTGGCCATGGCGTTTCCGTTTTCCTCAGACCTTGAAACGACGACCTTTCCTCCCATCTTGACGACCCTTTCCAGTGTTTTCTCAATGTCGTCAACGACGATGTAGACATAGACGCCTGTTGGTTTTTCTTTAGGCATTCGCCACAGGCCGCCGCCCGGCTTTTCGCCCGTGTTGATGATCCAATAGGCGTAGTCCTTGTTTTCGTCGCCCGTGATTTTCCAATCAAATAGGCTTCCATAAAACTTCTGGGCTTTTTCCAAGTCTCTCACTCGTATTTCAACCCAGTTGAATCTGTTCACGATTCTAATCACCTCCTATAAACAGAAGGATCCTAACGCACTCCAGCGGAGCGTGCGCTTTTTTCCGGGTAGTCACATATTCTGATAAGTGGGCATTCGTGGCACTTGGGTCTCTGGGCTCTACAGGTGTATTTAGCCAAGAGCCAAAATAGGCCGCCTGTTCTTTCATCTTTCGGGATGAAATGCTTGATAGCTTCCTGAATTTCGGCATACTTCGCCTTCTCCTTCACCAGGCCAAGTCTCTTAGCTATTCTGTCCATATGCGTGTCCACGACGAATACTTCGTGGTAGCCGTACTGACTTGCGAGCAGCACGTCCGCCGTCTTGTCGCCGATTCCAGGGAGCTCCATAAGCTTCTTTTTTGCTTCTTCCTTGGGTAAGGCAAGGATCGGAGCCAAGTTGCCATTGAACTTTTCGAGAACCACTTTCGACAGCTCTTTGATTCTTTTGGATTTGACGTTGTACAGTCCACCGCTCCGAATAGCATTCCTGATTTCAGCCACGTCTGCGTTGGCTAAGACCTCAGGCTTGACCTCAAACCTTGTCATCAACCCTTTATACGCTCTGACGCAGTTCACTTCGCTTGTGTTTTGAGACAGGACAGTAATGACCAAGTTCTTGAAAGGGTCTGAGAACACGTCCTTTGGATACTCAACGGGCCACCAGTATTTGCCATACTTCTGCTCTAGGATTGGGACTAGTTTTCGATCTAGTGTTTTCATGTTGGCTGTCTTCCTTTTCTTCATTCTATGAACTGAACGCACGTTTGCTCCGTGGTTGTCTAGTGTTTGAACTGGTCGACTTCTTCCTGTATTGCTTTTTTCACGTTTGCTTCAGAGGCTGGGCCAAAGATCTTGATTTTGCCGTTGATCAGCGGGTCTGTGGTTCCATATTTTCGGACAGTTTCGAGGGTTGCTTCAATCTCGACTATCTTGACCTTGTCGCCGAAGCTTTGAGCAACTTTCTTGATTGAATGGTGCATGTGTGCTCCTACGGGGCAGAAGAAATTGTTGAATAGGGTCACTTCAACCTTGTCTTTTGAGGGCTTGTAGTTTAGGTTTATTGGTTTGGCACTGATGTTTTCCTTTGTGAGCGGGAAGTACATGACTTTAAACGGTGGATGTTCCTTTATTATTTTGAATCCTTGTTTCTGGAACAGCTCGTAGTGCATGAATTCTTTGAAGTCCGTTGCTGGGACCATTATGCCCTTGAACCCCTGCTTCTTGAGGTCTCTTTTCATGTAGTCGAACATCATACTGCCGTATCCCTTGTGCATGTAGTCGCGCAACATCTCTGTGCAGTATATGCAGGCCACTCCGGGCTCCAGTTCATACGGGATTAAAGCCTTTTCAGAAGTTGCATAATAGATGTGGCCGATGACTTTGCCATCGTCCAGCAGGTGATAGCCCTCTACGTGCTTGCCAAGGTTCTTTCTAAGCCATTCTCTTGATTCTGGGAGACTTTTTGCCCACGCTGCGCCAGGAGGCGTTTCGCTGATGCAGCAATAGGCTTCCTCTAGGTCACGCAGGGTTATTTTCTTGACATGCATGCGGTTTGCCTTCTTCTATATTCCTGTCTCTTCAACCTTTTAATTGTTACATCATAGCGCGTGCAATTGCCAGTAAAATGGTGCTCCGGCCGGGATTTGGACCCGGGTCCGCGACTTTCCCTCACTCTTGAGTGTCGAGAGGCCGCTATACATAGTCCCTTTTGCGAGGTTTGACCGGACTATACTACCGGAGCCCTGAAGATTGGATTTCTCTTAGGGATAAATATCTTTTCACACGTTTGGCCCGCGTTTTCTCCTTTGAGCGACGCATTGTCTTCGATATTTGAATTTGTTCCAGCATTCTGCGCTCTCTCTTCAAGACGTTGTTTTCATTTTTTGGTGCAAAGATTTCGATTTCAGAGGGCGGGATCTGTAGCTTGTGTCCGCAAGAGGAGCATTTGCCGCTGAGTTTTTTGATAATGCCTTCGAGGTACGGTGGGCTTTTGTAGGATCCATCTGATAGCAGAGGTCTTGGATCTTCGTACAGAATCGATCCACATTGGCTGCAATAGAAGATGAAAGGCATGTTCTCACTTCAGCCATCCTGACGCAGGCCTTGAATCGCACGCTGAGTCTTTCTGCCGTCAGCGCTTACAGCAAGGCTGGGCAATCTGGACTTGCCAATGAATGTGCTACGTTTTCCATGATACGGTCTGTCACGTGTCTTCCGAGTTTTGAGGTATGATGTTGAATAGCGGTTTGAAGGCATGCGCGTACACATCTAAAATACGATGTATACTAGATATACAAGAAACATTTAAAAGCTTTGCGACACAAACAATGCTTGACGCATAACGTGTGGAGAAGTGGGAAGAATGAAAACACTCAGAATTTCGGAGGACATACACCAAAAGCTTACGGCACTACTTGGCGAGCTAATGGTTCAAACAAGCAAGATGCAAACATACCAGGACGCGATAAGTGCCTTGATCAACGAGTCAGTCATCTTGCCGCAGGAGCTACTTGCACAGATACAGAGTTTCATGGATGAAAACAAGCATCTGGGCTTCACGACGAGGGAGGAATTCATAAGAGATGCAATACGCTTCAGGCTAGATTGGTTAAGCCAAGAAAATGAGTACGTGGTAATTCAGAAGGAACAATATGATTTGCTTGATGAAGCGGTGAAGGAAATGAACACGCCGTACCAAAGCGCCGAGGGCTTCGTAAACGCGCAAATAAGAGAAGTCTTAGAAAAATACGAGGAATGGAAACAGAGCGCGAAAAAGCATTAAGCAAACGGGTGCTTTCTGAATACTCGTCTGTCGTGAAATTGCCTTTTCAGATTAACTGCGATATTTTTTGAAGGCGTTTGATGTCAGCCAAGATTCAGGCATATTTATCCAGATCCTCTCGTTTTCCGTTGGTTTGCCCTTGATTGGCATCGTGACAGTGAATGTTGTTCCGTTGCCAACTTTGCTTTGGACTGTGATGTGGCCTCCATGTGCCTCTATGTTACGTTTGCAGATTGGCAAGCCAAAGCCCATTCCCTTGGCTTTTGTTGTGAATAATGGCGTGAAGATTTTTTCGACAACTTCCTTTGGTATGCCTATGCCAGTATCAGTGAAAGTAAATTCTACGTTGGTTTTTGATCTCTTGTTCTTTAACGTGAGTTTTCCGCCTTTAGGCATCGCGTCTACAGCATTTTTGATTATGTTGACGAAGGCTCTCTTCAGCTTGCTGACGTCTGCTTTTATTCGTGGAGTGTCTGTTGTTAAGTCTATCACTTGTATATTCTTTGGAATCCTTACGAGGGCTAAGGCTTCGTTTGTAATTGCCTTTGGAGTAGTTTCTGTTTGTTCCAGCTTGATTTCTCTTGAGTATTCCAAGAGGTCGTTTATGATCTTGTTTGAGTATTCAATGTCGTTGCCGATAATTTCGAGCATTTCTCTTGCTTTATCATCCATTCTTGAGGTGTACTTCGTCTTCAGGTAATATGCGGCTCCTGCGATGCCCGTTAGTGGGTTACGTAAATCATGTCCGACCATTCCAGCTAACTCGCCAATGGCCGCTAGCCTTTCAGATTTGAAAAGTTGTTGTTCCATTCGTTTACGTTCAGTTATGTCTTTGGTTATTGCTACAAAGCCCAACGGGTTGCGTGAAGCATCCAAGACAATGCTTGCTGAGAGTTCGGCTGGAAATTCACGTCCGGTTTTGGTAACGAAGGTGTATTCGTCGTTTTTCATAAGTCCTTCGTTGAAAACTCTCTTCATGTTCTCAGCGGCTTTCTCGTGATCTTTTTTAGCAATCAGTATGAAGGAACTTTGGCCGATCAGTTCTTGTTTTGAAGCATACTCGTGCATTTTCAATGTTTGCTCGTTACATTCGACCACGTTTCCATTCAAGTCTGTTGCTGTAATAGCGTCAGGAGAAGCAGCAAATATGCTTCTGAGTTTCTCTTCGCTCTTTCTCAGATCCTTGGTTCTCTCTTCAACTTTTTCCTCAAGATGTTGTGCATACTCCTTTACTTGTTGTATCAGTTTTGCGTTCTCGATGGCCACGGCGGCTTGATGCGCGAAGAGTTCAAGAGGAGCTAGTGATTCACGAGTGGGGCGCCGGCCGTCCTTGGGGTCATCCATGCTCATTATACCTACAACTTGGCCGTTGGGCAATCGCAGGGGAACAAAGAGCAAGTCATCTGGATCCCAGTCAACTGTCTCTTTCTTCAGAACTTTGCTTCGAAGTGCATATTTAAACTGCCTTCGAACCAGTGAGTCGCTCCAGGGAAGATAGTAGAATTCTCCCAAGCGAAACCTTTCGAACATGGAGCTTAAACGCTTTCGCCACACCTGCCCTGATGATTGATGATCTCTCAGGTACTGTTCTTCTTCAGGAGTTAAGCCTGCTGTAACTACATCTGTCGTGTTAAGGTTCTCGTCTCTTAACGATATTACCACTCTTCCCCAGTCCTGCTCCCGAACTGCTTCGGCAATGGTTTTGAGTCGTTCACGCAAGTCCGTGGTGTGAAGCATTTTTGCAGAGCTTCTCATCAAGCTTGCCAGTTTTTGGGAAGCGTTACGATATTTCTCCTCGCTCTGTCTCATCGTCTGTTCCATCTGCTTCTGTTCGGTGACATCTCTGATTATGCCTAGGGTATGCCATTTTCCTTTGATCTTGAGTTTTGAAGTAGATAGTTCTATTGGGAATTCTGTTCCATCTTTTCTGGCAGCTCTGAATTCTCTTTTTACAGAATGTGGGTCTTGTCCTGTTTCCTCGAGTTTTCTTAATCGCCTTAGGACATTTTCATGAAAATGTTTGGGAATGATGAATTCGTGCAATTTCTGGCCTGTTGCTTCTTCTTTCGTGTAGCCGAAGATTCTTTCTGCAGCAGGATTCCAATAGGAAATTCTCCCCTCACTGTCCATCAGAATTATGGCGTCTAACACTGAGGCACTGATTGCCTGAAACTTTTCTTCGTTATCCTGCATCTCCTGCTCGGCGCGTTTGCGTTCCGTCACGTCCTCAAGTATCACGCCTACACAATTTTTTGGAAGTGGAAAGGCCTTGACGGAAAAGGAGCTTTCAGGAACGCGTTTATCACTGTAACGAAGTTCTGCTAACTGCATTGATTTTCCAGAGCGTATAATTTTCATACTGGCCTTGACAAATTCCATCATGTTAGATCCTGGGAACGCTTCTCCCAGTTTTTTTCCCAAAATCTCCTTGGTCGGTACTCTGCTGAATCTCTGGGTCGCAGGATTGGCAGCAACGAGCCTGAGGCTCTTCGGATCACTGGTGTCTTCTAAATGCCAAATGTACAAGCCAATTTGCATATTCTTGATTACGCTGGCATACAGCTGATCTTCGATCTCGTTTTGGGCGTTTTCGATTATTGGGTGCTTAAGGCCAATGAGACTATGGGACGAGATTTTATTGTCTCGCTCGATCCTTGCTCTGTTAACATGTGAGTTCTCTGCTCTTTTCACCATTATTACTTATCACCTTAACTTTTTTGTGTAATCTGAAAACCCTACCATGTGCTCGCAATCTTGGGTTCTTATACCGTTGGATTTGCCAGTTATTCTGACTTAACCGTTATGAATTCAAAATACGTATTGCATCACAGCATTCTTGTAGTCGTCCATGGAAAGAGCAAGGATGGATAACTGTTGGAATAGGAAGCGTTAATAACACAATTCCGCGCAATAAGGAAACCATAATAGTTTTTTATGGCCTATTGCCCAATGGTCTGAGAATGACACCGACACAAAGTAACCCTGCTGCGTTGACAGGAACTACGAAGCGATGGTCACTACGAAAGCTCAGTTACATTACCTTTCTATGGATTTGGGAAAAACTCGGATTCACTTGGGAGTAGAGTTTCACAGTAGGAGAATCAAAAATGCTGGGTCTTGGAAAGGCAGTGTCAATGGATATAGCTGTGTGCTATGCGCTCCAGTTTTCCACTAGAAGCTTGCCGTCTCCAGGCTTGAAGCTTATCTTTAGTGCGACTGAGTCAGCGCCTCTTTTTGTTTTGCTGAAGTCTTTGAATGGGAACATGCTGTCTTCAGCTAAATCTAGCGGCAGGTAGATCAGGTATTTGCCGTCTTTCCTTCTGAATAGTCGCCCCCTTCCTTCTCTAACCATTCGTTTATCACCTCGATTAAATCCATAGTTCAAGAGCAACTTTATGAACGCTGAGACTATTTAATCCTTGTCCTCATACGGCTCATTTAAGCAACGATTGTACACATGGTTCTGTAGGAAATGTGAATTATATGCAACAAAATCGACGGCTGTGGACAGATTGTGGAAATGGTCAGAATCGAGAGAAAATGGGATAGGTTGTGTGTTAGTTTGCTTGTGCGTTCTATTGTAGTTTCCTGGTTTTGAGTGATTTTGCAATCAGTACTGCATCGCAGCATCTATATCTGGGTTCCGAGTAGTTTTGTGCGATGCTTGGTTTCCGATGGTTGGTATTCACTTTGACTTGTAGCCGGTGCGAAGATTGTCAACAGTCGAGTATTGTGGGCTTCCCAGTTCGATGTCGTACGCAGGAGTCTTACTTATTATTGGGCGTTTCTGCATGTGCCTGTATCCGCATTCGCATTGAAAACCGATGATTTGGTCTCTGTGTCTTATCTCCATGCACTTTTTCCCGTTGCATTGAACGTTTTGCTTGTGGATGTGCCACAACGTTTTTGCCTCCGTGCGTGTTAGGGGGGCATAGTGTTTTGCCGATGTGAGGTACCAACCAGTATAGATTGCGAAACATGCCCATAATGTGGGAACAAGCATTTCCAACATTATTTTCACCATGTGTATTTGTGTTCTGCTTGTATACAATATGTCCGTTTTCAGACATATCTACAAGTAGAATATGACATCTTACGATATAAACATTACGGCGACTTCCGAATATCAAACGGTCACCGCAAAACCACTGAACAACAAAATGTATTCATGCCTATCAAGGGCAGTTCTCTCGTAACATGCTTGACGTGCTACGCTCATGATACGAACCACGTTTCCTTCATTAGCAGCAAGACAATGATGCCGAATAGACTCGAAAAGCGAAATCAAGCATGTTTATATATTCCCCAAATTAGCGTTATTTCCATGAACGATGAATCTGCAATCGGCAAAATATTCGCACTTATAATCATAGCTGTGGTCGTTGTTGCTGCGGTAGTCGGCTATCAGTTGATGGGCAGCCCCGATTCAAGTCCTCCGACATATTCCAATATTTCAGCTGGCGGAACAAGAGCGAGTTCCTCTTGCACCTTCAGTGTCTTGTGGACTGATAATGCGAATGTGAGCGGATACATATTCGGGACCAACAACACTGGCACTTTCATGAATGACACTTGGACGCCGTTCTCGAATTTTGTGAATTCCACATTTACATATGCTAATGTTACGAAGATTCTGAACGGCACAATTGGGAGCGTCGTTCGATGGAGATTCTGGTGCAACGACACTAGCGACAATTGGAACAGGATTTCATTGCAGAGCCTTCTTGTCAGCTCTAACGCTCCTACGTATTCGGATGTTTCAAGCAGTTCAACGAACGCGGGTTCCTCGTGTACCTTCAGCGTTTTGTGGACAGATGACGCTAGTGTGAGCGGCTACATTTTTGAGACCAACAATACTGGTACATTCGTTAATGACACTTGGACGCCGTTCTCCGATCTTGTGAGCCCAACATCTTCATATGCCAGAGTCACGAAAACCTTGGACAACACAATTGGCGATGTTGTTCAATGGAGATTCTGGTGCAACGATACCAGCAACATCTGGAACAAAGTTTCGTTACAAAGCCTTCTTGTCAACTCAAACAAGGTTCTCCTCATGACAAGCATGGGAAACATAACAATCAGATTGTATGACGACATGCCTATTACGACGGGGAACTTCAAGAACCTTGCAAGAACAAAAGTGTATGATGGAACCATCTTCCATCGGGTTGCTCCGGGTTTTGTGATCCAGGGCGGAGACGCTACGTCCAAGGGAATAACAGTGCCTCCGATTCAGGATGAGCTTCCTAACAAGCACAGCAACGTGCGAGGGTCGGTGGCTATGGCGAAAACAAGCAGTCCCAACTCTGCTACGAGCCAGTTTTTCATAAACTTGAACGATGCGAACGCTGCCAGCTTGGATAGTAATTACTCGGTTTTTGGCACGGTAATAGCTGGCATGGACGTCGTGGACGCTATTAGTCAAGTGCCCATAAATCCCCCGAATGATGGCCAGCCATTGCAGGACGTGACCTTGATAGTAGCACAATTCATCAGATAGCAGGCCAGCGTGAAAAGCGCGCGCCGTCAAAACTTAGATTAGCTCATTTCTTTTTTGATCATTGTGGCTGTTTCGACGGCGACTTCGATGTTCTTTTCAAGCTCGCTCATGTGTGGTGAAACGTTTCTGTAGTATTCTATCGCTCCTCTATCCTTTGTCCTTAGTACGATAAGGTTGGTTGGATAGAAATAGTGCTTAAACGTGTTCTTGCTTCGCAGTGATTCCTCTTCTGAGTCGGGAGGACGTTTGACGTGGATTCGAACAAAGGCTATTCTTTCCTTGTGTTTCTGCTTCAGAGTTGCTGCGAGTTTGTCCAGTTTTGGCTTCTGTTTGTGGCATGCCGGGCATCTTTCCCTAGTAATGGCCACTACATAGACTTTTCCAATGTCAGGAGCAAGGTAATCCAGAAGGGATTTGCCAGTTTCAGAAAGCTCTTTCTCAAGTTTTGTGAATTCAATATTGTCAATCTGCATAAAACTCTATCAGCTATTGAAGATATTTAAGTAATCCTTAAGCCTCTTTCGAAGTGAGGATAAATTCCTCATAAGGCGATGGGTAACACATTATCGTTGCCGCATTTTGCAATGGCTGACGACTGTTCTCCGAGAGAACCATTGACTGTTCTTCTTGATAGCAACCCCAAGCGTGACTGATTTGGAATTCATATTGCACCTTCATAATCGTTATTATCATTGGCTTCGTTTTTGGAAGTAAGGTGAATTGAATATGAAGATGTTGAAGAAACTGTTCGGTTCGAAAAGAGCGTTTTCCGCAGTGATTGCTTCGCTAATACTAATGCTGCTCGCTGTTGCTGCCGGTGTCGTAGTGTACGCATACGTTATGGGATGGATCGGAAGCGCAACCACCAACCCAAGACAAACTGGCCACTTGTCATTTGACGTCGCTTACGCGAGCGTGAATACATCAAAGATAAACCTTGCTGTAAGAAACGTGGGCGGCACAAACCTTTTGCTTGCCAACATATACGTTCAGGGAGTCGATCTAACAACCAATTGCACGATAAGTGGCGCATTAATTCCCAGTATAGGGTATTCTCTGCTTACGCAGCAAGTAGCAGACTTAACTATCAACTATACAAGCATGACGACAGGTTCTTACTACAGCGTGCAAGTAGCATGCAAAGATGGCACAATGATCAGCCAATCAGTCCAAGCCCAATAATTCCTCCTTCTTTCTACAGCCACTTTGGAGCAAAGGAGGAATGAAATGATGCATAACTCCTTTGTTCACAGCAAGCGGGGAGTAAGCGAGATCATTGCCAGTCTAATACTGATTCTCATAGTTTCATCAGCGGGAGTCGTAGCATACTCATACAGTATAGGCGCATTTTCCTCTTCTACCAGTATTTATCAACTAGATACAAATCTGAAAGAAAAACAAGCTCAGGAAAGATTTGCAATAATAGCCGTCTGGTCAAACACATCAAATCAGTTGAACCTGACCGTGTTGAACTATGGACAAATAGACCTTACCATAGACGCGGTTTACATCAACTGGGCATCAGTTACAAACTACTTGGCTGGAAGGGGGACAACCATCGGAAACGGGGCACTGATTCAGGTAAGCTTCACTTCGCCTGTTTCAATCCAGTCGGGATCCACATATAGTATAGTCGCGGTCAGCACTAGAGGAAGCAAGAATGCGATTAATTGGAAGGCTTAGCCAACATAGTCGGGGAGTCGGTTCCATAATTGGATCCGTGTTCGTAGCCCTAATTCTGCTGTCTGGTTTTGCTTTCTATGCGGTTACTCAGGATGTCACTCAGCATTACAGCAGCACAATGAGCTCCATGAACGATAAGGATTGGAATCGCAACCAAGAAAATATCGTGATTAAGCAAATTGGGATAACAGCCACGAGCCAGCTGAACGTAACAGCGGAAAACGACGGGTCGATTCAGTCCCATCTGATCTGGTTAGGAATATTCAATACGACAATAACTCCGCAGAATCAGACATACCAAGCATTGAGCGAATTTATTGCGCCCGGTGAAACCGACAACGTGGTTTCCAACTCTACGGTCACTGTGGGAAACAAGTATGTCATACAGCTAGTTACCGAATTGGGAAACACGGTAGAAAGCAAGTTCTACCCAGCCTCCTATGTCAGCTGTGCACTTACCTTAGTAGCGACACCCCCAACTGTTTACCAAGGCAACAACGTTACCGTGCTGCTTACAGTAACCCTTAATGACACAGTAGTTGACTCGATCCAAAGCCTGACAGCGAACCTCAGCGCCACGCCAGCCAACTTGGCTCAGTTGATGGGCAATTCGTCACTTTCTATAAGCGGGTTAACACGGGGAACAAGCGCCTTTTTCTGGTGGGTCTATAACGCGGCGAACACTGGCGTCGTAACTTTCAACGCTACGTATCTGCAAGCTCCCGTTGGAACATACGCTTCATCAACTGTGCAAATAGTCAGCCCTCCTCAGCAAGGAACACAAGGGGACGTAGCAATCACCGGCATTAACTGCACTGCCCTGCAAAACCCGTCACAGTGGAATCTAACTGGAGCAACCCAAAATGTCACCGGATCGATCTCAGATCTAGCAAGTAACGACTCGAGCTACGCAGTTTTCCGTTCCTACTACACAGGCAGAACTGTCTACGCAAACAGTTACGTGAGCAATAATGTATCTGGAGGCGTAGGTACTCATTCAAACTTCACAGCAATGCAATATGGCCCAGATTCAATCAATGATACATTAACGGAAGCAAATACTGGTGGAGCAGGATATCACTGGGGAATAGACTCTAGTAGCTTCACCTCCACAACAACCCACTCAGAATATCGGTACATGGGAGGGACATCTCCTAACATTGACAACATGATAGTTACAAAGCTTCACATACGCTATTATGGCACAGGAACTGTGGCTATTGCCTTGTACACTGGCGGCACATTGGGCAGCCCAACGGGAGCCACGAAGAGAACGGAAGCATACAATGTCTCTGTGTCTACTGGATGGAATACAATCAACGTACCAGCCTATAACTGGTCAAAGAATACCGTCACGTGGATTGGATGGTGCCACAGTGGAGGCAACGTTTACTATTCTGGCAATTACCAGGACGCAGGAGATTTCCAGCCAGGCCGGGGAAGGTGGAGTCAAGACAGCCCGGCAGATGCCAATGAACGTTCGCCGATGCCCACCAACCCCGGTGGAGGTTCATTTTACGACACTTGGTACGCCGTGTATGCTGAATATGACGCACCCAGTTATAGTATGGACTTGGACGTTCAATGGACCGGCCTAAACTACCATCAACAGAATGCATCACTGTGCATTTCTGGAGGGACAATGAGCACCAACGAAAACATATCTGTGGACGTCTGGGCAAGTTCATGGCAAACCGTGTTTACAACGCTGTCCAGCGGGTGGAACAACGTTCCGGTTTCCTCTTATCTCACTTCAACAAATTTCACCATTAGATTCAGGGATCAAAATCCTGGAGACATGGTTCAGGACAGTTGGCAGATCGATGTCTGCCTCCTGCAATTATCAAACACAACAGATGAATATACAGCAGAGGTTGAATTTACAGGTTCATCAAACTCTCAAAGCTGGACAGGACTTGTTTGGTTAATTGACAGCTCTTGGGACACGGGCAACGTCAGTGTGACGAGCCAAGTCTACAACTATACGCTTGGCAACTACACCTCGAGTGGAAACGGATATATGTCTTATGTTTCAAGTGCAACGCCATACACTGACGAGACGAAGTCGCAAACGATAACCTCAGGCGCTACGCAATTCAGAAATTCGACTTCGCCGTACTACTGGAGAGTCAAGATTAAAGGCGTCAAATCAACAGGCACTCCGTTCCAAATGAGAATCGATTGGATAGAACTTCAGGACAGCTATGCGTATTCTGGAGATAATGTACCGTACAGGGCTTGGATATGGTACACGATACAGGCTACAGGAGCAAGTGGCAGCCCGATTCCATTCACTTACGCTTCTGTCTACGCAAACGGAACAACCGTGACTTTTCAAAATGCTACAGATGGCACGTCCGTTCCGAATCCAGCTTGGGTACGACTGGACGTTAATGGAACATTCCAGCTGCAAATAAGATCCACGAGCAGCTCGGGCGAAACCTTTGTTCTCTTTGCGGCTGTCGGAAACATTGTCCGACAAAAAACGATAACGCAGGTGGCGCAACAATGAGTGAGGCACAGGAGACTCCGCAGAAAATCGATCAGGTACCCTATCTAGAGGTCGGCAAGGAACAGCGGCTGAACTTTAAGGAGTTTTATCCCGTCAATGAACCCTTTGGCTACGTCGGAATCAGCATTGAAAAGGAGACGGGCAAACTCAGCTATCTAACTGTTGAACCAACGATGACGAATGAGGAGAAGCAGACTCTCACGAGGTTGAAGACAATATTGAAGGAAGAGGCCAGTGTCTCATTACCGGTTCTTAAAGATGCAAGTCTGATAGAATCATATCTGACCGACCATATCCGCAAGGCCATGAAGGCCTATAGGCTCAACGTTCCAGATGATGCCGTTGGGAAATTCATCTATTACACGAGAAGAGACTTTCTTGGGTACGGTATACTTGACATTCTCATGAAGGACCAAAACATTGAAGACATCAGCTGCAACGGCACAGGCATCCCCATATACGTGTGGCACAGGTACTACGAGTCTCTCCCAACCAACGTCGTATATTCTTCGAGAGAAGAGCTTGACACCTTCATCACTCGGTTGGCCTACAAGGCCGGACACCAAATATCCGTTTCAAGGCCGATCCTTGAGGGAGCACTTCCTGAGGGTTTCAGAGTACACTTGACACTGGAAGAGGTTTCAAAGCGTGGAGACACATTCACCATCAGGAAGATTAAGGCAATTCCATACACTATTATCGACTTGATAAATTTCGGAACGCTGTCACCTCGAATGGCGGCTTATTTCTGGATACTCACTGAAAACCTGAGATCGATAATAATTGCCGGCGTAACCGCATCAGGGAAAACCGCATTGTTGAACGCGCTAGCAATGTTCATAAGGCCTGAGATGAAGGTCGTGACCATAGAAGAAGTCCGTGAACTGTATCTGCATGAGAACTGGATACCCATGGTCACACGCCCATCATTTCAGCCAGGAGTCGAAGAAGTAACCCTGTTTGACCTTTTGAAATCTTCTCTGAGACAACGGCCAGACTACATAATCGTCGGGGAGATAAGAGGCGAAGAAGCCTACACGCTCTTCCAAAGCATATCTGTCGGCCACGGTGGCATGTGTACAATTCACGCCGAAAACGCTGAGACTGTTGAGAAAAGGCTCAGGACAAAACCCATGGACATTCCCCCGATGCTGATCCCCCTGATGAACGCCATAGTATGCATTGGAAGAACAAAGATCCGAGACACGGTGGTGCGCCGGGTTCTTGGCGTTTCAGAAATCACGGGCGTGGATCACAAAACTGACAGGGCAAAGTTTCTAGATGTCTACAAATGGAACTACGAGACTGATTCCTTCCTGTTTTGTCCAAAATCCTCCTCTGAAAGCTACGTCCTCGGAAGAATCGCGGAACTGAGATTCGTATCAATGGAAACTCTCCTGGACGAGCTGGATCGCAGAGAATACCTTCTCAGTTGGATGGCTCGCAAAAATATCAAGAGCTACGACGAAGTCGCTGGCATAGTAAGGAAGTACTATCTCAATCCGAACGAGGTTTACAACAGGGCAAGGTTGGAGGCTTAATGGGAAACCAGGAGAAAACGTTGCATCTGACCGCTGCGAGCTACAGGCTTTTTGGAAAAATAGCCTTACGCATAACATTCCTGAAGCAAGTCTACGCACAAAGCGGCCTCCGCAGGTCATACGAATCTTACGTGGCTTTGATGCTATTCTCCTGCGCAATCGCGTTCATTTCAACCTTTGCAGCAGCAACTTTAACACATTGTCTCCTCCTCGGCCTGGCACCATCCCAATTCCTTGCGGCTGCTGCTATTCTGTCATGCATCACTTCAATCGCTGTTTCAGCAATATTCGTGACGTATCCAGTTTATCGCAAAGATCAAAGAAGAAAGGAAATAGACGCAAATCTCGTGTACACTGCCGGGTACATGGAGGTTCTTTCAGCAGGCGGCATCTCAATAGAAAGAATATTTGAAAGGGTAACTCAGGTGGAAAGGCGGGTTCCTATTAGAGACCTTGCAAATAGGCTAATGACGGACGTCAGAGTTTTTGGGCTAGATGTGGTTTCAGCGTTACAAGACGTCATGCTTCACAGTCCTTCAGAGATCTTCTCCAAACTTCTGGCGGGAATTACTAACACGCTTAAGACGAGTGCGAATCTGAAGAGCCTCTTGACTTTTGAGTCTCAAAGGCTTCTTCACGCAAAGAGAGAACAGTTGAAAAGGACCCTGAACACTTTGACGGCTTTTGGCGAGATCTACATAACTGGAATAGTGATAGCGCCCATTGTTTTCATAGTAATGATTACGATCCTCTCGGTTATGGGCAACGTTGCCTTTGGTCTATCACCTATTGCACAGCTGAATCTTCTGGTTTTCTTCGGAATTCCAGCGCTAAGCGCGGTTTGCATTGTAATGTTGAATAGTATTCTGCCCGAGGAGGAATAGAAGTGTACTTCGAACGGAAATACAGAATTGCCGTCTGGGCCGTTTCAGGCGCGATCGGACTGGTTGTCATGTTGACCCCCATCCTTTTTGGGCTTTACATGCCTGAGCAACCATATGTCATTCCGATAAGTCAGAAAGTGAACAACATTCTTGTCTTAGGTTTCATAATAGCCCTTGGTTTTCCAGCAATCGTCGAGTTCAGCAACTACAGGTGGGGCAGGCATGTTGACAAGAACATCCCAAGGCTTTTGCGGGACATCACCGAGGCCGTCCGATCAGGCATGACCCTTCCTAGGGCACTTGAAGATGCGTCTCAGAGAAACTACGGGCCTGTTTCTAAGGAGCTTGAACATGCAATGGCTATGTTTAGCCTTGGGGCAAGCTTTGAGGATTCGCTCATGTTTTTCGCTCGGCGTCTTAAGCGTCCAGGTGCCTTGAGGTTTTCAACCACGTTGATTGAGGCTCATCAGACAGGGGGCAAACTGATCGAAGTGCTCAATGCAAGTGTGGAGCTCTCCTCGAACCTTGAGGAGTACAAGGATGAGCAATACACTAACATGAGGCCGTACATGATGACCATGTACATGACCACGATCATATTTCTGACAATGGCCTACGTGATATTACATCAATTTCTTGCCCCGCTGTGCGTAGCTGCAGGCAGCAGTTCAATGCAAAACTCCGGGTTGCTAACAGGCGTTCTGAACATCAACTACTATACTTCGCTTCTCTTTTGGGCGTCAATTCTTGAATCAGCCTTCGCCGGTCTCATATTGGGAAAAATCGTGGATCGAGCGCTTTCAGCAGGCTTGCGTCACTCGGTAATACTGATAGTTGCGACGCTCGTGTTCTTCAATATTTCGTTCATGTGAGAGAGTTGAAATGGAAGAAGCGCAAATAACAATAGAAGCCAACGCTCAAGACGACGAAGAGGATTTCTTACGCAAGCTTATCAAGAAAGGAGTTTTGGTGCTTAAGCCCAGCCTCAGCAAGCAAGGAGTGCGCTACGCTGAGGCTGAGGAGATTTGGAAAGTTGATCTGGCGGATGCAAAGGCTATCATCGGGAGATTGGCAGAAAAGGGCGCGCTCAAACCTGAATTCGTAGATCGCGTTTTAACCTGTCCAAAATGCAGTTCACCTGAGGTCTTTTCAAAATACGCTTGTCCAAAATGCGGATCTCGCAACGTGGAATTCACTGAACTTATTGAACACAAAAAATGCGGAAATATCGGTCCAAAAGACAGCTTTGCCAAAGGTTCCTTTTTGATTTGCCCGCGCTGTCAAACTGAACTCAAAAGGGAAATGAGCGACTATCGCACAATAGGGAATTTCTACCAATGCGAAAAGTGTGGACACCGCTTTGACAAGCCCGATGTCATTCACATCTGCCAAAACTGCGAAGTGATCTCCACATATCAAGATGCAAAATACGTCAGAATATTTGCTTACAGGGTAGCCGAAGAAGCAATGAAAGGCTTCCAGACCGAATTGCCTATTCTCGCAAACGTCAAAAAGACCCTTGTGAATGAAGGTTTCAAGGTTCAATTACATGTTAAAGTGACGGGGACTTCTGGAGCTCAGTCCCCATTTGACGTCTTGGCAGAGAAGGGCACAGCACGGCTTGTTATCGACGTTTCCACAACTGGAAGCAAGAACGACATAATTGGGCTTCTGGCCAAAAAAGTCGACGTTAACCCAACTAGAACCGTAATCATCGACTTATCGGGTCAAGATGAGATAACCAACCTTGGAAAAGTCTTCGGCATAACAGTCTTCAAGGCCGGGGACAATCAAGATTTGCCAGAAGACTTCAAGAGCTTTCTGGAATCATCCTCTCCAAGAGAAGATTCAGGAAAGCAAGCGAGACGTGGAGGAGGTTAAAGTGTTGCTACATTTCATAAGGGGGTTTAATGTTTGCCAATGAGCAAAACCAAAGTTTCATTGTATGGAGTTGCACGCAAAGTAATTGAAGAAGCCACAACCACAGCTCTCGGACCAACTTGTAACACTGTTATTGAATTCCACCTCAAACAAAAGTTTGGCAGAGACCCCTCCGAAGTATTCGTAGAAGACCCAAGAACCTTTTACATAGCGCTGAAAGAGATTTTCGGAGCAGGTGCCGAGAGCATCATCAGCTTGATCGGCACTTATCTCGTGAACAAATACGGCATGGCTGACAATGCAGAGAGATTCGTGAACCTAGTGGTCAAGGGTGATGAATCGTCAAAGAACAAACTTGAAGAGATACTGTCAAAAATAGTTGATCAAACAGAGAACTAACTAACCCGGCATTCATTCAATCCATAACCCTCTTTTGATTCTTAGCTCATAACCATTAAGCTTACGAAAATCGACGATCTGCTCGCTCGTGAATGAAGGGCACGTCCTGTCTTATATTCTCCCGTGTACTCTTTCTGTTACTAAGCTTAAGCTTGTAGCGAATTCCATGAACGAGTGGCGTAGGACCTCGCTTTCGTCCATGCCGAGGCTGTGGCATATCCTTTCCAGAATCTTCTTCTGTTCAGGGGTCAGATAGACTTTGACGACTTTTCTTGGCATAAGAACCTTCTCCAGTTATTCCAAGGCTCAATATCGCATCTCAAATCATAAAAGCATTTTTAGCATAGAAGTCTGAAATTTCACAGCTTACCAATGGCGCTAGAAGGAACATCAGTGCATAAAAGAAGCAAGTTTTGACCTCAGATTACCTCTTGAGCATCTGCCCTTCTTTCTGCAATTTCAAAGGAAGCATGATCCAACTAGAATATGTGAGTATATTTCTCGGGTGGCTGTCCTGACGGAGATCCTCGGTAGTTCATGCAAACTACTTGTGAATCGAGCTTAAACGTCACGAAACTCGGCAGAAGAGTGCTCAAAATGCATATAGAAGCTCCAGAATAAGCCCGTTTGAGAGAACAGAGCATTGTTGGCGAAAATTAGCGAAGAAGGTTCTTTGGTGCGCGCACACACACATTTTGACGAAACGACAATGAGTTCAAATCACGCGAAATGCACCAAGGTATACACACACTTTCTAGACTGTTCTGGTTTTGTTTGGTCGTATTTGTTAGCACGAGCGACATTAATCAACAATTATAATAAACACCTTGGATATTGCTATTTGAGAAATTGGCATGTTTCGTAGTGTAACTGAATTTGGCCAGTTTATTTCCGTCGAAAGAGGGTTCATGCTTTTTATGATATCCCTAGGAGCAACATTTCTAATAGAAAAGAACCTTTCCTGGTTTCAAGCAATTTACCTCGGCTTCATCGTGTTTTGCGGTTGGTGCGGAGTAGACGCAATGAATAATATCTGTGACGTGGACTTGGATGCTAAGTCTGATCCTGTCAGGGCAGAGTATACAAAGGATATTGGAAGAATAGGAGTATGCGTGTCAATTCTCTTCTGTGCATTGGCCATCAGTTTGGGTATAATCACATGGATACCGCTAGTACCTGTTCTTACGTTGATAGGGATTCTCGTCGGTGTTTTATATTCAGTTCCGCCGTTCAGATTGAGACAAACGATATGTAAACCCTTGGTGAATCTCTCCGTTGGAGCCATTCCTGTTCTAATGGTCGCTGCACTCTCTAGTGTTTTTTCTGCCAGTGTCATTTCCTTAGTCTTTCTCATTGGTGTAACAACAGCCGTGAACAGTCTATGGGAAGACTTGGCGGACTACGCTTCAGATTCTAATAGTCGTGCAAGAACAATGCCGATTGTGTTGGGTTTTGAGCGCGGCCTCTATTTGACGATTGTAATGGGATATTGCCTTATTCCATTCATGGGTCTCGTTGGCATTCTGTTCCGATTGAATATACTTTATTACCTTGTCTTCTCAGCACTTGTGGCTTACATGTCTCTCCGCTTAATTCAAAAACGATCCGTGCTCTTTGGAAAATCTAGGAATAACAAAGAATCTATGCGTAAATTGGGAGAAACTTTAGCCAAAGACTTCGTGATTATAGCAATAATACAAACGACAAACCTAATGCTTAGCAGTTATCTGGCGCTATAGCACGTTATCGTTATGTGATATGTGATACTACGATACGAGTAAGAAAGAGAGAAAAAAGAAGAAACAGAAAAAAGAAAACGGGAATACGAAAATTAGGAAGTGCGTGGGTTCTTTGGTGCGGTCGCCGAGATTTGAACCCGGGTCGTCAGCGTGGCAGGCTGATGTCCTAGACCAGGCTAGACTACGACCGCCCTGGGATGGACTACGACATTTCTGCTTATTTTCTTTTCCTAAAGAGCATGACGTTCTCTGATGTAGTGCATACGTATTGGAGACCCTGCTACTATTAGCTGAGCTGCCCCGAATCCCACCACTGGCGCTCATACTGAACCCTCGAGGATTTAAACTACAAGTTATCACTTGGGTTTTCTAGGGATTCTGACGCCTTCTACATCTGTTTGCCGGCGTGAAATTCATTCTAATGGTTTCTCCACTGAAAACATAGATCTCATCTTCCTAGTCCAGTCTTCTGCTTGAACTTGGTTGACAACTACAGTGCCTTCTGAGAAAGGGCTCTGACCGTTTCGTAAACCGCCGTTGCTGCCCCAACGCTGACGACTCCGAGGGAGAACACGTATTCCCTCGTGAGTATAGGAGGTCTGAGAAACACTACTAGAAATACTAACGAAGTTCCGAAGAATACCATATAGAAGAAGTTACGGGGGACGAGAACTCTCCTCAAACGGATGAAGTTTTCAAGGATCATTCTATCTGCAACGTAGCCGCCCAGTTCCTTTCTTATGAACCCAGCTTCTTCCAGCTTACTCATGTGATAAAGTGCAAGGGTAGGGCTGCTGAGGTTCAGGGCTCTCTGAACTTCGCGGATTCCAACGGGCCTATCATTCTTCAATATAAACTTGTAAACCTTTAATGTGAGCCCTCTGAGAACATCCTTTGATTCGCTCACGATTTCTCCGTCTCCATATGAAAAAGAAACTCTCACCTTAATTGAAATGCCGCTGTTCAAACCTTTTGTACGGGTGTACAAAAACGTAGAATTAAGTCTTTCATCTTCCTCTCATGGTATCGGTGGGTCATGAACTCGAAGAAAGAAGTGCTTGCAGCGTCAATCCTCGCAATCGGCTTGGCAGTGGGGCTCGGAGCACTGAGCTACGGCCTATTCTCTGAAACTCCAACTAGTTCAAAGCTTGAGAGCGCAATAGAAGTGTTCACTCAGAAAGGCGGCCTGGGGGCTAACGCCACAGGCGGAGACTTTGAACCTTTCGACAACGTTTCCGTCTATGCTTATCTGACCCACGGCGGCGTCAAATTGGAGAACCAACCAGTGACTTTCATCATAGAAGGGCCGAACAACACTCAAATCGTCAGAACAGAAGCAACAAACGACATCGGAATTGCCGAAACAGACCTTTACCTTCTCCCCTCTGAAGGCCACGTCATAGGAGCATGGCATGTCTTCGCAAACGCGACTGTCGATGGCAAAGCTGTAGACGATACAGTAAGCCTCCAATGCGAGTCGCAGAGCGCTAGAATTTATGTCTTTTATGAAAGAAACGGGGTTCCCAGCACCTCCTTTCTCCCAAACGAAACTGTTTTCATCGAGGCACAATTGTCATACAAAAATGCCTCAATCGCTGGGACCCCCGTGACCTTTGAGGTCATAGCTCCTGATGGCACGGTGTTTCTTCTGCAGACAGTGACCACAAGTAGGCTTGGAACCGCAAATGCTACCTTCCACATTCCGTGGCCTTCAAACCTCTCCACTGGAATTTGGCAAGTGATTGCTACGAGCGAAGTTTACGGACAGACCCTGAACGCTACGACGCGTCTTCAGTGTTTCCTACTGTCGCCAGTGCTGGACCTTTTCACCCAAAAAGGTGGCGCTGGACCGAACATACCAGGTGGCATTTTCGCCCTTAATGAAACTGTTGATCTTTATGCCAAAATTCGTGACGCACTCAACCAGACCGCGCCCAATCAGCTCATACTATTCACCGTCAAGGACCCGAACGGAACAGACATGGCCTACCAAACGCAGATTACGAACTCTTCAGGAATCGCAAGCATGTCAATCAGAATACCACCAGACCCTCGATACGTTGGCACTTTCGAAGTCTATGCAAGCACGCAATACTACGATACTGTGCTTCTTGACACGGTCACCTTCATTGCCAAACAGGACTAGCACATCAGAAACATAAGGGAAGCTGATGAGAAGGAAGCATCAACGTTAACCGAAGGAAACCCTACAGGGGCAAAGTAGCAACAGTTGGAAAGACTCTTGAAATTGCATACGACAAAGTACCGAACAACACCCACGCACGCTTTGCAGCCGCGAGCATGGAGCTGCGACGCTAGATCAGTACTATCGATGCTGAAGCTCGAAGTTCAACACAGAGACTATCAGATGCTTTGCATTACTAGGGGGTAGGTAGTAGGGTCCTGCCCACTTCACGATGACCTCGCCGTTCGAGAGCCTATGCGCTATTTGCCAGCCGTCTTTGAGATACTGCAGAAACTCAGCCTCGGGAATTTCTTTTGCGACGAACGCTGAATTCCATGATCAAAAGAAAAAAGGGGGTTGCGCGGGAGATGTCGCCAATGAGGTTTGAGTCCATGCTAAGACTACGACCGCACGTGTTTTCCTCAACAGAGCCAGATCTTAGTTTGGTGATGATTCCGTTGGCCAGGGTTCTGGTCGATGTTACTTCGAGCCATGTGCTGGCCATATGCCCTTCGCACTGCTTTGAGTCAGATAAAGATTCCTCAGATTGCTCCTTCAGGGTTCTCTCAACACGAGAAAGGCTCTGACTATGGTGTTCTTGTAGTTAACTGCCGTGAATACGGACCAACAGTCCTTATGTCCCCCTTCTGCCAGCGGGTGGTGTGGCTTTCACACTGTTGATGAAGGATCCACACAAAGAACACCGCACTATCCATAGATCACTTAACGGCCAACATAGCCGCTCATTGCGGAAGGTACTCACAAGACCCCTAAGCCAGACCGCGTACGCATAGTACAACTATTGCGGAAAAAGTGTCGTGAACTATACTACGGCCTAGGCCAACATAGAGCCCCCCTGCTTGCCATAGGCAAGAGTTCGTTGCACATTGGAGAAAAACAATTATCAGCCCAGAACGTATTCTGATTACTGCAAGACCTGGAAGGGAAGCCTAGAAACTTGGGACTAACCGATCCATTAACCGCCATCATCATCACCTTTTGTTTCCTCGGACTGCTAATATACAAACGAGTAAACCTCGGAATAACCCTAAACGCCGCAGCATTGCTCATGGCTTCACTCGCACTTGACGTGCCAACAACATGGAACGTGGCCGTCCAGACCACCATAGACCCACTGACCATATCGCTCGTCGTCGCCACATTCGGCATAATGCTCCTAAGCCAACTATACAAAGAAACCAAAGTGATAAACACCCTGAGCGAAAGCCTGAGCCGAATAATCAACAACTCAAAACTCATAGTCAGCCTGCTCCCCGCCGTCATGGGACTCCTACCAGTAGGCGGCGGAGCACTCATGTCAGCCCCACTCGTCGAAGCAGAAACCGAAAAACTTGGCCTAGGACAAGACAAGAAAACCTATGTTAACCTCTGGTTTAGACACATCGTTTTCCCAGTTTACCCCGTCAGCCAAATCCTCATACTTGCCGCAACGCTCACCGGACTAACAGTCACCGCGCTGATAATCCGTCAAATCCCCGTAGTCATCGTGATGATCATCACGGGCTACCTCATAGGACTATGGAAGACACCCAAAACAAACAAAAAACCCAAACAACCATAGACCGAAACCGAGAACTGAAACGCTTCCTGAGGACATTCCTACCCATCCTAGCAACAATAATCGTAGCAATCGCCTTCGGCATAGACGTCTCAATAGCCATCTTCATAGGAATAGCCATACTCCTAATCATCGCAAAACCAACCCTAAAAACTTGCATCGCACCCCTCAAAAACTGGGGAATATGGGGAATCACACTCGCAGCATACGGAGCATTCCTACTAAGAAACGTAGCTGACGCAGTCGGAATATCCCAAACCTTCAGCACATTCCTGAACAACGGAAACGTCAACGTGCTCCTATTGCTAATCCTCATCCCAGCCTTCCTGAGCGGCATAAGCGGCTCCGCTCAAGGAGGCATAACAATAAGCGTATCAATCCTAGCCGGCGTCGTGACCTTCAACGCAGCGAGTGCATCGCTGCTGTTCATGAGCAACTATCTTGGCTACGTAGTTGCGCCAACCCATCTTTGCCTAGTTCTGACCGCCGAGTACTTCAAATGCTCACTCGGCAAGCTCTACAAATACCTAATACCGTCTGTTATCGCTTCGTTTGCCACAGCAACACTAGTCTATCTCCTATTCTAGAAGCTCGAAAACCCAACGAGGAGGGTAAAGTCCAAAACCTGACGTGTGCCTGTGCATGAAAAGCTATTGCCTGGTTGCAATGGCCTTGTTTATCATGCAAAAAACGCCTAAAACCGAATTGAAAGCTTGCCTTAGCCTTTGATTACGTTTCGGCTGGGAAAGGTTTAAATAAAGTGTCCTTGTTCAAGCATCCTACTTTTCGAGGGGACACTAACAGGTTGCAAAGATTAGGCTTAGCCATGCATTTAAGTCCAAGCCGAAACATCATAGTGAAAATCGAAAACACGCCGAAAATCGGCGAAACGGTCGTCGACGAAAACCTAAAACCCGTCGGAACAGTTTTCGACATATTCGGGCCAGTATCCTCACCCTACGCAGCTGTAAGACCTACAGCCCGCGATCCTGAAAAATGGGCGAACAAGAAACTGTACGTGCTCCCTCAAAGAGGAGGAAGGAGAAGGTAAAAAATGAGTGGTGAAGAAAGGCGTGAAGAAACAGATCAGGCAGCAACACAGCCTTCACAATCTGTTAAGGTTCAAACTTGCCCGGAATGTCACAGTACGAGGATTATGCGTGATTACGAGTCTGCTGAAATAGTCTGCATGGACTGCGGCATTGTCGTTGCGCAGAAAATAGCTGACAGAGGACCAGAATGGAGGGCCTTCGACGATGAGCAAAGGGCAAAACGCACGAGGGTTGGGGCTCCACTAACCTATACAATTCATGACAAAGGCTTATCAACGATGATCGATTGGCACGACCGAGACATATACGGGAAAAGTCTGTCTCCAGGACAGAAAGCCCAAGTCTACAGACTCAGAAAATGGCAACGCCGCATAAGAGTCTCCGATGCCACCGAGCGCAACCTGGCTTTTGCTCTGTCTGAAATCACAAAAATCGCGAACAACCTGAATCTTCCAAAAAGCATTCTGGAGACAGCCTCGGTCATTTACCGAAAAGCCGTAAAAGAGAGACTAATACGCGGAAGATCAATCCAAGGAGTAACGGCAGCAGCAATATACCTAGCCTGCCGCCAATGCGGACTAGCCAGGACATTAGAAGAAATAGCTCAATCATCCACCGTTAACAAAAAGGAAGTCGGCCGCAGCTACCGTTTCCTAATCAAAGAGCTCGACTACTCTATACCGCCTATTAAGCCAAGCCAATACATAACGAAATTCTCAAATCAGCTGACGATGCAGGGGAAAGTCGAAGAGATCGCTCATAAAATCCTGAAAGCAGCGAAAGAACTCAAACTCACCTCAGGACGTGGCCCCACAGGCATCGCAGCCGCAGCAAGCTACATAGCTTCAGTATTGACTGGTGAACGAAAAACACAACGCGAGATCGCTGAAATCGCACAGGTGACCGAAGTCACGATTCGAAACCGCTACAAAGAGCTCGTTGAAAGGTTAATGTTTCACATGTCACTCTGACATCTACCTTTTTTCTCATTGTCATCGGCGCCATCCACAATCCGCGACAAAAAAAGGAAAACTTGTTTTCGCAACTGAATCCCCCAATCAAACATTCCATTGTGTCCCCTCAAGAAACACGACGGAATTCGAAGAAACCCATAGAGAGCAAACTCATGCGCAAGCATGCTGTAAACATTGGAGACCTAGGGCAAAACACATTTTAGACTCAAAAAGTGTAACTAGAATCAAGAAGGACTTGTGACTTGGTTAGTTGTCCGAAATGCGGGACAGATGTGCCTGCCCCCGTTAAGACTTGGCCTATTCCTCCTCATAAACCCATGAAATCAGGTGAAGGACCTAAGCTTGTCGGAATATTTGAATGTCCAAGCTGTAAAGCTAGGTTCAGAGCCGCAGTGCACATTGGGGCAGGACTTGATGATACAGCAAACATTAAGAACATGGTTGAAAGAATTAAGGGCATAAAGGGAGAACTTATGCAGACACTGAAGGTCTTGCACGAGAGAATAAAAACTTTGGAAAACGAACGTGCAAATCTAATGATTGAGATTGACAAACTACGGAAAATTGCCGAGTCAAGAGCCGATGCTCTTGAAAGCGAAGTAGGCATGCTACGAGATGAAGTCAAGTCCCTGAGGGAACTCTTGGGCTACACAAAAGAACCGGAAGATTAGGAAAAAGCGCAGTTTGCACATTATTAAATGTGAAATTTCCTAGATTGTTTCTTTCAGATGCTCCTTATAATATTCCTGCGCCTTAGCAATGGCTTTTTCCGCGTCCTTCAAGATCGGGTATTTCATGCCAGAAATCTTCTCTGATTGGCCGAAAAACTCCATGACCTTTTGCGCGTCCCCCTCGTAGATCGCCAGACCGCCAGCGATATCATACCAAATCCTGGCTCGGCCCAGATTCTTCTCCTTCTCGAATTTCTTAGCATTCTCGACGGCCTCCTTCATTGGAGTGCTTATCTTCCTAGGATCAAGAAACATCGTGTGCTGCAAGGCTTCATATGCTTCTTTGTCGTTGCCACAAAGCTGTTCAAGTTCGCTCATGATCCCAGAGGTTTCAGAGAGTATCTTCACTTCTTTCTTTCCAAGTCTTCTCAGCCAGCTCAACATCATGCCTCCTCTCTCGACTTCGCTTGATTCGATTTGAGATCAACTATATAAACAATAGTTAATTTTAAAGGTTTGTCTTTGCTTAGTGTGCGCTATGCCATACAAGTTCACATTCGACCTTTCAAGGATTCCCCGTTTCTTCTTCGCAGAGATCACTAAGGCAAGCTACCAGAAAGGCGTGCACAAGAGAATTGGGAAGACTACTCAAGAAATAATAAGGAAGTTCAAGATTCAAGAGGCAACAGGCCTAAACCTATCTGACGCCGTGGTTCTTCTCCAAGATCTCATAGACATTCAAGCTAGAAACTTTGTCGAAAGAGAAAACTTTGTGAAAACCAGAAAGAGGGCACTCTTCCTGCCGCACTGTTCGAGAAAGTTCATGGATAACCGCTGTGACGCAACATTCGATCCCAGCATTCCATCCTACGTTTGTGCTCATTGTTCCCCAGAGTGCCTGGTCAACCGGGCGGTTTCAGTCGCAGAGAAAAAGGGCTACGACATCTATGTTCTTCCTGGCGGCTCATGCATTCCAAAGATCTTGAGAACCAAAGGCTATGAGGGTGCAGTTGGAGTTGCCTGCGGTGAAGAGACAAAACTATCTGGAGAGATGTTTGAGAAGATGGAGGTGGCCGGTCAAGCTATTCCACTGATAAAGAATGGATGTGCAAACACGATTTTCAGCATCGAAACCCTGCTCAAAACCCTTTGACAGGATTGAAAAGATGAATCACTTCACGATTTCTCTTTTCTTCCACCGCAAGTTTTTACTTCGACATTTTCTGCATTTCACTGCAGACGAGGCGTTCCTCGCCCCACATTCTCGGCAGATCTTCAGGTAAAGCCTATGCTTCTGAGCTAAAGCCTTCTTGAACGGATCCATTATGGGCATCTGCTCTACCTCTATCCTCTGTAGCTACAACTCAGATGGCTGAGCATCAAATATACTTTTTGTCTTTATCGAAGGAGTCCTAATTCTTCTTGCTTAGGCTGTTGAAAGCTTTCGTCATCAGTTCTGCCACATCGCCTGGTTTTTCAGCCACTTGCACTCCAGCCTTTTTGAAAGCCTCGATTTTGCTCTCAGCAGTTCCTGCCTTGCCCATTATTATCGCGCCAGCATGTCCCATGCGTTTTCCAGGCGGCGCAGATCGTCCAGCAACGTAGGCTACAACTGGTTTTGGATACTCTTCTTCTTCGATGTATCCTGCTGTCAGCTCTTCAAGGTTACCCCCTATTTCTCCTATCAAGACAACAGCTTTCGTGTGCGCGTCATTCCTGAACATTCTAAGCACGTCTATGAAGTTCAAGCCAGTAATCGGGTCTCCGCCTAGACCAAGACATGTAGATTGCCCGAGTCCTTTTCCCGTCAATGATGCCGCGATTTCATACGTGAGTGTCCCACTTCTCGAGATCATGCCTATGCTACCGTGCTTGAAAATGTGCGCTGGCATTATTCCAAGCTTGCATTCTCCAGGTGTTATTATTCCAGGCGTGTTCGGCCCAATCGCCACAGCTTTGTTTTCTCTTGCAAAAGCCATCAAACTGATCGAGTCTCTGATTGGGATGTGCTCAGTTATTATCACGATCGTTTTTATCCCATTATCTATAGCTTCCATGGCCGCGTCCACTGCAAATGGAGCTGGCACAAATATCATCGAAGCATCCGCCGGATCGTCCTTCTGGGCTTCCTCAACTGTGTCATAGATTGGGACGTTTTCAAATCTCGTTCCACCTTTACCTGGTGATGTGCCTGCAACAATCTTCGTGCCATACTCTAGCATCAGTTTAGTGTGAAAACTACCCTGAGTTCCGGTTATTCCCTGAACGATTGCCCTCGTATTCTTGCCAATAATGATCCCCATGTTCAGCTGCCTCCTCTAGACATTTCCACGACTCGCTGAGCTGTCTCTTCCATGCTGTCAAACGCATGAATTCCGGCTGCGTCCAGTATTTTCTTTCCTTCCTCCTCATTCGTGCCAACGAGCCTAATAGCCATGGGTTTTGTTATGCCGAGCTTCTGTCTTGCATCCAAGATTCCTCGTGCCACGTCGTCGCAACGGGTGATTCCACCCAGTATGTTTATGAAAAGAGCTTTTACGTTCGTGTCCGAAAGCACAATCTTGAGGGCCAACGCCGTTTTTTCCGAAGGTGCTCCACCGCCCACATCAAGGAAGTTTGCGGGTTTTCCACCGTAATACTGAATCGTATCCAACGTTGCCATTACTAGTCCTGCTCCGTTGCCTATGACACCTATATTGCCGTCCAACTTAACGTAGGCCAAGTCATTTTTCATGGCTTCCAGCTCTTGCAGGGTGAGCTCACTTTCGCCTTCCAGAAGCCTTTTCTTGTATTCCGGATGTCTGAATAGCGCATTGTCATCGATTATCATGCGCGCGTCTGCTGCTATGAACTTTCCATCAGTGGTCTCCACTATAGGATTCATCTCGATTAATTCTGCATCATAATCTTTGCCTGCGGTGTACAACCTTTCAAATGCTCGTGCCAGTTCTGAAATCTGGGCACCACTATAACCGATTTTTCTTGCAATCTGCCTTGTATGATAGGGAAGAAACCCTTGCTGCGGGTTTATCAAGGTCTTTATGACTTTTTCCGGAGTTTTTGCCGCTATTTCTTCTATTTCCATTCCGCCTACTGCCGAAGCGACTGCCACGTAGCATTGTTTAAACCTATCAATAGTTATGCCAAAGTAGAGTTCTTTTTTGACCCTTATTTTCTCTTCTATCCATAAGCTTCTGACGGGTATCCCCTTTATCTGCGCGTTCAGGAGTCTTTCCGCGGCTCCTTTGACTTCATCAATAGAATCCGCGAAGAGAATTCCTCCCGCTTTTCCTCTTCCAGCAACAAGCACTTGCGCTTTGACGGCGAATGGCGGTTTCAGTCTTGATGCAACCTCAAGGGCTTGGCCTGTGTTTGTTGCCAGTCCGCCTTGGGGTGTTGGAACACCATATTTCGCAAGTATGGTCTTTGCTTCGTATTCAAACAGTCTCGTTGGATTTTACTCCTTACTTTACTGCTTCTATGGTTACGTAGGATCTCGTGTCCTGTATTCCATCAATGGAATATAACTTTTTCAAGATTTCATCGAGTTTCTCCCTTTCAACGATCAGAATAGCGTCGACGTCACCCGCTATTCTGAAGGCCCTTTGAACGGGAAGCTCCTTGATTCTCTCGTAAACGTCAATTCTTTTAATAGGCGATATTTTCATAAGGATGAATGCTGGAGCTGCTGAAACTCCTAGGTTGGTTAAACCTTCCTCGGTCACATCGATGAAGCCTCTGCCCGTGCGTATTAAGTCCATGTTCCTAAGCTTCCGCAAGTGGACGTTTAGTGCTTGTCTGCTCACGCCAAGTTCCTTTGCCAACGCGTCTTGTTTCATATGCAGGCTGTACGTGCTTGTAGGTTTGCCCTTGTCATAGAGCATTTTCAACAATTGTGCTGAACGTCTGGTGAGAGTTTCCAACGTGTTTTCCTCACCTGATGTTTTGTCAAGAATTGTCTCTACAATAATGTTGATTATTTAAGCATTTAGCAAATGTGACATGAATCGTTTTGCTAATTGCTCATCCTTGAAATTTCGAATAACGTTGATCTACACCGTAATGTATTTATTTGGCGGAAAAAATTGGTATCGGGCCTATAAAAAATACGAAGAATAGGAGCGAGGCGGTTCAAAATGTCAGAAAGTAATGCAGTGTTGATCGGAAATAAGCCAGTAATGAACTATGTACTGGCATGCCTAACCCTCTTTCACGGCGGAGCAAAGGAAGTGAATGTTAAGGCACGTGGGAGATCTATAAGCCTAGCTGTTGATGTTGTTGAAGTGGTTAGACGCCGATTCTTGCCAGACGTGAAGATCAAGAAGGTTGGCATTGGAACACAGCAGATGACACCCAGAGAAGAGGGTGGGTCGCCTTCAAACGTGAGCACGATAGAGATAACGCTTGAACATTAGAGTAGAGTCTAAACGTGAATTTACAAAGCTCCGCTATCCCTCCTCTATTTGTATTGGAGGGCGGTTCCGCAGGTGAAGACGGTACTTTGCAGTTTCTGTTTAAAGAGTGGCATACTATGCCAAAAGTGTTCAGCTAGACTGAAGTCTGGAGAAATAAGTGAACAAGACCTGAAAATCGCCCGGCTTTTGTTATCCTTAGAGGAAAAATACCCACCGCTTCAGAACGTTTATTTCCACAGGGCCGTTGAGGTAGGAAAGACGTTGGCCATAATTGTGGGGTCCGGCGATGTTCCGAGACTTTTGGGTTACGGCGGCAGAATTATCAAAGCCCTAGGTGAAGAAACTGGCAAGAACATAAGGATTCTGGAAGATGGAGTGGACGATAGGAAGTTTCTGGAGGACCTGTTTGCTCCTCTGAGTATCGTGACGATCAACACTATCTGGTTACCTGATGGCAGTACTGAGACAAGAGCCATCTTGAGAAAGAGGCGCGGATCCCAACCCCCATTCGATGTGAAGGCTTTAAAGGAAATCGCGCAAAAGATTCGTAACATAAGTCTGCGCGTTGAATTCGCAGACTAGGCAGACGGTGAGCATAGTATGAAAGTGGATCTTATTGACGATTGGCACAGAACTCATTATTCAGCAGATGTTAACCCTGAAATGGACGGCCAAGAGGCTACTCTGTTCGGATGGGTTCAAGAGATTCGGGATCTCGGTGCTTTACGTTTTGTGATACTGCAGGATCGGGAGGGTACCATTCAAATCACAGTTCTGAAGAAAAAGGTAAGCAACGAAGTTCTTTCGAAGTCTGACAGCCTGCAGAAACGGTACAGCATAGGCGTAAAGGGCTTTGTCAAGAAGACTGACATGACGCCAAGAGGAGTCGAAGTGATTCCGAAGGAGATAAGAGTCTTCAATACAGCAACCTCTCAATTGCCAATTGATATCACAGGAAAAACACCAGCCGATCTAGTGGCGAGGCTTGATGCGCGGTCTTTGGATTTGTGCCGTGAGGAGAACATTGCTGTCTTCAAGATTCAGCATATTGCTGTCGAAGCCATTCGAGTCTTCCTTTTCGAGAGAGGCTTTCTTGAGGCTCATACTCCTCGCATAATCGGATCAGCCACTGAGGGTGGAGCAGCCTTGTTTTCTGTTGACTATTTTGAAAGAAAAGCGTTTCTAGCTCAGAGTCCGCAGCTATACAAGGAGCAGCTCGTCATGAGCTTCGAAAAAGTCTTTGAAATCGGACCTTTTTTCAGGGCTGAAGAATCCAACACTCGCCATCATCTAAGTGAGTTTGTTTCAATAGATATTGAGCAGGCGTTTGCCACAGCCGAGGACGTTATGCAGTTACTTGAGCAGGTCATCCAACATGTTTGCGTAAAAGTCAACGAAAAGTGTGTACATGAGTTAGCGACGTTGAAGCACAAAGTGAAAGTCCCTGAAACACCGTTTAAGCGTTTGACCTATGATGAGGTTCTTCGCAACTTGAAGCACGAGGGAATGGAAGTATCATGGGGTGAAGACATACACACTCCAGCCTGTCGGGTCCTAGGCAAAACTCAGCCCAACTTCTACTTCATCACTGAATGGCCCACACGTTCGAAAGCCTTCTACATCAAGCCGCGTGAAGAGAATCCTGATGTTTGTGAAGGCTTCGATTTGATGTGGCGTTGGTTGGAACTTGTGTCAGGTGGGGCCAGAATTGCTTCCAAAGAGCTTCTGGTCAAACGGTTAGAGGAAAGAGGATTGAATCCTGCATCTTTCCAGGATCATTTGAAGGCTTTTGATTATGGAATGCCTCCTCACGCTGGTTGGGCAATAGGTTTAGAAAGACTGACAATGCTGCTCACGGGGAAAAAGAACATAAGAGATGTGACACTCTATCCCAGAGATAGACTCAGACTCACACCATAGGCCTGCTTCTTTCATCCTATCTGATCTGATGCAGTTTGTCCTGTTGAGCTTTTGACCCTGGAAAGAAAAATGTGAGGAGAGCGAATGTTTCACTTTTCATTGTGGAGGAGGCGGAGGCGGAGGTTGGGCAGCAAACACTTGCTTAACCGAAACTACGGTTGTTCCTGCCATGCGGTCAGTGTATTTCTGGCGTGGGTCAGGTCCGGGTGAAGCCACTGCGATTAGCCAGTCTAACAAGAGGAAAAGCCCATAGATCTTGCTTATGTTCCGGATTAATGCTTTATCAAACGTTACTTTGCTGCCGTTCACCATACGTACCTGAAAGCCCAAGATCCTCTTCCCTATTGTTGCACCCCAAGAAATTTCCAAGAACGCGAAGTAAAACACTTGGATCACACCAGCGATAAAGGGCCACAGCAGCCACATTGCCCACCACGGTGCCCATCCACCCCAATAATACCCCGAGATATACCACGGGACAGGCCAGAGGATTCCTGCAATTACAACGTATAGGAGGTATGCCGGAATGTAAGTTATGACGCTGTCGATGACGAGCGCAAGGAACCTCATTAGCCAATGATTGAAGTCGACCTGCGTACCACTTCTACTTTCAGCAGACATTTCTCATCAGGCTAGTATTTCAACCCGACCCATTATTATCATTTTCTATTCATATCAATGCAAACAGGTCGTCAGCAAACAACTCCATTTTCTTGGAGATTAGGCGCGCGCGAAGAGAATTTGAATAGTAATTGGCGCCAATGATGGAATGAACAATCTAGGATTCTTTGAAGTATCAATTCCTTTCGAAATTGAGTCAGTTGATGTTGACAAGCTAGCGCTTAACTAGCTACGCAAGCGCACGCAAAGGTGAGATTTGGTTATGGCTCAGCAGCCTACGTGTGCTCACACACATCTCGAAATACCTCTCCTCGATTACCACTCGCTGTTCAGATCTGTCCTTATTGTGGCTAGCAAATTACTTACATGCCACAGTATGGTCGAGGATAAAAATTGTGGGGTATTGTTGCAGTTACATTATTCTAGACGTATTTCTGGCACTTGTAACAGTACCATCTCTGATATTGTTGGATGTAAGACAGTGGTCCTTTGCATGTGGGGCAGACCGGCTGCTGGGCTTGTTGAGGTTGCATCACTTGCGGTCCAGTTGTCTGAGCGGCTGAGGGCTTCAATATTACAAAGTCTCCTGCTGCCTGAATTTCCTCCCACTGAACTTCTCTGTTTTCACCTTTTTTCGTCTCGACAATCAAGGTCATTCCCAGTTTTCCTACGGTAAATGCAATGTCCTGCACGGTTCCCGCGTCATTACCATCACTGTCAATCACTTGCATGCCTATGAGCCGATCCTTTGTCATGGCTTTCTTCTCTCTTGACATTTCAATCACTTTGAACTGTTGTAACTCTAGTTGCGACATACTTTATAAGTTTTAATGCTTGTCAATGAGCATCCTTGGCGTCAGAGCACTTGACGCGTGCTTATGCGGGAGAAGTCACCACGACGTTGGAATTTAGTTGAAAATGTCCAATAGACTGATAAACACTGTCTCCTACTGCCCAATTATGGGAGACGAGCTGAAGATCGCGTGTGGAGTTTTCGCGGCGGCAAGCTATGAGAACCAGCCTATATTTCCATACATATATTGGGGACTAAGAGCCCAAAATCACAGAGGGCACCAGTCACACGGCTTCCTGACATACAATGAGGGGAAATTCCACGTCTACAGAAGCCTAGACCTTGTACCGAAGATAAAAACCAGCGCCATTCAACAATGGTTTGGGCGTCTACCTGGTCACATTGGCATCGGGAATGTTAGGTATACGACCTCTGGGAAAACTGACGAAAAAGCGTTGATTGACGGCACTCAGCCAGTTACAGCTTCAAAGAATGGGTTGAAGCTTGCCGTTTCTTTCAATGGCAACGTGGTTAACACTTTCCAGATTAAGAAGGAGATAAGCACGGAGTTTCCAGGTTTCACGTATGAATGTGATGCGGATTTGATATGCCACAAACTCATGATTGAGCTGCTAAAACGCAAGGATCTGATTTCGGCCGTCAAGACATGTATGGTTGACGTCGATGGAGCCTTTTCAGTAGCTGGCGTGACTGAAAGTGGCGAATTCTTCGCCTTCAAGGACCCGCATGGAATAAGGCCCTTGTGCGCAGGACATAGTGAGGACGGGTCAACCTATGCTTTTTCTTCAGAAACCGTTAGTCTAGACATCAACGGTTTCGAAAGAGATTTCGAACTGAAACCAGGAGAGTTTGTGAAGGTTACGAGAAACGGCTTTGAACGAAAGGAGCTTGTAGGAGGCGAGCGGAAGGCTTTTTGCTCCTTTGAATTTGCCTATTTCGCAAGACCAGACTCACGTTTCGATGACAGATACGTTTATGAAATACGCGAAGAGTTTGGCAGGAATCTCGTCCGGGAAAATCCGGGTATCGTAGAGAAGGCAGACATCATCCTTTCAGTGCCCGAAACAGGCGATGATCCAGCAATGGGAGTTCATGAAGAGTCTGGGTTAAGATGGGAAAGAGCCTCGCGCCGGCATCGATACGTTACAGAGAGAGCCTTTCTCTTGCTCAGTAGGGAACGCCAGCCCACAATAGACCGAAAAATCAACATTTTGGCCTCAAAGATTGACGGAAAACGCGTAATAGTAACAGAGGACAGCATTGTCCGAGGAGACACCACAAAAGTAATAGTGGAAAAGCTCCGAAGAATGGGAGCAAAGAAGGTTTACTTGTTCGTCACATTTCCTCGCATCATAGGGCCGTGCCTGTACGGAATAGACATGGCAACCTATGGGCAACTCATAGGCTCGAAATATACGGCCGAGGAAATAGCGGAGATTATAGGCGCAGACGCCGTATGCTATCAATCGCTAGAAGGCTTAGTAAGGGCAACAGGTTTTGCTCGCAACGAGTTATGCACTGCTTGCACCACAGGAGAGTATCCAACCCCAATGGCCCAGAGAATGACAGACACGATGAAGAAAAGGTTCCAGGGAGGCTACCAAGAAACAGGAAGAATCTATGAAGTTGAAGAGGCAATCAAGAGTGCGTAGTGGTAAAATAAATCAGGCGCCTTCACCCATCATGTAGTTGATGGTTAGTCATGGAAAAAGTCGGTGTGCTTGTTGTCTCCTACGGGGCTAGAGAAGCAGCCATAATTGACGCTTTTGTGCGTAGCGATTATTACAAGGTGGATCTTTATGTTGCGGACAAACAGAAAAGTCCCTTCAACGCAAGAATTGCCACCAAGCATGTTGTCATTCCAGATCTGAATGTGGAAGAAATCTGCAGATTTGCCGAGGCAAATAGGGACAAGATCAGTTTTGGAATAGTCGGTCCTGAGAAACCAATAATAGAAGGAGTACGCGACTTAGTGGAGGATCGCACTAGTATACCGATGATCTGTCCAACCAAAGACTGCGCCATAGAGAAAAGCAAGGTTCAGCAGCGACTATTGTTTCAAGAAGTAGTTCCAGAGGTAAATCCTCGCTTTAGGATTTTTGATCCCAAAAACTACAAGAGCGTGACAGAAGTGAAAAGGGCTGTTTACAGCTGGCTTGATGATCTGCAGAACAAAGCAGTTGTTAAACCCGACAAGCCGGCGGCTGGAAAAGGCGTAGGCGTTTGGGGAGACCACTTTACAAATCGTGATCAGTTTTTCGAGCACTTTCTTTCGAACTTCCAATTTGGCTCGGTAATAATAGAAGAGAAAGTCGATGGCGAAGAATCCAGTTTTCAGGCTTTCTGCGATGGGAAACACATTGTGCCCCTGCCTGATACAAGAGACTATAAGCGAGCATTTGACCATGACCAAGGACCGAACACTGGCGGAATGGGTTCCTATAAGGATGTCGGCGAAGTGTTACCCTTCCTCAATACTGATGACAGAGCCAGAGAAATAGAGATCGTGCGAAGGATCTTTACGAAGTGGAAAATAGAAGATGCGTCAGGACTGAGAGGTATTCCGTTTTATGTGGCTTTTATGCATACGGGCAGGGAATCAAAAATTCTTGAGAACAACAGTAGACCAGGAGACCCGGAGATGATAAACATTCTCCCTATTCTGAAACAAGACTTCGTTGACACATGCTTCAAAATTCTGGAAGGAAACCTGACGCACGTGGAAATAGAGAAGGCGGCCACAGTTGTCACCTATAAGGTTCCGGTAAACTACGGAGGATATGTGGATGCTTTCACAGGCCTAGTGGACACAAACGAAGTTGGCACACCAGTCAACTTGAGTAAGGCCTATGAGCTGGACAAAAAATATAGTGGCAAAATTCGAGTCTATCCTGCATCTATGGAAATTCGTGACGGTGAAACGTATGCCCTTAAGTCCAGAGCTGTAGCCGTTGTAGGAACAGGCGAAGAGATCGAAGCAGCCAGACAAATCTCAATTGAAGGCATAAGAGCCATCAAGGGCGGAGGACTTTGGTCCAGAACAGACATAGCCTCTAGGCGTCACATAAATGAAAGCAAACTCCACATGGAAAAACTGAGGACCAGATAGTGAAGAGAGTTTTCATTTCCGACTGTGAAGGCCCAATTTCAAAGAATGATAACGCCTTCGAAGTCGCCTCACAGTTCATTCCAAATGGAAACAGACTGTTTTCGGTCATAAGTCGCTACGATGACGTGCTTGCAGAGGTCCTAAAGAGACCTAGCTACAAGGCTGGCTGCACGTTGAAGCTTATTCTCCCTTTCCTGAAGGCTTACGATCTCACGGACCAGAAGATGCAAGAGTTTTCTGCCAACAGCTTAGTTCTGATCTCGAACGTAAAAGACATGTTGCAACATGTAAGAAGCATAGCCTATGCTTTTGTTGTCAGCACAAGTTATGAACATTATATAAGAGCGTTGTGCCAAGCCTTGGATTTTCCTTTCAGAAACACTTACTGCACGAAAGTCAGTATCGACAAGCACTATATAACCAAACAGGAGAGAAACCGCTTGAAGGAACTCGCTGCAGAAATAGCACAAATGCAAATGATCACAATTCCCCCAAATGCAAAATCTATGGAAGAGTTTTCACATGATGATCAAAGAACGATTCACCGTTTGGACGAGATCTTCTGGGAGAAAATAGCGAATATGGAATCGGGAAGAGCCTATTCTGAGGTTAACCCGATGGGCGGAGGCGAAAAGGCTGAAGCAATAGAAGATGTCATCCGAAAATTAAAGGTTAGTCTGGCTGATGTGATGTATGTGGGTGACAGCATAACAGATAAGGAAGCCTTCAGACTTGTAAGAGAGAATCGTGGGCTGGCTGTGTCTTTTAATGGTAACAAGTATGCTGTTAAGAACGCTGAAATTGCCGTGCTATCAGAGAGCGGCACTTCTACGGCCATAATCGCAGACATTTTCTGCAGGTTTGGAAAAAAACAGGCCTTGGAACTAGCGGAAAACTGGCAAAAGGGAGAGCTAAACAAGAGCCAGGTCAACCGAAGTCTGCTTGAACGGTTCTTCAAATTCAACAATAATAAATCTAGGGTTAAAATAGTAACCAGTAGAAACGTTGAGAAACTGGCAAGAGAGAGTAGCGAATTCAGGAGGAAAGTCAGGGGTGAAGCTATCGGGAGACTTGGGTAGATGATTAAGAAGAGTATGATTGAGGATACCTTTGCAGAGGCTTTTGACGGTATCTACTGCCGAATCACCGTTACTGCCGATGACGAGGACACGCTGAAAAAAGCAGCTGAGGACGCTACTGCAACACCATCAGGAGTGATTGGAAGACTTGATAGCGGAATTGAAAGATGGTTGGTTGAAGAAGAAACGCCCGACAGACGAAAAGGAGCGATCCTACAGTTCTGGAAGGGCATGGACAGAGAAAAGCCCATTGAAGATACGATCAAACGTTTTGAGAAAGAGCTTTCCTATAGAATTCGCCAAGATATTCTGGTGAAGCCCTTTACTTCCGTCTTTGATGCTTTGTCTCTGAAGCCCGAAGGAAAAATCGACATCATGGAACGAGTTGGGCATTGCGGCGACGGATTCGAGTGGGAGAAGCAACTTTTTGGCCGTCACATGATCGTGGTTCCCCTGATGGTTCCAGATTTTCTCATAGAGCGATACATCGCCTATTCCCGGGGAATATCAGGAGGCAACTTCTGGATGATGTGTGGAACCAAGAAAGCCGTCATGGACGCTGGAAAAGCTGCTTTGGAAGCTATAAGCAAAGTTGAAGGCGTAATCACCCCTTTTGACGTTTGCTCAGCTGGCTCAAAAACTGAAACGAAGTTTCCGTTGATAGGGCCAACGACAAATCATCCCTACTGCCCTACCTTGAAAAGCAAGCTTGGCAGAGACTCGAGAGTTCCAGAAAGTGTCAAGTACATTCCGGAAATAGTGATTAATGGGACTTCAATGAGTGCTGTCAAAGAAGCCATGAAAGCCGGTATAACAGCAGCATTGGACGTTGATACCGTGATAAAGATCTCCGCTGGAAACTATGGTGGCAAGCTTGGCGATCACAAAATCTACCTGCGAGAGTTGTTTTCATGAGAGTTTTTGACACCATAGGGTTTGGCGCGCTGAATGTGGACAAGCTTTTCAAGGTGAATAGAATAGCCTTGGCAGAAGAAGAAAGCGTCATAACAGCCTGTAAAGAAGCATGCGGTGGCTCAGCAGCCAATACTATAGTGGCTCTGGCAAGGCTGAACTGCAAGGTTGCTTTCATTGGAAAAGTGGGACCTGACAGAGAAGGAAGAATGCTTCTCGAAGACTTTTCCAGAGAGGGTGTTGACGTGACTGGCGTGATTCTTGCAAAACATGGAAGGAGCGGAACAGTTATGGGCTTCGTTGATGGAAAAGGTGAAAGGGCATTGTACATTGATTCAGGCGTGAATGGCGAAGTAGGAGTCGAGGAATTGGACATGGGGCGTGTTTTTCAAACAAAGTTCTTGCATTTGACGTCGTTCGTTGGAGAGAAGTCGCTGCAAACCCAGAAGAAGCTCTTCGAGATTCTTCCTGAGGAAGTCTTGGTGAGCTTTGATCCAGGCATTATTTATGCAAGGAGAGGTTTGAATGAGCTGAAGCCCATAATAAAGAGAACATTTGTAATGATGCCAAACGCGGTTGAGCTTGAGCTCTTAACAGGCAAGACCGATTATTGCAAAGGTGCAGAGGCACTGCTTGCCGAAGGCATCAGGATAGTGGCGGTTAAGCTCGGCGCTGAAGGTTGCTACGTGACTGACGGGAGGAAGAGCCACTTAATAGAGTCGTATAAGGTCAGAGTTGTGGATACGACTGGGGCAGGCGATGCTTTTTGTGCTGGTTTTCTCTATGGTCTGATTAAAGGCAAAAAACTTTCTGATTGTGGGAAGATAGGGAATTTTGTGGCATCGCGATGCATAATGAAGGTGGGTGCAAGAACAGGGCTTCCGCATGCCAAGGATCTAGGTTTTCTTGCTTAGGAATGTGACTAGACTCTCAAAGATCAGTTTGCCATCGCCGTATGCAGCTCTTTGTGTTTGACTTGTCCAGTCGGGTTGTTGCCACCAATAGAATGCTCTTTCTGGATGTGGCATTAGACCGAATACTGTTCCTTCTGGGTTGCATATGCCTGCTATGTCGTAAAAAGAACCATTGGGGTTTGCTGGAAAACTGCCGTCTGCATGTCCGCCATGTTTATTGCAGTACCTAAGAACCAACTGATCATTTTCACAGAGTTTTTCCAAAAGCTTTTTTTCTTTTTCCCTTGAGAACGTGAATCTGCCTTCTGAATGTGCTACTGGCATTCGGAGGATTTTCCCTTTCGGTATTTTACGGGTGAATACACATTTTCCACTGTTTTCGTGTTTTAGGAAGATCCATCTACAATTGTAGCCAGGCGGAACGTTCGTGGCCAACGCAGCACCTGTGTAGGGGCTAAGCCCTTCAAAACCCGGCAGCAAACCAGCTTCAACGAGCACCTGAAAACCATTGCATATCCCAAGCACCGGGCGACTGTCATCAACAAAGGCCCGTAGCTCTTTGCCTAGTTTAGCGAGTATCCACCTTGCCCATATTGCTCCAGCACGTACATAGTCTCCGTAGGAAAACCCTCCTGGAAAGATTAGCGCACCGTATTCGAGAAGGTTTCGGCGCTTTACTAATTCATTGACGTGAACAACCTCAGCCTGAGCGCCTGAGTCTCCAAGGGAACGTTTTGTCTCCGCGTCGCAGTTTGTTCCGCCTACGCGTAATATGCAGATCTTGACACCGTCTTTTTGCATAGGTCAAGCCTCTTTAAGTGTTTGTTTCCAACTTGCGCGTAAGTCACTGATCGAAGCATCAAGAACGACTTTTCCATCTAGTCCACGTATGCGTAGCCGAGGAGTTCTGGTGACTGTGCCAATTCTCGCATAGGTTTTTCCCTTCATCAGAGCTTGAAGGTCATGTCTATCTTTGTCTGCAACTTCCAACAGGAAACGACTGTTGGATTCCGAGAAAAGCACAAAATCGTCGCGCTCGATGGTTTTTCTCGGGACTTTTCGCAAGTCTAACTCGATCCCATAACCGCCTGAGAACGCCATCTCAGCTGCCGCCACGCCTAAGCCGCCTTCAGAAAGATCGTGGCAAGCCCTAATCAGGCTCGAATCAATTGCTCTTGTAACGACTTTGAAATTCTCGTTGGCTGCTTTGGATTCTATCTTTGGCACGGTATTTCCTAGAAGTCCCTTAAGCCGATAGTATTCTGAGCCACCTAGCTCCTTGAAAGTTCCTCCAACAATATAGACTGAATCGTCCGCAGCCTTAGCGTCTATCGAGACTGTTCGTCGAATGTCTGGCACGATCCCCAGAGCGGTGACCAAAAGAGTGGGCGTTACTGGGCCGAGGGGAGACTCATTGTAAAGGCTGTCTTTGCCTGAAATGAACGGCGTTTCATAAGCCTTTGCAATGTCATAGCAGGCTCTGCAGGCCTCAACCAGACTGCCAAGTCTTTCTGGTTTCTCTGGGTTGCCCCACGTGAAATTGTCAAGCAATGCGATTCTTCTTCCTCCCACAGCCACGTTGTTCCTGACGGCCTCATCTATTGCCGATGCAGCCATCCAATAGGCGTCAATCTTCCCATAATTCGGGTTCATTCCGCACGAAATCGCTATGCCCTTCCAGGAGCTATTCAGAGGCTTTAACACAGCAGCGTCGTTGGGACCTGCATATTCCCCCTGCAACGGCTTGAGTGCAGTGTTGCCTTTGACCTCATGATCATAAACGCGAACCACACTTTCCTTACTTGCTATGTTCGGCGAAGACAACAGTTGTTGCAATGTTCTTCGTAGGCTTTTTGGTTTTGGAAAGTGAGGTTCCTTGAGGCTCGATCGTATGAGTTTTGCGTTTTTCTGGGATTTTGGCGGTTTGAAGAGGAACGAAACGTCAACATTTGCGACTTCTACGCCTCTATAATTGACGCGTAGGATCTCTTCTTGTGTAAGCCGTCCAATTGCAGTAGCCTGAACATCTTCCTTCTCAAAAATATCTTGCACGCGGTTGAGATTTCCAGCAGGTACAGTCAAAAGCATTCTTTCCTGTGATTCGGAAATGTAAATCTCCCAGGGGGCCAAGCCAGCATGTTTTAGCAGCACATTTTCGAGCTCTACGGTTGCGCCGCATCCGAATCTTTTGGCAATTTCGCCGACGGCTGATGATAGGCCGCCACCGCCTAAGTCCGTTATTGCTGAGGCCAATTCGAGGTCTCGTATCTCTATTATGGCCCTCTTCAGTTTTTCCTCTTCAATGGGATTCGCAATTTGCACTGCAGGACGGGAGATCTCTTCTGATTTTTCGCTTAGTTCGGCTGATGCAAACGTTACCCCGTGGATCCCATCTCGACCAGTTTTGCCGCCTGCAAGAATCATTATGTCGTTTGGCTTGGCGTTTCTTCTAAATTTCTTCAGGGGAAGAAGTCCTATACACCCGCAGTAAACGATGACATTTCCAACATAGCTTTCATCGAAGTAGATGGCTCCGTTCACAGTTGGGATTCCCATGTTGTTTCCATAGCTTCCGATGCCGCCTACCACGCCCATGTAAAGATATTTCGGGTGTTTTACCCCTGAAGGCAATTTTCGATAATCAAAATCCAATGGTCCGAAGCCTAGGACATCAGTGCAAGCGATGGGATCTGCCCAAACACCTAAAACATCCCGTATTACCCCCCCGATCCCCGTTGCTGCCCCGCCGAAAGGTTCTATGGCTGAAGGGTGATTATGCGTCTCGACTTTGGCCGCTATCCCATAACCTTCGTCAAATTCGATTATGCCCGCATTATCCTCGAAAACCGAAAAGCACCAAGGTGCATCAATCTCATCCGTGACCTTTGCGATGTACGTTTTGAAAAGATTGTCAATCTCTTTGTCTTTGTATCTTACTTTCCCTTTGAAAGTCTTGTGGAAGCAGTGTTCTGACCATGTCTGGCTTATGGTTTGCAGTTCCATATCCGTTGGATTTCGCCCTTTCATTTTGAAATAGTCTTTGATGGCACGCATTTCGTGCAGGCCTAAGCCTGTGCCAAGCTGCATACTTGCTTCATGGAGCTGTTTATCTGGGGCATCAAGCACGTTTATTTCGAACAATGAGAATGGGGTCTTCTTGCGGACAAGGACGCTGGTCGTCATCTCCCTTCCTCAATCATAATCAGGTAATCATCCTTTGTTGGATTCGCTAGGAGTCTTCTGCACATTTCCTCAGCTTTGGCTTCAGCCTCTTCACGTGATCTTGCTTCAAGAGTAATGTTGTATACCTTACCTACGTTCACAGATCCAACCCTGTAACCGAGTTCTTTCAACAGCCGAGATGTGGTCTCGCCTTCTGGGTCGCTGTGTCCTAGCTTCAATTTGATCTCAATCTTTGCCCGAAATCTCATGGTTGAGTGTGAAGTCCCTGTGGATTTAAACACTTTCATCAGTAATGAAGCAACAACTATTTCAGAATGATTCTCTTGCTCTTGCAGAGAATTTTGATTCCTTCTGAGCCCACTATGCTGCCGATTTGTTGAGCGTGAGCGTGAGTCTGTTCCAGATCGTCTATTGCTTCATCAGCATCAGCTCTACTTACGACTATTGCAAATCGCCATCCCATGTTAAAAGTCCTAAACATCTCTTCATCGGTTATCTTGCCGCCGATTTCTGATGCGGTTTTCTGAATCAGTTCAAGAATCGGATGTGGATCGAAATTGGAGAACTTGAATCCTACGCTTTAGAGAACTTTGATAATCTGTCGAACTTCAAGTATGCGTCGCCAGTGATGTGAACTGCTGCCTTTACTTGAACCTTGTCGATTAGTCTAAGCAGAGGTCTAACGTAGATTTTGGTGGGTTCCAAGACCTCATGAATTATCTCTCTATCGAGTCCTTCTGGGACATCGTGGGGCTCGTATTTCCCACCTCATTGTTTAAAAAGGATTTTTCTTGCCAAGGATATTCCATTGCTATGAAGCCCTGAACTTCGCAATCCTATGATAGCATCACCCGGTTTTACGTTTCTCCCAGTAACTATCTTCTCTTTGGCGACTTCGCCTATCGCTGCAACGACCATATCATAGCCTTTGCCTTCGCCTAGGCCTTTTGTCAGTTCTGCCACGTCTCCGATTTCTCCGCTTGGTACGATGCATTCTGCCTCAGCCGCTCCCTCTGCAATGCCTTCTATCAATTGCTTTATCGAGCGAGGATCAGAGACCTGTGCGTGAATGTTATCCGTAATCGCGAGCGGTCTGGCTCCAGAGCGTATGACGTCGTTTACGGCCATGGCCACGCCGTCAATTCCTATCGTGTCATTCTTTTCCGCCAGTTGTGCCACAAGCATTTTTTGTGCCTACGCCTTCGACCTGCAAGTCTGCATAGCGCCCTGCGCCCAGGGGGAAAATGTTTCCGTAAGGAAGTTGAATGATCTTGCCCCAGTGGCTGAATTTGCAGGTTCTCTTCAAGGTCTGCAGTGCTTTTTTGGATTCAGCCCTCTGCTTTCTATTGACACCGGAACTAGCATAGGTAAATTCGTGAGTCAACGGAATTCTCTCGCAGGTTTATGTTCTGCTGATCGATGGGTAACGTATTCTTTTCAAGTTCAGGAAAATAACGCTTTTGCTTGTTCCATTGGATTCTGGGCAATAATAACTAAGCTTGATAAAGCTGTTGGATAGGCTGGTAGAAAACGGCAGAAGTGAATTTGATTGCAGTCCATGCCTCAGGTATGATTGGCAAATTTAGCCTTAAATGCTGTGGCAGATTGTCAGCCTGACTTATAAGGTAGTTAAGATCCAAGTTGGGTGAGCACAAACGTGGAAAGGCCATTTCGTGTGCCCACCTTGGGGCTTATCTGCACAAGCAAGAACTATTTTGCATATCGAGATGCAGAATCCATGTTAGTGTTTTTGGGTTTGCTGAATGCTGTGCATGCAGTTTGATAAATAACTCGGCCTTCCTTGCCTAGCGTGTATGCGTTCATAAGCATCCCTAATAGAACGTAATACTGCCTCAGAAACTCCAGCCCCTTCTGGGTAGCGCAGTAAGCCATCTGGCTGCCTCTCATTTGAACTTCGATAAAACCTATCTTGGCGAGAGATTCCAAGTATTTCTTCAATTGGGCATAATTGACGCTAGTGCGTTTCATGAGGAAATATCTGTCACCGCTGTCATATTTTGCGGCATCCAGGATGGAGGCTATAATCTCGAAGTGGCTTCTATACTTCTTACTGAAAGGCAATTCACTTAGATTATACTTTTTTCGTAGTGACACATCGTACGGATCATGTTCTAACGTGTAGTTTGCCATGCTCCTTTCCCATGATATCTGGCCCCGTTTAAACACTTACTGATTTCTTCTATAGACCTTATTGAAAGAATGCTTGAATGAGTTGACAAAGTTTAAACATGATGTCCCGGCGCGAAGAGTTTATTATGGAGTTTCAATTGAATGTATTGAATAGAGGAAAACAGGTTGGAACAGAAAAAACTACCACCAGATGACTTACGTTTTCTGCGGGAGGTCCTCAAGATGGACTACACAAACGCTGGTATACGCTTGCGTGAGGGTGAGCATCAATACGGTCTTGCCCGAGTAATTGCTTCTTTTATGTTTGAACTTCATTTTCCTGATGTTAAAGACATAATAAAAAGGCAATATGGAGAGGATGAAATGAATGACCTTCAATTCGTCCGCAAGATTCAGACAGTGTTGAAGAAGATGGAGAGAGGTGGAATAGTGAAAATCCTGCCCAAGATGAAGCCTTGGGAACTGCAAAGGTACACGCTTTGCAGTTTCAAGTTTCTGGACAGTGACAAGAATTCAGTGAGTTTTGCGACTGAAGAGCAGATTGAGCAAACAAGGAACCTGGTGCAGTCAGTTTCAAATCAGCAGGAGCTACACAAGGTAAACTATGTTAGGCTTGGTCTTTTAATTTTCGTCGTGGTTGCGTCGTACGCATCAATTTTGTGGTCTCTGATGCAGCCCGTCATCGTTCCAATGGTGTTCGTTCCTTCATTGTTGATTTCTGTCTTCTGCTCTCTAATGCTAGGAAAGTCGCTCTCCAGAGAATAGTTGAGGGGATTTGGCTTGAAGTTTAATATCCGTGTCGGAATATGGTAGTGGGGTCAAATTGAAGAAAGTCATTTCGGTTCTGCTTTTAATGTTGTTTCTGTCATCAGCGCCATCCGTGGCGCGCAGGGAAATGTCGGTGGCGGCAAGTCCGGCGATCATTCCCGTTTTTCCAGAAAAGCATCCCACAATACAAGAGGCTATTAACAGTGCAAGTTCGGGTGACTTGATCTTCGTGCACAAAGGCACATACTATGAGGACCTTGTGGTCAACAAGAGCGTGTTACTTGTCGGTGAAGATAGAGATCTAACAGTTATCTCCGGGTACGGGAATCAATCTCAAGTGATCTATGTGTTGGCTAGTGGTACAAGTGTCAAGGACCTGACTGTGAGAAATCTCCTTCAGCCGTATGGAAGCGGAATAATAGTGGGTTCTGGAGGCAACGTTATACGCCACAACAAGATCGAAGATAGCTACTACGGGCTTTGGATCTCTTCATCAAACAACAACGACGTTTCGGACAACATCATCTCAAATAACACTGATGGCCTCACCCTTACCTTTTCTAGCAATAACGCATTTTCAGACAACGTTATCTCAAACAACAGTATATATGGAATCGGCCTCTATTTCTCCAACGGCAACCTGTTCTCGGCCAATAATGTTGTGGACAACGTGGATGGAATCTTGCTTTCCTCTTCAGGTGTCAACAATGTCTTCTATCATAACAACTTCAACAATACAGTTCAGTTATTGAGCGACTCGACAAACTCGACCAATGTTTGGAATCAGAATGGAGAGGGCAACTACTGGTCTGATTACACGGGGCAAGATTCAAATAACGATGGGATAGGGAACAGTCCATACAGCACAGATACAAATAACAGTGACAACTATCCTTTGATGGGGCCTTTCTATGATTTAAAAGTCATATTGAAAAGTCAAACATACTTTGTCAATCTCATCTGTAATTCTACAGTTTCCGATTTGAGATTTGAGGTAGGAGAAGAGACAGGGAACAGAATTATGCTCTTCAATGCGGCTGGACAGGAGGGAACAGTTGGGTTTTGCAGGATCATGATTCCCGTCAGCCTAATGGGCCTTCCATTTATCGTTCTCAGTGGTGAAGGAGAGATAACTCCAACGTTGCTTAATGTTTCGAACGAAACTAGCGTTTATCTATATTTCACGTGGAACCATAGCAATCAGACTATCTCCATAGTTTCCTCAAAGACATTGCAGCTTTACAGCGGGCTACTTGACAAATATGCCAAGCTGGAGGGCAATCTCACTAGTTTGAATGAGACGTACAACAGCTTCGTGGAAGACTATCGTGTTCTCCTGGCTAGTCTAGGAGAGCTTCAGAGTAAGTATCTAGCGTTGAACGCTTCCTACTATGAACATCTTTCAGACTATTCCAGAAACGTAGAAAACATACAGAATCTACTGTACGTCTTTGCAGCTACGACCGCAACGTTTCTGGTAACAACTATTTACCTGTCAAAACGTGCGCATACAGGCAGAGGATCAGAGTCTTCAAAAAGGAAAAACAGCACTTATTGAACCATGTCTTTTCCGATCATGTATGCTTGAACATTTATTTTCGCATATTTCTGTTCTACTGTATCCTCTATGGCTTTCTTCATGGCATCATCGCTTACTATGTTCGTCGCCCTTGCTAGGGCTCCGAGCATCAGCATATTTGCGTAGACCTTCGTTCCAAAGGCTCTTTCTGCGTTTTCTGTTGCAGGAATTTTGAACGCTTTTGCATGTGTCTCAGGCTGTTTGACATTGGTGCTGTCGATTATGAACATGCCGTCCTCTTTTAGATCTTTTAAGTATTTGTCAAGAGCTTCTTGATTCATCGCGACAAGGATGTCGCATCTTCGGACTGCTGGAAATCCGATTCTTTGATCTGATATTATTACCTCGCTTTTTGCCAAGCTTCCTCTTGCTTCGGCTCCGTAGCTCTGTGTTTGAACAGCGTTCTTTCCGTAATACACGGCGGCCTTGCCCAATACGTGCCCTGCGAGGACCACGCCCTGTCCGCCGAGCCCTGTGATTCTTATTTCAATCTTCATTGCTTTTTCGTGCCTCCTCTATTGTTGCGTGCAGTATTTCTTCAAGTGTTGGTCTTTGCTTCTTCGTGAATTCGCCTACGACTATTTTGGACGTCAACTCGTCTTCGCTCATTTTTTCTGCCCGATCAGTGAAGATCGTGTTTTCCTTGAACCACTTTAGCATTTCACCTGCATCCTTGAATCCGGCTCTTCTCCCATAAGCCGTCGGACACTGGCTTACAACTTCGATGAATCTGAAGCCATGCATGTTCAGCGCTTCTTTTATGGATTGTTTGAATTCATTTACGTTCACGGTTGTCCAACGTGCTGCGTAGCAGGCTCCAGCCGTGACGGCCAATCTTGCAGCATCCAATGGACGTTCATAGCTTCCATACGGTGTTGTCGTTGTTACGGTTCTAAGCGGGGTTGTCGGAGCCACTTGTCCGCCAGTCATTCCGTAGACCATGTTGTTTACCATTATGACGAGGATGTCCAGGTTTCTGCGGGCTGCATGTATGAAGTGACTTAGGCCTATGCCAACTATATCGCCGTCTCCGCCAAAAACTACTACATTTGTGTCTGGCAGTATGAGTTTTATGCCTGTTGCCACTGGTATGCTTCTTCCGTGCAGAGTATGAACTGAGTCTGCCATGAAATGTGGCGATGGAATCCATGCTGAGCAGCCGATTCCGCTGCAGAAGATGAACTTGCTTAGGTTCTCATGGCCCAGTTCATGGATTGCCTTCAGGAAGATGTTCGTCACGGTGTATGCGCCGCACCCTGGGCAGAATGGGGGTGTTATGTCTCTGAGATATTTCCGAGCTGAGAATGTCTCAGTCATTTTCCCTTTTCACCTCAACGATTTTGGCTAGCAACTCTTCAGGGGTGATGAGTTCTCCTCCTCCGATCTTGTTAAGCGGGGTGACGTGCGCTTGGCCGCTTGCTGCCCTCTCTACTTCGTAATACAATTGTTTCAGGTTCATTTCAGGTACGATGATTGTTGTGGCGGTTTTGGCCATTTTTTTGATGATCTCGTCTGGGAAAGGCCACAATGCTCTCAGTCTTATGTAGCCAGTTCTTATTCCTTTTTTCTCTGCGTTTTCAATGGCTTCGTAGACGGTTCGGGAAGTGCATCCGCATGAGACTATTCCGACTTCGCATTCGTCTATGTTGTGGCTTTCGAAATCGGCAATCGCCTTTGCGTTGTTTTGTATTTTGCTGTTGAGTCTTTCTACGAGCTGTCTATGTTTGATTGGGTCGGCTGTAACTCTGATGCCGTACTCGTCGTGGGTTGAGCCTGTCACAACTATGTTAAGTCCTTCTCCGACTGATGGCATCGGCGGAACTTCTTGTAGACCAAAGAAGGCTTTTTCGCTAGCCTTGGGTTTTCTGCGGTTTACTGTTTCCAGAGTCTCAGGTTGCGGCATGGCTATTTGTTCTCTCATGTGCGCGATTATCTCATCTGCGAGAAGTATGACTGGTGTACGATATTTTTCAGCTAGGTTAAATGCCCTAACGGTCAACGTGAACATTTCTTGCACGGAGTTTGGTGAGAGTACGATGGCTGAATAGTCTCCATGCGTGCCCCAGCGTGCCTGCATGATGTCTCCTTGTCCGCATTTAGTGGCTTGTCCAGTGCTCGGTCCTGCTCTCTGCACGTCAACTATGACGCATGGAGTTTCCGTCATGAATGCGTAGCCTATTCCTTCTTGCATTAGGCTGAAGCCCGGTCCAGAAGTTGCAGTCATCGTTTTGGCTCCTGCCCAGCTGGCGCCTACGATGGTGGCTATTGACGCTAGTTCATCCTCCATTTGGATGGCTATCCCGCCGAGCTGTGGGAGCCTTTTCGATAAGTGTTCTGCAATTTCGCTGGAGGGTGTTATTGGGTATCCAGCAAAGAATCGGCATCCTGCTGCTATGGCTCCTTCGGCGCAGGCTTCGTTTCCCTGCCAAAAACGGGTATTTGTTGTGAAGGGGACTTTCAAATGAGCATTCCTCTTTGGGTTTTCAGCTAAGGCTTGAAAGTCTGAACCTAAAAGGTTTTATCCTTTCTTCTGGCAGATTATGCTCCAAAAGGTCGGGATGAAATGGAAGAGGGAATTGTTGACTACGCTTTGGAATATGCTCAGGGCAAGAAGGTCGAGTATGCTGAGGTCAGAGCTCTAAGTCAGGTGCAGGACAGACTTGTGCTGAGGAATGGAATCCTGGAGGCATTTGCTTCGGCCGTTGACAGCGGGTTCTGCGTGCGGGTCATTGCAGACGGTGGGATCGGCTTCGCTTCCACGAACAAGTGGTCAAAAGAAGAGGCGAGAACCATCGTGGATTTGGCGTTCAAGTATGCTATGGCTGCGAATCGAAAGGACAAGCTGGTCTTTGCGAAAGAAAAGGGTGTTGAAACGAAGTGGGCTGTTGGTCAGAAGAAGAAGATAGAGAATGTTACGCCTGAGGACCGGATATCTGCTTTTGCGGAGGTTAACAAAGCTTTGGCGTCATGTGGCGTGAAAGTTGTTGCGGTCATGTCGCAATGCTCCATAGACTTGATTACGAAGTATTTCGTCAACTCTGAAGGCTCGCGGATATCTTCGTTCGTTCCCAAAATAGGTGCCTTTATCTTCATCACTGTCGCTGAGCAGGGGAAGACTGAGCAGGGATATGTGCAATTTGGTTACAGTGGTGGTTGGGAAGCTTTTGATCAGTGGAAAATGGAGGATAGGTTGGTTCATAACGCGAAGGTTCTCAGGGATGTGATAACGAAGGCTAAGGCGGTAAAGTCTGGGAACATGGATCTGATCTGTGGACCTGAGGTTACAGGGATTGCGGCACATGAGTCTTGTGGTCATCCCATGGAAGCTGACAGAATCCTAGGGCGGGAAATGAGTCAAGCTGGAAGGTCTTTCATCTATAGGGGCGGCAAGTACTGGGTTGGTACAAGAATTGGCAGTGACACGGTTACGATTGTTGATGATCCGACAGTTGAGCACAGTTATGGCTATTACGCTTATGATGATGAGGGTGTTAAATCGCGTCGCAGGTTCCTGTACAAGGAAGGGGTCATAAACGAGTTCCTACACAATAGGGAGTCAGCAGCAAAGCTTGGCATGAGAAGCAATGGTTCCTCAAGATCTGTCAACTATGATCGAGAGGCGATAGTTCGTATGGCGAACACGTTTGTCTTGCCAGGAGAATTCGCTGAGGAGGACTTGATCGAGGACGTGAAGCAGGGCGTTTTTATGAAATCTTTCACCGAGTGGAACATCGATGATAAGCGTTTTAATCAGCGCTATGTTGGCAGAGAAGCATATCTGATAAAGAACGGAGAACTGCAGTATCCTGTTGCTAGGCCTGTGATTGAAACTACTACGTTGAAGTTCTGGTCAGCTGTCGACGCTGTCTCCAAGAGAGTTGAGTTTGATGCTGCTACCTGTGGAAAAGGTGATCCGCCTCAGGGTGTGCCTGTGTACACTGGTGGGCCATGCCTTAGGCTGAGGAGGGTGTTTGTGAAATGAGTGAGACACTTAACAAGACTGGGGAGATAGTTAAGAAAGCAAAGAGTCTTGGCGCCGACGAAGTGATTGCCAAGACGACGTTCGGCAAGTATTCGCAGATGCGGTTCAGTAACAACCAGGTTGACATTACGGTTGCTTGGAACGATTATGTGACTGATGTGGTTCTGGCTTGGAAGAAACGTGTCGTTGCCACGCAGATACATGATTTTCACAATGTCGACGCGAGCGTCAAGCAGCTTGTCCGGTTGGCGAAGGTTTCGACTGAGAATCCAACGTTCGGAGGCTTTGCTGAGGGAAGTTTTCGTTATGCTAAGAGCCAGGCTGACAAGAGGCTTGTGGCTCTTGAGAACCCGTCAGAGCTTGTCTTTGAAGCGATTGATGCTGCTGAAAAGGAAGTTGGCTCGAAAATTGACAGTGGAGGCATCCTTTACACCAAGTTCGAGGACGTTTACCAAGTCTCCTCAGAAGGACCTACAGGCTTTGACAGCAGGTCAGCGATTGAGCTTTCGATCAGGGCCTTTTCGGAGCAGGAAGCTTCCGGTCATGGTGTCGAGTGCAGTTCGTCGCTGAGGAATTTCAAGCCCTCGAGAGCTGGCACCAAGGCTGGTGAGATTGCAAAGTTGGCGAGGGGTCCGAAGATCGGTGATGAGGGCGTCTACGATGTTGTCTTTGATCCTTTGATTTTCGGTTCTATGCTTGCAGTGTGGGGCGGCATGGTTTCGGCGTTCAACGTTATGGTTCAGATGTCGGTGTTCGTGGACAAGATCGGCAAGAAGGTAGCGCCTGAGATTGTCACGCTGAGCGATAATCCTGCTGCTTATTCGATGTCTCAAAGGGTTTTCGATGATGAAGGCGTCCCAACGAAGGAAACCGTGTTCATAGACCATGGCGTGCTCAAGACATACCTTCACAATGTGTCTACGGCGAAGATTTTCAAGGCTAAGACGACGGGCAATGCTGGGCTTGTTGCTCCGAATCCTTGGAACGTGGAGATGGAGCCTGGAGACATGAGCAAGGAGGAGCTTTTCGAAGAGGTGGACCGGGGGCTTTACTTGACTAATACTTGGTACACGCGTTTCCAGAATTCTGCAAAGGGTGATTTCTCGACTATTCCCAGAGATGGCATTTTTATGATTGAAAAGGGCGAGATTAAGCAGTCGTTGAAGGACCTGCGCATAAGCGACAACGTTCTAACCATGCTTGGCAACGTTGCTGGCATTTCGAAGGAGAGGCAACACGTGCACTGGTGGATAGAAGCTGACCCGCCATCGCTCAGTCCGTATGTTCTGGTCAAGAACGTGCACATGACAAAATCCAAGTAGTGCCCACGTTTCTTTCTTCTTTTTTTTTTGGGGGGTTGATCACAAGGTTTATGTTAATTTCTCAAGTGTACTTTCGGCAGGGGCGGTCGTAGTCTAGCTTGGTCAGGACATCGGCTTCCCAAGCCATACAGTGATGTTTCTCCATCATCTGTTGACCAAATAGATTGGACAGAGTTCACAGAATGGGTAAGAAAGAAGTACAGCAAAAGCCATGCCCCTAACGTTCTAAGCCTTACTAGACGTTTTAATCATCTATTGTATGGCAACCTGAGAGACATTGACACAATACCTACTGGGATAAGAAACAACACTATCAAATCATTGATTGTTCTGGCAAAGTTGCTTGGCATCCATCAAGAGTTCAAAAACAGACTCAGAGATTACGGAGTTAAGATGGTTAAACAAGATGCTTTCGCTTCATTCATAAGGATATACAACAACAATAGTTCTGATCTGCTAGAGTGGTATCACAAAGCCTATAATATATTGAAACCTAATGAGCAAACCTTGCTAAGATTGCTAGTTCTCAGTGGTGTTAGAAAAGAAGAAGCGATAACAGTATTCAACAAAATAGTAAAATTGGGAATTGACAATTTGTCTGAGTACTACAACAAAGAGAACAAAGCACTGGAGCATTTCAGATACAGAGAATCATTTCTTAGAACAACCAAGAATGTCTACTTGTCAATAATACCTGAATCATTGATACTTGAAGTATGCAATAGTCAGATCGTAGCATACCCTGCAATCCTGAAAAGACTAAGGCACAGTAGCTTGAAATGCAGACTAGATGAGCTTCGTGACTACTTTGGCACTTTCATGGTTAGACATGGCTTGATAAGGGAAGAAGTTGACCTTCTACAGGAAGAATTCCACCTTCAATATTCATAAGACACTACTGGAGCCCATCATTCAAAGAACTCAGAGACAGAACACTCAAAGCAATCACAGAACTAGAGCAAACACTAAACTAGAACAATCGAAACAATTCGACAAATCACATCCTCCTTTTTTTCTGTTGTGACTAGATTCGACTCTGAACTTCTAGGGACTCCCTAGAACTATTGTGAAGTCTGCATCCAATTACTAGCGAATAGTCTTGATCTATATATGTAGAACAATAGAGCATTAGGTGATAACTATGATGTTCAATCCTCCTAAAGAAGGACTCAAGTCTGGAGAGAACATTGTATGGGCTAGAAAGAGAGGGACGAGTTTCTGGGTCATATTTTTTAGCATGATGTTAGGAATTGGTGGGACAGTGGGCATAATCAACTCTTTTGCCTTTGTTGGGCTGGTCCTAGCCTTGCCATTGTTGATCTTAATGGTCATCGGGTTCTTCTTCATCCTACAAGCCTTCATGAGAGGACAGGGTACAAAATACTACCTGACAAACGAAAGACTGATCGAAGCCAGAAAGGGGCAGATTATACAAGAGATTTCGCTGGAGAAGTTTCAGGGTAAACCTCTAAGCCAGTTTTTCGAAAAGAAGGTCATAGGCACTGTCAATAACCAGCCTGTTTATGTCATAAAGATATACGATCCACTATCAGCAGAAACTCTCATGGAATTCAAAGATTTAGATGCAAGCTCAGCAGAAGCACTGGAAAGAATAGGGCAAATAGTCGAATGCCGTTACTGTAGCTTCAAGAATCCAGCAAACAGCCTGAAATGTGGAAACTGTGGAGCACCACTCTAAAGCTATCAAGTCGACCAAATCTCGACTAGCAGAGCATTATCTGTTAATAACAGACAGAACTGATTTCTAGAGAGAACTGAAATAGGTTTTCCGTAGAAAACAAAGAGATGAAAAACTTCCACAAACACTAAAACAACAAATCCGACTAGAATGACTGAGGCGAAGGTGGATTTTGGGAAGAATTGTTTGGCTGCTTCTTCAGCTTTCTTCCTTATTGTCTTGCTCATATTTTCAACTATTATTACTGTTTACTTTCGTTCTTCTTCATATTGCTTAACTACTTAGCGAGTTTTGCCCATTGAGACACTTTATACCTGAGATTATCAATAATACTCAGATGGTTTTTATCAGGGGATGCTCAGGTTTTTGCTGAATAATCGAAAAGCTCAGCTAATCGTAAAACGTCATCTCTTGAACCAGAAATATGTTTTCCCAAGTTGGAAAACAAATCTTGGCGGGCGATAGGTGTGGAATTGTGCACTATTCTATATTCGACTTTTTTCATGCAATCTTTTCCGTAGAAATAATCCTCTTCTGTGTTATACATATCGCAAGAAAAATCATTTGGTTGTGGTAGTTTTGTCACCTTTTTCATTCAATCGCCTCTTCATCAATGCTACTGGCTTTCCATCACATTTAGGGCAATACCAGGATCTACCAATGACCATTCTCTTAGTCTTATCTTCCTTGCACTTGCCGCCGCATTTCAGGCAACGATGTGCCTTAATTAGCTTCCATTCTTTTGCTGTCTTCATTCTTTTTTCACCTCTTTTAATTCGCAATTCTGATTAGTTCTCAATTCAGCTATAACTTTTCCGCAAAACCCATAACTGACTGTCTTCAAGGGGTTTTTGTTAGTATCTTTGGTTCTTTCCATTCTTCTCTTAGGACACTGTGAAGCAGAAGATCTCTCCATTTTCCACGTATGAACATTGACTTGCGAACAGTTCCTTCTCTTTTGAATCCAACCGTCTCAAGTGTTCTCTGAGAAGCTATGTTCCTCAGGTCAGTTGTGGCTTGAATACGAATCAAATCTCTTGACAGAAACAGATAATCAACAAAGATCGTGACTGCTCCAGTGCCATAACCTTTTCCTCTTTCACTTGGAATCAGTGTAAAACCTATTTCCCAGAGGTCTCCAACTGGAAAGGCACCAACAACACCGATCTTTGTTCCATCCTTCTTCTCTACGAAGAATCTTTTCCTTTCTGGAGGAGCAGTATCATAGTTCTTCTCCATCTCTACCCTCGTTGCTTGTTCAAGAGGATTATATTCTCCAAAGAAGTTGGATCATTAACCCATTTCACGTACAATTGCAGATCTTCCTTCTCCACTATCCTCAGGTTAACATTCTTACCTTCAAGCAATCTCTAGCACCACCTAGCAAGTCCAAGTTCTCAGTTCTTATGACTTGTGGAAGAACCAATATGAATAGAGTAGCCCAAGCTATGTTGAGAAACTTCTAGGGAGTCCCTGAAATCCTCATGGTTCCTTAGTGTTCTGTTTTTGGTACGGTAGTGTTCTAATCAATGGAATCTTAAGGGATTTCAGACTAATCTCCTGTAGAGGATAGAAATGGGTAGTCTCAAGAAGTTATTTGGCAAAGCTTTGGTTATCAAAATCCTCAATAGAATTCCTGCAATATTAGGATGCATACTGTTTGTTTCCTCCTTCATTTCTCCCTTTTATCTCATCAGATTTTTTTCCCATCAGGCATCAACTTGCTACTGGTCATACAAGTCTGAATACCATGCTGATACTGTGGCTGCTATTGGATTAGGTGAAAGCCAAACTTGGTTTTCTGATTATTGGTTCAGAATCAATCTATATGTGGGACTTGGGCAACCAGAGACACTTATAACACTGTTCACCATTCAAGTCTTGACTTTAATATTCAGCATAGTCTCCATCTTTTTCAATCGAAGAATTCTATCATTCATTCCAGTCCTGCTGTCCGTAGTGGTTCTAGGATTGATGATTTACACAGACAACCTGATGTTTGGGTATGGAGAATATCAGCTTGGCTACTACCTTATTTACCCTTCACTAGTCATCTTCCTGTCTGCCTTTGTATTGAATGAAGTGACAAAGGCTTCTAACAAATACAAAATCACTGATCCTTCCCATGGAGATGCAAAATGAAGCCCAGACAACTCTTGAGGTTCATTACTATATTGTTCATACTCCATTCGGTGTTGTAACAGTCTCTGCAACTTTCTATACTTGGAATTTACAAGCTACGATGAAAAATCTCTAAGGAGTCCATGAAATCTTTGCATGTTTCTTTCTGTAGACTATGACTGTTAGTAGTGTTGCTATCATGAATATTGGAATGAGGAGAAATGAGAACTCTGGAACCAGCTCTGTTTTGGGAACATACAGAGTCCAAGTGTTAGGATTGAAATCGTTTGGGTAATCATCTTTCATTGCACTCCCATTGATCCATATTGCTTTGTTGACATTCTCATAGTGAGTAAGGTTGTGTTCAATGTAGACTACACATACCAGCCTATCGTAGATGTCTCTTCTATAGGTTTGGTTTGGAAACTCATCAATGTCCAAGTAAACTGTTTCTCCATAGATTTTCTGGAAGAGAAAACCAGTAGCTTCAGGACCTCCTGTCTCATTCCATTCAGGAGCATTAACATCTGCCAATCTTACTTTCCCCATAATTGCAGTGTTGAAAGTATCTCCATCAATTACATTATTAACAACTGTTATTGCATCAATCTCTCCAGAATAACACTGAACGGAATTGACCAAACTAGAGAACAGAATGACCAGAACAATAATGACAAAGCTTCTTCCTTTCATACTAGATCTCAACACAAAGCTAATCTTAGATTATGGTAATGGATGTGTGTCCTGCTGTCACTTCCTACATACTTGGAATTCATTGTTTATGCTAAAAGTCCCAACCATTAGTGAATCTTTCGAACTTCTATGCTGCTTGGTGGAACAGCTCTATTAGGAAATGTCCATACTCGAATATTGTATGTGCCATTGGAGACTGCCATACCTCCTACTGCATTGAGTCCTCCCTGTGCATTCTTGAAAGGTGAAACATCTATGCTTCCGACAATTGGGGCTGAAATTCTCCAAATTGCTAGTTCGCTTGGAGGTTGGAATTGACTCAATGCCACAAGGCGAAGCTCAACTATGAACTGTGTTGTGTTTGCTTGGAGTTCTACACTAGTCATATTGATGTAAACCCATAGGACAGCCATATCTGTACCGTCGTCAGCAACGTCAAAATATCCCTTTGTCCAGTTATAGCCTGGAACAACGACAACTTCAATTAGATCACTTTGTGTGAGACTTGTATCAACTTCCCACAGGTTTTCAACATATGAGACAGTATGCCAGTATTCTGTCTCATTCAAACGATATAGATTAACATACAATGAAGCATTCGTTGGTGGAGCATCAAGTGATGTGGTAAATGACGCATTAAGGTTTTGTTGACCTGGGGTCACCAAATATGTCTCATTGCTAAATGCTACATATTCATCTTGATATGTGATGTTGTCCAGTTGGAAAACGAGTAATGCAGAGTAGTTGACGGATGCATGGTTTTGAACGGTGATATTGAATTCTTCTGTTTCTCCTGGGTATAGACTCAATGAAGATGGATAGTGCAACACCTCAATTGGTTCCTTCACTTCAACAGAAATTGTGAAAATTTTGTACAACATGTACAAACCTAATGCTCCCCCAGTAATCCCAGAAACCAACACTACAACAATTAACGATACTGAAATGACATGCTTTCCGAGTGCAATGCCCTTCAAGCTCACCACTCTATACATCACTAGTTGTCCTTGAGCTTTTATGAATTATGGAAAAATCTTTGATTGGCACATTTCACTATGGGAGAAGTATTGTTCCAAAGTCTATCGTTTCTTCAGTTGTGAAATGTCAGGAGATAATTCATAATGTTTCAGGCATTACTGTTAATCCATTATACTACTTCTGATCTCTACAAGAATATCCTCTAATATGCTTAAACGTTCGATTATCTCACGCCGATTCTCTTCAAGCTTTTCGAGTATTTCTTTCTCATTCATTTTTGATTCACCTTTCCCTTACAAGAAGAAGTAATAATGGTTGTAAGGCTTATCAGAGCCCAATAGAAGAGTTATCTACCCAGGAAAATACCAACACAAGTTCAATAAGGCTTATGGAGGCTCTTGAAGGGTTTCAGGATATTTTCTAGGTAAAAGTGATTGTTGGAAATCTGGTCTTAATTGCTGTCGTGCAAATAACACACCAGTACCAGTTCTCCTAGGTCTCTCTGCAGGTTTGAATTTTATTCTGATTGGCTATTCCAGATCGTTCTTCAGCTAATCGTATTCGAATCCATGATTCTCTGAAGTTAGTGCTTTCTTCAGTCTCTTGTGCATTAGAACAGAAAACAGTAGTTTTCCCAGAGCAAATAGCAGAAGAAGAAGTGCAAGAATAACAGAAAGAGTTGCCGTGTCAGAAATGATTTCTATACCAGTTGAAGAATAGCTCCAGGAATCAACATCAATAAAGTAATCTCTTAGCCCCTCAATAGCTCCATTTCTGTGAGTAACAACTCCTCTAACTTCAACATAAGAGCCCTCAGGAGGTTGAGATCCAGAAAAATGAAGAAAGATATGGGATACAGAGAACTCAAAAACTAATTGGTTGAAGTTCAACTAGCTTAGACCCAGAATAAGAGAGTACAACAAATCCTCTGGTCTTAACTTTCATACCTTCAAAATGGTTTGGAAACAGTTTCAGTTCAAGTACATCCACTTTTGGGTATTTCTGCAGAGTTTCATAGAAGAAAACACCTAGAAAGACGGCTAAGAACAGGATGACAAAGAAGGTTGCCTTGCTCATAGCTGTTCTGTGTCTGAGAGATAGACAAGACTGTCCTATAATTCTAGAGAATAGAACAATCCTATTGACCTACTTGATTCAATCATACCTAGAATTCTGAGCCCTAATGCAGTGTTCCAAAACAGAAAAAAAGAGAGAAGGAGAACTTTGCCATTTTTCTTTTTCTCAGTAGTCTTGTTCCATCTGTGTGACATGTCTGTAGAGGTACACAGACCTTAAACGCTAAACCGAACATAGATTCTGGTACACAAATGTGGGAGAATGAAGAATGGCAAAGGTCACATGCCTCAAGTGTGGAAATCAGGGATATCTAATTGTGAAGCAGACTGTCTCAAAGGGAATCAGATACCAGTACTGGTACGTGAAGCATAATGTTGATGATAAGATTAAGTGGTGCTATGTTGGCAAGATTCTACCATCAGAATATAGTAAGCTAGTACCTGAGACAGAGAGTACATAAGCTGGTACACAAATTAGTACACAAAGCATGATGGAATCAAATAACCTTAAATTAGGCTCTGTTGAGGAAAATATGGGCGGTCGTAGTCTAGCTTGGTCAGGACATCGGCTTCCCAAGCCGACAACCCGGGTTCGAATCCCGGTGACCGCACCAAAGACCACGTGTGCACTTTTCAGTAGCTGTGAATCAGCGTGGCTTGTTGTCCGTGGCCTTGGGCTGTTTGTGTTCATAGAATGTTTGGGGCTCTATGCTTGTCTAGGGTCGTAGTATAGTTCACGACGCTTTTTTCGCAATAGTTGTACTATGCTGTGTGCGGTCTAGCTTGAGGGCTTTATGAGTGCCTTCCGTGATGTGCGGGTATGTTGGCCGTTGAGTGTTCTATGGATAGTGCGGTGTTCTATGTGTGGGTTCTTCATCGTATGGGTGGAAGGCCGCAGCATTCGGGTTAGATCTGTCAAGGGGCTTATAGAACGTAGTTGGCGATGAGGTAGATGGCGAAGGCTATTAGCATTAGGCCGCTGGCTGCTCGAATTGCCTTTTTGTGTCTGTAGGTGCTTCGTGCTAGCTTGGATATTGAGCCTGCCAGAATGCCGATTCCGACGAATGGGGTCATTACTCCGAGGGAGAATATGAACAGTATTAGAGGCAGGTATTCGAGGAGAAAAAGAGGCAATGTGGAGATGAAAATTGGTGCGATGCATGGGTCGAGGAAATAGAAGAGGAAGCCGAGCCCAAGAAGCCCGACGTATGTGAGTGCGTATTTTCTGGATAGTTTGCCGATTAGGGGTTTCGTTTCGAATTTGATGTTTAGGGACTTCGGGATGTTGAATCCTAAGAGGTTGAGTCCGAAGAGTATGGCGAAGGCGCACACTCCTGCTGTGAGTGCTGTGCGGAATGTGCCCATGGATAGAAACACTAATCCAACGCTTAGTCCGAGAAGGATCGCTGCGGAAAGGAAACCTACGCCGAAGGCCATGACCTGAAGCATGTTTTCCCTGAACTTCTGTGTCGTTCCGATAGTGTAGCTCAGCACGAAAGACAAGAGTGCGATTATGCATGGAGAAAAAGTTTCAAGAAAGCCGAACATGTAGGCAAGGCCGAGATAGACGGCAGGGGGATAGGGCGGTGGAGGTGGTGGGGGCGCTGTACCTTTCAAATAGGCCGCTATGACTTCGTTTATGTAAGTTTCATTGAATTCTCCTTCAATTCTAGTCTCGCCGTTTACTACTATCGAGTTAGGCTGAGTGAGGTTGTAGAGTTGGGCGCGTGCGTTCCGGACGGGTCTATTAGGCGAATAGTAGTTTGTCCAATTGATTAGAACTTGGCTTCCATATTTGCTTTGAATCCTGTTCATCGTATCGTTTTTTCCGAGAAATTGTTGGTACGCGTCGAGCCAGTACTGGCACGTATCGCAGAAATCTGGATCCTTCTTCTGATTCCAATAGAAGAATTCGATCGTAACCTGTTCGGTCGAATGAGCTGTTTCAAGGAAAACCAGAAGTAAGACGAAGCCTAAGAGAAGCCATGTCCTGCTCGACCTCATTATTTTCTCCACGCAGACCAAATGGTTTTTGGAAATATAAGTGGGTATAGGGTAACTCACCTTGAGCCTTCATCTTGTTTCCTTCGTATGGAGGACGCCAAAGCAGCCATTGAGAGTGCAGGGTTTTCGTTTCTTATCTACTCGTTTCAATCGGTCGTCCTGTTTTGCTCAGACCTCTTTCAAGAGCAGTTACTGATAGTTTCAAGATGTGGAATTGACCTGAAATGTTCGGCTTTAGCAATCAGTTGGAGCGTCAAAACTCGTACTTCTCGGAATGATATTTGCAAGCTTGGGGATGGGGCGACAAGGCAACACTCAGAATTGAAGGGTTCGGAGGCGCTACCCTAGTCATATCAGGCGTGGGCGGAATCATAATGATTATTGTAGGCGTTCTGTTAATCTGACTAGGATCCTCGAAATGCTTGCATGTCGTTTGTGGGAACGCGCGCTGAACGTCATAGCTGATGGCATGTGTTCAAAGATTCGAACAGTATTCTTGGAATGTTAATGGTGCTGAAGCTGGAGTCACCAGGCATTCTCAAAGCTGTCTGTACGACAACAACGTTTATAAAAGTGTACGACAACGAGTGTGACAGTGACGTTTATGTCAACAACCATTACTGTACGTATTCCGCGTGAACTCAAAGAGAAAATGAAAGAAAACCCGCAGGAATGGAGCGAAGAAGTCAGAAGCTTCATTGAAGAAAGGGTTAGGAACCTTGAACTCGAGAAAACCCTGGAAGAAATAGGGTCCAGAGCGGAAAAAAGGCGTGTAAAGGTTGACTCGACGATTTTGATCAGGGAGGATCGAGAACGCCCAAGCTAGTTCTCGATTCCAACATCCTCGTAAAACTCGTGCTGACGGAACCGGACTCCAAGGAAGCCCAGATGACAGTACACAGCTTTCTCAAAAGAAGGTTCAGCCTACACACTGTAGACATAGCCCTCGCTGAAAGCCTCAATGCCATATGGAAACATACAAACATACACAGGGACCTAAATCAGCATGACGCAGAAGCTGCTGTACGAGACCTGATCAGAATTCATAGCAAACTAGAAGTCCTTGCCACTAGCGAACTTGCAGAAGAGACTACGGCAATAGCGCAAGGTCAGAACATAACAGTCTACGATGGGCTTTACATAGCTGCAACTCTGAAACTGAACGCCATACTTCTTACTTCCGACCAAAAACTTTACGGCACTGCAAGCAGCCTCACAAACACAGAACTGTTGAAACACTAGCGAATCCCGCACGCTCATCTCATTTTCATGTACGCGTTCGTCTGACATCATGAACGCGTGTTCTCTCTAGCCGAGTCAAATAAGGTGGGTTTTTTCTCAGCGCTCTTTGAATGCTCTGATTTGTGCTCCTATTCTTTCGGTTCTGTCGGTTGTCCTGTTTTCTATGGCTTTTCGAGTTCTAGAACAAAATTGCGGGCGTTTCAACGTCTTTTCTCATGGAAGCTTGATCAAGTTCTCTTTCCACATAGTACTGAATGTGTGTTCTGGCTTGTTTTGAATGCGAGATGTCGCTGGCTAGGCCTGCTCTGAGTATTCCGTTTTCCGTAGCGCGCGCCATCCAAGTTGATAGAACTGGTTCAGCTATAACTTCTCTGCAAAATTCCAAACTGGCTTAGAACGACTGATAGAGAATCGTTCTAGCGGCTTGTGTCTGATAGCCACCTTCTTCTTTTGAGGAGAATCAGTATTGGAATGGACATGATATAGACAGTTGTGCTGAAGAGGTGTCCGTTTAGCTGAGAAGTTGCGAGGCTAAGGGGTACTAGGCTTTCGAGGAGGATAGAGAACGAATGATACGTTATGGTTCCAATCGTTGTTTTCTGTGTGCTTACGTAGAAGTAGCCGAGAAAGAGTCCGATTAGGACGGCGGCGAGCACGAAAAGGGTCCAATAAGTGAAGGTTTCGAACGCAGACGTCGTTGACAAAAAAGCTGACACTAATGAGAGGTGATACAGTCCAAAAAGAATGGAGGAATATGCTATTGCTTTCGTGCTGGAGTAAGCCTTGCTGAGGTTTCTTAGGATGTATCCCCTGAAAGAGGTCTCTTCAACGACACCGACCACAAATGCAAATAAGGCGTTGTAAGGAATGGTGAACATTCCGTGCTGGACGACCTGTTTTGACCCAGTTGAAAATATGGGAACACCTAACACAGCCCAATACAGATTATAGAAAACTGCGAAAACGAAGCCGATGATAACGTATTTTGCCCAATGCTGGGTCTTCTTCAATCCCAAATCGCCAGCATTCTGTTTGTCGAGAACAAAAAAGCAAATCGCCACCACAAGAACTACCGAATAAGCAAGCAGCCAATCCAGACTCGGAAAAATCAAAGTGACAAGGTAGAGAATCTGCCAAGTTAAGAACAAAACCAAAAAAAGCAAGATTGCTTTTCTTACCTCAACCTTCAAGGGCCCACCAAGCATTCCTTGGGACTTCTGAGCAAATAATCTCCTGGTTCAGCCATAACTTTTCCGCAATCCAAGAGGATATGACTCAGAAGTCCCACAGACCTTTCTTCTTTTTCTTTCTGCCAGCATCCTTTCGTTTCTTTCTCAAGTGCCAGCTTTCGTTCTTTCTCGTTCCTTTTCCCATTTTCCTTTCTTCACTTTAGGAGAGGGGATTTGCAATCACCTAGAACAACCAGCCACTACTCTTCTTTCTCTTTTGCTTATACTTGAACGTCTTGATGCCGCTTTTCTTCGCTTCTTGTTCAGCCGACTTGGTGAAACCCTTCTGTGAGACGATTATTCCGCCATGCAATAGCTTGTTTCTAGTGACTTTCTTTTTCAGTTTTCTTACCACAGCAACACTAACTTTCTGTTTTGTAGCTTTGACTTCAACACCGTGAGTGTGACCGTGTTTATCCGTGGCAAGTCCATCAAATTCTTCACGCCTTTTGGAACGGACTCTCGATTTCGTGACTTTGAAACCTTTTCTTGCTAGAAACGGGTAAGCCTTCTTTTCGAAGTGCTCGCCTTTTCGGTAAACCCTTCTGCCTTTTTCCCTCAGTTTTTGTTTTTTCGACTTTCGTCTTCTCGGTTCAGAGAAGAACAAATGCAACCACACGTAACAATAATGGAGAACAAGCCATAACTTTTCCGCAAAATCAAAAGCCTTGTTTGGTTTGGATAAAACTTTACCCTTTCTCTCTCTCATACTCTCACTCTAATACTCTTACTCTCTCTCCTCACACACATAACTAAAACACGCACACATAACAAACACACACATAACAAAAAACGAAATAGCGCGCGCGTATACTGGTCAGAAATCCATTAATCATTAAAGCTGAACCTTTTAGAGAAGCTTTAACTTTCTTTCTATGAGTATAAATATAAAGTATATGAAGAACCCTAGAACCAATGAGATTAGACCTACAAGTGTGGATATCTCGAATATCGAGAATACTCCAAAAGCAAGAAGGATTAGCCCTTTTCTGCTAACAACTTTCTTTTGACTCGTTTGTTTAGTCATTTTCTAACTCTTCTCTCTCTCGCGCGCGCTAAAAAATCCAAAAGGAGAAACCTCCCGTAAGTGTTTGATAACTGAAATCGATGTTTAACCCAAATCCTAGAAAGACACCGTGTGCAAAATAGATGACCAGATTCCTATGCATTGTCAGAATTGACTCTCGAAACATGACTTGACAAGTCCGATGTCAATAACGAGATTGCGAGTCTATTTTAACGTTCCGTGGCGCGCGCTGATTTGTGGCTAGAAATAGGAAAAGAGCCTCAAAGCTTCGAGGTAGCAATGACGCTATTTTGGTAATATAGGTTCCACATATCTTCTAAGCACGAAGAACAAGAGATCTGCGAAATTTGCCAATGCAATTATTAAAGCAGTCATGCCTGTTTGTATAGCTTTAACGTTATCTCCAGACATCAAAGCTAAGTATGTTAGGAAAACAAATGATATTATCACAAGAATGAAAGCAAACGAGTAGTATATGCGGTTTATCATTACTTTGTCTTTGGTCAGCCCGCTTGTGTGAGCAAAGGTGATGGTCAGACCTGTGGTTGCAACTATTATTGAGGTAGAAGCTATAACACCATTAGTGATTGTAGGAATTAGGTTTGTTTCTTTTGTTATTCCTGTGCTAATCACAGCTATGAATGCAGCAACAGCAAAAAGGAAGAAAAAAACATCCATCAACTTATCAAACAGAGCTTCTTTACCTCTGAATATCCTATACATAGGATTCCACAGAGCTTATATGAACTAGAAAACGATTTAATTCTTTTTACAAGGTAGGATTCTGCCTACTTGCGCGTGCGCTTTCGCTCGCAACTTGCGATTTTCTACGTGTTGAGAGCTTTCTCTATCTCTTCTTTATTGGGCAATGAAGGCAGTTTCTCCTTCACCTGTCCTTCTTGAAAGGTCAGAATTGTTGGCGTCACAAGAATGTCATAGCGGCGCCAAGTTTCTGATGAGGAGACGTCCATTTCAAAGAGCTGAGCCTTTTCTCCTAGGTCTTCGGCAGCTTCCACGTAGGAAGGTTTGACGGCTTGGCAGATGGGGCAAGTGGGTGATGAAAAGAGGACTGCAACGGGTCCTGAAGCGTGAAGAACCTTTCCTGGAAACTCGGCGTCTGAGATAGTCTGCACTCTGCTGGGCTTCTCTCTCTTGAGTAGCCCTCTTAGCTTTGAGGCAACGCTTGGGTATTTCTTGTAGGCTATTTGGTAGCCTGTTCGTTCGATTGCCGTCTCAATCTGTGAAAGCTGAACATGGTTGGGATCGTAAACCACCTTTAGTGTTTTGGCTATGTAGTTGCCCCGTACGTCTTTGACGCCTTTCAGCTTTTTGACTTCGTTTTCCAGAAGCGGGATGCAAGTGGGACAATCCATACGCATAATCGGAATGATTTTCATGGTGAGATCTTGCTCGGGCTTCATCGGGTCATTTCTCCGGCTTGAATCGCCTCAAAAGCAACGAGTTGGAAACAACGGATATTGAGCTGAAGGCCATAGCGCCTGCTGCAAACACGGGGTTCATGACGATTCCGACGGGTTGCAGAACTCCAGCAGCTATAGGTATGAGCGCAGCATTGTATCCGAAGGCCCAAAAGAAGTTCTGCTTAATCTTCGAGTATGTCCGCTTGCTGAGCTGAATTGCGGTCACAACATCCATCAGATTATTCCTGATAAGTATGATTCCTCCTGCTTCTATAGCGACATCAGTTCCGCTTCCGAGCGCGATGCCAACGTCGGCCTGTGCAAGTGCAGGTGCGTCGTTTATGCCGTCTCCGACCATTGCCACCACGAGGTCTTCTGTCTGGAGTCGTTTCACTTCATCTGCTTTTTTCTCAGGCAGGATCTCAGCCAAGTAGCGGTCAATGCCAACCTTCTTTGCTATTGCCTCAGCGGTCTTCTTGTTGTCGCCTGTAATCATGATTACCTGAAGCCTCATTTGCTTGAGTCGCTTGACAACCTCAGCGGCGTTCTCCTTAAGCTCATCAGCCACGGCTATGATGCCGTCGACTTTGTCTCCAGTAGCTACATAAACGAGGCTCTTTCCCTGATCCAGCAGGCCATCAGCATCTTTCTGCAATTCTTTACTAATTGGAACGTTCAATTCTCCAAAAAATCGCTGCGTACCCACGATTGTTCTCTTGCCCGCGACAAAGCCCCTGACGCCTTTTCCAGGAAGAACCTCAAAGTCCTTCGGCTCTTCAAGAACAAGTCCTCTACTCTTGGCCTCTGCTACTATCGCTTCTCCTACAGGATGCTCAGACATCTGCTCAAGTGAAGCTGCTGCAATCAGCAACCGATCTGGAATGTCGCTGACTACGTCAGTTACAACGAGCTTGCCTTTCGTGAGGGTTCCTGTCTTATCGAACACGATGGCCTGAAGCTCCCTAGTCTTCTCAAGGTAGTCGCCTCCCTTGATGAGGATGCCATTTTGGGCACCCTTTGCTGCGCCGACTAAGATCGCTGTTGGCGTGGCAATGCCCATAGCACATGGACAAGCAACGATGACTACTGCGATGAACTCTGTGAGGCTGAAGCCGAAGCTAGCACCTACGAAGAACCTCCAGCCAAGGAAAGTGATGACGCCTATGAGGAGGATTGCTGGCACGAAATAAGCGGAGATGGTGTCGGCGAGTCTCTGAATTGGAGCTCTGCTCAGCTGTGCATCATTGACCATTTGGACTATCTGGTTAAGAGTGGTGTTCATTCCTACGCGGGTTACTTCGATCTTCATGGCGCCCTCTTTGTTTATGGTGGCGCCGATGACCTGATCTCCTACTTCCTTAGGCGTAGGGATGCTCTCTCCAGTAATCATGCTCTCGTCTACGGAGGATGAACCCTCCAATACCACGCCGTCAAGCGGGATTTTTTCTCCTGGCCTCACGAGGAGCTTTTCTCCAGGCATCACTTTCTCGACGGGAACCTTCTCCTCTGTTCCATCTTCTCTTATGACGTGTGCGACGAGCGGTTGAAGGTCGAGGAGCTTGCGTACAGCCTCAGACGCCCTGCCTTTTGCACTTTCCTCTAAGAACTTGCCTATCAAGATCAGAGCTAGTATGAGTGCAGAAGTGTCAAAGTAGACGTCCTGGCTCGGCGTAATGCTCTTTGGCAGAAAGGTGACTAGGGTACTGTAACCCCAGGCCACGGTTGTTCCAACTGCAATGAGCGTGTCCATGTTTGCAGTCTTGGCTCTTGCTGCCCCCCAAGCCCCACGATAGTATCGAAAGCCTGCGATAAACTGGACAGGCGTTGCTAGAAGGAAAAGCCAGACATTCTTAGGAAGCAGCGGCAGAGCGACATCGAGAAACGCGAGTATGAAAGTAGCCAGTCCGAGAGTGATGCTGAGGACGACTAAACGTTTGAGGTTCCGGCGTTCAATATCAGGTTGAGTGAACGTAAGCATGCATTGCTCGCTGCAGAAATAGTAGGTTTTGCCTTCAACCTCGGTCTTCCAGACTCCTGTTGCCTCATCCACGTACATGCCGCATACGGGATCCCGTGCCAAGACGTTCGCCACAAACACGTTGAAGATCTAGACTATTAAGCGATACGTGTTCCTTGAACACGTTGAACCTTGAAAGAAGACGCGCTTTTTGTTGAGGTCCAACGTTGCATCTGTTGTTCTGTAAGCAGCAAAGCATCTATTGATTGGCTTCATCTACTAGCTCCTAGCTTCTCGAATCCGAAGAACGTAAGCGCACATAAAATCGCGTGCGCTGGACAGTATCTGGTTCGGGTATAACTTCTCCGAACTCCTCTAGCGCACACTGGGGCTCGGTCTAGTCCTCGCAGCAAATTCCTGCCCCAAGAAGCTCAGAAGTGATTACGAAGCGCCCCACTAGGTTTTTCTCGTGTATCTTTGGGGCATTGCTGAAAGCCAATCTTCGACTTTCCCACAAGTCATAAACCCAGAAATCATGAAATGAGATAAAAGGACGTGAGAAGGATGAAGGATGACAGTTACGTACTATGGTTGTTTCCTCAAAGAAAAGAGAGAAAGCAAACGCTTTCTTTGAGAAGGTTCTCGGATGGTCTATGCATGGAGAAATAGGGACTTGTGCGCTTGGTAGGAGGTCGTGGAAGCTGGTTTCTTTATCTCAGAGACAGGCTGTTGCTTTCCGTTTGAGCAGGCATCATCTAGCCCATCGTGTGCCGCTGAAGTCACTCGCTGAGGTCGTAGGAGACGTATGTGGCGTTCAGGCGCAACTCATGTCTGCTGCGGAACTGTCGTTATGGGCGCGGATTAAGGATCTTACGCGAGAGGATATTGCCCAAGCCTTGTGGAGAGAACGTAGTCTAGTCAAGACTTGGTGCATGCGCGGAGCTTTGCACTTGCTGGTTTCGACTGACCTTCCCATCTACGTAGGCGGACTCATGCGTCATGGTCTGCGCAGGGAGCGTGAATGGATTAAGAGGTATGGGGTTAGTGAGGCTGAAATGAACGATATGGTTCGTGCTGTTGTCGAGGCGTTAGGCGCGGAGATTCTGACTCGAAAGGAACTGTCTGAACGTGTGGTTAAGCGTCTGGGGGCCAAGGCGAAGCGTTGGGTCGAGCATAGCTGGGGTGGCATAGTTAAGCAGGCGTGTCTGCAGGGGCTCGTGGTTTTTGGTCCAAACCAAGGTCGAGAGATCACTTTCGTAAGGAGAGAGAAGTGGTTGCCAAGAACGACGGATTTACCAGTCGAGGAGGCGGAGGCTATGCTCTTGCAGCGATATCTGCACGGTTATGGTCCAGCCAGTCTGGCGGATTTTGCGGCTTGGGCAGGCATGACATCCAGCGACGCGACGCCCATCAGGGAGCGGGTCGGAGACGAGATTCTTGAGGTGAAGATTGAAGACAAAACCTGTTTGGCGCTTAGAGAAGATTCGGAAGTTCTACAGAACGTAGCAGTTCTTGATGCTGAGAAGGGCGGTGTCCGCATGTTGCCCAGTTTTGATTGCTACATGCTTGGGCATAAGGACAAGAGCCACATTGTGGATCAAGTTTACTACAAGTGGGTTTATCGCAAAGCAGGATGGTTGTCGTCGGTGGTGCTAGTGAACGGCAGAGCCGAAGGAACATGGAATTGGAGGAAAAAGGGAAACCGACTGCACATAACGATACAACTATTTGACAGGATTCCCAAAGATGCCAGTAAACAGGTTGAAGAAGAAGCAGCTGACTTGGCACGTTTCTATGATACAGCCTACGAACTAGCGTTCAGCAAAGCCTGTTAATGCTTCACACGCAGACATTCTGGGAAAACGGTCGCATCATATTCTCTTAACCAATGCGCATCATTGCCAAAGACAGAATGATAAGGAATGCCAACCAAGGTTCTGGTAACTTGACGGGTGATCCGTCTTCGTGTTAACTGTCGGGTGATGGCCAATGAGTATATCCACAGTTTGGGCAGGTGTGCGTCAGACGCATAGTATGTCCCTTTTCGCATATGAATTAAAAAGCAAAAAACAATCGGTTCTGTTACCTCTTCGGTTGACAAGGATAATCTGAGAGACTGTTACTTTTCGGTTGATGAGTTAACCTGTAAAAAATCGGTTGACAACTCTTGCTGTTGAATGGCGTCTAGATAAAAGGTGAACTGAGTATTAGCTCAAATCTTTGGTTCTTGACATTAATAGTTTCTTATCATCTTTCCTGAAACGTATGTTGATTTGCGGTGCTATTATTTTTATTTGATGTAAGCTTATGTCTTGGCTTTGGAGGGTTACCAGTTTTGGGTTATCGTTAATCGAATAGACAATGTATAGCCATGCGTTTTTGTCTGTGCTGAAAACTTGCCATTCTTGTAAGGTTAATGGGTATGCATGTTTGCCCATTAGCTTTGAACCTGATTCTGCTTTCACCTCGATTCTTCTAACATCTTTACCTTTTGTGGATTTGAGATCGTATCCTGTTCCTTGTCGTGCTTCTTTAACAGTTCGACCTTGTCCTCTCTCGTATTTTGTCACCAAATCGCAGGCTTTCTGACCAGTTTTCTGAGACATGCTCATCCGATTCCTACCCTTTAGGTATGCTTATCATCGTTGATAATTCTGAGGTGATTATTTGTCGGATTTCTTGATATTGCATGATTTATGAGTGATCTGAGAGTTCTTAAGTTCAGTCTTGCCTCCCTTTGAATGAGGCACTATATGATCAAGGTGATAGTCGTTCCATTCAACAGGTTTGCCACAAATCGCACACTTCTTGCTCGTTGACATCTCCCAAACAATTCGTCTTTCCTCATCATTAAACTCTCTCCGACTATCCTTAGCAACAAGAAAGGGTATCAGCAATTGTCTAACAATTTCATATCTTCTCTGTCTTGTGGACTTGTGAGTGGTTTGCTTCTCGACATTCTCTATATATTCACGAATTAGCACATCTTTGATAGTCCTGTCAGATTTTCTGATAGCTATATCTACGTCAGAACCGAAGTTTGTCAATCGCATTTTCATTTCTTCATATCTATCTGGGGGAAAATAGTATGTTTTTGATAGATCATACAACGCGAGAAAAAGCGAATAGAAATCTGCTTTGCCATGCCACCTCGTCTTCACTAAGTCGTTGCCGAATATCTCTTTGACTAGTCTTTCTATAGCTTCAAACTCCTTTCTCTTTTCTTCTCTGTCAGGGAATTTTTCGTCGTATAATTTGTAATATTTATCAATTTGGTCTTGTTCTTTTTGCTGAATCCCATGCATCATGGCGATAAAAAGCTCACTTATGTACTCTGAATCCTTCATTCTTTTGATTTCGTTAGGTATCACTATTTTATTATCTGACCAAAACTCGTCTTCTGCAAGTTTGTTGATTAGGGTAATAAAGTGTCCACCGTAGGTTGCATTTCTCAATTCTTGGTCATTTAGCGGAACAACATATTTGTTCAATCTACGAAAGACATTTTTGACTTCCTCTATGCTGTCAGTCGCCAGTTCTCTAGTCACTAGCGGATAACCCCAAATATCCGTTTTTACGCCATCAGGTAAGTCTATGAAGGATTTGTCAGCATAGGTGGGGCACTCCTCTTCAGGCAGACCATACTCGCCGTCAATAAATTCAAGGATTGCCCTTATCCTTTGTTGACCATCAACAACGACATACTTGAGCTTACCTTCCTTGTCCGTTTTCACTTGAATATAAACTTCGGGTATTGGCAAATTAGTCAAAATCGTGTCTATCAAATAGGCTTTGTTCCTTATCGACCAAACTGGCTTTCTTTGAAACGGTGGAGCTAGTTCAAGCTGACCTCCCTTGTACCATTGATAATACTGAGCTATTTTGTATGAAGTAGGTGGAGCATTAGGCATGATAATTCAACTCACTATACTTTCTTTAATCCTCTTTTAATAAGTTTCACTACTGTCTCATTGTTGTTTCTCAATCCGTAGTCTATCTTATATTTCAGCACTTCTTTCCACGTTTCCTCGTCAACGTCAAGTATCAGTTTCTTAGGCATATTAACAACCATTAACAACTATTAACGGAAACATTTAAATACTTTTCCGTCAATATCTATTAATAGTCATTAACAACCGTTAATAAGTGATGAATGATGAACATGAATGAAACACCTCAAGATCTTCGAGAGTCAAGAGGCTTAGAGATTGCGAAGGCAAAAGAAAGCCAGATCACTCGATTCGATCAAGCTACTTACCGAGTTCTTTCTCAGAGTGGAAATGGCGAATATGTTATTTGCCTCTCTGAAGATGAATGGAGATGTGAGTGTCCTGATCACAGATTCAGAGGCGTGAAGTGTAAGCATATTTGGGCTGTCGAGTTCAGCCTCAGAATGAGAGAGCAAGTCAAGCAAAGCTTGGTGATTCAGGCTCTTGACAGCTTAACTTGCGTGTTTTGTGGTTCAGACAAAATCGTGAAAGACGCAAGGAGACATAATAGATATGGTGACATTCAACGATACTTATGCAAGGCTTGTGGAAAGCGTTTCTCGATAAACCTTGGATTTGAAGGAATGAGGGTTTCTCCTCAAGCCATTACTTCTGCGATGCAACTCTATTTCACAGGAGAATCTTTGAGGAATGTGCAGAAGTTTCTCAGGCTTCAAGGCGTTAAGGTTAGCCATGTTGCAGTTTTGAAATGGATACGAAAGTACATCGGGTTAATGGGCGAGTATCTTGAGAAGATCAAACCAAACGTATCTGATACATGGAGAGCAGACGAGCTATACGTGAAGATTAAAGGTGACATGAAGTATCTTTTCGCCTTGATGGACGATGAGACACGGTTCTGGATTGCCCAAGAGGTATCTGAATCTAAGTATAAGCATGATGTAAGGAAACTTTTTGAGATGGGCAAGAAGGTCACTGGAAAGAAGCCAATGACGATAATAACCGATGGACTTCCAGCTTATCACGATGCGTACAAGAAGGAGTTTTGGACTTTGAAGGGACCGAGAACCGAGCATATCAGCACGATAAGACTCAGAGGAGACATGAACAACAACAAAATGGAAAGGTTCAACGGAGAAATCCGAGATAGAGAAAAGACGATGAGAGGACTAAAGACAAAAGATACACCAATTCTAACAGGTTATCAGATTTTCCACAACTACATCAGACCGCATGAGGGCTTAGATGGAAAGACCCCTGCTGAAGCTTGTGGCATAAGCATTCAAGGAAAGAATAAGTGGGTAACTCTAATCCAGAACGCAAAAGCAACAGAAAGAAACCATTCAAACTAGCTGTTCAACTGGAATCCTAAACTCTGTCTCTTTCTCTCTGGTCTTCAGCTTGAAGATAACGTTCTCTTCCGTTATTCTTGCATAGAAATAGTTGTACGGGTTGTCTTTTGTGAATGAAAAACTATCTGCTTTCCCATCTCTCAAGGTTTTCAAAGCTTCAAATATTGCCCATCCTTTCTGTTTTGCTAGAATCTGCAATTCTGCCAATGCGTTTTCTGAGGTAGTGTAGTTTAGTTCCCTCTCCGTTTTTCTGCTGAAGATTTTGGTGAGGCTCGTCAACTTATGTAGCCTTGACTTTCTTCTTCTCTGCTTGCTGTGTCTTTAGAATCTTCTCGATTTCTTCAATTCTCTTAGACAAATCCTCAACGGCAGTGCTGATCTGGTCAAGCTGTCCTTTGATAGTCGTCAAGTCTGTCTTGATGGGCTTCAAACCTGCGTTAATAGCTTGAAACACATTGTTGCCCAAAAACGCCTTTCTCCTCATTCATGGAGTTTACCGTTCAGCATATAAAACTTACTAACATGAGCATATACTTCTACGTATTAACAACAGGCTTAGCTACTTCTTGAACTCTAATCCGAATCCTTCCCAAAATAGTTTGTGAAATCTCTCAGGAGGTTTAGACATTAATCCAGAATGCAAAAAAACAGCAAACAGGCAAGGAACTGCATAGACAACACTTTTAAAAATCAGTGGTACAATAGTTGGTTATGCCTTCCCAATGCGTCTATATTGATGCTGATATGCTAATTTTTAAATTTGACAAGCGCAGTAATGATAAGGGAAGGACTTCAAGGGAGACTCTTAAGAAGATCATAGATAACTTGGGCAATGCTGAAATCCGCGTCAGAATACCTCAAGTTGTGTTAGGTGAGTTGCTAGTATTCTTTTGCAAGAGAGGACAAACCACATGTTCGCCATCGGAAATGATTGAATTACTAAAGGAGTTGAGGGCTGACTATCCCAGTGCCAATCATAGCATAGTAGGATGCGCCATTGAATTGATGAGTGATCAGTCTATAAAACCAAATGACGCAGTGCTTGTTGCGCACGCATTATTAGACAGACCAACCCAGTGGCTTCTGACTACAGACCAGACTTTGATCACTAACCTAGCAATTGAAAGAAAAATGAACGAGTTGGGACACAGATTTACTATTGGACCTAGCTTTCACTTAGCCTAGGCAATTGCCCCTTTCTAAATTTCTTATTATTTCCATTAGATGCTCTCTTTCTGCAAATGGTTTGACTGTTTTGACCAAGCTAATGAGCGTATTACGGTCAATATTCCCATATCTTATTTCGATCATTAGAATCGTAGATGCAAGTTCCAACCATTCTTCACTTTTATTCTTCACTAACTTTATGAATCGGTCATCTAATTCTATAGGTTCTTCATTCTGAAAATCTTTTATGGCATAATAGTCATCTGCCAAGTCAGAAGAGTAAGGTCCATGTATGTATAAAGAGTAGTTGTAATTTGTTCTGAATCCAAACTTTTGAGCTATGAAGACGTATTTCTGTAATTTAAGGCGGTGTTTGAAACGGTTCTTGTCAAAGTCTACAATATCAGCATCATCTAAAGCCTTTAAGAAGACAGCTAATCTTTCTTTACTTGACAAGATTCAACCTCCTGTTCGCGTTCGCCTACTATTACTAGTATTTAAACTCATACTAAAGTTTTTTGTGTAAAAGCTTTCTCACAGTGATTTAGAGGCTCTATAGGACTCGTTCTCAACTGAAAGGTGCCATGCTCACAAAACTGCTTTGTCAATATCATCAGACAAAATCTAATCATCAACCGATTTTTCACAAGGACTCTCATCAACCGAAGACTCCACAGAACCACAGAACGCTAGGATTATAAGCCGTTAATTAATAAGAAAAGCAGTATGAGAGACTACTACTTTGATATTGAAACCGCTCCTAATGATCCTAATGATCCTACTGGAAGAGCCAATCTTGACCCCAAAACAGGGAAAATAATCACAATTCAGTACCAAGAGGTAGATACTGGGACTGGCGAACCTATTGCGCCTTTGACGATACTTAAAGAGTGGGAAAAGGAAAGCTCTGAACGTAGAATATTAGAGCAGTTCAAACCGCTTGTCACTTGTAATTGTTGGGATTTTGTCCCTCTAGGTTATAATCTTTGGTTCGAGTTCAAATTTCTAAGCCATAAATTCAAGGAACATTTCAACATGGACTTTTCGGCAGAGGATTTCATAGGACGACCAAAAAACGATTTGCATCTCATAGGTGTAATTCTAAACAAGGGGATTTTCAAAGGAGCAACGCTAGACAGTTTTACCGATAAGGAGCATGGCGGATCGAAGGTTCCAATGTGGTATCGAGAGAAAAATCATGATGCAATAATAGATTACGTGAAAAAAGAAACAGACGCTTTTCTAAAATTTTGGCAAAGAATCAAAAAAGAACTACCATCATTGTTTCCAAGGAAAATTGTGCCCTAACTGAATTTAATAGCACAATGTGCCGTTCGTCACCCGACTGTTAACAGGGAGAAGCCTCACCCGTCAAGTTACCAGAACCCCAACCAATAGTGAAAGAAAGCTTGGGTGCATATCACAGAACTAGCGCGCCTCAGCACCGAGTAGCGATATCTCGCGATGTCCCATCAACAAGTTGGCTTTCTGCAGCTTCTGATATACCCAGTTAGAAAGAAGTCAGCCACTCACATAAGCATTGTTCTACATTACATATAAAAGAATGTTCTATGTGGAAAGTCAATTCTGCTGTCTGTATGCTTCTTAGCGCGCGTTGAGTTCTGCGCAATTTTTCTCACACCGTTGATAATTTTTTCATACGAACAGGTCCAACAAGGCGTTAAGCAAATGTTTCGTAATGAAGTTTTCATTCACCAACTCACCATCTTCAGCGTTTAGGCCGTTACAGCAAGGAATAAGCTTAAGCGTGAAGGAGTTCGGACTGACTCTTTCAAAGTCGAACGGGTACAATCTGCAGAGAGCTGGCCTAGAATCGTAGATCGGGCACTCGTAAACTCCTCTCCTTGGGCTGGATTTTAGGAAAATACACGATCCATCGTTACTGTTTTTCAAGTTTCCAACCATCATAGGCAAGCGCTTGAACTTCGGATCCAATGTTGTCTCCAAAAAGTCTTCCAATCTGTGTCCTGCCAGCTTTGCACGCTCCATATCGCTTTTAGTGAGTTCTGGTCCTCCAAGCTTGCAGCAGAAGACTGCACATCGTCTACACCTGAAACGAAGATCATCATGATAAAAAGTCATCCTCACAATTCGTTTAGCCTCAGGATCAAAGATAACCTCTGCAATGTTTTCGTCCAAGTTCTACCCTAGCCCAAACAGCTCACTTTTTGGAGTGTTTAAAGCTTGTGTTCTGCAAGAGTAAGCGCGCATGCGTGTTCCTAAAATGGTCAAAAATGGCCATAATTCCGTTTTGCACATTTCTGCCAGTGCTCAAGAAGACAGTTACTCAAAGAAAGTCAAGAACAGATACGAAGCCCAAAGCCGTCCCTAGATCATGAAGGGCGAATAAAAACCATTTTAGGCCAATTTCGGAACAAGCATGCGCGCATGCCTGTTCCTAAATCAGTTTGCGAAGTGTCTTATGCTTTGGATCTGCCTAGTTTGTGAGTGTTGATTGCGGCTTGCGCGCGCGAAGGGCGCAAACATTAATACTTCTTTCCTATGTTTGTTCTCGTTGGGTGCTGCGTTTGGATGAGGCTGAGGGTAGGCGTAGGCGAGGTTTTCCTGAGGTCATAACATGTCTACCAGAAGCAGACATTCAGCTCAAAGGAGTCAGAGCATGGATCCTGCAGGGGGAGAAGCAGCAGCTAGTCTTCTTCGAAATGGAATCCTCTGCGCAAGTGCCAGAGCACAGTCACGACTATTCTCAATGGGGAATCATGATAGAAGGAAAAATGGAATTGATCATCGAAGGCAAGTCCAGAATTTGCGGGAAAGGCGACGAATACGTCATTCCCGCCAAAGCCAAACACTGTGCAAGATTCTTGACAGAATCTAGAGTCATTGACTTCTTCTCCGAAAGGAACAGATACAGACCCAAACTTGGCAGATGATCAGTCTAGGTATCATCTACGGCCGATGCCATCTTGGCTTTTTCGCGCGCTTAACCTTTCATAAATGAGTAACGCCAGCAACGCTGAGTAGAAAACTATTCACGCGCATGCTCGTTCCTAAATCCATTCGCGAGCTGGTTTTTGTTATAGGCTCGCTTGGTTCGCGGATGACCGTGTGACTATTGATGCAAAAAGTATCGTCTGTAGGACATGAACCAACTCGTCACGCCCGAAAAAGGGAATTCAGGAACACACTAGCGCGCCATATCCCATTCTTCTAGGGCCCAGCATTCATCCGTTTTGAGTTCTTCTAATTTATCGAATTTGACGCTCTCGCAGTCAGGTCCAATGTTTTATGCAGTTGAGATTTTCAGGGAAATAATTATGCTTATAAATTAGTTTTTTGGTAAGTAAGACCAGGCGATTCTTGTGGGTAACAAGTCTTTTCAACCGTTAGATGCCAAGAATAGCGTTCTTCTTTTGATAGATTATCAGCCCAAAATGCTCTATGGAGTAGAGTCTGGCGACCGCACGCTTATTCAAAACGGTGTCCTTGCGCTTGCAAAGGGTGCTCAGATATTGAACGTTCCCACTGTTCTTACGTCTATAGGCGAAAAAGTGAACGGACAGTTTATGCCTGAGATTGTTGAAATGTTTCCTGATACTCGTGTAATTGCTCGTAAAACGCCAGGGTTTGACGCTTTTGACGACCAAGAAGTACTCAGTGCAGTTAAGCAAACGGGGAAAAAGCAGTTAGTGCTTTCAGGGTTATGGACAAGCATGTGTTTTGCCTTCACAGCAATACGTGGCTTGAGAGAAGGGTTTGACGTGTTCGGAGTAGTGGATGCTGCTGGCTCGGAATCGTCAGATGCACACAATACAGCAGTACAACGTATGATACAAGCGGGCGTAGTGCCTTGCACGTGGATGCAAACAATATCTGAATGGATGAACAATTGGAATAATCCCAAAGCAGGCGAACTGGTCAAAAACGTGTACAGTAAGTACAATGCCTTTTTTGCACAAAGGTTCTAACCCACTTAACAAAGCAATCTAGTCCCTGCGATGTCATCAGGCCTTGAAAAGGTAAGAAGCCGCGCGCGCAAGAAATGTGAAAAGTCAAAGTGCTTGCCAACTTGTGCTATCATCGTCGTTTTGGAAACGGTTATCTCTGTCTTCGTGAACAAGAGGAGAAGATGTGACTTTGCGATGGTGTCAAGGGTTGCTGTAGTCGAGTTTGAAGATGCTGCAAAATCGCTTGAACTGGCGCTTACGTTGATTGGAAACATAGACGATCTGAACACGCCTAAACGGTCTGCAGTCATCAAAGTGGGAGTCTTTGATCCGCAAGCTGAGAATCACACGTCGGTTCCTGTGGTTGAAGCCATCATCAAGAATTTCAACAAAGCTCCACGAATTTTTTTGGCCGAATCAGACAACTACAAAGGCGAAGCTCTGGAAAGGCTTCAACTGTGGAAGGAGCTTTTCTCAGACCGAGTCGTACCTTTCAGTCTCTCAGACGACACCGAGACCAAGAAGCTGAAGCTTGCAGATGAAGAACTGAGTCTCTCGCATGTTCTTTTCAAGCCCAACGTCCTCGTCAGCACTCACGTGCTGCGCGGATACGAAAGAGGAAGCATCCTCAAAAACCTATTCGGTCTGGTCCCAGACGCAAAGAAAGCACGGTTCCACAAGAAATTGGACACGCTGCTCGCGGACATTTACGAGGCAATAGGCGGAATAGATCTGGCTGTGATGGATGGCACCTACCTGCACAGCGGAGTCGGCGCCATGCCGCACGTTGGGGCAGACGGAGCCAAATACAGAGAAAGAATGAACACGCTTGTAGTTGGCAGAGACGCAGTTGCCGTTGAGACGGTCGGAGCAGTCCTTGCCGGCTTGAAGCCCGAAAAGATGCTAGTGATACAGGAGTTCGTTAAGAGAGGACTCGGAGAAGGGAACATGAAAAACATCGAAATTGTAGGATCTGCCTTTGAAAGCCTCAAAGAGAAGTTCGCGAATGCTGCAAAAGCCCAAAAGAGGCCACGTGCCAAAGGCAGCCTGCCTCAGACTTGGGGTGGACAAGCATGTCGCGCAATGAAAAGCCTGATGCAAGACGGGTTTTTCAAACTCCCAAACAAAAAGTCAACAGAAGATGTAGCCAGAGCGCTCGAAGCAAAAGGAATCCTGACGAAGAACAAGGAGGATAAAATCGCAAGCATTCTTACGCGAAGAGTAAAGAGAGGGATCTTGAAGGCGGCTAAGGGCCCAAATGGATGGGTATACTGGACAGAATAAACTCGCATCTGAACAAGACAACTAATCTTCATAGACAGGATCAGCATGGGCACATTGCAAATGCGCAGTCGCAGAGGAAACCCAAGAACTGACTCAGAGTAGCAGCATGTTAAATTGCCTTAGTCCTGTGTCGTTTCCTTCAGTGGTATCTGTCGCCTTCTAGGAAGGGCAAACCGTCATGCAAAATCAAGTACGTCTAATGGTGCAAAATGGATGAAACCTAATGCCTAACAGAGTTGGAGTTGCAGCAGTTGATATTGGATCCGTAGGCGGGCAAGCACATGTGCCTAGTTTCAAGCGCGTGCTGCTATACCGTGGTCATTTGGCGTAGTTGACTACCATTTGTTGCAGTGTATTTTTTCTTTCAACGATACTGGCTTCTGTTTCACGAAGTATTCTTGTGGATATCCTATTGGAATTAGGGTCGCCACTTCGTAGTCCTCAGGTATCCCAAGCATCTTCTTGAGTGGCACCGTCTCGTGAGGTATGAACGTAGCACCATACAATCCTTCTGTTGTCATTGCCAGCAAGATGTTTTCTATACATGCCCACACGGAAGCAAAATTGTTAAGCTCATAGAGTGTTTTGCAGTCTTTGAAAGGTTTCCTCATCCTGAAGCAAACGATGAGCAGTTCTGGCGAACTCATCAGCATCCTTCTCTGCACAGGTAACGCTTTGAGATACGCCTCTTTCTCCCAGTCAGTCATTGGCTTCGTTGCTTTTTCTACTTCTTCCTCACCGTAATCCTTTGCCTTCACGCCCAGATCTACTACTCTTTTTCTCTGTTCAAAATCCTTTATGATGATAAACTCCCACTCTCTCAGATGATTATGTGAAGGAGCCCTCAATCCTGCGCAGAGAACCCTCAAAAGCTTTTCTTCTTCTACAGATTTTTGCTGAAACTCTCTCACTGTTCTTCTCTTTTCAACAGCCTCGTATAGCTCCAGCATGGTTCACCTTTTTCATCATAGCATCCATCATTTCCAAGACATCACCGCTCCGCTCGCTAGCTTCAAAGCCCCTTCCATCCCATCGAGGGTGGCTCAACGTCCATTTGCCAGAGAAGTGCGATCAATTCGCCTCTGTGGTGAACTTCCTCTTCGAACACATGAATTAGGACATCTTCGGCTGTGATTTTAATGGTCTTGTTATCATCATCTTTCAGGGTATACGTTTTGCCGAGTCCCTCAATCGGTAGTGAGTCAACGTAATCCTGCATCCGTTTCTCAACATGTTTCATGTAAGCTCTAACTTGCTCAATCGTCTCGTATTCGTCATATTTTCTCTTGGAATGAAGGTTCTCGCTCTGCAAGAAATCCAACCAGTAATCTATCGCGCCCAGAGTGTGGACAAATATGTTCCTGATTGAGTGGAAACTAGCTTCCCTATTCTTAGTGAACTCTTCCCAAGATAGTCTGGTAAGCTTTTCAAAATATCTGTGTCTGACAATTTCATTGTATTCCAGGAGTTTCTGAACGTCAACCATTGCTGACACCACAGATATCATGTCGATCTAGGCAAGTATTAAGCCTGTCGTGATGAAAGGGCACGCACGCTGAGAATATCTCTGCTACAGATTCCAAGTGATATGTAAACCAAAGAAATCATGGCCATCCCTAGTTGTTCAAGAAGGATGTCGACCCGACTGTCCCGTCAAAAGGTGCGCGCTCGACCCCGATGACTGGAAAACCCTGATGTCGAAGCTCGGGATTAAATAGCACCCGGGTGCTTCTTAGAAGATCAAGGTAGAAAGCGAGAAGCCAGAGATGGAATGAGAGAATAGGCCTTGACTGATCAAGATTTTTCAAAGTTTCATGGAGAAGTGTCCAGAATGCGGCGGAGACATTGAACAGGGCTACATGGTTTTAGCACATCCGATAGGATGGGACACTTTCGAAAAACACAAATGGCTTGGAGCCCATGAAGGACTTACGCGCCACCTGGACCTTTAACAGCATTCCCGCGGTGCGGTGCAGAAAATGCAAAATTGTGGTCTTCAAGACAGACAAGTAAAACGCACCCTCGCCACACCTGCAGTTTGAATATTGCAGCGCGCGATCGGCTCAGACATTGGCTCTTGGCGCGTTGGAGTGTGCCATTATGGGCAAGGGCTGAATTTCTGGGTTAAACAATCATGTGGATCGTCTTCTGTCTAGCAGAACGTTTATCTGGATTTCTTTTTCTCTTAGCGTCTCAGACGAATTAGCGGGTGGTAGCTGAAATACCTCTTGCCTCTAGTTAAGGTAGAGTTTCAGGGGACTTGAAAAACGGAGCAGGCAAGCAAACCTAGGCAGACTGAAGCCAGCGTAAGATTAGACGCAGATTACTGTGGCAGATGCATGATTTGTCCTTCTGTCTGTCCCTTCGAGGCATTGTCAGCTGAAGGAGAACCCGCTGAGGTTAAGCTGGACACTGAAAAATGTGAAGTCTGTGGAATTTGCTTCAGCACTTGTCCGGCATCCGCCATCGAGACGATTTACTACAACGCCGACGCTTTGCTGAGTCGCATTGCGGCGTTGAAACGAAAAAAGGGAATAGACCAGCTAGTTCTGACGTGTCAAAGCTCCAGTGCCCTGAAGGAAAAGCGAGTAGCGGAGTCGGAGAAGTCTCGCGTCGACAATTCGTTAACGATGAGTTTACCGTGCGTTGGGCGTGTGCCGCCCGAACTACTGCTAAGGACGTTGTCACTCGGTATTGGTAGAATTGTGGTGTCACTTTGTGAAGACAAGTACTGCAGATTCAAGCGTGGAAGCATGGTTGGAACACGCAGGCTTCTGTTGGTTCAAGCATTACTGAACCAGCTGGGTTTCAAACCGGACACGTTGACCATAACAAAACGCTCTGTTAAAGCACACGTTGACGATCAACGATGCATTGGTTGTGGAAACTGCAGCTATACTTGCCCATTTGATGCGATAAAGATGGAAGCTTTGGGCTCTGCACAGATGGATTTGCAGGCTTGCTCAGGCTGTGGCGCTTGCGCAACAGTTTGTCCCGTTTTTGCGGTGAAGCTCGAAGGCTTCGAGTATGAGACTGTCTCCGAATCCATTCACAGGTACAGCTCATTGGCTTCAAGAATGAAACGGCGGGGTGTGAAGCCTGCGATTCTGGTCTTATCATGCGGGTGGAGCGACTTCGACCGAAATTCAAATCAGAATCGCGCTGTGGAAAACGCTGCGTACGTGAGACTCCCATGCGCTGGTGCAGTAGACTCGTTGCATGTGCTCGAAGCGTTCTATTCAGGTTTTGACGGTGTTTTCATCGCAGCCTGTAAGAAGGGTGAATGCAAGTTGGAAAAGGGAAATGAGACCGCTGAGAACCGCATCTCTTCGCTGAAAAAACTCTTGGCTGAAGTCAACCTTGAAGACAGGCTTGAAATGTGTTTCGTGTCTCCTAGGGATGTGGGCGATCTCGATGAACGAATCAAGTTGTTCTCGGAGAAAATAGGTTCATTAACTGCGACGGAGGCTGTCCGCAAATGATCATGACAAAAGAAAAAACCGTGCAAGAAATATGTGGTCTTCTAGCATCACATAAAAAGATTCTAGTAGTAGGCTGCGAGGGCTGCACTACTCCCACGAGGGGGCTACGCGAAGCCAAAACCTACGCCATGCTCGTCGAAATGTATGGAAAACTGAAGAACAAAGAATTTCAATGCAAACCCACCACGATGGGGAAACAATGCGACAATTATGAGGTCATGACGACACTGACGACACAAGTCCAAGACGTAGATGCCGTATTATCTCTCGCCTGCGGAGTCGGAGTGCAGACACTCGCCGAAGTCTTTCCTAACGTTCCGACTTACCCTGCTCAGGACACGATTTTCCTAGGGTCACAAGACCGTGATAATGGCGTCATGCATGAGAAATGCAAAGCGTGCGGGGAGTGTTTGCTGGGCGAGACAGGCGGCATATGTCCAATAACACGCTGTGCCAAAGGACTCCTAAATGGACCATGCGGTGGACAAGTGAAAGGAAAGTGCGAGGCCGGAGGCTGGAAAAACGACTGCGCTTGGGTCCTGATCTACAATCGACTGAAAGAAAGGAACGAGCTTGACTCATTCAAAAAATTCAGGATACCCAAAGACTACAGAATCTCTGAGCACCCGCGAACGCTGAACATGGAAATGGCCTCAAGAGAGCAGTTGAAGGCTGAAATGAAAGAGGAAGCTCCGAAAGAGTACAAAGGGGAAGCATACAGCGAATTAGCGAAGCGGCTTAAAGAGGGCAAATTCGTCTTCACGGGCGAACTTGAACCGATGAAAACAACAAGCTTACATGAGGTTATTGAAAGCGCAAAAATCCTGAAGGGGCACGTTGTTGCAATCAACGTAACTGACAACCCCACGGCTTTTGGGTTCTTCAACGGACTTGTCTCATCTTACCTCATGCAACAAGAGTCGGGTGTTGAAGCCGTATATCAGATGGTCACGAGAGACAAGAATCGCATTGCGCTGCTTTCTGATCTTCTAGCTGCAGGCGCATTGGGGATGAAAAATGTCCTCGCAATAACAGGCGACTACACGACTGTGGGCGACATGCCTCAGGCTAAGCCTGTCTTTGACCTGGATTCGGCGACGTTTGTCTACACGCTCAGAAAAGTGGTAGATGAAGGCTTAGACCTGAACGGAAACAAGATTGAGAACCCGCCCAAGTTCAACATTGGCATCGGAGCATCGCCTAACGTTGATCCCTTGGAAGCAGAAATTCTGAAGATTGAGAGAAAAGTCAAACTTGGAGTCGATTTCATCCAGACTCAATGCGTCTACAGCGTAGAGCAAGCTGAACGATTCATGGAAGCCGTTTCCTACCTCAAAACACCAGTACTGCTCGGAATCGCACCGTTCAAATCCCAGGCCATGATGGACTGGATGATCAAATTCGTCCCAGGAATAAAGGTCCCACCAGAGCTGGAGCAGCGCCTTCGCAAGGCAAGAGAAAAAAGCAAAGAAGCGTTCCTAGAAGAAAACACTCAGATCTTCTCTGAATTGATCCGCGACATTCACAAATCGACCAATGCTGCAGGTCTTCACCTGATGGCCGTGGGCTTCGAATGGATCTTGCCGAAAATCATCGCAAGAAGCGGAGTAACCAGCGGCTAACGCCTAGCGTGGAAGATGAATGTACCAAGAGCCTACGAGTTCTTGAATGAAGCCACCATGGACTAGATTGATCTTACGCTTTTCCACTTATGAAAATTCAGGGAAGAGCCACCATCGAATAATTCAACCACTTAACGCTGTAAAAAGAACCTTTCCATGTCTGATGAAGAAGGATGCTGGCACCAATAGGGACAGAGTTCAGAAGTGAACAAAAAATGAAATTTAATAGATTAGCATACCTCTTAATAGAGTATGAAAAGATTTGTCAAGAATTACGAACATTATCCTGGAGTTCATTGTGAAAGCACTGCACTAAGAGACGTGTTTGCGTATCACGGTATCAAATTTAGTGAACCGATGATATTTGGTTTGGGAGAGGGCCCAAGTTTTATTTATTGGAAATCCAAGCAAATGCCATTTCCATTTGTTGGAGGAAGAACTAAGGATCTGATCGGTAATCTGTGCAAGAACCTTAACATTGAAAAACGAGATCATTTTTCTACAAGCTTTAAGAAGTCTTGGAACGAAATCAAAAGTCTAGTAAACAATGATCTTCCAGTTTTTCTTGAACTTGACATGTTTCATCTTGAATACATGAAAGTCCCAGAACATTTTGGGGGACATTGTGTAGTCTTGGTCGGTTATGATGATGAACATGCATATTTGGCTGATACTGGTTTTGAATCAATCCAAAAAACATCGTTAAAAAGCTTTGAGCTTGCTCGTGGCTCAAAATATAAACCATTTCCACCCAAGAATCACTACGCGACTTTTAAATTTCCCAAATCCCTGCCACGTCTAAGCGAAGCAATCACCAAGTCGATTAGGACAGTTGCAGAGCAGATGCTTAATCCGCCAATGAGAAACTTGGGCATTAACGGAATAAGAAAATTCGGCGAGGAAATTCCAAAATTCTCATCCTACGCTGAAGCCACTTTTGATTCAAAAAAGACGGGTGTTTTCAGATATCTCTACGTCTGGCTTGAAGAGGCAGGTACAGGCGGCTCTTGTTTCAGAAACCTGTACAGGGATTTTCTAAAAGAATCCATGAAGTACGTAGGAAATGAGAATCTGGCCAAGGGATGCAAAGAATACGAAAGAATTGCTGATGCTTGGAAAGAATTTTCAGTATTGTTATTAGAGATCGATGAGGGAAAAACTGAAAAATTGCAAGAGGCACAGAAAAAGATTTTTGAAATATACGAATTGGAGAAGAGTGCTTCAGAAACCCTGAAAAGGATATAACCTGAATTCCAATTTCTGCCAAGGTTTTTTGGGATGCCGTTTAATAAGAAGACTTAAACACTCGATAGAACTAGGCGCGTGGAGTTCACATTCACTTCCGTGATTTTGCAGCTTTTGAATTCTTTCGATTGTCCGAGCACATCCTTCACTACTACTTTGTTGGCTTCAGTCTTGGCGAAAACAGCATCGTTGAACACCGTCTTCCCATCGAGAATAACTGTGAACTCACACATTTTCCATCTCACCCAACGATTAGAGAAAGCATCAACTTGGTAATAAAGCATTTCTGCGTTTGCGAGTAGTTGATTCAGGAATTTATGGCCTCAGCAGAATCAACGTAGGCGAAGGATTCGATATAGAATTTTCAACGCGCGCGCAGAGGACGGACCATTGACCAAGTCGAGCAAGTCGCGCGCAGAAGCACCTGAAGCGTATACTCCCTGACTATGCGCCATAGAAGAAAAAAAGGAGAATCAGTCTTCGGAATCGTCATGCGGCCCAGCTAGTTTCAGCATCCATATATTGCCATCTGTTCTGTCTGTGGCATCACTGTTCCTTTCTGACGTGAAGAATAAGTAAATTGACTCGCCCTTTTTGTAAGGTGCCGGCCAGAAGTCCCACCAATTGTTGCCATTGTAACTGGCTGTCGTTAATCTAGTTGGAGTAGACCAAGAGCCAGAGTCTGTTGGGCGTGAAGACGTAGACGTTGCAATGAATTGTCCTCCACTACCTGTATCTGGAGCCCAGAAAAGTCTAAAGGTGTTTTTGTCTTTGATTAGGACAGGATCCCAGTTGGTTGCACCTGGCCATGAAGCTATTGGACCATAAATGCTCCAAGTGTTACCGTCTGCTGATGTTGACAAATAGATTCCACTGCTCCCTGAAGGCGTGGTCCATACTACATAAAAAGTTCCATCTTCCACTATTGCCTTAGCTACCGTAGCATCGGTGTGAATATCTGTTGGCATGGACCAAATAGTTCCATCATAACTCGTTACTTCTAGCGTGTATCCAACATCGAAGAATACCCAAATCTTGCCATCGTATTCTAAAGCATTGACATGTGCGGCGTCGGCTGTGTTCGGAATAGCTGCAGGTCCAAACCACGTACCATGGTTCGTATAGTAATAAACACTTCTTTCAGCGCCGGGTCCCAGGCCAGTTGAAGTAAACAGCCAGATTGTTCCATCACTTGCCTGAAAAGCTGCCACATCCCTTTGTGCGTTATCAGGGTACGTTAAGCGTATGATATTATCATTTGCTTTCTGAAGCTCTGTTATGCTTTTGGAAGTCCTGTAATAAATGTCATAATAGTCCAAATCCGGGTTGTAACCTTGGAAATCTCTGATTCCCCTGTTGTCCCTCCCACGCGTGTAGAATAACCAGTATGAACCATCTTTAGCTTTGAAGAAACTAGGGTTCCTATCATATTTGGGATCCGTTGTAATCTGAGTATTCTTGCCAAAATGTTTCTCATCGCTAAGAGCCATCACTGGCATTGCAAGCAATATTGCCAAGCCTATTATTCCTATAACTACCTTTTTCATATTCTTTCCTCTTATCTCCTTTAATCAACTACAGCAAGGGGAATTCAAGGAATTAACAGTTCTGGAACCTTCTTCTGTAGAGGGGTCTGTCCTGTTCTCTACGTCTTTTTTGTTCACTTTTGCGCGGTACTTCTTGTTTCTAGGTGCTTAAGCGCGCGATACTGAGAGCGTGGCAGAAGAATAGCTTCTTGAGAACACAGAGAAAAAGAGGGGTTCTGCGGGAGACATCGCCACTCTGACCTATGATACGATTTATGACTTGTTATTTCGCTTTATAGCTTGATGGAACGGGTGCCAAGGCCGCAAGCGCGCGCTGATAACGAATCCTTAAACCTACAATTTAAAACAACACGAAAAGTTGGGTATTCTTATAAAACTGATGTATTTTTCATAAACGTTATAGTCCCGTGTGCTCATGTTTCGCTTTGATAGTAGCCTGTAAGATGAAGTTGATGCCCAAAGAAAGCAAGTCCAGCAAGCCTGCAGATGTTGACATGTTCCAACTCCTATCGGAGACAATGGAAAAGCAGAAACAAAAGCGAAGAAAGGAACTGTTAGCGCCACTGGATGTTCAAGAATTCTTCGCTGACGGAACCATAACCATCAACAAAAGAACATGCAGAGGCGTCGACTGCAACCTCTGCGTAAAGGCATGCCCAACAAAGGCATTATACTGGAAGGCTGGTGAAATTGAAGCAATCACAGATCTTTGCATATTTTGCGGCGCATGCGTCCTAAACTGCATAGTCGACGACTGTATTAAAATCTCGAGGAAAAGAGCGACTGGAGAAATTGAAAGCTTCAGCAAGCCAAAAGACTTCATGACGCTTGAACAAAACATTGATGCGAAAAAGCGCGTCAAACTGATCCTAGAAGTCTTTCCAACAGCTAAAGATTATCTCAAGTTTTCACGTAAGCCGGAGCACAGAAAAGCTCAGAAATAGTCTCCCTTCTGTTCCAGCATAGTATTTGCACGAGAAATCTGGGACTCGTCAAAAGGAGATTTTATGAGTGTTTCTCCCATTTCTCCTGCAGGAATTTTGGAATGTCTGATGAGTCACGAGGTCCAACGAGCACTTGCCAACCGCTTAACTCTTCAATCTCTCCGCTTAGCCGTGCTGCTTTTCCCGGGATCAGAAGCTTCTTGTGTTTTACTTTGCTCTCAATCCCAGAAGTCTTTAGAGCATCAGCGACTTTTTCCGCCGTTAGCTTTCTTCCTGCGACTGCGCTGTCCACTGCTATGCCTTCCGTGTCGACGACCAGTAGGTAGGTGTTGACTTTTGCGGAGTCAAGATCCGAGGCTACTGTGTAGTATGTGAGTGCAAAGTTTGTTGTGAACATTACTGGCGAGTTCTCGTCCGGGGTGCCGAACGTCTTCAGGCCAGGTTCGACGGCCACCGGTTTTCGAGGGTCAGTGTAGATGTTCTGTCGTAAGACTACCGGTGGCAGAAGCGCCCAGCCGTCAGCATCATGCATTATTAAAATGTCCGAGAAGCGAACAATCAGCATAGCCGCCAGATAAGCTTCTCTCCATTTCGCAATTTCTACAGGTGCTTCGCCCCTTTCCGTCCAGGCGACCATGGGGACACCGATCAGTGGGAAGCCTGACAGCTCGTCGCCTTTCTTGCAAGCAGCCCGGCGAATCATCGTAAAATTGTTTATGGTATTTGCTAAGCCTTCGCCAGAATAAGTGCCTGGGTCCAGCACAAGGTCTTCAATTCCATACTCAAGCAGCGTCTTCGTCAAAGACCTCATCAGCGTCAAATCGTTCGGTGCGAAAACCGTCAGCGGGCAGTTGTACATTTGGGCAAGCTCGGCCATTTCCTTCCAATTGTCCTTTGTTGCAGCGTACAAAAGAGGTCTGGATTTTGGAGCAGCCATCAATCCTGCTTCAATAACGTTTGGATTCAATGAGCATAAGATCATCGGAAGGCTTGTCTTTTCAACCACTTTCTTGACTGTCGCCGCGAATTTCTCCGGATACTGCGATGTGGAGCGAACAGCAATCATGTCAAGCTTCAACGTTTGTCCAATGTACTCAAACTTGAAGCCTTCAGTCTTTCCTATCCTGTCTAACATTTCATCTTCAGACATCTCATCAGTCACGTCGATGGCGATGGCTGTTGGGTTGGAATATGTGAATTCATGGCGGTACATGACGAGTTTTCCGCCGATTTTGACGGCGCGATTTCCAACGCCTACACTGATCTCTTTGACGGCGGGTTTCAGTAATTCCTTCAGTTGCGCGTATGACTTTTGGTGCTCCTTGGCTAGGAGCGGGGTGCACTTGTCGAGTGATACTTCTCGGTTCACGAGTTTTGTTGCGAATGCCATACAGTTTTCTTCGCCGCATTCCTTGCAGTTTGTTCTTGGAAGAAGTTTGTACACGTCAAGCGGGCTCAGCTCGCCCATTCCAGGTTTTTTCTTTCTTTCCTTCTCGCTCATATCATACCACGCTCCGACGTTAGACCCTCGTGCCTGCCCATTCAGCAAGTTTGCCGTTGCCGTTCGAGCTTTCGGTCAACAATTGGTTGATGGTGTCTTTGAGGGTCTTCACAGCAGCTGGATGCATCATCATGAACAGGTCTACGCCTGCAAGCAGAAGGGTCAAGGCAGTGGTTACTTCCCAGAGGGGTCCCCTAAGCTCGCGTGGTTCCCATTGTGGAGCCATCTCCATCCAGGCTTCTCTTGCAGCCCATGCGTTTGTGGTTCCTGAAGACATGGGGTGAGCTAGCTCTGGGTCTCCCATTAAACCTGCAATTCGAGCTCTCTCCATGTTCGTAAAAGCATAATCAAGCCCGTATCCCAGCGCGGCCGTGGTCAGATCCATGATTATGTCTTCTCTAGGCAGGAAATCGTAGAGCCTGCGATTAAGCTCTCTGGCCATGTTCATGTCCATCGGTGTGAAAGACAATGCAACGTGCCCCGTTTTCTTGATGAATTTCGCGCATCTTTCAACGTTCATATCTTTAGTTACCGAGTTTATCAGGAATCTTTCTCCAGCAAATGCTTCTGCAACTGCCTCAAAAACGTCTGCGTCCTTAACTGGGTCCCCACATCCTCCGATCATGAGGGGTACATCAACTGCTTGAACAACTTTTTCCACGGTTTTCACTGCTTCTTTCGGCGAGGCGTCTTTGATGAGGGGGTCAACGCTTATCAAGTGCAGGGTTAACATGTCGGCTCCGAACTTTTCAACTGCAAGTTTCGCCCATGCTGCAGGGTCTTCCATTACCTCTTTGATATGCATCTTGACGGCCTTTGGTAGGGGGACCTTCATGTCAAAAATGTCCAAGGCCACTATTGGCGGATGTGGCATGGGTTTTTCGAAATTGTAGAAGGCAGGGGCTGTTTCGCCTCCGATCGTGAGAGTTTTGCCGCGTGTGCCACCTTCAGCTTTTGTGGCTCCGAGTTTAACTTCAACAATTTTGCTTGGGTAAGTTTCTACTGGTGGGATGAATTCTGTTTTGATTATTTCAGTCGGCTTGACTCTTTCAGGTGCTGCATGTTTTGACTTCGCCATGATCGGTGTGGAAATGGCGCTTGGTTGTAGCCATATTTCCAGGTCGCCGACTTCCATTTCGAAGTCTTCTAATTCGATTTCTTGGAGTTTTGCGAGTATTTCTATGAGGCGCGGGCTCAGCTTGAATCCTGTTGCTTCTTGCTTCTTCCCTTTTTCTGTCAATGGTTTTCACCTTTCTGATTTCTCAGTTTTCATCGAGCGGATTATGACTTTTTTGGCGTAGATTTTTGCGTCTTTCAAGATTATTTTGAATCCCCCAGCAGTTATAGGCAGGGTTGCTGCTGTGGCAACGGGAATCATGGGAGTTTCCTCTCTTGCTTCTTCCGGAAGGGCTTCCTCAACGGCTTCAGGCTGTTCTTTCCATCGTTCTACGACTGGATGCTTATGGTCTTTAAGAAAAGCCTTCAGCTCATCGATTGTTTTTGTCTCTTCTTCTGTTGCAACTTTGTCAACGAGTTCGGTGGGCACGAAATCCTTTACTCTTTCCTTTATCTCTTTAGGTATCCATACGACTCGTTTCCATCCGCCGTCAGCTTGCAGGAACTTTTGAGAACGCATGTACTCGATGGACAGCCCGTGGAACCCTTCAATTTGGCGTCCTCCAGCGGTGGAATCTGCAAGTGTTGAGAATGCCAAGCCGTTCACGGCTAGGTCTTTGTATCCCCTGTGCACAATGCCCAAGCCATCTACTTCTGGAATATAGAAGGCAACTGCCTCGAAGCAGCCGCATGAAGTGTGAGGATACTTGAAAGCCGTGTAGAGGCATACTCTGGAGACTTCGCCTAGGGACTTCTTTTTCACGGCCTCGTTCACGCCGGAGAATTCTCCTCCAACTGGATCAAGCAGTTCTCCCCTTTCAATAGTGAAAACGGGTCCTTTCGGGTCTATGCTTGCCGCGGCTCGTCCGTCAAACCAGCTTATGGCGCCGCAGTTGGAATACCTTTGCGGTGTTATGACACACACGTGCGACGGGGCGAAGGATTGACATAGGACGCAGCCGTAGAACTTGTCAACTTCCTCGTCTTTCAGGCCTCTTGCTCTGGCGTCTCTCGCCTCATAGATCTGGAGCGCTTCCTCGTAGAGTTCCTTCACTCTTTTCGGATCAGTTATGAAGGTGACCTGCATCTTCTCAATTATGGGCAGTTCGCTTTTGAAAAGCCTCTGCAGAACTTTTCCGACGTATTCGAAGGAGTTTAAGCCTTTTTGGAAGGATTTCTTGCTCAGCCTCAGCCATATGTCATATCGTTGGTTAAGGTGCATGAAACCCTCAATGTAGTTAGAGAAGGCGTGTATTCGTCTCTCTATTACCCCTTCCAGTTCTGGTTCAAGCTTGGGGCCCGCAACTTCGATGAGTATTCCAAACGGATAAGCTTTTTCTTCTTCCATGTCTTTCAAGTCGGGTCCTATTATGGTTACCTTTCCATCCTCGACTTCCTTCGGTTTCTTGACTCGCGCGAGTTCAAATTTCTCTTTGATGTCAGGTCCGCCGAGTTCGATGTACATGTCTTTTCTGCGGATTCTTTCGCCTTCGTATATCACGCCTACTTCTACTGGTATGTCCTCAAACATTGACACTTCTTATTCTCCTCCTGCTTTTTCCACTATCACTTTCAGATCTTTTGTCCAATCTTTTCTAGAAATGTTAGGGAAAGACCAGCTTGCGTTGGGCTGGTAGACGTTGTCCAAAGTTATGGTTTTGAGATTCGGGGTTGAATTCTTCAAGCCTGAAAGTATTGTCCACTCCATGTAGTATGGAAGGCCGACGAACAGGGCGAGGTCGTACTGGCCCTTGCCATCCAGACCGTTCCAAGCTGGGTCAGACAGCCTGTTTCCAATGTCAACGGCGGGCATCCAACTAGCAGGTTTGTAGCCTCTTTTCAGGAATTCCTTCACCGTGTGAGCCGTGGCCACGACTGGAATCTTCGCTTTCTTAGCCAGTTCTATCGTGTAATCTATCAGTTTTCCATCTTCAAATTCAATTTCTGCTGCCTTGTGACTTACGATCAGTATGGGCCGTTTCGCTCGGTCTATCATTGCGGCCACTACTTCAGGCTTCGTGATTATCAGGGCTTTTTTTGGCCCTGGGACTTCTGCTGTCTGCCACGGTTCAGCTGTTGCCATGTTTTCTCACTCTTTCATTTTCCTGACAAGCCTTGGCAGAAGCGTTGGGTCAGGAATCAATGTTTCCTTCCAGTTTTTGTCTTCGAGGATCTTTATGATCTCGTCCTTCATAGTTATTGGTATGTCGCCCATAGTCCGCACGAACAGGTGAATGTCTTCAGGCATCGCTCCATAGAGTCTTTTATGCAAGTCAATGTAATGCGTGAGTTTTACAGCGCGTCCTCTCGACGTGTCGTTGGGTCTCATACAGAGCTTAGCTATCATAACGGTTGCTTCTTCTTTCGTCTCGACAGCGCAGAACAAATGCTCGGGCGCTGGGCCAACATAGGCTTTTTCTCCTGTTCTTGCGTCATACACACACCAGTCTTCTTGGCGGTCAGCCCTGCCTAGAAGCATTCGCCTGTATTTTGTGCCGTGTGGACCGACCACGACTGGTATGCCTAAGCGCCAGAATCCAGCCGCGATAGCTGCTGCTTTCTGAGAGTATGCGCCCCACGCGACGCCGACCGCGCCGACCCGGTTAAGTATGTAATCGGCAATTTCTTCATAGTTGCCTCTTAGGTTTCGTTTTGCAAATATGTTTGCGATTTTTATCGCTGCTCCTGCAATGTGGGCGTTTGCGACGCATGAGCCAACGTTTACGATTCCTCCAGCGGCGAATTCGCCTGTGTATGCTTCATATGGCGTTTTTCCTTCTTCATCCTTGTACATTGCCGCAGACATCGCAGCGCATCCTGAAGTTACAACTATGTACCGTCTGTTTGCGAATTCTCGGCACATGTCAGCAACGTCTAGTCCGCCTTTGGGGTAGTTTGCGCATCCAACGAAGCCGACGATGCCTGGAATTTCGCCCAGCACGATTGGACTTCCAACATTTCTTATTTCTACGTCCTGTATAGCTCCGCGGCCTGCTCGGATCTTGTAGGTCTCTTCTGTCAGCTTCTTCTCTCCTGCCTTGATAATGTAACTGTGAATTTCTAGGCTCGCAGGGCACGCAGATTCACATCGTCCGCATCCGACGCAGGAATCGTAAAGGTCTGCGAGCTTTTTCAAGTTTCCTTCAGCCGCTTCTTTCATTGCTTCTGGGATATCGGAGTCTTGTGGGCATGCTCTTCTGCATGAGTTGCATTGGGTGCATTCTTTGGCTTTCTCGATTATTTCGTCGGTTTTAGGCAAAACTTTGAACTTTTTCCTAAGAGGCGCGACTTTCAGGGCTAATTTTGTCGCAACTTCCCCGACTTTATCAGGGTCGAGGATCAGGGCGCCAGGTATTTTCCCTGTTGCTAACTCGTCAATGGTGGTGTCTGCAGGCTCGTCCGTGCGATTAGGTAGTCCCATGCAGTTCTTTTCAGACGTGGCAATCACTGGCGTTTTAATGTTCTGGGCCTCGTTGAAAGCGTCGGCTCTGACGCACTGTTCGTCTAGCACGACCACGTCTGGGATTCCGCTTCTTATGAAGCGGAGCTGCCATGAAATGGGGCCGACAATTTTCCCACGGTTGTAGTATCTTGTTACGTCATGGGCGGTGCAGCATAGGCCACAGATTTCCACTTTTCCGTCATACCCGTATTCTTTCATGTAATCTATTATTCCCACGGAAGGAACAACGTTGTGGCCTATGACGAGAATCACAGGCTTGTCTGCCGGTATGGTTCCAAACCCCAAATCCACAAGGGGTGCATCTGGGTCTGCTTTTGGGAAGCCGTAGGCGGCTATCTGCGCAATGTCTGCGGTTTCCATCCCAACGTGATCAATCATTCCGGCGTGCAGGACCTTTGACTCGAAATCAAGATTGTTTCCTTCTTGTCCAGTGTGCGCTACGGATAAGAGATGTGTAATCTGTTTTTCCGCGTAGTCCAGTACTTCTTCAAGGTCAGCGAGCGTTCGTGGCTTCACTCCGCACACGAGGCGGATCGTTGGTGCTTCAACCTGAACGCTTAGTCCGCCTACATCTAGGGGGTGGCTGCGGCCGAACCTGTCAACCAAATGCTCAACCAAGTGCCGGGCATGCCCAACATGTGTCGCGGCACCGATACAACATGCTAGAAGCACTATTCTTGACTGTTGAGCTTGCATGCTTATTCCACACGCGCCACGTTTGTTTCCTGTTAGATCGCATTTTCCGAAAGTGCAGAGGCAGCATAAATCACAAAAGGGCATGTAGAATGGCTTGTATCTTTGCAGGAGCTTCATGTCCCACTCTCTCAGGCCTGTTAGTGATGGAAACGGCGTCGGTCCTATGGGTTCAGTCCACTTTTCTCCGACAATCTTGCCGATTGAAAATTCGAGGTTCTTCACAGATCCAATGTCAGTCTGGAGTTCGCCAATCTTTACACTTAGGTCTTTTCTACTCAAAGACGAGCACAGCCTCTGGGACTTGGAAGCTAAGATTCAAAGGAAGTTTTCTCTCTTAAGTTTTCTGGATTCCTTTTCCATGATTGATTGTTAATGATCACGATATCAACGTATACACGTTTATGGTTGGAAGACCTAGGGCGAGGTTAGAAAGCGATGAAGCTGTCTACTTTTTGTATAATCAATCTTTTCAATTATCTTCTTGACTGAAACGTAGGCTGGCGAGTCTTGAGGGATGTCCAGCAGGGATTTTCCCTCTAGAACGTGTTGTTCGACGTTTTCGTCAAGTGCGATCTTGCCTAGGAATTTAAGTTTTAAGTCGCTTTCGGTGCGGTTCTTCAAGTTTTCTGGGAATCTGAAGCCGCCGACAATGTAGAAGTTCTCAAAGTCTATATTTACTTCTTTGGCTATGCGGTACGCACGTTCGATGTGGTCAAACGATTTTTTCGAAGGATCGATGACGTCGAATATGTCATTAACGCTTGATGTTATTCTTCGGTTCAGATTTTCTAAGCCTGCTGGCGAGTCGATCAGGACGTATTGATAGTTCTTTGTTATCGATTCCAAGGCGCCTTTCAGAGCTGCGTTTGGTAGGCAGTAGCATCCCTCAACCCATTTTGTTCCGAGGGCAATGAGATCGAAGAAGTCGCCCTCGTGCATGCCTTGCGCCCAGATTCTGTTTTCTATTCGTTCTGTTGGGGCTATGCCCATGCTCGTGCCGCCTTTCTCCAGGAAAGTCTCCATCAGTAACTCCGAAATCGTCTTCTTTCCTTCTTGTTTCAGGTCGACGCCGACCATTTCAGCAAGGTTCTGGTCCGAATCAGCGTCTACCAAAAGAAGTGGTGTGATGCCTGTCTCGATGAAGTATTTGGTGGACAATGCTACGAAACTTGTTTTTCCTGTTCCCCCGCGGCCGATCGTGACGAGCTTCTTCATTGTTTATCGTTCGTCTCTCGTCACTATCACGTTTCTTCAGGCTTATTAGCTGTTCTTTACAACGATTTGGTCACGCAGTCTCTCTATCGCCTGAATCGCCACAGATTCTTTGTTTCTGAGCGGCGTTTCTCCGCACATCTCTGCCTCCACAACTTTCCGATCGAAGGGCACAAAACACAAAATCTCTAAACTGTTTTTTGCTGCGAACCTTCTGATGGCTTCTTCTTGGTTCTTGTCTTCAACCTTGTTCCCGACGAGGAAGACCTGTTTCAAACCAGCGTCGGAGGCCAGTTCATGGATGTGTTTGGCAATTTCTAGAGACTTCACGTTTGCGTCGGCGACGATCAGCATAATGTCGACATGCTTTGCTGTTCCTCTACCTAGATGTTCCACGCCGGCCTCGGTGTCGAGAACCACCACTTCGTCTCGTTCGACGATTAGATGCTGAAGCATGGCGCGGATGACCGCGTTAGCCGGGCAAGTGCATCCTGAACCCATTGATTTAACAGTTCCCATGACTATGAGGTCAACGCCCAACGGTGTTCGGACTGCATATTCGCGGACAATGTCCTCCACTTTGAAGTTGAGGCGGAATACGCCCGAGTAGTCTGTGCTGGTCTTTGATCGGATGAGATCCTTGTTTTCCGAGATGGGCAGTATCTTCTCCGCGTCTTCTGGCGTTAAGCCCAGAGTCAAAGCAAGGTTCGGTGAAGGATCAGCATCTATAGCCATTGCCTTCAGTCCTTCGTTGGCAAAAGAAACCGCGAGGCCTGCGGCTATCAGTGTTTTGCCCACACCGCCTTTGCCAGAAACCGCAATTTTCAACGTGATGTCTCCGTTCTTAAGGCTTTCTTGGGCAAGTAAGCCAAGGCGTGACCTATTTACTTTTTTTCTGAATCAGTGCTTGCTTCTGCCTGTCTTAGTGCTTTCTGTACTTCTTCACGTATTATGTAGCCTGAGATGTGAAGTATTGGTTCTTTTGCTTCGGGGTCTATTCCCATAGTAGCTGTGCACGGGTAACTGTGGTGAGCCTTCGCTATAGCATCATGGAGACTCTCAGCTTTGGTCTTTTGCCTGATCAGTTTTCTTGCAACGTACCACGTGGAACCGCATGGAGCACTTCGTCTGACAATTGCAGATGCTATAAACTCGGAACTGCCCCTTTTCTCAGTCGAGATTTCCAGCAATGGTCTTCCGACCTCAAGTTCAGTTACGAATCTTGAAATTGCAGGCTGGTCTTTTGACGGTTCTAAAGAGCAGAAGGGTTTTGGGAACGCGGTTTCCAGACCCAGTTCGTGACATTTCTCATCTATCTGCCTTTTCAGCCCCGATGGAACTTCCACGAAGTCTTCTATGGGCACGATTAATCCTTTTATGCCAGCTCTCTCTAGATGCTTGGGCAGTTCCAGCATAATATCCTTGTGTAAACCCGATGCTATGCATAAATCAACTCTTGGGATGTTCTTTGGAAGGTATTCTTCCGGTTCATCTATGAAGGCTGGAAGTTCAGAAGGGGCTGGAAGTACTATTGCTGCGCGTATGTTTTGAACGTGATTGTAGACGCTGTACTTGCAGGAGTCACAGTAGAGTCCGCAGGATTTGCAGAAGCTTGGATCATTTATCAGATTTCTTATGACTCGCTCAGCAAATTCTCCGCCGTAAATGAAGATCAACGTCAGTGTTTCTTCTTTTCCCTTGTTCCCACGTACAACGGCGTGGGCTATTGAATTCGGTGCTGACATAAGTGCTGTCAATTTGTTTCGCGACATTCGTAATGACAGGGGAGACGTTGAAATACGTTTCTGGATGTGTCTCGCATCCCGTGTGCAATTTATCACGTGGTGAAGTGCGAAGGTAATCGGGTGAGTGGAGAAGCCTTCGCCTTCCTTCGGCGATAGGTGCTGTCCACGTGAATCGTTCAGTTGGTAGGTTTGATGAAGCCGTTCTGATAAGATTCTAGTTTAAGCGGAATCCGCAAACGTTTATTATTTCTTGTTCTCCACAAATAAACGTGAGATATTCACATGGCTGTCGCGCCTGGGTCTCTTTTCAAGAGAAGTATTCTTCTTTTCATAGCTATTGGGTTCCTTGCGCTTCTATTTTATCTCTACTATCTAGTAGGCATGGGAAACGTCGTCTCTGTGATTCAACAGACAGACCTATTCTATTATGCCCTAGCTTTCGTTGCATTCTTGGCAAACGTGTTGTTTTTTTCGTTGACTTGGCATAGCCTTCTGTTCAGGCTTTCAATCAAGGTCAAGTTTCGCAGGCTATTCCGCTTTGTCCTGATTGGGATGTTCCTAGACTGCGTTGTCCCGGAACCAGGGTGGTCGGGAGACTTGACCAAGTCTTATTTGTTGTCTAAGGCTTCGGGGCAGGATCCCGGGAAAACTGTAGCGTCGGTTGTGGGTCAAAAAATCCTTACTATGGCAATCAGTCTAGGCGATTTGATTTTGGGCCTCATTATCATGTCTTTGAAGTACACTCTTTCAAACATGATTCTCATGTTTATCACTGCCGTCGTGATTATCTTGACTTGCTCATTGGTCACAGTGCTCTATTTGAGCATGAAACCCAAGGCCACTAAGAGGATAGTTGATTGGTTCGTGCGTCTCATCACTTTTGTGCGAAGGGGCCGCTGGGACTCCTCAAATTCTCGGCTTAAGATCGAGGAGACATTGAACACGTTTCATGAAGGAATTAAGGTTTTGAGCAATAACCCGAGAGGTTTGGTTCAGCCGATTGTGCTTTCTATCTTAGCATGGGGCTTCGACGTTTCAGTGATCTTTTTGGTTTTTGCTTCTCTGAAGTATCCTATTCCAGTAGACAAAGTGCTAATAGTGTACGCTTTGACGGGAAGCCTGCAAGCTATCGGAATCTCGGTTATCGGTTTCACTGAAATAGTCCTGAGCAGCTCTTACGCCGTGCTTGGCATCCCGCTCGCAGTGAGTTCAGCAGCAACTCTGCTGACGAGATTCGTAACGTTTTGGTTCAAATTAGCATTAACCTACGGCGCTGTTCAGTTGACGGGCGTTGAACTCCTGCTAGGTCGACGACAAACAGGCTTAGAAAACAAGGCTAATTCGAAGTTAAACCTTGAACAAATCGAAAAATGAGGCTCGGTGTACGCTCATTCTCTGACAGGTGGTGGAATAGCGAGCAAAGTCTGAGTTCGATTCACACCTTTAAGATCTTGGATTTTGGCTATTATTCTTCCCAGATCATCCATCTTTGGGAATTCCACCAAGATTACCGCGTCGAACTGTCCTGTTACTGCATGTGCTATCTTGACGCCCGGGATTTTAAGCGCGGTTTCTGCAACGCTCCACAGTGCGTTGGCCTCCGTATTGACAAGAATATAAGCTTCCAAATCACTTCCCTCCATCCTTCTAATGTTGCTAGCCTCAGAATAAAAAGCTTGACGGTTGGGCAGTGAAAAAGATACTGAACCCACTTGGGCCAGTATCAAGCGCGCCAGCGTGCTGCTAAATTCTGGGAATTGACATGAACTCGTTCGGTCACGCTTGGGCTTGGACGGTTACCAATGATCCGCTACGTGGAAGTGTAAACAAAACGCATGCATGGTTGGAAGACTAGCAGAAATTGATACAAACAATACGATCTAGCAACGCCCTAGCGCGCGAACTGTGCAAGTCCGATTGAGGCGCGTCAATATGTCTATCGGAGTATCGGGAGAAAGGCGGTTTTCGTTATGGCTCTGTTTTTTGAGTGTGTGCAAAGTTTTAAGTAATTCGCCGAAAAAGTATGTCTTGGAATAAACCTTGAGTTTAACAAAGCTGTTGTGGGCATGGACCTGCGTCTTCGTTGCTGCTTTGTCCTTGTGGCTTCTTAGACAGCTTGACGTGTTGGGAAACGAATTTGACATTCTGATACGCTGGGTTTCAGCGATTGGTCTAATACTATGCGGAGTATTTGTAGGAGTACTGGTCTCGCAAAAGCAGGTCCGAGTCCGAGCCGTGTTGTTCCACAGTCTTTTGTTTGCCCTAGGATTCTTGGCCGCTCCATTTGTGGGAATTGGGGTGCTAATGCTCGTTGAGAGTCTTGGGTTCGATATACCGGCGATATTTGGAGTGAGTATTACAGTCTATCTGCTGTTCTACGTTGGACTGTGGTTTTGGCTTAGGAAGAAGGGCATTCTAAAAGCTTGGTGAGTCTGTTAGGGCGAAGTCCTACAGGTTATTTCTCGCTTTTTCCACAAACCGTCTATTTTCGTAGCTTCCTCATGGCCTTATCGACATCTTCCAATTTCAGCTTCTTAAGAGTCTCTGACTTCGGTACTCCGTTCTCGTCCCAACCTGCCTCTTGATAATATTTCTGCACGTTCTCTCTCACGCTGGTTCTGTCAGCAGCTTTTCCCTTATACGGCCCCGAGGGCAACGGCTCATAGAATCTGGCCGGGTTATCGTCATGAATTCTCGGGTCCCACTTCAGATCTGGTCCTCCCAGAAGCAACAGTGCCCTTTGTATCTGCAGCGTCTTTAGCCCGCCACCTCTTGCCCAGCCTTCACGCGTCAGCTCCAGACCTGTGACTGCACTGTAGAAGTCAAACTTGAAGTTTCTGGGCAGACCGAAACCGTTGAAACTGCACAAGACCGCTGAATCGTTGAACGCTTCCCATACTTCGCTTCCCGAGCCGTCTAAGGGCAAGTCGGTTATTGACGTATGATCGCCGCATTGAACTGAACACGCGTACCCTATGTCAGTCGAGAAGTCTTTGCCGCTGCGGATGCCATGGGCGCCGATCCCGATGCCTTTGCTCTGAACGGCATACTTTAGCACGTCTTTGCCTTTCATCTTTCCTATCTTCAGCGCTGCCCGATACGTACCCTCAGCCAGCAGATCGCCTACGCCTTCTCTGAAAGCGATTTTCTTTGCCAACTTCGCAAAAGCTTCAGCATCTCCCCATTTCAATTCTATGCCGTCCAAATCATCCTTGGACAGTATGCCCCTCTGAAACAGTTCAGCAGCGAAACCCAACACGTTACCAGTCTGGATGCCGCATAACCCTAGATCATCAATCAGCGAAGACATGAACACGTTTTCTTCTGGAGTAAACAGCCCCAAGTTGGGGCCAAGGTACGCCTGCAATTCGTAATCGGGATTGTCAGTTATCGCTCCCTTGAACTTGCCAGACTTGACAAACGCGATCTTCAGACAGTTTGTGGGGCAGCCAAAGTCGCTCCAGGCCTGCTTCACCCAAACCCGATTCTCAAACTGGTCAACACCATAACTCTTCTCATCATGCCACTCTTCCTGCCAGTTCCTGATGGGCTCAGAACTTGTATTAGCAGCAAACCAGTAGCCACCACCGCCCGTTCCCCACCGTCTCCAGAGCACGTTGTCATAAGCATTTTTGTTTACAGCGTTAATCATCCGCCTGACTTTTCTAAGGTCGGCAACTTCAGGCAGCGGGCCAGTACCCTTAACGGCGACCGCCTTAAGCTTCTTCGAACCCATAACCGCTCCGTAGCCGCCGTAGCCTGCTGCATGCGTCCACTTGGCCATAACCACTGCAGTTCGAACCTTATTCTCGCCTGCGGGACCAATGTACACTTTTGCAGGCTCTTTCCACTCACCATAACGCGGATAACGCTCGCTCAACAGTCGCCTACATTCCTTGTTGAGCATCGTGTTCGTCTCCTTGCCATCCTTACCCCAAATGTTGCCCGCACGTCTGATCTCAACGTCCGAGTCTTTAATCAACACATAAACGGGTTTCTCTGCTTGGCCCGTAACGATTACGCCGTCATAGCCTGCGCAGCGCAATTCAACTCCGAACTCGCCGCCGACGGTTGAACCCACAACCCCATTACTCTGCGGAGACTTTCCTGAGACACACACTCTCCCGCCTGGGAAGAATCCTGTGAGCGGCCCAGGCAGGAAAAGCAGAACATTGTCAGGGCCAAGCGGGTCCACCTTTTCCCACTCGCCGATCAGTCTGTTGCAAAGGATTCTTGCTGCAAGCGCCCTGCCCCCAACGTAGTCCTCCAACAACTCATCGTCAAACGTAACGTCCTTGAAGGTGCCGTCTGAGAGATCAATCTCCAAGAATTTTCCCGCATAGCCCAGTATCAGATGAACTCCTCCGCCTTCTCTCCATACAATTTGGTCGCAAGATTCCTTGTCTGCTCGTCAGGTCTGCGCGCGTAAAGCTCGTACGGATGTTCTCCCCTCGTAACGGTTTTCAAAACGTTCCATCCCCCTTCTTGGCAGACCTTCACGCACTGTGGATTGCCATTGCATAGGTCACAAATTACGATTTTCTTATCTGCTGGATGCATGTGTGGGATTCTTCCAGGACAGGCTTCTATGCACTTTCCGCAGGCAGTGCACTTCTTAGCGTTCACCAAGACAGCGCTGGTTTTCTTGTTCACAGACAAGGCCTTGAACGGACAAGCCTCAACGCATGGATAGTCTTCACATTGAGTGCACAGATGTGGGAAATCTGCGCCTGGGACCAACATGAAGACCCTCACTCTTGATGCTTCCGGCCAGATCCTGTTCTCATGATGGAGCGAACAGGCAATCTCACATTTGCGGCATCCGCTGCATTTCGAGAGATCTCTGGCTATCCAAATGGGCTCTTTCCTTTTTGCCAAACTGACTAGCCTTCCCCAAAAGACTCGAGAGAATGTTCTGGATTCTGCCTCGATTTAAACATGACGTTTTTCTACGTCCGAAGCTCAAGTTGTACCCTGCAATGCTGCTTGATGGAAGAGGGCACGTGCACGATGCAACGTGGTCGCGCGCGCTAAGATTTAGGCGTGCCTAAAAGTTTATATGAAGCGGTGAGAGATTTAGGTATGCCTAGAAAATGGTGACGTTAATGTCCAGTAAAAGCATTGAGGACTACCTGAAAGCGCTTTACATGCTTTCTCGAAATGGGAAAGCGATATCCACGACCGAGATTGCGGAGCACTTCAAAATCGCTCCTGCAAGCGTGACAGAAATGCTGAAAAAGCTTGCCCAGAAAGGCTATGTGAAATATTCGCCGTATCACGGAGCTCGCCTCACCAAGAAGGGTTTTCAAGTCGCCGAGAAGATCGCAAGGAAGCATCGCTTGCTGGAACGATTTCTGCATGATGTCCTAAGAATAGGGAAGGATAAAGTTCACTTGGAAGCATGTGAGATGGAACACGCTCTGTCCGACGAGGCGGAAGAGTCACTGTGCAGGTTTCTGAACCATCCTGACAAGTGTCCAGATGATGAGAAGATCATTCCAGCGTGCAACTTGCCCTTTTCCAGCTGCGAAGAATGTGTAGGAATGCACAGAAAAGGCTTAGAAGAAGTGGGAAGGCGAAACCAAAACTTGGTTTCAATATGTACTCTCAAAGAAGGTGATCAAGGCAGGGTTTCGTTCATAAGGGGGGAGCACAAAATCCTGCAGAGACTTTTGGACATGGGTTTAACGCCAGGCACGAACGTAAACGTCGTGAGGGTTGCTCCGCTTAAAGGTCCAATTGAGGTTGGCGTGAGAGGAGCTAGAGTCGCACTCGGACAGGACATCGCCTCAAACGTCTTCGTCGACTCTTTACAGAGACACAAGTAGAGCCGATGACTCCATATGACATGTCATTCTACGAAATCCGCAAACAAGAAGCCGGTTCAGAATCGCAGGGATCTAGTGCTTGACGGAAATCTGACAATTGCCCTGGCTGGAAATGCCAACGTTGGCAAAAGCGTAGTGTTCAACCATCTCACTGGTTCAAGTCAAATCATTGGCAACTGGCCTGGAAAGACGGTAGAAAGAGCCCAAGGCCTACTCAATTTTGAAGGACGAAAAGTGGTAGTCGTAGACCTCCCTGGAATCTATTCATTTTCCACCTTTTCTATGGAAGAAATCGTGTCAAGAGAATATATCGCTTTCGAGCATCCTGATGTCGTCATCAACGTGGTTGATGCTTCTGTTCTTGAACGCAATTTGTTCTTCACAATTCAACTCATCGAAATGGAAGTTCCACTCGTTGTCTGCCTCAACCAAATGGATGCTGCCAAGCGAAAAGGTATAACTATTGATCGAAAAAGACTAGAGCAAGCACTGGGCGTGCCTGTAGTTTCAACTGTAGCCATACGGGGAGAAGGACTCTATGAACTGACAAAGACGGCTGTCAAAGTCGCTGAGAACAAGAGCCAAAGCGAGAAGCCTTGCCTCAAGTACGGCGTCGAAATAGAAGAGAGAATAGAAAAGCTCGCTAGCGCAATCAAATCTGAGAACCTCGCTTCGGAATATCCGCCCAGATGGATTGCCATTAAACTCCTCGAAAACGACCCTGAGATCAAGAAGTCAATAGGCTCCAAGTCTGAGAAGATAGCTCATGAATCCGAGGTTCTGGCAGCGGAGATATCGCACATACATAAGGAGCAGTGCTTCGCGGTTATTGCCTCAGAGCGATATTCGCTCGCAAACAGAATTGCCGCGGATGTCCAAAAACAAAGCATAGTCAAAACAACACTTTCAGAGAGACTGGATTGGGTCACCACGCACCGAGTGTTTGGCTATGTTACATCTACAGGAGTGATGGCTGGATTGCTTCTCTGGACTTTCACGGTTGGAGGGCTTCTTTCCAGTTTGTTCTCAAATACACTCAATTTTCTTGAACCCGTCAATCCGACGTTCAGCGGATCACTCGTGGGCATTCTTTGGAACGGCGTCTTCGGCGGTCTAGTCGCGGGCATCACATTGGTAATACCCTATGTGATTCCGTTTTACATCATGCTGGCAATGATCGAAGACTCCGGGATTCTCACAAGGGTCGCGTTTATGATGGACACTGCAATGCACAAAATAGGATTGCACGGAAAAGCCTTGATTCCTTTGATCCTAGGCTATGGATGCAACGTCCCTGCCATCCGTGCATGCAGAATCATGGAAACAAAGCGTGAGCGATTATTGGCAGCCTTCGCCATCACTTTTGCTCCTTGCGCTGCGAGAACAATCCTAATTCTGGGGCTAGTAGCAGCCTTCGTAGGTGCCGGATGGGCCCTTGCCCTTTACGCGATAGACATTGCGCTCATCTTTGCGTTGGGTAGACTGGCCTTGAAGGTTGTTCCGGGACAATCAACAGGTCTCATCATGGAAATACATTCGTTCAAGATCCCATCTTTGTCTGTGGTGAGTAAGCAAACGTGGGCACGGACCAAATCGCTGATATACATGGTCTTCCCCACGTACATCGCCGGAAGCGCGCTCGTCCAAATCTTGTACGCCGTCGGCGTTCTCAAGCCTCTGAGTGACGCCTTGTCTCCGCTCACAGTCGCATGGCTCGGGCTACCAGCGAAAACAGGAATACTCCTAATCCTCGGCATCGTGAGAAAAGAGTTCATACTGCTGGCATCAGTGGCTGTCTTCGGCTCAACAAACCTTGCTCTCTCTCTCTGACGCCTGTTCAACTGATAACACTCGCTCTCATCGGCATCCTGTACATTCCCTGTCTCTCAACGATTGCAGCTCTAGCCAAAGAATTCGGCTGGAAAACTGCCACCACGATATCGGCAGCCAATTTTGCAACTGCTCTAATTGTGGGAGGAATAGCGTTCAGACTGCTTTCCCTCGTGTTGTGACGCACCATGCCTTAATGAAAACCGCGCTATTCTACAGCTTTGAACGTCAATCTATTCAGAAGAGACAACTAACTCCCCCGCTTCATCATGGCGGGGTCACTGGGATTTGCTCCCACCCCAGTGATGAAGTCACCCCAAAACCCCCCTTTTTCTGTTTTCTTGACCGTTACGGTCAGCCAGACAAGCTGCTAGTGTGATGTGCTATGGCTTTCATCTTCCAGAATAACACATGCAATGATTCAAGCAATTCGCTCACAAGCGACGTCGCGCACTATGCAACAGCCTGAAACGTAATCAGTAAAAAAAAGAAAGAAAGAGCGCGCGGCGCGCGCTTAGGGTGGCGGCGGTTGTCGGCTTCCCTCTTCAAAGTGTAGCTTGATTCCACCGATTCTTGGGGCGAGGAAATTGTAGATTATGGCAATGATAAGCCCTTCTATTACTCCTCCTATGAAACATGCTATGGGCATCAGTACTATTGCCCCTACGCCGAAAAGAATCCCAAAACCGGTCAGATCTACAGTCGTGTTGGACGAGATGGTGCTAGTCAAAGCTCCTCCGATTGCAGCGATGATAATGCCAGCGATAAGGCCTATTACTGCGCTAATTGCGCCCATCATTATAGCAAATGGCCCCGCGGGTATTGCTCTTATCGTTTTTTCTTCCATATATTCACACTCAGGATTTTACTTTCTGGATTCTTTTGACCATGAATATAACATTTTCCTTGTTGGAATAGCGTGCACGTTGTCGCTGTGCCTTTAGCGTGTGCTGCTAGACGGTCTCATCGAGTAGCAGTCTCACTTTTCTCTCGATTTTGTCCCGAATTTCTCGAACTTTCTCTATCGGTTTGCCTTTCGGGTCTTCTATTCCCCAATCTAGCACTTTGTTCAGTAATGGAGCGGGGCAGAATCCTTCGGCGCTGCAGCCCATGACGATTATCACGTCTGCTTCCTGAACCATCTGGTTAGTAATCAGTCTTGGCTTGTTCGCTGACAGGTCTATTCCTTTTTCTTGCATGACTTGAACAACAACAGGATTAACTTCCCTTGCAGGCGTAGTGCCAGCACTCATGGTCTCAACTTTGTCTTTACCATAGGCTCTAGCAAACGCCTCCGCCATCTGACTTCTGCCCGCATTCTCAACGCAAACAAAAAGAGCTTTCATGTCTTCAGTCCTTACCAGCAGGCGTAAGACATCACGGTTCTGACAGAACAACATATTTAAATGTGTTGTCGTTTTTTCAACGTGGATTCTGTCATGTCTAGATCGGTCGCTGAGAAACGTTTAGATCGATTGGCAAAGTCAGGCATTCACTTTTGTGAAGATGCCCCTAAACACGCGAAAGACTTGAAGGAGTTAGCTGATAGAGTAGCGAAGCTTGGTGTTGTTGAGAAGCAAAGTAGGATCTTCAAAGCTCTTGCTGATGAGACTAGGTTAAGAATTCTAAACCTACTAAGAGCACGTGAAATGTGCGTTTGTGAGATCATGATTGCATTGGATTTAAAGCAACCCACGGCTTCTCATCATTTAAGGATGCTAGAGAGCGTTGAATTGGTTGAAGACTTGCGGAAAGGAAAGTGGGTTTTCTACAAGATAGTCGACCCTAAACTCATCGAGAGAATTCTTGGATTCGACGTATGGTAAGGCGTTGTGGAAACTACATATTTAAATATTTGAATATGTCCTTCCATCATTACCCTGACAAGGTGAAGACAGCTTTGGCTTCCGCTCAATCGCAACCAAAGAAAGAGGAACATCTAGGGGTTTTTGAGAAATACCTGACGGTTTGGATAGCCATATGCATAGCCTTGGGTTTGGTGGTCGGAAGGTTTTTGCCGGAATTTGGGCAGTTTATGGATTCTCTCAAGTTCGGGCAGCTCTCAATCCCTATAGGCATTCTCCTATTCTTTATGATGTATCCAACGGTCTTAGGAATTCGGTTCAGTGATATAAGGAAGGCTGCGACAAGACCGAAACCGCTGCTAGTCACTATAATCGCCAATTGGGTCATAGCCCCGCCGTTGATGACGCTTCTCGCAAACACGGTTCTAGCTGGAAACCCTCAATACATTGCAGGCGTGATATTGCTTGGTCTGTCACCGTGCACGGCCATGGTCATGTGGTGGATGTTTCTCGCGAAAGGTGACATGGCTCAAGGATTGATAAACACTTCAATCAACGCTCTGCTGATGCTGCTTCTCTACGCTCCCCTCGCAGCTTTGTATCTTGGCGTGAGTAGCATTCCTGTTCCTTGGGATCTGATCGCCATAAGCGTTTTGGCATTCATTGCGATACCTGTGGCAGCAGGTGCTTTTTCCAGAAAGTTGTTGACAGAGCGAAAGGGAGAAGAATGGTTCGAGAACAAGTACCAGCCAGCAATCGGAAAAGTCTCCATCATTGCTCTATTGACTACGTTGATAGTTTTGTTCTCGTTCGAAGGCCAAACCATTCTTAACAATCCCCTTCTGGTTGCCTATCTTGCCGCGCCAAACCTGATCCACTATTCAATAATGATCACCTGGACGTACCTCCTCGGATACTTCGCAGGCTGGGCATACGAAACCGCAATAGACACAACGCTCATAGGAAGCAGCAGTCACTTCGAAGTCGCAATCGCGGTGGCAACAACCCTGTATGGGATTGGCTCAGGCGCCGCTCTGGCAACGGTAATCGGACCTCTAATGGAAGTCCCCCTGATGCTTTTTGTAGTTAAGCTCGGACTGCGAACACGAAAATACTTTCCGAGAAAGAAGAATTCCCAGGCTCAGAAGTCATGAAGTGAAACAGCGCATGCTATCTATGGCGGGGTAGGATTTGCACCCGCAACCAAGTGGCGAAATCTCCCGCAAATCCCCTTTTCTCTATAGAGTCTGTCGAGTTGTTTTGATCTATAGTGTTAAGCATTTATGAACATGGCTGAACAGAAACCCCAATTCAATAGTAATGAACACTCACCTGATCGAGCAAAATCGGGTAGTTCATGCTTAGCGCTGAACAATAGATCTGTGTTTCAGACAGAGTATTTTATGGGAAGAGTTTGAGTCCAAGGGCTTTGAGAGGGCTGAAGTGTTTCAAGTCGAAGGTGTAGAGGGCTGCCCCATTGTTTATGGCTATCGCGGCTATCATGGCATCAGTTCTGCGTATGGAATTTCCTCTTTCTTCTGCTTCAAGCTCTATCTTGCTAGAGAAGACTGCATCCTTTTTCATATAGTTCAAAACAGGTAGCAATAAAATCTCTTTGACTGGTTTCCCATACTTGTGGATGCCGTAGAGTATTTCATGTATGTTGATGACAGTTGTGCATATTTCTTCTTCGCTTTGAAGGATCTGCTTGAGAGCTTCGTCACCCTTTTCTGATTTCTTGTCCAGTATCTCAATCAACACATCCGTGTCTATCGCAATCATCTTCTTCGTTCAGCCCTGGAAGAATATATTTCTGAAAGCATCTCTTTCTTCTTTCTGAACTCTACACTCGCCCTGAGTTTCGACAGTGTTTCTAGCGGATCCTTGCTCTCTGCAAGCCTGTCAAACAGCTCACTGAAGCTTTCATCCTTCTTCTTGACAGTCAACAGTTTTCTATATACTTCTTCTCGAATGGTTATTGTCTTAACCAAAATGGATCACGAGAATGAGTATGTTTAAACGTACATTTAAACGTTGCTGGATTTGTGCCAGCAATGAAACGTTGTCAATGTATTAACAGCTTATTCATAGAACAGTTGTCAATGGAGTTACAGGGAGGTTATAAAATAGTTGTCAATAAACACTTAAGTGAACCCCTAAAAGAAAATTCGTAAAACCGAGCTGGGTTCGTCTGTAGCGGACGGGGTGGGATTTGCCCCTGCAACCAAGTGGAGATATCTCCCGCGTATCCTTTTTTTCTGGCTCATAGAATCTTAATTGGTGAAAAGCTTTTAAAACTCATATTGTAATACCATTAATGGTAACTATTGCTTCGTGGGGATTAGTGTATGCCTTCATTGAAAAAGAAGAATGTTCAAAAGAAGAAAAAACATTCGGATAAAATCGGGAAATAACGCAAATTTCATGATTTGCGTTCGTACTGGTTTTCATCGTTTATCTGCTACGCTGTCAACGAGGTTAACCTATTCAAAACGAAGAATGGTAGCGCGGGTTTACAAAAAGGATGCTGATGACGCCGCCGGCAGGACTTGAACCCTCTTAATGAGTGGCGAAGTCTCCCGCAGCCCCTCTTTTTTCTTCCATCCTTTCAATGCTTTTTTTGCCGAATGCCACAGATCAAGAAATCTTAAGTGACGCGCGTGCTAAGTGAACACGCGCGCGCTTAAATAGAGCCACGAAACCATACTGACTCAGATGAAAAAGACTAAAGCATTAGCACTCCTGTCCGGCGGTCTTGACAGTACATTGGCCGTGAAGCTGGTCCTAAACCAGGGTATAGATGTTGAGGCCATAAACTTCGTAAGCCCTTTTTGCCTCTGCGGAAAAGGCGGATGCGGCGCCGCGGAAGCGGCAAGAAGGTTCAACATACCCTTGAAAACCATGAGTGTTGGCGAGGACTATTTGAGGGTCATAAGAAAGCCAAAATTCGGATATGGTAAGAACATGAACCCTTGCATTGACTGCAGAATCTTCATGCTGAAGAAAGCAAAGAAATACGCGAAAGAAACAGGAGCAGCGTTCATTTTCACGGGCGAAGTTCTGGATCAGAGACCCATGTCTCAACACAAGAAGACACTCGATTTAATAGAAGAGGAAGCAGGTCTGAAAGGAAAGATCCTAAGACCGTTGTCTGCAAAACTCTTGCAAGAGACTGATCTTGAAAAGAAAGGATTAGTGAACAGAGAGAGACTGTTGGACATTGAAGGAAGATCAAGAAGAAAACAGATTGAGCTCGCTGAGAAGCTAGGAATACGGGACTATCCATGTCCGGCCGGAGGCTGCCTGCTGACGTACAGAGAATTTGCCGACAAGATGAGAGATTTGTTCGAACATAAAAAGGCAGTTTCACTCAAAGATGTTGCTTTGCTGAAGGTTGGAAGACACTTCAGATTTGGGAAGAATAAGATAATAGTCGGAAGAAACGAGAGCGAAAACAAGATTCTGCTCCAAATAAAAAAAGAAGAAGACTACTATTTTGAAGCCCAAGGCTGCGGAAGCCCGGTCACGTTGCTCCAAGGACCCAAAACAAAAAGAGCAATCGAGGAAGCGGCCCGTTTGACAGCTTACCATTCGGATCAAAAGACTGGACGAGTGCGAGTAAGATTTGGCAAAAAAGATGAAAACAGGTTGTCAAAAGTATCCGTTCCTAGCCTGAATGAAGTAGATCAGCTAAGAGTCACAACGAAGCACGCGCCTGAAAGAGGCTAACGCACGAAGGCAGGCGTCTTTCCCCTATTTCCATAGACGATGGCGATGTCTCCCGCAACTCCCCTCTTTTTCTAATGTGGTCTGGTGCCTGAAAGAATTCTTTTTTGCTGCGAGGTCCGTAGGAACTGCTTTACCATTCTGCCAGGACACTTTGGATTCTTTGGAACGCATAGCTGGATGAAAGAGGAATCTGGCACTTTGGTAAAAAGGTCAGATTCGCACTTGCCGTCAGATGGGCAGGTGCCCTATTCTCTGTTTTCTTGACAGTTGCAGCGAGTCAATCAGGGCGCGGGGAATGACTATAGATGCTGGTCTCCAGATAGACATGGTGCTTTCATGGGTTACGCTAAGGGCATGAGCCTTGTAACAGAGAAGGTACACGGCAAGTTGGCTTTGTAGCAATTTGCAACAAAAAAAAGAGTCTCTTTAAACATTGGAGACCCCCGTATCATGAAAGAACATTCTCATATGTACCCCCTTTAAATACGGGTCGCACAGCCAGACAGAGATTTGCTAGCGAACAGCCTTCGCGAACGTGTCGCTAGAGCTGGAGGACCCTAGGAATGTGCAGTAGCATTTTCCTATGTTGGAAAAGGCTTTCAGGGGGCAGAGTCTCATGTTTGGGTGAATCTTCGGATGTTGCCGCAGAATGTTCTGGTTCAGGCTCAGCGGTATCCTAGGGGCTAGGGGGTGGGCCTTACAATTTTGGCGGGTTTAGAGTGCCTCTTGCCTATTCGACGAATGGCTGGGTCTTCGACACTGGAGAGCAACCATGGAATAGCATAGAACCAAAGACATACTCGACGTCATGCAAATACTCCCACAGAAGCATCACTAACACCCTCAAATATGCTCAGCTGATCAACTTCAAAGACGACGAGTACACCACCAAAGTCGCTCACTCTGAACAAGAACTATGCTAACTACTGGAAGCCGGCTACGAATAAATATGCGACTACAACGAAAACAAGATCCTCAGAAAGCGGAAATAAACTCAGCCCAACGACCAGCCAAAAATGGGCTGGGTGTTTTCGTGGCGGGGGGTGGGATTTGCACCTCAAACCAAGTGGCGAAATCTCCCGAACTCCCCTTTTTTCTGTAATAAAGCAATCCAATTTTCACTCATCGAATTAAGAGCGTATGCTAATCGAATTTTCGAAGGGTAAACTAAGATCTATGGCGCGCGCTAATTGCATCTACAAGGGAGCACCTACCGTTGGAGACAGTGCCCATACAATATCTGGAAGAGAGAGCAATTCTAAACGCCCGATTTCCTGGAAGTGCGAGCGCTAGGTTTGTTGTTTCTTCAGAAGCAGTTCGTCTTCCACTTATTTGTAGTTGCTCATTCTCTTAATCTTAAGGAATACTTGTGAGCCTTTCTCTGTTTCCTTCTCGTATATGTTGATCTTGAACTAGGATCTATGTATGGCCAAGATTTCCCTCTCAAGACTGTACTGCTTTTCTAGTTCACAGCTGTCGGAATCAATACACGAGAGAACTCTGAAAGCACAATAATCGCCTGCATTGTGATCCACTTGCTCGGCTTCTCGACCTCTTCGAGTTGCAGGGTTCGTTCCTCCCCCCAGCCTCTTTCAATGACCTCCTTTTCTTCAGGTCTCTCCACGTAATCACCGTCAGCTGATTGAGGATGAATCCACCCCCTGTAGGTTCCTTCGAGTAGCCAACGGCTCTGGGGCATCCGCTTGGATAGGAGTAACCGAAGGGAGTCGTTGAGTCGGGGGTCGTCGTTCAAGCCCATCTCACGGAGCACTCGAAGTCCATGCAGAATGTCGTAATGATAGTGTAATGGGTAGTGCAGTCTAGTGAAATCCAGCATCACCACTGAACCGGTGGACTCCGAGCGGTACAGACGATGCCTCAGCAAGAACTCGGCACCGTCCTCAGCACTCTTCTTCCACTCGCCCTTTCCAGCGAACTTCAGAGCCTCGGCCAAGCCCCATAGCGGCTCGATGGTTGACTTGAACGAACCGTGCTTGGAACCAAACTTAGCGTAGCAATTCCATCCTCCGTCCGGGAGCTGCTGGCTGACGAGCCAATCAGCAGCGCGCCTCACTCTGGCATCGCCACCATAACCAAGTCGGCTGAACGAAGCGACCATGTTGCCAGTCAGGCATACATGGGGTTCAAACTTGTCAGAGCCTACGGGCCGGAGCGAGAATCCTCCTGATTCGACGTTGTGTAGCTTCATGAAGTGCTCGCAAGCGTTACTGATGCGGGTGTCTCCACGGGTCGCGCCAAGGTCCGCCAAGACGATAAGGTTCCAGACGCAAGACGTGTACTTTGGGATGTAGCAGTGGGAGGGGTTGTCCCACCAAGTTCGGTCCTTCTGGCGGGCAAGGATTTTCGCCACCCATCCCCGCTTTCCGATTTGAGCTCTAGTCTCCTTCACATCCGCATCCCCCTCGCTCTTCCCGACAAGCCTCGTCAGAGTGTAGTATCGTACCGAAGGTTCGTTCTTCTCCAATAGCCATCGAATAGTTTGCTTAGGGATATGAACTGGTTGTGGCGCCACTAGCATACCTCTCACTAAACAGAATTTTTATCAGGACCAAACGAACTATTTTAAGTCATTCCCAGTATCCTTGGCTTTCTTTGGAAGAACCATTTCCACTGAGTCAGTTATCCCTGCTTCAGGTTTATAAAGACACTATCTTATGAGTTGTAAGTCCAGCTCAAAAAGCCCAATCCTGTCTTCTTCAATGGAATGGCGGGCGGGGTGGGATTTGAACCCACGACCACCAACTTAGGAGGCTGGTGCTCTATCCGTGCTGAGCTACCCGCCCTCTCGCCTCGTACAGATAGGTTAGAAAACTGCAGATTTTAACTTAATGCATCGACGGCACAAAAGACTTAAACTGCGAAACATCATGAACAGCTTTGCTGAGCAGCGAGGGTACCCGAGCCAGGTCTAAATAGGCGGGCCAGAAAAGCCTAGGACAAGGGGGAGGACTTAAGATCCTCTGGCGAAGGCCTACGTGGGTTCGAATCCCACCCCTCGCACTGTGTGCAATAGTATGTATATGAGAAAGCCTGTTTTTCTCGCGTGCTGGGAACTGTCTGGGCGCGTACCTTCGCCTTCACATCGGAAAGGCTAATCTTGTTGGGGCATGCTTAGTCTGTTGGAGCAACGTGTAACGGGATGAATGCTGATACTCGTCACATAGCGCGGCAACGTATTCAAACGCTGTTTCGTTTGGCGAATGAAGCACTCGGTGAAGATCCGTTGCTGGCTCAGCGATACGTTGATTTGGCTAGAAGAATCGCGATGGGGGCGAGGGTTCGTTTGCCAAAGGAATGCAGACACCTGGTTTGCAGGCACTGTAAAAGCTTTATTTTGCCCGGTGTTAATTCTCGTGTGCGCATAAGGCAAGAACGGGAACCTCACGTGGTGATTACCTGCTTAAGTTGTGGAAAGAAGGTGCGGATACCGCTAAGAAAGAGGGAGAAGCTTAGATCATGAGTGAATTGACCGTTGGAAAGAAACGTTTTGTGAAGCAAATGCTGACCGATGCTAGGCCGACGATATGGATCGGCAGAGGAGGCGCATCAGAGGATCTGCTGAAGGAGGTTGAGAAGCAGTTGTACAAGAACAAGATGGTGAAAGTCAAGATTTTGAAAAGCGGCCTTGCAGGACAGGAAGCCAAGCAGATTGCATTGAAAATTGCTGAACAAACAACATCATCATTGGTAGAAGTCAGAGGACATACGTTCATGCTTTACAAGCGTCGCAAGAAGTGAAAGCCTTCATAGCACGTCCCATTATCCCCAAAATAGCTTAGGCCGCTTTCCCAAGATCAACCACTACGCATGGTTGCAACCTTGTTTTCGTTGAAAGTTGCATCGTACTGCGACCCCACACAACGTAGAGCCACTGGCATGTCCTACATTCAAAGGCCAGGAGCTCCCGCTTCTCTTCATGCCCACAGTCTTCCAAACGCTGATCTAGAACATCGCTAACCTCCCATCTGGCTACCCACTTGATTAACTCGACAAGACGCTTATGCTCCTGAGTTTCAACTATCCCAAGCAAACTTCAAGCCTGCCCGCTTTCGGAACCGCAAGAAGGCAGCTCTTATTTTTCAAAGTCCCAAATAGTCTTTGAGGTGTCCTTCGGACAGGCAGAAAAAAGGCTATTCAAGATGACTGACAGGCAAGAAGAGTCGTGTTGGTCACTGTCTTCTTTGGACTAATACCGCCAGTAAAGCTACTATCATGAATAGCGAAGGGGCAATCAATGATGGAAACTCTGGGACTATGACTATTTCGGCTTTTGGCTGCTCATAACTAAGATAGATAATGCTTAGCGTTTCATTCTCATACGTAGTGTTTTGTAGCACTGGGTTATCGTTTATTGTTACATTGTAGGGAGGAGACATGAGATCATGGGGGATCGTTGCTCTGCAAAAACCTGTGCCCTCTCCGGCGATAACATCAATGATTACGCGTCTATTCCTAGGCTGTTCAGGCGAAACGGCCACGTCAAGATTTGAAATTGTGGAGTTGGAGACCAATTCTACTCTGTAGATACGACCAGGTTCTACGTAGTCGATGCTGTAGCCATGGAAGATACCATTCAAAGGATAGTGATCGGTATTGTTTTCGTCAATTATGTGCCAACTGTCTTCTATTCCATCACGGTTTGAGTCAGCAGCGGTATGATTGCTCCAGTAGTTTCCTCCAGAAGGATAGCCATCGTCCCAGACGTTTGAGTAGTGAGAATCGCATAAGACTTGAGGAACGTTGTCGATGAAGTTATTATGATAGATTCTGTTGTTGAGCGATGTATCTAGCTCAATGCCCCAACCATTATTCTGTATTGTGTTTTCATGAACGTCATTGTGGTTTGAAGATTCATAGAGCGCGATGCCATGACTATTGTTTGTGATGTTGTCTCCAAGGATGGTGTTGCTTGAAGAAGAGACAAGTTCTATGCTGTACTGGTTGTTTGTCACGTTGTTTTCGCATATCTCGTTGTTTGAAGAAGAAACGAGTAAGATGCCTGCATGATTGCTTGCGGTCACATTGTTGTTGAACACGCGGTTGTTGTTCGAGGTACCGTATACCCCTATGCCATAACCGTTGTTTGCTAGGTTATTTCCAGATGCACTGTTGTTCATAGAAGAATAGAGCCATAAACCATAGTAGTTGTCTGTTATGTTGTTTCTTGACACGTTGCAGCCTTTAACACTGTTAAGTGCAACGCCGCTCTGCCCCCATCCTATTCCACTGTTTCTGATGACGAAGCCCGCTACAGTAACATTGTCCACCGTCAGCTCTACAACGCTTCCTACTCCGCTGCCCTCGATGATGGTCGTCTCTGCTTTGTCTCCTACAAGTGACACGGCCTTGTTCACGATGATGTTCTCATGGTATGTGCCGCCATCAACTCGAATGGTTTGTCCATCCAAGGTTTCGGAAGCGTAAATCGCATCTTGAATTCTCGTGTAGTTTAGGCCTGTGTCAAGGTTATGGACGCGCTCACCGGAAGAGGTCTCTGACTTCAAAGGGTTGAATCTTGCATGCAACGGGTAAACTGATAGCATCATTAAGATTAGAATAGTCACGCACTTCTTGCACACGTCACATCATTCAATATGTAGCCTAATCCGATTCTTAGGATTTGTGGCAACGATCAAAGATTAAATAACTGATTACAGCAGGTTTTGATTCAAACCCGTCTACGATCCATTCAAAGAAAAAAGAGAGGCACAAAGAGTTGCGCCAAACGGGAAATAGCGGAAGTCCGTGTCCAGAGAATATTTATATTCGACTTCAAGATTTTACTGAAGGAAAACTCAAGAGGACAAAGCGTCTTGATAACTCCGCACGATGTTCCCGCATCTAAACTCATTGAAAGGATAGCTAAGCATCTGAGAGAGAACGTAGATGCGGTGACTCCGCCATCATGGACGATTGCATCAAAAACCGGCTCACACGTCGAAAAACAGCCGCAGAAACCTGACTGGTGGTACACCCGATCCGCGGCAATATTGCGGAAAATCTACGTTCACGGACCACTTGGAATCGAAAAACTGAGAGCCGACTTCGGCGGAGGGAAGAGGCATGGCGGCATGCCGATGCACGCCTCCAAAGCTGGCGGATCAACAATAAGAAAGGCTCTGCAACAACTGGAAGCCGCAGGCTTGATTGCGGCGTCCAAGCCGCATGGAAGAAAAGTGACGACGGAAGGCAAAAAACTTCTGCAAGAACTGGCTGAAGATGTCGACAAGGAACTGACAAAGCAGCATCCGGAACTGGAGAAGGACCAGAAAGGTGAATGAGAGTGTCCGACGATGAGCTCGAAGAGCTCCGCAGAAGGAAACTCTCAGCGTTGCAGCGGCAAATGGCTGATGAACAGAAGAATGAACAGCTTCAGCGGCAACTTGAAACGCAGAAAGAAAACCTGTTGAGAACCATGCTGTCCCCTGAAGCTCGGCAGAGGCTCACAAACCTGAAAATGGTTAAGCCTGAATTTACGGAACAGTTGGAGCTGCAGCTAATCCAGTTGGCGCAACAGGGAAAAATACCCGTACCCTTGGCGGACGAGCAACTGAGGCGGATACTCGCGCAGTTGCAATCGCGAAAACACGAACCGACAATAAGAAGGAAATGATGATGGCAAGAAACAAACCGACAGCAAAGAAGCTTAGATTGGCAAAAGCTGGAAAACAGAAGAGGGCAGTGCCAACGTGGGTCATCGGTAAAACAGGAGGGAAATTTAGAACTCATCCTAAGAGAAGGCAGTGGCGGTCAAGGAAACTCAGAGCCTAAGAGGGATGACTGATGACAAAGGAAGATGAAAAGGAAAAGGAGCCAAAAACTGACGAGCAATCTGCCTCAGAAGAGCCAGAAGAGCTTGAAGAGACCTTAGGAGAAGCAGAGCCCGAAGAAGTGCCTGAAGAAGAGCAGACGAAGGAAGCTGTAGAGGAAAAGCCTGAAGCTGAAGAAACACATGCACCAGTCGAAGAAGAAGTGCCTGCGGCCGCAGAAGAAGAGGAAAAGCCTTCCAAGAAAGAGAAGGAAAGGGAAGAAGAAGAGATAGTTGAGGAAAGAATCTACACCGTTCCGCTTGGCAAGGCATGGATCATGCCTGCGAACAAGAGGGCACCGCGGGCGATGCGTATGCTCAGGGCTTTTATGACCAAGCACATGAAGCTGGAGGCCCGCAAGGAAACTGAGGCGGAAGAGGAAGAAGAGCCGAGTAGGCTCATTATCAGTAATGCGGTGAACATTAAAGTTTGGAGCAGAGGCATAGAAAAGCCTCCTCGAAAAATCCGTGTAAGGGCTGCGAAGGATAAAGAAGGTAACGTGACTGTTTATCTGGCTGAAGGAGATTAGTCCTTGGCCATTTACCTTTCCAGCCTTGGTGGAAGCGTGAGCATAGGTGTTTATTCTCTTGCTACAGACAATATGGTCATAGTTCCAAAGTGGATTCCGCTTAACAAAGCTGAAAGCTTCGCTCAATGGTTGAAAGTCAAACTTGTACACGCAACGATCGGCGGCTCAGTCTTGGTCGGGGCTTTGGCATGCGCGAACTCGAACGGGATTCTTCTTCCCAGTTTTGTGCGGCAAGAAGAGCTTGAGACCCTAAAATCGGTTTTCAAAGGTAACACCACGATAATGGAAACAAAGAAGACGGCGTTTGGCAACCTAGTCTTGGCGAACGATCACGGTGCAATCGTTGACCCGCGATTGAAAGAGTCAGAAGTTGGAAAAATCTGCGACACCCTCGGCGTTGAAGCCGTGGCCGCGGAAATTGCTGGAATGCCTTATGTCGGAAAGCTTGCAGTTGCGACAAACAAGGGGGTTCTGGCACATCCTCTGCTGAAGGATTCTGAGCGGAAACTGTTGGAGGGCATGCTGAAAGCTCCTGTCGACGTAGGTACAATCAACTGCGGAATACCCTATGTTGGAACGGGTTTGATCTGCAACAGTCATTCAGCCATAGCTGGAGCGATGACAACTGGACCCGAGATGTTTATAATCGGGAATGCTCTGGATGTTGTAAAGGAGGACGAGGAAATTGAAAGTATTCAGAGTGACAGGTGAAATTCACAAGCCAAACCTGAAAACTTCTTTCAAACAGGAAATAGTGGCGGCTAAGCCTGAACACGCGGTGGAAAAGGTTTACGCCGAACTGGGAAGTAGACATCGCGTGAAGCGTTTTCACATAAAAATAATCAGCGTTGAGGAGATTCCCCCTGAAGAGATCGCGGATCCGCTGCTGAAAAAACTAGTTGTTGGAGAAGAAAACGTTGGCGAGCAAAGATGAAGAAGAACTGCGGCAGCTGAGCGTTGAACTGCGTTTCTATGAGCAGACTGCCGAGGCTTTGCAGTCTAGGATAAACATGGTAAACGCTGTCATCACGGACTTGACATATGCTAGCATGACGCTTGACGTCTTGGAGAAAGAGAAAGAAAACTCAGAACTGTTGGTTCCAATTGGTGGAAGTTCTTACATCAGAGCAAAGTTTGAGAATCCTGACAAGCTTATCGTTGGAATGGGCGCCGGAGTCTCCGTTGAGAAAACACTGCTGGAGTCTAAGGAGATCATCAAGAAGCGACAAGAGGAGTTGGACAAAACAAGAACGTCGCTTCAGCAGCAGTTCGTCCAAGTAGTAGATGGAATAAGGGAACACAGAGAGAAAATAGAGTCGCTCGTTGCCAAGATGAGAGAAGGGACAACCTCCAAAGATGTTTGAGAAGCTCAAATCCGGACTGAAAAAGCTTGTAACCAAAGTCACAACAACCGAGCTCAAGAGTGAGAACCTACGCCCAGTGCTTTCAGAGTTCAAGATAAACCTAGCAGAAAATGATGTTGCCTTTCCAGTGGCTGAAAGAATATGCGATGAGATGGAAAAACGCTTAGACGGAGTCCAAGTCAGCCGACTTGACGACCGAAAAAAGCTCGTAGAGGAGAACCTTCGAGAAGTTCTTCTGGGAGTCATGCTTGCCAAGGACAAGATTGGCCTGCTAAAGTGCGTTGAAGAAAAACGCAAGAAAGGTGAACCATACCTCATGGTTTTTGTCGGCATAAATGGAACGGGGAAGACCACCACCATAGCGAAAGTGGCCCACTATCTGAATAAGCACGGTTATTCGGTTGTTCTCGCATGCAGCGACACGTACCGAGCTGGCTCAATTGAGCAGCTAGAGGAACATGCTAAGAGACTAGGAATAAAGATGATAAAACACGAGTACGGTGCGGATCCGGCTGCCGTGGCCTATGACACGATAAGCCACGCCAAGGCGCATGGAATAAACGTCGTTCTGATAGACACTGCTGGGAGAATGCAGACAAACCGAAACCTGATGAATGAACTCGAAAAGATAAAACGTATCGTCCACCCGGACTTGACAGTCTTGACTGTGGATTCACTGACGGGTAATGACGCGGTCATGCAGGCTGAAGAGTTTAATAAGTCCGTAGGCATAGACGCGACAATACTGACCAAGGTGGACGCTGACGTCAAAGGCGGCTCCGCTCTCAGCGTAACGTATGTCACGAAAAAACCTATTCTGTTCATCGGAACCGGGCAGAAATATGATGACCTAGAAGAATTCAAGCCGGAGAAATTCGTGCAGATGATCATGAAATGACTATCCACTCAAGGCCTCACTTCGCTTCCTTACTTGTCAAAGGGAACCTATCTTCTACTACTGACACATAAAAGAAAAGGGGAGGCCCGCGCTCGGCTGATTCGCCTAGTTGTTTCCCGCGGGGCTGATGGTGGCGGTGGTATTGCAGTTTGCGGTGTCGCTATACGAGGTTTCAATGAATAGGCTATCATGAGAATAATTGATCCTGTGATTCCCACGAAAATGCCAAGTTCAGCATATTGAAGGGCTTGAAGTGAGATGAGAGTCTATATGGAGCCTATTCAGCATATTATTACGAGTATTCCTGCAGCGAGCGAAATCGAGCGTCTCATGATGGACACAAAACCCAAAATCACTACTATCGGATACAATATGACTGTCAAGAGAATCCAGCATGCCTTGCTTGGCACAGTCACTGATTCTGCTGACGAACTCTGCCCGAACGAGCCATAAACGTTTATGAGGCTGATTGAGAACGTCGTGTCGAACAAGTTGGCTGAAATCAACGGTAAGAACGCCCAAGGTCGAAGCAGACACCAAAGGATGCTTGGCACTGAGCGTCACATACGGCACAAAGAAACCTATGTTGTTCCTCGGGACGGGACAACGATTTGATGATCTGGAGGAATTTAACCCTGAGAGATTTGTTCAGTTCATCTTGAGATAGCAGAGGCTACTGAACCTTGGCTTTTCAAGGAATATCCATCTCTATTCAACCCGCTTGATGAAAGAAAAGAGAGAAAGCTCCAAACTTGATTGGGTGGTCGGTATGTCAAGTAGGTGGTGGTGGCGGGGGCGCAGTCGGAGTTGCTGGCACGGTTCCACCTTTGATGTAGTTTGCGGCGAGCATAATAATCGCTCCAGCAAAACCCACAAAAATGCCGTAGCCATACTCTATTGCTCCTCCAAATTCTGCCAATAGCGATTGTAAGCCGCTGATCATCATGATTTCTCCGATCCCGCATATGATGCCTAGAATTCCCGCGAAAAGGGCGAGTTTACGTCTGAGGAAAGACGCCAAACCCAGAACCACGGTAACAGGATACAATATCATTGCCAGTAGCCATCCTACACCAAACATAGGTAACGTGCTGAAAACAGTTCCCCAGTCCATTCCCAATCCAAGCCCGTTATAGATGTCAGTCAGCGGGGACGAAGCCACTCCTCCGCCCGCTGCAATAAATGGTAGAAAACCGGATGCCAAGAAGATTATTGCGCCTATCAACGCAGAGATTTTCCAATACTCCAATTTTTTCACCTGTTTAAAATCAGTGTTTACGCATGTTTATTATTAAATTTTGCCATTCATTAGCGAGCTTCGCCGTCTTCTCTAAGGGTATTCAAATAGATAGTGTTCACGTGCCAAGTCCGCAAGCTTTCGACTGATCAGAAAATGTCAGCCAAAATGCTCTTTTCAGATCAGTATTTTTCCAGTAGCTTCAGGAGTATTGATTTGGCTGAGTACAGTCTATTTTCGCTTTGTTCATATATTGCTGACTTGGGGCTCTGAATGATATCCGCGCTGATCTCGTATCCTCGGTGAATCGGCATGTCATGCATTACGTGCGCATTGGTTCCCTTCAATAGTTCTCTATTTACTTGGTAAGGCATCATGAGTTTGACGCGTTTCTCCCTTTCCGAAGCGAATTTCGGGTTTACGAAGAATTCCATGTCAACCCATGTGTCCGTGTAGACGAAATCCGCATCCTTGACTGCTTTTCTCACGTCCAACGTGGTCTCCCACAGTCCAGTCTTCCTTGCCTCTTTCAGAAGCTCTTCGTCCCTTGTTGGTTCATTGAATATCGGTGTCACCGTCGTTATCTTGGCACCTGTTTTTGTGCATCCTTCAATTAGTGAGTTGCAAACGTTGTTGTGGATGCCTATGTAAACCAGTTTCGCCCCTTTCAGCGAGCCTTTCTTCTCCTTGATGGTTATCAGGTCAGCTATGGCTTGACTAGGATGATATTTCTCGTCGCATCCGTTGATCACGGGGACGAGTGAAGCTTCAGCCATTTTTTGCAGATCAGCATTCCTCAAAAGCCTCGCCATTATACAGTCAACATTGCGAGACAAATACTGCGTTTCGTCAGAAATGTCTGCTAATGCGAAGTTTGTTGTCCTCCAATCTATGAACAATGCATGTCCTCCAAGCTGGGTCATGGCAACCTCAAAAGAAACCCGGGTACGCGTAGAAGTCTTCTGGAAAATCAGGGCTGAGGATTTGCCTTCCAATGCAGTTCGATATTTCTGCGGCTTATGTTTGATCTCAATGCCCTTATCTACCATTTCCGTCAGTTGATGACCTGTTAAATCTTTGAAGTTTATTAGATGCACATTTTCACCGTTTTCAGACAGCTTCAGCCTGAATTAAAACTTTTTCGGCATTCGTGCGGTTTTGTAGTGATTCTCTTTCGGTTCTATCTAGCAGTCGCTATAAACCACATTTCAGGATGCTTCTCCTCGTGGAATTTCTCTCTCGATGGCCTAGCGTACACTGCGTTGATTCTGAAACCCTCTTCTATCAATAATTTCTTCAACTTTGGAAATTCAAACCATCTTAGCCTGTGTTCTTTTGCCTGCAAGTCAACCTTGCCCTTTTCCTTGACTAAGTAGATTGGTCTCCAAACTATGGTATTTGGATCTTGAAGGTCTCGGCTGTTCTGGGCCAAAATTGCTAGCTGCATTTTCTCTTCGCTTATCATGTGATCCAGACGGAGCTTGTTCAGATGTTCATCATCGATTTTCGCTACGTTTCTGGCGCTGAGTACGAACAGGCCATTTTTCTTAAGTATTTTGAGCAAGCTGTTGAGAAAAGCTCGCACTTCGCGATCGGTGTACAGATGGGAAGAAACCTGTCCGAGTGAGATCGCGGCATCAAACCTTTCGCGCTTGGGGGTAATGCTGTCTAGCGCCTTCATATCGCCCTGCGCAAATCGTATTTTTCCGCCTTTTTCTTTGTTTCTCGCTATCCTAAGCATGGTTGAACTGAGGTCTACTCCTGTGACTTCGTATCCCATCATGCTTAGTCTCAATGCATGGTTTCCAGTTCCGCATCCAACGTCGATGACACTCCTGCAATCATGTTCTCTGAACAGCTTTTCGAGAAACTCCACGTCGGCATTATAATCGTATCTTCCCCAGATCTTGTCGTAGAACTTGGCCTCCAAACCGTATTCATCTTTCATTTTGGCTTCCTGAAGTCTTACTCTGGAGTTAACGGCAGCTTCATTACTATCATGACCATATTTATCCTTTGTCGCAACTTTGCCCAAGGAAGAAGAAAACATGATTCTGCTTGTCTCTTCAAAGAAGGACATTGCAAGCCTAAACATTGCAAAACAAATCTTGGACCATTACCATTTTGAAGAAGCAGGGAACTTTCAGGGAAGTCCGGCCTACGAAGCAATCATAGACAGCAGGAAGGTCAGACTTGTGACTTTGAACGAAGAATCTGTCAACGCGCAGAATCTAACAAGCTTCTTCAGCGGTCTAGAACTCGCAGTCTTCGTCTCCAGACACAGCAGTGAGAGTGGTACGCCAACGCTGTCGGTGCATGTGCCAGGAAACCTTGGTGAAGCCGAGCTGGGTGGCATTCCACGGCAGGTTTCGATTTCTCCTGCAAACGCTATGAGAAATGCTCTACATGTAATGGCAAGTCTCAGAGACGAAATGCGGCTTAGCTACGATGTTTCCTATGAATGTACTCATCACGGGCCATCCTTAGATGTTCCAGCGATGTTTGTCGAGTTGGGGAGCTCTGCCAAGCAATGGAGCGATTTGAGTGCGGCTGGGGTTGTTGCTCGAGCTGCGATTGAAGCAATTACAAAATTCGACAGTCGGCAAGCCAAGGCAGTTTTGGGCATAGGTGGACCTCATTACAATGCTAAGTTCACTCAGATGGCTTTGGAGGACAATGTTGCTTTTGGTCACATAATCCCGAAATATGCTGTTGACATCATTGACGTAGAAATCATAAGACAATGCATGAAGAAAACTCTGGAAGACGTTAACGATGTGATCCTAGATTGGAAGGGAATCAAGGGCGAGAACAAGCTGCCGCTCGTTAATATGCTTGGTGAGATTGGGCTGCCGTTTGAAAAGGTCTGATTGTTCGAGGAGTGAGAGTCAAAAGAACGAAGCTTATCTTTCAGAGTGTTGTATACAGTAACGTTTATATTCGATCTGAAATGTTGAGTGTGCGATGAATAATGGGACTAAGATCGTTCCTAGCACAATGTGCAAGAACTCTGAAGCTTTCGGTGAAACCCGGAAGAAGCGAGCTTTGGTTATCAATAAAAATCTGCCTCTTAGGCATAAGTGCAATCGGCCTGATCGGCTTTGTGATCAAGTTATTGTCTTCAGCTTTGCAACCTGGTGCAGGCAGCGGGACGGCTTAGAAGGAAAAACCATGGAGAAGCACGAAGAACCTGCAACGAAAATTTTTGCCGTGAAAACAACGACTGGACAAGAGAAAAACGTGGCCAGACTGGTTGCCGCGAAAATCGAGATGACCAAAATACCTATAAAAACTATTCTTGTGCCTGAAGTCCTAAGGGGATACATCTTCATGGAGGCTGAAGGACCACATCTCGTGGAAGAGGCAATCGCAGGCATAAAGCACGTGCGGTCGAGGATTCCGGGTCCCATAGGGTTTTCGGAAATTGAAAGATACATTATAAGAAAACCGGTAATTGAAGAACTGAATGAAAACGACATAGTGGAAATAACAGGCGGCCCATTCAAGGGCATGCGTGCAAAGATAACCCGCATTGACAAGTCCAAAGCCGAAGTCACGTTGGAGCTGTTGGAGGCAACGTTTACGTTGCCGATAACCGTCAATTCGGACTACGTCAAGCTGGTTGAAAAAGCAAAGGCTGAAAGCGGTGGAACCTAGATGGCTGACAAGAAAACTGTTGAACTGCTCGTGAGCGGAGGACAGGCAAACGCTGGGCCTCCTCTGGGACCCTCCTTGGGTCCGCTGGGCGTAAATGTAATGATGATAGTGAACAAGATAAACGAGCTTACTAAGGACTACTCTGGAATGAAGGTTCCAGTGAAAGTCATCGTGGATCCTGACACGAAGGCCTTTGAGGTTACCGTGGGAACGCCTACCACGTCAGCGTTGATCGTTAGCGAGCTTAAGATCCAGAAAGGCTCGGGCACACCTAGCACTCAAAAGGTTGGGAACCTTACCATTGAGCAGGTTGTACGAATAGCCAAGATGAAGCGTCCGGAGCTTCTGGCGAAGGACTTGAAAACGGCTGCAAAGGAAATCCTAGGAACATGCGTGAGCATGGGAGTTACAGCCGAAGGCAAGGACCCTCGCGAAGTGCAAAGGGAAATAGAACAAGGCAAACACGACGAAATATTCAGTAAAAATTGAATTTTTCGGGTAAGCATGTTTTTCATTTCCACCCTCGTCTCCTAAGGAATTTCTTTCGCTCTAAATCTATAACGTATTCAAAGCGCGCGCTTCAAGATGAACAATTGCAATCCTGCTATTTCTGGAGTTTGGCGCGTTCTACGCAAGGATCATCGTTATGCGATGTTATATGCTGCGTGTTGCATATCGTGTCCGCTTGCAGAAAAGAACTTATCTCTAGAATACTGTTTCACATGTGTTTTTATGTGTCTGTTCAACTGTACATTTGTTGGACAAAGATGCAGAAAAAAGTAATCTTGACGCTGATTTTGATAAACATACTAGTGTTAACCTTTGTTGTCACGTGGCCGTGCACATTCGCAGTGGGTGTCAACACATGCTTTGCGGCTTCTGAAGATCCGTCCCCACCTCCGCCAGTATTGCACCAGGATTTTAACAACGAAACCACGGGAGCCGTTCCTCAAAATTGGGATATTCTGGTTCCAAAATTTGGAAACTTCACTATTGATGACCAGGTTCACTATGGCCAAAGTGGTAAATCTGCAAAACTAGTGGCCAACTCAACCGAGGATTTTCCAAGCCCTTACAGAAACTTTACAACGCAAACAGGCACCATTGTTGTAACCTTTGCCATAATGCTAGCTAACAATACCGGGAACAATACAGGCCTCGAAGTTTACGTTGACGATGGCAATTTTGCAGGTTCAAACATTATCTTCAAGGAGGACGGCACCATTCGATACCGTGAGAAAGATGATCAACTTATCCTGCTACGTTATTCATACGTCCCCAATAGGTGGTATAGAATCAAGATGATTATGAACATTCCTGACAATGTCTACAACATCCACATCGATGACCATCTAGAAGTCGTGAACGCAAGGTTCACTGGTCCATGCGACCACATTAGCAGAATAATCATCACCGAAACTCCTACTGTCTTTGAGCGCCCGCTGCAGCCTATGGCACATATCGACGACATCGAGATAAGAAGATGCATCAAAATCCCAGAAGATTTTCCGACGATTCAAGAAGGAATAGACGCAGCGAGTCCGGGAGACATCATATACGTTGGCAAAAATAGAGTATATTTCGAACATCTGGTTATAAAGAAGCCTGTCTGGCTTATCGGAGAAGATGTGAACACCACTGTAATTGACGGACGCTTCATAAAGTCAGGAGTGCAAGAAATAAACGGCATCTCAATCATACAATGCAGTAACGTCACAATATACGGATTTACCATAAATTGCTCAGCAGCAGGTGGCGCGCGGGTTTATGTTGACGGTTCAAACAATAACATAACGAACAACATCATAATGCTCGGCCTCGGCGATGGCATCCGTATGGTTGGTACAGGAAACACTGTGACTGACAACATTGTTGAGTCAAACGGTGGTTACGGCATTTATGTTGACGGACCGAACGCAACTATAGATAACAACATTGTCAAGTCAAACGGTGCCTGTGGCATTTATGTTAGCAGTCCGAGCTCAACCGTGGTGGACAACATTATTGAATCAAATCTTGAATGTGGAATTCGCATAATTACGGGAACTGATGGCCTAGTAAGGAACAATACAATCAAAAACAGCGTAGTAGGCCTCAGATGTGATGCTTACACAAGAGACAACCTTATCTATCAGAACAGATTTGTCAACAACACTGTCCAAGCCTTGGACTTTGGATCCAACAAATGGGACTATGGCTACTTTTATGACGGCAACTACTGGAGTGACTTCATTAGCATCGATACGTACTCTGGGGTGAACCAAGATCAGCCTGGCCCCTTCTCTTCACCAAGACCTGACGGCATCTGCGATGAACCTTACAATATATCCGAAAACAGCCAAGACCACTACCCGTTGTTCTTGATAACAAACGTCACGCAAGATCCTCTTCCAGAACACGTAAACTACAATGACACTGTCAAGGTGACGGCAACAACGCTGAAGGGCGTGCAAATCATGGAAGCGAAGCTCTACATATCTTATGGCAATAACGCTACGAATAGGAATATGACAATATCCAATAACAAAATCAATGGGACCATTCCTTTGATGCCGTATGGCACAGTGGTTCGATACAATGTCAGTATCCGCGCCGAAGGTGCAGACTGGCTTAACTCAACTAATTACCCGTTACCACACGGGCTATACAATGTGACAGACGAATTCAAACCGCGCATCTATAGTGCTTCGTGGATACCTCCTAAGCCAAATGAGAATCAAACGATTACAGTAGTTGCGAATGTGACCGACCTCAACCCAAATGCAAGTGGTGTGGCCAAGGTTTTCTTCTCTTACGAGGTAAATGGTACCATTTGGACAGCGGAAATGCAAAAGGCTCAGCTCGGCACAGACGGTGACAACTACACTGCGGTAATACCTAGGCAACCTGGAAACACAACTCTAAGTTTTAAGGTTACGGCGTATGACCGGGCAGGAAATCAGGCTGACCCGAATGCTAATGGCACTTTTGTCAAGTTGCTCGCTATTTTGAACGTTACTTATCATTCTAACGAGTTGAATTATGATTCCAATACAGATCCAATTGATATAGATCTCGCGGTGATGTCAAGGAATGCGGTAAAAAAAGACAGTAGTCTCCTGATACACAATGATGGTCAAGAGAATCTTGAATGGTACGTAATTGTTCGAGTGGGTGGTCCATGGCTCACAATTGACGGCCTATCGCCCATCATAACGCCTCCAGGCAAATTTACGCCTGTCAACATAACGGCAGATACGAGCTACTTCCAAGACCCATGGAACTATGTTGCGGAACTCTCAGTCATTGCGAATGGAACAGTGCACCAATGGGGAGTGGTGGTACGTGTCGTAGTAAGGAATATAATACTTGATGAGTCATGGGCCTCTTGCGAGGCTCCAAACCGTTGTGACGTCAACAGCACTCAATATGTTGCTTTTCATGCCAAATGGGCTCACAACTGCTCTGTTGCTATCGGTGGCAACATTACTATTGGTGACGCTGCGATACCAGTAAATGACACAGGTTGGGCGACTCTTACTGTCAGCTTTCCAAATGCAACAAGCAAGATATTCAAGGTTGCGGGAGTTGGTTTCCAGTATACATACACGCATTATCCGCAAAATACAACCAAGACTTACACAATAACGAGCTTCACTCAAGTTGCCCCCAATCGGACCTTAATTTGGGACCGCGTCAACATCATTCTAAAAATCACTGACGGTCTTGGCCACATCAAAAGTGGAGACGACGCTGCAAGGATAGATGTAGGCACCTATGCGAATATACTGTGGAATGCCAGCGTGTACGAGCTTGACAAGTCACCATTCCAAGGTTCCCCATTGTTTAACGACACTCTGTATCATGATATTGTCAGTTACCATTGCATCAGCACTAGCGGTATTAATGACACTAAGTACAATCTTAAAGCTTTCAAGACCAACTACGTTTGCTGTGTCTGGGACAGAATAAAAATAATAGGAAAGGATGCTTCGATTCGACAGACAAATGTGGGGCAATACGAGACGGTTTGGGCAATAGGCATCTACGAGTATGAGAATCAACTGATCAAAGGACAAGGAGGAAACACGTCTGCTATGGGGACTTTGTACTTATCTGTTTATGAATATGATCCGTGGGCACTCAAGCACTGGCACTTGACCGAGTCCAATGATTCAATGACTTGGTCGGTTGATAAAGATCGATGGGAATGGAATCACTTATTCAGCACATCGAGTACCAGAGCGTACATAGTCTCAAAAGTGGACGATTATTTGTATAACGTAACGAAGATACAAGATTCATATTACGTGACGAACATGCAATATTCATATGACGTGACGAACATACAGGATCCAAGCAACGAGACGAATGTACAAGAACCCATGGGACAATGGGATGCAACTCAAAGGAACCTGTTTGGGACTATCTGGGAAGCTCCAACTGAGAACCAGACGGTCAACAACCAGTCCCTCGACAACCAGCCCGTCCAAACACAGCCCCTGCTTGAGTTGTGGCCTTGGGCAATAATAGTCATAATGATTCCAGCTGTGATCGGCTCTGCTGCCACTTTAGTATTACTAATGAGATCGGGGAAGAAGCATTCGTCCAAGAGCCCGCGCCATTAACTGTGGCCTGCAAGGCTGGTTGAAAACTGCAACGTATTCATAAATCTTGAATCTGCGCATTGGCCTGCCTGAACTAGAGTTCTTAACTTTAAAGAAAACGTGCTTGCTCAAGAAGATTGTTAGAGGATGTGAAAAGTGGTTGTGCAGGAGAAGTCTCCATTCTTTCGAATAGTAGGAATTAACCATAAGAGAACATTTTTATAACTGCATTCCATTCCCTCATTGACACGAGGAATTTAAGATGCCCTTAGACCAAAAAACGATACTTGCAGCTGTCAGAGAGGCGAAAGAGAAATCTGAGAAGAGGAAGTTCAACCAGTCAGTAGAGCTTGTACTGGGTCTTAGGGAAGTTGACATGAAATCGTCTGAGGGCAAGATTCAGGAAATCGTCGAGCTGCCATTTTCGCCGGCAAAAACAAACAGAATATGTGTTATCGGCGGGGGAGAAATGGCCATGAAAGCGAGAAAGGCGAATGCCGACCTTGTCATTGAACGAGCTGAGCTCGACGGATTAGCCGGCAGGAAAAAAGAGTTGAGAAAGATAGCTGCTGATAATGACTTTTTCATAGCTGAAGCTCATCTGATGCCTCTAGTGGGCAAAGTCTTGGGCCCAGTCTTGGGTCCCAGAGGGAAAATGCCTGTTCCTGTTCCTCCAACGGCAGACATAGCCAGTCTATTGGCCAAACATCGCAAAACGGTCATTGTTAAAGTTCGTAACCAGCCGTTGATGCAGTGTCGCATCGGAACCGAGGACATGAAAGAAGAAGAGCTAACCGAGAACATTCAAGCTGTCCTGAGGGTCCTTGAAGGAAAACTCAAAAGGGGAATGAAGAACATAAAGTTTGCCAGCATAAAAACGTCAATGGGAACGCCTGTAAGGATCAAACCGTAGGAAGAGAGGAAAAACAGTGCCGTCCGAGCAAGTGTTGAAGGAAAAAATCAACGAAGTTGAAGAGATAACCCAGCTAGTAGACCAGCACACCATGGTCGGCATTGCTAGTCTGCAAAAGGTCAGGGCAGCCCAACTTCAAGCCTTCAAGAAGAACCTTGCAGGGCAAGTATACATGAGGGTTTTGAAAAACACTCTGATGAAACGCGCAATTGAGAATTGCAAAGGCAAACCGGACCTCAGCAAACTTGAAGACTACTTGAAGGGACCGAACGTCTATCTGTTCACAAACTTGAACCCGTTCAAACTTGCGCTGATTTTGGAAAGAGGGAAAGTGAAAACGACAGCCAAGTCAGGCGACATAGCTGCTTTCGATGTCGTCGTTCCGGCTGGAAACACTGGCCAGTCGCCTGGCCCGATAATAAGCCAATTAAACTCTGTGGGCCTGCCTACGAGAATTGAGTCTGGAAGCGTGTGGGTAAACAAGGACACATTGGTCGTGAAGAAGGGCGAAGTCATAGACGAAAGACTTGCAAGCGTCCTTTCAAAGCTTGGAATGAAACCTGTCGAAAGCGGGCTTACAATGAACGCAGCGTACGATGATGGCTTAGTAATAACCCAAGACCAGCTTAGAATAGATGTGGATGGAACCAAGCAAAGCATCGAAACTGCATACGCCGACGCCTTTGCACTATCATTAAGTATAGCTTATCCAACGCCGGAAAACATCACTGCACTTCTGCAAGTCGCTCATCAACAAGCGTATGCGTTGTCCATGAACGCGGCGGTGCCTACGAAGGAAACGATCGTCGACTTGATCAGGAAGGCACATATGGAAATGCTAAGTTTAAGTAGTAGATTGCACACGTTAGAGGAAAAGGCTACGTCAGCCGAGAAGCCTAAACAAAGTTAAAATAGTCGAATGAAGAGGTGAAAAGGTATGGAATACGTTTACGCTGCAATGCTCCTTCACGAAGCAGGAAAGGAAATCAACGAGCAGAACCTAACGCAGGTTTTGACATCCGCGGGCATAGACGCCGACGCAGTACGAGTCAAAGCTTTGGTAGCATCCTTAGCCGAGGTCAAAATTGACGAGGCAATCAAATCTGCACCAACGATGATGGCCGCGCCTGCAGCAGCACCAGCGACAGCGGCTCCAGCAGCAGAAGCTAAGCCTAAAGAAGAGGACAAGAAGAAGAAAGAGACTGAAGAGAAACAAAAGGAAGAAGCAGCGCTAGAAGGTCTAGGAGCACTTTTCGGATAAAAGCCTCTATCCTGCTTTTCAGTGATTCTCGTGCCCTGAGATTTACAGACCTTGTTCCAATTCACTTGTTTCATTTACCGCCCAATAACGTGTTAAGGTTAGCTATCGAGTATGCACAGTCTCGTTGGATCGTAGGTTGTTCGCATTTTACAGTTGATGTTAGTCTTCTTATCATCAATGCGTCGGGTGCTATTTCCTCTGCGTAGCATGCGTGTAAAGCCTTTTCTTGACGATATGATGCCGCATGCGATGGCTATTGCGATGAGTGCCCATAACCACCAGCCAAGTGCTCCGGTCCACATGTTCGTTGCGGTAACTAATACCGCTCTATACATAGCACCGGAGAACATTGTTCCTTCGACTAAGACTCCAGTCTGCTTATCCCAATAGAGGGCGTACTGATTTCCATTCAGTGAGAAATTTGAATAGATGGTTCTTCTATTTGCGCCAGCATAAGCTTCTGTTGTCTCGCCAGAAATTGTTCTATTTCCGATCTCATTGCCCAAGTAAACGGAATCACCCATGCCCAAGTCAGGGGGGACTATGTAAACACGTGCGCTAAGAAAGCTTGTTGAGAAATCGTCGTCAGACGCAAGGTCAATTGTTTCGGTTTGGTTAATCTCTAGGGCTCCAGACGTCTGATCTGTCACCTGTATACTGACCGTTGTGCCTGCAACGCTTATGAATTCCATTCTTTGCTTGCGGTCTGAACTGAAACTCTCTTGAAGGGTATATTCTATCCAATCCCCACTCTTGACTCCAAGACTAGAACATAATCCAGCTGGAGTTATAGCAAGCAAAATGAGGCTAGACAACATCACAGCTGCTATTTTTGCTTCAAGCTTATACATTTGGGCCTTCCTGATTAGCCTTCGAATATCGATCCTTCAACACTTTTCCTGTGGCGATGGGTAGCCATCCGCAGATTATGATTACCGTGCCTGGGAAGGGTATCTTCCAGTAGGTCAAAAGGGTGGTTTCGAAGATGAAAAATGATGCGGTCATTGCAAGGATAGACAAGACGGCGATTTTCCTGCCGTACTTCTTTGAGGTCTGTATGCCAAGTAGGCCGGCAAAGAAAAAGTCGCCTAGGCCAAGAGCCATTTGCAGCCAGCCTCTTGTCGTCACGAGTGGAGGAACAATTGGCACCGCAACCATTTCTGGAAGGCTTAGGCTTCTGAAAGCAGTGTCGGCAGCTTGAATCATTGTTCCCGTTACCAAAACGAGGATAATGTCAACGATCGTTAACAGCAGGGCAAAGATCAGCATGGGTTTCCAGGCGAATAGACTTGAAACGTACAAAGTTATCAGGATGGCAAAAACAACAGCGTAAACGGGAACCAAATAGTTGGACCATACAAGTGTGTCCTTGAGAAACGCGTAGAGCAACACGAACACGGCAGGCGGTACCACTGCTACATACCAATGTCTATTCGAAAACAAATAGGTGAATATGAAAAGAAGCGTCGAATAAGAAAACAAGAACAATATCATCAGAGGAGCTACCATCTGCCTGAGAAGAGCTATAGAGGAAATCATGACCACCATTAAAGCAACAAGCATCACAGCATCTCTAGTTTTGAATTCCTTGTCTTCTAGCGTGACCTTCAGCTTACTTTCAGTCTTTTGATTTAGAAGCAAAGAGGCAAGAGTTACAGAAAAAAGCGTCAATGGCATTGCTACGTCAAAGAGGAATTTATTGTTGAAATAACCATCATAAGTCACATATGGCAATGATGTTCCACTGGAATTGTAAAGGTTCACATCATTAAACTTGAACGCAGTTTCGCCTCTGCTCATCACTTGGAACTTCAATTTGGCCAAAGTGCCGTTGCCGTTTGCCATTGCTTCTGAAGACGTGAGGTTCAACGAAATGTATACGTTACCTAAAGTATTGTCTATCGTGCGGATCATGGTTGTGCTTCCAAAACCATTCAGCAAATCGCCTTCTTGAATGGTCCCGCATTCAACCAAAGCTGGATCGTACGTTAGCCTCATCTGAAATCCATGAAGGTATGCCGCATTGAGCGCGGAAATATTCACATCAAACTCTACGCTTGGACCCAGCGAATAGTCTATTATGGTCAACGGCCTCAACACAAGTGCTATCTCTTGCTCTTTTTCGTCGATTTGATTCGCAGAATACACCGGCCTGACTGCTGAAAGGGCCAACAGCATAATCGAAAGCAGCACAATTATCCCAAGCATCCCAGCTTTCCTAGACTTCGCTGTCTTTTTCATCCCGTGAATCCAAACGGCGAAGCCTTCGTTGTGCAATACTCCATCAAATATCATATGCATAGGGGGCACATAAGAGAAACAGACATTTAATCCTTTACGCTTGCAAACCCAAACGCAGGCCCGGACTGTTCGAAGCTGCTTCAGAGAAGTGCAGTGCTTGCGTAGCGATCCCTTCCGGTATACGTGAGAATCAATGATGGAGTTGCGCGCTTAAGACTGCCAGAGAAGCGATGAGGGCCTCTTCTGTTCTGACCGTTTCAGTTCCCTGTGATGGAATGGTGTTGATCACAAAATCCACGATGCTCTTTAGATCCAAGCCTTCACGTCTGACTATTTCATGCAGCCCTTGGTTTGGAGCCCCAAAGGCTACAAGTACATTTTTCGCTTTTCTCCATCTTGCAGATATTTCTTTAGCGACATCCGAAAATAGAGAGCCATATCTGGATGTGGCAATCGTCAGATCAAAATTCCTTCTTTTCAGGATCTTTCCAAAGGATTGCTCATCCTTGGTGACAGAGTACCCCCAGAATTCCAGTATGTCTTCTCGGTTGACTGTTTCAACTTCGACCTGGTGGTCAACTCTTGTGATCTTCACGGTAATGCGCTTGTCGATTGGTAACTGTTTGTTCCGTATCATGGCTGGTTGCTCAACGCCGATGTCTACAAGCGTGCCATCGAGCTTCTTTGATAGAGTTACGCCTTCTCGATATTCACCAAGTTTGAGCTTCTTCATCATACGTTCAAGCGGATGATGTGCCGTTCGCAATGGTGGAAGGATGCCCGCATACTGCAAATCGGGTTCAAGTTTGAAAAGTCTTTTGCGTAGATATTGCGGCGTCTCCATGTAGGAGAGTAACAGCGCAATCAGATCAATTTCCTGATTTTGATTAGTCTTCGGATTGTCTGGATAGATTATGATCTCGTCGATCTTGAAGATCGCTGCAGCTCTTCCGATTAGTCCTATCTTCGACGTTTTTTCACGCAGGTGCGGAGTATCAGAAACAACCGAAGCTGGTAGGGCTATAGAGAGTTTCCTGTCATGCAAATCCTATTTTCCGCCTATCGGTTCTAGAGTAGCTCTCTCGATCTTCTGCTTAAAAGCCAAAGGCACAATATAAGACTTACAACGGAACTAAAGAAGTGCGAAAGTTGCCAAACCCTGCCATCTTGGACAATCTGGTGGAAATCAGGAAAGTTGACAAAAGTGACATGCTATCCTTTTGCCTTGACGCGGACAAACATTATGAGAAAGCCGCAAAACTAGCCGAGACAGTCTCCGTCAATTATCGCAGACCACGGACAATCGTCGTCGCAGGCATGGGCGGATCGGCAATAGGGGGCGAGCTTCTGAAAGACTGGGCAAGAGCTAGAATAGCCATTCCGATCGAGGTTTGCAGAGAATATTCGTTGCCGGCGTATGCAAACAAGAACACACTCGTCTTTGTTGTAAGTTATTCCGGGGAAACGGAGGAGTCTTTGAGCGTTTTTCTTGACGCGCTGAGGCGCAAATGCATGATCGTGTGCGTAAGCTCCGGGGGAAAACTGAACGAGTTTGCCGAGAGACTGAATATCCCGCACTTGCGCGTCCCTTCAGGTATGGCTCCGCGTGCAACACTTCCCTACCTGTTTGTGCCTCTACTCGTATTCTCGGAGAAGCTGGGCTTAGCTTCGAATGTTGATTCAGAGATTTCCGAAGCCATAAGGGTCCTGAAACGAATTTGCGATGAGAATTCGCCTAAGAGACCATTGGCAAGCAATTTCTGCAAGACCTTGGCTTCAAACATCAATGGAACAGCTCCTGTTGTCTATGGTTTTGGCGTCTATCGCAGCGTGGCTCAGCGTTTCAAGACGCAGTTCAATGAAAACAGCAAGGTCCCAGCGAAATGGGAGTTTTTCCCAGAGCTTGACCACAATGAAATCGTCGGGTGGGAAGAGGTTCGCAATCTTGCAAACTGCTTTTCAATTATTTTTCTCCGAGACAAAATCGAAGCAAGCGGGATGAAGGAGAGGATAGACGCCACTAAAGAGTTGATGCGAGAAGCATCGTTGAAGCTCTTTGAAGTGTGGAGCAACGGAGACAGCGTACTTGCCAAGATGTCATCTGTCATCAGCATTGGAGATTTTACAAGCGTGTATTTGGCAGTGTTGCGAGGGGTAGATCCGACACCGGTGAAGACGATAGACATATTGAAAGAAAAAATTAGCCAGAGCGGGCTAAAAAAGAAGATCGTAGGCGAATTGCAGAAACTAACTAAGCAATGAAGTCTGCGAACATCTTCTCAGCCGTTTCAAGAGGCACCATTTCGGGCGGGTGCTTGAAGGCATAAGCGCAGATCGGCATGATGGCTCCTTTCAAGCGTCTGTTTAAGGCGATCTTGGTTGCCCTTATCACGTCTAGCAGGACTGATCCGGCGTTTGGTGCGTCGACCGTTGAAAGTTTCAAGTCTATCTGCATAGGTGAATTGCAGAAATACGTTCCTTTGATCCAGAAGTAGCTGTCGCGTTTGTTCTGCAGGAAATCCACGTAGTCAGTCGAGCCGGCCACAACTTCAGCCTTGTAGGGCAGGGCGGACTCAACGGACTTTGTTTTGACTGTTCTTTTTGTGTCGCGTGTTCTTTCCAACGTGTCCAGCGACTCAGTGCCTCCGCCGACGTCAAGCTGATATGTTTGAGTTATGTGAACACCGTTCATTGAAAGCAGTTTGAGCAAAGTCTTGTGTAATGTTGTTGCGCCCACCTGATCGATCAAATCATCGCCTGCGAGTGGCAGCTTGGCCTTTTCGAAACGTCTAGCCCATGAGGAGTCGCTGGCAACGAAGGTGGGAGCAACGTTTACGAAGGCACAGCCAGCGGCTAACGCTTGCTCAGCGTACCACTCAGATGCCTTCACGGCCCCGCTTGGAAGAAGGTTGACGACGATCTCGGTGTCGCTTTCTCTTAGTATCTTCGCGGCTTTGTCCTCAGGTTGCTTGCTGACGTGCACTATGTGTTTTGTGTATTCGCCTAAGCCGTCCAAGACTGGGCCCTTACTTACGGTGACTTTGGTCGTAGGGACTTCAGTAATCTTTGGAGTGTTGTTAGGCGGGGCGAAAATGGCTTCAGCTAAGTCCTTTCCGGCTTTTCGGTCATCAATGTCGAAGGCTGCGACTATCTCAATGTCCTTGGGGTGAAAGCCGCCCAGAACTAGGTTGCGTAGCCCGGCACATTCTTTGTCTTGCTTGCAGTTTCCATAATATTTCAAGCCTTGAATGAGGGCCGCTGCACAATTCCCAGCACCAATGAGAGCTACTTTTATTTTCGGCAAGTTTGCCACCTTATTGGCTTTCTGTTATTTGTGATTTACTTATAAAACGCTACGCTTCGCGCATGTCGGAATTGGGAGGTGATCTAGAGCATGGCTTTTGCGGCGAATCTAGTTTGGGGATTGGCTGATTTGAAGATTTATTATTAGGTAAGTCTTAACCTCTTTGATCATTCGATTTGAGGGAGGCTGAACAGCGTTGCCAGACGAAGCTAAAGCCGCAGACAAGTACACCATAATCAACGAGCTAGCCCGCCGAAGAGGGTTCTTCTGGCAATCGTATGAAATATACGGCGGCGCCAGTGGGTTTGCAACGTATGGGTCATTAGGTGCAAGGCTGAAACAAAACATTGAAAGAAAACTTCGTGACCTCTTCATAAACAAGCTTGGAATCCTTGAAATAGAGTCACCTATAATCACTCCGGGCAAGGTTTTTGAAGCTTCAGGCCACGTTCAGCACTTCAAGGAGCCTATGGTCGAATGCCTCAAATGCAGGAACAGATTCCGCGCAGATCATCTGCTTCGAGAATTTGCCAACGTAAGCGAGGGTGAGGCTGAAAAACTAACCCTAGAAGAGCTGAAAGCAGCCATTGAAAAGTTCAAGATTTCCTGCCCAGACTGCGGCGGCCAGCTTGGTGAACCCAAGCACTTTTTGACCATGTTCAAAACGACCATTGGTCCATACTCAGAAGCGGTTGGCTACGGAAGACCTGAAGCTGCGCAGGGTATATTTGTCGAGTTCAAGCGCCTATACGAGATGGCACGCGAGAAACTCCCTTTCGGCGCTTTGCAGATAGGTCACGTCTTAAGGAACGAGATTTCGCCGAGACAGGGTCTGATAAGACTACGAGAGTTCACTATAGCGGATTTAGAATTCTTTTTTGACCCGGAAGAACCAGACTGCTATTTGCTGAAAGAGGTGGAAGACGAGACGTTAAGGCTACTGCTAGCTGAAGACAGATTGAAAGGATCGGAGAAAATCGCCGAAGTCACCGTGAAAGAGGCCTTGAAGAAAGGCCACATCAAGGCTGAATGGCAAGCGGTGTTCATGGCGTTAGCCAAGAAGCTATTGAATGATCTAGGCGTTCCAGCTGAAAAACAACGTTTCATTGAAAAACTCCCTTGGGAGAGAGCTCACTATTCTCTTCAAAGTTTCGACCAGGAAGTCTGTGTTGGGCGTTGGGGGTGGGTTGAAGTCTCGGGGCACGCCTACAGGAGTGATTATGATTTGAAATGCCACGGGGAGTGCGGCTGTGTAGACATGTTTGTCTTTAAGGAATATGAAAAACCCGTGGAAAAAGAGCAAGTTGTTGTAAAGCCGGTGATGGCCAAGCTTGGGCCGATTTTCAAAGCCGAAGCTGGGAAGGTGGGTGAGCTGCTTTCTAAGGCTGACCCAAGCGAGGTTGAGGCTGGTTTGAAGAAGAAAGGCCATTTTGTTCTTGGAAAATACAAGATTCTTCCAGACCACGTGTATATTTCTCGTGAAAAGACTGTTGATCAAGGGAGACGCTTCATTCCACATGTTGTCGAGCCAAGCTTTGGTTCAGATAGGCTTCTCTACGTCGCGCTCGAATATGCCTACCACGTCAAAGATGATAGGGCAGTGTTGAGCTTTCCTCGGGACATCGCTCCCACCCAAGTTGGCATTTATCCACTCGTGAGCAAAGATGGGCTGCCAGACAGGGCTGCCAAACTGCATAAAGCATTGTTGGATGAGGGTTTCATAGCTGAGTATGACGAGGCAGGCTCGATTGGCAGGCGATATGCTCGCGCGGACGAGGTCGGCATACCCCTTGGCATAACAGTGGACTATGATACGCTCGAAAACAATACGGTCACCCTTCGCGACCGCGACTCATGGGCGCAGGTGAGATGTGGAATTGGAGACTTGCCCGAGCTGTTGCGTAGATATTTCAAGGCAAAAATCGATTTCAAAGATCTAGGCAGGCCAGTCGAAAGCTGAGTTTTAGTTAACTTTTTTAATGCTCTTGCATATCATAGGGTAGAAAAAGTTGCCCTTTTTTGTGGGCGGGAAAAATATTGGTGCTTCCAGCAGAGACTGAAGAGCGGGTTAAGCGAAGAGCCCTTGAAGTTTGTCAGGATCATCTACGCAAGGTGTTAGATGCGACTCGGAAGGTTCCTCAAATAATAGACTGCTTCATCAAGAACGACAAGGATACGGCCAGGAGACTTTTCAACGAGATTAGAGCTGGCGAGGAAGAAGTGGACAAGGCTCGTCGGCTGGTATCGCAGGAATTGGCGGAAATAGGAGCCATACTGATCAGCAGGGAAGACTTTCTCAGATTTACAAACCTGACGAGTGAGATAGCTGATTTTTCCGAAGGTATAGCTTTCCGCTTGGTCGAGCTGATGGATCACAACTGGAATGTTCCAGGAGAAATAAAGAAGGAGTTGTTGAAGCTTTCTGAAGCTGTTCTGGACACTGTGATTAGACTTAGAGAGACAATGATGGTTCTCAGCTACGGCTCAGCTAAAACTATGGAAAAGGCCAAAGATGTGGAGACTGCTGAGAAGGTTGTTGACGATATTTACCGCGAGCTTGAAATAAAATTGCTGAGCAGCAAACTTGATTTTCCACCCATGATCTTGTTGAGAGATGTTCTCCAACTACTCGAAGATTCAGCAGACAAGGCTGAAGATGCCGCTGATGCAGTTCGCATCCTATCCTTCATCATGTAAAGGACGAAGGAAACCGATGCCTGAGAAAATTCCCGTGGAATTCATCGAGAACTTTCTAGTCGTGTGGGACACGCAGAACGGTTCAGAACTTTACAAGAAAGGATACTATGGAAAACCTCTTGGAATTGCTAAGCCAAAAATCCCAGAATTCAACGTTCCGCTGATTTTGGATTTGATGGAAGGCTTGTATTTGACTGATAAGGGAACCATCAAAGTTTACGAAGGTTCAGGAAAAGAGAAGGTCGATCTCAAAAAGCTTAGGCGTATGGCCAAGCAGTTGTATGAGGAATTCGACGAAAAATATGCTGTTTACCATGACCTGCGTGATAAAGGCTTGGTGGTCACGCCTGGGATAAAATTCGGATGCGATTTTGCCGTCTACAAGCATGGACCGGGCGTTGAGCATGCTCCATACATGGTCTCAGTGAAGAAGGCTAAGTCTTCGATGACGGCCACTGAAATTGTTAAGGCTGGAAGACTAGCGACAACCGTGAGAAAAAGGTTCATCATTGCCGTGCCTGACTTGGAGAAAGGTAGGATAAGATATCTCATCTTCAAGTGGTTCAAAGCATAGAAGCTCAGCTTTTATGCAGCTGCGAGGATTTTGAATGTTTCCGTTGTAGGCGATTCATATTCAACCGACATGCAGCATCTCAGCTTCCAACGCGAGTGGGATTTCTAGCCTGACATGATTGTTTGGTTCTCGAATTGTCCCCTCACGTACTGATGGGGATAAATTTTTGTCGCAGTGAGTCTGCAGCCTTCTGCTATGATCACGTCGTCTGCGATGACTGAGATCGAATCCATGATAGTTCGTTTTTTCGGGTTTGAATTGACTGTGACGTGTCTGCCAATGATGCTTTCTTTTATCTGTGCTTTTTCTCCTATTATGACTCTGTCCATGATGGCTGAGTTCTCTATTAGAGCACCTTTGCCGACTTGCGTGTAGTTGTCAATGCATGAGTTCGCAATTTTGACGCCGTCGGCTATCTTGCAGTGTCTCCCTATGAGAACTGCTCCTTCCGCCTCAATTTTCCCCTGTCTTATTTTTCCGATGATTTCTCTTCGGCTTTTCATCGATTCGATGCTTTCGCCTTGGATCCAGATCCTTTCTTTTTCGCTTATTCTTCCGCCGAAATCCGTTAACGATGAGAAACGGCCCATAAGCATGTCGTGCATGGCCTGCAAATAGTGTTTAGGAGTGCCCACATCATACCAGCTGCCCTTCAAAGTGTAGCCGTAAACTGGTCTTCCGGTTCTTATCAAGTAGGGAATGAAGTCAAAGCCGAAGTCTAGGCGGTGTTCTTCTTTGATTATCTGTTTGACTCCTTTTTCTTTGAATATCTTTCTGATTTCCGGCGAAACCATGTACAGGCCTGTGTTGGCAAGGTTTGAGGGGGCCTCTTTAGGTGATGGTTTTTCAACGAATCTGGCGATTCTTCTTTCTTTGTTTATGTCAGCGATTCCGAAGCCTTCAACGTTGTCAACTTCCCTCAATGCTATGGTCATGACGGCTCCTTTCTTTTCGTGGAATTCCACAAGCTCTTTCACGTTGATATCAAAGATGTTGTCGCCTTGAACAGCGAAAACAGGGTCTTTCACATTATAATAGTCCATGCTTATTCTTGCAGAGTCTGCGCTTCCAAGGTCATCCACGTTGGGCTGATATTTCATGTGAACCCTTGGGCTTATACCATATCTTGAGGAGAACCCATATCCTGACTCAAAATAGTCGTGCAGATCTCTGTAGTTCGTGTAGCCTTTCACTCCGAAAATGAAGTTCCGAATACCTTGGCGTGCGAGCGACAACAGTGAAAATTCTATCATCGGCCTGTTAACAAGTCGGATGCACGCCTTGCTTGTCTCGGCCGTCAAAGGGAGGAGCCGCTTCGCCTTTCCTCCGACTGGAATTATCACTCTCAGCCTTTCTGGTGCGTAGTTGTCGTTCAAAAGCTTACCACCAATGAGCTTTTTGATAAATTACTTGGATGAGCGTATTAAACTTTCTAGTTTAAACGTGAATTTTGTAACCTTCTTTAATGAGATCGTTATGCAACTTGTATAAGGCTCGAATGTTTATGGAAAAGGTCAGCGCATGTATCCGTCTGATTCGTCCCGTAAACTGTGTAATGATGGGGTTTGCAGTCATAATCGGCGCATTGTTGACTGGCTTGCGTGATCTGAATGCTTATTGGCTGAGCCTTGTTTTCGGTTTTGTAACAGGTTTCACGTTGACTGCTGCTTCTATGGCTATGAATGACTATTATGATCGGGAAATCGACGCAGTTAATGAACCGAATCGTCCAATTCCAAGTGGCTTGGTGAAGCCTAAAGAGGCTCTGGCCGTTGCACTTTTTCTCACGGTCGTAGGCTTTCTAGCCGCAGCTTTCACAAACATGCTGTGCTCTTTAACAGCCGTGGTTGCCTGGTTAGTCTTCGTGGCTTACACAACGATCGGGAAGCGAAGCGGACTACCGGGCAATTTTCTGGTAAGCACTTGTGTGGCGATCCCGTTTGTGTATGGGAGTATAGCTGTTTCAGGCTCTGTTAGGCTCAACGTTCTGGTTTTCGCATCAATTGCCTTCCTTTCGAACACCGGCAGAGAGATAACCAAAGGAATCGTGGATGTTCAAGGTGACAGAGCACAAAATGTGAGGACCCTAGCGGTGCGCTATGGCGAGAAGTACGCTGCACTTGCAGCTGTATTCTTTTATCTCTTTGCCGTTATTCTCAGCCCGATACCTTGGCTGGCCAAACTTGTTTCTGTTTGGTTTATTCCTCTAGTTGCCGCAACCGATCTTGGACTGGTGGCAAGTTCATTCATGCTTCTTAGAGATTCGTCAAGGGAAAACGCGAGAAACGTGAAAAAGACGGTGCTTCTGTGGTTTGTTTTCGGCTTGCTGGCCTTCATTGCAGGTGCCTACGGGTGAACCGATGTTCAATGAGTTTTTCGACAGTGTCATTTAGCGCGCGCGCTCTATGATCGGTTCTGCAACAGCCTTGATAGTTTCTTCCTGCACTTCTTCTGAAGTCTTACTCTTGCCTTGTAGATTTCTTTTCTTCTTGAGTCGTTTGGCTACAGCACTTCTAAGTAGCAAGATTTTGACTTCTTTTCCATCAGGCTTTTTGTAAGTAGCAAACTCATATTTCAAGAGCTGCCCATAAGGTCTGCTCATGTGGTGTGCTACCATGTAGGGAGTGACCATGCCAATAACTTCACAGGCTCTAGCTCCCATCAGATACAACAGCTTGGTGAGGATCTCTTCCTTCTTTGGCCATTGTAGATGGTCTATGACTTCTCGGAACTCTGCAATGCTTGGCACTCTAACTTGTGATTGTTCCTCTAGCAAAATATTCTCCATCTCAGACCTCTGACTCCATTCTATTGCCACATGAAGGAATAAAGTTTTGCTAGACTGAGGGTTGTAGCAAAAAGACCATAACCATGAAAGAAGAGAAGCTCAAACTAGACTTCTTCTGAAAAAGTAATGAAATGATGGTCAATGCCAAGGAAAAAGAAGGCTTTTCTGAGCTTTGTGAAAGATGGTTGATGGTCTATGGGTCATCTTGAGGCTTGTGCTAGGCTCTGACGGAGAAAGAGACTCTATTCTTGGCTTTGTGCAGCAATCAAGCCTCTAGGAACAGGAGCATAGCCTCAACCACATTCTGAAAGCTTCTCCTCTTCTCTTCACAAGAAGTCTATTTCCCCTGAATCTGACATCTGATAAGCAGCCTTGGTTTTCACTTTTAAGAGAATAGCAAAGACATATTTTGACTTATTGTATAAGATTGCACATGACGAGAATGACTATTCCACTGCCAACTGAAATGACTGTCAGAAACTTCTTGACGAAGGAATTGGAGAAGAGAGCCGTCAAGGCAAACCTAATATTCAGAGCTTGCCGCTCTCTAGATTGACCTTGTGTCTTAAGAGGGAAATGTTTTGTGGAAGGAAGTTGCACTAGTCTTGTTTCTGATTATCACATTCTCAAGTTGGATCTATTTGCAAGTTTATTCTCCGAACAAAGTAGCTCTCACAGATGTAGCTTTCGGGATATTTGCTACTGTCATGGGGAGTGGGTTGACAATTCTAGTCTTAGACCGTCTTTGGTTCGCCGAAGAAAGACACAAGTGGAAGAAGATAAAGGGCAAAGTCAACGATATGCTCTGTTCTGAGATATCAGATATCTTTGCAGATTTCTCGACGATCCTGATTCCTATCAAAGCGTTTACCTTAGAGTCTCAAGGTGAAGAAGAAGAACAAGCAGAATTGATGAGGAAAACGAAGGAGTATCAGATGTCTGAACTGAATAGGCTTGCACAAGGCGATTGGAAACAGATAAAGCAGATACTCATCGAGGAACAACACTTGCTCAATGGAGGCTACGGGAAGCTCTTTGAACACAGGTATGCCAACTTGAATGACATTGAACTGAAATACGGCAAGTTCTTGGAACCTTCCAAGCTAGATCCAATGATTGACCTTGAAAGACTGCTCCAAAGCTTATCCAGCAACATCAATGTGAGATTGAAACTGAAAACACAGCCTTTGGGAGCAGCTCTCGTTCCTTCTTCTGATGACAAGATATCTTACAGAGTCCATGAAATCCTCAAGACACTCAGTGAATTAAAAGAAATAGGAATATTGAAGTGACTTCTGCAACAAGCTTTCCACATTCTGTGCAAGTTTTCAGTCTAGACCTCATATAGTCTTTCCAAGAGTTTCTCAGTCTCAAAGAGGCTCTTGTCCATCTCGTAGAGCAAAGAGAGCTTGAGATTTGAATTTCTGATCTTCATTGAAAGAAGAGAATAAAGTAGGCACTTCGTCCTCTCATCTGCAGAACCTAGTCTAAGAGACATCTGTTCCATTCTCAATTTGACTAGACTTGTCTGAACCTCTCTCTGCAGAGCTTTGGCTAACGAAGCTGTTGCCATCAGCACAGCTACAAACGAAATTGCCCATGGAATCTGGTAGACGAGTGGAGTGAAGAGCGAAAGTCCAACAAGATAAACTAATAGTATGATCAGAGCGATGATTACTGCCCTGAAAAACGCTGAAGCCTCAAGAACATCCTTTAATCCAATTGGCTGAAAGTTCTCATCAACGAACTTTACGAGTCTTTGCATGTCGTCCTGCTGGTCTTGCTCCTTAACGTCCGCGGGCTGTGCTTTCAGCTCGTTATGCGTCGTATTGTTTGCTGTCACACTTCTCTTCTTTCTATGCAGTTTGTCGTAAATGTATCTAGAGGATAATCCTGTTATTAATCCAATGAGCAAGCCCCATCCAAGAGAAATAGGAAACTTGGTCATCTGGTCTTGCCAAGATAGTGGAGCAGACGTCTGCCACACTGCATAAATCTGATGATCATTGCCTGTTCCCTGAGTTACGGTTAACGTGGTTCCTCGTAGGTCTGGAAACGTCTCAATCATGTCTACTGCGTCTATTTTGGCGATCTGCCATTGTGCTGTCTCGGGTATGGTTATCGAAGGTATGAGAACCCATCCGTAAGGGCTTTCAGAATCTGCGTGCAAAGCCAGCTTGATATAGTTCTGTGTGCCAACTTGTCCGACTACTCCGCGGATCGTGGTGTCCAATGCTAGCGATCCAAAGATTCCTATGTTCTGAAGAGGCTGTTCAGGATAGACTTGTTCTTTGACTTTTTGTATCTCGTTCGAGAAGTTGAAGAAATACTCGATCCTATCAACGCCTTGAATAGGCTCTGGTTTGACTACGATGGTATTATTGTATATGTTAGAGTATTCCCTCGATCCGTTGACATAGTTTAGGAAGGTTCCCTTCACCTGAATCGTAAGTCCTGCCCATTGGGTTTCGTTCGACATTGGCGTGGAGTCTATCCAGAACCTGAGATATTGGTTGATGTCGTATAGATCGAATTCCCCGACCATCGACATAACTGCAGCATTGCCTTGCATGGCTAACAAGTCTAGTCCGAGATAACTTTGGTGCACGTTTGCTGAATTGAAATACCAAAACTGAAGGAATACATAGTTTTGATCGGAGAAGCAAGCATGCATGTAGACGCCTAACGCAAACATCAACAGCAGGCAAAGCGTAATGAAAGACGTTACCTTCATTGTTCTTTACCACTCTCTTCATGCTTCATGTCTTCTTGAATCGCTGCACAAAACTTGCACTCAAAGCATTGATTCCAAGGCTTTGCAGGACATTGAAAAGTGGGTTATTGGGAACAGAGTCACCTTGCCCAAAAAATGACTCTTTGATCGCAGACAAGTCCATCTGATAGAGTGCATTATCGACTTTCATAACAGCTTTTCCATTTTCGAGCAGACCCAACGCCATTTTCCGAGAAGTCAAAACCTTCCTTGCAGGGCACAGACCTATGAATTCTTCTGGTGCAGACCTGAGTTGCTGAAAGAACAGATACATTTGTTTCAAAAGCTCATCTAAGTCTAGGTACAAAATGACTTCCTTCTCAGTTTCCTTCTTCTTGAAAAGAACATCGTCAGGCATGTCTAGAAAAGACTTCCATCTCTTCGTGAAATAGAGCACTGTACTGTCCAGTTGATTTTGTCGTAGCTTTCTGATCTTCAATGTACCAAGCCAAAACCTGTCATTAAGATCAGACTTGTACATTCTTCCCAGATGATCAGACTTACCTTTGCCTTGGAAGGTTCTGTGGCTTGAAATGGATTTTCCTTCGTCAACCACGGTGATGTGCTGGTCTGAGTAGGTCACACCGAAAACAATTCCAGAGCTGCTAGGAGAAGCATAGACGACTTCTTCCATTGTGCTGTTTGGAAATTTGATTCCAAACTTCCCTTTCTTTTTCCGTTTCCTCATGTTGCTCCCCTGAGCTTTTGAGTTGAGGTTTTCTTGTCGATTTTAAGTAGCTTGAATAATTTCGGATCTCCTTTTGGTATGCATCACCTTGACAAGACGGTTCCAAAACTCCTTCTTGTTCGCATAAACTCCAACGACAGTTGCATCTATTCCCAAAATTGCACCAAGAGCTACTTCAACAGACATACTCAGAGGCTAGGTTCCCTACCAATTTAACTATTTCTCTTGTCGTCTTGCCAAGACTCTAAAGAACCTTGGTGTTCAATTGAGGTAGCAGTGTGGAAATGCCTAAAGATGCAGACAACATAGAGAAAGCAAAACTCTAAACCTGACAGTCAGAAATAGACTCTCAGGGATATTGCGTGGTCACTCTTAAAGAGATGTCTCTTCTACGATCTCAAGAGTCTGAGACTGAGACGATGAGCAGGAAGGACTTTCCAGAGAAGTTGATTTTTTTAGAGTCTCTCTCAGAATTGTTCCTGCAGACTGCCAACTCAATGGATAGCAGAGTCCAAGATCTATCAATCAGCCAAGATGCAGCTTACAGGATAACATTCAGAATTTTTAGGACAGTCAGATGTTCCCTGAAAGCTGCACTTGAAGGCTACTATGATGTTAGCATGGCTTTGTTGAGAATAGCATACGAAAATCACCTGCTAATGAAATATCTTTCAGAACACGAGAAAGAAGCAGAATTGTGGTTCAGAGGCAAAAAGTTCGATGCACGCTTCCTCAGATCTAATGTCAGCTATTCAAGCAATTCCTTGTATCAGGAAATGTCAGGATTTGTCCATTGCAGTTTCAAGAGCAGCTTGTCTTTTACTGTGTTCAAGGAAGAACAAGCAAAAGCTATTCTTGGAGAATATGACAAGAGTCAATTGGGAAGATCCCTTCTGCTCATTCTAATGACTTTAGAGACTACAATAATTTGGCTGTCTCTAACACTTGCTGAGAGACTGATGGACAATAAAAAATGGCATTCAATGTTCAAGAAAACAGTCCCAGAAATTTGGAAGGCTCTCAAAAAAGAATGCCAAAAGAACGTTGGCTTGGAGAAGCAGTAACTCTATCGAATCGACTAAGAATAAGAAGCCCATCTCTGAGTCAGAATTGAAGTGAGTGAAACATCTTCACTACTTCTAAATGCCTCACTTCTTCAATCTCTAGTATTCTCTTGATCAGGTAATTTTTCCACTTCTTCTCCTCTTTGTAGAGATGAACAAAGATGACATAGACATCGTTCTCTTTGTAGATCTGTTCCCTATATCCATAGGACTTAGCATTCTCTGAACCACAGACCTCAACATACATCCCCAACTTTGGAAGATAGAAGTCAGGAGTCCACACTCTTGGTCTTTCTTTTTCATCATACACAAAGACAGGTGACTCATAGATCCACCAAAGGTTCAGTTCCTTCAGGTAATGAGCAACTAGCTTCTCTGATTCTTCCATGTCAGCATAACTTGAGTCCTTCATCAGTCCAACTTCCTAGTCCAATCGTTTAGTCTGCTTTTTCATATATGAGTTGTGCAGAGAGGCAGACGGCACAATGACCAATTATAAGAACACCCTGTTCTATTAATTGGAATTATAAGGGACGTGCTGCAACAGTACAAGTGGAAGAGTGGAAAATTCTTTGAAGACAGAGAATGAAACTGAGATTGATTATGTTCTTCGTGGAAAAGACTGGAACGTCTATTGGCTTCTGTTGAAAACTGGTCGCTCAATGAGTGTTCGTGAAGTTCAAAGAAGTCTGCACTTCAGCAGTCCGAGTGTGGCCCAGCATCATCTTGAACAATTGCGCGCCTTAGGTTTAGTACAGAAACAGGATGTAGGCGGTGACTACTCCTTGATCAGTGAGGTTAAAATCGGTGTTCTTCGACACTTCGTCAAGTTCGGGAAGGTTCTCTTTCCGAGATATTTCTTTTATGCGGTCTTCTCAACCACATTTTATCTTGCTTACATCTTTACGCTAATGCATGGCTTCACACGCGAGAACCTATTCATTCTTGCGTTCGGGGCGATAATCTCCGCCATATTCTGGTATGAAGCGGTTCGGATGTGGTCTTTACGTCCGTTCTAGTCTCTGGATGGGATTGTACTAGAGATTAGGATAAAGTAGGGCGGGAGCTCAGTATGTGATAAGGTGGTTAAGAAATGCAGAAGGAAATTGCAAAACGCACAAAGCTCTATGGAGTCGCAGCAGTTATCATGGCCTTGGTCTTAGGCACATTGTGCTATAATCTTGGAGTCTATCCACAAATTGCCCTGCCGACAGCACTATCCACAGCTAAGTCACTTAAAACGTTCTCGTCATATGAAGATCTCAGAAGCTTCTTGCTTGCAAACTCCAAAACTCAGCAGGTTTACCAGCTCTACGGACCATGGGACACGCAAATGCTGCAGGAGGGATCATCGCGATATGGTCAAGCATTCGGAACACCAATGTCCCCCTTTCTCGGTTCGTTAGCAACAGACACGAACACCTACTCGACTACAAACATTCAGGTCGCTGGAGTAGATGAAGCAGACAAAGTGAAGAACGATGGGCAATACATCTACGTGGTATCCAGTGGAAATGTCTCGATACTGATGGCTTACCCAACGGAAAAGGCCAAAGTGCTTTCGACAATACGTTTTGATGACATGTATCCTGATGGGATCTTCGTAAGTGGTGACAGGCTAGCCGTGCTAGGCAGCAAATACATCTATCCTCCAATCATGCCCTTTGGATTAGGCTATAGATATACAGCAATCGTGGACACTAGAACTTTCATCAATGTATATGACGTATCTGACAGAGCAAATCCCGTACTCCTAACACATTTCACGGTCACAGGTAGCTATTTCAACTCAAGAATGATTGGCGATTACATCTATTTTGTTGCGGGTCAAGCAGCCATTGTGATCGATGACAAGGTTTTCCTTCCGATGATTGAATCAAATGATGGGCAAAAAGAGATCAGTCCCTCAGAGATTCACTACAACAACGTCTCCGACGATTACTTCCAGTTCACAACATTCGTTGCAGTGAACATGCAAGACACAACTCAGACGCCAACCTACACAACGATCATGCTTGGTGGAACAAGCAACATGTATGTTTCGCCGAACAACATCTACGTAACCTATTCAGATTGGCAAGGAAACACCTCGATCTATCGCATGCACATCGCGAATGACGACATTACATGGGAAGCCAACGGTACGGTACCGGGGCATGAGCTGAATCAGTTTTCAATGGACGAGTACAATGACGACTTTAGAATAGCGACGGCGACATGGGTGAATGGAACTGCTCGAAGCAACTTGTATGTCTTGGACATGAATCTCAGCATCATCGGAAGACTTGAAGACATTGAGCCTGGTGAAACATTGGATTCGACGAGATTCATCGGAAATCGCTGCTACCTTTCGACGTCTGTTGTGCGTAGGGACCCGTTCTTTGTCATAGATGTGGGAAACCCAAATGATCTGAAAATCTTGGGAGGCCTGAAGATTCCAGGGTTTACTAGATACCTGCACCCGTACGATGAAGAGCATGTAATAGGCGTGGGAAAAGATGGAAACAAAGTGAAAATCTCGCTTTTTGATGTCACTAATGTAAGTGCCCCCATAGAGATTGGCAACTACACAGTGCCAGACGATTGGTCTGACACACCTGTGTTGTCAGATCATAAAGCGTTTCTGTTTGATGGGTCAAAGGATTTGCTAGTAATCCCTGTGTCAACAAGTGCTTGGGGTCCAAACTACTCATCGTGGCAAGGAGCACTCGTCTTCAACATAACCTTAAGCAATGGAATTACGCTGAGAGGTAATGTTACTCATCAGGAAACCAACGCGAACTATTGGGACAGCGGCTACTGGATAGATAGGTCACTATACATAGAAAACGTGCTTTACACAGTATCTGACAAGAAGATTAAGATGAACAGCATGGTCGATTTGGCTCTATTGAACGTCGTTGAACTCCCCTAAACCCCCTCTTCTTTTTCTGTGAGTTCCTTTCGTTGATTTCTTTGATCGCGATCGTCATCTATCTCAGAAACACGATGATGCTTCAGGGACTAGTCTGATTCCGTGTGGACGGTTACGATGGTTTCTGCAAAATGCGTTTGCACTTTCTCCTCAATTCCAGAAGCGATTCTATGCGCGTCTTCCACCGAAGTCCGTCTTGTGAAAGAGCAGTCTATGTTTATGTAACGTTTGTCACCCGCAACGTAAGTTACTATCCGCTTGATCCGGAAGACTTCACGTTCTGATTGTGTCAGCTCATGAATCACTTTGCCTATTTCGTCTTCATTAACCAGCAGACCTCTTCGCTTTTTGAGCGTGGAAGGTTCTATGTGAACTGTGACGTTCTCGACGACGGCTATCCTTTTCTCTATCTTATCTTCGATTTTTTCGGCTATGTCGTGGGCTTCTTCCACTGTCAGCTTGGGGTCTACATAGATATGCAAAGTAACGAACAATCTACCCTCAGCATAGGCTGTGTCAATTTCATGAACTCCCTTCACGCCTACAGTTTCCAGTGCCAACCTTTCCACCAGTTCTTCCGTGGGCGCTTCGGCTGACAATGGTTCTGTGTGAATTGCGACTTCAGCATTTCCCAGGACGTTCTTAATGTTTGCTTCAATCTTTGAGGTCAAGTCATGTGCTTCTTCAAAATTCAAATAGTCTGGAACCTGCACATTGGCTCGCACAAATGTTTTGTCGCCAGCCTTTCTGATTTTCAGATGCTCAAACTTGCAGACTCCTTCCGTGCCAAGTATGGCTTTTCTGACGTTGTCTGCCACATCTCTTGATATCGTGTCGCTCAGCTCCATCCCGCTACCCCAAACAAGTTTAACGCTTAGGTAGGACAACAAGACGCTCAAAACCATTGAAGCCAAAGCATCTCCATACATAAAGCCCAGTGCAGCCAGTCCGAACCCTAGAAGCGCTATAATCGTCGAGCTCAGATCTGCAATAGCATGGTAGAATCCGGCTTTCATCGTGGAACTCTCACTTTTACGCGCCTTCAAGAACGTTCCCACCCTGAAGAAATCTATGCAAAACGTGTAGCCGATAGCAATCCAGCCTACATATTCTAACCCGAAGATTATTGTCTCGTTTCGCAGCACCTTCATGATTGCTTCATACACGATTAGCAATGCTAGGCCTGTAAGCGCGATTCCGCCGACTAGCCCGCCGATCGATTCGAATTTTTCGTGTCCGTACATGTGCTCCTCATCTGGCGGTTTGAGGGAAGCGCGGGTGGCAAGGAAAAGTGCGTATGTTGTCACTGCGTCAAGAGTCGCATGCACGCCATCGCTCACAATGGCTAGGCTGCCCACTGCCAATCCTAGGATTATTTCGACAAAAACCACGGTTGATATTGCAAGGGTTGAAAGCTTAAGCGACCTTAGCTTGTAGCTACCTTCAGCGGAGCTCTGCATTAACATTCAACGTTATATTCCCAAGGAGAGGGAGATTTAAGAATTATGGACTATTCGTTCTTGCCTTTGCGTCAACGGACGAGTTACAACTTATATCTACGCATTGCGTGGCAACTTGTCGATGAATCTATTTTCGCGTTTCCGCAGTCGCTACGCGTTTGTCCAGGGCAATTTCCTACTGCTCACGATAACATGGGTTCTGATGTATTTTGCCTCTCCGATTCCCAACACGTATGCTAGCAAATACTACAAGGACGTGCTTGGGGCAAATGATTTTCTCCTAAGCGTGATAGGATTTGCCGGATCGATTGCCATTGCTCTTGTGCAGTTCCCGGGCGGCTACCTTGCCGACAAGCATGGAAGACGATGGCTTGTTTACACGATGACTTTCGGAGTTGCTCTATCATACATTTTCTTTGTTTTTGCGCCATCTTGGCACCTTATAGTCATAGGCATAATGATACAGAATTTTTGTCTCTTATATCAGCCAGCATTGTTTGCCATCATGCTCGATTCCGTGTCCCCTGAGAATCGCGGTGCTGGATTTACGCTTCAGCAGGTAATAACAAATCTTGCCGGATTGCCTGCTGCAATCATAGCGGGCTACTTGATCTTGGTTTTTGACCTCAACGTTGGGATGCGAGTAGCCTATGCAATAGTGACTGTCGCCTACTTTGCTGCTGCATTATTGAGGGCCAAGATCAAAGAAACATTGCCTTCGATCAATGGAGATACACATCCAAACCTTCTTGGCGCCTTGAGAGAGTATCGTCAATCTGTGAAGGAAAGTCTGAATGTTTGGAGCCAAGTTCCGCGGGCCGTTTTCCATATGTTTATATCGTATGCCGCTATCAGCAGTCTAATCGCCGGCTGTAGCACGTATTTTGTCATTTACGCCACGGAGGTTCTCAACATTGAAAAGTTTCAATGGGCCATCGTTATGGCTTTCATGTCGCTAAGTGTTGCTATTCCTAGCATTGTTGCTGGCCTAAGAATGGACAGGGTTGGACGAAAGGGTTTCCTAATTGCTGCTTATCTTTGCTATGTTCCAGCTATGCTCATTTTCATGTTTGCAAATTTCTACATGCTACTGCTTGCCTTCTTCTTTTTCGGCCTCGGTCAGATGCTGCAGTCAAGCAGTTATCAGTCTCTCCTAGGCGATTTGACACCTAGAGAGCTAAGGGGGAAAGTCGTTGGTTGCAGTCAATTCTTCATCTACCTAAGTCAAGCTTTCATCCAGCTTCTGATAGGCCTGCTCTACTCTTACATCTGGAAGCCGTTGCCGTTTCTGATGTTAGCTGTTGGCGCCGTGCCCATTGCTCTGTTTGTGTTTCGCAAAGTGTTTGAGGCCGGAACTAAACAGGTTTAAAGCTTAAGAAGCCGAATCGCATTTAGGTCTGAAGTCGGGATGAAAAGAGAGGTTGAAACTTCGTGCCCTTTGTTGCCATAGATGAAGTGTTGGAGGGAAAACATGAAGGCAAGAGAGTTGCGATTCGAGGCTGGGTCTATCGCAAAAGAGAGAGTAAGCAAACTATTTTTCTCTTGATACGCGATTCGACAGGGGTCATCCAATGTACAGTCAAGGCTGACGGCAAAGGGTGGGCTGATGCTGAGAAGTTGACAATTGAGTCTTCCCTGTCGCTTGAAGGCACTGTCAGGCCAGACGAGCGTGCTCCAGGTGGATACGAGATTGCAGTTGACGAAATTTCAGTCATCGGCCTGGCTGAGGTTTTCCCAATCAGCAAAGACAAGAGCGAGGAGTTCCTGCGCGACATGCGCCACCTGTGGCTTCGCAGTCGCAAGATGAATCTAGTTATGAAAGTGCGCGATGAAGTGCTTCAGGCTACGCGCGAGTTTTTCAGAAGTCTAGAATTCGTAGAGGTTTCTCCGCCGATGTTCATCTCAGCTGCCGTTGAGGGCGGTTCGACACTATTCGGCTTGAATTATTTTGGTCAGGACTTGTACTTGACCCAGAGTTCTCAGCTTTACCTCGAAATACTGATTTACTCACTTGAAAAGGTCTACTGTATTGCTCCCTCTTTCCGAGCCGAGAAGAGCAGAACGATAAGACATTTGACTGAATATTGGCACATTGAGGCTGAGTGGCCCTTTGCTGATATGTGTGATTTGATGCGATTTGAGGAGGAGCTTTTGGCTTACGTCTGTCAGAAGACTGTCAAGAAATGCAGGAAAGAGTTTGCAGAATTCGGTGCCGACATTTCCAAAGTGGAGTCCGTCAAGACGCCGTTTCCGAAGATGACTTACACTGAAGCAGTTGAGAGGCTTAGGGGCAAGGATTCCAAGATCAAGTGGGGAGACGATTTGGGCTATGACGATGAGAAGGCTCTGGCTGACGAGTTTGGCAAGCCATTCTTTGTATATGATTATCCAACGGCGATCAAAGCATTCTACTGCAAGACCTACCGGGATCATCCTGAATTGGCCATGTCCACCGACATGCTTGTGCCCAGAATAGGCGAGATCTCGACGGGCGGCGCTAGAGAAGATGACAAGGAGACATTGATCAGCCGAATCAGGGAGACGGGCATGAAAGAACAGGATTATGACTGGTACTTGGACCTGCGTAGATACGGCACCGTTCCGCACGTTGGTTTTGGCATGGGCTTGGAAAGAGTGTTAACATGGATGCTCGACCTAGAAAACATAATAGACTCTATCCCGTTTCCAAGAACAATAAGGAGATTCTACCCATAGAAAACACGCGTTACCTTTCAAGCGATTTTTCGTTTCGTGAAAATCGTCGTATCTTCGAAGCCTTTCTTTCTTCAAACAGTTCTTCCAAGGTTGTTCTTGGCTGCAATGGGATGCTCAACATATTCAACTCCTTTAGCTTTCATCCATGATAGAATCTGTTCTAGCATCTTTGAGAAAACGCCTTTTCTTCGATATTGTGGAAGAACAAAATTGTCGCCGATGAGACCAGCCTTCTTTATTTTGTAGATTGGCGGCCTTGCATATATTGAAGCTGTCATGTAACCAATGATCGTATTCTTTTCCATCGCGACCAATACGAGGTTGTTCTGTTGTCCGATGAACTCCTTCATATAGTTAATCCATCGGGTGCTGGCATCCTCTTCAAACATGAAATACCATCCAGTTTTGCATGACGTTGTATGTACATTTTCTGCAGGGCGGCGAGTTCTGGAAGCTGTATCTTGGAGGCTTGAGTAATTTTCATGTCGTTCTCGTCAAGAGGATAGTGGGTTTCGTGGTAATAACATTTCAGACAGAAAAAGCTTCTCGTGAAAGGAATCGTCGTTTAGGCTTCTTGAATTCCACGTAGCTTTCATAATACTCTTCAGAGGTGAATATCTTCCATTTCTTTACACCAGTAGGAGCATTTGCTTTTCGTACAGACCATTTCATTGCAATACACACTTCGGCTGCTTTGAGCAAGTGTGTGTGGCTTCATCTTCACTTTGCATTGGATATTCAGTGTAGGAGACATTGCGGGTGTCCACAGGTCCAGCAAGTGTATTTCTTGTGATCGCATGAGGAATATGAAAGCCGCCAGCCATAGCATTCCGGGCAAGGGTTGTTCTTGCCGAGTTTTGCGTTGTGTTTTGCCATATGTCTTCACTAGCTGGAATCCTGTATTCTTGTTTTTGTCATTTCTTAAGTGCCTGGCTGGCGCTATTCGCTTTTTCTGTTCTTCAATGAGTAAGCAATCAGAATGACTTCAACAATGATGTTTCCTGCTGCGAATAGATAGAGAGAGCCTATATTGATCGATACTATATAGAAGATCAAGAGACTCAGTAGAACCCAGACGAAAAAGAAGTCGTTCGCAAGGGCGACGGTCCTTCTGTTTCTTCTGATGCTCGTCTTCCGTTTTGGTCTACTGTCGACATAAAGATATATGCTCACCAGCGTGAGGAATATGCATCCGCCACTGATGGTGATGGCCCACCAGTCGAATAGTCCAAGATCTGCCGTGTTCATTCACCTTCCTTTAGAGTTTGCATACCCTATAGAAGAACGCTTTGCCTGCATCAACTAGGAACAGGTAAGTAGTAACCATAAGTGCCAAGAGTGCCCAGTATCCGGTCGGAAGTGCGGTGAATCCGAGGAGTTCTCCAATTGTGAATGGGACTATTGTTCCGAACGCTATGCATGCAAGCGTAAGCGCAACCACCCATTTTCCAGGGCGGCTCGTAAAGAAAGGAATGCGCCTAGTCCTAATGACGAATATCACCAAAACTTCCGTCCAGAATGATTCCACGAACCATCCGCTTTGAAAGAGCTGTGCGTTACTGACGGCGCCGAAAACGAATAACATTATGCCGAAGGTGAGAAAGTCATAAAGTGAACTGAACGGACCGAAAAAGAGAGTGTACTTTCTCACCCAGCCTATGTCCCATCGTTTTGGCTTCTTGATGTATTCTTCATCGACGTTATCAGTTGGCAGGGTCATGTTGGAAACATCATACAGCAGGTTCATGAATAGTATCTGCATGGCTGTCATGGGCAGAAAATCCAATAAGACTGATGCTACGGCAGCACTGAACATGTTTCCAAAGTTGGAGCTTGTTCCCATGAGGATGTATTTCATAGTGTTGCCGAAGATCCTGCGGCCCTCATTTATGCCGTCAGCTAGCACAAGTAGATCTTTTTCCAAAAGGACGATGTCCGCTGCCTCCTTTGAGACGTCAACAGCCGTATCCACTGACAAGCCTACGTCTGCTTCATATAGTGCTGGGGCATCATTCACGCCGTCTCCCATGAAACCCACTACATGACCGTTTGCTTTCAATGCCTTGATGATGTCGAGTTTCTGTTCAGGCGTGATCCGTGCGAAAACGGTGGTTTCTTCCACCACCGTTCTCATTTCATTCCAACTCATCTGTGTCAAGTCTGGGCCGCAGACAATTCTCTTGATTGTGACTTTGAGTTCGTCGCAAATCGTTTTTGCTACAAGCTCGTTGTCACCGGTCAGTATTTTTACATCCACGCCCATTTCTTTTAGTCTTGTGAGAGCTTGATGAGCGTCATTCTTTGGTGGGTCAGTGAAGATGAGAAAGCCTAGAAGCGTTAGATCTCTTTCATCCTCGACGGAGTATGATGTCTTGCGTTCGGCATGACGGTAGGCAACTGCGAGAATTCTATATCCAAGCTGCGAGAGATTGTAGAATTTGGCGTTGATCGCTTTCTGAACATCACTGAATGGTTCTGTTCTTTCGCTGATCTCGGCTTGTGCGCATCTTGCGAAGATCGATTCGGGCGCCCCCTTGCTGATTAAAGTGCACTTGTCATCTCTTCTGACGACTACTGACATGAGTCGTCGTTGATAATCGAAGGGGATCTCGTCAATCTTGGCGTATGATTTAGCGCTCTCTTGAGTGTCGTTCTTGATGGCGTACTCCCAGATTGCTGAATCCATCGGATTGCCAACGATTGTTTCTCCTACGACAGCGGAGTTGCATAGCAATGAAAAAGTCAAGATTCTATGATCTTTCTCTTCGCCAAGGGAATAGCAGTCTTGTAGAGCAATTTTCCCCTCTGTTAGTGTTCCGGTCTTGTCTGTGCAGAGAATATCCATGTTGCCGAAGTCTTCTATTGAAACTAGGCGTTTCACGATTACCTTTGCCTTCGCCATTCTGCCTGCGCCTTGAGCGAGGCTGATTGTTACGATGGCAGGCATGAGTTCAGGTACAAGCCCAACGGCCACTGAGAGAGAGAAGAGTAGAGAGTCAGCCCATGCATTTGGGAATCTGACAAGGCGCAATGAGAATATGCTAATCGTAAGAGCTGCGGTAAGGGTAAGAATCATGTTGCCGTACTTTCTGATTCCCTTTTGAAATTCTGTTTCAGGATGTGATCGAGTCAGGCTTTTTGAAATAGACCCGAACTTGGTGTGCTGGCCAGTCGAGACGACAACACCTTGACCAGTGCCATGCACCACCACGGTGCCCATGAACAGATGATTCACCAGTTGCTGAGGCACCGGACGCTGAAGATCAAGCTGATCTGAAGATTTCTCAACGGGTAATGATTCGCCAGTAAATGTTGCCTCGTCAGTCTGAAGATCCTTGGACTTCACTATTCTCATATCTGCCGGGACTATGTCTCCAACATAGACTGAAACGAGGTCTCCAGGAACCACCATTTGCGAGTCTATCCGTAAGGTCTTACCATCTCTGGTGACCACCGCTTTAATCGACACGTTCTTTCTCAGATTCTGGACGATTTTCTCTGCCTTGTACTCGTTATAGAAGCCTAAGATGACGCTGAGAGCAATCATTGAGAGTATTATTATGGCCTGTATGGGTCCTGAGAAGACGCCAGCTACCACTGCACACGCAATCAGAATGGCGAATATTGGATTTTTGAATTGCCTGAGAAGGACCTGGGAACTGCTGAATGCATGTGTCGGTAACTCGTTTTTCCCATAGACTCTGAGCCGTCGGCTAGCTTCATCATTAGACAAACCGTTTTCGCTAGTCTCAAGGGCCTTATAGACGTCCGTGGACGAGATAGACCAGCAGTCCTTGCGTTTGCTGCCATCTTTCTCCTTTGCCGTATTTTTGAATCCGCCTCAAACAAGATTCTCTTAACGTTCCCTGAAACCGTTGCTCCCTTTCCTACGGCTAAAGGGGTATTTAGGTCTTATGTCACGCTCATCAGGACAACTTGGTGGATTTTGGGAATCCTAGGCAGGTTCTTCGTGGACATCTATGCGTGCAACATTAGGATACGCGCCTCTGATTGCGCTTTCGAGACGGTTGGAGATTTCGTGTGCCTCTTTTATGGTTAGTTTTGGATCGAAGTGGCAGTGAAGGACGACATGGATGGTCTCGCCGAATCTACGGACCTGGATTCCGTGAACTTCCTTGATTTCAGGGAAGCGTTCTGCCATGTGTTCAATGTACGATTTCAGTTCGGTTTCGATTCCTGCCCGTTCTTTAGATATGAGATCTGACGCAGATTCAATATGAATGGTGACCTCTGAGATATTCGAGTCGGCTGCTTTTATCTTCTTTTCAATCTGATCGGCGACATCGTGCGCCTGCTTCACAGTCATGTTTGCACTGACCTCCAAGTGCAGATCAACGCACAGTTTTCCATTGATCGTCTGAAGGTGAATGTTGTGAACACCCCTAGAACCAGGTTCTGCTTCTGCGATCTCTTTCACAAGTTTCCAGATGTTTTCTCGACCATTTCCATATGGTTCAGTGTCGACTGAAATTCTTGCGTTTGGAATAGTCTCCTTTACCTTTTTTTCGATGTCCAGTGAGATCTTGTGAGCGCCTTCAAAGCCGAGATTTGCGTCGAGCAACACGCGCATATCTACGTCGAATCTTTTTCCACTCATACGCACGTTTAGTTGACGGCAGCCCTTAACGCCTTTTATCCCCTCAACTTTCCTTCTGATGGCCTGTGCGATCTCTCCCTTTGAACGTTCAACAAGTGGAAGTGGCAAACCTGGCTCCTCATTACCATTCTGAATATCCGAAATATATAGCTGTCCATCATCAAACTATATCCGGTAAGCATCGGAACTCAACTTGTTAGCAAAGTCTAAATTTGGGCATTAACATTTAGGTTGAAATGAGTTCGTCAACTATGGAGAACAGTAATGACCACGCGTTAATAGTGTCGAACTTAAGCGTGAAGCTTCAGAACCAAATGATTCTGGACAACGTAAGCTTTGAGCTTAAGAAAGGAACAGCTTTGGCGATTGTTGGACCGAACGGCGCTGGTAAAACTGTGTTGTTTAAGGCATTGCTGAATCTGCTACCACATGAAGGGAGGATTGAGTGGCAACCGAAAGTGAAGATAGGCTACGTTCCTCAAAACATCTCTGTGAGTGATATCCCAATTTCTGTAAAGGAGTTTCTATCATTCAGGAATGGCTTAGGCATCGAAGCTCATCTTAGCCCTGTCAAACTGAACGACAAGGGCGTCTTGAACAAGAACCTTGGTGTTTTGTCCGGAGGGCAACTTCGAAGGGTATTGATTGCTTGGGCTCTGGTTGATAACCCGAATGTCCTGCTGTTCGATGAGCCCACAACTGGTGTGGACTTGGACAGTGAGGAGCCAATCTATAGAATGTTGAATGAACTGAAAATGAAAGAGAAGATAACAATACTCCTGATAACACATGACATACACATCGTAAGAGAGTATTCAGATTACTTGCTAGCCTTGAACAAGTGCGTAACGTTTTTTGGAGAATCAAAGGAAATAATGAACTCATCAGTACAGAAGATAATCTACGGTGAAACAGTCTGTGCAGGAACACAACCATAAACGGTGATTCTCACGATAGAAACGCTCGCATTCAGCCTTGTAACAGGGATTTTCGTAGGTATCTCAGCGGGGTACCTCGGCTCGCTAATGGTATTGGAGAAAATGGCGCTTGTTGGAGACGCTTTGTCGCATGTCGCTCTGCCAGGCCTTGCGATTGGATTATCACTCCATTTAAGCTATCCCTTCTTAGGAGCGTTCGTTTTCCTCTTTGCAGCGGCCGTCATCATCTGGCATCTGGGAAGAGTCACCAGATTGTCCTTCGAATCCATAGTGGGTGCAGTATTCACATTGGCTTTAGCAATAGGAATACTAATCATACCTGAAGCCGAGTTACTTGAAGCCTTGTTTGGTGACATAACAAGAGTAACTCTGCTGGACACAGTCATAGCGGCAGTTGTTTCGGTTGTGGCAGTTTCTCTGACGAAGATCATCTACAAGAAACTCGTTCTGGGCATGATTTCAGAGGAGCTTGCAATTTCCAAGGGAATCAACATAGCTAGAACAAATCTCCTGTATCTCTTGCTTGTTTCCGCCATAGTGGCCATAGGCATAAAAATCGTTGGAACATTGCTAGTAGGATTCCTAGTAATCGTTCCTGCAGCAGCGGCTAAGAATCTAAGCTCGGACCTGTTCAGATATTCCATATTCAGCGCTGTATTCGGTGCGATCAGTTCGTTCTCAGGAGTCTTGTTGTCAAGTTACTTAGGTCTACCGTCAGGGCCCCTAGTAGTCATTTCAGGAATCACAGTCTTTACAGCAACAGTGCTTGCAAGATGGAAAGCGAAATAAACAACAGCTGAAAGCACCGCTGACGCATTGCAGAAGGCTAATTGTCGCTAGTCCCTGCTGCCGAATCCGCCGAAGATGCCCTTGATTTCATGCCATATTGAAGCGACCAATTCTCTTGCCTCTACATCGATCGCCAACAACAACAAAGCATAGGCTCCCACACCAACTCCTACCTTACTGAGAGTCAAGACTATCGTGGTCGGCTGTGGAAGGAAGTAGAGTACCGCCGCAGTGATCGTTGATGCAAGCACGTATTTTCCTATGCTTTTCCATGGAACAGAAATTCTCACGGACTTGCGCATGATCGCATACATTCCCAAAAACGCGGCTACGTGAACACACAAGTTAATACCTGTGACGTATGTCACAGCGTTAACTGATTGGCCAGCTGCCAATCCTGTTAAGACCAAGTATGCTGTTGGAACGGCGATGGCGGCCTGAATATAAGGCAACGTGAACACCTTGAACATTTTGCTTCTGACAAGCTTGCCGAGCGGTATCTTGGCCTCCTCATCTAGTCTTTCGACTCCAAAGATTAACGAACTGTAGAACTGAGATACCAGGAGCACAACTGCATCCAGCGTGAGCAGTATAAGTATGGGCGAGGCCTGACTGTAGAACACGTTCAAGATGGTTAAGAGTGATTTGGGCATGGTTATGGCTATCGTTGCCATCGGAATAGCAAACATCAGCACAATTTTGAATGACGACGCGACATCTTCTAAGCTGTTTTTGGCCAGCATCTTTGGGTACAGTGCGAATGCTAGAAACGATGAGTATCCGACTACGTTTGCAAATGCTGCTGCTGCTTGGTACTCTCCTCTTGCTGCTTGGCCGCCATAGAGGAAAAGCAGGATGAAGATGAAAGCAGCTAGCTGGTTCCCAACTGCATTGTAGAGGTTTGCTGTTGAACCTTTCAACCATTCTCTTAAGTAGTTCCATCGGATTCTCTGCCTGAGATCTTTGGCCAAAAGGCGCACATAGTACAATGCTTGGATTGATGCGGCTACTATGAGACTTAGCATTGCTCCTAGGAACAGCTGGTGAAGTCCCACAATCAGTACGTAGGCTAATGAAACCTTGCAGGCTTCCTCTATCAGCAAGCCGTACCCTATTGTTTGAGGCTTTATTGAGCGCAGACAGCTTTCCAGCATACCGATCATGTGCACGTTGATGATCTGAAGGGACGCAACAAGGTACACGATTATGTAGGCTCCAGCGATGTTAAATGCGCTGGTTATTATGGAGATTAAAGGAAAATAGACTGCCATAGAAACTAGAGCCACGATTAGATTAGCCAAGAGACCCGTTTTGATAGCTCCTTCTTTTCTGCGAGCAACGAACCGCGTTGCCCAGAACGGGAACAGCCCGCTAAAGAGCGTAAAGTACCCCATTAGATCGAAGATGTTCGACCATATGCCGTACTGTTGTTTTGTCATGTTTCTGGTGAGCAGAAGCGTGAAAATGATGCCTGTCGCGATGCTCAGTATTTGAGCTGCAAATATGATGAAACCAGAGTAATGGACTCTTATTTCGTCTTTGGACAAGCGCTATCACTCTTAAGATGCACAAATCACGAAGAGTCTTCGGGTTTGAAAACCTTTGCCTATGGGTGGACGCGCGTCCAGATATTGGAAACTCCGTCACGTAGTTGTCAAAAGCGTGAATGCAGCTTCGTGGGCTTTATTGGGCAAAAGGGCTTTTGGTGGGGCCGGCCGGATTTGAACCGACGACCTACGGGTTTCTCCGAATGACCGCTCCAGAATTTCGTCATTCCCTTCCTGGGTCGGCCCTAAGTGGGCGTATGTGCCTAGACTACTTCCGTATGTGCCTAGACTATTTCTGGAGCCCGTCGTCATTCCTGCCTAGACTACGGCCCCACAAGCCACAATGAAAACCAACTCCCATATTTTAAATATACGCATTCCTGCTTCAGAGAAAAGAAGCGACAGTTGGGTTCTGATGCAGTGAAGCGATAAGTTTATGAGTAAAGACTCAGCGAGATATTTGGAGTTTGCCGGCCATAGGGCGCGGGACCCACCCGATCCCATTCCGAACTCGGAAGTTAAACTGCGTTCCGTTCTCGGTTGTAGTGTGGTCTTCGGCCACGTGAAGCCGAGAAAACTGGCAGCTCCACTCATGGTTAATTTTGCCGATTCGAGGCGGATTTGCCCAAGACTTATAACTAAGCGTTTGATAGTCTTTCGGAAAGGTGAGTCGACTCGTGGACATGCTTGCGTCGGTTGTCAAGTTTAACTGGACGATTTCCCAGAATCCATTTGGGGAAAACCCGATTTCATGGATTCTAAACTTGCTATTCTATGTTGTTTTCATAGCTTTCATATTTTACGGTCAGAGAATTCAGTTGTACGTTATGCTCAGAGAGGTTGAAGGTTCCCTTTACAAGCTTAAATTCATTAAGGACGAAGGACGAAAAGTCGCAATAGAAACGATTAAGGAAATTGGCAAACCACAGACGGATCCAACAATCAGAGTTGACCGATTCTTAGAGTATTTCACAATAGCTCCTCAGAACCTAGACCCTGCAGGTGTAGTCTGGAAGCTTGAACACATACTTGACGTTAGAGACGTACGGTTCAAGGACGAGGTCAAACTGATGGCGCCCGCGTCAGACGAAACCCAGGTAAACAACCTGGAAAACACTCTTGAAGCAGCCATGGCGCTCAACTACATTTACAAGGTGATAAGGCATTTCTACCTGCTTGGGAAGAAAACACTCAGCCTCTACATCATAATGCAGATTCAAATGATACTTCCGCTCATCATGCGGGAAGCCGAAGCCTACGCCAATGCGTTGAAGGCTTTCGCCTACGGTCAACCTATAGGCGACGGCGCCGGAGCCCTAGTTGCCGGAAAACTCATGCATGGATACGAAACTAGGAAAATGCCTAAGGACTGTGTTGTCGCAACTGTGCCGATAGAAGGTCGCACAGCCTACGTGATAAAGGCTGAGGGCCCGGGAGGAAACGTTGGAAAACCTGGAGACGCGATAGAGCAGTTGATTAATGAAAACAATGGGAAGGTCTCGTCAATAATCATGATTGATGCAGCTGCCAAACTTGAAGGCGAAGAGGTCGGCGAAGTAGCAGAGGGCGTGGGCGCGGCCATAGGCGGACCAGGCGTTGACCAGTTCAAGATTGAGGAGTCTATCCTGAAATATCACATCCCGATAAACGCGGTGATAGTGAAAGAAGACATCGGCGACGCCGTTTCTCCTATGCGCAAGGAGATATTCGACTCGGCGGATAAGGTCATCGAAAGAATAAAACAGGTGATCTTGGAAAGAACAAAGGAAGGAGATAAAGTGATAGTTGCCGGAATAGGTAATACTATCGGCATCGGCCAATAGGAGGATGAACAGAATGAGCCAAGGAAAGAATGCAACACGGCCAACAAGAGTCTCGTCACTAGTGCTATTAATAATATTCATAACCATAGCGTTGTCACTGACGGCTCTGATACTGGCCGCCAATAACTTTGTCAGCGACCCAGTTGTTGCAGGATGGCTGATTCTCATAGGATTCGCGGGAGTAGCCCTCTCCACGTACGTGATACTTCAAATGAGAAGACGCGTATCACGTCTAAGAATCGAAATTCCTCCAATAAATACTACTATCGAATGTAGAAAATGCGGCTTCAAAAGCGTTAGGGAATTCCAGCGTGGCGATTACATTTTCAAGGAAGCTGAACCGTGTCAGAAATGCACCGACAAGATGATGATAACGGCAATATACAGAGAAGTCAAAGACAAAGATAAAGCGCGGGAAAGACTCCGAATCTAGGTCAGCACAACGCACCCTTTTTCAACTATTAACACTGTGTGTTCTGCCTGAGCGACAGGCTTTCGGCTTGCCTCAACAAATATAGGATAGGCCATAAGAGCCCTTGATGACAGCAGTTCTCGGAAGGCTTCTTGATGATGTTCTTCGGGAACTATGCCCTGAAGCCAGCGTTCAGCAAACGGCAACGTTCTGAAGTTTTGCTCAATGTGCTTCAAAAGCTGCTTTGCATGAGAGTTACTTGGGGATCTGGGTTTGAGAAGACGGAATATTGTGGCCCCCTCCCCATCTTCAACCTTGCCTGCCGCGTTCTGGAGCGTAACGAAGGGCTCGATCGCGTACACTCCGCCAAGCTTAATCTTCGAAGAGAATATATGCGAGACATTAGGCAGAGACGTGCCAGCATGCACGAGATATCGCCCGACCTGATGCCCTGTCAGGTTGGAAATCGGCTTGTATCCATACGACCTTATTGTGCCTTCGATTATTGTTCCAAGCTTTGAAGTGGATACTCCTGGACCGATGTTTTCCACAGCTTTTTCCAACGCCGTTTCCGCTGTCTTCACGAGGCTTTCGTACTCAGGGTCGAAGCTTACAGTGACCGCCGTGTCGGCCACGTATCCGTCCACATGGGCACCAATATCCACTTTTACTATTGACTTTTCAGGAACTCTACTGCTGTCGTTCGGAGGTGACGTGTAATGTGCGGCTATCTCATTTATCGAAACATTGCAGGGAAACGCTGGCTCTGCACCTTTCTTCCTTATGAGACTCTCCGCCTTTTCGCAGACCTCAATTATCGGCATGTTCTCGCGGACGAAACGCCTCATTTCCTCACGCGTCTCGCGCAGAATTCTCCCGGCGCGCTCAAACTTCTTGAGCGCGTCCTTATCGTATCCGCTCATTGAAGTCACACTGTATTCTAGTTAGGGCTAACTTGGTTATAGTTTAAAAAGGTTACAAAAAGGGGTATGGGGAGTAGAAGGCGTCGAAAGCAAAATTGGTAGTGCTTAAACCCTGCTAAAACTGTCAGTTCTAGATTCGCGGTCGCTTAGGCTTGGAAATCCTACGTTTAAGAGTTGCAAACTCGTTTCCACCTAGGTGAAACACCATCTTCGCTTTTTCCAAATCGTACTTGTCAGTGAAGGCTTCCTTATTCGCGTAGGCCTCAATTATCTCTCCGATGAAGATTGTATGGTCTCCAGTTTGGAATTTGCTGTACAGTTTGCATTCCAGATGGGCCACGCATTCCTTTATGATCGGAGGCTTAACCTTTTTGGCAGGCAACGCTGTGAGACCCGCTTCTTTGAATTTATCATGGTTCCTGCCGCTTAATACACCGCAGAGGAAGGCTTCTTTCAAGATGTCCATTGTTGGAACGTTGACCACAAACTCTCTTGTTTCCTCTATAAGACCATGCGAATATCTTCTGGGGCTGACGCTTATGGCCACTAGAGGCGGATTGATAGACGTGGGCATAGCCCATGCCAAGGTTATGATGTTCGGTTTGCCATCTTTGCCAAGGGAAGAAACAAGCACCGTGTGCATAGGATGCAGCAGTCTGAGGACCGAAGAGGCGCCGACGCTTGCTTTTTCGGACATGCGAGGATCCCTGCTTATCGTTTGATGTGGAATTCGTCAACAGTGCTTCTTGCTTTTTCTCGTTTTTTCTGATGTTCTGCAAGGAATCTATTGATTCTCTCTGTCAAATCCTTCTTGCATTCTCCGCAGAGTGTTTCGCCGGATCTGCATTGTTTTTCCCTTTCAGTCAGCTTTTTGTCATTCTCCTCAAACAGGTAAAGGAAGTACTGGAAAACTGAACAGATGTCTGGGTCTGCGCCCGTTCTCTTCTGCTCTGCGGCTGTTCCCTTCCCACCTGTGAAGGCATTCCAGACTTTTCTCTTAACAACTTCAGGCGGGTCTGTGGTAAATATGGATGTTTCAGGCTCAGAGGCACTCATCTTTCCCCCTTCTCCAAGTCCGGGCAGAAAGCGACAGTGGATCTGAGCGGGCTTATAGTAGCCTAATTTCTGCGCTATGTCCCGGGTAATCCGCCAGTATGGGTCCTGGTCTATCGCCGCTGGAATCAGTGCTGGAACGTTCTCGCCTGTCAGTTTCTTATGTATGAAACATGGCGCGGCCTGAATCGCCGGCCAGAATATCCAGCCAAGGTTTGTGCTATCCTGAAACCCGAAAGTTGCCTTGGCAGTTGAGTAAGTGATGCGTTTTGCAACCTCTAATGCAATATCGTATAGCAGGTCAATGTCTTGAACATCAAATATTATGAAGGTCTTTTCAGGCTTGAAGCCCAAGGCGATCAAGTCTAGAGCGTTTTCGTAGCCGAATTTTGTCATGTCTGCAAGCTTGTTTTCGTCATCTACCACGAATTTTTCGTCGTCAGTCATCTGGAAATAGAGCCTAGTGTCAAACTTGTCCTGCAGGTGCTTCGTGAAAATCCATGGGACAAGATGGCCAATGTGAACGGGGCCTGAAGGGCCTCTCCCCGTGTACAACACGAACTTGGTTCCCCTGTCATTCAGGTCAAGCACAGCATCCAGGTCCCGATGAGAAAAGAATAGTCCTCGCCGCAGCTGCAGATGAAGCTCATCAGTATGCTCTGCCATTCTCTTCAAAAGCTCATCAGTTAACGGTTGAGTTCCGAATTCGCGTATCAAACGTTCGTAGTCAACCTTGCCTCTGACTTCCCAGGGTGTCACAACCATCTCGTTCTTGTTTTCATCAGTCAAGCATATACCGTCTAGGCTGGTTTAGCTTCCTATACAATTCATGAGAAACGTATTAAATCTTATTGAACCCCGCACAACTGCGTGCGCTACAAAGACGCAATCCATAAATATCGTTCATGCATCTACGATTCCTGACAGTGAAGGGATGCCCCGCCAATTTCCCTGAGAAAGACGATTATTTGTAAGCAGACGCTAACGGAGGGCACGCATACTTTTATTAAAACTGAACCAACTACATTACCAACTCCAACTTACGCCGTTCATGAGAGGAAACGCCATGATTGGACTCAGGGAATATGAGCACAAAGCACTTTCAGCCATAAAGAGCCTTGAGGGAAGGGCAACTGTGGATCAGTTAACAGCTGAAACTGGGCTGTCTAACGCGGCTGTAATGCGCGCAGTTCTAGCATTGCAAGAGAAAAAACTGGTGTGCACGCAAGAGAAGAAGCAGCTAGTGGCAAGACTTTCTGAAGAGGGAAAGACCTACGCGAAAAGCGGGCTGCCTGAACGTCGCGTAATTGATACGCTCAGGAAATTGAATGGGAAGGGCTTACTTGGGGAAGTGGTTAGAAAAGCTGGTTTAGAACAGCAGCTCGTTCCCATCGCGTTGGGCTGGGTTCAACGGAAAAAATGGGCGAAGTTGGATTCAAAAACCAAAATCCTGGAAATGCAAGAATCAGCTGAAGGAAACGATGAGAAACTCCTGAGACTTCTAGGCCAAAAAGAAACGGCGTCAGTTGACGAGCTAAGTAAAGAGCTTCAAGAAGCTGTTCAGATTTTGAGGGGAAGAAAACTCGTTGACGTTGAAGAGAAGACAAGGAGGATTGTCGAGCTTACAGGCGAAGGACAGAAAATCGCAAGAAAAGATGTGAGGGTTGCCGCTGAAGTCACACAGCTAACGCCAGAGCTCATAATCAGTGGAAAGTGGCAGACAGTCAAACTGCAAGAATACAACATTAAAGCACCAGTTGCCAACACATGGCCCGGCAAGAAGCATCCTTACCAGCAGTTTCTTGACGAAGTCAAACAGAAACTCGTCGACTTGGGTTTCAAAGAGATGAGGGGGTCGGCCGTTGAAACGTCATTTTTCAACTTTGACGCGCTCTACATGCCGCAAGACCATCCGGCCCGAGAGATCTTCGGGATATACCTTGTGAAATCGCCAAAGTATGGTAGTCTAGACGCTTATAGGCGCGCAATTGCAGATGTGAAGAAAACGCATGAAGATGGCTGGAAGACTGGTTCATCCGGGTGGGGATACGAATACTCGACTAAGGAAGCGAAGCGTCTTATTCTGCGCGGACATGGAACGTGCCTTAGTGCCAGAACACTTCTGAGCAAGGACTTGGAGATTCCAGGCCGCTATTTCTCGATCGCTCGCTGCTACAGACCTGAAGTTCTGGACAAAACACACCTGACAGAGTTCAATCAGGTTGAAGGCATAGTGGTTGACGAGAATCTGACCTTGCGAGACCTGCTTGGAGTGTTGGAAAAGTTCGCTGTGGAAATCGCTGGCGCTGATGAAGTCAAGTTCAAACCAGACTACTTCCCTTTCACTGAGCCAAGCGTGGAGTTGGATGCTTACAAGAAGGGCTACGGCTGGATCGAGTTCGGCGGTTCAGGGATCTTCAGGCCAGAAGTAACCTTGCCCTTAGGCATCAAGGTTCCTGTTCTCGCCTGGGGGTTGGGCATCGACCGACTGTTCATGATGAAGGCAAACATAGACGACATTCGCCAGATCTTCTCGCAGGATCTGGACTGGATAAGGAAGAAGCAGGTGTTCTAGATGCCGACGATCGATGTTGATTATGACGAGTTTGAGAAGCTGCTCGACATGCAGCTGCACCATAACATGGAGAGGATAAACGACATCTTGGCCTTCGTGAAGGGCGAGGTGAAGCTTTTCAACGAGAAAGAAGGTGAGATGAGCATCGAAATCAAGGACACGAATCGCCCTGACATCTGGAACATTGAAGGCTTGGCTCGGGCCTTGCGAGGCTTCTTGGGCACGGAAGAGGGCCTAATAGAATACGCGGTTGGCAAACCACTCGTTGAGATACACGTAGACTCAAGGCTTGAAACCATCCGTCCCTACATAGGCTGCTCAATAATCAGGAACGTCAGGTTAACAGACACGATAATTCGCGGACTAATGCACCTGCAAGACAAGCTTGACCAGTCTTATGGAAGGAATAGGCAGCGAACTTCAATCGGACTATACGATTTCAACCTCATCACGCCGCCCCTTCAATACACTGTTGCCAGACCAACCGAAATCAGCTTTGTCCCATTGGCTTTCGAGGAAAAAATGAATCTGAAAGAAATCCTAGCAAAGCATCCCAAGGGCTTGGAGTACGGCCACATTGTGAGCAAGCATTCCATGTATCCAATACTATTAGATGCCAATAACAAGGTGCTTTCATTTCCGCCAATAATCAACTCGAACGATTTGGGAAAAATAACAGACCAGACGAAAAACGTCCTCGTTGAAGTAACGGGCACAATGCATGAAACCGTGCTCACCACGTTGAAGATCATCACGCTATCGCTGATAGAGCGCGGCGGAAAAGCCTACTCTGCAAGAGTGCATTATCCCAAAGAGAAGCAGGAAGTAGTTACCCCCGATCTAAAATCGAGAGCCATAGACCTGAATGTTGAATACGTAAACAAGATCTCAGGCCTGCAGCTAACGGCTAAGCAGATTGCAGGTTTGCTTCTGAAGGCACGGTTCGGCGTCGACAAGACTGATCATGACAGCGTCAAAGTTCGTGTTCCCTGCTACAGAACAGACGTTATGCATCCTGTAGACGTAGTTGAAGACATTACGATAGCGTATGATTACAACAAGATCAAACCAGTTTGGCGCAAGCTGCCGACCACCGGAGGCCTGGCGGAGGAGCAAGGCTTTTTGGACATTGCAAGAGAACTGATGATTGGGATGGGATTCCAAGAGATTGTGACATACACTCTGACGAACGAGGAAAACCTCTTCACAAGAATGGGATGCAAAAAGGAAAAGATAGTGGAAATTGCCAATCCAAAAGTTCAAACATTAACTTGCCTGCGAAACTGGCTTCTACCCAGCCTCTTAGAATTCTTGAGCAACAACCTATCAGTTGAATGTCCACAGAAGATCTTTGAGTTGGGAAAAGTCACTTTGCTGGATGAGAAGAGCGAGACCAGAACAAGAGACGGCGAACGACTTGCCTCAGCCATCTCCCATGCAAACGCCAGCTTCAGCGAAATCAAGTCAAACCTAGAAGCTTTCTTCATCAACCTCGGCCTCAAATGGCAGATAGAAGAAACGAAACATCCAAGCTTCATCAACGGAAGAGCAGGGGCAGCGATAGTTGAAGAAACAGACGTGGGAATCCTAGGCGAAATCCATCCTAAGATCCTCAACGCGTGGAAACTCGAAAACCCCGTAGCAGCTTTCGAGCTGAACATGGACAAAATAGTCAAGATCGGCAAACCAAACAATAAATCCCAAGTGCTGAACAAGCAGTGCGCGTTCGTGAAGTAAGGCTCCCTAAGCGTCTGCCTTTTTCTTAGTCATATTTGGACCATATTTGGATCATATACTGAACCGGGGGTAGGGCACGTGCGCGCACACACACACCGAAAGTCGAAGAACTCGACGAACAGGCAGGTAAGCCTACTATGGTAACGTTTAACTTCCAAGAAAGCCTCTAGTCTATCAGGCGATGAACCAAACCGAGCCTTCAAACCCCACCGAATCAAACCATGAAGACGGACCCAACGGAAGAGACAAGTCGCCTCAAGGCTTGTCATGCTTGTGATGGCGGGTTTACCCACACTCACCAACGTTACAATCAAACCCGACAACACTACAACAGACTTCGCAATACTTATGCAACAACGCAACTACTCACCCGAAAGCGTGTCAAGATACATCAAAATCCTCAACACCCTGACCAAACGCGGAGCAATCCTAACCAACCCCGAAAGCGTGAGAAACACCATAAACAAACAAACATGGAGCAACGGAACCAAACAACACGCACGAGTAGCTACCATGCTATTCTACAAATTCGCCCACATAGTCTACGACCCTGAAACCCTACCACCCTACAAATACACTCAAAAAATGGTATTTATACCAACCGAAAACGAACTAGACCAACTCATAAGCGGGTCAAAACACAACCTAGCAACATTCTTACAAGCACTCAAAGAAACAGCAGCCCGATATGGAGAAACACTAAACATAAAATGGATAGACTTCAATACAGAAGCAAACACCCTATCCATCAACCAACCAGAAAAAGGAAGCAACCCAAGAACCGTAAGAATATCAAGCAAACTCGCCATAATGCTCGCAACCCTACCACACAACACAGACAAACTATTTCCCTACAAAAACAGAGAAACCGTAAGAAGAACCTTCGAAAGAGCAAGAAAACGAATAGCCAAAAACTTAGCAAACCCAAGAATCCTACAAATCCACATGCACACCTTCCGACATTGGAGAGCCACAATGGAACTACATAAAACAAACAACATTTGGACAGTAATGAAACTCTTAGGACACAAAAACCTAAACAACACACAAAGATACATAGGACTACTACCCGACCTCACAGACGACTACGTAAGCGCAGTAGCCCACACCACACAAGAAATGCAGAACCTCATAAACAATGGCTACGAATACGTCACAAACAACGGAGAAGACAAAATCTTCCGAAAACGCAAATAAACACCAACCCCCTTTATCTACATGCCTTACTAAAAACCCATGCCGACGGACTCAACAGAGGAAACAAGAACCACAAAACTTGTCCCAATGACTATTGAGTATTACCCAAACATGGAACAAGTAAGACACGGGCAAAAATCCCACGACAGAGAGAGCTTAACATAGAAGAGCGCAACGCTCCACCAATGAAGTTAAGTGTTAGGTTACGCGGGAGACAATCCGCCCGTTAAAAAACCAATCAAAGACCTACAACTATTCAAAAAACGCAAATAACCCCTCTTTTCTCTGTTAGCCAAATACTAACTCTGTTTCGCTTATAGCTTCCAAACCAATTGATTCAGCGCGTTGAGCGCGCGCACTATATATATTCTGACGTACGCCTTTGTTAGTTCGAGAATATGCTTAACCTGCTTTCTCCGTATCCAAGAACATAGTAATTCATAGAAGAGATAAATCCCTAGAGCGGACGAGACAATTGTCGCAGACCATAAAACAATTGGCAAAACGATGTAGCTAACCAAAAAGGAGAAAGCATCAAAATATCCGTATCCTCCAGCATTCCAAGCAACCCGATATTCAGAAATGTTTGCATTGAAATACGGCAATCCTCCCAGCTCTCCAGACCGCGACCCATGCTCATAAACACGATTGACAGCATTTAAGTAGCTTAAAGGGACAGAGAATAAACGACCGATGAATGGATAAACAAACGGAAGACTGAGGACAGCGAGCAGTAAGAAAAGGATGTTCCATCCATTCCTTCGAACCCATGATTCTTCGTGAACCATAGAGAAGATATAGGAAGGTTCTAGCAATTAAAAGTTTACGTCGGTTGCGCTGCACCAGACAGCATAATGCTATTCTGCAAACACAAATAACTCAAAGTGTAAGCTCGCAGGCCTTTCGGCCATGCTCGCACGTTCCAGCAACTCGATACGCCAAAAAGCCGACAACAAAACAACCAAAAATCTCAGACCAACAACAGGGCTCCAAACGAATCCAACGATTCAAACAACAACAAGAAGCCATACGGCAAAAAGCCAACACCAAACGAATCCAACGATTCAACACCAAAAGCCTTCTAACGAAGAACACCAAACCCAAAAGCCAACCACAACAAACACATTACGCCAATCAACACACATATCCATCAACAACACCCATCAAACTTTACAACGAGAACAATACCAACCACCCTTACCAAACCACAAAGGAAACCCACACAAACCACACCTACGAAAATGACACTTCAAACGGTCACATCTCAAACGACAAATACACGCATCACAGGACGGAACTTCACTCAAAAATTAACGCCCCTCAAAATTAGGAAAATTAGGCGAACCATCAACATCAACATCAGGCACAGCATTGACACCAGAATCACTCAAACGCTTCTTACCCCAATACGCATCATGCTCCATCTTACTATAATGCCCAGCCACCTTACAAACTGGACACCCAGTATTACACTTACCTTTAACACCCTTGAAAACACGATTCCCAAGCAAGCCAAACCAGCGAACAGCATGAAACCGACCTAAGCCAACCTTCACCGAAACATGATGCAAAACATAATAAACGCTACCAAAAATGGTGTTACGCGGAGGCTCAACCTTAACAATCCAACCATCCTTCTCATAACCACGAACTTGACGACCCTTGAAACCATCGCAAGATTTACAATCATCACGACCATGAACACACTCACGACAACGACCAAAACCCCCAGCAATAAATCCAATCACATGAATGTGAGGCGACCACACCAACATCCTAAGCTTTCTATCAATACGACGACCATGCGGAAAAAGACCCGCACCCGTCACACCCCTATTCCCTAAGCACCACTGCACCCAACTTAAACAACTCCGAAAAAGACAACTCCCTCAAAGACTTAGGGGGCGACAAAACAATATGTTCGGCAACACCATAGCCACGCTCAACAGCTTCACCTATCCTACTCTCAATAACTCTAGCTTCACGAACCGCAAACCCACTGATAAAACACTTAACACAAACAGCTTTATGACACCAATAATGCGCATTCATAACAGCATTCATATCAGTAAAATCAACTTCCTCGTAAACAACACCCTTATGATACTCCTTATTGCGACAAACAATACGACCCTTAAACTTACCACACCACTCAGAAGAAACAGGCAAACGACCAGCCTGAACATACTCACCATGACCATCATCAGCACAGGGCAAAAACCAATATGGATTCTCAGCAATACGCGGATTTAACTCCAATCGAGCCAACAACGAACGAGTATCACGCGCATTTAACTTCAAATGTAATCCAGCCAACAACAAACGAGCATCAACCACAACAGAAGCATCAGTCACTTCCAAACCCCCCTCCTACGTTCCTCATCAATCTCATCCATTATCCTCGCATCCGCCTCAAGCATCTCACGATTATACCGCTTGTAGTGGCGACACTTCCAACACCTATCCATCAAACAAAAGCGCACAGTCTTACGATAGGAACATAAAACATTATCATAAAAACCACAAGGCAAAACCTTCAAATCCTTCTTAACCAGAAAAACCACCTTCACCTTACACCAGAAATATAGAAACACCAATTACACACAGGACGCTTAGAACAATACAAGATTCCCTTATCAGTAACCTTCAAACCACTACCACATTTCGGACACTTACCAGACTCCAAAGCCTCAAAAACCTCTCTATCACGAGGATTATCAGGACACATTCTCTCAACTTTCTTACCACAGATAGGGCAATACTTTCTATGCTCAACATCCAAAGCCCTCTCAACCAACTCCCTCTCATGCTTACGCAAACCTTTTTTGTGACCCATCAAAAAACACCAACACTGCCAGAAGGACAATGACAAATACTAAAACACGAAAGACAACACCGCTCTTCCAGCTCATACCTACGTTGTTTCATGCTAACCACCTATACGACGGAGGAGACTTCAAACTCCTCCATCGAGTAGAGGACTACTACCATAGCCCAGCGCTAAGCGCAATAGACAATACCACAAACTTATATATATAATAAGACGCCTTTACTAGTAAAGGTGACTAACTATATCCACCAAAGAGCTAGATGAATATTGCAAAAAACTTTTGATGGTTTTTATCACAAGCAATAAAAATCGCCATTTTAACGAACTCCATACAAACCTCAACAAAATCCGCAACTTAGAAATCTCAAAACCTACATTATCGGAACATCTAAAACACCTGCAAAGATTAAAGCTCATCACACGAAAAAGAGAAGGAAAACAACGAGTAAAATACGAAGTGAACTGGACAAAGCTCAAGTATCTACAAAAAACCATTGAAAGTCAAAAAATACTCGAGAGAATCACCGAAAACGAAGAAACTTTCACGTCTCAACCAATGGAGGAACAAGTCATGTTCTTAACCAACGTCTTATCTTTGCGAAACCTAAAAGAACTCAAATTGGAGATTCTCGACACCATAGAACCAAACAAGAACTTCGAACACAATGTCCAATATGCGTTTACCCATCAATTCTTTGACCTTTACAGAACATGGTTCATAAAAAACTGTTATCAAACAACCAACGAAAACAAGTTCATTGCACTAAACATGGTCGAAAACAACATAAAGCATTTTGAAGAAGAACTTTTCATTAGAAAACCTTGGAAATCCTAGCGCGCGCCAATTTACCAAACGAACAAAACCTAATGCTCATGCCTCTCACGCCACTTCCTAAACCAACGCGCGACTAGCCAATCCAAAAACCATAGCAGAAAAAAAATACCGACAACAATAAAGATAGCGAGAAACACGCCAGCTCCCCAATCGATACCCGTCGGTTCAGCCATCTTTAGCCCTCAATCCCGCATAATGCGGTCGAGAAACACATGCTTATGCAGTAAGCCCCTAACGTAACGCGCGCTTGAAGTAAAGTTTTATCCCAAACCCAAAATGCTTTTCCTATTATCCAGCGACAGACCCCCTTCTTTTTCTTATGTATCTTGAGCTACGATGATACAGCATTAGTTTGTGCTAGCGTAGCATCGAACTCCCTCTTCAATGAAGAATATGCATCTCTAATACTAATCAGACCAACCAGAAGAAATGCCAAGGTTGTAATGCCAAAAATGATCGGAAGACATGAATCTAACTGATCTCTGTATATGTTCACAAACCAAAGGATTGAAAGAAAACTAGATAACAAGTAGCCTAGGAAAACAATAACCATACCCACACTCAAATACTTAGGGAATTTCTGAGCCTGTTTAATGTTTGCACTCAACCTTCCGATATTTTCGACCTCTCCTTTTGGGCTTTTAGTGTCCAGTTTCTTTGCACTTTTCTTTATTTCGTCTAAGTATTTCAGAAGCTTTGCGCTCCTTTCTTCAAAAATTCTCCTCGTCAGTGGCAAAATTAAACTGTAAACTGCAAGAACTAGACCTGCTCCTGTAATGCTTGCTTGCAATAGAGCCGATACAAAGTTTTCACTGAGGAGCAAAATCAATTCCCTTAACTGGCATGTTTCCTTGTATAGCAAGGTTACAATTCAGAAGGAGCAGTTTTCCAACGCCGATAGCCGAATTTAACAAAACTTGCCTGTGCTTGACATCATTTTCCATTCTTAGGAGCTCCTACCCAAGATATTTTTCTACTACATTTCTTCCTTCTTTCGTTAAAGTCCAATGCCCATTAACGAATTGAATCACATTGGCCCCTTCCAATTGTTTCATATGTTCAGCAAAACTTCGACCCATGTAAATAATAATGCCACCTGTCCACTTCTCAAAGGCTTCTCTGAGTTCTGTAGTCGTATGTGGTGTAAGACACATTCTGGCAATTCGTTCTCCATAAGAGAGCCTATTTACTACATCAAGCATATTGGTTTCTGACAATCTTCCCACCGCACCCTCGCATCTTCATCTATTGCTATCCCAGTAGATAAAAGCATAGCGCGCGCTCACAACAAAGCAAGACCTAGCAAGATGCTTAAAGCTATCAGCAAAACATTCAGCCATGAAGTCTTGCACGCAAATCAATCCTCGGAGACATAAGCCTTTCCCCCATTTGAAATTTAAGGGGAAAAGCTGGAAAGCATCATGCATTCTGAAATAAAGGCATATTGTCTCCTCGTCAATGAATATGCTCAAGAAATGAAATGTGATGTACATGTATAAGACCGAAAAATGTAAATATGAAACAGCCCAAACCAAGAAAAGAGGAGACTCAAAAATGACCCCAAACACAGAAATACCAACAAACACAAACAAACAAGAATTACTTAGGCTTAAGACGGGTTTACCCAAACATGGGACACGGTGGGCGCGGGCACAAAATCCCACGCCGGAGAGAGCTTAACTTAGAAGAGCGCAACGCTCCAGCAATGAAGTTAAGTGTTAGGTTACGTTGGGAGACAATAGCCCGCGAAAAAGAACGAAAATGCTTCTAACAGAACTTGCCAGAAAACAGTAATAGCCAAAAGAAGAGCCTAGCTTTGTCATGAACTAAAACTTTAATTTACGCTTCGCCATAGAACGTTAGAAAGCTGATGAAACTGGCGGGTAAAACTTGGACACAGAGAGAAAGATGGAATTAGTGTGCAGGCCCCCAACTGAGGAGGTCTTGACGGTTGAGGATCTGAGGCATCTTTTGGAGACAGAGGAGCACCCCATCGCGTATGGCGGGTGGGAGCCATCAGGCCTGGTTCACCTTGGAACAGGCAACATCTGCGCCTACAAGATGAATGACTTCATCGAAGCGGGCATACACTTCAAGGCCTACTTGTCCACGTGGCACGCGTGGCTGAACAACAAGCTCGGCGGAGACCTAAGACTGATCAGAAAAGCCGCCGACCTCTTCAAACACTCATGGATAGCCCTCGGCGTACCGCAGGACAAAGTGGAGTTCATCTATTCAGACGAACTGTACGCTGATCTTGACTACTGGGCAAAAACAATCACAGTTGCCAAGAACCTTTCGATAGCCAGGGTCACACGAACCTTAGAAATCGCTGGCAGAAAAGAGACCGACGCCAAACATGTTTCAGACTTCTTCTATACGCCAATGCAGGTGGCCGACATATTCCACATGAAAGTCAAGATTTGCCAATTAGGCATGGACCAGCGGAAAGCAAACGTCGTAGCAAGGGAAATCGGCGAAAAAATCGGATTCTGGAAACCCGTATGCGTGCACCACACTTATCTTCAAGGTCTGACGAAACCCCCAGTTTGGCCTATCCCGAAGGAAAAGGAAAGGGAAATTCTCTCATCAATAAAAATGTCCAAGAGCAAACCTGAAACCTGCATCTTCATCTACGACACGCCTGAGGAAATAAAACAGAAAGTCTCCAAAGCCTTCTGCCCAGAAAAAACCGTCGAGTACAACCCGATACTGGAAATCTGCAAATACGTAATCTTCAGAGAAAAGCAAACCCTCACCATTAATAGGCCAGCTAAATTCGGAGGCAAAATGGAACTTCAAAGCTTCAAAGAGTTGGCACAAGCCTATGCTAGTGGAAAACTGCACCCGCAGGATCTGAAGAATACTGTCGCCGAAGAACTAGCCCAGATACTTGAACCCGTCAGAAAGTACTTCGAAAGCAACAAAGAAGCCAAAGAATGCCTGCTAACCGTGAAGAACGCCCAGACAACAAGGTAAACACCCATTGTCGACGCGTCTTAAAGAAAGGGAAGAAAAAATCCTGCAACTTCTACAATGCTTAGCCATAGAGTCCGGAAAAGGAACACCCATAATTGTTGAAGGCAGAAAAGACACTGAAACTCTCAGAGCATTAGGCGTAGAGGGCAGAATAATACCTGCAAAAAGCGGCGGCAAATCACTCCTAGATGTGCTCACTGAAATCGAGAAGGCCCAGCCGCAAGAAGCGATCCTACTATTGGACTATGACAGGCGGGGAAAAGAACTGACGAAACGATTAAGACAATGTCTGGAAACGGCAAAGATCAAACCTAACACCACATTTTGGCGCGACATATTCCATCTTGTCGGAAAAGAGATCAAAGACATTGAAAGCCTTGCCTCCTACCTAGATACGCTGAGAAAAAAAGCGCTTAATCTAGCATGAAGATCCTTTATTGAACCTGATCTTTCTTTTCGGCTCACATCTGCAATTTACCGTCGCTAAGCACGATTTTCCCGTCAAGCTTGACTGTTGCTTCACTCATAGAAGCCCACCAGTGACGATTTCCAACTGTCCGATTTTTCCCACATTTATCTTCATTTCCGCCGATCCCTATCGTGGCTCCGCCTAAGACCTTGTCGTCCTGGGTTAAGCCATGTATCAAGCCAGAATTGAGGCCCATGCCAAAGAAGCCGAACTTGCCAACATCGCCCTGACCAGACTTAATGTAATCTTCAAATGGCTCTATTCCCCTTTGTGCTGAATACCTCGTCACTCTTCCTTGGCTGAAATGCAATGTTAACCCTTTGATGCTCCTGCTTCCTCGAACGGGAATTGGCACATCGTAAACGACAATTCCCTCAGCGCTATCCTCGTCGGGTGCAACCTCAACGAAGCCCGAAGGCAAAAACTTCACAATGCCCTTGTCTGCATCTTCCTTAGTAACGACACTGTCACCTGTGACCGGCTCGCGTTCAACGAGCATGAAATTGAGGTTTGTTCCGAAAGAAGTCTGAATGTTTACTGTTCTGGATTTTCTTGTGATCTTGGCCAGTCCAGCAGCCCTTTTAGCGATCTGACGTTGATCAGCTAGACAGCCAGCAAGCATGACTCTTCCCCATTCTTCATAGTTGATACCGAGGGATTTCGCCCTTTCAGGCGTGACCAAGCAATATTCGATTCCTAGCGTGCGAACAGAGCGTTTTCTCGCGATTTTCCGCCATGAATCTAAATGCTTGTTTGATTCGAGATACCAAATGTTGGCAAGTTCCTGTTTTTCTGGGGGAATTCTGCTCCAATCCACAGGTTTCTTCGGTCCCAGCATGAAGATGAACGCGTCGGTCTGTTCCAGCGTAGCAGCCTTTGTGGAGGGGAGAGCTTCCAAGAATTCTTTCGGTGCTTCCTGCAGTGAGCGTGTCCAATAGTTCTCGTCGTTAAGCGTGATGAATGGCTGAGCTCCTCTTTCTAGGCAGGCGAGGGCTATCTCCGACGCCAAGTCTATTGTGTGATTCCAAGTTTGAATCCAGATGTTTTCGCCCTTTGCTATATTCAAACATTGCGTGATGACTTGACGGGCAAGTTCCACATTTTCTTCCATGTGCGCACTCTCATTATTGGGTTGTCTTTTCTGCATATAAGAATGTACAGAACATCCTGAATTCGGGCTTATAGAAGAAAGCTTAAAAAGTAAGAGCCGTAATTCATAAACGTAATATATAGTCAGTATCAAAGTGAAATCTCGTAATCTGAGCAACAATTCACTCGTTACGTGACTAAACTAACCATAACATAATCAAATAGGAGGTATCGCTTACGGGTTCATCACAAGCATTTACGATAAAGTACGTTACGCAAGCGAAATTTGATATAGAAGGAGTAGTTGAAAAACCAGACGTTATCGGAGCGGTTTTTGGACAGACAGAAGGACTGTTCGGCCCCGAGCTCGATTTGAGGGATCTTCAAAAATCGGGCAGAATTGGCAGAATAGAGATTGAGCTGCATTCTAAGAATGACATGACAACGGGCACCATAACAATCCCCACGAGCCTAGACCGTGTTTCCACGGCCTTGATCGCTGCAAGCATAGAAAGCATAAACAGAGTTGGACCTTGCGCCGCAAAGGTGACTCTTGAAAAAATTGAAGACGTTAGAGAAGCCAGAAGAAAAGTGATAATCGATAGGGCCAAAGAAATTCTTCACAAGTGGACAATCGAGTCTCTGCCGTCGGTGGACGAGGTTTTCAAGGAAGTTTCAGAAACGCTGAAAGTGGGCAAAGTGGAAAAGTACGGGCCGGATGAATTGCCAGCTGGACCAGAGCTTCAGAATGCAAAAGAAATAATCATCGTTGAAGGAAGGGCAGACATAATAAACCTAATGCGATGCGGTCTACTGAACACAGTGGCACTGGAAGGAGCAAAGGTTCCTGACACGATAAAAACGCTCTGCAAAGAGAAAAAAGCCACCGCACTTCTTGACGGAGACAGAGGCGGAGACCTGATCCTGAAAGAGCTTCTTCAAGTCACAGACATAAAGCAAGTTGGCAGAGCTCCAAGAGGCAAAGAAGTTGAAGAGTTGAATTGCAAGGAAATCTTTGACGCGTTAGAAGCCAAAATCGCCGTTGAAGATCTGTTCAAACCGAAGAGAGAAAAGCAGAAAATCGAAGTTCCAAAGGAACTTGCCGAAACCGCAAAAGCCCTAGAAGGCACATTGGAGGCGGTACTTCTAAACGACAAACTGGAGCAGATCGAGCGGATGCCAGTAAATCAGCTGGCAGAAAAACTGCAAGAAATGGAGGGAGTAGACACCATAGTCTTTGACGGCATCATAACACAGAGGATTGTTGACGTGGCAAGCGAGAAAAACATAAAGAAGATTATAGCTTCACGAATATCGGAAGCCGTTAAACCATCATTAACCGTTCAGCTGATGACGTTCTCCGAGATCATGCAAGACTAACTTCCAAAAAAGTCAGTCAGCTTTCTGACCTCTTTTTCTTCTGTTTTAGGGCCTAGCATTTGCTCTTCGGTTATGTCAAAGCTTGCAAGAACGCGGGCCGCAGCTGGAACAACCTGTTTAGACACGTAATACTCAATGTCCACTTCAGCATAAGTGGCAAACATGTAGGGCTTTACCCTCTCGTAAAGACGACCGCTGCCAGCTACTACCACATAGCCCACCTTGTCGCCTACGGCGAGTTCCCACCCTTTCTCCTTTAGCATTTTTGCAGCTTCAACATGCGCCGCCTTGACTTCATATTCCCCCGGAGGCTTCGTCAAGGTCTTCCAGATTATGAGATCACGATAGGCCACGCGCCTCTGCCGAAGCTCATAAATGAAGTGTTGCACAAATTTAGCGGCCTTCGCAGGAGACTGCTCTTTAAGCACGATTTCCAAAACCTTTTCCTGCACCTTCTTGGCCACGACAGCCCAGTCTCCACGCATGACTTCCAGGCCGACAATGTCAAGCTGTCCATCAGGCAGCAATCCAGCGTAACGCTTTTTTGCTTCCGTAAAGAAGATCCGCACGTAAACCTTGTCGCGGCTGATCTCCAACCCTATTTTCTCTCTAATCTCAATCAAGAGTTCGTCGATTTTTCTCGGCTCGTTCTTCGCGAATATGCTATCAGTGTCGCCGTAGACGACATTCAGTCCTTCTTTCTCTGCTATCTTGATTGTGTTGACTATGGTGTGCCTTCCCCAAGCCGCAGCGGCTTCGGCCACGGGTTTAACATACCATCTGGCTCCAGTCCAACCTGCATAACCGTACATAGCGTTGGTTATTACCTTCACAGCTTTTTGGCGAGCGTCTAAAACCCGAAACTCGATGGTTTTGGGATCGATAGTCTTCATTCTTGAACGGATTTTATCCCGAACGCCAATGAGATCAGATAATGCCTGCTTGTAGAATCCAGGTGGTTCTTTTCGGAACCTGTGCTTTACCTCTGGTGCCTCATAGACTCCTTCTTTCGGTTCAGGTTCTCTTGGGGCCACGTAGGTGTCAGGCGAGAGGTTGTAGTTTATCATTATGTTGGGATACATGCTCTTGAAGTCCAATGCAACAACGTCCTCATGCAATCCAGGCTTGGGCTCAAGCACTATGGCGCCAGGGTAGGGTCTGTAAGGCTGCTCGATCCTCTTGGGAATAAGTTCACCGATTTCACGCGTACGTTTCACCAGGAACCATTCAACTCTGAAGCCTGCTGCTGCCGCTCCAACGTGATCCAGCGGCAAACTTACAAGATTTGACAATTGCATCGCAAAATCCAAAATTGCCCCGGCAACGCCCACAACACATCGCGCATCGTCCAACGAGAATTGCCTCAATACTTCACGTTTGGCCTTGTCATCCCAGTAATCGGAGACTTCTACATCTTCAATCAGCTTGCGATTCTCAATTTTCATTATCCCCAGATAATCGGCCAGATTCTCCAAAGTCTTGACCTTGACCTCCGGAAATTCTTCGGCATAATCAGAGAGGTCCACGTTAGCTCTGCCCGTTATTGAAACGTGTCCATAAACGCTTGTATGAGGCTCAGTTTTCGTCCTGTCAACGTACAAGTGTAGCCCAAGCTGCTTGCATCTCTCCACGAGGTATGGCCAGTCGCATCCGTTCACGCCATAACCTAGGACAATATCTGGGTCAAGATTTCGAACGTAAGCTGCGAACGCTTCTAAAAGTGGCCTGTCGTCTTTATCATCACCTGCCCAAAACTGTTCTGTTTCGCCACGGTTTGTTGCGGTGGAAATCGTGATTATCGGGTTCCTATTGGGCTTCGGGGAGCCCTCTCTACTGTAGTATACTGTCGTGAAACCCATAATTCTCAACTGTGGAACATCGCTTTTTCCAAGAAGCTTCGGCTTAGATCTTGCCTCGTAGATGTTGTCAACGTGAACGTCCATCTTTGACATTTCTTCAGATACTTCCACTTCGTGCCAACCGCACGGGACAACGTTGTTATCAATAAGGTAGCGCATGGAAAATCGAACGTCATCTTCGAAACAATCGCTCACCCCTTCGAGCCCACGAAGGGCCCTAGCGTATTTGGGCAAAACATCAGGATCCTTACAATATACTTTCACGGCTCTAACGGGCTTTCCAAAGAATCTGCGCTCAACAATCTCAAGCTTCACGACTGAAGAATAATGTCCCCCATCAATCTCCTTAGCCACTCTTGATGGATCCGCGTTCTCGTTAACTACGGCATAGAAATAGGCAAGAAAGTTTCTGTCGACGATGAGCATTCTTTTTCCAGAGCTGTCAACGCCCCAAAGCCAAATCTCAGATCCCTTATCGCCAACATCATAGTTGACGTCTAGAAGCCAAAAGGTAACCTTCATGATTTGTTCCCCCGCCTTGGCCATGATTATTCAAACTAACCACACTTTTAATACTTATCAAAACTGCTTTCCGAGTGCAGTTCATTCCTTAATAGGCCGAGCTTTATTACTGAGTTTCACGGATCAACTCGGAAGAGGCTCAAGGCTTGAAGATTCTGGAAAAAAATCTGCACAAAGGTTTCATCAAAATTGTTCCCGAGACAACCGACGACTTGTGGCACCTATACAACATTATCTACAAAAATGACGAGATCTATGCTCGAACTACGCGAGAGATGAAGCCTGATGAAAAATATGCCAGGCCTGGCCGTGGAGAAAGGGTCTCCGTCTTCTTAGGAGTCAAAGTTGAATCGGTTAGCTGGGACAAGCTCTTGGGCAGACTGAGAGTTCATGGCACTATTTGTCAGGCCCCAGAGAATGTGCCAGAAGGAGCGCATCACACGATTAAGATCGCCTTAAACACAGCAGCCACGATTGTGAAGAAGGAATGGGCTGGGCATCATCTTGAAAGGTTGGAAAAGGCACGCAGAGCGTCCGAAGAACCCATCATAATAGTCTCAATTGACGATGAAAACTATGCGATCGCCACGACAGCTCAGTACGGTATCGATGAGAGGGTAGAAGAGCGAGTGAAGCTTCCTGGAAAGCGTGAAACTGAAAAGAGAACAACAGCCGTCAAAGAATATTTCATGGGAGCATTAAACAACCTTCGTCGAGTTTGGGCCTCATCGCAAAGCCCCATCGTGATCATTGGTGCAGGATACGTGAAGAATGACTTTGCAAGATTCCTTGAAAACGAGGCGGGAGACATCGCCAAGTCAGTAGTAGACGTGAAAGGCGTCAACAACGGCGGCGTGGCCGGCATCAACGAGGCTCTGCGCTCAGGGGTTCTGCTGAAAGCCACGAAGCGCTTGCGAATCGCTGAAGAAACTGAGGTAATGGAAGAAGTCCTGAGACGACTGGGCAAGGGCGAATTGACTATCACTTATGGAATGGAACAAGTCGAAAAAGCTGCGAAGATGGGCGCAGTTGAAAAGCTCGTGTTGGCGGATTCGATGCTGCGTGAATCTTCAGATGAGCAGCGATTGCGTTTAGAGGAGATTATGAAGGAAGTAGAACAGAAAGGTGGCGGGACGATGGTGATCAGCACCGAGCATGAAGCTGGGTCAAAGCTCGTTGCCCTAGGCGGAGTAGCCTCAATTCTCCGTTTTCCCGTTTTCCAATCAGATCAATAGCGGGGAATAGTTTGCCAAGAATCGAAACGGTTATCGTGTCGAATTAAAGCTATATCTAGGTGGCACTATTACGCTTAGATTGGCCTGCAGGATTTGAGATAAGGCATGGATGGAAGAAAACCTTCGGTGCGAATCCAAAATATAGTCGCGTCAGCAACCGTTAATCAAACCATAGACTTGAAGCAGATAGTCCAGAAGTTTCCTCACGCTGAATACAATCCACACGTGTTTCCGGGGCTCGTCTTTCGATTGAAGAAGCCGAAGACGGCTACGTTGATTTTTACGACGGGAAAAATGGTGTGCACGGGGGCCAAGTCTGAGAAAGAGGCAATACAGGCAGTGACTAAAGTGACGAAGGAGCTGAGAAACAATGGGATACCGATCAAAAACAAGCCAGTCATCACCATCCAAAACATCGTTGCGTCAGCAGAACTCGGAGGAGAAATCGACTTGGAAAGTGTTGTTTACAAGCTTAAGAAGGTCATGTACGAACCTGAACAATTCCCAGGAGCCGTCTTCAGGATGGACGAGCCCAAAGTTGTGTTCCTAATCTTCTCAGCTGGCAAACTCGTGTGCGTCGGTGCAAAGAAAGAGCAGGAAATATACACTGCTGTGGACAACATTCAGAAGCTCTTGGAAGAACAGGAACTCATCTTCTATCCACAGCAGAAGTGAACGTTTCAAGACAGGCTTGCCAACCGCCTGCGAACAGCCGGGTTCTGATCCGCAAGCCGGTGAAGAGCCATCTCAAAAGTTTCATCTTCAGCCAATTCCACGTTTATGAAAACGCCTGTCCTGCCAATTCTGTCTCTTCTCAAAAGGGTGCGAACACGATCTAGAACGGTCTCAGCCGATATTCCAAGCAGTTTGGCAACGTGTTCCTCCTGTCCAACAATGGTGCTTTCCTTATGGCCCTTCTCCGTGGGAACGATCAGCATTAACCGCTTGTCCACGCCTGCCACTCGCAGATTACGCTTCAGACTTTCAAGCGTGGCTTCGCCTCCGAACCGGTAGAACTCTCTTTCCACCCTACGCATGGTCATCAAGGGGAACGAGACGCCCGTATTTTCATCCACTTCGAGGTAAGCTTTCATCGCATAAGTTGGCGTGGCCTGCACAACTAAGCGCCTATTCGCTCGTATTCCTGCCTTTTCCAACGTTGTTTCCACGGCGAAAGATGATGTCTGAGAAGGCAGAAAAATATCTATGTCACTCTTTGCGTTAACGTCTCCTCTAGCGATGCTTCCATGCACAATGGATTGTAAATGAGTTCTCTCTAAAGCTTCCATCATTCGCATCGCCTCCCTTCTGAGTCTTTGAAGAATGTCCCATCGCCTGGCATCATAGATTACTTCTCGATACTCTGATCGGCTTAGAGGCCTCGTCATTTTCACGTCCTCTTTCAAAAGACTATTGTATTCCGTTTATTTCAGTAGTTCTAGAAAACTATCTGAAAATGTGAAGGTCGAATGAATACAACAGGTGTTTGCACTGTATGCAGGAGCAGAGAAGCCTTCTTTTTCAGGTCATACTCTGGAGAGAGGCTGTGCAGAGGATGTTTCTGCAGGTCGATTGAAGACAAGGCCAGAGCAACTATTGCAGAGTATGAAATGCTCAAATTCGACGACAGGATTGCCGTGGCGGTTTCAGGCGGAAAGGACAGCTTGAGTCTTCTGCATATCTTAACGAAGCTAGAACGGAATCATCCAAGATCATCGCTCGTAGCGGTCACCGTAGATGAGGGGATAAGAGGATATCGAGATGAAGCCTTGAAAATAGCTGTTGAAACTTGCAGAAAACTCAAAACAGAACATTTCACAGTCTCTTTCAAAGAGCTTTTCGGCTTTACACTCGACGAAATCGTCAAGCGTCAGAAGCAGGGTGCCAGCAGGTCAATCACGCCATGCGCGTACTGTGGTGTTCTTCGGAGAAAAGCTTTGAATCTGGCTGCTAGAAAGGTCAATGCTGACAAACTTGCAACAGCCCACACGCTGGATGACGAAACACAGACGATTCTTCTGAACATGTTTCACGGTGACGTTTGGCGCTTGGCAAAAGAAAAACCAGTCACGGACGAAGTACATCCGAAACTCGTGAGGAGAATAAAGCCATTCTGCGAGATACCAGAAAGAGAGACCGCCCTGTACGCTTATGTTAGAAAAATAAACTTTCAGAGTAGACCCTGCCCCTATGCTTCGGAAGCTCTCAGAAACGACGCGCGCACAATGCTCAACAGAATTGAGGAAAAACATCCTGGGACAAAATTCACGATTTTTAACTCAATGGAAAAACTGAGGCCTGCGATAGAAGAGTATGCGAGAAAGGAAGGCTTAGCAGAATGCGAAAAATGTGGGGAGCCAACGACGGAACGCGTATGCAGAACTTGCCAGATGCTATCGGAAATAGACGGGTCTGGCCGGCAGGTATTCCAGTAAAAGCAGTGTACGATCATCTTCTGGTTGCAGCATCGCTTTTAAGCCTGCGCAGAATTATTGAGGCCTCATTGGCAGTTTTGGCTGAGGCGACCTTCCTGGCCTTGTCTACGTCAACTCTGGAACCACAATAAGGGCAGGTTCTTGTTTTCTGGTCAGCTTTCGCCATCAAGAGACCACCACATCTACCACACACAACTATTATCGTAGACGCCATGACGCGCACTGTCCGAAAACCTTTTCATCCTCCGACTAGATAACCCTTAGTGCAAGATGAGAGCTAATGGCCGAAAAAGAAAAGATAAAGATGAAACCGCCACCGCCAGACCTAGTGCAGTCGGTAATACGGTATTTTAAGAAAGAGGGGTACAAGATAGACCAAGAAAAGACGACGCTTGAGGGTTTCAGCGGCACGTCAAGTAAGTTTGACTTGATAGTTGAGAAGGGGCACGTGACGCAGGGTGTTTGGATAAGAGACTGGAACAGGACCATAGGCGTGAACCTTGTGATAAACATTGATAAAGCCTCGGAGGACGTGGGTCTATCGAGTCCTATAATCATAGGCGAAAAATTCAGCGATCACGCAAAATCTTATGGAAACAGAAGAAAGATCACGTTGTTAGTGAAGCAGAAAGTAACTTCAAGCCTCAGATAGGCCGTTCAGATTTTCAGATATTCATCTAAAAGGCCTTCACTCTCAAGCTTGCCAATCCAATCAACAATACCCACATAGCATTTTTTACGCGCTTCTAATATGCTCAAAACCTCATTCACGGTCTCTTCCAAGCTCTTGTCAGACACATCCAACTCACAGATCTTCTCTGCACCGTGAACGTTCAAGGCGTCAACAAGACAGACGTCAAGAATCTCAGAAGCCAAATTCTCCCACAACTTGGCCCCAGAAAAACCAGATCGCTCCATCAGTCCGCGCAATTCGACAGGATTGCGCCTTAAAACAAAAACGTAAGAAACAAGCTCCTTAGGAACCACGCTGACTGCATAGTGCCCATCAATTATGATGCTGTCCTTCTTGCATTCTTCAATGAGTTGACGAATCCTCTGTTTCATCTTCCTTTCATCCACGATTGTCGAATTTCTCTTCTCATCTTTGCCCAGAATAAGGTTCTCTCGGGTCGCCAATTCCGTCAAATTCAGGTACACCGCATCAAGCTTGGCTGCAAGCATGTGCGCCACTGAAGTTTTTCCCACGCAAGGCGTCCCAGTTATCAGAATAACTCGTCTAGACATGAGACATCTGCCCACGATTCCAGATAAGCTCGTCTCCAAGATAAGTTTTCCAAAATTCTTATTATCAACAGTCTACATCATACATTCCTTGGCTGGCGAGTTGGGGTGTGGCTTTCGAGCCTTACACGAAAGGCTTGAGGAAACTCCGCCCACACGTAGAATTGCAGCGTCCACAAGGACGCAAGGCGAGAGCCTTGGCAACAGAGCAGAAACGAAACGTCCATCCAGCAAGTGCCGATGATGCATGCTAAGTTGTTGAGAATGCTGGATGCGAAACGGTGAAACGGCTGTCCTGCAAGTGGAAAGGGCAAACAGGCGCTGATGAAGAATCTACCCGAAGCGCGGGTAGCCCGATTAGCCGAATGCCACAACGAACAAAAGGCGGGTTACGACCAACACACCAGCCCTTTTTTCCCGAATACCACAAAAAAACCCAAAGATTCAGAACGTCTTAATCCAAATGCTAAAAGACAACAAAAGCGACTACACAATTAACTTCACAAGAAAAGCCCTAACATTCCTAAGCCAACACACAAGTCTAGCAGAACTAGAGGCAGTAAAGCTGTTCATAGCAACACACAAAGCCTCCGACGGATACAAACGAAACCTCTGCATAGCCTACAACAAATACTGCAAATTCTACAACATCAATTGGAATATGCCCAAGTACCGAGAAGAAGCCAAGAACATCGCACTACCAACCAGAGAAAAAATACAAATGCTCATCGCAAACGCTGGAAACCTTCTCTCAATGAAACTGCAACTAAGCATGGAAACGGGATTAAGACCCGTAGAACTCACAAGACTCAAAGCTAAAAACATAGACGTAGAGCACAAAACCGTAAACCCAACAACAGCCAAAAGAGGCAACCCGAGAACCGTACCAATGTCCCAAAGCTTGACGCTAAAACTCCAAGAGCACATAACAAAGAAAAACCTAGCTCCAAACGACCTACTGTTCAAAGGAGAAGATTCAGACCACCATGGCAAACACTACCGCATAATGCGGAATAAGCTAGCCGAAAAGCTCAAAGACCAAACAATCCGAGCAATACGACTCTACGACCTCAGACACTACTTCTGCACCAAGAAACTAAACGACATTGGAAACCCGTACACTGTAATGGTTCTAATGGGACACACAAAACTAACAACAACTCAACGATACATGCATCTACTCAACTTCAACGATGACGAATGGACATGCAAAACAGCATCCACAGTTGAGGAAGTAACGCAACTCGTGGAAGCAGGCTTCCAATACGTAACCGACATGGACGGACTAAAAATCTTCAAAAAACGCAAATAACCCTCTTTTTCTATAATCAAACAGCGCGCATCACAGCAACCATTGATGATCATAACACAGTAGCCACAAAAAAAGATCATTGAAGAGTTTTACTGTTCTTCTAATTTTCAGTCTCTATGCCAAGCAGATGCTTAGCCATCACTGCGCGCGTTTCTTGGATGACGGTTTAATGTGATTTGAAAGGTGTCCCATACCCTTTCGCTACTAGCCTTTTATGAATCGCGTTCTTTAAGTAACCCAACCCGTCTCCAGTCTTTGCACTTACAGGGAATACGCAGTTCTCAATCGGCGAATAATCATTGCTTTCAGTCTGTTGTGTGAACTCTTCTAGGTTGGCATCTATCACGGCCTTGTTAGCCTTATCGATCTTATTAGCTGCCACTAATGGAAACTCACTTAATGCCTTGGTTAGCAACTGTATCATCTCGACATCAACAGAAATGAAGTTCTTCTTCCCTAAACGCCAAGTCACCTCTGAGAATGTTGATATGTCCAAAACATGGACAGCCAAGGCTATCCTCGAGGCATTAGACTCCAGAAAATAGATTATTCGACGGTTATTCTTATCCTGTAAACGTTCACTAACCCTCATCATTCTGCCATATCCAGGCATATCCACAAGAATTAAGCCCTTACTCAATGGATATTCACGAATCCACTTTGTGGTTCCAGGGGTTTTACCTATTTTCACATCCAAGCCAATTACTTCTCTGATAATGCTGCTCTTACCTGCGTTAGGTCTTCCAGTGAATACTAAATATTTCTCCAACATACCAGTTACTATATGAAAGGTGTATCTTGAACTTGCTTATCCTATCTTTCAGTTCGCGCCGGCCAAATGGCAAAAGGAATTGGTGGGGGCGCGCTCTGTGAGGAAAATTGGTAGCGAGAGAGAGCGTAGATGGGTTTTGGGATGAAACTTTACCCCCAAGCCCAAATCTGCAACAAAATCAAAATCTCAAGCCTATTCAAAAGACGCAAACAACCCTTCTCCTCTTTGAACCAAGCAGACAAATCTAGCTCGTGAGCCGTTCGGCTCACTCCCCCGTTCCAGACGATACGTCACAAACAGCCGAACGCGCGCTAGAAAAAACTCTTTTATAATGAGATACCACTTTAGTCCATGGAAGTTGTCCACCGATGAAGGGTAATCCTCTATTCGGAGCATGGAGGCTGAAATCGCTTGAAACAAAGGCATCTGACGGATCTGTCTCCTATCCGTGGGGGAAAGAAACTCTTGGTTACGTCGTCATCAGCCCAGAAGGCTACTTTTGCGTCGCAATAATGAGCGCTAATCGCAGAAGATTCTCCTCACAAGATATGAAGGGAGGTAGCGCGGAAGAAAGAGCGAACGCTGCAGATTCATACATATCGTACTCCGGACCGTGTGAAATCGAGAAAGACAAGTTTCGAGTAAAGGTAGAAGTCAGCCTGTTCCCCAATTGGGTAGGCGGAATCCAAGAACGCAACTACAAGATCGAGGGAAAAAAGCTCTCTGTATCGACTACTCCAACTCTTGTAAACGGAAAAGAACAGGTAGGCTACTTGATTTTCGAACGCGTCTGAAACTGATCGCGCGCGCATGATCAAGCCGAAGTTTTGAAGCCCCAAGATCCAAAACCTGTAAGCCGAGCCTCTTCTAGACTTCGAAAATTATTAAAGCACTATTACGCATATCATACCTTCTGGGAACATAAATGCCGAAAAAAGAAAAACCGTTAACTAAGAAAGAGCGAGACGAGAAAAGGAAGAAACATAAGGAAAAGCAAAGCAAAACACAGACTTCTTAAGCCCCAAGAAAGAGCTTTGCAAAACTCTTTTTCCCTTTTTACCATAAAGTTGGCTTCTTTAATGAAATGAAAGAAAGACGCGTCAGTTTTGGATATTATTGGCTTCCTCCATTAATGCGAAAGAAATATGTTCTAGCTTGTTTATTTATCGTTAATTTGTAGCTGAGATTTATGCCGAGTGTACTGAAACGTAAACAAAAGAATACTCAAATCGCACAACAGAAAAAGATAGAACGGGATAAAGAAGCGAAAAAGAAACAGTTGAGACAGCAACTTCCTGCCAAGGGCAAGAAACGTTAAAGCCACTAAAGGAGCTATGGTAACCATCTAGCGCGCGCATTCGCTCGCGCTCCCCTAGCGCGCGCTAAGACATAATGCCGCGGAATAGATTTTAAGGAACAATGACTTACTCAGACTCATGGACAGAGAATATCCGAAACTTCCCAAGGAGCTAAAACAACTCATATCCAAAGTGGAAGGATTAGAGATTGAAACGAAAGAAATTCCAAGCGAAGATGTGTTAAATCAGTTCGCTAAGGCCTGTGCTTCATTCGCAAATACACAGGGAGGTTCAATAGTCATAGGGGTAAATCGGAATGGGAGAATTGTGGGAGCAAATATCAACCAGCAAATCATGGATAGGATTTCAAGTGAGGCAGCCAGCTGTAGACCGCCAGTCAAAGTGCAATTGAACCCTTATCAAGAAGAAGGCAAAACGGTACTACAGGTTTTTGTCCCGAAAAGTGAGTACCTTCATACTGATAAGAACTTCAGATTTCCTTTACGCACAGGTAGTGTGACATCATTCATGGAGTTAGGTATGATTCTGGCTTATGCTAAGGAAAGAAACTTGGTTGGAGGAGAGTCTACTCGCCCCCAAGAAACGACAGAACGAAGGAAACCTGACACGAACGAACTGAAGCCATTTGTAGATGGATTGTGCCATAAGGATTCAAGGGTTAAACTCAACGCGCTAACGAATCTGTCATCTTTAGTGTTTTATACCGCGATTGAAACTCAGAGAAAGCTCCTTCTTAGGCTTGCCAAAGTTCTCCAAGATCCTGATGCAGACGTTAGGAAATCAGCACTCCGACTCTACGAGTTACTGAATTACCGAGCCTCACTTTCTCATAAAATAGAGTACAACAAGAAGATTCTGCCCTTAGCCATTGAGGTCGCTAACCATGATGCCAATATGGAAGTCAGAAAACAGGCTTTAAGCGCATTAGTCGGGACAGGAGATGAGAGGGTAATAAGAACCATAGTACAGATGATAGTTTGTCTATCGGAGGACAAATACAAGGCAGTATTTACAGATGATGTCTGGAGCGCCCTTCCAAACAGAGGGTTAGGGCCTAAATTTAGAAGAGAGCTATTCAAAGAATTTGTGAGTAACACTAATGAAGACACGCGGCGGAGAATCGAAGAGATTACACAAAATCGCTACCTCGGCTAAAGAGTACACGCTACCAGAACCCAAAAACACAAACCTAAGCAGACTAGCGCGCGCACAAACCAAAACCAAACCAACCAAGCTATTCCATAGCTACCGCGCGCGCTTAGAAGCAATGAATACAAAGATGTAAAGAAAGAAATCGGTAAACATTTTGTTAGACACCTTATGTTAAGAGTAGAATAAATAGAAAGTCAAATTATCTCAATTAGCGCGCTACAGCATGAAATCAGTACTCACAGCTACTGCCACCAAAACTGTCCACAGCTACCGCTAGGAGCTTCACACCAATTAGGCGAACCATCGCCATCAACCAAATCATCAAAGAAAAAGCCAACATAATCACGTTCACCCTTAACGCGCGCGGGTTCCGTAAGGGCGCGTGAAATAGGAAAATTAGCAAGGAAACATAGAAATAGATATTCTTTACAACAAGTCTACGAAATTGTTAGAGATATATGGTAAATAAAACGTGATGCGATGACAACTAAAAGAAAGAAAGAAAGGATGAAAGAAGAAAAAAATAAGAAAGAAACAATGAAGTAGAAATGATGCCTATTGTACCATAGCTTCCCATCGCGCTCGCGGTTCCGTAAGGCGCGCGCCTAAAAAGCCTCAAGAATCAACCAACCATCCTCAAAATCCCAACGACGCTTACGATAACCAGACAATTCAAGCAAACGCTTCAAAGGCACAGACTCAATACGACCGCCTTGAACACGGACTTAGCGCGCGCGCTTGATACGAAGGCAGACAGGAACAAAAACATTGCTGGTTAGGTGAACCAGTAGCATAATTGTCTTCTCAAGTGATAGTGAAAAGTTGAATTCTTAGCTGAGTCAATTTTTTCAAGTGGTTAGTCTTCGTGTTTTCAACTGTTTAGTCTCTTTTACGGTGGTTGTTTCAATCTGTTATGTTGAAAAATGAGTTATTCCTTTAAACGTGCATCTAGTCTGTACGAGGTGATTGAGAATGAAGAGGTGGGTTACTGTTTCAGTTGCTTCGGTGTTTGCTCTTGTGTATTTGGTGATGGCAATAGCTCCAGTGTTTGCTCTCGTTGGCGATGTGAATGGAGATGGCAAAGTGCGTATCGATGATCTACTTGCTGTAGCTTCAGCTTACGGAAGCAACCTAGGAGATGCAAGATACAAAGCCAATTTAGACTTAACCAGCGATGGTAAAATCAGAATTGACGACATATTAATAGTAGTACAGCACTTCGGAGAGCACGTATAAACATCTAATATTTCCCCCTTTTTTTGTTTCCAAAGTTTAAATTTGCCATAAGTACGACAGTTCTCTATGCTATTCCTATCTTTTTGCTAGCATTTTTGCTGACCATGTTCTTCTATTAGAAGAACTCAAGATAGCTTCCAACTAGCTCCAACTTCCAACTCGATGCATAAAGAATCTTTTCATAATGCTTTTAGGGACTCCCTAGAAAGCTTAGATTGGAAAATTATCACATCACAAAGCATATTGGTTGCTTTAGACCACTGTAGAAGTGCTAGAATTGGAGGAAAAGGAAAATGGACAATGAAGAACAACCTATTTCTGAAAATAGCCATAATAGTGAACAAAAGGTGGGTTACGACCAACACGCCAGCCTCTTGGAATAGTAGGCATACCTATATCTTGCGAGCTCGTGTATGTGTATCTAAGCAACGAATATTACAGCTAGCCGATGTAGCTGCAAGAATTATCCATTTGGAGTTTTGTAGTTTATGATTGAGAATATTTCATATTCGTCCCCAAGGGTCTCCCTTCCGTGGAGATACGCTAGTTCTATCAAGAAGCCTATTCCAACGATTTTTCCGCCTAGTTTTTCAACTAGTTCAGCATTAGCCTTGATTGTGCCACCCGTTGCCAATAAATCATCGATAAGTAGAACCTTCTGACCGGGCTCGATGGAATCTTCATGAATCTCAATTGTGTCTGATTCGTATTCTTTTTGGTAAGTGAGACTCACGGCCTTTGAAGGCAGTTTTCCTTTCTTTCTGATAGGAACAAAGCCGACCCCAAGTTCATAAGCCAGTGCTGCTCCTAATATGAAACCTCTGGCTTCACTTGACACTATAACATCTACGTCCCTATCTCGGCAATGGTCAGCCATCTGTCTGACGCATTCTTTGAATGTGTACTTGTCTTTCAGGAGTGGAGTTATATCCCAGAAAACTACGCCTTTGAATTCGGGTATTCGCCTTATTTTCGATTTGAGATCCAATTTTTCATCCTTCATTTCTTAGCCATTAGACTCAGTCAAACTAGCGCTTTCTGCAATGCGCTCTTGCACTCGCATCTTCTTTTTTTCGGTATATTTGGAATTGCTTCAGCAATTATGCCCTTGACTTTTTCCACGTTTGCTTTCATAGCTTCCCGGATTTCAGCTGCACTAACCGGTTGATCTTTCCACACATCGTAGTCAGTAACAGTTGCTATACAAGAATAGCATATCTCAGCTTCCCGAGCAAGAACACATTCTGGAACAAGAGTCATGCCTACAACGTCTGCTCCCCATGTCCTGAACATTCTAGATTCCGCTTTTGTTGAGAATCTTGGCCCTTCTATGCAAACATAAGTGCCAGCATTGTGAGTGCTGACGCCTACGTCGCCAGCTGCTCTTATCAAAGTCTGCCGCAACTCCGGACACATGGGTTCGGCCACCGATATGTGGCATACCTTCCTTCCTACGTAAAATGACTGTTCTCGCCTAGTTGTCCTGTCGATGAACTGATCGATGAATACGACGTCTCCCGGTTTGAATTCTTCCTTCAGAGAACCAACCGTTGATGGTGCAAGTATCCTTTGAACACCAAGGTTTTTTAAAGCGAATACGTTTGCTCTCGAATTGACGTCAGTTGGCCTTATCGTATGTTTCTTTGAGTGTCGCGGTAGAAATGCTATGCGTCTTCCTTTCAATTCCCCAATCGCAATTGAATCAGAAGGCGGGCCATAGGGAGTGCGTACCTCTATCTCCTTAACGTTCTTGAGAAGTTTCGGATCGTAAAAGCCTGTCCCCCCAATGATTCCGATATCTGCCCGCATGAGAATTTACTCTCAGGTCTCGATTAATAAAAATAGCGACTGCAAACATTGATAGTTCCCCACTAGGAAGATAGAAACTCGTGCACATAGTATTCGCGAGATAATATTGGCGAGCGATGTGTCGTCTATGGACTAACACCTGTTGCGGTTCTGCATAAGCCATAAATACTGATGAATATTATGTAAATCTACCTAAGGTGAGATACATTGCCGAAAAAAATCTCCACTGGAACCAGTGGCCTAGACGACCTGATTGGCGGCGGCTTTCCAGAAGGAAGGGTCGTTTTGGTTATTGGAGGACCTGGCTCTGGAAAGACGATTCTATGCAGCCAGTTCTTGTACAAAGGAATTTCCGATAACAATGAAAATGGGGTTTTCGTTAGCCTGGACGAAAGCAAAGATCACTTCTACTCTGAAATGGAAAAATTCGGATGGGATTTCCGAACGGCAGAACAAGAGAAGAAATTTGCCTTCGTAGCAGCTACGCGAATGTCGCGAGTAGCAATGCTGAAAGAGAAGTTGTACAAGGAAGAAACTTCTAGCTTAAGAGGCAAGCAACTCTCTATCGATGCATTAATCGAAGATTTACAAACGAAAGTGCGAGAAACCAAGGCGAAAAGGGTTGTCGTGGACACTCTAGCTGCACTTTTCTACCGATTTCCGGATCCCATAGAACGAAGGACCGCAGTTGTAGACTTGATTGAATCACTGGCGGACCTAGGCACGACCAGCCTTGTAACCACTGAGCTGGGGCACCTGGGTCTTGAACGAAGCGCGGTGGAAGAGGAATTCCTTGTTCACGGGGTCATCATGATGCAGACTCTGTTTTCAGGAGGCACCACGACAAGAGCGATACAAGTTGAAAAGATGAGAGAAACCAAGGTCAACCCAAACCTTGTGCCATACACGATAGATCAGAACGGAATTGAAATCTATCCGAACATGCCGCTCTTTGGGGAAAAATAGGCCCATAGCACGCGTTAGTACCTGCTCATGTGCAGTTAATTCTAACGCTTATCTTTCATTGTTCTGTTATCTGCTTCTTGTTTCCAGTAGTTCCTTTTTTAGAGGCAATTCGCCCTCTGAATATTCTTGGTCAAGCATTTTCTTGATCTTCAGGAATTTTTCTGAACCTTTTTCGGTTTCTTTCTCGTAAATGCTGATCTCTCCCTCGAAAAGGTCTAGAACGGCCCGGACTTCCTGTGGAGGATGCATCTCAGGATCCATTACTGCAAGAGTAGTGAATCCTTCTGATTGGAGTTCTGGAACAAGCCCTGCAAGCCACCTTCTGGTTTGAACTGCATGATGCTGTAGCAGAACATCCGAGATTAGGCCTATGCAAACTCTTCTTTGGTCTTTAGGTGAAGAGCCTAGGTCGCCGATTGTTGAAGTCAGAGCGATACTAATCTCTGTGAGGTTTTCCACACCTTTTAATTTGATTACGTTGGGCGAGCTTTTGACGATTGCATCTGCCTGAGGATTGCAGACGAAAAGGTAGAAGTTTGACTGAAAATCTTCTGTGAGTGTTCTTGCTAAGCCGGGGTTTATGGTGACGTAAAACGTGATTTGGCCTTCTTTCGCTCCGGCTTCAAGAAACTTCTTGATCAGCAAGTCTCTTTCGTCGCACGTAGGCGATGTCAATATGACTGCGTAATTTTGGCGTATGCCGCCAAACAACAAGCTGTCAAGATCTGCGTATCCAGATGAAACGCGGTTTGGGAGAATAACCTCCCGTGCCTTCATGATTTCCTTTCTTTTGATGGTTCTCATCCAGGCTGTTCTGGCCAAAACGACGGCAAGCGCTATCCCCGCAAATCCTAGGATGATTTGAAACCCAGTAGAACTGAACAGGTTCTCCCACCACGTAGGTGCGCGCACATAGTGAGCGTAAATCTCGTATGGCCTGTCCATAGTGACATTGATCGGGTTGATGCCTCGACTCAGGTCAGTCCCGCTAGCAGTCCAGTGGTCAAATACTTTCTCGCTTATGTTCTGGGCAGTGCAGGTTACCTGCGTGCCTATGTCGTACCATATTCCAGGTGGAGAGATATCTGGCTGGGGACTCAATCCCGCGGGATCAGTGTACACTGCCAATTGATATTGGACTTTCCAATTCCACGTTATGTTTGAAGCTTTGCCCATTGTGAAGGTTACGGATGTGTTCGTTCCAAACGCGAAAACACTTCCGGTTCCATTCCAGCCAATGCACACATACTGAGTGCCAGCTGGCCCTGACACAGGTGAAGTGACCGAGGCGTTGAAGGATTTGTTAGCTTCACACCATCCGCTTGTGGGCGTTAGTGAGCCATATGGAGAGGCTACGGTTAAGTAGTATTCGTGTTTCCAAGCCGCTGTTTCGTTGATAGGTCCATTCATGGATATAGAAGTTGAATTGGTCATGCCGCTATAGCCGCTGATGCCTACTCCTGTCCACCCAAGCCAAGTGTATCGTTCATCTGAATTGGGATTTATGGTTGACGCTTGAATATTAACAAGTGTACCAGCTTCATACCAGTGTTCCCCGATAGAAGGATTCACCGAACCAAAGCTTGCATCAATGAATAATCGATATTGAGTCTCGTATTGAGCCTCCAGTGTCAATGCTCCACTTACCGGAAGAGGTCTCGGGTTTAATGTATTGGTATCGTTCCATTGGACAAAAACCCCACGAGAATCAGATCCGATTATGACTGATGTCGTAGCATTGACCGTATGGTAAGCAGGCAAAAGGAACACTTGGATTTTCCCGTGGGCATCTGTCGTATAAGACTCTTCATCAACCTTTATCGGGATACCTGAGTAGGGCGTCTGAATCGTCAGGACACATCCAGACAGGTCGTATTTCACGAATTCGTCCCATGAGGTATCTATCGCAAAGCTTGTCTTTGAATACACGCTTTCATAGCTTTCATATTTTTCCTTTTCATCAGGATAGAATATCGACAAACCATGCGAATCTAGGTCAGATTTATGGGCCTCTTTGATTGTTGCGTTGCCGATTGAGATCATCAATTGGTTTGCAGCGTTCTCGAGCTCTTCATCAAAAACGTATTGATAGCCCAGCTGGGCAAAATGGTAGAGATCAATGTAGTAGCCAGTCTGATCTCCTATGGGCCCTGGGTATCCTTCGGTCAAATTTCTGGCTAAGCTTATCTCTTCATGGTATGGAGTTTCTTTTTCCTTCAGCTCCATAGCAAAGTCATCGGTAGCTTCAATCAGACTAGTAACCTTAGTTAGGTCGGTTGCCGACATCGTTGCGTTTTGAATTTCTGGAATGGAGGAGCACCATATCATGTAGTCTTTGACTATTTCACCGGCAAACATGTTCGGCGACATCCATGGGTTGCTGGTCAGACTTGACAGGTAAAAGTCATACGGAGCTGGTCCATAACCAAGTCCTTCTGGGCCAACCAGCACGTTTGCATAATCTTTAATTTGGTAAGCTACTTCTGCCATGCCTGAGCTACAGGCGTCAATGAGCACCGCGTCCACTATCACTGGTAGCCCACTTAGAGCTTGACTGACGTCTGGAAGCGATAGGTAGTCGTTTGCGCTTGTAACATCCCAGCAAAAGCCCATGCAGCCTGCTCCATGATCCCAGAGCACCAAGCAATAATAGGTTGCTGGATAATTGTTTATTGTCCAGTTAACAAAATCGTTTAGCGTTCTAGGGTCCCCCATGTCCACGTCGCCCAAATCTGCGGTTGCATTTTCAGGCGTGGGAATCATACCTTTGGTGACGTAGAAGCGTTTACAATCCGTCCAATTGCCATAAGTATCGTCTTGGCCAGCGTTTCTATCCATCTGTACAACGATGTTTACCTGCTGCGAGGAACCAACACTAGCCATTCTCAAGAAAGTTGCAATACTAGCGTTTTCTAGACTATTGTCCCCGTCAAGATAAACCATGAACGTCCAGTCTGCGACAGGTCCGCTTCCGACAGTGAACGGGGTAGTAGCAATGGGCCCATAACGCATAGACACGTTATTGGATAAGTAGTTGTCGAGGTAAACTTCCACTTTCCAACTTCCTACAGGAGTGCTTGAATTGATGTTAATGTAATCGCAGGTGGCGTTGTATTTCCAATAGTTTGATGTAATGTTGGTATCTTTGTAGTCGGGGAAGCTATCTGAGTATGTCTTGTACGTGCTTCCATCGGGTTGAATCCATGCAGTTGTGAAGTTGTGGCAGCATCCCAGCTGTTCGTTGAAGTAGGCGATTCTGTCAAACCTTAGATAATGGTATATCTCCGTGTCTGTGCCTATTGTGAACCGTGATTTCAAATTGACTGGGTCTCCGTTTGCATCAACATTTTCGCATGTTCGAGGGCTGTTTAACCCTCCGTTAGTTACTTCGAAGAAATCTGAAAATGAAGGGTGGCCATCCAAATAGACGTCAACTTTGTATGCCCTAGGATAATGTGATCCAGGCCAATATCCAGCTATCAGAAGATGGCCTTCGTAGTAGTACTCTCCAGCGAATACCGCTCGCTCGCTCCAGTTGTAGCAAGAAATCCAGTCTTTGGATGAATTGCTTCTGTAGAACCATCTGAACTCTATTGTATCGTTGATCGTAACAGTTGTCAAGCATTCTGCTTTGGTGTCGCTTGGCCTGAAAATTGTCGTGGGATTGATCGGATTGTAGTTGATGTCATGATCCTTGCACATCATGTGACGTGTAAACGAAGGGGAATTGGAAGAAGCAGAAAACTGCAATGTTTGAGGTTCTGCTTGAAAGCTGTAGGATATGTTCCCTAGGAAAGACGTGGCAATTCCTCTTTCAACGCTTCCTGAACGAGTGGTATCAGCAGTGTTCTGAGCCGTCAAGTGGTCTCTATTGCCCAAAACAGCATTAGAAAATGCTGCCGCAGACGAGTTGATCTGCAGGCCAGATGCAGATGGCAAAATACAAAACAAAAGCAGAAGTACATGGAGAATCTTCTCGTTAGTTCTCAACTTAACCACTATTAATCTGGCATGCGTTGAATATAAGAATTAAGAAGCCCAGGCTGATTGGCAGTTAGGTTGAATAGAAGATTATTTCTAAAAATTTAATAGGAACAAACAGAATAATAGTCTTGAGGGCGAAAGGAGAGCCACGATTGAAAAAGGCAAAGATTGTAGGAATCATGCTGACAATGCTGTTGATCGGCACGTTGGCATCAACACTTGATTTCCTATCCTCTGAAGCAGAAGAAACGATGCACATTAGACCAGAGGCAATAGCCCCCCTTGGACTGGCAGCAACAGAATGGAACAAAACTTACGGAGGAGGAAGCAGTGACTATGCCTATTCTATGGTTCAGACGGGGGATGGCGGGTATGCGTTGGCGGGCTACACGAACTCGTTTGGTGCTGGCAGCGACGATTTCTGGTTGGTTAAGACTAGTTCGACTGGAGGCATGCTGTGGAACAAAACTTACGGAGGAGGAAGCAGTGACGTTGCCAGGTGTGTGGTTCAGACGAGTGACGGCGGGTATGCGTTGGCGGGCTACACGCTATCATTTGGTGCTGGAGGGAATGATTTCTGGTTGGTTAAGACTAATTCGACTGGAGGCATGCTGTGGAACAAAACTTACGGAGGAGGAAGCAGTGACTATGCCTATTCTGTGGTTCAGACGAACGATGGAGGTTATGCGATAGCCGGCTCCACATACTCTTATGGTGCTGGCAACAGTGATTCTTGGTTGGTCAAGACTGATTCGTCTGGAAACGCGCAGTGGAATAAGACCTACGGAGGAGCAAGCCTGGACTGGGCCTATTCTATGGTTCAGACGAACGATGGAGGTTATGCGATAGCCGGCTACACATACTCTTATGGTGCTGGCAACAGTGATTCTTGGTTGGTCAAGACTGATTCGTCTGGAAACGCGCAGTGGAATAAGACCTACGGAGGAGCAAGCCTGGACTGTGCCTATTCTGTGGTTCAGACGAACGATGGAGGTTACGCAATGGTCGGCTACACATACTCTTATGGTGCTGGCAGCGGTGATTTTTGGTTGGTCAAGACTGATTCGTCTGGAAACGCGCAGTGGAATAAGACCTACGGAGGAGCAAGCCTGGACTGTGCCTATTCTGTGGTTCAGACGAACGATGGAGGTTATGCGATAGCCGGCTACACCAGCTCTTATGGTGCTGGCAACACTGACTTTTGGTTAGTAAAACTTACACCCAGCACGATCTACGTTCATGCTGACGGCTCGGTTGACCCGCCAACAGCACCGATACAACGAAACGGAGACCTCTACACATTCACCGACAACATCTATAGTAGTGGTGTTGACGGAATAGTGATTGAGAGAAACAATATGGTGCTGGACGGAGCAGGCCACAGGCTTGATGGAGGGGGAAGCTACTATGCTGGAATAGACTTGTTTAATAGTAACACCAATGTAACGGTCAAGAACGTGGATATTCACGCATTCTCGCCGGGTATCTACTTAGAGGGCTCTTCAAACAACATGATCATAGAAAACAATGTGACAGATTGCCCATACGGCATCGAGCTCATGTCATCTTCAGGGAACACCCTAACTGGAAACCACGTGACAAACAGCGACTACTATGGCATCCTGCTTTGTCCGCCTGAGAGCGGAGAAGGCTCTTCAAACAACACCATAACTGGCAACACCTTGACAAACAACGTTCGTGGCGTGGACCTCTCGTGGTCCTCAAACAACTTCCTGTCTGAAAACATCATAAGAACAAGCAACGACACTGGCATTTGGATAGAGTATTCTTCTAACAACGTTTTAGCCGGCAACAACATAACGATGAACTACCAAGGCATCGGAACTTCTTCCTGCTCAAACAATTCCATCTATCACAACAACTTCGTAAACAACTCGTACAAGCAAGTTTCCACGTCTGAGTCAACGAATATCTGGGATGAAGGCTACCCTTCAGGCGGCAACTACTGGAGTGACTACAACGGAACAGACTTCCGCAGGGGGCCCTATCAAAATGAGACGGGCAGCGATGGAATAGGAGACACTCACTACGTTATAGACGGAAACAACCAAGACAATTATCCCCTCATGAAAGCATGGAGCCCACAATACACTAGGTATCCATGGCCCATGTTCCATTATGATCTTACCCACACGGGCTACACTGAAAGCCCAGCGCCAAACACAAACAAAAAACTTTGGAACTACACAACAGGCAACCGAGTGTTTTCTTCTCCTGCTGTTGTTGGTGGTAGAGTCTACGTGGGTTCAGAGGATGGCAAGGTTTATTGTCTCGATGCTTCTAGCGGAGCGCATATTTGGAACTACACAACTGGCAGCTATGCGTATTCTTCTCCTGCTGTTGTTGGTGGTAGAGTCTACGTGGGTTCAGAGGATGGCAAGGTTTATTGTCTCGATGCTTCTAGCGGAGCGCATATTTGGAACTACATAACGGCCTCTTCAGTGTTTTCTTCTCCTGCTGTTGTTGATGGTAAAGTCTACGTGGGATCAGATGACAATAAGGTTTATTGTCTCGATGCTCTAACTGGAACGCAAATATGGAACTACACGACAAGCAGCTCAGTAGAGTCTTCTCCCGCTGTTGCTGATGGCAGGGTCTATGTTGGATCATATGATCACAGGGTTTACTGTCTTAACGCTTTAACTGGAGCGCATATTTGGAACTATACAACGGGCTCTTCAGTGTTTTCTTCTCCTACGGTTGTTGACGGTAAAGTGTATGTAGGTTCGAATGACAACAGGCTTTACTGTCTTGACGCTTTAACCGGATTGCAGATTTGGAACTACACAACAAGCAACTGGGTAAGTTCTTCTCCTGCTGTTGCTAGCGGTAGAGTTTATGTTGGTTCAGGGGATGGCAAGGTTTATTGTCTCGATGCCTACATCGGAGCACACATTTGGAACTACACAACATACAACAGTGTTGTTTCTTCTCCTGCTGTTGTTGATGGCAAAGTCTATGTTGGATCATTTGACTACAGGGTCTACTGTCTTAACGCTTTGAGTGGATCGCAAATATGGAACTACACAACGGGCTACTATGTGTATTCTTCTCCTGCTGTCGCTGACGGCATGGTCTTCATAGGCTCTCAAGATAAAGGCGTGTACGCCTTTGGCAACGTCGTCAGAGTTCCAGAAGATTACAGGACAGTACAGGCTGCGATTGATGCAGCATCCTCAGGAGACACAATCATAGTGGGGCCAGGCGTCTACCATGAGTATCTGACGATCAACAAGACTATAACGCTCCTAGGCGAGAAGGGAAGCGATACTACATTCGACGGCGGCGGGTCCGGAATATTCGCAAAGCTCACAACCGGTGCATCTGGAACCACTGTTGCAGGATTTGTTATAACAAGATATGACCAAGGCATAGTCGTCGACGACGTAAGTAGCTGCAAGATCTACAGCAACATGATGTCTAACGTGAAATTTGACGGAATTGTGGTCCAGGGCAGCAATGCGGCCGGCAACTTAATCTACAAGAACATGTTCCAAGACAGCGCCGTCGCCATCAACCTCACTGTATCTTCAAGCAGCAACGTCATCTACTCAAACATCATATCAAACTGCATCATCGGAATCAACGTCATGGCCAACTCGCATGATAACATGATTTATCACAACAACTTCTTTGCAAACAACGAGCAGATATACATTTCCACATTGGCACCGAACACGTGGGACGATGGCTACCCGTCGGGCGGAAACTTCTGGAGTGGCCACGCCATCATAGACCTGTACAGCGGACCCAACCAAGACGAAGCTGGCAGTGATGGGATCAACGACACCGCCTACACGATTGTTACCAACAACATTGATAGGTATCCTTTGGTGAACCCCTTCGATCCACTAGACATAGGAATAACAAATGTCACCACGTATCCCGCGTTGAAGACTGTTGTCGGACAAGGGTCAACGGTGCACATAAACCTAAAAGTCTTAAACTATGGCATGTCCAGTCACGTCGCCACACTGGCCGCCCAAGCTAACGCAGCATTTGTGGCCACACAAGCAACCAATCTCGCAAGCCATAACCTTGCAACGATCACCTTAATCTGGAACACCACTGGATTCATCAAGGGTAGCTACACCATAAGCGGCTATGCAGAACCACTTCAGGGCGAAACAGACACTTCAGACAACACCCGCGCAGACGGCGTTGTTCTCGTCACCCTTCTAGGCGACGTAAACGGCGACCACAAAGTCAGGGTTGACGACATTCTAGCTGTGGCTACAGCCTTCGGAGGCAACTATGGCGATCCAAAATACAATCCTAACTTGGACATAACTGACGACTTCAAAATACGAGTAGACGACGTACTAATCGCAGCACAGCACTTCGGACAAGGGCCGTGGTAAGTGCCGTGGCTTGTCTCATCTTTTGTTTTGTATCCCTCTGAAGTGAAGAGTGGATTTTCGTTGGCCGGATGACCTTGTGAAAGCCAAAAGACGAAACAGCTGAGCTAGTACAGGCTGGGAGATGTTATCTCACAACTCTTAGAAGCTGAAATCCAGTTAGATGGATCTGGCTTCCACACGTGTTGCATAGCAAAATTACCTTTTCCAGGCTCTCTTCATTTACTACGGGTTCCAAGATTGTGTAGGTATTCTCGGTTGTATCATTCGGAGAAAATTCTACTCTGCATTTCGGACACTTGAATTCCCCCTTTCCACTAATCCTAGTCAGATCAACAGTATAGAGATTAACTGCTTGCAACTTCCGTTGTCCCAATCTCTGTTTGCAATTAGAGATCTAAATCATTTATGACACAATGTTCCACAGTGCAAGAAATAATCATAGAAGAGGAAAGGGATCGCAGAAACATTGTTCAAGGAGATTGAAACTCACAAGGAATACCTAGCTCTTAGTGGCGCGTTGACTCTTCACTGTCTCTGCCAGTTTTTCAATTTTCAAAGTAGTCTGTTCTCTCTTCTTCAAATCCTTCAACACTACCTTTCCTTCCTCCAGTTCTCTCTTGCCCACAATCACAGCATAATCAACGTTTCTTCTACCCGCGTCCTCCAAAGCTTTAGCCATTTTTCTTCCCATGACTTCAAACTCAACTACTATGTTGGCATTCTTGAGCTCACATGAAATCCTCAGCGCTTCGGCTTTGGTTTCATCTCCTATGGGAATAATCACCACTCTCTTTTCTTGGGCTTCTTTCGGGATCACTTTCTGTTCTTGCATTGCTAGCATTATTCTGTCAATCCCGTTGGCGACGCCCACGGCAGGTGTAGGTTCTCCTCCAAACAGTTCGACAAGCTTGTCATATCTTCCACCACCACTTAGAGCCACGTCGAACTCTGGAACATACACCTCAAAAATCATTCCAGTATAATATTCAAGCCCCCTGGCAAAACCGGCCTCCACACTTGTGTCAATTTCGCATCCGCTCTCCACGACCAGCTTCAGAATCCTATTGAGGTTTTCAGCGGCAACCACGGCCTTCTCGTAGCCCTCAACACATTTCTTCACATTCCCCACGACTTCAAGTGCATTGCAACCCTTGAGCTCAACTAGGCTTCGGAGAACAGCTAGACACGTTTCTGAAGCGCCCGAATCTTTGACAAGCCCAAAAGCATCTTCATACTGCTTCTTATCCATCAGTTGCAGAACCGCGCTCTGCACCTTATCATCCAATCTTTCCCCGCTCAGTACGCCTCTCAAAACGCCGACGTGCCCAACCTTGAAAACGCATCTCTTCAATCCTGCGCCGTTCATAAGGCTGTTTGTCAACATTAATATTTCAGCGTCTGCCTCTGGTTTGTCTGACCCTACTAGCTCGAAGTCTGACTGCCAAAATTCTCTGTAACGTCCTCTTTGCGGCTCATCATACCTATAGAGGCTTCCCAAACAGAAGAGCCTGTAGGGCTTCGGCTCGTTCCTTAAGGTCGTGGCAACAACTCTGGCAATTGAAGGCGTGAACTCCGGCCGCAAGGCAACCATGCGTCCTCCTAGATCTTTGAAGGCAAACATGCGCAGACGAACTTCTTCGCCTGCTTTCGTGGCTAGCAGGTCGTATGACTCTACCACCGGCGTCATGATTTCCTTATATCCATAGAACTCAGCTACACTTCTAGCCTTGCTTTCGATGTATTTCATCATTTTCGCTTCTTCTGACAGAAAGTCTCTCATTCCGCGAACGGTTTTGAATTCTGGCGTCTTACAATTTCCTCCATCATGTTAAGGTCAGTTGCGAAACCGAATAGTAGACCACTTCGCCTCTGCGGTTCATGACGGCTAGGACCAGCTCTTTTTTAAGACTTTGGCTTTGCCGCAAAGCATTGGATAGGTCTTGAAGCGTAACTGGCTTGCCCTCTTGAATGCTCAGAATTAGGTATTTAGCAGTATCTTTACTGTATTCTCCTCTTTCGTAGACTCGAAAATCGACACCCAGACCGAACCCTTCTCGTACAACGTACCCTCGGCTTCTCAAATCACGGTAGGCCAGATATTTGGCCCAAGCCTCATCATCAACCTCTTTGTAGCACCGCAAGAGCTCTTGCAAGTCCTTTTTGCCGCGTCTTTTGTCCTCAACGGCCAGAATGCCCTTCTCCACAAGGTATAGCGCTTCATAAAAGGTAAGCATGAGTTCTTCATTTTCTGGTACACCATATCCTCTAGAGGAAAGCTCATTTACGCTTGTTTTCTCAGAGATTCTGACCCCTTTCTCGACAAGCAAGCCCTTGATTCTAAGCTCAGAATTTTCTGAGGGTTTTTCCTTGTTTCTAAGCATTCAAATCATCAACCAAGATTAAGCCTCATGTTCACTTAGAGCGATTGGTTTCAAATCTACGGAAATCCTCCTTATATAGAATGCCGCTTTCACAGATGATCGCTGTCACATATTCAAGCGGAGTTATATCGAAGGCCGGATTCAGAGCTTTCACCCCCTCCGTGGCAATTCGCAGCGAACCAATATGAGTGACCTCTTCAGGACTTCTCTCTTCAATGACAACGTCTGAGGATTCGCTCGTCAAGTCAAATGTAGATCTTGGAGCTGCAACATAGAACGGGACCCCGTGTTCCTTTGCCAAAACTGCAATAGTGTACGTACCTATCTTGTTTATGGCAGCATCGCTGACTATTCTATCTGCACCCACTATCACCTTGTCAATCATCTTCCTGTACATCAGATATCCGACCGCATCGTCAGTTATCAAAGTGACAGGTATGCCATCTCTATGAAGTTCATAGGTTGTCAGCCTGGCACCCTGCAATTTCGGACGAGTCTCGGTGGCAATTACCTTGGCCTTCTTTCCCTGTTCAAATGCAGCTCTTATAATGCCTAAGGCAGTGCCATAATCAACAGTCGCCAGGGCTCCAGCATTGCAGTGTGTCAGGACAACGTCACCATCATGAATCAGCTCGGACCCATATTTGCCGATCAAATGGTTTGCAGCTACGTCTTCGTCCGCTATGCTCTGAGCTTCCTCAATGGTGAGCGCAACTATTTCTGGAACTTTTCTGTGCGGGTTTCTTGCCTTGTTCAAGATTCTGTCTATTCCCCAAGAGAGATTGACGGCAGTAGGCCTTGTTTCCTTTAAGGTTTTCGCTGACTTCTCAAGTTCGTTGATAAGCTCCATACTGGTCTTAGCCTTTGAGTTGTGGGCAGTTAGAGCTAGCGCAAAGGCTGCGGCTGCACCCAGCAGTGGGGCTCCTCTGATTCTCATTTGCTTTATTGCTTCAGCAACTTCCTCGCTATTTTTGAACTCGAGCATAATCGTCTCGTTTGGGAGCCTTGTCTGATCTATAGTTGTGACTTTTCCATCATGCCATTCTATCGTGCGCATTCGCAGGCCTCGATAGCCGTTTTATGTCGATCAAGTATAAGATCTTACAGAAAAAGGGAAGAGCATGAAACATGAGGCTCTGAAAGCCCTAATTGATGATCTAGGGAAGAAATACTCGGAGATCTTGGGCATAAATCTGCTAGATGCTAAAGATGAAGAGATCTTCAAATGGTTCTTAGCATCTGTGCTATTCGGCGCACCTATAAGAGAGAATTCTGTCGTCAAAACTTACCGATGCTTCGAGAGGGGCAACGTCTTGACGCCCCCGCGGATTCTTGAAACAGGGTGGGACGGATTGGTCAAAATCCTGGATGAAGGAGGTTACACGCGATACGATTTCAAAACGGCAGATAAGCTTCTAAACGTCATGCGAAATCTCATAGAAAAGTATGGGGGAAGTCTGAAGTCTCTTCACGAAAAAGCCTCTGACTGCGAGAACCTGGAAAGAAGGTTGAAAGATCTCGGGAAGGGAATAGGCGATGTTACCACCAATATTTTTTTGAGAGAGCTGCGCGGCATCTGGAAAAAAGCTGATCCAGATCCGGCAAGTCCGGTTGTTCTTGCGGCCAAGAATCTTGGAATAATACAGAATGGGACGAATCAGGCCACGTTGAAAGAGCTTGAGGATTTCTGGCGGAGAAATGCGCTTCGAGGAAAATCATTCATAAACTTCGAAACTGCATTGCTCAGACTGGGCAAGCGTGTCTGCAAAAAAGAAGAAAAGTGTGTTGCTTGTGCTGTCAAAGACGGGTGCTTGTATCGTATGGGGCCTTAACGTAAGTTATTACCTCTATGGGAGCCTCGCTGGTAGGCTTAAGTCTCCTTTTCCATTCTTCTCCTACCGCTATAAGTGAGAAAATTCCAGAGATCTCGGCTTTTGCTTTTCGAACTAGAGTCACCAAGGCCGCTTGCGTCTCTCCCGTTTTGATCATGTCATCTACGATCAAGACGCTGTCTCGCTTTTTGATCACCTCTTTCGGAATGTAAAGAGTCATGGTTACACCTGAATCTCTGCCTAGGACGTATGTTTCTTCAAGAAAGGCCTTGACGCCTACTTCTTTGTTTCTCTTTGCTATGACAAGATTCACTCCGAGAGCATTTGCAACCATGGTTGCCAAGGGAATCCCGTCAACGGCTGCCGTAAAAATCTTAGTCACACGTTTCCCCGCAAAGCTTGCAAGCGCGTGGTTGGCTGCCTGTTGAAGAATATTGGAGTCCCCCACGATTTCGGTGTTGTCGAAATATCCTTCTTCATCGAATTTTATTCTGCTGCGAAGCTCAGGCTCCAAACCCACAAGCTTCGTCAACACCCTCCACAATTGCTTCGCTCTGGCCGTGTTCGGCAGAACATGCCCCTTAGCGTACCTGCTGAGAACGGTCACTGGCAAACCTGTCTTCGACGCCAGCTCCCGATACGTGATGTTTCTCTTGTACTTCGCAGTTCTAAGAAGCTCAATAGTCATCAACCGAAGCTTCAAATCCTCTGCATGCGTGCTCATAAGCATCCCTTACACATCTACACGTCAAACCTCAAAGCATTCTCCATTTATTATTGCGTCGACAATTTAAAATTTCCGTTCGCAAGTCGAACTTGAACCCGTGAAACGTCAAGAATCATGTCACTCCAACCGCACAACCAACAAACTCGCTATGTGCCCACTTGGCTTTCTAAATGCACGGCAATGATCAAATCATTCGTGGTAAGCACAAGTGGTGGTGGCGGGTCCGCTGGGATTTGAACCCAGGGCCTGCGGCTTTCTCCGATGCAGATCCTAGAAGGCCGCCGCGCTTTCTGGGATCGGTCTATCCATGCTGCGCTACGGACCCCGCTGGAAAATGATATGAACTGTCGAATATAGTTTTATCTGAAACCCTCTGAAAGCGAGCGCCAATATCAACAACTGCTTATGGTTGCAACTATTGGTAGGAAACACCGCAATCACACTCTGACCTACTCAAACATAGAGCCGCCAATCACTTTAGACAGTAGAAACCAAGAGACCTTCACCTTACGATATATGTTTGTCTGCGGGATAAGCAGGGTCTATGCTGGACAAATTCTCCTTAATCTTTTTAAATACCATGTTTCTATATTATATAGAGGGGAGGAGAACGTGTCAGAGTTTCGAGAGATCCCTATTCCTCTCGCAAACTACGTGGAATTGATAAGAAAACGTAAATCACCCTATTATGAAATTGTCGAGTTTCTCATGAAGGACATGGAGATGCATTTCTACAGAACAGGACGAGGAGCCGAAGCTGTCTACACGATTAACCCGAGAATGCTGCATGAAGAAATTGAAAAGAAAGTCAGTGATGAGAAATTGACATCCGTGAACGTCTGTCGTACCGTTCTAGCCATGTTACATGGAGCCGAACTCAACGTGGAAAAAGACTATTTTGTGACCACAACGAGTAGCGGGCGAAGGAACTATCACGTCAGAGTTAACCCTCGTACCCTAAACCAAATGTCAAGATTGCTTTGACCCAGCTTCTATTCAATATAGATAGCAGGGCGGCATGGCATAGATATTGAAGCTCTCTGTTTTGGATCGTAGCGTTGCGTGTCTTTCTCGTCAAAAGCCTTGACTTGTGCATTGAATCTTTCACTTAGGAAACCTACCGCGTTCGTGAGTACTGCCTTTTCATCCAGTATCCCTATCCCCAACAGAGCTTGTCTCCTTTCTTCAGGCATTTCGCCTATTTCTTTCACAATTCTCGAAGCGAACTTCTGCAAATCTTTGCTGTGTTCTTTCAGTTCTTCCTCAGCAAGCAACTCTTTCATAAGCTCGTTCATTCTTACCTCATGCTGAACTGACTCCGCTAATGCTTTGAGGTAGACTTTCCATTTCCATTGGCCGGCCACGTAATAACATATTTTTTTGGGAGTGGTCTTCGTAGCCTTCACAATGTTTAACGTATCTTCGATGACCTTTTTTATCAGATTCTCCTGTTCTTCTGCGATCAGATCTATTTGCTTCTCATTTGCTTGTGGCCAGGGGGCGAGTGAGATGAACTCTTTCTTGCAGGTTTGACTCCACAATTCTTCACATACGTGTGGCGCAAACGGCGCGAGCAGTCTCAGCCATATCTGCAAGGCTGCGTTGAGCGCTTTTGCCCCCATTTTTTCTTTTCTGCGCAAGTACCATCTAAAGTCATTCCAAACCTCGAACATAGCTATTTCCAGCGCTGTTCTGGTTTTCATTTCTTCCAGATTTTCTGTGATTTCGTAGATACGACGTTGCAGAGAACTCATCAGCCACTTTTCCATATGCGTATCCTCTTCGATCTTGGGGCTTTCCATCAGGGTCATTGCAAAGTTATACAGCGATTCCAATTTGGCCTGTAAATCCTTGACGTTTTCAGCTCTCCAGTCCGGATCGTCCATGCCCTCAGCGCCTAACAGTAGAGCGCATCTCGTGGCATCTGCCCCATATTCTTCAATGGCTTTTTTCACGGTCACGAAGTTGCCCTTCGACTTATGCATTTGCTTTCCTTCAATCATGAGCATGCCGTTAACGCCGATGGCTCTTGGCCAGTGTTCTGGTGGAAAAAGTGCCGTGTGGTGAAACATGAAGAATGTCAAGTGATTCGGGACTAGTTCCTTGGCGGAAACTCTCAAATCTACCGGATACCAATAACAGAACTCTTTTCGCATCTCCTCTAATGCCTTGGCGTTCACCTGTGTTTTTGCGGCTATTTCTTCCTTCTTTCCTTTTCCATAGAAGATGTAGTCAAAAACTTCTTTTGTTAGACTTTCTGGTTCTATATTGTAATGACTTATGTGCTTGTTAATCGTGTAAAATGCCATGTAAATCGTTGAATCACTGAGCGTCTCGACGATCCAGCCCTTCCCCCATGGCAGAGGGGTGCCGAACCCTGTTGTTCTTGCGCATGCCCACTCCTTCAACCAGTCGATCACAGTCAGGAACCACTGAGTGGCTGTTTCTGGGTAGATTTCCATCCTGCCCAAGGCTTGTTTGGCCTTTTCTTTCCAGTCCAAGTCCGAATAGTTCAGGAACCATTGGTCCTGCAAGACTTTGACTATGCAGGGTGTCATACATCGGCAGACAACTGGTTGAGGCAAATCGTACATGGCATCTGCAATTCCGCGACGCTTGAAGTCGCTTATCAGAGTCTCCTTGACGTTTCGAACCATTTTCCCAGTGTATTCTCCACAGTTTTCGTTTAACACTCCGCTGTGAAATTCTTTCTTGTAAAGCTGCTTGGTTGCCTCTTCAGCCTTTGGATCATTCTGGTTCTTCACACCTAGTTGCCCGACGATCTCTACAGCTGGGTATTCGCCGTAGCCCTCAACTTTGATCAACGAGACAGGTTTAATGTCGCCTATGGTTTCAGGGTCTATGTTGAATTCTCTCAATTCTTCAAGTCTTTCTTTCAGGTCTTTCAGTGCCAGCCAATCATATGGCGCGTGAGCTGGCACACTGTAAACTACGCCTGTGGCCTGAGCGGGGTTGACGAACCAGCCTGGCAATATCAGAAGTCTTCCCTTTGTTACTGGACTTTCAAGGGTTTTTCCTACTAACAATCTGCCCTTGATTTGCCGATCTATTCTGACAGTTTTCCCTTGTTCTCTTAGCTTTTCAGCTGCCTGTTCGCTTATTATCCATTTTTCCCTGTTTACTTGAGCTTCCACGTAAGTTGTGTCCGGGTTCAACCAGATGTTTGTTGCGCCGTAGATCGTTTCCGGTCGAAACGTAGCTGCAGGAAGAATGGTATCCTTGTCAAGTCTGAACTTTATCAACGTGTATTCTTCTGGTGCAACTCCCTCACCCACTTGTCGATCATGATCCCCTGTTGGGCTCTGACAGTTTGGGCACCACACAACTGGATGTGTTCCCTTCGTAACGTAGCCCAAATCTCTCAACTTTTCATATTGCCATTTGATGAATTTCTGGTACGTGAGCATCGTTGTGTTGAATTCTCTCCGCCAGTCTATTGAGAAACCCATCTTTTTCGCGGCTATTCGGCCTTCGTTTGTATAGTACGTTGCCATGTAAACAGGATCCACAAATTTGCCCAATTCACTTTTTGGAACTCCATCGATCTCTGTTAGGCCTCTGATGAATTCTCTATCGCCTTTTGCGACGCGTTCACTTGCACCTAGCAATGGTTGCCCGGTCCAGTGCCAAGCCCATGGGAACAAAACATTATAACCTTGCATGCGCTTGAAACGTGCATACACGTCTACCCTTGAGGCCGTGAACGCATGGCCAGCATGCAATGGGCCATTCATGTAGGGATATGGAAAAGTAATGAAGAATTTCTCTTTGTTCTGTTCGGGGTCTGCTTCGAAAATTCTGGCGTTTTCCCAGTTTTTCTGCCATTTCTCTTCGATTTTAAGAAATTCCATAGAGCTTTCTGAAGTGGTTGGAGGCGTATTAAAGATTTTGTTTTCGCGGGTTGAGAACGCGGTCCCTCACATTGAACACCGTAAAGTAATGACTGCAGACTAGCATTAATCTTTTGCTGTAGTTGACTGCTGGAGGTCTTTCAGCGTGGGTGCTAAATGAAGGAGTTCTGGTATCATTTCCATTTTAGCTCGACGAATTCTGGTTAATCGTGGGCCTTTAGGGTCTTAGAGAACTCGGCTTTTCGCATCCCACGCGTTATCATTGCTTGCCGCCGGGGACTTCGTCTATATGCTCAGATTTCGATTTTCTGCTTAACTCACTGGCGCAATGCGTTTCGAACTAGTAATCAATAAATACATCACGAGCATTCTAGTTTTCGTCGTTAAGGGTGTGTATTGCTGTGCCCCAGCGTGTTGTCTGTCAGGGTTGTGGTCACGTATTATATGAAGGCGCTGAAATCAGACCTCCAGACGAAATCATACATGAACATGATGGCAAATGCCCAAAATGCAACAAGAAGCTCTCACTGATACCTGAAGATGTGGACGTAAAACCGATAAGATAAACAATTGCGAGGGAGAGGAATTTGACTGAGAAAGCCCGTAAGACCCAGCTGTATCAATTGCACAAGCAAACAGCAAAGCTGACAGAATTTGCGGGTTTTGAAATGCCTCTTTACTTCAAAGGAATAATTCCAGAACACTTAGCTGTACGCAACAGTGTCGGAGTCTTTGACATTTCACACATGGGACGCGTGATGGTAACTGGTGTCGACTCGGAACGCTTTCTAAACTATGTCATAACAAACGATGTCACGAAGCTCGGGCCAAACAACGCACAATACTCAGTCATGTGCACTGAAAACGGGGGCATAATAGACGATTTCGTCGTCTACCGCCTAGAAACAGAGAAGTTCCTAGTAGTCTTCAACGCAAGCAACCGCAAGAAAGACTACGACTGGCTGGTCCGAACCGGCAAGGTCTTCAGTGTAAGAATCGAGGACGTGTCGGACAATGTAGCCATGCTCGCTGTGCAGGGCCCAAGCGCCGCGAAAACCTTGCAGGAGATCTCGGCAGAGGATTTGGCAAATATTGGGCGGTTCAAATGTGGCAATGCGCACTTAGCAGGTGTGGAAACTTTCCTTGCCCGGACTGGATACACTGGTGAGGATGGTTTTGAGGTTTTCATTTGGAATGCCTCGCTAGCAAAACCGGACAAAGCGACAGAGTTGTGGAATGGTATCATTGAAGCGGGTAGACCCTATAAAATAGAACCATGCGGGCTGGGAGCAAGAGACACGCTTAGGCTTGAAGCTGGTCTGTGCCTTTACGGCAATGACATAGATGAAAGCACTACACCGTTTGAAGCCGGGTTAAGTTTTGTTGTGAAACTGCAAAAAGACGATTTCATTGGAAAAGCCGAGTTGCAGAGACAGAAGGATCAAGGGATAAGTCGCAAGCGTGTTGGAGTAATCATGATGGACCAGGGCATACCGAGACCGAACTTCGAGATCTTCAACGACGAAAATAGTCGAGTCGGCCATTTGACGAGTGGAACTTTTTCGCCTCTGCTCAAACGCGGGGTAGGAATGGGCTACGTGAAATTGTCTGAGACTCAAGAAGGAAACACTGTAAGCGTGAAGATACGTGAAAAAAAAGCACAAGCACGGATAGCTTCGTTTCCATTGTATGATGCTGAGAAATACGGGTACAAAAGGAAAACCGTAGCATAGAAAATGAAAGATGCATGTCACAGTGTCATTATTTTCTGAAAAGGTACATGCTGGCGACATACGTTAAGCAAGCTATTTCCTAACGTCAACTTACCGCAAGGGAAATAAAACACCTCAATGAATTGTGTAAGAGAGATGAACTCTGCATGAAGCTAAGCGATGCCCTATCGAAGGAGCACGTTGTCAACGGGCTGAAAAGCATACAAAAGCTGCGAGTGAAAGCCAGTCACAGTTCAATATTGACCTTCTCAGCCCTTGTGCTCATACTCTTCATCACTTTCACTATACGGGTGTTGCCGATGCGTTGGGAAATCGGTACAGGCGCGCTGCATCTGTCCGAATTTGACCCGTACTATCAATTCAGCCTCACAAACCATATGGTAAGAAATGGTTTGATTTCCCCCTACTGGCCGACATCATGGGTTGACACCCAGCGTTGGTATCCAGGCGGAATAAACATGGGTTCGTCCCTGTCGTCACTGCCCCTGACCACGGCAGTGTTATATGACATAGTCACGGCTTTAGGTTTGAACGTCGATCTGATGAGTTTCTGTTCTCTTATGCCCGCCGTGTTTGGCGTGATGACAGTCTTGGTTCTTTACTTCTTTGGAAAGGATAGTGGAGGCAAGGCTGTTGGAATGCTTGCAGCCCTTTTCTTGGCACTAGATACGTCCTACATTCAAAGGAGTGCGTTGGGTTTCTTTGACACCGAGACAGTGGGAGTATTTTCTCTTGTTTTGTTCAGTTTGCTCTTTTTGAGAGCTATTGAAGATGATAGGCCTATGAGTTCAACAGTGATGTATTCGCTTGGCGCAGCAGGAGCGTTGGCTTACTTTGTGATGGGCTGGGGCGCGGCGCATTATCTGATCGGTCTAACTGTGCTTTTCGTGTTCGTTCTACTTCTGCTGAAGCGATATACGCGGCGCCTCTTTCTAACCTATAGCATAACATTTGGCCTGGGCCTATTAATAGCTGTAAACAACCCTGACATTACCACGGGATACTTAACATCGTTTGACGTCATAACTGTCGTTGGCATTTTCATCTTACTATTCCTAAGTGAAATCCTTCGTAGCGTAACTTCTGCGAGGGGAAAAACCCTGTTTGCCGCATTACTCTTGTCTTCAATGGTCGGCGGCTTTGCTCTGCTTTGGACACAGGGTATTCTACATAGCATCGCTGGAAAGTTTTTGAGTGTTCTGGACCCGTTCGCGAGAGCCAGTAACCCCCTTGTGGAATCCGTTGCTGAGCACAGAATATCTGCTTGGGGTTCAATCTATTATGGCATCGGTATAGTAATCCTCTTCTTCATGGTCGGATTGTTCTTCATTTCAAGAAACCTCAACAATAAGAATCTGTACTTGTTACTCTTCGGGTTGACAACCGTCTATTTCTCTTCTTCAATCGTGCGTTTGCTCGCCATCTTGGCACCGGCCTTCGCCATAATCGCTGCTATAGGAATAATTGGGGTCTTACGACCATTTGTAACGTTGCTCAAGGAACCTCCTAAGATAGCCACCAAGAAGAAGTTTGGTCTGGAACATGTGGGGAAGGAGTTCAGCGGGACCGCTGTTTTCCTGATATTTCTGATTTTGATGACGAACTTTGCTTTTTCACCTCAGTCTGGCGGCGTGCCCAAAGTTATCATGCAAGCCTACACACCCGTTACCATTACTGCAGGCAGCCTTCCAATCACCCCAAGCGAGCCCGTGAAAGAATGGTTCGACGCGCTGCAATACTTGAGCAACTTGCCAAACTCAGCATCTACTGTTGTGTGTAGCTGGTGGGACTACGGATATTGGCTGACAATGCTGGGGAACGTTACTTCACTAGCCGACAACGCGACGATAAATGACACGCAAATACAAAACGTAGGCTTCATTTTTATGGCTAACGAAACACAGTCACTTAGAATGCTAGATGCATATAATGCAAAATACGTTGTCGTCTTCACCACCGTTGGTGTAACCTCAAGCTCAGGAACCTCCGTCGGAACCTCAGTCGGTTATGGTGATGAAGGAAAATGGATGTGGATGGCCAGAATCTCAGGGGAAGCACAACAACGCTTCATAGACGAAGGTTGGTTGCCAAACGAAGAATCATCATGGACTAATGAATCGAAGTTTGGCGCCTACACGAACAACACGTGGGTTTGGAATGATTTTGGAATGAACTCGACAATATACAAAATGATGAGCTGGGCAAAACAGCGATGGTGTGACAATTTCGGCATAACGCCCGATGCAACAGGTGTTCAGCCCACTTACTTTAAAGAGGCTTATTTTGCCGGGGTGAACCTGAGCCCGAACGACGCTGGCAAATACGGTGGCATCGTCCCTATCGTGGCCATTTATGAGATTGACTGGACAAAGTATCGGCAAGATTTAGGCTATTAGAGGAGAATTCTTTGTTTCCGAGGGTTCCTGACCAGCATAAACCAAACAAACCTTTAATCCCAAATGGCTTTGGTGTATTCTATGTACTGATCAGCGCAACGTATCTTTTTCTAGTGTACTTTTTTGACGTTATCAAGACGTCGAATGGCGTTTCTGCACCTCTAACACTGGCCGTCTGTGTCCTTTTCGGCGGTTTCATGGGCCTGCTTGATGACTGGATTGACCTAAAGTGGCGTTACAAAGCGTTCCTTCCGCTGGTCGCTGCTATACCCCTTTCTGCCTTAGCCTCTCGACTTAATTTGCGGAACTCAATATCAATTCCCATGCTTGGAACGATAAACTTCGGAACCTCCTTCTACTTCTTAATCATTCCACTGCTTGCAACCATATTCACTAACACTGTGAATCAGCTCGGCGGGCTGAATGGTTTGGAAACAGTTTGCCCCGCAATAATTATGATCGGATTGATGATTGTCTCGGGTTCAAACGCAGTCATGTTGTATGGTCCATTGGCAATTTGGCTTGTGCTTGCTTTTCTAAATTTCAGGGGTAGAATATTCGTAGGCAATACGGGGTCTTTTTCGATAGGAATGACCTTGGCAGCATTTGCGATTATTTCAAACCTGAAGCTCGACTTGGTTGTTTCACTCTTGCCATACATTCTTAATTCGGCGCTGATTCTTCTTACTTTCTTTTTCTTCAGAACCAAGGCAAACGCTACTTTCGACGGCCGAAAACTGTCTTCGAATCATAGAAGAAGCTTGGTTACGTTTATCACGTATCGTCGCCATTTGACTGAACGCCAAGTAGTCTTAATAATCTCGTTGCTGGTCGCTGCCTCAACCTTTGCTGCCTCAATCGGTCAAATGCTATGGGCATCCTCGTAATCTGCTTCGAGGCATCAGTATGGGTCCTGTCTCACTTTGGAAACAATGTGCCGGTGCAGAGACTTTCTGGAAACCTCCTGACTTGCTAAGGGACAAGCGGCCAACCTTCAATAATGCTTAATAACCTAGTTCCACGTTCTATGCTAGTCGGCGGGTGAGTGGGCCTCCACCCGTTCCGCCGCAGTAAAAACCCCGGGCGTAGGAGGTTGAAATGTGAAAATTGACAGTAGAGATGTGGCTCTGATAGCTGCCTTTTCAGGTTTATATGTGATAATAAACGTCTTGCAAATGATTTCTATTGGAAACCCGACGATCTACGGTCCAATTCAACTGCGTGTTGCCGACTGCCTGATTCCATTAGCTGCTTTACTAGGCTGGCCTGTCGCCGGTGGAGTAACCCTAGGCTGCTTCTTGACTAACGCCTACTATTTCCTCGGTGTTCAAGATGTGATTTTTGGGCCAATTGCCAATCTGATTGCAGCGACCATAATTCTAGTGCTAAGGAGACACCACTTCATAGCATGCGTTGCCGGATCCATACCGATCGGTTTTATAGTCGGGTTCTACCTTCCGATAATCTCTTCCTTGCCACCACCAGAAGCCCTCAATGCTTTGCCAGCGTGGGCCGCAATGATTCTCAGCATAACAATTAGCAGTTTGATAGCAATAGCAGGGATCGGTTATTTGCTTCTGTCGATACTTCGAAGACCAAGCGTAATAGAACCCCTGAAATCGCATGGACTGAAGGTTTTGACTTGATTCTGCTTCGTTAAAACAGATACTATCTTAATCCGAGCGGCAGATGCTGCCAAACGAATTCTCACTGGAAGGTAGATACCTTGAACTGTTCCGCTTCTGATTATCTTTGGCGTCAGCCTATCTACTGACCTACATGAATCGTTCGAGCTTCGTTAGCCCTATTATTTCCTCAAAATCCAAGCCTAGCGCGTCCAGAACCTGATCGAAAGTTGAGTGAAGGTATGCTACGTACTTGTCGACGTCAATCTCGTTCTTGCTTGCCAGTTCAACGGGCTTCACGTGCGGTTCCTTAGTGACTTTGACGAAACTTATGAGGTCGCCTGCTTTCAGTTCGGCACCTTGATTTTCAAGCATTCTTGCAGCTCTCACATGCTGGGGCGTTGTCTTCGTGTAATGTCCAAGATCTTCACCAAGGGTTACGTTAAATGCCAACTCGTGCATGTTTTCCCATTCGCGCCTTTTTAGTCGCATATAACAGTCGCGTACGATTCCGCAAATGTCTCTTTTTGCGTTTTCAAAATCTGAAGGGTTTTTTACGACTGCCAAACGCTGTTTCATTATGTCGAAGGCATTCTTGATGAAGATTGGAATGTGCCGTTTCTTGCCTGTTAACCCTTTTACGTCAACTGTTCCGTCTTCTAGAACGCCGAGGTAGTTCTTTTTTCGTGAGCTGAAGACGGCGTATCGGTACATCTTGTCCACATCCAAGCCCATTTTCAGTTCGTGCTCTGTCCAGTGAGCCAACTCTTCGATCTGCTGTTTTGAAGGGTTCTTCAAGAAGAGGCTGTCAGTATCACCGTATAGTACTTGAATTTCGAGTTGTTTTGCCTTGTTGAGTATTTGGGTTATGGAGTGTCTCCCAATGGCTGCTGTGGCCTCTGCCACAGGGGGACAGTAGAGATCGAAGCTGTCTGCCCCGAACACTCCGTAGCTTGCGTTCAATATGACCTTAAGCGCTCCTTGGATGATGTTATACCAGCTTCTCAGTTCTGTAGGCAATGTCTTGTCTTTTGATTTCGGCTTATACCATTGCACGCGGAGATCTCTAAGCGAGCCGATCAGAAGGCTTTCCAGGGCTCTTTTCTTGGTGCACACCCAATGCGGCGTGTCGGGGATCAGATTGCTTCGGCATTCTGGGTGCGAGCAAAGGATTGACTGGTAGCCCAGATTCCAGACTTTTATTATCGATGGGTACAGGCTCGGGAAGTCCATTACTGCAACATTGAAGTGGACTCCTGGAGTCGGGTCAACAACTATGGCGCCCTTGTACTTCTTGCCTTTTATGATCGCCTTGGTTGCCGTCTTGCCTTTTTTGGCGATTATGTCTTCTGCGTTTGGAATGAGCATGTTTTTCCTGCGATGTTCGCGATGCATGAAGTCTCTTATCCAGCGCGAAACACCTTGTCGGCTCACGTCTTCCATTGGCATGCTGCTTATTCTGGCCAAAACCAAGATGAGTTTCATCGTCAGATCGTCTTCGAAACTTGAGAGTTTGAAGGTGATTTCTGAGTCTCTGAAACAGTATCTGGCAAGTTCCGTGTAAGTGAGTTCGCCTAGGCTCTTGTCAAACCGCACTTTTTCCAACTCGATTAAAGCTTTGCCCACATCATCAAGGGTTACGTCTCTGTAACGGTTGTTGAAGGCATAAATCTGGATTGAACGGTTGAAGAAGAACTTGTACAGGTCGATATGCACGCCATACTCTAGCAAGCATACGCGTCTGCCGAGTTCAATCGGGATTTCACTCCTACGAAGGCCCAAGTTCTCTGCTCTGTGAAACAGATATGGCAAGTCGAAATCGTCACCGTTGAAAGTCAGGACGAATGGGTACTGCTCCAAATAGTCAAAAACGGTTCTTATGAGTCTGTCCTCTTTGTCAAATTCTTCAACTGAAATCTCAGCAGGAAGACGCTCAGACCCTTCTCTGACGCCCTCTCGTCTTAGAAGCAGGATTTTTTGCAGCCCATCCGAGCTGTACAGTGAAACGCACACAACAGGGTAAGCTGCCTCTTCCGGGTTGGGCACTCTTGTCGGCGTTGGCGCAAGAACTTCTATGTCAATGGCCACGCGGCGGAATCTTGGAGCCGGATAATCCAGAAGTCTGGCCCATTCTTCAATGTATCCGAGTTCTTCGATGGTTGCCTCTTTAAAGATCCCGCATGTTTCCGCGACCATCTTTTCAGCTTCATCCATTTTCTTCTGGATGAGACTGCCGTTCTTGATTTCATAGATCATTCCTGGCAGAAGATTTCTGTCGTAGACGTAGGATTGATAGTATTTTATTCTCGATTCCCAGACTTTGATATCCTCTTGAGCAATCGGGGTTTCTGCGACTTTGGGATAGTCTTCTGGGATAATGTCTCTGATACATCCTGTAGGGCGACCACCAATGGCCAGAGGGTCATTTGTGACGATTTTTGTTACCTTCACATTCCTATTTAGCAAGGCGTCGAATTTCTCGACTATTTCAAAACGGTCCAAGCCGGGGTGCTCTCTTAGCCTATTTATCTTTTCAAGTTCGTACTGAGACAGGTTCGTAAGACAATAGGGTTTATGTCCTGTATTGTCAAGCCAAAAGTAGATTTTGCCGGAAACTGGCTCATAGAGTTTGACAAGGGCTTTTTTGGCCTGCCCGTCATACGTAGCAGACACAAAATATGAAGGTGCCAGATTTTCAGGCCTTAGCGGCGGAAAGGCATGCTTTTGCCCGTCTTCTGCAAACGATTCCGTAATAGGGATGGCTTCTGCCACCACTTTTTTCGAAAGTGGGGTTTCGTTCTTCAGGAACAGTTGATCCAAGCGTTGCTGCGCCATTTAGCCCCTGACCTAACTAGCCTTATGAACAGCATAGCCTAAAATCTCTTCTTATTCTGAATAGCCCTCACAAAAACCTGTAGCGCCAACAGAAGAATGCCTTTAGTCTTATCTATGTCGTTGTGTCTGTTTATGTGCGTGTGGGAACACATTGCTTAGAGAAGCCTGGACTCTTGCCATTGAAACGTTAAGCTGGATGCAAATGCAAAAGTTGAGCGAGCGTCTAGCTCTAGCAAAGACGGTTAGACAGCTTGGGACACAGGACGGTGACGCTGTGCGGCTTGCCCACTTGCTAGTATGTGAGACCGTCAGGAGGCAGAACCTGATAGACAAATTCGTCAACAGCGCTCTAAGACCAGAAAGAATAAGCGAACTTGACTTGGGACTGCAAGCTTTCCTTCGTTTCTATGTGTATCAGACCCGAATAGCTAAGAACTGGTTTAAGATTGACGTGAAAGAGGCCGAAAAAATAGCAGGACTAGCCCGTTCGATCCTGGGGTGGAAATCTCTCCAACAAGTCGAACCTGTTCTAGGCATGTTGTTGACACAAAAACCCAAAGTAGTTTTTGAAAACGCAAGTGATGAGGAAAGAGTTGGACTTCTCACTTTTCACCCAATAGGGTTTGTGAAATACTGTTTTAACCTATTTGGCAGAATGAACGCAATTGCCCTTCTGGAGGCAGATTCGCAGAAGCCGCCGACATATATCAGATTGAACACGTTGAAATCGAGTGAATCCGAAATCCTAGCCAAGCTTGCGGGCGAGGGCATCAAGGGAGAAAAGGTTGAACAGCTAAGATATGTATACATAATCACAGATGCCGAGGTTCCGCTCACCAAAACAGAAAGTTTCCAAGAAGGTTTATTCTACATCCAAGACAAGGCAAGCTGCTTTGCCGCGGAGGCAGCAAACCCGCAACCAGAAATGGTAATCCTCGACGTTTGTGCAGCTCCAGGAGCCAAAACCACATATCTAGCACAGCTAATGCAGAACCGTGGCTCAATATACTCTGTGGACTATTCGAAACGCAGGATGCACCAGTGGAGATCTGAGGTAACGCGAATGGGCGTTGAGATCGCTGAACCTGTGCTTGCGGATGGACGTCGTGCCTTTCCCTTCAATCTGGAAGCTGATGTGGTCGTTCTGGATCCGCCATGCACAGGCACTGGTTCTTTCAGAAAAGTACCCTCTGCCAAGTGGAGACTCACGCCCCACTCCATTGACAGAATGGCTGACATTCAATGGCAAATGCTAAACAATTGTGCAAAAAGCGTGAAGGACGGAGGATTCTTGATCTATTCCACTTGCAGCATAACAGTTGAGGAGAATGAAATGCAGATCGAGAGGTTTCTGAAGTGGAACACCGAGTTTTCGCTGATCGAAGTGGGACCGAGAATAGGTCTACCAGGCTTGAGAACATTGGGAAAATGTCAAAGGCTTTACCCTAACATTCATCATTGTAATGGATTCTTTATTGCAAAACTGCGGAGGAATTAGATTCACAAAGACGCCTGGTTTCAACGCTTTCTTACTTTCAGGATGCAGTAATGCCGAGTGGCTTTGATCCCTTTCTTCTTTCTATGCTCTGCTACGAGTTCTTAGACTTTTTCTTCATCTTTCTTCCTGTCAAAATCCATGACAAAAGGTATCATCTTGATAAGGCCCATTAGTTCTTCTTCGCTTTGATTATACTCAACTCCCCTGTGATCTTTCAAGTCAACGATGACAAATCCGCCTTCTCTACATCTTCACGAACTTCCTCCTTCCAGTCCTAAAAACCTCCAGAGAAGAGGAAACTCCCTTATCGATCCGATTTGCGAATCTCGAATCTCCTTGTTAGCTTCCGGCCCTAACTCATATTCAAAGAAAGTTCCTGCCCGTCTCAGAACACGGTATGCCTCTTCAGGAGAGTATTCAGCTAACTGGTTATCACAACATAAAAAGCACAATTTGAAAAAGAAGATTGAGCCCATCACTTTCGACAAGCATGGCATTAGGTGCTTGTGCAGCATTACAAAGCGCAAATCCACGCATCGCTGGTGAAACGTCAAGATCGACAAAGAACGTGTTCCTGAACTTCGTGGCCAACTCCTGGAGGATGTGGCCTGTTCCGCAACAATATCCGAGAGCTTCACACCTGCTTTCAGAGTGGGGACCGTTTTTTGAACGTACATGCTTGTCTTCTTGTGTTTTCTCTTGATCGCCCTGCTTCAGGGAATTGCCTGCTTCTCAGCGTCGCCTTTGATAACCAAGGATTCACACTTTGTAAGATCACAGTTTGCGTGCAATTGCCTGCAGATGTCCTGCTAATGACAAAGCGTCAGGCTTCTCGCATAGAGCGAACTCAAACTCCAGTATTTTCTCGAGCAAGTCCTCAGGATAATCTTGTCTCATGAATGTTTCCTTGGAAATTCGCAGAGGCATGGTTATTCCTTTGCCGACGATTTTTTCGATATGAAATCCGTTCCTTTCCAGGATCATGCGAAATTCGTCTAGAGTCCATGTGTAGATTTTGACGCTACCGCTTTTGGTCATCGTGCTGTATTCTTTGCAATGCAATAGGTTTAGCGCCTTGTCAAGATTTTCTGAGTTTGGGTTTTCTGACAGTGAGGCTAAGCATTGGACGTATCGGTTTTGAGCTGAGATTACCAGTCGTGCTCCTTTCTTCAGAACGCGGGCCATTTCTCTTATTAACGTGTCTGGACTCTTGAAAAGAAAAAAAGTCTGCTCACAGAATATCATATCAAAGCTTTTACTCGGATGTGGCGTTTTTGTTATGTCGCTTTTCTCCACGTTGATTCTGTGTTGAAGTTTTTCTTTTCTTATCTTCTCAGCCGCGATTTTCAACATTTCTTCTGAAGCATCTGCTAGGACGACGTTGCAGCCTTTTCTCGCCATTTGAATGGCCCAGTGGCCTGTCCCTCCCCCAGCGTCGAGAACGAAAGCATTAGCATTCGTGGTCAGATAGGGCTCAAGATACTTCCACGTGATGGCATCAAGCACCTTGAAGCATAAGATGCCATACGTGGCATCGTAGTTTTTTGCCTTTTCATCATAATATGTCAGTATTTCTTCCATGGTGCTTACTCTTATCGTGATTTTTCTAGACAGCACAACGTTTCAAAGATCACCTTTGCAGCCTGGATGGCCGAGACTCCCTGATCGTAGTTCGGGGCAACTTCTAAAACGTCAAAACCAATCGTTCGTCTGTCACATATGCTGCACAGTATATCAAGCAGAGTGTTTGTCGATATGCCATCAGGTTCCGGGTTTTGTGCTGCTGGCGCGTAGGCTGGGTCCAGAACGTCCATGTCTAATGACAGATAGATGTTGTCGCATTTTGCAATTTTCTCTTCGATTTTTTTGGCGATCTTTTCGCTTCCTTCTTTTCTGATTTGTTGTGCGGTCAAAAAGTCTATTCCAGCCTTTCTTGCATAGGCAAGCTCCTCTTTGCACACTGCTCTTGTGCCAACTTCAATGATTCGAGCAGGCTTTACCTCTTCATGTATCCTGCGCATGAACGTCGTGTGTGAAAGCTTCAATCCCAAGAACTCGTTGCGCAGGTCAAGATGGGCATCAAAACTGACTATTGCTGTCTTTGACGCTTTCGTGCCCAATCCTTTCATGATGCCCAAAGTGATTGTGTGTTCCCCGCCAATCGTTACAGGTGTCTTGCCAGCATCAATAATGTCTTTGATCACAGACCGTAGCATCTCTAATGTCTTCGTTGTGTCTGTGGAAATATGCAAGTCGCCTAGATCATGCAGTCTTAAATCCTCAACATCCAATCCCGAGCGAAAACTATAAGTTTCAATGTTAAGCGAAGCCTGGCGAATCGCAACAGGTCCGAACCGCGCACCAGTACGATAGGTGCTCGTCACGTCAAAGGGAACACCTAAGATCACGTAATCTGCCTTTTCGAACGGTTTCTGGTATCCGCTGAAGATGTTCTGGCACGATGCAAAAAGCTCATGATCGCTCATTCCAATACACTCGTCCCGTCTTCTGTGTTTTCTTTATTGGTTACCTCTAGATCTTTGCGCTTGCTTTTATATTTCATGTCTAATCCCTCATTTTGGTGCAGTGTTGCGGACAACAGCTCTGAGATAGGTGAATGTCGGCCTGAAGATTTTGACGATTCTTGTAGGGAACCAAACGGCCATAAGACTTCACCAAAACGTCGGCTTAGGAATTTGCAGACACGGAATGATGAGGGCTTTTAAACATTAAATTTATTAACGATGTCGTCAATGCATCTACGTCAAAGGCAGATGGAAAATGTCTCTTGGATCCAAGATAAACGTTGAAAGCAAAGGAATGCTCATGAATCTGGTCTTTTACCTAGCTGTAGGAATAATCTTTCTTGCCTTGCTGCCAATGACAGATTTTGCCCCTCATCTGGGAATAATCGGAATATTCAGTTTGATAGCATCTTATGGAATGTTTAGGAAAAGAAACTGGACAATCTGGCTCATCGTCATACTGTTCTTTGTTGCCACAACGTTCTCAGTCTACATGCTCTACTACTACCTGTTCAGCGATTATCTTCTAGGCATAGGTATGCTGGCATACCTCATCCTAACATGGGTTTCCACCGCCTATGTCGCCTCGAAACGAGGATCTCTTGAAAGTTGAACAACAAAGACGCACCGATTTCAGCTTGTTTAAGCTGAGTGAAAACCGATTTTTCCGCTTGGTCAAGGGTACCACCTGCTACAAACGTCATCGTCTATATCATCCTAGCGTACTCGATCCTATCAGGTGCGTTGCAGAAGCTCTCAGTTACGTTCTTGCAGACAGATAATCTGTGATTTTCTTCTGAAACAGAGCATTCTTTATGAGTTCACTCTTGCTAATCCACTGCTGCAACGGAATTTGAAACCTCGTCGCAACCCATTTCAAAGCCGGTTCCAAGGTGCTAAACTTGTAAGGCGCCTGCCGCATGGCATTTCTCACGTTTTCTCTGACTTGCCAAACTCCGACAGGCATGATATATCCGGGGCGGGCCTCACGAAGCACAATGGCCGTTGCTTGCCTTCTCTCTTTCACAAGCTGCTCGCACACAGCCAGCCGCGCGGAATAGTAGCATCCGCCGATCCCAGCATATGTTGTCCTTCCCTCGTGACCTTCCCAATCTCCGAACATGACAGTCCATTTGCCGTTCGGATTCCAAACTGTGCCGGGGTACCAAGCTTCTATCGCTTCGTATGTCCAGAACGATGGAATCATCAGAACTTCAAAGACGTTATCTAAATACTGCGATTCATAAACACGATACTCGCCTATTTCCGGATATTGCCTGACCTTTTCCATCAAGTCCTTCGAGAGTATGTCATCCACAGCAGTAATACTCCAACGTGTTGGGACCATGCGTCTATTCTCCTCCAGGCCCAACGCTCCTACGCTGAAGGCCCTCTGGATCTTCGTAACCATTACGCCCTTCTGATAGAGTTCTTTGGCAGCATGAACAGCCTTCAGGTCAGTGTCATAATACGCTTTCTCCACGTGATGATCCCAACGCATGTTGCTGATATTCAGGTCGCGAATTTGCGCAGACGGCCCGAACGGTTGAACCTCATCATCTAAGAAAATGCTGCCCCGCGGTTTGTTTCTCAATATCAGTTCAACGTCAACAGGATTTACTGCTAAAGCAAGCTCTCTAGTCTTCTCAATTATCTTTCCCGCTTCTTCAAATTTCTGCACGTGAACACGGTGTTTGCCACGAATGAGCATTGATCGGAAGCTGACGATTTCGTCTATCGATCTTCCAAACCAGAACTCCGGCATGTCATAAACACTCGTATCTTCCTCAACCGGCGGAACAAGAGGCCCAGCATAGACCATTGGGTAACCAATCCTGCCTATGAAAACGCTTGGCGGCGATGCGCCTGCTATGTCTTCACTATTCATTAGAGGCACACTTTTTAGATAGTAATTGACCTTGACCATTATCGGACAGCGGGTCTTGCCGCACAGATTCCTCGAACCTTTGCAGATCACACATTGACTGCTTCTTGAGGCCCTAGCCGTGATCTTCAGAGTTTCGTCAACATTAGAGTTCAAGCTAGCAAGCAAATCATCTAACCACGTGCGAGAGAATTTCTGAGACGACACTGGCTGCGAAAATGTCAACATCTATCATTCAAAATGATGGCCGGATGTGCTTCTTATCTTTTCTGGAGCAGAAAATGAATCCCGTTTTCGCGCAAGAATACGACTGAGTTCCTCTGAAAGTGCTGCGGAGGCGCGAATTTTATATCTATTCAATGTGAGCATTACTAATAGGTGCCTGAATTTGGATGAGGACATCAGGTTCTACAAGGGAAAGCACAGGGTCAAAGTTGTAACAAGGAGTCGGGGAAACTGGATTGTTGAAGCTTTGGAACCGTTTGAGGACATCGTCAACGGCGAAAAATTGAAGGTCGAAACCAAAGAAAGACGCATCGTCGCTCCGAACCTCCTCTTCAGAAAAGAAAGCCTACCTCCACCCATCAAGGAACATGCTTACGAGTTAAAGATGGAAAAGAAGCTGAAACAGCTAGTCAAGGAAAAAGAAAGCGAAGGAACAAGCCAAAGCTAGACGAGGAAAATGTCCTGTTCGCCAGCCCACGCGTGGCAATATTCTTTTTCGGAGTTTGCCTCAACCTCAGTGCTAGACATGCAAAAGATCTAAGGAATGGACGTGGCGCCCTGGCCGGGATTTGGACCCGGGTCCTGCGGGCGACAGCCGCATATACTAGACCGGACTATACTACCAGGGCTATCATTGGCGTAAGGCGCCGAGATGGATAGAGAAGAAATGCCTAATTAAGTTTGTCTCACTGGACGATGCTTCGCTTGCTTACGCATTAAGAGTCATACGCCGATATCGACTGTGCGAAATTGTCCTCGTACTCTTATGTTTGCTGGCTTCTTTGTAGGTGTCCTTTTTCAGCTAAGTAGTCGGCAAGTGCTTTTCTCCATTCTCTTACGTGTATGCCATGTTTTGGAAGTTTGGTGCTTTTTAATGCTGAGAAACTGGGCCTCCGAGCTTTGGCTTGCGACTGACTTGTTTTTATCGGTGTCAATGTTGCGTTTAGGTCCGCCAGTCTCAGTATTTCTTCGGCGAATTCGAACCATGTACAGTATCCCTTGTTTGTCGCATGGTATGTCCCATAGGGCAGTTTTGCTTGTATCATGCTTCGTATCGTTGTGGCTGCGTCTCTCGTGTACGTGGGACTCATCCACATGTCATCTACAACGCTGATGGGCTCGTTTCTCTCGGCTTTTTTGATCATGGTCTCGACGAAATTTCCTCCCTTGCCGCTTGCTCCTGCGACGCCGAAAAGGCTTGCGACTCTCACTATGTAATACTCGGAGTTCTGCTTTGTATATAACTCACCTGCCAGCTTTGAGATTCCATAGGTGTTGACCGGGTTTGGTGCGTCATTTTCTGTGTAAGGTTTATCTTTGGATCCGTCAAACACGTAATCGGTACTGATGAATATGTTTGTGGCTTCAATCTCCCTGGATATTGTGGCTACGTTTCTGGCGCCTATGGCGTTCACAGAAAACGTTTTCAGAGGCTCTTCTTCACACTGATCTGTTTTGTGAAATGCTGCAGTGTTTATTATTATGTCAGGACGATGATCCTTTAGGATTAGACAGCTCTTGTAGTCTGCAACTTCAATGTCCTGATGGGCTAAGCCCGCTACTTCATGCTCGTCACGTAGCGCTTTCATGAGGTCTGTGCCGAGTTGTCCGTTTGAGCCTAAAACGACTATTCTCATAGCAAGGCTCCGTTAATTTCAACGTCCTTGAGAAAAGTGTGCATTTCCAGCAAATGTTGATACCATTTAACCGTTATCGTTTTCGGATCGTCAGCGCTCAGCTTTCCTCCTTTGAGCGCTTCGAACACTTCTTTTGACCCCTCTTTCGGCGTGTAGCTTGGTCTATAGTTCAGTGTTCTTTGGATCTTGTCAAAGCTTACCCTGTAGCTCCTCGTGTCAGGTGAACCATACCATTCATAGTTAAATGGCAGATTGATGGACTCAGCTACGAGTTTAGCCAAGTCAAAGACCTGAACATTCTGTTCGCCGCTTCCCACGTTGAAAATCTGACCATTAACCAATTCCGAATCTGACTCCAAAATTTTGATGAACGCGTTTGACGTGTCTTTCACGTGTACGAAGGGCCGCCACTGCTTTCCGTCTCGCATAATCGGTATTTTCCCGTTTTTGAAAAAGCCTAATACCATGCCGTTAATTGCAAGATCAAACCTCATTCTGGACGAAAAACCATAGACCGTGGCCTGTCTGAGAGCCGTTACGTTGAATGACCTGTCGGCCAGTGGTAGAACCTCTTTTTCAGCCAGCACGTTGGCCTTTGCATATGTTGTTAACGGGTTTAAACTGGATTTCTCCGTTAATGTTCCTTCTTGGAAGCCATAAACGCTGCAGGTGCTGGCCAAAACGTATTTTTCCACGTTGTACTTCTTCGAAAGAGCGGCCACTCTGGCTCTTCCTCTGTAGTTTATGTCGAGCGTTTTCTGAGGGTCAAGTTCACCGCTGGGGTCATTTGAAAGAGATGCTAAGTCGAAAACTGCGTCTACACCTTTCAGGATTCTCGGTTCGAACCATCGTATGTCATCTTTGACTAGTGTTATTCTCTCAGCTATTTCCTTTACCGACTCTTTCCCGAAGAAGAGCCTGTCCAAACATGTTACTTCATAGCCCTTCTCAAGAAGAATTCTTGAAAGAACGGAGCCTATGTATCCTGCTCCGCCTGTGACTAACACCCTCATTACGTTTCACTTCTACTTATGTGGAGGAGCAAACCAGTCCCATGGTTTGCCGACTCGAGGATCGTCTTTTTTGCCGTTTATCTCTGTTGGGATTATCGACTGATCATTCCATGGTCGGCGGATTTCGTCAGGATCCTTGTAATCGTAGAGTCTTGTCACGAAGTAGACTGTCAGCGATGGTTCGTTGCTGACTGTTCTTGTTCCATGCAAGTACCTGCCTGGTACTCTCACTACTACGGGTTTTTCGCCGCTGGCTACGACCTCCGCCATTTTTCCTGTCTCTTCTTCATACGCACAGATTTTCATAGCTCCCTTGAGCACTAAGAAGTAGTCCGTCTGTCCTCTTACGTGTCTGTGCCATGCTCGGATTATGTTTGGATAGCTAAAACTCATGTTTGCCTGTGTAACCCTATCTTCTCCGAGCAGTTCCTTCCAATCTTCTCTTAATGCTTCGGCAAAAAAGCCTCTTTCGTCTGGAAGGAGGTTTATTTCGTAGACTCTTACTCCTTTAAGTGGGTATTCTTTCATATTTCTGCCTCTGAATAGTCTCCTACATGTAATTTGATTGTGCTATTCTTGCGGTTTTTGGTTATTTTTGCGTTTTTGCCGATTAGGCTTTCTTCAAGTCTTTCCACGTCTTTTATCAGAGCGTTTTCCAGGATCACACAATATTCCACGGTTGAGTTTATGATTTGTGTCTCGTTGCCGATGCTTGTGTACGGTCCAATGAAAGAGTTCTCTATTACCGTGTTCTTGCCTATCGCGCATGGCCCTCTGACTGTGCTATCTGCTATTCTCGCGCCGACGTCAACATGGACTCTTCCTTCGACATTGCTGTTGCTGATTTTTCCTCTAATGTCTCTTTTTATGTATTCGTCTAGGATCTTCGCGTTCGCCACCAGTATATCATCCTTCTTCCCCGTGTCCAACCACCATGTCTCAAGCACTTCAGCCTTGACCTTGAATCGCATGTTTATCATTTCTTGCAATGCGTCTGTTATCTCCAGCTCGCCCCTCCATGAAGGCCTAATCCTTTCTATTGCCTGATGAATCTTATTGGAAAACACGTATGTGCCGACTATCGCAAGATTACTCAGTGGTTCTTTGGGCTTTTCTACAAGTCGTACAACACCGCCTTTTCCATCCAGGACCGCTACTCCAAATCTGGAAGGATCATCCACCTCTTTCAAAAGGATAAGCGCGTCTAATCTTTCACGCTCAAACCTCTTTACCAAGCCAGCTATGCCCAAACCTTGAAGGTTGTCTCCTAGGCACATGGTGAGATCGTCATCTTTCAGGAAGTCTCTAGCTGTCTTAACTGCATGGGCGAGGCCAAGTGGCTCTTGGGTGATGTAGCTAACTTTGAAACCCCACTCTGAACCATCCTTAACATATTCTCTAACGTAATTCCCTGTTTCCGGCGTTATTATCAGGCCAACGTCCTCTATGCCCGTCTCAGCAACCTGATCAAGAACGTAGCCTAGAATTGGCTTGTTCGCTACTGGTATAAGCTGCTTAGCCAACGTAAACGTTAACGGTCGCAGTCTGGTACCCTTGCCCCCACTCAGGACTAGCGCCTTCAAGCCTAACGCCACTGTTGAGACTAAAAGGTTCACACTTGCTTTTTAAATATTCTTGGAAACTCCTCTCCAAAAGCCTGCAGAAGCCTAGACGATTCAAGTAGCCTTGATTTGACTTTCTTCTTCGCGAACGTATGGTTCCAGAATCGGATCAACGGCCTTACCTTTGGATTTTTTCTTCTCAAACATGCTAGCCTTGTGTATCTCTCCCATGTACCAGGATCTTTTCCTATCATAGTAAACAACCAGAATGAAGCCAGCCGAAGTGAGCAGAAAACCCACAATTGTCAAGATCGGCCCCAAAGCAGCAGACATGCTGATGGGTTGTTGAGTCATGAAAAGGAAAATGTTCGGTTGCCCGAGCATGATGATTGTAACGATCAGTCCTCCTATTGAGATGTTCATGCCCAGAATCACCATTAGAAAAGCCATAATTTCATTGTGCGCGCTTTCGTCTGATTTTCCCTTGAGCCAATCTTCGTACGACAATTGTTCCACTGTCGATATCGCCCTGTCGTGGGCGATCATAAATCACCATGTTGAACAATTGAAGTAAAGCTTATGGTTTCTTAATCACGATTCAAGATACAATTGCCGGAGTTAATCAAATACTTCAGTTTTTGTTGAAGGGCGCATACAGCAAAACTTGCTCGCCAAACTCCACGAGTATTGGCTATTTTCTTTTTCTTTTGGCTTTTTTGATTATGGATACGGAAGATGTTCGGTTCAAATGTCTTATCTTTGCATTCGGGAATACGTTTTCCAATTCTCTTTGTACTCTCGCCATATCTACTGTTCCGTAGGTTTTAACGTCTATTACAGGTCTGTCATGATCATCGTAGTCGACGGCAACAGTGTATCCTGATCCGATTTCAACTTTTGCAGGTCTAATTACAAACGCCGTCTCTTCCAGATCGAATCCGGCAGAGCTCGCCTCTACAGAACTCTCTTCGCGTTTAATCTTGCGTTGACTCAAACTATCCACTGTTGCCTAACGGTGAAGAAACACACATTAAAGTATTGTGAACTTCAATTATAGAGCAACTGTTTGGATTGGAGATTCGTTTCTTTTCAGTGGACAGTTGACTATTGTTGTATGAATTCCCTTTTTAGGATTGGGTCCAAGCATATTACAATTTCACGGTCCTTCCCCACACGTATAGGCGCCGGGGGTGGGATTTGAACCCACGTGGCCCCGAGAGGCCACAAGCTGTTCGGCGTTCAATGCTTGAACGTCTCCAGGCTTGCTCCATACCTGGCTAGGAGACCCCGGCACGGGGAACTATACACCAGATTATACATCCTACACTTTTGGATAGGCCTGAAGATAGTTCGCATCCCTTTCTCTGACCAAGCACAGCTTAAAGCTTTGTGGAAAGTGGATAAGCTCAAAAACAATTCTGGCACGGTCAGTTTCTCAAGAGCTACCCTTCCGGGCTAGGGCAACCCCGCAAAGGTAACCCTATCTCGCAAACCAGAGATCCCTGAGTTCTTTTTTCTTCTCAATAGACTTTGAAGCGTGAGCTATTTCTGTCTTTTGCGTGGCGGTTCTGTGTAGTCTTCGTCGGATTTCTTATGCTGTGAAATCCCGTCGGATAACGTCATTGTTATACGACTTCAACGAGTCATCCTTCCAGTATCAGAGCGCGCTAGGGTGTTGCAAAATTCTGAAGGTTGACGTGTTCTTGTTTAAGCGTGTCTGAGTTTCGCTGCACTCATCTTTGATTATGGAGAAATATGAAGGTTCACGTTTCATCTTGTCCAGGCTGGAGTTGGATGGTGTCGAGCGAATAGTGCAGGGGGCTTATCACAAGAAGGGTTCGGTGGGCAGGCCTCCTAGGAAACCGATAGGCGTCTTCAAAGCGTTGATCATTAAGAGGGTTCAACAGGCGCCGAGCGACAGGGAAATGTGTCGGCGGCTATGGAACGACCCTGAAATGAGGATGATATGCGACATTGAAGCTGAACAGAAGCCCTTCCATCCATCGCATTTGACAAGGTTCAGAAACCGCATCGGGACGCACCCGCTGACGATCGATTCTGTTGCAGCAAACGGTTCCACTTTGAGCTTGACTATTTGGAATTGTACAACTCCGCGAAGCCAACTTGACAGAAACACCGACTTCTATCACGTGCTAGAATTTGCCCTTTCTGCCACCTATTCTAGAAATGATTAACAATACCGCTGCTACTATGATAATAGCTATTGCAGCGATAATCACGTATCCTTCCATAGAGCTCCAATTGAAGCCTGCCGAGGAGGAAGATACGCCGGCCGAATCAATCTTGATCAAGTAGAAATCAAAGCCTCCCGCACCCGAAGAATCCGTGAAACCTGCCAATGCATAGCCGCCATCGCTGGTCTGAACAACAGAATATGCGAAATCGTCGCTTGATCCGCCATAAGTTTGGCTTCAGTCCCTAGGTGACATTGCAGCAGATGCTGAAACTGAATTGGAGAATTGAACAGTCACGCTTGCCTTTCCAATTGACACGTCGGCAATCAAGTTTAAACTCATCAAAAGTAATGCGATCATTATCAAAGTCTTTCCGGCTTTCATCACCATCCTTCCTTCACATCATTACTTGCAAATGGAGGAACGTATGCCTCGTCTCATACAAACGCGACCAAAAGCGGATATAAGCGTTTTTCATAATGGCCTCCAAATTAGCATGCGCCATAACTCACGAGGTTCGAGTCCAACGGCTGTGCATGAATTGGAGAATTAGCGTGGGTGTCAGGCAAGTTCTTGCAAGGCTCTAAGTCGCTTAACTATGTTGGGATGCGTCGAGAACATCTCGAGAATCCGGTCGGCAGTTGTCAGCTTCTTTGACAGGATCCCCTGAACCAGGTTCTGCTTGTCAGCGACCGACATTGCAGACAGTTCAGCAGAATCAGCGCCTGCACGGTCCGGGTCGGTGATGAACAGCGCCTTGAAGCCGTTCATAGGACGCCCTCCTCTTCCTTGCTGTCTCATCCTTCCCATGTTCTTGGTTGCGTTGACTATCTTTGCCAATCCTGTGGAAAGCTTCTGTGAACCGTTGTCGACGATTGATGCGCTGTGCCTGTCAGCGTAATATTCGCGTAGCCTACTGAAGTAGAGTATGAACAGATTCATTATCCATGAAAACGCCATGAAAACCATTCCCATCACTGCTGCACTGCCTTGGTTTTTCTGGTTTCCGCCAAAAGCGCCTGAAAGCATGAGGGAAAAACCAATGTAATAAGCTATCGCAGGCAACAATGAAACGAACAGCATAACCTGCACGTCTCTGTGAGTCAGATGCCCCAGTTCGTGTCCTATGACGGCCTCAACTTCTCCTTGATCCAGCGTTTTCAACAGTCCATCCGTAACAGCTATGCGAGTTCCCGCTATCGGAGAACCGTATGCAAAAGCATTAGGCATTGGAACTTGCGCGAGCATTAGCCTGGGCATGCTTACATTGCTCTTTCTGCTAAGATTTTCAACAGCCTCATGAAGTTGCGGCTGCTCAGTCGCAGACATTGCTCGCACGTGATACAGAGCATCGATTATGTAGGGCGAAATGAGCCACATAATGATGTTGAATGCGCCAACCAGGATGCCGAGAGTCAGCAAATCAAAGGTTCCGCTTATGGTAAGAATAACCGTGAAAAACAACGTTGACAGACCTATTATTAGGGCAAGCGTTCCAGCCATGGACAAACGGAGCTTCCAGATATTCATCAACACACCTGTTGTTTCCTGTATTCTGAGTCTTCCCTATGAAGGCTCGGTAGAATTAAAGGGTTTTCCACAATTAGACCCAAATTCCTGCGCATGATCATAAGCGAGACAAAGGAAAGAGCCTAGGATAAGCGCGCGCACTATCTGGCTAGGAGACCCCGGCTCAAACGTGAAGAGCTAATTCAATCATGGTTTATTATAGGTTTTCCAATCGTGTCAGAAAATGACTACAATTAGGCTGCCCCGTGTTATTGTTTTGTTGACATTAGCACGCGGTAGCCGCTTCCCCTTGCTAGGATGGTGACGTTTCCGAAGGCCTCTTTGAAAATCATCTGCAGCCTTTTTCCACCAACTTTCGATTTTACAACCATCTGAAGATGGGCCTTTTGTGTCATGTGCTCAGGTGCTTCGGAGATTATGGCTTTCACAGTTTCCATTCCGACGCTCACCGGGGGATTTGAAAGTACACAATCAAAACTTAGATCCTCAACAGGTTCGTATAGGCAGCCACGTTTAGCTTCTGCATTGCCGGCACAGTTCCTCTCTATGTTTTGGTTCGCAAGCCAAACTGCACGAGTATTCACATCAATCAGCGTTACGTGCAGGCGCGGGTTGAAGCTGGCAGCTGCAATCCCAACAGCGCCGTAGCCGCATCCAACATCCAGCACGTGGCCTTCTTTCGGCAAGATCATTGACTCGATCAGCAGTCTCGTGCCCAGATCGACACGCCTCCTAGAAAAGACGCCTGAAGCCGTTATGAAATCGAAGGGTCTGCCTCGAAGATAAGTGTGAATCAATCCGAGTTGCGGCTTTGACCTTGGGCGTTCTGTGAAATAATGGTCTGCAATCTTGCCCGTTTTAGTCATTGTTCTTTTCGCCGCGTTTCCAGCACTTCGGGTATGTGTCTCGGGGCATGAGTACTCGTTCGGTGTTCGCAACCACTCCGTGTTCCAATCGCATGATCTCCTCTGCATCTACCACAGCTCTGGCTAACGCTACGGCCTCGCCTTTCAAAGTCTGAATCGCGACCATCGAACCTTTGGTTATTCCTGCTTCCAGAGACAGTACGCCTGGGGCTGTGAGACGAGCTCCGTAACAGACAGCGTCAACTGCTGAGTCTCTGACGTAGATTTTTGGGGTCAAAGCCAATGCCCGCTCCATGGGCTGGATGAAGTTTCTCAGGAGTGTCTCGTCGTTGTTTTTCTGCCACTCCATGAACCAGTAGGAGACATCGTGCAAGGTGACAGCTTCGTCTTCGACAAACGGCCCCGCTCTTGTTCTGCGTAGCTCCTGCATGTGTGCACCGCAGCCCAGCACTTCGCCTACATCATAACAGAGTTTTCTTATGTATGTCCCTCCCTCGCAGCCGACTTTGAAGAGGACGTTGCGTCCATCGATCTCGAGAAAATCCAAGTAGTAGATCCTTCTAGTGCGCAACTGGCGCTTCACTGCAGCCCTCAAAGGAGGACGCTGATAAATCAGGTCCTCAAATTCCGTCAGGGCTTCTCTAACGTGCTCTTCAGGTGCATCTGCATGAAGTTTCATTACACAGATGTACTCTTTGCCGCTGTAGAGCAAAGCTTGAACAACTTTCGTAGCTTCCACTAGGGTAACGGGCAGCACGCCTGTCACTTTGGGATTTCTCTGGCCTGTGCTTCAGGCCTCTAGAGTCCCGCCGTGACCAACTGCTTGGAGCTTAAGGATGCGTTTGACCCAAGCAGCCACTTCGTGGCTTGTGGGGCCAGCAGGCTTGTCCAGGTTGATGACGCCGTATCGAATGTAATCTTCAGCTGATCTTTCCTCGGGTTTGCGTCCGTACTTCGGATTTGTTCTGTCCTCAGTCTTCACAAGCAGCTTGCGTTCAGGTCCCCATGGAGGAATAGTTCTGGGCATAATGAATCTACACTCTTGCAGAATAGAAAAAGAGTTTGAAATATAAGAGTTTAAACTCACGCCAAAGTTGGCTTGACCATCTGTGCCATCGCTTCCAGCTTGCCGGAAGCCTTAAGCGCTTCAACCACTTCTTCGTCAGAAACGCCGCGTTTGATCTCCACCTTATCTTGAAGAGGCTCAATATGGCTTATGTTTGCTCTTCGCCTTTTGACGCCTGTCACGGATTTCGGGCCGGTTATCAAAACGAAGCTCTTGTCAGCCAAGTCAACAATGACACATTTTCTTCCGGCCTCTCTCCCAGTCAACTTAACGCAGATTCTGCCAATTTCTATCGCTGGCAAACCAAAACCTCCTCTGTAACACTAGCATAGAACGAATGAAACACATATTTATAACTTCACTAATCAGTCGAGCCTTTTGTGAGTCTCCCACGAGCCCTAATGCGTACAATGTGGCCAATTCTCATCGTTCGTGATCTGCTTCAAGTAATGAAACGTTCAACAACATCGTAGAGCACACTCGTTCCGAACACAAGGTTCTCTATTGATATGCGCTCATCTATCCCATGGATTGTCTCTTGCATTTCTGAGTATGATGTTTCCGGCCGTATAGGGTGAAAGCCGTAACAAATGCTACCCAAGTTCCTGAAGAAGCGAGAGTCCGTTCCGCCGGTGAGCATAACAGGGGCCACACGGCATCCAAGTTCAAACTTTTTCAAAACGTCGGTGATCAGTTGGTAGAGTGAAGTGTTCAATGGGGATTCAGACGGTTCATTCGCTTGGATTATCTCAAAAGTCAGCTTATCCAAGCCAGCATCCTTCAAAAGGCCCTTGATTTCGCCTAAGGCTTCTGTTGGACTTTGGCCTGGCAGAACTCGGCAGTCAAAAACTGCTTCGCATTCTGACGGAATTATGTTTTCTTTCACTCCGCCGTTGATCATGGTTGGCGTGACAGTCATTCTGAGTCTTGCCCGAAGCTCTTCAGCCAGATATTTGTCTTTTTGAGCCAGCTTGTCCAAGATCTGATCGCTCTTCATCGGGTTTTGAAGCAGAACTGAAAGATCTCGAAGCTTGCTTGACCTTGCAATCTCGCCTATGTATTGTTTGACAGTGGGAAGAAGCAAGATTTTCGAGCGGTAGCCTCCGAGCTCTTCAACAACTCTGTTCATCCGCAAAATTGCATTGTCTGCAGCCCCGGGCACAGAGCCATGGCCAGGCGTTCCGCCGGCTTTGACCTTGAACCACAAGATGCCTTTCTCGACAGTGTTTATAGTGAACATATTCTTTCCATCAATCTTCATTGCCATGCCTCCGCCCTCATTCAGAACACAGTCCGCGCGTACTTTGTCAGGATGGTTCCGAACCAGCCAACCTGCACCTGCTTCGCCGCCTTTTTCCTCGTCGGCCGTTGCAGCCAGTATGACGTCGCCTTTGAGTTTCACGTTGTTTCTTTTCAGAAGCTTTAGGACCATGACTTCGATGGCCGTCATCCCTTTCATGTCTAATGCGCCTCGGCCCCAGACGAAACCATCTTTAACCAAGCCGCTGAAAGGATCGACGCTCCACTCTTTCGGATTTGCAGCCACCACGTCCAAGTGTGAAAGCAGGAGCAAACTGGGTTTCAGGTTTGCTCCTTTAAGGCGAGTTACCACACTGCCTCTTCCAGCTGCGGACTCGAACAATTCGCATTTGAAACCATCCTTCTCTAAGGATTTGGCAACATATTTTGCGGCCGCAGTTTCGTTTCCAGGGGGATTGGTCGTATTTACGCGAATCAACCCGCTCAGAAAATCGGTTGCTTCCTCTTCGATTTCTTTCAGCAATTTTGCGCACATTCGCGTGCACCTTTTGTTCAGTGTATAATGCTGATCTGTTTAAGACTTTGTGGTCTAACCGTAGCCAGCGTTCTAAAATCAAGTTCAAAAGCGGAGATAGGAATTAATGAGCGAAACGTGAAAACCAAATCCGAAGCTGAAAAACTCGCATCAGCTGTTAAAGCAGCCGCATTCAAGTCAGGTGCAACTCTGGTCGGAATCGTCTCTACAGAGACTATTGATGCTCTTCCGCCTGTTTGGGTGGGCTGGACATACCAGGAATACACCAAGAAGACAACCGAGAGCTTGCCTGACGCAAAATCCATAGTTGTGATGGGCTATCACGTTTGGGATGACATGCTTGAAATCGCGATTCGAAGAAATGGGAAATGGGTCTACCCTGGCTATTTTCCACTGTCAGTTTTAGCTCTTGAGGTAATAAGCTATCTGGAAGAGAAGGGCTACAGCGCTGACATGGGGGATTTGGTTTCGTACAAGAGATTGGCGCAGCTGGCGGGTTTTGGAAACTACGGAAAGAACGCGTTAATAGTCAATCCGAAGTATGGTCCATGGATGCGCATAGTGCCTGTCTTGACAAATGCAGAAATGACAGCAGATAAGCCATTTGATCAGGATCTTTGTGGCGATTGCGAGAACTGCATCAGAGCCTGCCCAACTGGTGCCTTGACGCCCTACGAGGTCGACGACAGCAAGTGCCTTGTTGGGATGCACATTCACGGCGGAAATATGCATGTGTATGCCGAGAAATTGGCAAGGTACGAGCCTTGCTTGACAAAAAATGCTCATGTGCTGTGTATAGAGTGCCAGAAAGCTTGCAGATATGGGAGAACAAGGCATTAACTCGGGCTCTGTACTCTCTCTGTAATGCTTATTCTTCCTTCAAGCTTCTTATTTCGCTTGGCGATAGTACTTTGTGTTAGAGGGGATTCTGGTTGGTCGGCGAGCAAGTGCAGTTCCATCCAGGACTTCGCGAGAGCGATTCAACGAAAATTGTGGGTTTAATATCTGACACTCACATACCTGTGCGCGCCAAAAGTGTACCGAAAGAAGTCTTCAAAGTTTTTGAGGATGTCGAGTTCATATTGCATGCAGGAGACCTTGTAAGCCTATCTGTTATTGACGAGCTGGAACAGATTAGCCCAGTCTTGGCCGTCTACGGAAATATGGATGAACTCGATGTTCGAAACAAGCTTCCAAGGATGGATTTCTTCAAATTGTTTGACTGGAAAATCGGAGTCACGCATGACCCGGGCACGCTGTTCGGGATCGGGAAAATGCGCGAGATAGCCCGACAGAACAAGTTCGACGTGCTGGTTTACGGGCACACGCATAGGCCGAATGCAAAATGGGATGAAAACATTCTGTTCTTGAATCCGGGAAGCCCGACGGATCCTATTCCGCCTTTCATAGTCAAGCCAAGCGTGGCATTGCTTAGGATATCAAAGGAAAAAATAGGGCATGAAATCATCCAAATCTGATTTGCCCGAGGAAGTAGTAACGTGAGCATTGGCTTGGCGTCCGCTATGGTATTAGGCTCGTGTAGAGATACACGTAGAGCAAGACGCCTAAGAGCAATGCGACCAACCACAAGACCGCTGTTAGCCGCATAACCTTCTTTTTTGGTGCGCAGTTCTGGATGGATGATTGCAGGTGCCAAGAACCGACAAGCCAAAGGCCCAGAATCATCGTGGTCACTCCTAGAGTCGCATGCGCAAAAATCACTAGGGAAACTACATCTGACAATTGGGGAATTCCCATGCTAAGCAAAGAAGGCAACATTATGACTAGAAAAGACGCAATATTCAGGACGACGGCAATTAGCATGGTTAAGCCATGCAGGAAATTCTTGTGCTTCTGCTAAAGGGCGAGGGTTACGAAGAGTATGACGAGGATGATGATCTGGAATGCAAGGTTGATTTGCGAGAGTGTAGGCGCATTCATAGGTTCACTAGTCTTCAATCATGACGTGTGCAGATAAAAGATTTCACTTTAAGTCGTCTCTCTCCACTGCTCGTAGATGTTGTTTGGCAGAGAGTTTTAAAAGCGAAAGAGCCCGCGTGTCTTATTGAAGGTGTCGTGTGGTTATGGAGCATTGTCGAAATCCTTGGCATAATGAATGCAAAAATCACGATATTGAAGTATACATTCAGTTCAAAGGAGAGAAGCTTCCGATTTGCAGACGTTGTTGGAGTAGACTAGCAGAGAAAGACTTGGAGTGGTGAGGACATGGAAAGGTTTGGAATGAACACGGCTAGGTCTCTACTTGGAAAGAACGTTAATCTTCATTTGAAGGATGGTTCCGTAATAGTGAACGTGCTGTTGTCCAAGATCGAGAAAGATGAATATGAAAGAAAAGCTTTCGTTGAATGTGTCCCCTATGGGGATAGAAACGCCTTCCGAATAGCTCTAAAGAGCGTTGCTTGGGCAGAAATGTTGAACCTGAACCTGATACTAGTAAGCGGCTAGACAAGAAGCTCTGACAAACGAACCGGCAAAACCCAGGGAATCACAAGTGTAGAGCAAGGCCATGTACGTCTGCAATGTTGAGCACCCTGGTGGGAACCAATTCGTGCTTTTGTTGGCAAATGTGCCTTTCACATGAATGTTTCGATCAGTCTTAAATAACCTTTGAGAAACTCTCTCAGCGGTGATAGTATGCCTTGCACTGTCATAGCTGGAGGTTTTTGGGGCGACGAGGGTAAGGGCAAGATAATCTCATATCTAGCCTTGAAAGACCCAATTGACTTGTGCATCAGAACGGGCTCTGTCAACGCTGCGCACACGATTTGGTATAACGGCAGACGTTATGCTTTGCATATGGTTCCAGGAGGCTTTGTACAGGAAAAATGCCGCTTGCTGGTTGGTCCCGGCACAAATGTTCACGTTGTGCAGTTCCTTAAGGAAGTTGAGGCAACAGGGGTTAAGAACCGAATAGGCGTTGACAACCAAGCCTCTATAATTGAAGAGAAACATTCAGCTCAGGACAAATCCAGCGCGCATTTGAAGAGCTTGGGCACGACGGGGTGGGGTGTCGGGCCGGCTATCGAAGAACGTGTTCGAAGAACGGCTAAGCTTGCGAAGGACATCCCAGAGTTGAAGCCTTACCTGACTGACGTGTCCGAGGAAGCAAATGACGCAATCGCTAAGCGAAAGAATGTTTTGCTGGAAGGAACTCAGGGCTTGATGCTTTCGCTCTTCTATGGCACGTATCCTTACGTTACCGGCAGGGATACAAGCGCTTCGGCCATATGTTCTGAGGCCGGTGTAGGTCCGACTAGAATTGACAATGTCCTCGTAGTGTTTAAAGCGTTCATGACGCGTGTGGGAACAGGCCCACTGCCTGGGGAGATGTCAAAGGAAGAAGCGCAAAAACGTGGGTGGTTTGAGATTGCCGCTGGAACTGGCCGTGAAAGACGCTCCGCCCCATTCAACTTTGAACTGGCTAGGAGGGCGGCGACGATCAACGGTGCTACGCAAGCAGCATTAACCAAGCTTGACTGTGTCTATCCTAAGTGTAAAGGTGTTAGGGAATTTGATGAGCTTCCGAGAGAAGCGAAGCAGTTCATCGGTGAAATTGAGAAACAGACAGGAATTCAGGTTATATTAATAGGCACTGGTCCTGAAGCTCTCGATATTGTTGACAGAAGAAAATAGTCGGGTGGCCACTTTCATTGCAACTGCGCTATTTTGCCTAACTGCCTATTTCGTTGCATTCTGCTGGAGCGTTGAGGAACGGGCGCAGACTACTGTCGGGCTTCAAGTGTCAGTGTTTTGTTGATGATGCTGCCGTTTCGGTCGATCTTCAGGCTTATCGTGTCGCCTGGGCTCTTGTACCTTTCCAAGTAGATTATGAAGTCTTCTCCCCGCTTCATCTGGAAACCGTCGGCTTCTTTGATCACATCACCTGCTTGCAATCCAGCCTTTTCTGCAGGCCCTCCAGATACTACGTTCACCACGTGTACTCCATCTGTGTAGCGCGGATCGTATTCTATCCCCACCCATGGATGGGAGTAATGGCCTGGAGATTCCAATTTTGGAATGACTCGTAAGAGAAGTGCTGATGGAACAGCATACGCTATTCCTATGAAACCGTTGGTCCCCGTGTTGCCAGTTTCTATTGCGAATGTTACCCCGATAACATAACCGAAGCTGTCCAGCAATGGGCCACCTGAATTGCCCGGGTTGACGGCGGCGTCGAATTGGATCACGTCAGCTATCGAGTAGTTTCCTTCAGGGGGTGGAACTCCGAGATCTGACAGTTTCAACACTCTTCCCAGTTGGCTCACGATTCCCGAGGTCATTGAGCTGCTCAATCCGAATGGGTTTCCGATAGCGTAGACAGGTTCTCCTACCATCAGTTGTGTCGAATTTCTACTAAGCAGGGGTTCTGATTGCACAGGCAGCTTGTTCACTTTGATTAGTGCTAGGTCGCTGTAGACGTCGTTTCCTTTAAGCTGGGCTGTTTGAACGCTTCCATCGAAGAATGTCACCGTGATGCTGGCCGCGCCATCTACAACATGGTTGTTTGTAACTATATCTCCTTGCGAATCGTAGACAAAACCTGTGCCTTCAGCAGTTGAGCCGTCTGCTAGTTGGTTCGTTATCAGTACGACTGAGAACATTGTGCGATTGTAGATTTGGACTGCTGTCAAGCCATTCGTTTGGTTGGCATGCAGGTCTTGGATTAGCCCTTGAAGCTGGTCAACTTCCGACGCTAGGTTTGCACTACTGTTTTTCAAAGATTCGAAATCTGCTTTCAAATCAAGATAGACTAGGGCGAAACTTCCAGCCAATACCACGCAAACTATGATTAGAACTGCTACCAGCTTTCTGTCGACAACTGCTCTTGAGCTTTTTTGCATATTCATCATTCACCTGAGATACTGTATTCAGAGTAGCAATCACAAACTCCCATAAAAACCTACACTTAATTCGCTAAACGCCCAAATTGGTGAGGGCCTCTGATGTTTCTGTCCCACAGCTTGCGCGTTCAAGTGGAGGGAGGTGGCGGAGGTGGAGGAGGTGAAGTGGCTGACGGCCTTCGTCTACGTAATATTAGGAGCGTAGCGGCTACGATGCAGACCACGATGACAACTGTAACAATTATCCATGGCATCAAGCCAAATCCTTCTGCACTTTCTGGAACCAATGGAAAACGGTCTTGGTTTTTCGAATTTATAATGTATGGCGTGTCTCCTATTCCGTCATGTCCAGTAACGTTCTGATATGGGCCGCTGTAAATGTCTGTTCCGTTGTAGTCGCTCCAGAAGTTTCCGCCTGAAGGATAGCCTTCATTCCACGTGTTGATCGACGAGTCCGTGTTGACCTGGTTTGTGTTGTTTATGAACTGGTTTTGGTAGACGGAATTGTACGATGAGCTCAGTATGGTTATGCCGTCATCGTGGTTGTTTTCCACGGTATTGTTGTTGACGGTGTTGTAGTTTGAAGAGTACAAGAGATCGACGCCATCGTAGTGGTTTTCACTTATGGTGTTTTTGCTGATGTCGTTATAGTTTGAGTTATCGTAGGTCCAGACGCCGTGCAGGTGGTTTTGGCTTATGCTGTTCTCGGCGATGCTGTTGTGTGAGGAACTCCACAGTTCGATGCCATCCTGGTGGTTGTCGGTTATGTTGTTGCCTACAATGCTGTTGTAGTCCGAAGAATCCCGAAGATCAACGCCGTCATCATAGTTGCTTGTCAGAGTGTTTGCTGTTATGTTGCTGTACGTAGACCCTGAGAGCCATATGCCATCGGCGAATCCTTCTATTCTCATGCTTCTCACCGTTACGTGAGTTCTTCCAGAAAGGTCTATCCCTTTCCCAATTCCTGTTCCTCGAAGCGCGTAGTCCGCCCCGTCAATTACGATGTTGGATCTTTCCACAACAATGGGGTCGCTGATATTGCCTATGAACGTGTAGATAAGTCCATCGTGCTGAATCCGATCTGTACCGTCAACTAGCCCGTTTGCCCGAATGTAAATTGTTCCGCTTGCCCTAACCGGGTGAATGTCCAAGACAGGGCTGGACATGCATGCTAACAGCACGGTCAAAATAGTAACTGAAACGATCTTCATTTTCATGGCTTCTCTCTTCATAATGTATTTGCGTAAAGTGGATTTTGCCTTTCACTGGTATATAAAACAACACGCCTGAAGACAAATGCCTAGCAGCGCCTTATGTGTCCATCAAAAGGCTTTCGCTACTAGGTTCAAATGAGTCAACGGGCTTATTGGCTGCAACGTTGAGAAGCTTCCGTAACAGGCAAGAGTCTCCCAGCCTGCTTTTCTAAGAAGAGAAGAAAGCTCGCTGAGGCTGTAAATGTGATGCTCTATATCCACTTTGTCGACAAATTCCAGATTTTTTCCCTGTTTATGGTAGAAGATCCAAGCTGTCTTCGCATTTGCAGTGATGGGGTCGTATTTTCTGTTTTCCAGCATCACACCATCGTCGATTTCCGCATAGGAAGTGGGAACGAATTTTATTGACAGGTACTCCGTGTGCATGGTTTCCGCTACGAACAGGATAGCATCTTCTTTTGAAAGACTGCGAGCTTGCTTGAAGATGTTGAGATCGTCGTCTTGCGAAAAGAACCCGATTGACGTCCAAGCGTTAACAACCACGTCGAAGCGTTTCCGATTTCTTCCCACAATCTCTTTTAACTTCCTCACATCGCCTTCTAGAAAGGTGACTCTGTCGGAAACTCCGTGTTCCTTGGCTTTTCTTCTGCCATCCTCCAGAAATGCTTTAGAAATATCAACTCCAACACTTCGAAAACCCTTCTTGGCCATAAAGGTTGAAATCCGTCCGTTCCCGCAGCACAAGTCAAGCACAGTACCTGATCTAATGTCAAAACTGTCAAGCACTTTTATAATTCCATTGACGAGTTCCTCAGTTTTGGGCCATCTTTGGTTTAGAAGGTTCAGAAAGAGATCAGAACGCTCGACAAACAACTTGTTAATCCAGTCATTCATGCTTGCACACTCCTGCAATCATTAGTACACGCAGCACATGTTTTTCTGCATACGAGAGTTGGAGCTTTCGTGGGATGCTTAAGAGCGGTCATCTAAGCCTTTCAAGGAGAGCAGACATGCCGCTTGAAGCCATGGCTAGCAATTCAAACATTCTGTAGGCTTCTGCCATGTTATTGGCTGAGTACTCCACCCTCAATCCGTCAATTCTGTTAACGCTCGGCAATAATTCCGCTACGTCGGCAAAGTGGCTCATCAGGAAGCTTATCCCTATTTTGACTGGCTTTTGTGGGATCAACAGCTTGGCATTGCTTTTTCTGTGTTTGGCCGTCGCCTTTTTGACGGCTTCTCGCAGGTCCTTCTCTATCCGTGCCAAGCTAGGGCTTATTGCTGAAAGCCGACTCATAGAGTGCTTTAAAGCCACGGTCACGGCCCACGGTGCATGCTTCTTCACGTCATCGTTTAGAAGCTGAGCCTCACCGGCAACGAAGATAACAGGAACGCCAAATTCCCCCACAGTATACGCGTTCAAGAGGAACTCGCTTGCAACGATCCCGTTTATTTCTAGTCTGTTTATGCTTCCACCGCTGTAAGTGTGATCGAACGTTGATTTTGCTGTCCCGAATTTGGCGTGGTATCCAAGAAACAAGGCAGCTTGGCAGCCTTCAACGCCTGAAACCATGCTGAGCGGCCGAGGAAAGCCTCTGGCGATCTCCACGTATTCGGGCAAATCATCAATTAGGAGATTGACCATGGGTCCGTGGCTGTCGGCAATAACGACCTTGTCAAACCCATTTTTGTGCAGTTCATCCGATGCGATCAGCGTGATTTTGGTAGCGATTCTTCTTGCTTCATCATACAATGGGCCCTTCAAGTTCAAGTGACCGGGGATGACGACGTACGGCATGCCCTCCAAATCAACGGAAATGAAGGCTTTCATGAGACGCACCAAACTAAGTCTGCATGGAGAGTGCATTAAAGGATTTCGATACGCTTGCTGTGGAGCACACAATCAGATATTGGCTAACCCCAGCAATTCCACGGTCTTATCACACAGAAGCTTCTGCATGTGCTGATCGTATGATGCTGGCGACGTAGCCGTTTCCTTCAGCTTCGAGAAGCATTTTCCTGTCGCATTCTTGACCTCTTCTGATGATGCCAAGTGCACAGGGGTCTTAGCCGCCTTCTTTGAGCTGATCTGGAATGGCCGCACCATCCTGAATGCTATTGATGAGAGGCGGTTGCCATCGTTTCTTCCAAGGCTGGTTGCAACAAAGCCTGGCTGTACTGCATTCACTGTAACATCTGTGCGCTCTAGGCGTCTGGCCAGTTCATAGGGGTACATTAGGACCATCAGCTTTGCATTGGCGTATGCGCCTATTCCCTCGTAGTTTTTCTCGCTCTGGAGGTCGCGCGCTGAAATGGGTTGAAGCAGTAGCGCGCAGAGATTGGTGGATAGGGCTTTTGCAGGCGAGTAAGCTGATGCGCGTTTTACGTGTCATTTTTGTGCCTAGTGTTGTTGAGTGTTGAATTAGAAGTTTGCAGCTCCTCTTCTTTCTGAGAAATCATACCATTTCCAGATTTCTTTGATTGTTTTCTTGGAGTATCCGCATTGCTTAAGCAGGGATATCCAATTCGAGGGTGGCTTCATCTTGATCGGACCGCTAAGCCTGTGAGAAAGCCTGTGCATCCAACGAAATTAAACGCTGTGTATTCTCAATTTTGTTTCTGTAGATGTGTTGCACGTGTCTACAACAAGCGCGCTGTTGCAATCAATATCGAGGGTGTTGAAGTGCCAATCAGAAGAATTAGTCAAAATGGCAAAAGAATCAAGATGCTGTTTTCAAAAAGAGTCGGACTCGTGAATCATTCAATACAAGTGTTGCTGAAATAGTGAGATAACGAATAAATATGGTTGTATCATATGATAAGCTATTGATGCTAACCCATAGTTCATTTTACCAAGCACCAAACCACAGAAGAGATTCTATCCTTATAGTCTCCGATATATTGTTCTGTGCAGCTAGGGGAGCAGGAAAATGCGAAATAATGTATAAAGTCGGGCTGAGTTCTGCCCAGCTGAATAAATATCTGAGCTTGCTTCTCAAATCGGAATTACTCATTGCATCTAATAATGATAAAAAGTCTCTATACAAGACAACGAATAAGGGAAAGAACTTCTTGGAAACATTCGAAACGCTTGCCAAACTATTGGACTAGAAAGAAAATGGGTGCGGGCAATCAGAACTGACGTGTAAATACGCGATCATGATCTCAAGAAAGAAGACGCGAATCGCGAAAGGACACGAGTTCACTGAAGTAGGACCTGTGAGGAAGAGAAGAGGATACTTCAAACATTGTCTTGTGATTACAATATCTGATAGAGAAGGGAAACACAAGGAGCTTCACAGGAGCGAGTGCTGAGCTGACTGTGAAGTTTTCAACATGCATCTCCTAGAGGCATGTGTTGAACAGAATGGAAAGAACCGAGAATACTGACAAAAGCATCCCGGCAATGATCTTGGTCACGGGTATACAATAAGTCTCTTCGGGTGGCAAGCCGTAGTTGGTATTATGGAACAAGAATTCTGCGGCAAGTCATATAAGCTGATCAGGGCAACTCGTGGTGCAGAAAAAAGTGTTTAAGGGTATCGCAGGGCTGAACGTCAAATTGACCTCTGACAAAAAAGCTGCCTACAACAAGTTATTTCTGCCATCTTTGGTCGTATCCAGCTTCGCTACTGGTCCGATAACGGTCTTATCGACTCTGCTTCTGATTGACATAGGCTACACGTTTAATATTACTTCTGTTGGTATTGTGGGGCAGGTCAACACGACATACTCTATCGCAGCGGTCATCTTTGCATTATCAATGAGCGTCTTAAGCATTAGGTTTAAGCACAAGTCGTTGCTCCTTGTGGGCTTGCTGCTGATGATCATATCGGCTCTTGGTTGTTTCTTGGCTTTAGATTTCACCATGATGGCTGTGTTCTATTCACTAAGTGGCGCTGGATACGCGATGGTCTCACCGATGACAGTTGCGTTGGTTGGAGAACACTTTGCATTAGAGAAAAGAGCGAATGCCATCGGATGGATCGTTGCGGGCGGATCGCTAGTATACGTCATAGGCGCGCCACTCATCGCTTTAATGTCAGGATTCGGGGGCTGGCGCCTTCCGCTTTTAGGATTTGTCGTGCCCGTTTTGGTCATAGGTCTCCTGTTAGCTTTTCTCGGGCTTCCATCTGCTCGCTCTGGTGACCAGGGCACGACGCGTAGGAGTACATATCTAAGAGGTTTCAAGGAGATTCTGATGAACAGATCTGCTGTTGCTTGCTTAGTTGGTGACGTTCTTCGTTCAGCTGCATTTGTTGCAGTTGTACTCTACGCTGCATCATTCATTAGACAACGGTTTTTGGTGGAGACAGATCTCGCTTCTATCGTGCTATTAGGAGGAGCGTTGTGCTATGCGTTGGGTAGCCTTGTCAGCGGAATGTTCGTGAATAGGTTTGGCAGAAAATCTTCAACGGTTCTAACCGCTTTGTTGTCAGGAATATTCACTATATCCTATGTTTTTGCTTCCAGCCTATGGCTTTCTGTGGCGTTGATGTCTGTGGCCAGTTGGTTTTTCGGCATGGTTGCCTCAGCAGCCAACAGTTTGACTCTAGAACAGATTCCAGGATTCAGAGGGACGATGATGTCAATGGATTATGCACTTATTAACGTGGGTTCTGCGCTTGGATCCGTGGTCGGATGGCTTGCACTGTCAGCTTTCAATTATGAAGGCCTAGGAAGTGCTCTTGGAGCCATGGGGATTCTTGCAGGAATAGTCCTTGGTTTCCTTGCAATGGACCCGACTAGGGCTGGAAACGTGAAATCATAGCACGTGCACGCTATTCTTATCAGCATCGAGTGTTATCTGGAAATCATAGATGATCTGAAATGGACGACAAGAACTTCCAATATGGAATATGCGGCGTCTACTGTGGCCAGTGTCCTAATGGGAATGGAAGGGTGAAGATGATTGCGGGGGAGCTGAAAAGGCTTGTCGACACGGTTCGTTATGACTGGGTCGGAGACGCAGTTAATTCGTTCAAGTTTGAAGAGTTCAGAAAAGGCCTAGAATGGTTTGCTGATGCGCAGTGTCCTATGTGTCTGAATGGTGGGGGCGCACCTTGCGAAAACAGGAAATGCGCATCTGAAAGGAAGCTTGAAAGCTGCCTTCTATGCGACGATTACCTCACTTGTAAGCACACCGAATATCACCGCGATTGGTATCCTTTCGTCGTCGAGAATTACAACCGTGTTAAACAGGTAGGCTTCCAGAAATATCTTGAAGAAGAAAAGGTAAGGACTAGAGCGGGCGTAGACCTGATGGGTCACCTAGAACGAAGATGCTGCAAGGTTGTCAAACTGGAAGACAAGCAGTGAACTGGAAGAGAGCGGTTTTGCAGATTCTGAACGAAATTCCCGCAAAACGATTATAGATCAGTTCTGGTTCTCATTCATGTAGAGAAGTGGAACAGGATCTGTATAGATTCTAGAAAGTGCGTGTGATTACACATGGAGTTCTGCGATAAATGTGGCTCTCGCATGATTAGGAGCCAGGATGGTTTTCTGTGCCTAAAATGTGGGAACGTCGCTCATGTAAAACCTGCAGTGCAATTGAAGAACGCAAGGAGGACAAATCAGTCTGATTACGTTTATGTTTTTGATGATCAAGGGGGCTATCCAAAAATTGCACGGGAATGTCCAAAGTGTGGAAACAAAGAGGCCGTGCATTGGTTTTCAGGAATCTCTGGTGAACATGCAGGCGTAGCACGAGAAAGAACAGTAGAACACTTCAGATGCACAAAATGCTCATACTCATGGGCTGAAAGCTTTTAACGGCACGCCGACAATTTTTCTTTTGATTCCTTGCTATATAGATTGTACTCTAAGAAATCCCCGAAAGATTTCCGCCTAGAAGGATCAAATCAATGAGTGAGAAATTACTTGAATTGATAAGAGTACGATATGGCGAGACTGCAGGTTACTTGTTGCTTGGTCGAAGCAGCATGTTTTTTGCAGACATTATCCCCAAGGTGGTCGAAGAAGATGCCATTGGTGCGAAGACTGCTGGAGTAGAGGCGATGTTCGATGTTGTGAGGGCAGAGCTCGAAACTGACTCCAAGTCTGGGAAGCTAGTCGATACAGGAGAAAAGAAAGCTCTCCGCCAATTGTTTGAGGCTTACAGGAACACTCGTGACAAAAACATCCTAAAGTCACTTTCTGTTGGGCAAGTCTTCAACGCGGACCGCAGCATACAGCTTCTCGACCGCATCATACCCTATTCTTCGATATCCAAGTTAGAGATCAAAGACCAATTCATTACTATCACACAGCAGCTGTCTCGCACGCCCCTAGCCGCAAAGATTTACGGCGGATCAACCACATGGCAATTTGACGTTCGGGAAGACAGTGACCTGTTTAAGACTCTAGTGAAGACTCTTCGCGACTTGCTGCCAAACAACGTTCTCAGCTAGCGCTTTCTCCCATATCTCAGCCTGTACATAAGCTCTCCTACGAGGCTTAAGCCCGAAGTACCGCGAGAAACTGCCAGGTTACGCCAAGGGTTAAATATCAAACTGCAGGTACAAAGCGAAGAAGGTTGAGAAGAATTGGACGAAGAAGGATTTAGAGACTTTTGCACCAAAAGAAGTCTAAATGAAAAGACAATTCAAGCGAATATCGGAATGGTGAAAGAATTTGAAGCTTTTCTCAAAAAAAGAGGTAAGAACAAGCATTTTAAGAATGCCACCCCTCGCGACGTAGAGGATTTCGTGGACTCTTTGATGAAGCCCAAAAAGAATACGTGGGGAAATTTTCTCGCACTCGTACGATACGCTCGTTTCGCAAAAAACAAAGCAGTACAGGTTGCTTTACTGGATCTTTTAGATGGCGCCGATGTTTTAGAAAATCTTTCTGAAACTCTGATACAGGCTGTTGGCAAGAACAAGCGTGATGAGATATTTGAAGGAATCAACCTGCCGCCCCTTGGCACGCATTCAAAGGACAAGCCAAAAATAACCAAGAAATTCATGGAAAGACTTGAGGCCAAGCTGGGCGAAAAAGGATGCAAAGAAATACTATCAAGTGGACCTCACGCAGATCCGAAGGAAGAGTACTTGCCGGAACGAAAGAAATTCCTAGCTTCAAAAAGCATAGACGATTTTCTGAAGAAACGGCACAAGGAGTACATTAAGGAACTCGAAGGACACATGAAGGAAAAGACGTTGTACTTCACGCAGGAAATCGATGAGGAAGTTCTTGAATACGTACGTAACACGCCGACCTGCCAGAATGGCGTCAGAGAAGGAGACATAATCTATGTCACAAAGATCCCGTACATGGCAAAGAAATACCTGCATGAAACAGATGAAAAGAAGAAGAGGTACTATTACTGCCATTGCCCATGGGTGCGGGAAGCCATAAAGTCGGCTTTGAAGATTTCGCCTAACTTCTGCTACTGCAGCGCTGGCTTTGAGAAGCGACCTTGGGATGTCATCTTTGACCAACCTGTTAAAGCGGACGTTGTTGAAACTGTTCTGAAAGGGGATCCTATCTGCAAATTTGCCATACACGTCCCAAAAGAATTCCTGAAGAACACGCGTCACGAATCAAAAATGTAGTGAGCAGAAGGCTTTTTTAATCATAATCGAACCATACCTAAGTCAATCCCGTAGCTAGCCATGTAGAGTTGGACCACGGCTATGAAGTTCGAAACTAGAGTCATGGACATAATACAGCGCACCTATAACGTCAAGAGTTTCAGGTTTCTTCGGCCAGTCTCATTCGACTACAAGCCAGGACAGTACATGTTCATCACCATAAAGAGCGGACAGGAGCAGATGAAGAAACCTTTCTCTATTTCAAGCAGTCCGACTGAAGAAGAATTCATCGAGTTCACGAAGAAACTCACCGATCACCCTTTCTCAATTGCGTTGGCTACCATGAAGGTGGGCGACTGGGCTGCTGTAGACGGACCTTACGGCAATTTCACATTCACTGGCGAATTTGACAAGGTTGCAATGCTTTCGGGTGGAGTCGGAATAACACCTTTGAGAAGCATCTGTAAGTACTGCACGGATACGCGGTCAAAAGCCAAGATGACCTTGTTGTACGGCAACCGCACTGAAAAAGACATCGTGTTTCAGAAAGAGCTTGAGGAGATGCAGAAGCTCAACAAGAACCTCAAGGTAGTGTTCACGGTCGACGAAGCAAGTGAGCAGTGGACGGGCAGAACTGGAAGGATTGATGCCGAGATGATAGAAAACGAGATCCCGGACTACTTGAAAACGGTGTTCTACACGTGTGGTCCTCCAGCAATGGTCGAGGCCATCGAAAAACTGCTCAGAGCAATTAGAATCTCTGAAGAACGGATCAAGACAGAGAGCTTTCAAGGCTACTGATCATGCGCGCACATATTGAGAGTGTTTCTGTAGTGAAATGGGTCAGATAGGAGTTTCTGATAGGTATGTTAACGCTTATTGTGGTAGGGTGCCAAGATCAGTTCGGGCAAGACGCTACGCCGATTTTTCACTGGAAACGCAGGTTGAGATCCGCGAAAAGGCAAATTTAACAATGCTAGTACAAGTTGCCTAACAAAACGTCTTCCTCAGTTTGACCTGGAGTCAGGCAATCCGACAGTTTTCTTTTCCGCTTTGATTTGCTTTAGGTATAGTCATCACAAAACGTGCCCCTTGTCCATGTTCGCCAGTTTCCTGTATTGCCCATCCGTATGCTTCCATTATTTTCTTTATTAGGTATAGGCCATGGCCAGTGCTTCCACCTGTGCTGTAGCCTTCTTTGAAGAGTTTCGATTTCTCAGCTGCAGGTATGCCGATGCCATCATCCTCATAAATCAGCTTGAGCTCATCTTGGCTCGTTCTCTCATAGTGTACTTTTATTTTGGTGATCTTTTTGCCGTACTTTAACGAGTTGTCGACCAGATTGTAGAACAACTGTCGCAACAGTGAGTCTGCTAATACCGTTAGCCCATGACAGTCATTTATCACATTAGTGTCTTTCATGCCTGAAAAGAGCGAAATTGCCTCATTGACAGTTTTTTCCACATCAATATACAGCAACTGCTCAACGCCCAGCATCTCGTAGGCCTTCGCGAAATCAAAAATCCTCACAACCTGCTGAACAGACGTTTCCATTTCTTTAAGATAGTCCAGAATCTTGCTGTTGTCAGCCAGTTCTTTCTTGGCTAGATATGCATTTCCTGTGATTACGGCTAGCTTGTTTCGGGCATCATGTCTCGTCAGGCCGCCAACGACTCGTAGCTTCTCATTCATTGTCTCCAGTCTTTTCATGGCGGTCTGCAGGTCTTTCTCAGTCTTCTTCAGTTCGGAAATGTCTTTGTAGACCCCGATATAGCCCGCCAGCTGGCCTTGAATGAAAATAGGTGCTGCAGAGATCGAAACGGGAATCAGAGAGCCATCTTTCTGCATTCTGATAGAGTCATGATAGACGTATCCTTCAATGGCCTTCTCGTCGAGTGTCTCTGCTTCTTCGATTTGGTTCTTCGGGACTACTACATCGTTGAGGCGTTTGCCTCTTGTTTCCTGTAATGAATATCCGAACAGACTTGTAAAGCGCGGATTAATGTCTAGAATGTGAAAATCTCGATCTAAGTGTACGGTAGCTTCTGGGTTACCAGTGAACAACCCCTTGAATTTCTGCTGGCTCTCCAGAACGGTTCTCTCAGCTTCTTTGCGTTCGGTTATGTCGCGTGCAATGCCTAAAACCACGGTCTTGCCTTTGATTTTCGCCGGGTAGGTCCTTATCTCAACTGGAACTTTCGTGCCGTCCTTTCGATTCAGTATAAGCTCATCCGGACCCGTTGGTTTTCCTAAGGCATTCATAGCCAGAAGCTTGGCTGCTTTTGGGATTTGACCTCGGGGCAGCAAGCTCAGTTTCAGGAAAGATTTTCCTATCAGTTCGGTCTTGCTGTAGCCCGTTATCCTCTCTGCAGCTTTGTTTCCGTCTATGAAAGTTCCTTTCAAATCGTTCAAGTAATAAGCGTCAGGCGCATATAGGAATAACACGTTCAGTCTTTCTTTCAGATCAGCCAGTTCTTCTTCAGTCTGTTCTTGCTTGGAAGCCTCTCTGAACAAGGTTTCTGTCCGCAGTATATTCCCTTCCGCATCTTTCTGGACACTGACGTTAGTTAGCACGCATACCTGTGTACCATCATTTCGCCTGAGCTCGATTTCAAACTTGTCAACATAGCTATTCTTCATCAACTGCTCAAGCAGTGCCCCTTTGCGTTGTGGATCAACATATAAGTCAGCCGCCACTAAACCCACCAGTTCTTTCGGACCTGAATATCTCAGAATCTTTGCTGCCGCTGGGTTTGCAGATGATATTTTTCCATCAGGACCTGAAATCAAGAGGCCTTCCCTAGTGGATTCGAACAGTTTTTCGTAATTGTCAGTGCAAGTTCTCAGGAGGTTTTCTGTTTTCTTGCGTTCAGAGATGTCTCTTACTATGCCCCACATCCCTCTTGGTTGCCCTTCTTCATCCGTGATCAACCATGCCGTGATCGATATTGGAAACGCTGTTCCGTCTTTTCGTATGTACTCCTTCTCGTATTCAGCAGAATAGCCCTTCTTCATGATTTGCTGCTGCACAATTTCAGTATCTATCTTATGCCATTTTTCAGAGGTGAGCTGTTGATATGTTAGGTTCCTCAGCTCCTCCTTAGAGTAACCGAGCATGTCTGCATATGCTTGATTACAATCAAGTATGAACCCGTTCATGTCCGTATAAACAAGCCCGTCTCGGCTAGTCTCGAACAATTCACGGTATTTTTTCTCCGAAACCCTGAGTTGCTTCTCAGCTTTTCTTCTCTCTACAGCATGATAAACGCCATGAGCCAGTTCACAGTAGACTGTTTCTGGATCACCATTCTTGTCTATATATTGGTCTGCACCAAGATTCAACGCCTTGGTCGCAACTTCCTCTCTACCCTTCCCAGTGAAAATAACAAAAGGAATGTTGTCTCCTTTGCTTCTCAGTTCTTTTAGAAAGTCCAAACCGTCCTTTTCCGGCATCTGATAGTCGGAGATGATCGCGTCATACTTTTCTTCTTTTAGCTTTTCAATAGCCTCACCAGCTGAAAGAGCATTGTCCATTTGAAATCGACCCTGCATTTCCAGGCATTGTTTTGCAATCCTTAGAAAGCTAGGTTCATCGTCTACGTGCAAAACCCGCAAGGATCTTTTCAGGTTCAATTCAAGGACTACTTCTGTCGAAGACCCAGCACATTCAGTCATCTAACACACTTCTAGGTTCAAGCGCTTGAACACGGATATGATAAAAGCAGTTCTAAATGTGATAAAACAATTATGAAACCACAATCAATACTCACAATCGAACGAAAGCCTAAAGCGCACTGTGTTTTTTCATGGAATCTTCAGAATGTACGTAATGTAGCTTTTCCAATATCGCATCGTTGTCTGTCCGTTAACGACGTTTTTGTCCAACTGCGTCATTGTCGACCGGGGTTTGTCTGTGTATATATCGGGTTTCGGAGTAAAGTATATATTGAATCGTGCGATACAATACGTACTGCACACATGCTTAACAGAAAAACAGTTCAACAGAACTACAGATGAGATAGAGAGCATGAAGAATTTGGCTACGTCAAATCAACGGGCGGTTGAGGTCTATTCGCCCGCGGCAACAGTAGATCTGGGCAGTGATCTAGGTGAAACGTTTTCAGCCGAAGATTTCCAGCGAATTATGCTGAAGACCGTCGATGAAGTCTTCTCTTTACTCGGGAAGAAGGCGAAACAGTCAATCTTTTTCCAGCTGGAAGAAACCTTCAAGATAACCAAGCAAGACATCTCTCTCGATGTAGAGAGATTTACTGCAGCACTTGAAGAAATCGTTGGCCCAGGATCAATACTCCTTGAAATCGAAATAATGAAACATTTTTATGAAGAGGTCGGCCCGGAATTCAAATACTCTTCAAAACAGAAAAGCCTAATATTCACGGAGTACTTAACGGCAACTCGTGCTTTCTTATCCATGCGCGCTTCTGCGAGGAAGCCTATGCCAAACGAGTATTACGAGTATAAATTCTGTTAAGCAAGCATACTACCCGAAAATCGAGGCCTACGACAATCCACGCTCTTCTGAAGACTACCCAGAATGTTTGAATCGGCTCAACGCTTATTAAATGTGCTTTCGCGTTGGAAGTTGTATTGTTCTATCGTGCTTCTTTTGAAGTGCACTCATTCAGGCCATGGAAGAGCCACGTAAGAGCGTTTCGGTACTTTGATTATAATCAATGTGAATTCTAGGTTGTCTCGGTGCGTTTCGGAAGTTTTCCGATCTGCAGTAGCGCGCTGCCTTGTCCCGAAATTGGTGTAAAATGGTTATAATTCTTGTTTTCGGGTTTGGGGGCAGTTTTAAGGTGTGCATGTGTTTTTGGCCCCATCGCGTGCCTTGGCGTTCCAATTGGGCTAGGTGCAGCCTCAACGTGTTATGGAGAAACTCTACTTCCTTCAGGATTTGTTGGAACCCCGTGATTTGCCATCTTTCAACACGGCCAAGATTCGCTCATCAAACAAGCTCATATCAGACGCGAAAAGACAAAAGAAGATTTAAAACCATTTTTAACCATTTTGGGGACAAGCCAGCGCGCTGACTATTTCTTCCCTATGGTGTGCTTTTTAGGTAGCTCAACCTGCTTTCTCTGTTTTCTTTTCATTTCCTTAGCTCTTTGCAATTGCTTGTGCTGTTCCAAACCTGCAGCTTTCTCTTTCTTGCTTTTGGGCATATCTTGACCTCCTGTAAAGCACTAGGCGTCAATGCTACTCTTAAAGACATTGCTGTTTTTTGAGGTAGCGCGCATGTGTGTTCCGAAATTCGCTGAAGTGTAATAGGTTGAGTCCCGTACCTCTTTCTTAGGGTGATAAATGAAGAGATACGAGACTCTTGAGACCTTGTTTGGCAAGGTCGATTTATCCTTTGCTGAGAAGGTGCTTAATGAAGCTTACCACCCGAAAGGCTCTCCCGGCAGACCGCCGAGGAAACCGTTAGGAGTTTTCAAGGCTCACCTGCTCAGAAGGCTGCGACACGTTCCAAGCGATAGGATGCTTGTTAGGCAGATGTGGAAGGACCCGCGTTTGAGACGAGTCTGCGACATAGAGAAGAACGAGCCGCCGTATGGGATAGCGGTTCTGTCCATGTTCAGGAGGAGGGTTGGACCAGAAAGGCTGATGCGGATCGTTGATCAGGCCGTTGAGCTGCTCGTCAGGAAAGGAAGGATTAAGGGTGAAGCCTTGGCCTTGGATTCAACGTTCATCAAGGCTCACAGCCGTCGAAGTCTCGACAACCGAACGGGCTACAGCGACCCTGAATCACGGGTTGGAAGAGCAGTCAAGACAAGAGACCTGGGTTACAGGCTCCATCTGGCCGTGGATGCTAGGAGCGAGTTGCCCGTCGCCATGACGGTCGCATCGGCAAACGAGAACGAGAAGAAACACTCCATCAGACTGTTCGAGAAGGCCTCAGTCCACGTGAAGCCTAGAAGACTCGTGGCAGATCCACAGTACAGTTCCCAGAGCCTGCGAGATGTAGCCCTCAAACAGGGAACGGTGCCGGTCATTCCGTACCCGAGAAACCAGCAGCGAGGCGTCAAAGGAGTTCTAAGAATCGACAGGAGATTCAAGAGCCACGGACCTCAACAGCTGAGGAGAGTCTACAGGAAACGCGTCGCGGTCGAACGAGTGTTCAGCAGACTCAAGAACCTTGCAGGCCTAACCCAGCACAACCTCAGAGGGTTAGCCAAAATAACGTTCCACGCTCAACTCTGCCTGCTCATCATGCTTTTTACAGCCCAAGCCGCGGTAAACACGGGCAAACCATGCAAAACTAGAAGCATCAGATACTTCGCAAACTAATTTCGGAACAAGCATGCGCGCTAGCATAATATTATAATAAGAATTTTTCAAAGAATGCAACAGTGGGTTGATCTAGGCTCAAACGCTTCCAAAAGCCATAAGAACCTCAGGAATAGATATAACAAGTGAGGCGCCATGGAGAATTTAAAATCTATCGACTATAAGATTTTATGGGAACTAGTTAAGAATAGTCGAAGAAGCGATCGAGAATTGGCCAAGATCTTGGGCATTTCTCAGCCTACTGTAAGCAGAAGGAGGACTATTCTCGAGAAGACACTGATTGACGGATACACTGCTATTCCAAAATGGGAAAACCTTGGATACGAAGTTCTTGCAATGACGTTCGTCAAGATCAAAGCAGAGATTGCATCAAGAGAGAAGTATGAAACCACGCGGAAGAAGGGATCACAGTGGCTGATGAACCAGCCTAACATCATCATGGCTGGCGCATGCCGAGGAATTGGAGTAGATTCCTTTATGATTTCACTTCACAAAAACTATTCAGACTATGACGATTTTATGCGCGATTATAGGCTTGAGTTAGGAGATTTCATAGATGATGTTCAATCAGTTCTCGTTAATCTTGCTGGGAAAGAAGTTTTGAAGCCTTTAAGCCTGAAGTATTTGGCAGAAACTCAATAGGGCGTACGATTACTGCCAATGTGTTTCTGTTTCAAGATGGAAATAAGACAAATGCAAGCTGAGCACCGAACTTATAACATTGGACTTCCCTTCGCATACCCTCGCGTGCAAACGAAAATGAGACAAAAACACAATGTGGTGCTTTATCCTTCGAAAACGAATTAGAACGACTAATAACACAATTCCCAACAGTTTCATCAAAAAAAGAAATAGCTGATTCAACTAGTAACAATGCTTCGAAATGGGGCTGCCCGGATTTGAACCGGGGTCTAGAGAGCCCAAGTCTCCAAGCCTAGACCAAGCTAGCCGACAGCCCCTTTTTTTGGCTACGCTTGCAAGATAGAATTTTGAAAGACAGATTTAAGATATTCCCCGAGGCTACGGAAACTGATGAGGCTATGCTATTTCTTTTTGATGCTACATTGCAGCACTTTGGGGCAAATTAGGCATTCGTCGGGGATGGGTCTGTCGGCCAAAGTTGCATGCAAGAAGCCAGTGTAATTCGCACATTTTGCTGGCGATTCAAAAACTTTTGGATATTCCAGTGGTGAGATATGCACAACTTTCATTTTTTCCACCTTTAGGTCGATTTTTGACATGCAGTGTGGACAGGCGTAGTTGGATCGTCTTGGGAAGGTGGATGAATCGGTTAGAACGGCTGGCCTGTCAAATGATTTTCCACAGCCCTTGTATGGACATTTGAGTTTTGCTTCGTGGTGGATATTTAGGTGCATTTGTGTTCATCCCTTTTGCTTAGTGCTAGGCCTGCAATCAATATCTTTAATATTAATATTTAATAAACCTATCCGTCGACACGCACAACACAAATACACGTGTGTCCCAAGACCAAAAAAGCCTCGGCCGGGCTTTGAACCCGGGGCCTGCTGCTTACGAGGCAGCCGCTCTACCGAGCTGAGCTACCGAGGCTCAACAGCAAACTTTTATCATTCGCCTATTTAAGCAGACACGAACAAACACTCATTGGCCTACACAAGCCCGCCCAAGGCCCGCCACAAGCACAGTTGCAACTATTGCAACAGGAGTGTCTTTGAACCATACTACGACCTACCCAAACATGCGACCAACATATTTCAAACATACCGCCCCTCTCCGAAAACCCCAATCTCAGCAATGCTTTTACCACAAAACCATGATATCAACACACCTAGGGCCAAAAGGCCAAACAAAAGAACATAGACCCTTGTGCGCCGGAAGCCGACAGGAACCCGCTCATGAAACCAGACAAAATACTAGGCGAAAGAAAAATAATCGATATAATACAAAACCACCTAACACACATGCCAAAAATGCCCATACCCTTCGGCGACGACGTCTCCGCATACGACCTAGGAAACCACAAACTGGCCGTACTCAAAACGGACATGCTCGTCGCCAGAACGGATGTCCCAGAAACCATGAGCCTCTGGCAAGCAGCACGCAAAGCCGTCATCATGAACATCAGCGATTTTGCCGCAAAAGGCGTAAAACCCCTAGCATTAATGGTCTCACTTGGATTACCAAGAGGACTATCAGAAGAAGACATACAGGAAATCGCAGAAGGACTAGACGCTGGAGCGCGCGAATACGACGCCTACATCCTCGGCGGAGACACAGCCGAAGCCTCAGACGTAATAATTAACGTCTCAGTCTTCGGCATAGCCAAAAAAGCCGACGTGATCCTACGTAGCGGAGCAGAACCAGGAGACATCGTCGCCGTCACAGGCCCATTCGGCAAAACCGCAGCCGGATTGAAAATCCTGTCTGAAAACCTGAAAGCGTCAAGAAACATTCGACAACTCCTAATCCAATCAGTCCTGATGCCACACGCACGACTAAGAGAAGGTTTAGCCCTCAGCAAAACAAAAGCCGTCACAGCAGCAATCGACTCGAGCGATGGCCTAGCCTGGAGCCTACACGAAATCGGAAAAGCAAGCAACACAGGCTTCCTCATCAACAAACTGCCCACGGCCCGAGAAACTCAGACATTCGCAAAACTGAACAACCTCGACCCCGTGGAACTGACGCTTTATGGCGGCGAAGAATACGAACTTGTCCTTACAATGAAGCCCATGCTTTGGAGCAAAGCACGAGAGGCAACTGCAAAGATCGGCGCAACGCTTTTGCCCATAGGCAAGGTAACCGCGGAAAAGCATGCCCTTCTACGTGTTGGAGGAAAGACATGCGCCATCGAACCCAGGGGCTACGAGCATTTCAAACCCGATGCGATCTAACCTTTGACTCAATACTCAAGGAAAAGCAAATCCTGCAGATCAATATCCAACGACAAAGCTCCGCGCAAAATGATTACTCGAATGTTCTCTTCCCGCTAATCCAGGAGAAAAGTTATATGAGAGGATCATCGCTTTGTTTTTAATCTCGTGTCGCGGACCAGAATTTTGGGCGAAATTTACTGAAGCCTTTCCTTCTTGTCAAGAAGATAGTTCAGAACAGTCACACACGAGGCAGCCAAGTATGGCTTTCTGGCAAGACTTATCTTCTGACCATAGCGTAGCGCAAACCCTTCAACCTTCTTAGGCAAGCCGATATGATCGCCTAGGACAAAGACGGGATTCAGGCCAATGTCAACAGTTTCAATGTTTCTTCCTCCCTCCTCCAAAACGTAAACGCAGGCCATGCTCGCCTTGTCCTTAAGCAGAGCCTCAAAGCCCACTTTGCTAACGCTTATGCCAGGATGCAACTTTGCGGAGAGCACTTTCTTGAAGATCTGATGCCATGTCTGCTGATCCGTACGAACGTCATAAAGGCCAGCGCCATCAATTCTCAAATGCACAGGAGGCCTTGGCGGGCCATTCAGAACAGCATGAAAAACCACGTCCTTACGAATACCATGACTTAAGAACAAGCTGGCAACAACACATTCGTAAACTACGTCCAGCCGCCCCGCATCATGCAAACTAGCAAATTTCGAGTCAGTTCTCCCCAAACGCGAGTACAAGATAAACTCCCGCACCCATCACCACAACGAAGACTTGCTATCTGGAATGTAAAATATAAAATGAATCCCCAACTGACCTGCCTAGTCTTGTTGAAGACTTCAAAGACTTCTTGAATCGCGACTGAAATTCTATGCAAAAGCCGAATAGCTTAATTTTCAGAACATTGACAGTAGACTGCGATGAATCGCCTCCGTAGCCTAGAGGTTAGGGCGTTAGCCTTGTAAGCTGAAGGTCCCGGGTTCAAATCCCGGCGGAGGCTCTAATACATGCGCATAACATCAAAAGCGGAACGTCAGTCACGTTAAATCATGATTCTATTCCACGATTTTTGAGGACGTAATCCTTATATGTGCCGAGCCTGCTTCTGGAATAGTTTGGCGGCTTACTGAAAGCCATCAAAGAGATGCAGCTCCCGTCAGTCATGATGGGGAGCGAAGGGTGAATGAGCCCTAAAAGCTCATAATGACACCATGCACAGGTCATAATATCTAGCACAACTATGTGAGTTTCACCGAAAACGTTACACAGACACTGCCAAAAGGCCCGATATGCTACGCCGTCTGGAGAATGGCTCGGCTTGAGCACCGAAGAAGGGCGCGGCAAACCGCGAAAGGCCCCGGGTAAGCGCATGCAGCCTTAGAACCGGGGATTCCTGAATGAGACCTCTCACCGTGGTTCTTCGGAACCATGGTGCTCCCACATGGGAGCGGTAACCCGCCGAACGGAAGCATCTTAGTAGGCGGAGGAAAAGAAACCTAATGGGATTCCCTTACTAGCAGCGAGCGAAGAGGGAAAAGTCCAAACCAAATCCCATAGGGAAACTTATGGGAGATGTAGTGTGATGGGCCCGGCTTCCTCCTCGCCGGTCAAGCTGAAGTGGCCTGGAATGGCCCGTCAGAGAGGGTGAAAGCCCCGTAAGCGCAAGCCGGAAGGAGCTGAGCTGGAGTCCCTGAGTAGCGTACCCTGGTTTGGGTGCGTGAAGTCGGCGGTCACCAACTGCCAAGACTAAATAACACTCAAGACCGATAGCGTACTAGTACGGTGACGGAAAACTGAAAAGTACCCCGGAAGGGGGGTGAAAAGTGCCTGAAACCAGACGGTTACAGACGTGTGCGGCCCGGAAGGGTAGATCCCTCCTGAAGGAGGCCATCGTGAGGTGGCAGTACGAGGGAGGGGGACCAGGGTTGCACGTTCCGTCTATAAACACGGGCCGGGGAGCTCATCGCTGTGGCAAGCTTAAAGGTCTAGAAGCCTGTAGGCGAAGGGAAACCGACATGCACGCAACCAGCTTCGGCTGGCCAGGTGCGGGGTCAGAAATGGCCTGGAGTCACGGCGGTAAAAACTAGAAACCGAGCGATCTAGCCCTGGGCAGGGCGAAGCTAGGCGAAAGCCTAGTGGAGGCCCGCAAGGGTTCTGACGTGCAATTCGTTCCCCAGACCTGGGGTTAGGGGCTAAAGACCAATCTAGCTCGGTGATAGCTAGTTCCCTCCGAAATAGATCTTAGTCTAGTCTCGGACGAGGCAGCTGATGGGGTAGAGCACTGATTGGAAAGCAAGGATCCGAAAGGGTCCACTTTTCTTTCAAACTCCGAATCTATCAGCACCGTAGACTCCGGGAAACGGGTTACAGGGGGTAAGCTCCTGGACCAAGAGGGGGACAACCCAGTCTGAGGTTAAGGTCCCCAAGTGCTGGCTAAGTGTCAAACCGAAAGGCGTCGTCAGCCTCAGACAGCGGGGAGGTAGGCTCAGAAGCAGCCACCCTTCAAAGAAAGCGTAACAGCTCACCCGCCGAGGCTAACGGCCCTGAAAATGGACGGGGCTAAGCCAGCCACCGATACCTCAGAACGCAACGTAAGTTGCGTTGGTAGGAGGGCGTCCTAGCTGGGTAGAAGCTGGGCCTTAAGGTCCAGTGGACCGGTTAAGGATTGCAGATCCCGGCAGTAGTAACAGCAAAGAGGAGTGAGAATCTCCTCCGCCGAAGGGGCCAGGGTTCCCCGGCAACGATCGTCAGCCGGGGGTAAGTCGGTCCTAAGGCATCACCTAACCGACGATGCCGAAAGGGAATTCGGTTAAAATTCCGAAACCGTGAAGGTACACGCGGCAACGCAAGCTCAACGTCTGACGTTTTGGGATAGGCTGAGCAAAGCTGTCGCCTTGTTTAACCGCATAAGTCTGGGAAGTGCCGCAATGGCGAGAACCAGGTGAAAGCGGGAATAGCCGCCCGTTTTAGGGCGGTTCAGCTGATTTCTGGAGCCACTGAAAAGGGCGTTGGGAAGGACCCTTCACGTCCGTACCTAGAACCGACACAGGTGTCCCTAGGCGAGAAACCTTAGGCGTGTCGGGTATACACTAGAGCGAGGGAACTCGACAACTTAGCCCCGTACCTTTGGTATAAGGGGTGCCTGCTGTTTTGGTCTCTGATTGGAATAGCAGGTCGCAGTGACAAGGGGGTCCCGACTGTTTAATAAAAACACAGGGAGCCGCAAGCGCGAAAGCGTGTGAACGGCTCCTGAATCCTGGCCAGTACAGGTACCTGAAATCCGGGTTCAACCGGCTTAAGGGCCTGCAAACGCCGGGAGTAACTCTGACTCTCTCAAGGTAGCCAAATGCCTTGTCGGGTAAGTTCCGACGTGCATGAATGGATCAACGAGGGCCCCGCTGTCCCCGCTTGGTACCCGGTGAAACTACATAACGTGGACGAACAGTCCACGAACTCCCAGCGGGAAAAGAAGTCCCTGTGGAGTTTTACTGCAGCCTGCCGCTGGAATACGGCTGTGGATGCAGAGCGTAGACGGGAGCCGTTAATCCTGGTTTCTCCGGGAACCGGGGGAGGCAAAAATGGAACACCGTCCTTCTGCAACCGTGTTTCTAACCGGCGCTTCGGCGCCGAAACAACGGTTGGTGGGCAGTTCGGCTGGGGCGGCACGCCCTTGAAAAGATATCAAGGGCGCCCTAAGGTCGGCTCAGACGGGACAGAAACCCGTCGTAGAGTGCAAAGGCAAAAGCCGGCCTGACTGGATCCTCCACAGTAAGGGATCCAGAGGCGAAAGCCGGGCTTAGCGATCATCCATGCTTCCCCATTGGTGGGGGCTGGATGTGTCAGAAAAATTACCCTAGGGATAACAGGCTCGTCGCGGGCGAGAGTCCCTATCGACCCCGCGGCTTGGTACCTCGATGTCGGCTCTTCCTATCCTGGCCCTGCATAAGGGGCCAAGGGTGAGGCTGCTCGCCTATTAAAAGGGAACGTGAGCTGGGTTTAGACCGTCGTGAGACAGGTCGGACTTTATCTGCTGGGAGTGCTGGCTGCCTGAGGGGAAAGGGTCCCTAGTACGAGAGGAACGGGACGCTGTGGCCTCTAGTTAACCGGTTGTCCGACAGGGCAGATGCCGGGCAGCCACGCCGCTGAGGATAAGGGCTGAAAGCATCTAAGCCCGAAGCCTCTCCTGAAAATAGGCAGCCAATCCCCTAAATGGGGACGAGGGCTCCCATAGAAGATGGGTTTGATGGAGCTGGGGTGTACGCTGGAAGGTTTCGACCGACCAGCTCAGCCTGCAGCCTCCAACCGCCCAAGGTATTGGGCCTCAAAACAGTGTCTGAACGATATATTCGGCAAACTCTCATGGAAATGCTAGAAAATGACCGATGCATGGACTATGCTCCCTGTTTTCTATCAGCGCACGCAAAAGTCTAGAAAGCGTACTGTCTTGGTAACTCTCGCACAAAGTAATGCCAGTGACGATCATGAGTCTGATTTCCAAATTTGATCCTTGGAATTCGACGTTTTGCACTTGCCCGCCTAAGTTGACTTTTAACCCTTACACTGGATGTGAACATGCGTGTGTCTACTGTTATGCTTCAACCTACATTCCGAGATTTTTTGACTGCAGGCCAAAGAAGAACCTCATTTCAAGGCTTAGGAGAGAAGCTGCAAAGTTGAAAGGTGAAACGATATCTATAGCCAACTCTTCTGATCCATATCCAAGCTTGGAAGCAAGAAAATGTCTGACCAGAAGATGCCTGGAAATTCTCTCAAGACACAACTGCAGCGTCCAGATAGTCACCAAGTCCTGCCTAGTTGTTCGAGATGCTGATCTCTTAAACAAAATGCCCTGTATGGTCTCCCTGACCATTACGACAGATAATGACTCTACTGCAAGGCTTATTGAACCACATGCGCCGTCACCGTTAGAACGATTGAGAGCTGCTGAAACCCTGATTCAAAAAGGCATACGTACCTCTGTGCGAATAGACCCGATAATCCCGTTCGTAAATGACGAGCCAGAAACCCTGATCAAGACGCTTGCCTCTATAGGCGTTAGACACGTCACAAGCTCAACCTTAAAAATCAGACACGGAAATTGGAAAAGATTCAGCACTGCCATGCCCAAGACGGCAGAAAAACTTGCGCCATTCTATTTCACAAAAGGCGAAAGAAAGGGCAGTTACATCTACCTACCGAAGGACATAAGGTTCAGACTATTAGAAAAAGTCGGTTGCCTTGCCCAAAAATACGGCATGAAATTCGGAACATGCCGAGATGAACTGGGGCATTTGAACACTGCAACGTGCGATGGTTCATGGTTGTTGGACAACCACCGTTGACCTGTGGTGGCGAGTTGGTTTGAGATTTGCGAATCTCACGCGGTGTGCCCTGCTCTATGTGGCGAAGTGTCTGTCACGCGCTTCTGAGCTCTTCATTTTTCTGGTCGAAGACCTTTCTAAGCATGGAAATGGGTAAGTATCCGTTAGCTGTCATAGTATCGTGAAACAGTTTTTCGCTAAACTTGCTGCCCATTTTTCGCTTCAGTTCTTCTTTCAGCTTCAGAACGAGGTGTTTTCCCAGAAGGTAGGAAAGTGCATAGCCTGGTGTTTGTGTGTACCGTTTGACTTCGGCTTCAGCAGCCTCTCTTGACATTCCAGTTTCCTGGATGAGCATATTGACAGCCTCTTCAAAGCTCATTTCGCCTCTTGAAAGCTTGACGTCTAAGATTATTCTGACAGCCCGCCAGATCATCTGATTGGCCTGGATGAAACGCGTCTCCAAATCCGCTATAAAACCCTTCTCAGCCATCATCTGTTCGCAGTAGTGGGCCCAGCCCTCTACGGTTTCAGTTCCTTGGGCCAGCATTTGAATAATGCTTCCGCGGTTCGAAATGGTAGCTTGCAGAAAATGTCCAGGAAAGGCTTCATGAACTGCCACGTTTCGAATTGAGGCAAAATTCAGCTGTTTGCCCAGATTTGCCATGTCCTTCGGCCGCGTCACGATGTATATGCCTATCTGCGGCTTGTCGAACTTGGCAGGCATAATCATTCCTGCGAAAGGAAATGTTGCTGCAAGATATGCTGGCGTTTCTTCAACCAGTAATACATCTTCGGAATAAACAGTGGCAAGATTCTTTTCCTGAACAAAATTCCTTGCTTCTTCCATGGTTCTGCGCGTAAACTCCAATGCTTCTTCGAAGGTCTTTGGGGCTTTCCTCTCTATCGATTTAAGCACCTCTTCGGGTTTGTCTGAACCCATTTGGCGAGCCAAGCGTTTCCTTTCAGCTTTTAATTCTCTCAGGTATCTCACGCCAAGTCGATAGACCTCATCTGAACTCATGCCCAAATCCCGCAACTCAAGGAGCTTCTCAAATCTTTCTTTGCCCAAAGCCCACGTGTCGCATGTCTTCAATAGCAATCCCTGAAGCCATTCCAGATGCTTGCTTAATGCTGGTTGCAGGTTCCTCCAGGCCTTGTTCAATCTTTCATATACGCTGTCTGAAACATTGCCTTTCGCAGCTTGAAGCACGAGCTGGAATAAGCCACCGATGCTATGAGCCGCCTCAACTGCCATTTCGGTCCAAAGTCTCACGGGCTGCTGATTCTCGAATCTTCCGCGGAACTCTTCTAGATATCTTGGAATCTTCTCAATGCGGGCTGCAATAGCTTCTATTCTCTTCTCAAGAGGCGCATAGTTTCTGGTGAACATTATGAAGATTAGTCCGCCTAGCTCTGCGAAGGCATCAGGGTTCAACTCATGTATTCGCTGTTCGTAAAGAGCAAATTTCCATTGTTCATAGGTTTTTTCGATGACTTCCCAATCGATTTCATGTTGGTAGGTTAGCTCTTTGCGCTTCAACTTGGTCTTTAGGCGTTGGAGTGTTTCTTGCAAAATCTGGAGGTTCTCTGCGTATCGATCTGCAGATCCTTTGGGCAACAAGTAATCATAAGGCTCGTGCAATCCAAGTTCAGTGGCAAAATCCGGGTTCTTCTCCAAAAGATTGTTGAACATTTCTTGGCCTATTCTTTCGAATGTTTCATCAGAGTTCATCATCTTCCCTCTTGCGTCAAAATTAGAGCTTGAGGTTCAGTTAAGCTTTGAGGAAGGAAAATTGTGTCCCTTGGGACTTTCAAGTCAGTCTGGGCTGCGGTTCATAGTCTTATTGCCAATCATTGCCTGCATTTGCAGTTGAAAGCCCATGCTCTACTGACCTTTTGAAAGCTTGTACTGCCGGTTTTCAGTTTCAATGAGGCCTTTCTCAAAGAGGCTACGTAGCTCCTTGAAGACCTTCTTTTCAGGTTGTCCGATTTTCTCGGCGATTTCAACCAGAGTGAGAGCCTTGTCAGAACTCTTTAGGGCTGAGATGACAACTTCCTCAAGTTTTCCCATGACTACTCCCCTTGTCAGATTAGGTATCTGGCATTAGTTCTATAGTTCGTGATTTAAAAATTTTCTCGCATGGGCATTCCATTTTTCAGCGCGCCGAGGGACGAGTGCATGCAACTTGGGAAGAACCTGCTGCACTTGACAATTCTCTTTTGGCTTCAGCTAAGCTTTAATGTTAATGCTGGACTTATCTGGGGATTCAGAGCAGTTGAGTCTGCACCGTGACAGTGTATGCCATACTACGTTTATGTTATCCTGTGCGACGATGGCAGTTTCTACACGGGATACACCAAGAACGTGGGCTCTCGAATGAGGCTTCATGTGAATGGCAAAGGGGCTAGGTACACGAGGCTGCACAAGCCAAAGAGACTTGTCTATACTGAAGAATTCAATTCCAGGGCGGAGGCCATGAGGAGAGAACGAAAAGTGAAAGCCATGAGGCACGATAGCAAATTGAGACTGATGAGATCTCAGGCCAGGATGATGCGGAATAGAGGGCGCCGAAACAGGCAATGATTAAGAGTTTTGGCGCGTGCTAATCGCGAAAGTCCGAAATCACTTTTTCCACGCTGTAAGAGAGCGATCTATATTACCAAACGGTAAGCTTATATATTACCCACAAGTAATTACGTTATGGTAATATAAAGGCGAGGCGCATGAAGCTGAGACTGCAACTGGTCCAAGACGGAAAGATCATGTTCGATATGCCTCTTTCCCCAACGGATTGGCCAAGACAAGAGCTGGAAGATGAATTCAAGGCAGCTGAAGAAGACTTTCAAAGGTTCTCCAAAATATTTGATGCTCTGTCCCATGAAACCCGCCTAAGAATGATGAGACGAGTTGTGGAAGAAGAAGATCACACGATGAGCTTCGCGGATTTCATGAAAGACCTGGACCTGAACCCCAAGATCGTATGGGAAAACTCGAAAAAACTCGAAGAAGGTGGACTCCTTGAGAAGACTAGCCGAGGAAAATACAGCTGCTCAGAGCTGGGAGAAACAGCATTCATGATGATGAGTCTCGCCTTGCGTCGTTTGATGGAAACCCTAGAAGAAATGAGAAGCATTTAGGGAGGTGAAAGACATTGGCATTTGACGAAGATTTCGACGAATTTTTCGGCATATCTGATTTCTTCGACAGCAAATTCCTTCGCAGACTTCAGCTGCAACTGAATGAAATAGTTGAAGGAGTCAAGAGCGGAAAAATCAAAGGCACGTGGGAGATGAGAAAATTCGATGAACCCGGAATGAAGGGCTACTACATTCAAGGACGTTTTGGGACAGATGAAACGCTAGAACCCATAGAACCGCTAAAGCCTCTAAGAAGACGGCCACTACCAGAAAACCCATTTGAGAATCCAAAAAGCGCCGAGAAGGAAATTCGGGAACCATTAACAGACATCTTCGAAGAGGAAAACGCAGTGAAGATCTACGTTGAGCTACCTGGAGAAGAAAAGGATGACATCCACCTAAACATCACCGAAGGCAACGTGGAAATCAAGGCCAAAAACTTCCACAAGATGATACGCCTACCAGACGCGCATATCGCTGTCGAAAACATGTCAACAGAATACAAGAACGGAGTGCTCGAGATAACTATTCGCAAGAAGAAGGAACTCAGCTGGAAAGACAGAGGAAAAGCAAAGATGGTCTAAGCTTCACGGGCACAGGTCGTGCGAGCCATCACATGACGCTCAAACTCAGCGTGCTAGAACCGGGCATTCCTCATGGTTTAACGCAAAGCATCGGGAGAAGCAAAGAGCTTGAACGCTATTGTAGAGCTGTCTGTTCTCGACCTGTGAATCCTGAACTGATGCTGTGGATACAAGGTATCACAACCCTTTTATTTTCCTCTCTCGCATGTCAATACTTGCTACACCTGATGGGCCTTTAATAAGCCCTCACAGGTTGTGCTTGCTCTCGCCGCCTTCGAGTGGTGCTAGCTCTGCGTCTTGATGTTTTTCAGAGTTCGCAGAAGATGAGAGGGCAGACTGAAAGAAAGACGCATTCGCAGAATCATCTTTTCTGCTGTATGCGATGATGTTAGAGGGTGTGATAAGGTGAGTGTAGACGATGAGAAGGGCGATCGAGTTGATTTTCGCCAAGCTCGTATGCAGAGAATGAGAATCCGTAGGGGACCCCCTATCATGAGAAGACATTCTCATATGTACCCCCCTATTTATAGGGGTGTACAAAGACGCATCAGCGAGAAGTATCGGCGTGAATACGAAAGGTTCAGAGGCTCGGTCTACGAGTACTTGCGACATCGTCCTGATTTTGAGGGGCCGGTCGATTCCTCTTTGGTTGAGTTGACTGCCAGGCTGTTTGCAAACTGGCTTTATGTTGAGGAGTTGTTGACGAAAGAGGCTAAGGGTGATGTTTGGAAGTATGCAGATGCTCTGGCAAAAGTCCTCAACATGCTTCTCAGAGTTCTGGAAGAGTTAAAAGTAACGCCTAAGATGCGGGTGAAACTGGCTCAAGATTTGGTAGAGAGCGACGAGATAACAGAAAAACTCAAAAAGCTTTTCGAAGGCAGGTAAACGTGGAAACCATTTTCGTTCGGGTCCTATCCGATCCCGTGTCGTTCGCTGAGACCTTCTTCAATTTCCATCCCACAAAGTATCAGACTGAATTGCTTCGTGACAACAGCAAACGCATCGTAGTCAGATGGAGCCGTCAAGCTGGAAAGACGACAACCATCGCCTTGAGAGCCATATGGTATGCTTTGAGCCACGGAAAAACTCTCACGTTGGTCGTGGCGCCGTCACTCCGTCAGAGCATGATTTTAAGCGATCGTATACAAGACTTCCTTTCAAGCCTCCCTCTTAAATGGCGAAGCCTCTTCATCGAGCGACAACAAAGGACAACTATCCGACTTAGGAATCAGTCGCGGATCATTGCTCTGCCCAACAGCCCTCAGCTATTGAGGGGGTACACGGCGAACCAGGTGATATGCGATGAAGCAGCCTTCTTTCGTGAAGACGCGTTGGTATTCTACAATGTCCTTTATCCCATGCTAGCAACAACTGACGGCGTACTCATAGTCTCCAGCACACCATGGAGCAAAGACAGCGTCTTCTACCGCATGTCTATGGCAGGAGAGTTCAGCAAGCACACGATCACCTGTCAGGACGTGGTCAACGCTGGCCTAATCAAGCAGAGTTTCATCGAAGAAATGCGGGCGCAGTTGCCTGATGAACGTTTCCAGCGCGAGTTCAACGCGGAATTTGTTGAAGACGTTGACGCTTGGCTGACGCAAAGCCTAATCGTGAGCTGTATAGATAGCCAACTGGAGCCCTATGACTTCCAGGATCAGCCTAGAGGCGAATTCTACGCGGGCGTGGACTTCGGCAAACAACGGGACTACAGCGTCGTCTTAATCGTCGAAAAAACAGCAAACCTCCTGCGTCTCGTCCATGTTCACCGTTTCCCCTTGAACACTGAATACGCAAGCGTAATAGGCTACGTGAAAAGCCTGGATGACCGCTGGCAGACCATAAGAGCCATTAACGCCGATGTCACCGGCGTCGGCGGCTACATCGTCGAGGACATGGTTAGAAGCGGCATACAAAACGTGACAGGAATCACGTTCACAGTTCGGTCAAAAGAGGAAATGGCAACGATCCTTCGTGAGAAGATGCGCAGTGGCGAGATGAAGATTCCCTATGCTCCAGTCATGAAAAGAGGAGACGTCGAATTGACAGTTGAACTGAACGTCGAAAAACATGAACTCATGAAAACTGGCCACATCAAATTCAGCCATCCTGAAGGGGGCCATGATGATATTTTCTGGAGCGCAGCTCTAGCCGTTTATGCAGCCGTTCAAACTCCCCTTCCAGGAACAGGCGCCGTAATGCTTCCACATTGAGAAAGGCCACAAGCATGAGCCCCGAAGCCTGCGCCAGGTTACAGGAAAGAGCGCTCCCATTCCGCAGGTTCACTTCTTGATTCGCGTGACTTTGAATTTGACGCCACCATCTCCACAGCTTAGCTCAGTGACCTTGCTCATCCAGTCGCTCTCTGACAATTCTCTTGAGAGAGGCGTAAGATAGGGCATAAGAGAGCTCAATGCATAAAGACAAACGTTGGTCGACTCCTTCATGTCAATGCTTCCATCATCTACCACTATCTTGTCACCAACTCTGTAGTTGGCCGCACATTTCTGCAAGACTTGAACAACTTCAAGCACTAATCTATACATGCAAACACACCCAGCTAACAGTTCCAGGCTTGATATATGCCTTGCTTTGAGCGCCTCGCACTCTTCAGAGGGCGCGAAACATGGAGTGCACAGGTCAACGAGACAAACAAAACGGACAGACAAATCAAGCATGTTCCCGTTCGCTGTATCAACGCCATGGTTAAGCGCGTTCAGAATTCAAAAACCAATCGCGAACTAAAGCAGATTCTCTCGCAAAATGAGAACAAAATACAGCGGTTTTGATGGTAGCCCGGGATAGCTTCAAACTCTCGGTTCAAACTTTTCCCGCATACTATCAATTCGCGAGTAGAAAATAGCTGAATTGCGATTGAAACAACTAGGTTTTACTGGCATTTTCGCTATTCATCGAGAGCTCGACACTTTTTCGTGTTCATGTTATGGCACGAGTTACAATTCCAGAACGCCTGTGATTTGATGCGTCCGATTTCGAAACCAGATAAGTATGGTTCATTTCAAACTCAATATTACCCATTTGTCCATCGGTCCAGAAATCAACGTCGATAGATAGTAATGTCATCAAACCGCCAATACTCTTGATAAGCTGCACGAATCGGAAAAACCATGTCAATGTGATGATATTCACCTATACTGTGGGTACCAGATACTTGGCATCTTAGTTTCCAGTAGGATGTTGCACCAATCATAGTAGTTCATACTCAGCTTTTTCCAGGAATTGCTGAGATTCAAACGAATCTTCTTCCAACAGTAATCGCCCAGCAAAGAAAGAAATCATTAATTTCCTTTTGATTATTGGATTTCTTTTAGTCCCAATCTTTGAGCATGTTCTTGAATGTGGCTATAGACTCTATTTTCAAGCCTTTTTTCACCAGTCGGGCCGACCCAGTAGATACCACGTCCACCGCCGATTCCATAGATATTTATGCCACAGGTATCTTGCTTCTCTTGACAGTAAATAACACAGCAACCTGTCCATGATCCGAAGCTGAGAGGGGGCCAATTGACGTGCTGTTTAGAAAGAAGTACGTATAGAAGGGTGCCACCGATATTTTTTTCAAAGGTGCTCTCAACTTTTCCATAATTACTTTTCAAGAATTCAAGTAAAATATCCAGATTTTCTCCTTGCAGTCTCAGCTGTCTCATATTCCATACCGCAAACAACTACACATTTAAACCTTAATGCTCTATACTGCATTATCTACGTGTTAGTTTTATCAGAAAAAAAAGAGGGTTGTAGAGCTAGAGGAGAATTTTGTGGTTCAAGTTTTCTTTGTCGACGGAGCGGAATTTTAGCAAGAAATGATGCGATGGCAATTATGACGAGTATTGCCACCAGACTCAGGTTCATTATGATAAGGATTCTGTTTTGTAGAATTAGGCTGTCCTTAGTTTGCGTGTTGAGAGTTTCATTTCCTATCACATTCAGGGTTTCTACGGTTATCCATGTGACTTCCATCGGTCCCCCATGACTTCCATAGCCCCAAAGGCCATCGTGCTCCTGAACGGCAAGGATAAAGTCTGCTGCCTCTTCAATTTCATCATTGGTGACGTTGAGATCCTTCATCGCTGTTACAGCAAAATATGTGTAGCTTGCTCCGTATGTTGTTATTGAAGCTTCTGGATGACTGAGAAAGACTGTGTAATTACGGTTTTCGTTTTCATATGATGCCTTTGTAAATCTGATGGCGCACCCTAGGACATACCTGTAGATTCTTTGCTTATCGAATACTATACTTCTGGATCCGACCCTGTATTCAGCCAGCATCTCTTGTCCATCGTTGAACGGTGAGGCATCTAACATCTTGAGCGAATGAACGCCAGCGAACGTGAAGGCTAAACCGCAGCCGTTCCTATCCACGTCGTATGGTTCATCGGCCACCACGGTTCCAGGGTGAGGCTTGAACCCCCCTGTTTCTGAAACATAACAGTTCTGGACAAATTCCATTGTTCTCTGTTCATCAATAGGCAGGCCGCAGGCATCCGCGATTTCAAGGGCGAGGTAGGTCGAGATTATATTCGGTTCAGAGTAGGCCAACAGTTGCTGTTCTACAGTTCTAGAGTAGAACACCAAAGGAAAAGGTACATTCGTGCGAAGGACCCCATTATCCCATAGCGGTATCTCATGAAATCCTCCAGATTCATCGTACCTTTCTCTCATGAACTCTTCTACCCATGTTCTGTTGATTTGCTCCTCTGCTCCCGCTTCCTTCAATGCCTTTACTATTTTGTACAGCCGGTACAGATCAGTCACGTTCTGATGGTTGGCCAAGTATTCTATTGCACGAGCAGAATCCATCCTGTTCAAAGCTCCCAGTTTGCTTAGAATGCAGATTGCCTCTGCAGTGGTTCCTGGACGAGTAACACTTTCTCCAAAATCAGAGAAGCCACCATCAGATTGTTGTAGCTTGGCGACTGAAGATGTCAGTAGTCCACATCTTGTTTCATAGGACGCATTCAAAGCAATCAAGCCGCTGATTACTAGAATCACAGCAAGAGTTGCTGCAGCAATTCGCACAGTTGAAGACTTTATCTCTAATCACCAGCTGACAGTGAAGTTTAGCGTGAAGGTAGTTTCGACAGTTCAAGGATTCCGAATTCTAAGTCGCGCGCGCGAACTCCAACTCTACTCAATTCTCTAACTCGGTTCTGCATTCTTCCTGCCTCCCTTTTTCGACTGTGAACCCACCAGTACTTGGCCCAACAGTGCTATTTATGATTTGTGAAAAAGTTTCAGCACGCGCCTCCACATCATGCCGAAAGTGCGATTTCAGATAAATCCTTCAGACAAGCTTCAAATAATAGCGATTTTTTGCATAAAATGCAATTGAATCATAGTGGTTTTGATGGTAGCCCGGGAGAGACGGGCGCCTAGGCATGAATTTATACGATTTTGGCCTCGGGAAAATAGAACATTTCCCTCTTTTTTCTATTTTTTGCCAGCTGCGGAGGCTGACAAGAAAGTTTGGTTGAGGGAGAAGCGGTTTTCGAAGTTCAGCCTAAGAATCTTATTTGTAACTTTCGCGCTCCCAATTTGGAGGAGTTTAGGCGTTGGAAGGCTTATGTTCAGTGGGCCAAAGACAATGGCATGGACGTGTGCCACTTGACGCTCAGTTTGACTGATTCTTTCATGAAAGGTATTGAAGGCGCAGCTCAGGTGCGCAACGGAAGCCAGGTTGTTAATATTCAACAGAATAATATTTTTCAGTATCAGGTTTCTAAGCCCCGACGAGAGCCTTACGACGTGAGTTGTGTAAAAAGGGAGTATCAGAAAACAATCAGTAGTGTTCTTTTTGAAGCCTATGTTCTCAACAAAGCAAGAGATCTAACCAGAGAATTCAGTTATAGAGATTTTTTGGAGATCAAGCATGACGCTTTTCGTAGAATTATATTGCGTTTGAGGCGTAAAGGCAAAATAGTGGCTAATCCTCAACGTACCGTGCCAAGATTTTATTTCTTAGCTGAGCGAGTCAATGAATACGCTCTTGATGGAAGAACAACACAGTAAAACATTTGATTACAGAGGCGCGCGCTAGAGAGAGCAGTTAAAGTGATTTGCGTTCTGCGCGAGTTGCCGCGCGCTCATTGCTCCTTGGGAATTGACCTGTTTCTCTTAGTCATCTTGAATAGCATCAAATAGCCAGGGAGGATCGCGAACCCAAGGGTTCCCCAAATCCCCCAGATCAAGCTTTTGTTAGCCAACAGTCCATAAATACTGAAGATAGTCAGTGATGTTGTTGAACCTCCTATTCCAAAGAATAGCCCCATCAGAGCCAAGTATCTTCCCCGCATAGCTGCTGGAGCAAGATTAGCAACAAAAGCTGAGCTTGCGGGGAAGAAGATTATTTCTCCAATTGTCAGAACTGCAATGGCTACTAAGAGTTGGGGAAAGCTCGTAGCAACCATGAAACAGATGAATCCCGCACCAAAGAGTGTTTGAGCGATTATGAATGCTTTTGTCGGGCCTATTCGCACTGTTCCCAATCTAATTGGGATTTGGAGGGCCACGACGATCGCACCAGCTATTGAGGAGAGAAATCCAAAGACGTAGGGCTCAAAGCCAAGGTACTCTGTGTAGACGGATAGCAAGCTGTACGATGGCGAGTAAACGACAATTGTCAAGGCTCCCATGAAGCAAAATAGTATGAAAATTCTGTCCCTAAAGATTGGGGTAACATCGGAAAAGACCTTTACCTTAGCGACCTGAAGAGGCTTAGATTCCCTGATCAGGAGACCAAGGCCAATTGTCGCTGCGGATACAAAAATGGCAGCGTAGAAGTATAGCACAGAGTAGCCACTCGAGGTTGCAATTAAACCTCCGATGGGCAATCCAGCCATAAAGCCAACGTTACCCACCATGTAATTTAGGCCGTAGACCTGTTCCCTTTTTTCTGGCTGGACGAGATCCGCGAGCATGGCACCGTAAGCTGGATCGAAAAGGGCCATTACAATTCCAAGTGTTGCATACAGTAGCAGAAAGTCAAGAAATGCGTGAACATATGCAAAACCGATGGTCAGCAAAATCTGTGGAATCAATGAGGATATCATCATTATTTTTCTGCCAAATTTGTCACACAAGCTTCCAGTGAACGGGAGTGCAAAAGTGGAAGCGAATCCTCCTATCATGAGTATCAACCCCACAAGTGATGAGTCAAACCCTAAACCTCCGTTTTGAGTTTTTCCAGCCAAGAACATGGCAAGGTAGGGGAAAGCAATGCTTCTTCCTAGTGAGAACAGAAAGCCCAGACACACCAGGATATACACTTGCGAGGATAGACCCGAAAATCCTGCTTTCGAAGACAAACGCAAGAACCAGAGTTTTCGCTTTCGTTTGAAGGTTTCTTCTGGCGCATCTTTTTTCAAAAAGGACACCGTGGCGCGCTACGTAGGTTAGTCATTATATCACTGCACACGCTTTAATCAGAAGTTATCTTATGGTTTGGCTATAACTTTTCCGCATTCCGTTGAGATTGGTTGGGGTAAAGCTTTATCCCAAATGAGTTTCAAATGGAAAGTCAGGTCAGTCAGGCATGTGAGAATAAGGAAGTTCAGAGCAAGCGATGCGAATAGGGTTGCACAAATCATCAGAAGATGCCTACTTGAAGTTAACATCAAAGACTATCCCAAGGGAGTCATTGATTCCATGTGTGATCATTTCTCACCACAGAACCTCATTGAAATTGCCAAAAGACGTGACGTTTACGTTCTTGTTCACAGTAACAAGATTCTTGGGACAGGAAATTTGAGAGAAAATAATTTGCGTTCTGTTTACGTTGACCCTGATTTTCACAGAATAGGCATGGGGAAGCGTCTGATGACACATCTCGAGAACTTGGTGAAGAAAAACGGATATGAAACTGTCGAGCTGTTCTCAAGCATTAGCTCATTCGAGTTCTACAAGAATCTTGGATACAGGAAGATAAGCACTTATCAAGATAAGGACACTGGCAAGAGCATAAAAATGAGAAAAATGCTGTAACGGAAGTTGGTTGGTTGGTTGGGGTTAAGTTTATTCTGCTCGAATAGAATTTCATTCCATTCGATTCAAGCACTTGTTGCCAAACTCTTTTCGAGCTGTGCAATCATGTTGAGGATTTCTTGGATGTTCTTCTCATCAATTTCCTTCTTTTTTGCCATATGATATAAAGAATGTGTCATTTCGTTTGCGTGTGTTTTGAATCCTTCTGCAAGCTGGCAAATTCTTGCAACGAGGGCGTTATCGGGTATGAAATCGGCGACAGAATCTCTGAGGTTCATCAGTAGCTTATCGAAATCGCGCGCGCGACAGACATCATCAGGAGCGCATGCATCGCCTATTTGAAAAATATAGAGATAGGTGCTAAGAAGCGTGCCAAGACTGGAATTTACGAGTCATAAGCGCGCGCTGGCGTTTGAGGCGTCAAGTGTTCAGATTTTCTGAGTTGCGTCCAGGATCGTTTTCAGAAGTTCTGTTGCATTATCACATACCTTGTAACGAATAGAAAGCTGACCTGCCTTGGTTAATGACGGAACTTTTTCAACAATTCCTGCTTTCAGAAGCACTCTCAAATGCTTCTCGACGGTCGACCTGTGGCGATCAAGTTTCTTGGCGATTTCGCCAGGGTTTGCGACTTCGTTCGGTATGCACTCTAAGATTTGCAGTCGTGACTTGTCAGCGAGGGCCTTCAGGAATCTCTCCGTTTTCTCGTAGTCAATCATCATCAACGCCTTTTTCGGAGGTCAAGTATATTGCTTTTGAGCAAATAAATTTGCCCTTTGGCAAGAAAAATCGCCGGAGACTTTGGAAACCATTATCTTTGCGACGGGTCACAATGATCGTGAGGGTGGGATGTGATGGCCAGAATTGAAGTGACATTGGATGCTATTCGAGTGATGTGGGTCAAGGCGGAAGGAGGTCTTTCCGGAGTTGGCGAAGCATGGTCCACGCTCGAATCGAAGCTTCCAAGTCTCAAGGGGCGCAAGTTCTATGGCGCCTATCACGATAACGTGTACCGTGCCTGCGTGGCCACTATTGACGAAAAAGAAGCTGAAACCTTTGGACTTCCAACATGGACGATCCCAGGAGGAAAATATGCCCGCGAAAAAGTCGCTGACTACCGAAGTAGGGTGGAAGTCATAGCCGAGACTTTTGAAGCAATGGCAAAAGAATGTAGAGCGGATCGTTCACGTCCAGAGGTCGAATTCTATAAGAGTCAAAGCGAAATCATTTTGCTACTTCCCATTCTGTGAGCGCGCTCGCGAAATCAGATAGCATGCGCGATCAGGATATCATCGTCCTACTAGAGTCTAGCTTTTTGAAACATTGTCAGCCGTCATATGACTGTAGAACCCTTATCCCGTCGATCACAGTCACTCTGTGTCAATAGTGTTGAAAAGGAGGAAGGTGCAAGAACATGTCTGAAATGATTGTCTATTGTGGATTGAACTGCGAAGAGTGTAAGGCGTTCAAGGCGACTCAAACAGGAAATCTTGAATGGAAGAAGCAGATGGCCAAGCACTGGTCTGATCAAGGCGAGATCAAGTTCAAACCAGAAGACGTTGACTGCCTCGGGTGCAAGTCAGATTTGATTTCTGGTTTCTGCCGAAAACTCTGCAATATAAGACCATGCGCGATAGAAAAGAAAGTCAAAACCTGCGCCCACTGTGACGATTATCCATGCGAAAAACTGAAAGAATACCTATCAATCAACGATCCTGTCGCAACAAGAAATCTTCAAGAGATCCGGAAGACACTGCAAGGCTAGGAAGCGCCAAATCGTGACGTTGACTCAGTGCGCGCAATGGGGGCTTTTGAACCAAACCAGGAAATGACCATATGCTTATCCGCGGACACGCAGGTAAAAATGAGCGGTAACCGTTATGAATGAGCTTGAAAGACTTGCTGAATTACTCACAAAGAAAAGATAAATTGATTCAGATATATCGAGCATCATAAGGCGACCCTCCCTGCGCGCGTGTGATGCCTGTGAGTAGGCGTAGATTTTATGACAGAACTGAATGTCAGAATTGCATCTACAAGGGAAGCACCTACTGCTGGCGACAATGCCCATACAACATATGGAAGAAGGAAGACTACTGAGCGCGCGCTTATTCCACAAGCAATAAGAACATATTATCTAATAATGTTCTATTGATAGGGTAATTTGGAGAAGTCTTCTTGTCGTCTCTTGAGCGTGATCGTGTTCCGAGTGCTCGTCCTATTGCTGCGAAAGAGGTTCCGCTTGTCGATAGAACTGAAGAAATGAATGTATTGAAGGAGGCTGTTTACCGAGCGGTTCACGGCGAAGGTGGGCTTGTTTTCATTCATGGTGAGGCGGGCATTGGAAAGACAAGATTGGTCAGAGAGCTTGGTGCCTATGCGCGTTCCCGTGGAGTGCAAGTTCTGTACGGCAGATGCCCAGCACTATTTAGAATGGATGGTGTTCCTCCGTATATTCTTTGGAAAGAGGTCATCAAAGACTATCTGGAAAATTGCACTCCCGAGCAGTTGTACAGAGTTATCGGCTTTTATCCGGCGGAAGTTGCCAAGTTAGTGCCAGAGATTAGCCAGAAGCTCAGATCAATTCCTCAGTCTTTTCCGATCAGTCCTGAGCAGGAGCAAAATAGGCTTTTTGAGGCTGTTTCACAGTTTGTCACCAACATTTCCAGAGAGACGCCGCTGCTAGTGGTTCTTGACGATTTGCAGTGGACCGATCCATCCTCGCTTCTGCTATTGCACTATCTGGCTCGTGGCGTGCAGAAAACGCCATTGCTTCTTTTGGGGGCCTACCGCAGCACTGACATTGACTCAAAACATCCATTGTCTCCAGTCTTGACGGAGTTAAATAGGGAGCGTTTGCCGCAGGTTGTCTCTTTGAAGCGAATGTCTCTGAACGATATTTCGGAGATGATTAAGCAGATATTGGAACAAGACGATATTCCGATGGAATTTTGTGAGCTGGTCTACGATAAAACGAGAGGTAACCCGTTCTTTGCAGAGGAAGTGATAAAATCCCTGAAGGAAGAGGAGGCAATCTACCGCGAGGCGAACAAGTGGAAAATCAAAGAAGTCACAAAGATCGAGTTTCCTGAGACCGTGAAGAGCGTCACAAAGGCAAGAATAGGTCGACTGGATGATGAACAGCAAAATGTTTTGACGATGGCTTCTCTTGTTGGAAACGACTTTACCTTTGAGGCCTTGCAAGGAGTCACTGGTGCAAACGAAGACAAACTGCGCAAGATAGTGGATGGGCTGCTCAAAACAGGATTGCTTAAGCACAGAGATGTGCGTGGAGAAGACGTGTGTTCCTTTGCTGATATAATCGTGAGGGACGTGGTGAACGAGGAAGTTGGAACCTACGAACGCAAGAAACTCCACGGAGTAGTCGGAATGGCTCTAGAGAAGGTCTACGCTGCGAAGATTGATGAGCACCTTGGCGAACTTGCCTCTCACTTTCTTGAAGGTGGAGACAAAGAGAAGGCGCTTGATTACTTCTTGAAGGCTGGAGACAAGGCCCGGAAGGTCTACGCAAACAGCGAGGAGGCTTCTTACCTCAAATCTGCACTTAGGTTGCTTGAGGAGACAGAAGGCGAGCTCGAAGAGAAGGCGAGTGTTCTTGAGCGGCTTGGAGACGTTGAGAGGCTGGTTGGCAAGTACGACGATTGCATGAAGCATTGGAATGAAGCCGTGCCACTGTGGGTCAAGTTGCAGAAGAAAGACAGGACTGCAACACTGCACAGGAAGATGGCGAATGTTCTCTGGGAGACACTGGGTGAAAAGAAGAACGCCAAGGAGCACCACGAAGCGGCTTTAAAGATTCTGGAAACCGAGCCTGAAAGCGATGAACTGGCACGCCTGTACGAGGATATGGCTCACATGCAACGCCGAATAGGGGAATTTGCTGAAGCTCTTCCTCTGGCAGAAAAGGCGCTTGCACTCGCAGAAAAACTAAACGCTCTCGAAGCTATTGCCATTTCATGCAACGAACTGTCGATTGATATTATCCTACGTGCGCGGGTTGGGGACTTCAAAAAGGGCCTAGAATATGCGAACCGAGCATTGAAAATAGCCCTCGAAAACGAGTACTGGGACACTGCACTGTGGGCATACTACAGACTAGTTGGTGCGCTTCCGGCGGAAGAATATGAGAAACGCATGGACTACACTGAAAAGGCGCTTGCACTTGCAAAGAAGATAGGACACGTCTTTTGGCAATCCAATTTTCGTTCCATCCAAGCAGACTACGATATTTGGTGTGGAGAACTGGACAAGGCAATAGCCGCTTTGGATGAGGCACTTTCACTGTTCAAAAGGACTGGTGATAAGTTCGACACATCAGCCGTTTTGCTGGATCTTGGAGATGCCTATCGAAGGTCGGGGGAATGGGAGAAAAGTGAACAGTACTTGCAGGAAGCTTCAGACAGTGCGAGAGGCCAAGACGAGTGGAGTATAAGTGCCACAGGCCACGAATATCTCGGGCTGTTGCATCTCGACAGGGAAGAATATGTGAAGGCAAAGGAATCGTTCGAAGAGGCGCTCAAAGTATATGAAAAGGCCGGAGCAAAATCGGGTCAAATGTATTCCTCCACGTTCCTCTGTTGGGTGCTCCTTGAGCTTGGAGAACTCGAAAAAGCTCAGAGCTTACTTGACAACTTCCAAAGCTTTGCCCTCGAAACAGAGGAAAAATGGCCTATCGCCTTGTCGATCGCGCTAAGGGCCATGTTGCTTCGTGCCCAGAAGAAGCTTGACGAGTCAATTGAGCTCTACGAGAAAGCCCTCAGGGAATGGGAGTCCACAAAGGCGAACATATGGTATGCCTACTACTATGTCAGATTTGTACTCTGTGAATACGCTCGTGCATATTTGGAAAGGAATGCGGGGGGCGACAAAGAAAAGGCGGGCAGCCTACTCAACCGAGCCTTGGAAATGTTCCAGAAAATGGGAGCCAAGAAAGACATTGAAAAAGTGGAAGCAAAATTGCTCTACGTAGAGACGGGTAAGGCAGCCTCGGTGCCCAAGCCTACAGAACTTGTTTGTACGGGCTATGCGGATCTTGACAAGTTGCTGTGCGGAGGCCTACGTTCAAGTAGCGCTGTAGTGTTGACCTCGCCCTCATGCAACGAGAGGGACTCGCTCGTAAAGAGTTTTCTTGAGACTGGAGCAAAGAATGGTGAAGTCACGTTCTATGTCACCACAGACCCTGGCATGGCTAGACCTCTCACAGAGTTTCAGTCCAGCTTCTGCCTTTTCATATGCAATCCTCAGGCGGACGCAATCATCGAGGATTCGCCAAACGTGATCAAATTGAAGGGAGTCGAAAACCTCACGGACATCAGCATTGCTTTGACCTCGGCGATGCGCAAACTTGACCCATCCGTGAAAGGTGCAAGAAGAGCCTGTATCGACATAGTCTCAGACGCCTTGCTTCAACATCATGCAGTTCAAACCAGAAAGTGGCTGACCGCTCTCGTTGCCGAGTTGAAGTCGATGGGCTTCACTACCCTCGCAGTAGTTGATCCGAGGATGCATCCTCCAGAGGAGCTCTACGCAATTCTGGGATTGTTCGAAGGAGAAATCGACATTCGTGAAAAGGAAACGGAGAAAGGCACAGCGCGGTTCCTGAAGATCAGGAGAGTGAGCAGTCAGGAGTTTCTTGAGGACGAGCTGCTTCTGACAAGGGAGCGCACGCGCTAAGTGTTGTATGGGTGCAACGGAAAATGAAAATTGTTTATGTCTAGGTTTGGAAAAGAGGAATGTGGATGGTAAGTGAAGATAGTCTAAGTAGTGCGACTGTACAGCAGATTTTCAAGGCGTTCATGAAGAAATCGAGTTTCGGAAATTCACGCGAGATCGACCTAAAAGAAACAGATCAAGGTAAAGGCCTGCCTCCACCCTTACTTGAGCTAGGTTATGACAAGACCAAAGAAGTTATCGAACTACCCTCTCCCAAGGAAATCAAAGTAGATTCTATAGACTTGAGAGAGGCCATAGAAAGACGAAGGAGTATACGCACCTATGCAGACGAGCCCCTAACGATAGAGGAGCTGTCTTGGCTTCTATGGTGTACCCAAGGAGTGAAACAAGTAGTTGGAAATATCAATACACTAAGGACTGTGCCCTCTGGTGGCGCTCGTCATCCTTTTGAAACTTATTTGCTTGTAAATCGTGTCAAGGGTCTGCATCCTGGGCTCTACAGATTCTTACCTATAGAGCACAAGCTTGTGGAGCTCAGCTTAGAGGAGGGCTTAGCGGATAAGGTCACTAAAGCCTGCTGGCAGCAACAGATGGTAAAGAACAGCGCAGTGACCTTTTTCTGGGTGTTTGTGCCTTACAGATCGGTTTGGCGCTATGGGGACAAAGGCTATAGGACATTCGGCGAAGTTGGTTTCATCTGTCAGAACCTCTACCTAGGGGCGGAGGCTATTCGTTCGGGCGTGTGCGCAATAGGCGCATATAATCTCGACGAAATGCACCGCATCCTCGGCATCAACGGAGACGAACAATTTCTCATTTGCTGCGCCACAGTGGGCAAAAAGAAATAGTGACAAAGAAGCGGGCGCGCGCTGAACCGAGAGTTCGAACACCGTCCTGACTTGGGTTTATGGTAGCCCGGGAGAGATTCGAACTCTCGTCAGCGGCTCCAGAGGCCGCCATGTTTGACCACTGCACCACCGGGCTTTGTTCCATCTAGGTAAACACTGAGATTCTTCATAATAACTTTAATGCTGGACGCTGAAAGGAAAAGATATCGGTCATTTCTGCTCTTGTTTTGCGTCCTTGACGCAGTTGCATTCCTGAGCGTTCTGGATCCAATCTTCACAATGCCACAGAGTCTGGACAACCGCATCTTTGTTCTTCAAGAATCGTCTCGTGCAGAATACTCGACTAGGATACTCGTAGGCGTTGTGGCTGGTGCAGTTGCCGCAGAACTTTTCCGAATCCGTGGCCTTCACTTTCCTCATTTTTCGATGGCCTCCTTGAAATCTGCGTTTTTCCTGCGCGGTCTGCGCTTGAAGTTCTTGCCTAGTCTTTCAACGACTGAAGCCACCATCAGCGGGAAAGCTATCATGGCGTCTGCTGGAACCATGATCTTGTCTGCTGCACCCTTCAGTTTTCCCCAGCTTACTGTCTCCTCCAGAGTTGAGCCTGACAGTCCGCCTGTCTCCGCCCGATCCATCGTAACGACTACAGCGTAGTCTATGCCTGACTTGGTGGCAAGGGCAGCTGACTGTATGGTGTTTCTTGGCACGCCGCCGCCTAGAACGATCATCCCATTCCTCTCGGATTCCCTGCAGACCCCTATAATCTCAGGCACATCCTTGAAGGCATCCACCACAAGCGTGTTCTTGAAATCTCTCCGCGACGCATGAAGGTTGTAGATGTAACCAAACTCTGAATCGCGCACAGCAGGCATAAAAACAGGCGCTTGGGCCTCGTACGCAGCGCGCAATACTGAGTCAGGGTCCTTCAGCCTTTTGCCCAGTTCCCAAGCAAACTCTCGTGACGATAACCTTTTTCCACGATACTCATCAGATATTTGATCGTACATCTCGGTGAGCTTCATGTCCAGTTCTATAAAATCCTCCTCAGGGACAAATAAGTCGTAGATCCTGTACGTGTGGTACTTGTAGAGCAAAAAGTCGTCGACAGCCCAATGCCCTTTGTAGTGGTGGCCACCCAAAGCTTCGATTGCGTCGTGAACCATGTTTGCGCCAGTCGTCACAAGGACGTCTATGCGGTTTTCGCGCAACGAGTCCGCAACGAGTGAACGCATGCCTGCAGGAACCAGAGCACCTGCCAGCGCCAAGAACACGGTACATTCGTCATCCCGAAGCATTCTCTCGTAGATGTCACAAGCTGTCGAAAGCCTTCCCGCACCGAAAGACCCAGAATTTCCAAACTGCTGAATAAGCTCATCGACAGTAAGTCGACCATTGATTTTTATGTGCTTCACCGGCTCGTTCAGAATGTCTGTTCGCCGCAACAAACACACGCTCAGAATTCCACACTTTAGCTGGCCAAGAACAAATATTTTTCTATAACCACACGTACAAAAGACACTCTCAGAAATAGAGAGAAAAAATCCCTTCGTTTTCCAAAACCAAAGACTGAAGCAGAGACTTTTGAAAGGAACTATAACAGCGAAGTTTGTTGACTCGATCTTTTCTCTCGTGTCCACAACGATTTCGGACTTTTCAGCCACCAGTGGCCCTCTAAGTCGATCGGACACGTGCCACGGATAACCCAGATCTCATTACTCTGTTCAACAGTAGAGACATTTGCTTTTGCCGTGTTCTTCCTCTTCTTGAGGAATTCTGTGGCTGTCTGCTGAGCAGACTGAACTGAATTGAAGACGGAATCCAATAAGCACCGGATTCGCTATGAATGCCTTCAGGATTCTCATTTCACGGCAGGTGTGAGCTATTTTACCACCAACACAGGACAGTGCACGTGGTGTATTACGCCGTCAGTCACACTTCCCAAAAGTATCTCTCTAATGTGGCTTATACCTCTGGCACCTATCACGATCAGGTCGAAATTGCCTTCGGTTGCAGCCCTGACAATCTCTTCAACGGCATGTCCTTCTGCAAGCTTCTTTTCAACTTGAACTTTTTCAGCCTTGACTTTTTCCTCGCCGTCTCTCAGAATCCTCTTCCCAAATTCTCGAGCTGCCTCAGCTATTCTAGAAACCTCAGCGCCCGTCAGGATCGGAATGCTGGGAGAGCCCAGCGTGCTCGGTTCGGGCAGCATGATGGGCTGGATTGAAACAGAATATACGTGGATCAACATTATTTTTCCAGAGAATTTCTTCGCTATTTCTGTCGCCCTTTCTAACGCCTTCAGAGAATGTTCGGACCCGTCTAAGGGGACCAGAATTTTATTGAACAAACTCGATGCACCTTTCACCGATAACTGCTATTTTTCCTAGATATAACCTTAAGCCATTCAAGACATGATGCAAAAAGCATAATGATAGAAGCTAGTGCTGCTAATGCAATTTGCATGACTTGAGGCATTTGAAGAAGACTTGAATGGTAGCGTCTACAGCAGAGAAAGGTCTATGGTTTTGACTTTTCCTTTTGGGTCCACAATGACCTCGAATTTTTCAGCCCACGGATGTCCTTCCATGTCAATGGGGCACGTACCCCTGACTATCCAGTCTTCCTGGTGTCGTTCAACAATGTTGACTTCTACTTTCTCCGTGTTCTTTCTTTTCTTAATAGTGTCAACGGCTACTTGCACGGCGATCTGCTCTGAGACGTTGGTGTTCATCTCTTCATCCACCGTTCTTTGTCGTTCATATTCGACTGGGGGAGAGATTAAAAGTTATGAACGGAAAATCTTTAGCGCAGCTAAACGATTTTCCGACCGCCTATTCACTATGATGCGATAGATTCAAATCACAAAACCGTTGCTTTCAAACTTGGGCAGTCAAGCGAGAAAAGAAGAACCATGGACGTAAAGAAGAGGATCATCTTACATTTGGACATGGATCATTTCTTCACGGCCATCGAGGAAAGGGAAAGGCCTGAGCTTAAGGGGAGGCCAGTCATAGTGGGAGCCGACCCGAAAGAGGGAAAGGGAAGAGGAGTCGTGTACACCTGCAATTATGAGGCAAGAGAATTCGGCGTTAGATCTGCCATGCCGATTTCAAGAGCTTGGAAACTTTGCCCCGGCGCTGTCTACCTGCCTCCTAACTATGAACTCTATACTAAGGTTTCAAACGAAATCATGGGTATCCTGCGAAAACATGCCTGCAAGTTTGAGCAGTGGGGCATAGACGAGGCCTTTCTGGACGCAACCTCAAAAGTCAGAGATTACGCTGAGGCCGAAGGCGTGGCTCAGCAAATAAAGGGCGAGATCTACGAGAGACAAAAGCTCACATGTTCAATCGGCATAGGCCCCAACAAGCTTGTAGCAAAGATAGCAAGCGACCACAAGAAGCCAAACGGGCTCACAATCGTCAGGGAGCAAGAGGTTGAAGCATTCCTCGCGCCTCTGCCAGTACGTAAGCTTCTCTGGGTTGGACGGAAAACTGAACAGAAACTGGCGACCATGGGAATCAAAACCATCGGAGATTTGGCTAATTATGACCCTGCAATCTTGGCCGAAGGCTTCGGCGTTGCTGGCACTCAATTCCATTTGATGTCTCACGGCATAGACAAGAGTGAAGTGGAAGAAAGAAGCCAAGCCAAGTCTGTAAGTCGTGACTTAACATTCGAAGAAGACACGTCGAATTTCGAGCTTGTTTTAAGCGTTCTGGATGAGCTTTCGACAGAAATCATCAAGGATATCCAAGCTTATGGCTACTATTTCAGGACTATTACATTCAAGGTCCGCTATGAGAATTTCGAGACTCACACTCACAGCAAGACCCTTCCTGTGATTACAAACAGTCTGCAAGATCTGCGAAAAACAGCCAGAGAGCTGATGCAGTACTATCTTCGGCAAGGCAGGAAGATACGGTTAATAGGGTTAAGAGTGTCAAATCTTGCTTCAGTCAAGGAACAGAAGACTCTGTTCTAATGGCAAAGAGGCTCCAGACAGTTCTTGCGCCGTTCCTCATTCTTGCTTCATGCTTGGGTATTTTTCTATTATTTTGGCATCAGCTATTTTGGCGATCATTGCGCTGGATATAAGGACGTATCTGACGCCTGTCAACTCGGCCAATTCTGCGGGCTTCTGATCCTGCGTGACAAGTAGCATCTTGTTGTTTTTTGCATAGTCGACGATGTCCTTGTCTTTTGCTCCCTTCAGCCCTGCATCTTGAGCTGTTGACACTTCCCAGCCTAGAGTCTCAAAGTATTCTTTCAGACCCGCGTACATCTCGTCAAGCAGCAATCTCAACAATTTCACCGCGTTCTGGTCCTATTTCGTGTTGTCCAACTATTTATGAACTTTCTTCCGATCCCATGGGGTTTGTTAGAGCTTTTTTGCCGCTTGATCAACAATAGTTTTTAATAAGACCGCGAATCAAGTGCTTTGCATTCTTGCAAAAGGGAAGAAGTGATGGCGAATAGTCAAGGCGTCAAAGTGGTGTTGACTGCTTCAGCAACAGAAATGAGCGACTACTACGATAATCCCTTTGTCGCCTTCGTTGCAGGCTTTGCCAAAGGCCCTGTGCCATTATGGCTTCTGAGAAGAACCCTTTATCCGCCAGTTGAACGCGATGGGGCTGGAAGAGCAAAGCGCGCACCGTATGGCCTGCGCAGAGTGGAAGCCCTGCTACTGGAGAACGGTTTTAGCGAGTCTGAGGTGGCAGTGGTTCACCCGGGTGATTTGGATGCTTTCATAGGGCCGGAAACAAAAGTGGTCGGCATATCTTCGATGGATCCAACTGGAATGGGGTACGTAAGCAAAACGTATTCTTCTTTAGTTGGCGGCGGGGAACCCATGAACGCTATTGAGTTCAAAGAGCTTGTGAAACATCCGAGTCTTCGAAAGCACAGGCCCAAGGTAATCGTCGGCGGTTTTGGCTCATGGCAACTGGAGAGAAAAAAAGTGGCTGAGCGTTGCGGCATAGACTGTGTGCTCATCGGGGGAGGGGCAGAGGCAATCGTAAAGGTTTTCAGAGAGGCTGTTAACGGCAAACAGTTGCCTCCAGTTCTTCGAACCGAGAATGATTCAACCGATGATGATGTGCCGCTGATCAGACATCCAGCCGTTCATGGAGCTATCGAAGTCTCCAGAGGGTGCGGTCGAAACTGCCAATTCTGCACGCCTACCATGCAAAGAAAGGTGGACGTACCATTGGAAAAAATCTTGAAAGAAGTGGAGATTACAGCGAAGGATGGCCGCTCTAACATCACCCTGGTCACGGAGGACCTGTTTCTCTACGGGGCCAGAGACGAACGTTTCAAACCTAACAGAGAATCTGTGCTCAAGCTCCTGAGGAGTGTAGCCAGTCTTCCAGGAGTAAAGGGCATCCAGCCTTCTCACATGTCGCTGGCGCCTGTTGTCTGCGACCCAGGCATGGTCAAAGAAGCGGCTGAAATCCTGATTGACCACAACTGGTATTTTCACGGCGAGAAACGCATCGTGACTTCTGAAACTGGCATAGAAACAGGAAGCCTCAGGCTAATGCGAAAATACATGGCGGGGAAAACGCTGCCGTTCAAACCAGAGCAGTGGAAAGAGGTTGTCAGTCAATCTTTCGGCATTTTGAACGATAATGATTGGTATCCGCTTGCTACTCTAATCATAGGGTTGCCCGAAGAGAATGAAGAAGACGTTGCCGAAACGCTTGAGCTAATGGACGACTTGAGGAGCTTCAACGCGTTTTATGTACCGCTGTTTTTCGTTCCTTTGGAGAACTGTATGCTGATGAACAAGCGAGGAGCGGAGCTTGACTCTCTCTCAAGAATTCGCTGGGAGTTTCTGACTCGCTGTTGGGAATACAACGCCAGGATTTGGCGGGACACCTTCTTGGCGCATAGAATTCAAAATCCGATTTTCTTCAAATTTGTGAAGCGGATAGCGATACCCTACGCGGCCAAGATGGCGGGGATGTACTATGGAATGAAACGTGGCAGCGAGATGGAGAACACCATCTGGAAAATGGCAACTGCCTAGTTTGATCTGAAGAAGTCTTGTCGAACACCATAAACGTGTGCAAGTTGAAGTCGAGCTGTAGTTTTCAATTGATTACTGTTCCGCAAGCGTTAAAAGTAGTGCAATAGGTGTAATGAATCAAACGATAAGAAATTTGATGAGTGAACCGACATGGTTGACAAGAGGATTGAAAAGCTCGCAGAGCTTTGCGTTCGTTACAGTGTCGACGTAAAGCCTAAGGAAAAGGTGGTCATACAAGGAAGTGTAGCAGCTGCACCGCTGATCACTGAAATCTATAAGGAATGCCTGCTTCGCGACGCTTACCCGTGGATAGTGCCCAACCTGTATATTGACTACGTGCTTTTCAAACATGCGAAAGAACATCAGCTCAAATATGTGTCGCCTTTTGATAGGTTCATCTATGAAAACATGGACGTGAGAATAGCCATATTCTGTGAGCCTAATCCGAAGAGGCTGTCGAACATAGACCCTTCTGCAATAAGGACGTACAATGCTTCCAGGAGGGAGCTTAGAGATATCTCTGATGAGCGCGAGGCCAAAGGAAAATTCAGGTGGACCGGCTATCCGTTTCCGATAACTGATCAGGCTCAGGAAGCTGGGATGCCGCTTGCGGAGTATGAGGATTTCGTCTATAATAGCTGCTTGCTTGACGAGAAAGATTCAGTTGTGGCTTGGGAGGAGATCCACATGGAACAGAGGAAAATCTGCGATTTCCTGAGCACTGTAGAGAATATTCGAATAGCGGGCGAAGACACCGATTTGACGCTTAACGTGAAGGGCAGAAAATGGGTTAACGCGAGCGGGCAGAAAAACATGCCAGACGGGGAAGTGTTCACGGGCCCTGTTGAAAACTCTGCAAACGGCACAATAAGGTTCACTTTTCCTGGGGTCTACATGGGAAGAGAAGTTGAAGATATTACGCTTACTTTCAGGAATGGAAAAGTCGTCGAGGCTTCCGCTGCCAAGGGTGGGGATTTGCTTAAGGAATTGATCAAGATTGAAGGCGCAGACCGCATTGGAGAGATTGCCGTGGGCACGAACTATGGCATAAACCGTTTCACGAAGAACATGCTTTTTGATGAGAAGATGGGCGGAACGATGCACATGGCGCTTGGGAACAGTTATGCTGAGACTGGGGCTTTGAACAGGTCAGCCATTCATTGGGATATACTTAAGGACATGAAAAAGAATGGGGAAATATACGGCGACGGGAAGCTGTTCTACAAGAATGGCAAATTCCAATTGTAGATGATGACTTATTGTGTGCATCGTTCTTTGCAGGTTGAGTCTAAGATGCCTGCTGGATGTTGGCAAGCCCATGCTTGACTAGGCCGTAGTATAGTTCTGTTATTTTAGTAGTCGCTTTATCCGAAGGCTTAAAAGACGCGTCGCCTATAGGTCTACGGTGAGAAAATGGAAAAGAAAGACATAGCAACCGAAGAATGGCTTGACAGCCAGAAACCTCGCACGAAGAAGGATTATAGAAGCATCTGGCGTCAGTTTGCAGAGTTCACAGGCTTGACAGGCGATCAGGTTCTTAGCGCGCGCAGAGCAGATAAAGAGTTTTACTGGGAGAAACGCGTCTTAGATTTTAAAACTTGGCTCATAGACACGAAGAAATACGCGCCTTACACTGCGACGACGAGAGCGCAAACGATACGCGGATTCTTTAGTTACCATAGAGTTCCACTGCAATACCGAAAGCAAGAAACGCGCAGGCTTGGCGCAAAAGAGCGCGTAACCGAAGATTATCGCTTTAACTTGGACGATTTCGCGAAGATGTTCGCGGTCGCGGACTTGGAAGAAAAGTACGTCTTATGCGCAGGGAAAAGCTTCGGCCTAAGAGCGGGCGACTTCTTACGGCTTACTCGCGGAGACTTGGAGCCTTTCGTTAACAACGAACCGCCAGCGAGCATCGGCCCTTACAAAACTCAAAAAGAAGAAGGCATTTTGGCTTATCCATTTATCGACAGCGACGCGCAGCCAGTTATCAAGCTCATGCTCGAAAAGATGACGAGGGAAGGGCGAACAGCGCAGAGCGAAAAAATCGTAAAGTTCTCGCATAAAATCCAACTCAGCAGAGTTCTCAAGAGGCTTGTGGAAAACGCTGGCATAAACCACGGCAACAAAACTATCCGCTTCCACTGCCTCAGGAAATTCCTCTGTGACCATCTAAGCAGCCACATGAGCGAAAGCAAATGGAAGCAAATCGTGGGCAAGAAGATTTCTGAGGGCGCTTACATCAGCCCGGACGAACTAGCCAAGGATTATGCGCGAGCGATGCCAGAAACGTGCTTCACAAAGAGAACCAGCGACGACGTGCAGAAAATTGCGAAGTTGGAAGCGCTAAAACTTTTCGCCAAAGCGTCAGGCTATACGGAAGACGATATCCGAAAAATCAGGATGCGGAAACGACAAGATTTGCAGGGCGAAATAGACGAGATAGAAGCGCTGCTCGCAGAAAAGAACCGTAAAGACTGCACCGACGGGAAGAACTGCGGGGAAGAGTTTAAACAAGTCAAAGAAGCCGAACTCTTGGGAGAACTCAAAGAAGGCTGGCAGATAGCCTACAAACTTGAGAACGGCGAACTGATAATCAGGCGAAGTTAGAATTTTTTTACAGCTTGGAAGTATCGTTCATGCTGCATTATCAGAAATTGAGTACCAATATCGGACTAAATTAACGTGCTTGTGCGTTGCAGGCGAGAAAAAGTTTAAGAATTTTTGCGCGCGAGACTAAGCTGTCTCAACAGAACCGTATCAACAAGATCGTCTCAACAGAACAGAGAGAAGCTTAACGCGGCACAGAATAGCAGACTAGTTTAAGCGGCTTTCTCTTCTTTGTGTCTGCATAATTTCTAGTTGAACTATTGTCGACAGAGGAAAGTTGAACCTTTGTCGATAGACAATAGTTAAATGGCTAGTCTGCTAGACACTTCTTAGACACTTGTCTAGTATCCAACATCGGCTATATCAACGGTTGAGTATAGAGCGAGCGGTTAAGCGAGCGTTTAGAGGCTCTATTATGTACTCACTAGCCTACTTCAACACTAGGTAGCCTACTAATCCAGACTGACCTATTCACAGATCGACCACTCAGCAGACAGGCCCACCGATCCAAAAGTATTGAGGGCTCGCGCGTCGTCACAGGGAAGCCATAAGCCAAATAAGTACGCAACATACGCAACATGACCGTATCGAGTTGACAAGTCAAGCAAGTTCCTAGAGGTGCGACCTAGGCGCACTGAGGCTGTATCACATGAAGAGCCTATGTCTATTATTAAATTTCATATTGTATAGTAGTACCTGCAGACCTGTCAGGTGCCTACCGTCGCTCGGTGGAAAACCTGTCTGACTTGTAATCTCGATACGGTCTACCCGCGTACCTATCGCCCTCGCCCTAGTGCTTCCATTCAAGGTACGTTGTGGTTCTGCGGAACTTCCTCCCCCCGATCAGCTTCTGCCCCCCAGTTTGGCCGTAGCGGAAGATCAAGCGCTCAGCGACTTCCTTCTTCCAGCGTATCGCCCTTTTGCCGCCGCCCTTTAAGCACTTTTGGAATCCCAATCTTTTCGCAATTATCCCGACTGTGATGTTTCGCACCATCTCGTCTACTTCAAACTTTTCATTAACTATTTTGCTGATGTCTGCTATGGCAATCTTTTCTTCCTGTGTACTCTGGTAGATTTCTAGTATGGCCTTGAAGATAATTGATTCTAGGCTCGTTTCTTCCTCTTCTTTTAGTATGCTTTCGATCTTTTGCGCCTGCTGGATTATCGGATTTTTCTCTGTGATCGGAGCCACGATTATGAGCGGGTCAAACAGTTCTCGCAATCGGCCCCTAAGCACATTAGGCCTTTCGGGGAGTTCTTTCTTTGACAGCATTTTGAATCGGTACATTAGCAGCTTTTCCCGTATCGCTTTGGCCCAGTCTTCGTCTATCTCCTGCCTGATTTCTCGCGTCGCTTTGCTCATGCTGAAGACAATACACCTGCTTTTCAAAGTGTCCATTAGGTCTTTTGTGCCCGCTAATGCTTTGAATCCGAAGCACTCGTAGGGCTTAACTTCATATCCGCCCGCTTTACTTTCTTCTGCTCTGAGGGCGAAAAAGCCTCTTCTATAGCCGTTGTTCAGCAGGTTTAAGAGTTCACTACGGTCTTTCTTCATATAGACCTCGGTCTCATCGAAGAACACTGTGGGATGCCACATTTCTATAACTCTGAATATGGAGGCTATAGTCGCGGAGGCTGTCTGCAGAGGCCTAAATCCTATGGAAGCCAGTATTTCAAGCGCACGTGTCTTTCCTGATGCTGCTGGCCCAAAGAAGAACAGGTAAGGCAGTGCGTTCCACTTCTCCGGGCACCAGCTTGCCAGACACCAAGCAGTCAAGATGTCGTACCCTTCTGAAACATCCATGTGTTCGTAAATGAACCGCTTAACTTCGGTCCATAATTCTCCTTCGGTTTGATAATCTGTAACTTTGTCAATGCTTTTCCACATTATCCGTTCAAAGGGCCTAAACTCTCCAATGCACTTTTCCTTCTTCACTTCACCTGTAACTTTGTCATAAACTAGAAATTCCCCATCGCTTGTCTGCTCAAAGATTTTGTCTTGCAAGTCCTTTCCGCATGATGTTTCATATTTCATAGGCTCGATGGCTCTTTTGTGTTCTTTGACGAACTTGACAGCATTTTCTATTGACCTGCGGCGGTAGGCTTCAGTCTTTTCCTGCCATTTGCCGATCTTACTTTGACCCATAACCGCGTTAATGGCCTCTTCTGTGAATCCATAGGAAACGAGCTTCGTCAAGAGGGATTGCTCGGCTTCTGAACGGCTTGGGAATGAATATTTTTTCCATTTGCCCTCAAATAGGTCGCGGAGCTTATCATCTTTTTGAAGTAAGGCGTCAAATTCAGCCTGTGTCTTCGTGCCAAGTTCAAAGGCTTCTGTCTTCTGCGCTTTGATTTCTGCCAGGTAAGTGGTGATGTTGGCGCAGGGCACATCGTTCGCTTCTATGATCGCGCACATCCGCCAAGGACGCTCCTTTGTGTCTAGGCCTTTCGTGCTGACTGTGCCGGGAACCTTCATAACGCGCGGCAGGTCAAATGTGCTGTCAATGTGAACAACTGCATCATTAAACTTGGCTTGAACTTCATGACTAAAAGCCTCAAGCTTCTGCTCAAGTCCAGCACGGTTAAACTCATTAAGCTCAATGCTTGGAATTTTGATGAGGATATGGAAGCCGTTCCCAGACATTGTGATGAATGGCTCGCAATTGAATTCCTTCTTCAGCCAAGCTTTGACTTGCAGCATCTTTTCTTCTGCGATCTTCAACTCAGCATCGGTGCTAGCTTCTCCCTTAGGCCTGATGGGGTCAATGTCAAGCGCGATGATTTGCAGTCTGCCTACGTTCTCTGCTTTGCCCTCTTTTGTGAATCTCTCGTTGATGCCAGCGTAGATGTTCGCTTTCTCATTGTGTTTTTCACAGATCGCTAAAAAGTCAGCCAAGTTATCCACAAAAGGAACTTCTATTCGGCTTGTACGCGGGTCAATGGCTCGCACTTCTGTGAACTTTGCATGGTTGAGGAACTTGAAGAATTTTTCAGCGTCTTCTTTGTTGAACTTCATTCGTGATCTTCTCTTCCGCAGCACTTTCGGGGGTATTTTTCATAATCCCAACTTCGTGGATTAGGACAGTAGCATTTCATGCAAACGCATTTCCCGCAGAACTTGCATTTAACAACAGGTTTCTTGCGCCCGCAAACTTCACAGAGGCCATTTTCCGGCCATCCTGCTGGCCAGGTCTTCTTTTTTCTTCCCATCTATTTCCCTCGGAGGAGCATCTCTCTCCGTCTCAATGCCTTAACTCGCTCTTCCATCTCAGCAACGAGGGCTTTGCATTCCTCAATATGTGGATGCGGATTCCCGCCTAACAAAGTTTGAAGCTCAGAGATATTTTCCCACAATTTCTGTACCAACGTTTTTGTCATTTTTTGATACCATCCTTTTTAAATTGTGCAAGCGCTTTAGCGGTAAGCACGGATTAAACACTGAAATGGGTCCCGGTGTCCAATCCCGTTCGCGTTCGTACAAACGAACGAGACTGCCGTGCCCCCTTCGCCGCGCTTGTACTTCTTGCCTTGTGGAAGCCTTGTGGTGGTAGCACAACCTACGAGATACAGGAGGTAAGCCGTAGCGTCCGGCCTTCGCCACAGCATTCACGCCACAGTAGTGGTTAACTCATTCGACGCTTCCAGACGAACAAGCGACCGGGCCACTTTCGCCAAGCTTCCACCTTTTTGGTTTGTGAGACGTGCGGCACTGTAGCGACGTATCAAATGATGGAGGTGAAAACATGCTGTTCGGTCCCACAGCAGCTTTCGCCACAACGCCCATGCATCGTTATCGCCGCACCGCACGTTCTCAACGCCTTTGCACTAGGCACTTTTCAATGATTTCTCACGTTCAAGACGGCTGACTTCAGATTTGTAAAAGGCCATAATCTGCGAAGCGCGCTCTACTCTAGGACCGCTTGGGAACTCTGGCAACGTAACTGTTTCATGAGAGGCTATAGCATTGAGCTTCGCTTGTATGGCATAGTATTCCGCTTCCAGCGTGGTCAGAACTTCTTTTGTGGTCGCAAAGGTTTGCGCGGACTTGAAATCTGTGAAGTTGTTTTTTATCCAATCTTGTTCGGCTTTTTCAATGCGCGCAGGCAGTTTCTTAGCCTCTCGACAAATCGCTTTCGCTCGTTCGAGGAGAGCTGGAGCCTCTTGTTGGCTTCTTTCTTGGAGTCTCGCAAGTCTAGTCTCGTAGATCGTGAGAACTTTATGATGGTAGTTTTGAACCTCTTTTAGAATAGCTATTTTCTCCCGTATCAACGCTGCCCATTCTTCATAGTTCCGTACAGGAAAACTTTCTGATCCCCAGATTCTTGTTATGGCGATGTTCTGGCCCTGTTCTGCACGCGCCTTGTTTTCTGGACTGAGAAATTGTTTTTCGTATATGCTGATGCCTTCATCGAAAAGCTCGATTTCTGCTTTTTCTTCCTCTATGGCGCTGCTGGTTCGGCCAAAGTTTGAGGCGTTCGCTTTCTCAGTCTGTTCAGCAATCGACGGTACAGGTGTCTGGAGCGCTCGTAACTGTTTCCGCAGACCATCATACAGATCGTTATGCGCTAAGTTGTGCGAGTGGTTGCGGTCGCGCCGCTCTTCCGCTACTTTCTGGTCCAGTAGGGCCTTCGCGAAGTCCTCTTGCGATCGTGGCAGGATTATCGATGGACGTTCGTCATCTACGACCATCCCGCTGCTCCCGTGTAGTGGATATTTCTCTTCACATGTTTTTTCTGCCATTATTTACTCATCCCTCCTTTACTGTGATCTTAAAAATTTCCTGAATGATCCAATCGACCGCATCGGCGCGGTTCCTGAAACCTTTGACTCTGATGATTTTGTCGAGTCTTTCGTCCGTCTGATCTGTGATCGCGACATTGAGATTTTTCAAACTCGTTACCTTCTTTTTAAACACTTTTAGAAGAAGGAAAACGATTATTAAAAGGGCTCCTTATTACTTACTTAAGTAAAGTGTTCACTATGCCGAGACATCCACGTAAACGCGGAGCGAAGACGATATGGCGAGATTATCTTCAAGGCGTGTATAAAATTACAGACTTGCAATTCCGCTATAAGATGCATCATGATATTCGCAAAAGAGCAGTTCAATATATGAAGGATTTACTGCTGATTTGCCAAAAGATGCCTTTCAAGGATAGAGTCTTAATCTTTCGTGAGAATGAAAGATGGAAAAACTTGACAGATCCTCTCTTTCGTGAATTAATGAACAATCATTGTGTTTTGACGCCTGAAGGTTGTGATTTTTTGGAGATACAGGAGATTGCTCACGGGCTAGAAGTGTTCAAAGTGCCTTACGACCTGTGGAAATTAACAGATGACAAGGCGTATCGTGAACGTAGGAGAGTTATTCTTGAGGGAAAAAGAGGACATAAACACTTTAAAAAGATGCTCTCGGAAAGAGAAAAAGAAGAACCTATAAGACCAGTGCTTACAGAATAATGAAAACTTGGCGATTTTGGCAGACGTTCAGCGAATCCTGCCGCGATCTGTCAGAGGCCGAAGTTTTAAATCGTTAAAGCGAGAATAAGCTACATGTCGGCTTGATTCTCGGTATCAAGCGAGATTCGGGCCGATAAAAGGAGACGAAGAAAGATGGAAAGACAGAAAGCGATGAAAATCTCCGGGCTAGTGCTTCTAAGCATGCTTGCAACGACGATGGCAGCTCTCGCCGTTATCAAATACTCAGGCACAATTTCAAACACGGCCACGATCAAAGGTTACGAAGTTTCATTATGGCGCATAGACTCAAATGCGAAAGTAACCGCAATAACGTGGGGCGACATAGAAACGGGAACAGCCAAGACCACTGAACAGGTTTTCGGATTCACAGAAAAATTAGAGATCAAAAACACGGGCGACTTTCCCATTTCATTTTTAGAATGGAAAGTTAATGGTACACTGCCTTCAGGCATTACCGTTACAGCGCAATACAAGAACTCAGGTTGGACAACGTGGGCTGAAAATACGCCAGATGATACGATAGCAAGAGGCGGCATGGCAGTCGGCGAATATAGCCTCGTAATCCAGTTCGATTTAGCAGTTGCGAACGGCGCATCTAGAGGCCCCATAATCTTTGATATCTTGTTGCTGGCTCCGACTACAATCTCAGGTTAAGCGATCTGCAATGCGAAGCCGCCAACTTCCCTTTTTTCTATTCTTTCTGCCGATTCTGATTTTCTTGTGGCTAATCGGCTGGACTCTCTGTTATCTCAGCCCGCCACAGCCAAGTTCACAAGAAGAAGATCAGGAAGAAGATGATGCATTCATCGCAATACGAGATGGCCTAAATTTAGATGCTTAGATCAATTTTCTGAGGAGCAGAGGGCTGAGGCTGCAGATCGACAAGAATCCGGACTGCAGCGTAACAGTGCGGAAGGCCTAAGCGCGCGTCCGCATCCCTCTTTTTTTTATCTTAGAACCACTTCACAGGAAGTGCCTTTTACCATTGGAAAAGTATAGTTCACCGCACTTTTTCCGCAATAGTTCAGCTATCCAGATAAGGTCTATCTTGAGGGTCTTACGCGTACCTTTCGCAATGAGCGGCTATGTTGACCGTTCAGTGACTTTGTATAGATCCTACGATCACGTGGCAGGAAGTCCTTTGACACGCGTCATAACGCCGCTGTACCTGTGCACCTTTTAAAAGCTGATTGGGCATAGGCAATATTGTGGAAGCATGCAGGGACGAAGGCTGAAGAAATTCTTTGCAAGTATTCAAAGGGTTATCCTTCAGTGCCTTTGCAGAGTCCAGATATAGCACATGCAGGACAGCTATGAGCTTTGCAGAGGATGTGAACAATATGATTGACAAAAAGATGATCGTGTTTGCTCCCCACCCAGACGATGAGACGTTGGCATGTGGCGGAATTATCATGAAGGAGATACGAGAAGGTTATGACGTATACATAGTTCTTATGACAGATGGGCGTCATTCTCACGATCTCGTACTTGGCCTTATAGATCCCCCGCCTGAAGCAATTGCGAAGATTCGCGCCATAGAGTTTAGCGAGGCCATGAAGATCTTGGGAGTCAATCTTAACAACCTGTTTCTACTAGGGTTTGAAGACAGCAAGCTTAGAGAACATGTGACCAGAGCGGAAGAGAGAACTGCTCAGATTCTGCGCGATGTTGATCCGGTCGAGATATATGTGCCATACAGAGATGACAACCATGAAGATCATCGTGCAACCTATGAAATCGTCGTGAACGGCATCAAAGAAGCTAATCTGCGTGCTAGGTTATGTGAGTATTCTGTCTGGAATCGGGAACCTCCGCAGTTTGGGCTAAAAGTGCTGTTAGTGGACATACGGGATCAATTGCCGAGAAAATTGGAAGCTATCTCCAAATACAGAAGCCAGATTTCCAAGTGTTTCCCGAATCAGGAAAAAGCTATTCTAAGTGAGGATTTTCTGAGAATCTCTTCATCTAATAGTGAAACGTTCTACACAAGGGGATAGCTTCACAAGTACACGCATTAGGAATGATAACCTTTTGCTATCGAGAAGGTCTTGCCTTCTCAACCTTTTCCAGCACTTTGAATACCTCTGAAAGCTTTGCTAATTTCACATTCCGGTGTGGTTTCTGCTGATTCTGATTCTCGAGTTCTGTTAGCGCGCGCTAACTCAGCCAACTCGAAAACAGTTGGGCAACCCATGGCGGTATAGACATTCGCTTCGAGATTTATGGATCAGACGGCACAATTTTCATTGATCCAACCAGACAAACAGGTGTCAAAATGTTGACTGTTGCCCCAGAAGAGAAAGTCGGATACATTGCTGAGAAGGCTGAAGCTAAAAAAGGTTGGATGTATCCAGTTTGGAGAGAACATGAAGTCCTTGGCTATTTGAGCTGCAACATTTCCTTTCATGCATTATTGAGGGGGAAATGCCAAGAGTAACGTTCTAGGATGGGTACACCGTTAACTGCATAATTGATTCCTGCTACAAATCGATACAATCAAAGAAATGGGAGCCCATTCCGTGAACGTGGATCATGCAACGCAGTTAATGACACTCAGTAGTTAAATCATTGCTTCTCCAGTTTTTCCATCAAATATGTGGATCTTTTCCTCGTTAAGCAGGATCCAAGCACTTCTGCCGACTCTTACATCTTTATTTGACGTTGTTATCGCCACAAAAGAATAGTCGCCAACTGTGAGATGAACGTGGATTTCTCTTCCTATTGACTCAATCATGTCTACTTTTGCTTCTATCGCGTTCTTTTGATATTTGCCTGCTAGCGCAATGTGTTCTGGCCTGAAGCCCAGTATGACCTTTGATCCGCTGGTTTCTTTCAGTTTTTGTTGCATCCAGCGAGGCAATTCAAACACAATGACTCCTAAGTCTATCATGAGACTCCCGTTCTTTTGTACAAGGCTGCCATCGAGCATGTTCATTGCAGGGCTTCCAATGAAGCCTGCCACAAACGTGTTTTTCGGAGCATCATACAATTCGGTGGGTGCTCCAACTTGTTGCAAGATACCATCCTTCAGAACAGCTACCCTGTCTCCAATGCACATGGCTTCAATTTGGTCATGGGTGACGTAAACCGTGGTTGTGCCCAGCTTCTCGTGTAATTTTCTCAATTCAACTCTCATGCGGACTCTCAGTTTGGCATCAAGATTTGCAAGTGGTTCATCCATCAGGAAGATTTTGGGTTCTCTGACAATTGCTCTTCCCAAGGCAACCCTTTGTCTTTGGCCGCCACTAAGCTGCTTCGGTTTTCTATCCAGAAGCTGCGAGATACCTAGCAGGTCGGTCGTGGCCTTAACTCTTTTCTCAACTTCGCTCTTGCTTTCTTTCCTAACTTCAAGAGGGAAAGCGATGTTTTGAAAAATCGTCATGTGTGGGTAGAGAGCATAGTCTTGGAATACCATTGCCAGTTCTCTCTCTTGGGGTGGTACATACACGTCACGTTCGGGGCTTGTCACAAGTTTGTCGTCAAACCAGATCTCTCCTCCGTCGGGTCTAAGCAACCCTGCAATGCAGAGAAGTGCCGTGCTTTTGCCGCAACCGGATGGACCAAGCAAAATGAAGAATTCTTTGTCATTTATGCTCAAATCTAGGTTCTTGACAGCGATGACTTCTCCGTATTTTTTTGTCAAGTTTTTTGTGATTACCTTAACCAATTCCGATCCTCTTAACCTTTAACAGCACCGGCCATGTATCCTTTTATCAGATATTTTCCAAGCACTAAATAAACAATTACCACTGGCAATGCATACCATAATGCTCCAGCCATTTGAACGTTCCAGAATGCGGTGGTTGTTCCCTTCAAGTTTGCCAAGGCCACTGAAGCTGGAAGGGCTTCACTTCCCCTCGCTAACACGAGTCCAAAGAGAAAATCGTTCCAAATGCTGGTAAACTGAAGCACTCCAGCCACCACAAATGGGGCTGCTGAAAGCGGCAAGAGTATGGATCGATAGATTCTCCATGTTCCGGCGCCGTCAGTCCTTGCCGCCATGATAAGACTATCAGGAATGTCCTTGTAGAAATTCCTGAAGAGAAGTGTACATATTGGAATGCCATAAACAGTATGCGCCAAAACTAACGCTCCTAGCGTGTTGTACAAGCCTAATCTTGACATTGTTAACACGAGTGGGATAAGAACGGTCTGGTAAGGAATGAATATCCCTATTGAGAAGAATAGAAAGAGTACGTCGGAGCCTTTGAACCTGATTTTGGAAAGCACGTAGCCATTTATTGAACCAATGACGCAAGAAAAGATCGTGGCAAATATCGTAAATGTGAGACTATTCAGAAGCGGTCTTCCCAATATTTGCAAAGCATCCGTCAAAGGCTGCAACGTTGGCGACGGTGGCGGTTCAATTTGGACCGTGTAGATTACGTCCGTCTCTGTTTTGAGTGCAGTTGTAATGCATGTCCAGAAAGGAAGGACAAATGCAAACGCGAGGAGGATGATCACAACGTAGATTGAGATTCGTGTTGGTCTTGGGGGCTTCACCCTTCCCTCCTCCGAGAAGACATGTACAGATATGGCACGACCACAATCATGACTACTGCAAAGAGTACTGTTGCGATTGCAGCTCCCTTAGCGAACAGGTCCATACCGAAAGTGTCCCTATACATTTCTAAGGGCAAAACGAAAGTGGAATAGCCCGGCCCGCCGCCTGTGAGAACATAGATGAAGTCAAAAGCCTTAAGCGCAGAAATCATGAGGACAACGAATGTGGCCAAGGTGGAAGATTTCAACTGTGGTATTATGATCCGCCTGTAAAGGCCGAAACCGCGCGCACCATCTACCTCAGCTGCCATTACCTGCGACTCTGGAATGGATCTTATTCCCGCCAAGAAAATCATCATTGTATAACCAGAAAATTGCCATACGAGAGCCAGAACCACGCAGTATATGGCTATACCCGAATTCGTAACCCAGCCCGATTCCAAAAAGCTTAGTCCAACTCTTCTTAGCAGGGTGTTTATGACTCCTACAGACGGATCGTACATCCAAGCCCATAGTGAAGCTGTTATTACAAACGAGAGGGAAAAGGGTAAAAGGTATATAGTTCTGAAAACGCCTCCCCCTCTGACTTTATTATCTAAAAGGATTGCAAGGAAAAGGCCCAAGAGAATACTGGACGGTACGAACACTAATATCAATAATAGGTTGTTTTCGAAGGAAATCCAAAATGTTGGATCATGGAAGACTTCGGCGTAGTGACTGAAGCCTATGATATTGTAGCTAGGTCTAAGCCCCTGCCAGTCTGAAAGTGACACTATCACATTCCATCCGATACTGGCATAGACGAAGTAGCCCACCATGACAATAGATGGCAACAGAATAAGGAGGGCAATCATGCTTTCTTTCAGCAGATGTCACCTTCAGCCCTAAATGATATTCTACTTCATATAAAGACATCGGCAAAAAGAATATAAAAAAAGAGGGATCTAATACAGTTTCCAGACTTTAGTGAAATCGCTGCTTGCATCCTTCACGGCGTTCGTTATAGATATGGCAGCACTGTTTACATTTCTGTCATTGACAAGAGTAGAGACTATGTTGCTCAGCACCGTGCTGAACGCTTCAGGCATGCCGCTTCCATGGACGACGCTTGGATACATGTATGTCACAGTCTTGAAGTCGTTTATGGCTGCCTGCTGGTATGGCCCATATAGTGCAATCTCAGTAGCAGTCAGATCCGTACGCGCAGATATAGAACCTTTAATCGGGTTGAATGCGTTCTGCCCATCTTTTGACCCAACAACTTTTAACCAGTTGAGAGAGTTATCCGGGTGCTTCACACCTTTCGGATGTTCGAAGCAGTCAATGACTAGACCGTACTTGTCCCCGGTTCCAGGAACTGGAAATGTTCCGTAGTCTACGTTGTAGGTCATATTCGCAACTAAGAATTCTCCGTTTGCCCAGTCGCCCATTACGTTGAACGCTGAATGGCCGCCAATCACCATTGCAGTTGCTCCGTCCCAAGTTAAAGTGGCGTGGTTCGCATTCGTGTAGCCTAAGTATTTGGTGAATTTCGTCAGTGCATCGACAAGTTTTGAATTTGTCGCATTGGTTATCATGCCATTTATGTAGTCCTGATAAAAGTCGATTCCCTCGCTAGCTATCATTTGCTCTAAGACGTGAGCCGCCGCCCAAGGACCGCTGTCCCCAAGCGATATCGGAGACGTTAGAGTTGTGTTATGGCTCAATGTGTCACATGCGGCGAAGAAGTCATCCCAGGTCGTTATGTTAGCCGAGATTCCGTTTCCATCGAGAACATGCTTATTATACCATACCACGTTTGCTCTGTGAATATTCACTGGAACGGCATAGTAGTTCCCGCTGAAGCTGACCATATCCTTCACTACTGCTGGAAACACGCTTTCCCAACCTTCAGAGGTCCAAAGATCGTTTATTGGGTCTAGGTAGCCTCCGTCCACGTAAGGTTTCATTTCGTAACCCGCGTGCAATTGGAATGCGTCTGGTGCTTCTCCTGCAAGCACAAGTGTCTTCATAAGCGACTTCATTACGTATCCTGCGCCGCCTGCTACTGGGCTCTGAATTACACCTACAGTAGGATATTTGCTTTTGAAAACATCGACCAAAGCGTTAATAGCTTTGCTTTCTCCACCAGAAGTCCACCAATGGTAGATTTCAACCACATTAGCTGCCGTAGGCCTTGTAAAATACCACGTGCCAACGCCAACAATTGCCCCTGTGCTAATAATCGCCAAGAGCACTACGTAAGCTGTTTTCATTGCTCCAGAATTCCTCTTTAACGTACAATCACCGAATAGCTGTTTAGGTCTGGATGTCTTTTTAAGACTTTCTTTTTATCCTAGCGTATTCATGTCTAGACTGTACTCTAGTAGTTCGCACACTTCTAAGCCATTGGCAACTCGTGTGAAATTCTTCATTGTCTGGAAGATAATGAGTTGGGAGTAAGGCTTATTCGTTGGCGGCTTTTCGTTGCACATGACCTAGCTACTGCAAATACGTGTCGGACAGAACCGCCAAAATGTGTCTTGTCACGAATTTAGAAGATAAACGCAAACAGCGGATATCTTGCATCGTATGAGCTACGGTTTCAGCTTAAAGGCCAGCGGAGTTCCTCAAGAGCCAAGGTGACAATCGGAGGCGTGGGGGACAGAGTTGGAGCAGATATCAAGGCACGCGCGTCACAAGCTGAAGCATTTTGAAATGCCGTCTAGTTCATGATAGGTATTTTAGAGCAGCCGCGACAGCTCCATATAGACCAGCTTCGTCGGCCAGAGGCGTAACAGCTATTTTTGGAACCCTGTTTACTGCGTAGTCTTTCACATACTTCTTGATTGGCGACAAAACCATCTTCTTGTTCTTCAGTGTCACCTTACCACCGACCGTGATCAGCGACGGGTCATATGCATTTATCACGTTCGCAAAACCTATCGCGTTCAGAACCCCGATTTCATTGACCAATCTGAGAGATAGACTGTCGACTTCCTTCGCGGCAGCAAACAGGTCAGCTGCGGTCAACCTTGAGAGGTCACCCCCCAGTCTTTCAAGCAGAGAACTTTCTCTCGCTTCTTTTTGAGGCACATCTTTGATTCTCATCCTAACGAAGTTTGGAATGTTCCTCCCTGAACAGTATGCTTCCCAGTGGCCTCGCTTGCCGCAGCTGCATGTCAGCCTGCCTTCATAGTCTATGACGAAGTGGCCGACCTCGTGGCCGTTCCCATCTTTTCCAAGAAGCAAAGTGCCATTAACGATTGCTCCTCCTCCTATGCCGGTGCTTATGGTTATGTAGACATAGTTGTCCAGTTCTTTTGCAGCTCCGAACGTTTTTTCACCAAGAGCCGCTCCGGCACAATCATTGATCAAACATGATGGCACACCCAGCTTCTCAGAGACAGGTTTCGTAAGCGGTACGAGATCAAATGGCAGATTAGTCGGTTTGATGAGTACGCCCTTTTCTTGCATCAAGGGACCTGCTGACGCTATTCCCACGCCTCGTATAGCGTTAACGGCAAAGCCATGTTTCTCACACAAGAAACGCGTGAGCCTGACCATCTGACTGCTAATTGCCTCGGAGCTGCTCTTGTCAACTTTCTCGTTTGCCTTCTCCACAAAGTTGCCCTTTCCGTCTGAAAGAACAACTCTTACCCACGTACCTCCCAAGTCTACTCCTATCCAATGTCCACCTTTGGTCAAGCTTCCACCTACCAGCAACAGGCCAGATTATTTCGACGCTGCTTCCACGATTTCGTTGGGACTCCATGTTCCTTGAGCAACTTCAGGCACAAAGCTTTCCAAACCCTCAGGAGGAAAGCCAAGCTTCTTTCCTCTTTCAGCGGCCACGTAACATGTCGTCATTAGTTTGACCACCAAGGCTCCATCTTTCCATGTTTAGTGCGCGCTATTGACTATCCAGCCAGCACTAACGAATCCGACGCCTCGTTTCTCCATACCAACCAACAGAACACATTACACTGTTCTTCTTTTTAACAGTTATTCACACGACCTAGGTCACAGCTTCAAGCAGAATTTCCGCAACACCCAGGGTCTTTATGTCGCGCAACCTGACAGAGAGATCATTTTCCAAAATTTCACGCCCAGGTTCAGTATGTCATGAGCCATAGCATTCGCTATTCTTATGCTTTAGTCTGATCAACTATAGCATTGCCACATAGCTTATTCACATAGGCTATAGGCGCACGCAAGATCGTGAATCGAGCTTCAAGTCGAAAGATGGGAGAAATATGCGTCAACAAATGCTTCCGATCGAACGACTCCTAAGGTTGTGTTACTTCCTCTAATGGGCAGTCTGAACTGTCAATGATGCGGAGAATTCCCTTTTTTCCGACTCTCAACTGCCTCTCGCCTCTGAACGCGGATATATTAGCATTCTCAATTTGAACAGTGTCTCCTATTGACAGGGAGTTTATCTGTTCATTCCACAAGCACAGTTTAATTCTTCCAGTTTCGTCTGATATCACAGCATTGGCCACGCTTGCGTAGTTTCCAAACCTCGTAAAGACAAGCGTTGGCTTTGCGATTTCTAGAACTTTGGCCTTCAAGCTAACCTTTCTCATTCCCATTCTTAAATCTCTGATTTGAAAAGAATGCGGTCCGTTGTCTCTGTTGGCCAGGCGTCTTCGGAACATGCCTGTTTCGCCGGCGTCCTTGATTGGATTGTTCCGTTCCAGAAGGAATTCCTTAGGTATCGGAAATTGTGCAACAACTTTCGGACCTGTTGTTATCAGAAAGATTATCTTGTCTTTTCTTATGCCACGGTATTCAAGCAAAAGGTTTCCACACGTGGACTTCTGGTTTTCTGCTGCTGATATAAGCGCATGGAAAAGTCTGTTGGAGTCAACTTCATATTTTGTTGAAAGAAACGCGAGGTATTCTCCAATTGATACCTTGTTCCGCATTATTACTTTACTCCACAGCAAGTGCCATTTCTGTTGCCGGAACCATTCTTGACCTTTTTCAGCCCTCTCTCGAAGACAACATCTATTAGAGATAGAACAGTGCTACGTAGATAACTCGGTTCTTCCTTATAAGGACAATCTAAGATCAGCCGAGCCGTCACTAAGTTCTCTCCTAAGTAATAGATTCCATGTTTAACCTAATTTGACATCCAAAGCATCAGGTAATGCAAGCAATTTCTGCCTACTTGACAAACTTCATTGGGTGTCTTTTGAACCTCTTCTTGCATGTCACGCTGCAAAAATGATAGGTTTCACCGTCGTACGTGATCTTGAACTTGGATGTCTTTTCGTCCAGAACAACGCCGCAAACAGGATCTTTTGGCATTCCTTTACTCTTAACCTCATAGAGAGGGTAGACCTTCTGCTTATTATGATTAGTGGTGAAAGAATAAACAATGAAAAAGTGAGAAAAAGGATATTGGGAAACGAAGTTAAGATGTCAGCTTATAAGCTTAATATCTTCTCGGTGGTCTTCGTTTGGCATAACATTCTTGGCAGTATACTGGTCTGCTTCCATCTGGCTTAAAAGGAACTTCGCATTCCTTTCCGCAATCACCACAAACTGCCTTATGCATCTCTTTTCTATACATCTACTGTTTCAACTCCTTATACTGTTTAGCGCAAAAACTGGTTTTGCACACCTTCTATGGTTAGCTACAAGGTTTTAAACCTATCCATTCGCATATGTGGGTCTCAGGGTTCTGCTATGCATTTTCAAGCAGATGAGTATCCAGCAGTTACGTTACTTCCTCTATCGTGGTTTTGGTTAGGGCTTTTATGTTGTTGAAATCTGATATTTCGCCGTAGCCGACAAGCGTTATAGCTGTTCCTTCGCCTCCCATTCTAGCGGTTCGGCCGATCCTGTGGAAATAGACTAAGGCATCCAGCGGGACATCGTAGTTTATTATATGAGTTATTCCCTGAATGTCTAAGCCTCTTGCAGCAACGTCAGTTGCGATGAGTAGCTTTAGTTTTCCTGTTCTAAACAAGTTGATGACGAAGTCCCTTTGCGATTGGGTGAAGCCAGCGTGTAATGGTTTCGCATCATACCCTCTGCTCCTTAACTCGTCCGCCAAAATGCTTGTGTTTGTACGCGTTCTGCAGAATATTATGGCGCGGCCTATGTGGTTTTCTTTCAGAACCTTGCACAGAACTTCAAGCTTGTCGTGGGGATTCACAACCATGTAGTATTGGCTCATTTGTGTAAGGGCTATTTCGTCCTTGCTCACAAGTATCTTCTCGGGTTTCGCCATGTATCTGTCGCACACGTTCATCACCGACTGGTCTATTGTTGCTGAAAAAAGGCTCGTTTGCCTATGCGCCGGCACGATTGAAAGGATATAGTCTATGTCATCTATGAATCCCATGTCAAGCATTCTGTCAGCCTCGTCTAGAACAACAACCTTCACTGACGCTAAGTTGAGTATGCGTCTTTCAAGTAGATCTATTATGCGGCCTGGTGTGCCCACGACGATCTGGACACCACTTCTCAGTGCTTGTATCTGTTTTCCGATTGGTTCTCCACCGTAAACCGGCAGAACCGTGAATCCTGAATACTTCCCAAACTTGCGGATGTGGTCTGCGACTTGTACTGCAAGTTCGCGGGTCGGTTCCAAAACCAGGCCTTGAACACTCTTAAGTTCGGGGCTTAGTCGCTCAACCATCGGAATTCCGAAGGCTGCGGTCTTGCCCGTTCCAGTCTGGGCTTGCCCAATAACGTCCTTGCCCTCAAGTAATGGGGCTATTGCCTGAGCCTGAATTGGAAAAAGGTTGTTGAATCCAAGCTCCTCGATGCCTCTCATGACTTCTTCGCTCAGAGGCAAATCTTTAAAGTACTGTATCTGCATCATTCATTTCTCCTGCCACAGAAATTTCCCATGCATTTTCCAAAAGCTTTCAAAAGCCTCAGTTACATGAATTAATGTGACGCGACATCATATGGTGACCTTGCATAAAAAGGTTTAGTATTCTTCAGCCAAAAACAAATCAGATCCACGCCATCTTCCTGTGCTTCAGCATTTTGGCGACGTATCCAAGGCTTGCATTGACGCCATGAAACACATCTACACGCCCCACTTTGGCTTCCGATAGTCATTCTTCCAACATTATCAGAACGAATTACCGTGGAGAGGAGTTTGAATCTCAAAGACATGGGTCCTGAAATACTCAGGAAACAAGATCAGACGCTTGGAAAACGAAATTCGCCACGGTCAAATAGCAAGCTAGATTGACTTCAAAAGTCTATTAGCATCAGTTGCTGGGTGTCCAGAGTAGTACTTACTGAAATATCCAAAGATTTCCATCTCATTGTCTAGCAATGAACTCCTTTACTTTCTCTGGCTGGTTCATATCAACATTTCTGGCAAGATACCGCAATTTTCTGGCAATGCAAATTAAGGTAGGTTCTTTTCTGCCAAGTTTCTTTAGGTTCTGGAAAACTGCAAAAGTATTGCTGTTGCTAGACTGCAATAGGTCCGTTCTCAGTGCGGGGGATGGGGTTTGAACCCATGCAGCCCTGCGGCAACAGGTCCTAAGCCTGTCTCCTTTGGCCAGACTCGGACACCCCCGCAATGCTAGGTTCAAGGGTTGAAATTGTGTTTCCTTTTATATTTGTTTAACCGTCAGCATGGCTGAAATCTTTTAAACATCAAAACACTTACGTTACTCAACTAATACAACTTGGTACAGAGGGAAACTTGTCATGAAGGATGTTGAGTTGAAGCTCATCTCTGAGCTCATGAAGAATTCCCGAAGGAGCGATAGAGAGCTTGCCAAGGCTGTGGGTGTTTCTCAGCCTACAGTAAGCAGGTTGGTTAAGAGATTGGAGAAGGATGGGATAATCAAGGAGTACACGATGATACCTGATTTTCGCAAACTCGGATATCAGTTGTTGGCATTGACTTTCGTGAAGTTAAGAGAGCCACTTGGTTCGGAAGAGACTGAAAAGGCAAGGAAAATCGCTAAGCAGGACCTGGAAAAAAGCCATTACGGGGGGGTAGTTCTGCTTGAGAGAGGGATAGGCCTAGGATATGACGGGGTCATCGTTGGACTGTACGAGGACTACGCAGCCTATACGGAGCACAGAAATAAGCTTAGAGAATACCCGTTCTTAGAAGTCACTGACGTTGAAGGCTTCTTGATAAGCCTAGATGATGAAGTGCACTATCGTCCGTTGACTCTGCAGGCCCTAGCCAAACAGTTGTTAGCAATGAAAAAGAAGGATTAGCTGCTAGCGCACCTTGTAGAAGAAGGTGTTGCTCTGAGCAGAGATGAAGTCAAAAAGTACTTTGAGGTTCGAGTCTCATCGCTGGCAATAGTGGCTATCATGATTTGCTTTTTGTTTGCATTTTTATTCGCTCTTTTTGCGTCACGTGGACAATACATCTATGCTGTCATGATGGCTATGCTGATGATCATCATGATTTTTGCGGCAATGAATCTGTTGCGATATGCAAAAACGTTGAGAAAGGCTTAGAGACACCTACAAGTCTGGTATAGAGCGACTTAAACCATCGAAGAAACAGCGCCTAGATGTGTCGTTCTTCAAAATATACCTTACCAGATGCTTATTGCGAATCTGGGAGCTTTGCTTTTACCCCCGCAAACGAAAGATGTTCTTGGCCCAAAATGTTCGACAGACTGTTCTCCAGCGCTACGGAAATGCTCATTCTCCTTTTCTGGTTATTGCTATCTCTGATCGTGATCTCAGGCGCACTCCTTCTGAGAGGCCGGAAAAACGAAAATACTTTGCTAGACCGCGCGAATGAGTAGAAGTGAAAAGAACTCAAGTAAACGGAAATAATCACATCATTAACGCTCTCACCTAATGTGTGGAATCGCTAATCAAGAATGGACAGGATAATTGAGTTAGCTTTAGTCCAGTCCGGTAACACTAGCTTGAGAAATCAACATCGAAAGCTCTTTATCTCTTAATGCATGTTTTTTTCGGAGAGAAGGTGCCTCGGTGGCCTAGCCCGGTTAGGGCTTCGCCTTGGTAAGGCGGGGGTCGCGGGTTCAAATCCCGCCCGAGGCTTCAAGCCTCTTCAACCATGCGATATGTTCGCAAGCCTATGACAATAGAAATCATCAAGATGTCCTAGAAGATCGCATTCGTATGAAACTGAAAATAGAGTCTGTTCCGCCGTTTGATTTCGATTTAAGCGCCAGAATCTTCTCGGAAGGCGATGAGCAGATTCGAAAGTACGAGAATGGTAAGTACTGGCAAGTTGTAAGAGTAAACAGCAAGTTGATTTTGATTACGATAAGGTCTTCTGGAGTTGTGAACAGGCCAGAATTGACGGTTGATTTGAAGCCAGATAAGCAGGTTACTAGCGCAGGCAAAAGAATGGTTAGGGAAATTGTATCCACGCTTTTCAATTTTAAGTTTGACCTCAACCAGTTCTACAGGGATGCAAAAGCTGACAGGACTCTGTACACGTTGACTGAGAAACTAAGGGGCCTAAAAAACCCATCAACCCTCACGGTTTTTGAAGCGCTAATCGTGTCGATTATCGAACAACAGATCTCGCTTAATGTGGCGCATTTCCTAGAAACAAGGGTGACAAGGACTTTCGGCGACGTTTTGAAAGTAGCCCACGAAATCTACTACGCGTTTCCAACGCCTCAAAGCTTGGCTTCCGCATCCATAATGCAGCTTCGTGAATGCGGTTTAAGTTTGAAAAAAGCAGAGTACATCAAAAATATCTCAAAGCTTGTCGCAGACGAGGTTTTGGACTTGGAGAAATTCAGAGATTATGAAGATACAAAAGAAATAGTTGACGAGCTTGATAACATAAGAGGCATTGGGGTTTGGACCGCAGAGCTTACCGCAGTTAGAGGAATGCAGAAGCTGGACGCGATACCTGCGGACGATCTAGGTCTAAGGCGATGCATTGCACACTACTATTGCGACGATAAGATGATTTCGAGTGACGATGCACGCAGAATCGCTGAAAAATGGGGCCGATGGAAAGGCCTGGCAAGCTTTTACTTGATAGTTGCCGAAAGATTAGGGGTAAAAGCATGATTCCTGAACGGTCTAGTCTTGCCCCAAAATATTGATAGGTACCCTTCCTACAGAACTAGTCAGGACGAGTTGCTATGTCATCCGGTTTCGAAAAATATGCGGCAAATCTGCAGCTTGAGAGGCTTTTCCACAAGTTAGGCGCTCCAAACCCTGAAATACTTGCCAACACGGTGAGACATTTTACTACTAAAGAAGCGGAAAAAAGAGACGCAATCGTGACCGGCTACTTTGGAAAGTCTGGAATAAACCGAATTGTCGAAGTGGTCACTGATTGCTTGTTTGAGAAACCACAGCTGCCCGCAAGTGCGAAGATTCTCGATATCGGTGCAGGAACAGGGTTCTTCACAACAAGAATCGCCAAGAGAGTGAGAGCTAAGAATCCAGAAGCTTCCTTCTATGCCATGGATCTAACTCCGGCAATGTTGCTTCAATTGGCCAGAAAAAACACGAGCGTGACAGCTTTTGTAGGCATAGCTGAAAACATCCGAGATAGCATAAAATATGCGGCGGAGTATTTCGAGATTCCAAGCAAGTTTGACGCCATATTCTCAACGCTGATGCTTCACCACAGCACTCAGCCTGAAAGAGTCTTCGGCAGCATTAAAGGCAGTTTGAAAAAGAGTGGGAAGGCCATAGTCGTTGACCTGTGCGAGCATGGGTTTGAAGAATTCAGAACCGAGATGGGCGACATTCATTTGGGATTTAAGCCAGAAAAAGTGTACGAGATGGCCCGAAAACACTTCGCAAAAGTCAGAGTTGAGAAAATGCCAGGGATCAGCTGCGAATGTTCAGGGCGAGCTGCAGAAATCTTCGTGGCATCCATGCGAAACTGATCGCAAGAACAGATTATATAATTTATATATGGATAAACGACAATGGTGCTAGAGAGGAAAACTCTTGCCTCTGGATGATCCTCTGACCAACGCGGTAATAATACTAGTGGTAGTTGCGGCCTGTCTGATCATTCTCTATGCGATGAGGGGACGCGGAAAGAAGACGAAAAAGGCGCCTGAAGAGGAAAGATTGCAGGCTAGTTTGAGGGGTTTGCCGTTCAAAATCACGAAGAGCATCTCTTCAAACGAGGCAGGTCACGCAAAAGATGAACTGCGAATCTTGGAGTTGGAAAGGGAAATTCTGTCTGATGCGATTCGACGGCTCTACGAGGCTCATGCAGAAGGAAAAATCTCAGAGGAGGAAAGAGAGAGGCTTGCACAGACGTACAAGTCTCGAATGATGACCGTGAAAGACGCCATCTCAAAAGATGAATCAGTCGTTGCGTTGCACGAGCTTGAAGCAATGCAAGAGGATTTGATGAAACTTTTCAGCGAACGCTTCGATGATCTCAGCGGGAAAATTGAGGAGCTGCGTCTAAGAACAGAAGCAAAGCCTGTGAAAGAAATAGCAATACCCGTCGCGGAGGTAGGGTCAGCCCCGAGCGAAGAAGAGAAGCCGGCCTCAGAGGAAAAATCAAAGAGAAAGAAGAAGACTCCGCCGGCTAAACCAAGCCCGAGATCCGAGGCTGAAAAAAGAATAGAAGAAATCAGAAACGAAGTGGAGAAAGTCCTAGACAGACTGGGGCAGATGGAAATTGAATCCTAAACAAGACTGGATTGAAGAGGCGAAAAAGAAAGCTGCACTGAGAGCAGTCGAACATGTCAAAGATAAGTTCGTCATTGGTCTAGGAAGCGGAAGCACAGTTGCCTACGCTATTGAGGAGATGGGGAGAAAAATTAAGCGTGATCAACTGCATACCCTTGCCGTCCCAACGTCCTATCAAGCCTTCATGCTTGCCATAAAGAATGGAATCCCAATAACAACGTTGGACGAGAATCCAGTGCTGGACTTAGCGATAGATGGGGCAGACCAGATAGATAAGGAGTTAAACCTCATCAAGGGCATGGGCGGAGCTCTCGCACGGGAGAAAATAGTCGCATCCGCAGCGAAAAAACTCATCATCATAGCAGACGAAACTAAAAAGGTCAAGGTTCTAGGAGAGAAACATCACCCTGTTCCTTTAGAAGTCATACCGTTTGCATCAAAATCCGTTATGCTGAAAATAAAGGAAACTGGCGGAACACCAAGCTTAAGGGAAGGAACTGGAAAGGTTGGACCCATCATAACGGATAACGGCAACGTCATCATAGACGCAGAGTTCGGGCCCATTCAAGAACCCGCAAAGTTGGAAGACAGATTAAACAGCATTCCAGGTGTTGTTGAAACCGGGCTATTTATTGAAATGGCAGACATAGTCTATCTTGGGACACGCTCTACCGTGGAGAAATGCGAAAGGTGACTGATTAGCATTGTTCAAGAAAGCACAAAAGCTTATGTAACATTTCACGATCAATCTTTCAGGAATAACGATGAGCGAGGGCAAAGTAAAGACAATAGACAAGGGCAAACTGCCTTGGTACTATAGGCTGATTCTGAAGATTCCAGGAGCAGACTTCGTAGAAAGCGCTTCTTCTGGAATATTCTGGGCCATCATAGTGCCGATCTTCCTCATACTAGAGTTTTTCCTGAACATTTCCTTGCTGGTGTTCTTTCCCTTCCCAATGAACATTGCTTTGGTACTAATCATTCCAGTTGTTATCCTGCTCGTATTCCTCAGGGTCAGCCTCGAAAGATTCATCAATTATTGGAACTCGGCCGTTGATGGCTCTTTCGAATGGAACATCGACAAGTCCATGCTAGAATATCTTGAACTGCTGAAGAAGAAAGAGGAGAGGCAAGAATAGCAGGAAAGAGCCTGCAACGCTGTCAAGCGTCTCTCTTTTTGAGAAACATAAACATCGATAGACTTAATTCAGACTTTCCCCAACAAATTACCCTAAAACCGTTGCCGGGGTAGCCTAGCCTGGCTTGGGCGCCAGACTCATAATCTGGAGAATGTTGGGGCCAATAAGCCCAAGATCCAGAGGTCGCGGGCTCGAATCCCGCCCCCGGCACCAACGAACACTGAGTTAATAGACAACGGTCAAAGACGTGTGTTCCCTTGTGGATATTTCAAGTTGGTCACCAAAACCTTTTCTGACGTAAGCATTTTTCAAGACAATTCTGTCGCCCACTTTCAGGCCTCCAGCGGCACTCGCGTGCTTTCCCCATGCTGAAGCCCATATTTTCCCAGTCTCATCCTTCAATTCAAAACTGGCGACGCTCACAATCTCCTTCTTGAATGTTCTGATTTCCCTCAGTAGAGGTTTGATGACAACTTCCGCTTTAAGATTAATGCGCGCCAGGCCTTCTTGCAAATCTGATATTTTCAGGAATTCATCGTCTGGCACAAATGCTCCTAGATAGGTTCCCGAATCGACGTGAAGTTCCAGTCCCCGTTCCATAGTGTTCTTCACTTTCGCTTCCACAATTTGCAGTTCAACGTTTTCTTTCAATACTGCCTGAAGCTCATCGACTTTCTCGTTCCACGCCACAACGGGTATCTCGCCTGTTCTATCAGCTATTGTGAATCGCATTACTTTTCCAGGACTTGAATCCTGTCTTTCAAATGTGGACGTTGGAAACAGCTTCTTAACCGTGCCGATAACGGTTACTCTCTTGTTTTTTTGATCGCATGCTATTTTGTCGATTTTTGTTGCAAACCTGCCTATAGCAGGATAGTTTTTCGGTTCCACGTCTGGAGGGTTCATCTCAACTTTACACTTTTCACCAACGTGCAGCTCAACTTCCCCTCCGCGGCCCTCCTTAGTATAACCGTGACAAACGCGTACTATCTGGCCAGCCTTTATGTCGCCAGATTCTATGAGATTTGTCCTTTCATTCCACATCACAACCCGCACCATGTCGCTCTCATCAGCAACAAGGAAACTGGCAAATCTGCCGTTCCTCTTTCCATTAAACGTTTTAGGTTGAAAAACGGCAACAACACGCCCAACAACAGTGACATCACTCAGGCTTGGAACCAAATCCTTCACCGAGAGTGTCGGAGTTGTGGAGCCGCTTTCTTGAGTATCCAAGCCCAGATCTGCCCCAATCATCCGCAAAAGAGTGTCCTCGGAAATGAAACCGTTTGTCCTGTGCATTTCTGTCTTCAGTCTTTCCGCGATTTCCCCTCTCGAGATTTCAGGATGCTTCGAAAGGATCTGCTCTATCATTTGTTCGATTGTCATCCGGGCTTCGACACAGAATTATTGAGGGTGCAAGTTCATTAAAAGACTATTGGCACCTTTGCAGTTCAAAATGGAGCTTGGGTAGAGTGACGCGCGCGTGACTCGACAAGTTTTGGGGTCATCATGTTCTTGGGGCCTCTCCCGCTAGTGATAGGTGCAGGCTCTGAACCGTCGTGGATCATCTTCGTTGCCATAGTGCTTGCAGTTTTGACCATAATGTCTGTTCTATTAGCGCGTAGGAGACCGAAAAAGATGGGTTCCTAGGCGGTTCAGTCTTCTTTTTCTTCTTTTCCGTAAAAGACATAAAGGAAAATCAGAAACAATACTGTGAATGTTGCGAACATGAGCACATATTTGAGTATTTCGAAGTATGCTCCTACGTCCATTGGAACAGTCCCCGTAATGCATCTACATTTGGAGTTTAGATATTTAAGCAGTAGGTTTCTTCCACTCTGCCATTAAGGAATCGTGAAGCTCATCGCGTTCCTCTATTGTCTCATACCAATCCAGCGCGTTTGCGATCTTCTGGGCAATAAGATGATAGCAGAGGTGCACTTGTCGATCCAAGACGCGAAAGTAAAAGTCATCACACGTGCAGAACTCAGCCTGTGGAATTATGAGGTAGTCTCGTTCCTTTCCTACGACAATCCAGATGGTCTTGCCGCTTGGCTTGAAAACATACTTTTTCACTCTATTCTCCTTCAAGGCTTCGAAAGCCCTTGTAAAGCGTTGGCCAAAGGTCTCGTAGAGCTCTGTCAAGTTCTTGCCACTTAACTTGCCATCTGCCTTCGCTTCTTTGCAAACAATCTGGACGACATCATCCTCTGAGCTTTGATCCATGTGTGCAAGGCCTCATGGTATGTGAAGGTGAGAATGTGATAACAGGCAGGGCTAGTCTATCTTGATCGGCTCGCCTTTGGGTTTTGTCTCCTCTTTGACTTTGGGAAACGTGATTTCCAGTACGCCGTTTTTGTATCCGGTCTTCGCTTCGTTCACTCTGACTTTCGCAGGTAGCCTGACTTCCTTGTGGTATCTGCGCTGCGGAATGTCAACCGATATGGTCAGTGTCTCTTCTGTTCCATGCAGTTCTATGTCTTTTTTGTCCACGCCAGGCAATTCTGCCACAACATGAACTTCGCCATCCGTTTCTATTATGTCGACCAGTGGCTCACGTTCTTCCTTTACTTGCGGTCCACGCCGACTCGGCTTGAGGTTTCCAAACTGGTTGATCTCAGGTTTTCCATCAGGACCTATTTTCACGCTGTAACCATAAACGAACGGGCCGAATTCACGAGTTGTTGAGCCGTCTGGAAGCTTACGTTCCCTGACATAATCCTTCGGGACCTTAGAAGCAAAGCTATTGAATTCTTCTTCCATCATTTTTTCCATTTCATGGAACATCTTGTCAGCATCCTCGAAGTCCCAGCTTCTGAAGAAAGGTGAGCGCCTTCTTCTGAACCATTCCGGAAAATCATCTTCGTCGAGTGGCATTTTTCCACCTCGCTGAAGTGTGAACAAGACCATGATGTATAAACGTTATGCTGAAGCTATTAGCTCAGCATTCTGAGCTGGCCTAACTTTCCCAGGAAGTTCCCATCTAGGAGATACGTCTCCGCACCCTCCATATCAACCGCCTCTGACCGGAAAATTGGACCCACACCCATCTCACTCTTGGTATCACCGCTCAATCTCCTTTGATTGAGCGGCCTTCCTCCGAGAAAATCGTTAAATGAGGGCATTATGAAAAGCTGCAGAGCGCCAGATTTAGCCTCACAATGAATGTCTTCGGTGTTCTTTTTGCCCTTAAGCTTGTGCTTTTGTATCAACGTTCTGGCCAGCTTCTTTCGGTCGCAACTTGCTTTTATCCAGACTTGTCTTGTTATTCTGAAGCCGGCTGGGTCGCGCAGAGAAACAACTGGGTGAACGTGTCCCATTACGAGTGTCTGGCATGATAGGATGGCTGGTGAAGGCCATTGATGTCCGTGGAAGAAGCCGGTTTTTCCAAACACTATGCCAGTTGCGGGCAACAGTTCGATGTTTTCAGGCAGTAGTGGTTCGAGGTTTCCATCATGGTTGCCGCGGATTATGTGAATTCTCTGCACGTGCTTTCTGAGTTCGTTGAAGAACTCTGGAACATCGTGCCATTCGCCTATTTCTGCAGTTGCAACGGTGTGTTTTACGTCACCTAGAACAAGCAGTTCTTCAGGCTTGTACTCGGAGATGAGACCTTTCAATCTTCCCAGAAGTTTTGGCGTTTGTGTTGGCAAGTGTATGCCTTTTCTGGAGATGGCCATTTCCCAGCCTATGTGCAGGTCAGCTACGACGATCATCCTTCTCTGTGGAGACTTGACTAGCGCAGCCGGGTGGGGCCAAAGTGGCGTTATCATTCTTCTTCGCTTTTCTGTTTTACCAATTTGAGTATTTCAGCGTGCATCTTTGAGTTGGCCGAGGCTACGAACTCCACTTTCTGCTTTGGGCTCAGCTTGACGTTTAGCGCTTTTCCTTCAGCTGAGGTTATCTCTGCTCCGGCCTCTTTTATTATTAGCCAACCAGCGGCCATGTCGGTTGCTCGAAGTTTTCCGCGTATGTCTATGAAGCTGTCAGTTGTTCCATCTGAAACGTAGCACAGTTCTAATGCGTTGGCCCCGAAATGACGTACATGTTTTGTGTTTTGGATTAGGTTGGTTAGCTGTGGAGCTATTCTTTGAATTTTGTAAGAGTTCAGGTCTATCCCAATCACTGCTTCCTCCAGCGACGTATTATCGGAAGGAGTGACTTCTTTGCCGTTGCGGTAGGCTCCTTTCCCTTTTTGCGCCGTGTACGTCACGTCGTGAAACAGGTCGGCTACCAATGCCGCATGTACAGTGTTTAGCATTGGTTTAGTGGATATGGCAATTGACGTTGCATAGAAGGGTATTCCCCTCGTGAGATTTGTCGTCCCGTCCACGGGGTCAGCGGTGACATAACATTCTTTCAGATGCTTGCCGTATTTCTTGACGCCAGATTCTTCACTTATCAGCGTGAATGAAATTCCATGCTTCACCAAAGTGTTCACTATTGCCTCTTCCGCTGCCAAATCTATTCGCTTAATGGGGTCGCCGCCTGCTCCTATACCCAAGTCTGGCTGAGGCTGACGTGAACTCGCAAGGAGCGGGGATATCTGCTCCTGCACTTTGCACTTGCATTGATTGAGAATGTGCAGCCAGTCAGACCGGTGTGTCACCATGTTCCCCGCCCGCTATGACTACTGCTGCATTGCTTTTGATAAAGACTTTGCTGAATATTGGAAGACGTCACCTCCTGCTCGTACGTCCAGACAACCTATTTCGCCAACCAAGTTTTCGGTCAGGTTCAGGCTGGCCAGAGCGTCTGGATCGCCAAGTTCATGCAGCACTTAGTCTTCTAGAATTAAGTTCTGAAAAAGAACACCAGAACACAAGCTCATAAGACATTTATTCAACTACATACAAACGGATAATATCCGGGGGGGCATTTCAACGACTTCAAAGATAGCAAGCATTTTGGATGTGCTCAGCGACGGAAGATGGCACATGCTCGAAGAGATACGGCAAAGAGTCAAAGTTGATGATGCCCAGCTTCAGCGGATAACAGACTTCTTGAAAGAATACGATTTCATAGTTGAAGATGAAGCAGAAAACAGGATTAAGCTGAACAAGATAGTCCAAGAATTCTTGGCTGAGACAGCTACTGCATGAGAGACTTCAAGCCTTCGTAGGCTCTCAGGAAGTCTCTGCCTTTATCAGTAACCTCGAACGATCCGCTTCTTGAGCCATCTTCTCTGGCGACCAAGCGCAGGATGCCCTGTTTGAGCAGAAAACATGAATATGATTCGAGTTGTCTGAAGCTCAGATTACATTGATACATCAAGTAAGTTTTCTTAGCTCCTCCGCGAGAGGCACCCAAAATATCTGCGATAATGTCAAAACGTCCACGATGGCTGTTGCCCTCGCGCTTTTCATTGCAAATCAATCAGCTCACCCTCATAGCCTCTCGAACGGGCTATCTAGGTTCTCCCTTCTCCCAGTATTACTACCTGAGAACGGCAATTTAAACGTTCTGAAAACTGAAATATGCAGACGCGATAAAATTGGGAAGACAAAAATGAGGCGGAAATTATTAATTAGGCCCTTTGGCACATAGAGTGTTTCTCAAAGCCTCGCAGTCAACGTTTTTCTCCATAAAAATGCTTATTCTGTTTTCGTCAATGGTCAGAGAGAGCATCTTGATGTTTCTTCCCTCAACCACCGTGCTGTTCACGTTGCCTAGATCAAAGAGATTGGACAGTTCCTTGCTTGCGTCAATTGCTGAAGAAGAAAGAACTGCGAAGTCTATTATTTTCGCTGGGTCTTTGAGGTCTATTGAGGCAGAAGTGGTGTTTCTTAGTATGTAGCCTATGATTCCATCGCGGTTTTTGAGTTCTTCCAGTTTTGCTTTCAGGTCATTCACGGACATAGTCGCTTCTAGAATTATTGGTTCTGTAACTTGGCCAACCATTTGAGTTTCCTTCTTTTTCTTAGTCATGATCCATTGCCTTTCCTACTCGACTACAGGTTTGACTTTGACGAGTTCGCCCTTCCTGATCTCTAGCGTGCGCTGAATCTTTTGGGGTATCTGGACAACTCCTTTGCCTTCTTGTTTCGAGTCTTTTACGGGTTTGATCTTGCACCTGGTTGATTTTCCTTCGAATGTTTCGATTTCGACTTCCTCGATCTTTCTGTCTTCGTAGAGTTCATGCCACTGCAGTAGCGTTTCATTGTCTATGCGCACGGTGTCTGCTGCCACTAGCAAACCTCCAATGTTTTCAACCATAAACTGGTTTGCCGTGGGTTCTGGCCGCACGGTTTCAGGTTCAACTGATTGTTCAGAGTCTTCAGCAAGCTTTTCAGCACGTTCTGTTGGTTTTTCATCTTTTTTGATAGTTCGAATTTCGTGCTCAGTTTCGGGTTCAGAGGGATTGTTGTTGAGGGGGGCAGGGTTGATTTTCTCCAGCAGCTTAAGAACGGTCTTAACCAGAGTGTGGGTTATAGTGTTCAAGTAGTTCTTGTCTGCATTTTGTGAGGTGACCATCACGAGATAGTGGTTATTCATGCGGGAAACGTTTACTCCGCCCTTGCTGCCCTCAACGGTTATGAGCTCGATTCCTCCCATGGTTTCAGCTTTTTCCATTAGACCATCAAATGAGTCAACTATCTTTACGATGGTTTTTCGAGGAGTGCTTTCGTCTGCGGCTGTAATCTCGCCGTCTTCTCTGAACATGAATGCATTTTTTATGTCTGGGCACAGGTTTCGGATTTCGTCTAAAGTGCTCTTTAGGGCGAAGGAGTAGAGTTCGTTATCCATTTTTCCACTTCAATGCGCGTTCTAGGATATTCTGAACAGTATGCGCTCGGGAACTCCGTCGCTCTGTAGGACTAGATATTTTAGGCCTTCAGTGTCTCCAAGTTGGTCCAGCCATTTCAGTGCTTCGCGTGCTTTCTGCAGTACGAGTAGTCTTTCCTGGTGACTTCGAACCACTTGTTCTATGGCTGTCAGTTCATGAAATGGGTTGGCGTCTAGCACCAAGTTTAAGCTGCCAATAGAGATTTCGCCGAGACTTTCGCTTGTAGCCTTCTTGCCAGCCAGTTTCATCACGACTTCATGGATCTTCCTCGATTTCTCAGCTAGGGCTCTGATATCGTCCAAGCGACGAAGATACTCGCCTAAAGTGCTCTTTGTCTCTGATATCTCCTTGTCCAAGGTTTCCGCAATTTCTTCTGCCGAACCATATTCTTTTATTTCCACTACCATTCTTTTTTGCACCTCCGAAGAGGAAACAATAGAGGGATAGTGAAGAGTGTTGTTTTCACCCTGCCCCCTATCTCAACTACTATTTTGCTCTAGTCAAACGTTGGTTCTGAGGAGTACCTTGTGTCACTGACTAGGGATTGTAGACCCCTGTCGTCGGGAATTCTTTGTTGTTCGCCGTCACGAATGTAATCGTGTACGAATAGCCCTGCGTGAAATTCCATGTTCCTCCTGTCGGAAGCTGGACTTTCAAACCAGCAACTGCTTTTGGTTGCAGAGTTAGGGTTCCAGTGTCTGCTGTAACTGTTGCTTGGGTATTGGCAACACGAGCGCTCCCAGAGACTGTTAAGACTCCACCGCCTGTGTTGGTCACGTTGACGTATACGGTTGTTGCGCTCCATCCCCATGGCGTTCCGACTTGTAGGCTTTCTCCGCCGCTCATGAATGAGAATGATAGGGCTCCCATCCATGCTGCTACTGCTATGCTGACTGCGACTGTTACGGCGATTAGTATGATTGATGCTACTACGGGGCTTAGGGCTTTTCTGCTTCTTAGTATTTTCATTTTCTTTTTTATCCCTCCTTTTGGAGTTGTTTGAGTACCTAATAGAGTCAGAGGATTTAAATCTTACGACTCACGACACAATATTAATCATTTGTAAAACAGAACTACAGAAGAACAAGTAAAAAATTCGACCGTAACGACTACGAAACCATTATGGAGGAAACTGTACAACAATAACCGGGCGATATGCTTGAAGGCTTAAAGCTTCAAGCTGTCAAAAAAGCCCAGCAGCAGCTTCGCGACTCTCTCACCTAACTCCGTCTTCAAATAGTACTTCTTTAACGGGTCAATGCGCACGCTCTTAGCCAAGCCCAAGTCTTCAATCTCGATCATCCTGGCTCTGAAAGTACCGTCACTAAGCGTTAGACCGTTCTCACGCATGAACTCCTTAGCCTCCTTCCATTTTCCACGATTCATGTGAAGCAGGAAAATGCAGTCTATAGCATGATCTTTCTCCAGCATCGCTTTTATGGATGCGAATTTGGGCTCCGTGAGTATACGTTTGATCTTCTCATCATCTCCGCTTTTAACCATCAACATCACCTTTCCATTTTGCTAATAATAGCTCAAACACCTTTAAAAGATTTAACCTATATTACGATTTATGACTTATTACTAGGCATTTATCAGTCGTTCTTTGAACATTATTTTCTCTTTCGGAAGAGCATTGAGCCATCTTTCTCAGTGATGTATTCTAACCTATTTCTAACAAGGCGCGCGCGGGCTGAATCAATCTCTTTCTTCTATCAAACGCTGGTAGTAACCATACAGCTATTACCTTTGAGTATATCAGAGAGGGCTATATTGACCTCTCTTGGAAGCTTCTGGCGTATGAGCGCTCTTATCAACAGGTATTTCGCGTCACTAATCGTAGTTCTAAGCATAGTCTTGGGCTTCTTTTTTCCTCAAATTGGATTGATTTGGAAACCGCACCTGGCTCTTTTACTAATGTTCTTGATGTTCTTTGTCGCGCTAAGCATAGAACCGGACGAAATCGGGCATGCAATAAGGAATTACCCAGTCATAGCAACGGGCTTGTTCACAGCGTTTGTCTTAGTACCGGTGTTGGCGCTTTCCGCAAAACCCTTTTTCTCACCTATAGTTTACGCTGGGATCGTGCTTGCTCTCTGCTGCCCATCTGCGATTGTTTCTGCGTTCTGGGCCAAGGTGTTCAAAGGAGATGTCGCCACCGCTCTGGTCATGAGCATGATCACAAATCTGCTTTCAATAGTCACAGTGCCTGGAACAATGTTCATTGCCATTGGCACAGCCCTCAACGTTGACATTGCAAGTATGATGGTGAATCTGGCAGAAATAATCTTAGTTCCCATGACCGCCTCCTTCTTGGTAAGGAGATTTGTTCACCTTGATTGGAACAGAGCAGGCGGTTACGCCTCTAAGGCGGAACTAGGCATACTCGCTCTTTTGATCTGGGGGTCTGTCGCGCCAGGAGTTGAATACGTGAGAAACAACATTTCGGAATTTGTGCTATTGAACGTTTTCATACTTGGAATACTGGCGTTTGCGTTCACGTTGACCCATTTTCTCACCAAGAGATTCGGACACAAGAAAGCAATATCAATTGAGATCGCGACGACAGTGAAGAATGCAGCCCTTTCCCTAGTTGTAGGCGCTACGGCGTTTGGCCCGCAGATGCTTCCACCATTGATTGCAAATCTCATCGCGCAAAACTTGCTACTCATCCCAGCAAAGGCACTGACAAAAGAATGACTAAGCCCGCGCCGCGCGCTTTTGTAGATTGTTGCTACTAGTAATGTTGCCAGCATGAACAGGATGGGCATGAAAATCAAGGTGAATTCGGGTATCGGGTACGGAGTCATGAGTGGGTATCTGTCTGAATTGTTTCCCCCAATAACGTAGGGTGAATCGCCTAAGCCATCATGGTCAGAGTCATTTCCACCGTAATCACTCCAGTAGTTACCTCCTGAGGGGTAACCGTTGTCCCAAGTGTTGGTGAAGTTAAGCAGGCCCAGAACCTGTATCATGTTGTTGAAGTTGTTATGATAGATGAGATTGTTCAAGGAAAAATAAAACTCGATGCCTTTCCCGTTGTTTGCTATATCGTTAGCCACAATGGTGTTGTTTGAGGAACCTTGAAGAGAGATGCCGTCCCCATTGCTTTCTATGTTGTTTTCTGTTATGGTGTTGTTTGCGCATCCAGTGAGGTAGATGCCGTTCCCGCTGTTTGCGATTATGTTGTTTCCAGCTACGGTGTTGAAGCTTGAATAATAACGTAGAGAAATCCCACCTCCATTGCTTGCTACGGTGTTCCCGATGATGGTGTTGTTGTCCGAAGAAGAGTCTAGAAAGATGCCGTCCCCGTTCTTCGTCATACTGTTTCCAGCCACAGTGTTGTTTGCAGAGCCGGCAATGTACATGTAGCCTCCGTTGTTTGTTATGGTGTTTGCGGCTACGTTGTTGCAGTTTGAAGATGCGGTAAGATATATGCTGCCGCCTGTGCTTGCTGTTATGTTGTTTTGAGTTATGGTGTTGCTGTCTGAAAACATATAGAGCCTAATGCCATACTTGTTGTTTGTTATTTCGTTCGCTGTTATAGTGTTATCAGAGGAACTTGTAAGGTAGATACCTTCTGCCTTGTTTGCTGTTATCTTGTTTCCAAGTATGCTATTGTTGTTTGCAGAACCGATGAGGTAGATGCCGTTGTAGTTGTTTGTAGACATGTTGGTCGATGCTATAGTGTTGTTTGAAGAGCCAGTAAGGTAGATTCCATAGTCGAATGCTTTGATTTCCATGTTTTTGATCGTTACGTTGTTCCTCGCTGACAAGTCTATTCCCCTGTAGCTGGGAAATCCTGAGCCCGAAAGCTCGTATCCTTGCCCATCAACTATAATGTTGTTCCTTTCGATCACGATCGAATCGTGAATATTATCAGTGAACTTGTAGGTGCTATTGGCAACATTAAGAATTGGTGCCATGGACGGTTCTACACTTCCATCAGCTCTAATGTAAATGAATCCAATCGCCCTGACAATGCTACTTCCAGAAGCCAATATTGACAGTGAAAAAAGCAGAAGCAGGAGAAAAGTCTTCAAATTGAATCTTTTCATGTGGGATGCCTACAACATTTCCCTTGGCTCTATTCTTATTGTTTTTGGAAGAGCGCCGAGCTTAGTCATGACTAGCCATGTTGCAGTGTGTAGTCTTAATTTCAGGTTTGTGACCAGTTCGTGGAAAAATAGGCGCAAAAGACGAAGTACTTGTAGCCGAATGCTACGAAAAGAACCAGTAGACAGTGCCTAAACTAGAGCAGTCTTGCACCACCTTTGATGCTAGGAACGAAAGAGTATCCTAATCCAAGAGTGACCAGAAAGATTAGCGGTGTTTGGGTTAGATGGAAAGACTCCAGCACAAAAAGCAAGAATCGCTGATAGTTCAACGCCTGAGAATTGGCTCTCCCTAATCAAGAAAGCAAGTCAGCATCAGAGGTTTGAGACGAGTTCTTAAAGGTCGCCATCTGGTTAGCCGATTGTTATTTGTATGGGCGTTGTTTCCATAGTGCTATTCTCCTCATAGAAGAACGGAGGACCAATTCTTCCAACAACGTAATATGTTCCTGGAGAAACGGTTTCAGGAAAAACGATGGTCTGCTGCCAAACAAAAGTCCAATCCAAACTCTCTCCAGAATTAAGCGTTTCAAGAACAACATATTGCGGAATAGCCGCACCTATCCAACGGTCTGAGTAGCAGTAGATGTCGTTGTTTGTGTCGTTGTAAACGTGAAAGTCAAAATCATTGACATCTGGGCCTAGTCCAAACCTTATCGTCTGATTGCTGATGTTGGTGATTGTGAGCGTTATGCTTATCGACTCGCCGAGGCTGTACTTGGTTTTTTGAAGTGCCATGGTAAGCTGTAAGCCAAGCTGTTCATTAACGCCCTCCACAGTGTCACTGCATAGGTTGCCATTTATCCAATTTAGGAAATAGGTCTGTGAATGCTTATCAAAACTAATCGTTCCGTTGATTGCAACCATGTTCCCAAATACCCATGCGCCATTAATGGGAAGTGTCGATGCTAGTTGGCCCTTAAAAGTCAGAAACACGAAGGAACCATGTAGATTCGGAGAGAAGCTTGGATTAATGCTGTCTACAATTATGCCAACGTAGACCGCGCTCACATTAGCGTAGCTTAAAGTACCGACCACGGTGTAAGTCGCATTCGGATCCAGTTGATTTTTCAGATTTCTAACCTGAGAAGTCAAGGAATCAATCGTGGAATTGTCAGAGGCAACTTGGTTTTGAAGGTTTGCTACACTAGAGTTTAATTGAGAAATCTGATAGTTTAAAGACGAGATTGTGTTGCTTTTGTCGTTTATCATTAATGTATACGCTACAACCACACCCCCTAAGCAGGCTACCAAAATGATACAGATTATTCCAAGCGCGATAAGGACGCCTTTTCTAGCGATTTTCGGTTCCTTTGTTGCACTCACGTTTGACACTCTACTATAGCAGGTTTAAATGTAAGATATAAGTCCAAGCCTTAGAACATCACGTTCTAAAACCTAGTACGATTTTAAAACATATCGGCAGACTTCGGCGAAAAATAACCCTTTTTCACGTCTTCTTTTGCCAAACGGTGGCCAATTGAGCCGCTAGGCTTCATTCGTGCGCGCGCGCGAGAATATAGCGGAACTCTTGAATAAGGAGCTTGTTGGAAAGATCGGTGAAACGCGCTCGGACACGTTGAGGACGATCATAATGAGTTGGCTCTCTGAACAAGGATACCTAACTAAAGGTGGTAAGCATGGCAAAGAATGAGCCAAAACGAGAAGCGCGCGCGCTTGAACGAATGGTCAAGAAGGGCGTAAACCTATCTGATCCTGATAGCGCGGAAACATTCCTAGCGACAGAGGAATTAACACTTGCTAAGAAATGTCAGTTGGTAGCTGCTTATCGTTCATACACTAAAACAATGAATATTCCATGGGCACCTATTAAAGTCAAATATCAACCGAAGCAGCCTTTCATACCATTAGAATCAGAACTTGACCAGCTTATAGCTGGTTGTGGAAAGAAGACAGCAACGTTTCTTCAAGTGCTGAAAGACACAGGTGCAAGGTCTGGTGAAGCATGTAAGCTAAAATGGACTGATGTGAACCAAGCGAACAGCACTATCAGCATAAACAATCCAGAAAAGGGTTCTAGTTCCAGAATAATCAAGGTTTCTGATAAGACCATAGCTATGATAAATGCCATGTCTAAGAAGCATGAAGAATACATCTTTAACCCAAGACAGCTTTCAATTCAAGATGCCTTTCGAGTTGCAAGAAAACGTCTTGTCCGAGCACTTCAAAATCCAAGGCTGAAACAGATTCATTTTCATACGTTCCGCTATTGGAGAGCAACTAAGGAATTTCGTAAGAACAAAAACGCTCATAATGTCAAATATCTGCTTGGACATAAAAGCATTGCAAACACGGACCGCTATATACAATTAGTTCCTTTTGAAGGGGACGAATACTACTCTGAGATAGCTAAAACAGTGGAAGAAGCTAGGAAGCTAATCGAATCAGGGTATTCTTTCGTATGCGATTTTGAGGGCAATAAGCTGTTCAGAAAGGCGAAGTGAGGACTAGTAATGTTTGTTGAAACACCGCTATCTTTAAATAAAATACGGCTTACTTCGTTTTCTAGCTTAAACAATGCATGGTTGTCGATGAATGTCAGAGGAATTTCGTCATATACTTCGAATAGTGGATGTCGACGTAGATGGCACGTTGAAGGTAGCTTATGCACTTGCAAGAGTCAAAGGGATAAGCCTGAACCTTGCTAATGCAATGTTAAGGGTGGGAAAGATAGATCCGGACAAAAGGGCGGGGTTTCTGACAGAGGCGGAGATTGAGAGAATTAAAGATCTGGTCAAGGATCCGACGGGACACGAGCTGCCCTTCTGGCTTTTTAATAGAAGGAAGGATGCTGAGTCAGGAAAGAATTTGCATCTGATTAGCGCAGATTTGGTTTTGAGAACGAAAATGGACATAGAGCAAATGAAGAATATCAAGTCTTGGCGGGGATATCGTCATGCTTACGGTTTGAAAGTGCGTGGGCAGAGAACCAAAACAACAGGGAGAGCAGGGAAAGCCCTCGGCGTTAAGAAGAAAGAGATCGCTGCAAAGCAGGCTGCTGCGAGGAGTGCGTAGTCATGGGTGATCCGAGAAGGCAGAAAAAGAAATATGCGACCCCACGTTTTCCATGGCGTACTGATATCCTGCAGGCAGAGCTTAAACTGCTTGGGCTATATGGTCTGAGAAACAAGCATGAGCTGTGGCGACATGAAACAACTCTGTCAAACTTCAGAGGAATAGCACGTTCGCTCATTGGCAAGTCGGCTGAAGAACGCAAAAAAATGGAAGAGGAGATTCTTGCTCGCCTAAAGAAACTCGGCGTTCTTGATGAAACAGCGGTTCTTGATGACGTGCTGGACTTGACGATAGAAGACCTTCTTGAACGTAGACTGCAAACGATCGTTTTCCGAAAAGGCATAGGAAAGACAGTACACCAATGCCGTCAGCTAATAACTCACGGACACATAGCCATAGGGAACCAGCGAGTCACAGTCCCAAGCTATGTTGTAACGAAAAAGGAAGAATCCCAGATAGCATATTCTCCTAGAAGCGCGCTCGCAAATCCCAGTCATCCTCTACGTCAAACAATATCGGTTCCAGCAGTAACTGGGCCACGAGCAACTGAGGGTCATGCGGAGGAAGGACGATGAGCAGCAGGAAAAACGAGAAGTGGGCCGTCGTCCACATATTCAGCTCTTACAACAACACCTTGATTCATATAACAGACATTTCAGGCGCAGAAACAATAGCCAGAACGTCTGGAGGGATGTTCGTGAAGGCAGACAGGCTGGAATCTTCACCGTATGCAGCCATGCGCGCGGCGACAGCTGCAGCAGACATGGCCAGAGACAAGGGAATTACAGCGATACACATCAAAGTAAGGGCCCCGGGAGGATCCGGACCAAGAACTCCAGGCCCAGGGGCACAAGCAGCCATAAGGGCCCTAGCCAGAGCAGGGTTCCGCATAGAACGTATCGAAGAGATTACACCGGTTCCACATGATGGGACGCGAAGGCCTGGTGGGAGAAGGGGAAGAAGAGTCTAGCAAACAGTCATTGTTCTTCTCCAGATAGAAAAATTGAAATAATGCACGAATATTCTATTGAACGGCACAGCTATTATCATAGGCAGCATGGAGCGATAAAACAGTGGAAATAAAAGTGCTTGAAAAAACCGATATGAACGCACGTTTGCTCATTAAGGGAGTTGACGTTTCATACGTAAACGCCCTAAGAAGGGTAATAACCTCTGAAGTACCGTGCATGGCAATAGACGATGTTGTAATACTTGAAAACTCCTCCATAATACAGGATGAGACGATAGCCCACAGGCTTGGGCTTGTCCCGCTTAAAACTGACTTGGACAGCTATAACTTGCCTGAAGATTGCCAATGCAAGAGCGAATTCGGATGCAATCTTTGCAGGGTCACACTCACACTCGACGCGCAGGCAAAGGAAGGAACAAGACCGGTCTACTCAGGCGAATTGATTTCGGAAAACAAGGATGTAGTACCCGTCAGCGATAAAATTCCCATTGCAAAACTGGCCAAGGAACAAGAGCTTCGGCTTGAAGCCTATGCAAGGCTGGGCAAGGGGAAAAACCACGCTAAATGGCAGCCAGTTTCGATGTGCGCATACAAGTATTTTCCAAAGATAACGGTTTCAAGCAAGCGCTGTGATGCTTGTGGGAAATGCGTCGAAATCTGTCCAAGAAAAGTATTGACGAAGGCCGAGAACAAGATAGACGTGCGTGATGTGATGGCCTGTACAATCTGTCAAGACTGTGTTCAGGCTTGCCCTCAAGTCCCTAAGGCAATAGAGGTCGGCTGGGAAGAACATGCGTTCATATTCGGCCTGGAATCTACAGGTGTTCTTTCACCAGAGCGAACAATAATGGAAGCCGTTAAGATCTTGGATAGGCAGTTGAAGGAATTCGAGAGTAAAGTTAAGGTGAAGAAGAGTGAAGAAAGTTAGGACGACTAACCCAGAGCTTATAGAGCTTATTCGATTCCTGAGAAAACAAGGCAGGGAAAACAACGCTGACATATGGCGGGATGTTGCCGAACGCCTAAGCAGCCGGAGAAGAAACCAAGCGACAGTGAACCTGAGCCGCCTGAACAGATATACGCGAAAGAATGAGACTGTTGCGGTTCCTGGCAAACTGTTAAGCGCGGGTGAAATCAGCCATCCGGTAACCGTCGCAGCCACTGCCTTTTCTGAAAGGGCAAGAGAGAAAGTGTACGCTGCCAAGGGCAAATGTTTGTCTTTTTCTGAACTAGTTAAGAAGAACCCGAAAGGTTCCAATATCAAGGTAGTTGGGTGAAAGAATGCAAGCAGAATCAGAGCTAATTGCAGTGATAGACGCGGAGGGCCTCATTTTGGGGAGAATGGCAACCTACGTTGCAAAGCGGCTATTGAATGGAGAGCAGATAATAATAGTAAACGCAGAGAAAGCCATACTCTCTGGAAAGAGGAGAGGCAAACTAGCTGATGCTATAGAATTCCTCGGGGTGGGATCCCCGGGGCGAGGCCCATTCCATTACAGGAGACCAGACAGAATAGTCAGAAAGACCGTCAGAGGCATGTTACCATTCAAGAAGCGGCGCGCGCGCGTGTCCAAAGCCAAGCAGGCATACAAAAGACTCAAAGTTTACATAGGAACACCGGACGACTTCAAAGATAAGAAAATGGAAACATTAGAAAACGCTCAAGCCAAGAAGCTGACATGCCCATACCTCACGGTCGGCGAATTCGCCAAAGAAATAGGATGGAACCCAGGTGGATAGTTATGCCAGTTAAGAAGGTTTTAGTTGTCAGTGGAAAAAGGAAAACAGCCATAGCACGTGCAGTTGTGAGACCTGGAAATGGAAGGGTACGCATAAACAAGACTCCTTTGGAGATTTGGGAGCCGGAAATCTCACGTGAAAAGATTAGGGAGCCTCTGGTACAAGCTGGAGACGATGTGTGGAAACAGCTAGACGTGGATGTGAAGATTTCAGGCGGCGGCTACATGGGGCAAGCAGAAGCAGCAAGAATGGCCATTGCCAATGCGTTGTTGAAGTGGACCAAAAGTGCACATCTGCGCACGCTGTTTGCAGAATACGACAGGACAATGATCGCCGGCGACTCTCGGAAAAAGGAGCCCAAAAAGTTCGGCGGGCCAGGAGCGAGAGCCAAAGAGCAGAAAAGCTACAGATAGGGAGACAACAGGAATGATCATCCCAGTAAGATGTTTCACGTGCGGCAAACTGATCGGAGACAAGTGGGAAGAATTCGCTAGAAGAGTAAAAACTGGGGAAAATGCGGGCGACGTGTTGGACGATCTTGGAATCAAACGGTATTGTTGCCGTCGCATGTTGTTGTCACACGTAGAGATCGTTGATGAGGTTCTGCGCTTCTACGAAGAGGCTGAGAAACGAAAAGAGGCAAGAACATATTAGGAAACAGATGAAAAGGACGAAAACATGTCGGCGGTAATCGAAGACCTTATTGCAAGAAAAGTTTTCAACAGTCGCGGCGAAGAAACAATAGAGGTTGACATCGTAACGACGTCGGGCTTCGGAAGGGCCTCTGCACCAGCCGGAAAAAGCCGAGGAAAAAGCGAAGTTGTCTATTATCCGCAGGGCGGCGTAGACCAAGCAGTTAAAAAGGTTGAGGAAGTTGTATCCCCAGAAATTGTGGGGTTGAACGCAAATTTTCAAGAGGAAATTGATAGGACACTGCACGAAGTTGACGGTTCCAAAGATTTCAGGGTCATAGGAGGAAACACTGCCTTTGCCATCTCAGTGGCAAATGCAGAAGCCGCCGCAAACTCATGCGGTTCTCTTCTCTTCCAGCATCTAGGCGGGACAATTGCCCATGAGCTTCCGTATCCGCTTGGGAACACCATAAGCGGCGGACAGCACACACATGGAAGGTCCCCAGACATACAGGAGTTTCTGGTTCTCCCACACGGGGCCGAATCATTCTTGGAAGCAGCCGCAACCAACATAAAAGTTCACAGAACAGTTGGGGACGCCTTAAGAAAGAAGGACAAACTATTCAACGAAGGAAAAAGTGACGAGGGAGCTTGGGCTGCAAACGTAGACAATTCGCAGGCTCTTGATATTCTTGCGAGCGCATGCGAAGAAGTAAGTAGCGAATCAGGCTTGGAATGTGGATTAGGCATTGACGTTGCCGCGTCATCGCTCTGGGATAGTAAACAAAGAAAATACGCGTACGAGAGGGAAAACGTAAAACGAGACCCAGCCGAGCAATTAGACTTCATTTTGAATCTAGTCAAGAAATATCATCTCGTGTACGTGGAGGACGCCTTCCATGAAGAGGATTTCAAGAGTTTTGAAGAACTCACCAAGAAGGTCAAGGCTTGCTTGATCTGCGGCGACGATCTGTTCACCTCGAACGATGAAAGACTGAGCCAAGGGGTGAAAACGCAGGCGGCTAACGCAATCATTATTAAAGTGAACCAAGTGGGTACGCTTACGGATGCCTTGGAAACAGTTGAAATGGCAATAAAAAACAAGTACGTACCGGTAATGGCGCATCGGTCAGGAGACTCGTGCGATTGGCATATAGCCCATTTAGCAGTGGCTTTCAAATGCCCAGTGATAAAGACTGGAATCGTTGAAGGCGCGCGCATTGCAAAAATAAACGAGCTAATAAGGATAGAAGAGTTCTTGGGAGATAGAGCCAAAATGGCCGATCTCAAGATGTTCTAGGAGGAAAAAACTTGTCAGAAGATGAAGAAATCAAAAAGGAAGACGAAAATGAAGAGGTTGTTCCGATCGAAGAAGAGGCAAAGCCCGAAACGGAAGTTGGAACACAGACTGCAGAGGTAGTTGTCCCTGAAGAAGGGTTGCTGTTGCCGCGAGACACTCTATTGTCTGCAGGCGTACACATTGGCACACGGATGAAAACGGGAGACATGGAGCAGTTCATATATCGGGTCAGACCCGATGGCCTGTTTGTCTTGGATGTTAAGAGGACGGATGATAGAATAAGAGTGGCTGCAAAATTCCTTGCACGGTTCGAACCAGCAAAAGTTGCAGCAGCTGCAGCTAGGCTCTACGCGCAAGAACCAGTCAAGATGTTTTGCACATTGACCAAGGCGACCCACGTGGTTGGCCGGTTTGTTCCTGGGCTTCTATCTAACCCTCTGGCCCCTAATAGGATCGAACCTGAGGTTCTGATTGTTTCTGACCCGAGGGCAGATGGCCAAGCGGTTAAAGAGGCCGCTGCCGTGGGTATTCCGGTGATGGCTTTGTGCAGCACAGACAATGAATTCACCGGAGTCGACCTAGTTATCCCAACAAACAATAAGGGCAGAAGAGCCTTGGCAGTGATCTACTGGCTTTTGGCAAGGCAAGTGCTAAGGGAGAGAGGGGAACTTCAGTCAGACAAGGATCCAACTTTAACCATAGATGATTTCGAGGCGAAGATTTCCAAGGAAGAGGAGGAAATCTGACCTGATGGTGAAGGTTCGGCTGCCATGCCAAGCCGGAGCCTTCTATGAAGCCAGATCTGATTCATTAAAGAAGCAAATAGCAAGCTGTTTCTTGCATGAACTGGGGCCCGGCAAGCTTCCAAAAGTAGCTGAGGCCGGTCCAAGAAAAGTGGTCGGACTGATTTGTCCGCATGCAGGTTACATGTTTTCCGGCCCAGTGGCAGCTCACGCCTATTATGAACTTGCTTTGGACGGTAAGCCTGACATCGTCGTTGCGTTCGGTCCAAACCATACGGGCTATGGCAGCGCTTTAGCCGTCATGAGTGAAGGTCTGTGGAGGACGCCACTTGGAGACGTTGAAGTGGATACTGAAACAGCTACTGAGATTGTTCGAGAAGCGCGCATAATTGACATTGATGAGTCTGCCCACCGCCTTGAGCATTCGATTGAGGTTCAACTTCCATTCTTACAATACCTTTACGGTTCAAACTTCAAAATCGTGCCGATCTGCTTTCTGATGCAGGATTTGACGTCAGCTATAGAGGTCGGAGAAGCAGTGGCCAAAGCATTGGGCAAAAAGAACGCGGTCATCATAGCCTCCTCCGACATGACCCACTATGAATCGCAGGAAAGAGCTATGAAAAATGACCTCTTGGCTCTCAAGGCTATAGAAGCAATGGACGAGGGCAAGTTCTATTCAGCTATTGAAACTCATGGCATCACAGCTTGTGGATATGGTCCAATAGTCGCCCTGATGAAAGCAGCAAACATGATGGGAGCAAAAGAGGCAAAATTATTATGCTATAAGACCAGTGGAGATGTAATTGGCGACTACTCAAGCGTAGTTGGGTATGCAGCCGTCTGTTTCACAAAATAGTGGTATGGAATGGGTGTCGTTGCCTCAGCGCCCGCGAAGGTAATACTTTTCGGAGAGCACTTCGTCGTTTACGGAGAACCAGCCATAGTCTTAGCTATAGACAGAAGGGCCTACGTAAAGATAGAAAACCGCCACGACAACGATCTTCATCTGCGTTCTACAACTCTCGATCTTGCGGGACATTACGAGAATGGCATTTTCAAGATAGAACATGGCAACGCAAGAGAAGCTAGAACCAAGTTTGAGCCAGTTAAGTGTGCGGTAGAAAGGGTCTTGGAAAGACATGGTAAGCACGCAGGCTTGAATGTTGAAATAAACTCGACTGTTCCGGTAGGTGCCGGGCTTGGATCTTCAGCAGCCGTGGTTGCAGCCGCCACAGCCGCGTCTGGCGCCATCTTGGATGTGAAACTGTCAAAGGAGGATATTTTCCGCATAACGTATGAAGCCGAAAGAATAGTTCACGGCACTCCGTCAGGGGTAGATCCTGCGATCTCAACCTTCGGCGGGGCAATTCTCTTTCAAATGGATACGGGCTTCAAACCATTGGACGTGAAAACAGACATCCCTCTTGTCATCGGCGATACGGGTGTGGAAAGATCCACACGAATGCAGGTTGAAAAAGTCCGAAGTGTCACGGAGAAATATCCGCGGATTACTGAAAACATGATGAAGGCCGCACGTGAAATCGTTCTAAGGGCCATAGACGCATTCAAGGAGAACGATTTAGAGACCCTCGGAGCCTTAATGAACATGAACCACGCTTTGCTTTACGGAATCGGGGTCTCAGATGAGTCTCTTGAATGGCTCACTAACGCTGCTCGCAAGGCAGGCGCATTGGGCGCGAAGCTTACTGGTGCGGGCGGCGGCGGATGCATGATAGCGCTGTCGAAGGATGAGAACCTTCAACAGGTTCTGGAAGCCATTCAAAGGGCGGGCGGAAAATCCTTCATAGCCCGAAAGACCGATGAGGGTGTGAGAATTGAGCGAACCTAGAATCACGATCATCAAAATCGGTGGGTCAGTAATCACCGACAAGAAAACAGAGCTTACTCCCCAAACACAAAACATAGATCGCCTAGCTGATGAAACACAGAAAGCAAACGTCAAGGGCTTGATAATTGTTCATGGAGGAGGCAGTTTCGGACACCCAGCAGCACAAAAGAATGCCATCAAAGAAGGCTTGAAAAACCCAGATCAGATAATCGGTTTTGCAGAAACCCATCACTTCATGACTGTACTTAACGGGTTGGTCATGGATTCACTGATCATGCATGGCGTTCCGGCCGTAAGTATCACGCCCTCATCATGCATACTGACCGAAAATGGCAGAATCAAGAGCTTTGAAGACACACCGTTGAAGATGCTCCTGAGAATAGGTCTCTTACCGGTTCTGTATGGAGATACGGTGCTGGATGAGAAGCTGGGTTTTACAGTGTTGTCAGGCGATCAACTTGTTTCAGCTCTGGCAACCAAGTTCAACGCACAACGCATCATCGTAGGCGTTGACGTGGATGGACTATTTGATGCTGATCCTAAAATTGAGGGAAAAGCAAGGAAATTCACTCATTTGACATTGGACGAACTGAAACAACTCCAAAAAAACGTGGGCAAGTCGACTGCTTGCGACGTCACAGGCGGCATGTTCGGGAAGATCGTGGAACTCTTGCCTGCCTTGGAACAAGGAATTCCCGTGACCATCGTGAATGCAACCAAACCGGGCCTTGTTTACAAGGCTCTTAAGGGAGAAAACGTAGAAGGCACATTGATAGAGAAGGAATAGAGGGTTGGCTGAAGAAACAAGAAGAAGAAAAGCAGATCACATTAGAATTGCGGCGAACCAGAACGTCCAAGCTAAACAAGGAACAACTGGCTTGGAGGACGTTTACCTCATTCACCGAGCTTTGCCGGAGATCGACAAGAAAAAGATAGATCTGTCCACTGAGGCTTTCGGCCATAAGTTCGCCGCGCCATTAATAGTCGGGGCCATCACAGGTGGCACAGATCAAGCCTTGAAAATCAACGCAACGATAGCCGAGGCTGTGGAAGAGCTGGGTCTAGGAATGGGCGTGGGAAGCCAACGGGCAGCTATTGAGAACAAAAAACTTGAAAAAACGTTTGCCATAGCCCGGAAGAAGGCTCCCACCGCCTTTCTAATCGCAAACATAGGTGGAGTGCAGCTCGTGAATGGATACGGGCTTAGAGAAGTCAAAAAAGCAGTAGAAATGATCGAGGCAGATGCTATCGCCATACACCTAAACGCGCTGCAAGAGGCTGTTCAGCCAGAAGGCCAGACAAACTTCAAGGGAGTGCTTGAAAAAATACGCGAAATCAGTGACGAAACAGATGTGCCTGTGATAGCAAAGGAGACAGGTGCCGGCATAGCTGCTGAAGAAGCAAAAAAACTTGAGGACGCTGGCGTCAAAGGCATAGACGTAAGCGGCTCAGGCGGAACGAGCTTTGCGGCAGTTGAATACTACCGGGCGAAAGAGCGCGAGAAGAGTTTCCAACGCAGATTGGGCGATATCTTCTGGGACTGGGGAATCCCAACAGCTGTAAGCATAGTTGAGGTTTCGATGACGACAAACGTGCGCGTAATAGCCTCGGGCGGAATACGAAACGGAATAGATGTGGCCAAGGCCTTTGCGCTAGGCGCAAGCTTGACGAGCTTATCACAGCCCATGCTCAAGGCAGCAGCCAAGAACGTGTCCGAAACAAGAAATGTGCTATCGTTGCTGATTGAGGAACTAAGAAATACGATGTTTCTCGTTGGAGCGCATTCGGTGCAAGACCTCAGGAAAACACCCTCTGTAATAACGGGCAGAACAGCAGAATGGTTGACAGCACGGGGATTCGACATCATGAATAGAGCCAGGACAAGGAGAGACTGAGTTTTGGATGTTGAAAGGTTTCTTGCCGAGAAAGCAAAGCTGGTGGACCGTGCAATCGAGAAATATGTTCCAAGAGTTTTCTCAAAGGATGCCACGATCTTTAGGATCAATCCGCCGAACTACGCATATAACCTTGAACCACTGAACAAGGCATTAGCTGACCCGATCTGGGAATTCCTTGACAGGGGCGGAAAAAGATGGAGACCAGCTCTTTTCCTGTTGATCTGCGAAATCCTGGGCAAAAACCCAGATGAGTTCGTTGATTTCGCCATAATCCCAGAAGTGATCCACAACGGCACACTGATGGTAGACGACATTGAAGACTCATCCGAGCTTCGAAGGGAAAGGCCTTGCACATACAAGATCTACGGGGTAGACATTGCGATAAACGCTGGAAACGCCATGTACTATCTGCCCCTCTTGCCCATCATCGAAAATCGGAGAAAAGTCTCCGCCGAGAAAGCACGCAGGATCTACGAGATCTACACGCAAGAGATGATCAATCTGAGCCTTGGCCAAGCAATGGACATCGCGTGGCACAGAGGATTGGCAGACGCGAGTGAACTGGATGAAAAGTCCTACTTGCAGATGTGCGCTTACAAGACTGGAACACTAGCAAGAATGTCTGCAAAAATGGCATCTGTCTTGGCAGACGCTAGCGACGAGCTTGTTGAGGCGCTCGGTCGCCTCGCAGAAAGCATAGGAATAGCCTTCCAAATGCAGGACGACGTGCTTGATCTAACAAGCAGAGAATTTGGGAAAAAGAAGGGCGGTCGTGGGCAAGATATAACCGAAGGAAAACGAAGCCTAATTGTCATACACACATTGAAAGTTGCAAATGCTCAGGATAGAAGAAGACTCATCGAAATTCTCGACAAACACACTTCGAACCAAGAACTTCGAGACGAAGCCATTACGCTGATGACGAAGTCCGGTTCGATAGAATACGTCAAACAGTTTGCAAGGAAAATTGTTGAAGGAAGCTGGCAACATGCCGAGAGCCTCTTGCCTGACTCAGGTGGGAAAGAAAAGTTGAAATCGTTCGCAGAATTCTTGATTGAGAGAAAGATCTGAAAGGGACAAAGTGCAAGAACTTTGCTTGAAGATAATGAACTTCGAGATGCTACACGAAAAATCGCCCTATTGAACGCTGTGAAACATGATGGTAGAGCTCAAGAAGGGGCAGTTATCGGAAAGATACTGGGCGAGAGATCAGATTTAAGAAGTAAGGCTAAAGAAGTATCAACTCTTGTTAGTACTGTTGTTCGAGAAGTCAACAATCTTTCCTACGAGGAACAAAAACGCTTCGTTGAAGAGAAATGGCCTGAAGAGCTTGTCAGAGAAAAGGTTGAAGAGGAAAAACATCTTCCACCATTGCCCAATGTTGACAAGTATAAACAGGTGATCACACGTTTCTCGCCGAATCCCGACTGTGTCCTGCATTTAGGTTCAGCCCGAGCTATCGTCCTATGCTATGAATATGCACAGCTCTACCAGGGCAAGTTCATTCTGCGTTTTGAGGATACAGACCCCAAAATCAAGAGACCTGTCCTAGAATTCTACGAGCGCATAAGAGAGGATCTAGCTTGGCTTGGCTGCAGACCAAACGAAGAATACATCCAAAGCGATAGGATCTCCATCTATTACGAATATGCTGAGAAACTTCTGAAGGCTGGCAACGCGTATGTTTGCACTTGCCAGCCAGAACTGTTCAGAGAAAGAACGCTGGCCAACCAGCCATGTGATTGTCGCGGCTTGCCAGTCAAAGAGAATATGCTAAGATGGAAACGTATGCTGCAGGGCGAGTACAGCGAAGGCGAAGCAGTAGTCCGCGTGAAAACTGACTTATGTCATCCCAATCCAGCGGTTCGAGACTGGCCAGCGCTTAGAGTAGTAGACGTAAGCAAGTTTCCTCATCCACGGGTCGGAACGAAATATCACGTTTGGCCATTGTATAACCTCGCCTGCGGTGTGGATGATCACCTGCTTGGCATTACTCACATAATCAGAGGAAAAGAGCATTTGACAAACCAGGTCAGGCAAGAATACATGTACAAGCATTTGGGGTGGAAGTATCCAGAAGCCATACACTATGGTCGGCTGAAAATAACTGGAGCATACCTTAGCAAGTCAAAGATTGTTCAAGGAATAAAGGAGGGACTTTTCAAAGACTGGGATGACCCAAGGCTTGCCACTTTCGCTGCTCTCAGAAGAAGAGGAATAACACCGGAGGCAATCAAGAGAATGATAATTGATGTTGGTCCGAAGACGCAGGATGTTGTCTTAAGCTGGGAAAACCTGTACGCATACAACCGCAAGATATTGGACCCTGTGGCTGAAAGATACTTCTTCGTTCAGGACCCAATAGAATTGACTGTGGACAATATTCCCAAAGTCTTCAACGTGAAGCTTGCCCTGCATCCTGCGCGTCCAGAAGGAAAGGGCAGAGAATACACCATAAAGCCCGAAAAGGGCAATGGCGCTGCAAAATTCTGGGTTTCAAAAAAAGACATTGACACTTCGAAAATCGGAAATACAATCCGTCTCATGGAGTTGTTCAACATGAGAATCAAGAATGCAAGCATATACTCGGCTGAGGCATCTTTTGCCAGTGAATCCTACGAACAGGCCAAACAAATGAAGTCCCAGTTGATCCACTGGATACCCGTAGGCAAGGACATGCCCTGCCAGGTCGTCATGCAAGATGCAACCGTGGTGGAGGGAATTGCTGAAAGCCTTTGCAAACGGTTGAAGCCAAACGCTATTGTGCAGTTTGAACGTTATGGTTTCGTCAGAATCGACGAAACTGGGGAGAAACTTGCGGCCTATTACGCTCACAAATAGAGAAGGGAGAGAAAACATGCGTAAACAAGACAAAGTAATTGTGTGGCCAGCATACTTCGACTCTGCAAAAACAAGAAAGGAAGGGAGGCGCGTACCGAAGAATCTGGCTGTGCCTTCCCCAAAGATTACAGAGGTGAAAGATGCGGCCGACAAACTTCATCTGAGCTGCGAACTCGTTACAGATGTTGCCTTTCCAAAAACACCTTGGCTAAAGTCAGGCATGATTCTAGTTGAGAAGAAGCAGTCAAAAGGAGAAACGATGGAAGAGATTGCGAAACAGCTGCTGAAGATTAGCAGTGCAATTGCAAACGGGGAAAAGGGCTAGCTTTTTTCTTCCTTGATTAGGACCGCGTTCAGTATTCCATGTTGCCCTGGACGGGAAGTGATCCTTGCTGGGCCCAAAGAGGTCTCGACGATTGCGCCTTTTGTTATCACGCCTCGGCGGTTATAGTCAATGTTTGCAGGGTTCTTAGCAACTCTGGTAATTTCAACTTTTTTGGTCTTTCCGGTTTTTTGGTCAGTCACGCATGCTTGCTTAATGCTCAATGCTTTGAGTTTCTGGGTTCCGCCTCTGGCCTTCTGGGTCTTTCGTTTCAGTTCGCCCAATGCAGTTTCGGCTGGAAACCTGCCTAGCTCAAAGTTCCTTTTCTTCCTGTAAGCCCGTCTTCTGCCGCCAGAGGGCTTCTTCTTGCGCATGTCGCTGTGCCAAACGGACACGTTTCATTTCTCCCGACTTGCTAAATCTAGGCGGTCATTATCACCGTCGTTTCGAATATAAACCTATCCGTTTCAGGGTTGAGGATTCTCCAGTTTTTCCCCTTCTTCGAAGATGTGCTTCAATTCCCTCTTTATGGTCGCTGCATCATGGCTCAAAGCGAAGTAATCAGCGAAATACTCTGTTGTTCTGAGGAGTGTTGAGCGTCCGCTTCTTTCTCCGGAAATAAGCCCCATCTCCTTCAACAGTTTAACGTGTCCGTACGCATGGTTACCTCGAACGTCGATTACTCTTTTTTGGGGCACAGGCTGCCTGTAGGCTATGTAGGAAAGAGTCTTCAGTGGACCCGTGGAAAGTAGCGGTCTGTTAACGAGCTTTCTAACATACGGTGTGAAATCGCTTTTCAGCTGCAAGACGTATCTCTCTTCCTTTAGCTCCAGAATCTCAAGGGCAGTGCTTCTACGTGTGTACTCTTGCATGAGCGTTTTCACAAGCTTTCTGGTTTTGTTCTTTGAACGCGTATTTAAGACTGAACACAATTCGTTTATGTCCAGGGGACGACCTGCGACGTACAGCGCTGCTTCCACTAGAGCGAGTTCATGCTTCGCTTTCCCGTCAGCTCGTCCTTCCTGAGCATCTGCGTCTAGGCTAGGTTCCTGTCGTTCCCCTCTCTGCAAGATTCAGATCCCCAACCGTTATGTATATCTCCTCAGATTCTTCATTCTGCCACAGGTCTACCTTGCTCTCCTGCGCCAAGAATAGTAACAGAATGAATATACGAATGGCCTCAAGCCGCGTCACGCCCCTTATCAAGTTTGAAAATTCTACTATCCCTGCGCCTTTCACTCTTTCCGAAAGGTTCGCGAAGAGCTTTTCCATCTGGTGTTCAATTTCCATCAGATAGAAGTCCAGTTGCGGCAAAATCTCCGAGGGAGTGGGAAGAAGGGGCTCCTCTTGGATTTTGTCAAGATGGATCAGTTTTTCCCCTTTCAATACGTCGTCCAACGCGTCAAGCAAATTTCGAATGGTTGTTGAAGTTAGCTCGTATCTTAACGGCAGGAACAGTGGCGGAGGAAGGAAGTCTTGCGGGCCCTTCGCCGGAGGTGGAGGTTCCTCGAGTCTCAGAAGAAGCTTCGACTTCATCAAATATATGAGAGCTGAAGAATCCAAGGCTACGCCAGATGCCCTGAAGTCTACTTGCCCAGACTTTTCCATTTGCTTAAGAAATGACGTTAGTAAATACGCGATGTTAACGTTCCAAGGTGCAAGCTTCTCAAGTTTGTGAAATTCGAATAAGATGTTCCAAGGAGGATGCATGTAGAAGGGTCTTTTTAAGGTTGAAGACACTAACTTGGCACCTCCAGCAGATTTGTTGCGATGACGTTTGAGACGCCGTTTCGCTCATAGACTCCGTAGACTTTTTGCGCTTTGTTCACCATTTCAGGTTTTAGCGTTATGGTGATGAACTGAGTTTTTTCCGACTCTTCCAACAGAAGATCAGCCAGCTTTGACACGTGGAAAGCATCGAGGTGGGCATCCACCTCGTCAAGCACGTAGAAGGACGCGGGGGTAAACCCTTTCAGGGCAAAGATGAATGCCACCGCTGCTACTGAACGTTCGCCGCCGCTTGCGCCGCTTACGACTATCGAAGGCTTGTTTAGGAACTGAACTATCATGTCTATGCCTCCTCCGAAAGGTTCGTCCGGGTTTTCCATCTTCAGCGTGGCCGTTCCGCCGCCTGTGAGTTTCGCGAAGTATTCTTGCAGGTCAAGGCTTATTTTTTCAAAAGCATCCAAGAAGATTTTTCTTTTCTTCTGTTCAATTTCATCCATGAACTGGACGATTGCCTGTTTTTCTTTTTCAAGCTCATTCATTCTTATCGACAATTCCTTGTAGCGTGAAATCTGTTCAGCGTAATGAGAAAGGGCAAGCTGGTTCACGGCGCCTATTCTTTCGAGTTCAAACTGCATCATTCTGATCGATGTTTCGGCTTCTTGGACCTGTTTGGGCGTCACTTCCAGCGGTTGCTCATAACCAAATTGTCTAAGCTGGTTACGATGTTGATCAAGCTGAAGCAAAGAGGTTTGAACGTTTAGTTGAACCTGATTCAGCACGCGGTCAACTTGCTCGTATTCGGGATCGAGTTTACGTAACTCCTTGTCTATGTCATCTATTTGACTGGTGAACTTCTTGGCTCCTTCTCTCGCTGAAAACACGCTTTTTGAGAGTTCAACGCGGCTTTTCTCCAGTTCAGACAGCTCTTGCTTCAGTGCCTCCTTTTCCTTCAGTGCATCTTCTACATCCTTTTCTACTCTTCTTTGCTGTTGCTCAACTTTTCCAAGCTGGATCTTCGAGTTCTGATAACCGACTCTTAGAACGTTGTCGAATTTTGATTGGAATGTGGCGATTTCAGTTTGGAATGTGCCGAGCTTCTGCCTCAGAATAATTATTCCCTCAGCAAGCTTCTCTCTTTTGACCTCCATCTCCTGAATGTTTGCAGGATCGGTCTTGCGTCGCAAGGCAGCCAGTTCCATTTGAAACTTCCTGATCTCTTTTTGAATGGAGCTTCTTTCAGCTCTATGAACCCACATCTGCGACTTTTCGCCCTCAATTTCCCTTTCAAGGCGTGCAGTGTGATGTTCTACACGTTTTACGTTGGACTTCGTCCTTCTGGCGCTTCTTTTGACTCGGGTTAATTCTCTTTCAAGCGTGACTATAGCGTCTGAGAGCCGTGCAATCTCGATTCGTGTCTTGTCGATTTCATCTTCAAAGGCGGTTATGTCGCTTCCTCTTCTTGAAAGATGTTGCTGAAGGGCCGTTACGGCTTCGTCCAAGCTCTTTATGGCTACGTCGCTTGGGATAATTGTGGAAAAGTCTATTGGAGCCCGATAGTAACCGGTTTCAGAACCGCCGCCTGCTTCATAAAGGTCACCGTCAACTGTTACAGCTCGACATCCTTCATTCGACAAGGCAAAGGCTGTCTTGCTATTTGAAACGATAAGTGTGTCGCCGAAAACGAAGTGGATTGCAGGTTCATAGTGCTTGTCATATTTCATGAACAGCGGGGCTAATCCGTTGACGCCCTCTTTTTCAGGAGCTTTCGGAGCCTTGGGTTTCGCCGTTCCTTCAATTGGAATTATCTTAATTCTTCCAAGCTTCATTTTTCTCAGAGTCTCTGTGCAGGTGAAGGCAGCGTCAAAATCCTTCACAATTAGAGCATCCAGCCATCCTATTGCAGCCGCCTCTATTGCATTTTGATAGGTTCTATCAACCTTGACTAGGCTGCGGAGGCGGCCGTAGACACCTGGAATAACGCCCAGATCGCCTAGTTCCTCTATGCTTCGAAGAGCTTTCTCTTCGGCTGCGACAGTTTCGGCAAGTTCTCGTTGGGTGGCAAATTCCACAACTGCCTGCCTCGCTGAATCCGCTATTTTTCCAGCCTCGACTATCTCTCTCTGCCCAGCTTCTCTTTGGGCTCTCCGCCGTTCAAGGTTGCGTTCCAAATTCTTCAGCTGGGCCTTCTGTTCTTTCTGCACCGTCTCTAATTCGATGAATGATTTTTCGAATTCGGTGAGTGTTGTGGCAAATCTTTCCCTCCGGTCGTTTAGATCCGTGAGCCTCTTGGTCCGAATTTTTATGGCTGTCTGGCTTTTCAGGTATTCAGATCTGAGAAAGGCAAGTCTCTTGTTGTTACTGTCAAGGCCCAATTCGACCTCGCGGATTCTTTTGCTGTTCTCTCCAAGATTGTCCCAGAGGTGGGCAGTCTCCTGTGCAAGAGCGTCGTGTTCAGCCTGTTTTGAGTTTATTTCGCCGGAGATCTTTTCGTACTCATTTCTGAAATGCCTGATTTTTAAACGGTTTTCATGAATCTCATTCCGAATTGACTCATATTGCTGGACGCTGTTGTCTCTCACGCGCTTCAAGCCTTCAAGGCTTATTTTTCCTGAGCTGCTCTTGGTTGTCAGTTCTGTAAGCTTTGACTTTAGTTCTCCGATTCGTATTTGCACTCTCAATACCTGAGAGCCGCCCTCTTCGACGATCTCTGAGCTTAGTTTTCTCCATTCTCCTTCGATCTCCCTTCTTCTTGATCTGCGTTCATCGCGTAGCTGTTTTAGTTTTTCAAGTCTGCCCCTGATTTGGTCAGCTTGCGACGAGTTTTCTTTTACCTTCTTCTGTATTTGTGCCATGTCATGTGAGATCTTGATGGTTTCGAATTTTTTTGTTTCGTCTTGGATGAAATTAGCTCTTAGAAGGTCGTTGCGTTCCCTTTCTAAGTCATCAAGCCTTTTCTGGACTTCATCAATTCTGCCCATTGCTGTACGTATGGATATGTCTGCCGCCCGGAGTTTTTCCTCAGCTTCGGCTTTTTCAGCGTCATACTGGCTGATTCCGACAAGATCTTCGATGATTTTTCTTCGTTCCAAGGAAGATATGTCTGTCAAGCGCGTTATCGTGCCCTGCAAGATTATGTTTTGGCTTGTACTACTTATCCCGGCCATGGAAAGGGTTTCAAGAAGGTAAGTCCGCGATGTTCTCCTTCCGTTGAGCCTGTACACGCTTTGGCCGTTTCGGTAAACCTCACGCGATATGGTGACGGTGGTCGTGTCAACCGGCATGCGGCCGTCGGCGTTGTCAAACTGTATCACCACTTTGGCCATTTTCGCCCTTTCCAATCCGGCCTTCTCTGATCCGTGAAAAATCAGTTTTGCAGCCGTTTCCGCACGAAGCCTTCTTGTGCTCAATTCGCCCAGAGCGAACAAAAATGCGTCTAAAATGTTTGTCTTTCCACTGCCGTTTGGACCCGTTATGGCGGTGAAGCCCCTATCCAAAGATACTTTAACGTTTTGCGGCCCGAATGATTTGAAGCCTTTAAGCTCAATTTTCTTGATATAGGGCATTCAGCCTGCGCCCTCACCTTCTCCCGAACATATAGCCTTCTTATTTCGACAGTTCTAATATATTTTTGTGAAAAAGTAATGCGTTGCAGAGCTTTAACGGTTATGTACTTGTCAACGCTACTTCTTAGCTTTTAACCCGTATTTTGTAGTCATTTTCCTGACAAAGTCCTTTATGCGCTCTTCCTTACCGTACACAAGTAATGAGCCGTCATCTTGGGCTTTGTATGAGAGAGTTGAATCTTCAGCCAGAACCTTCAACCCGTCAAGAGTCAGCTCGGCTGAGGGTCTCACGCGAATCCACTTATGCTCTCTAGGCAAACCGGGAACGAACCTTCCTTCTTCTTCCTGTTCTTCAGGGCCCTTTCTCCTTACCTTGTCTAATCGCTCAAGCCACTCCTCTGCATATGCTGTTCCAAAGACGTTTTCTCCTTCAGAAACAAGGTAAGACTCAACACTTCCCAGATATTCCTCAATCTTCTGAGCAGTCTCTCCACAGCTCGCATCAGCCTCCAAGATTCTAATCATTGTTCTCGCCGACTTCAAATCGTTCATGATCTTTATGGGAACAGCTTGTCTTTTTTTTCGAAAATCCGCAATCATCTCTTCCAGGATCTTCCAAGTATCCAAGTATCCCATGTTATAGCATCCCTTGCAAGATTGCTTAAAGGCATAACGTTATAAAGGCATTATCAGTCTGGACAGAAACACGTTCTGAAAGCCCCCTGAGCTGCCCTTTCATCACTAGATGCATCTCATCAACTCTGTTGACGCGCAAAGTCCACATTTTTCAATGTCGATTGAGGGGTCGAAGGTTCTATGCATTTTGCATAGCAGTCCCTTTGCCCGTATTTTTCTGCAGATCTGGCAGAAGCTTGAAATGAATCTTGTCGGCGGCAGATCCCCTTCAAACAACCGACGTGCAAGTTCTTCTGTCAGATTTTTGATTTCGCTGTCATTTTCTAGGTCGATGGCTTTTCCGCGTATTTTTCTGCTGTACAAGCTTATTGCAGGCTGACTTACTCCGAGAAGTCTGGCTGCATCCGCTTGCCTCAACTTGCAGTTCGTCATGAGTTCTTTCGCTATCATTGCTCGAATGGCTGGTAGAGCGCATTTCACTGCGACTTCGCATGGTACTAACATTTACGTCCGTTCCAGCCTACAGTGTGTCGAAAGGCATAAATATGCTTTATTACAATCGTCATAACGCTTCAAGGTGAAAAAATGAGTTGGCGAAACATTGCCAAGCTCTCTGAAGGCGTCTACTGGGTCGGAATCAGAGACTGGAACAGAAAACTGTTTGATGCGTTGATCCCCCTTCCGCAAGGAACAACTTACAACGCTTACCTTGTGGTGGGCAAGGACAAGAAAGCTTTGATCGACACTGTGAACCCAGGTTTTGAGAGGGAGTTGGAAGACAAGATCAGAAAAGTCATTGATCCTGCGGACATTGACTATGTAATAATGAATCATGCTGAACCTGATCACGCTGGGTCTATTCCGCATGTGATGGCAATCAGCACAAAGGCCAAACTGGTGACTAGTGCCAAAGGGGCCAAGATGGCTCGAGTATTCTATAAGGTGCCTGAAGAACGAATAATCACGGTGCATGATCAGGAAAGCATCGATCTCGGCGGCAAAACCCTTCAGTTTATTGAAGCTCCGATGCTTCACTGGCCCGAAACCATGTTCACGTACCTTAAAGAGAATAAGACTCTGTTTCCATGCGACTTTTTCGGTTCACACGTGGCAAGAGGATTGTATGATGATGAAGTAGAAGATCTGCTCGTATACGCTCAGAGATATTTCGGCGAAATAATGATGCCGTTCAGACCCATGGCTCAGAAGGCTATGGAGAAGATAAGGGATTTAGGAATCGAGATGATAGCACCGAGCCATGGACCGGTATACAAGAATCCGGAACGCATCCTTCGCGCGTACAGGAAGTGGGCGAACGGAGAAACCAAACCAAAAGCCATCATAGTCTACGTGACCATGTGGAACAGCACTGAGAAGATGATCCAGCCACTTGCAGAAACGCTTATGGCTGAAGGAGTAGAAGTTGCATTGTATAACCTAACAGTATCAGACATTGGTGATGTTGCAAAGGACCTGGTCGATTCAAGGGCCATCGTCCTGGGCGCGCCCACAGTGCTAGGCGGCGTGCATCCCCTTGCGGTCTACGCTACTTACTTGGTCAAAGCCCTGCGCCCTCCTTTGAAATTCGGCGTCGTTCTGAGTTCATACGGCTGGGGAGGAGGTGCCATCAAACACGTTCAGGAGATCCTAGGACCGACAAAAATGGAAGTTGTCGGAGCAATCGAAATAAACGGTCCCCCTTCTCAAAGCGACATACAGAAAATAATGGAACTCGGAAAGAATCTTGCTGAGAAAATCAATAAAGGTTAGTGCGTCGTAAAGCATTGAAGGGGAACATAATATTCTGAGGAACGAAGGTTGACCCAATTGACTAGAGAGCCGAAAAGGTCTCAACATTCGTGCGCAAACAGACTTTGAGGGTGTAGAAGAATGAGCAAGATTAGTGAAAATAGGAAAAAAATGCTGAAAGAAATAATTGCCCAGCTGCATGCTGGAATCCCACCACAGGAAGTTAAAGAACGGTTCAAGCGAGTCTTGGAAGGTGTGAGCTCCGAGGAAATCGCCAAGATTGAACAAGAACTCGTGAAAGAAGGAATGCCCCGAGAGGAGCTTCAAAGATTATGCGATGTCCACATGGCGGTTTTCAGCGACCAGCTAGGAAAACAAGAATTGAAAGTTCCTGCGGAACATCCTCTTAACATCTTGTTGGAAGAGCATAGGATTCTGCTGCAACTCCTAGAGAAATTGTCCACTACAGTTGACGTTATTGGGCAAGCATGTGATCTGGTCTACGTCGGAGACGACGTAGCACAGACGAAAAAAATAGTGGAAGAGCTATCAGATGCCGAGAAACACTATGTACGAGAAGAGAACGTGCTTTTCCCCGTTCTGGAAAAGCATGGAATCACGGAACCTCCTGCCATAATGTGGATGGAACATGACAAGATCAGAGAGAAGAAGAAGCAAATCTATGCCATGGTTGAAAAATACGAGGCTAGAGACTTCCAGGAATTCAAGAAGAACCTCAGTGAGAACACAAGATCCTTGAACAGCATGCTTTCAAGTCACATTTTCAAGGAAAACACCATACTCTATCCCGCTGCGGTCAAAGTGATCTCAGAAGACGAATGGCACGATATCAGAAAAGACTTCGATGAGATAGGCTACTGCTGTTTCACGCCGAAGCATTTGATAGGACAAACGACAACTATAGGCGGCAAGGCACATGCTAGTCTAGCAGGTGAGGGCACATTGCAGTTCGAAACAGGAAGCCTATCAAAAGAGGAAATCGAAGCCATTTTGGACACGGTTCCAGTGGATATATCGTTTGTCGACGCAAATGATCAAGTTAAATACTTCAACAAAGCTGATAAACGAATCTTTGTCAGGACGAAGACCGTGATCGGAAGAAAAGTACAGATGTGCCATCCACAGAAAAGCGTTCACATAGTAAACAAGATCGTAGAAGCCTTCAAATCAGGCAAGAAAAACTTGGCTGAATTCTGGATTCCGCTAAATGACCGTCTGGTCCACATCAGATATTTTGCCGTAAAAGACAAGCAAGGCAAATATCTGGGAACCCTCGAGGTAACGCAAGACTTGACAGACCTGAAGAAAATCAAGGGCGAGAAAAGGCTATTAGACTGGGAGAGTTAGCCCAGCAGCCAATCGGGCCTAGATGCATGTTCCTTCTGTAGCTTCACTACTCCGTTAACGCGCATACGTGTTCCTAAATTCCCTTTTTCAGTGCAATGGCGCCAGGTCGCGCCTTCCAAGCGCGCGCTTGCCCTCGGGTGCAAACGCAAATGAGACAAAAGCACAATCTCGTATTGTACATTGATGAAGAGTTAGTCGAAAATACAAGAGAATTAGGCTTTAACCTCTCAAAAACCTTCGAGAACCACTTAAAACACCTAATAACACAATTCTCAACAGTTTCTTCAGGGAATAACTTCAACTCAACTGATAAAAATGCTTCAAAGTGGGACTGCCCGGACTAATACCTAAAAGGGTTCAAGTACGCCGGGACTAACACCCAAACGGGTTCAAGTCCACTTCCCACAATGATTATCCTACTACTTAATAATTCGTGGGTTCAAATCACACCCCGCACTCCAATTTTAGGCTTATTTTGAGCGTATTTTAGTAAAATGGGGTCAATCTGAGATATTATGAGTAGGGGTTGAAGTCTGAACACACATTAACCTGCAAAAAGTGACATGGCCTATCAAGTGCGCGCTGGACTGTAGGATTTGAACCCGTTTGAGTGTCGGTCTGGGGGAGATCAATATCAAAAGTAATGAAAATGTCGAATATATATTTTATAGAACTTTTCAATATTTATGTAGTAATATATTTAAGAAACAAGCATAAGTAATTTACTGGGGTAATACTTGGGTCTTACCTGAGTATGCCAACATAAGGTGTTGAGAGAAATGCGTGCAAGGCTATCAAAAATCACGGTGTCTTTATCAGAAGAATTACTCAAGGTGATTGACATCTTAGGCAAACAGTCTTCTCTGTCAAGAAGCCGTCTAATAGAGACATACTTACGAGAGCATCAGAATGTGCAAAAATGTGTACTTAAGAATAGATTGCAGGTGCAAATTGCGTGTTCCTTATGTGGAAACAAGATCGGAGAGGATGAGGCAAAGATCAACACACCCAAGTATGGGACTCTTTGCATGAAATGTTGGACACAAAAAATGGGAGAGTTCATAGAGAAAAATCCGATCAGTGATGTTTAGCACACAGAGGCACTAAGTTAGACTACCTGATTAATTGCAGGCCCTCGATTATGGCGTAAGGTCTATTAAAAGTCATCTGAATTGAAGAATTTGGCTGTTTTCTTTTTGCATGCTACGAGAAGCAACCCAATTCCTGGACATCGATTGATTCTTCAGTCGCAAGCATACTCGTTGAGTTCTTCCAGTTACTGAGCCAAGGAGAGTTTTGGTTAAGTATCCCGGTAGATTCCTCTTCTTATTGCTTCCTTTTTCAGCGCCTTCAGATATTTATGAAATCTCTCATACTCTTCATTATGTTCTATTCCTTCATCATTTCTGTAAAGGGAAATGGCTAAATTCTTCATGCTAAGAAGCTCATTGATAATCTCTTTGTCTGTCAGTTTCTCCAAATCTGATTCTGGTTCCATAATGCTGCTGTACATTTGTCATCAACCTGGACATTGCCAAACAACTCTTATAAATCCTGTGGCATTTTTTATATATCCATATATATGTGACGTCAAATCTTTATACAACAAACGTAGATTATGTACTTTTGTTTGAATAGATTGTTCACAGTTCTACGACGACAGGTAGACACTCAGACAGAGCCTTTTTGGGTTGTCGCTGAATATGTAGAATATGGTATCATTGACGCTAGTTCAGTAAATATCTTGAAAAAATATATATATTCATCTCGCACAGTAGTAATAGAAGATTGAGGGGGAATATTATGTCAAGTTCAAGGAGACTGCAGAGAACGGGAGGTAAAGAAGGATCTTTTGTCATAACACTGCCGAAGGTATGGGTGGAGGCAATGAGATTGGAAAGTGGCACGCAACTCAATGTGATAGTTGAAGATGACAATAGGCTCACGATTTATCCAGGAGCAGTAGATGCTGCCAAATTGGCTGACCGGGGCAGATGCAAGATAACTGTTCCCAATGCCATAGAAGAGATGATCAAAGTAGATGATACGAACAAGGACCAATACGATATGTTTCTAAGAAAGATGATCTGTTCCTACCTAATTGGCCATACCAAATTAGTCTTGAAAGGCCAAATCAGCAAAAAAGTGCGAGACGACATATTGGTTTTTGTGAGGGACAGGCTGTTTGGCTTGGAACTGTCCTCTGTAGGACAAGATGAGACTGTTTTTACGATGTATGCGCATACAATGAGCATCGAAGAGGAATTTGCGATCATAAGAGATGCAACCAACAATGTCTTTAAAGATCTTTATGAACTTCTGAACTCGCCTGCGTCCAAGGAGTACTTGGCAGATTTCATAGGTCACGCCAACAAAATCATCGCAAGCCACTATTTCTACATTGTTCGTCTTTTGAAGGCGGGCGCCGACAACCCAACTGTGCGTAGAGAGTTGAAACTGAGATCTGGGAGAGATCTTTTGGGGGCTAGGATCATGATTTTCAACATCGAAAGAATCGGCAACCACGCGAGAAAGATCGTCAATCTGCTCAAGGAATTGCAGAACATAATACCGAAAAATCAAAGCTTTGAAAACTTCTGTGGAAGGAAACTAATAGATGCCTTGAGAACCGGGGTATCGATTTCGGGCAGGTCATTTAAGAAAATCACCGAAAACTACCCGATGTTGGAGAAGTCAGACTTCGAATCCGTAAATCAAGCTGTTTGTGATGCAAGAAACCAACGCGACATAATCATACATTATCGAGACAATCCTCCAGATGAAAAGACAACAGTGAAAGATAATCCAAATCTGCGAATCATGGTTGAAAGCGTCGGGCGGATTTGCGAGTACACTAGCGATATTGGTGAGGTAGCACTTAATCTTCTAATTGAGGATTTCCTGAAGACACAAACTGAAGATCAAGACAAGGCAAAGAAATCACCACCTTACGTTGTCTCCGACAAAGAAAGGGGTAGATCTATACGCAAGTAAGACGAATCAAAAGACGTGACTGCAAAACAAGTTTCGAAACAGGCAATCCCAAGTTTGACTATGATCAAAACGGGGAGAAGCTCGACTTGCTTTTCTACTTTGAGAGAGACCAATCTGGAGAATATGAATGCTATGTTCTCGAAGATAGGGGCAGAATATTAGGTATCTTATGCCTTCAGATTCAGCAAGACAGTTTGTATTTAAGCCGTCTTGGCGTTATGAAAGGGCAAGCTGGGAAAGGATACGGCATGAGGCTTTTGATGGCTACCTTGGAAAGAGCGATAGAATCTGGCAAGAAAAAACTAACATGCAAAGTACACAAAGACTCTTGGGAGTTTTTTGAGGGTATGGGTTTCAAAAAACTATATGAATATCCTCATCCTCACTGGGGTTTATGTGCACTGCTGGAGCTCAAACTTGGATAGATTAGGGTTGGGTGGATCTAAACTCATTTGGGTATAAGCATAGGTAGCCATTATTCAAGCAGGCATGATCATATTTTTTACCGGTAAACTTGGGTGGGGGTCCCACTCCCGCACTCCAGGTACTCTACTACTGTTTAAATATGCATATTTCCTAAATAAGATGCGAGGGAGGGGTAGTTTTGAAAAGGAAATAAGCACTTGCCAGTTTGGATTTGAACAGTTCGACAAGGCTTTAATACTTCCTCTATCAGAGTCAATCCTTGGGAGTGCCTGAACTTGGTTCAAGAAGAGAACGTAGGACGGACGGAGGCTTCAACTCCGCCTTTAAGGAAACTTCGGGCGTTCGCTTTTGATCCCATTCTAAGCCGGCAGATCGATACGTACGAAATCAATGAGGTTACGTTGAAGATCCCATGGGAAGACGATCTAGAGGTAGGACCTGTGGACAATTATCTCGAAGTTGTTGACTACGATCCGGCGAGCCAAGTGTTCTATGCGCCAGTCGACCTGAAAGCTCCGAAGCTACTCGCCCAAGATGGGCTTCCACCATCTGAGGGCAACCCGCAATTTCATCAGCAGATGGTGTACGCGGTGGCGCGAACCACAGTGAGCTATTTCGAGCAGGCGTTGGGGCGAAAGGTCTTGTGGTCCAGCCGTTTGATCAAAGAAAAAGGAGAGTACAAGCATGAATTCATTCGACGGCTCCGCATCTACCCTCATGCAATTCGTGATGTCAACGCATATTACAGCTCTGAGAAAAAGGCGTTGCTTTTCGGGTATTTCCCAGCATCCTTAACTCAGCCTGGACAGAATATGCCGGGCGAAGTGGTGTTCACTTGCCTCTCCCACGACATCGTGGCTCATGAGACAACTCACGCACTGATAGATGGCATCCACCCGAGGTTCATGGAACCTTCGAATCTGGACGTATGGGCGCTGCACGAAGCCCTAGCCGATGTAGTAGCTCTTTTCCAGCACTTCGCGTATCCAGAAGTCCTAAAGGATCAGATAGCGCGCACACGTGGCGACCTTGAGAGCCAAAGCTTACTTGGGATGCTCGCCTATCAGTTTGGCCAAGCAATTGGGAATTATGGGGCACTCCGCAGCGCTATCGGAGAAATCGATCCCAACACTGGAGAGTGGAACCCTAAAACACCCTTGCCGACGGATATCTTGAACGAAACTGAACCTCACAACCGCGGTGCTATCCTAGTTGCCGCCATTTTTGACGCCTTCCTATCCGTTTACAAGTCTAGAATACGGGATCTCCTCAGAATAGCTTCGGGGGGAACAGGAATCTTGCCAGCAGGCGAGATTCCTTCTGACTTGGTAGACCGATTGGCCCAAGAGGCAGCGAAGACTGCCCGGTACATGCTGCAAGTGTGCATTAGAGCCCTTGACTACTGTCCGCCTGTGGACACTGACTTCGGCGATTACCTACGGGCGATGATTACAGCAGATGCCGACTTAGTGACCGATGATCCCCATAACTACAGACTCGCGATCATCGAAGCCTTCCGTAGGAGGGGCATCTACCCGCACGACGTACGAAACCTCTCGGTCGAGAGCCTGATGTGGCACACTCCCACCGAAGAAGAACAAAAAGCTCTGCAAACAATTTTCGGTTGCCCAGAGAGCCTTAAAAAACTCGTTCCAGATCTGAGCTACCAATCAGATCGATTCAAACTGTTCACGCAGGCTATGAAGAGCGCGGCCAAACTCCATGATTATTTTGTGGATCCTAAGGCAGCTAAAGCAGCCGAGGCAGCGCATATTGTGCTGGATAAAGGAAAGCAAGATTCTCTTTATCGAAACGAAAAAGGCGTTCCGCTGCTTGAGGTCCACTCTGTAAGACCCGCACGACGCATCGGTCCAGACGGTCAAACAATTGAAGAACTCGTCATCGAAACAACTCAACGCCGCCGAGGATACTATGACCCAGAAATCCAAAGAAAAGTAGACGCTGGCGAGATCAATCCCCCTACGCCAGAGTTCATCTTCCGAGGAGGCTGCACCCTCCTAGTGGATCTTAACACGGCAAAGGTTCGATACTGCATCTACCAGAACATCATGAGCGAGGATCGCCTAAAAAGAATGCGGGAATTCCTCAAAAACGGGTTCGGTCCATCGCTGCGAGCCACTTACTTCGGCGATTCATGCAAAGAATATTACCGCCAACTGACCCGCCAGGAAAAAAGCGAAAAGCCTCCAACGTTAGAGCCGTTCGCACTTCTCCACAGATCAATCAAGATGGAGGAGGAATAACACTGCCAAAAAAAACAACTGACAATCAGACCAAGCAGGTACCGTCGGCAGAAGGCGTGACAGTTCGCATGTACAACACCTACTTTGGCGACTGCTTCCTCCTCACATTCCATGACCAAGACAAGAAAGCACGGTACATGCTCATCGATTGCGGTATTCACCACGAGGACGAACGCGGAAGAGCAAGAATGCAACTTGTTGCCAAAGACATCGCAGAAGTAACCGGAAACAGGCTGCACATCGTGACTGTGACTCATGAACACACAGACCATCTCTATGGTTTCATGTACGGTGAAGACATATTCAAGGGAATCAAAATAGACGAACTCTGGCTTCCTTGGACCGAAGACCCCACAAACGAGACCGCCAAAAAACTCAAAGAATTGTACGGAAGAGAGATTGCGGCGCTCCAAGCGGCCATAGCTCGACTGAAAGCAGCAGGCAGCCCACTTGCAACAAGACTCACTAGCGTACTAGCTTTCGACTCCCCCCCGCAGACCACGCCGGACATAAAAGGAAATTCGGACATACTTAAATTTCTCCGCTCTAAAAGCGACAAGGCACCAGAAAAGCCTGAGGACTATAGGACACCAGGCGAAACCCCCATCGGACTGCCAAACGTAAACGGAGTCAAGATATACGTCCTCGGACCTCCCATGGATGTACAATTAATAAAGAAACTGGTTGACGCCAAAGAAATGTACCCTCGAATAAATGCTCGCGCGCAAGGATCCGATTTCGCCGCAGCCGTCATCACCGCAGCCAACACAGGCGCATCAGACACCCGGGCTATTGACACGCTAATGCCATTTGACAAGTCTTATGGCGTGTCCAAACAAGAGGCGACCACTCACCCAATATACAAAGATTTCTTCCAGAAACATTATGGTCTGGACAGTAAAGCGAAAGACGGCATGGAATGGCGTCGCATAGAGAACGACTGGCTCAACAGCGCCGACGAATTGGCTCTCAGCATCCAAAACATGACCAACAATACCAGCCTCGTTCTCGCGATCGAACTCACAGAAACCAAACCCCGAAAAGTGCTTCTCTTCGCAGCGGACGCCCAAGTAGGCAACTGGCTATCTTGGCAAAACATACAGTGGCCCGAAGCTAACACCAACGAGAAGATTACAGGAGGAGACCTACTTAAACGGACGGTCTTCTACAAAGTGGGACACCATGGCAGCAGAAACGCAACTCTGCAGCAAAAAGGTCTGGAAATGATGCAGAGCACAGAGCTTGTCGCCTTCATCTCAGTTGACGCCGAATACGCCAAAAGCAGAGGCTGGAGCCACCCAGAGCCCCAAATAGTAGAAAGACTAGAAGAAAAAACCCGAGGCCGATTGATCCGGAGCGACGAAATACCTGCAAACGACCCACCTAACAAACCAGAACAAATCACCGACAACGAATGGAAGACCTTCACCAAAAACCTCACATGGGACAAAAGCCCTAACAAGCTATGGATACAATACACTATAAACTAAAACCAACACGCACGCACAAAGCCAAAAGCTTTCATTAAGAGAATGTATTCGGGGGTCTACGTAAATAACTCAGGTCGGAAAGTATGGACTCTGAGATAATCGCGCGCTTATCCTGTTTTTAGGGTTGTTCATTTTCCACTGTGTGTGGCGGTTCAAAGAACAAGGTCTCGAAGTGCAGTTCTACACATTCGCTTCTTGAACTTTTCTGCTTAGTGCAGGTTGAGACTTAACCTGAAAAACTAAACATTCGCACCTAGGTGGAAATAGCTTGCGCGATTTGAACTCTTGACGAGCACAACTTTAGCATATTTTTTTGGGCGCCTATGTACGAATTATGCACAACACATTCTAAGTAGTTTGAATTATATGAAAATTCGCCGTCGTCTTCGGAATAGTAGTCCTTGTAGGAGCCTTCTTGATATGCAGACCTGGAAAGGAAATGGCAGGCGGCATAATTGTTCTCGTATTCTCAGCAGTAAGCATCATCGCAGGCGAAGGGTTCCTCGTGGGATTCGTTCTAGGAGTTGTCGGCGGAGTCCTTGGATTAGTCAAGAAATAAACCGGAGCGCGGGCGATTGGACCAGTCAGAAACCTGGCTTAGGTTTGGGATATGACTTCACCATTACTTCAGATATGGCAAAATTGAGGAGGCTCGCAGAAAGTTAAGGATTGCAAAAGCCTTAAATTCTTTTTCAGATGCCGTTCATGATGGTGAAGAAAATGCCAAAATTTAAGGCTACAGCCAAATGGATAGAGAATGTTCGGTCAGTAGTTGACAATTCCAGGACACATAGTGTAGTCTGTGATCTTTCTACAGCAGCAGGTGGGAACGACACGGGTCCAACAGCTCTTGAATTAGCAATAATGGCCTTAGCAGATTGTGCAGTGACCATATTTGCGGATGTCTGCAAGCAGAGCAAAATCGAAGTCACCAAAGTCGAGGCCGTGGTGGAAGCGGAAAAATCTCCTGACTCCCCCGTGTTGACAGGAGTGACCGTGAAGACCAAAGTATGTGCGGCTGCAAGAAAGGAACTGCTGGAGGGTGCTTGGCGGAGAACTGAGGCAAACTGTCCGGTACTATCCATATTCAAAGAACCAATTCCCTTAAAAGTGGAATTCGAAGTAGTGCCCCAATAGCCAGAACAAAATGCTTCAAGCTGAGTGCAAAAAGGAGGTGAGTCTTCGCTGTTTGTCGTTGCTCATACCCATCCTGCCGCAAAATGTCCATTAGAGACGCCTGAAGGAAAGACAAGTTAGTTTGCCAAGTTTTGTTATGAGTTAAGATAGTGGACAGTAACTGCTCTGAGTCAAGGGAAGTATACTGATGCTGCGAGTTATAGAACACGCTAGATTAGCCTTTTAAGGAATACTGACATAGCATTACTCACCACAGTGTTGGATGTTGTATGGATGATCATTTCTTCATGGGTTTCGCTGCCCATGCACACACGATGAATGAGCTGGAAACTGACCAACAAAGGGAGTTGGAGTTGAGGAGAAGGAACAGTCCAGAGGAAGCCCAGAGACTAGTCGGAACGGTTCTTGACAAACTTGAAGGAGATCTTTTGAAAAGCGGCTGTAGTCTTGAAGATGTGAAGCTGTTGATCTTGTATCTGAGTTACAGAGGAGAACCTGCAGAGAAGGATGCACTGATATGCGGATCAATTCTTAGAACTATAGAAGACAGATTCAAGAAACACGGTGCAAACCAGCTTAGACTCATCGGTCATACAACTGGTGGAGAATTAGAAAACGAAGACCTTGAACTGAAGGAGATTTCGGGAATAGGCTACAACGGCTTGTCTCTCCTAGCTTTGGCCACAAACCTTCCGATAGGGGTGGGGCGAACTTGGGGTCTTCGAACGGCAGAAGAAGCAGGAGAGCAAGGGAGGGAGATGGCTCGCGACGCATGGGTCGACTTCTCCCAGCAGGCCACTAGCAAAGAGCATCTTCACATGGGAAAGACTCTGCTTGTGCTAACTCAGGGATCGAAGGTTGACACTCCAGGTTATGAGCATTTCTTGGCGGAGGGAATCGCCAATTTCATGGGCAGCACCCGCGAGGCAAGGATAATGAACGTCATAGGCGGAAGCAGCGGTGATGGAGTCAATGCCAAGCTTTTTCATCAATTCTATGGAAGGCTGAAAGAGCATCCACAGTCAAAAGCCCTTGACGGAGAAGCGGTGTGCGCTTTGATTCCCAACCTGTGCGAAACCTCGGTAGGTCTAGATGTAAATGCCATAACTAAGATTGGAAGGCAATACATATTCCATTTCAACAGCAAGAAGGAACCTCACTTCAAGTACGTTAAACGCATCGGCAACAAAGATCCCTGCACTAAGTACGCTGAAGTGGCTTCTGAAAACGAAGTCAAAATGTCAAAGGAAAAAGGGCTTCCTATACCTGATAAGAAAGCAATCATAGAAGCAATTCAAGAAGCAATGCGACTTTCTCGAGCACAGAAAAGGTTACTGATATTCAATCCAGTCACGGCTAGATACGCGTTTGCTTTCCCTTTTGGCAACTATGCTTGTGTTGCTAGCATGCGAGTAGTCGGAGAAGACATTGAGCTCATGTTTCCGATCAGAAGCTATACTCCTGAAATGCCGGGCTATATCATGATGGGTGACCCTGAGAAAGTGCAAAAAGGAGCTCGCCGCGTGTATGACATGCTCAGAGCAGATCAAGGCTTCAACACAAACGATGCCACTATCCTCGTCACCTGCATCAACAGAAGACTCGTTGAGCTGATGGCGGGATGCAAATCGGGAACAGAAGCTGAGATACTTAAAGAAGGGCTTTCGTCAACACAGGTAATCGGGTTCTTAGCATACAGCGAACTATCATTCACTCATCTAATGCAGGAGCCCTATTCCCACGCCTTCAGCAGCTGGGGAATCACACTTCATTCCAGAAAAACGCCCGCACATGAAGTAGCCTCAAAGTCCCAATCCACGGAAATCTCAGCGAGTGTTCCAGGTCGCATCGCCACTGGCTATCCAGATCTAGACAAGTTGCTGCGTGGTGGAATACCCGAGAACTACGCAGTTGCATTGACCTCACCTTCATGCGACGAAAGGGAATCGCTGGTCAGGAGTTTTCTCCAAACAGGGGCAGAACAAGGCGAAGTGACATTCTACCTCACCGTCGACCCCAACGCAGCAAAATCTCTCGCAGAGAAGTTCCAAGCCAGCTTCCACCTTTTCGTCTGCAACCCTCAGGCAGACGTCATCGTCAAAAGCTTGCCCAACATATTTACGTTGAAGGGTGTCGAAAATCTCACTGACATTAGTATTGCCTTGACTTCAGCAATCCGCAAGCTAGACCCGTCGCTGAAGGGGCCGAGAAGAATCTGCATAGGCCTAATCTCCGACCTTCTGCTACAGCATCACGCAGTTCAAACTAGAAGATGGCTTACAGGACTCATTTCAGAATTACGGTCAAACGGGTTTACCACTTTGGCAGTGATGGATCCTGAGATGCATCCTTCACAAGAAGTTCGTGCAGTCCTAGATCTTTTCGAAGGACAGATAGACATCTACGAGAAAGAAACCGAAAAGGGTTCAGAGAAATTCCTGAAGATCAAGAAAATGAGCAATCACAAATACCTGGAAAACGATCTGCGCCTTAAGAAAGAGGAGCTTTAGAAGCGCGCGCCAGTCAGTGGGCATGGGGTTTTTCGAATTAGATAATACCTGATTTATGTACACGAATGACAGTAACAATGTAGCTATTGAGGTACAACTGCTACATTGTTTAGAGCTGGAGTTTTACTAGAACTTGCCCACATTCAAAAGCGCGCGCTACGGGCCTTGTCCAAAGTGTTGTGCCGCTGCGAGCACATCGTCTATGCGTATCTTGAGATCCCCGTTTATGTCACAGTTGGCATCATAGTAGAAGCCGTTAGAGTTCGGTGGCCCGCCGTAGTTTGTCCCAAAGCGCGAGGCCACAGCAAGAACGTCGTCGACTCTGACTTTGCCGTCGCCGTTCACGTCTCCCACAAACGAGACCAGAACAGGGCCGCCGCTGAAATTGTTGTTTGTTGTGTTCAATTCTCCCTCAACGACTGTGGCGTTAGCGCTGATGGTGTAACTGCCCCTGGCAAAGCCCGTGGTGTTCCAAGTGAACGTGACAGTTGTGGAGTTGCCGCTTGTTAGGGTTACTGTTTGGGATCCAATAGTGGTAATGTTGGCATATGCTGTAACATTGAAGGTTTCAGTGAAGTCGCCTCGATTGACAGCTGTCACGTTCATGTGCACGAGGAATCCTTGTCCCACAACGGTCTTCATGGGCAAAGCATTTGTTATGGCGTCATCATGAAGACCAAGCTCCGTAAGCCTCTCGCCTAATCCTATGAGGAACATCGGATAAACATCTGTTAGAGGCAGGTTAGATAGGTCATTCCGAAGCAGGTTGAAGTTGACTGTGTTAAACGGGGTCGAGAGGCTACAGTTCCAAAGCATAGCAGACAAGCACAGGTCTTGAAGACAGCATCCGAAATTGACGTTGATGAATCTTCCTCCGCTGTCAGAGTCTGAAGCGTTGTGCGCGCCGAATTGGCTGTTCCAGCAAAAAACCAGTAACACTGGGGCTTTTTTCACATATTCAGGTGCATTGGCATGTTGTATTATGGTTGACCTTTTGTCAACAGAGCCCGTTTTGTACAACGAATGATTCTCAGCTGTGTAATTGTAGACTCCTGTTTCGTTACACTCGTATATTTGGAATGGGTATTCGCCGTAGGCGCTTGGTACAGTCCGGTGTCCTGTCATAAGAAGAGAATAGCCGTAGGCTCCCCAGAGAATGTTGGACAGCTTGTTTTGAGGCATGGTCGTATTCTTCCAATTGACGGCCAATTGTGGCTGATTTTGAAGCAGTTCCGAAATATCAATACTGGACTGAAGCGGAGTTGGCAGGTTGCCTGAGGTCGGCTGTGGGGTTCCTGTTGGGTAGCTTTGACCTTCGCGCAGATAGCCTAACGGGAAAAGTATGGCTGGCTTAAGGTTTGATGGCAAACCTAAGTGTTGCTGTATGTTGGTGGATACTTCATTGGCATAAATTGAGTCTCCAATGCATACTCCGCCAAGATTATGGCGAATTGACAGGACGTAAAGGTTTTGGCCCACTATTCCTGCTTTTCGAAATGCCTGCAACGGATCAGCTTCTAATAGGCTATTCCATGCGAGCATGACAATACATGGTGCGTTTGCAATGAACGCTTGATCAATGTCGGACCCCAGCTCGTAGCGGGAGTCTGTTGGAGTCTTCAGGATGAACATTCTCTCTTCCTCATCATATTCATAAGTTCCAGAAGAATTCATCACATACAGTCTGATTCCTTTCAGGTCAAACGCTGAGACTAGCGAAAGCTCACAGATGGTTTTCAAAACATCGTTAGGTACAGGTGTGCTGCTCCATTCTCGGATAGACATTCTCTGGCTGAGCAAATACTCCAAGTTACTCGTTCCTGTCAGCGGAGCGGATATAAGAACAAATGCCAACAAGACAAAGCTGAGCACTGCTACCATTGCAGGTGTGATCTTTTTTGCAAGCCGCTTCGTAGCCGACAAGCGTAATCCGATATGAAGCATCTTAGCGCACCCTAATAATAGATACAACAACTACAGCATTCATTTACCTTCCCCAGCAGCTCTCAGACTCACGTTGAACGCGCGCTAATCGCGCGCGCAATCCCTTCTCTTTACCATCACACTCACCGTGTGCGTGTGTGGTGTGTGTGGGTAGGTAGGTGTAGGAGGAGTGGTAGGGGCAGGAGTAGAAGTGGTAGGAGGAGTGGTGGTAGTGAGTGGTTGGTTGGATAAAACTTTACCCCCAAACACACACAAAGAAAATGGGGGATTTGTCCTTAGTAAGAGGTTGAACTCGAATAATGTGCGGCCGAGTTTAATCCTTCAATGCGAGCAGGGAAAATATCAACAGAAAGGCCGTAGCAATAATCGAAACAATGAAGGCATAGTAAGGCGAGTAAGTGTAAAGAAAACCCCCAAAGTAAGGTGCTGCAAAAGCCGCCAACAAGCTTAGACTCTGAGGAATAGACAGCCACAGCCCACGCCTGGCTTCAGGCGCAATAGTGCCGACAAAAGCGCTTACCAAGGAACCTGTAACTGCCGAACCACCGTAAGCAAACGCCAAAAGCAACAAAACCGTCGGATTACGAACCAAAAGCATGGGCACCATCGAAACAATGAATAGGAGCAAGCATATGCTTATGGCGCCTGACTTTCTCCATCTATCACCCAAACGTCCCATGGCGATGCCCACGAAAGTCATGCCCGCAAAATTGACAGATCCAAACAATCCGACATGGAATTCGCTCAGACTCACTTGTTCAGAAAGAAAGACGGGCACGAAATTTCTAGCAAGGCTCAAGAAGAAAGTCATCAACGCGAAGAAACACGACCAAAGGAGCAATTTTCGCAACAGCGGCCTTCTCTCAGTTGAAACCAAGGCAGAATTACCTTCTGCCTTATTTTTCAAAGGATGCTGACTGTCAATGAAAAAGAAGACACACGTGGAGACCACAATAAACAAGGTAGAGAGGTAGAGCACCAGCCTCATTCCAACAATCGTCGCCAAGTAACCACCCACTGCAGGAGCGAAAATGTAACTGAACGTGAATGTAGAAAACACGAACGTAACAACAGACGCTACCCTCTTCTTGTCTGTGACAGCCGTAATGACATAAGCACTTATCGCAGGACCAGAGATATTTGATGCCCCCCAGCAGACAGCTCCAGGAATCAGCTGCGGCCACACTACAGCGAAGGAATAAATGAGCGGCGCGAATATCCACAACATCCAACCCAAGAGCAACAGTTTCTTACGGTCACAACGATCAGCAAGCAACCCACCTGCCAAACCCAGCAAAGCTGAAACACCAAGAAGGACAGAATAAACCAAGCCAAGCTGCACATAATCGGCATGCAATTCTCTGATATATAGAGGGAAAACCCAGAAGTACAGTCCCTCACCGAACGCTCCTATAACGCATGAAAGGCAGATTAGCCAAACGTCGCGCGTAAGAGCTCCGAATGGAACACCGTAAGCCAATATGCGCCTATAGCCAGTCATTCTAGACAATGAATTTCCCCCACTGCAATCTCCAACAGAGGTCAAATTGAGAGGTGGGATAATCCTTCTGCAATCCTCGATATCAACGTATTGAGACTTGTATGCGCAAGCATCACGCGATAAAACTTTACCCCCCAAACCCAAAACTTTAGCGCGCGCGTTTGCCGAAACCCGAGATTGGGATAGTAGATTGAGAAGGGCAAATTATTCTATGCTTTTTTCGTAAGCCACTTCCTTCCTAGCGACTTTGAAGCCAACCTTCTCGTACAACCGCATGGCTTTCGTCACGTTCCAGTCATCCACTCCCAACATCGCAACGGTCATACCCTTAGCCTTCAACAGGTTCATGCCATGCAACACCAGCTTGGTTCCAATCCCCGTTCTTCTGTAAGGCTTCAGCACACCGATGTCCAAGACCCAGCCACATTTGGCGTTTTTTTCCGCGTTGTATGACTCATCTATGCCTATGCCTATGTAGCCAACGTGCTTCCCGTTCAAGATGGCGTAGAACCATTCTTGGATTTTGAAAAATGGGTCTTCTCGCACGAAATAAACCGTCCGCTCAAGAGGGCTAGGTCGCCAGTTGAAGTGTTCCTTGAAGCACTCGTTGTCAAGCCGATTAAGCATCTCCAAATCTTCATCTGCATCTCTTCGGAGGGGTTTCAGCACGACTTCCACGTTTTCCCCGATGTCAGATTGAAGCCCAACAAGGTCTCTAGTCATCAAGCTGAACCTGCGGACCAGCTTGAACGCCAAGCTCTCCCACAGGCGAATGATGTCCTCTTGGTCACTATCGGCTGAACTTTGAGCAACCTTCATCCCACGATTCTTCAGCTCTTCCAGAGCTGTTTCAGCGAGTTTTTCTTCTATCCCTTGACCTCGAAACTCGGGAACAACTCCGAAATTCCTCACGAAACCCTTCTTCTCCTCCCTGAGCTTGTCGACATAAGCATGAACAATTCCCACAGGCTGGTTATCCAGCTCAGCGATGAATCTTCCTTCAGAATCAAAATCAGGCGACTTCTCCATAGCCCTCATCTCCTCTACCGTCATCGGCGCGTGGTCCCAACGCACGCCGTAAACCGCATTCCACACCTTAAGCCAGTCCGCCTCGTTCATCCCCAGAACGAAGCGCCTAACCTTCAGCAATCAGCCCCCTCCAAGTCTTCCGCAACGGCTCAGTGCGCGCAGATTTAAACATTCCCTAACTCAGCGCGCGCTTTGCCAGAAGTGCCGTCAGAGCAATAGACGGTACGCAGACAGATGCGGTTCTGGTTCTATGTGCATGTTGAAGTGTCCATGGTTAAGTGACTGAACAGCCAACATAGTCGCTCATTGCGAAAGGTACTCGTAAGACCCTCAGAATAGCCTGCACGTGGATAGTTGCAACTATTGCGGCAGAAGTGTCGAGATCTATACTACGACCTACCCTGAACATGGAGTCCTGCAGCTTTCAAACATCACCAAACCCCAAGTCGAAGAACCTGTTAATGATAAAGAAACCCACATGCATGCTTGTTGTGGAGAAAGGTTGAAGTGAAAATCTTATACCTTCAGGAAATAATTGTTGAGCGGTAATGATATGAGCTACCTTCCAGCACAAATCAATCTTGGTCTCCAGATCTTTATTCTAGGAATTGTTCTCGCGGCTTGGATATTGAAGAAGAAGCGCAAGCTCATTCTACACGGTGCACTTATGCTTGTGGGCGTGGCTTTGAACTTTGCTTCCTTCGTCATAGTGATGGGCCCTTCTATCCTTAGCCTTGAAATAATCCGAACCCAACCTTTTCACGAGTACTCTTTAATCGCATTAGCTCATGCGGCTACAGGTCTGATCGCCCTAATCATGGGCGCCGTGATCGTTGCAGCGTGGAGGCTCCAGTCATCACCAAAAGACTGCGTAAGAAGAAAGATGGCGATGCGCATTACGATCGTGCTGTGGACGATCGCTTTGGTTCTGGGCATATGGTTCTACACTATCCTGTACGGGTTCTAAGGAGCTGACGCGTGGCTGCAACCTGCAACGTAGAACAGGTATATTCGCCTGCTTACAAAATATCGCAGGTGAAAAGGTTGAACAAGCTGTCGATCTTTGTGCTCTTCGCAGTGCTCATCTTTGCTAGCTCCTCCGCACTATCAAAACCCTGTTTTGCAGACGTTCCGCAAGTTCGGAACGTGACTGTCTGGAAAGACGGCGCTAACACGATGCTTAACATCACAGTCTACCACAATCAGGAAATACCAAGCCATAGGGTAGACAGCCTAACTGTCACCTTTGCCACTGGCGGTAATCCTCCTCAAACATTCCCTCAAAACGACCCTCACGCGTTGGATCCGATCACCAGCACCTTCAACGTAACATTGAACATTGGATCTGTCACGGATTCACCCGTTGCCACCGTTCAGGCACACTGCAACATTCATGGAAACAGTTCGCAGAACTGGACGGGAACAGTACCAGAATTCCCTCTTACAATCCTGACCATGTTACCACTGGCACTGTCGTCTCTACTCGTCGTTCTCTTGTGGAAAAGCAAAACGGCTAACAACAAATAACCCGTGCGAATCTCCACTCGCACGCTGGCCCTGTCTCGAAACTGGCCTAAAGTGGTTCTAGTTCTTCTTTTGCCTTTTCAGGTTCAGTCTGAGCTTGTTTGACAGACAAATTTGGCCATTTTGAAGGGGGTAGTAAATCATGGGAGTTACGGCAGATCCTGCAGAATTGGGGTTTTCCCATAACACGTTTAAGTTGCACCTGGCCCGCTTGGAACGCCAAGGCATCGTCGTGAAAGCTGACGGTGCATACGCCCCAAAACTGCCGCCAAACCCCAAAAGAGGAATACACACCATTCTTAACCATTTTGGGCACAAGCCAGAGCGCTGATTATTCTAGGAGCATACGTCTCATAACAAAGAGGGTGGCAGGCAAATCAGCTTTGTAGCAACTATGACAAAACAACAGACTCAAATCAAATGCGTCGAACTGCTCATCTATGGTAGACCCCCCTATCATGAAAGAACATGCTCATATGTACCCCCCTATAAATAGGGGTGTACAGACGTGACAGACACTCAACTAAGCAGGCTTTTGAAACTTCTGACTGTAGACATTGTGTACTTTGATAGAGGCGTGCGCCAGAACAGGTAGCTCAGCAAGCCAAAGTAAACCGTGGGGAAGTTTGGTCGCGGAAAGTTCTGTGGCGCCGCCGATAGGACTTGAACTCAAGAAAAAGGGGGAAATCCCCTACACATCGCCCTTGTTTCTATCTATCAAAGTACAAAGGCTGGCGTGTTGGTCGCAATGCTTTCAGAGCAGCAACGTCTCCCGCATTTCCCCTCTTTTTAGGGAACGAATTCAACTTTGCGGAAATTCCATGTTTGGAGATGAAACGTGATGGAAGCCAGAAAAGTGGTCAAGTGTCCCCAGTGTAGCAGTGAGCGATTGTACAAGGACGGAATCCGACACACGCGTTTCGGAGAAGTGCAGCGCTATCTGTGTCGAAACTGCTATTATCGATTTTCATGCTGAGAATGCTCCGGCTCCTGCAAATCCTCCTTTTCTCCTTTTTTGATTTGTTGAAGTACCCACAGAACTGCAGGATATTCCGCGATTCGTTCATGGAATAGTCCAGTGTTGTCAATCATGTTTGGGTTGAAGATTTTCTCATCGTAGAACTCGTCTATTGCTTTGATTTCATTGCCTTTCATGCGGGCCAGATGTGCTTTAGTGAACTTCTGAACTTCTCTTGTTATTTTGGCAAAATCGTATTGTGAGGGCTTCTCTGTTTGCAGTATGTTCCTCAGGCTGGAGTCTACTGGAATCTGTGCGACTAGTTCGGGGTTGATTTCGTGCATTCTTGGTTTCTCATGGGTTAAGCTTTCAATGATTGCGCATTTGCGGAAGATGTTATGGTCGAATTTCATTTTGGTTATTTGGTACGTGTCGAAAAGGTCTCGAGGCGTTGTTCTGTAGAGTAGAGTGCACCATTTGTTTGCGAACAATTCCTCTTTCATCGGAGTCTTCGTCTTGAACATTTCCTGTGTTCCTATGTGTTTGAAATCTGCTGACGTGTCGGTTCTGAGGATTGAGGTTCGTCGGAGGTATCCTATTTCTATCTTGAAGTTGTCTTCGGAGCCCTGGGCATTCGGGTATCTAATGGTAAACCTTGTGAGTGGATAGCTTGCGTTTATGGCGATGTCCGCCTGTTTGTATTCTTGTCTGTAGATTAGATCTTTCAGCCGTTCGTCGATTTCCTTTCGGATCTCTCCCCAGTCCGCAGTGCCTGTGTGCCGGTAGTTGAAGTCGAGGTCTATTGACAGTCGAAGTATTTCTGGTGAATAGACAAACGTGAGAGCTGTTCCGCCGTAAAGTGATAAGCGGTCTGAGAGGAATTTCACAGCCGAGATGTCCTCTAGCAGATCCGAGATTCGACATACCTTTTCTATATCTTTGGCGCTGAACCCATATTGCAGCGTCAACGCGTCGAAGTCGTATTTCCTTTTCACTCAGATACCTCTCAGTTGTTCCTCGAAAGCCTCGGGAACGTACAGGTTCCATCTTTTGTTGAGGCTACCTCTTTTTCCACGGATCAAGTATTGCGGTGGACCTCTGATTTCAATCTCCATCTTGCTCAGCGTACCGTCATTAACATGTTCATAGAACGGTGATCTCTTTCTAAGAAGATCCACGATGAAGCCGATCCGCCTGGGAAGGCCCTTCTTCCCTTGCTGAAGCGTAAGGCTAATCAGTTTTTCAACGTCGAGTCCGCGGAGATCTTCTAGACTCTTTATGCATTCTTCCCAGCCTCCGGAATATTGAACTCTTTCGATGCATTCGATGAACGTCCTTTCCTTGCTACTCACTCTCAAAAGGCTGCTTCTATAGGGTTTCTCAACTATTTGTGATGTCGTGTCTTTGATGAATAATGGTTTGAAGATGAACCGTTTGTAACTGAAAGGATCGAACCTGTCTTTCGAGTTGACGCATACGTAAGCTTCGTTGAAAGCAGAGTAGGCACAGCCGTAGTATTCCAAAGCGGTGTGGAAGCCCAAGTAGTATTCTTTTCTGATTTTGGAGGCGATTAGAAGTTTATCTGGTTCGTACTTTTCTGCTTTTTCCAGCGGAGCTAGAACGGCATACAGACCCTTCCGGATTGCTTGGAGCTTGTGAGCTTCGATCAGTCTTTTTACATATTTGCGATAGATGTATTTGCGGTTTGCAGGGCCTTCGATTATGCTTGACGATGCTTGTATAATGTCGTCAAAGCTTGCTATTTTCATGGGAAGAAGAGCATTGTAGAGCGCTTCAGTTTTGTTCACCATAGTCTTTTCACTTTTTTAACGTAGTTACCCATTCTATGGGATACTGCATTAAAAATATTTAAAACTTGTTACGCCTACAGCTATACAGAAATTTAACGCAGTTACCCATTAACAGGCATACAACAGTAAATTCCTCAAAAGCGCGTGCGTTGCACAGCGGGATGAATTGATTCGAGATGGTATCCAGCAGGTTCCTAGGAACATGTTCGCGCGCGCGAGACTAGCCACTCTTTTTTTCTGTCATGCTACTTCCTGTTCAATTAGTTGGCATGTTTCGGGCGTGTGTTTTCAAAAGCACAGAAGTCCACATCAGCTTTGAGCAAGCGATTTTCCAAACTTCTGGCGACGACTACTACGTCAAAGTCGTCCACGGCGCGAAAGAAGCGTGCCAACTGGTCGAAACAAGCTTTGAATACATATGCGAAAACGATGGCTTGAAGTTCTTCAGAAAACCCGAGTAAACCGAAAATTTAATTGCAGTCATCGATAGTGTTGTGGCGCCGCCGATAGGACTTGAACCTATGACCGACTGGTTAACAGCCAGCCGCTCTACCGGGCTGAGCTACGGCGGCTTTCTTTTGACGCTAAGTTTTGAGTTTTGTGGTCGTATTTAAGTCTAGTCTTTCAAGGTCAAGTCGATTCCAGACTTTTTTGCCTTGAACTTGGCCAAGGATGCGAACATTCTGTAGAATGGTATCAGCACCTTTCCTTGCCATTTTTCGGAAAACGCCATGTTGATTAGTTTGTAGAGCCAGTGGTAATCGTGCTGAAGGCATTTTATCAATAGCTCTCGGTGCAGTTCTGTTATTTCTGTTCCTTTGAACCAGTCTTCGTTTTTGAGTCTGCCCAATGGAACGAAGAACAGGGGGACGATGAGGCTTCTCATGTCCTTGAGGTCGTCTATCAGCTCCATGGTTTTTATAACGTCTTCTTCAGTTTCCTCTGGGCTCCCGACAATCAGCGTGCCTGCAGGTACCAGGTTGTTGTCATGCATTAGTCCCATGCCCGTGCGGACGACTTCTGGCCATTCTTCCGGCTTGAAAGGGTGAGCCTTTGCACGCATAATTTTCTCCACGATCCTCGCTGAGCCAGTTTCAATGCCTATTTCTACACCCCACCATGGCTGTTTTTGCGTTATCATTTCAGCGATTTCCGAGAAGAGTTTAGGTGCTGATGCGACAGCCGCAAGTGAGCAGTGGCTCCAGGTAACGCCTTCGCACTTTTTGGTAACCATCTCGTGAAGCCTAGTGAGTTTCTCGTTGTTTGGCAGAGTGTTCTTTGAGCCATAGAGCATGACGTCTTCTGCGTGAATGCAAGTTGCCTTCATGCCGCCGACCTTGATGTTTACGTCTATTTCTCTGCATATCTTGTCGATCGGGTACCATCTTAGAGGTCGCATCGTTACACTGCAGAATTGGCAGCCTCGGCAGCATCCGCGTCCGATTTCTATCAGGCCGTTGACGGAAGGATTCACTATGTCAGGAATCTCCTCAAGCTTCGGAGCTTCTTGGATGCTGATCTCACGATATTTTGGAATAGGCTCCCCCTCGATTGCGGCCTTGAAGATTTTTCCCGCGACATTTTCTGCCTCTCCGGAGACTATGCAGTCTATCCCGTATTTCTCAACGAACTTTGGCCTGTACTCGAATTGCCAGACGCCTGGACCGCCCACGATGATCTTTAGGCCGTGTTTCTTGGCTTTTCTGACCTCTGGCTGGCTTAGCAATGCGCGGAAGTACTGTGCAAGAAATGGTTCCTTGTTGAGGATGAATGCCAGAGTGGTTGAGGCAGGTCCTAGACCAAAGGGGTCCATGGTGTGTATACCTAGAACTTTGGCTTCAGATGCGAATTTCTTGAGACTGTTCGGCGCGACGGTTCGGACGTTGAAGCCTTCGCTTAGGAGTTGGGCTTCGATCTTCCGTAAACCGTATGGAGCGGCTTCAGGAACATCCTTTTCGGTTTTGATCGGAGGGAAAAAGAGCCATCTGAACAGCATGTCTGGAATGAAGTTTGGAGGTGCGCACGTCCCGAATCCTAGGAATTCGTTGCGACGATAGTCGCTCATCAAAGTACTGTCGGCCGTCAGAACTATGTCGTTGGTCAAGACGATGGCCCTCTAAATGAAGCCATGACAGTTTTTTCTTAAAAGACTTATTTACGGTTTACGTTTCGTTTCTCATGCTCACCTAGAAAAGTGTATATGCTGGGTTTTCCAATTAGGTTGAAACGCTATTGGAGAGTAAGCTCAACTTGAAGAAGATCCTGGAAGTCAGGTGGCACGGCAGGGGCGGACAAGGTGCGTGGACCGCGAGCGAGCTTCTAGCTAGGGCCGCCATCGCTGAAGGAAAACATATTCAATCTTTTCCAGAATTCGGGCCTGAAAGAATGGGTGCGCCCGTGACAGCCTTCACGAGGATTAGCACTGAACCTATTCGCTTGCACTGCGCAGTGTACAACCCTGATGTTGTGGCCGTCCTAGATCCAACATTGCTGAAGTCAGTCAACGTTGTTGACGGGCTAAGTGAAGAGGGAGGAAACATCATCGTCAACACGAAGGATGCTCCAGCAGCGATTAGAAAACAGCTTGGTTCAGGTAAAGGCAAGCTTTGGACCGTGCCAGCCACCGAAATCTCCATAAAAATCTTAAACATGCCCATAACGAACACGGCCATGCTTGGTGCAGTAGCGCGCGTGACTGGAATAGTCAGCCTGCAAACTGTTGAGAAAATGGTAAAAGGAAGGTTCAGGGCTGATGTGGCTGAGAAGAACTTTGCAGTTGTGAAAGAGGCTTACGAGGAGGTAAAATCTGAATGAGTTCCAAAGAGAAGGGCTGGAAAGAAATCTCGCCCGCAGGCGTATGCTGGAAATCAAGCATGACCTATTTGACTGGCGACTGGAAGACATATCACCCAGTGAGAGATGTGGAGAAATGCACCAAATGCTTATTGTGTTCGCTTTTCTGCCCAGATGGGGCCATACTTTGGAAGCCTGAAAAGGGCGACATCGAATTCGACCTCGCCTTCTGCAAGGGCTGCGGCATATGCGCTAACGAATGCCCAACAAAGGCCATTGTGATGAAGATCTAGGAGTGTATGAAAAGTGAAAAGTGTCGCAAAACAAGAAACGATGGGCCTGAACGGCGACGAAGCTGTCGCCCTCGCAGTGAAACAGTCAGACGTTGACGTTGTGGCGGCTTATCCTATTACGCCTCAGACGATAATTGTTGAGAAGTTCAGCGAGTACGTCGCTAACGGCGAAGTAAACACAGAGTTTGTCTGCACAGAATCCGAGCACAGCGCCATAACTGCATGCCTTGCAGCAGCCGCGACGGGTGCCAGAACCTTCACGGCTTCAGCTTCCGCAGGCCTAGCCCTGATGCATGAAATGCTCTTTGTCACTTCAGGGTGCCGTGCACCAGTGGTCATGGCAATCGCGAACCGCGCCCTGTCAGCGCCGCTGAACATTCACGGTGACCATTCTGACACGATGGCCCAACGTGACAGCGGCTGGATACAGATTTACGCCGAAAACGCTCAGGAAGTCTATGATTCAATATTTCAGGCGTTCAGAATCGCTGAGCACTTGGACGTGCAGCTGCCCGTGATGGTCGGTTTGGACGGCTTTACGCTGAGCCACACGCTTGAAAACGTGCAAGTTCTTGCTGATGATGATGTCAAGAAGTTCGTTGGCACTCGTCAATTGCCTAATGTGCTCACGCATGATGGTAAGACTGTTCCTTACAGGCTGGATCCAGCAAGTCCAATGACGATGGGGCCTGTGGCCATGCCGAACTACTATTTCGAGTTCAAAAGACAGCAGGAAGAAGCTATGAAAAACGCGTTGAGAGTGATCATGCAAGTTCATGAAGAATGCGGGAAGCTGACCGGAAGATATTACGGCAATGGGTTGATTGAAAAGTATGCGCTTGATGATGCTGAAATCGCCATCGTGTGCTTAGGCTCAACTGCTGGAACAGTGAAGACGGTCGTGGATAAACTTAGAACAGAAGGCGTCAAGGCAGGACTACTTAGAATCCGCAGTTTCAGACCGTTTCCAGCCGAAGAGCTAGCTAGGGCTCTTTCCAAAGTCAAAGCCATCGCAGTGATGGAGAGAAGCATGAGTTTCGGAGGAAACGGTGGGGCAGTTTATCATGAGACCAGACATGCGCTCTACGACTTGTCAAGCCATCCACACATCGTAAACTACATCCACGGGCTTGGCGGAAGAGACACGAGCCCAACCCAGATACGCAGGGTCTTTGAAGACCTGCATAAGATAGTTCAAACTGGAAAGGTTGATGAGAAAATGCGCTACGTTGGATTAAGGGAGTAATGAGGAGGAGAAGATGAATGAGTTTTTCTGAAGGAAAATTCACCGCGAAAGACATTGCTGAAAAGCCAGAATTGTTCATGTCGGGACACAGAGCATGCGCAGGATGTGCGCCTGCGACCGTTTTGAGGCTGATCATGAAGGCCACAAGAGGACCGACAATCGTGACGAATGCGACTGGCTGCATGGAAGTATCTTCAACAATATACCCGTACACGTCGTGGGCTGTCCCGTGGCTGCACACAGCTTTTGAAACCGCTGGGGCGAATGCAGCGGGAATAGAGACGGCGCTGAAGATTCTTAGAAAGAAAGGAAGAATAAAGGATGAGCAAGTTGACGTCATCGCCCTGGCCGGAGACGGCGGAACGTATGACATAGGCATCCAAGCGCTTTCCGGAGCGGTTGAGAGAGGTCATGATTTCCTGTACGTGCTATACGATAATGAGGCCTACATGAACACGGGCATCCAGAGGAGCGGAGGCACGCCTTACGGCGCATCTACGACTACTTCACAGGCAGGCACGGCTGTTCCCGGGAAGCTAGAAGGTAAGAAACCCATAGCTGACATCATGGTGGCTCACGACATGCCCTACGTGGCCACGGCATCGCCGTACTACTGGAAAGACCTTATCATGAAGACTAGAAAGGGAATTGAAGTCAACGGCCCAGCGTTCCTCCACGTGTTTGCGCCTTGTCCGAGGGGCTGGAGGAGCGACCAGGCAAAGTCCATTGAGCTTTCAAGGTTGGCGGTTGAAACATGCATATTTCCGCTGTGGGAAGCAGTCAACGGCGAGTATCAATTGTCCACGCCGAGCAAGGTCATGGCTTTGGCTCCTCAGAAAAAGAAGCCTGTGAAGGAATACTTGGAAGTGCAGGGACGGTTCAGACACCTGTTCACTCCAAAGTACGAGAAAATGGTCGACGAAATCCAAAGCTTAACCGACACAAAGTGGAAGAGACTGCTCAAGAAATGCGGGATGACGCCCCCAGCATAGCCACACAGATCAAGCTTTTTTTGGTCAGATCTATTCCGTGCTCGGAGACGCAATCGTGAAAGTCGTAGCTCTTGATGAGCGTTTAGAGAAGAGGTTTTGGAATCACGTCAAAGAGGAAGAGCTTGACTACTACTTCTTCATTTTCGATTGGAGATTTCGAAGAGATCAGACGAAGATTTTTCTGGCCATGAAAGATGAGAAAATCGAGGGTCTAATGCTAGTTTACAGGGACTACGTCGTTCAGCTCAGGGGAAATCGCGAAGCAGTGAAACTGTTGCTTGGCGGTCTTGCTTTGGAAAAGGTGGAATTGCAGGCGCCCTTGGACTGTGGAGATATAATCCTTGAAAAGTTCAGTAGCCCAAAAATCAGAGAGCATATGATGCTGATGTCCCTTAGAAGAGGCGAGGAAAACATCCAGATAACGACGGTTCCAGTCAGGCTTGGCGTGGGCGATGCTCAAGAAGTTGTTGAGATGATGAGAGAAGCCGATCCGGCATGGTGGGGTGAAACAGCGCTTGAGAGTATGCAGAAGTCCCTGCAGGAGGCGTTTTGGCTGGGGATAAGGCAGGACAGGAAAATTGTTTCTGTAGGCATGACGCGTCCAGTAGAGTTCGCCAGCAACATTGCGGTTGCTGCTACACAGAAGGAGTTCAGAAACAGGGGGTATGCCACGTCCATAGTGTCAGCATTAGTTGAAGAGATCCTGAAGATTTCACAGGCCGCGATAATTCACGTCATAAGCGATAATGCACCTGCGGTACGTGCGTATTCCAAAGTTGGGTTTAAGCCCTACAGGACTTATCTTTCGCTAAGAACCTAGGATGGTTTGAAGAGTGCTGGAGTTCAAGTTCCTCTTAGGTATTTTTCCACTTCTTTTTCTGCGTTGTCTGCTCTTATGAATATGGGAACGTTTTCCATGCCTGTGGCTATGTAGCTTGAGAGGAGCCATTCGCCTGGTGCAAATTCCAATGTTTTTTCCAGTATGCCCTTGTCTATCATGAATGTTTCGCTGATGAGGTTGCGGTCGTATGGTCTGGGCAGTGTGCCCACGAAATACGTGTGCAACTGTTGCAGCGCGTTTGTGTTCAGGTAGGCAACCCTTTGTGTGGCTATGCAGACTCCTAGGCCATATTTTCTTCCTTGTCTGAGCAGGGTTTCCACTTGTGCTGAGCATTTGCCTTCTATGCCGCCGGGAGCGTTCGGCATGAACTCTTGGGCCTCGTCGAACACGAGCAGGATGTATGGCTTCACTTGGAACATATGCTTTCGACGCATGAGCAGATCTTGGGTCAGCTCTATTGCCAGATCCTTTATCGTGTACGGATCTGAGATGGAGACGCATATGAGGTTCGTGGTCTTGTCTTCTAACAGTTCTCGGATTTTCTCTATTGTTAAGCCGCCTGTTTCTTTCGTTTCTTCGCGACTTTCCCTTATCATGTCGAGGATCGAGCTTCTGGTGGTTGCCCAAGCGTACAGTCCGCTTTTGTCGTGAACCTTGAACTGCTCGACCGTTTCGGTGGCCAGTTCGTCTACGTAGTGCACGAAGTCTTCGGTTACTCTTTGGTTTTGGCTCAAGCCGTGTTCGTCCACGTATTCAAGTATGGCATCGTGGATTTTGTCGATGGCATTCAGGTAATGCGGCTTGTCGATGTTGCCTCCTCTTTGGCCGTCGAGTTCATCGAGAAATTGACTGTAGGTCGGAACCTGCTGTCTAGGCTTCATGTAGTAGGCAAGCTTGTCCTGCTCCATTATGCATTTCAGTCCATGCTTGGTTCTTTCATCTGTCTCGTACTCTCTGGGTTTGACGACGGAGTTGAAGAACTGCTGAAGCGAGTCGATCCGGTGTTCAAGAATCACCTTTGCCGACACGTTCGGGTCAGCCAGCAAGTCGAGCAGTAGGAAAACGTACTCGCAGCTTATGTCAAAAACCACGACTTTCGTGCTATTAGAATGCAGCAATAGCCTGCGAAGGATGTTTGACATCAAGTTGCTTTTTCCGCCTCCGGTGAACGCAAAGACGCCAAAATGGTAGCGAACAAGCTTCTCAAAATCAACATAAATCGGAATAGCAGTCTTGCTTGCTTCAAACATCTTGATAAGGCCAAGTCTCGGGTCGGCTCTGGCGTCTTCCACTGTTTTAGAGGTGTCTACGTTGAGTTCTTCGGCGATTTTTTGGTTGTACATGTTGTTTATCATTTCACTGTTGAGCATGTAGCCTGAGCTTCCAACAACCGGATAGGAGAATCCTTTCACAAATTCAAACGCGCACTTTTTGTTCAGGATCAGGTCATAGTTTATGGGAATAGCGTCTATTTGAATCATCATAGTTGACTTGTCATCCGTCTGCCAATCATCCTCAGACTGCTCGATTATTTCGAACTGCATTGGATAGTAACCGTGATCTGACAGGCCTCTTAAGCCGAAGTGTTCGGGCCAGACTCGGCTGATCTCCATAAGCGTGAATCTTTGCGTTGCTTGTTCTACATGTTTGAAGTTTTTGACGGCCAGAAGCATGCCCTCTTCTAGGAGCCCCATCAGGTCCTTTTGGTATTCAACCTTGACGCGGCACTGATAGCGTGCGCTGGTTCCTGCCACTTTGCTTTCTTCACCTGTTGCGAAGAATCTCGGGATGACGGCTGCAAGTCTAGCGTTGAATCTGCCTTCAAAGTCTGTGAAGCAGGTTTGGTCAAACTTGTTCTCGTCTTGTTGCTTCAATTGCGGCTCTCCTCTCTCTGAACGTGCTCATGTAGAATACGAACTTTCTTAATTTATGATTGTTCACTATCCAGCTTGCCGTCGTGTCTACGACACATTTGAATTGGCTGTAGTTCCATTTTGCGATTTTGTCAGCTATGAAGAGCGGTTTGTTGTGGCCGAAGGCTTCGGGAATGTTGGCTGGAGCCATAGCGACTAGAATGGTCATCGTCAACGTTTGCAGCTTGTTTACGACGTTCTTATCCTTGAACAGGATCACTTGAACGGGTTCTTCTGCGCCTCCAAACTCGTGGCAGAACTCCACCACGTTTTCAGGCTTGTAATCGTATTCAGGATAGGCCAAACGATCTATGAGCAAAACGTTACTTCTCAGCTTCGGGTCTGATCTAGCCTGGCTTAGCTGAGTGTACGTTTTCAGAAATGCCCTTTCGAGGCTGATTCTGTTTTTTATGGCTCCTGAAATGTAGTTCTTGCGTTTTTGCCGATCTGGAATCATGGTTCTGAAGGCTGAATCATATTCTATCATTGCCCATGGAAGCTTGATTTTTTCCGGGCTTGAAATGCTGGCTGACTGTAGTATCATGCGGTCAGTGTTGGGCAGTTTCTCAAACTCTACGTTTGAAATGGCCGTCTTAAGCAGGCCTTCATTGTGCATTATCGGAATCAGCTGCCGTTTGAAGTCTCTTGCAGCCGTGTCCTTCGTTATTCCCACGAGCAGAATGTGCTTTTTCCAGCATTCCTCCATGAGCATGTGCAGTGTGAAAAGCGTGAGAAAGGCTATGTCTATCGTTGTTAGCCAGTGTTCTTTTCCTTCTCTCATAATTTTCATCACGCCGGATGTTTCAGCGTCCGAAGCTCTAGTGAAAAAGAAGCGGTTGCCTAGGCTGATGACAAGCTTTCTGATGCGCTCAAAAGTGTTTGTATACTTGGGGCTTAAAGCGAATGTTACCTCTGTCTGGGTTAGGATATCCTCCTTTGCGAGGCGTTTGAGGTAGCGTTCTGTTCTTTTGGTTCTCTTTTCGTCTGTTATGGCTAGTCTGGTTAGAATCTGCTTTTCCGTCAACGCGCCCTCTTGTTTAATCAGTCGAATTATTGCGTGGCTCAAGTAGTCGCCTCTTGGTGGCGGCAGCCCCAGGGACTCGTTGCAGACGTACTGTCTTGCGATGGTGAAGTCGTTCACGTCGAAAGGTTCACCATTATCAATCTTGTAGCCTATCATGCTGCTTTTTGTTTTCCACAGGTCGCGTTTTGCCGTGTCATAGATTAGGCTTGCCCGTTCGATTGACAGGCTTCGGTCTAAGAGGATTATGCGAAATTCCTGAGTCGAGTCTGTGACAAGCTTGTAGGCGAGGTAGAATTCGGCGAAGGTCATTATCCAATTTGCTACTGTTGAATTGTCGATTATTGACTGATCGGTTAAGGGTTTGCCGGGATTGATTTCTTCAGGCTGTTCTGCTTCGAAGAAGGCTTGGTCAATATCTGGGATTTCGTTTATGTAGACTGGAACAACGCTTGAGATGCCTGCGCTTTGCTGAAGCGTTCTTTCGTCATACTTGACTGTGGGCTTGTCTTTCTCAGCGAGCGTGATTTTGCCTGTTGAGGCGTATGCTCCGCCGAAAAAGATCACCATGTCAAACAGTGGTCGTGAATACATCGTACCGTCTATGCCTGCAAAGCGTACACTTGAGGTGCCGAAGAATTCTTTTGCTGTTTCATAGGCTTCCTTCTGGTTGAAGTCCATTCTTATGAGATTCGAAAGTAAATCATCGTAGAGGTTTCTGAGTGATGAAAAGCGTTGTTCATAGTCTAGGACTTGGGATGAGGCTCCTAGTCTGAGCACCTCGCTTGTGCGTTTTATCGCGTCGCTTAGTGAGGATAAGCCCACTTCTGTTCACCAGTTTCACAGTGTTCGTCTGCGAGTAAAAAGGTTGTTAACATGCAGTTTTCAATGTCTACTCTCAAGCACGCGCGGATAATTCGTTTTTAAATCCAAAAGGGTTGCTTTCGGAACAACATGTGCCTGCGTTAAGTGGGTCTACTACTGCGATCAAAGGGGTTTTTGATTGTGTCTCGGCGGCCCTGCCAGCGCACTTCCGGTCCAAAAGACGGCGAGTGGTGTAAGCCAAAAATAGAATCTTAGAGACACATCTTGAATTCTCCAGGACCAGAACTGAGGAGACATGGTCAACAAGAAGAGGCGTGCTGATATCAAAATGGAGGTGGTCTCGGACTGGGGGGCGCATTGTTGCCGGACAAGCGAGTCCAACCCTGCTTTCTAGTATTTGAAGCTGAGATATAATAGCACACCTAATGCTGCGAGTGTGAATAGGTCTGGCAACATGGCAAATGGCCCTAGACCAGCCGGGAAGAAGCCGAAAGCCCGAATGATCAAGGGATCGGAGGCAAGAGCGTTAAGAAGGAAGACTGCTGAAAATATTATTAGTCCGATTGTGAACTCTGACCGCGTCTTCAGGTATATGCTAATGTATATGAGCAATAGGAAGATTGAAAGTGTCACGTTTATCGTGGAAACAACGGTTTTTATCGTGTAGAATAACTCGATGTCGCCAAGAATTTGGGAAGGTCGACGAGGTTCCCAAGGATAGCGTGGAAACCACGAGGTGGATGTAGCCCAGAAGGTTGCCAAGATAGCTACGACTATCAACGTTCCCAGTATCAGCCAGTTTCTCATATTTCTATTCATACGACTGTTCATTTACGTTCCCCCCTTTTTCTACTTTTTCCAGATTTTCTTCAGAATCTCCTCAAATAGAGCATAGTTCTCCTCCATCGCTGGAGACAAGAAATACGTAATGCCATACCCTTCTCCTGCGGATGTAATTATTCTGTTTTTCTCAAGCACTTCAAGATGATGCCTTATTGTCCTGTAATCCATTCCAAGCTTGTTCGCCAGCTGATTCGCATTTTGCGGAGTCTCCTTTAGAGTCTCAATTATTTTGGCTCGACTCATACCGCCTCTCGTACCTGCGATTAGCCATCCAAGTATATACTTGAACGGACGTGCATTAGCAGCCATTTGTACCGCTCCGCATACATTAAGGAGTTTTTCGCTAAACCTATTTGAACTAGGGTAATAAATGTGCTCCTTTAGTTTCTCTCCGTCAGATCTAACGAAAGACCATGGTCTGATTAGGAATAGAATCGGGTCTAATTCTGAAAAAGTCCTTAATAATTCGGGGTCTTAAAGGGTTTGGAGGTTGAGAACAAGTCTGCAACACCCTATTCTTCAAAAAGGGCTCGCGGAGGCCCAGAGATGTTGAAGATAATTTTCGCCTTCTCCTTTCAACCGCTCTGGACCCAACGAGAACCGAGGGAGAATAGACAGGCAACCAAGAAAGGAGATGGCAACGGTGGGCACAAGTACGATGTTAGGTTCCATCGTCGGCGGCGACCATGAGGAAAGCCGCACGTGTCATTCTCTTTTTGAGGATGCGACCTAGGAGAAAAAGAAGTTGAGCAAAATGAGGCTGATAACTATGAAATTCAGAAGCGTAGTCAGTGCCGAGAAACGTGTCATCCGGAGGGCCAGCGAGGAAGTTGGCAGGGCCGTGCAAGAGGCGGCTCATGTTCTTAGAATCATGGTTTTTCTGCACTCTACCCAGGATTTTCCATCCATCCTTAGGCTCTACGGAACGAAAGTCTCTTCAGAAACTGAATGAAAAGCGACGCGCGCTATTGTCTATCGAATTCCAGACGTAGAATACGGTGAGACGACGATGATGGCCATCAGCGTTGGAGGAGCGTCGATACCGACTCTTGTTTCACCCTGTCTATTGTGGAACGCTGATAGGCGCCGATCTGTTTGACCTTAACCGTATTCCAAACTCGGTGCACATGTTGCAAGCATAGGTGGGCAGGCACGTTCGACGGCTTTTTCTGACAGGTATTATAGCTGTTCTTCTCGCTTAACTATGATGTTCACATGCTAAAGGGCAAAGATGCAAGCTATACAGTGGTAAGAAAACTTAATTTGTCAAGGTTGCTGAAGCGTCAGAAACTACGCCAGAAGAAAGGACTGTGGGCTTGGGCCAAATTTGGTATGATTCTGGAAAAGCCTTAATGTCTAGTCTAGAAATGGAATGTCAGGCGGAAGTGTGCGCATGTGCAGGAGCTATGAAAACTATCAAAGCCACTTGAGGGAAAGAGAGAGTGTACGGTACAGCAAGAGAGGAGATTATGCACGCAGGAAGGAATTGGAGGGTTGCTGTGGCTGTTGCGTGCAATCGTGAGCTGACTTATGCGCTCAACAAAGAAGTCAAAGACTTTGGATCTGCAATGCAAACGCTTTTCAGATCGGGGCACTGATTAGCTCAGGAGCCAGGAACATGACCTCCACCAAGCCAAGAAGTTTGCACTCGTATTCGGCTGGAATCCACATTGGTTGACGTTGCTCATCAAGAGAAAGTGGAGCAAACGTCGGAAAGCATTGCCAGTGTAACACGTAAGTTGGGAATTGCGCTTTGTGCAATTTACTTGGCAGTCTTGTGCGTCTTCTGCGTATACTTTGCTGTGGCTCCAGGGCCCGAATTTTTTGTTGTATGCTTTTTGATATACGCTGCGTATGCAAAGTGGGCTCGGCGTTTTGTAAGAGATTGGACGCCCTTTGTTGCTTTGTTTTTGGCGTTCGAAGCAATGCGTGGAATTCCGTATAATGTATTGGGTACCGTGCACGTCACTGAACTATCAAGTGCTGAATCTAAGATATTTGGCACAATTCCAACTCTTGTGCTCCAACAATTTTACAGAAGTGCTGTGCTTGACTATCTCGGAGTCTTTTTTTACTCTTTACACTTCATAATTCCTATAGTGTTTGGTTTCATATTGTGGAAGTACTCTCCTAAAAACTACTGGAAATACGCCTGTGCCTTTCTGGTGTGCTCGTATGCTGCCCTGGTAACGGCTCTAGTGTATCCGTCTGCACCTCCATGGTTTGGGGTGAATGCTACGCGGATCCTTTTTCAAGTAGACCATGAAATAGGTGTACCTGTTTACCGCACCATCTTTGATTATGTTCAGTCTAACCCCTTTGCAGCGTTTCCAAGCCTTCATTCTGCGTATCCTTGGTTGATTTCGCTTTATGCAATCAAGATTAAACGAGCTAAAGCATTACCTATCCTCGTACTTCCGATAGGAGTATGGTTCAGTGCAGTTTATCTGGGCGAGCACTACGTCATCGACGTGCTTGGTGGAGTTGCCTATTCAACCTGCGCTTTCTTCTTGGTAGAGAAGCTAATTTCGCGGTTTTCCCTAAGCAAAGCCGAAAACAGGCTTAAAAATAGTGTTTCTAAATTATTCCAAGCGAAAACTCTTGACGGCTAGTCTTTGTAACGGCGACGGTGAAAGGCTTCAAGATGGATTACCCACGAATGTGCTTTAAGAAGATATATGAAGGTTTTCAAGCTTGAGAACAAGTTCAATCTGAGGATAGCTTGCTCTCTGATTCGATCATCTGGTCAACCAGCGGACCAGCAGGAAACATGAGCCTAACCGACCGGAACATGCGCGCTCGAACGCTGATAGCAAATATGCTCTTCAAGCTCCCGCTGTCACAGCTAGACAAGTGCATACATTTGATTAGGAATGGAATTGGGTCTAATTCTGAAAAACAGTTTAATAATCCGTCGCCTTTGAAGCGATAAGGCAACCAAAAAGGAAGATAGTTGTTATGAATAGAGTCCAGGTTAGAATTCCAGCGACTATAGAGGTCATGACAACAGTAACACTTTCTCCTCCCCTTCTTGGTTGCCCTCCTTTATCATGTTCAGAAAGGTGAAGCATTTGGGTGCGTTAACAAGATCAGTCAGGAATATATCTAGAAGGAAAATGAGGGCAATATTGGTAATCATTGCCCTGGGATTCTCCATGGCAATCATGATTTCTATTCCTACAGGCATCACGGCAAATCAAGTAGCTGCGCAGGATCTGAATCAAAACCTCAGTAACACGATCAACCGAACAGAAGCATCAATCAACCAAACTTTAACAGAAATAGACTGTAGTCTTACTCCAAGCTTTGAGGGTTATGGATTTGGCGGCGGATTTCCTAGCGGCGGATTTCCTAGCGGCGGATTTCCTAGCGGCGGCGCATTTGGTGGTGGAGCATTTGGTGGCGGGGGAACTACTCCCATGAATGAAAGCATCTACTTTGACGTTAGCTCCATTCAAGGCGTTGCAGCCGTCGCGCCTATGCTGCAAGTGTCTGAAGGACATAATGAGACAATCGAACGATACAGTCGGACGTTCACTCGTTTCATACCAGAATATACGATCAAAGGTATCCCGCTGGTTTCATCAGTTGTCGACAACGATCCTATTCTGCCAGCGAACATTACTAGTGGAAGAAATCTGCAGGGAGGAGACAGCGGAGTTGTTCTCTTAAGCGAGAACAATACGGGATATTTTGGAGTCGAAGTCACCGATACAGTTGACATTCTAGGACAGACTTTCAAGGTGATCGGCATCCATGGCACATCGGGCGTCGAGGATAGATTAACTCTGTACATGAATCTTTCCGACGCCCAGGCAATAACCGGTGATTCTGGAGAGATTACTAGCCTCCAAGTGTATGCTGACAACTCTTCGATCGTGACTTCAGTAGCAGACGCCATAAGCTCGTTGCATCCAGAGCTCAGTGTTACAACGGCCCAGACACGCTTAACCCAACTTCAGACTCTGCAGGCTGACTATAACACGGCGTTGCAAGATGCAGAACTTACGCTTAGCCAAACACAGTCTACGGCGGTTGAGGAAATAGTTGTCGTGGTCATCGCTACGAGTTTGATCGTCTTGTTCGTCATGTTATATACCGTTCGTGAAAGGACCAAGGAGATTGGCACGCTTAAAGCAATAGGGTTCAGCAACTGGAATGTTATGCGTCAGTTTATGCTCGAAGGAGTACTCCTGAGCCTTTTAGCAGGCATAGTTGGCATAGCCATAGCAAGCGTCGGAGCACCGGCGTTGTCTGGACTTCTGCTTCCTCACATAAACCTGTTTGGTTCACAAGGCAGTTTTCGATTCGGCTCTGGAGCTTCGAACCCAGGAGCATCAAGCGCGACGGCCGCCATAGCTGTCCCTGACCCACTCCTAATGCTACTGGCGGTTGGCGGTGCTATGCTGCTCGGAGCTTTGGGCAGTCTGTACCCTGCCTGGAGAGCGGCCAGGATAAGGCCTGCAGAGGCGATGAGATATGAGTGAAGCTATTTTGAAAGCAGAAGAGCTGTCGAAAACCTACACGCTGAACAAGCGCAAGATCCCCGCGCTTTCCAGCGTAAACCTTCAGGTGAACAAGGGCGAGTTCATTGCGATCATGGGACCCTCTGGCTCAGGCAAGACAACACTGCTGAATGTTATAGGCTGTCTTGACAAACCAACTAGTGGAAAAATGATCTTGGACAAAGTTGACGTCGCAAAATTGCCCGAAAGGGAACTCTGCAAGATAAGAAGGAACAAGATTGGGTTCATGTTCCAGACTTTCAACCTCTTGCCATATCTAAACGCTGCCGAAAACGTAGAGTTGCCGATGGAAAACACGAAAAGACCTAAAAGCGAAAGAAGAAAGAGGGCTCGCGAACTGCTGCAGCTGGTAGGACTGTCCGGAAGAGAAGAACATAGGCCACAGCGGCTCAGCGCTGGTGAGCAGCAGAGGGTGGCAATTGCGCGCGCTCTGGCAAATGATCCGGCCATGATTCTGGCCGATGAACCTACTGGGAACTTGGACACGCAGAACAAGTATGAAATCGTTAGACTGCTCGCAAACTTGAACATTGATCGAGGAACCACAATCGTTATGGTGACACATGATAGTCAAGTAGCTTCACACACCGAGAGAATACTCCTTCTGCAGGATGGGAAAATCACAAAGGAAAAGCAGGGACTTCATCTGGCAAAGAAGAAGCTCATGTGTCCTTACTGTGGGAGCAAGATTCAACCCAGTGACGAAAGATGCCCCAACTGCAGAAAAAGACTATGACTCTGAGGAAGCTCCTGTATGGTGGCAGTAGACCAAATCAGTGAACCACGAGACTCCTCTGCTGGAAAAGGTCCCGCGCGTTCTAAAATCGTAAACAGGTGGGGGATCTAGTATGGCTGGTCCTCAGGAGACTAAAGGAAGAGGTTTTTCAGCGGTCCTCATTGTGGTGATCATCACAGTTAGCCTTTTTGCAGGAGGATTGTTGGGTTATTCGGCAAGTTACATGACCCTTTCTGGAAGAATTGATGATCTCCAGACTCAACTATCAACCCTCCCCGTCCAAAACGCCACGTACTTCCTAGATGACAACGTCTCGCTTTCCCAGTTGTACAAGCAGGTGGAAGAATCCGTGGTGATTATTCGGGGGTTGCTGGTGCAGTATGACTTTTTCCATCGTGCCTACTACACGCAAGTCCAGGGTTCGGGGTTTGTCTACAACGTCACGGGACAGGAGATAGTCATAACGAACTATCATGTGGTAGAAAATGCAATCAACGTCACAATAACTTTAGCGAACGGAAACGGATACGCAGCAAGACTTCTGGGTTCAGACCCATATGAGGATTTGGCAGTCCTTTCAGCAGATGCGCCACAGGACGAATGGAAACCTCTAGGAATTGCCAGCTCATCAACTTTGCAAGTGGGCGACCCAGTAATCGCAGTAGGCAACCCTTACGGGTTGGCTGGATCGATGACCGTAGGTATAGTCAGCGCACTTGGCCGAACGATAACGGAGCAGATGAGTGGTGGGTACCCTATAGCCAGTGTTATCCAGACAAGCACTCCTATTAACCCTGGCAACTCAGGTGGCCCACTTCTGAGCTATGAAGGTCGGGTTGTCGGCATAACCACGGCCATCGTTAGTAATTCGCAAGGACTGGGCTTTGCGATTCCTTCGAGCACTATACTGCGGGAGGTCGAATCCCTAGTGACAAAAGGCTCGTATGACCAGCATCCTTGGCTGGAGGCAACCGGGACAGATATGACTTACGAGATCGCAAAGGCGATGGGCGCAAGTGTGACTTATGGCTGGCTGATCGTGACCGCGCCGAGCGAAACAGGCCTCCGAGGGGGAACAAGCCAAGTCCTGATTGCCGGAGACGTCGTAACAATAGGCGGCGACATCATAATTGCGATTAATGAAACGAGAATTATGAATTTGGATGATCTTTCAACTTACCTAGAAGAATACACCTTGCCAAGTCAAACAATCAACGTAACAATAGTGAGAAACGGCCAAGCCATAGACCTCGCAGTCGAGCTGGGAGAACGGCCTCCTCCAAGTGCATCATGACAACGCCAGATCAGGCGACTCAAGCAAGCATGAAGATCTGTGCGTTTCCTTCTCGAAACATCACGTGAAGAGGAAGGGGTGATTAAGCATGGAATTTGGTATTAAGAGACATGTGGGCCAGTTGAAAGTTTCAGATCCCGCAGCGTTTATGGCCTTTCTCCCCTTAGGCACGCTAGGGGTTCATTTTCTCTATAAGAGCATCCCTCTCAACTGGGCCTTATTGGCTGGAGCGCTCAAAGCAATCTGCGTCGCATCCATTGTTTCAAATCTGATGACGGGCGATGTTACGTGGTCTGTTTTTGGTCTCTGCGCTTTTGTCCTTGTCAGTTTGCCGGCTTACTTCAACACCTTGAGGGTCACATCGAAGGAAGACCTTACGCATAAGCAAGGCGGCCATCCTGACAAGGTGATCTCTTCAGAGCTTCTCAGAACATGCTGCAACGCAGTATTCTCAGATTATAGAATCTCGTTGCTTTCTAAAATATCGCTTGCAGCACAGGTTCTAGCATCTGGATCAATCTTATACTCGGTCTTCGGCTTAGACTGGGTCATGCATGCATTAGCTGGATTCGGCATCGGCGCCATCTGTGTGAAGGCGTACAAGACAGCCGTGAATACTTATGGCTACGGCAAACTGAGTTCCTACTTCGGCTTAGGCAGGTTTGAGTCTTTCAAGACCGAGGATAAGTGGGCCTCTGCAGGATGGGCCCTTTTCTGCCTAGCCATCGTTGCAGTGTCCTGGGAGCTTATGGAGCGCGCAGTCTATTTCGTCTCGCCAAGCAACATACTCAGAATAGGCCTAGAGCCTATTTGGAACTCGGCTGGGGACGCGATCTTCAGCATCCTCGGTGGCATGGCCGCATGGTACCTAATAGAACGCAAGCTCCACTGGGTTTGATGCGCTTCAATGCTCTCCGGCTTTCTGTCTATGCGTGCGGAAGTGTCCTACCCCCGGTTCACGGCATGATCCAAATATGCTCTAAATATGGTTCAGGGAAAAGTCATACGCGTTGGTGAGCCTTCCTCTGCAAGCGCGCTACTTCAGAAAACGCAAATAAGAAAGAACAGGTAGAAAGTATGCGTAGTCAGGCAAAATCTGGCGGGGTTGCCCTAGCCTGGTAGGGGGCAGGCCTGCTAAGTCTGTGGTCAGAAATGGCCGCGTGGGTTCAAATCCCACACCCCGCGCCAACAAACCACAAGACGAATCTAAGCGTTTTGAAGAGATTTCTCGAAGAGCTTGTGATTTTGCAGAGATTACTGATTTTAGCTTATGTTCTGGCCTCATACATTCTCATCCTCGATTTGAACGAGTCCATTATATAAAATATCAATAAATCAAGCTGTATTTCAAGCTTGCCAGCAGAAAAGACAGTGTGCACTAGGATTGTGAAATGTGCCAGTATCAAGTTTGAAGAGTGTATTGGCTTTGAGGAGTTGAAGATGAATCGTGGGTCACAAAAAACTTGTTGAATGTTCCTATTGATCTCGAATTTGATTTCTATAAGCATGAACTTTATGATTTTGGACGTGCTGTTTATAAGCAGCGGTGTGAAAGCTAGACAAAGCGTGTAAGAAGCGATTTCTGCACAGCAACCGTAAAGGAGTTGAGAGAGTTGACGTATGAGAGAAAAGAGATGCACAAGGCAGTTTGCGCTGATTGCGGGAAGGAATGTGAAGTACCATTCAAGCCTGATGGTAGCAGACCTGTATACTGCCGAGAGTGTTACTCGAAGAGAGCACCCCCAAGAAGAAGTCGATTTTAGATCAAGCTAACAGCTCTAATCTAAGATTGGTTTTCTCCCAGTTTCCATATTCTTTTTTCAAATCACTTGAATAGGTATCGTTCTTTCATACCTCGGTGCACATAACCCACGGACCTGTAAATACTGCGCATTGAAATTTCTCAGAATAGGAGAATTTTCTAATTTCTAAGTCCTAATCAAGAAAAAACCCTAGAGAACTTATTCCTTCTGTCCCTTTTGGAAATTAGAATTCTAGAAACTAATCCCGTTACCTTGATTGAAAAATGTGTGAATCAGTGTAGTGGTTGAACAGTGAAATCGTGGTAGAGAGGTTTCAAAGAACTGAGAGATTGAAAAGAGGTAGGCTTGGTTGAGCTCGAGGAGCTCTCCAAGAATGGATGGTGCAAAACTACTGAAACTACTTCTTCAGGCGTTTTTCCTTGTGCTTTTTTCTTTTCTCTTCTCTTTCCTTTTTAGTCATTGGTTTCTTCTTAGTACTACCCATGCTCAACACAATCACCACACTCCTATAGTCAGAATAGGGAATTAAATTTTTGTGCACGGAGAAAACTAAGAGGCTGCAGAGAGGTTGACCGTTGGGCGCGCGCGAAGACGCAAGAATGTCGACATGATCAATACTGTTTTCAGAAGAAAAAGTTATAGTTCTTTTGATAGAATAAGAATACGTGGAAAGTGCACATAATTCTCAGAGACTTGGGATCTTTTTTGGCGAGAAACTAGCGGAGATAGGCTACGATGGAGTTATTGGAGTTGCTGATTTCAAGAAGGTCTACGATGAGTTGATGCCCATTCAAAGAAGGAAATTGGAGGATATCTGCAGCGATCGTTTCCAAGATCTTCGAGAGAATGGATCAATAATTTGCATAGGCATAGCTTATCCTGAGCATGCAATTGATTGTATTGATGTCAGGTTGAGCAATGGTACCGCAGACAAACATGCGTGGAACACGTACGCAAGGGAGTATCATAAGCTTAACAGCCTCTTGAACGCTGTTTCCACAGACATCTCAGCTCACTTTGAGGGTGTATTGATACCTGCAACTGTCGAAGGAATCGCTGTAAAGAACGTTGAAGACTATTATGAAATGACTGTCTCTCACAGAGTCATAGCTGAAAACGCCGGCTTAGGATGGCGGGGCAAAAATGAGCTTGTCATCAATGAGAAATTCAGCTGCGCTCTGCGATTTGCATCGGTAATAACAGGTCTCCCGCTAATCCATGCAAGAAAAGTCGAAGTCTCCTGCAGAAACTGCGAGGCTTGCCTTGAAATGTGTTCATTTCTGAGAAACAAGGATGAGCTAAAAAACTATCGGGAAAACTGCAGAAGGTATATCGCGCAACTTGGTTTGAAAGCCGAGGTATGCGGAAAATGCATCAAAACATGTTATCGCCACAGTATATTTAGCAACAGATTCAGACAAACGTAATTGCTCATGAACTATCCTTCACGCAATATTAGCGCGTGGGGTGTCTCCGCAATGCGAAATTCGACTTCCGATCTCCTTTCTCCAAGAACCAAGAACTCATACTAGAACGCTTAGAAGATTAGCGGTCTGAACCCTCTTCTTTTGCCAAATCGATATCCTACGTAAGTCCCTATCACATATGAGACGACAAACGTTAAGAACGCACTAGGCGTCTCTGCCCAAGCTGGCAGGGAAAAGACACGGTTCAACAGAAACGTTATTACCGCAAATATGGCAAAGCCAAAAACGGCTGCTCCGAAGACTATCCATAGTATTTGCCAGAATTTGAGACTTCTTATTTGGCGTATCTTGAAACCAGTAAAAGTCAAGACTGGAGCTATCAGAGTGTAAAGTAACGCGCTTTCCAAGGTGGTATAGCCAGTCAGTTTGACAGAATAGTCTAACCAGGTGAACAGAAGGAAGGCAAAATAGAGTGATATTGCCAGCCACTTCATGAACTTGTCTGAAACCATTTCTTTCTCAAATCGCAGGAACACTCTCACAATGTAAGGTCCTGTCCGCTTTATCGGCTTCGGACAATAATACCACAGTTTTTCACGGACCCCCACCTTCTTTCACTCTCCTGTGATTTTATGAAAGAGGAGTTCAGCGATCTTGCTGGGGGAAATTAATTCAAGATTCTCGGGGGGTTGAATGTTTCGTTCTTCCATCTCGGCGAGCAGTGTTTTTCTGCAATTCTCAAGGTGATCGCAATTTGCGCAGTCGCCTTCGTGTTTGTACCAGACTTGAACTCCGTTCCTTGCGGAAAAAGTGATTATGGCCGGTGTCTTGAATTCGGAGCTGAAGCCGGAAAGAATCCCGATTGCAGGATCTACCGCCTTCACTTTCAGCTTATTCAGTCTAGCTGTTTCCATGAGTGCTTGCGAGACCTTGCTGTTAGCTACATCCGCAGCCTTGTGGACTGTTTGGCGGCTCACCTCTAATTCTCGGGCTATTCGTGCCTCTAATGAACCTCTTCTTTTCTGGTCCCAGATCTTTAATTGCTTAGGAGTCAGGTAACCATCGCTTAGAGCCACGATTCTCCCTGTAAGCATTTAGATGCTGACAATCACTTAAGTCTTGCGATGCCCTGGTGAAATGCAGCGCCTGCTGCACCAGTGCGGGAAGTGTTCTAAACACTGGAATTATATGGAGCAGTAGTGTCTAGCAGTTTACTAAGAAGCAGATGTGGATGAGAAGTCCCGAAATCAGGCACTTTTTCGAGGCGGTGCTGACGGCCCTACTGTTTGCACTGCAAAACATCATTTATGGCGGCTACTGCATCAGCATTATGTTTATCCCGTTATTTGCCTACATCGTCTCGCTTGGAATCGGTAATCCCAACCTACAGCGAGACATCAACGTGATGCTTTTTTCAAAGGAGTTCATGTTTGGTCGTGTCATTGCATTTGCCGGATTCACTATACTCTTGCTGGCTGGAACTCAACTTCTCTGGGGCTACATAAGACATAGGAGGCTGGTGAGAACAGGGCTCTACTCTGTTGTCAGGCACCCTCAATATTCAGGGATAATAGTGATGACGCTGGGATTGACGATAATGGTTATGACCCTGTCGCCTGCACCCCAGCCTATACTGATGTGGTTAGCACAGATCATAGGATACATCTCTCTTGCACGCTATGAAGAGTGGCATCTTGAGAAGAAACATGGAAAGGATTATCTTGAGTACAAGCGGCACGTGCCTTTTGTTTTCCCTGTAAAATGCCCATCCAAAATCTCTGAAACAGCTCTCGCAATCTTGATTTCGGTCATTATCGCATTCATCCTGTTTATTTTCCCTTATGATTTGATACGCTTCCTCTGAAACTACAGTTGCTCATCGTCACTTTGAAGGCGGCGAAAACGTTTTGAATCTATTTCCATGAATAGTCAACCAAAGTTGGTTATTCTTGCGAAAGAAGGCTCTTGGCGGGGCCATATAGGTTTGGACTTACGCTTAAATTTTACAATTCCGCTTTACAGAGAAAAAAATAAGCCGTTCGGTAAAAAATCGTGTGCGGACTTACCGTTTGGGAATAAGCACACAGTAGTGCGTACCACTTAGAGTGTCAATCTTCGGGCGGTGCGAGCAGTTTTGGACTCTCATTCAAAGTCTTCTGAGAATCATGGGTTTTTCATTCTGTGTGCAGGGATTTTCCTGTACATTGCAGAACATTTCCTTCTATTCGAGCTTTTCCTTGTTGCAGCCCACTTTAGGATTGGAATTATGGCTTCTCTGAGTCCTTCTCCATCCTTTGTCAACGAGTATTCTACGCGAGGTGGGATCTCTGCGAATGATTCTCTCGTAAGCAGCCCTTCGTTCTGAAGTTGCTTTAACGTGTCCGCGAGTGTCTTGGGGCTTATGCCCTGAAGTTCTTCCATAAGTCTGTTGAATCTAAGGCTGCCATAATTGCCGACAGCATTGATGATTAAAAGTGCCCATTTCTTGCTTATCACATCTATGATTCCTTCAAGTGGACAGAAACAGACTATTTCATTCTTGTTCTGCATGCCAGTCACTTTCGTTTTGGATAGCAACTATTCCGCTGTAAACTTGATAGAATAAATACTTTACTTTCTATAGTGTTAAAAGAAGAGGTGAGATAATACATGGATGAAGAATGTGGTTGTGGCCTGCATCATCGGAGACACGAGGGCTATTGCGGTTGCGGCATGCACGAAAATGGGCACGGTTACAGAAGACGCTTCTTCACAAAGGCCGAAAAAGTTGAGAAACTAAAGAACTATGCAGAAGAACTCAAGAATGAACTGAAGGCCGTGGAAGAGAAGATCAAGGAAATGCAAAGCCGAGAATAAAGGCAAGACGTGAAGCTTAGATTATGCCTTACGAAAACGCCATAGCGCGCATGCGTGTTCCTAAAATGGCCAAAAATGGTCTTAATTCCGTTTTACCCATTTCTCCTGTTTTCGGGAAAGACAAAACCCCAAAGAAATCAAGAACAGACACGAAGCCCAAAGCCGTCCCTAGATCATGAAGGGCGAATAAAAACCATTTTAGGCCAATTTCGGAACAAGCATGCGCGCTAAAACTTCTTGGCAAAACTGAATGCAGGATTTGTTTTCTTTTCTGGGACCTCGTTGTATCCATACTGTTTCAGTCTGTTTTCGACTTCAATCGATCCAAGCCCGCGGCCCACGTTTGACTGCAGCAGATTTGCTACTTCTTTTGCCTTCATCTGATTAAGATCTGCTGGCTTCTCTGTCAACTCTGAACCCCTAAACAACTGTTTGTTAATCCATTTCGTTTCTAGAAGAATCATCTCCGCTTGGAGATAAAAAAGAGTGCGCAGACCGGCGTTCATCGGCTGTTTTTGTGCAGCGCATTTTCTCCAGCGACATGATGGAAAAGCTGAGTGAGCGCGCGTAGCCATCAGAAATTGAGTAGTACGTTAAAAGCAACGAGATGGTGAAAAACAAGGGAGGCAATCACTGATCATGTGTTTGTTCTATTGAGTTCAGATGACCAGCGCAAAAGGAATTTCCAGACCAAAGAGTATTTGTGACAAGGAGCCATATTCTATTGAAGCGACACTTACGTTCGTATTAGTTTCGGAGACAAGGTGAACTTCGTTGAAGCCAAAAAGAGGGTACAGACGCGGCTATCCTGTCGCAATCCTGACAGGACTAGAAGACGACCGGGCGGTCCTGTGGAAGGTCTTCAGCAATGTTATCAAGCCTGAAAAGACTCTCTGGCTTGACGGAACTAGGAATGACCTGAAAGCTCTATACAACTTTCACGAATCAATCGTCAACGCGTTACGGCCGACGCTGAAAGAAGGCGTCAGAAGCATCATCCTTGCGTCCCCCGCGAGAACCAACTACGTCCAAAGGTTCATTGAACACATCCGTGGGCATCACGCGTGGCTCGTTCAAGGCCCGAGTAAAGCAGTATTCTCTGAGGCAACTGGTTCGGCAGGCACACTGCCTGAAGTGGCGGTCCTTGCAAGGACTCCTTTGTTCCGCCGGCTGATCAGCGAAACCACCTCAGAAGAGACGGAAAATCTTGTTGATACGCTGGAGAAACGTCTCAACGCTTCAAGTCAGGACGCAGTTGTACTGTATTCGCTTGTGGAAATAGAAGATCTGATCCTTAGTCCTCCGAAGCCTGGCAAACCTAAGCCTGAATACGTCATGCTCACCGACAAGTACCTTTTAGACAGCCGCGAAAAGAACAGGATACACAGGCTGATGCAGATCGCCGCAAACAGAAATGTCAAAACAAGGATAGTTGACGCGGAATCACCAGCAGGTCTACGCCTTACGCAACTCGGCGGAATGGTCTGCTTCGCACGGACTGAATAGGCAATCGCCGAAAGCATGCCATTTATTCTTGCTGCCGACTTTTCCTTTCTCTGTGCATTTCAAGATAATCTTTGCCGTATGGAAAGCACCATTCAGAATATTTCTGGCACGGAGACTCTTCGCAGTCACGCATGCAATAAGCAACTCCACGTTCCACCGCGCAGGCTAAAACCAGACACAATACGCCTTTGCCATGCCAACGCGTATTGACTTTCGCTTTCGCTATCTGCTCAATACCTGAGCCGCAGACACAGCCCAGCTTCTTGTTCAGCTCACAAACATCACAACAAATGCCGCAGGTGGCCACGTGCTCCACATTTAACCGCTCCAAGACTGTTTCTTTTTTCTATGGGTACTAGGCCATATACAAAAAGGGGTAGACTCTGTCCGAGGGGCGCCATATCTCTAGAAGAGTTCGATCCAGATTCCATCAGGGTCCTCTATGTAGGCCCATCGGCCTCCGTCTGCCTTCATCTCTAAGATAGTTCGGTGTCCTGCTTTTTTAGCTTCTTTGAGGGCTTCGTCTAAATTGTCAACTTTGAAGGCTAGATGATCCAGCCCTTCGCCCACAACGTATTTGGTGTTGTACGGGCTGTCTTTTTCATAATAGTTGAGTTCTAGGACGAAACCGTCTTTCTCGCTCTGCAGTCCGACAGTTTCACCTTTGGCTTGTTCGGTTTTACCGCGACCCGTGACTTTCATGCCGAGAATTTTCGTGTAGAAATCGATAGATCTCTGCAGATCTGTGACTCTTATTCCAACATACGTGAGCTTTGACTTCATATTCATCATCCAATCGTATGATCGGCACTGATATATGGCTATCTGAAGCACTTATCGGACAAGGATTAAGTACTGCAGCTGTAAGACGATATGTCGACTATATCTGACGTGATGGGCATGAGTGGACGAACCGAGAAATGGATCTCGTGCTTAATAGATGGGCTAGATGAGCATGTCGATGAAAAAACTCAAGCCATGATACTGGAGCAATGTGGACGGCAATGTCAGTCGCAGAGTTTCATCAAGAAGGCCAAAGACATTTACGAAAAGTCAAGCAGCATCAACGACTTCCTAGACAAACTGGGGCGAGTCTACAAGCATCTGCACAGAGAAGGCGACAACGTGTACATCGTCTATCCTAGGTGTTACTGTTCTCAAGTAAACAAGATTCCTAAGGGAAAACTCTCCGGAACCTACTGCAATTGCTCCCGCGGATGGTCCAAAGCATTGTTCGAAGGAACTCTCGGAAGACCTGTCGAAGTCATCATGGAAAAATCAATAATCAACGGAGACAATCAATGCAAGTTCAGAGTAATTCTATGATGATGCTGAACGAGTCCTCATCTTAAAACAATACGTAGAATTGGTTGTACTTCGAGGTTGTCAGTTCCCTGTTTTTGCAGAAACGAACGTTTTCTGACTACAATTTCAGACCCAGTTCAAGCCTGACTTCCTTTTTCTTTATGTCTTCATTGGAGTATGCCGCCGTGTCAAAACCAATGAGTTCGAACCCGAATTTCACGTAGAAATTGATTGCAGGAACATCACATGTCTGTGTTTCGAGAACTAGCATTCTTGCCCCTTTTTCTTTCGAAATCTTCACAGCATGTTTCAAGAGCAATGTTCCTATGCCTCTCCTGCGAAACTCCTCTTCCACAAGAAACTCCCAAACCCGCATTCTGTTATTCCACTTATGATAGCCTAGCTCGATCCAGCCCACCTGCTTGTAATCCAACACTGCCGCAAAGACTCTGGGTTCTTCAACTTGATCTTCGAACAGCTTCCCTTGATAATCCTTCTCTATCGTCTTCTCAAGAGGTCTAAGGATCAATTCTATTCTCCAACGTCCAAATTCGCGAGAAACTGACAAATCATAATATTCAGACGTTGAGTACTTCGATCTCAACTTGCTAAGATATGCATCACTCTTTGCAAGTTCGACTATCCTCATGTCACCTTTCAGTTTCAACATGATCCCCGAGCCCATATCGTGGGTTAACTGGTGCGGGCTAAGCTTAACGCTACGTTTGCTCTCTTATTAATTAGAAACTCGAAACTTCAATGTGGCTTAGGAGAAGCGGATCATGGATTTAGAAGAGATGAAGAAGGAAATTGAGGCTCTCGTTCTCGAGAAGGGTTTCTACAACAAGCCCGAAGATATCCCGAAAAAGCTGCTTTTTGCATTCATAGAACTTGGCGAAGCCAGCGACGCCTGGAAGAAAGACCTAAGCGAAGAGAAGATCGCCGAGGAACTGATCGACGTGATATTCTACGTCCTGGATGCAAGCAGATTAGCCTGTCCTTCGATAAACATGGATGACATGTTCACGAAGAAACTAGCGAAGAACAAGAACAGAGGATATCAATACGGTGAAGGACACCGCGTGCATTAGAAGAGAAGCAGATGTGTGACTGCATGAAAATACTGTTTGTATGCTCCGGCAATGCATATCGTAGCCCTACAGCAGAAGCCCTACTCAAGAAACTAAGACCTGACTTGCAGGTGGATTCTGCTGGAACGCAAGTTGAAACAAGGATCTCGAGAGAGGCAAGAGAGTATTTGGCAAAGCAGAATGCAGGGCAGTATCTAAAGAAGGTTCCTGAAAGCCTAGATGCTAAGCAGCTAAGTGATTATGACCTTATTGTTGCCATGGAACAGCAACACAAGGATGCAGTGCTAAACAAGTGTCCAGAATGTCGAGGCAAAATAGTTGTATGGAATATTGAAGATGTAGGTTTCAGGCCACTTGAGTACGTAGAGGAAATAGACAAACAGATCACAGAAAAAGTCACGGAACTCGCAAAGTCTTTGTAGACTTAGTGGTTTTTGTGGAATAATTAAGAAGGCAGATCAACAAGGGTTGTGACTGAGGAAAGACATGAAGCGGTTGTATGTCTGTGGAAGTTTCAGATTCACAGATGAAATGAATGAGTTGGAAGCCAAGCTGAGAAAAGCAAACATTGAATATCGGATATCTAAAAATAGATCGCCGCGGAATCATTGGGTGCTTGGACAAGATAGATGACGCAGACGTTGTTTGTGTGGTCAACCCGGGAGGCTACGTGGGAAGAAGTGTCTGCGTCGACATCGGATATGCTTATGCGAGGAACAAACCGATCTACGCCATGCACTTGATAGAAGACCCGCCTGTGACGAACCTGATGCACGGCGTTCTTTCTTTTGAAGAACTGGTCAGCTTTCTTAAGCAAGACGAACCCGCCAAAAACATGACATAGCAGGCGCCGTTGGATCTCCAACTCGATATCGTTAGCGCTCATTTTTCCGTATCGATCATCCCGTCTGAGTCTCACTGTTTACCGTTAATCCATTTCTTAAGCTGTTCAAGGTTGTTTAGTCCAGCTATGATGCATGGGACACAACAAGAGACTAGATTTTCCAAGTTCTCCTCGCCTTCTTGACTGCGATGATTTACACGGTCAACCGTAAGATTCACAACAGTATCAGAATCTTGCATCACAATAATGGCGTTTATGGTCGTGTCTGGCACAGACTGGATAAGCTCTTGGTAACTCCTTTCTCCAACTAATCAGATAGTCGCCGGCGCTTATGGTGGGTTGTCGATTCGAATTATCTTCCCCACGTATTCTGTTGCGGTGATAATATACGAGTATGTATCCGGATTATTGTCACCCTTGGTCTCCAATCCTTCAGTTAGCACACGTGTGATCCTTGCTATGATGAGCCCGTGGCCATCTGGACTCTTGAAAACGATTATGTCGTCAACCTTCAACTCAGAGAAAGGCACTTGCTCGTAGGAGACAGTCGCACCTACCCTAATCGTAGGTTGCATGCTTGGACCCACAACACGAAGAAACTTCTGCCCATGAACAAGGGAGGAAATGTATGGAATCGAACCGAAATATCCCCAGAAGAAAATGACGAGGAAGACAGCGACTACGACTACCACGCTTAGATATTTCCTGTTCATGGAAACCCTGCTTGTTCCATCCATCAAACCACCTATATAATAATTCTGAATCCACCATCAGTTAACTCCCAAGTACGCGTGCTCGGCAAGTCATATTGATATCAGATACGAATTCCACTGCAGGTACGAACACTACACAAGCCCCGTCTCTTCGAGTCATCTGCTGAATTTACAGCACGCGCGTAACGGCAGACCCACGCGGAAAGAGCCCAGACTACTTTTCAAGCGCAACGACGGCTGTCATGAGCACGAACTCTCCAACAGCGACGACAAGAAACACTGGTAGAACAAAGGAACTAGCAAGGAAAAACGCGACAAAAGCGCTGATTATCGGTATCGCCGCCATTGCATAGCCTGGAATAAGGATCAAGATGTAGGTGGAGATTCTTGAGTAAATGTTGCCTACTGCAAAGCCCTCTTTCCAGAACTTTCTCGTCAGAATCGTCAACTCAAGCATGATTGCGGCGGCAACTGAAAATCCATGCGACGCTCCGAAGGCCAGGATCAAAGAGAAGTCTTTTCCCATGACAACTGCAACGATCGAAAGCACGATCAGCGAAACTAAGTAGGTGAGTGTTGACAAGAGCGTCTTCGCTGTGATCAGTGTCATCTTTCTCATCGGAAGATGCCTCGTGTAGGCAGAGGCTAAGCCTTCTATTGACAGTAGAGTGGGGGGAAGCAGAAGGGTGATCATTGATAATCCAGTCAGAATCCCAAGCGCGGTGCTCAATCCGATTTCGCCAAGAGAGGAGAAGGTTATTGCAAGAACGGCCGTTTGTATGGCTGGCAAAAGGAACAAACTTGCATAGGAAGGCGCTCTCGAGGCCACTCTCAAGTCTTTACGGATAATTCCCAGCCAAGGTACTTGAGGTCTGATCAGCGTGTCCGTCACAGGTTCTCTCAAACCCCTAGTCACTGCTCCAATCCCCATTTTCCTGACGGTCCACGTGACCCATCTTAGACAATAATAGGCAATGATGGTGTATGCCGTAGAGGCAGCGATGGAGAGGACTACAAGAGCGTAGTCAATTCCATTTGGGAAAGTCGCCCATGACACTAAGAACCCGTAGGAAAAAGGATAGAGTAGAACCAAGATCTGAGAAAAAGAGGAGAAACCCTGCGTCAAATAAGCAAATGATTGAACTATTTCCCTCGCAAAATTGATGACAAAATACACTGCGAATGTTGGAAGAATCCACAAAAGCATAGAGGCAAATCTCAAGAAAGTGTGCCATTTAGACCTGCCTCCTGCACCTGCCACCCTTGAGTAGAAGAATCGCGCCAAAGCTGTAGTAAGAGCCAGAGCGAAGATCTCTGTGACTATGATGCCCATAAGGGAGATCATGCCGCCTAATATTGAACCGCCCGCAAGGAAGTAGACCGCCAGAAAGACTGCGCCGGCGCCAACGAGGGGTACGTCAAAGATTCTTATGAAACAAAGAAAGACAATTCTTGAGATGTCCAGCCTTGAAAGTGGAAGTGGACTGAGGACGTCCACGATCTTGGAGGACACAAACGACGTCGAAACCTGAAGACCCATGAAGACTATCAGGAACAACACGACAGCAAGGAACGCGGAGACACTGCCCAAGAAAGCTGTTTCCATCGGCACGGGTGGGCCCACGCCACTGACTGTTACGGGAAGGAAGACGACAACGGCGAAAACTCCTATGAAAAGTGTTGTGACCAGTTTACTGATTAAGGTATTCACTCTGGCACTGGCAACAATTCGTCTGACATCCGTTCTGCCGCTCCGCGGCAAGACTGAGCCAGAACGTAGCGAAAAGATGGATTGGAACGAGACCTCCTTGTAAACTGTGGTCGAAAGCCGCCAGAGTTCAGAAAACTTCACCGAGTCCTACTCCTCTTCCAATGCCCTTATTATGTCCTGCATCCCAGCTTCTTGCTCTGTTACCTTCAGGAAAATGTCTTCCAGAGAGCCTTCTGCGCTTCTGACGAGCTTGCGGAGATCCTCCACCGTGCCCTCTTCCACGATTTTCCCCTTGTTTATTATGCCAACCTTAGTGCACAGTTTTTCCGCGACCTCCATGATGTGTGTCGAGAATATGACGGCTCCGCCTTTCTTCGCGTGGAAGGTTATGAGCTCCTTGAGAATCTTCGAAGAACGCGCATCCAAACCGATTAGAGGCTCGTCCAGCACCAAAAGCTTCGGATCGTGGAGTAAGGCTGCGATGATGGCGACTTTCTGCTTGTTGCCCATGGACAGAGCCGCGATTGGCGTGTCAAAATACTGCTTGAGTTCAAAGGCAGAGGCAAACCTTTCAAGCTTCGAATTGACCCCTTCTCTGTCTAAGCGTCTTATCGAAGCTACAAACTCGAAGAACTCTCTCGGAGTAAGTGAGTCCATCAGAACCACTTCTTCGGGAACATAGCCAATCTGGCTTTTCGCAGCGACCTCATCTGAGATGGGTGTATCGTAAATCTCAACCTTGCCAGACCGTGGTTCCAAAACCCCCACAAGCACCTTAATCGTGGTGGTCTTGCCTGCTCCGTTGGGGCCCAACAGTCCGTAGATTTCCCCGTTCTTCACGGTGAACGATAGGTTTTCAACTGCCACGAAAGAACCGTAGTTAACTGCAAGTCCTTCAACCTTGACGGCCAATGTCTCCAAGTGAAACCCTCCAATATGTGAATCATAGCTTTCTTGACTAGCTACCTTAATACGTTTCCCCCAAGCTCGAAGAAGGTCACTGATATGATAGCTTCATTGCCGAATCAACTGGCCGGCCGACGATAACAGGAACGCAGAGAACTGGAAAATATACAGCGGAAATTACCCGAACTTATGCGATCTCAGCGCCTCTAGTGCATTGATGATTGTTGACACAGCGAATTCGTCTCTATCCGAAGAAACCCAAGCGCCATTTTCTTGCTGCAGATTGACCAGCTCATTAATGCACTCTCTCACCGTAGCCCGTATCCGTGTTCCTGAATTCCCTTTTTCAGTACGATGGAGCCAGGTCGCGCCTTCCAAGCGCGCGTTTTGCCAGAAGTGTCGTCAAAGCAACAGAGAGTACGCAGAAAATGCGGCTCTGGTTCTATATGCATGTTGAAGTGTCAATGGAAAGTGACTGAGCAGCCAACATAGTCGCTCATTGCGAAAGGTACTCATAAGACCCTCAGAATAGCCTGCTCGTGGATAGTTGTAACTATTGCGGCAGAAGTGTCGAGATCTATACTACGACCTACCCTAAACATGGAGTCCAACGGCTTTCAAACATCACCAAACCCCAAGCCGAAAAACTTGCTAACGATAAAGAAACCCACATGCGCGCTAGGACAAACTGAAGCAACAGGGCGTAGTTTTCAAGAAACGATTCAAAGCAACAGAAACCGATTGAACTGAAATTCTTACAACAATGGACCAAGCTGAAGCGAAGCAACATGACTAACGAAGAAATCGGTTTTGCCTTGGCAGTCTTCTTTTTTTGTGCGTGCTTTCACGCTGCGGCTGACTCAACGAAGAAAGCGAAAGCCAAAACAACAAGTCGAACTCGAACCGCATGAACCTATGTATACAACAAACGAAGAAAAAACCGAACCTAAACTCGAAGAGGATTTGAACAAAGAAGACTCCGAGGGCGAAGGACTGATGAGTTTAGGTGATGACGACCTGTTCTTTCCAGAAGACCCAAAAGAAGACGACGCTTGACTATAGAAGAATCCATCTCTCTTTGAGATCCTGAGAATCTTATGGTTCTTGTATTGCAAAAGAAAGTAGTCATCATCTTCAAGAACATCTATAAGAGCTGACAGATCTCTGGATGATGCCAGATATTCCAAGCTTCGATGACGCCTACCGCGAGAGCGGACCCAAAAGTCGCAAGCCTCAAGAACCACTCGATTTTATCGGGCCTCTTCATAATTTCTCACGCCGCTCCTTCAACGCATGCTAGGGCACATAGCTTTGGTTTATCTCACCTACGACTGCTGTCAGCTTTTCTGGTCTAGTCTGAGTGTAAAGTTTTATCCTGAGACCCATTGTATGTTCCAATGATTAGTACTATAAGGAACCGTAGCCATCAATTGTCATGGGATGGTGAATAGTCTTGGCAAAAAGGGTGGTTCTGTTTTTGATTGCTGTGCTGGGCGCTCTAGCTATTGCTTCTTCAATTCTGCTGATTGAGCTTGCGAGACCTAATGATGAACTGACCACGTTGAAAAGATATTACAGTGAATACTGGTATGACTCGAACTGGGTAACCAAGTTTGTCGGATACAATCCAATCACGTCAGCAGTGCAAGCAAATGAAACCTACCTGATGCTAGTCGATAAAGCTCCACGAAAAGCCTACTGGATCATATATCTTCCAGAGGACGGTGGCCTGCCTTTGAAGCTGGAAACTTCAGAAGTGGACAGCTACTACAAAGTGAATGGCACGTTCCGCAATTATGCCGTGAACTGCCCAGACGCAAAGCTTGTAATCATCTACACCGTGTTCAAGAATGGAACAGCAACACTGGAAAACGTTAGAACCGTATGCTCAGGAAGTGAGCATCAAGAATACCCGTAGGCAGACGGGTTTTGGGGGAAACTCTACGGCTCAAACCTGAAGACTTACCAATTCAATATGCTCTTGCTTACAGAAGGGAATCGTGCAGTGACATCTCATCACGTGAAAAGCTCTATTCTTCTCAGCGCAGGCTTGCTTGTCTTAGCATTTGCTTTCTTTTCTTCTTTGTTTGCAGGAGTTGGTACAATTGGTGAGGACTGGCGTGTGGTAGCTACACTTGAAGCGAACCCTAATTCTTATATGCAATGGGTATGGGTTGCTCTTGCACTTGGCATTTTGCCAGTTGCTACAGGTTTAATCTTATGTATAGTTGATTTCATGATGCGGAGAAGAGCCCGTATAGGAAGTTTGAGGGACCTGCTTCTGCTTCCTGTTGGAGGATTCTTTGTTCTGTGGGGAATCTATTATTTCCTGACTGCTTATGGAGACTACGTCAGAGCGATTGGTTGGGCTGATCAAATGAATATTATGGGTATCAATAGTTCACTCCAAGCAGTCTACGCAGGGTATGAATCGATCGGTATTCTTTGGTCAATTACAGGCATATTTCTTCTTGCCATTGCCGCTTCTCGTATTCACACACGCCGACTTGGTGCAGAAGGAGAGATTTGAAGCGCGCCTGCTCTGTCTCAGGTTAAGGTGGGAATCGTATGAATTCGTTGTTGTTTAAGTTGACTATTATCGTTACTGTGTCGCCTACGTGTAGTTTTTCGATTCTGCTGACTGTTGTGAAGCCTAGGGTCTGCGTATACGCTGCGTAGTCGGTCTGGTTGATGGTTAGGACGTAGATGGTGTTGCCGTTGTTGACGTATGAGAATCTGTCGTTCAGTGTTCCGGCTATCGTTTTCTCGTTTGAGGGTTGAACTGCCCCTATTTCGAATCTGCGTTTTGCCTCTGCAACCAAAGCCGCGCCTTGGTATCCTTCGCCGGTCATGACGATTGTGTAGTGGTCTAGGTTTACTGCGTCGACGATCCCGAGGCCGGTCAGCTCGACGGTTTCCTGTTCTGATGTGGATTGACCTTGTGCAGTGCGCCAGTATACTGGAACGAACCAAGCGTTTTCGCCGTTTATCGGGTATATCAGGGGCATTTCTGCTTCGTATGCGCCTGTGGTGGGCATCAGGATGTGGGATTCGATGACGTTCTGTGCCTGTAGGCCACTCTTGATGTCTAGGCCAGTCGTGTCATAGTACTCTATTCCGTTGCCCGCTGTCTTGAACATTCCAGCCATCGTCTGCACTTCGCCGACGAAGTCCACAGGGACCAGCGCGGTTATCTTGTTTGTGTCGGGGTCAACGATCCATCGGACGTCGTCTGAGATTTCCACCCTGTTGGTTGATGCGGGTATCCAGGCGACGCCGCCTGCGAAGATGTCGAAGCCGTTTCCTCTCCTAGTGGCACCCCATGTGCTGATCATGCTTTTGAGCCAGCCTTCGTCGTAGCGTTGGGTAACCCAAGCAGGGATCTGGTTCATGCCGTAGAAGTTTTCGATCTGGCCGAACTCGTCGTACACGTATACTCCTTTGGGTTGTGCGACGAACGTCCATTGTCGAACTTGGGTGGCTGTCAGGACGTATTTCCAGTCGCCATTGTCGTCGGGTGTCAGCGTAGCTCTGCCATAGGCGTCGGCAGTGGATAATCCCCAGTAGGCGTTTCCCTGAATGTTTCCAGTGTAGAAAGGCGGAAAGTACATGAGTCCTTCGCCGACTTTGAACGGTTTGTCGATGATCTCGACGTCAAGTTCCGGGTTGTTTGCGTCGACGATTACCAGTCCCTTGATGGTGTTGTCACCCCACAGGTTTGGCGGGATCATCGTCACCACCCAGACGAGGCGACCTTTGTATATGGTTATGTGTGCAGATCCGACCCTTACGCTTCCGAAGTGTGCAGCGCTTCTCAGTGCGATGCTCTTCGCCAGTTCCTCGGTCGTCAGCCGCAGCATGTTGTCAGGAATTTCGTGCTGGAACAGCGGTGTTCCCGTGGGTTCGAACGTCAGCATCTGGTTGAAAGAACTTGCATTGTTGACTCTCGACGCGGCTTGGGTCTGCCACAGCATAACGGCTGAAAAAACGATAATGGCCATCATTGCAATGGCGACCAGCCATCTGTACTCTTCCTTTCTACTCCCTCGACCAAAGATCGACCTGAATCTCCTGTTCCCATATTTTTCGTACATGGATCGTTCATCGTTGTCGGGTAGTCTGTAGATGTTCATGTAAGCGAAAAGCCACTCTGCTAGGGTGGTGAGTAGTTTGAAAAATATGAGCCAGAAAACCATGTAGACGTCGATGGTGACGGCTGCAATGGCGATGAATCCGAATAGCGCGCCGAGAACGCCAAGCAGCAGGTATCGCCACTTGCTCTTAATCCAATGCTCAGTCGTGGGAAACACGAACACTATTATCCATGTCAGCCACCATAGCAATGGAAACATTTCCTTCTTTGTCTCCTTTGTTTCCATTTCTTGACTTACTAGACGCTATTTGATACTACATATGGCGACCTAATATATACGGTACCACGCGTGCCCAGTATAGATTTGAATTTGGGACACCCTTTTTGGAATGCTAAAGGATACGTGGAATGTAACAAAAGCTTTGCGCGCCCTTGCTCCAGAACTCAACTAATTGCCACTATGAGAAAAACGTTGTTCGAAACCTAGTTTTCACACCAAAGAGACACAATAAGTAGTTTACAGAATCAACAACAAGTGCGCGCGTATGATACTTAGTCTTCTTTCTCTTTCTCTTCTTCCATTTCGTCTCCACATTTAGGGCATTTCATGACAAGCATACCCTCTTTCTTTTTCATTACCCGAACTGCCATTGAATAAGAATGTTCTGGAACTCATCGTTGGGGATTCTCACCATCTATCTTACAATCTGGGTCAGTTGGAAAGCTTTACCCCCATCCCCCCCAACAACATGCTTTGTGGCTTGCTTGGACTTCTGAGAAATAGTGGCAATGCTTGACGAAGCGTGCTATGGTAGTACAGTCTGTAAACTCAGTAGTATGATCAGGCTAGTATGCCAAAGAATTCGTTGGCAACTCGCGTAAGACTGTTCTATCGGTAGAACAGAAGTGTTCTTCAAGCAGAGCTAATAGTTACTTATACCCATGATGATATTGTGACAAAAGATGAATTTTGCAACAAAGCTAATAGTAGTCGCTGTTCTTGCTCTAACAGCAGGAATTGCTTTCGCTTCACCTCTTCTTATTTTGCAGCCATATGTTAAGCCATTCCCAAAAGCACCTGAAGGACCTAAGGCCGATTTTAGCGTAGACATTGTTTACGCATACTTTAGTGTTCAAGAAAACCCCAACGATCGATCTTCAAGCAACGAGTCATATCAGTCCAACGAAACCGCGCCATATCAGTCTGGCGCAACGTACATGGTTGTTCTCAACGTTACGAACCTCTCCGACATCGAAGCAAGAATCTCAGAAGTGGGCTTTGCAGCCGCACAAGATATCAAGATTATTCACTCAGCTCTAGGAGGCTTCTCATTTGCCAACGGAGAAGGCCCAGGCGTAGACTTTGGAAGCGTCGTTAAAGGCGTTTGGCTTGATGATGCATGGCTCAACATAACGTGGATTCCCGGCACAGATTACCCTTTCAATTTGATGAGGATAATTACTCCAAGTCATAGCACCGCAACTGCAATACCTGAACTGCCGGCTAATGCCACAGTAGAAGGCACATGGATCGAAGGCGTGCCAATAGCGGAATACTATAGTAGCACCGCAATGACGTCCACTTCAATCTACATCAACGGCTCGTGGGTTGACGTCACAGGCAGGGTGAGAGCAGACCCTGAACAGCCTACGGTCATGGCGACCAACACCCTAGTGAACCAGATACTACCCTTCAGCGGACAACACTACAGAAACGTTGGAAACGCAACCGTTGGACCTACAACAGAAATGCCTTCATGGCAAACGTACAACGGCAACGGCCCAACATATCAATGGCCGTCAAAAGCAGACGGTTTCAACAACACGTGGGCACCTCACCAGTCACGACTGATCGTTCTGAACGGCACGCTTGGAGGCAACGCGGGAATTCTGGAAACAGGAAGCATCACACTCTACGCAACGGCCTCTACCTACGTGAATGACTGGCTCGTAAACGGCACATACTACGATACGATCACAACGTCAACCTGGCTCAACCAGGTTCAACTGGAAAACACGGCAAACGGGTATCTGTACAACACAGTCCTAAGCGAGAACCAACAGTTCCAACTCGACCAGTACGGCGCAGAAGCATTCATCGAACCAAGCAGCTGAGAGTGACAAACACGAGCAATGAAGAGCTGGAAGGCACCACGCTGAACGTGTACGCTTGCGTGGTTAAAGAAGGCAGCCCTGTTGGCCCACGTGAAGTCATGAGAGCCGCAAACCTTAGCAGCCCAAGCGTTGCTTATTGGCATCTGCAAAAACTTGAGGCTCTGGGTCTGCTGTACAAGAACAAGCATGGGCAATACGTGGTCAAGGAAAAAATAAGCGTCAGCGGGCACCTTTGGATTGGCAGAAACCTAGTGCCCAGGCTGATCTTTTACTCCTTCTTTTTCATGGGTATTCTAGGAGTCGAAATCGCCCTCATCGCTGTTCCGTTTTTCCTCAACGGGCAGGCGCCGGAATTGTACCTTTTTTATCTGATAGCGCCGACCACGATCGCCATGGTTCTGTTTCTCTGTGAAGGCCTAATTCTGCGGAAAAAAACCCGGCCAGAGACAACCAAAAAGAAACTCGCGGTGGAAAGATGAAGGTGAACAAATCATCAGTTGTCGCTGGTTTACTTGTCCTTACCACTGTTGGAGTTGTCGTGTATTACGCATCAAACAAGGTATCAGAAAATAGTAGTTATACTGTGATCGGCACTTTGACCTATGCACCTACAGGTGCGGCTTACGTGGGCGTAACTGCAGAGAGTATCACTCCGAGTCTTTCTCCAAGCCCAGTTGGTTCCTTTGTGTTTTGATCTTCAATAGTCAAACATCGCACGCGATATTTCCTGCAGGGTTTGTTGCTGGTAACATAGTTGAGCTTTCAGGAAAGATCAGTTTTGATACAAATTCACAAACCTATGTCATGAACGTAACGGGTATTACCCACACCATAGTCCAGAGATCCGGTCCATCTTGGGCGCGGGCTGTTTATGGAATCTCTCAAACACTTTGCTACGATTCGAGATACAAGTCTTGCATGAAACAATCCGAACATAGCAATGAGGATTCCAACATCTCCAGCTAGAGATGGAAAGGACTCGTTACTATCCACATTGATACTGGGCTTTATACAGAACGCAGAACCACTTTTTATGATCCTCCGGATTTTTTTTCCAAGAAACGGACACTTCCTTGTCGCCGCAGGATGCTTTCATCGTTTTGCTTGTTCTATCCACATGTATCCCCATTCCCTATCCTTCATCTTCTGTTGTCAGCCATAAGTCGTTAAGAAAATTCTTGGTAAATCTAGCCGTAGCAAGATAGAGCAAGATCGCAACATCATGAGCTACTTCAACGTTTCAGCGTGCGCTATGAGTCTCAGTTCTGTTTGGTCTGGCTCGGAGAATCCTGCTTTTCTGTAGATACTTATGCCATCTTCAGAAGCGTGAAGATGCAGGTACTTGATGCCTAAGGCTTTGGCTTCTCTGATTAGCTCTTTGAGCAGTCGTGTGCATATGCCTTTTCTTCGCGCTTCAGGAACCGTGTACATGTTGAGGATGTACCCGAGTCTCCCAGATTCAAGCCCGCCGTATCTTCCAGGCATCTGCCAAATCACCATCCCGCTCGTGCCGACTATTCCACCGTTGCATTCTGCAAGCCAAGCAACGAAGCGACCAGAAGGAACTGCTTCACGAAAATACTCCCGTAGCGACGCTCTCAGAATCTCAGTCTCCTCATCTTCAGGATGACCGTAAAGCTCGTTCAGAAACCGAACTCTACAGTCGACCAGAGACTCAACATCATCAACGCTAGCCCGACGATAAAGCATCCTATCACCCTCAACTCCCATCAAATCTCTCCCCGCACGCTCATGCCTCAACCACCACTATGGCTACGCGTGAATACATATCTGTTTAGCACCGCCAAATTCGCTTATCATGAAAACCGTATGAGACTCTTGCACGAGTGACCATAAGAGTTCCATGGAAACTGACTGACCGGCCAGCATAACCGCTCATCGCCCGGGGTATTCAGAGGGACATTCCTCATGTTGAAATGTAAATGGAAGATGCACCTATTGCTGCAGGAAGAAGATGCACCCATACTACAGCCTACTCAAACAAAGAGCCCAGCGCGTTTAAACATAACGCGCGCGAGGAACATTTCCCCCATAGAACGTCAGCGCTTCGCTTCACGCGTGATTCAACCTTCCGTCCTTGTGATCGTAGCGATCCATACAAAGAACACTTGATGTCCAACATGTTCGCACATTGCCAAAGGTACTCAAGAGGCCCTCAAGATAGACTGGGTACAGCATGGTTGCACCATTGCGGAAAAAGTGTCGAGATCCATACTAAGGCCTAGGCGAATGTAGAGCCTTCTGCATCTTTGACACCCGATAGCGTGCACCAGTTTCAAAACTCGCATTCTGGATAATTTCATATTCGCTACGACATGGAATCTCACAATATTGCCATATGGAAGGAGGTGAGGCAATGGCAAAAAAAGGCGAGAAATACAAGTGCGACGAATGTGGACTAGTCGTGGTAGTCGACGACCCATTCGGATGCTCAACATGTGACCTAATATGCTGCGGCGAACCCATGAAACCTCTGAAAGCGACAAAGGCGAAGCCTAAACCCAGGAAATAAAGCCCACGGAACAGCTAGGCTCCTGGGATGCCTCGTTTCTCCCAAGCCGTTTTCAACGTGGAAGCAAAACCGTCCGCATCATCCGCCAATCTCTTTTTAACCTCTCTCCAAGTCGCCGGACAATCCTTGTAGGACACACCTACTATGCCGCGAATCATCACGTCAATCTCCCGCCTGTTCGCAGTTGTGACTTCTATCCCTGCTTTTCTGAAGACCTCCTGAAGATGCCTAAAATAGCAAGTCATAACCGAGTCACCAACAGATGAGAGCATCTCAATGCTCTTAAAACTTCCAGTCTAGGACTCCTAACGGCCCGGGCCCTGAAGCACACGGCACATGTAAATCATTTATACTGAACAGCGATAATATCGATGCGATGCGACCTCATATGCTCGTCACAAATCGGGATTTGATGGTTCCTGCCAGGCGCAGCGGCTATGGAGTCGGCGCCTTCAACGTAAACAATCTAGAAGCAGTTCTGGCCGTCGCAGAGGCCGCAGCTGACGAAAAGTCACCTGCAATAGTGGCCGTCACGCCAAGCGCCATAAAATATGGCGGCCTGCCATACCTTTCAAAGATTGTCCGAACCGCTGCCGAATCTTCGCCGGTTCCCATGTCCTTACACCTTGATCACGGCGAAGACTTCGAAACAGCGTCCAAATGCATCTCTGCAGGCTTCACATCGGTAATGATTGACGGATCCCACCTCAAGTTCAACGAAAACATTGCACTGACCAAACGCGTGGTCGAAATAGCCCATCCAGAAGGCGTGTCCGTTGAAGCTGAACTCGGAAGACTTGCAGGAGTAGAAGAATCAACTGTCGAAGAGAAGGGCGCCATCCTGACAGACCCCAAAGCGGCTAAAGATTTTGTTGAACGAACAAAAGTAGACGCTCTCGCCGTGGCGATAGGCACGTCGCATGGCGCCTACAAGTTTAAGGCAGAACCAAAACTTGATTTCGAAAGGTTGAAACTCATCAGCAAACAGGTCAGCCAACCGCTTGTCCTGCATGGAGCTTCAAGCGTCCCATCATGGATCATCGAAAAGGCATCCAAGTACGGAGCTGAACTCAGGGGAGCAAAGGGAATTCCTGAAGAGCACATTAAGAAGGCCATCTCCATGGGCATCGCGAAGATAAACATAGACACCGATCTTCGCCTCGCATTCACTGCAACCGTGCGCGAAGTGCTAGCAAACTCGCCGAAAGAATTTGACCCAAGAAAGATCTTGGGCCCAGCAAGAGAAGCCATGAAACAAGTCGTTAAGGGCAAGATGCAACTGTTCAGCAGCTCTGGAAAAGCGTCTTAGGACCAGTGAACTTGGAATGAAGGTTGGAATACTAAGCGGCGGCGGCGATGCACCTGGCATTAACGCCGTCATCAGAGCCGTCGTCAGAAAGGGAATTCAGAACTACGGCTACGAAATAGTAGGCATAAAAGACGGGTGGCACGGCCTTCTTGAAAACGAGCTCGTGCCCCTAGACTTAAAGTCTGTTTCTGGCATTCTTCCGCGCGGAGGCTCAATTCTTGGAACCACAAGGACCAACCCCTTCAAACGGGAAAAGGGACCTGAAAAGATACGTGAAAACGCCAAAAAAGCAGGGATTGGAGCAGTCATAGCCATTGGCGGCGACGACACACTGAGCGTTGCATCCAAAATGGCCGAATATGGGCTCAAGTGCGTAGGAGTGCCCAAAACGATTGACAACGACTTGGCAGGAACCGATTACACATTTGGGTTCATGACCGCCGTCACGACTGCCACAGAGGCCCTTGACAGGCTTCACACCACCGCTGAAACCCATCAGAGGGTCATGATCCTTGAAGTCATGGGAAGATACGCAGGCTGGATTGCCCTAGAAGCCGGCCTGGCAGGCGGCGCGGACATCATCCTAATCCCGGAAAAGCCATTCACCATAGAAGAAATCTGCAAATACATCAAGCACAGACAGAAGCGCGGCCGAAACTTCAGCATAGTTGTGGTTGCCGAGGGAGCCAAGCCTAAAGGCGGCGCAGAAATAGTGTACAGCGATAGTGTTGACGAATTCGGCCACATTCGCCTAGGCGGCATAGGCTACTACGTTGGGAAAGAAATCGAAAAATGCATGAACATAGAAACGCGCGTCGTGGTCTTGGGACATCTTCAACGCGGAGGCTCGCCGACAGCCTTTGACAGGATACTGGCCACGAGGTTCGGAATAGCCGCTGTGGACCTCGTTTACAAGAAGAAGTTCGGACGCATGGTTGCCATTCAGGGAAACAAGATAGTGTCAGTGCCCCTTAAAGACGTAATCGGCAAGCGCAGAACAGTGGACCTGGAACTTTACGACATTGCAAGAGTGTTTTTCGGCTAGCCTCTACCATGTTCTAAGTTGCCAGCACATCCGCCAGCTTCAGCAGCCCCAAGTCTAAGGGTTTCTCTGTCTTACACGCTTCCTCAAGTCCTATGCTCGTTATTCTGCCCTTCTGCAGTCCGACGATTCTTTTTCCCTGCTCTTTCGATAGCAGTTCTACAGCCTTGTCTGCAAACAGGTTGGCCAAAAGCCGGCTTCTCGCTGTTGGGCTGCCTCCTCTCTGTGCATAACCAAGAATACTGAGCCTGACTTCCGTTCCAGCGCTTCTCTCGATTTCTTCTCCAAGACTTTTCGTGTCGCCTATTCCTTCTGCGGCAACTATTATTCCTGACTTTTTTCCCTTTGCGCTGTTCTCCTCTAGCCTCTTGATTATTCTTTCCTTGTTAAGCTTGACCTCGGGCACCAAAATGATCTCCGCTCCAACCGTCAACCCCACTGCTGACGCTATGAAGCCTCGCGTTCGCCCCATCACCTCAACTATGAAGATTCTCTCATGGGAAATGGCTGTGTCTCGAATCTTGTCAATCTCAACTACTGCCGTATTCACCGCCGTGTCAAAGCCTATCGTCTCCTCTGTGCCAAAAACGTCGTTGTCGATCGTTGCAGGAACCCCAACTATCAAAGTGTCCGTGTGCTTACTTAGCTCCAAGGCCGCATTGAAGGAGCCGTTTCCGCCAATGACTATGAGTCCATCAATGCTGTTAAGTGCAAGATTTTCCGCGGCCTTCAAGCGTCCCTGCCTCTTTCTGAACTGCAGGCTTCTAGACGTGTGCAGAATGGTTCCGCCCAACTGGATTATTCCCCCAACAGAGCGGGGAGTAAGCGGCCTCATCATGTTCATCATCAGACCTTCCCATCCCCTCTCAAAACCGAACACCTGATGATTCTTTGAATAAGCGATGCGGGTAATCGCCCTGATAGCCGCATTCATGCCAGGCGCGTCTCCACCGCTCGTGACGACACCTATCCTCTTCAACCACAACTCCTCCGACCGCACATCTTACGCGTACAACAATCAACTTAATTGAAGATAAATCTGACCCCATTCTGCGTACAGAAAAAGCTAGATCGGTGCATCTTCTCCAGAACCGCGTGCCTAAAGGTTCAGATCTTTGGACAAGGTTTTTATCTTAAATACTATCTTACTGAAACGAATCTCGCACGTCAAGGATGAAGGGATAACCGGATGAGAGGAGCAATCGTATTTCTCGCAGTCTTCATAATAGTGCTGTTAGCAACATTGCCATATCCGAGCTTGCCGCCAGGAGCACAGATCTACAACGCCCTCAATGTGCCAGCACCTGACTATCCGGTGCTAGGAGTGCCTGCAACAACCCTCATAATCGCAGTGTTCAACGGCGTGATCTATGGAATAATCGCCTGGCTCATCTACACAATAGCCGACAGGGCAAGAAAATCGAAGCCCCAAAAACAGCAACAAAGCCAATAGCAGAAATCATTTCCGAAGACCCGTTTCCTATTTTTCTGACCCTTTGCTCTCCCGTACGACAGGTGGCTAACGTGCGCTACAATGGCGCAGTCTTGTTCAGGAAGCATCGTCCTCTGCGTGAAGGTAAAGTTTTATAGTTCTGAATGGGCTTCACACTCTTTCGGCGGTGGGTCTTAGGTGGGGGGGTAGGGGTCCCCTGTACCGTAAACCCTCTATAGGACGGGCTGAAAGCTGAGGATGAGATGTTTAAGGTCGTCGAAACCTCTATTTCCGAAGCGTTGACTATCCGTCCTTTGGGGCTGGCGATCATTGAGCGGCTTCCGTAGGGAAGCCGTTTTCAGTGTTTACCAGGCGAACCCGGCCAGGCCCGGGAGGGAGCAACCTAAGTCTGGACGTTCAGCGCTCAAGGGGGCGCGGGTACGAGTGTAGGGCTTTGAGGATTCGGCGAATTCTGGGCGTCGAACCTCTGTGGCCCACCGCTTTTACGGTTACTTTTGCCTATGCTTAGGGGAAATCGGCGCGCTGACAAGCTCATATGCATTGAGAAGAGCGTGGCTGCAAGATTAAGCACGTGAACTTCACTACAGCGCAATAACATGAGCGATTTCCAAGAAAATGCTAAATCCTGCAGGAAACAAAGCCTATTGGCATTGGATGTTTGAACATGCCATTTAACGAGGTTCGCAAGGACTATTTGCTTGACCGCTGGGTTGTCATAGCAACTGAAAGAAGTCGACGACCTACAGACTTTGCGAAGAAGGAGAGGCTGCAAGCCAAAACAGAAGTCTGCCCAATGTGCCCAGGTAACGAGCAGATGACACCACCGGCAGTTCTGGTCTGCATAGAATCAAAAAGTGGCTTTCGAAAAACCAAGGATGGCGGCGATTCTAGATACAGGAATTGGCTTGTTCGATGTGTCCCAAACCTGTATCCAGCCTTTGCCCCTCCAAAAGAAAAGCTCACGAGAAAGCAAATTCTGACAGACAGCAATCTAGCCATGGCCGTTGGGCATCATGAAGTTCTGATAGAGTCGCCGGTTCATGATGAGCATCCTGCAAACGCTAGAATCCCGCAGCTAATCCACGTTGTCAATTGCTACATCGATAGGCTCCACGAACTATCAGCAAAACCTTACATAAGGTATGTTTCCATTTTCCGCAACCACGGCATAGAAGCAGGAGCCTCACTTTCTCATGCACACAGCCAAATAATTGCAACACCGATCGTTCCAAAGACCATCCGCGAAGAAATGAAAGCAGGCAAGAAATTCTGGGACCAGAACAAAGAGTGTATTTTCTGCAACATCATCCAAAAAGAACGCAAGGGACCAAGACTCGTTCTTGAAAACTCGAAGTTCACTGTTTTCACTCCGTACGCAAGCGTTCATCCAATGGAGTTCTGGATAATCCCGAAAAAACATGAGACCACGCCGTTAGGCTTATCGCAAGCTGAAGTGAAGACGCTTGCTGAAACAATGAAAACCTGCCTTGGAGGGTTGAAAGCATTAGTGAATGACCCGCCCTATAACTATGGTTTTCACCTGGCCCTAGACAAGAATTCAAGCAAATACTATCATTGGCACTTAGAAGTCTACCCCAAACTTGCGATTTGGGCAGGGTTTGAACTGAGCACAGGCATGTACATAAACACCGTTACTCCTGAAGCCGCAGCGGAAGGCCTGAGAAAAACCATATCAACTCAAGCCTAGCACAAGTTTCTCGAATTCTGGCCTAACATACAACACGTCTTCCACGTAGGCTCTCAATGGTTCCGCAATGCTCCACGCCTGCAAGATGCATCCTTTGGGTGCGTGCGGCGGGTCGCCATCGCAAATCTCACTCGCCGTCCCAAGCTTCGCGCCTAGAACATGCTTGGCAAAAAACGGTTCAAGAATGTTCTTCATCACATAATCACGCCTAAGACCACTATGTCCCTTCACTCTCAAAAAAGCCGTTATGAATGGACCTAGAAGCCAAGGCCAAACTGTCCCATTATGATAAGCCTTATCCCGGCTTCTTCTGTCCCCCGCGTAGACTCCAACATACCTCGGATCATTCCTTGCGAGGGACCTCAAACCAAACGGCGTCAAAAGCTCATGAAGCACAGAATCAACGATTTGCTCGTTCTTCACATCGTCAAGCATGGCAAAATCCAAGGCCACTGCGATTATCTGATTAGGTCGAAAAGAGCCATCTCGCCCATTCTCATCGACAACGTCGAAGAGGCAGCTCTTTTCCGAATTCCAGAATTTCTCAGCAAAGCTCATCTTCGCTCTTTCAGCCATCATGGCATATTTTTCTGCTTCACCGGGCTCCTCAAACCTATTCGCAAGCAGTTCCATGATCTTCAAGGCGTTATACCATAACGCTTGAATTTCAACAGCTTTTCCAGCCCTCGGATTCAGAGGTTGGCCATCTACAGTGGCGTCTATCCATGTCAATTGCGGACCATGCCGCAACAAGCCGTCACTGTCAACATGAATGCTAGGAGTCGTTCCTTCAACGTAATTTTCAACGATTGCCTTCAACTCCTCGAGTAGCCGCGTCTGAACGAATTCGAAATCGCCGGTGTACTTCAGGTACTGTAACACTGCATTCACAAACCACAATGTCGCGTCAGCAGTGTTGTAGACGGCAGGCCCACCTCTATCTGGAATAAAATTGGGAATTAAGCCGTCCCTGAAGTGTTTCTGGAAAGTCAAGAAAATTCGTTTGGCATCTTCAAACCTTCCCGTTGTGAGTGTTAATCCGGGCAGCGAGACAAACGTGTCTCTTCCCCAATCTTCAAACCAATGATACCCCGCGATGATACATCTGTGCTCTGCACTTGTTCCTTTGACTATTAACGCGTCCGTAGCAAGAATCGTATAGCTAAGCCAATCGTTTACGGGAGCATTCGCGTGTGTTCCGTAGAATTTCGCCAGCAGATTTTCGCGTCGCTCTTTTTCCTTCTCAAACAGAGCCCCCATATCAAAAAGTGTGGTTGGCACCTCGGCGAAAGCTTTTCGAGCAGCATCTGCCTCTTCGTCTGCAACAGCCGCTATCGCAAAACTCTCGTTCCTGCCAGCTTTGATTTCATATTCAAAGAACCCGCTCTGATAGCAATCGTCTAAACAGCTTTCCCCACGATTGGCTTCCTCTCGATAGTATAGGTTTTCGACCCACTTTTCCTTGGCAGAGTATTTTCCGCCTACCGTCCTCAAGATTATAGCCGACTTTGGAGAACCAAAGCTTATGCACGTTTCCTTGCTTTCGTATTTCTGGCTGGGGTCTGTAGTGAGTTTTCGCCTTTCGGTCACTGAGTGAAAATGACGACAGTTGATCAGAGGAAAAACTCGGACGTTGATGTCAGAGCTGCTTCTGTTCAGAGCCTTGTAAAGGATAATTGTGGCATTCATCCCATAAGGCATGAAAACTGTCTTTTCAATTTCAAAATTCTGCAGAGTGTAAACGAATTTTGGGAAGGATGAAACCCTGAACTGATTGAGGAAAGTGTGTCCAAGAGGGAATATACCATTCTGGAACTCGTTGGCTCCAAGTTGATAGGTATCATTTCCAATTCTGACCTCCTCGTCGAGTTTTTCTAAGCAGACTATTCTGTCTCTTGGTGGATGAAATGCGGCGACAAGCAGTCCATGATATTTTCTTGTGTTTATTCCCAAGACTGTTGAGGACGCGTACCCGCCTAGGCCATTGGTCACTATCCACTCTTTTTGGATTACAGTGTCAAAATTGGAAAACATTTCTCGATTCAGGCTTATGCTTGGCGTCTGCATCTAAACCATCAGCTTCGCAACGTTCTTTTCTCTAGGCGCGCCAAAGTAATTTGCAACGGGATTGCATTTTGTTCTGAACAACAAGGCATGAGGTTTTTTCAGCTTATACTCCGTCAAGGTTTCAGCGTAGCCCATCCCCTTTGCGAAAACCAAATCAACAGAATTGTAGACCTCAAGAAACTCTGCGGAGACCTCTTTTACAGACAGGCCCACAGCATCTGTTCCAGTTACTATCACCTTATCAGCAATCTTGCTCAATCCAGAGTATACCGCATCCTCCAGAGTAGCATCGTTAATCACAGGCCCGCCCTTAACTGCAACGATGATGGTAAGTCCCATGTTTTTCAGCTGCTCGACAAGCAGGATGTCAAAGACAATTTCTCCAGCATTGTCCGCCAGATAAAGGATAGTGTGAGCCTTCTTTGCCAGTTCGTAAATCATGCTAATATCGTCTATGACCAGTTCTTTTGCTGCCTCTTGAAGGTTTTTTCTCAAGCTGCTAAAAGCGAATTTGTGACCTGGAATGTCAAACTCCATCACATTACCTACAATCGCACATAGACAAGCTCTTTTGAATCTGTCCTGCTGAGCATAGCCTGCCTCAACGTATTTTCTTGCATATGGCAGAAGCTTCAGAGCTTTGTCATTGCTCACCCTCTTGCTTCTCTTATAGGGATCACTGTTGCCTGTCACTCTTTTTACTATCCTGTCCCTTTTCGTGCCCAGATCTGCGGGCACAGCAGTAGGTTTGAATTCTTTGTTCAGCAAGCGAAAGAGTTCGCACATGACCCTGAAGCGCAAGGCCGGGTTTGTAGTAGCCTCTGTAGCCTCAGCTACCGCGCGGCTGATTATGCAAGCTGCACATTCGGCTTCAACTTTCAAGGGTTTCGAAACTCACCTAACGTTTTGAGGCTTCTGCAAACTCGCGCATAATGGCATATGGATCATTCGCCTTTACAATACCACTTGCCACCAACACGCCTTGAGTGCCAAGCCTTAACGCGGCTGCAACATCCTCTCCGTGGCTTATTCCTGCTCCACACAGAATCGTAACCTTAGAGTTAACGTGCCTCACGAGTTTAACCGTGTCTGTGATTACTTCAGGCTTTGCCTTTGAAACTGAAATTCCCGAACCTATGAGTTCAGGCGGCTCGACCGCTACCATGTCTGGCTTAAGCGTGGCAACAGCTGTGCTTACACTCGGATTGTTAGCGCACACACATGACACAAGCGCCTTTTCTCTTGTCACCTTGATTATTTCGTCAATATCTGACAGTTTGAGTTGCCTTTCAGAATGGTTGACCAACGTTCCAACTGCTCCAACTTCTTTCAGGGACTCAGCAAGCACGTGCCCCGTGAATCCTCCAGGTCTTATGGGATCCACGTGCTGAGCAAAAACTGGGATGTCAACAGCCTCTGCGACGATCGCGATGTCTGCGAACTGAGGTGCCACACCAAACGAAATCCCTGTCTCGGAACTGGTTTTTTCGGCTTTCCTTGCAAGCTCAACCGCCCTCGTCCCTGTGGCTTCCAAATATGTCTTGAAGTTGACGATTATAATAGGCGTTTGCAGTTTCTGCGGCAAGAGCACATTCACCCGGGTTTATGTATAGCTACGATTGCTAATATTATTTTGGAATAGAGACAGATTTACTCAAGTTAGGGCTTCGGCTATCGGCGTTCTAAAGTCATTTTTCCCGGAACAAAAACGGCGGCCGCAATAACGGTTGTCCATAACCCCATCTTGTCTCCGGTCGCAGACTGTGTTACGTTGGCTGTTTTGATTATCATCCCACTGGTTTTGAACAGTTGCTCTTTCTCGTGCCAAGCGATTTCGGGGTCAAACTGTATGCCCATGGTTGTTGCAAGCATTGTTGCTGCTAAGTCTTCTGCGTAGTCTCCAGCCTTGTCGTCTGGCTGTCCATAAGAATGATGCTCCGAAAGGTAGCCGTAGTCGTGTTTGCCTGAAGGAATTGCAACTCCTATGGATGAAGCTATCAGCCTATGTGGTTCATTGGTCGAGTTTCTAGCCAAAACAACGAAGGTTATTTCACCTGGTCTTATCAGTTTTAAGCCTCTTTCTCTCGGAACCAGCTCGCACCCAGGTGGCACGATGCTAGAAACGCTTACGATGTTGCAGTGCTGGATGCCAGCTTCTCTCAAAGCCAGCTCAAAAGACTGCAGTTGCTCCTTGTGTTTCCCGACTCCATTGGTTAGGAAGAAATATTTTGGGATCATTGTTGCAATACAATTAACTCAATACGTTTATTAATGTTATGATTCGACGATGATCAAGCCGTCTTGCTTCTGATTTCGCACTTCGCATTCGAGACTGTTGTTGCGTTAACCCACTACGCGACTGCAACAAGCTTTTCTATTGCAAATCGACATTCGCAACGACGATGAAGACATCTGACTCGAGCTAATGCAGGGAAAAGGATAACAATGCTTTAACCATACTCTTTTTGGGCCAGCCCAGTGTCGCAGTATCAGAGCGTATTCAAAGACGAGACAAAACTTGACATCAACTATGTCCCTCATAGGCTCCCCCATAGAGACAGCGAACTGCGTCTGCTGGCAGAATTCTTCAATTTCATGCTACAGTTTCCCGGAAAAATGTCTCAAAGAGTCCTAATAGTCGGCGAAGTAGGAACAGGCAAGACCGTACTTTCACAACGTTTCGGAACCGACATGGCTCGAGAAACCGGCAACCGAGGTACCAATCTGCGCTACATTCATGTTAACTGCCGAGAATATCGTGGAAGTCTTTTCCTCATCCTACAACAAGCGGTATTGGTTTTTCATCCGAACTTTCCCAAGCGAGGCTATTCAGCTGAGGAGCTTCTTCACATTTTGATGCGGATCCTAGACGACGAAAATGCCTATGTGATCCTAACCCTAGATGAATTCGACAGCTTGATTCTGAGGGAAGGCTCTGAAGCTGTTTATCAGCTGACTCGCCTCCAAGAAGTAAGGCAGAACAAGCCTCAAAGATTTTCGCTAATATGCATTCTGCGGGACGTGAATCTCATTGGGCAATTGGACGCTAGCACCAGAAGCACGCTGCAGTCTAACATAATTAATCTCGCAAAATACTCCAAACAACAGCTCGTAGACATTCTCAACGAGCGTGTCTCCCTAGCCTTCAAGCCCTTAGTCGTGCCCGAAGAGACAGTGAACGCGATCGCTGAACTTGCGTTCTCTGAGAATGGAAATGCACGTTTCGGCATTGAATTGCTTTGGCGAGCTGGAAAGTACGCGAGTGTGGAAAACCTGGACACTGTTGTTCCAGAATGTGCCAGGAAGGCTGTCTCAAGCATAATCCCAGCGACGAGGAAAAGCGACTTGGTGTATCTTGGTCTGCATGAAAAGCTTCTTCTTCTCGGCATAGCCAGACTTTTCAAAGAAAGCCACAAAGCCTACGTTTCTCTTGCAGAAGCTGAGCAATTTTACATGGTGGCGTGCGAGGAATTCAACACAAGACCGCACAGTCACACGCAACTCTGGAAATACCTGCAGAATCTCTCAGGCGTAGGCATTGTGGAAACGGAAGTCTCAGTAGCCGGTCCCCGAGGAAGATCAACGCTTGTTTATCTGCCTCGGATTCCTGCACATGACTTAGAGAAGGAACTATTTACCCTCTTGCAGAAAGGAGAAGCATGAAAACGATGGACATTGAGGACGTTTTCTCCTCCAGAGTTCGCATGAAGATCCTGAAAGCATTAGCGCAACTAGGCGAGCTCAACGTTTCCGAAATCGCGCGTAGGCTCGGCGTAAACTACGAAACAACAGCCAAACATCTGGAAATATTGGAAGCTGAAAGAATCGTGCAACACAAAAAATTCGGAAGAATAAGGTTGTACAGGCTTGATGAGAATTCGCCTAAGGCTAGAGCAGTTCAGACACTTCTGAATGCTTGGAAGAAGCAGTCTGAACCTGTGAAAAATGGACAATTCAGGTCTTCGTCATTGTAGGAAAGATTCGTTACTATGTGGCAAGCCAGTCGAAGAGGATTTGTAGAATAGGTCCGATAGAACGCTAGACAGCGAGAAAGAATCGTAATGCTCTTCGAAGAGTATTCCAACGAGGCAAGTCCGTTAAGAACAAAAGAGAAAAGAGTCAGTATCATATCTCAAATCCCTAAGCATGATAGAACTGAGGAGACAACGTATGACCATGGTTGACATTTCGAATAAGCCAGAGGTCTTTCGTGAGGCAACTGCAAAGGGCACAATAAAGCTGAAAACCGAAACCATACAGCTAATTGAAAAAGGGAAAATCTTGAAAGGAGACCCGCTGTATACAGCACGCATCGCCGGCATTACAGCCGCCAAGAAGACAAGCAATCTAATTCCACTTTGCCATCCGCTACCATTAACAAAGGTGGAAATTGAAGCTGAAATCATCAACAGCTCAACCATTCAGGTTACTTCAACCGTGAAAACCAAAGCTCAAACAGGCGTCGAGATGGAAGCGTTGACGGCCACAGCCGTAAGCCTTCTGACAATATGGGATATGGTAAAACAATACGAAAAGGACGCTGAAGGACAATATCCTTCCACAGTCATCGACAACATCCACGTTGCAAAGAAACTGAAGAAGGGCGTCCTTGAATGAGCGAAAGTTCAAGAAGACACAAGAATGATGCACCAAAAACGCTGAGATTCGCTATTTTTACGGTGAGCACGTCTCGGTATCAGCAGCTGAAAAAAGGCGAAGCCCTGAAAGACGTGTCAGGAGACACTATTGAGGCCCTACTCAAGAAGGCTGGACATGTAATAGTGTCTCGAAAAACGATTTCAGACGACAAGAAAATGATTGAAAAAGGCATGCGAAACTCGCTATTTGGTTCAGATGTGGACGTTGCCATTTTTTGCGGAGGAACCGGGATAGCCCAGTCGGACATCACTATTGAAACAGTATCTCCATTTTTAGAGAAAATTCTCCCAGGCTTTGGTGAGATTTTCAGGCGATTGAGCTTTGATCAAATCGGTTCTGCTGCAGTTTTGTCAAGAGCCATTGCTGGGGTGACCAAGGGTAAAGCCTTTTTCTGCATTCCCGGTTCTCCTAACGCTGTTAAGCTGTGTCTTGAAAAGCTTATATTGACCGAAGCGGCTCACGTCGTTAGGCATGCCCGGGAATAACGATGGTGCTTAGAGACAACTTCGGACGTCCACTTCTCAACCTGCGTGTGGCCGTCACTAGCCATTGTGATTTGCGTTGCAGATTTTGCCACATGGAAGGCGAAGAAAAGTCTGATGAGATCCCTGCGAGAGAAATGACGGTTGACGAAATTGGTCGCATAGTGAGGATCGCCGTCGAGCTAGGAGTTTCTAAGGTAAAATTGACAGGTGGCGAGCCACTCGTTCGAAAGGGCATTCTGGAAATTGTCGAAAAGATCTCCAGAATACGTGGCTTGTCCGATCTTTCCATGACCACAAATGGTGTATTGATCGCTTCATTAGCCAAAGAACTACGTGCCCGCGGTCTAAACCGCGTTAACATCAGCCTTCCAACGCTGAATCCTGAGGTGTACAACAAGCTAACCGGAGGAAGAGTGGAAGACGTTCTCAAGGGTGTTAGAGCAGCTGTTGAAGTAGGGTTCCATCCAGTCAAGCTTAACATGCTAGTCCTAAAATGTGTAAATGACTATGATTTTCCGGAGATGATCCGTTTTGCCGCAGAAACTGGGACGATTCTGCAGTTAATAGAGCTTGAGCCAATAAACGTTGATGGCGCGTATTATGAAGCCAACCACAAGGCGTTAGATGGATACGAAAGCATGCTAAGGGAAAAAGCCGCAAAAGTTGAGACTAGGCAGTTCATGCAAAACCGGCGCATCTATCATTTACCAGATGTAAGAGTTGAAGTCATTCATCCAACAGAAAACACCGAATTCTGCGGAAATTGCACACGACTGCGAGTGACAAGTGATGGAAAGCTCAAGCCATGTTTAATGAGAAACGACAATCTCGTGGACATTCTGACACCCATGCGGAACGGAGCAAGCGATGAAGAAATAGCACAGTTGTTCCAGTTGGCAAACCAGAAAAGGCAACCCTATAACGACGTTAAATAACCCTGTGCGGCAATTCGCGAGCGTGATCACTTCTAGCGCAGTTCCAATATCTTGACTTCGAGTTTACTCGTGTCAAGCAAGGCGATCGTTGATCTACCAGTCAAATATCCGCACGCTTCGCCGGGATTGACTATTAACGTTCTGCCTTTCCTGTAAACCTTGGCCTCATGAGCGTGTCCATGTACCACGGCATCAAAACCTCCGCTGTCAATCAAAGCATTTAGCAATTCTTCATCAACACCATGCAGCAAGGCAATTCTGGCACCGTCCACATCCAGTTTTGCGAAGTTTCCACGTATCTCCAAATGCCTGTCTTCACCGAATCTTCTTTTTAGAAGCTCATGGTCACCATCATTATTGCCAAAAACACCAATGAGCTTCGCGTTCAGTCCTTTGAATCTCGGGATTACAAAAGGTGAAACATAGTCTCCGGCGTGGAGAACAAGCCCAACGTTTTCACCATTCAGCACCTTTATGGCCTTGTCTACCATAGATAGCCGATCATGAGTATCCGAAATTAGGCCTATCATCAATTTTGTTACCAACCGCAAAATACTACTTTTCACTGCAAATATAGTCTTCTTAAGCTTTTCTCTCGAATGTAGAGGTTTGTTCTAGAGAATATTTCAGTCTCGGGAATACTCAGACCAGCGAAACACAGCTTAAAACGCTCCATGATCCTTTTCAGTTATAGAAAACAGTTCTAAAAGAGGAATATAGAGCATGAATCCATGGGGCTCGAACCCATCAGCCAAACGAAGAGACAAGCTTTACATTATTGCAGAGATCCTAGAAATAGCGAAAGAAGGAACTCTGAAAACCCAAGTCATGTACAGGGCGAACTTGAGTTTCACGCAGCTCAATGAATATCTTAATTTTATGTTGAAGATCAGCTTACTCGAGAAAGTTAAGACCAACGATAGAGAAGTCTACAGGGCAACCGACAAGGGATTGGATTTTCTGCAACGCTATCGTGAAATAAACGAGTTGCTCAGAACAGAAGACAACGGTTACAAGAACGACGTCAAGGTTCCCCCTCCTCACTTGCTGAAGAGAAATTAGATCTCACATTACAGAAGAGAACTATCGCAGACATTATCCTCTCTGCAGAAGGATTGTTGGCCGAAGTCAAATGGGAGGCTACTTCTTGGGGTCCTCTTCCAAGTAAGCCCTGATCTTCTTTTTCAACGTCGGAAATTCTTCCAGCATTGCCAAAATGATCTGTTCTCGCATTCTATCGTTCTTATTGTTCATTTTCAGCAGACCTCTTGGCCACAAATATTGTATAGCAATATACAATATAAGGTTTTGTCTGTACTTGCAACGGATTATTGGGGGCCAACAGAAAAAAGGATTGTCTTATGTTCACAATTTTGACCGTCTTTCCGCGGGTCCTAACAACAACCGCACACCTAACATGAATATGGCGACTCCAACCAGAACAGCTACGAAAATCATTGGCAACCACGCAGAAACACCTTCAATACCAAGCGGAGAATCATGCTCCAAAGTGTTACTTCCAAAGCACGACTATCCCATGCGCGCGCGTCCACATGGTTAAGTCTTCCTGAGATTTGGACTGAAAGATCAAGATAATCACGAGGCTTTTAGAAGCAATAGAGACGAGAATTCGGCAAGTTTACTTAAGAATCGTTTTATGCCAGGGATGAGCATTGAATTTGAGGTTCAGACATGCCAGTCAAAGCCGTACTTTTTGATCTGTTTGACACATTGCTATTGCTTGAAAGTGACGAGATCTATTATGAGCCATGTCTGAGGAAGATGCATGCGTTTCTGGCTCAGAATAGGGTTGACGTTTCGTTTGAGGATTTTAGCCGTGTCTATTTTGAAGTTCGCGACAAGTTCTATTCCGAATCTCGTGAAAGCTTAGAGGAACCTCATTTCAACGTTCGTGTCTCTCAGACACTACAACGACTGGGTTACAGCTTTGATTTTTCCGATCGAATTGTAGCAGGGGCTACCATGGCTTTTGCCAAGGAATTTATGCGCTACGTTCAGCCAGACACGGACGCAATCAACGTTCTGCAAGAACTGCATGGAAGTTACAGGCTTGGGTTGGTGTCCAATTTCGGAATTCCTGAGTGTGGCAGAAAATTGCTGGAGAAGTTTGGCTTAAAAAAATATCTTGATGTTGTTGTGATCAGCGGTGAGGTTAACCGGCGCAAACCCAGTCCTGAGATTTTCGAAAGAGCATTGCGGACCCTAGGGGTGGCCCCTTCGGAGGCTGTTTTTGTCGGTGACATGATGGACCTGGATGTCAAGGGACCAAAAAGCGTTGGGATCAAGGCCATTCTAATCCAGAGAAGACCAATGAAAGCGGCTGTTGATGTTAAGCCAGACCGTGTTATCAGGAGCTTGGCTGAACTTCCAGCCATGCTGGAAACCCTAATTGAGAGGCAATAACGTATATTAGAGGCGAAAGAAACATTTATATCGGCTAGAATGCCTTCTGATTCGTTTTGGCAGATGATAGCCAATGCCCCGCAATTTTACGGCGGCGGCTCAACACCGACTGCAAGGGCGACATCGCCCGAGAATGAAGATGGTTGGCCTCCAGTTGCGGGGACAGGTATGTGGACCTGACATGCTTACGCGTTAGGTCTGAATTGGGCTTTGGCGTAAGTGGTTGTTTCCCTCTAAATCCAGTCGAATTTGCGGACGTACAGCCACAATCATGAGTCTGGCTGTGGTCATCAAGGAGTGTAACTCCGGTTGATCCTGCCGGACCCCACTGCTATCGGGATAGGGCTAAGACATGTTAGTCGTGCGCCTCCTAGTCATGGTGGAGGCGCGGCGCACAGCTCAGTAGCACGTGGCTAACCTGCCCTTGGGACGGGAACAACCCCGGGAAACTGGGGCTAATTTCCGATAGGTGAAGACTCCTGGAATGGATTTTCGCTCAAAAGGCGCTTAGGGCATGCTTCTAAGTGTTGCCCAAGGATGGGGCCGCGGCCGATCAGGTTGTTGGTGAGGTAATGGCTCACCAAGCCTTTAACCGGTGCGGGCCGTGGGAGCGGGAGCCCGGAGATGGGCACTGAGACAAGGGCCCAGGCCCTACGGGGCGCAGCAGTCGCGAAAACTTCGCAATAAGCGAAAGCTTGACGGGGCTATCCCGAGTGCCATCCGCTGAGGATGGCTTTTCCCTAGTATAGATAGCTGGGGGAATAAGGAGAGGGCAAGTCTGGTGTCAGCCGCCGCGGTAATACCAGCTCTCCGAGTGGTGGGGATGATTATTGGGCCTAAAGCATCCGTAGCCGGCTGGGCAAGTCCCCTGTTAAACCCAACGATCTAATCGTTGGCCTGCGGGGGATACTGCTCGGCTAGGGGGCGGGAGAGGCCGTCGGTATTCCCGGGGTAGGGGTGAAATCCTATAATCCCGGGAGGACCACCAGTGGCGAAGGCTGTCGGCTAGAACGCGCTCGACGGTGAGGGATGAAAGCTGGGGGAGCGAACCGGATTAGATACCCGGGTAGTCCCAGCTGTAAACGATGCAGGCTAGGTGTTAGGGTGGCTACGTGCCGCTCTAGTGCCGCAGGGAAGCTGTTAAGCCTGCCGCCTGGGGAGTACGGCCGCAAGGCTGAAACTTAAAGGAATTGGCGGGGGAGCACCACAAGGGGTGAAGCTTGCGGTTTAATTGGAGTCAACGCCGGAAATCTCACCGGGGGCGACAGCAGGATGAAAGCCAGATTAAAGGTCTTGCCAGACGAGCTGAGAGGAGGTGCATGGCCGTCGCCAGTTCGTGCCGTGAGGTGTCCTGTTAAGTCAGGCAACGATCGAGACCCGCATCCCCCGTTGCTATTAGCCTTTGGCTAAGCACACTGGGGAGACCGCCGTCGATAAGACGGAGGAAGGAGCGGGCCACGGCAGGTCAGTATGCCCCGAATCTCCCGGGCCACACGCGAGCTGCAATGGCAGGTACAATGGGTTCCGACCTCGAAAGGGGAAGGCAATCTCGAAAACCTGCCGTAGTTGGGATCGAGGGTTGTAACCCACCCTCGTGAACATGGAATCCCTAGTAATCGCGTGTCACTATCGCGCGGTGAATACGTCCCTGCTCCTTGCACACACCGCCCGTCGTTCCAACCGAATGACTCTTGGGTGAGGCGTGGTCTTCCTTGACTGCGTCGAATCCAGGTTTCGTGAGGGGGGAAAAGTCGTAACAAGGTGGCCGTAGGGGAACCTGCGGCCGGATCACCTCCTACGTAAAAGCCATGCAAAATCGGCTGGAGGAGAAAGGCAAGGAACAGCCAGCAAAACGCCAAAGCTCAATCACCACAAAATCCGACGTAGTTCTTGTTAGACGAGGGACTTCCTCAACCATTACTTAGCTAGCTTCTAGTAGATAGTTCGTTTATGATATTTGGGGCCGCGATCAATCACGTCTTTACCCCATTCTAGCCTCTGCCGGATTGCGAGCGTGATTGTTGCACAGAATTTTTAAGGTCAAACGCATAGTATTGTGTTGAGGATGAAGTGTGAAAGAGGAAGCTAAGAAGGTAAAGCTCAAAGAGAATATTGACGTTAGCACTCTTGATATAAATAGAGAACAGCTATTTTCGAAGTGCGTACTTCATTGACCTGCCGCTGGATTCTGTGCCCGATCATGCGTGGCAGGACATTCTGGAGAGGGAGTAGAGAGCCAGTCTTCGCTGTGGGATAGGAAGCTCTTTGTGGTGGGCGATAGGCTAAGGCTTGTGACCTCAATTGATGATATTGAGGGCAAGATAGACTGGGTTAAGCAGGTCATAGAGCGGACTAATCAAGGTATTGATGAACATAATAGGGAAATCAAGGCTCGCGAGGCTCAAACAGAAGAAGAATTGCATAGGCGGACCTCCGAAGAAAAAGTAAGTGTTGACGCAATCAGGGATAGTCTAAGAAAAAGACTTGGAGCTTTCTAGCATCATAGCTTGCATGCGGTTTCTGACTTAGGCTTTAGAACCGCTGACTATTATCGTTCCTTGTTCTTGACTAGGCTATCGATTGCTCCCATAAACCGACAATTATCGCACAACTGATCATCCCGAGTCGCGTTTCTTCTGCCGCACTTGATACATGCAGACCGTTCGATTATTGCTGGCTTTTCAAAAGTACTTTCGCACATATCCGGTCAGAAGTTTGAGGTAGCTGTTCAAGATACATATCATTTATGAATTCCGAATCCTGATGCCACATACAGCTTCTTAATCCAGAGTCTTGCCGCAAGCTTTGGCTTTTATGCGAGATGCATTGCAACCGAGCGGCTGAACACATCCGCAAGCATGTTTCGAATCTAACTCTGCAAAACCTTACCCACACCGAATGGAATGAACTCTCTTATCTCTTCGACTGAAGCCTTTAAGATGCTTTGACGATCGTTTTCAGACATTTTTCCCGCCAATGTCCTCAAGACATGTTCAAACAACCTCTTGCCAGCATAGTCGCCCGGCGCAATCACAACGTAGATCTGTGTCTTAGCCTTAACAGAATCAATTGGCCCACCGATGAAGCTCGTTGCTTCATCTTTTCCACTCAAAATACCAGTTGCCACTCTGAGTGGGACATTTCGCTTCCAGTTTCGTTTTCCGTTTACGACAAAGGCTCCATGAGCCACATGTTGGCCGGAAGGTCCGCTTTTGCTTAGCTGTTCAGGTTTAACCCAATAAACATCAATGCTTGCGAAGCCCTCACGCCATCCTCTTGAAAAAGAGGCCGCAAACTCGGCAGCTTCCGTCAAGACCTGCTCACTAGACTGTCTGCCGCCTGCCTTTACGACGACGAAAGGAGCCCCCACAATATCGGCGTGAAAAACAATGTCTTCTGGCTCAGTATGCTTTTTGATCAAAACTTCATTCGAAACTGCATCCTTACCTGCAACCACTAAGAATTCATCAGAGGAAGTAAACCAACGGAACTTCTCAAACCACTTCCTATGCTTGATTCTACTCCCTGCAATTTCCTCCAAAGCTTGGGTTGGCCTAACGTGCTCCAAGGCTTCAGCATGACTTCTCTTGGCTTCAACTTCCTCCGCTTTTTTGCGAGTTTCATCCAAAGCTGCTTTAACGCCGTCAAGTTTCTGCTTAGCTCGCTTGCTTTTTTCATAGAATCCTGAAGCATTTTCAAATAGGTTCATGTGCAAATCTAAACCGAAGCGTAGACCTCCTATACAAACACTGATAATTCCTGTCTTGCTATCAAAGGATTCAAAAAAGACGCTAGGAATCAAGCCAGCTTCTCTTTCAGCAAGAATTTCAGAAACAATTGCATCCCACTTTTTCCCCTTTTGCTTGCCTAGCAAGAATCTATCTAGGAGAGTTTGCGCCTCGGTGGTATGCGCATAGATAGTGTCTCCGACACTTCTGTTCTTGACAACATTGGCTTCGGCCTCTGCCAGAACATTTTGCTGATCCGCGATGATTCGTTTTAGCCTTTCAGCCTCCCTTTTCAATTGATCAACTTTCAGGCCAGCCAAAGCCTTCGCGACAGATGCGACCCTAGTGTAGAACTCATCTAGGGCTTCGTTGAAACTGTTGCAGGTTTGAAGCTTGAAGCCAAGGCCTTCATAACGTTGGAGCCTGAAAGGCACAACATCGACGAGATCTCCCTCATTATTCAGAACGATAAAGGGTTCCAGAGGGCCCTTCACGGCTTGTGAAACTAGGTTTTGTAGCCCTTCAAAAACCTCGCTGACTTCATCCTGACTCAACGCACTACATCGTTTCGTTTTGTCCACCTTTGCTCTTAACAGAATTTCTTCGGCATATGTGCCCCCCACGCTCAGGCGGCGAGCAAGCATCCTGACAACCTCCACTTCCCCGGAAGCCATCAGTTCTTCAAGCAGTTCTTCTCTAGCGGCTCTTAACGGATTCTTCCCACTTGGGGGCGCAAACTGAAAAGCTTCATTGCGAAGAATGTTTCTGTCTCGCATTCGCTTGTAAATTAGCGCTTGCAGAATCTTGTTTTCTCCATCTATCAGAATGATATTGCCTTCACCAAAAAACTCTGTGACAAGCCGCAAACTACCTTCATTAGACTTGAGATCTAGGGTGACGACACGTTCAAACTCGTACTGCTCGAGACCCGTGAGCCGAGCGTTTCGAATGTGTTTCCTTAGGGCCATGCAAAACGCTGGTGGAACCGTAGGTTTTTCCAAGGCATAAGAAGTCAAATGCAATTGTTTGCCAGCCTCCAGAATCAAGTCTGTCGGAGGCCCGTTTGCCTTGTGCAGCTTGAGAAGCAGGGTTTTGCTGTCTAGCTGGTAAACATTATTGACACGAGAGTTGAGAATCGTCTCCTTCAACTCGCGAACAGCAACAGCTACATCACAGCTTGTAAACTCTCGCAATTCGCAGCCCCCATCATTAGAGGTATGGTCCACAACGCTATAAATAGGCACTCTTTCAACGAATGGCGAAATCCTCCACACAACTCATCAGCGCTTCTGCAGGCTTGGATCAGCTGAGCTCGGGCTTATATGACAATGCCCGTATCTTAGACTCTGAGTGAAGAGGCATGCCCAAGCTTGTTCTGGATGGAATATTTGTGCCGCATATAACGCCCTTTAGACGTGGAGGCGAACTCGACATTAAGGCGCTCAGAGATTGTATTAGGTTTTGGCTTGAAAACGGGGTCTCAGGATTAGTGCCTTGCGGAAGCAATGGTGAAGCTCCTTATCTTTCGCGTCAAGAAAGAAGGAGGGTTATCGAAACCGTTGTGGATGAGGTTAACGGAAAAGTTCCAGTGATCGCTGGAACAGGCAGCATGAGCACCAAAGAAACCATCATGTTTACCAAGGATGCGAAGGACTTAGGTGTGGATGCCGTACTTATAGTGACTCCATTCTACTTCAAACTGACAAACAGAGAAATCCATGAGCACTATGGAACTGTCTTGGAAAAGGTCGATGTTCCAATAGTCCTTTACAGTGTTCCAAAGTTCACCGGTTTTTCTCTAGAACCAGACCTTATTGATCAACTTGCGTCTGAAAACGAAAATGTAATAGGGGTTAAGGACAGCAGCGGAAGCATTGACACGATAACTCAAACAATAAGGCTGGTCGGCAGCAAGATCTCAGTGCTAGCTGGCGCAGCCGACATCACTTTGCCTGCATTCCTGCTGGGAGGCAGAGGCGCGGTGATTGCTGTGGCAAACGTTTTTCCTGCATTATGTAGCCGATTGTACGATGCCTTCAGAAATGACAAACACGAAGAGGCAAAAAGACTGCAAAAACGCATAGCTTCTGCAAACGATGTGCTTGTAAAGAAGTACAATCAACTTGCAGCCATCAAAGAGGCGCTGAAATTGCAGGGACTACCAGCTGGCTACCCACGTAAGCCAGCATTACCTTTAGAGAGAGAAGAAAAGAGAGTTATTCAAGACCTGTTAAGGACCATCGATGAACACCCCTGAATAGGCAAAGGATTTTCTCAGTCACCGAATGGGAGCATGTTGTCAAATCCAGAATAGCTGCTCAGTTTAAATGTCAATTTATTTTCGGTTTGATGGGATGTACATCCTCAAAAAAGCTTAGGGTATGCTCAATTACTCTGCACAAAGTGCGTGGTGCAGTAATAGGCAACTTTAAATCCAAATTCAAAGCATAAACTGCAAAGGCTGAAAGTCCATGAAACCTATGGAGCAAGTATATTGGCTGAGATTGGCATTGGGCGTGGTTGCCGCTTTTCTTTGTGTTGGCTTCGGGATGGCAACGAACACTATCTCAAGTACGATATTTCAGTTCAACACTTTCATGAATGGCATGGCTCTGGCGCTGATCACTTATATGGTTTCGTATTACCCCCTGAAATCGAGATTCAAGACTAGGGTGCAGAACCCGCGGAAACTTTTCACCACAGGAATAGGCGTATACCTGCTTTCTTGGATTGTGTTCTGGGCTTTGCTGTACACTGCAATCGCGGGACCGGTTTAGTCTTCTTCGTTCTCGAGAAAATTCTCCATGGTTGCTTGGCTCTTGTCAGTTCTAACCGTGTCAAGCGTCTCCTTTTCACCGGTTCCACTATCCGCGTTGGGAATACTTGCAATGTTCATTCGGCTGAACACACGCATGCAATCTGCCCAGGCTGAGAAATATCCGCGGTCAAAATCTCCGTGAAGCTTGTTTCCAACGTGATCCAGAAACTCTCGCCTATAGTAATGCAGCGTTGCCTTGTCACCTAAGTCTAGCTTTGCGAAAAAAGCGTAAGCGTCACCGTTTGCCTTGCGCGACAGAAACATGCCATACAGAGCTCTAAAGTAGCCTCTGTTCCATTCTGTCTTCTGCATCTTCTGTTTGATTCTATCCAACTCGCGCTCGGCTTCGGTGAACTGTCTGGTGACCAGAAGCTGAAAATAACGTGTGACCAAGGCCGAGGGAATAGGCATTTCTAACGCCCGCGAGGTTTAGTCTTCTCTTCTTCAGAAGCATCTTCTATGCCGTTCTCAGTTATTTTGAATATTTCTTCTCCTTCGGGCAAATATGGACTTGAAACTAGGCGTGCTATACGTATAGGACCATGTGCTGCTCTTCGCAGGTAGAAACGAGTGTGGCTTGTGTGGCCGACGATGTGACCGCCGATGGGGTGGACGGCATCGCCGAAAAACACGTCTGGCTTGGCCATAACCTGATTTGATACGACGGCCACGGCGTTGAAGGCTCTGGCCAAACCAATGAGCTTATGCATGTGCTTGTTCAGTCTCTGCTGCCTGGGGGCCAACATTTCACGTCCGATGTATTCGCTTCTAAAGTGCGCAGTTAGAGAGTCAACAATAATCAGTTTGACGTTGTTTTGCTTAATCACTTCGTCAGCGTTGTCAAGCAGAAACATTTGATGATCGGAAGTGTAAGCTTCAGCATAGATGATGTTCTTAACAACTTGCTCTGGGTCAAGTCCCAAATGCTTGGACATGGATACAATCCGTTCAGTCCTAAAGGTGTTTTCAGTGTCAACATACAATGCGGAGCCATTAAGTCCGCCTCGTTCAGGAGGCAGCTGAACATTCACGCATAGTTGATGACAAATCTGGCTCTTTCCACTTCCATACTCGCCGTAAAACTCTGTAATGGTCTGAGTTTCCAGTCCGCCGTTAACAAGCCTATCCAAAACTTTGCTTCCCGTTGTCAACCGTAAAACATCTTTTCGCAACCTAAGTAATTCATCTGCTCTGATAAAAGAAACACCGATTGATGATCTCGCAATCTCAATTATGGCGAAGGCCTTTTTCTCGCTAATGCCTGCAGGCTCCAACTCGCGCGCGGTGGCCATGGCCAACGATTCAATCGTGTGAAAACCCATTTCCTTCAGTTTTTGGGCCGTGGCTGGGCCGACCCCGGGCAGATCCTCTAAGAACTCGTACTTCTTCTTTTCAGAGCATTCCTTTACTTCTTCTTCAGCCATTGACTTCTCCCCATCTTAACGCATGAAACATAAAGACTCGCCGTATTTAAAACACGCGAAGCATTCTGACGAGCAAACCGTGGAGAGGTAAGTTAAAGTGAGCTTCTGGTCAGATCTTTTTGAAGTCTTCTAGCTTGTGAGCGTCGCTTTCTTGATATGTCATTAGGTTTCGTGGATGATGCAAGATAAGATATAAGTACACGGTTCTTTCATAGAAATCGGCTAACATTCGAGGGAGGAGGCGTTGGAAACACCAAAACTTGAAAATGTGGCTTTCAACATTCTGAAGCAGGCTGTGATCTATCTGCCAGAAGACGTCAAGCAAGCATTGAAAAAAGCCTATGCTGAGGAGACAGAGCCAGGTAAGACCCAGTTGAAGACGATTCTGGAAAATATTGAACTGGCCGAGAAATATCAGGCGCCTGTCTGTCAAGACACGGGCACGATCATCTATTACGTAAAAGCTGGAGACAAAGTGAGAAACCTTGGCAAGGTTGAGGAAGCGTTGATAAACGCGACGAAGAGGGCCACAAAAGAAGTTCCACTGCGCCCGAACGCGGTGAACCCGTTTAGCGGGAAGAACAGTGGTGACAATACTGGGTGGTATATACCCTACGTGAACTGGGAGATCACTTCTGGAGACAGCTTGGAGTTGACTGTGATGACGAAAGGAGGAGGATCTGAAAACGTCTGCGTCGGCGGAATGATAGTGCCGGGCGAGGGAATAAAAGGACTGAAAAAGTTTGTCATTGACGCCGTAGTGAAAGCTGGTGCTCAACCGTGCCCACCTAACATTCTAGGCGTTGCAATGGGAGGCGGAGCCGACATATCCATGAAACTAGCGAAGAAAGCCCTGCTGAGACCACTAACTGAACGCAATGCTGACCCAGAGATTGCCGCGCTCGAAAGGGAGATTTTCGAAGCGGCGAACATGACTGGCATCGGCCCGATGGGGCTGGGTGGAAAAACCACAGTTCTGGGCGTGCACATCGACTTTGCATTCAGACACCCTGCCTCATTTCCAGCCGCTGTCGCCTTCAACTGCTGGGCTGCTAGAAGGGCTTCAGCACGGGTCAGCGTTGATGGAACCGTGGAATATTTGACCCATAAACTGAAGTGGTGAGGTGAAAAAAAATGGCTGTTTACAAGCTTGAGACACCAATTTCAGAGGCAGATGTTCGCAAACTGAAAGTAAACGACGTGCTCTATATAACAGGAACAATAGTAACTGCACGAGATCAGGCTCACCGAAGAGCCTTGGAATACTTCAAAGAGGGAAAACCACTACCCGTGAACCTTGAAGGGCTCGCTGTTTTTCACTGTGGCCCCGTCATGAGCAAGGACGGCGACAAATGGATTGCTGTTGCTGCAGGGCCAACTACAAGCACCAGGATGGATCTGTTTGAAGACGAGTTCATAAGGAACTTCAAAATCCGAGTTGTCATCGGCAAGGGTGGGATGGGCAAGAGAACGACGGATGCCATGGAAAGATACGGTGCAGTCTACGGTGCCTTCACTGGAGGAGCAGCGATACTGGCTGCAAAAGCCATAAAAGACGTCAAAAGTGTTGAATGGTTCGACTTGGGGATGCCTGAAGCAATGTGGATCTTCGAAGCCCAAGAATTCGGCCCGCTGGCAGTTGCCATAGACTCTCATGGGAACAACCTCTTCACTGACGTTCAGAAAACTGTCGAAGCAAACAAACAGAAGATCTATCAGAAGCTTGGCATATCGCCCTAGTTTAAACCTTTATTTTTCTGCTTGATTCCTGATCGTTAATCTGTATATTGTTTACTGTTTAAGAAGATTTAATATTCTATCCAACTCATCCTTAAAGCCGTGGCAACAACATGTTCAAGAACTTCAGAGACAAAATAGGCCTTTCTGGAATAACGGTGCTCGCCGTCGGTGTAGCCCTGCTTATCTTCACCTTTGTGTCTGCGTATGGATTCTTGACCCAAAGCCTAAGCATAAACCCATCTGCTGATCTGGCGCAAACATTCGGTGAAGCTTTGGCTCCATTGATTAAAACTTGCATACGGTTGATGTATCTTGGAATAATGGGGTGGGTAGCCTCGCTTTTGACTATAAGAGGAGTGACAATAGTCATGCATACGCCGCAATTGCCCCCTTCGAATTCACAGCAACAATCAATCGCAGAGCAAGAACCACAATCTCAAACGCAGCGTCAGAAGACAAAAAATGAAAAAACAAAACAAGCAGCAAAACCGCAAGAGCCAGAAGTCGTAGCCATTTCTCCTGAGACTATTGCCGAGCTGCAACAATCCAAATCTTGACATTCGTATGCCGAGCCGCGGCGGAAAGGGAAACACATGGATATTCCAATCAAAATGATAGACATTGTTACAATAATTTCCTGGATATTCCTGATCATTTTTTCCGTTTCTGCAGTGTACTCTGTCAAAGATCTGACATTCAACTTTGGAGTATCGCAACTAGGAACGACATCTGATGGCAAAATACTGTTCTCTCTCCCCATAGAAATCGCAAACAAAGGTTATTACAACGTAGGTTTGTTTAATGTCACAACGATAGTCTTAGCCGAAAACAGTTCCGTAATCGCTGAAGGATCAACGCTTATACCTACAATAGGAAAGGGTGAGACAGTAACGGTTATTCATAATATAACCTTCGATATAGCTCATTTGCTGCAGTTCAATCAGAGCTACTTGTTTAATGACACTCAACTGAACACTGTTGAATCTGTCAGCATGAGGCTTGGAGGGTTCATCCCCGTTCAAGCGTCGGGAAATTTCTCTATTCCTTGGGGCGCACCGCTGTACAACTTCAAGCTGGGAGAACCACAGTATACTGTACTCAATTTCACTCACATGCAAGTCACCGTACCTATGAGCTTCGATAATCACGCGACGGTTGACATCACAGGCGAAGCCCAAATATGCATGTACAACGGCACTAACGAACTTGTCGGATCCGGCCGAATCGATATTGAAGCCCCGCAGCATTCACATTATAATGGAAACGTCGGGCTTTACGCTGTGACTTCGTCGGTTACCCGAGCTGGATGGTTTGAACTCAGACTCCAAATGGGCCTGTTCAACTACGGCCCAGTGGTGATTCCATATGGCTAACGAGAAAGACGATTCTAAAACTGGCCTTCGAAAAATCATATTCAAAGCGTTAAAGGTAGCTGCGAAGGCGGTTGCTTTCTACAGCGTGTACTATGTTTGTTGGCTGTTTCTGGCACCAATAGCTTCGATGATCCCGGCATTACAGCAGTCTATCCAGACTTTCGTGGTCGTATACATCACGCTGATTATTGTTGGCGAGCTTTCGGCCGGAACTGTCTGCCAACACTTCTTCGGCGTCGCTAATTCCCTGTTTGTGGTTGCGTACCTCATTTTCTCCCTAAACAGCGCAACTGTAAGCATGGCTTACCAAGGCGTGGTTCTGATCGTGGATCTACGCCTATTTCTTGTAATCGCAATGCTTCTAGGCCTTCTCGGCCTCGGCAAATCAATGCTTCAGGCAATAAACTTTGCAAGCAAAAAGGCAGAACAAACACGAATCTAACTTGCGACTCGCATAACTGCAATTATCGCTACAGCAAACGGTGCAACTGCACGACAGCCTAGGCAAACATAGAGCTTCTCATACCTCAAATACTCTGAAAATTCGAGCTGCACTGTTGCCCTATAGTTTCCTCGTCATCACGTGTGCACCTTCGCCGTCAGCGTAGTATGCGTGGTTCGTGCGTGTGACCTCAAAACCAAGCTTCTTGTAAAGCCCTATTGCTTCGTCATTGCTGATTCTGACCTCCAGGTAACACTGCTTGGCATTATAGAGCTTCATGGCTTCCATGGCTTTGGTAACTAGAGCCTCCCCGATACCACGGCGCCTATGCTGGGGCATTACGGCTACTGATACAACGTGGCCCTTCTTGACCAAGCCGCTCAAACCGAGACCGGACAGTCCGACCTCAATTCTGCACATTGTGTAGCCTACGACCTGACCATTCTCCTCAGCAACGATGAAGGCCGCAGGAAACCTGCGATACAAGTCAATAAAGAAGAAGTCCGTATAATTTTCAGGAAGACAAGACCGATTTATCTGCATAACGCTCTGCAAGTCATTCACGTTGAACTTTCGAAGGTTGTAGATTTCCTGCAAGGGTTTCATCCTCACTTGTTTTGAAGCATGAATTCAAGGCTGTTTAAACACTTTTCTGTTCTTGACTGATCATCGTAGCGCTAGGCTCTTCAACTGCCTTGACCTCGGGCAAGGTACAGTTGCCATATGGTATCGTCCACACTTTAGCATTTCTTCCAGCAATATTGAAAGCTTCGTTCAAAGCGTCATTTACGGCTCTTGCTGTCTTCAACTTGAAAATATTCGACGCGTAATAGTCAGGCGTTGATGAAACCAGAATTATCTGATGGTTTTGCAACGCTCTCAGTAAGTAGTATGCCTTGTACGCACCCAGCACGAAATTGCGCCTGATCTCTCGTTCAACCGTCTTCAAATCGCCAAATTTCACCATCCATTCATAGAACACCTGATTTCCGTGGCCTTCTGAGCACTCGGCTATCAAGACTATTACGCCTCCACGCTTGACCACTTGCAACGCATTGTCAATGGCCTTGTAGGCTTGGAAAAGGTTCATGTCTGCAGGGCTACCGCCCGGGCTGACAACAACTATGTCCGCTTTCCTGTCCACTGTCACTCGGTACATTTCATCGACAATTTTAACCCCTTCCAAGAAAGCCTGCTCCAAATCCCCAGCAAAAGCTTTGACAATTTCACCCTTATTATTGGTCACAACGTTCAGAATGAAGTCAACCTCGGCCATCCTTGCAGCTTCAACCATATCTTCGTGAACTGGATTTCCATCTAGCATGCCTGTCCTTGCATTTCCTTCCAGAATCATACTGTGATTGTGCTTTATCGTCTCTTCGCCTGAAACACCTGGCAAAACACTTTTTCTTCCCCCACCATACCCTGCAAAGTAATGAAAGCACACGTCGCCTGTCAGGATCTTGATGTCAGCCTCAGCGAAGGCTCGGTTCAGATTGACCTTTGTTCCGTGCTTCTGCGTTGTGCCGACATAGACCAGATCCTGAGCCTTGCAGTCGTGGCTTACTGATTTCACGCGGCTAGTCACGTCGTCACCCAAAAGCAAAGCTGCTTCTTCCCGTCTTACAGGCCTATGTGTTCCACAGCCAAAAACAATGGTAACGTTCTCATTTCTTGCGCCTGAAGCGTTCAGTTCCTCAAGCAGAGGTGAGATCATAACGTGGCTTGGCGATTGTCTTGTAGCATCATCCACCACTATGGCAACTTTGCTTTCAGGTTTTACGATCTCGCCTAATCTCTTAGAGGCAATAGGTTCTTTCAAAGCCCTCGCGACCTCAGCCCTGCCATCTGGCACCGAGGGCTTTTCCTTAGGTTCAATCGAACCTAGAAAATTTCTTGCTGGAACTCTAACGCAGATCTCAGTTTTGCCATAGGGGAGCCAAACATCAACCATTACGAGTCACTTGGATATTGACTCACGCAAGCAGGAACTATTAAGCGTTATCAAGCCTGTGACTGGAAGCCATCACAAGTTCTTTAAAATGCGACTGACATAATTGTGTGCTGTGAGGAGATAGGTATGTCGATTGAAAAAACTCCTGCAAAAAATGAGGTTTTCTTCGTGTGGTTTAATCGTTATGCTGGCATAACGCTGAAGACCCCGTCGAAAACATTAGTCATAGACCCGGTGGATCTTAAAGCTCGAAACTTTAGGAATGTCGATGCGATATTGATTACCCATGAACATTACGACCATTTGGATCAGGCTCTTGTTTCAGAAATATGCAAGTTAACGCAATGCAGGGTTGTGGCTGACTCCACATCTACAAGAAGACTGCGAAACCTGATCCTTCCGGAAAAATTGCAGGAGGTCCAACCTGGCTCGGAAGTCAAGATCGGTGAAGTTTCCGTGAAAGTTAGGAAAAGCAATCATCCTCCAGCGGCGACCCCAGTATCCTTCATAATTACAAGCGAGGATGGAGTCAAATTCTTCCACACAGCGGACAGTCTACCGTTTCCAGAGATGGCAACTATGGGTGAGAAGGAAAAATTCGATGTTGTTTTCTGTACAGTTGGAATCGCACCCAGCGCTTCACCTGAGACAGGGGTTGACATTGCCAGATTGACAAGACCCAAAGTGGCCGTTCCATATCACACAGGCTCAACCGCGGATCAGAAGAGATTCGCCGAGCTGTTGAAGAAGGATCTGCCGAAAATCACATGTCTGATTCCGGACGTGGGAAAAATCTATCAAGTTTCGAAAAGGAAGTGAGAAAATGCCTATGGACGATAGCAGCAATGAAGCTGTCAAGGTTGAACTCTGCAAGATTCTAAACAGAATAGGTGCCTTGCAGTTTGGAGCCTTCAAACTGACCAGCGGAAAAATAAGCCCATACTATATAGATTTGCGCATAGTTCCAAGCTTCCCAGACGCTTTTCAAAAAATATGCAGCTTCTACGTGCAGTTCATAAGAGATGAAGTAGGGGAGAAGAATTTCGACAGAATTGCTGGTATTCCAGTTGCGGGCATACCTTTTGCAGCCTTAATCGCGTATGAAATAGGTAAACCCTTCCTTTACACTCGCAAAGGCGTCCGTCTTCATGGAAGACAGAGAAGAATAGAGGGCGTTCTTGCGCCGGGAAACCGTATTCTGCCAGTCGATGACCTGATAACAACTGGATTGTCCTTGGAAAAAGCAGCAAGGGCAGTGACTGCGGAGGGAGGAATCGTGAACGATGCTGTCGTACTGATAGACAGGCAAGAAGGCGGAAGGAAAAAGCTTGGGAAACTTGGGATCAAACTTCACGAGTTGCTTAATATCAGCGAAATAGCCAGCACATTGAGTGAACTTGGGACGATAGATGAGCTACAAATGAAAACCATTCTGAAACAGGTCAAGGATAGGTAGAAAAAGAGCTGAGATTAACCGGTAAGATGGGTCACTCGTAGAATATGAGGTTCTGCTCCTCCAATATTCCATGGAGTTTATGCACGGCGTCATAAACGTCTTGTTCTTTCTTTGCTCCTGTGCAGACAAGTTTTCCGCTTGCAAATAATAGTATGACCACTTTGGGCTCGTCCATTCTGTAGATCAAGCCGGGGAACTGTTCTGGTTCATACATCGTTTTTCCCAGGGTGTAGGTAGCCTTTTCCAAGTCTATCGTTCCGCCCAAGCTTGCGGAAGCGACGATGTTTTGTATTTTCAGTTCTGACTTGCTGATGATAATTATTCCGCCTTTTTTCAGCTCCTTGATGACCTTCATAACGGCTCTGCGGGCCTCTTTTTCCGACTTCGCACCCGTGCAAACCATTTTCCCAGAGTTAAAGATCAGAGTGGCCGTTTTTGGCCTCTTCAGCCTGAATACCAGTCCTGGGAACTGTTCCGGTCGATATTCTACTCCTGGATAGCCCTTGACAACGGCGTTAAGGTCGACTTTCTGGTTCAAAGTAGCTGAGGCAACAACGTTTTCAACCTTCACAACTGCTTTGCTTTTAGGCATTAACACCACTTCTTATTGTCTAGTGAACGCTTAAATACCCTTTATAAAGCCTTAGGTTCAGAAGTGCTCTCCACACTTTCGCTTGGTATAGTTTCGGTTTTCTGAGTTCTTAGGCTTGGAATGACGAACTCCACAATTACCAGTAGGATCATGACGGCCGCGATTATGTAGATCGCCGAAGAGTCGCGCATAAAAAGCGCCAAATGCCCAAACCAAGGAATTCGCATAACAACTTTCCCAATCACGTTTTCTGCTGGGGTCGGCGAATAGGGTCCAGGCACAGAATTAGCATCTCCCTGTGTTATGAACTCGATCCTCCCGTCCGGCTCCACTATTTTTTCTATGGCCCTGTGGACGATCAATTCGTCACTATCGGTAGCACGAAAAACTAAGATGTCGCCAGATCTCCCGCTCTCGTTGAACGGTGCCGCGTAGATGTCTTCCGGCCTGACCCATTGAACTATGATTAGATCGCCTATGCGGAGTGTTCGTGCGAAGGGGTGCGACCACCCATTATCAGTCGTGCCTTTAGGCAGGCTCATGCTACCAGATGCAACCGCTAAGACAGGATATTGTGTTCCTAATGCCGTCTGCAAGCCGAACCAGAAGCCAAAAACTACTGCCAAAATCACGACAATCATCATTGCCGTCTTGAAGTATTCGTTTTTCCAGAATTGTTTATGCGCCGATGCCATCTTACGCCTTCCATTTAGTAAATTCTAGATGGTTAAGCTTCTTCGCATTAAAGCTTCCGTTTGTGAAAATTGAAAAATAGGGGAGAGAGGGTGAGTCTGATGCCTACGTCATCTTTGACTTTCGCTGCGTCTAAATCTTCTTCTTGCTTAGTACTTCTCGGAATGGCTTCTTGCACTTTGGACAGTCGAAAAGGCCGATTTCTAACTGAGTTCTCTTTCCTTGCTTGTCGGGGCGACCAGCCATCGTCCACTTCTTCTTAGGGGTTGAGACAACAGTTCCGCACTTTGGACATTTACCCATTTGATTTCCTCCGAATCATCTCGATACCATGGTTTCTAATGATGATAGATAAAAAACTTTCCATTGTTTTCGAATAGAAAACTTCCGTTCCAACATCAGATCTAGACACGTTGGACGCAAATGATCATGACTGTCAAGCTCAGACTTTTATGTCAAACAACTAAAAACATCACATGACCTTGCAAGCTGGAATACGTTAGAAGATCCTACACGTTCTGCTAACCTGTTGAGATCACGATCAGCGCGTGCTCCTCCCAAAATGCTTTTACTTGCGGCTCTATGCTTATTCCTCTGAGGGTTGAGGTTTAAATAAGCTTGTCGAAGTCTGCGAAAAATGCCTTTGAGCTACTTGTCAAGCCTGTTCGAAGGCTTGTTGAGCAGAAGGAATTCATGAGGCCGACAGAGCCTCAGGAGAAAACAATTCCGTTAATTCTTGGGGGCAAAAATGTCCTTCTCATTTCGCCCACTGCAACAGGCAAGACTGAGGCTGCTTTTCTGCCAGTTCTGAGCATGCTTCTTCAAGGGCAGCAGGGAGTTCCAGGCATTAAAGTCTTATACATTACGCCCTTACGGGCCTTGAACCGTGACATGCTTGAACGGCTTGAATGGTGGTGCAATAATCTAGACATCAAGCTGGCTGTCAGACATGGTGACACTGAGACGAAGGAGCGAGTCAGGCAGGCTCGAAGCCCGCCAGATATATTGATCACGACTCCTGAGACGTTGCAGGCAATATTGTCTGGTTGGATTATGCGGCAGCATCTGCAACGTCTGCGCTGGGTCATAGTTGATGAAGTGCACGAGATGGCTGACAGTAAACGCGGAAGCCAGCTCTCACTGGCTTTGGAAAGGCTCAGATCCATGATAGGCTCGGACTTTCAGATGATAGGCCTGTCTGCCACAATCGGCAGTCCAGATAGAGTTGCCCAGTTTCTCGTTGGAAAGAACAGAACCGTTGAAATCGTACGTGTTCCAGTCGCAAGGATGATGCGGCTGAAAATCCTCTACCCAATGCCCGACGATGCGGATTTGCGGCTGGCCTCACAATTGTACACCCATCCGGAAGTCGCAGCCAGACTTAGGATAATTCGCGACTACATCAACAAGCATAAATCCGTGCTCTTGTTCACAAATACACGAGCAATATCCGAGGTTCTGGCAAGCAGGTTTAAAGTCTGGGACATCAATTTTCCCGTTTCCATACATCATGGTTCTCTGGCAAAACCTTCTAGGATAGCGGCTGAAAAAGGTTTGAAAAGTGGCGAGCTTAAAGGGCTTGTTTGCACGAGTTCCCTTGAGTTGGGCATTGATATTGGCAGCATTGACTTGGTTATTCAATACATGAGCCCGCGACAGGCAACTCGGCTCATTCAACGCGTGGGAAGAAGCGGGCACCGCATCGGAAGGATGGCAGATGGGATAATCGTGGCATTAGATTCTGATGACACTCTTGAAGCTTTAGCCATAGCTGATAAAGCCTTGAAAGAGGAATTGGAGCCTGTAAATATCCCTCCCAAACCCTATGACGTGTTGGCACACCAGATTGCTGGGCTGCTGCTTAAGAACAGGAGACTTGAGTTCACCGAAATCCTGGAGATGTTCCGCAATGCTTACCCATATGAGGATTTGACCATTGAAGATGTTGAAAAGGTCCTGAAGTACATGCATCAGCGTTTTCCACGGTTGGCGTGGGTATCTTTTGAGGACAAGGTGGTTTTGAAGCCGAGACAAACGAAAGCCCTGTTCGAATACTACTTTGACAACCTGTCGATGATTCCTGAAGAGAAACAGTTTCTCGTGATAGACTCGTCAACCGATTCTGCAGTTGGGGTTTTAGATGAGGCGTTTATGGCTGAATACGGTAAGCCAGGAACGAAGTTCATCATTCGGGGTTCACCGTGGATTATTGAGCATGTTTCTGAGGAAAAAGTCCATGTCAAGCCTGTAGATGATCCAACTGGGGCTATTCCAAGCTGGATCGGGGAAGAAATTCCTGTTCCGTTCACCGTAGCGCAAGAAGTCGGCGCCATCAGAGGCTTCGTTGAAAAAGAGATGAAAAATGGAGTTTCACAGGAAGAAATAGCGAATGAGCTGAGCGGGCAGTATCCTGCTGACAAGGATGCGGTGCTGCGTGCCCTGAAGGAAACTTTTGAGCAGGTGAATTCAGGTTTTCCCGTTCCTAATGACAAGCGAATCATCGTCGAAGATTGGGAGGACTTCGTTCTGATTCACGTTAACTTCGGTTCGCTTACGAACAGGGCGTTGGCTCAGTTGTTGGGACAATTGCTTTCTGATAGAGTCGGATACGGTATTGTCGTGCAACATGATGCTTACAGAATTTTCGTGCAGACGATGGGGGCTGTTAACTCGGCTCGAATAGTGTCCTTGTTTGAGGAGATGCAGGCTATGTCTGAACGTGCTGTTGGAGATGCTTTGACGCTGGCTACTGTGAAGACTGGTCTATTCAAGAGGCGGATGGTTCATGTTGCGAGGCGTTTCGGAGCGTTGGAGAAGTGGGCTGATTTCAGCAGTGTAAGTCTTCAGCGGCTGATCAAGAGTTTTGAGGGAACGCCGATTTATGAGGAGGCTTTGAAGGAAGTGTTCTCTAAAGACTTGGACTTGACGAACCTTGTTTGCGTCTTGGGCAAGATTCGTGAAGGCGAAATCACAGTGCAGAGAGTTGATAATGGCGGGAATGCTACGCCTATTGCTCGGCTGGGCATTGAGCGGATGAGCATGAAAACCGACTTGATTCCTCCTGAACGAATGCGAGCTGTGTTGATAGAGTCTGCAAAGGCACGTTTACTTGACGAAACTAGCAGTTACTTGTGCACTAATTGCTGGAGCTACATGGAAATGCTGAAGACTAAGGACTTGCCAGACAAGCCGAAATGCCCCCGGTGTGGCTCCGATGCAATAGGGCTTGTCAGAGTTGAGGAAGAAAAGGTATACCCAATCATTGAGAAGAGAGGGGAAAAGCTGGCAAAATCCGAGGAGAAATTGAAGGAGCACGCGCTGCAGGCATCTAGGCTTATTCAGAAGTATGGGAAACCAGCCGCAGTTGCCTTGTCGGCTCGAAGGGTTCAGGCATCGGACATTGAAGAGGTTCTTGAGAAAGAGCGAAAGCTCAGTGACAGGTTTTACGAGCTTGTGCTTGAAGCGGAACGTAGGGCAATAAGCAAGAGGTTCTGGTAAACCTCTGCTGTTCAGATGTTCGTCTCCAGAAACGTTCTGATCATCAGCAACTCGGTGTATGCCTGGGCCGTAGTATGGATCTCGACACTTTTTCCGCAATAGTGTCACTATCCAGGCACGGTCTAGTTTGAAGGGTCTTACGAGTACCTCAGGCAATGAGCGACTATGTTGGCCGTTCAGTGACTTTCGTATGGAACGCTACGATCACAGAGGGAAAGCTGGATTACATGTGAGGCGAAGCGCTAACGTTTTATGGGAGAATGTTCCTCGCGCGGAATGTTTGAACCCTCCTGGGCTCTTCGTTTGAGTGGGCTGTAGTATGGGTGCACCTTTTTCCCGTAGCAATAGGTGCACCTTCCATGTGCACTCTATCCTGCAGTTAGTTAAACCCAGTGCGGTGTGCGCCATCAAGTCCTGCCGTGACTTACGAAAACTCTTAAATGAATGGTTGCTTATTTGTGCGTAAGTGCTTTCTTGTTGTAGGAGACTAACAATTTGGAGATAAGCCGAAAGAGGCTCCGTGACGAGGTTTTAGAAAGAATAAAATACGTCAAAACATGCGTCTTGGCAAGAGAAGTCTGCCTGCTAGTGCGCACAAACAGAGCCGTACTTAGCCCGAAGGACGTGCAGGAAATCTGCCTCTCCATATCAGAACTGTGCAAAGAAGAAGGTTGCAAGGAGCCGAGTGAAACCTGTCAAAGGGCAGCAGAAGCCGTGGGCTCTGGCGACGAGGCAAAATACCTTGAACTTTGCACTCAGAGCTGCGTGAAATGCGGTGAATCGCGGAAACCGACCACGCCTCCTCAAAACAGGTCCACCTACGTAGCCTAGAAGCAATGAGAAATCTTTTAAGAGGATGAAGCATCTCGTTAGGCGAGAATGACAGCAAGTGATCTGGAGGCAGAAAGAGGCTGTATATCGCGCCGTACGTGCCGACCCCGCCGCAAGTAGTTCAGCGAATGCTTAATCTGGCAGAATTGAAAGCTGGAGAGGTGTTCTTCGACCTAGGCTGTGGAGACGGTAGAACCGTGATAATGGCTGCGAAGGATTTTGGGGCAAGGGCTGTGGGCGTTGAGCTGCGGGAAGACCTTGTAAAGAGAGCTTTGAGCACGGTCTATGAGCAAAGCCTCCAAAACAGGATAACCATAGTCAACGGGGACATGTTCAATGTGGATCTGACGTCAGCAGACGTCATCTTTTTGTATTTGACGACAAGCGCAAACGAAAAGATCAAACCGAAACTCGAGTCTGAACTCAAGGATGGTGTTCGAGTAGTTTCGCATGATTATGAAATTGTCGGTTGGAAACCCTTTAAGACTGAAAATTACTGTGAAAATGAGACACTGGGATATCCCTCTCACACGTTGTACCTGTACAGAAAAGCATGAGCCCGTGAAATTCCATGTCTTCGTGCGCCTTCAGAACTTCCTTCAGGGTAGTTTGGGCCGACACTGACGCGGCTCAAGTTGTGCACTATTCGAACTATTTCAAGTTCTTCGAAAGGGCTGAAGAGGAGTTCTATAGGCATTTAGGCTTTAGCTTCACCGATATGGGCAAGAGGGGACTCTGGTTTCCTAGAGTTGAAGCCTTCTGCCAATACAAGAAGCCAGCGAGGTTCAACGATCTTCTCGATGTGGAACTGGCGATAGGGGAGTTGAAGGAGAAATCAGTCAAGTTCGAGTTCAAGGTTTTCAATAAGGAAACAGGGCTATTGCTTGCAACGGGTTACATCGTAGCCGTAGCAGCTGACAAACAAACCGGAAAGGCCACAAGCATCCCTGAAGAAATTCTGAAAAAGCTCGGGTCTTTCTGCAAATAGGTTAATTAGGCGAATTCAAACTGTAGATCATCGTGACCTAGAAAATGCAGTTTGTCCCATGGCGATACATTGCTAGCTGGCGATGCATTGCATGCGGCGACTGCTGCAAACTCTACAGTGTAGTCTTGAACTTCCACGAGTGGCTCAAAATCGTCAAGACCTACGGGGTTGAACAGACTGTCTCAGGCTTAGACAAGCTGTTCATAAAGAGAAGAGAAGACGGTTCATGCAGCTTCCTTAGCAATTCTTGGAACAAATGCGGTTGCGGGATACAATACATGAAACCCAAGGCATGTCAGATCTGGCCCTTCAAAATATTGACAAGGCCTGAATATGGATATCCGAACGAAGCGGCGTTCTGGCAGGGAGGAAACTGTCTTTTCGTTTACGTAGATCCTATGTGCAACGGTGTCAGATATGGAAATCCGACTTTCGAATTTGCCAACTTCACTTTGAAGGAGTTTGTAGACATTTCTTTAGGACTTCGCACGAACCAGCAAAGGACCACTGCATACACTGGCTTAGCCAGACCTTACGTAAGCTTCGGAAGTTTGACCCGAAACTACTGAAGCCATCGGCAACGTGCAAGCTTCTGATCAAAGTTATAAGCGTGAGGATTTCTAGGGTAAGTTTCAGCTTAACCGTGGTTGGATGTAACCTATGGCGCTGCCGAAACTCGGCCTGTCGATGCTCTACTGTTTAGGTGAGCCTTTTCAGGAAATGATTGACCGCCTAACCAAGGCTGAAGTGGAATATGTTGAGATTGTTGATGATGGTTTTCATGCCTTGAACAAGCGAAGAGTTTCGGTCTTAAGAGATGTTGGGGTTTCTCGCGGCCTAAGGTATTCGGTGCATGCTCCTTTCGCAGATGTGAACATAGCTTCTCCATCAGCGCATATGCTTAAGACCATGGTGAAAAGGCTTGAACAATCCATCATGCACACTCAGGCTCTGGACGCTTACATGTGGGTTTTTCATCCTGGGGCGAAAACCGGAATCAGCTCGTTCTACCCAGGTATGGATTGGCTTCAAAACTTGAAAACTGCACGAGCTCTAGCCAAGATAGCAAGAGAATATGGAGTGAAAATAGCCGTAGAAAATGTGCCTGAGCCCTACCCATTCCTGATGAAAAGCGTGGAGGACTTCGAGAGATTCTTTGCGCAGGTTAACGAAGATATCGGTATGGTTTTGGATGTGGGGCACTCAAACGTCAACGGTCAAACGGAGCATTTCCTCAACACGTTTGCGGATAGAATCGTGCATTTGCATCTGAGCGACAATGACGGGAAAAGTGACCAGCATCTAGGCATCGGTTATGGCACGGTTGATTGGAACAGTATCGCGAACCTGTTGAAGAAGTTACCCTACAACGGGACACTGGTCATCGAGTCTGTGGAGCGCGTTGAAGAAAGCCTGCAAAAGCTGAAGCAGCTGTTCGCTTAAGCTTGTGTAAATGGAATCTCTATTTTCAAGAAATCTTCCGCTACTTGCGTTTTCCTGAAAATTCTTTTCGCCTGCCTTAACAGTATGCTTGCATCATCATATCTTGCACTGATGTGCGTAAGAATCAGCTGCCTTGCCTTGGCTTCTTTTGCATCCTTAGCAGCTTGGCTGGGGGTCGAATGACCATCTTCCTTCGCCTTTTCAGCCAAGTCATCGTCCAAAGTCGTATCATGAATAAGTAGATCCGCGCCAGCAGCAAGTTTCACAAAGTTTCTGAAAGGTCTTGTGTCTCCTGTGTAGACGATCTTTCTTCCCTTCCTAGCTGGGCCAACGACCTCATTGGGTTTCACGATTCTTCCACTACGAAGTTTAACCTCACATCCCTGTTGGAGTTTTGACCATAATGGCCCTTCAGGAATTTTCAAGGCTTTTGCCTTCTGAGGATAGAATCTTCCCGGTCTGGGTTTCTCCACAAAGGCATATGCCAAGCTTGGAATCACATGATTTGCCCATGCTGCCTCGATGGCGTATTCTCCTTCTTCGCAGACAGTGCCTGCCTCGCTTATCTCGTGAATTTCAACCTGAAAGGTCAGGGCAAACTGTACCGTTTCCTTGATGCATACCAAGAATTGTCTTATGCCAGGCGGGCCGTAGATGTCAAGTTTTCTTTCTCGATCGAGCAGAGCCATGGTCTGCAGTAGTCCTGGCAGGCCTAGAATGTGGTCGCCGTGCATGTGTGTTACGAAGATTTTCATTTTTCGGTGAAAGCCGCCTCCGGCTCTTATCATCTGTCTTTGTACGCCTTCGCCGCAGTCGAACATTATCTGCTCGCCTTTGCGTTGTATCAGGATGGCTGGCAGGCTTCTGCTGGTTGTTGGGACGCTTCCTGCAGTGCCTAGGAAAATCACGCGCATGCTCATGGCTTACCCCTTCTCGAACACCACTATTTCTCTTGTTAAACTCCTATGAACGTAGACAAAATGAGACTCTAGGTGCTTATAGCCTAATGCCGTGCCCATCTGCCCGATTCTTAACGTTTTTGGCGACGCCATGCAGATCCGCCTCCCCCTGCTCAACATTTCATCAATAGCGGTCAAGAACTCCTCGACTATCTGCTTTGTGGTTCGCTTGAGAGTGGTTGAAGATATTCCGTAAGGTGGATCAGTTACAGCACAATCAATCTTTGTTAATGGCGGGCTTCTCATATCAGAAACGATGATGCCCTCTGGCTTGATTTTGAAATGGGCCAAGTTCCGCATAGTTCCACGTGCCATGCGCCTTTGGATGTCTAGGCCCAAAATGCGACAGCCGATGAGGGAAGCTTCGATAAGCATGCTTCCAGTTCCGCAGAAAGGGTCAAGGACAAGGTCTCCGGCTCGGGGCTTAGCTAGGTTTACCATGCACCTTGCAAGTTTCGCCTGCATGGCTGATGGATGAAAGAACGGTTTTCTTCTTGGTCGTCTCTCAACGAAAGGTTTTGCAGGAATATCGGCAAGCTTCACTCCGAAAACAAACTTGTCATTTGTCAGAATCCCGAAGAATGTTCTATCTGGGTTTTTCAGGTTAACCGTTGCTCTGGCATTCTTGTCTAGTATGAGTTTGCCCAGCGTTCTTTCGAGGGTCATGCTATCAATTTTCGGGGCATAGTTTCTCACGCGTTTCACGCGAACTGCGAAGCTTTCTTTTTTCACTAAGACTTCATCTGAGCTTGCGGCCGTCATGCTTCTGATTATCGTGCTTGTTTCGGCTTCGCAGTTGAAAAGTTCCAAGCAGCAAAGCCTAGTGAAGGCCGCTCTGCGCTTCACGTCTTCCACGCAGCTTAACGTGGCTTCAAGCCTGATGACCTGGTCAAGTTTCTCCAGAACCTCGTAGGCAAAGCCTTCAGCTTCAAGTATGGCCTTCAGCTCAGCGGCAGGAAGATTCTCGTGTTCGCCTGAGAGTACGAAGAAGAGATTTGCCAAGTTAATGTTCCTTCAGCTGAGCAGCTCTTTGGCTATCAGAGGTGCTAGAGAAACTTTGCTGGCATGGTCTGGAACGCTGTCGGTGCCGACAATTTCTGCTACTCCTGAGTCGAGTATGCGCCTTTCAGCATCTCCGATTAAGAGTGGGTGAACGCAGGAAGCATAAATCGTCTTCGTTCCGAGTTCCTTCAGGATCTTGGTAGCAGCTATGATCGTTCCACCCGTACTGATTATGTCGTCGAAGATTATGACGGTCTTGCCCCTAACGTCAAGTGATCTTTTTTCCATGCTGACTTGTCCCGTGTAGCGGTCTCTCTGCTTTTCCATGTATCCGCATTCGCCTTTCAGCACCTGTTGAGCTTGTTCGGCAATGTGTATTGCGCCCTTGTCTGGAGCGAGTGCGAAGGCCTTTTGGATGCCTCTGTGCCTGAAATATTCGGCCAGCATGGGTATGGCTGAGATGTTCTTGGTTGGAAATGGAAAATTGTTCAGAGCTTTTTCCTGATGCACGTTGACTGTAATTAGACTGTCGATGCCGGCGACTTTAAGCATGTTCGCGATTGTTTCGATGCTTAGGGCTTCGCCTTGCAGGAAGATTTTGTCTTGGCGTGCATAGGCCAAGTATGGCACGACGGCTTTCACTTTTTTTGCTCCGTTTCTTCTTGCTGCGTCTGCCATCAATGCTAGCTGGATGAGTTTTTGGTCCTGCGGCGGGCTCGTCGTTTGAACGATGACTGCTTCTTCGTTTCGCACGTTGGCTTCTAACCTTATGTAGGATTCACCGTCGGGAAAGCTCTTGAAGGCCACTGGCACTTTTTGTGCGTTCAGAAGCTGGGCAATCTTTTCCCCAAGCTGCTTGGATGCTGGTCCGAGAACTATTTTCATCTTCTCGCCGAATCTAGATGCGGTTTGCTCGTCTTTTAGGCTTTTCCGGGTGTCTTGTGCTGTTCGATTAGTTCTTTTGCTCTGTCCATTCGGATTTTTCGTTCCTGAACCATCTTCTCGGCGACCACATCGATCAATTCGCCTGTTGCGCCTGCTCCCACAGCTATGTTTCTCGCGTGAAGTGACATGTGGCCCCGCTGGATGCCTTCATTTGCCAAAGCTCTTAGTGCGCCGAGGTTCTGGGCTAAACCGACTGCAGCTAGGACCTCGCCAAACTCGTTGGCAGTTTTCACGCCTAGAATTTTCACGGTGATTTTTGCTATGGGATGAGTTCGCACGGCTCCGCCAATGAGGCCTACAGCCATCGGCAATTCAATTGAGCCTACTAGGTCGCCTTTTTGGTTTTTCTCCCAAGTGGAAAGGGGAGCGTACCGGCCGTTTCTCGCCGCATAAGCATGCGCTCCAGCTTCGATTGCGCGGTGATCGTTGCAAGTTGCTAGTATAACCGCTATTATGCCGTTCAGAATGCCCTTATTGTGCGTAGCTGCACGGTAGGGGTCTGCAGCTGCGAATGCATAGGCGTTTACTATGCCGTCTACGATTTCTTCGCCTCCTACTGACTCTTTCGGCACGTTGCACCATGCTCTCGCCAGGCGGTGCATTGCCAAGTTGGAGATTATGCGCAGGCACGCTTTTCCCTCTGCTATGCGTTCGGTCATCGGAGCCACGGCTTCAGCCATCGTATCTACAGCGTTAGAACCCATTGCATCACGGCAGTCGACGAGCAACTCTGCGATGAGCATCTGCCCTTTTATCGTGTCGATTACCTTTGCTTGCAGGTCCTTGGCTCCGCCGCCGGCTGAAACGAGTACAGGATCCTGTTCATTCGCTTTTTTCAATATCTCTTCTTTTGCTTGGATAAGCCGCATCTTTGCAGCGTAAGGGTCTTTGACACCTACTACTTGTATCTGGCCTATCATGATCGGAGGCGTGCTGCTGGCGTGAAAGCCTCCGCCGTCTCTCGCCATTTTCGCGGCGTAGCTTGCGGCAGCCACGACTGAGGGCTCTTCGATGGCCATGGGAATCAAGTAGTCCTTGTCGTTTATGAGAAAATTCACCCCTATGCCCAGTGGCAGTGGGAATGCTCCGACAACGTTTTCTATCATGCGGTCTGCTAAGTCTAAGGGCAAAGATCCTGTGTTCCGAAGCTCCGCTACCTCTTCTTCCGTCAAGCCTGCAAATTCTTTGACGAGCCTTAAACGCTTTTCTGGGCCAAGTTTGTAGAAACCCGAGATCAAGGATGATCTTCGCAATTTCATCACGGCTTTAAATGCTCTTTGTCTAAAGCACGACAATACTTTCAGTGTTTGCCTTTTAAGCTTTGATGAATTCTGCGTTTCGCAATATTGTTGATGAATCAAGTGCGTATGGGCTTCGTTGCTTGATTTGAGAAAGTGTTTGTCACAATCCATATTTCGGGCGCATCAATCCGGTGGAACTCGCTATCTCTTTGGGAGTGCAGTGGCAGGGATTCCTAGGTGTCTGTTGATCTCTTTGGCGAATGTTTCAGCATGGCCGACCCTGAAATTGTCTGTGATCACGAGCTTCGGTTTTGAACGGCGCACGTAGTCCATCAGTCCGTCAAAGTCGGAATGGTCACTTAGGGCTACGACGTATTCTTTATCCGCTTTTTGGCGACTTGGGGAAGTAAATTCCCAGCCGCTTACGAAAATGCGAAAATCTCCTAATCCTACCGTGCCTCCAGTGTTCATGTGGTGGAAGGCCACGCATGGTGAGCCGCTTTCTAGCAGTTCTTTTGCCTCGTCTTCTTCAGAGAGCATCAAGCGTCCTGTGCGCATGCCGTGTTTTTCGCATACTTTGGAGACATGGAAGACTTTTTCAGATGCGATAAAAGGTGCTTGCACGCCTGCTGTGCGCAAAATATGCATGACCTCTTGAAGCTTTCCGTGATAGCCGAAGACGTACACTGTGCCTTGCCTTAATCCTTTCTCGACGAGTGAGACGAGCAAGTCCTTCACATCAGTCCCAAAAGAACGTTTACAGGATGGGCTTCCGTACGTAGCTTCCATAACAAGGACATCTGCTTCCAAGGCTGTAGTGTCGTCGATTCTGAAGTCTCCGGTGTATGCGATCCGGCTTCCTTCGGCATCCTCAACGAGTACTTGGGCTGCGCCCAGAATGTGGTCAGCTTTGAGGAATGTTAGCTTTTCGTCTTCGTGCAGGAGCGTTTTGCCGTAATCGAGTGTTTCTACGTACCCGCCCATGAGGAAGAGTGGTCCTTTTAAGACGTCGATCAGATCCTTTGTTGCGGCTGTCATCAGCACTTTTTCGCAGTTTCTCAGGCTCTGTTGCAGGCCCATCATGTGGTCGGCGTGAGCGTGAGTGACCACTCTTATGGGTCTGGTCTCGTCAAAAGAGTCGCATGCAGTGTTTTCTCCGAGTTGAACAGCGCCCCGATAGGTCACTGACGCCTTCAGCGACAAAGCAGGCACCATCATGCTGTTATGGAAGTAAGCCAGTCTATGAGTTCGCGTGGGTTCTCGCATTCAATTTTGACTTTTATGGGTCCTAGAGGAGACTCAGCTACTTCCTTCGCAAATGAGACGTGCCCCGCATACGCGACCTGCTTGTTTAGACAGAAGCTTATGGATTTTTTGTCCAAGCCCTCAAGCAGAACAGTTCTGGCTGCGGCACGGATGCGTTCTCTGCGTAGCAGGTTATACAATTTTGTAAGAGGCTCTTTCCCGTAGGCTTCTGCGATTAGAATACTTCCTTTCCTTAACGGTTTAACAGTTGCATGGATGTTGCCGAAGATGTTTTCGATGGCTTTCTTGACTTTTTCTTCGGACTCAGTTGGGTTGACCTCAGCATCTATGTGAACGCTTATCTCATCCATCTCCTCTCAACCTCTTTCAGGACTTCTCTTGCCTCGTCTTTCGCTGTGCCTAGCATGCCCTCGTTCACTATGATATGCTCAGCCATGGCTATAGCATTTCCTAGTCCAACGCCGAGTTCTCTCAAGTCTCGTTCATGGAAAATCGCCCAGCTTTTTGGGTCATCGCTTCTGTCGCGATTGTACAGGCGTCTAAACCTGGTTTGTGGGGAAGAGTGAACTGCTACCAACGTGAGCTTGCCAAAGTGATTCTTGAACTCTTCAACTTCGCTGAGGCTTCTTATCCCGTCCACGATGATTTTTGTTTTCGAGGTTTTCTCTATCTTTGGGATGCATCTTTTTGCAATGGTGGCTTCTCCTTCAAGTCGTCTTAACTCAAGCATTATTTTGCCGATATTCTCGGGGGTGGGCGCCATTTTTCGTCTATTAGCTTCTTCCCGGACTTCATCACCCATTGCGACAACATCATAACCGCTCTGCCTTGCGACATCCACCAATAGGGATTTCCCTGAGCCCGGCATGCCTGCAACGGCAACGATGAGCTTCTGTGTTGACATTGGACACCTAGAGTCTAATGTGTTTTCAAAAGCAAATAATCTTTTACGCGTGCGCTACGTTAAAAGCATTTATGAATGGAAACAATGAGACATACTCGAAGGTAAGAGCATGGCTGAGGGGATAAGGAGTTTTGTTGCGTTCGACTTGGAAAATGAATCTGTCTTGAAGAGGATAACTGAGGCACAGGCCTTGCTGGTCAAGACTGGCGCGGATTTAAGACTCGTCGAGCCTCAGAACATTCACATGACGCTTCGTTTTCTGGGAAACATAACTCTGGAGATGGTCGATAAGATTCATGAGGAGATGAAGAAGGTTCAGTTTGTTCCTTTCGATGTCAAGCTTCGCGGCCTCGGCGCTTTTCCTGATGTGCGATATCCTCGGGTCTGCTGGGCCGGAATAACTGAGGGCGCAGACCAACTGCGGAGTATTTTCAGTCAGTTGGAACCGCGTTTGCGCGGTCTTGGCTTTGCACCTGATCCGAAGGGTTTCAGTCCTCACTTGACAATAGCTCGTGTTAGGTCTGCCAGAAACAAGGTTGATCTTGCCAAATGCATAAGCACAAACATGGACTATGAATTTGGGCTGATCCGGGCTCGGTGTCTGAGGCTTAAGAAAAGTGACTTGACCCCTAGGGGCCCGATCTACTCGGTTCTCAGAGAAGTTTGCCTATAAGAATAGTGAAAAGGCCGGTTTTATGGTGAGCAACGTGGACCAAGTCTTTGCGCGAGTTCTGAAACAGGTCAGACCAGGGAAAGAGGAGAGAACAAGCATAGAGGCGTTAGCTAGAAAACTTGAGAAGAAGGTGGCCTCCGCAGCTGAAGAGCTCGACGTGGAAGCGAAGGTCCGCGTGGAAGGTTCAGTTGCGAAGGACACGTGGCTAAGTCGAGAGCCTGATGTTGATGTTTTCATGCGAGTGTCGAAAACAATACCGCGCAAACTGTTGGGAGACGTCTGTCTAGAAGTGGCGAGAAGAGCGACCAGGGGTTCGAGGCAAGTTGAAAGGTTTGCGGAGCATCCCTACCTTGAGGCTTTCGTTGACGGCATCCGCGTGAACGTCGTTCCATGCTACGAGGTTAAGCGCGGGGAATGGTTGAGTGCCACGGATAGGACACCGTTTCATACGGACTACATTAACGGGCGTTTGGACTCGAAGATGCGAAGTGAAGTGCGACTGTTGAAGAGGTTCATGAAGGGCATAGGGGTCTACGGTGCAGAAATTAAGATTGGCGGGTTCAGCGGATACCTTTGTGAACTGTTGATCTTGCATCACAGATCCTTTCTTGGAACGATCAAGACGTTTGCGCATCATAAGCAGAGGATGATTATTGACATTGAAGGATATTATGCTAATAGGCAGAACGAGGTTGACCTGCTGTTTGATGAGCCTTTGGTTGTTGTTGATCCTGTTGACAAGGCGAGAAACGTGGCTTCTGCTGTTCGCCGACAGAAACTCGACATTTTCATTGCTGCAGCACAGGCTTTCTTGAAAAAGCCAAGCTTGAGCTTTTTCTACCCTGCCAAGACTATTCCTTTGACTGCAAACAAGATGAGGCAAGAACTGAAGAAGCGTGAGTCGAAAATCGTTTTTGTCACGTTTGGAAAGGTCGATGCTGTGCCTGACATCTTGTGGGGTCAGCTTTACAAGTCTCTTCGTTCATTGCACAAGCTTGTTGAGCTGAACGATTTTTCCCTGTTGAGAGACTTTGCTTGGAGCGATGAGAAAGCTCTCAACATGTTTGTCTTTGAAGTTGAAGATTGCTGCATCCCGCCTGTTAAGAAGCATCTGGGACCACCGCTTGAAAAAGAACATGAATGCGCGAAATTCCTGTTGAAACATCAGAACGGATCGGGCACAGTTTCAGGACCTTATATGGAAGATGGGCGGTGGGTTGTGCTGCTTCGAAGGAAGTTCACGGACGCATGCACGTTGCTTTCCGAAAGGCTTAAGGATGGTGGGAAGAATGCAGGCGTCGCCGAGCAGATTTCTCAGGTGCTTAAGAAAGGCTTCAAAGTGCCAGTGAACGAGGAAATTGTTGAGGTCTATGAGAAGAACAAGGAGTTTGCCGAGTTTCTAACTGAATTTCTTTCGGGTAAGCCTAAGTGGTTAGAAGCCGCTTAGAGTCAGGATTATAAGCGCTATTCCAAGCAGCCCGGTGTAGATTGCGAAGTAATGGAATTTCTTGCTTGCCACAATCTTTGAGACAAGCCTTATGGCGACATAGCCTGCGATCATTGATATGGCTATTCCGATGGAGAGTTCTAATGGGCCTATTCCTGAGATGGCCAGTTGGCCACGCTGTTTGTAGGCTTCTACGCCTAGGTCTCCGATTATGGCCGGGATCGAGAGTATGAAGGAGAATTTGAATGCTTTTTCTCTTTTCAACCCGAGCAGCAGCGCGGTTGAGATTGTTATTCCGCTTCTTGAAAGCCCTGGGAAGATTGCTAGGCCTTGAGCTGCGCCCATGATGAGGGCTATCGTGTAGGTTATGGTGTCCGTGTTTTCTTTTCCGATTCTTGAAGTGTAGACTATGGTTGCTCCCACGAGAAAAGTTATTCCGATCGCTAGGATTGTCTGGAGTGTGTCTTCGAGGAATTTGACGTAGAACAGGCCGATTATCGCTGTGGGGATGGTCGCAACGATTATGAGCGGTACTAGTTGGCCGTATTCTGATTTGAAGTCCAGATGCGCTAGGGCGGAGAGTATGTTTTTGACTTCTTTTCTGAAGAAGAACACGACCACGATTAGTGTTCCAACGTGCAGGATGATGTTGAGGAACGGTAAGGATGGTGTTGTCGTCAAGTCTACGAGGAAGTGCTCAGCTATCCTTAAGTGTGCCGTGCTTGAGATGGGCAGCCATTCTGCTAGGCCTTGGATTAGGCCCAAGATGATCGTGTTGAGCAACTGTTCGAGCAAGGAGTTGATTCAGCCTGCTGGATTGTTGGGTTTAAAGGTTAATATGTGAAGCTTATTTAGTCTTCTGTGCTGGTGCACCTTATGAGTGGCTATCCGGCTGGAAGCGTTGAAGACCGGGAAATGCTGGCGAAGATGCCTGTTGAGAAGCTTTTGGACTATTTTTTCTTGCAGATTCGTAATTTGTGGAGAGTTGACGGCCTATACTTCTTGGGCATCGAGAAGAAATTCGGCACAGAGGCCGCAACCGAGATCGATGCTGGTGTTTGGGAAGCCATGGCCGAGATAGAAGCAAAGAGCCTTCAGAAAATGTTCAACGTGAGCCAAAACCCCGACGTACCAGTGATTATGGATCTTCTGCGAAAATCAAGTTGGGCTCTGGATCAACCTTTCAAAACCATTGAAATAAACAGTAGACGCGCAGTTTTAGGCATAGATCGTTGCAGGACTCAAGAGGTCCGTTTGAGCAAGGCGCTGGGAGAGTTTCCGTGTAAGAAAGTGCGATTTGGCTACTTGAGGAACTTTGCTAGAGCTTTGAACTCAAACGTGAAAGTGACCTGTCTGGCGTGCCCACCAGACAAGCATCCAAAAGATTCATGGTGCAAATGGGAATTTACAATCAAGAAATGATACTTCTCTCACTTTGTTTAAATGACAATAGGCGCGTGCTTGCATATCTTGGCGCGCGCTTGTGAGCAGTTTGGGCCAGTGTTTGAATCAGGTGTTGTTAGCGTGCGCTATCGTGGGCTATTGCACAGAAGAATTCTCGATCGTTGCTGTTCTACTTTTAGAACTTGCTGTTCTAGTCGTTAGAACTATATTCGGCGAACTGTGTGTGTCTTCATGGGGGATGGCTTGTGTTGAAGCACTGTGGCCAGGTCGTCGGAAGTCGTAAGTTAACTGCTATATCGTTAGCGTTGGTTTCCGTTATTTTGGTTAGTTATGTGGTGCTAGTCTATTATCCAGAAAGTGTCCGGAATTCAGCGTATGCCACATCTGATGAAAAAGCCTATTCTGTTGATACGACGTTAGTCTCTGCAAACACAAGATTTGCTTATGATCTTTTCAGAGAGCTTGTCGCAGAGGATGCGAATGAGAATGTTTTTGTTTCTCCTTTGAGCATCTCGGTGGCTTTAGCGATGGCCTACAATGGGGCAGAAGGCACAACGAAGGATGCGATGGCAAAAACTCTCAGTTTTGGAAATATGACTCTAGAAGAGATAAACCAGGAATACTCAAACTTGATGGAAAGCCTGAAAGATGTTGATCAAGCAGTGAAGCTCCTCATTGGGAACTCTGTTTGGATTAAGAAAGAGTTTGAACCTATTGTTAAATCAAGTTTTCTGGAGAGAGTGGGAACTTCGTATGACGGTGAAATGTTTACGCGAGATTTCGGGAATCGCCAGACTCTCAGCGAAATCAATGGTTGGGTGGATAAGAGGACGGAGGGCAAAATAAAAGACGTAATTAATCAGATAGGTCCTGAAATTGTAATGCTTCTGATCAATGCGATCTATTTCAAGGGAGAATGGGTAACAAGATTCGACGAGGCCCAAACACGGAAACAGGATTTCTTCCTGCCTCAAGGAAACACTGTGAATGTTGACATGATGTCCACTTCGGGCAACTTCAGTTATTTCTCAGGTGAGAACTGCCAAGTAGCAAGACTCCCATACGGAAGAGACAAAATCGCAATGTACGTCTTTTTGCCAAATGAAGGTATCCCTCTCGACTCGTTCATTGTCAGCCTGAACCAGACCGCTAATGACGAATATGTTAGTAGACTTCACTCTATAGGTGATCTCGTTGTCAAACTGCCAAAATTCAAAGTCGAATATGGCGTGAAAAGCCTCAATAGCGTTCTGAAGAAGCTGGGGATGGAAATAGCCTTCGAACCTAGTGATGCCAACTTCAGTAGCATCGCTTCAACAGCCCCGCAAAATCTCTATATATCATATGTGGACCACAAAGCTATTGTTGATGTCAATGAAGAAGGAACCGAAGCAGCAGCAGTCACTGTTGTAGGCATGGGAGTGAGATCGGCGCATTATGAGCCCCCCAGTTTCGTGGTCAATAGACCATTCTTCTTTGAAATCAGGGATGACCGCTCAGGTTCAATTCTGTTTATGGGGAAAATCCTCAATCCCGCTATAACATGAATTCTGGTTCCATGCAACATGCGCGCCCTACTACTGCATTCCGAACTTTTTCCTGTTGCTGGTCATGGCTTTTTTGAAGGCTGCTGTCAGGTTAATGCCGTAAGCGTTCGCTACTTCCAAGAGATGAAGCAGAATGTCTCCCAAGTCATCTTCGATTCGAGCAATGGATTCTTTTCTTTGTGAAGGTTTTGCGGGTTTTCTATCTACGGATAGATTGAGTTCTGCATTGATTATGTCTCTCGCCAGTTCACCAGTCTCTTCACTCAGATGAGTAAAAATGTAGAAGTGGTTGTCTATTCGATTCCATTTCTTGCCCCATTCTTCAAGGAATATCTTCACATCTTCCTGAGCTTGTTTGATTGTCAACTCGTTCAAAGGCTAGCACCTCTTTTCTATCATATTTGTGCGAGAGTACTAAAATGATTGCGATTTTGGGTTTGGGGGCAAAGTTTTATGCCTTTTCTTTACCACTTGTTAAAGCAGGGTTACGTGACGCTGCGCGCGCTTAGATAGAATGCTTGCGAAAGGCTTTTGTTGCGTGAGACTTCCGATTATAGCATGGACAAAACAGAAAAGGCTGACTGGTACTTCACCATATTATCTAACGCGGTCTTTATTTCAGCATTGGCCGTGACTGCATATGATTTTGTTGAACTTCAGAGAATGATATATGCCTTTGAAACAGTGAAAGTACTTGGCTACGGTCTTGTTTTAATCGGTTTCACCCTGCTGATAAATGCAAGAAGAACTTTGGGGAAGAGTTTTGCCTTTGACCTATCATCCTCTCATAAGCGCGCGCTCATCAAAAATGGCATCTACAAGCATATTCGACATCCTATATATCTCGCTATTATTCTTTTATATGGTGGAATCCCCTTACTGTTTTCAAGCCTCTATGGCTTCGTAATAATGCTAGGCTTCATTCCTTGCTTGCTGTTTCGAATAAGAATTGAAGAAAGTATGCTCATCGAAGAATTCGGAGACGAATACAGAGAGTATATTAAAAAAACAAAGAAACTTATTCCTCTCGTCTACTAGGTAACCGATTTCGAGCGCACATTTACTGACTATCAAACTCTCGTACAGACCTTCTAATTAGCGCGCGCTTGCCTACGTTAAGAAACAGAAAAAAAGAGCGTGCGGGAGACATCTCCACTCTATGGTGCAAATGGGAATTTACATTATAGATTTCGGAATTTACACCATAGTTCTGCCATGAGCCACTTGCGTTTTCTTGACAGCGCGCGCAAACCAAGAAAAGGTTCAGACTATGTCTTCCTTCAATTTAATGGCGAGTTCTCTTGCAAAATCTTTTGTCCGCTCGATTTCGCCTTCTTTAAGCGGTCCCTTTTGCCCCAAAACAACGGCTTTCAGAACTGGCAACAGTTCGTTCATCTTCTTGCCTCTAAGCTTTTCTGAAATCTTTTGGGCTGCGCTCCATTCTTTCTTCTCAGCACGCGCTCTCTCAATGTTCTCAGGATTTTCAGTGTCGAAGGCTGCGAAAGGCTTGCTCATCCATTCCTCGGTCTTCACCTTGCCTAAGAAACCTCTGATTGCAAAGCTCATTGTGCCGAATCGAGTTGGAGAACCGAGAACCAGAAAATCGTAGTCCTTTGCGCTCAACTTCTTTACGTCTTTCACGTTGAAGAGGTCAACTTCTATTCCAGACTCTCTCTGTGTCTCTGCAATGGTTTCTGCAATTTTTTTAGTGTTTCCGTAGGAAGTGTCATAAACAACTATGCCCTTCATTCTCAAATCTTCCGCTTGAAGAATTAGTGTTTTCTTCCACTTATCCCTTTTTTCTAGATTCACCGAAAACTAACACCTAAACTATAATTGTGCCCGCGCGAGTAAGCGGTTGAGCTGGAGAGTAAACATAGTTTGGGTTTGGGATAAAACTTTACCGCACACACTGACTACTACCACGACGACGTGTTTGTGCAGGAATAGCCTTTGCTTTTACAAGCAGGCAGGTAAATCAGCTCTCAAGTAGAAATCAAGCAGATGGGAGGCTTTTGAAGGGGGTGCAGAGGGGATTTTAGGGGCTGCAGACGGAAAAATAGGGTTTCAGGGGATATTTCAGAAGGGTCTAACGGGAGTCAAAGGCACGCCAAGTGCAAAACTTGGTTATTTTTCCACAAGGAATTTATGCCTATATCCTCCTCATTCATGTCTCAGTTACCCATTACTAACGATGAGCGCTTATTCCAGTGCTTTTGTAGTCGAAGAGTATGATTTGGCATTTTACGCATCGAGCTGCAGAAAAGGCAGCAATTTTGTATTGAATTAGCGGTGATAGTAATTCTGAGTCCTTGCTGTATGGCATTCCAAGAGTCAGAAGCTCTTTCCCAAGAGAGGGCTTCACCTTGTCCCAGGCTAGAGAACTGGGAGTAAGAACGTATCCCTTATCAAGTGGCCCTCCGCATTTAGGACACCTTTCAACTTCACTCATCGGCGGTTCCTCCATACATGAAAAGAACCAGCTTGCACGTCCTGCATCGATAAGCGGCCAAATTGGCAGTTGAAGTGAAGCTTCCCTTTGCTATCATTTCTGCTACCTTCGTGAGGACATGCCAAGGACCATAGGCAACGAGCGCGCGCACTTTAAAAAGGTATAGTGGCGAATGAGTGAAACGAGTTTCCAGGTTTGCCAAAAAAAGCGTCGGGCGTTGGTCAGAGAGGAAAGATAACATATAGAGCAGAAGCACGTACAGATTACAATCAACATTAGAGGGAATGTGAATCTAGATGCATTGTTTGTCGGGAAGTGATCACGAGCGAAAAATGGCTGCTGCTTTGGAGAGAAAAGGCATTAGGGCGAATTTGATATCACGTTGGTTGTGGCAAAGATTTGAGTGATCAAGAGACTAACCCGATTCGTTGCCCAGTTTGCGGTGCACCTCAGACGAGATTTGTCAGAAGCGGAACTTCAGAGGTGAAATGTGAATATTGCGGCGGAGTGTTTTCGATTGGCTTGGCAGAAGCACAAGTGCCTAGATGTCAGAATCATCCTGATCGGCTGGCGACGAGGACTTGCAGTGATTGCGGCGGCTTTTTCTGCGAAGATTGCCTCGCTAACTATGAGCTTCAGGCACAGCAGGGAGAATCGGCTACCCTCAGCTTGTGCTCGGATTGCCTGCGAAGCAGGTACGCTGATCGAACTGATCGCGTGATTCTTGGCTCCGCTGCTTGCTTCCTACTCGGAACGCTTCTTGCAGGTTTGGGGCTTACCGCTGGAATGGAAATGGTGATGTTTGCCCTTGTCTTCTATTTGATGGGAGCGGCCGGGTTGATCTACGGTTTCTTGATGAGGAAGCGTGCTGGTAACGAGATACTGCCCCGTCAGCCTTCAGATGAGAGTCAGCCCTGCGGTGATTAACAGACCTTCGAGAAGCGCGCTGCCTCATGAGTCTCACGCCGTGCTTTGTGTCAGTTGAAGACTCCGTACATCTGGTCAGGCGCAAGAATCTCTGGAAAAATCTTTCTCAAGACTTGCTGAGTGATGGTAAGACATAAGCTATTCCCAGAAAAGAATCTCAAAATGATTATAAATGGGAATTTACACTCTGATTTGAGGAGTTTACGCTAGGTTTTTTGGAACCGCAGGCGTTGCTTCCTCTTTCTGAAGAGTATTATATCGTCTTTCTGGCATGGTCATGGGTTCAAATCCTGCGCTAGTGCTCGAAAAGCTGAGACTTTCCGGAAAGGGTTCATAACAAATATAAAAGTGAGTCCGTATAAATGATTGTGGGGCTTGACTGTGAGCGTTGAAGTGTTGAAGGACATCAAGGAAGAATTGAAAGAATTGAGGGTTCTCTACAAAGAGCTGGTGGAAAAACTGATACCTGTCGAAGAGTCCACTAGCGAAGAAAAGAGGGCAATTGAAGAAAAAGACGAAATTGCTGACGAAAAAGAAATGATGAAAGCCCTAGGCAAGACGAATGTTCGCCGTTAACATAAAGAGGAAAGCCCTAAGAAACCTAGAGAAACTGGACAAGAAGCAAAAACAAAGAATAACAACGATCATTTTGATTCTGAAGAAAGACCCGATCCCATTCAGGAAAGCCGACGTCTGCAAACTGAAGGGCTATGAAAACACATACAGGATCAGAATAGGGAATTCGAGAATCGTTTACCAAGTCTCATGGAACGAAAGGAGGTTCTGTCAAGTCTGCGGTTGATTGTTGTCCTTGTCAAGAATCGGTTTATGGAGTTTTTATGCTTTAAAGTTTACCACAAAAAGATACTGTTAAGTTATTTGTGATGGTCACGTTCCTTCGAGAGTTTTTGTTAACTATTGTCCATGTAAATGCTTTTATGTTTACTCACGCATTGTCTTCTTGGGCAGTTTTAATGTTAGCTTTCGACTCTAAGGATTTTGAACGAAGGAAAGTATATCAAGATGTTGACCCTGAAACGAACGAACCGTTCTTAACAGAAGTTACAAAATTCTATACTCCCCTTGGTGTCGGTGTCGCATTCAAGGAATTAGGGGCTTTCAAGAAAGTATGTTTAACGCGAGTAGAGGAATTGGCCGATTCATTCAAGCTGTCGCAGAGACGATTATTGTATGACTCGTATTCCTTAAGAGAGGAATTGTCTCATACGCGAGCGATACCTTTTTGCGATCAACTGATTTCCAAGTTACATCGTTACATAGACTCAATTTTCTTCAGTTATGTAGTTATGCCTCCAGACCTGCATCCGACCGTTAAGGTAGGTGGCTTCAAGTCTCCTGCATATGAAGTAAAATCTGCTGAATTTTTAAGAAATCTTGGTCCGATGTATCCTCATATTGCTGCTTGGTCATATTTTGGGATAGAAAGAGAGAGCGTACCCCAACTTGAACTGGATGGTTTTAACTCCAAGCAGACACATGCTTGGAATGAACTCATTAACAAAGCAAAGCTGAAAATATTTCCACATGGAGATGAATGCAATCCTCATATTATGATTGCCGATATTATTGCTTATCTTACAGATGCAAAACTGTACAACCAAAAACTAGGACTGAAAAAAGAAAATCTTCAAGAAATATGGAAGCCATATGGTTTTCAAGTTGATAGCCACTTCCTGGACTATGATACGGCACCATTATACGGATGGCATTCAGAAGATCCCATAGATGTTGTACCTTATTTGGCTCGTCCCATGGTGTTTTTGTTGGTAGATGAACTAGAAAAACTTCAACCGAATCCACCTCCTACGACAGAACGAGAAGAGAGCGAGGAGGGCGAGGAGCCAAGTCAACTAGAGCAACCGTTGAACGTGACCGATGAGGAAAAACGGTTTAGCAAGCTAGTAAGGCATATGGAACCTTGGTATGCTGTGACGGCATATGCATACTATAAAGGTGGAGGTGCTCAACTCTTCAATTATCACATGGATCGCAAAAAAGTCCAAGACGGAGATACAATGGTCTATATCGGAAACCAATCAAAAACCTTGGCGGAGAGCTTTTCACATATGCTCGATGTTGAAGTCTTATCAGCAAAGGAAATCAGGAAAGCTGTAAATCGAGAAAAAGCAAAGCATTAATCCATTAACACCAAGTATTCAGGCTAACATTGCCCGGAGAGGAAATGCCAGCAATATATTGTTGATGTAAACCAATATTTAACGTTTATGATTTGTTGCATAATGACTGCGACATCGATATGAGACTCTAAGCAAAAGAATAATGGACAAATCTGTCTGCGAACACGGTTATCCATGCTCTTAAACCCCTTAAAGCGCGCGCAGTGTTGTAGGTGTGTTCGTTCTAGCATGCGAGAGGTGCAGTCATCAAGGATGCAGCTATTGTATAAGTTTATATAATAGTTTGCCCATTCTGTGACGTGGCGACCAGAGGCAAGCGTATGGCGACAAAGGTTATTCATGAGCCTCAGCTTGACACGATTCTGATGGTTGAAAAAGCCATCAGGGAAGCGCAGTCGTATCCAACCAAGAAGAGACTTCTCCAGAGTCTGCCGAGACAAGTCCAGTACCAGACCTTCAACCGCATACTCGACTACCTGGAAAGCTCCAACAAAATAGTCTACGACAAGCAGAAGATAATCTGGGTGTTCCCAGACAACCCAAAACTGAAGAAACTAATCGAAACAAGCGTACAACTTCGATAGGCTCAAAGTCTAACTGTAGCCAAACCTCTCTTCATACTTCTTGTGATCCAGAACCTCCAAAACCACCACGGCAACTCCAGTTTCTTCCGCAACGAGCGTGTATATGAGTCGCGTCCTCGAATCCAAATTGAACTTGTACAGGTTGTTCACCCCATACTTCTGAACATAATACCTCGGATACTTCTTTCTCTCGATCCTCTCCCCAGCAAACATATTCCGCTTCAACACGTCCAGACCAGCGTCTATGATCTTGAGAAAATAGCTGCCCTCTCTCAGCGAAGTAATGAAAGCAGCAACCTCACTACTCGCCTTGACACATGACGGTCTCTTAGACACCACAGGATCACCACATTCCTGCTTTGAAGGAGAGTCTTCATCCTATCTGCTTATAACACATTGCGTTTTCTTGAGAAAGTCCACGAACCGTCGAAATGCTCAGAGATCGCGCGACCCCTGTGAAAAAAAGGCAAAACACACGTAAAAAAAGAGGTTTTGGGGGACGTAAAGTGTTACTAGAATGAAAACCGATAACTATAGTCTCGGCACAGATATCGCTGCACTTCTCCGAAACGCGTGTATCTGATTCCGTCCTTGTACACCCGCTGACTGCTACACTGAGGACACTTGACTACTTGTTTGGCTTCCATCATGATTTACCTCCGAACAGATTTTCTGCCAAGCGAACGCAGTTCCTAAAAAAGGGGAAAATGCGGGAGAATTCACCATCCTTCTTGAGTTCAAGTCCTATCGGCGGCGCCACAGAACTTTCCGTGACCAAACTTACCGACGGTGTACTTTGGCTTGCTGAACTGCCTGTTCTGGCAAGTGCCTCTGTCAAAGCATGTAGAGTCTGCAGTCAATAGTTTTGGAAGTCTGCTTGGTTGGGTGTCTGTCACGTCTGTACACCCCTATTTATAGGGGGGTACATATGAGCATGTTCTTTCATGATAGGGGGGTCTACCATAGGTGAGCAGTTCGGCGCATTTGATTTGAGTCTGCTGTTTTGTCATAATCGCTACAAACCTGATTTGTTGACCGCCTTCTTTGTTATGAGACGTATGCTTCTAGAATGATCAGCGCGCATGGCTTGTCCCCTTCTTTTGATTTATTCTCTTCTTCAGGAGGAACGAACCTGTAGACTAGATGATCAGTCTTGCCCAGTTGTTGCGAACGGTTCAGGATTTCTTCCTTACTTTCAAGAAATAGAAACTTACGATTCCTGATGCAATGATGGCCCCAAGAACGCCACTCACTATTAGGAGCCAAACGTTGGGATTTGTATGAGATGGAGTGACTCCCAGAATATTCTGTCTTGTGATCTTTAGGAGATAGAGGAGGTTATCTGAAAACTTGGACGTAGAATCGAAGCATGGTTCTATCTGTGTTCTCTCTGTATAGTCGTTCCACGTTCCAATAAGGACGATATGGCATTGACCCTTCTTTATCCAATCATTAGCTATGTCCCATTGAGCCTGATACTGGCCCTCTGAATAATCAGGGTCATCTGTTGTGTTCCTGACTTTACCGCTAGAAGGGTCTAATCCTAATCGTGAATCATCATAGCGGGGTTCTATGGTTGTTTCTCCCCCGTCTAAGCGTGTTTCGAGTTTGGGGTCATGTTGTTCAGGATGCTCGTTGTTAGGAAACCACCAATACCAATCAACATAATCCATGTCCCCGATTATGCGGGATTCAAATCGACTATCGTTATGGATGGCGATTTGGTTAGCTTGAGGATTTGTCATAGTCCTCCCTTGCATCCATGTTAAGAGAGGTTTGTCGTCTAGGGTCATGTAGATAGACCGATAAGGCTCTACGTAAGTGTTATAGATGTATTCCATGATGAGTGGAAAGTCGTATGTCCCTGATTCATTGATCGGTTCAACTGAGATCGCTAGTTTTATGCTGAAAGGCAGTTGAGAAACGGTCTCGAAAACCTGGCGTATAGCGTTATCGGTCTCTGAATCGTTCCACCATGAGATCAAGACGAAATTTATACCCGCATTGTGCATAAAAATGATTTGCTCTTTTATGATGCTACTTTCATTCGAGTAGTAGTAACCCATGAGCGGGACATCAGGACAAGTCCACCATGTCCGAGACAAAGGTGAGGGGGGTATCCCGTTAAAGTGAGACGGATACCACACGTAGAAAAACGTCCCATATAAAACGGGTTGTGAATCAGCATGAACGGGAGAAATTCCTAGAAATCCCATTGAGACCAGCAATATGCATAAGCCGCTACTAACAACTTTCTTTAGACTCACTTTGAATCCCTAGCTTGCCTTTCATTACCATGTTATGATATTCCTGTCTCGGTCTTGTCTTGCCTTTGCTGTCTACTTTCAACTAGAGAATTATGTTTTTCTGTTCTACGATTTCGAAAGTATCCTCATAAGCTAGATTCTGACCTTCTGGTATATCGGAGAAATCAAAATGTCGAGCGAAAAGCGAGTTTTCGGGAGGCATCTCTACTTGCTTGGGCAAATGGGAATTTACACTATAACTGGACACTTTACACCATGTTTTTCCCATGAGGCTACTTCCTCTTTCTGAATAGCATTATGTCGTCCTTCTGGCAAATGCACTCGAAGCCTTGTTCAAGGAGTTTTCTCGCCTCCTCAACTGTGTTTGCAATTGCTGAGTGATATTCGTCGCTTTCAAAGCTGATGAGTTGAGTGTAGATCAGTGTGCTTTCTATGTTTCTGTGTCCAAGCAGGTTCATGACGTGCAGAATATCCCTGGTCTTGTGGTATTCCATTGTGGCCTTCCAGTGTCTCAAAGTGTGAAAGTGTATCTGCTTCAGTCGTAAATTCTGGAGTCTGTTGGCAACTCTGTTTCTGGTGACAACAAGCTGGTTTTCCATAGATCCATGGTCCGCGAGTCCAAAGAGTTTCTCATTCTTTTTTGGTAGTGTGTTAAGCATGTCCAAGAGTTTCTGTGAGGCTTTAAAGGCTCTGGGTTTTCCGTTCTTTTCAGTGCTGTTTACGATTATGCATTCTCGTTGGAAATCTATGTCTGTCCATTTTAGTCTTAGAGCCTCTCCTATTCTTATGGGGGGTCTCCTACAACAGTTGAAGTGCAGTAGCAAGCCTTTTTGTTGATGCCACTATAAGCGCATCTATTTCTGACTCTAAGGGTATGAAAGGAAGTTTCTGGTTTATCGAGTATTTTGGAAGCATGAAAGGTATTCCATTGAAGATTGCAAAGCTCTTGTAGACCGCTATAGTCATTCTCTTTGTATTTTCGCTCCACTTCTTTTGTTCGGCAACTCTTTCTTTGATTGATTCTGGGTTGAAAAGGTCAGCTCCAATTTTCATGAGCATGCCCAAATAACTTGCATAACTTACAATGCTATGTTTGCTCTTGTTTTCTTTTTCCATGTACCAAAGAAACTGAACGATTTTGCCTTTGACATCAGAAGTCTCTGTTGTGCCCTCCCGCGTGGGCTTTTCTCGTGGGATGACTGTGGCCAGGTTTTTCATCTTCTTTTCGTTGACGCCTACTTGGCAATCACTATTATGGTGAAGAAACGCATTTATGCCTTTTCCTATTGTAGTGATGGCTTGAAGGTTAGAGTCATGAGGTCGTATGTTTTCACTTCCAAAGAGAGGAAAGCTGTCAAGGCTTTTCTTGATGGTAGTCTCCCTTCTACTGACCATCTGCTCAGCCAAGTTCGAACTAGGGTGAGGCAGTTTAGACGATTGAGTGAAGATATCGAACTTTATGTGAGGCTGAGAGAAGCGATGGCCACAGTCTCTACATAAGTAACGTTGAATCTCTCTGCCCAAATCATATCTAATTCCATCTTTCCATATTCGTTGGCTTCCACATTCAGGACATTCGAGAGTCTTGCATTGTCTAAACCACTATTTCGAGTATGCTTGCATCGTGGAAGTCTAGACAGGTCCATTTTATCTCTAACTAATCATGCCAAAAGTCAATATTATGGGCTAATGTCTAGACTATTGGTCTAGCACACATATTGCAAATTTCCGATATTCGGTTTGCCAACAGCGCACCAGAGGTTTATAAAGCTCTGGTACGACCTATACAGTGTGGATCTTGAAAAGATAACCCCTCGAGAAAGATCTGGAAGTTCAACCCAAGCAAGATTTGACTATCAAAGAGAGTTCATTCTCTATCAATGCATTAGTATGCTTGATAATCCAGAGATAGTAAAGGTCTACTGTGATTTCCACAGTGATTGCGTTGTTAAAGACAACAAAAGTTTCCATACTTTCTATTCTGTCAAGGGATTGAAAAACAAGTTGCTCTCGATCAGCATTTTTAAGAAAGAGGCACTCGAAGACATGTTTCACAATTTTGCTTTAGCTGATGGAAACTGTAGATCGGTTCTTGTTACCAATGCTTCCATCGACAATGAACTAAAGAAACTCTTGGAATGCAAAGAGAATCATCACAAGGGCATAGCAACGCCGGAAGAGAAAAAAATCTTACAGGATACTAAAACTGATTGGCGACCTCTAGTCAAAGATGAAAAAGGGCTCTTCGACATGTTTGTCGAAGAATTTGAAATATTACATAACTTTCCATCTTTCTCCGAAACTGACGCTGAAAATCACATCACTCTTAGAAACTACAACATCAAATGGTTAAAGGCGGTCCTCGACAAAACACTAAACAACAACTTTTCATTAGACGATTCAGCAATCATACATGGCATGATCTATAAGGAAGTCGAGCGCAAATCATCGCTGAGCACAAGGTCGAATAGATTTATTACAAAGGAGCAGCTACTCGATAAGATAGAGATACCACCTTTTCAAAGAACGTATTTCAACCAGAAATTCAGCAAGGAAGAAATTGATAGAATTAAGGACCAATCCATCTTAGAAGGCAAGCTGGAGCAAGGTGGTTTTTCTTCGTACTTCATAAAAAATGCTAAACTTGTGAGATGTGTTACCTTGTTTTCCAGAGAGAAATTATCAAAGATAAAAACGATCGGTAGTCTGATAGATGAATTTGAGTACAGATTGACAAATATGTGTTTAGATGTATTTGAAGAGCATGCAAGGAGAAACGTCTTCAACTCGCATGAAATGCTTAAGGACATTCAAGAAAAACTATTGACACTTGCCAATGACGCAAAGTACCGGAATCTAAATTTGGACCCTGACTTCATCAAGGGATTGATTTGGGAAGCTACGAGCCAATGTAAATTCGGATGGGAAAATGAAAGAAACTAATAACTTGACAGTTGGCATCCGAGAATTCATAAAGGAATTAATGGAACAAAATCGATCCTTTAGCGTTAAATCTGCTGAAAGGAAAAGAACCAATTTTGAATTCTCCGTTGAATTTAACGCGGTCCGAATTTTGTTAATAATAAAATACTGCGGCAATAATGGGAAGTTCAATTCGAAGCTCAAATTTGCCTTCTTCGACTTCTTGCTAAGATTTCCGATATGTCTAAAGTATCTTTTGGAAAAAAGTGGAGAAACAAAAGAGGAATTCTCCAATGCAGAACTTAGCTCGATAGATAAGAAGATGGTTAAGCATATTAGCTCTGCGTGGGACCCTGACTACTATAACTACCTGAGCTTTTTAGTTGCAAGGGAGTTAATAAATGTCAACTTTGAAAACAAATTCGAGCTTGAAATAACTGAAATTGGTGAGCGTGCCCTAGGAAAGTTTGACAGCCCAGAAGTAACCAAGATGATTCGCAGATGCAAGTTATTGAAACAATTGTATTCATCAAAGACAGATAGCGACATTTCTGAGATAATTAGTAATAACTTTGGTTTTGCGGTGTTATGATGATGGACAATCACATATTGATTAGCAGACTGCGAGTTACGGGTGAACTGGGCTGCGACTACAAATTTGGAACAGGTGTAAACATACTTAAGGGTTCAAATTCTACGGGGAAAACCACTCTATTGTGGTTCATAGATTTTGTCTTTGGTAGTAGCAAGAGAGGCGAAGACTTTGTCGACCCTGTTCGAGAAAATTGTGAATACGTATATGTGGATCTAATCATAAACAATGTTAAATATACTATCAAGAGAAGTCTCAGACAACCTGAGAATATTTTTGTCTACCCAGGAATCTATGACAACTTATCAGGGCTTGAATCAAAACCAGCTGAGGTATATGGAAGGATAGAAAGTAAGGAAAAGGATACCATCACAAGTTTCTACTTCAAACATTTTGGTATCCTACCTGGAAAGGTGCCAATTTCTGAGGCAAAGGTCGCCAAATATTCTTGGAGAAATCTAATGAGTCTTATTTATGTTCAGCAAGATAAGTGGAATGGAATTCAGGCACAAAACAATTTCCAACCTGAAATGAAAAAAGCAGTTTTTGAAATACTAATGGGCATAGAAGACAAAAATATCAACTTGCAAGAAGAGGAAAAACGGAATGCTATCAAGAGCCTAGAGATTTCCAAGACTCAATATGACGCTGCCAAACAGATTTTGGACAAGATAGATCGGAGACGTGGCTCACAATCAAACATCGAGGAACTAAGACAACAAATCACAGGTTTAGAAAAAGAAAAGAATGAATTACTTAGGTCTATAGAGCTGAGAAAAGATTCTCGGCATTTGCAGGATGATAGGCAAATGATTGAGAAAGAGTTGATTGATGTAAATGACAAACAAAACGGTCTCAAGCAAAGATTGGAAGAACTGGAAATGCTTGACAGCGAGAATGAGCTCAACATAGAAAAAAATAGATTATTGTTGAATGCGAAGAAAATTTTCTCAGAGATGCCAATTACAAAGTGCCCTAAGTGCTTCAACATTTTGGTGGACAAAGGTGACAGCAAGTGCTTCATCTGCGGTCAAGATTACAAAGACAAGGATACTGAGAGTGGTTATGCTCAAAATCTGTTTCTCCTTATGGATGAACGCAAAGAATTGGCAAAACTAATCAAATCCCTCAAGGATGACATAGGCATACTAGAGAACAAAAAACACGGATTTTCAAACGATCTATCATCAATAGAACAAGAAATAGTTCAGCTTAACAGAGAAGTCATCCGCCCCATTATTCAGGCAACAGAGTCAATCAACTCGAAACTGAATGAATTGAACAAATCGCTTGGTGAAGCAGAGAACATATGCACTTTGTTAGACCAAGAGAAGAATATTGCTGAGAGCATTGAGTACAATGCTTCGAAAATTAATGCGATTCAAGCGGAGATCGATGAATTGGAAAAGAATAGGGTGACCGCAACAGAAGTGAAAACCAGATTTTTAGAAATAATGAGTCGAATTCTTGTGGAGGAACTAAATCTTGATGAAAAGCTAGTAGGTCTTGACGAACTGTACACGCCGATTTTTGAAAACGGAAAAATATTGTTTAAAGCTGGGCGTGAAGATATTAACAAAAGCAAAGGTGCTAAAGTTATACTTGGTTACTATACTGCTGTTTTGGAATATAGTCTGAAATTTGGCTCATGCCATCCTAAACTCTTGCTTCTTGACACACCTCGCCAGGAGGAGTTGGATATGTCCATATTTTCAAAGATATTGAGTTATTGGAACGCACTTTCACATTACAATAAGGATTTTCAAATCATCATCACGGGATCCGAGTTTCCACCACATGCTGAACGCATTATTGCTGAGTTCCACAATCGGCAAGCCTCTGGAGACTCTTCTAAACCTAACAAGTTTTCAGTCTATCCTATCAAATTGCAGTAATTCTTATCGCGCGCTGGGTGAAAAAAATCAATACACCAGTTGTTTTACCAACAGTTTTTGGTCTACCAGAAATTCTTGCGCTCTGCGGTTTTTATTACCCTGCTGATATGCTCGAACACTTTTCATTTGACATTCGAGTTCGTTCATGTTTGGTAGCGCGCGCGCTATGTTCCAATAAACGTTGATTTCGAGATTTAGAGCGAAATTGCCGAATTAGTCAAGATGGACTTTTCAAAAGGTAATAAAATCTTGGATGCTAATCATAAGAATCTGGAAACCTTATACACCAGCAATTGCTATTTTCCCTTAGAGCATATATTCGTTGTTGTAGAAAGATACGAGTTTTAAGCCAAACAGGATAGAAATCGTCATCTTAGACAAAATTTCTGACAAAGTTGTCGAGGCGCTTGATCCTGAAGCCATTAGGACAGGTGATGATATCTTAAAATGGACAACCCGCTTTAGTCCTCACGAGTCGTTACTTTTCAAAGTTGTCGCCACCTAATACCTGGCCTTTTCCTGACTGACACAGGAGACTTTAGGTATCCATACTATCGCACGCCAGCCGATACTATTGAAAGACTAAACTTCGATTTTCTAACAAGAATCTGCAAGGCAACAATCGCTATAGCAATTCAGACGACGGTAAACTGAATCTTAGCGTATCAGCTTGACAAAATCATGGACTTTTTTTTGGCACCAAAAGAGGAAGAACGATAGCCTCCGACATTATCTTCTCCTAAAGCAGATACTACTAACCGGAAAAAGGAGGAATGTGCGGGTGATGCCTCCATCAGCCTAGGATTCAACCACTACTGCACGACGATGCGAATCCAGTGCTCTTTCAGATTCTGCTCTACCTATCGTCTCAGTCAGGAAAACGAGTTGCGATGTAGGCTTTCATCTGAGCGTTTCTCGGTTCATCTGACTTTAGCTAAACTTGCGTCAGGGAGATCTTAATGCTATTATTTTTCAATTGTTTTCTGTAGATTATCAGAAGGCTTTCAGGGACTCCTATGTGGCGCTGACTTTGCTGTTTTCTATCACGCCCGTAATGGAAATCTTGAACTGGAGAGAAAAACCAAGGTAGAGACAAAGAATATGTGCATGCTCATATTAATCTAGCTTGTAGATGGGAGACGAAGTGTAAGGTGCATGGAATAAAGGGAAGGACGGAAGGTAGTTCAACTCTCTTTTCCTATTTCCTGACAACAAAGGCCTTCATGATTCTTTACGTCGCAGGCTTCTTCGCTCTCATCGGTTGGCTTCATATGAATTGGTCTATTGGAAAAAGCGAGAATCTCAGTTCAATTGGAGTCTCCCTCGTCATATTTACGTTCTTGGCTCCAACTGTATACTATCTCGCGAAGAGACTCTTTCGGGAATCAGAAGCACTCTTTGAGAAAGATGTAACCAATGGAACTAAGTGGCTTAAACGCACAGGTCTTGAACAGGTACAGGAAATGAAGGATCTTTTCTCGAAAGAAACAGAATTTGGACGATACAAGAGCAGTGTGCGCAAGATGTTGAACGACAGGAGAGAAAGATATTTCTGCATTTTAATCGCGTTTTTTCTCATTCAGCCTCTTGTCATTCTTGATGACTTTCGACGTGGATTTCTACTGCCAGTATTCCAGGGGACATTATTTTCTTGGCCTATGGCAGAATATTCTTACTGGATTGTCTATTGGGCCGTTGTGTATACATTACTCCTTAGCGTTGTCTGGATGGTTTTAACCGTTGCAAGGGCGTTATTATTACTCGAGAAAGAAAAACCACACTTGCATATCACACAATCAATAGAAAAACTGCATCAATCATGTCAATCTTTGGAAAAAACAAAAGAGAATCAGACAAGAGACTTGTCCAGAACAGATATTGGGCTGTTAGACCTTTCATTTAGACGGTTCAAAGCTGGCTTGTCTCCAATAGTAAACTTCGTCCTTTCTCTGTCATTGAAAATCGCGTTTGTGGGAACTCTCAGCTCTATTCCGGCATTGGTATCTTTCGTGATGACGAGAGAAATAAATGTGTCATGGTATGGTCTATGCGTTTTTTCGTGCTTGCTCAGTGTTGCGGTATTCTTGATTGGTCAGTACGGCGTTTGGAGACTCTGGTCTGGTTCGAAAAGAGACGCAATCAGACTTCTAGATCATATTTGTACCCTGAAAACAAAACAGCCTCGTTCACTTAGTTCGAAGCAATTGGGCGAAGTGGAAAAATACGTGATATTTGTCAATAGAATGAACGACAACATCAACAAATTGAGCACAGTGACTTACACGTCATCATCTGTCTTCAAGCTGATTTCGGTCAATTTCTTGTCATTTGCACCTGTCATAACGGCAGAAATCTTGGTTCGGATGTTTATCAAATGAAGCCATTTTTATTAATCAACATGACGCAATTCCACCTTCTATGAGAGAAATCAAGGCGAGAGTGTTTTGACAGCATCTACGTCCAAACCAAACAGCGTCGATCCCTCTCTCGGTGAATTCCTAGAAAATATGGTTGCAGAAATAGTCCGAGAGCATGGTAATGAAATAGTGTCAATCTCATTGTTCGGTTCTGCGGCGACTGGAGAATGGGTCAAAGGAAAATCCGACATAGATTTCATAGTAGTCACTCAAAACCAAAATGCGAGGAAAGCTGTCGAAAACTCGGTTAACAGAATTCTGCTAGACCTCGACAAGAAACACAACCTTCATTTGGCTCAAACATGCTCGGTTTTCGTCAAACGCGACGATCCAATAGTCAACTTCTTCTACAGAGTTGAAAGTCTGCTTATGTTCGGGAAACCATTCTACGTGTTCTCTCTAGACCAGATAGCCTTTGACAAAGGAACCATTGCAGATTCTAGGATTCGTTTCGTCACCATGATTTTTGATCCTCTCAGCATTTTCCTTGCCAAGATGAAACAAACGGGCGTCACTATTTACGGAAAGAACCTAATCGCGGAAATTCAATTCTCAACCTCGGCAGTAGACAAAATTAGGGTCGCTATGGCTCCATTATGGCTAGTCATCATGAGTCTGATCTCTTTTCCTGTGGATGAACTATTCGCACTGCGTCACTCCACAAAGGCAACAATTTGGGCTTGCGAAGACATGTTATTTGCTCTGGGCTTTCCACTTTCTACGGCGACGCGAGAAGCGCAACAGGTCGAAGATATCTTCCGCGATCGGAAAGTGAATTTGGACCATCTCAAGAAGACGATAGAGCTGAAGAATAGATTAATCTCGAAAACGGACATTAGCAAAGGCTTCGTTGCGAAATATATACTCAGCACAATAGCATTCATCCTCACTCTTTACTATAGTACGAGTCGCCTTTCCCGCGTACGCCGACAGAATTCGTCCCCCACTTTCTCGAGCTGTTTTTAGGAAGTGTCACTTGAATATGGTAAAAAACAAAGACGTCGAGCGTAAAGTACATCTTGGCCTTCCGCCTAGGGTCAGTGCGCAAGGTTGCAGACTTGATGAGCTCCGCTCTTTTCACAATAGCAAACAGGTGAGTGACTTGCAATGCTGCTGAGCGCACACTTTTTCTCAGGTGTAACTGTTTTTGCAGTCGCAAGCACTTTCAATGTTGTCCCTAGAAGTTGCCTCTGGTTTAGTATAATTGTGATTCTTTCGATCGCCCCAGATTTTGATATGCTCTTGTCTCGTTTGCACCGAGATAAGTTCACTCACACCCCAATTTTCTGGGGAACCATTGTAGCACTGATCACGGTCTCGATCGGCTGGAGCACATGGATCTTGATACCGACCGTTTTGCTTCACCTCATCTTGGACACTCTGGACTATGGGCTTATGGTCCTCTATCCTTTTTCCCGAAAGAGATTTGGTCTTGCGCTTCTGTGCAGAGATTATGTCAGAGACAGTAATTCTCTTGCCTCATTTCTGAGAGAATACCTATCCAATCGGAAGCTTGTCGTTGCAGAACTTGGTATGATGATTATTTCTTTGCTTCTGCTATTGGGCACTGGTCCATTTATTCTGTAGCTATTGTACTCGATGATGCCGACGAAGGTACAATCTTCTTCAAAAGGGAAACCACGGTTTGTTTAGCGTTTTCATCTTCGCTAGGACCAGAAGAGAAAAATGGGGATTTGCGGGTGATATCGCCACTTGCTTTGGGTTCAAGTCCTATCGGCGGCGCCACAAAACTATCTGCGACCAAACTTATCCACGGTTTACTTTGGCTTGCTGAACTACATGTTCTGGCGCACGCCTCTGTCAAAGCATGCAGAGTCTATAGTCAGGAGTTTCAGAAGTGTGCTCAGTTGAGCGTCTGTCACGTTGTACCCCCTATTTATAGGGGGGTACATATGAGCATGTTCTTTCATGATAGGGGGGTCTACCATAGATGAGCAGTTCGGCACACTTGACTTGGGTCTGTTGTTTTGTCATAATCGCTACAAAACTGATTTGCTGACCACCCTTCTTTGTTAAGAGACGTATGCTCATAGAATAATCAGCGCGCTGGAGTCATAGTAGAACCGAGAAATCATGCAACTCAACTGTTTTGCACACTACGAATCTAGCGAGTTCAGTCTCTTCAATAAGCCTTCGGTATCAACACTCAATTTCTGAAGAGTATTGAACTCTTTCACCACCCTTTCTATGAAATCAGTTGAGAACTTATCTACTGTCGCAGAGTAGAAATCCATCTGCATCTTCTCATGTTTACAGAAATGGTATATGTCGTTTGCGACAACTATTGAGGGGCGTTCCTTTTTTCCCACGGTTGTGGGGAGAAGTTCTGGTGAGTATTTTTCAAGGTCTTCTATGAATCGATCAGAGGTGACTTCAGGCTCTTGTTCCGGTCTATCCGGCTTCGGTTTGTATCTTTCCAGTCGTTTTGGTTCCATTTTCTTTTCTTCGAAATGTCTCTCTAAAGCTCTTATGTTTTCATTGGCGCTTGTCTCAATGCGGTTCAGATTGTAACGTATTTCACTGAAAATGTTCCAACATGCAATCTTGATGACGTTACTTCTCATGAACTGTGCCATCCTGACCGACCTTTGTTTGCGTTTGCTTACGTCGGAGGGTTCGCGTATCGCAAAGCTTGTTTTCACCGCTTGAGAAACACTTTCGAGTTTCCTAAACTCAATAAGGGGGCTGAAATTCGTCAATGACGGGTTGGATATGAATCTTGATAAGTAAGACCACGCTTTAGGAACCGAAATGAGTTTATCTTTGTCAGTTTGGGTATAAGCAGCACGTTCTAGACAACTGGCAGCATCCTCAAACGACTTTGCCGCTTCTCGAAAGTCTGCGCTTCTCACTTCCCAGAACTTCTTGTTTGAGATTTTCTCGAAGGCATCAATTTCCTTCAGATTTCCAGCAAAGAAATTTATATCAACTTTGACATCTGGGGGCACAACCTCGCCTTTCTCAGATCGTCGTCTTGCACATTCAAGCCCTTCTTGAGCTGTTCGTCTTGCTTCGTCATATTCTAGATTGTTCATGCAAAGTACAAGATGTTGTCTCTTGGAAAGGATTGTTGCTCTATAGATGTGCAGGTCAATGATTCCAACGATCTTGCTTCTCTCACTTTCCAATGCGGTGGACTCACTGGCCAATCTGGATGCTTGTCCCAGACTCATTATACATCCTTTGAACTTACCTATAGCATTCTCTCGCACTTGTGTTTCCACATCAAAAAGTGAATCTTGTTCTTCGGAGGACCACATTCTCCGTGAAATACCATAGCTCTGGACTTGATCGTAAGCATCATAGTAATCAAGAAGCCCGTCCACGACTTTTGAAAGAAATGCGTTCTCCATCTTTTTAGTACGGCCTGATAGTTTCTTGAGTTCTGGTAGTCGTTGTTTCACGTCCTTTTTCAATACATTTTCAATGTCCCTTAAAATAGAGGATTGATCAAAAGGTTCCAAGAAGAACCCTCATCCTTCATTCTGTTATTTCAAGTTCTTTAACTTTATGAGCGTTTGCGCGTTGTCCAGCGCGCGCTCGCTTGACTACTAAGCGTTAAAGTAGTCCAGAGCCATACACGCTTAAGAAAAACACTGCCCAAAATATAAGATAGCGCGAACTGATAGAAGTATGAATGAAAAAGGGTTCAAGATATGGTTGTGGCCACTAAGATCGAGTTCCAAATTGGTGACACACGTCAGGTCATAACTTATCCAACTAATTCCAAGCGGACATTCTACGAATACAGGCCCGAAGCAGAACCAAGAAGAATTCGACTAGGAAAATTGCGAGAAGGCATCGGCATTCTGTGCGTTCATGATGACACTCTCAGGCATCTGAAGACTGCGGAACGTTACACAAGTAAGGCGCAGAGTATATTGAAGGACGTTCTAGATGATATACAACGCCTGGGCAAGTTCAACTCGTCTGTTGATGAGATAATGTCAATTATCAAGGAGCATCAACTCATCGAGGATTACAAGGTACGAATGACCAAGAAGTCTGGTTTAGTGGATCCTGCCGGGGATGCCAACTACTGGGCTAGCGGTCCCGATTCAGCCAATAGTGACTACAAACCCCATTTCCCTCGGGACTTTTCCGAGATGAAAGACTTCTTGCAAGTCATCGCCTCTCTAGGAAAAAAGGCCCATCTTCAGCATCAACTTGGTCCCCATCTGAGGGAGATCAAGCCACTAACACAGAGAAAAAAAACCAAAGCAGAAAACCTCGTTAGTTTTGTTCGCAATGCCTTGATCAGCCTAGGGCAGACAAGAAAAAGAATGCTCAATCAATGGTCACGGAGGATACGCAAACCCTCTCCATCAGAGGAAAACTACCTAAAGCCTTTTGTTGGGTTGAAAAAGAAGAATTTTCAGAAGTACTTGCCTGAAATATTGGCACTTCAAGAATGGGCTACTAACCAAATTAGAGGACATGTTCGCGTCTGCAAGATCACCAAGATCCAGACTGTAGATGTTGCGGAGACGCCTGATGAAGATGGATCATCGAATGAAGGAACTGATGCAATTCCGAGGTCCTCACCTACGTTCCACTTTCATCCTATTACGACTTGTCGAAGGAGTGCTCTGAGAGAGACAATAAGAAGTGCCTTGGATCACGAATCACAAAAAATCCCACCAGAGGTTGTGACGGATATCGAGTTTTCTTCACAGCCTCTGTCCTATTGGCACGACTACGGGTTTCCTCAACGATTTATCACAAAGGTTCGACCTTCTGGCAAATATAGCATCAATATTGCATCGACGGAAGGAATCAATATCATCGTTGAGCGACAGACTTATGATCGTGTTGATGGCCTCATTTCCGCTAGCAGACTTGGGACTGTGACTATTCGCGCTGATAGAGGTCTCGGGACCAAGATAATGTCTTTTCCAGTGAACCCGGTACTTCTTGCGCCTGAAAAAGCACACAATGGAAAATTGGTATGTGAAAAAGGCAGGATTGGCTTACTAGTCCATTCTGCTAGTCAATATGAGTGGACACCGCCGACAAACCCAAGCTACAATCTTCTCTCTTCGGAGAAATTCCAAGGCGATCCTGGGGAGCAGCGACACTACCTAAACATCATTCCACTCCAAGATCAGCTAACTTTCCCACTTTCCTACTTAGTCACTAAAGAAGGAAATTTCCCCATCCCTGAATCAACCTTTGAAATACCGCGCCCTAAGTTGGATTACAGTTTCAGTGGCGCCAAACTCAGAATGGTTGACGCGTCATTGCGACCCGTATTCATTGCCGCTTACACTGCCTTTATGGCTTTCACATTAAAGCGATACAAACAATGCGTTGACATGAGTGCTCAAAGCATACGATCTCTTCAGAGATTTGATATTCCTCAGAAAAGAGAATTACTAGGATTGGTCTCACTTATTGAGAAGAAACAGATCGCTTTTTCTGAGAGATTGGCCCTAGAGTTATGCGTGCGTTTGCGAGAAGTTTTGAATCATATCTCACCGCACACCCATCGAGAACACTTTGATAGCGCGCTTGAAGTCTTGTGACAGAAATGCCGAGTGCTCTCCTCTTTCCCTAGCGTGCGCGATCAAGGTCTTATGTGGCCGCTGTTTTAGCATTGATCGTAGCATATTGATCGGCTTCGCCCAACGTGTTTCTTGCGGATTTTACCGGTAAAGTTGGGTGGGGGCCCCATCCTCCGCATCACCATGTTGAAAGCTGATTGTCCATCCTGCTGAAATGGGCTTTAGCTTTCTCGTTTTTTGCTGGTGCGCACGGTGGTGCAGCATGAAGGGCTGTCGTAGTAGTCTTTGGCCACTCTAATCAGGTTTTGATCTTGTGTCAACAGAGCAGCTCCGTCCATCCAATCTGACACTGTTAGGAGTGTTTTCATGTCTGAGATAAGCATTCCAAGCGAGTCGACCGAACAACGCAGCAAGCGTATTTCACCAAGGCATGAAGAGTCTTCTTTTTCGAAGACCTCTTGGGTCATCGCGATGTTCAGTCCAACTCTGCGTCTTTCTTTTGCATCTGTCAACGACTCTTTGAGTGCTTTAAGAACTGCTGGATATGAAATGAAAATTGTTATTTCTTTCCGTGCTGTTTCGACTAGTGCTTTCATTCTGTTGATGATGTTCTTTTGTCCTCGGATGATGTAGGCTACTTCTAGTTCCTCCGATTTTTCGGCGCTCTCGTACATTGGCGTCAGCAGGTCGGCCAAGACATCTGCTTCTTTGATCTTCTCATCGAGATTTTCATTCAGTTGGTTTTTCAGGTTGGTGATGGCTTCTTTCGGCGGCGTAGGCAGGTAAATGTTCGGGTTGCCCTTCTGAACTGTGAGCATGCCTTTCTTAGAGAGTCCGTCCAGAGTGTAGTAAATTTTCGAGTCAGGAATGCCCGTTTCCTTGCACAGCGTACTCGCTGTTATGTTGGAATGCGTCAAGAGCGTGAGGTAAGTCAACGCTTCATGTGTTGACAATTCCAATTCCTTAAGCCGCGAAACTATTCGGTCCCGGGCGACCGTTTCTCTGATGTTCGCGATTGTTTCCTCCTTCTTCTAGTAAGTAGTTGTCAGAGAACCCTTAAATAGTTTTCTACTACCATTCCATAGTAGATAACAGCCAAAAAGGAGGTCTGGTATGAAAGCAGGAGAAAACCAGCGTGATGGACAACTTGAGAATGAACACCCAAGCAAACTGAGAAGACGTGCCATTGACCAAATGGCCATCGGATCCATCATACTCCTATGGGGCAGTCTGCTCACACTGAAGCAAGTTGGAATAATAGAAAAGAACGTAAGCACATGGCCTTTTCCCTTAACAGCCTTCGGCATACTGCTCGTCATCGGCAGTATCTATAAACTGAGCAGATCAAGACACCTGTAAGAAACCAGATCGTCCAAAACCGCATGTGATAAGACATGATAAAAATGGGATGTGAAAGCATGAAAGAAGAAAAGATTCAGAAAAGCACGCGAGCGAGTCAAAAAACAACAAGAGGTGATCGGCCATGGAAGACAAAATCAAATTATTGATAGCGGTTGGAGCTTCTGTCACAGCAAATTGCCAGCCTTGCCTCAAAACCGCCGTCACTCAAGCTCAAGGAGCAGGAGTGGAAAAGAAAGAAATCCTCGAAGCAATCGCAATAGGGAGAATCGTTAGAAAAGGCGCAATGGGCAAGATGGACAAACTCGCCTCAACCCTAACAGGAAAGGATATTATAGGCGGCTCAGACGAATGTCCATTCGGCGCGACAGAAGAAGACGTCAAAGAATGGGTAGAGCAAGAAGATCAATGTGGTTGCAGTTAACGAAGCGCGAGGTGAAAGCATGAAAGACGAGAAAATAAAGAAAATCGTACGGGAACGCTACGCGAAGGTCGCCAAGAACGAAAAATCCTGTTGCGGCGACCCAGCTTCCTGTACCTACAATTCATCTGATCAGAGCGAGGAGATCAGCAGAAAAATAGGCTACAGTACAGAGGAAATCGGGTCTGTTCCAGAAGGTGCGAATCTGGGCCTCGGATGCGGCAACCCCGTGGCGCTGGCTTCTCTGAAAAAAGGACAAACCGTTCTGGATCTCGGCTCCGGCGGAGGATTTGACTGTTTTCTGGCAGCAAACAGAATAGGCAAAAGCGGCAAAGTCATCGGCGTAGACATGACCCCTGAAATGATTGACAAGGCCAGAAAAAACGCCAGGAAAAGCAGATATGAAAACGTCGAGTTCAGACTCGGAGAAATAGAAAACTTGCCAGTGGCAGACAGCACGGTTGACGTCGTCATCTCAAACTGCGTGATCAACCTTTCACCAGACAAGAAACGCGTGTTCGAAGAGGCCTTCAGAGTCCTTAAACCCAACGGCAGACTGATGGTCTCAGACATCGTGTTGCTGAAGAAGCTTCCAGAGATCATAAGGAAAAGCGTTCACGCATACGTCAGATGCATCTCAGGCGCAGAAACGAAGGACAAGTACCTAAAAATCATAGAAGACGCCGGCTTCCAAGAGGTCAAAATCATCGAAGAGAACCATTTCCCAATCGAAAACATGATCAACGACCCCACTGCACAAGCAATCGTCAAGACCTTGAAAATGCCCGCCGAAAAAATCGGCAAAATCGCCAACACCGTGGCAAGCGTCAAAGTCTCCGGATTCAAGCCAACAGCTGGCCATATTAAGCGTGAAAGTTGAACAACCGTCGCATGCGCGACAATAAAGAAACTTTGAGAAGGCTGAATGAGATGCTAACGTAGCATTGAATGCGCGCTAGCATGTTCCTAAATTAGCCTGTGATACAGCGTATGGTAACGGCCTTGCTTCGTTGATCATATTTGGATCCAAATATAGGGGCTTACGGGCGTTGCACGCACGCACACCTCGGCCAAACCTGCCGAAGGCCATAAAACATCATACCTCTTTGAATTTAGGAACAGATATGCGCGCTACTTCGCCCATGTCCCTTAAGTCAACAGTATCTTTTGAAAGCAAAGTTTATATTTGTTCGTGTTTAGTTATTTAACCGCTATGTTACGAGTATTTGAGGAATTTATAGATTATTACTTCGGGGAAAAAACACGTTCAGGAGAGAAACAAGCCAGAGCTGCTTTTGAGCTTTGGGAGAATCATACAGGGCAGGATCCCTATCAGGTTGACCCTAAAGATGTGGACCACCTCGTCTATGAGAAATTGCACGCACACGAAAAGAAAGATAGATTGGAACCAAGTTCACTTTCTCTTTATTTACTCTATATAGCCAAGTTTTACGAATGGCTAGGTCTCGGAGAACTGAATTCAGCCCGGTATAAAATGCTAGCAAAATACGCACAGGAAAAGAGCAGAAGACTGACTAAGCAGATTCATGAGCCAAGTCGTATTACTCTTCAGGAGGTCGTGAGAATGCTGATGGGAATTGCAGAATTGCAGGGTAAGCTGTTAGTAAGGTTATTGGTGTTCAGCAAGATTCCGAACGGTTGCTTGAATAGCCTAAGAGTAAGACACATATCTAATGAAAGAAACTACGAAATGAATTGTAGGGGCAAGACTATTTGTGGAGATTTGTATTCTGATACTCCAGAGATTGTTGATGCTGTGATAGAAGAAAGAAAGCTACGGAGTGACGATAGGCTTGTTGACATTTCTGAAAGACAGATTCAATACTTGATACCCAAGTATGCTAAGGAGGTTGGACTAACAAAGAGGGTCACACCTAAGGACTTGAAAGAATTTGGAAAAAACGCCCGTCTAAGGGAGTGGTTGATACAAGAATACGAAAAAAAACGCGCGCCTAGTTACTCGTTGAGTTCTAGCGAACGTACTTTCAAGTAGAAGAATGAACGAAATATCCGCGCGCGAGAGATTACGGAACTGCTGGTTATTCTAGCTTGTCTATCCAAGATTCAAACTGCACTTTGTCAAATCTCACTATTGGAAAACTGCACTCTTTCAAGCGGTTCGCAAAAGTCGAAAAATCGATATTCATAATCTTTTCAAGTCTGCTTTTTGATAGAGAAATCGATTTTCGCTTGAGGTTGGCCATTATTTCCTCGATTGGAACGAAGAAATGCTCGAATTCTCTATCTGAAATGAACGTTATATCCATCACTGGGTATTTTTCAAAGAATACAGAATCTTGTAACAAATCTCTTATTTCCTCTTCCGTGATTGTACGCTTGTCAGAATTGGTTGCCTTTACCTGAATTAATACTATTTTGTCGTTAACCTTGGCAAACACGTCGATTGCAGTAGTTTTCCCCGAATATCTTGAATCTATTCCGGTCGCCAGCAATTTTTCCATCAAATCCAATTCTGCAGAACTACCTATTTGGTTCCGTTTCCAGTAGTCAATGAAATCCTTGGCTCGTTCTAGTGCGAAAAGAAAGGATTCATGGAGTATTTCAGACTCGCGAGGAAGAATTTCAAGACGTTTTTGATATTTATATAAATCCGCGATGCCGTCCTGGCATTTAAGCACGCATTTTTCTATTTGCTCAAGTCGCAAATGAGTCTCGGAAAAGAATTTCATTGTCTGTCGGCGTAGGGCGTCATAAGTTGAAAGTCTGTTCCAGAAGTCATTTTCAGCGTTCATGTCAGCTGATATACAAGGTTTCCCTTTATAATAGTTAACCCGCGCATATTTGGCATGCATTCCTCATTGGGAATCTAGCCCGCAAGTGCAGAGGTCGTGGAAGAAAACCGTACGATTGATGCAATTGGAAACCCATTAAGGCAGTCTCTTCCCCGAAAAGTTGTTGACGATGGTAGGAAACGGAATCGAGACTACTTAGATCAGAAACTGAGAGCTGGCAGATGGAGAGGTTTTCATCGCTATGGGCAAGAAATGTGCAGAAGCTTTGCCCGACTTAAGATTAGAAAAGGCCTTGTTCACTTTGTGGTTGGGGATTGAAATTCGAACAGAACTTTGCCAGTGGGATGTTCAACTCATCCCAAGCTACTGAACTGAACTTTCAAAACAATTAAGTATGCATCTCGAAACGCCTATAAACCTTCAAGAAGTAATCTACGATTTTTTATGAAATGTTCTTCCTTGTCTCTGTCATAGAAACTCGCCTGCGTAATCGCGCGCTGGCCTGTTTAGAAATTGGTGCAAAATAGTATCAAACCCTTTTTTGCGTTTTCAGGCATGTTTTGGCCTTCTTTTGTAAGCGTGTTTTAGAGGCTGTGGGACGTAGGCGAAGGTTTCAGTGAGGGTTGGCAGGTCCGTTATCCATCGTTTTCGGCCTTCCAGACCGCGCCGTTAGATCTCACGTCATTTTTCAGAATTTCCAAGATGACAACTGATTTTTCCACTTCATGAAGCACTGATTCTTTCAAAAAGAACCCCAAGCATGCCAGTTGACTCACGTATGAAAAAAGCTCAAAACCGTCCCCAAATCCTCAAAGGAGAATTAAGACCCTTTTTAACCACTTTCTAAACACCCTAGCGCGCGCCGAGACTGAAGTTCGGAAACGAATGATCTTGTCCTCTTTCGCCCAAAATCTCTTCCAAACAGTCTTTGGAGCAAAAAAGCAAGAAAAGTGCTGCTACTTCCCGCATATCCCCTTTTTCCCTTCTGTCAACATGCGCAATTGGCTCACCGAGCGGTGAAAGTACGTGGCTCAAGTGAAAGTCTGGTGGTTAAAGATGATTGAAGAATTCACTCAATTGCATGAAAGCGTCCAGTCGCTTTCGCGATTGTGCCTCTACATCTCCAGGATGCATGAACCGAGCGACTGAATATGGGCCTTCGGAGCTTTCACTAGCAAACTGCTTCTGGATATATCCTAAGGCCTCTTTTACGATCGGATTCTTCATATGTTCCTTGAATTCTTTCGCAACATCTTGGGGGCCATCTTTGTAACAAGTCGTGACCGTATAAACATCATATGGATCCTTTTCCTTGTACCTTCCTTTGATTGCTAAACCTTTTGTAACCAAACAGCCTACTACATCCAGAATTCTGGCGTCAACAGTTGCTTCTCCATTACCTGGAAGAATGCCACGTATGGGCTGAGTGAAGTAGTGACCAAGGCCGATGCTGATTCCTTTGATTCCGGCAGCTATGAGGTCTTCTTGCAGTTTCGTGTCGGGAGGTTCTGTGAGGAAATCAACGGAAATATCATAAGGTCTGCCATCCACATGTGAGACTACAGTTTTGTCAAATTTGTAAAGGAAGCGATGACTATTCTCAACATGTTGATGGTAGGCACGCTTTTCGAGCATCTTGACGATAGTCTCATAGCAAGAGGCCTCTTGCAGTTTCGGATCCATAATCAAATCAATATCTATAGATCCGCAGTGTTCTACCTGTGTTTTCCGCGCGAAGCACTCTACAATATAGTAAGGAGCCCATCCACCTCCCAACACAAAATAGTCGGAATATGAACTGAGAACACGCAGGACCTCGACTAGAGCGGATTTTGATGCCTCAGTGACAGCTGAATTATAAACATCAATATTCCATCCATTCATAACTCATTCAAACCTCATCTTTTTTTCCCTAAGGAACTCGGCTTGTTCCCTCCCTCTGGCCGGATAGTTAAAAAGGTCCAGGTAGAGCTGGACGTTTGATACGACGTCTACCCCATCAATCTTCTGTGCTCCCCAAAATACCCCCCTATCATAGGGATCAACCAGCGTTACTGTGCCTCCAGACTCGCCAGGTCGCAAGTTGAGACGATCCTTCCATACGTTGACTTCTTTTAGTTTGACATAGAAATGCACATCAGTATACCGAACATATGGCGCAATCAGGAAGGCGCCAGCATGAAGTGTCAATGCGTACTCAAGATTATCTCGGTCAGCAATATCTCTGATGTTCTCAATAAGACGGCTCGAATCTTGTTCAAAAGTATAGAATCTATGAAGACCGTTTGCTGTGGTGAAATCGTACTTGGAGGCCCACTCATCCAGAAGTGATCTTGGTCTTGACAGCTTCAATCTATTGTTTTGGTCTCTTAGGGCATATCCTTTTTCCTCAAGCGTCTTCGAAATCTTGTGAACATATCCTATGCTGATTTTTGCAGTCTTAGAGAGCTCTGATAGAGTCCAAGTCATTTCTGGATTTATTAGAAGGATACGTAGAATTCTAGAGGAAAGGGGTGCAAAGAGATCCTTAGTCTGCTGTTTTACCCGTGTTTGATTTCCTTTCGCTTCCTTCTCTATTAGAACATGATCGAATTTTAGATACACGTTACCGTCAAAGTCGATGAATCCAACGCCAAAGGACTTGCATATTTCCTTACCCTTTTCTCCGATGTGGGGTACTGCAACTACCGGGTAGCTGTTCTCAATAAGAGATGAATACAGTTTTACTTGTGAGACAGCCTGGAATATGTATCTTGGTTCACCATTGGTCTTAACTTCGCAAACCAGATTCTTGATCATGTCACCTATCCGGATTTTTAACACTAAATCTGCGATGTAGGAGCCTGATCGATACTGAGGGACTTTCTCCAGAATCTCCACTCCGGAGAGGATATTCGTCGAGTTCTCAGCAAGTCGCCATATGACTTCTTGCTCAGAGAGTTGCATGCTTTGCCCTACGAATATGTAGATTGCACTGTTATATACCGTTCGGTGAAAATATATAAAGCTCAGTGAAAACACACGAAGGCGCGCTAATTTAGAATCATTTTCAAACTCGTCATAGTCCAAGCTGAAGTTTACTTCTTGAAAAAGTCTAGTTTTTAAATAGAGGGACACTGCAAGATATCTGCGAATGAGTTCGTCATACACTGCGGGGTCAGGGACGCTGCGTTCGGAAAAGAGTATGGTTAGTGCTGTCCCTCACGAGTTGCTTAAGGCTATTGAGTGGGGAAAACATACGTCTCGCTGTGTTTGAAAGCGTGTTCCCCGCGAGTGTCAAAGGCAAGTACGAGCTGATGTGCAGAGACTCGCAGGGGAAGGTTGAGCTGAGGACTCTTGAGGAAATCATTTAACGACACCATGAACGTTCTCCGAAAGAACTGTGGGTGCGCCAGTGGAAGCTCTCAGATCAACTTTCCACAATTGCTGGCCGATTCAGGCTCAAGAAGGATTACTGGTGTTCGCGCGCTGCCTTGTCCCGAAATTGGTCTGAATTGGTCTTAATTCTTCTTTTGCCTTTTCGGGTTCAATTTGAGCTTATTTGACAAGCAGATGGGCATTTTTGAGAATGCTAAATCATAGGACTCCGGCAGATGCTGCGGGAAGTGGAGTTTTCCCATAACACGTTGAGGCCGTATCTGGCCCACTTGGAACGTTAAGGCATGGTCGTGAAAGCTGGCGGCGCATGCGCCTCAAAACTGCTTCCAAAACGCCAAAAAGGAACAAATACCATTTTTAACCACTCATGAAAGACGCTGCATGGACTAGCGCCCCCAAGCCTACCCAAAGCCAGCCTACAACCAAATGCTTCACAACAGAATTAAGCCTTTTGTCACCTCACCTGATTCACTCTTCATTCGGCTGGCAAAGGGCTGCAATCACTCATCCGGGCGTAAGGCCCAGTTCCTTAGCAGCTCACGGGCATCGTCCAGTCATTTTACCGGTCGCAAGGACCATGGTCAAAGACGGACTAGCCAGCCCACGAATACATACTAGACATCTTTCATAAAGACATCTTCGGAACAGGCATGCGCGCTATTGTACACCCACACATGCGCAGACACAATAACAACACCAGTGAGCGCGCACATTTCAATTTAGTACGGCTATAACCTGACCATAATGTTGTTTTCTCCAATAAAGAGGTAACAGAAAAAAGGCTGTCTGTATTTGTAGTGGTAGCCTAACTCTGCACGCGCGAGTTTATGAAGCAGTTAATTAATGCCTTGTTTGTAAGGGTTCTAGCATGAAAAAAAATGCGCGCGTATTGTTGTATCTTTTTTGGCTTGAAGCAAAAAGAATCATGTTCGGAGTAAAGTATTTTGCAGAAGTTGATGTGACGGACAATTGCAATCTTAGATGCAAGCATTGCTATCATTTTCACGGCAAAGATGATTTTGAAACACAAGAGCAGTTCATACGTGTTTGGGAAAAAAGGTTCAATGAACTCTACAATGAAGGAGTAAGGAGCATTCTTTTGGTGGGTGGTGAGCCTGCGCTCAGGATTGATATTCTTGTGCTCGCGGACAGGTTATTTCCTTTTGTTTACGTTATTACCAACGGAACAATGAAGATACCCGAAGAATTCAATCATAGACTATATGTTTCAATAGATGGGTCCCAGAAAACAAACGATTCAATCAGGGGGAAAGGCGTTTTTTCAAGATTAATGAAAAACTATTCACGGGACAAACGCGTCGTTATCAATATGACAATAACGAGAGATAATTACAAAGAACTTGAGGATGTCATAAAAATCGCAAAAGAGAATGGTTTCAAGGGTGTCGTGTGTAACTTGTGCGCAGCTGGAACCGACGTCAGTGTTCCCATGGTTGTAAAAAAAGAAGAGAGAAAAACCATAATAAAAGAACTGAAACGAATGAAGACATTATACCCAAAAGATTTTCTTCTGAGCAAAGCGATGATAAAATGGTATGAACATCCGGACCATAGGGGTCCATGCCACTGGGGCGATGAAGCATTACATTTTGACGTTTCATGGAACAGGAGAAGGTGTTTCGGAAACAATGCGGACTGTTCCAATTGCGGGTGCCTGGCAGGGGCCTTCCAAAGCCCTCTAAAAATGCTAAGGCATCCAAGAGAGATGATGAAAATAGTTGTATGCTCATAAACGAAACTCAAAGAAGCGCAACCCATCCCAGGCGGCAGTTGCGCGCTCATTGCCCTGCGTAAACAGGTAAAGCGCGCTCTAATTCTGAAAAATCCTTTAATAACGGATTGGTCAGAGACTTCAATCAGTCATGGAGATGACGGTGATGGCAGATCGATCGATTTTGTTCGTGCAATGCTCTTCATTGAGTGAGCGCGCGCGCTTCCGACCGAGCATCAATTTCCTAATATTTTGTCTCTTAAGCGCTGCCACGCTTACTTGTCGGAGGAATCTTCCGTGATTTTTGGTCTAGTTCGGAGGTCCAGATATGAGGAGTTGCATAGACAGTTAGAAGAGTTAAAGGCATATATGAAAATCTTGACTAGTGAGGTGGAAAAGCTTCGAAAAGAGGCTAGAGAGTTAAGAAACGAGATTAATGCATCTAAACAAAGAATCTCGCAGCTTCAAGGAGAAACAAACAACCTGCGTTTCCAAAGGGAGGAACTCGCAAATTTTGTCGAAATCCTCACCAAAGAAAGGGGAATCTTTCAACAAATCATTCAAAACCTTAGCCCATCGACAAGGAAACAAAAGCAGACTAAACCTTAAATTTTGGTGACGGTGCTTTTTTTAGCAATTCCGCCCGCGCTAAATCATTTGTAACAATTGATGTTCTTTTCAACATTGCTTGAAGAGGTCGTCAAAACTCAGATTGCACAGAAAGCGCGGTCAAAAAAGTTTTTGCAGTTCAATGTAAAATCCGACCGGACACTGTGTGGCGCGAGCCAACTCGTCTCCCTTCGAACCTTTCGCGCGCAATAAGTTTTATCTTTTGTAGTTGGTTTGTTCAATGGGGTGTTGGTATGCCTTCATGGACTTGCCCGAATCCAAAATGCACATTTGATAAAAGGCTCGAGCTTGGGCAGCATTGTCCACTATGCGGGGAAGAAGCAAAAGGGTTCAATTTCACCGAGTTTGGCAATATATTGAAAGAGAAGTGGAGCCTCAAGAAGTCGATGATGAGGTCCAAAGAACAAGAGAGAGTCTTAAGGAGAATGAAGTTCTGTCCAAAATGCGGTTCCACAAATGTCAATTTTCTCATCTACTTCCGCCCTTCCATTTGGAAATGCCTTGACTGCGGCTATGAAGGTGCCCTGATAGTAGAAGACGGCAAGCTTGCAGACAAGATACAAAAACGCTACCAAAGCAACAAAAGAAAACGAATCTAGAACGTGTACCCACTGGCGCGCGCCTTCCTATTTTCTTCTTCTGAATAACATTGTTTCATTATGGCTGCAGCGCGCGCGGAGCTCAAACGCTACTCTAACGTGCGTCTGGTCAGAGTGACTTGTGTTCTGTTCTCTTGATAATTTCGTTCTGCAGCTCCACGTTCAAATCGACGAAGTAGTCACTGTATCCAGCAACTCGGACTATGAGATCTCTGTACTTTTCTGGATGTTTCTGTGCGTCCCGCAGCATGTCTGAACTCACCACGTTGAACTGGATGTGATGGCCATCAAGCTTGAAATAAGTACGTATAAGATGAAACAGTTTGTCTAATCCTTCCTCGTCGGCTAGAAGTTGTGGAGTGAATTTCTGATTGAGGAGAGTTCCGCCAGTCCTAGCGTGGTCTATCTTGGCTGCAGATTTTATCACGGCTGTTGGGCCTTGTCTGTCGACTCCCTGAACTGGGGACACGCCTTCAGAAAGAGGTTCACTTGCCTTTCTTCCGTCCGGCGTGGCTCCTGTGACTTTTCCAAAATAGATGTGCACGGTTGTCGGTAGAAGGTTGATCCTGTAACGTCCACCTTTGGTGTTGGGCCTGCCTTCTATTGCATCATAATAGACCTCAAAGATGGCTCTCATAATTTGATCAGCGTAGTCTTCGTCGTTACCATATTTTGGCGTTCTGTTGATGAGCCTTTGGCGCAAAGTTTCATACCCGTGGAAGTTCGCCTTCAAAGCCTTGAGTAATTCCTCCATCGTGACGTATCCTTTGTCGAAGACGTTGAACCTTATGGCGGCTAGCGAATCTGTTGCTGTTCCAAGGCCGACGCCTTGAACGTAGTTTGTGTTGTATCTTGCGCCCCCGTCATTGTAGTCCTTGCCCTTGGCTATGCAATCATCTATGAAAAGCGAAAGAAACGGAACGGGCAAAAGCTCTGCGTACAACCTTTCTATTATGTTGTTGCCCTTGATCTTCACGTTGACAAAGTGGTTCAGTTGTTTCTTGAATGCCTCGAAAAGCTCGTCGAACGAACTGAATTCAGTCGGTTCTCCAGTCTCTATTCCAATTTTCTTGCCTGTCTCCGGGTCAAAGCCATTGTTCAACGTGATCTCAAGAACCTTGACCATGTTGAAGTAACCCGTGAGAATATAGCATTCCTTGCCAAAAGCTCCTGTTTCCACGCAACCACTTGCTCCTCCGTTTCTTGCATCTTCAATCGACTTTCCCTGTCGCAACAGCTCCTGAACTATGACGTCCGTGTTGAACACTGACGGTTGTCCAAAGCCTGTTTTGATGATTTCCAGAGCTCTTTTCAGAAATCTGTCAGGGGTCTTCTTGCTGATTTGCACCATAGAGCCTGGCTGAGTGAGTCTCATTTCGTCCACGACGTCAAGTATGAGATACGAAAGCTCGTTAACTGCGTCTGAGCCGTCAGCTTTAACTCCACCAGTGTTTATCAACGCAAAGTCAGTATACGTACTGCTTTCTTCAGCCGTAATTCCTACTTTCGGCGGCGCTGGTTGATTGTTGAACTTTATCCAAAAGGCTTGCAGAAGCTCTCTTGCCTTCTCTTCTGTCAGAGTTCCATCTTCAAGTCCCTTCTGGAAGAAAGGAAAAAGGTGCTGATCAAGCCTGCCTGGGTTAAACGCGTCCCACGGGTTAAGCTCCGTTATGACTCCAACATGAACAAACCAATAATACTGCAGAGCTTCCCAAAAGTCCCGCGGGGCATGAGCAGGAACATGAGCGCAAACGCTGGCTATTCTTTCTAGCTCTTTTCGCCTCTTGAGGTTCCTTTCTTTCTTAGCTAGTTCCCTAGCAGCCTTTGAATGTCTTTCTGCATAGAGTATAAGGGCGTATGCCGCGATCTCCATTGCCTTGAGTTCTTCCATTTTCTTGTACGCTGTTGGGTCGTTCAGTAAGTCAAGATCACGCATTTTTGCCTTGATTTCTTCTTGAAGATCCAGCAGGCCTTTCTTGTAGATTTTGTCACCCAAAACAGTGTGTCCCGGGGCTCTTTGTTCCAGAAATTCAGTGAACACTCCAGCTTCGTAAGCAGCTTTCCACTCATCAGACATCTTGCTGAATATGATGTCTCTTATTGACCTGCCTCGCCAGAACGGAATTATTTTCTCTCTGTAGACTCTTCTAGTTGTGCTATCTACTGCGTACGACGTCTTTTTTCTAGTGTCAAGGATCTCAAGATCTTCCATGCTGTGACAGCATATTTCTGGAAATGTAGCCGTTGCCTTTGGAGCTGGGCCTCTTTCGCCGACAATCAACTCGTCGCCGTTAATGCATATTTTCTTCTTTTCAAGCAGATACTTGAATGCAAGTGCCCTTGCAACAGAGGTCGAAGCTCGATCTGCAGCGCCGCTCGCGTAGAACTCGGTGATAAGACTTGCACGTTCAGGACTTATCCTAGGTTTGCATTCAATGCTCTGTTTTCTAAGTCTTCGGATTCTTTCGTGCATGTTATCTTTCCCCTATTTTCACTTTCAGCCCGAAGGCTTCCAGCTTTTCTTTTATTGCCGCAATTTCCTGATCTGACGGTGACAGGATTCTCTTCAGTCTGTATGGTCTGCCCAGATTCTTGTATTTGTCGATGCCCGCCCTGTGATAGGGAAGAAGACTGACATGTTCTACGCTGGCCAGAGAAGCTATGAATTCACCTGTTCTAAGAATGTTAGCTTCATCATCATTTACGTGGGGAATAATCGGCAAAGAAATCACGATGTTGCCTCCATTCTTTGCCAGTCTTTCAAGATTCTCCAGAATTGGTTTGTTTGACACGCCAGTGTATTTCTTGTGACTTGCTTCGTCCATAGTTTTTATGTCGTAAAGAAAGAGATCCACTTTGTCCTTGATTTTGTCGATGACGCCTCGCGATGCATACCCGCTCGTATCCAACGTAGTATGAATGTCTCTCTCATTGCATTCGTGAAGTATTGCATTCAGAAAGCCAGGTTGCAGGAGTGGTTCTCCGCCAGAAAATGTCGCTCCGCCTCCTGACTCGTCATAGAAAGTCCCGTCCTTCTCTATTTCCACGATTATTTCCTCAAGACTCGTCTCTTTTCCAGCGATCGATAAAGCTTCAGAAGGACATATTCGAGTGCATATTCCACACACGTTACAACGTTTCCTGCTTAGTGTCACACGCAGAGAAGCCTGCGAAAGTGCTTTTCTGGGGCACGTCTTTGCGCATTCATCACATCCGATACATCGGCTTTCTCTGTAAATCAAGTCGGGCCTCAAGTTTTGGCCCTCGGGGTTGTGGCACCACCAGCAACGTAAAGGGCACCCCTTGAAAAATATAGTAGTTCGAATTCCGGGCCCATCATGAATGGCATACCTTTCGACGTTAAATATTCTGCCCTTTTTCATGATTGCTTCAGCACAATTCAGAATACCTTAGCGTATGCTTTAGCTCTTTCTTCGGGAGGCTAACGTGCGTTTCATGAAAAGCGTCTCCACTTGCAGAGCAGTTCAAGCTGGGTAATGATGTCTTGATGAGAAAACTCAAGCACGAGTCCTTTGTCGTGGAATATAGTGTTACCTTCGCGTTTCAGCTTGAGCTCTTGAACCCATGTGCCCTAGAGATCGGTAGGTTTCGATGTATTCTTCGGCAAATCTGTTCGCGTAATTCTCTGTTCCCTTATGCTCCCCGTCTATCGAAGTGCGCAAGTGATGGTAGAATTCGTGCATGATTACGAACGGCTCTTTTAGCATGTCACTATTGGCTACGTGTATAGTCTGATTCTTTGCTGTGTAACAGCCCAATTTGCCTATTCGATGACCCTTGGGCAAGCCAACCTTTATCTTTGGAACACTAGCATTGTAGTGCTTTGCAAGCAGTTCCAAGGCTTCCTCGACTTTTCCATTCAATATGAGATGCACGATTGCTGCTTTGAACTTGTGTTCCAAAGACCTGCCTCAGTTTGTCTTTTTATATGCACATAGACGCTTCAATGAAGGTATTATATAATCTCTCACGCGTTGTTTTAAAGAAAAAAGGAAGGTTGTCTGTGTTTTTACAGGATCGATTCTCTGTTCATCGGGAATGCCGTTGTGGCTCTTATGTCGTCCACGCCTAGAATGAACTGTGTAACCCTGTTCAGGCCTATTCCGCATCCTGAATGCAGAAATCCTTGCTTCTCGTAGAATTCAAGGTACCATTTGAAGTCTTCTATGCTTCCGCCTTTTTCAACCAACTGTCTGAACATTGAAGAATTCACGAGTCTTTCATGAAGCTTATCTTGCCTGTATTCTCGTTCAGCTGCACCGACAGCTTCTCCGCTCATTGGCAGAAGCAGGTCCGCACTGTTAACGATCTTTGAGTCTTCGTCGTTCTCTTTCATGTTGAAGAACTTGATGGCTTTTGGGAAGTGCGTCACGAATAGTGGTTGATCTCCGTTGATCTGGACAAGCATCTTTTCTTGACTGCTTCTCAGGTCGTCTCCCCATCTGACTCCGAAGTCTGCAAGCAACTCGACGGCTTTCGCGTAGGTCATTCTTTGAAATGGTTTCCTGACTCTTCCGAGTCTTTCCACGTCCGCGTTCAGAAGCACGAGTTCCTCTTTTCTTTCGGCGAGAACGCAATCTATCATCGAACACGTTATGTTTTCTACGTGTCCCAGCAGTTGCTCGAAGTTGCCGGCAAACTCTAGTTCGACCAAAGTGAACTCTGTCAAGTGACGTTCGTCTGCAAGTGGTTCTGCCCGGAAGCTTGGTCCTACACACCAGACTTTCTTGAGAAAAGGTGTTAGAACCTCTAGGTAGAGTTGGCCTGTCTGGCTTAGGTATCGTTTCGGCCCGAAGTAGTCTATTTCGAACATGGTTGCTATGTTCTCGCATGCTCCGGTTGCTTTGGTTACGTGCGGGACAACGACTTCTACGAAGCCCTGTTCTTCAAAGTACTTTCTAGCCCCTTTCAGAATGCTTGATTCAATCTTCACGATTGCGTGGAGTTCTGGAGCTGAAAACAGTCTGTGCCTGTTCTTCGTGTCCTTCAGAAGAAGAGAATTGGCGTTTCCTGCGTTTCCAGTTTCGTTTTTGATCTCACAGGTTTGGGTCTCCATGACCCGCACCAACAATCTTATGTTTAGCCTAATAAGCTTTTTGACAGGTCGAAAAGGGCATGACAAGCAACGACTGCATCACGTTGGAGGTCCGACATCTGTCCATGGTGGAGCTTCCGCATTTGGGATTGAGTCGGCTCTTGGGAGGTATGGCTTAATGTCGACTATCGGTGATCCTTCGAGGGCGTCAAGTCCCTTCACGGTGAGAACGCAATTTTCAGCTTTCAGAAGCTGCACCACGCATAGGGCGATCGGGTTTGGTCGAGATGGGCTTCTGCAGGCAAAGACTCCTTTTTCAACGTTTACCTCGTGCCTTCTGGGGAAAACCAGCAGGGTCTGCCTCTCTTCTTCACTATCTTTCAAATGAAACCAGTAGAGAATTATCAGGTGCGAGTACCCCTCTATGCCCTTAAGTCCCGCACAGTACTCTTGAAAAATGCGTATTCTAGCCTCCTGTTCTTCTGCCCCTTCCACGACCCCGATAGAACGTAGCTCTTTTCTTGCATTCCTATCCAAGGCGTTGACCTCCAAGCTCATGGAATGAACTAGCAGTTGCTAACCATTCGTTTGGATCTTGAGCTGAGTATTTCAAACAATTCTCTGTTCTCATTACCATATGGCCTTCTTCCATGTCTCTTTGCATAAATGTACAAGGTTTTGGGTTCCTGCTGGTTCTCAAACGTGAGCCTTAACGGTCTAATCCATGCTCTGGTATCCCTCCATCGTCTCAGAACATCATCCCAACCGAGAAAGACCCCGATAATCTGATTACGGGCAATGACCATGCGAAAGCTTTCTCGCGTACCCTTGTTCTTTTCGCCTAGTAGAATGCTGTCTTCATCCAGAATTAGCTGTCCTTTATACCTATGAAGGGGTATCCCGATTGGTTGGGAAGTGTGTGCTTTTATGATGTGTTCTTTGAAGTCTTTTCTCAACTCCAAAATGTCTTCTTCGAAGCCCCAAATAGCATCATAGATCATGCTCTGTGCACCTTCTTGTCAGCGATCTCGTATTATTTGATCTCCGACTCTAAAATAGATTGAGCTAAGCCATGCGGAAAGCGAAAATCCGACTGCTGATTGCTCTGTTGAAGTGAATCATGGATTCAGAATAGGGCTTCATAAGTGTTTTAATGTTCGAACACCTAGGTGCTGTCTGCAGGGTGAAACATCTTTGAGCGAACCGATCTTTGAAGCTTGCAAACAGTTGATCGATGACGCAAAAACGGGCTGTGCGGATCTCGTTTTTAAAGAAATCTGCCTCGAGATTTTGTCAAGAGCGAGTCATGTTCTAAGCCAAAGGCAGTTCAAACAGCTGGTTGGATACGCTGACGAAAAAATGAGAGAAAAAACACGTTTTAAACTACAGCAAGAAGTAGCTTTGAACAGGTAAAACAGCACTAGCCGCATATCAGATTTACCCCCACTGAAAGCATTTCACGGTCGAATTCCCCTCAAGCGAACTGGCCTAGGCAATTCACCCTGCCAACTCATTTCTGTACTTAGGTTTTCAGGGATAGCCCGAGCCTCGTGAAGGAAGGCTCATTAACGTGCCCAATTTTCTCTTGGCTCACATCTAAAGCATATTTGGAGAAGCACGAAAAGTGCGTTTTTCTTGGGTTTGTAATTCTCCTCAAAGAGACATGAGATTGGCCACTCATAAAGCAATTGTGCATTAGGCTCAACAAGCGCGTGCAGGTTTACGAATGTTTTTTGAGCCACTCCGACATATCGTTCAAGACCGTTTGCTTTTCTGGTTCAAGGAAGAGGGCGTGATAGAAGCCTTCATAAAGCTTCAAGGTCTTGTCAGCCGAGCCAACACGTTCATAAAACGATTTAGTCCCTTCGGGATCTACAATCTTATCGGCAGTTCCATGCATCAAGAGGAGCGGAAGATCAAACTTCTCAGCTTCTGCAAAGAGCTTTTCACGTGCCCGTACCATCCCCAGCAGCGTCTTGACAGGAACACGTTTTTTCGAAATGAGAGGGTCGTTTTCCACATCAGCTACTGATTGCATATCTCTTGAAAAATACTTGTAAGGTGCATGCGGTATGCCCAGACTTGGCGAGACGGTTCCAAAAAACTTGATAATGTTTACTATTGTATTATTGTGGTTCTTTAGGCTTGGCGAGCTTAGAATTGCGCCTGCTATTCCAGTTTTGTTGCTAAGTGCATAAGAGGCTACGATGTTTCCGCTCATGCACCAGCCGAAAATGAAAAGTGGTATATTTGTTTCTTTGCTTCGCACGAGTTTTACGAACCTATCGAGGTCTTCCAGATAATCGTTAAACGATTCGACCCACTGTGGCTTTCCTTCAGACTTCCCGATACCCCTTGGGTCGAGTCCATAGACGGCGTAACCCTGTCTTGCAAGCTCTTCCGCCATCCATGCGTACTTGCTACTATGGTCATGTAACGTGGCAACAATTATCAGCGTTGCTCTCTTCTTGCCTGCTGGAGTCCAACTCTGGCTGAACAACTTGATACCATTCTTTCCTTCAAAAGTCTCTTCGTTGTGTTGTATGATATTCAAGATACTCCCTGAGTAGTTCTAGTCATGAGCGCATGCGACTTAAGCGTTGCGCAAATCTGAGGGAAAGCGCGTTCTCTTCACCCAAAACAATGTAGGTCTGGGGATTGATTTTGACAGATTTGCTCTGTCAACAGAGAGGAAAATTTCCATACTTATGTCGATATAAAATGAACTACTTTCTCATCCAAAATCTCAACCCCATCAAGCAGATAGAACTAGCGAAACAACGCCTGAACCTCAATCGAAGAACCCTCTTTCTAACACAAATCGATTTTCTGAACACTGTCATAATGCCATTCTGCATAGGTTTAACATGAGACCAGATGTCTTCAGCTTCCTAACCCGTTTCTCTGATCCGCTATCCTAAGCGAATGCCAACTGCAGAAGTAATGGTGAACTGACCTAGCTGAGTTTGTACCCTATTTTGCGCAGGAACTCTTTTCGGGCTTTGATGTCTTTCTCGGTTTCTATGCCTTTGCTTTTTAATCCGTCAATGACGCCGATTATTCCTCTTCCCTGCTCAGTCTCTGCGATGATTATCTCAAGCGGGTTTGCTGTCGCGGCGTAAATTGTGCAGGTCTCCGGCACGTTCTTGATTTTGTCTAAAACGTTGATGGGATATGCGTTCTTGAGGAAAATTATGAAGCTGTGACCGCAGGCGATCTCGAAGGCCTTGTCCTTTGCTAATTGCCTTAACGCATCGTCGTTTCCCTCGTGCCTAACCAAGCAAGGGTCTGAGCTTTCACAGAAGCCTATCCCGAACTGTATGTTTGGAACAGCGTTCACCAGAGCTTCGTACAAGTCCTCGATGGTCTTTATGAAATGTGCCATGCCTAATATTACGTTGCAGTCCTTCGGCGTTTCAACCTTGACCGTTTTGAATTCGAGCATCTCTGGAAGCCTGATGCCAACTTCTGGACAAAGTTGCTTTTAAGATTTGACCATTTTTGGGTCTTGCCTCTTTCAAGCGTTTGGCTGTACGTGCGTAAGTCACGTTTTTTCGCTGGTTTTGTTTTTGAAGAAGAGCCAGTTCTTGTCTTGTTTAAATCTTAGCAGCGTGTAGTTGCCGCTTAGTCTTTCGCCATGTAACGTGAACATTATCTTGTTTTCGCTTCTGTGCTTGAGCGTGTAGGTTCCCTTATCCCAGACTTCAACTTTGCCAGCGCCATACTTGCCCTCAGGGATTATTCCTTCAAAATGTATGTAGCTCAACTCGTGATCCTCAACTTCGACTGCAAGCCTCTTCACTCCAGGTTCTGTCGGCGGTTCCTTTGGAATGGCCCAGCTTTTCAGAACACCGTCCATTTCCAGCCTAAAGTCATAGTGCAGACGTGTCGCGTCATGCTTTTGAATTACGAATCTTGCCGTTAAGGATTCTGACATGTTCTCTAGGCTTATGATTGTCATGGTCATCGTAAAAGGTTTAGGGGCGGTTCAAAAAACCCGTTCGCAGTGATTATGACAAGTTTTATAAGGTACAATCCCATGGATAAATGCATCGTGCAAGAAGCGATTTTTGCACAGAGCGTACAAAGGAGTTGAAAAGTACTATGGCGGAAAGAGACATGCACAAGGCAGTTTGCGCTGAATGTGGAAAAGAATGCGAAGTCCCATTCAAGCCTGACCCAAGTAGGCCAGTTTACTGCCGAGAATGTTGGTCAAAGAAAAGAGACACAAGAAGACGATTCTAGATTAAGCTAAAAGCTTTATTCTAAGAAACAGTCTTTTCATTTTTCTCATCTTGTACTGTGAAGAAGGTGTCATATAGTGAAAGAAGCTGAGTTGAAACTTGTTACTGAACTCATGAAAAACAGCCGCAGAAGCGACAGACAACTTGCAAAGGTGATCGGAGTCTCTCAACCCACAGTCAGCAGGATGATCAAGAGGCTGGAGAAGGAAGGCATAATCAAAGAGTACACGATGATACCTGACTTCACGAAGCTCGCGTACGAGCTGATGGCGTTGACGTTTATCAGTATCAAGCCCACACTGGGGCGAGAAGAGGCTGACAAGGGAAGGGCAATGGCTCAACAGCAGGTGAAAGAATCTCCTGGGAACATCATAATGCTTGAAAGAGGAATCGGATTAGGTCACACTGGAGTAATCATTTCGTTCCACAAGGACTATTCTGACTACACGCAGTTTATCCACTCATTCAAACAAGCATCAACAACCCAAGCCTACGTTGGCGAAAACGTTGAAAGCTTCCTGATAGATCTAAAAGACAAAATACGCTACCGTCCCCTAACACTATCAGTCCTAGCAGGTAGCATATCAAGAATGAAGGAAAAGAAAGAATAAGCACACTTGGCCAGTCAATTTTGCTCAACCTATTCCCAAAGCTTCCACGTTTTGCATGAACGTTTCGAAGATGAGGAACTTAGCATAAGGTTAGCTATATCTGAGTAGTAAGTCAATAGAATCGCGTGAAGGAATAGGGTTCCCGTATGGAAACACATGTGAGAAGCATAGTAAAAGCGATCTCTTGGAGAATCGTCGCAACTCTAACCACAATGCTCTTGGTATTCATGTTCACTGGAAATCTAGTAGTGAGCGGCGGCGTCGGCCTGACAGAACTCCTTTCGAAGATCCTCATTTACTATGTTCACGAACGTATCTGGAACGTGTTGGATTTCGGTAGGATTCAGAAAACGAAATGACCACTCGGCTCGACCTATCCTAGACTCATCTCTAGGATACCTAGCTCAAGACAACAACACAGAAAGCTCTTTATCTCTTAATGCAAGTTTTCTTCCGATAGAAAATGCGTGGGCCGGTAGTTCAGTTGGTATGAACGCCTGACTTGCACTCAGGAGGTCTGGGGTTCAAATCCCCACCGGTCCATTATTAGAATTGAACCTGTTTGGGTGTTAGTCCGTTACAGATCAAAGCCGAACGTCATACAAATCCATCAGATTCTGAGTTCGCAGCGCGCATGCATGTTCCTAAATTCCCTTTTTCAGTGCAATGAAGAAAAGTCGGCCTTCTAAGCGCGCTTTGCCAGAAGTGCCGTGAAAGCAACAGACAGTACGCAGACAGATGCGGCTCTGGTTCTATATGCATGTTGAAGTGTCCATGGAAAGTGACTGAACGGCCAACATAGCCACTCATTGCTGAGGGCACTCGTGAGGCCCTCAGGACAGACCTTATTTGGATAGTGACACTATTGCGGAAAAAGTGTCGAGATCTATACTACGACCTACCCTAAACATGGAGTCCAACGGCTTTCAAACATCACCAAACCCCAAGCCGAAGAACCTGCTAATGATAATGAAACCCACATGCGCGCTTCTAGGTTTTGCAGGGGAGTGATGGTGGTAATACGATTTTACATTCTGTTCCATTCGGCGGCAAGACGATGACAAACATGCCTGTCAGCAGGTGTTAATATCAGGTAGATTGCCGTTGAAACATACGGGTTTCTTAAGCCGAATTGGTCCACGTGGCTCTCTCCGCGCACGCCCTATTTGGTTCTGCTGCGGCACATCTTGCAAATGCCATAAACGTCTAGGCGTTGCCCAGTCCGCGTGAATTCTGCTGTAGCAGCAATTCCTGCGACCATTTCTCGTGCGGCAGGATCGTCCACATCCGTGATTTTGCCACATCGCAGGCAAACTAAGTTTATGTGAGGCTCCACGTAAGAATCAAATCTTGCCTGAGACTTTGGGAAATCCAGTTCTTGGATTAAGCCTATCTCCGTCAGGATTTGAAGCGTCTTGTATACTGTTGCAAGGCTGACTGTCGGGTGAATCTCTTTGACTTCTTTATGGATTCTCTGCACACTTGGATGTTCTCGACTAGAGAGTGCAAATCTGCAAATTGCTATCCTCTGTGGAGTAGCCTTGTATCCTTTTTTGCGGAGAGCTTGAATTATCGACGTGCCCAATTTTTCAGAGTGGCTCATAGCTTTTATTAGATAATAATAAGTCTTAAATAAACCTTTGAACCTTCCACATGTTCAAGCATTGTACGATAACAGAGAAGGAGGATGTGCGTATTATGAAAGATAAACATCTTACGACGAATCAAGGTGTTCCTGTCTCCGACAACCAGAATTCACTCACCGTCGGCGAACGTGGGCCTGTGCTGCTGCAAGATGTGCACTTGATTGAGAAGCTCGCACACTTCGACCGTGAGCGCATCCCTGAGCGCGTAGTACACGCCAAAGGCGCCGGTGCACACGGCTACTTCCAAGTGTACAAGAGCATGACAAAGTATACCTGCGCGAAATTCCTTCAAGATCCGAAGAAAAAGACGCCTGTTTTCGTCCGTTTCTCTACCGTGGTTGGTGCACGGGGATCTGCCGATACGGCTCGCGATCCCAGGGGTTTTGCAGTGAAGTTCTACACTGAAGACGGAAACTACGATTTGGTTGGAAACAATCTGCCAGTCTTCTTCATCCGAGATGCCGTCAAATTCCCCGACATGGTGCATGCCTTTAAGCCTGCCCCTAACACGAATATTCCTACAAGCTCGTCGGCAAACAGTCGTTTTTGGGATTTTATCTCGCTGACTCCGGAATCGACTCACATGATTACTTGGCTCTTTTCCGACAGAGGAACAGTCAAGAGCTACAGGCAAATGGAAGGATTCGGCGTCAACACGTACAAGTGGGTGAATGCTAAAGGCAAAGCCGTCTATGTCAAGTATCACTGGAAGCCAAAGGCAAAAGTAGAGACTATTGACCGCCATGAGGCCACGCGTCTAGCTGGCGAAGATCCTGACATTGCCACTCGCGACTTGTACGAGACAATTGCTTCTGGCAAGACGGTAGAGTATGAATTGAACGTCCAAGTCATGGACATTGCTGATGAGTTGAAGCAGAACTTCGACCCGCTTGATGCTACAAAGACCTGGCCTGAGGACAAGTTTCCGCTTATGCCAGTAGGCAAGATGGTGCTTAACCGCAACCCTGAAAACTACTTTGCTGAAGTAGAGCAGGCTGCTTTCTGCCCAGCCTCTATTGTCCACGGAATCGAGTTCTCCGCCGACAAGCTCTTGCAGGGCAGGATCTTTTCATACGCAGATACCCAGCGGCATCGACTGGGTGCCAATTATCTACAACTCCCAGTCAATCGACCCCAGGTACCTGTCAACAACAATCAGCGCGATGGAGCCATGCAGTACGCGCCCTACGGTGGAGGAACAGTCAATTACGAACCTAACACTCTGGCGGGCGGAATGCCACGCGAAGCACCGGCCACCGCCACGACTCACGGACATCTCGAGGGGGACATGCTGCGTCAGAAAATCAGTCTGACGAACGATTTCGAGCAGGCAGGCGAACGTTATCGTTCACTCAGCAAAGTGGATCAGGACCATTTGGTTGATAATATCGTTGATTCACTAGGAAAGGCAGACAAGCCGATTCAACAACGTATGGTCGAGAACCTCACCAAATCTGACCCTGAGCTTGGCAAGCGAGTGACAAAAGGACTGAAACTCTAGCAGACGACCAAGTTAGCGCGCGTTGGAGCGAGAGAGACGGAAAAAGCGTGTACTGAGTGTTGGACTTGAACCCGTTTGGGTTCTAGTCCCCACCGGTCCATCTGAACCTAGAAGCGAAATCTGCCCTTGGCTATTCTATTCGTAGCGAAGCAGATACAACGGCTTTTTAGCTTCTATTCTCCACTTTCTAGAACTTTTTTCTGATGTACCGGAACTCTTGCCCTCTGCATTCTGCTTTTGATCAGCCTTCAATATTCCCACCTACCTAGTCGCGCATAGTTTGTTTCTACATATCTATTTTAAGAAGACGAGATCAATATTCTGGATTCACAATTGCAGTTGACAAGGCATTTAGCAATGTCCGTATTGGTGCTAAGCAGACAGAACGTACCTTTTTCTTTTGGGATTCATTCTTTAAGCTTTGTTAATGCAATCAGCGCTAGAAAAGGCATGGAGATAATTGAAGCTATGAGAGCGTAGTACGGAGACTGCGTAAAGAGGTATCCTCCAACGTAAGACGCGATGACGCCTGCTAGCAAGCTTAGAGTTTGAGGAATGGAAACCCAAAGGCCGCGTTTGCTTTCTGGTGCGATGGTGCCAACGTAGGAACTTACAAGAGAACCTATAACCATCGAGCTCCCATAGAGGAAAGCCATAAACATCAACGCGGTTGGATCTCGAATTAACAACATAGGTATCATCGATGATGCGTAAAGAGCCAGGCACATGCCGATTGCAGTCGACTTCTGTCGCTTGTCTCCTAGCCTTCCCATTGTAATGCCTATGAACGTCATGCCCGCGAAATTGATTGACCCAAACAGCCCTATGTAGAATTCGCTCAGACCAACTGGGTTGTTCAGATAGGTCGGCACGAAAGGTCTGGCAAGTGTGACAAAAAAGGTCGTAGCTGTGAAGAACCCTGACCAAATAAGCATTCTCCTCCAGAGCTTTTTCTCTTCGGTCAAAGGCTGGATCTGCGAGATCATCTCTTTTTTCCGAGGACGTTGACTGTGTAAAAAGAAGAAAACACCAGTAGCTACAGCACATAACAGCGTAGCGAGACGAAGCACCCAGCGCATTTCGAAAACTGTCGCAAGGGCAGCTCCAACCGTCGGCGCGAAAATGTAGCTGAAAGAATAGCTAGCCCACACGAATGAGAGGACAGAAGCCAAATTCCTCTTGTCATCGACCGACGTGATAACGTATGCATTAACAGCTGGAACACCAATCATAGATGTTCCCCAACACACTGCTCCAGGAATCAGCTGCACCCAGTCTTGGGCGAAAGAATAAAGAAACGGAGCGAAAACCCAGGGTATCCAAGCCAAGATGAGGATTTTCTTTCGGTCAAATCGGTCAGCCAGTAAGCCTCCAGGGAGAGGTGCTAATGCTGAAGCACCATATAAGGCAGAGAAGACCAGACCAAGCTGCACGTAGTCTGCATGCAACTGCCTGATGTATAAGGGGAAAACCCAAAAGTACAGGCCTTCTCCGAAGGCTCCTATCACGTTGGAAAGGCAGATCAGCCAGATGTCGCGGGTGAAAGCCTTGAAAGGAAAGCCAAAAGATAGAGCCCGCACGTAACCCGCTAGTCTGGACATGAGTCTGGCACCTGCTTTCTGAGTTTACCGTAGAGTTAGAGAAGAAGCCTTTATTCTTTTGGCACCTTCAAGTCAAAGCGGCTACTTCACGAGCCACGTCTTTGTCGCTTCTTCAAGAGCTTCAAAGGCTTCTGAAAGGTTCGGTCTATCAGGGTCCACAGTGCCTAGGCCAAGTCTAACCATGCTTGACTTTGCCATTTTGTAGCCGTTCTTGAAGAGAAAGAATGCTCCAGGCACAGGGGCTAAGCTATACTTTGGTATGGCATGCTTATTTGCCCACTTGTAGGTATCTTCTATTGGTAGCTTCACCCAGTAAGTGATGCTGACTCTGTTCGGGAAATATTCAAACCTCTTTTGCTCTAGCAATTTTTCAGTTTCATGCTTCACCTGAACCCATTTTCTCTTGTGTCTCTCCATGCTTTCATTGCCCTTTGTAAGAAGTTCTGTCGCGGCTAGTTGCACGATGTTTGGGCTACTGCCAACGGTGTTCAACACGTCGGTGTAGAGTTCATTCACAAGCTCCTCGTTAGCCAACGCCGTTCCAAGCTTCAACCCGCCAAGACCATAAGCCTTCGTGAAACTCGTCGTAACTATACCGTGCTCAGGATCAGCGGAGAAGACTGACGGTACAGCGTTCCGATCGAATTCCGCATATATCTCGTCGCACATGACAAAAAAGCCGAACTCGTTTGCGACATCACACGCCTCTTTCAAATCGTTCCTACTTGATATTGCTCCGCTTGGTGCATGAGGATTGGTCAGCACGAGCAAGCCTGTTTTTTGTGAAACCGTTTTTCGAAGCCTATCGGCATCGAGTTCGTACGCTTCTTCCGGAGTTCTTTCAAGTCTCTTCACTCTTGGAAAGTGTTCTTGAACAAGTCTCAACAGAGGTTCGTAAGTCGGATATTCGACTATGGCCTCGTTTCTCTTCCTGTTTCTTTCTGCCAGATAACGGATTATTCGCGCGTTTTGGCCTGATGCACCTTCGCTTGATATGAAAACGTTTTCAGGTTGCGCATGATATCTCTGAGCCAGCAATTCAACTGCCTTTGGGTTGCCATTTGGATAGTTGACGCTTAGGTCAACTTCGCCCAGATCAAGTCTATACTTGAAATATGATAGGCCGCTTGATCTGAAATCGTATCTTGCTTCTTTCACATGAACGTACCAATCTAAGTATGCTGAGGGATGTTTCATCCTTGGCGCCTGAGCATGGTAGATCTCGTTTTGGCGCTTATCCTTTTCTGTTCCAGTTTGCCTTCGAACACGCTTTTATCTGGTCAGACAACCATTCAACTGAAGGGTATGAAAGTCAGCGAGACAAAGGAAGGCTCAATCCTAGAAGTCCTTGTGAAGCCAAGATGCGAAGCCTTCAGAATCATCGTTGAGGGAGACGATATTACTGTTTTCTGCACGGAGGAACCGTCTAAGGGCAAAGCCAACAGAGAAATAATCAAAGAATTTTCCAGACTTTTTCACAGGAAAGTAGAGCTTGTTTCAGGCTTCTCATCCAAACAGAAGAAACTGCTCATAAGAGACGTTAGAAAGAGCGAAGTTGAACGCGCATTACTAGATCAGAAATTCTAACCTTGGGTTTTGAAGCGTAGTATCGCGGTTATTCCGCCGAAAGAGTTCTTGAGCATTTGGCCCTCTTCGGTTTCGCCAGATATTATCTCCACTTCCGCGTTAGTATACTCGGCTAGCTCAGCTAGGTTATCTATGAGATCTTGAGTTTCAGCCACTCCTAACGCCGGTGCCTTGCATTTCGGGCAGGGTTTTCCCGACAGGTCTTGTCCAAGACTTGGCAGCATTTGGCTTTTCAATGTCTGTTGCTCCTGATACCCGCAGGCGTTGCATTTCAACGTAACCCGCGCTGCGTCCAAGCCGTCGGAAAGCAGCAGCGTTTTAACGGCTCCGGTTTCCAAGGCTCTTCTGACATCTTCCTCGCCATATGTTACCAATCCGGTGTCATGCCCAATCTCGTAGAGGAACTGTTGCATCAGCTTCTTCTCCTCTATATACCGTATTTTGCGCATTATTTCAGGAGCTTTGTCGACGATTTCTTTGACACCCTGCTCTTCCACGTATGACGTGTCGATGGCATCGATGATCTTATCCTTCAGCACATAGTTCAAGTAGCCGCCCTTTTCGAAATCATACTTCGTAGGGCCCGGCCCGCCTAAGATCAGACCCTTAAGGTTCTCTATCGGAAGAAATGTCTCATTGGCATGCTGGCCTACACGAGTGAAATATTCCTGAAGCCTCATGTCCCTAAGCCGCTCATACCTCCTAGCTGACTGTCCACCAGCACGCGTTTTTCCCGGAACTCCTGAGGTTAATTCCCTCACTATCTCGAGTCTCCTGCCCTGAAGCGTGGCAAGCGTGGCTTGTGAAGCGTCTATGAGAAGTATGCCATACGTCTCCTTTTCCCTGAGCATCTCTTGCAGGTATTCAGTGTGAAACCTTGCGTCGCATCTGTAGAGGTATATGTGTATCGGCTCAAGCGGCATTATCACGTAGGTTTCGATTCTTTCGCTTCCAGGCCCATTTTGGGGGATCGCACCGCAGAATATTACGAGCCCGTTCTCCGGCGGTTCCCTGAACAATTTGAGGCGTTGCTGAACCTTAACGATGGCGTCCATCACGTTCTTGCGGGTGGTCGTGGACTTTATGTTTGAAGCCGTGCCATACTCATCCCTGAGCATGTTCAGCACGTCGCTTATCTGCTTTCCAGGCGGAACGTACACTGAAACAAGCTCGGTCCCGCGGCCTTCCTTAGTCGCCAGCGTATTCAACGTCTTCTTTAGCCTGAATAGTTCTAACGAAGTCTTCTTAGCAGTGCTCAATTGCACTCACGATTGCTGCTATAATCTTAAGGTTACACTATGAAGAATAAGATAAATGATTTGGAAATAAGGCTAAGATAAGCCCAGAACTTCCTTCAAAACAGCCTTGTACGGACCCAGCTTTCCGCCATAGTTTCCAGCGGAAATCCTCATGACACCAGGTATAGTTGCGGCGGCCTTGACCCCTTCGCCTACAGCCCTTCTGACCGCGTCAACGCTTAAGCCATCGATGACGATCTCATAAACGCAATTCACGTCCTCAGGCACCTGAGTGTCTGGTACAAGCGCTCTCAAACGTGGACAGAAAGGATGATTCGTGGACGCGTTAAGCTTATACTTCAACGAGCCAGCTTTCGAGCCTGACCGACAAATTCCACCAGGGAACGGCAAAATCACCTCAGTCGCTTCAGCCCTAATGGCCTTCACTGCTTCTTCAGCCGCTTTCAACCCTGAAGGCTTATCCTTAGCTAGAATGATGAAGTTCCCACCAGCCACTGCTTCAGCTACCCCAAACATGTCTTCGACGATGAAGTCGCCTTCCATGACCGGGATTTTCCAAACTTTCCTGCTTCCTACCAAGGCTTTTCTTTGGAATCCATCGCCAAAAAACCGCAAACTTCTACCCACCTTCAGCTTCCTTTTGGCGTTCGGCATGGCGTCGAAAGCTGAGGTTGTTGGACAGGTCATTATGCACTGGCCTATGCGCAATATCATCTGTTTTTTCAAATCAAACCTGTTGCGATTGTATATTTGGATCGTAACGCCTACACGATTGTCTGGCGTGCTTTCGGCTGACGAGACTCCTTCTATTCCTGCTTCTGCAGGGGACATTATCACGCTTGTCGCTAAGCCAGTGGCGGTTGTGGCAGCTGTCAAGGCCCATTCTTCGCTGTCAGCGGTGATTAGCACCCTTCCCGCCCACATGGGAAACATTTCGGCGAAGGTGTCCGAGATCTTCAACGTGTTCCCTTTTGGTGACTTAGCGATGAAGGCCTTGTCTTTGTCGTCGTAGCCAAGGACCTCTAGTCTGCTCTCGTTTGCTTTGGAACGCGATTCGGTAGTGTTCAATAGCATGCTCAAACCTCGCCTTCACTAGGTCCTTAATGTCTTTAAGAGTTTTCGCTGTGGCTCACCTCCTCCAAGTATGCAACGTACGTTTGCCTCGTGTTGGCGACGTCAAACAAAAGGCGGGTTAAGATGTTCCAGTGTGCATTGGTGTACTTGGAAAGAGGTCAGCGAGCCGACAGAGAAAAAGGCCCACAATCTCAGGCAAACACTAGAAATAATCCAAAAAATGGGAGCCAAAAAAGACATGGAGAAAATTATAGCTAAAAGAAACTACTCACAGCCTGGGATTCACATGCGTTTCTTATTCAGCTGCTTTCTTGGGCTGCTCTGTCTTCATGAAATACCATGCTGCAAGTATAATGCCAATTAGGCCAATGACTCCGACTAGTCCGTAGAAGTACCAACCACTGCCTGAGCCGTAGCTTACCCCGAAGTCGTAAGCACCGAGATATCGCACCGCGCCCAGTACTAGAGCAATGATGATCAGCAAAACACCGACGAGCATACCTGTCATTCTGCTATTCAAAGTTTTTTTTCGCCTCCTTCTAACGCCTTATAGATCAAGTAGTATTTAACCTAAATACCGTTAACATCGGATGCTGCCGCCACAGAACCCTGTTCGAGACCCCCAAACAGTTTGTTCGAAAACATAGTTTAAATTGGAAGCACACTTGCCCTAGCCGGAGCCCTAATCGACCTGAGCAAGACAAGAAGAACACTGAAAGCCTCCCTGCAAGTTCCAATGGCACAGTTTCAATGATTTCCCATTTTTTTCTGAACGAAGCCCAAGCTACAGACTGAAATGCATATTAGTCTCAGCCAAATTCAGCTGATCTGGAGGCTCGCAAATGGGCGAATGCATCTTCTGCAGCATCGTAAGGGGCGTTGAACCTGCAAGCGTGGTCTACGCTGACAAGAAAATCATGGCTTTCTTAGACGCCCAACCGGTTAATCCAGGCCACGTCTTGATTGTCCCAAACGTTCATGCTGCAGACTTGTCCGAACTCGACGAAGAAACGGGAGGGCACATGTTCAAGGTTGCCATGCGCGTTGCTGCCGGTCTGAGACGCTCAGGGGTAAGATGTGAAGGAATAAACCTCCACCTAGCCGATGGTGAAGCTGCATTCCAAGAGGTTTTTCACGTTCACTTGCACGTTATTCCGAGGTTTAGGGGCGACGGCTTCGGGCTGAGGCTTGGACCCAACTACGGTTATAGGCCGAATAGGAAAGAGCTGGATGTAACTGCTTCAAAAATCAGAGAGGCTATGGGCTAGATCAACTCTATTAGGGTAGCCAGTGCTTTTCTGGCTCTGTTTTGACAGGCTTTTTCTCTGTTTGCTTTTCAAGCACAAATTTCCTCGCAATTTCATAGGCCTTCTTATGGTCAAAAGTGCCTTTCGGCTCTCTGGCCGCTTGCCTGATCAATTCTGCTTCGATCTTGTTCTTGAGTTTCCCAACAGCCAGAGCGCCGATTCCAAAAACGTGCGGCAGCATTTCGGTGCAATCAGCATCCGATCCGAGCATTTCTACGCCTAACGGTGGGATAGCATTGATGTCAACCACTACCCTACATTTTTTCCCGGATTCTTTGAGCACAGCGATTGGTAGGAGCTGAGTTCCAGCTGCACCAGCCGAGAGCACGATTTCCGCGTTCTCTATGGCTCTTCCAACTTGTTGAGGGGTTTGAGCTTCCACACCTTGAACCCGCTCGCCTCCAAGCTGCTCATTTATTCTTGTTGCCAACGAGGTGGCTTTTTGAAGTGAACGGGACGTAAGTGTCACGTATGCTTTCTCAGATGCGTAGAGCCAAGCAGCAGTCTGTCCCACTGGTCCAGTGCCTGCTAGGACTGTGGCTGTCTTTTCTCCGAAGCCTCCAAAACCTTTCTTGAGGGAAAGGTCCAAGGTCTTGGCAACCGCGGCTGACGCCGTTGTGTATGCTCCTCTGGGGTCGATTATTACTGCAAGCTCGAAGGGCGGAAACATGCATTTTTCGATGCGTTGCAAGATGTCGTTGGCGCGGGCAAAATCGCGTCCATTTATGAAAATCTTTGTGTGTTTGGCGCCTTCCGGGCCTCTTGGAAACATTGCGTCATGAACTATCTGTTCGGCTTCCTCAGCCGTCACTTCCTCATACTTCAGAATTGTTGCATCTGGAAAAATGTCTATGGTCGTCAATATGTCGAAGGGGCTTGCATGCTTGTCTGTGTCCATGAAAATGAAGATGTTCTTGAATTCTTTCTCCGGCAATGTTGGCCCTCGCTACCCCTAGGTAATACGTGAGCATTTAAGAATTATCGTGGCCTCTGTGGCGTCACTATCGGCAGTCTTTTATTGATTGTCTACTGGTTCTGGTTTCCAAAAACTTTCATCTTCAAGACGCTTGCTAACAGAGGTACGCCCACGATGAGTGAGACGAGTACTGCGACAGCATCTTCTAGATAAGAATAGGCAGCTGCTCCTGCAAATGCCATCTGGAGTGAATCGTAAGTGTTGAGAGGAGGAAAAATACTGTACAAGCCACACGGTACGAGTAGGAAAACCCTTACTAGAGAATCTGTGGCTATGCAGACGAAAGAGACCAAAACCAAAGCGATTGACATGCGTTTGACGTCTGTTTTGAACAGGTCGTGGCTGAGCCTTGCAGTTGGGTAAGAAATGGACAAAGCAATTAGGATATCCAAGATTGTCCAGATTGGGAGTGTTCTGCCATATGGGTGGAGGAAGTATGCTGAGAGCATTATGGCATACAATGCTAAGACAGGCTTCCATTTAGCCCTAGCCAGCAATCCTGCCATCATAACGCTTAGAGGTTCGGCGACTATGCCAAACATCCAGAAGGGGTCAGGTTTAAGGGATCGTGCGATTGAGCTGCCAAGAAGTGCTGCCAGGAAGCCGATTTTCGGTCCTAAGATTATGCCTTCGACGGCTTCCAGGTATATTCCCCAATTTCGCCACAAACCAAACGAGACGAAGTAAAGCACCGCATGCAACGCTGCAAAGACAGCGGTGAGGCTTAATTGCAGGCTCTTTCGCATCTGACCACGTAACCTAGTACTGTAAGCCTCTGAAGAAAAGCTTTGACTCTATTCTTTTCAGGGCAGATTCTGTTTCAGATACTGCAAGCTGATAGAATTAGGCACCACAATCGTTTAATACGGATTTTTATCATTCTGAACATCTCTGAGAGGAATCCAAGATGACACTCATCGAAACGTTGGAAACGCTCTCAAACGCTTGCGGAGTAACAGGCCGAGAAGAGGAAATTGCAGATCTGATGAAGAAATTCCTGAAACCCTACGTGGACGAAATCAAGGAGGACAAGCTTGGAAACGTCATCGGAATAAGAAGGGGAAAGAAAAACGCACCTAAAGTCATGCTTGCAGCACACATGGATGAAATAGGACTGCTTGTGAAGACAATCACGCGAGAAGGTTTTTTGTACTTTGTGAAAATAGGCGGAGTGGATGATCGCATTCTTCTGGCTCAGAAGGTCATAGTCCACACTGAGAAGGGACCTTTACATGGAATCATAGGCTCTAGGCCTCCGCACATACAGAAGGTCGAAGAACGCCAGAAGGTCATCAGTTACGACGAGCTCTTCATAGACGTCGGGGCCAGAAGCGACGAGGAAGCCGAAAAAATGGGCGTGAGAATCGGGGACACCGTGAGTTTTGACATCAAATTTGCAAGAATCGGCAAGAAGACTGTCATTGGCAAAGCTTTGGACGACCGGATCGGCTGCGTCGTCATGATCGAGGCACTGAAGCGCCTAAAGAAGACAGGCTGCACCATCTATGCGGTCGGAACAGTTCAGGAAGAAGCAGCTTCAAGAGGGGCAGGAACATCAGCTTTCGGCATACAACCAGACGTCGGCATCGCACTTGACGTGACAATAGCCGGAGACACGCCGGGAGTAAAAGAAGTTGAAGCTCCAACAAAGATGGGCAAGGGACCAGCATTAACTGTTGCCGATGCTGGAATGATTGTTCCGCCGAAGATCCTTCGACTGTTAATCGACACGGCAAAGCAAAACAAGATCCCCTATCAGCTTGAGACATTGATGGGAGGATCAACAGACGCCGCACGAATACTGATAACAAGGGAAGGAGTGCCGAGCGGCGCAATTTCCGTCCCAACACGCTACATCCATAGCCCAACATCCATGTTAGACCTCGAGGACACTGAGAACACTATAAAACTGCTAGTCGCAGTCATTCAGAACATAGCCAAAAGCTTCTGATCAATTCTTTGCTAGTGAAAACGTGACTCAGAAAGACTTCCTCTGTGAAAAAGCATTGAAACGCTTCCTTGACGGTTACAATTGCGCCCAAAGCGTGCTGTTAACCATGTTTGAGCATTGGAACGGGAAAAACGCGTTGATTCCCAAGATTGCCACAGGATTTGGTGCCGGAATAGGCCGATGTGGCTCTGTGTGCGGAGCTCTAGCAGGAGGCGTGATGGCAATAGGAACAAGATATGGCACTAACAGGCCTTCTGGCAAAGAGAGACTCCAATCCTATAAGCTGTCCCAAATGCTATACAGAGAGTTTGAACTCAAGCATGGAAGCGTTTACTGCAGAGAACTCATCCATTATGACCTCTCTGATCCTGAAGAGCTCGAGAAGGCTCGTAGTTCCAAAGTCTTCGAAGAAAAATGTCCATTTTTTGTCCGAACTGTCATCGAAATCCTATCAGACCTCAACGAACCCAAGAAGAGCGTATCTGGACTTTAGACTCTGACACACATTCATCGAACATCCACCAAAGAACGTTCGTGAGCTTGGGTCTCATTAATTGAGTATCACATGATCTTACTGTTTGGTATTCAGAGGTGCACCCTCCGAACAGCCTTCGCACTGCATATTAGACAGTGGGCAGAACCATTTTAAGAACTGGCGATATTCTACTAGAAGTATGGTTGATTCCTCAGGCGAAAAGAAACACTTCGAGTTTCTGGAACACACTGCTGACGCATATATTGCTGCATACGGTAAGGATCTCGTCGAGGCTTTCGAAAATGCTGCGCTGGCCATGTTTCAAGTGATGACAGACGTGGACGAAGTAGAAGCAGAAATCGAAGATCATGTTGACATCGAAGCCAATGACAAGTACGCCCTTCTTTACAGCTGGCTTGAGGCTTTACTAGTGAAGTTCGACATTGACGGATTGCTATTCTCGAAGTTCGAAATTCTGGATCTGACAAGAACGACTGATGGTTTCAGACTTCAAGCGAGAATTTGGGGTGAGAGGTTTAACCCGAAAAAGCATTTGCAGAAGGTCGGCGTGAAAGCCGTAACCTATCACAGAATGGAAATAATCCAGAAGCCTGAAAAGACCACTCTCAGGTTTATACTTGACATATAGGCGACTTCTTCCAGCTTTTTCTAGCGGACGATGAACGTTATTTCCTTCACAAGCGTTTCTGGGATCAGAGCTCTGCCCTTCCTCCTGTTCAGCTTAACGAAGCCGAACTTGCCCAGCACCTTCAGATCTTCATACACGTTTTTCACGTCTCGCCTCACCTTTTGGGCCAGATCATTTATTGACTCCACCCTTAACGCTGCAAGCTGGGACAACAGTTCAATCCTCTTCGGCGTGAGCAAAGCGGCCTGTTCAGGCCTAAAATCTTTTATTTCCTCAGCAGTGTAGTCCAGTTCCCCGTCCTCAACATACCCCTTATAGCTATCCACAAGCTCTGCCCACTCAAAATAGACTCTTGCAGGACGCGCTTCTAGCTTCCGCTTGCGAAAGAGTTCCTCAAATTTCTCGAAATTCACCCCGAACTCTTTCTCGAACTTCTTAATCTTCTCCAAAACCTCCTCTGACGTAAGCTCTCTGGAAATTCGCAACAGCACAACTGCTCCCCAGCTACGAGTATATGCCTGTTCAATTAAAACGTTCACGATGAAAACCCTTAAGACATTGACGAAGACGTTAACATTCGCTTGACAATAGGCTCGGTGTCTACATGAGCGTAACAAAGATCGAAGAGCACATACACCTGATTGACGCTGAGACAGCCGGAATCAAGAACTTCATTGCCAGCTACGTGTTAAAAGGAAAAAGAGCTGCGATGGTTGAAACCGGCCCAGCTTCCTCTGTTCCCAACTTGCTGGCTGGCCTCAGAAAACTGAATGTAAAACCCGCAGACGTGGCGTATGTTGCAGTTTCACACATTCATCTGGATCACGCTGGAGGCGCTGGCACTCTTCTGAAACACCTGCCTAACGCCAAAGTAGTCGTACATCCGAGGGGAGCGCCTCATTTAGCCCATCCGAAGAAACTCTGGGAGCAGTCAAGGCTTGTTCTTGGAAGCATAACCGAACTGTACGGTGAGCCGGAACCAATTCCGGAAGAGCGAATTATCACATCGTCGGACGGCATGACGCTTGATCTTGGCGATGAAGTCAAACTGAAGGTCGTTGAAACCCTCGGCCATGCTTCACACCATCAAAGCTATTATGAGATGCGCAGCCAAGGGGTTTTCTCAGGCGACGCTGCGGGCATCTATATCTCTGAGATCAACGCAATCGTGCCAACAACCCCGCCGCCCTTACGCTTGGACATCGCCTTGGCCTCCTTGGACAAGCTGGCCGATCTAAAGCCCAGAAGCCTGTACTACAGTCACTTCGGCAAGGCCACCAACGGAAGTGAGAAGCTGAATGCTTATGTGAGGCAACTCAAGTTGTGGGCAAGAATCGCAAAGCAAGGAATAGACAACGGTGATGGGTTAACCGCCATAAGCAAACAGATAATTGAAAACGATGATTCTCTTCGACGAGCCTTGGATTATGTTAAGGTCCACCCTGTCCTAGGTGAGACTGTGCTGACCAACAGCGTGCAAGGTGTTATCGACTACGTGGAAAAGTTCGGGGTTATCTAAAGAGCACGTTTTGGTCCCAAGGCCAAAATCACTTATATTTTCGCTTCCACATCTTCTCTGCTAGGCGAACAAGATGGGAGAAGAAGAAAGTCGCCATCCATCTGAAAGGGTGCCACTTGAGAGAAACGACGACTATTCGTGGAACATTCCAAGATACAAGCCCGGCATGCGTGTTCCAGGCATGGTTTTCGCTGATGAGAATCTACTGGAAAAGATGCGGACGGACAGGACACTTGAACAATGTGTAAATGTCACCCATTTGCCCGGGATTTACAAGTATGCAATAGCTTTGCCAGATGGTCATGAAGGATACGGCTTTCCAATCGGAGGCGTGGCAGCAACAGATTATGATGAGGGCGTAATCAGCCCCGGCGGAGTGGGCTACGACATAAACTGCGGAGTACGCTTACTCACGACTAATCTTTCAGAACAGGACATCAGGCCAAAGCTTGCCACGTTGACGAACACGATATTTGAAAATGTGCCTTGTGGGCTTGGGAGCCGCCGAAACGACTTCAGAGTAACGCTCGCCGATCTCGAAAGAGCTGTCACTGAAGGTGCTGGATGGATCATCGATCAAGGGTTAGGCTGGCATGAAGATGCTGAACACTGCGAAGAACGCGGCTGCATGAAGAATGCCAATCCAGACAAGGTCTCAGCGACAGCGAAAAGCAGAGGATTACAACAGGTCGGCACGCTAGGTTCAGGAAACCATTTCCTTGAAATCCAAAAAGTCGATAAGATCCTTGATGCTAGAACAGCCAAGGTTTTCGGTATCACGCATGAAGGGCAGGTTACAGCCATGATCCACTGCGGCTCTCGAGGCTTCGGCCACCAAATATGTTCAGATTACCTGCGCGTCATGGAAAGAGCGGTAAGCAAGTACAAGATTGCACTGCCTGACCGTGAGCTTGCATGCGCTCCAGGCAACAGCAACGAAGCAGAGGACTACTATCAAGCAATGGCTTGCGCAGTTAATTATGCCTTCGCAAATCGTCAAGCCATCACGCATTGGGTTAGACAGAGTTTCAAACAAGCCTTCAAAGAAGACCCAGAAAAGTTCGGGCTAAAACTCGTCTACGATGTAGCTCATAACATCGCGAAGATTGAAACCCACAAGGTTAATGGCGGCCAAAAGAAGGTCTGGGTTCACCGGAAAGGCGCGACTCGAGCTTTTCCACCTGGAAATCCAGAGGTTCCATCGGACTACAGCTCTGTCGGTCAGCCAGTGCTCATTCCTGGAAGCATGGGAACAAGCTCATGGCTTCTGGCTGGGGCAGAGAAGGCGATGGAACTCAGCTTTGGCTCAACAGCTCACGGTGCTGGCAGAATGATGAGCCGAACTGCTGCCAAGCGGAATTATTGGGGTGCGGACATCAAACGCGGTCTGGAACAACGTGGGATCTATGTCAGAGCTGCAAGCTCACTCGTTCTAGCCGAAGAGGCTGACGCTGCCTACAAGAACGTGGATGCCGTTGCCGAAGTCAGTGACAAAATTGGAATCGCCACAAAAGTCGCCAGATTCGTTCCATTAGCCGTTGTAAAAGGCTAGCCATTAACGCTCCTTCATTTTTTTGTCAAGCATCTGCCGCTCCTCCGCAGATCGCGCCTTCTGCAATTCCCTCATATACCATGCTCTGCCCCTAGCATAATGTATGGCTAAAGCTATTCCAACGCAAAGGAGAACTATCCCGACAGTTGTTAACGTCAACGCCAACAAGCTATATGGGTGAGGGGTCAATTCGTAAGGGATTATTAGAAACCATTGAGGGTCCTTGGCTATTATCACGGTCATGAGCAATCCCCCAACGAGAAATATCGCGCCGACGATGATTGTCAAGTAGCCAACTGTCTCATTGTGTCTTGATTCTTCTGCTTTTTCATGGAGATACTCGCTGAAAAGCAACTGACTTCACGGCTTACACGTGCGAGCTTTGTATCTATAAAACTTACCATTCATTCCGAACCCTGTGAAGGCTTTGGAGAGGTTTATATCAAAAGCTTCCCTAGTGATTAGGCGAATAGCCCTTCGAGAGATTGTCTGTGGTTTAGGATGCCATTCAAAGATCAATGTGGAATGTGCAAAAGGGTTCTTTCATTAGGCCGTCTCAGGCGTTGCCAAAGATGCGGAAAGCTCTACTGCAGGGACTGCATGGTGCCGGATGTTGCCACTGGTGACCCGACAAGGTTGTTGTGCCTGAACTGTGCAAGGCGGATTGTTGCGCCCAGAACTGTTTCCAAGTATGCTGGGCTTGGAGGTTATTTGAAGTTCAGAGGAGCTTTCACAAACACAGTCAGGCTCGGTCTCGCCCGCATCGACGGAATCATCGGAGACAATCTGCCAATGGACGCCTACAAGAATGAGCGATGGTGGGACAACGTGCCTTCCCATGTGCACGCCCGAGCATGGCTGGAAGCTGGTTGGGAAACACAGGAGGTGAATCTGAAAGAAGGGTACGTGATCTTCAAGAAAGTGAGAACTGTACAAACGCAACGTTCACGCAAGAAGGGTTCTGACATGCAAATCAAAAAGCCGTTCACGCCTGTGCCGGTTCGCACTCAGAGGCCCAAAGTTCCCTCGAAGACCAAAGTGTCAAAGCTGTACGCTCGAATCAAGAATCTAGAAAGGCAAAGAACCTCTATGCCCACATACCATGGCAGTTTCAAACCCAAACCGAAGCATGAGAAAAGACTCTTCAAGACCGATCAGAAACCGCAATAGCAAGCTTGCCCAAGAAATCTTATCTAGCTGACTTCATTAATGTAATGCCAAAACATAGGCGGTCGTCGTCTAGGCTGGTTAGGACACAAGCCCTCCAAGCTTGCGATCCCGGGTTCAAATCCCGGCGACCGCACCAAAAACATCTCCTTCCTAGAGATCAAACAAAAGCATAATGGCAAACCCATCGTCGCAAACACCATGTGCAAACATAAAAGCCCGCGTCACTTCGGAATTCCCGCTATTGCAGTTATCGCAAATGGTGCCATCATGCTTAATGCGAAGCCGCTGGAAAAGGCTACTATCAGCGTTTCGGAACCGCAATATCGCACGATGATTGACAAAGTTGTGTCCATCGTTGTCGCCCCTCCTAATGCCACAGGCGTGTATCTGTCGATTTTCGCCATCAGCGGAGTAGTTACTATGGTCAGCAATTCTCTCAGAAAATTAACCACGAAGCCTAGCGCGCCGAGATCGGCTCCAAACAGTTGGCCAACCAATGGTCCGGCCAAAGTGTACCACCCAAAGCCTGAGGTGACGGCCATCGCTCCGACTACACTAATGCCTAAGACGTATCCGCTAACCAAGCCGCCCGCAATGCTGCCCAGGGCAATTGAAAACGGGACGCCCAGAATTCTTAACCCAGCTTTTCTCAGCTTAACCACAGCTTCCTTGTCCGTGCCAAAAGCGAATCCCATTGTAAACAGCAGTAAAATAAGCGAGAAATCAAACAAGTAGGCCGAAACCCAGCTGTTGTTAATAAGATTCACGTAGTTGTTGTTCAAGTAGCCTGCAACGCCCCCTAGACCAAGCGCAGCCAAGATGTATTTTATCATTTTAGCTTCACCATTTTCTGAAAAACCTTCAGAAAGATCACGCTGAAAAACATGGCCAACCCAACCATGACGAGGGCGTTTAAGCCGATTTTGGGCATGGACTGCAACAATTCGTTGCTCGATCCAATCGAAAAACCCATCGAAAAAATCAGAACAATAATGGCTCCAAAAGATATTTTTCCAAGGTCTATGCGCTTCCTATTCCGTAACAGGAATCCAACCATTATCCCTGCAATCAACGGAACAATAACGTTCAACACTGCGCAGCACCTCATAGGCTCAGTCTGAAATCAGACATCATCACTATTTAAGACCAACTCAACTATGTTCAGGGCTGCTTTCAAAACACGTTCTCCCACATGATTCTGCGGACTATCTAAAAGCTTGATACCGCCCTTGCTCTTCAAGGGGCCTTAGCCTCTGGAATCAACAAGGCTTTTCCAGTATCGCAAAATCTAAAGGCTAGTGAGCTAGAAAGGGATCGAAGGCAAGGCTTAAGCTTCTTCGAAGAATTCCTCTGCTTTCGGCGGTGTCGGGTTCAGTCCTCGGCGTTCCCGTATCTGCTTTATGATTTCTGCTTGCATTTGTTCTGGTACTACGGACCATCGGCTGAATTGTGTCGCCCAGAAGGCTCGGCCCTGAGTGGATGATCGTAATTCTTCTGCAAGTCCGAATGATTCGGAAACGGGCATTTCAGCTTTGACGACAATCATTTCTTCCTCGTTAATCATGTCCAAAATCTTGCCCCTGCGTTTCTGCACTATTGCTATAACGTTGCTCACGAACGCGTTTGGGACTTTGCATTCAAAGCTTATGAGTGGCTCAAGAAGCTTCGGATCGCTCAAGAGAAATGAGCACCAGATTGGACGCCAAGTCATAGGCAATATTTGCGCTGGCCCTCTGTGGACTGGGTCTTCGTGGACTGTAACGTCTTCCAAGTTCACTTTCAACCCGTAGGCTGGCTCCTTGGCCAAGACTGAAGTGAATACGGCTTCTCGGAAGCCAGATTTTACGTGATCCATTATTTCGTCAACGTATTGTCTTCCCTTTATCCTGTTCACCAGTAGGTTGTTGCCCTCGATTGCAACGACGCTACGTGCGTCCTCAGTTGACCAGCCGAATCCTTTGAGGACCTTCTGTCTCTCGTCACGAGTCTGCATTTCCGAAATCTTTCCTGACCTTATTGCCTCAATGATGTCGTCAGGCAGCTTCTCAATGATAACCCAGAGCTTGTTATGCTTGTTTGGGCTCTTACCCATGATCGCCGGGCCTTTATAGTCGTGGCTTATTGTCTCGCGATAAATCACGATGGGCTTGCTGGTTTTCACTTTCAGGCCGGCTTCCTGCATCCTGTAAGCAGTGATCTCAAGGTGTAACTCACCCATACCACTCAGCAGGTATTCACCGCTCTCCTTATTGATTAGGAAGTGCAAGTTCGGATCTTCAGTCGTCAGCTTGTGCATAACCTTGTCGAAAAGAGGCAAATCCTTAACGTCAGCAGGCTCAACTGCCACCGTCACTACAGGGTCAGAAACATATTTCAGGCCTTCAAACGCGTGCGTCTGCACGCCTACCTCTGCTACCGTCTCGCCCACGTGGATTGATGGCAACCCTGACATTGCAGCGATGTTCCCAGCTGGAACTTGGTCAATGATCTCTCGATCCGCCGCCATGCTCATGTAGACTTGTTGAATCGTTCCTTTCTGATGGCTACTAATGAGGTCAACGAGCTTTCCTTTCTCAACTGTTCCGCTGAAAACGCGGCCAATGGCGACGAGGCCGCTGTGTGGATCCACCTCAATCGTTGTTACACACATCAGAAGCGGACCTTTCGGGTCAACTTTAGCCATTGACTTGCCCACTTCGCTGTTCGGGTCACCAGGCCAAATCTGGCTCTGTCTGTAAGGTTGTGCCTGATACGGGTTGGGCAATTGCTCAACGAACATGTCAAGTATAGGCTCATGCAGTGGAGCCTTCTTGCTAAGAGCGTCGACCTTTCTTCCGACATCCTCATACTCTCCCGTGTATGAATCAACAATTTCCTTAAACGTAACGCCTTTCGCCCTCATATGTGTCAAGTTAAGGCCCCACTTGTGAAGCGCAGAACCAAAGGCCACACGTCCATCCTCAACCGTAACCTGCCAATCCTTCTTATGCTCAGGTGGCGCATACTTTTCGATAAGGTTGTTTATTCTCAGAATTACCTTGGCAAACTTGCGCTGAATCTCCTCTGGAGTCAGCTTTATCTCCTTAATAAGCCTGTCAACCTTGTTTATGAAAAGAATGGGTTTAACCCTTTCGCGGAGGGCCTGCATCAGAACTGTTTCTGTCTGCGTCATGGGGCCTTCAACAGCGTCTACAACCACAAGCGCACCGTCAACGGCACGAAGGCTACGCGTGACTGCCCCGCTGAAGTCAATGTGCCCAGGGGTGTCAATCAAGTTTATGAGGTAATCCCTATCCTTGAAGGAGTGGACCAAGCTTATGTTTGAAGCAAAAACCGTCATCTGCCTCTTCTGCTCAAGTTCCCAGGAATCCAGAAAGAGTTTCTGACCAGCCGTCTTCTCGCTAATTATGCCTGCAGCAGCCAGAAGGCTGTCTGAAAGCGTGGTCTTGCCATGATCAACATGAGCTATGATGCTAGTGTTTCGCACTATTTCAGGACTATTCATCAACTTAACAATTTCGTCAACTTGCCTATAGCGTCCCATAATCAAGCCTTCCTCAGCGTAGCGCGAAATCCACAAATGCACATAGTATCTGCGACTTTATGCAACATTTCAATTTCAACTGCCCAAAGGCGAGCTACATGGAAATGAAAAATGCGACCTATTAACTTTTTGCCGAGTGTTCTAAGAATATGTGTCCATGACTTGAGCCTTCAGCGATATCATTCGCAGAGCGTCTTACTAGATTGCCAAGCCAAGACCCGCTTGAGATGGACCAACATCAAGGCATTTATGATAATCTTCGTTTTGGAAGCAGAAAAACCTCTTCTGACTATTGTGAAACGGGCGGTGTTGGCGGCAGAGGCGGTGGTGGTGGAAGCTGGGATGCCTGTGGCACGGGTGGCCTTTCTTGGAGGTCCGGAGCACCTCGCATTATGAAGCCAGCTGCTATCCTCACGACTGCTGCGACCACAAGCAGGTAGGCTCCGATGCCGAAGCCCCAGTTGACTGTTGTAAAACCAACGACAGGAAAGTCATGCGTCGCGCGCGCTTTTTTCGAGCTCTGCGTATGGCATACCTTCAAACAGCTGGATGATCCTTCAGCCAAAAAACATCGTTCATTAAATAGCAAGAATCTTTTTGATGCTGTTACGTGCCGATAACATTGACTAATAGGTGTGTCCTGTTTACTGCTAAGGACAAAGCTGATAATTGCAGAAGCTTCAGATCCCTCATTCCATGAGTGCGACTATTTTGTCCGCTGTTTCTTTGTCTAGATAAAAGCCTTTTCTCGATAGTCTTCTTGCGCCTAGCAGCATGAGAACGTCTGTGAGTGGTACTGTGTTCGTGGCTTCGCGTAGATTTTTGAATCTAATGAACGAGACTTGACGCTTGTCTCCAACGAATTCCCTGTATTCCTGCTCCGACTTCAGAACGGATTCCCTTCCATATTTTTTCCACACTTCCAAGACGTCTCCAACCTTCCGTTCAATGAACTCAGCGTGGCCTGCAATCTCAGCGACAGGTTTGGTCACATAAAACAGTATTATTGACGTTTGCTTAGGTGGAGCTTCCCCTCTTTGGACATATGACTGCGCGTGCTTCCCTTCGTGAAGATTGCGGCGAAATCTGTTCCACCATTTTTCCTTGGTCATCATGACAAAAGCGTATTTCCCGGTCATAGAATCACTTTGATCATGATCGTACACTTTGCAATTTAAGATTTATTAGACTCATGGTGGCCCGGTGGGCCGATTGCTTTAAATGTGAGCCTCCATCACTGGTAACAGCGAACCATAAAACCTAGCAAGCAACTGAGCAGACCTGCTACAAATGCATGTTTTGCGCAGATGATTCGAATGTACATGTTACAGGAACCTTTGCATATAACCGCGTTGAACACTCCATTTTTCCCAGCGGAGGCCATGAGCCAAGTGGTCTTTCCCCGAGGATTCTAGTGACTATACATTTCTCAAGTTTTGACCCGAGGGATTTTATTGAAGGATGCCGCCGGTCTGCCTGTAAAAGAAGTTTTCAAAGTTTTCGAAACTTCAACAAAGGGACTAACCTGCGAAGAAGCCGGAAAAAGGCTTGCAAAATACGGCCCAAACATGCTACTGGAAAAGAAAGGCATACCAGTCACCTACAAGTTTCTCGTACACCTAAAAGATTTGTTTAGCATCTTGCTGCTTTTTGCAAGCTTTCTCGCTGTTCTGGGCGGTATGTGGCAACTTGGCGCCATTATTTTGGCTGTGGTCTTGGTCAACACGGTTTTCAGTCTTTTCCAAGAATGGCGGGCTGAAAAAGCCCTAGAGACTTTGAAGCGGTGGATGCCAGAGTACGCAAAGGTCTTTCGTGATGGAGAATTGCGAAAGGTACTTGTAAAGGATCTTGTTCCGGGTGATGTTGTAGTTCTGGAAGAGGGTGATCGGGTCCCAGCAGATGCTCGGCTGATCGAGGCATTTGACTTGTGGACAAATAACGTTCCTCTGACAGGTGAATCTGAGCCTCAGCCGCGAACAGCCAAGCCGACGAAGATCGTCGATAGTGCATATTTGGATGCGCCAAGCCTTGTTTTCATGAGCACAAGTGTTGCTAGGGGGCAAGGCAAAGCAATTGTGATCAAGACGGGCATGAGCACAAGATTCGGCCAAATCGCTGGAATGACTCAGGAAATTGAAGACGAGCCGAGTCCTCTGCAGAAGGAAATCGCTTACACTGCGAAATATGATTTCATCTTAGCCCTAACTGTTGGAATCATCTTTTTCCTTGCGAGCTTGATCTGGCTTAAACTGAACTTTATCGGCAGCATACTTTTCATGATAGGCGTAATGGTGGCATGTGTCCCTGAAGGCTTACAGGTCACCGTGTCAAGTGCGCTTGCGATAAATGCTCTGAAGATGGTCAAAGAGAACGTTCTTGTCAAGCGATTGTCTGCAGTTCAAACGCTTGGCAGCGTAACCATCATATGCACTGACAAAACAGGGACAATCACCAAGGGCGAGATGACCGTCAAGAAGATATGGGTTCAAGGCAAAGTGGTGGAAGTTTCAGGAGTCGGCTACGCTCCAGAAGGTACATTCACCTATAATGGCAAACCGCTTGAGAAGCACGAATCCTACGCGCTTGAAAAACTCCTTGAAATCTCAGCGCTCTGCAACACTGCCAAAGTTGAGCCACCTTCAGATCGACACAAATCATGGGACATCGTGGGAGATCCCACAGATGGAGCATTGCTTGTCGCCGCCTTGAAACATGGCCTGAACGTGCAGAACGCGCTTGCACAGAAACCCATTGTCTACGTGGTGCCTTTCGATTCGAAAAGAAAAAGGATGACGACAATTCACAAGAACGGATCCGAAAGTTACGCGTATACGAAAGGTGCCCCAAGAAGCATTCTCTCCATATGTGACAGAATACTCATCGACAGTAAGATTGAGAATTTTGCTGGACAACATCTGCTTTCTGCTGAGGAGAAGATTCGTGAATTCGCAGGCGAGGGCTTGCGCGTGATGGCCATCGCGTACAAGGAGTTGGGTGGAAACGGCGGGTTGAAGGGCAAAAGTGTTGAGAAAAACATGATTTTCGTCGGACTTGCAGCGATGAGAGACCCTCCGCGGTCAGAAGTCAAAGAAGCAGTAAGACTAGCGAAACAGGCAGGAATAAGGACGGTAATAATAACAGGAGATTATGGCCCAACAGCGCAGGCCATTGCTACTGAAGTCGGTATCGTAGGTCCGGAAAATAGCCGAGTAATACGCGGAGTAGACTTGGAAGCGAAGACTGATGAAGATATCTTGGAGGAGGTCGAGAGAGGCGACGTTATTTTTGCTAGGGTTTCGCCTGAGCAGAAACTCAGGATAGTCAGAGCTGTCAAGAAGCACGGCGAAGTCGTCGCCGTCACAGGCGATGGTGCAAATGATGCTCCATCGTTGAGGGAAGCAGATATTGGAGTAGCAATGGGGGCTTCCGGAACAGACGTTGCCAGGGAAGCTGCAGACATGATTTTGCTGGACGACAGTTTTGCCTCGATAGTCAAAGCAGTCGAGTCTGGACGTGCAATCTATGAGAATCTGAGAAAATTCATCGTCTACGTTTTCTCGCACAATTGGGCAGAACTGATTCCATACGTACTCTACGCGTCGTTGGGGTTGCCACTTCCGCTTCTCGTCGCGCAAGTCTTAGCGATAGATCTAGGCATAGACGTCATACCATCTTTGGCATTAAGCCGCGAACCGGTAGAATCAGGCATCATGCAAGAACCGCCGCGAAGCGTCAAGGAACGGTTGTTCAGTGGGGGAGTCTTTCTGCGTTCGCTATACGTAGGATTGATCATCTCGGCCGGAGCAATGTACGGCTGTCTCAACGCCTGGTCTCAGGGCGGTTGGCACCTTGGAATGCTGGAAAATCAAATCAGCAACAGCGTCTACCTAAAAGGCACAACAATGACTTTCGCCGGCATAGTTGTAGCTCAAGTTGGAAACGTCCTTGCAAGCCGAACAAACAAGGTCTCCATATTCAAAACGAGTCTCAAGAGCAACAAGTGGATCTGGCTTGGCATAGCCTCCCAAATATCGATTCTATCGGCAATTGTCTACATACCACTTTTGCAAGGATTCTTTGGTACAGCTGCCATAGGGCTAACGGATTGGGCTTTTTTGGCACTCCTCGCTTGCATGGTAATCCTCGTTGAGGAAGTCAGAAAATGGTTCGCAAGAAGAATGACCAAATAACCCTTCATCAACACCAGCTTTTTATGAAGAGACACGCTATGTATGATTGATGTCTGGCAGAGAATTTTTTGCAAGCCGCTACCGCGAATTAGACTGGACATGTGAGCCAGTTGAGCCTAGACAAGCGATCAGAATAAACACTATGAATGCCGAAACGACCGAAGTTGTCGATAGGCTGAAGTCTCGAGGTATACAACTTGAGACAATTCCTTTTGTGGAAGATGGCTTTTGGATTTCAAAATCAGACTTCTCCGTAGGTGCAACTGCAGAATATCTTTCAGGCCTCTATTCTATTCAAGAGGCAGCTGCACAGATTCCAGCTAGACAGTTCACGCAGTTGAAACACAAACTTGTTCTCGACGCTTGTGCAGCTCCCGGCGGGAAAACGGTCGAGTTGGCCAATCTAATGCGGAACACTGGCGCTATAATTGCACTGGACATTAAGAAACAGAGATTGGCGGCTCTTGCGAACCATCTTGAGAGGTGCCGAGTAGAAAATGTCATAGCCTACAATGCGGACGCAAGACAAGCCTCACAGCTGAATCTAAAGTTCGACCGAATACTTTTGGACGTGCCCTGTTCAGGTAACTTTGCCGTTGATAAAGATTGGTTCAGCAGAAGAACCATAAAGGATGTAGAGAATAACGCGAAGCTCCAAAGAGGAATACTGACGGAGGCTGCCAAGGTTCTGAAAGACAACGGCGAGATCGTTTACTCCACATGCTCGCTGGAGCCCGAGGAAGACGAACTGAACATTAATTGGGCAATAGAAAACTTGAATCTTGAGACTGAAAAGATCAACTGCTTGGGAGAAAGAGGATTAACGAGCATTTTCGGGAAAAAACTCGACAGTTCAATCGAAAACTGCAGAAGAATCTGGCCTGGACAGACTCAAGGTTTCTTCATCTGCAAACTCAGAAACCGAGTGAGTACACAATGAACGTGATAAGTGATTTCGTAGGCAAATTCAACGCGAGAATTAGCCTAGACGAGAATCTGATAGTCAAGAAAAACGATAGATATTTTCTTCTGAACAAGAACCTTAAACGACTAATCGCAAAAGACTTTTTCTATGCTGGAACCTACCTAGGAGAAATGAAGGATGGGACTTTCTTCCCCGGTTTCAACCTGCTTGTAATGATCGCACAGACCGATGCAAAGAAGATAACTGTCGATAACAAGACAGAGTGGCTCTTCATCTGTGGAAGAGACGTATTCAAAGAAGGAATAAAGAGCATGACAAAGCCATCTGGAAAGGGCGATTACACTCTAATCCTAAATGAGCGCGGCGACTGTCTGGGCTTCGGAAGAATACTGCACAGCACAGGAGAGAAAGAGGACAAAAACAAAGTTGCTGTGAAGAATATCGCCGACATAGGCGACTTTCTGAGAAGGGAAAGATAGACGGTTCGAAGATGATCTTTTCTCTCTGGAGTGTTACCGAACCAGCCAGCCTTTCGTTTTGGCCGGGGAACGTTTATCAGGCTTCGCTCAAGGCTTCCTTTGCTTTCCTTCTGTAGACTTTGAAATCATGTTCAGTGAATAGGACAAAAACCACCTTATCAAGCCGATCTTCCTTTGTCAGGAACTCTCTTACAGTTGTAATTGCAATCTCGCTCGCTTTCTCAAGTGGATAACCATACGCACCCGTGCTTATTGATGGAAATGCCATGGTCTTCAGCCCCATGGAAACTGCGAGCCTTAATGAGTTATGATAAGCCTGTGCCAGCAGTTTTGGCTCATCGTATGTCCCTCCGCGCCAGATCGGTCCAACAGTGTGTATGACATATTTGGCCTTCAAGTTGCCGCCTGAAGTCATTACCGCTTCTCCAGTTGGGAGACCATCAGGCCATTCTGTGTTTCTTATGCGTTTACATTCCTCAAGTATCTTCAGCCCGCCCTTGCGGTGGATGGCGCCATCCACGCCTCCTCCACCCATGAGTGTTGAATTCGCAGCGTTCACTATAGCATCAGTACCCATGTCGGTTATGTCGCCTCGAATCAGATAGATTCCAGCGTTGCCGACACGAAATCTATCTCCTTCACGCTTTTTTCTCCTTGCGTCCTTCAAGAAGACTCGATCTACCAAGTGTCCAATAATTTTCTTTCGTCCGTTTCAATCATGCAAGGACTACAACATACGAGACCTATTAGACAATGCCCATCAATCAAAGCTGCTTTTGCGAAAGTGCTAGCGTATTGCCGAAACAATGAACAATACCCCGAAGGCCGTTAGAATTGCAGAACACAAGATGAATACTGCTCTTTGGACTTTTCTTGTCCAGAAACGCCTCGACTTGAAAACTGTAAGCGAAACGAACGTGTTCCAGAGAAGATCACATGACCAGTGTGTTATGGCAAATGTTGAAAAGCCAAGGAAACCGAAAAAGGAGGCATTCATTATCAGAGCCGTGCCAATTGTTGCCCACCATAAAAGAAAGTATGGATTCGCGCTAGTCGCGAGAATTCCGGAAACAATCGAGCCGTGTTTGGAGTGCGAAGGCCTTATGCTGTCCTCGTTCTGTGTCTTGAGTGTTCGAACACCCATGTATATCAATATCAGACCTCCTGGCAACGCCTATTATTTTCTGGGCCATACTTGAGGACAAAAACTCGGCGAAACCAAAGTATATGAGAAACATTAGGGGGAACTCGACTATTCCGTGTCCGAGAGAGATTAGGAATCCTGCAGCTTTGTCTTTAGATCCTTTCGCAATTGCTACTGCGAAGACGGGGCCAGGGGTCATTACCCCGGACAAGGATATAGAAATGACCGATAGCAGAAACAAGTAGAAGTCTGTGATTTGCTCCATCTAATTCACTTGTGTTTCCGACTTCACCTTTCGTAAGTCTTTCAACAGCGGGCGTTTGTCAATAAGCCTCAGGGAAGAGTGTTTTTTGCAGTTCCACTATTTCTGTGCTGTTTTCTGCACTTGCATAGGTTTCGAGTCTATCGCGGTTCAATTCCAGAAATGTGTGCCCCCATTTGAAAATTGAAAGAAGCCCTGCAGCATGTTCTTGGAAACCCGCAATGTATAGAGCTGCGGCTAAGGCTTCAACAGTGCTAAGTTTAGTTAGCTTGCCATAATTGACAGGGTTCCCCGCGATCAGGATTGGCAGGCACCGGGACGTCCCCCTTACGTACTTCTGCAGAACCTTTTCAGTTCTTTCCCAACTGTAGTCCAAGGCTGCAAGGCCGAAGTCTTCGAGGCGTTTTCTGTCAGCGGGAGAGAAAGCGATTTCCGAAAACGGATTAAGCACAACAGCGCGTTTCGGCAAAAACTTCATCTGACTGACTATGCGAACCATTCCATGGCGATGAAGTTTTAATGCCGTGCATTTCTTCGGATCACATTGGCCTGCTTGATAAGCGGTGATTCTAACTTGATTTTGCACCTGTTCTTCGCACCTTCAGGTGGCTCATAGGATCATTCAGAACCTTCGGAATCCATTCAATGAGGTCTGTTGCAACCATGTGATAGCCTTTTTCTTCAAAAACGAAATCTCCAGCAGCACCATTAACGAAGGCCCCGGCCACAGCCGATTCAAATGCGTCAGATTTCTGAGCTAAAAGGGCTCCAACGACCCCAGAAAGTACGTCCCCAGTCCCGCCCACCGTCATGCCCGGATTTCCTGTGAAATTAACTTTGACGCGTTTTCCGTCAGATATGATGTCAGTTGCTCCTTTCAACAATATGACTGTGCCTAGTTGTGCCGCGGTTTTCTGAACATCTTCAATTTTCGCAGTAAAATCCTGGGGAACCTTTCTTGCTGTCAGCGTAGTGTATTCTCCTGTGTGCGGTGTCAGGACAGAGCGTATCTTCAGCCTCCTCTTGAATTTGGCAAAAGCCTTTAAGCCGTCTGCATCCAAAAGCAACGGCTTTCCAGATTTTTCGGTAAGCTCAATCAAGACTCTGACTGCTTTGACAGTTTCACGGTGCAAGCCCAGACCAGGTCCCAGAACAACGGCATCAACCTTTTCGACGTAGTCTTCCAGAGTGGTCACATTATCCGGATTAAGATGTTCTCCTTCAAGTTTAATGGTAATCAAATCAGGTGACATGGAAGAGATGGCAATGGCTGTCTTCATCGGGGCGGCAACATAGGTTAAATCAACGCCGGTTCGCATCGCACCTAGTGCTACTAGGGTTGGTGCGCCCGAGAACGTTTCGCTTCCGCCGATCACCAATAAGCGGCCAAAGTCTCCTTTGTGCGATTCAGCCGGCCGGGGCTTTGTAGCCAGCAAGACATCGCCTGGACCCGCGAATCTCTCAAATTCTTCAGGCAGTCCTATGTCTCTTACGGCCAGTTTGCCCAAGTATTTGTTTGCCTTCTCAAGTCCTTTTTTCGTTCTGTGAAAAGTTATGGTCAGATTGGCCTTAACGGCTTCGCCTAGAACTTCACCCGTGTCCGCGTTGATGCCTGTTGGGACGTCTACTGCAACACGAAAAGCATTCATCGCGTTGATTTGCTTGACCATCTGCAGGATGGGCGGTCTCAATCTTCCCTTTGTGCCTATTCCCAACAGTGCGTCGATCACTATTTCTGCAGTTATTTTCGGTATCAGAGTGCTGTCATAGGCCTCGTAGACAGGGACTTCCTCTTTTAGGCTCCGAATTGCCTTCAGGTTTTCCAGAGACGCCTCGTCCGAGACATCTTGAGCCCTTCCTGCAAGGACAACTGCAACTTTGAAACCTAAGGAGAGCAGATGTCTTGCTGCAACGAAGCCGTCGCCCCCGTTTCCACCTAAGCCGCAGAACACTGCCACAGACTTGTCTGGTTTGAACCTTGAAGAGATTTCCAATGCCACGTGGTGCCCAGCGTTCTCCATCAGCTGAAGCCTGGACACACCGAAATACTCTGCGTTCAGCTCTAGAGCCCGCATTTCTTCACTTGTGATCGAATGCTTCGCCCGGGAGTTTTCCATTATTAACCCAAAAGCCTAGTACCTCCGGGTAAAGATAAAATTATGTGTTTCACAAGTGCCAACTGAAGCCCGAGTATCTGAATGAATCGCCTAGAGTCAATTGGGCTGCGATTTTGACGTATGCTGAGTCTCCAAAGCTCTTTGAATTGAGTATTGTGGGATTCACGTAGCAAAATATTTTAATGCATAGAAGTAACAATACGATTGGAGATTCAAATGCCAACAGCCTTCGTGTTGATAAACACCGAAATCGGTTCAGAAGCTGATGTGCTTAAGGATTTGAAAAAGGTCGAAGGGGTAGATGAAGCCTTCGCCGTCTACGGGGTCTACGACATAATCGCAAGGGTCAAGGCAGACACCATGGACAAGCTTAAGGAGACAGTCACATGGCGGGTCAGAAGACTTGACAAAGTAAGATCAACATTGACAATGATAGTAGTTGAAGAAGCTGCGCGCAAGTAACACTAACCTTCTTTTTTTGTTCTTTCCCGGCAATGGTAGCGCACGCATTGAAACTGAGCTGGCAACCTTTAGATAATGCAGCAAGACTTGCTTGTTTTACCTAGAGATGAACAACTCTTTATAACATTCCATTTTGATCTCTAACTCTTTTGAAGAATGGGCTGCACAGCATGACTAAGAGAATAATGCACATTGGATTGGATGACACAGATTCTGTGAGAAGAGGATGTACAACGTATGTTGCCGCTCTTCTAGTCGAAAAACTCGAAGGATTGGGTGCGAGCCTATTTGATTATCCTAATCTGATCAGGCTAAATCCAAATGTCCCATGGAAAACGAGGGGAAATGGCGCCTTATGCCTGAGAATGCAATACGACGAAAACGTTGAGAAAAAGATAAAAGACGTTGTTACGAGCACGGTTGAAGAACATTCCGACCTTGAATTCAAAGGAACGGAACCTGGCATAGTCTTCTTCTGTAAAGCGAGGATTCCGATGGAAATCAAAATCTTCGCCAAGAAAACAATCAGCCAAATCGTGAGCCTCAAAGACGCATTTAGGCTGTTGACCAAGTTTGGTGCTGAAGCGGTGGGTTTCAAAAGTGGACGAGGAATAATTGGCAGTCTAGCCGCTGTGGGTGAGACTCTTCAAGGAGACCACACCTACGAAATACTTGCATACCGTGTTCCAGAGAATTATGGAATCAAAAGGAAAGTAGATGAAGCCTCAATCTTTGAAATGGACAGAGCAACAGCACCCTACACTTTCAACAATGTTGACTTTGAGAAAAACAGAGTAATCATTACACCACGAGGGCCTGACCCGATATTATTTGGCATTAGAGGCGAGACTCCAGAAATCGTGAAAAAAGCATTTGCAATGATTAGACCTCTTGAACCCGTTGATAGATGGATGATTTTCAGGACAAACCAAGGAACTGACACGCATTTGAAGCGAGTCAGAAGCTTGAGTCAAATGAAGCCATACACTCCCGTGATTGCCAGAGGAATTGTATCAGCGAGCCCCAGAACCATTCCAAGAAGACACGTTATTTTCCAGATTACTGATGAGACCGGACAGATTGACTGTGCAGCCTATGAACCAACAGGTAGCCTTCGCCGTGTCGCAGCAGGACTGATTATTGGAGACAAAGTGGAAGCCTATGGTAGCGTGCGAGTTCCCACGCAAGACAGACCTTTAACAGTAAATCTGGAGAAAATCCGAGTGCTGAAGCTTGCAGAAAAAGTAGCGTATCAGAATCCAAAGTGCAAAAGATGCGGGAAACGATTGAAATCAATGGGAAAAAACAAGGGCTTCAGATGCGAGAAATGCGGTTCACGATATGCGGATCTCAAAAAGATTGAAATTAAGCTGAAGCGCGACTTAGAGAAGGGTCTTTACATAACTGCGACTAGGTCCCAGAGACATTTAACAAAACCTTTTGGGCGTTACGGGCTGGAAAAACATCACGTAATTGTTGAAGAGCTAATTGAAGAGTGGCACTATCCTTGAGCTATTCACCGTTGACCTTGAAGACTTCGCATAGCATCTGATACAGTTCGTCGCCGCCCTCCATCTTCGAAAACATGTCCTTTTCAGCCTTTAGCAATCGTCCCATAGTCTGATATGTCTGTTTCCATTCCAGTTCCTTCCACATCATACGGTAGTTCTTCAGTTCTATCCATGCGCGGAAAATCAGAACGGTAAACATGCCCAACGTCAACAGAAGATTCAGCAAATACAGGTCGAATATCCCATCCGTGGATTTTCACCTCCGCACGCTGTCATGTGTTGTTTTCTTATGAGCAAAACGCATTTAAATCAAACCTGTGATAGCAGAGTTGTCGAGGATCTGCATGAGTGAAATCCTGCCTCCGTTAGTTTTTCAGCTGGGCGCCGGCGGCATAGGCGGCTTCATCGTTGGGTTTGCTCTTAAGAAATTGAGCAAGCTCATAGCAATCGTGATAGGTTTGTTCCTGCTAGTGCTGATTTACCTGGGCACGCAGGGGATAATTAGCATAAACTACAGTGCTCTGTGGAGTGCGCTATCAGGCTCTTTCAGTTGGTTGGGCTCTGCATTTTCATGGCTTATAAGCGTAATTTCTCTTTTGCCATTTGCAGGCAGTTTTGTTGCTGGCTTCCTACTTGGCTTCAAGATAGGGTAGCGAACGGTCGAAGCACAAGAACTGGTTCCACATTGGATTACACAAATCACATATACTCATTGTTGAACATTACTATGTGGTGCAAGATGGAAAGCGAAAACGACGAGCCATCATCAGGGAAACTGTTGGCTAAGTATTTCTTACATGGGATTCTTTTTTCTATAATATTTCTCGTTTTGGGGATCGCATGGGTCTTTCTTTTTGCTGCTCTGGTGCTAGTCGGGTACATGATTGGGTTGGTAATCGGAATTCTGGTTCTTCTCTTCATTATCGGCTGGCTTAATGCAGGTCTTACGGGTATGATCTGGAACGTTTCAATAAGAACAGATTGGAAGAGTCTGCTAGCTCACGGTTTTGCCCTACTCCTCGCGTTGCTCGTAGCACATGTTCCAACGATCATCGTTAACTCTGCTGTACCGGGCTTGGCTGGTACTGTAGTTATGTTCGTGGTCAATTGCTTTATCGATGGATTCGTGGCCAAGGGCATAACTGGCTACTGGAGAGAAGAGTACGAAGAGTAGTGAAATGGTTTAAATTTGTGTAGCACGTTAACCCTTTGAAAACTCGAGATTTATTCAACCTACGGAGTGTTCAGAATTGGATAAGTTTCCAGCTGAAGAGTATAGTCTTCCATTTTTCAAAGAAGCGGGCTACGTCAGGAAACTGTGTCCCAAGTGTGGGATATACTTTTGGACTCAGAACCCGGCTCAGGTAACTTGTGGAGAAGCAACTTCGGAAGGATGCGCCAGCTACAGTTTCATAAACAATCCACCTACAAAGAGAGGTTATAGTCTGGGTGAAATGCGTGAGGCATTCCTGTCCTATTTTGAGAAACACGGGCATACCCGCATAAAGCCATACCCTGTCGTTGCAAGGTGGCGAGACGACATTTACTTAACGCATGCAAGCATAATTGACTTTCAGCCCTACGTCACAGAGGGAATTGCGTCGCCTCCGGCAAACCCTCTTGTGATCTCGCAGCCCTGCATTCGCATGGTCGACATAGCCAATACGGGTCCAACTTTCGGGAGGCATTTGACGATTTTTGAGATGGGTGGGGCTCACGCGTTCAATTATCCTGATAAGGAGGTTTACTGGAAAGATCAGACCGTGAGATACCATCATGATTGGGTTACTAAGGACTTAGGCGTGAAGTCTGAGGAAATCGTTTACAAAGAAGACGTGTGGGTCGGCGGAGGAAATGCAGGTCCAGACGTGGAATGTATCATCCGAGGCCTGGAGGTTGCGACGCTTGTTTTCATGCAGTATAAGGTGGTTAATGACAGGTTTGTCAAGTTGCCTATACGGACAGTTGACACAGGCTACGGAATAGACCGCTACGCGTGGCTTTCTCAGGGAGCTCTGAGCGGTTTCCACGCGATCTACGGGGACATGCTTAGCAGGATATTCAAGATGGCAGACATAACCAAGATCGACGACAAGTTGTTGGCCAAAATAGCAACGGTTTCAGGGCTAGTGAGCCTCGACAAGACGGCGAGCAGACTTGAAACTAGGAAGAAAGAAGCTGAGCTTGTTGGACTGAGCGTCGAAGAATTGGACAAGTTCCTCGTGCCAATAGAAAATGTCTTCGCTGTTGCCGATCACACCAAGTGTTTGAGCTTCATACTTTCCGAGGGCGTAGTCCCATCGAATATTCAAGAAGGATATTTGGCTAGGCTTCTTTTCCGACGAATCTATAGGCTGTTGAAAATACTTGGAATTCCAGACAAGCTGTATGATATTACGGACATGCAGATTGACTTCTGGTCGAAGGATTATCCCCACCTTAAGGAGATGCGGAATGAAATCGTGGAGATGCTTAAGGTTGAGGAGGAGAAATTCCAAGAGACAATCAAGAGAGGCGAAGGAATGGTGAAACGCATCTCCGCTGAATTGAAGACCAAGAAGAAGAAAGAAATCCCGGTAGAAACTCTGACTGAACTGTACGACTCTCATGGGTTGCCGCCTGAAATAGTGAAGCAGGCGGCTAGGAATGAAGACCTAAAAGTGGAGATTCCTGACAACTTCTACGCATTAATTGCTCAAAGGCACATGCAGGTTTCAAAGCCAGCAGAAGAGAGTGTGAAACAAGAGGAATGGCTCGAAAACGCGGTCTCAGACATCCCAGAGACGAAATTGCTCTACTATCAAGACCAGTACGTGAAGGAATTTGAAGCCAATGTTCTCAAAGTACTGAGTGATGAGTACATAGTTCTTAACCGAACATGTTTCTTTCCTGAAGGCGGGGGACAACCAGCAGACACAGGCTATCTAGTGTTTAACAACGATAAAGTTGACGTTGTTGACGTTCAGAAGGTCGGCAGAATCGTGGTTCACAAGTTGAAGAAGCCATATGCTGTGAAAGAAGGAAGTGTGATTAAGGGAGTAATTGACTGGGACAAGCGTTACAGTCTTATGAAGAATCACACGGCGACACACGTGATTGGCGGAGCCGCACGCCGCGTGCTTGGACAACATGTTTGGCAGTTTGGGACCCAGAAGGGCATTGAAAGCTCCAGACTCGACATTTCACACTATCGTAGATTGTCGCTGGAAGAAACGCAAGAGATAGAAACCTTGGCGAACCAGGCCGTTCTTCGCAGCATTCCTGTTGAAACCGCTTGGCTGCCCAGAAACGAGGCTGAAGGCCGCTATGGTTTCAGGTTGTATCAAGGAGGAGCCGTGCCCGGAAAAGAAATCCGTGTCGTCAGGATTGGAGACTGGGACATAGAAGCATGCGCTGGGACTCATTTGAAGAATACCATCGAAATCGGGTTTATCAAGATAATCCATACGGAAAGAGTTCAAGACGGGGTCGAAAGACTTGCATATTCCATCGGAATCCCAGCCGTAAAAGCTGTACAGCAAAATGAAAGATCACTTGTGAGACTCACAGAAGCCTTGAATGCGCCATTGGAGAAATTGGATAAGACGGCTGAAAGAATTGTGCGGGACCTAAAAGAGGCTAATGTTGAGAGAAGAAGGCTAATCAAGGAGTTGGCAGCACGGGAAAGCGTAGCTTTTGAACAAAAGCCAGAAGCTGAAAAGAGCGAAGGAGCAGATCGAATCAAACTTGTAATACGCGATTTTCACGAATCAATTGACATCGACCGCATGGTACATACAGCTAACGCAATGATCAAAAGGAATGACGAAACAGTGACAATATTCTATGGAGCGAACGACAAGAACGCAAGAATATTAGTCATGGCCGGAAAGAGCGCACTTGAAAGAGGCATAAACGCCAACGAGATAGTCCGAGAGGCAGCCGCAATCGTAGGCGGCGGAGGAGGTGGGAAGCTCAACTTTGCCCAAGGCGGCGGGTCAGAAGTCAAAATGTTGCCAAAAGCCGTCAAAAAAGCCGAAGAACTGCTGAGAAGGCAATTAACAAGAAAACCGTAGAGCCCCGGCAATGCATCTCAAGCCCTCTGCATTTTTCAAGCAAAAGAAGCGGATTCCTCGTTGACGAATTAAAGGAGCATTAAGCTGTGAAAGGAACCAATTCAAAAATTGGTGTCTCCTGAACCACTCTTCTTTCGTCTACGAACGAATAAGTCACTTATTTCGGCTAGTCACCCTTATTGTTGCGTTAACTCTGCGTCCAGTGCTTCTGAGAAAACTCGGATCCGCCTTCTTGTAAGGACTAGTTGGAGAAAACTATTAATTTAACCCGTGATAGTATTTATGATGGGAAAAGGAAGAAAGTACGTGAGCAGGACGATCTCTGCAGGAGTGTTAACGTTGCTATCAATCAGCGCGTTAACCTTCGCGTGTAGCATACAACTGCCAACAGTGAGCGGAGCTGCTGGCATGGGCACTGACTATATGCGCATTGTCTTTTTTTATGATTGGCTGACCACATTTCCAGAAACACGCGTTCAAGCACCCAATACTTATGCCATTAGAATAGCTAACGCAAGACCACAAGCCGTTGTCATCAACACTCACATGTGGGAAGAAGAATTATTGAATCTGGTGCCCGAAGTCAGAGATCTGTTCCACAACAACGGCATAAAGATCTACGCCTATGTAAATACACAACGAGGAGACATACCCATTACTCAAGTATTCGACGAAATCCAGCGTGCAATGCTTGCTGGCGCTGATGGCGTGATGTTTGACAACGTTCCTGGATTCCTATCAGACAGTGAGAATGCAATAACCTACTATGAGCAATGTAGAGACAAGACAAAAAGTTATGGCGCGGATAAGATCGTCTATTTTAACACAGGAACCGCGAACAACAATGAGATGATCATGACACTCTGTGACATGCTTGGAGTGGAGCATCATTGGGACGAACTACTTGATAGTCAACCTGGTTCACCCTGGATAGTCAACTACTCGCCTCTACGTTTTGTAGCTTGCAGTATGCAAGTAGATAACATAACCGCAAGGGGCTACAACGTTACTCTGGAAACGGCGGTCAGGGACACAATCGATTGCTGGACGGCCGGCCATATTGCATGGTTTTACAGCGTAAAAATAGAAGGGGAACGTGACCATGACGTGCCCACAAAGTGGCTGCCAGACTGGTTTGAAGAATACACAGAACGAATAACGCATGCCATGGCGCCCACTCTAGTGGGAGACGTCGATGGAGACGGCAAAGTAGACATATCAGACATCTATGCTGTCGCACGTGTGTACGGCTCATACCCGGGACAGCCCAACTGGAACCCAGATTGTGACCTTAACCACGATGGCAAAATAGACGTGACAGATCTCTACATAGCATGTCAGAATTTCGGAAAAAGATGTCCCTAGAATCGCCCCTCCTAGTCTCCCAAAAAAGTCCTGCATGTATGCAAAAATCCTTCAAACATTTTCTGAAGCATAGACAAACTAATGTTTTGAAGCGAGAACCCAACTGTCGTATCTGAATCACTTTGATTGCGTCAGGCGGGAGTTCTCGGATTTTCACGTTTGTCTTGAAGGCTAGATCAGCACAATTGCACAATCGCCCGTGTCGAGTTACCTTTGCATCAGAGCTCTTGCCGCGAGTTTCACGGCTTGTTTACTTGTATATCTTGGTTTCCAAGCAGTCTGAAGAAGCTTGTCTATGGATAACTGCATAGTTTTCACGTCGCTTTTCCATCCTCTTCCTCCGTTGACTCCACCTGTGAACTGATATTCAACAGATGAGGCACCCATTTCTTCTGTAACAATTTTCGCGATGCGTTCGACGGTTATCTTATCGTTTGAGCCTACGTTGAAGACGTCGACTTTTCTTTTGCCTTTCAGAAATGTCTTCGTCAGATGAACCATTGCTTCGATACAGTCAGCCACGTACATGTAGGATTTTTCTTGGGTCCCATCGCCGAGGATTTCAAGCTTCTTGCAATCTGCCCCAACTTTCTTTATGAAGTCCACTATGACTCCATGATTTGATCTTGGGCCTACGATGTTTGCAAGACGCAGAATGAGTGCTCGGTGATTGAACGTATAAGCGTAGCTTGTGATCAGGGCTTCGCAAGCGAGCTTTGAGGCGCCATAGGTTGAAATAGGCAATAGTGGCCCATAGTCTTCCGGTGTTGGAACCTCCTCGGCTTCTCCATACACGGTGGAAGTTGACGTGAAAACTATCGTCTTTGGCGTCCCACCTTTTCTGACAGCCTCGAGCAGGTTAAAGGTTGCCAGAATGTTTTCTTCAAAATGTACTCTGGGATCAGCTTCGCCGACTCTCACTTCAGGATTTGCTGCAAGATGGAAAATTGTGTCACAGCCTTTCACTATTTGCGTTAGCCTTCTTGGTCTCTTCAAATCCTCTTCAGCTAAAACTAGTGAAGGCCTGTGTAGCACACGCTGAATATTCACGATTTTACCATTAGAGAAGTTGTCAAGCACGGTGACTTTACAGCCTTCCTTCAGAAGCCTTTCAGTCAAGTAGCTGCCTATAAAGCCAGCTCCACCTGTGACAAGGGATCTTCTTCCAAGCATTACTTTGTCTTTCCTCTTCTGCCCACGCAAACAACAGTCCCAAAGGCTTGGTGAGCGAGAACAGTATTTAGAATTTGTCTCCAAAAACGTTTCTGATTCTCCGGTCACCTTGGGCGGCCATAGTCTTTCGTGCATTAATGAATCATTCAGGTTTTTGCAGCTTGCCTATAGGATCCGTGAGAAAGCAGCAAAGCCAGGTTTGGGTATCGGCAACGGCCTTTTCAAATGTCTTGGCTGAATCGCTGCCGATAAAACAGGTTACACTCACGTTCTTTCGATAGTACTCGCGTGAGGTACTCGCCGAGGCTGAAACTGGTGTTCAAAATCGTAATTGTCAGTGTGCCCGTTAGCAGCTCGCATTACTTTGCCGAATTCCGGCTTGATGTTCTCTCATGACCGCAACCGTAGCAGCAGTTACGGTCAACGCTAGCAGACTTGAAGTGACGGAAGCCAATCTGATGCCCCATGGAGTATAGTTCAATAGAAACCCCACTATTGGAACGAGAGCTAGACTCATGCCAACGCTTAACGATATTCGCTCTATCGGGTCCAGACTCTTCTGGGATGTGCTAGGGGATGGTTCTTTTGGAAAAAGTGCTCTCATAAACGAGTATCCAGGAAGCCACAAGACAAAGATAGAGCCAACAACGTATCTTGCGTAGGCCCAGGGGTAGAAGTCTTCAGGTATCGTGAACACTATTCCGACTGTGAAAAACACGACAGCCAGTGTCAGCCAATACCCGAAAGCTTTTTCCGTTCTCAGATATGCGCTCAGTTCTTTTGGAGCTTCGGGCACTGACGCTTCTGGAAGCGTTATTCTTCCCTCACTTTGCAACCTCAGCACGGTTTCAACTATTGCCTCTTCGGGTACCGTCGAGCCTGCCCTCAAGTAACTAACAAGCTGCTGAACAGTCTTCGGCTTTTGTTTGCATATGATCTCCAGTATGGTTTGATCCAATTCTCTGTCTGCTTCGCTGTGGTTCAATTGTCTTGATCCCCAGAATCTGATAATGTCCATTCATCAAATATAAAAATGCATAAAAACTTCAATAAGTGTGCTTCAGTGGTCCCGTCGGGGCATGCAACACAAAGCTTGTACAGCCTGATCGTAAGAGCTTGTCCTGCATTCTTAGGCCAGACATACACTTTTTGAAAGCTTCAAACTGTTCTTAAGGCGAAATATTGCGAACGCAGTCAGAATTGCGGCTATTGACCCTGCAGAACTTGCTACATATTTGGTACAACGTTGAAACCAGAAGCACTGTATTAGATCAAACGCCGTCAACGAATCACGGTGGTATAGTCATGTTCAACCAACGATCTACGAAGCGGTTGTGAAATTGAACCGCATTCGCTTCACTGTCGTAGATCCAAAGCTCAATGAAAAGCTGGAAGTAGCAGCCCATAAGGTCAGCGTCCCACAAGGTTGACTTGTCAACATTGAGAACAACATCATTGATTCGTAGGAATCCTACGTGTGTGCGATTTTCCAAAAATGATACGTCAAGCACCGAAAAGTTCAACGGAGCTTCCCAAGTCTCGTCATTCTGTAAGAAAGTGCGGTATTCATATAATGGCGGGAGTGGGCTGGGCACTGTGGCATTTGGCAATTCTTCACTCTGATTTCTAAACTTGACGTAAACAACGTAGTAGGCAGACGAACGCATATGGTTATTGATTCCAACATAGACAAGATAGCTTTCATTTGCTCTAATGTTGAACGGATAATTCTCTGCCATGTGCCCAGAACCTAGCAGCTGCAGTTCAGAGAATTTTTCACCCATAGAGAAATGCAAGACTGGGCCCAAAGCTGGAGAAGCAAGGAGTAGAACGCCTATTGCACCCACAACAACGAATGTGGCTTTATAGTCGCTAAGCGACAGCATCTGGAACGACCTCTGGTTTCATTTTCAGCAATTTCCGTAGATAACGCCGACTAAGCCAACGCCAAATAAAGCCTAACAGTACCAGAAACGCAACGACTCCTATTGTAGAAATGGTAATAGTCTGCCAGAAAACTTGCTGACTGTTTGCCAAGGCTGAATTCATTGAAGCTGAAGCCTCATCCGAGACACCTTGCAATGTTGTGAGGCATTGCTCAGCGCCCTTAGTAGCTTCGGCAGAGTCCCCATTTCTGTAAGCCATTTCAGCTTGGGCCAAAAATGCCCCTGCTTGGTTTAACTTAACCATTAGTCCTGAAACGTTGGCTCCTGCGTTCTCAGCCGCGAGAACGGTTTCAAATGCCTGTTTTAGAGCATTATCGGCCTCAACAATCTTCCCAGTTTCACCAAGTCCGTAGGTCACAAGCAGGCGTCCAGAAGCCAGACCTGCTAGCAACAAAATGAGGCCAGCAGAGATCAGGGTTCGAGCAAGATTCTTGTCGTTGCAATTCACGAAGGGTTCCTCCTCAGCACACTGTGCGTAGAATTCGCCCCTTTTGTTGGTTCACACATCCTTTCAAGAGCTTCCCGCTCAAGCGATATTTTCTGAAGCTGATCCTCAATTCTTAAGTAGCTGACGGAAAAATCTCTGTGCTTTTCGAGAAAAGTCTTCCCCTTCTCAGTAACCTCGTAGCCACGATGTGCTGAAACCATGAAACCTGACTCGATTGTCTCCCTTATGTATTTTTCTAGGAGTTTGTAACTTAGGTTTGCGGCATACATTATTCGGGTCTTGCTTGCACCGTTAATAGCAGTATTTAGAACGTCAACTGTGATTTCTAATCTGCTCCTATACTTCACCGTAGAAACACAACCTTAAACGAAATAGAACAAATCTTGAGGCTAACGATGCTATCTTATTGCTCCGCAACTTGCCGCCCTGAGGTCAATTTGGGTTGCTGTTTGCACTATGTAGTAAATATGTTCATCAATCTCAAAGCTAGACTTATCATGAAAAGGATGGAAAAGATAACTGCTGCATTCCTCACCTTTTTCTTGCTGATGAACACATTTAGTTTGCCATAGTATTCTGACAGAAACTCTGAGGTCAAAGCTAGAGTCAATGCTGTTACCGCGAATAGCAGCGTTATATCTGAAGTACTCAAGGGAAAAATCATTGCTTGAAGCTACTCCTCCAGTAGGAAGTACTCTAGCTGCAGTTTCTTGTAGTCATCGCTGGTTTGCCATTTGGCTATGGTCGTCGGCCTATCAGTTGCATCAGCCAAAATACAGGCAAGGGCGCTGCTTATTGGGCATCCTAAGCTGATGTTGATGCTTGAAGAATCGGCGATCTCTTTCAGCAGGTTCTTGTAGGCCAAGCTTCTTATTCCAACACGAATTGTGCTTTTATCAACCCTGAATTCGAAGTTTTGCGCAATTTCTAGATCCTTGATGAGCATCTTCTGCAATTTCTCTGGCAGATCTTGCATTTCGATTTTGGTGAAACTTCCCTTGAGCGTCTTTTCAAGAAGACGCGCTAATCCTCTGCCGGGCGCCGTTACTAGAATGCCTTTCGGTCTGTCGATGAAAAGAGGACTTTGCCGAGCCTGAATTTGTTCCGCTGTTGGCACTACTGTGTTCTTCTGTCTAGATATGTAGACTTTGACTTCTGAATCTTTGAGGTATTTTGATGGCAAATATACAGCAGTGCCTTTGTAATTGAGTTCTTTGATAATCTGACTCACCGTTTCAAGCGACGGCAGCACAGAGGCACTCAGCAGCGTGTCTTTGACATAGTCTCCAGTTTGGATATAGGTTATGATAGCCCCCCAGAAGACCAGTCCCAAGCCTATGAAAGCAAATGCAGCAGAGGCATATGCCATCGACGCTGTTAAGACGACAATGCCAAAACAAAACATAGACCAGCCTAGAACCCTTGCTGCAGTGATGGTTATGGTGAATACGTGTTCTGTTTTCCTTCTTGTCGATCTTTCTTTAGACTTCTGCATCGTGCCCGCCAATCTATTTAGTCCATATTCGCCGTTTTCCTCAGACATCACATCTTTGCTCGCTGGAACTATCAAAAGTGAGACTGTGTGTATTTGATTAGCCTATTATCGCGTGCTTCTCCTTCTTTTTGAACCTGCTTCTAAACTTGCACGATACCTGAAAGAATTATGGTCAAACCATCTTGAGGCTCGTACTATCGCCAAAACTCTGCAGGGAGGGTCATTGCTGTCTTGACTTAATTATGTCCATGAGGGATTCTTCTGGGCTTCTTAGCTTTCTTAAGCCTAAGAACCTTGTCGCCTTTTCCACACTAACCTCTATCTTTTTCTTGTCATCCTCGTTGAAGAGAGGCGGTAAACCCTTTTCGAGTATCTGCACTACTGGCTTGACTTTCCCGTTTGTAGACTCAATGATACCTTTCATTACTGTTTCAGCAAGTTCGAGAATTGTTATTGGGCGAGGATAGTACACATTTACTATGTGAGACAGACTGTTTTCCTCCTTTTTCGGTTCACCGCTCAGGATTTTCGACGCATACGCTTCATAGGCCTTGCAGCTGTCCCTGACGTCCACGTACAACATAGGTCGATACATGCTGTGTTTGAATGGAGTGATTGGTTCTCCGCGAAGGCCTCTTTTTATGAAGATACTTGCAGCAGTGTCAGCCGGCATATCTTTGCCCAGAACAGTTCCCATTCTTATTATGCCGTAGATTTTAGTGGACATTTCATCGTAGTAACGTACAACTGCCTCTTGAGCCATCTTCGAAAGGGCATACAGTCTGGCTCTATCTTCGACCTTGTCAGGTCTAAATCCAAATTCTTCGTCGACGATCCCTTGAAGGTCCCTTTCACCGATGGTGTGCCAAGTGCCTGCTAATATCATTCCCTTGATTCTTGGATTCCTTTCAACGGCATCGCAGACATTTTGTGTTCCAATCAAATTGACTTCATAACCCAGAGACTTGCATTCGTTTATCTGAGGGATCTGTATGATGGCAGTGTGTATGACTAGATCTACATCAGCAACGGCGCCCACTACTTCCTGGAGGTTTCTGACATCACAATGAGCATATGCGACGGCGTCTTCCAGATTTTTCGAAGGCTTTTGAACGTCAAGTATTTTTACATGGAAGGATTTTGACAGATGCTTTGCTAAGGATCTGCCTATGAATCCCGCTCCGCCAACAATTCCAATTCTATTCCGTTTCAATTCGCTTCCCTCTTATTCAGTGTTCTCTTGTCTTAATGATTGCTATTGATTGCCTAGTTGCATGTCAATTTTCATAGGGGACATGGACGACAAACATGTGATATTTTGCGAAGACAGCCAACAGCCTCCATATCAATGACATTCGACATGAGATTTTGGGCAGGTTGGGAAAAGGTGCTTCATCTCAATTCTTGGTTGTCAGCGCTCTGCTCCAGTCGCTCTGCTACAGATCGCATAGTGTGGAACTCTAATAGCCCATCTCTCTCTTTCGACTTCGAGTAGGCCAGAAATGGTCGCAATGTCTGGTTAATATTCTTCCAAACGTTTCGCTCGTTTGGGCCAAAATCTAAAGGATGAAACCAGAGGTGAAATGGCGCGCTTTTCGAGATCGACAAGTCCAACATTTTCTCTAGTAGTTTCACGTTGGTATTTCGATTGACGAACACGCTTGGGTGAACATCGTACAGACTGCCATGTTTGGCAATATACATTCCATTTTTTGCGAAGCCGCCTGCGCCTCGGTAGCATAGATAACCCCGCTTCTCAAGTAATTCTAGATAGGCGACTCTGTTTCGGGGAAAAACGAAAGTTTTTGGGGCAATGTTGAACTCCTTCATCCTCTGTGAAATCATTTCAAGCTCAGTCTCAGTATCAACCCTCGAAAGCTTGTCAAACTCCACGTGATAATAGCCGTGAGCTGCAATATCATGTTCAACGGAAGATCCGAGCAAGGTATCAAGCAATGTATTGTCCACTTCAAGCAGTTGTCCTCTAACAGCGAATGTCGCCGGCACTTCGACTTCCTCAAGAAAATTCATCAACAAGGGAACAGCAGCTTCTTCAAACTCTCCCACTGCGCGTTCACTGAAGTGGGAGCTTACGTTTCTGTCATTTTTCCCTTTGTTCAGCCTTCCAAGAAGGCCGTTTCCGACGTCTACGTCTATCGAAACTATAAGGGTTCCTGTTCCAAGTGATACCTTATAACTGGCAATTCTATGCCAGAGCAGATTGCTGCTAAGCGAAAGAAAAGACAGTGCACGGTCCTTAAAGCAGGCTGAGTAGCGATTTTGGAATTGTGGGCCGCGTACTAGTGTTCCTGCATTTGAAACCAAAGCTAAAGCCCTTCTCAAAGCATCTTGACAATCGATCTGATATATGGCTCACGACAATCGAAATAGTCTGGTTCTAACGATGCTTTAAAGTTCGCAGGTGAGAAGCTTCTAAAGGTTTTCCAGGTTGTGACAAGCTTCCTTCTAGCAAACAGGAGAGTTCCAGCGTTATAATTAAACGGAATTAGCGCAGTGTCTTGTTGGAGAAATTCTGCTCCAGACACATTTTCAGCTGATGGTGGGCATTTTCAGCGTCAGACCATGTTCACCCCATCAAAACATGTCAAAGCCAATAGTCCTCAGCCCGCTTGATCAGCAGGCTGGCATAAAGCCAAATGATTCTTCGATTATCTTTTTCGACTTTCTAGTATGGTAGAATGCTGCTTCAGGACTAGTGTGCACAAAATCTTCCCAATTCTCTCTCGTTTCTTGATTCTTCGATGTGTATCTTAGCTCATCAAAGCAAAAGCGGAAAACCAATGCTTCACTATCTTCATGGCATTTCTTGAAGTCGTAAGGTGTACGTGTAATTCTCCTAGGATCGTAACTTCCATAGTTCAAGTGTTGAAAAGGTGCGTAAACGTGGCAAATATTACTCCTGAAGAACGAGACAAAATCACGACCTGATGAATAAAAGGTAACGCTAAGTATTTGATCTTCCTATTGCGGGTCCAAAACTTTACTGTTTGCCAGCCATAATGAAGAACCCATGGTAGGCCAAAAAAGAATACAGACAATAGCCAAACAAAAGATTGCCCAGTATAGAGCGCAAGAGGGAAAAGTATTAGGCAACTGGAAACCCAGCCCCAAGATAGAACTATGTCTTTTTTCAGATTGTTCTTCAGAGAAACATCAACGAGAAATTGCCCGTAACGGAACCATTTCTTTGCAAGCTGTCCGAGCGAGTTCGGATGAAGGTGGTAAGACTTAGCAGATGGAACCACAAGAAGCTTGTATCCAGCCTTTCGAAGGCGAACACATAAGTCAAGATCCTCACCTCCTCTAAAATTCGTATCAAACCCGTCGAATTTCGACAGTAACTCCTTCAGGTAAGCAGCAGCGCCGCCAAGACAGTCTGTTTCGCGGATTTTTGTATCATCGGATGGCGAGTTGCCAAAAAACCTCACTTGGAAACTATCGGAGATGATGTTGTTCTCTAGGGGGTAAATAACGCCGCCGACACCACCCAGATTGCATCCCACGTTTTCAAGTGCCAAGGACAGTTCCACAAAGTAGTTCTGGTTGACGACGCAGTCAGAGTCCAAGAATGCTACGATGTCGCCTGTGGCTTTAGCTAAACCATAGTTCTTGGCAGCTGACACGCCCTTGTTCTCGTCGAATTGCAGCAGCTTCACGGGAAAATTGGAGGCTATCTTTGAAGTCTGATCTGTTGAGCCATCATCTACTACAATTACTTCTTTTTCATGAGGGGATGCCTCAATGGCGGAGCACAGGCATTTTTCAAGTGTCCTTTCTGCGTTATGCGCTGGAATGATGACTGAAATGGATGAAGGATGGTGTTTGATCTTGGTCACTTGTTTAGTCAGAAATTTTCCATTTCGAAAACTGGGTACAACTGAGACGAGATCCTTTCGAATGTTACTTAGTACGTGCTCTTTGGAAAATTCATGCTTGGCAAACTCATAGGCATTTTCTGCAATTCTAGCTGCATATTCTTTGTTTTCTAGGATGTACTTTATGCCTTGCGCCAAGTTTTCTGGTGTAGGTTCGCTGATAAGATGCCCTGTCTCGGCATGCTGCACTATATCGCGTATCCCAGGCGCATTTGTCGCTACTATCGGCAATTTCACCATCATGGCTTCCAACAGCACTCTAGGGTTGCCTTCGATTTTTGAAGGTAGAGTAATCACGTCGGACTGCATCATCGCTTTGAGGACCTTATTATGACTTTGAAAACCCAGAAATTGCACACGATTACTGATCTCAAGCTTCTTTGCCAAAGCCTCAAGATTTCGCCGTTCTTCCCCATCACCGACTATTTGCAGAGTTGTCTGAGGATAGGTTTTGTGCAGGTGAGCAAATGCTTTGATTAGTATGTCTACCTGTTTCACGGGGTGAAGGCGTCCAACAAATAGTACGCTTGGTGAGTTAGATCGGTCTAGTCGGCTTTTCGGCATTTCGTCGAAATCAATCCAGTTCGGTATCAGAGTGATCTTTCTAGCGCCAAATAGTTTCGCTTTTTCACCCAAATTTGGGGCAGTCACCCAGACAAGTGTGGCCCTCTTGAAGCCAAGTTTCTCAATAAGCAGAAGCAATACTCCTTCCAACGGCCGCTTGTTAACTTTTCTGACTTGGGTAGCAACATCATAACGGTAATGAATGCAATAGGGAATTCTGAACAGCAAAGAAACCATCAGTGGAGCTGGGGAGTCAACGTTTTCGCTGATTACCAAGTTGACTTTTCGACGGTTTCGTAGTAGCCAAACAAAACTTGAGAAAGAGAAATAGGCCCATCTGATCAAACCAATTCTGGAGAGTATCGCCCTTGTTATTTGGGATTTTGAATAGGCGCATGGTACGTGTCTGAGCCCTGCAAGTTCGCGGCTGAAGTCCTGAGTATCCTGCGTAAGGATTGTAACGTGATCGAATGCTCTGAACACTTGATATCTTTCTGCCAGAGCGCGAAGGTTTCCCTGAATCTTCGCTTGCTTCAGAGAGGAATCCAACGAGCAGGAAATGACTATCATTGCTTGACCACATGGCTTTACTTGTTATTGTATATTACAAAGTCGCCGCTTGAGTAGATGATGCTGAGATTTGTAGGCAAAAGCGCAAATGGGTCAGTTGGCGTTCTGAAGGTGTCGCTGTAGGTCACCGTATCCAACGGTGAGAATGCCAGAAAATCATAGTCTTTCAAGATCTCATTGTTCTTCGTTTGATACCATCGGGTATAGTTATAACTATCCATCTGCTTAAGCCCCCAAGAGCCAATCATGTCAAAAGCCAAGTTATCTCCAAAAAAGGAACCATTGGCATATTTCCTACACCAAAGACCAGTGTAAAGCATAGAGTCTGACACCACATATGATTCCATGTATTCCCTTGGCACATACCATTCCTTGATGCCGGAGAGAGAGGACAGATTCATAGAAGCGAAAACGAGTACTGCAACTAGGATAGATACGGACAGCTTAACAGGGTTTTTTGCTGAACTTTTCCAGACAAAACCAGCTGCAAGGATCGAAAATGGAATGTAGGCGAAACCCCAGATTCGATAGGCACTGTTTGTGTACACGCCAGTCCAATAGAAGGCAAGGGCAATTACCAACAGAATGCCCAGCACCACGGCCATAATAAAGATGCTCGATTTTCGCTTCGAAAGCAACGACGATAGGAAAGGTTTCAACGAGAGCAAACCGACGACTAAAGGTCCAGCAAACATTATGATCAGTTCGAGGGGTTGATAGAAGTAGGATGCTGCTGCCAAGTTCGGCACATCAGGGAACTTCATCGTAAAAACCATGTTAAGAGCACTTAGAAACTTCTCTGAATATCCCAAGGCTACGCTGAAGGAGGAAAAGCTGATCCATGAGAACACGACCAACAGAGGATAATATGGATGTAGAACCCATTTTTTTGACTCTGCAAAAAAGTACAATGCCACGTTTAAGATGACAAAAATATAAGCCGTGAAATGATGAGACATGGCAAGTGTAGAAACTAGCAGAAGAAATAGAAGCTTGATTTCTGCTCCCCCCTTCCTACTTATGATCAACCACAGGCCACCCATGAAAAGGATAATAGCGAAGGCTTCGCGGTGCGGTTCAACTAAGGGGCTGAAACATCCTAGGTAGACAATAGAAGCGAAGAAAGCAGCTCTATTGTCCGATAAGAGAGTGCGTGCAAGAAGATAGAAGAACAGTACTACTCCTATTCCCTTTAACCAGGGAATAATGAACATGATTTGTGAGAGTTGAATCGCTGTCGTCTCGCTGAGCATGGCTAGGAGTATATGCATGGCCGGATGGACACTGTGCTCAGTAGCCATGGAGGTTCCCATTCCAGCTACCCATCTTCCAGTGTTTTGGATCAGAACAACGTTCTGCAACTCAAACTGCGTGTCCCTTCCAGGTGAATAAAAGGTGTGGCTCTGTAGAAAATACATGGAGTAAACCGCCGTCGAAACCATCAACAGCAGAGCCACATTATGGCTTTCATTCCTAGAAACCAAAAGAAGAGCAAAAACTGGGATCGCCAAGAAAAAGAACCAATAAGCCAAAGAAGGAACGGCAATGCCACGTTGCAGAGCCAAACCACACATATAGTACCCCAGGACAACAGCGATCATTGCTAGCCACAATGCAAGTCTGATCCTGCGCATACTATCTGCAGACCTCCTGGTAGATCGTGACCATTTCTTTTGCAAGTGTTTTCAGCGAGAAGTTTTCAACAACGGTGCGCCTAGCATTCCTTCCAAGTCTTCTTCTGTAGCCCTTATCTTCAAGCAACATTGAAATGGCCTTTGAGAGTCCATCAGCATCATTAGGATTAACGAGAATTCCATTTTCGCCATCTTTTATTGCCTCAGGAATCGCGCATATGTTTGAGGCTACCACTGAACATTCGCATGCCATCGCTTCAAGGATCCGTATAGGAAGATTTTCGTATAATGAGGGCACCAAAAACACATCGGCCATAGCATAAAGCGAGGGTAAAAGCTGATAATCAACGTACCCAGAAAAAGTGTAGCATCTCTTGTCTATCTTAAGCTTGTCCAACAGACGAATCCATGTTTCTTTAGGGCCTGCCCCAGCAAAAACGAAATGAGCTTTGTTTTCTTTCAGAACTTTGGGCATTGCGTGAATCACTGTATTTAACCCCTTAGCCACAGTAAGCCTAGAAGAGAACAGAACTATCGGATCAGATATTTCGCTGAGAAAACCAGTTCTTGCTTTCGGTGAGAACTTCTCTGGATCTACTCCGTTATGTATTACGCGTGTGTCTGCCATGAATGGCCACGTTTGCTGGACCTGCGACTTCATCCAATTCGAGACTGTCACGAAGTTCTCTGATTTTCTCAGGTACAGTTCTTCGGCAACTCTTAGACCGCCGTACAGAAGAATGGTGCTTTTTTCAGAAAAGTCCATCTGGAGGAAGCTATTCTTGGAAGACAGGATACCTTCTTTTTGACCCGCTATCGTAGTATGAACCGTCGTTAACGAATGAAATGGCAGTTTCCTCCTCAGCTTGAGCAACAGATCGGGCATATGAGGAAAGTTGGTGTGCACCAAGTCCAAACCTTGCTCTCTGACCAGCCCAGTAAGCTTGCGACGCGTCGAGAATTGCATCTTAGCGTTGTAAAGAAAAGTGTCGTCAACAGGGCTTACTGCCAGAAAATGCACGCTTATTTTATCGTCAAACAGGTGGCGTATCTTTTCTTCTGAATATACTAATTCTCCCCTTTTCTCCCGTCCAATTGTGATTACGTGCAAATCGATAGCGTCCGAGAGCATTCTTGCCAACTCTACGCAATAGGTTCCAACACCCCCCCAATTTGGAAGGAACTCCGACGTAAGAAGCCCCAGTCTCATGTCTTTCATGGCTTACCTCAGACCAACACTTCTTCCTCTAGATTCGATTCAGAAACGGTACAAGTGCTTAGAACCTTTGACGCGTGAACCTGAGAGAATTCGAAAACAATGAGAGCAGCCTGTTTTCTAAGTGTTTTTCAAGTTATCCTATTCTTTTTCCGCAAGACTGACAAGACGTGCAAAATTGCTAGAGACCTAAGCTTTCCTTTGCCAGTTTAGGTACATAGTACTCTGTCAACAGGCGACAACGCGCGGATAGGTTTCCCATCAAGGGTTCGGATAGAAGCTTGTTTATTCTTTGAACCAGCGTGTGTCTGAATATCTTTCTTGCCATACCTTGTAAGTCACGACCTTTCAGGCAATTGGCGTTCAGAACGACATCGAAGGAGGAAAAATGACTCCAATCATGCTCTTTTATCCAACCTTTTTCTTGAGATTCGCGGAAAAGCTCTGTTCCTGGATAGGGAGTTGCAAAATTGATTGCTACGCTGTCTGGGTCAAGTTTCACAAGAAATTGCAGGGTATTTTCCAAGCTTTGCCGATTCTCTGTCGGTAATCCCAGAATAATATGTGCTTGCCTCCAGATGCCGAATTTCCTGGCCATACTAAATGTCTTGCTCACGGTTTGTAGGGAGACGCCAGCTTTTGCTCTCGTGATCAGTACAGGATCTCCAGTTTCTACGCCATAGTGTATTCTCTTGCATCCAGATCTTGACATGACAGAGAGCAAAGTTGTCGAGGTTTGATCCGCTCTTGCTTCGCAGAGCCAAGAGACGTCCAGTTCTCGCTTAAGAATCTCACTGCACGTGTTTTCGGCCCATTTCAGATTCAAAGCAAAGGACTGATTCCTGAAAAGAAATCCCTCGACGTGGTCGATGCTGCAAAGATGCTCCATCTGGTCGACAACTACTTTAGGATCTTGAAAAACTGTTTCATTTCCAAACCCTAGAGGATAGGGGCAGTAGAAGCAATTGTATGGGCAACCCTTGCTTCCCAGTATTGGAATAAACAAGTGAGTCTTACCTTCTAAATCGATGAAATGCTGGTATTTTTCAAGTGGCAGAGCATCATATTTTGGATGGTGCTTCGTGAAATCCTTGACTACAGATCTTTGGGGGTTGTTTCTCAATTCTAACTCTCGAACATACGAGAACCCTGGCAAGGCACTGAAATCGCTTGTTTTTGCCAGTTGTGGGAAGCTGTTGAGCAAATATTCTAGACTATTGACATAAGGAAAAGTCTCCCTGGACACAAGGTCAATGTTGCTTTGTGTCAGGACCTCTTCGGGCATCGCACTGCATGTGGTTCCGCAGGCGACGGTCATCGTGTTGGGCAACTCTGCTTTAATGTTGCCAAGAAGCTTCTTGTCCGCGTGAAGGGATGGAAGTGATATCATAGAAACTACGATATCCGGAGCGTATTCCTTCGTCTTCCGCAACGTTTCGTTGTATGAAAGCCCAAAGGCCTGAGCGTCAAGAACTAGATATTCGCAGGCTGCTTCTTCTGCAACACCAGCGAGGTATGGTAAGAAGAGATTAAGAATAGGTCTCTCCAATGGGCTTCTTCGACCTAGTCGAGTATGTCTTGAGACGCCGAACCCTCCCGCATACTCCCTTTCAACTATCTGGAATGGAGGATCTGGCATGTTGAGAATCAGCAGCTTAGAATTGGCTGAGTTCATCATCGTCTTGTCTCTTGTCCTGAACGTATTTGCTATCACCTTCAGTCTAAGACTCCGATCAGTGAACCTCGGTTCTCGAACCGACGAGGGAAAAAAGGCTCAATCACTGGGCATGCACGACAGATTTCGGCAGAATTCACGCCTCAGCATGAGCATATGCTCGCTCTTTCGTGAAGGTGTACTACTGTTTCAAAAGAGGCGTACTGTGCGTTCCGAAAAATCAAAAGGCAAACTCTAATAACATTCTCTTTAGAATTGTGAACCCATGTTTGAAACCTAGCTTTTTCTCCCCGAGGCGTTGTCTGTAATAGATCGGAATTTCCACTATGCTGTAGCCTCTTCTCTCCACTTGATGGTTCAATTCCACTTCTATGTCAAAGCTCTTTGATCTGGGTTCCCAGTCTTTGAGTATTCTCCAGCGCACAACCCTTAGGCCTGTTAATGGGTCACGCATTTGCACGCCATTCAACAGATTATGCACGAGCGCTAGCATCCGATTGCCTGTGTAGAGCACGTTGCGCATCTCGTCCATTTGGAAGTGATCGTTGAATCTATTCCCGCATACCATGCCGATTTGCGGGTTTTCCGCTAGAATTCTTATCATTTCGGGAACATACTCTGCCGGATACGTGTGATCTGCATCCGTTAAGACTAGATATTCTGGTTCCGAGCGAATATGCTTGATCGCTTGCGCAATAGCTCGGCCTTTACCTGAGCCTTGTTGAAGCAGTACTTCAACTCCGATCTTCCGTGCAACCTCAACGGTCCCATCCGCACTATTGCCGTCAACCACCAAGAACCCAGGATCCCGCAGATGTTCTTTTAGCTCCGCTAGTGTGGGACCGATACCTTCCTCCTCATTTAGCGCGGCGATTATTATCAGTACAGAGGTAGAAGCAGGATATTTCCCCATTTCTCTATCAACACGGTAGAGTCGCCCATCTTCGAACACGTTAGACCAACCTTTAGTCACATTTAAAGGGGCACGGAAAAGAGTTCTATAACATCTGATAATGTCTTCTATAACATGATTTGTCTACTAGCAGAGGCGTTATGCAGACATCCGAAAAACAACTTTTAAGCCCATATTGAACCAAATCTCCCAGTGAAAGACTGTGCAGGTTCGCTTCGTGTCAGAGTTCCAAGTGTCGAAGTAGTCACATTCGCCGGTTTCTTCGCGAATTGAGCCTAGAGCTGGTGTTCTTCACGGGCTCACATAGCCTTTCTAATGACTCTCTTTCAAAAAGTAGTCTTTGAAGCTCGCCTTCAATTTTTGAATACTCACTGGAAAAATCATTATACTTTTCCAGAAATGTTTTGCCTTTGTCTGTAGTTTCGTAGCCATTGATGCTGAGATGTATGAGGCCCATTTTAGTAGTTTCGTCCAGATATTTTTCCAGAAGTTGATAGCTTAGATTAGCAGTGTACATTATCGCGGTCTTCTTGACTCCTGGGCCGGCAGCATTCAGGATGCCAACTATAATCTCTAACCTGTGTCTGTACTTCGCCATTAGACCACAACTGATTACTCTGTTGGTCAAAAAAGCAGAATCAGCTATTCATTATGCGTGAAGCCAACCTCTGCCGCCCTTCTTCAAATGTTGCTTCGTTTTCTTACAGCTGGGCTGGCTGTTCGCGAAAGCCTTGGCTCTTGAGTGCACAGTATTCTTCAACTCTGCTCGAATAAATTTGCCCCATCCGCCGACAGTGGGATCAGGAGAATAGACAAGACCTTTGGACGCCCAAAATTCAACTATTTCCCTGAAAGCAGGCGTTTTCGCGTCTCTACTCGCAAATATCACAGAACCACGATCCATGAAGAGAAGCGGATAATCGCGGACGACCACGCCCTCGGCCCTGACTCTGTCATCATACCGCTCCGTCCACATGAGCCTCCACTCCTCTTTAAGCCTGCAACGAAACTCTTCGCGATTGATTGTCTGAGTACTTTCCATTAACCCAATCCCCCCATGACAGGAGCGGAACCGAAAACTTCGGACGACGATCAAAGCGTCGTGCTCGACTTATCCTCCATTACCCTTTCAAATCTAACCAGAGTATTTAAGCGATATTCTGCAAAACATCTAGTCAATTGTTCTAGAACATAGATCCATTTCTTCTAGAAAAACCTGTCAAAAGCAACGCAGACCAGAACATGCCCGTATACTGAGGCCTTAGAGAATCGCGCATGCAACATGCCAAGATGTGCGCTAATTATATTAGATCAGAATGGCCTACTGTTCAAACAGCATGATTTCCATAATTGGTGCCGGCAAAGTTGGAAGCGCCGCCGCATTTGACATCTTGAGGTATCGGCTTGGCGATGTTGTCTTGGTGGACATTGCAGAGAATCTGGCCAAAGGCGAAGCGCTTGACATGATGCAGGCCGCGCCTGCCATAGAGTTTGATGGAAAAGTCCAGGGAACAAACGACTACAGCAAGATTGAAGGCTCAGAAGTCGTAATCATAGTCGCAGGTTTAAGTAGAAAGCCTGGAATGACAAGAATTGACCTTATGAACAAGAACGGGAGCCTAGTCAGATCTATAGTAAAAGAAGTCGTAAAACATGCTCCTGCATGCAAGCTTATGGTTGTGACCAATCCAGTGGACATAATGACGTACGTAGCCTACCGAGAATCAGACTTTGAAAGAAACCGGGTTTTCGGCATGGGAAACATCTTGGACACTCTACGCTTCAGATCCTACATCGCACAAGAACTGAATGTATCGAGAGAGGACGTCCGCGCACTCGTCATAGGCGAACACGGCGACTCCATGGTCCCACTTGTTGAATACGCTTCTGTCTCTGGAATTCCAGTAACACAACTGCTTCAAAAACGGCAAATCCAGAAAATAGTCCACCAGACAGTCACATCAGGCTCCGACGTTATCAAACTCAAAGGATCAACAACGTACGCGCCTGCAGCCGTCATAGCAATAATGACAGACGCCATCCTTAGAGGCAGAAACAGAGTCATGGGAGCCTCAACATACCTGGACGGCGAATACGGCCTCTCAGATGTTTCAATAGGTGTCCCAGTGATCCTAGGAAAGAAGGGCGTCGAAAAGATCCTGAAACTCAAACTAGCCCCCCAGACGAGGAGAAGCCTAGTGAAGTCCGTCTCAACGATAAAAAAGGCCATGAAGCAACTGACCATATAGTCCATCCAGCGAGCGCGATGTGACTTTCCACCACGTGATCACAGGGATGCACGCAAAGATCACTGAGCGGCAAACATAGACACTCATTGCCCAAGGTATTCAGAAAGCCCTCAGAATAGACCTCATCTGGATAGTCACACACATCGCGGCGAATAGTTGCACCTATGCTAGAGTCCCCAGAAAACATCAGCCCTCGGCTTCACATGCGATTCAACCCTGCGCGACGTGACCGTGGCCACCCAAAGATCACTGCACTTTGCAGAGTTCACTTGACGGCCAACATAGTCGCACATTGCGAAAGGTACTCACAAGACCTTCAAGACGGGCCTTATCTGGATAGCTGAACTATTGCGGAAAAAGTGTGGTGAACTATACTACGGCCTAGGCAAACATGGACCCAGCAGTTTTCAAACATCCCAACGGAAAAGACGCAGGTAAACCAGGCAGGCAAACACGTGCGCAATCCAAAGAAGGAGCCTTTGAGGCCCATTTCTCCCAAGAAAGCATGTAGATCAATCAGGGAGAAACCAACCTGCCGCGCCTCCCTAATAAACCAAGCATGCGTTACACACGGAAAAAATCGGGCAAACCAGAAGCTGAGAATCGTAGGAAAAGGTTTTTAGTTAAGTTGTCGTATGAAAGACTGCAAACGATCAACATACAGTGTGAGGATGAAAAGAATGTCCGTATTCGCAGCACCAGGCGCATATGACCGCGCCATAACCGTCTTCTCACCCGACGGAAGACTGTTCCAAGTCGAATACGCCATGGAACTGGTCAACCGCGGAGCAACCATCCTGGGAATAATGTGCCCAGAAGGCGTCGTGCTGGGCTCAGAGGAAAACGTTGAGCCCCTCGAGGAAGCAGAATACTCATGGAAACTCTTCAAGGTTGATGACCACATAGGCGCCGCCATAGTGGGCCTAAGCTCAGACGCGCGAATGCTCATAGACCAAGCACGCGTTTACGCTCAAAGCAACAAGCTCACCTACGATGAGCCAATCGACGTGGAAGTAGTAACCAAGAGAATAAGCGACATAAAACAAATGTACACTCAACACGCAGGCGTAAGACCATTCGGAGTATCAATAATCTTCGCCGGCGTAGACAAAACAGGAAGCCGCGTATTCTACACTCATCCAAGCGGAACCTACAGGGGCTACAAGGCCACAGCAGTAGGCGCAGGAAGAGAAACCGCACTCGCCATACTCAAAGACGAATACCGCGAAAACATGAGCCTAGACCAAACCGTCAAACTTGCCGTAAAATGCCTAACCAAAGCATTGGAAGCTAGACAGCTACCGCCAAGAATAAAGATAGCCGTCATCCCGTCAGAAACCAAGAAAATGGAAATGCTAGCCGACGACAAAATCGAGGCCATGATAAAAGAGCTAGGCGTGGGCAAGTGAAAAGCGGATGAGTGAAAAGTACACTGTTGCCCGCATAACCAAGGATAATGAACACTTTGAAATTCTCGTAAAACCGCAAAAAGCCTTGGACTATCGCACAGGCAAAATCCCCGGAATCACCGAGGTTCTGGCCGCAGAAACAATATTCTCAGACGCAAACAAGGGTACAAGATCTTCAGAAGAAAACCTTCGAAAGGCCTTCGGCACAACAGATTCATTGAAAATCGCAGAAACAATACTGAAGACAGGAACGCTCCAGCTGACGACGGAACAAAGGAGAAAAATGGTTGAAGACAAGAGACGGCAAATAATAGACTTCATATCCAGACAAAGCGTGGATCCCAAGACAAACCTGCCGCACCCACCGCTACGCATAGAAAACGCCATGGAGCAGATCCATTACCCAATAGATCCTTTCAAACCAGTTGAAGAACAAGCAAGAGACATAGTCAAGCTGCTACGACCCATTCTACCCTTAAGAATGGAGCAATTATCCGTGGCGGTCACGGTACCTACACAGTATGCGGCGAAAGCTTACGGTGCAATCAAAGGATTTGGAACAATCAAACGAGAAGAGTGGCGGCCAGACGGCTCATGGAGCGGGGTCCTAGAAATGCCAGCAGGCTTATATGCCCCACTGCTAGAGAAGCTTGGAGACGTAACAAAAGGTAATGGAGAAGCGAAAATAATCTCATAATCAAATGTGCATCACTAGGTCAATAGGGGTAAGATTATGCCAGCATTTTTTGAAACAAAACAGATCGCGACGCCGGGAGACCTGCTCGCGGAAGGCGACTATGTTACAGGAGAAAACACGTACAAGGAAGACAAGAAAATCTACGCTTCCCGAACAGGACTCGTCGAATACGACGACAAAACGGTCAACCTCGTCGCCTTGAAAGCCTTCTACATGCCTAAGCCCGGGGACATGATAATAGGAACAGTTGTAGAAATAGGATTCAACGGATGGACAATAGACATAAACGCGCCATACGACGCCTTCCTGAGGCCCTCAGACGTTCTGAGCCGACCTTTCAAACCGCAGAAGGATGAACTCTCTCAAGTGCTTGAGATCGGCGACTTGGTCGTCGCAAAGATAGTGTCCTATGATAGGACGCACGACCCGCAGATTACGGTTGCAGAACCCGGATTAGGGAAGATAACCAAGGGTCAAATAATCAAGATTACTCCGACGAAAATTCCTCGGGTAATAGGAAAGAAAGGCTCAATGATATCAATGATAAAGCAGGAAACAGGCTGCCAGATAATCCTCGGACTTAACGGCGTCGTGCTAGTCACGGGAAAGACTCCTTACGAAGAGGAGGCAGCACTGGCGGCCATTCTCAAGATAGAAAAGGAGTCTCATACAAGCGGTCTGACAGATCGCATAACTCAGATGCTCAAAAATGAAAGATCAAAAAGGGAGGAAACAAAGAATGAATGAGAAACCAGAGAAACTGATCGACAAGAAAGGACTAAGACTCGATGGGAGAAAACCCGACGAGCTTAGACCGATAAAGCTTGAGGTAGGTGTGGTTCCAAACGCGGATGGTTCAGCATACATTGAACAAGGAAAGAACAAGATTCTAGTCGGCGTGTACGGCCCGAGAGAAGCGCATCCAAAGCATTTGGCGCTTCAGGATCGAACAGTTTTGAAATGCCGCTATCACATGGCCCCGTTCTCTGTTCAGGAACGGAAGTCCCCCGCGCCTTCAAGAAGAGAGGTTGAACTCTCAAAAGTTATCAGAGAGTCGCTTGAACCGGCGATCTTTATGGAATATTACCCAAGGACAATGATAGACCTCTTCATTGAAGTCTTGCAGGCTGACGGAGGAACACGATGCGCGAGCATAACCGCAGCGTCCTTGGCCCTGGCAGACTCAGGCATCCCGATGCGAGACCTAGTGGTGGCATGCGCAGCTGGGAAGGCTGATGACACCATAGTCTTGGATCTGATGGACGAAGAAGACAAGCTGGGGTCAGCTGACGTCCCAGTTGCTCTGATGCCTAATCTGAATGCTGTAACGTTACTACAGATGGACGGAAAGCTCACCCAGGAGGAATTTGAGACGGCTGTAAACTTGGCTATCGAAGGCTGCAAGCAAATCTATGGCATGCAGAAAGAAGCCCTTAAAGCCAAGTACTTAGGCGCTAAAGAGGAGGCTGAAGAGTAATGGCATCCGTGATCGCAAAGATAAAACAGAAGCAGATCGCACAGCTAATCGACGATGGAAAACGCTTGGATGGAAGAAAACTCACTGAATATCGCGAGATCACCCTTGAGCAAGGAACGATTGAACGGGCAGAAGGCTCGGCAAGAGTCCGCATTGGGAAAACAGACGTTGTCGTGGGGATAAAAATCGAGATGGGAGAGCCTTTCCCTGACACGCCGAACGAAGGCGTTTTAACGGTGAACGCTGAGCTGGTACCTTTGGCCTCGCCGAGCTATGAGCCAGGCCCACCGGATGAAAACTCTATCGAACTTGCCAGGATCGTGGATAGAGGGATTCGAGAGTCGAAGATGATTGATACGGAGAAGCTGTGCATCGAACCTGGAAAGAAGGTGTTTGTGGTTTTCGTGGATGTCTACGTGCTCAATCAGGGTGGAAACCTGATCGACACTTCAGCCCTTGCCGCGGTGGCTGCGCTGTTGAATACGAAGATGGCTAACTATGAAATTGAAGACGGCGAGGTGAAAACCAAACCGGGTTACACCCAGCTTCCGATAAGACAGCATCCCGTGACAGTTACGTGCGCGAAGATTGGCGACAAGCTGATTGTTGATCCGCAGCTGGAAGAGGAGCAGGTGATGGATGCTAGGTTGTCCATGGCCATCGATGACGACGAGGATATCTGTGCAATACAGAAGGGTGGCACGGGATACTTTTTGCCAGAACAAGTGTTAGAAGTTGCCAAGCTTGCAGGGGAAAAGGCTAAGGAAATGCGCAAGAGACTAGACTGGTGAAGAAGGGATGGGGCATAGGACTAAGAAGGTTGGTCCCACCCGTGGCCTTGGCCCTCGCTATGGATCGACGGTCAGGAAACGGTACATTAAGATTGTTGAGGAATTGAAGAAACCTCACACGTGTCCTCAGTGCGGGTTTCCCCGCGTTAGGAGGGAAAGTGTTGGCGTGTGGAAATGCAGAAAATGTGGTTTCACTTTCACCGGTGGGGCCTATACGCCGACCACAAAGCTGGGGGTTATTGCGAAACGTGTAGCGAGGGGAATCCCCACACAGGAAGCTGCGAAGGCAGAAACCGAATAGCGTCACTTGCTGATTGGCTTGCACGCTCGCGGGTGCTTAGTTTGTTCTATTGAAGGTGTCTAAGAAACCGAAGTTTATAGTCCGAGAGCGACGCCTTTTTCGATGGTTCCAAGGTGGATGAGGCCAGACGAAAGGTTAGCAAAGCGAAAATTGCAGTGACTTTGCTATTCGTGGTCATTGCTATCGTGGCCGTATCGTTGGTTGTTGAGTTTCAAGTTACACAGGCTCCGCAGCTTCAGCTTGATGATTTCCAGTGGGTTAATCATTATGGTGGTGATTTGCCATATGTTACTGTGGAGGGCACGGTTGTTAACTCAAGGCCAATTGCAGCGAAGAATGTCACCCTGGTCATAGTGATATATGCTGAGGGTATTAGTCCGTTGTCGGCTGTGGAGGATCTGTGAGATCGGCGGATGGAAATATGTCCTTGCAGGCAGAAGATTTTAAGGCTGTGATGTCTCTTAGAGATTCTGGTCGTTTATGAGGGCGTCTGCCAGGATAAGACTTCGCTTTGCGGATGAGAGGTTGTTGGAAACGGTTTTGAGAGCTTTGGAGCCGGAGGTTGGAAGGCCTGTTACGTTGCGTTCGTGTGCGAGTTTGCGGAGGGATGGGAGGTTTTTGGTTTTGAGGATCGAAGCGAAGGACACGATTGCTCTGCGTGCGGCGTCAAACGCGTATTTGAGGTGGATTAGTTCGATCATGAACGTTTTGAGTGTTCTGGAGAGGGAGTCTTAGAATAAGCAAGTAGTGCCTCTTTCCCAAGTGAACAATGCCACCTGTGGCACTTTACGTAGCGGGACAATAGCTGCTCTATGTCTAGGTAGGTCGTAGTATAGATCACGACACTTCTGCCGCAATAGTAGTCACTATCCAAATAAGGTCTATCTTGAAGGGTCTTACGAGTACCTTAGGCAATGAGCGACCATATTGGCCGTTCAGTCACTTTCCATGGAACCCTCGTCACGCGTGCGGAGGCCACGTCGCACGCGCTGGTCAAAGGCAGATGTCAGTACTGTTGATTTTGGGTGTGGTGCTTCGAACACGGATTGGGAGGGTGGGAATTGCAGGCGTGCATTTGCTATTGATGGGATTGTGTGTTTTAGAAAATGCTTAATTAATGCCTGCGCTTATTGCTGTCCAGAGTGGATGGATGGAAAGTGAGTGAAGATATTTCGAAGCTTCCGCCTCAGGTTCAGGAACGCTTGCTTAGGCTTCAGCAGCTTCAGCAGACGCTTCAGTCGGTTCTGGCCCAGAAGCAACAGGTGGAGCTTGAATTGGCGGAGATCGGGCAGGCGTCAACTGAGGTTGAGAAGTTGACTGATGACGCGGTTATATACAAGTCTGCAGGGTCGCTTATGATAAGGTCGGAGAAGGTGAAGGTAGACGCTGAGCTGAATGAGCGGAAAGATCTGCTTAACACAAGAGTGACGATTTTGACGAAACAGGAAGAAAGGTTACGTGGCCAGTTGAAGGATTTGCAGACCAAGCTTCAGCAGGATCTGAATCCCGTTTCACCATCGCCTCAGCCTTAGCCCGTTTTAGGTGAAACCGTGGAGAATCTTGGCTTACCTGATTTGGCCAGCGAGCAGGCTGAAGAGCTATGTGCCGTTGCAGAGGAAGCAGCCAGACGGTACATACTGTCTAAGGTTCCAGGGAAGAAAATAGCGAGGTTAGACGTGAGCGCTGAAGTCCAAGGAACAAGACCTGTCAGCTTGGAAGTAGACGTTGACGTCGGCTTATCGCCTACGATGGGGGATTTCGATGCTCAACATCTTGCCGACGAAGCCGTGAAGGAGAGTTTCAAGTCGGCAGAGAAATATTTGAGGGAGATGGCGTGTCATTCGCAGAGATAACCAAGATCCTGGACACGTTGGATGCCAAGCTTGTCGTCTTGTTGTGTCACCATAACGCGGACCCCGATGCAATATGCTCAGCCTACGCGCTGAAAAGTCTACTAGCACAGTTAAGGCCAAGGCTTAGCATAGAAATAGGCGCAGCTCACGGAATTAGCAGGCTCTCGAAGCATCTTCTCGAGTCTATTCCTGTAGAGGTGAAAGAGTCGCCGAGCGTGGAAAGTGCCGATGCAACAGTGTTGCTCGACACGAACACGATTCAGCAGTTGGACACTCTGGCTGAAACGGTCAAGAGGGGAAAAGCGCCGATAATTGTGATTGATCATCATGCAGCTCATCCGGATACGTTGCAGTTGGCAAGGCTTTGCATCACGAGTGAAGAGATCTCGTCAACATGCGAGATCATCTTCAGCTTCTACAAGCAAGCAAACGTGAAAATCGGCGAAAAAGAAGCTCAAGCGTTGTTCTTAGGCATAGCCTTTGACACCCGCCACTTCGTGCTGGCCACCTCTTCGACCTTGAAGAATATTGCGGAGCTTATCGACTCTGGCGTAAACGCGCAGGAAACGTTGCCCCTGCTTTCGCTTCCCATGGATTTCTCTGAGCGAGTGGCAAGGTTGAAAGCTTCCAGAAGGGTCAAGCTCTTCAAGATTGGCAATTGGATAATTGCACTCTCGCACGTCAGTGCCTATCAGGCCTCAGCGGCCAGAGCCCTCGTCGAGTTGGGCGCCGATGTTGCAGCTGTGGCGGGAAAGAAAAATGAGGCCATTGAAGTCAGTCTACGCGCCACACGCGAGTTTAATGGGCAAACTGGCGTGCACCTAGGCAAGGACATCGCTAAGCCTCTTGGTGAATACGTACATGGGATGGGCGGGGGGCACTCTACAGCGGCAGGAGCAAACGGCGTGGGAGAAGTTGAATCGAGTCTTAAGCGTTGTTTGCTGCTTTTGAAAGAGAGAATCGCTAATCAGCAATGAGTAGCTACTCTTAAATGAACCATGGTGCCGCTTAGAATCAGGCAGGCAGCAACGGCATGATGGTGATTGAAACAGCTGATCTCACTTACACTTATCCTGGTGCGGCGAAGCCGTCAATCGTAGATGTTTCCATAAGAATCGGGAAAGGGGAATTCGCATTAGTCACAGGGCCGAGCGGTTGTGGAAAAACGACATTGTGCCGTTGTTTCAACGGTCTGATTCCCCACTTTTATCAGGGCGAGCTCAAGGGCAAGGTGATCACGACAGGATTAAACGTTGTTGACCGCCCCATCTATGAGCTTGCAAGGCATGTCGGCCTTGTTTTCCAAAACCCCGAGAACCAGCTTTTCGCCTTGTCCGTTGAGAAGGACGTGGCGTTTGGCCTTGAGAATCTGGGCATATCAAGAGAAGAGATGCGAAGAAAAGTGGATGAAGCGATGAAGTTGACGGGGATATACGATTTGAGGGAAAGAGCGCCGCATGAGCTTTCAGGAGGCCAGCAACAACGTGTAGCCATAGCCTCAGTGTTGGCCATGCAGCCTGACGTGATTATTCTCGATGAACCAACAAGTTTTCTAGACCCTTTAAGTGCCAAGAGCATCTTCGAAGTCATTGATCATCTGAACAAAAGCCTTGGAATAACGGTCGTGCTGGTCGAGCATAGGCTTGACTTGACGGCAAAGTATGCCACGCACATAATTGTGATGGATGAAGGCAAAGCGGTCTTGGACGGAAGCCCTCGCGAAATTCTACGGTCAGAAGAAGCTCGTCTAATAGGCATTGGAATCCCGAAGGCAACGCGGCTCTACAGGTTGCTTAAGAACGACAACGTGAACCTTGGCGACACTGTCCCGTTGTCTTCAGAGGAAATGGCCGTCCAGCTGAAGGAGGCGCTGCAAGGCCAATGATCGAGGTCAAAGACCTCTATTTCACGTATCCAAACGGCGTTGAGGCTCTAAGAGGCGTATCATTGACTATTCAAGACGGCGAATTCGTTGCAATCATGGGACAGAACGGCGCTGGAAAAACAACCTTGGTCAAACATTTCAACGGACTGCTCAAACCAAAAAAGGGACAAGTACTAGTTGATGGAGTAGACGTTACAAAAGTGAGCGTTGCCAGCATATCCAGAAACGTGGGCTTCGTTTTTCAAAACCCAGATCATCAACTCTTCTGCGAATCGGTTGAAGAAGAAATATCTTTTGCGCTGAGAAATTTCGGTTTCAAGGGCGATGTCATAAGAAACCGTGTGACATGGGCTCTGAACCTTTTGGGCTTAACCGAGTACAGAAAGACTTCTCCTTTCATGCTGAGCGGCGGAGAAAGAAAGCGTGTAGCCTTGGCTTCTGTTCTCGCGTGGGATCCGAAAATACTGATAATGGACGAGCCGACGATCGGGCAGGACTATCAGCAGAAGGAGAAACTGAGGCAATTTATCTTGCAGATGAAGACTCAGGAAGAAACTATCATCATGGTCACGCATGACGTAGAATTCGTTGCAGAATGCACCCCCCGAGTGCTGTTGATGCGGGATGGAAAAATCACCGCAGACGGGGAAGCAAGAAGAATCCTCACAGATCCAGACATCCTGAACGTGGCCTCAATTGTGCCACCACAGGTCGCTCAAATTTTCCTCGAACTCTCACACCAACTGCCAGAGTTGGAGCTTCCCACAGCAGTTATTGACTTGTACGAGGCCCGGGAAGTGCTGCTCAGGATTTTGGAGAAAGAGACCAGATGAGCGTTTTTGATGGACTCAAGTTTCGCAAGGTCTACTCGCCAATTCACAGTTTAGATCCGAGGATAAAGTTTGTCTACGTGTGCGCGATTTTTTCAGTTGCCATAGTTTTTTGGGAAACGTTGCCCCTAGTCGTGCTTTTCTTTGCGCAGATCCCGTTTGTCATTTTAGCCAAAGTTGGACGTAACTGGCTCCGCTCAATGCGTGGAGCATCCTTCCTGGCCGCAGTAATCTTTCTCACCAACTTTCTTCTGCCGTTTATCAGCGCGGGCTACGTGATTACTCCAAAGAATGTGGAAGGCGCAGCTGCCATGACGATACGTTTCTTGGTACTTGTGGAATCTTTCTCAATTTTCTTCCTGACAACATCGCCTGACCATCTAGGTCTGGCCCTTGAACAAACGCACGTTCCTTACGAATTGGTTTTCGCTTTCACAACGGCCGTCCGTTTTGTTCCCGTTCTAGCGGAAGAGGCCCAAACGATCATGGATGCTCAGAAAGCTCGTGGTTTAGAGCTTGAACGTGGGAACTTCTTGAAAAGGATCAGAAACTATATTCCGATTCTTATACCGCTCATAGTCAGCGCCATTCGAAGAAGCCTTGAGCTCGCGGAAGCCATGGAGTCCCGGGCATGGGGAGCAACGAAGAAGCGTACCAACTTGTACGCGCTCAGAATGCACGGGGGCGACTTCATTCTGCTAGCTGTAACCGCGGGATTAATAGCCGCTGCAATCTATGTTCGCCTATTCGTTGCAATCCCAGCTTTGGGCGAGCTTCTGACGCATTGGCGCTAGACCACAAGGCTTTTAATGCGAGCTTTTGTGTAATGGGTTCTCGGAGCCCTGTAGCAAGTTGAAATGGTTGAAGGCCGCGTCGAACGAAATCATTGCTTGCATCAAGATCGCCATGAAAGAACTCGACATGAAAGAAGTTGAGCATCTAATCAACCTTGTGCTGGAAGCCAGGGACAAGAAAATATTCACGGTTGGCATGGGCAGAAGCGGCTTCGTTGCAAGAGCCTTCGCGCTGCGACTCATGAACTTGGGTTTCAACGTGTATTTTCTAGGTGAGACTATAACTCCAGCGGCAGAGAAAGGAGACCTGCTTATCGCCATTTCGGGCACAGGTTCGACGAAAATGGTCTTGACCGCAAGCTTGGCTGCAAAGGAGATAGGTGCAACAGTCATAGCAGTCACGTCCTTCCCAAATTCTCCATTGGGGAAGATTGCGGACCTCGTCTTAACGATCAAAGGAAGGACAAAGGCAGGCATGCCTAGAGAAGAGGATTATCTGGCCAGACAGATCATCGGAGAACGTGAGCCCCTAACTCCTCTTGGAAGTATATTCGAAAACAACAGCATGGTGTTCCTAGACAGTCTGATCGTGGAACTAATGCATCGTATGGGACGAACCGAAGAGGACTTGAAGCGCAGGCACGCGACAATAGAGTAGATGGGAAGCTAGCGTTGAGCGATTCTCTTTGCGTATTCCTCAGCAAGCTTTGAAGCCATCTTACCATCTTGAAGAATGAGTCCGCCGCGGTAGCCGCAGTTTCTGCAGTCCCACAATGATCTTAGTTGTGGCAGGCCGGAAGCAAAGAAAACGTCTGCTGACCCGCATCTTGGACAAAATGTTAAGCCTCTTTTTGTCCTGTGCTCTGGCTTGGATGTCTCAGCATCATTGTCGGTTCGCGGAGGATCTGGCCTTCTGCTACTGGATTTTCTGAGCAGTCGTTTCTTGGGAAGCTTTGGTCTTTGAACGCGTTCTGTATCTTTGGCTTCCAAGCTGGGTCTCCACAACATAGGGTGTACGCCGCGCGCGTATTAAAGGATGCTAAAGATTAATCGTACGTATGGCTTATTAAGACTAACGACACACTATATTGGTGAGCACATACAACTCACCCTAAATCAGGGAGAACGATGCAGGCAAACAAGAAATCTGAGCAGAAAGTAGCAGGAGCCCTAGGGCAGGCTGAAACAAGGTTGTCCATAGTGGTGGGAGAAGAGAGTAGGAAACCTGCCCTTTTCAGAGAGGTCTACCCTATACAGGAGCCGTACGTGTACGCTGCGGTTATTAAGGAACCAGAAACCCAAAAAACGCGATACGAGATCATAGAGCCAACCCTTCAAAAAGATGAAGAAAAGCAACTGTATGAAATCAAGAACCTCCTGATGGAAGAAGTAGACGTAAACCTCAAAGAGATTGAAACCAAAGAAAAGGCGGAGGAGTATCTTAGGGATAAGTCAAGGCAAATAATCAAGAGATATCACATAAGAGTCCCATCTGAGGCTGTTGACAAGCTAATCTACTACGTACTGAGGGATTTCATCGGTTACGGAAAGATAGATCCACTGATGAAAGATCATTTCATCGAGGACATATCGGCAGACGGAGTAAACATCCCCATATATGTGTGGCACAGGCTTCACGAATCACTACCCACAAACATAGTTTTCAAAGACGAGAAAGAACTAGACTCCTTTATAGTTCGCTTGGCTTACCTTGCTGGAAAGAACATTTCCATAGCCTCTCCAATCGTGGATGCGTCCCTTCCCGAAGGCAGCCGTGTGCAGTTGACGTATGGAAGTGAAGTTACGAGAAGGGGCTCAACGTTTACGATCAGGCGTTTCAGGGTTGATCCATTGACAATTTCAGATCTGATTGCCTTCAAAACCTTGTCTTCAGAGATGGCCGCCTATCTTTGGTTCGTGATCGAAAACAGGGCATCAGTGATTGTTGCTGGTGGCGTGGCTGCTGGAAAGACAACCATGCTTAACTGCCTTTCGATGTTCATAAAGCCCGAAATGAAAATAGTGAGCGTAGAGGACACGCAGGAGCTTAACCTTCCACATGAAAATTGGATTCCTTCAGTAGTGAGAACAGGCTTCGGGCATGACGAGAGGAAAAGCGGTTCAATAACAATGTTTGACTTGTTGAAAGTAGCAGTGAGGCAGAGGCCAGACTACATTATTGTGGGCGAAGTCCGTGGCGAAGAGACTTACACGCTCTTTCAAGCAATGGCCACTGGGCACTTGGGAATGAGCACGATACACGCTGAGTCTGTTGAAGCCGTGATAAACCGGCTTGAATCCGAACCGATGAACATTCCGAAACCGCTCATAGCGATGGCAGACGTCATAATGGTTTTGACGAGAACGGAGATTGCGGGAAAACCGGCACGAAGAGCAAGCACAACGACAGAGCTGGTGGAACTTGATCCGAGAACGAAGGAGCTGCTTTCCGAAGAGGTGTTCCGATGGAACCCGAAGGACGATAGGTTTGTCTTTTCTGGCCACAGCACCATTTTGGACAGGCACGTGAAGAAGCTGGATCTGAATGAGGAAGATGTCAGACGGGAATTGTACGCGAGAAAGATTATCTTAGAATGGATGGTGGAAAATGGCATCCGACATCAAGCTGAGGTTGCAAACATAATACGCGAATACTACGCCGGCCCACAGCGCGTTTTCCAGAAGGCCCGAGTTGGACTGAAATGAAGAACCGCAGAGCCATTGAAGAAATTCGAAAACTCTACAACTACTTAGTGGCAAGGCTTTCACGATCTTCAAGGCTTCCGGAAGTCAGAGCGGAGATCTCTGAAAGGCCGGTTCAGAGCGCAATTGAAAGGTCAGAGTCAGTAGCATATCAGATGATTGGAGAAAGAACAGAAAGTGTTCTGTCCATTTTCAAAGGCCTAGACGTGAATTTGCAGAAATCAGGCGTCAAGATCAACTTCAAAGCATACGTTAGCCTTGCAGTTTTTGCCGCTTTCCTAGCTTCGCTCACCTTGTTTGGGCTTGTTCCATGCGTTCTAGCGTTTGTTTTCGGCACACCGCTCTTGCCTTCCTTTCTTTTCGGGCTCGGGGCAGGCCTTTTTGCATCTGCGTTCTCGATAATTGCGTTCTATGTCTATCCGATCTACCGTGCCGACAAGCTCAGAAGAGCGCTGGAGGATGAGATGCCTTTCATGACAGGCTACATGTCAATACTGACAAGCGCGGGTGTTTCACCTGAGAAGATTTTCCATTCGATTGCAGGTCTTAGCGTCCCTTTAGCAATTTCTGGTGAAGCCAAAGATGTCGTTAGAGGCGTGAATCTTTTCGGATTGGACATAATTTCGGCTTTGGAGAAGGTATCGAAAAGGACTCCCTCAAAAAACTTGCGAGAAACGCTTGAGGGGTTTATCTCAGCAATACATTCAGGAAGTAATTCAACCTCGTATCTTCGTGAGAAAACTGCACAATTTATGAAGCTTAAGAGAACAAGCCTCAGGAAGTTCTCGGACACCTTGTCGCTCTTGTCAGAGTTTTACGTTGCTTTGCTTTTGACAGGGCCTCTGCTTATTGTCATAATGCTTTCAGTGATGGCTATGCTTAATCAAGGCAACTTGGGACTGTTAAGCCCAGATCTTCTGCTCAGCCTAATCACGTATGTTGGGTTGCCCCTGGGTTCCATAGTATTCCTCATAATCTTGGACGCTGTGACGCCCAGATGGTAGTGGAAACATGCCGAAAATAGAGAAGAAATTCAGAAACATCACGCTAATCGGGTCTGTTTCGCTAGCTGTCACCACAATTGCTGCAGCTTGCTTGTTGTTCTGGGGGACCAAGACGTTTGACGAATCTGTCTTTTTCGCTGTGATGGTTGCTGTTTTTCCCTCGGCAATATTGAGCTACGTTGACTTTACGTGGCGGAAAGCCATAGATGAGCATTTGCCGGATCTTTTCAGAAGCTTGGTGCAGGCGCAAGAGACGGGCATGACACTCCCACGAGCTGTAGAGGAAGCTTCCAAGAGAGACTATGGCCCGCTTACGCCTGAACTGAAGAAAATGACTACTCAAATTTCTTGGGGGATGAGTTTTGAGGATGCTTTGAAGGCCTTTGCAGGGCGTGTCAACACGGTTCTGGTTCAGAGAACAGTGCCTTTGATAGTTGAGGCAAGCCGTTCAGGTGGGCATGTTGAGAAGGTTTTTGAGCCTATGGGTAAGTTCATAAGGACCACACTGCTGCTGGACAATGAGCGTCGAACCCAAACAAAACCGTACGTTGCAATAATCTATGTGTCTTTCTTCGTATTCTTGTTTACTATCATCCTGCTTTTCAGATCGTTTTTCGTAAGCGTGGAAGGCCTGCCGACATTGGGTACCAGTGTGATGTCATCAGTTGAAATGCAGCGGATATTCTTTCACATGACGTCAATTCAAGGCTTCTTCAGCGGGCTAGTTGCGGGGAAAATGGGCGAGGGAACGGTAAACGCGGGTTTGAAGCATAGCTTAGCCTTAATGATCTGCGGCTATGTTGCGCTGAGACTCTTTTTGTGGTGAGGCAAATGACAAAGCTGAGAAAACTGCGCTTAAACAGACGGGCCATAACACCTGTTCTAAGCAGTCTCTTGCTCACTGTTGTGGCTGTTGCGGCCATGGCCCTCGCCACTAGCGCTACTTATCTTATAACGGCCAACCTGGGAGAAACCATGAGTGAACGCATTGTCGTAGAGGATTTGTGGTTTGACAGTTCAGCAGGCTACATTGGCGCCTATCTTCGTAACGTTGGGAAGGTTGCAGTCCACGTTTCGAGCGTATACGTTAACCGAAGTTCTCAGGTTTTCACGAAACCTTTCGATTTGGAAATAGGACAACATCGATGGCTCAACATCTCAGAAAGCTGGATTCCAAACGGTCTGTATAAAGTGGATATTGTAACGACTAGGGGGACCCATGTTGGAGGCTATTACAAGGCTCCTTCGACGTGATAAACGCGGCGTGAGCAACGTCATAGTCGTCATGCTGAGTCTGATTCTGATAGTGATCATAGTGGCAAACGTGGTGCTTTTGAGTTATCAGATGAACCAGTTCGACTGGGAGAGAGCGCAGGAGAAAATTGAAATAGTTGACGTGCAAACGGGGAATTTCACGTTTGGCAACGAAGGTCCTTCCACCGTGCATATCGTCTCGCTTTGGATAGTCAACTCCACCTATCACAAGCATTATGACGCAGACTTCTTCGTGAATTCTGGAGAAAACTCGATGTATGTTCGAACAGACGTGGCTCTTCCAGCTCAGGATTTCCTTGTTAAAGTCGTTACTGAGAAAGGTAACTTGGCAGTTTACTTGAAGCACTGGGGTTGAAGCGTTTCGTTCCGCTATTCTTTGCCATATAGCATTTTCTCTTTGAGTGTCTTCGTTGCGTCCTTTTCGTTCTTTGCTTCTATGATTTGGATCTTGTAAAGCTGGGCCATCTTCTTTCCATTTTCAGTTATTTTCGGCATTGTGATCAAGTAGGCGTCGTCTGGCGAAACATCGAATATTTTTGCGAATAATGCGATTACAGGTTGTTCTGATATGATTCCTTCGCTGGAGGTTGCGAGATCAATGACTGTCACTTTTTGTGTGCCCCCTCCTTTGCGAGCCACAACGTCGAACATGTGGTTTGCGCCAGATTTGCCTTTGAGAAAGGCTGGGCTCTCAACATCAAATCCCCCGTTTTTGAGGAGTTCCCTTATCGGGGCAATCAGAACCCAGCCTGAGGTAGCCTCGTTCTTTGCTTCTTCTCTTAAGCTGTAGGCATAAACGTTCTTGATCATGATCTCTTCAAAATCGAAGTTCCCCCTGCAGTCTCTGCAGAAGTACGAAGCAATTGGAATGTCGAAGCTCTTGCTACACTCTTTGCACGTGCACCAGACGCCGGCTTTTCGGTGGTCAACGTCAATCCTAGTCAATTCTTCATGGCATTTTGGGCATACAAGCCTGCTACCTTTGCGAAAGTTTTCTTCCACGTCCATGTACCCACATTTCACGTGTTCAATTAAGCAGCTTTTTTTGATGTCGAGTGACTTGCAGTGTGGGCAGCAATGGCGCACAGAAATGCTTGCAGAGCTGCATTTTGGGCAATAGAGGATCTTGTCATATATTTCTCTTTCAAGTATTCGGGTTTCGTGGAGCTTGTTCAGGAAGGCCTCTACATGTGAGGAGTCGCCCAAGATGGCTTCAACCTTCGGATAGCTGTAGCCTTGTTTTGGGTTGTAGACAGGTTCAAGTTCCTTGATTTCGCCGTTTAGGAACTTGGCTAGGAGAAGTTGCGTATCGCGGTCTTTATAGAGTTCCAGGCGTTCGGCCTTACCAGTTTTTGACATTCTTTTTTCCCTGATTGGCTCTTTTCAAAGTATGTTTGGTTGCTTATTAATTGTAACACATATAGCATTCAAGGTTGTTAAAATTATCGCCCATGTCCCTTTAAGCATTTCCAAATGTGCATGATGATTTTGTAATACACCACGCGTTGTAACTATTCCGAAATTAGGCTTTCTCAGTTTTTGTGTCAAGGAAATGTTGGCTCGATTACTGTGGGTAGTATTTACCAATGCGTTTTTTAATGGGAACATCTATAATCCATGCGTAACGTAGGTACATGAGGGTTCAGTGCTAAGGGTGCCTTTGATGTCTGCTGAGAATCGTTCGAGCCGCGTGTCAGCGCGTTGGACGACACTTAAAGACTGGGCGCCGCTCATCGTGTTTTTGATCGTAGCCGTCGTGGCCGAGATCCTTGTTGTTCTGTATGCGATAAGCTTGGGTGTTAAGGATCAGGCTTTGTTGCAGTGGAGTTTCGTTTTTCCAGGAACTAGCTCAACTGTGACGCTGGCGATAAGCGTGCTTTTTCATCTGGTTCCGATTTCGGTTGTGCTTGCGCTGGTGGCAAGTTGGGGTTATCTGAGGAGAAAGGTGGTTTTCAGGTCTGCGGAGGCGCAAAGAGCAAGGCTTGGGAATGTCGGCAAGCGTGCAAAAGGGAAGAAGGGGTATGCACCGTCGAAGCCTAAGGGGCCGGCTACTCCGACGGGAAGATCACGTTTTGCTAGAGCGAATGTCAGAAGTGCCTTGATTGTGTTGTTGCTCTTTTCAGCGGTGCTGCTTATGATATCGCTGTTCACGTATCCGAGGCTGTTGTACCGGGCTATAGTGGGCATCTACGAGAATAACCCTTCGCTGCTTAGCTTTGTCAAGGGTGTGGGAGCGTCTTTAGCGTCGATTGGCGTGGTTTTCTCTTCAATCAATGGTGCTCTTATGGGTGCAGCGCCTGGGTTCAGAGATTTCGTTCTCGGCCTTGGGATGGCGATTAGGCCATTGAGCAGCTTGGATGACGTTGGGAAGTACCTGTTCTTCCAGAATGCTGCAGCTTGGATTTCAGTGCTCATAGTCTTGTTCTATGGTGAGTATTGGCGAAAGGGTTTCCGTCAGAAGAGAAAGTAGAGAGGTCTTCTAGATGGCTGACCGCCCCAGATTTGGTCCAGCTGGGGTGCCGCCTACATTTAGGTTGATGAAGGCTTCTATGGAGGATGTTCCATTGCTCTTGAGGGAGGAAGGTCTTGATGCTTTGGAGTATGAGGCGATTTATTGGGGTGGTAAACCGCAGATAAAGAGGGAAGATGCTGAGAAGCTTGGTCTTAGGGCTAGGGAGAATGATGTTTGGCTGAGCCTTCATGGGTCTTACTTCATAAATCTTTGTGGAGAAAAGAAGATTGTCGAGGCAAGCAAGAAGCGTCTGATCGCATGCGCAACGGCAGCGGAGTGGATGGGCGCTCACGTCGTAGTTTTTCATGCTGGGTTTTATGGTAAAAAGCCGCATGAGCTTGTTCTGAGGAGCTGTTTAGAAGCCCTGAGGGATATGGCCCAGTCCTTGAAGAGTTTGGGAATCAAGAATGCTAGGATTGGTCCTGAAACGATGGGTAAGCCTTCTCAGCTGGGAAGCCTGGATGAAGTGCTCCGCATATGCCAGGAAGTGGAGCAGACGCAGCTTGTGATTGATTGGTCGCATCTGCATGCGAGGGACATGGGACGTTTTAGGACGGTTGCGGATTTTCGCACGGTTGTGGAGACCGTTGAACATAGACTCGGCATAGAGGCTGCTAGGGACATGCATTGTCATTTTACGAAGATAGAGTTCACGGACAAGGGTGAAAGGCGGCATCATACGCTTGAGGAGGAGAGGTATGGGCCCAGTTTTGACATGCTTGCGAAGATCATTACGGAGTTCAAGTTGAGGCCTGTCATAATCAGTGAAAGTCCGCTGTTGGATATTGATGCGATAAAAATGCGGAATACCCTTCAGAGCCTTCTATGATGCGATAGATTTTTTATCCAGTCCCATAGTGCTGTCTAGTGGGTACATGTTTTGGCAAGATTGAAGGGGTTTCAAAAGCTTACATCGGTTGATGAGGCTTTGCGCAGGTTTTTGGATGCTGTGGAGATCAAGAAGCCGAAAGTTGTCTCTGTTACCTTGGACAAGGCCCTGAACCGTGTGTTGGCAGAGGCCATTGCAGCCGAGGAGGATCTGCCCAGAGTTGATAGGTCGGCTGTGGACGGATACGCAGTTAGGGCTGAGGATACGTTTGGTGCTTCGCAGTTTAAACCCAAGATTTTGACGCTGACTGAGCATCAAATGGTAGGCAGTAAGCATGCGAAGCGGCTGTGGACTGGGAATCCTCTTCCTAATGGTGCAAATGCCGTTGTGATGCTTGAGAACACTAGGCAGGTTGACAGCAAGATTGAGGTGTGGACGCCGTTAGCGCCTGGTGAGAATGTCTCGAAGAGGGGTGAAGACATAAGGAAGGGCGAGGTTGCTGTTGAAGCTGGGATTAGGCTTAGGCCTCAGCATTTGGGGTTGATAGCTGCTCTGGGAATGGATGAGGTTAGGGTTTTTGAGGAACCCAGGGTTGCCATATTGTCAACAGGAAATGAGATTGCGGAAGCGGGCAGTGAGAGGCAGGAGAACCAGATTTTTGATGCTAACAGGCATGCTGTTTCTGCTTTGTGCCGCGAATTGGGCGTTGTTCCAATAGATTTGGGAATTGTGAGAGATGACCTTGAGGAGATCGTGGAGAGCCTCAAACGTGGGCTCAGGGCCGACGCTGTGATAACTTCTGGCGGGACAAGTGTTGGGGGTTCGGATCTTGTTCCCGACGCGGTCAACAAGCTTGGTGAGCCCGGCGTCCTTGTTCACGGTGTTGCCATGCGTCCTGGTATGCCGACGGCTTTGGCTGTGGTTGATGGCAAGCCTGTGATGATTTTTCCAGGCAATCCAGTTGCAGCGATGATTGCTTTTGAAGTTTTTGCGAGGCCGTTGATTTGCAGGATGCTTGGATTACGCCATGAGGAAGCTAGGCCAACATTACAAGCAAGGATGAGGAGGCGGATCACTGCGGCTCTTGGTAGGAGGACTTTTGTTCGTGTTTGTGTTTTCCGAAAGGGTGGAGAGGTTTTTGCGGAGCCTGTGAGTGCTAGGGGTTCGGGTTTGATTTCTACCATGACGAGGTCTAATGGTTATACGGTGGTTCCTGAGAATCGGGAGGGCTTGGAGGAAGGCGAAGTTGTTCTCGTGCATTTGTTTGATGTTGTGGAGGAGGCTTAGTGTTTAGAAGGCTTTTGACTCTTGATGAGGCGAGGCAAATCATCGGTCAGCACGTTCCTACTGGGTCCTTAGGTGTTGATGTTGTTCCGCTTTTGAGGGCTTTCGGTCGTGTTCTTGGCGAGGATGTCGTCGCTGGTTTGGATGTTCCGTCTTTTGATCGTTCGACGGTTGATGGTTACGCGGTTAGAGCTGAGGATACGTTTGGAGCGGATGAGAATAGGCCTGTTAAGCTGAGAGTTTGTGGTATGGCAAGTGCTGGCAGGATGCCGAAGATGGTCGTCAGGTCGGGCCGTGCCGTTGAGATTGTTACTGGGGCGCCTATTCCTGAGGGTGCGGATGCTGTTGTCATGTTTGAGGAAACTGAGGTTGATAATGAGGGCGTTCTTGTGCGCAGTGCTGCGGTTGCTGGTGAGAATGTTATGGAGGCTGGTTCAGACATCAGGAGGGATGAGACTGTTCTGAGAGAGGGAGCGGTTTTGGGTTCGAGTGAGGTTGGAGTTCTGGCTGCGGTTGGCTTGGCTAAGGTCAAAGTGTTCGCTGTTCCGCGTGTGGCAGTTTTTTCGACTGGCGGTGAGGTTACGAAGCCTGGCAGGAGGCTCTTGCCTGGAAAGGTTTATGATACGAATGCTTACAGTCTAAGCGCTGCTGTTGAAGAGTGCGGTGGTAGGCCGGTCTTTCTAGGTGTCTTTTCTGATAGGGCCTCGGAGATTGAAGGTGCATTGAGGAGGGCTTTGGCGTGTGCTGATGTTGTTGTGACTTCGGGCGGCGTGTCTGTTGGGCCGAAGGATTTGATGCCTAAGGTTTTGGGTTCGTTTGGCAAGCCCGGTGTCGTTGTTTGTGGGATTGCGATTAAGCCTGGTAAGCCTGTGACTGTGGCTGTGATCGAGGGCAAACTGGTTTTTGCGCTTCCGGGTCATCCTGCTTCGGCTTTGTTGGTTTTTCGTTTGCTTGTTGAGCCTGTTATTCGAGGATTGGCTGGAAGGGAGGCGGATGAGCCTTTGGTGGTGAAGGGTTTTGCGGGCGTGAGGATGTTTCCGGCTAAGGGTAGGCGCACGTTCGTTATGGTTAGGTTAAAACGTGATAAGCTGAACGGACTGGTGGCTGAGCCTGTGTCCGCTGGGCTTTCGGGGGCTATTACTACGCTTGCGAGGGCTGATGGGTTTGTTGAGATTGCTGAGAACGTGCAGTTCGTTGATGCTGGTGAAGAGGTCGCGGTGAGGCTTTTCAAGAATTTTGTAGGTTAGGTGTATGGAACAATCGTTCGATACGTAGAGCAATTGTTCTTTCAAAAACCTTCTGTCTGAAGCCAGCACGCGCTGTTCTAGACGGGTTTGTCTCTTTCGAGTTTCTATGTCGTTTTCTTGTATTTTTCTATTGAGTAGGTGATTATTTGCTGTGCTTCTTTCGAGTTTTTCCATGTTTTGATTTTTACCCATTTGTGTGGTTCTAGTCGTTTGTATGTTTCGAAGAATTCTTGTATTTCGCGTAGCTGGTGTGGGTGGACGTCGCCGATGTCGTTGTATCCGCCGAACCTGGCGTCGTTGATGAGTACCGAGAGTATTTTTGCGTCTTCTCCATGTTCGTCTTCGATTATTAGTGCTCCTACGACTCTGACTTTTACTATGCAGCCTACTTCGAGCGGTTCGTATGACAGTACCATTATGTCTAGTGGGTCGTTGTCGTCAGCCCATGTTTGTGGGACGAAGCCATAGTCGACTGGGAAGACTACGGATGAGGGGATTATGCGGTCTAGGACGAAGGCTTCCCAGCTTGAGCTGTACTCGTATTTGTCTCTTGAGCCGCTTATTACTTCGATTACCATGTTGAGTATTTGTGGCGGCTTGTCGCCTGCTGGAATGTCCTTCCACATGTTCATGTGCTTAGACCTTTTCAAGGAAGACTGTTAAGCCATTCTAATTTAGCTTTTGTTGAGAAGCGCAGTGACAGTGACTCAGCCGGTTTTCTTCATCTTCGGCTTTCGATGTGCGCGTGCACACATGCCCTCCCCCGGTTCACTATATGATCCAAGTATGATTTAGAGAAGTCAAGCGCATAGTGAGCGCGAAACTCATCTCTACGAATACGTTCTGTGTCATCTATGACCCTAGGCGTATCTTAGAGGCAGCTCGTGCAAGTTGTATTTTTGCAAGCACTCAAGCTGTTTTGAGCACCCGTTGCATATTATGATGTGTTTACTGAGCGTCCCAAAACAGTGCGGTCGTCTGATGCGAAGGGAAAGCGATTCAAGCCGCCTTTCTCGTCGCGATTCTCCACGCATAATAATCCTAAAGGAGAACTATTCTGGCTTCAACGGAATTAAAGGCTTGTGGTGGCGCTGTGAAGTTAGGTTTTCAGGTACTTGCTGTAGAATCTGAGTGTTCTTTGCCAGGCGTCTTTGGCAGCGTCGGGCCTGTAGCTTTCTCTTGTGTCGTTGAAGAATCCGTGTGGGGCGCCCTGGTAGGTTTTGATGTTGAAGGTTTTTCCATACTTTGTTAGGGTTTCTTTGAGCAGGTTTATGTCTGCTTCTGTTATGGCTTGGTCCGCTCCTGCGTAGTTGCCGAGTGTGGGGCATTGGACGTTTTTTACTAAGTCTATTGGAGACGGGTTTCTGCCGTAGAATATGACTGCGGCTACGATCTCCGGGTTGTGGCATGCGAGCAGTAGTGATAGTCCGCCTCCCATACAGAAGCCTATGCTGCCTATGCGTTTTGGGTTTACGTTCTTCATGGTCTTCAGGTAAGCGTGTCCGCCGTTCAGTTCTGCTAGAATCTTTTCTTCGGTGAGTTGCTCTCGAAGCTTGCGGCCGTCTTCTAGTTTTGTGAGGGTTTTTCCCTCGAAGAGGTCGACGGCGAGAGCGGCGTAGCCTTCTCGTGCGAGTCTCATGCTCACGTCCTTGATGTGATCGACGAGGCCGAATATTTCATGAATGACGATCACGCCTGGATATTTTCCAGATGCTTTCGGCGTTGCTAAGAAACCGTCGGTTTTTCCTTGCGGAGTAGAGCTTGGAAACTGAACCGTTGAAGATGAGATTTCCATGCTTGGTACTCCTCTGTTTAAACAGTGCCAAGGGCTAGAGATGACATGATGGTTTAAATAACTTTTCACGTCTTGAAGAACGATAGGATTCGTTGTCGAAACCGCTGTAGCTCAACGAGTTGGAGAAGGAGGAGTGTTGACGGAAGCTGTGAGACTTCAGGCCGAGATTGACAGGGCGGCAAGAGGCATGCAGATAGGTTACGACGGAGCGCTGAGAAGGATGAAGAGGCTGAAAGACAGGTTGAATGCGTTGGAGCAAGTCATGAGCCAGGACAAGGGTTCTAAGGCCGTCAGTCGCATGAAGGCGTTGAACTCTGCTTCAGAAAGCCTTAGCGAGCTCAGCGACTCCTTGATAATCAGTAGCAAGAGGGCATGGCAAGCGTACGGCAGGCTTGAGCGCAAGTGCAAAGCTAGCGGATTGGAGCCGGCTCGGCTGGATGGCATGCGGGTTTTGTGCGCGAACACAGACGCGATGGCGGCTGACCTGCTCTGCTACACGCTCGGTCGCCTGAGGCACGGGGCGAACCAATCTGAATAGTGCGCGGCAGGTTGGCTTTTGTCAGACCATAGTACCGGTGGGTCTTGTTTTTGTTCGTGTTGAACTGCTGTTTCGATCTGCGTATGTTTGAAGCGTGTTTTTCCATGTTGTGACGGGTCGTAGTATAGTTCACTACTTTTTTTCTGCAATAGTCCAACTATCCAGACAAGGCCCATCTTGAAGGTCTTGTGGAGGCCTTCTGCGATGTGCGACTATGTTGGTCGTCAGGTGAACTATCCAAAGTTCAGTGAACTTTCCTTGAGCCGTTCATGATGTGAAGATTTCTAGTTCAGTCCGTGCGCTGAATGATTCTCTGCTAACACGTTACGTGCAAGTTATTGACTTGGGGCGCGCTGCGCGAACGCGCGTGCGAAGCCGACTGGTTGAGATTCGTCTTGTGTGCACCAAGGAAGTTCTCATAGGTGAAGTTCTTTCTTCTCCAAGAGCTGAGACAGAGCGTTGGTCAGCCTTTTTGTCTCTTTTTGGCTCTCAGCCGATCGTTCAGCCAGGGCAGAGTGATCACGACTCCTGTTGGAATCGCGAATTCTGATAGAATGCGCACTTTGGAGGCTGGAGCCACGCTGCGCGATAGGGACCCTGCGCGCGCGCTCGGCAGCTAGTAAACAGAAACCTGCCAATGAGAGAATACGAAGAAAGTAACTTGAAAGAAGAAATTGCTCAAGCAATGCTGGATTTGCTCGTTCTTTCTGAGGTTTTCAACGTTGATTTATCTGAGGCTCTAAACAGAAAGATAGATGAAATGGCAAAAAGACGGTGAACTCCAACTCAGGCTTTAGCCTTGGCGTACGCGCCTCTTTCTCTTTTTTCTGGGTTGTAGCTTGGGGACGTTGTCAATCTGTTCTGTTGGGAAACGGTAAGGCATAGTGATGTAGGAACTTGGCGGAACTCTCTTAACGCGTGCGTGTTTTCTAGCTCTTTTTTTGAGCATGAAGGCACGCTTCCTGATGATGCCTTCCAATTCCTGTTTCTTTGCTTTTGTGGTCAACTCGTTCAGCTTTTCCACGAGTCTCTGTGCGTCTTTGCGCTCAAGCGGAATGAGGATGTTTCTATGATGCGGAAGGTCTATCTTGAGTTTTCCTGTTTCGTCCACATGTGCCGAGTCTATGTCGCTGAGGCGTATATGCAAGGGAACAAATATGCTGAGTATCCCGCCAATGGTTTCCCTGAGAATCGGTTTGTTTTCAAGGGCTTCTTTAATCTTATTCTTCAAGCTTCCCTTTAGGTCTACCTTGAGCAGGTTCTCATAAAGCCTAACTGTGCAATGTGGCCCATCAACTTCCAGAATTGCAGTTGCTTCTGGCATACTTGTATCCTTCTAACGCTGGCGCTTATTAGTCAATTGCAGTAGGAGTTTCATATTTGCCTTATGCATGCGCGTTCCAGGAGGAAAACTGGTTTCTGTTGAAGGGTTGGAAGAAAAGACCGTACAAGGAATGTTAGATTTTTCAGGCGCTTGATACCCTGGCTTGGAACGACAATGGTTAATACTGTCGCGGAGCATCTTTGACTCAGGATGTGGATAGAGATGGCTTATCCTCCACGGGTTCCTGCGCCGCTGAGACGACCAGAGGGGCCTTGGCCTGCACCCACGCCCGTTCCAGCTGCACCAGAAGAAGACTTGGGGAAAATGTTGAAGCAGGTTCTTGATAGGCTTGACGCAATCGAAAAAAGGTTGGACAGCATAGAAAAGCTTCTAGCCCAAACAAGACCAACATCATGAACGCCTAACGTTGCCGTGCCATTAGTTGAAAGAAGCTGGGCGAGTTTCAAGACGCGTGTGAGAAACAGATATAACGACTATTCGATCCAGATCTATCCTTCATGACTGAAAAACTGGTTAAGGAATACTATTCGGAAATGGGCACGAGAGAGTGGAGAAGACTTGCCAGAGACTCCTACCACCGGCTAGAATTTGACACCACAATGCATTATATCAGAAAGTATGTCCACAGGAAAAATGGCTTGATCTTAGATGCTGGCGGTGGCCCTGGCAGATACTCGATCGAGCTTGGAAAGTCGGGCTATGACGTTGTTCTGCTTGATCTATCTCCTGAGATGCTGGAAATTGCAGGAAAACAGGTTAGAAGGTCAAGAGTGCGGCACAAGGTGAAACAGATGATTGAGGGTTCTGTCGACGACCTTTCAGGGTTCAAGGATGAGACTTTTGACGCTGTGATTTGTCTAGGCGGGGCCCTATGTCACATCGTGGATGAGACTCGAAGGGAGAAGGCTATCGACGAGTTGATTAGGGTTGTGAAGAAGGGTTCGCCGATCTTCGTTTCGGCCATTGGAAGGCTGGCAGTTTTAGTCAACCAGTTGGTTTTGTTTCCCGAGCAAATAGAAATTAAGGAGGTCTTTCAGAAGGTCAGAGACACTGGAGATTATTATGGTGGTTATGGGTTTGCACCCTGCCATTTCTATCTGCCTGAAGAATTGAAAGAATGCTTTGCGAAGAGGGGAGTCGAAGTTTTAGAATTGGTGGGCCTTGAAGGACTGGCCAGTGGGCATCAGAAGGAAACGAACAGGCTCGCTGGAAAATTTCCAGAGGCTTGGAAGGTCTGGTGGAACACGCATCTAACAACCTGTACGCATCCGACCAGCGTGGGGATCAGTGAGCATTTCATGATAATCGGCAGAAAATAGAGGGCAAAAGTGCACGTTGCTGAGGCTGGAGAGAAAGAGAGAGCTGTGGCTGTTTCAAGCTTGAGGCCTTCATATCAGAGACCATGATGGGTTTGTGCGAGTTGTTCTTTTCAAGTTCAAGGAGTCTTCGCGCTTGCGAAGACCTACGTCACTCTTTCATAGTTCGATTTTATCTTGTGTATGCGTTCTTCGGGCCACGTTTCGTCCCAGCTTAGTCCAAGGTCCTCGTTGACGAGAATGACTGAGGTTTCGGTTCGCCACGGCCTCTTTTCCATGATGGAGGTCACGCTGCAGATTCTTTTCGGAGCGCTGCAGTCGCTACATCTTCCGGTCTGTGCACATGGAGTTGCAAACCCTTTGGTTCTCGCGTGAAAAGGCGCTATCAGGTTCTTTATGCGGTAGAGAGCTTCATCAACGTCTTTCACGATCTTGTTTTTCCCCGCGATGATGATGACTTTTCTTGGGCCGAAAATCATTGAGGCAACCCTGTTTCCGACAGCGTCTATGTTGACGAGTTTTCCGTCTCTTGTGACGGCGTTGGTCCCGCCTACGAGCACGTCGCAGAGGAATGTCTGCCTTGAAATGTTATCTCGAACTGCTGTCTTTGCTTGGTCAGTAGTCAGCTCCTTCGTGAATGGGTTCAAGACGCTGATTCCTTTCTTTTCTAGCTCCTCTACGATTCCGACCTGGCGGACCGTGGCTGAGTCTCCGATTCCTGCGATCGCACCTTTTGATATCGAGCTTAGAATGATTTCCTTGGCTGTGTCGCTGTTTTCGGCGAACCTGGCGTCGAAATTGTTTACTTGGAGATTCTTCAATGCTTCTTCGATTTCACCTTCCAACTGTACGCACCACGCTATGCTATCATCATTAACATGTGAGATAAGGCTGTTCTAGTTGAGGAAAGCAGGAACCTTGATCATACGCCCGAACGCGCTGTATGTTGTGACGGGTCGTAGTATGGATCTCGACACTTTTTCCGCAATGATAGTCACTTTCCAAATAAGGTCTAGCTCAAGGGCCTTACGAGTACCTTTCGCAATGAGCGACTACGTTGGCAGCTCAGTGACCTTTGTATGGATCCCTCATGAATTGGAGATCCAGCTTGTTCCTTTGGCCGAAGGAAGCCGCGAAGCTGCAGACAGCATCAGAAACATGCTCGAAAGTCAAGGGTGAAACAAGGTCTATATCAGCTTGAAGATGTCTGGTCTATCGACGTAGTTAGCGCGCGCGCTCTGGTTGAGGTGAAAGGCCCAAAGTCCACAGTGATGTCGAGGGAGAAAGCCGCAAATGGGCTATAGTCAACACAAGAGAGGCCATTGAAGGATACTTGCAATCATTTCCAGAAGAGGATTTGATACTCTGATTATAGGGGGATCGTGTGTTCCCTGCTCTTGCCGTGGAAATACCAGGATAGAAAGTGTGCCAGCAGGATGATGGCTGACCTCCTAGCAACCAAAGAGGTACGTGCGCTGGTCGCACGCCCCGTCCTCTTCGAGCAGGTGTTCTGGTAACATTGTCAATAGCACTCCACCAACAAGCATCTTAGCAAATCACTACAGTGGAAAGAGCCTTGAAAGAATAAGAAGAACACATGAAAAAGCAAACTTCAATGTTCTAATCTGACTCTTCAGTGTTTCACTGCTCGGACCAGAACAGCCCTCACTGCGATTGATAAACCTGTCACCGTCTCTTTTGCGACACGGTTACACTGGGTTTAAACACGATGCTATGCTATCGTTGTCTATTCAGGTAGAGAGGGAAAATGGCAACAACAATCCTCGTGGTCTTGTTGGCAATTGCTTCATTAACGTCGTATTACTGCCTTGCTCCTTTGCCTGTTTCGGTCGTGTCATCAAGAGTGAAATGGTCAACGGGAAACGATGTCATTGCCGCAATAGACTCGAACGAACGGTGTGAAATATCTCTGACCAGACTTGAGCCGAATGCGACAACCGTCTACACAGATGCTCTGGAGTTTACACCTCTTTCGATCTCAGATGTGATTTGCATGAAGCTTGAAATGACTTCTGTGATTGACAGCAACGGAATTATCTGGGGAATACGATTCTATGTATTCAAGTCTGGAACAAGTACCACGACACTCACGTTGGTTGACGGGAGTTTAGTGTCGATAGACAAAACTGACGGTAATGCGGCAGTTTGTGCAGTGGGATACAGACATCCAGATGCTAATCTTGGCTATGGTTCAGCAACAATCCCTGTGGATTCAACAATTTTCGCTGGGTCCGATTCCGTCACTTACACAATTGCAGTCGAGGTTCAAGGTAAGGATGGAATCCTAAGCACTCAAGCGGCTACTCTGCAACTTGGACTAGTATGGTCTTAATAATCGAAGGAAACGGTTGAACCACAAGTATAGACAGAAGACCCTAATGTTGGGAAACCAGTAGAGGACGTTTGTCGAACTGCAACAGCGAAATAAAGAAAATGCCTAGGGTTCTGCTTTGAGCAAATAGCGCTATGTCCTTGTCTGAGTCTGTTTTGAAATCATCAGTTCTCAACCGAGCCAAGAGTAATTCATTTTCATCGACGCAGACGAAGAAAATCGGAACGGCAACTTCCACGTTTTCCACTTTATATGCGTACCTAAGTTCGCGTACTAAGCTTGTGTTGAAAGGTCCGATGGGGACCCTGATTCGAATCTCTACACCCTTTTCAGCCAAATCGTCAAGCACTTTGCGAAAACTCTTGTAGAAAAGAACCAAACCTCTTTCCGTTGTTATGGCATAAACAGAGGTCTTTGCCTTGGACAACATCTCGCCAGTTCTTTGCATTATCTCATCACGCCCTTTAATGGACCAGACCTCTTCTCTTCGCAGGTTTACGGGCGTCGAAGACTGGTTTTTTTCGTGAATCGACTCCAGCACTGATATTGCGTCTTCAAGTTCCGCAAGTGATGTGGTCTCTTGTGAAAGCTCCTCCCTCAAACTGTGAACAAAAGTGCCAAAGGCACTGGAGGGAGTTTTGATCGCAAACCTTCTTGGCTCTCCAGGAATTTCGAACACTAATCCTCTTTCGGTCAGTTTTCTCAACGCTGCATAAGCTTTGGTTCTAGGCACACCGGAAGTCATGCTCAGTCTTCTGGCTTCAGAGCATCCCCCTACCGTCAGAGACAGATAAATCTTGGCTTCATACGCAGATAATCCCGTGTTCCTCAGCACATTTTCCCACCTGGTTCTCTGGCGCCTTTCGAGATGTTCCTCAATCTGCTCCAGAAGTCCTTCAGGCTTGAAGGGTTTCACTAGATATCCATCTGCCCCTGAATTCATGGATTGAACAGCATTTTCCGGCGAAGGATACCCGGTAATCATGATTCTAACCATTGCGGGATTGAACTTGTTCAGCATATAAAGTAGCCTTGTGCCTTCCATGTCTGGCAACTTTATGTCTATAAGCGCCACGTCAAATGATTCCGTTTGGCACTTCTCTATCGCTTCTTCTCCTGTTTGTGCAACGTCTGCTTTGTAGCCTTCTTGCTTAAGCATGGCGCGCAAGTTTTCTCGAATGCCAGCATCGTCGTCGACAACGAGGATTTTTACACGTTCATCCATATTCTTTCCCTGACTCCATGCTTCAGTTTGACTGGTATTTATTCAGTGGAAATCAAGCCCTGCCAACAGTGTTTCGGACTTTTTCTCATCGTGTGCTTCGAACCTAATGGTTAACGTCAGCACATTAGGCTTCGCACTTGAACCCGTATCCGTGTTCTACGTGGAGACAATATGTCTATTGCGAGACATATCAAGAATAGATATATTATGTCGTCCGATATAAGTGTTTCCATCTGTAATACAAGCTCAGATTCACGATTCAGGGGCACGCTGGAATCTTCTATCAAGCTTTGCCTGATGCCAAAACATCCGATAGCTATGATATAGTGGTCCTGTGATACCCGAAGAAGATTAGGGTTTTAGGGATATTCCCATTCGTGTTGGCAAACGCGCGCTTCATCACGGCCGCAGGGGTTCTACGCCACGTCATAATTGAGTTTTCTGGACTGGAAATTCACAAATGCAAAATAGACGAGTTCGGAAAACAGAACAGGATGTCCTGGGTGTCGGATAAGAAAATTGGATCTTCATAAGAGCTCTTCTAGATCACGCAACAATTCAGTAAAAACGATGAGCATCGTCTTGGCTGGAACCACTGTTTTCATCATCGTCGGCCTGCTGATATACTTTGCTTTCCTGAATGAGGGTCGCTTGGAGACTGTTGATTTCACTTGGGTCGACTATCACCCAACGTCTGATTTGTCTTACGTGCACCTTGATGGAACAGTTCTTAACGCTGGTTCATCAAGTGCTAGGCAAGTTCGACTGGTGACAAGAATATATGACTCGAAAGGCACGCTACTCAGAACCGAAATCACGGACCTGGGCGACATTCCTGTAGGTGCCTGCAAGAAAATTAGCGTGGACATACAGTACGCTGGCAAGGCAAACAAATGTGAAGTTGATCTAAGATGGAAGCCATTCGGCGGTTAGAGTCTGCGCTGACAGGAAAACTGTAGATCAGGGTTTATCCTTACGTAGGTCTATTATGTTTAAACTGTTTGATGTGAAGACCTGAAGAGAACTGGGGTCTTTGGTCACGGGGTTAGTCAATTAATCAAGAATTGAAAAAAGGCTTTTACCGGCTACTAGGACCAGAGTAGTTTCAGTTGCAAGGAAGCGGACTGACTGGTCAAGATTCCATCTTTGCCCATTACCTCTATAGCAATTATGTACGTTGTACTTGCAGACCCGGTAAAACCACTGGATTGGGTTGGTACAGTAATTGAACCGTAGCCTGAAGATGCGCCCGACTGCCTATAGCCAACTGCGGCCACTGCAATGTTTCCGTCTGTGCTGCCGATCGTTGCGTTGCCCCCGTCCACAAGGGTCACGCTTGTACTGCTAGCTCCTTGAGTGAAAACATAAAACCGTATCCCCCAAACAATGGTGTTAGTGTCAGCTAGCGTCGTGACTTGGAGAGCCATGCCGTTTGAGCTTGATGATGTGCCCACGGTGAATTTCAAAGCGTTTGTGTAAACGGTGGTTGCGTTTGGTTCAAGGTTGCCTATTGTTATTTGGCACCATGTTTTGTTTGTTCCAATGGATGCTGTAATGTCGCTTCCTGTTAGCCAAGTGACTTTTGGCGATTCGACTGTGACTTGGACTTGGGCAGTATAGTAGTAATAGATCGCGGCGGCGACTAGCGTAATAGAAACTAGAGCTATTGTCAATACTACAATAACGATTCTTGATGCTCGGGTTCTGTGTTGCAAATAATATCGCCTATCGCAATATACAAGATGCGATTGGACTTTTTAAGAATTATGAACTCAGAATCTAACTCGGAAGCTACGCGAATTGTCTGAATTTAATTCACATTAGCCGTTATGGTTTGAACAAACTCGGGAGACACTGTGCCGTTTTTGACGACGTGTAACTTGAGGTTAGCAACGCAGGCACCTGAAGAATTCCTTTTCACTGCAAGGGAAATGTAGATTGAAGATGAGGAAGCGAGAGTGTACCATGAACCAGAGGACTGCGTGACGACGCCATTGAGTATTTCAACTTGTTTTGACACCGTACCATCATGAAGATATCCAGTGAAGTTTGACAGGCTACTTATGCCTGTCATTGAGGCAATCTCAAGCTTGGCTTGGTAGCCTGTAGTGGCGTTCTGGTTTGCGATACTGAGCACGTTCTGGAAGTAATCCGTCCAAACGTGTAGTAGTGCGGCATCTATCTGCCAACTGCTTTGAACAGAATCTCCAATTTGTGTTCCGTCTAAGAACCTGATGGTAAAGTTTGAACTTGTAAGGTATGTAGTTACTGATATGTTGTTCCAGCTATTAGCGGTTAAGCTGGCAATTATGGTCAACCACGAACTGTCAGTATTATTCCACCATTGAACAGACAGAGTTTCTGCTGGACTGGAGAATGATCCCATGAAAATGTCCAGTTCCTTATTTGTTTCTGCGTAGCTGGCGTTCGTCCATTGCTCTTGAATGTCAAGGCGATAATTGTCTGTGATATTCCATGCGTGAAGCAGGACGCAGTCGATTTGCCATGTTGATTGTACGGTGTCCCCCGTTCTTGTAGTATCAATGAATGTTATCGTGAAGTTTGTAGAAGTCAAGTATGAAAACACTGAAATATTGTTCCATGCGTTAGCAACTAGACTGCTGTTTAAAACTGTCCAGCTTGCTCCATTCCACACGTCAACCTCTAGGGCTTCACCACTGAACGTTCCAGTCTTTATGCAGAGGAGTTTTGACCCGTTCACGTTGTACGGAGCAGATGTCCATTGTCGCTCCAAATCAACCTGGTAGTTTGCGAGTACAGTGTCGTTTACGCCTTGAGTTTCATAGACGGAAACAGTCCTACTTGCTGTACCTGGCTTATAGAAGCTGAATCGCACTGCTGTATACTGAGAAAACGTGATTGAAGCGTTGGCGTAAGCTGAATAAGTGGGAGTTGCATTGTAAACGTTTAGCCATGAACCTGTTTGATTGGCAATGTCAATGGTCATGTTGGTTACCGCTGTGTTAGACCTGCCTACCCAATACCGGATTTTTGAACCTCTTGTTGCATAGGTAAGATTAAGTGTCAAATACGCGGTGTACCCAGATGTGCTCCAAGTATACGTAGCAGCTGTTCCAGTGCCGTTGTCATAGGCGTTTGATGGATTAGTCCACACACCTCCGTTATTGTTGAAGTACGAGTACTTTTCTGGACTGCTGTTGTTTGTGTCGGCTTCAGCAAGAGTGTCGAAAACACCGTCATTATACTGCTCAGTTGTAAAGTTGCTTGCTGTTCCAATGTCGCCGTTTTTGTCAATATCGGACGTGTTGTTCTGCACGAACTGCTGAGTATCTCCTGAAATCACTGGAACATCGGCTTCGGCTAAGGTATCGTTGATGTTGTCTGGACCGTATTGTTGTGCCGTGAAGTTCGAGTGAGTGCCCGTGTCAGAACTCGTACTGTTCACGTAGTAATTTGATGAGGTGGTCGTGACATTCATTTGCGCCCACGTTTTGTTCGTTGAGATATAATATGCGGTTCCATCCGTGCCGGGACTTAGTGCAATGTCTGAAGTTGAAACATTACATTTCGTGAGCGGGGTACTGTAACGGATGATCAAAGCCTGTGTTGAGGCAGCAGGCCAGAGAACGAGTAGTAATGAAAGTAGAAGTAACATTCTCAAGCGTTCTTCAAGCTCCGCTGTGCATGAGTCACAGATCCTGTCGAGATGATGGTCGACGCCGGTGATGCTTAGGTTTTATGAAGCAAGAATGCAGATTCAGAATTCGGCAAGTGCCTAGAAATTGATTTCGGACCTACCAGAGAATCATTAAGCTTCAAGCGTCAAAAGAGGCCGATTCAACCTTGATGTCTTCACGGCAGCACGCGAAAGAAATAGATACGAATTAACCCGCCGCTACCAGTAATTCTGAGATTCATTGAGAAACAAGCCTTCATATGGGCAATCAATTCTACTTCAACTCTGTCAACCAGCGGTCACTGAGGCGTTACGTCAAAATTCTGGTAGATAAGAAATGGTTGGTTCGTGCAGGGAACGGCTACAAGGTTAATCCGTTTCCAAGTTTTCTGATTTTTGGAGTTGATTCTCAGTATGGTTACCTTCTTGATTATTCCGCGTTCAAGATTGACCTTTTTGACTTGTTGAGCCACCCGCTTACAAAGTTGTTAGACCATAAAGCCAAAAAGATTAGTGTGGAATTCTTTGAACGCAATGACAAATACTTGAAACCCATTTTCGCAGGAGTGGTTGAAATCAAAGCTGAACTGGAAGACGGAAAGGAAGCGCAGACGATTTTGCCTCTATGCTACGTCTAATAATCGGTATTAGTCCGATGGTTTATACGCGCGATTCTTTTCAACGCGTTTCGAACCCAAACACACTCAAGAATCAAAGGTGGAATGCTGATATTTATGGTCAATTCATAAACCTTTTGTGTGAAGGTTTTCACGTCTTCTTCTAACGCGCGGTATAAGGTGGAGTGCTCTACTTGAGTGAATCTATGGTTCATGCCTCAACAGGGATACTCATAGATTTGCGTGAGAAAGAGCATATCAGAGTTTTGCACGTTGACGACGAAGAATGCCTGTTAAAAGTAGCAAAAGAATGTCTACAAACAGAAGGCCCCTTCGAAGTTGAAACTGCTCTATCCGTTGAAGAGGCCATGGAAAAACTGGAAGGAGGAAAATTCGACGTTGTTGTTTCAGATTACCAAATGTCTGGAAAAGACGGTTTGGCATTCTTGAAGGAGTTGAGAGACAGGAAGGAATACATTCCGTTCATAATGTTCACGGGAAGAGGCAAAGAAGAAGTAGCCATAAAAGCCTTAAACTATGGCGCAGACCGATACCTCAACAAATCTGGGGACCCCGAAACCGTTTATGGTGAGCTGGCACACAGCATACGCAAGGCTGTCGAAAGAAAAAGAGCAATGGAAGCGTTGAAGGAGAGCGAGGAACGCTACAGGAATCTCTTGGAATCCATTTCAGATAGTGTTTATCTGCTTGACAGAGAGTGGCGACACCTAATAGTAAACGATGCCACGACGAGACTAGCCAATATGCCGAAGGACAAGCTTCTGGGAAGCAGGCTAACCGAACTGTTTCCGGGCATAGAGAAAACAGACTTCTTTAAGACTTTCAGAAGGGTAATGGAAACTCGAAAGCCTGACGTTGTCGTAGATGAGTACATGTTTCCAGCTGGGGGAAAAGGCTGGTGTGAAGTTCACGTATATCCAGTCAAAGAAGGAGTACTGTGCATCTCAACCGACATCACAGAACGCAAAAAGATGGAGGATGCGCTGAAGAACGGCGAAAAGAAATATCGTCAACTGGTTGAAAGCCTTCATGAGGGCATCTGGGTTATCGATAGAGATGCTTACACTACCTTCGTCAACCCTCGCATGGCAGAGATGTTGGGATACACTGTAGATGAAATGCAAGGAAAACATCTATTTTCATTCATGGATAAACGAGGTGTGGAAATCTGCAAATACTATCTGGAACGCCGTAAACAAGGTATTAAAGAACAGCACTATTTTGAGTTTATTCGAAAGGACGGAACCAGGGTCTATGCAAGGCTGGGAACGTCGCCAATTACAGATAATCATGGAAATTATGTCGGGGCCCTCGCCAGTGTCATGGACATAACTGAACAGAGACAAGCGGAAGATAAGCTAAGAGAGTCTGAAGAGAAGTGGCGCTCATTGGTTGAAATGGCTCCTGACGGCATAGCAACCATAGATATGAAGGGAGTGGTTACATCGGTCAACAACGCTTTTCTAAGGTTAACAGAGTATTCCAGGGAAGAAATCGTTGGCAAACACTTCACGAAGTTACAGACTGTCCGAGCCAAAGACATCCCAAAATATCTGAAGCTGATGGTTTCAGCACTAAGAGGAAAAATACCCAAACCATTCGAATATTCCTATGTCCGCAAAAATGGAACTACTGGCTGGGGAGAAGCTCACATCGGGTTTATGAAAAAGAATGGCAAGACGATAGGTTATCAGGCATTCTTTAGGGAGATCACCGAACGCAAACAGACAGAGCAGAAACTCGGAGAATCTGAAAAGGAACTACAAGACTCTTTGAGCAAGCTGAATTTGATTCTGTCAACTTTGAATGAGGGCGTAAACATTGTCACCTATGACTACACGATTAGATACCAGAACAAGTTCTTAAGAGATAGATTTGGCGACATGACTGGAAAGAAATGCTATGTTGAGTACATTGGACTTGACAAACCATGCTCTTCTTGCCCGATGAGAAAAGCTATCAGGCATAAGAAAACGTTTCGAGTTGAACTAACAGGAAAAGATGGAAGAAACTACGAAATTGTTTCTATGCCGTTTAAGCATTCAGATGGCCATATAGATAGCTTAGAAATAGTGAGAGACATCTCGGAACGTAAGAGGGCTGAGCAAAAGATACTTGAGAGCCAACGAAGCTTTGAAAGGCTATTCATGGATAATCCTGAGGCTGCAGCCTATCTAGATTTAGATTTTCGCATCTTAGATGTTAACCCTCGTTTTTCCAAGCTTTTCGGCTACTCTTCAGATGAAATAAAAGACAAACACATCGACGATTTAATTGTGCCAGACAACAGGGTAGAAGAAGCAAAAATGTTCAACAATAGAGCCGGCAAAGGAGAAGCCTATCAGGAGGATACCGTTAGAAAGAAGAAAGATGGAACTCTAGTTCCAGTTTCCCTCAGCGCAGCTCCTATAACCGTGGAAAACAAAATCATAGGCCACGTGGCAATTTACAAAGATATTTCTCAACTGAAAAACACAGAAAAAACGATTCGAGAGAGCCATGAGAAATTTACACGCTTGTTTATGGATAATCCTGAGGCTGCCGTCTATTTGGATGCAGATTTTCACATCGTGAATGCTAATCCACGGTTCATCGAGCTTTTCGGCTACTCTCTAGACGAGCTCGTGCACAGACATATCAATGGCTTGATCGTGCCAAACGACAAGATTGGAGAAGGGGAAATGCTGGACAAAAGGGCCTCGAAAGGATATGTTTACTACGATACCGTTAGAAAAAGGAAGGATGGGTCTTTGGTTTCAGTGTCCATATCTGCCGCTCCAATCACAGTTGAGGGCAGACCTGTCGGCACTATTGGACTGTACAGAGACGTTACTGAAAGAAAACGCTTTGAAGAGAGGCTTTCAACGCTACACACCTATAGTCAAACCCTAAACATGGCAAAGAGCAAAAAGGAAATCTATCGACTGGCGTTGGACGCTATTGAAAAGACATTAGGCTTTGAGATCGCGTTTTTTATGGCTGTGAACAAAAACGTGCTTCGAGTCGTGGATCACCGAGGATATCCAAAGCTCTTCTCCATGGAGCTACCACTTGACGGAACCAAAAGAGGCGTAAGTGCTAAGGTAGCGAGGACCGGCAAATCGATCAACGTTCCAGACTCAAAAAAGAACAATGATTGGGTTGAATTCATGCCTGAAATACGTTCTGGCCTCGACGTGCCAGTCAAGACGGGAGGTAAAGTTCTCGGCGTCATAGGCGTTGACAGCAAAGAACTGGCTGCTTTCGACGAGAGGGACCAAAAGCTACTCGAGATCCTCGCGTCACATGCTGCCACTGCGATGAGCAACTTGAACTATGCTAAGAACCTGGAAAGACTAGTCCAAGAGAGAACCAAGAAGCTGAAGAAGGCACGAGAGCATCTTCTTAAGGCTGAAAGACTTGCCGCCATCGGCGAAATAGCCGCGATGGTTGGTCACGACCTACGCAACCCGTTGACTGGCATCTCTGGCGCCACGTACTACTTGAAAAAGAAGCTAGGTTCAAAAGTTGACCAAAAGACAAGAGAAATGTTTGAGATAATCGAGAAAGACATAGAGCACTCAAACAATATCATAAACGATCTTTTGGAATATTCACGGGAAATACGAGTAGACCTAAGGGAAACTGATCCCAAGTCGATCATTAAGGATGCATTGTCCACGGCGAGGATACCTAGAAACGTCCGAGTCAGAGACTTGACTCAGAACAAGCCAAAGGTGAAAGCTGACTTAGAGAAAATGAAAAGAGTCTTCGTCAACATAATCAGAAACGCGATCGATGCTATGCCAAAGGGTGGCGGACTTACAATTACAAGCAAGGAATCACATGGCAACATGGAAATTGCCTTCACCGACACCGGTGTCGGAATCCCAGAGGATGTAATGAGACAACTGTGGACGCCACTCTTCACAACAAAAGCAAACGGAATGGGGTTGGGGCTTTGCATCTGCAGACGTGTCGTAGAAGCACATGGAGGCAGGATATCAGTAGAAAGTGCTGTCGGCAAAGGAACAACTTTCACGGTTGTTGTTCCTATCTTAGGGGTCAAACGTGTCTAGTCGCACGAAAGCAGAGCGCGCACTGTCTATGTCCGTACAATCATTTTTATGGTTTTTATTTCATGCTTGGAGATTGGCACCTCGATGGTTCTATCTTGGGTAGGTATTTCTGCTGTCTCGTTTTCCAGGAGGTCAGTCTCCTTTGCACCCTTCAGAGTTTCGGCTAGGCGGATCACCACTTTCGCATCTTTCCCTGATGTTTCATACACTCTCAGGATGATGTCGTCTGAGTCTTCGGCTTTCTTGATTACGGTCAGGATTATGTCCTCTGGCTGAACCGAGACGAAAGAGTGGACTTTAGATAGGTCTCCTTCGTGGCCTGGTTCGATGAGTGGCACGATGGGATAATTGAATTCGTAGGCTTTTCTGACCGTCAAAGCCTCCTTGAAATCGGAGCGGTGAGGGTACAACGCGTAGGCGATGTCGTGCTTTCCTTGGTCGGTTAGTTCAGCCTCGGCTGTCTTGTCTACAGGCAGACCGAACGCTGCTCGCATTCTTATCGGATACCCAGCACTTCTGAGTAAGGTCATTCTGATCATGTCGTTAGCAGCGTCAAAGCCGTACTTGCAGTCGTTCAGGAGGCTTACACCGTAGCTCCCATCCTCGCTGCTGTGATCTATCCACTTTTGACCTGGAACCTCGTACTTAGCCCTCTCAGCCAGCGTTGCGTTGTATGAGAGGGGGTTTCGACGCGTGATAAAACCGTAAGGAGCCTCATAGGTTGTGAAGTCGCTATGAACGTTCAAAGGAAAAGCCACCTTCGCCAGCCTGTGCTCAGCATGCCAATCCACATCTAGCTTGAACATCACCAGAGGAATCTTGTGGTAAAGGATAATCTCCTGAACAAACATCGAGTCCGGCCGCCCTTCCTGGGCATAACTATACTTCACCAGGACCCGCACTCTGACAGGCCCCTTCTCTACGAGCTTCACCTCAACTGGATCCTTCAATTCGACGTATTTGACCCCTTCACGTTGCTGATAGATGAATACTTCCCAAGCGTCAAAGACCGCAGCGTCAACACGAGAGTTAACACAGGTTCTTCCCCTCACAGGGTAATCTTCGAATATTTGAATTCGATTCCCGCAGTCCTGAAAGATCTCTCTCCCACTGTTCTTGTCGAATGTGCTTTTCACCAGCCCTGTCTCTTTATCCACTTTGACTACGAGGAATTCGTTTTCTAGTTTGATCTCCTTCTCCGTTTCTTCGGAGGATAAGCTCGTTAATGGCCTCGTCTTATGACCTGTTGGTTTGGCTCTGTATTCTTTATAGCCAATCGGTGGTACATCCTCGCCTATGAAGATGGCTTTCCTATCTCCTTCTACTATCTGTGAAGGAACTATACGTCCTTGTTCGTCGTAGATTTCGAATTCATCTCCCAACTCGTCCAATGGCACTTCAACAACGTCGCTCCTCGACCATGATAGAGGGTTGAAGACGAGAAGCGATTTGCCCTCTCCAGTCGTATCGATTTTGGCTGCAATGGTCTTGAGAGATTTTGAGATTATCGAGTTCGCCGTGTTAAAGATGAATTCGAAGCATTCTTCAGAGTCTCTGTAGACTTCGGGTATTGAGGACCCGGGGAGAACGTCGTGGAACTGGTTCAACAGTAGCTTCTCCCAAGCTTCTTTGAGCTCTCTGTTCGGATATGCATAGCCGTACTTTCGTGCCAATGTCGAGAATTTTTCAGCCGTTTCCAGGAGGCATTCAGCTCTCCTGTTGTTCTTCTTAACCTTGGCCTGAGTTGTGTATGTTCCCCGATGAAATTGAAAATACAGTTCATCGTTGATTTGGGGAATCCTCTTTTCCTCAGTCTTCTTGGTCAGAATGCTGAAATACCCTTTAGACGTGGAGAACATGCCCTTCACTGGCTTATTCCCATGGACAAATTCCAATGCCCTTTGGATCATGTCCTCGGTGACTCCGCCTCCGTGATCTCCCTTTCCGAAGAGGAGCAGAAGATCGTCTAATTGCTGGCAGGAATTCAGCTGCTTCATCTGTTCAAGTATCCTCGTTTCCACCACGGTTTCATCGTATGACCCAACGGTTTGATGGGCGAGGATTGACGAGCCGTCAGGAGCCGTCCATCTGAAGAAGTAGTATGGAAAGACTGTGGTGTCGTTCCAGAGCATTTTCTGCGTCAAAAAGAATTCCACGCCGGATTTTCTCATTATTTGAGGCAGGGTCCAAGCGTATCCGAACGAGTCGGGGAACCAGGCAATCTTAACGTCAACGTTAAACCTTTCCCTGAAGTATCTTTTCCCATGAAGGAACTGTCTTACGAAGGATTCTCCAGAAGGCAAGTTTCCGTCAGGCTCAACCCATGTTCCGCCGACGATCTCCCAACGTCCTTCCTGTACCCTTCTCTTCACTTTCTCAAAGGTTTCAGGATACTTCTCCTCCAACCACTTGTAGTATTGAGCGCTGCTCTGGCAGAAGCAGAAGCTCTGGTATTTCTCCATCAGTCTGAGGATCGTCTCGCACGTATCGTGAAAGACCTCCATCGTTTCGCTGAATGACCATAGCCATGCGGCGTCCAAATGGCTGTGCCCCAAAAAGTAGCACGTTCCACCGATATTTCTTGAACTCATTTTCTCCCTTCAATACCCATCGTGCGTAGGTGTAGAATAGGACGTATTATCATAAACGCTTTAGCATGATATAACACGCTAGTATTATGCCCGATCAGAAAAAGAGGGGTTTGCGGGAGACATCGCCACTGGCCATAGGTTCAAGTCCTATCGGCTGCGCCACAAGACTATCCGTGACCAAACTTCCCCACGGTGCAGTTTGGCTTGCTGAACTGCCTGTTCTGGCGCGTGCCTCTGTCAAAGCATGCAGAGTCTACAGTCAGAAGTTTTAGAAGTCTGCTCAGTTGAGCGTCTGCCACATCTGTACCCCCTATTTATAGGGGGGTACATATGAGCATGTTCTTTCATGATAGGGGGGTCTACCATAGATGAGCAGTTCGACACATTTGACTTGAGTCTGTTGTTTTGTCACAATTGCTACAAACCTGATTTGCTGACTATTTACTTTCATGAGATGTATGCTCCTAGAATAATCAGCGCGCTGGATTGTCCCGAAATTGGTCTAAATTGGTCATAATTCCTATTTTCTGGTTTGGGTGCAGTTTTGAGGCGCGAATCTGTTTTTGACTCTCTTGCGTGCCTCGAAGTTCCGAGCGGGCTAGGTGCAGCCTCAACGGTTTATGGGAAAAGTCTACTTCCCTTCGGATTTGTTGGAACCCCGTGATTTGCCATCTTTCAACACGACGACATTCACCCAACAAACAAGCCCAAATCAGACGCGGATAGACAAAAGAAGACTCAAAACCTTTTTTTCTAGTCTTGGTCTTCGCTCTCTAACCATTTTTTCACTCATTTTTAGACCTCTCGTTTGTCTTCTATTGCTGTGCTGATATAAGATTTCTGTCTTTGAAATAGAACGAAAAGTAAGCCTTAAATTTCAAGAAGAACATCGATTCGTAGTTGAGGCATATTAAGTGCAAAGTCTTATATCTAGTTTCATTAAAATAATAGTTCGGAGCGTTTTGATATGCCTATATTCTTGTTGATTTCAAGGCATTCCCCCGAAAGCTGCCCTTTGTTCAATGAAAAAGCAAGAAAAGTCTACATGGAATACTTTAGCAAACTAGATGGACTATTGAAGAAACATGGAATAAAGTCGCTTGCGAATTGTACTGTACCTTCAGAACATCTAAGCGTCGTTGTGTTTGAAGCCCCAAGTGTAGAAGCCTTCAACAAACTTGGTATGGAACCAGAGATTCTGGCAATAAGTGCGTATGAAACATATGAAGTTAAATCGGCAGTAGGCGGGGAAGAAGTAGTGAAAATGCTACGACAAGCCAAATAATATCACACCTAAACCAAAAACCCAAAATTCCTCTTTTTCTATTCAATTATCCATGAACAAGCATTCTAGAGAATGATTAAACTACTACAGAGTTTATAGTATAGTACCCATGCAAAACCATTTTTGACCATTTTCGGAACAGCCATGCGCGCTTGTTTTTAAGCGTCTTGTTGCTCATGGTATATCGGAGATATCTAAAATGTCGAGTCAAAAGCGACATTTCGGGAGATATCTTCCATAAGCGTTAATAATTTGGCTAACTCATGTCTATGTTGGAAGTCACCCTTAGTATAGTGTCTCTTCGAGAGATATCCCCATTTGTCCATGGGTTCAAACACGGGCTCTGACCCATACGACCCCACCAGGAGCCTATTTTGCGAAAATAAGCCTACTTTGGGCATTTCTAACGGACTAGAACTGTTGCGGAAGAGTTATAGCTAAACCTAGGTAACTGTCTGGATTGGTGAACTGAGTTGCTTGAGGGGAAGAGTGTGAATTTGAGGGTTATGGAAAAAGAGGACTTGCCACTATTTGCGGAATGGGTTAACAAGCCTGAGTTCTTTGGTGAATACAATCCTCTAAGGCAGATATCCAAAGCAGAGATAGAGAGGGATTTCGACAAAAGCACTCTTGAACAGACGGGATTTATCATTGAGAAGAAAGATGGAAGTAAGATTGGTTACATATGTCATTTTGTCTTAGTGCATCCTGCAGGCAGACTGTTGGAAATAGGTTATTCTTTGGTTCCAAATGAGAGAGGCAAAGGCAACGGCACAGAAGCTGTCAAGATAATGGTTGACTACTTGTTCCTTTCAAAGGACATAATGCGTGTTCAAGCCTGCACAGATACGGGAAATCTGGCTTCTCAGAAGGCTCTGGAAAAAGCAGGTTTCAAGAAGGAAGGAACAATGCGTAAGTATCTTTTTTCCAGAGGAGAACTCAGAGACGCTTACCTGTATAGTATTCTCAGAGAAGAATGGAAAGAACCCAAAATACTGACAAAAACCGCTTGAAGATATTCAGTTCTTGATTTTGCGGAAAAGTTATACCGTGAACACAAGTTTACACTATGCCATTCGTTTGCCTAGGAAGATGAAGGGATGAATTTGAGCAAAAAAGAACATGGCAAGCAAAAAAAGCCTTCTAAACCAGATGAGCTAGTCGTTTTGTGGACCAGTGGAGACAGAGAAGCAGCGTTGAAAATGGCTTTCATGTACACCTACAATTCGAAGCGTTTCAAGTGGGGGTGGAAAAACGTTACGCTCGTCGTGTGGGGTCCCTCAGCTAAGCTTCTCGTCGCAGACACGGAACTGCAAGAGCACATCATCGAAATGAAAGAGGCTGGTGTGAAATTGTTGGCATGCAAGAAATGTTCAGACCTGTATGGAGTTTCTGACGACTTGAGACGACTTGGCATAGAAGTCAAGTATATGGGTAAACCGCTGACTAACTACCTGAGAGACGACAACTACAGAGTAATCACTATCTAAATCTGAACGGCTTCGTTTTCTCTTCTATCGGTCTTTTAAGGTGCTTTTGCGTCAAACAGTTTAGAAACAATGCTTTTGAGCCAGTTTATGGCGTTCATTCTTAAAGAAGACCGAACAAGATAACAAACTTCTTTCGTAACTGTTCGGTAGATATCCCCCCCTTCTGATGGCATTACAATGGTGTTACTAACACTATTGTGGGCGTGTTATGTTTAGCACATGTGAAACCCAAACCCTAAGCCTTTGTAGAAACTCGCCAGTTCATTTCGCGCGAATCACAAGAATGGCTTGCAGATCGACCGACGCGCACGCTGAACACAAAAACCATTAAGTACCCTATGTCAAGACGTAGTGTCTGTATGAACTCTGATGCAGTCATCTTGGCTGTCGTTACTTGCTTCTCAACATTGTTGGGCGGAGGCTTCGCAGCAAGACGTAGGAAGAACGTTGGAATTCTCGGAGCCTTTGCAGCTGGCGTCTTGATTACTACTTCCTTGCTTGACTTGTTGCCACAGACTTTCAGACTCGCCACATCTGTCAACGTGCTTCTTGAAAGTGTAATGGCTCTGACAGTGGTCGGGTTTCTATTCCTCTACATCATTTCCAGACTGATCAGCGCTCACGTTTTCAACAAAGATGGTGAATACGTTGAAGTCAGGCATCCTTTAGGTGGGCTTTTTGCCACGTCAGAGCTTTCAGTGCACAGCTTCATCGATGGCCTGGCAATTGGATTTGGCTTCGAAGCAGACATCCATGTAGGAATTATAATAGCAATCGCCGTGATATGTCATGACTTCACTGATGGACTCAGTACCGTTACTGTAATGTTAAACTCTGGCAACACATTAAAAAATTCCATACGGATGCTTTTCTTGGATGCCATCGCTCCAGTTCTGGGAGCAGTTGCCACACTTTTCTTTGAAGTGCAGCAATATTACATAGTCCTCCTCTTGCCCTTCTTTGCAGGTGGTTTTCTATATTTGGGAGCAAGTGACCTCCTACCACAAGCGCATGAGGAGAATCCCCAGACACTCACGGTAATCTCCTGCATAACTGGGTTCGTGCTAATATTCATACTAACATACGTACTAACAACAGTGTTGCATATCTAACGCGCTTAGGATGGGTTCCGAAGCGCGCTTTCGGCCATGCACTGCGCGACTATCAAGCGCCTGCGTAATTTCCTTTCTTGCGTTGACAAGGCCTGCTAGTGGGAGCAAAAACCATCGAGCAAGTGATATTCTATGCACCTGACAATTAGCGCGCAACGTTAAGCGACTGCATTAGTTCGTTTTGACGGTTTTGCTGGCGGCTGCCACACTGGTGGGAGGTTATTTCAAGATTTTTGTGGTCAGTTCTTGGCATTCTTTTTCGATGTGCGGGATCTTGGCGGCATCGTTTGGGTCTCTGGCGGCCACACTGAGTGATCCAGTGTAGTCTAGTCCGAACGTATCTGCGATTATTTTGAAGTAGTTTTCAACTTTTCCTCGGGAGGCAGCACCTTCGTCTCTAGGGACCTGCCCAACGACGATGCTGGCGAATCGTTTCCCCTTGATCCGGCCGTAGAGCGGCATCGTTCGGTCAATAAAACCCATGGCCAATGAAGTGGGAGCATCAAAGTACGTCGGCGAACCCAGCACAACCGCGTCGGCAGACAGAATTTTGCTGTAGATCTCTTGCATGTCGTCTTTGATGTGGCAAGCGCTTGTTTTCTCGCAGGCCAGACAACCGTCGCACACTTTGATGTTCTTGTCCTTGAGTGTAACCAACTCGCTTTCTGCGCCTCGCTTCTCAGCCGCTGCCATGACCGTTCGCATCAACCATTCAGTGTTCCGTCTTCTCGGACTACAACACACGCCCACTATCTTCAGATTTAATCCCCCACGGTCAGTACAAGGCAAACAAGTCCCATATAAAACCTGTAGGTTGCTTCCTATCAGCACATTTGACTACGTGCACGTCTGAATTATCAGCGAAAGACCCAAAAAAGGGCTTATGCAGGTGGCGACCTAGACAGCATAGCTGGCAGCAATTCTCGGGCAGGTTTCCTATTTCGGGCAAGCCATACTCCTATGTAGCCCGCAATCACAGCGGTGACCGCCGAAACTATAGGGGAAAACATGGTCCAGATGTCAACATTGAATGATGGGTAGGCTTCATTCGTGAAGTATAACGTTGCCAAATCGATGGTGCCCAAAACCCCTTCGGTGAAGATGTACGTCATGAAGGCGGCCACTAGTCCATCCTTGAGCGTACCCAGCCTAAAAATGTATATTACCAATATTGCAGCCAAAAAAGAAGGAACAAAATCAACGTACACTGGCGAAAATAGACTGATGACTACTGCCAGCAATATTGCCAGCAAAAAGCCAGAAACTCCTGCTTTTATACTTGGATCCACATTTCAGACCTCGCACAAGCTAACTTCATGCGACATTAGGCTATTTCAGATAATAATAGCTTGTGATTGCAGCAGGTCAGCAAGAAGAAGTCATAAGCACGCGAAGTTTTCGTTTCCTATTCCTCCGTTGTTGCTCGCGCACATTTTTCTAATGAAATCTCGATTCTTTTCAATTCCTCAAATTGCTTACTAATCCTGAGTTCCAAGGCGTGTTTCTTCTGCAGGTTTTCATTAAGCCCACTCTTAAGCAAATCATGCTTTTCTTCCAATGGTAACTGCGCGTTCATTTTTCTTCACCTCAACGTCCTTCCATCGCATTATTCCCATTCTTCTCGGTTCTCGCTAAGGTCCGAAACAGCTGAAGAGAGAAAGGAGAAAGAGAGAAGGAGAAACGGTCTTCAACTATTGTTGGACCTTGGCGAGTTCCCTTTTGAAGAACAGGGCGTTTCTGACTTGTTCTCAACCTCCAAACCCGTCATGATCTGCGAATTATTAAACTGTTTTCCAGAATTATGCCCAACTGTGGCCCTAATCTGGTTCTACGCATGTGCTTCCTAAATCTGTTTACGGTGTGGCTTGTGCTGGCGCGGCGAAACACGCGCTAATTCTGTCTCCAGTTCGGTCTTACGCTCTCATCAGATCTGACGGTAATAACCATATCTCAGCATTGAATACTAAAAAGTGCGGTTGGACTCTGTTGTCGGGAAATGGTTCGCGTTCGAGTCCCAGGCCACGCATTGCGAACCTGTCGAATTTGATATTTGCCGCGCGCAGGGTCCAAGACTTAGTGTCACTGGCCTCATATTCTTAACACAAGAAAATGGGGTAAGCCCTCGGACTATTTCGCCATGTTATACGTTAGCAAACCAACATATCCGAGAGCTGTGAAGACGGTGAACCACTCCAGCAGAGGCATATCGGACACAAAAACGAATGCCAAGCTTATTGCGGCCACAGTGAATCCGTAGTAGGCAATGGCTTTAATGTACCGCGAATGCGTGAACAGAGATGCTCCGACCAGTATCAGAGCTACGAAGTTGAGCAAGAAAAAGACGTCTGACCACAGGATATGCAGTGAACCGGAGTCTTCTGAGAAAACGCCGATCATGATCAATGCGAAGGCCGCCAAACATCCGACGGCTTGTGAAATCGACAGGGACATCTTTCTCCATCTTTCATCGGTATACCACTTGTAAAGTCCAATGAAGAACGGGAACAACGCGATACCTGTCAGTATGCAGCCCAGATTATAAAGAATTGCACCTCTAGGATTGTACGTGGGGCTTGAGTTGCCCAGGTCGCTTAGCCAGTTAGTCACTGGGCTGTAGGTCGTTGAGAAGAGGGCCAATGAGGAAAACGTGAAGACGCAGTACAGGATTATGACGGCAACACCGGCTAGAGAACTGATTGGCAATTTCACACGGTCCAGCTCCAGATCTTACTGCTAAGTAGCTGCCTTTTCGTCTTTAAGACTTACGCATTCCTCTTGCGTCCCCGTATGCATAATGACCAAGCTAGTCAAGCAGCGCGAGGCGGTCACTGACGAAGCCTTCGGCCTATACAAGAACAAGATGAAGTCTTTCACGGAGGAGGATCGCGGTAAAGATCGTTGATGACGCTTGCATGCGCGATAAGACATTCATACAAGTTTGTACACGTATACAGTAGATGAGACCGCGCAAGATGGTGAGCACCAGTGACTATGCGTAAACGTGGCAGGAGCCGGAAACACGCTTGGATTGAGTTCAAGAGCATCGAGGATGATACCTCGCGTGGGGCTCAATATCTAAGATGGGCTAGCGTCAACAATCCAGCACTGGCTCAATGTGCATACTTTGGTTGCCCGCGATGCGCAGGAAGAAGTTTCAGACTCAGACACGATAAGAAGTTTGAGATCATACGGTTCTACTGCCCAAGTTGTGGCTTTGAGACTTCGTTTCATATCATAAGCCCAAAACTGAGCTTTACGACAATTGAGGTCTACGACAAGCAAGGCGTTCTTAAAAATGTCAAGGCCGTTGACGACTATCATGAAAAAACCGTGCGGGAGAATGCTGATTCAAGGGTTCTGATTGCAGAACAAAGACTAGATTTAGGAGGGGAATGGTTCGACGGCGTTTCAGGGACCAACTCACAGTCCCGATATCTAACCCGCGAGGAAGTCCTCAAACGAATGGAAGAGCGCCAGATGAAGAAGCTCATGGAAGCTGCGCTTGAAGAGATTGAACGTGAACAGCAAGACGACCACGTAGCAGCTTTCGAAGGCGACATTCAAGAAGGCAATGTTGATGACTGATTTTCTGTAATATAATATGAGGAAGAGCAGAGGCAACGTCCCTACTTTTAGCGCGCGCATAACATTTTCACTTCAGAATCGCTTTTGAGAATCGCCAAGTATGGTTGGCCGCACTTAAGATGGGCACCCATACTGACAAGGGCTTCTACCCGTCCACGAACCCGCCGTCTTTTTCAACCAAAGACATACGTCGCCAAAACTTGACTTCCTTTCTTATGCACGTCAATGCTTAGCCGTTTCGCAGAGCAAGACGCAATGAGGCCATTTAGTTTTCAATGAGATCATCCATTTTTCGACAGCTTCATTCTGATCTACGTTCTTAATTTTCGTCAACTCTTCTTTGATCTTTGGGTAGCCCTTTTCTAGTTCTTCAAAATTTCTGCATTCCATAAGGCTGTCGCATTGGCTACAGTTGTCTATGTTCCTTTTTGAAGTGCAGATTCTTACCTTGCAGGCAGGATCCCCTCCGCCCTTTTTGCAACCTGGACACAGCGGCATAGCTTCTATGCAGGCGAGACTTTTCATAAACTCGTTGAAGTCGAACTCTTTAGGAGCCCATCTTTCTAATGTATGGTGACTGCGCTTGATCGTCTGCTCATATTTTCTTGTCAGTTCCAGCACGGCACCATTGCCGCCTAAGCAACTGCCACACCAGATTCCGCAAAAGCCGATTTGGCTTTTCACATTCTCAAAGCCTTCAGTCAAACGCATTTCTCCGAGCCCTTAGAGGAATCAAAAATGTAAGTAACATGATATAAGTGATATGGCGCGCGCTTGGTAGCCTTCAAAACAGGCGTCCGAGACCGAATGGTTTCGCGGCTTAAGCAACTGGGATTATCAACCCATGAAGCACTGATTTACACCGCGTTCCTGACACATTTCAACGTGCATCATAGTTCATAGCATATGCTTTTTAGTAACACTGTCTCTACGTGCAGGGGCTTATTTCCCGGCTCGTTCTTTTTCAGGCTTGTATTCTTCACTTTGAAAGAGCGGACTGGAAATTATCAGATCTGCTGTCGCTCTATTACAGGCCGTCGGCACGTTGTACAAGACTGCTATCCTGAGGAGGGCTTTGACATCAACGTCATGAGGGTGGGCCTGCAGGGGATCCCAGAAGAAAATCAGGTAATCCAATTTGTCATTGGTAATCAAGGCCCCAAGCTCCATGTCCCCACCGTAAGGGCCACCCTTAAGCAAGGTGATTTTCAATCCTGTTTTACCCATAATCCTCTGCCCAGTGTTTCCAGTAGCATACAAGTTGTGGAGAGACAATGTTCCCCTGTTGAAATCAACCCACTCGACCAAATCATCCTTCTTATTGTCATGAGCTACTAGACCGATGTTTCGCTTCGGCAGCAACATCTCACCTCTTCAGAATCGAATCGAACATATTCAGCAATCTAAACCTTTCTAGGAGACTCAGTTTCAAACAGGCATTGTCTTGGCTCACATTGCGCGTTAGATGACCAGATCGAGTTTGTTAATGAAGCTGATAGTTTTCTTCTCCGTTTTGGTTCTTCCAGGGTATCGTTATCGTGAACTGTGCTCCTTTGTGGGGCGCACCTTTTTCTTGTATGGCCCAGCCATAGGCTTCCGTCATCTTATTAATCAGGTACAACCCGTAGCCCGTGCTTCCGCCCGAGCTGCAGCCTTCTTTGAAGAGGTTTGGCTTCTCAGAATCCGGTATCCCAACGCCATCATCCTCGTAGACTAGCCTGAGCTTGTCTTCGCCTGTTTTCTCATAATACACTCTTATGCAGGTGATCTTCTGGCCATACTTCAGCGAATTATCCACAAGATTGTAGAATAGCTGTCGTAGCAGTGAGTCTGCTAGAACAGTCAGCCCGTGGCACTCGCTTGTCACCTTTACGCCTTTCAGGTCAGAAAACAGTGAGGTCGCCTCCTTGATAGTCTTTTCAACGTCTACGTAGGCCAGTTTTTCCGCGCCGAGCATCTCATAGGTTCTAGCAAAATCGAAGATCTTCACAACTTGCTGAACGGCCGTTTCCATTTTCCCAAGATAGTCCATGGCTTCACTGTCTCCAGCCAGCTTCTTCCTTGGGCAATCGATATCGAAGATAACGCGTGCTAAACGTCGGTTTGGGTTTCTTTGAAAAACTCTGCCAGCTTTCTTGTCTCTGCACGCTGAAGCGTTTCTGCGCACTTCTTTGGATCTAGACCTTTAAACTCTAAGCCAAGACTATCAAGTAGCTTATGAACGTCCTTTGCAATGTCTGGTGCTGCTAGGATTCCGCGCACTTGGCGGTCTGCTTTGCCTCTTATTGCATCAATGTATTTCGCAAGCTGGATTACCGCCTGCTTGCCAGCGGTTTTGCGTTTAACCTCGACAACGACAAGTCGCCCATTTCTGTCTTCACCATAAACGTCCAGGAAGCCCGGCTCAACCTTCTTCTCATAACTTATCGGCTTGAAGCCTTCCTCCAAGAGCGAAGGTTCCACCAAGATAGCCTTATGCATATCCTCCTCGCTTGCGTAGAGCGAAAACTCACCAGCATCCACAAGATCCAAACTAGAAACCAAATAAATCCTGTCAAAAGACACCTTCACAGACTCAGCTGGCTTCTGCCTAACAGCATGGATCTCCAGCACGCCATCCTTAGCTTTAGCGTGATAGACGCATCCAGGCGGCTGCCAGTTAACCGGCTCATACCCAACCGAGCGGTGAACAAGAAGAGACCCATCTTCCTTTATAATCAGCATGCGTTCGCCGGGCTCAAGCTTCGACCTTGCCCTCCCAGCATAATGCACCCAACACCTGCCAACCACAAGCAGCATCCTGTGCTGAGAAACAGCTTCCCCAGCAACCTTCTCAGCTTCCACAACACTGGGATTCACCAAAACTGTTAAAGACCTCGGACCGGACAATTCAAATTCGCCAATAGTTATGAAGGCCTATCTACACATAAGATTTCTGAAGGGCCTCGATGGGCGATTGGGAAAAGAAACGTGACGTCATCCGACGATACGACGCAACAGCACGCATCTACGACCTTCGCTATGAGCAAGAACAAACCGCAAAATACAACGCAGCACTCAGAAGCCTAGAAAAGAGGGACCTTAGACTTGTTTTGGACGTAGGTTGCGGAACCGGACTATTATTTGACCACATTAAGAACAAGGCAGAGGCAACTATCGGATTGGACATTTCCAAGAAAACCTTACTCAAAGCACGGGAACGAGCAGCAACTCTGCCTAACATTCACATAATCTGCGCTGATGCTGATTTCATGCCGTTGAAGGAACATACCTTCGACCATGTATTCGTTATGACCCTCATACAGAATTCACCCAACCCAGCCCAAACATTGAATGAGATCAATCAAGTCTCAAAAGATGACGCCGTAATTGTCGTTACTGGCTTGAAGAAAATCTTTTCGAAGGAAGCTTTCGAGCATCTGCTCTGCAATGCTGGATTACACATTGTAGTCTTGAATGATGAAGAGAGCCTGAAATGCTACGTGGCAATATGCAGTAAGATACAACATTAGAATCGGCTAACGTTCAAACCAAACTATATTTTAATGACCTTTTCCGTCAGTTTGTGCAAAACGTTTAAATAATTAGTTGAACACTACATATGCAGAGGCAATTAAACATGAGAGGAAGAATAGCGAAAGATTGGTTTCCAGACGATAAGGCAACTTGGGAATGGTTGAACAGTTGCAAGAAGAGTAGCAAGTGCACCTACCAAACGGCTTGGAAGTATTTCCTTGAATACGTTGGGATGACAGGCGATCAGATTCTTGAAAGTCGTCGAACGGATAACGTTTACGCCTGGGAACAGCGAGTGTTAGATTTCAAGCGTTGGATGATGGACACGAAGAAGCAGAGCGACTACACGGCTGTTACTGCTACAGGAGCTGCCCGATCCTTCTTTGCCTTTCATCGTTATCCGTCAAAGTTCCGCAAGACGGAAAGCGCAACGCTGGGCAAGGCCAAACGGAAGACGGAGGACTATCGTTTCAGCAGGGACGACCTGAAGAAGATGGCTGACATGACAGATTTGGAGGAGCAGTACGTCATAGTGGCTGGTAAATCGTTCGGTTTGCGGGCAGGGGATTTTCTTGCGCTGACGCGAGGCGACTTGGAGCCGTACATCAACCGTGAATTGCCGATCAGCCTAGGCGAATACCACACGCAGAAGGAAAGCGTAAAAGCGTATCCGTTCATCGACAGCGATGCTCAACCGATAATCAAACTGATGCTTGAAACGATGAGCCGAGAGGGACGAACAAGCCCAGGCGAACGAATGTTAACTTTCAAAGATCAGATAACGTTAAGCAGGACTTTGAAGAGGGTAGCCGACAAGGCAGGGATTCAACATGGAAACAAGATTATCCGCTTCCATTGTCTTCGCAAGTTCTTAATCGACAATCTCAGCAGGTTTATGAGCAGTGAAAAATGGAAGCAGGTTGTCGGCAAAAAGATCAATGAAGCCGCGTATGTTTCACCTGACAGCTTACGAGAGGATTATGCAAGGGCTATGAGTGAAACGTGCTTCCCTTCACACATGGAATTAGATTACATACAAAAGCGCCAGGAAGCATCAGAGAGGATAACAAGCAAGCTGATTTCGAATGAACCGTTGACTGACGAAGACCGCACAGACATAAAAAGGTTCAAGCTTGCACTCCGAGACAAGAAAAAATGCTCAGACGGCGAACACTGCCAGCGTATCGTGTCGGAGCAAGAATTGCCCGAGCTGTTAGCGCAAGGTGGTCACGTTGCTGCTGTGCTGCCTTCAGGCAAGATCGTCGTGGAAACCTGATTTTTCCCTCCTTGTTTTGATTGCTGAAAGCGCGCGCTTATTCAACCCCGAAGCGATTGCCGGTTGGCTTTGAAGCTTAGGAAGCCTCAAGTGAGGGACGCTCACCTGCTTTCCCTTTCTACAGATACACCCTCAATGAAACAGAATAGGATAAAACAGATAGGAGGGCACTTATCTTGGTGCCCAGATTTGTACTCGTACGTAGTTCCAGTATTTGTCGTCGGTTCCTCTGTACAGTTCTATTGTGTTGGGTGTGGAGTCAACCCAGGCTAAGCCGTACTTGAAGCCGTCCAATGCGTTTCCAGCAGCGTCAGTCTTGATTAACCACGCATCGTCCGAGCCAGCGCCAAAAGACCCTGTATAGCCTGTTAGTGCGTATCCTCCGTCGCTCGTTCGGATTAAACCAAACACAATGTCCGTATTTGTTCCTCCGTATGTTTTGTTCCATTGCATGTTTCCAGCCGAGTCTGTCTTAACCAACCAGAGATCCCAATCTCCGGCGCCAAAAGACCGTGTCGTGCCAATCAAGGCGCGCGCGATAGAGCGTCGTGTGTTAAAAAGTAACTACTCAACTATATTCCAATATCCAATTAACCCCCAACTAGAATTGGAAAATATGTTAGTATAAACTGTACCGTTGATGGACACAGATAACTCATCTCCACCAGCAGCATCGCACCTGCAGAATTCTATGCTGGTATTCGCCGGATTGATTATGATGGACATAAAGGCGGCAGCGTCCGTCATGCTGCCGGTAGTCCACCACCATGCCCAATTAGACTCTGTTCCACCTTCGTCTATACAATTAAATAGAAATTGCTTCGTTAAGTTTACTGTAGGATACCATGCTTGCACCATATTCGCCACGGCTAAATGGTCGGCTGGAGGTCCGCGCGCGAGCCATTCTTCCATTTGCGTTATTGTTGCATTCAACGTCGAGATTTGAGCTTCAAGACTTGTGATGTTTCCGTTTAGCCACGTTTGCAATTGGTTTTTCTCATTCGTTAGGTTCATGATTTGAGAGTCTAAAGAACTGATTTGAGAATTGTAGTAGGTGATGTTACCGTCGAGCCACGTTTGTGTCTGGTTTAGCAATGTTTTGTTACCGTCGAGCCATGTTTGAAGTTGATTTTCTTTGGTTTGCAGATTTGTGTTCTGAGAATTCAGAGAATTGTATTCGGAATCGTTGTAATGGTGATTTCCCATGTAGTTGTGATATGTTGAGTTTAGACTATTGTAGTCGGAATCGGTATGACTGTGCGTTGATACGTAGTCATCATATGTCAAATCTTTATTGTTGATTGTCACAGCGTAGTATGCCATTGCTCCACCTAAGCCAGCTATTAAGACGATACATATTACCCCTAATGCGAGTGCAACGGTTCTCCTAACAACTTTCTTTTCACTCATTCTTGAATCCCCAGTTTATCTTCTGTTGCGTGCAAATTAAAGAATTTCGGACCAAGAAGTATCACAAGAGCTAGAAAGAATGAATAAAGCGCGCGCTATATGCTTGGATATGCGTACCATCTATTGCATAAACCCGAATAAACGCGCGCAAGCGCGGCAACGTTTAGTGCGCGCGCAGCATTCACAGTTTGGTCGATCGTATTCAGACATTTGCTCACTCACAAAACAACGTTCTATGCCACCTATTTAGGTCGGTCTGTAGCGCGCTTGCAAGGAAACGTTTAACAGAATCGTGAGCATTGCAAAAGCGGAGATGTTTGAAATGAGGGAATGGGAAAAAAGGAAAAAATGGTTGACGAAAAAAGCGATTTGGAGATGCTTGCTCCTGTCTGCGGGCATCCTAATCGTTGCAGCATTCTATCAGATGGCGCAAATGATAGTTACGAGCAATATTCCCGTGGAATGGAAGGGTTTCTATATGATTCCGATGTGGCTGTTATTGGCTGGATTCATTCTGTTCTATGCTCTTCTCTCGCCAGATTTGATGGACATTGTTTTCAACATGCTCGGTTTCAAAGAGCCCAAAAAAGACAAGACAAGCATTGAAGAAAAGAAAGACACAGAAGACGGAAACGAATAGGCTTTTGGACCGCGCACTGCATCAACTTCATTCAGCGCGCTTGGTCAGGCCGAAGTATCTCCTGCTATTTCCAACGCTATCGAGCCAAGATTGTATGTAAGCGAAAAGTACGCTGTAAATAGTGTTCTACTCGAAATATAGCCAAACAAGGAGAAATCCACAAAGATTTCAGCTCCGACAAGGCCAAGGAATGCGACTTCAATCAATAAGAGCGTCTTATGTCCCTTCGTTGAAGGTTTGAAGAAGGCAAGATGAAAAGCGAAGATTATGCCTGAAAGCGTAAGGAGTCCATTAACTATTTCAGGATTAACTTGAATCGCAGTTGTTAAAATCCTCTTTCCATACAGCGTGAGCATTAAAGGAGGGACAATCCATAGTATACCAATCATTAGAAGGAAACCAAGTACAGGCCAGAAAGGTATTTTCGTCAAAGGTTCTGCTCCAGAACCTAGATACGGCCAGACGCTCATTTTAGTCTTATTGTTCTGTGCTTTTCGCGTGCGCGTGAGTCGATCGATTGTTTAAAATTGTTTGAAAGAACTGATTTAAAGCGTCAGGTATCTATATATTAAAGAAAACGCAAGCCTATCTAAAATGCAACTTTCCCATCACGATAATGCCCGTTTGGTGGTCAGTCGATGCCGTTAAAAACCGTAAAAAAAGAAACGGCTGAAGCTCTTACACTAGAATGGGTTTTGCACGTAAAAAACTACAAGCTCTCTAACGACAAGAATCACTGCGTGGGCTGCCAAATCTGCAGCCTGGCCTGCCCAAAAGAAGCCATCAAGGTTGAAAGACAACCCAAGATCAAGGGCCAAAAGGCTGAAAAAGCCAAGATTGACGTTGACCTGGCAAAATGCAACTTCTGCGGAATATGCGACGTATCGTGCCCCTACGGGGCAATGAAAATAACAGTGGACGGCCAACACCTTCTTTCAGTCGTGGAAAAAGAAAGCTTCCCGCAGCTCGTACGCGACATCCAAGTAGACACGGCTAAACTCCCAAAAAACACTGCAGAATGTGAAGAATCATGCCCATTAGACCTTATCAAGACTACTTGGCTGACGGCTGACGGAAAAGTCGTCGAGAACCTGTCGACGCTCACCGAGGCGGAAAGACAAGGAGTCCACGTCAAAGTCGACGTTGACAAGGAACATTGCCCATGCTGCAGAATATGCGAATTCGAATGCCCAGAAGGCCTAATTCGAGTAAGAAAGTTCATCAACGGCAAAATCAACATCAACACAGAAAAGTGCCCAGAAGGCTGCACAGACTGCTTAGACGTCTGCCCAGTAACAGGTGCACTATACCTTTCTGATGCAGATAAGAAGGTACGTCCTAACGAAACCTTCTGCGTCTACTGCGGAGCATGCAAGGTTGTCTGTCCAGCAACCGAAGCCCTAGAACTCAAACGAACCAGCATCAACCACACGCCCATACACTCAGGAGCTTGGAACAAAGCACTGGAAAGACTGGCTTCACCAGTTGACGTAGCTAAGGAACTGAAGTCCAAACGTTCCTTGAAAGCAAAGGAATCCGTGAAAAAGAGAATAGGCTTGAAGGAGGGTTAACATGCCCCGGAAGGTTACGCCGAGAAAAACGGAAATCAAGACGGAGACCAAGCCTAAGCGTAAGACCAAAACGCGAAAAGGGCCACGGATCGGAGTTTTCGTCTGCCAATGTGGCTCCGCCATATCATCAGTCATAGATGTCGAAGGCCTAACAAAATACGCAGAGACCCTGCCAAACGTCGTTCATGCCGAAAACATGAACTATCCATGCAGCCATCCGGGTCAAGAGAAAATCAAGACCGCCATAAAAAAGAGCAAACTCGACCGAGTGGTCGTTGCCGGTTGCTCACCTAGGCTTTATGAGCCAACTTTCCAAAGCTGCGTCTCACAGGCTGATTTGAACCCATGGCTTTTTGAAATGGCCAACATCCGCGAGTTCGCTTCTTACTGCAATCAGGCCTCACCGAAAGAAACCACCGAGAAAGCCAAAGACATAGTCAGAATGGCCGTTGCCAAAGCCAAACTTCTCGAACCACTGCAGCCAATCGAGCTGCCCGTGACAAAGAAGGTCATGGTCATCGGCGGAGGCATAGCTGGCATAAACGCAGCTCTAGACCTAGCTGACATGGGCTTCAAGGTCTACGTTGTGGAAAAAACGGAAACCATCGGCGGCTACATGGCACTTCTGGACAAGACGTTCCCAACGTTGGACTGCAGCATTTGCATCGAAGGCCCAAAAATGGTGGACGTTGGAAGGCACCCGAACATCGAGATAATCTCTTATGCCGATGTCCTGAAGGTTGATGGACATGTTGGCAACTTCAAAGTCAAAATAAGAAAAAACCCCAGATACGTGATAGCCGAGAACTGCACAGGTTGCGGCGAATGCAAAGAGGCTTGTCCAATAGAATATCCGAACTACGCGGACATGTACTTGGGCGTGCGAAAAGCGATTTCCGTTCCTTACGACCAGGCTGTCCCGCTTATCTACACTATCAACCGTGATTATTGCATTGAATGCTTCAAATGCGTGGATGCCTGCGGAGCTCGGGAAGCCATAAACTTCGATCAGAAACCCGAAGAAATCACGGTCGCCGTCGGAGCCATAATCGTCTCCATAGGCTACGACATGTTTAATCCTGAAGGCCTAGAATGGACGGGCTACACTAAATTCTCAAACGTCTTCACAGCCCTAGAGTTTGAAAGACTGATCTTGGCCGCTGGACCCACAGGCGGCAAAGTCGTACGTGCCTCAGACGGACAAAAGCCGCACTCAATTGCCTTCATGCAGTGCGTCGGTTCCCGTGACATCAGCAGGTACGAGTACTGCTCAAGCTTCTGCTGCATGTACACGTTGAAACACGCGGTCATGCTCAAGGAGAAGTACAGGGACACAATCGATGTCTATGTGTTCTTCAACGACATGCGAAGCAACTTCAAAGGCTACGAGGAATTCTACAACCGAGCACAAAAATCCGGTGTCAAATTCATCAGAACAAAGCTGGAAAACCGCCGAATAACCGAAGACCCAGAAACCAAAAACCTCACAGTCTGCGCAGAAACAGAAGACGGCAAACCAGTCTCAGCCAAAGTGGAAATGGTGGTTCTTGCAAACGCCGCCATCCCGTCCAACACAGCGAAAGAACTGGCAAAAACCCTCAACATACCCCTAAACAAAGACGGCTTCTTCGTAGAATGCCAGCCAAAAATAAGGCCAACGGACACGGACATCCCAGGAATATTCTTGGCAGGTGCCTGTCAGGGCCTGAAAGACATCCCCTACAGCGTGGCCCAAGGTAGCGCAGCAGCTGGTCAAGCCGCAAGCGTGCTAAGAAAAGATTCATGGCTCGTGGAACCGCTTGTCGCAAAGGTAAACGAGGATCTATGCAGCGGTTGCAAAGTATGCGAATCCGCATGCAGCTACAACGCGATAAAAGTTGAGAAAACCGGCGACAAAGAGCTAGCGAAAGTCACTGAAGGCCTATGCCGCGGCTGCGGCATCTGCAGCTCAGCCTGCCCGATGGACGCAATAAAGATGCCGAACTATTCTGACAAGCAGATCACCACTCAGATAAGCGCCGTAATGCAGAAGGAGGCCAAAACATGAGCCAGCAACAGGCCACCAAACCTGAAGAACTGCGAATCGGCGTTTACATATGCTACTGCGGCCTCAACATCGCCGGCACCGTAGACGTAGAAGACGTGGCAAGCTACACGCGAACGCTGCCCGACGTGGTCTACGTCAAAACCAACCGCTACACGTGCGCTGATCCCGGCCAAGACGAGATCAGAAAAGGAATAAAAGAACACAAGCTCAACCGCGTCGTGGTGGCTGCATGTTCTCCAAGAATGCACGAACCGACATTCCGTCGGACCGTCTCTGAAGCCGGACTAAACCAGTTCCTGTACGAGATGGCGAACATCCGCGAGTTCTCATCATGGTGCCATCAAAGCACGCCTAAAGAAGCCACGGAAAAGGCTAAAGAACTTGTAAGAATGGCCATTGCAAAGGTCCGATTGCTTGAACCACTAGACGTTTTCGAGGTTCCAGTAACAAACAAGGCGCTCGTCGTAGGCGCCGGCGTAGCGGGCGCAAGCGCAGCATTGGACATTGCCGAGATGGGCTATCAAACATATCTGGTTGACAAGGCCGAAATCATCGGCGGCCACATGGCACAGTTGGGCAAGACTTTTCCAGTTTTCGAGTGTTCCAACTGTCCTCAGCAAATTCACTGTCCAAGATTTTCCTGTGTTGCCACGCGTATAGGCGCTGTGGCCGTTCACCCAAGCATCAAGCTGCTCACGAATTCTGAAGTCAAGAAGGTTGAAGGCGTAATCGGCAGCTACAAGGCCGAAGTGCACACAAGGCCAAGATACGTCGAAGAGGACAAATGCATAAGCTGCGGCAAATGCTCCGAAGTCTGCCCCGTAGACGTGCCAAGCAAGTTTGACGCAGGCACACGAACGCGAAAAGCCATATACACGCCTTTTCCAAACGCCACTCCAAACGCGTATGCTATTGACAAGGACACGTGCCTCCACTTCAAAGACGGAAGCTGCAGCAAATGCCAAGAAATCTGCCCAGTCAGCGCAGTCAACTATGAACAGCAGCCCAAACAGCAAACATTAGACGTCGGCTGCATCGTAGTCGCAACAGGCTACGACGTTTACGAGCCATACGACCTGCCCGACTACGGCTTCGGCAAGTACAAGGACGTTATCACGGCCCTGCAGCTTGAGCGCATCATCGATTCTGGAACCCAGATACTTGGCTCACTCTGGAAGCCCTCAGACGGAAAAATGCCCGAAAACCTCACGTACATTCAATGCGTTGGCTCACGCGACCTCAACAAATACGAGTACTGCTCAGGCTTCTGCTGCATGCTCACGCTCAAGAGCGCCGTCTTCCTCAAAGAAAAATACGGCGACAAGCTCCAAATCAACGTGATATACACGGACATGCGAGCCAACAAGAAAGGCTACGAGGAACTCTTCAGAAAAGCCCAAAACCTCGGCGTAAACTTCATCCGCACAAAACTCACGGGAAGAAAAGTCACCGACAACCCCGAATCAGGAAAACTGCTCGTGCATGCTGAAAAAGAAAACGGCGAACCAGTCGAAGTCAAAACCGACATGGTCGTACTAGCCACAGCCGCGATTGCAGCGCAAGGCTCAGACGAGGTGGCAAGAGTGTTCAACATCAGCCGAGGAAGCGACGGCTTCTTCATGGAAAGCCACCCGAAACTCAAGCCCATAGACACGCCCGCAGACGGAGTCTTCGTAGCAGGAGGATGCCAAGCCCCCAAAGACGTGCCCTACAGCGTATCCCAAGGCATGGGCGCAGCCTCTCGAGCAGCCACGATTCTTTCACAGCCAAAATGGAAGATACAGCCCATCGTCGCCATGGTCGACCCAGCAAAATGCCGCAACACAAAAGCCAAATGCGGAATATGCGCCAAAGCTTGCCCATACGGCGCCATCAGGGCCCCAGAAGGACAAGTGGCCGAAGTCTTCACAGCCATGTGCCACGGCTGCGGAACATGCGTGGCTGAATGCCCAGCAGACGCGATCACGCAGAGGCATTTCACTGATGCGCAGATCATGGCACAGATAAGAACAGCCCTAGAACAGAACCCAGAAGAAAAGATTCTCGGCTTTCTGTGCAACTGGTGCAGCTACGCCGGTGCAGACCTAGCTGGCACAAGCAGGTTTGAGTATCCACCAATAATCAGACCCATTCGTGTAATGTGTTCAGGCAGGGTTGACCGCGACTTCGTGCTCGAAGCATTTAGACTAGGCGCAGGCATGGTTCTGGTCGGAGCCTGCCACCTGCCATACGACTGCCACTACATCAGCGGCAACTACAAGATGAAAGCCAGAATGGACGCGTTAGCCCCCATGCTGCAGAAACTCGGCATGAGCCCAGAACGTTTCCGAGTCGAATACGTCTCAGCCGCCGAAGGCGTCAAGTTCGCAGAGACAATCAAGGAAATGAATGCTCAAATGCAGGCCATAGGCAAGGACAAAATCAAGGCAGAAAACGCCAAGCTGAAGCCAATTCTAGAAAACATGCTAAAGAGAAAGCAACAATAGTTGCTGCTCTTTTTCCATCTTGCTTCTACATTTGCCGTTGTGCATTTTTGCGGACAGGCTGTTCCGAATTGCTTCGTGTCGCAGCCACGCGGGACCATCAGGCTACAAAAAATGATTTAAGTCATGACCTTTTCAGCTTGGCTTATGTACAAGGGCGCTTACTACAAGGAGAAACTCTCTGCTAACAGGTTGCTTAAGTGTTATGAAATAGCGCCCCCAAGGATCAAACAGTACCTTGAGGCAGAAATCCAGTTTGTCATTTCCAACGTTCATCACGCTGACTTGGTCCTTGAACTCGGGTGCGGCTATGGTAGAGCCATGAAAAGAGTGTCACCATTTGTTGCGTGGATTGCTGGAAATGACATTTCAAAAGATAGTCTAGAACTTGCGAGATCCCATATAGAAGGACGTGAAAACCCTTCAGTTTTTCTGATGGATGCGTCTCAGATGGCTTTTGATTCGTGCACCTTCGACGCCGTGTTCTGCATTCAAAACGGCATTTCCGCGTTCGGGGTCGACCAAAAGCGGCTCATCGCTGAATCCATAAGAGTGACAAAAGAAAATGGAATAATTCTCTTTTCAAGCTATTCTCCGAAAATATGGGAAGCTCGTCTGGAATGGTTCAGGAAACAGTCTGAGCTGGGCCTGATAGGAGAAATAGACGAAGGCAAGTCAAGTAATGGAACAATCGTGTGCAAGGACGGTTTCAGAGCAACTGCAATAACCGGAAACCAACTTGCTGAGTTATTTCATGAACGTGGGTTGAAAACGTCTATCATTGAAGTTGACGAATCCAGCATTTTCGCGCTCGCGTTAAAGACTACTACTAGGAGATCCAAACCACAATTCCATAGGAGAACAGACCCTCTACCACCTTAGCTTCAAAAAGAGGCTTTCCCACTACAATATGCCATGATTAGTTTCAAGCAAGACTATCAACGACTAACTTTTCTGATGAAATGGCTTGTCTTGTTTCACCTTTTTCCTCTTGTACAGTCTTTCGAACTCATCATCAAGAATGCTCATCATGACGAAATCGCTGAATTCGTTTTCGCAGTAATATCCATCTCTCTGAACACCTTCCTTTTTGAAGCCAAGACTCCTCCAGAACCTTAAGGCCATCTCGTTGAAACCGACGACACCTATCGAGACCCTGTGAAATCGCAATCGCCCAAAGGCATAGTCGAGGAGAAGACGGCCTGCCTCAGTTCCATAGCCTTTTCCCCAAGCATCCTTCTCCCCGATGATGATACTCATATCAGTGCACCGCCAGGGCCTGAACATCCGTAGCAATCCAGCCTCTCCGATCACACGGTTTCCTCTCTTCAGGACAACTGCAAACCAGACGCGATCCTTATCAGCGCATAATTGTCTGTAAAACTCTTCAGCCTCCGCTCGACTCATCGGCGCTACCTCGCCGGTCAACCGCCTGATCTCAGGATCATTGGACCACTTCTGAACATAGCACAAATCCTCTTTGCTAAAGGGCCTAAGGAATACGCTTTTGCCGATCAGAGACCCTCGTTCCAGCATGTTTTCACATGCGATACTCTTGACACATTTCTCTGATAACCTTTTAGCAGGTGCTGTTTATCCTACATTCGCAGGCTTGAGACAATTACCTTCAACTGCGAATTGGCAGAATCAAAAAATCAATACGCGCTATATGTACTTCAGAATCATGTTGCCGCCGGCGACTATGAGCATTATGGCAAAGATCAAGCTTAGATTTCTGCCGGAGATCTTCTTAGACGTGTAGGCGCCTACTTGCGCTCCGACGATCGTTCCCGCAGCAAAAAGCAGCGCAACCGTGAAGTCTATATGATTAGCCTGATAGTGCTGAGCCACTCCGGATATCGAAGTGAAAATCATCGTAAACATCGACGTGGCCGTCGCAAAGTGGATGGGCATTCCCATCACGATCGCCATTATTGGCACGACAAGAGTTCCTCCGCCTATTCCCAAAAGGCCCGAGGCAAGACCGCCGAAGAAGCTCAACCCAGCACCTATCACGACTGTTCTCTTAAGTTTCAGCATTTCAGCATCCGAGTTCACAGTTGCTGTTTTGCCTTGATCTTTCCTTCTGAATATGCTATATGCCATGCGAAGAGCGACAAATATCAAGAAAAACCCAAAGATCAGTCCCAACAGTTGCGGACTTATGATGGTTGTTAGCCACGCACCAAGGTACGCTCCCGGCGCGGTTGTAATGATCATTATTATCCCTGTCTTGTAGTAGATCCTCTTCTGCATGGCATAGTTTATGGCCGAGGCTATAGCCGTGAAGATGATCGTGGTCAGGCTCGTACCGACGGCATTTGCCGGCAGAAACCCGTAGAAGAGCGTAAGTATGGGAACGATGAATACGCCGCCACCTACGCCCGTCATGGAAGCAATAATACCGATGAAAAATCCGAATACGATCAGCAGCGGCTCCAACATGAAATGTTCCTCTTGAACGTCATGTTTTCGGCTTGATTCTCTGTTTGGCCACGTAGTACAACGTGCCAGCTAATAAGCTTACAGCCCCGATCAGCCACGATTGCAATGAAACAAACAACGCAAACGCCAGAAAAGCAAGGCATGTTCCAGCGCCCAGAGTGGCCAGGATTTTCGCCCGTACCCTAACGCCTGTCTTGAGCCTCAACGCAGAAACATTGGCCAAAGTATAGAAGAACAACAGCGAGAAGGTACTGATAGCCACGACCCTTGTAAGGTCAACCAGCAACACCAGCAAAATCATAGCGCAACCTATGATCGAAACTGAATAGTAGGGCGTATTGTGTTTTGAATCAAGCCGTCCTGCAGCATCTGGAAGGTCTCTGCGTTTAGCCATAGCATAGGCCATCCTAGAAACGCCCAAGATAGACGTGAGCAGGACGCTTGCAGTGGCCAACATTCCGCCTACAGAAACTATAAGCACTGCTGCATTGCTTCCAGTTGCGCTGATAGCCTCTGCCAAGGGCGAATTTGAACTGGCAAGTCTGCCGGCTCCAACGAGCCCAACAGCTACTGTTCCAACAAGCAAGTAGACCACTGTGGATATGGCAAGCGCCAACAATATCGCCCTAGGAACATTACGTTTTGCATCTTTGATTTCCTCAGCGACCACCGCTGCCCTGGCGAAACCACCGTAGGCGAAGAAGATGTAGAAAGCACCATAGAGCACTCCAGCTTCAAAGGGCTTGAACGGTGCAAAATTGGCACTGCTTACGTGTGGTAAGCCCAGAATGATAAACAATGCAAGGATAAGCAGCTTTGCTGCAACGAGAATGCTGTTCAGCCTGGCTGATTCGCGAATGCCGTAATAGTTGATGGCAGTGAAAGCCAGACAGATTATCGCTGCAACATAGTTCGCAGGCAGGACTGGCCATAAGGCTGTCAAGTAGTAAGCAAAACCCAAGGAGACAGCTGCACCTGCGAAAGTGTTGCTCAAAATCCACATCCAACCCGTCAGGAAGCCTGCAAACGGCGAGATCAGCCGATATGAATACTCGTAGATGCTGCCTTCCTTGGGCAGCCATGCCGTCAGTTCAGTGAAGCTTGACGCAGTAAACAACGAGATAGCTGCGGCAACAACCATGGAAAGCAAAAAGGCCGACCCAGCTAGACCTGCGGTGATACCTGTTACAACGAATATTCCGCCGCCTATTATCGCACCGACACCGATAGCCGTGGCGTCAAACAGGCCAAGCGATGGCCTAAACCCAGGCTGTTGAGGCGCTTCCTTATCCATGCTTATCCAAATCAAATAACGCTAATTCAGAATTTAGAAGTATTGATTCTCATGAAGACTCTTCCCGCAAGAATTTTCCTATTTCCGATATCTCTCGTTTAAGCGTGCGTCACCCAGCTGATGTCGAGTTTCTTGGCCATTGTTCTTACATGTAGAGCCATCGCACAGTTGATTCTGTACAGCCTCAGTATGCGAATCTCTTCGCGATTCTGGACACGTTCATTCTGTTGCAGAATTCTCCCGCAAAACCACACTTTTTTTGTTGCCTTCCCCAAGAAAATGAAGACCTGCTTATTTCCCGCGTGTATGTTTTGAGAAATACTCTTTCAAGGGCTTCCTGTAAAACTCAACCCATCCCTCAGCAAGATCGTCAGCTTGCTCGACTGGCACATTTGAGTGGATCATTGAGATATCAGTACCCTTTTTTGTTTTCTTTAAAGTCAATTCTAGTTTGGAAGGTGGATAGGCATCTGGCCAGTCTGTTGTTGACCACTCTTGCACTATTTTCTTCCCTTTCTCCAATTCAAGGTTTCTGCCAGAAATGTATCCGTCCCAAGCTGTAAATTCTCCTCCAACCTTTGGGTCACACGTCGCTTTACTTCCAGTAAACGCGGAATGCTTTTTTGCATCCATGAAAGCTTCGTAGACTTCATCAGGAGTAGCCGGAATCAGCGTTTTCTGTTTTATTGTGGTAACCTTCATGCTGATCAGACACCAATATCTTCTGAAAGAACCTACTTTTTATAACTTGTTGCCTGCGCTCTTTCTAACGTGCACCAGCTCGGCTAATCCTCAAGATACAACGAATAAGGGGGCCCTCAATTTTGAGAAGCCGGAGAGCTTGCAGAATTGACGTACGTCAAGCATGCGATGAGCTGCAGCTACGCTGAAGCGCATTTACGATGATCATGTCCGGCGTTATTTATCGTCCCAGTACTCTCTAGTTCGCAGATACTGTATTTTCGCCTTCAACAGGTCCATGTAGAACTCGTCTTCCTTCGTATGCATTTTCCCAAGAATCCTGAAAGCGGTCTCAGGTCCGACACCCTTGACCTCAAGCGCTGTTATTGCCTTCCTACCATAACTCAATACTAAGTCTGCCGTGCGTCTCGCGTGAGTCAACTCTTTGAGCTCGTCATCCGACAACTCCTTGCCTTCATGTCTCCTCTTCAAGACTTCACGCAGGCGATTTGTATCTTGGCTCGGGTACAAAAGTGCCAGCAGCCTCGACTTGCATTTTTCGCATTCTGGCTGATCTGATAGGCTTCTAATCTTAATCTGGGCGTTCCATTCGCCACACTGCATACACAAAAGCGACGCCGTTCTCGCTTCAATGGCCTTCTTCATCTTCTCAATGTTGCTTAACAGAACTTGCTCTGGAGCCATCAGCTCAGAAACGTCAGAAAACTTCTCAAGAATATGATAAGCCAAAGGCGTAGGCTTCTCAGCGCGATAGACGGCGCTAACCTCAATCTTCCCATTCCTAACATAGCTCATGATCTCCTTGACCTTTCCAACATCCACCTTCTCAATCATCGCCTCGCGTAGAGTCTCATCATAAATCGGCGTGTTCCCAAACTGATGCGCCAATTGACCCTCCCTCTCGGGACCCATGGTCTTTCCACGAGGCAAAGCACCGAAACGTTGAGCCACAAACCTCATCTTGTAGGAAAACGGAAACCTCGCCTGCAAATACTCGTCAAAGGCCTTGTCAACATCATCATCCGACAAGCCAAACAAGACCTTGCTGAGGCTCTCAAGCTCGTGCGGGGTCAGTCTGTGCCTAGCCTCGATAAGGATGCGGTAGCCGTCGTTCCACCAGCCAATGATAATCTCGCGATCAGAAAGCACACTGTCAAGAACTCCGCCTAGGGTTCGATTTACAATCTCGCCAAAGCAGGCATGAACAATCAAGTACTTGTCAAAGGCCTCAAGCACAACACGTCTATGCGTGGGCAACGGCGCTCCCTGCTTAACATGTTCCTCAACCTCCTTAGCGGCTTCAAGCAAATCCTGCCCGTCTATGGCAAGCTCCTTGCCTGTCTTCTCCGCTGCAGCCTTAAAATCGCCAGATTCCTTCCACGCTTGCCAAAGCTTCTCCCTCATCATGCCCGTCTGCTGCGCCAAATCAAACGGCACAGGAATCATCTCGCCGTCCCAGCCTGGAATCGCCGCAAGCGGATCTTCAGAAGGCACAACATAAACCGTACCCGTCTCCTCCTCAATCTGCACGATCCGCCAAACTCTGCCCTTAACAATCATGTTTAAGCCTACACGGGCATGCAAGGCCATGAACTCGTCGCCCAAAATCCCGATCTTTCTATCAGAAATCACGTTCACAATCGGGTAGCGTCTCTCATCAGGAATCATGCTTAAATTCTCATAATAGTACTTCCTAGTCCGCCTTGCCTTTCTCAAGACTTTTCCTTCTTCGTCAAATCTTAACTCGTTCAGGCTGTCTAAAAAGTATATCACGTCCAAAAGAGTCTCTTCTGTAAGGCTTCGGTAAGGATAGGCCCTGTGAAGAATAGTCAACAGTTCATCAAGCTTGAGTGTTCCTTTATCCATCAGTAGGCCAGCGACTTGATGTGCCAGCACGTCTAAGGCTCCTTCATGGATCAGCACGGGTTCAAGCTTGCTGTCATACGCGTTTCTAACCGCAGCAAGTGACTCAAGCGTGTCATCGGGGAAGGCCGTAACGATAACTCCTTCAGAAAGCATGTCCAAACGATGGCCACTGCGGCCAACCCTCTGGATGAGGCTGTTCACTTGCCGGGGCGAAAGATACTGAATTACCAAATCTACCCTGCCAATGTCAATGCCCAACTCTAAAGTGCTCGTACAAACCAGAGCCTTCAAAACGCCGGCCTTGAACTCATCCTCAACCTGTGCACGCTCCTCCTTGGATAAGGAACCGTGATGAACCGCAATGTCAGCCCTGCCAAGCTGGTTGAACTTGTAACCAAGCATCTCGGCGTTCTGTCTGCTGTTCACAAATACTAAGGTCGACTTGTGGCCATCAACGAGCTCAAGTATTCGTCTAATCCTTGCTGCGGCTTCGGGCGAGGTTCCCAGTTTTCCGGCCAAATCATAATCCGCATCAAATGGGCCTGGGTTCTCAACCGTGTACCTGTAACTCTTCGGCAACGATGCTTGAACAACATCGACATCTCTGCTGGTTCCAGCGACGAACTTGGCAACGTCATCTGGGTTTCCAACCGTTGCCGATAAACCTATCCTCTGAAACTCTTTCCCGACAACTTCGAAAAGTCGTTCCAGAGCCACTGCAAGCTGAACCCCGCGTTTGCTAGAAGCCAGCTCATGTACTTCGTCAACAACCACGTACTGAACATGGCTTAAGTGCGGTCTCATCCGCGAACCCGGCAGAATGGCCTGAAGAGTCTCAGGCGTCGTTACAAGCATGTTCGGCGGAGAAATCGCCTGTTTTCTCCGAAGCTTCATCTCAGTGTCGCCATGCCTGACCTCAACTGAAATGTCAAGCCGCGAAGCCCAAAAGCTCAAACGCTTCAACATGTCACGGTTCAAGGCCCTCAAGGGCGTAACGTAAACTATTGATATGCCCTTGGCCTCTCTACGCTGAATAAGATTGGAGAATATCGGCAACAGAACAGCCTCAGTTTTCCCACTGCCCGTAGGAGCAATCAAAAGAACATTCTGACCAGCCAGAATAGGCGGAAAAGCCAAAACCTGCGGCAACGTCGGCTCCGAAAACCCCAACTCTGCCAACCCATCACGCAAAGGCTTGGCAAGCGATTCGAAAACGTTCAGATCATGAGCTTCATGCATCGGGGCATTCCGAAAAACATACGGTTGAGGCAGGGTTTATGCTTTTACTTTGAAGCAATCGAGAACGAAAGCTTCAAGCCCGCATCCTCATGGTAGGCAATTGAAATTCGCTCTTTGAACTTACGCTTCGCAATGAGGTCTCCAAACTCTTGAATCAGCGGCTCTTTCCTAGTGCAGAAGACCACTTCGTTATTACCATTTGCCCACACCGTCAAGCCTCTTGTCTTTCCCTTATGAATCAAATGCAAAAACGCGTTTTCCTCGCTGACCTGCAGCAAACCAATAGCACTTGAGCCCTGCAAGGTGCCCAAAAGCGAATACAACGCTTCATTCGTTTCCTGCTTTTCGCTCAGCAATTCCTCGAAAAAATGCGGAATCACTTCTGAATCGATAAGCTCAAACTTCTCAGACTCAAACACGTGAGCTTCTCCCAATTGTGCTCTGAGATCCTTGTAATTTTGGACCTTACCATTATGCACTGAGGCTACGGTCAGCTTTGGGTCACGTTCAACAATGTAAGGCTGGGCAGTCTCCCTGAACCTTGCAGTGCCCATAAACTCAGGACTCGGCATCCTCACGTGCGCAATCAAAACGGACGCTTCACGCTCATCGACAATTTCAGCCAACTGCCGTACTGGCGAAGCATCGCCAACCTTCCCAACCTTTCGAAGAATGATGCCTCCATCTGGCTCAAGAATAGCCACGCCCGCACCATACCCTCCGACTGGAGTAGGCTCATAAGGATACCGATGAACTTCCAGCTTTTCAAGAACCTTCAGAGCCTGCATCACGGATGCCGGTTTCTTAAGGGTGAAACCGAATATGCCACACATTGCAACCGTCTCGCAATTATTGTGAATGTTCTTCAACGCATAAATAGTTTGGTTGACGTGTAGAACTTGGACGATGAGGAAATCGAGGTACGAGTACGCTTTCCGCGGATGACATCTTTTTCCGCTACTGAGTCCACCTGAGACCTAGTTTCCCGAGCACGTCGTTAACCTATCTAGGCACATGGATGCTTTGTGAATGTCTTCTTTTTCTGCTGCTGAGTCCGAGAGCAAAACTGCAAGTCAAGCTTAGCGATGAATGGTCAGGACCGTTGGCACGGTCGAAGATCAGGCGGCGCGTGAAAAGCGTCAAGGCTACGACTTCTTGGATAAAGAAAGGAGAAGGGAGAAGGAGGTTAGCGTTCTTGCGATCCCGTTATGTATGCCCAAACGCTGATTAGGGCTAGTGTTAGGCAGGCTCCTGCGAATCCTGACATCAAGAACCTTATTTGGACCAGTTGAGGCATCACGGTTACGAGCCAAGGAATGGCATAATCTGCTGTCAATTGAGCTATTATTCCGGCGGCGAATCCCAAGAGGGCTACCAGCACGAAGAGCTTAATCCTATCACCCATTCAAATCACCTTTGCTTAGCATTCCATTCTAAGCTTCTTTTTAGTCTAACTCACACTTTTTTGTCTATTACTTAAGAATGGGCAAGCTGGTCTTTTAATCGATAGATTAAAGCCCAAAGCCCTTTTCGTTAAGGCGTATAGCTCTACGTATACACGTGCATGTTTTCATCATGTTAACAATGGTTAAGACGTTTTTATGAGACTTCTGCTTTTTGGAGGTAATTAATTTGTCAGAAAGGTTTTCGAAAAAATGGGAAAGCAAGAGAGATGACCAACCGTTCACAAGACGTCTACAGGAGGCTGTGAAGCCACCAGGTCCGCTGAAGCCACGACTCGACTTTGCCACCAGACGCATCGAACTGCAGACACAGAAACTCGATCAGGCCACAGACAGATTCGGTCAAAGAGACAAAACCATATTCGCAAGGATCGTCGACGCCTACACAAAGCATGATACCGCACGCGCAAACGTCTTCGCCAACGAACTTGCAGAAGTCCGCAAGATGGAAAGACTCATCATAAACGCAAGACTCGCCCTTGAACAAATCGTGTTAAGATTACGAACTGTATCAGAACTTGGAGACGTAGTATCCACGTTGGGACCAGCCGTAGGAGTGCTAAGATCAGTCAGAGCGGGGCTAGTAAGCGTATTCCCAGAAGCAGAAAGCGAACTCGGCGAAATAGGCAACATGCTCAGCGGAATAATGATGGAAGCAGGCTCAGGCTCAGGAATGACGTTGAACTTCGACTCTGTAAACGAAGATGCTGGAAAAATTCTCAACGAAGCAGCAACAGTAGCAGAGCAAAGAATCAAAGACAAATTCCCAGAGTTGCCACCAGGAATGTCAGGAATTCCAACGAGCGCGGTAGGCGAGAGATCGTCCACCGAGACTTCCTAAGCCTAAAGGAGGAAAACGATGTCACAAAATCCCAACCCCAACCTTTTTCTTTCTGTCGGAAAGCAAGTGAAAGACGAGTACGGCCGCGTAATAGGTAAGATTGCATCTTTCGCCGTGACTCCTAGAGGAAGGTTCGAAGACGTATTTGTCGAATGCAGCGACGGAAAATTCTCAAAACACTCTATCGACTACCTGAAGGTAGACGGGTCCGAAATCACGCTTCTCTCTAAGATAAAATCTGACGCATGCATACTCTGTGATCACATACCGCTCATATGGCGCAAGGATCAGGCTCTCGGGGAACTGCACGCGAAAAAGAAGATAGAACCAGAACTTTACAACCAACTGCACACTGCCTTCGATGGGGCTCTCACCCAGCTGAAGAGCGAAGCTGAAGTTCTTCAGGAGGAAACTGAAAAAGCGATCGCCAAATGCGCAGAAGAGATCAAGGCCCTGAGCTTTGCACTTGTGCACATTGAAATAGAGCACGAAGTAGGAAAAATGGACGACCAATCTTACGGAACGGCTTTCAGCATAATCCAGGACAACCTCAAGAAGATCAACATAGAGAAAAGCGATCTCGAAGTGACAAAGAACAAGCTTGCAAACACGCTGTTAGGCGACAAACTAATAATGCCTGAAAAAACCCCAAGCAAGCGTATAGAATCAACACCTAAAGCTTCTAGCACTGTTTACACTTCTCCTGAACTGCCTGAACCGCCAGTAGTTGTGTACGTGAAGGAAATCGGAAAGACAGGCATATAGCCACGCCAAAAATGTAGCGGGCGGAGGAAAACACCATCAAAGGCTTTTTGCACTCTGAACCTCCACCCCTGTGTGAAACTATAACAAAGTCAGTTCAAACACTCAAGGTTCAAAGGAACAAGCTGCAACAGGCAAGCTATAGGCTAAGAGAAAGAGACAAAACCCTCTTCCAAACATGCGTAAACGCGTTCAACAACAAAAACAAGGAAAGAGCTGCAATCTGCGCAAACGAAGTCGCTGAAATCCGAAAGCTAATACAGTTCTTCTACAACGTGGAACTTGCCATAGAACGCGTCATCCTCAGACTTGAAACAATAAAAGAACTAAGCGACATAGTCGTCGACCTCAAACCCGCATTGAAGCTGCTTCAAAACGTTTCACAAGAACTGTTCAACGTTCTCCCAGACGTCTCCTCAGAACTGAGCCAAGTCAACGAAACGATAAGCGACACACTTTGCCAAACAAGACTGACCACAGATGAAACAATAATATCCGTAGACAGAAAGACACCTGGAGGAGAAGAGATACTCAACGAAGTCTCAGGCATCCTAGAAAGAGAGCTTTCCAGGAAGCTTCCAGAACCGCCCGCTACTCCAAAGGCCACTGAAGGCTCCCAGGCTATAGTTAAAGAAATGGTGGCCCTGACAGCCAGCTGCTCGAAACTGGTCAGCCGAGAAACAGAGGAAGGCTCCGAGCCAGATCCTTCCCAAACTCTCTTTTCTTATAAAAAAGCCGAGATTAAGGAGATTTCTTTGATGGTTGAAAAACCATCTCTGGAAGATGTTCTTCTCGATTACGTTAAGAAAAGTCATGGAGAAATCGACCTGACACGTTGCTCAGACGATTTGAAAATCCCAAATGAGGAAGTTGAAAAAACTCTTGAGAGTCTAGGAACAAAGGGCAAGATAAGAATCGAGTTGAAAACGAGCAATTAGGAGAAAAAACCATGAGTGCTTCACAAGAGCTTGAAAAGAACGCGACCAACTACGCGTTGGAGGCAGTCCGCCTTGACAAGCATGGATCAAAAGGCATGGCCATAACCATGTATCAGAAAGCCATAGAAAGCCTCCTGCAACTCACACAGCTTTACCCAGAATATGGATTAAACAAAGTCTACATACAAAGAGCGATAGCCTACCAAGAACGAATAAAAGCATTGCAAGGGGCAGTGATGCACATTGAACCGAGGCCTGTTGAAAGCAACAACGGCGACGGAAGCGGGAAAACCACTGAAGGCGGCAAATCAAGCTACGAAGAACTCATAATGACGGAAAAACCAAGCGTAAAATGGGAAGAAGTTGTCGGATTAGAACCCGCAAAGAAAGCCGTGAAGGAAGCCATCGTATACCCAGTTCAGAGGCCCGACCTATTTCCACTGGGATGGCCAAGGGGAATACTCCTGTTTGGGCCTCCAGGCTGCGGAAAAACACTGCTCGCTGCAGCTGTGGCCACCGAAATTGACGCCACTTTCGTGTCAATAGACGCCGCCTCAATAATGTCCAAGTGGCTAGGCGAAGGTGAACAAAACGTTGCCAAACTGTTCGGCTCAGTCAGAAAATCAGCCATAGAAGGAAAACCATCAATAGTCTTCATAGACGAGCTAGACTCACTGATGGGAAAACATCAAAACGAAGTCGGCGGAGAAATCCGCGTCAGAAACCAGTTCCTCAAAGAAATGGACGGCATAGTAGACAAGGGCAAGAACCTCCACATCTACGTGATCGGTGCAACAAACAAGCCATGGGACTTGGACTGGGGATTCATAAGAAGATTCCAGAAGAGAATCCTCGTGCCGCTCCCGGACCATCACACGAGGCTGATGATGTTCAAGCTCTACACCACCAACTTGTACATCGCGACTGACGTTGACCTGCACGAGCTGGCCAGAATCTCAGAAGGCTTCTCAGGAAGCGACATAAGAGACGTCTGCCAATCAGCACAGCTGAAACTTATCGGCGAATTCTTCGAGACAGGCCAAGCCAACAACAAACAGGCCAAACCAAGACTATTGACTATGGATGATTTCAGACAAACGTTGGAAGAAAGGAAACCAAGCGTGTCGCTCGACATGTTATCACTATACACGAGATGGTCTGAAGCCTTTAAGGCTCTGTAAAAGGAGGAGATAAGACAAAAACGCTTGAAAGTGTTGGGTGGAAAGGTTTGGAGAGCATATTTTTCTTGAAAAATTCTCCTTTCTCCCCCTCAAGAATTTCTCCAAACCCCACTAACCAACCCAGCGGGAACCGCTAAGGCTCTTTCTTGATGGCTTCTTCAACTATGTCCGCCAATGCTTCTGGGTCCTTAAGTGTATCGACATAAGGTGCCTTCAGGTTCAGATTTTTCGTTGAGAAGGGCCCGATGAAAGCGAGTATAGGCTCAAGATCATTTGCGGCCCCCAAGGCTTCTTCGGCGGATTTCACCGTGACAATCTTGAGTATCCGCTTGTCCCTAGCCACGAATCTTCTGAATCCTTCAACCAGGACTACGTCGTTGCCCCTGCATTTTTGAAGAATCTGTCGTAGCGAAATGCTCTCCGTTTTTCTCTTTTCTATCGTAGCTATCTCATTAGATGATATGGCGATGATTATCTTAGCACCTGCGCGGGCGAACCTCCAAGTGTCCTTCCCTTCAGTGTCAATTGAGAAGTTCTCTTCCGAAACATGCTTCACCGCAGCCACTTTATAGCCTCTTCTCGTTAGCGCTCTCGTTAGAGCTTCTATCGCCGTGGTCTTCCCGGACTTTTTGCTTCCGACGACTGCAATGATCGTTGTTCTCAATTGTGCTCCTCTGTGCTTTCCATCTCTTCCGCAAATATGTCCTTTAACGCTTTTTTCTTCACGTGTAACTTTTCCGAGAGGCTTTTCACCCATTTAATGTACATCTTGAAAAGGTTTTGCAGTATCTCTGCCTTCTCAGTCTCAGACAGGTCCTTCTCTTCAGCAAGCAAAAGCGCAAACCACTTGCCTGCATCTGAAAGCTGATAAGCCTTAACCCAAACCGTCCGCCCGCCTTTCTCTGCCTTCTCCATATCTTCTTTCATAACTCCCAGCCTCGTCAGCGACTTCAGGTTTTCGATAATGGTCTTGTTCGAGTAGTCAAGCTTCGAGACAACATCCTTTTGATAAATCTTTTCCGAGACGCCATGACTCAGAGAAAACCTCAAGATATCAACTGCCGCTCTTGAACCAAAAATCGCCCCTAGAATCTTCGTCTTCTGGTCAGACGGAAGAAACACTACATAGGGGTGTAAATTCTCGGTCACACTTTCCACTTCAACCTGATCTACTCCAAGCATGTCTTAAAAGTTGCGCCTCAAGCAATAGGTTTTTTAGCATTCCAAATCCTCTCTCCTCCAAGGTGTTTGAGGACGATTCCCTTGGACTGGTTCCCAATGGACGGGGACACCTTTGTGACCAAAGAAAACTTCATATTCAACGTTTTCGGCTACGAGCATCCCCCAAAACGGGTCTTCGCCTTCCTCAAATACATCCCAGCCAAATTCAAAGAACTCTTCAACATCGACTACTTAGAGAGAACTTGGAAATACGGAAAAACCGAACTTTTCAGAGCCGAAAAACTCTACACAGCGCAGAATTATCAGACGTTTCTTCAGACCTTTCGAAAAGAGTTTCCAGACTTCGCGTATTTCTGTCCCTTCAGAAAGAAGGAAGTGATTAGCGCACCATTAGGCTCCGTCAAGAAAGTGTATGTTCCAAGCCAATGCATGCGCATGCTGGAGAATCTTGAAAGCAGAGACAGCTTGCAAGAGATCACTCTGGAGTTCATCAGGCTTCTTTCGAGCGAATCTGGCATTAGCAGCCAAGATTTTGGGGTTCACGGGTCTGTTGCTTTGGGCATGCATACGTCCAAGTCTGACATAGACATCGTGGTCTATGGGGCAAGAAACTTCCGCACACTAGAGAGAACTGTCGACAAACTCGTCAGAGAAGGAACCCTGAGTTACCAGTCTAACAACCGATTAGACGTTGCCCGACATTTCAAGGGCCGCTATGAGAACAGGATCTTCATGTACAATGCGATTCGCAAACGTGAAGAAATCAAGGTAGAATATGATACGTTTAGCTATTCGCAAACCATGCCGCTCACATTCAGCTGCACGGTCAAAGATGACAGCGAAGCCATGTTCCGACCAGCCATCTACAAGATTGAAAACTACAAACCAGCCGACACAAGGTCAGAGCTTGACAAAGACAAGATTCCAGAACAAGTAATATCCATGATTGGCTGCTACCGAAACGTCGCAAGGCAAGGCGACAAGATCAGGGTTTCAGGAATACTGGAACGCGTCGAAAACCTCGAAACCAGCGAACACTCCTACCAAGTAGTGATAGGAACAAGCAACAGCGAGGACGAGAGCATTTGCCCAGCCTAAGGCTCAGAGACCGCGATGCTATAATAACGAATGAAGGCTTAATCTTCAGAGTCCTCGGCTACTCGCACCCATCAAAAGCTTACATCTGCGATGCCGAATATGCACCAGCAGAGCATTTCAAATCTGACAATCCAAAAGCACTGAGAACGCAAGAGCAGCACGTCTTCTACAAGTTCTACGAAGACGAAGCCTGGAAATTCCTCCGAGACAAATTCCCAAAATACCTCATCCATCATGACATGATCGGCAAAAAAACCATCGGTGTCAATAAAAACGACATCAAAAAAGTGCGAAAACCAGACGAAGAGCTTGCGAAGTTGATTAAGACCAAACCCACAGACGAACTTGCCACTGCTCTACGCAACGTTCTTAGGTCCATGACCAAACAGTCAGGTCTGCCAGCCAAAGACTTCGGCGTGTTCGGATCAGTACTTCAAGGTTTCCACCACCCACAATTCTCAGACTTGGACTTCGTAATTTACGGAAAAGAGAACACCCAGAAACTGCGCGAAACCTTACAGGACCTAGACTCTGATAGCATATCCTCGTTCAAAAACGAGTTTGAGACTGACGAGTCAATCAATGGAAAACAGTGGCGTTTTAAGAATTTTAGCTCAAAAGAGTTCGTCTGGCACCAACGCAGAAAGCTGATCTACTCTTTATTCAAAGATGAAAAAACTGGGAGAATCATCAAGACCGAGTTTGAGCCAGTCAAGCAGTGGAAGGAAATCGCCAATGATTATGATTCGAAGATCAGAATCGCGCAGAAAGGCTGGGTCAAAATATCTGCCCGCATAACTGGCGATGATGATGCGCCTTTCATGCCTTCAGTCTACGACATTAGACCCCTGAAGGTTCTACAAGGGGCAAAATCTGCAAGCGAGGTCACGCGCATAGTTTCGTATATGGAAGAGTTCCGAATGCAAGCGTACAAAGACGAGACGGTTTATGTTGAGGGAAATCTCGAACAAGTAGTAACTCCGAACGAAAGCTTTGCCCAGATCAGCTTGACCTACTGTCCAAGATACTACGAGCAAGTCTTGAAAGTCAGCCACTGAGCCTAGCTTATGCCAGAATCATAGAATCCGATGGACTATTTCCAATCAGAAGCCTGAAGTGTTCACGGGAGCACCTGTTGTCGACGACACGTTCAACTTTTCCCAGAGCAATGACTACTTCACCTATTCTAGCCTGTTCACAAAATCTACCGCGAAAAGACACGATCTCTTCAACTTTCCCAACTTTAGGGCCTTCAAGAATCTGCGTGTTGTCTATCTTGTAGACGCATGGTGTGAAAATCGCTTCAGAATCATCTGCAATTGCCGCTTTCACTTTCGCAACACCAACATTCCTGTATTGAATATCGCCGTATTTTTCGTCAAGTTCGTTCCAATTCTTCACAAAACGCATGAAATAGTCCTTTCCCATAAACTTGCCCTGCATGACCTTTCTCGATTCAGTTCGAACAAAACTCTCAAAATCCGCCGCAGAATCCTTCGAACGAAAATCGAACAAGGCTGGCAGATCGTGTCGCGTGCAGGGTTTAACGAGTCCATGTCCGCTTTTTAACATTCCCTTAAGTGCAGAGTACACTTTCCTACAATTCTGTGAACCGTAAACAATGGGGTCTATGTCCGAATATGCTGTGTGAAGCCCAACCATAATCGAGCCTGAAATCCCGATTGACTCCCAAGGAACACCTGCCTTTTCTTTCAGCAACTTTGTCAACTGCAAGGCCTTGCATTCGAGCGAGTCCAATTCTCTTGAACCGCGCAGTTCCTGAAGGTTTTCAACAGGCCTGTACAGCTTCTTGACGTCATCAATTGGGACCTCACATAGAGTCTCATCAAAGACAGTATCATAGACGAGGTATTGCGGAAATTTCTCCCTCAAAAACGCGTACCTTTTTGAAAGAGAATAAACCTTGTCGTAGGTAGTTTCGTACCTTTTCCTTTCGCCTCCTTTGCTGGGAAAATATCGAATGAAAGCAATAATCCGATCTGGTGGATGGACGAAGCCTTTGACATCGAAGATTAAACCTGCAGCAGTTTCTATGAGGTCTCCTTCGCAGGTTTTCATTCATTCATACCTTGTGCTCTAATATCGACTTCTCTTGAATGATCCATGCCGTATTCCTAAGCGCTAGCATTACAGGCACGGCTATCGCGGTTGCAAATATCGCCTGCACAAACCTTATTGCTGGATATATGAATGGGCTAACAATGAAGGCAACACGAACGCCGTCTAAGGGCATACCAAAAAGTCCTCCATAGACTATGGGAACTGCGAAAATGTTTGCTCCCCACATGTTGTCTGCTTGATTTCCAATAAAGGAAATCAGAAAGAATATTATCGAAGCGCTTTTTGGGTCTGAGAGTTTCTTGCTTAATATTACGGTAGGAATGATGAGCAGAACAGCGATGACCTTGTCCCAAAGAACAGCCACAGACACATAGTAGTAGCTTGTGATTGGTTGGGAAGGAGGAAGAAACAGGAAAGCTGCAATCAATAGAGAAAACGAAGCGAAAGCCCACTTCCACTTTCTGTAGAATATAAACCCGACAATCAGCGCGTTTAAGGGAGGAGAAAGCAAGAAAGGTGCGCCAGTTGGAATCATGCTCGTCGGGGGTAACACCCAAGTCACGAACGCGCCCAGAAAGGCGGTCAAGGCGCCTAGATAGGGGCCTAGCAGAAATCCGAAAACAGAGGCCATGAGAGCTTCGAGCGAAATCCTGAGGTCTGATACGCCAATAGACGGGATTTTTGGAGATACTAAAGACAGAACATAATATAGGGCCGCAAAAACTGCGACTAATGCAATGTTCCGGGTCGACAGCTTCAACAATACATACGTCCTGTGTAAGTTTCTAGCTTACTATGTATTTTTTTACATAAGATTAATAAGACTTTCTTAGCGACATACGCGTAAGGTTGCTCTTAGACATGCATGAGTATGCGAATCACGTTTCTAAGTGCTTGGAATTGGCAATTCTTTTAGAAGCTAGCGCACATAAACCAGGAAATGTCAGCGTGGTAACCAACTTTGAAAGCACACGTTATGAGCATTTTCTCGCTTCTGCTGTCGCTGCGAGACCCTCTCTTGAATATGCGGCTAAGCAGGGAATTGCGGTTCACGAAAGGAAAACACGCGTAGCTGATGTCGGTGCTGGGCACATCATAAAGGATTGCGTGGCAGATATTGACTCGTGGCAGCACGGGGGCAACACACTGCTAGGCACAGTAATTCTTCTTGTGCCAATCGCAATTGCTGCGGGCATGACCCCAAATGAAGACCGTTTCGAAACTTCCAAGTTGAGGAAAAACGTGAAGCTCGTTATAGAATCAACCACGCCAGAGGATGCTGTTAGCGTCTACGAAGCCATGAAGATCGCCAAGCCCAGCGGACTTGGTAAGGCTCCGAAACTTGACATCAATGATCCGAGCTCGATACAGAGAATACTTGAAGAAAATGTCACGCTGTTCCAGGTTTTTCGAATAGCCGAAAAATATGATACAATCTGCTCAGAATGGATTAACAACTATCCAATAACCTTCGACCTTGCCTATCCATTCCTTACCAACCAGATCGCTGGAGGAGACGACTTGACTCAAGCCATACTTCACACTTTTTTGAAGGTTCTGGCTGAATGTCCAGACACGTTCATAGCGAGAAAGACGAGTCTTGAAAGGGCCAAAGAAGTCTCAGCTGAAGCAGGAAAAATCCTCGGCTTAGGTGGACTTAAAACTTCGAAGGGCAGACAGCGCCTAACAGAATTTGACGCGAAACTCCGGAGATCAAGCAACCTCTTGAATCCTGGCACCACAGCTGACGTCGTGGCTGCTGCATTAGCCGTATGCACTCTCGGCGGATATAGGCCATGACCCTTATTTCTCAACCCATCTCCTGTAAAGGAGAACGCCTATTCCGTATAAGAGGACCGTTGTGACTATCCAAGGGTTTCACCCTTCTCAACACTGAAAGAAACGTCGTCAACGGCCTTGACTTCACCGTAGTGTTTGACTGGACCTTCAACTTCAATAATCATGCTTCCACCGAGCAATCATGTTCCTAGCTGATCTGCAAGTACGACAGCGATTTCCCAACTCAATCTAAAAGGCTTTCTACAGAAGGCGATGCATTCTACATCGGGCTGGATTATCGTTGCCATTTGGTGAATTTCGCTGAAGATTTAAAGGTTACAGTCCGCGTTAGAATACAAAGACCCAAGCAGGCAGATGGGAGAAAAGCCAAAATTGCAAGTGACGTTGATTACAGGGCGGACGATTGACCAAGGCGTGGGAAAGGAGCAGGGAAAAGCTTCCGATGAGTACAGAGACAGTGTTTCAATCTGTCACGTTGATCCTGAAGACTTGAAGAAACTTGGCATAAAAGAAAAAGGCAATGTTCTAGTCTCGACAGCTTATGGCTCAATAGTAGTCAAGGCCATCAAATCGCCGAGAGCCCCGCATGCTGGAATGATTTTCATCCCTTACGGTCCGTGGGCAAACGCTGTTGTCAATACTGAAACCCACAGCATCGGAATGCCCTCCTTGAAAGGCATCCCAGCAGAGATCGAACCTGCACAAGACAAGCCTCTGCTAAACCTGTCAGAACTTTTGAAGGAGCAGTTCAGGAAGTAGTGGCATGCCAGTTGTTAAGGCTGTGACTTGTCCAGTTTGCGGTTGCCTGTGCGACGACATAGAGTTAACACTCCAAGATGGCAAGATCGTCAAGGTCAAGAATGGCTGTGCTATGAGCGAATCGAAATTCCTGGGTTACAGCAGTCACAGGATTTTGAAACCACTCGTCAGGAAAAATGGCGAATTTGTTGAGACTTCGTTCAGAGAAGCCATAAGAAAGGCTGCGGAGATCCTGGCTGAGGCGAATTATCCGTTGCTGTACGGCTGGAGCTCGACGAGTTGTGAGGCAACGCGTGTTGGCCTTGAGTTGGCAGAGGAAGTGGGCGGAGTAATTGACAACACGTCAACCATCTGCCACGGGCCGTCTGCGTTAAGCATTCAAGACGTAGGTATCGCAACGTGTACTCTGGGACAAGTTAGACACAGAGCAGATTTGGTGATTTATTGGGGAAGCAATCCCTGGGCAGCTCACCCGAGGCACATTGAGAGGTACACGAGCTTCTCAGATGGAAGGTTTGAGAAAAATGAATGGAAAGGATACCTAAGCAAGGTCAAAGCCTCAAACGTCAAGAAGAAGATTCAGAGTGTACTCAGGAAAGTGCTCCCCAAGGCAGGGGCAAACGTTCCGTCAGCGGCCCGAAAGGAACCGTTTCCCGCACTGCTGAAGGAAGGTAGAAAACTGATAGTTGTTGATGTTAGAAAGACGAGGTCTGCTGAAATAGCTGATTACTTCATTCAAGTTGAGCCTAACAAGGATTATGAGCTATTCGAAGCTTTCAGAGCTTTGATTCGTGATGAGGAGATTGATGTTGATAGAGTTGCTGGGGTTCCAGTAGAATATTTGGAAGAAGTTGCTGACGTTATGGTCAACTGCAATTTTGGAGTGATATTCTTCGGGCTTGGACTAACCATGAGCAGTGGCAAGCTGAGGAACGTTGACGCCGCACTTTCATTAACACGTGACCTGAACATGCGGACAAAATTCATGATAATACCCATGAGAGGGCACTTCAACGTAACCGGCGCGGATACAGTCTTCACGTGGCAAACAGGCTTCCCGTATGCTGTTGACTTTTCGCTTTCATATCCGCGATACAACCCTGGAGAAACAACGGCCGTTGACGTTCTTCTGCGCGAAGAGTCAGATGCAGCCTTGGTTGTTGCCTCAGACCCAGTCTCAAACTTCCCGAGAAAGGCCGCTGAGCATCTGATCAAGAATCCGTTGATAGTCATTGACCCACACATGAATGCAACTTCCCAAATGGCTGACGTGGTTTTTCCATCAGCATTTGTCGGAATAGAAGCTGAGGGAACGGCATATCGCATGGATCACGTGCCCCTCCCGCTTAAAAAGGTCGTTGCACCTCCCAAAACAGTGTTGCCTGACAAAGAAATACTGGCAAAAATTCTCTCAGAAGTCAAGAAGATCAAAGCCAGCAGCAAAACGGAGGCGACGTAAGTGAATCTGCTAATCAGGAACGGTTTCGTCTACGACCCGATTAACGGTGTCGACGGCGAAAAAATGGACATCGCCGTCAAAGACGGCAAGATAGTTGAAAACCTCAATGGGCGCAGGGCTCGCAAAATAGACGCCTCAGGGATGATCGTTATGCCCGGCGGAGTGGACATTCACACTCACATAGCGGGTTCAGAAGTAAACACCGGAAGACTTCTGAGACCTGAGGACCACTTCAAGGACGTGGAACGAAAAACGCCCAAAACAAGGTCGGGGGTTGGATACTCGATTCCCTCAACTTTCACCACAGGATACAGATACGCAAGAATGGGCTACACTACAATAATGAACCCTTCCATGCCTCCTCTAGAAGCTAAACACACTCATGAAGAACTCAACGACACCCCAATGGTTGACAAGGCCACATATCCACTTCTAGGAGACTGGTGGTTCGTACTTGAATACTTGGGGCAAGGAGAGATCGAGGAGCTCGCCAGACACGTCGCCTGGATGTTGACAACGACAAAAGGATATGCTATAAAAATCGTCAATCCAGGCGGCCTAGAAGCATGGGGCTTCGGGCAGAATGTTCACAGTTTAGACGATCAAGTTCCCGGTTTTTGCGTAACTCCCCGCGAAATTATTCGCGGACTGTGCAAGGTGAACAAGCTTCTGAAGCTGCCCCACACAATCCATGTTCACACAAACAATCTTGGACAACCTGGCAACTATGTCACAGCCATAGAAACTATGAGATGCGTCGAAGATTTAGCTCCTGAAAGCAGACCGGCAATTCACATAACCCACTGCCAATTCAGCTGCTTCAAGGGCGACGACTGGCGAACTCTGGAGTCAGGAGCAGAAGAAATCGCAAACTACGTCAATTGTCACTCTCACGTAACCATGGACATGGGACAAGTGATTTTTGCAAACACGACCACCATGACGGCTGACGGCCCGTTTCAGTTTGGGCTTTCGGAGTTAACCGGAAATAAATGGGTGAACCACGACGTTGAGACTGAAACAAGCGCTGGCATCGTGCCTTTCAACTATCGCCGTAAAAGCTACGTTCACGCAACCCAATGGTCAATAGGACTAGAATTGGCGTTGCTTATCAAAGACCCCTGGAAAATCCTTATGACCACGGACCATCCGAATGCGGGTCCATTTACATATTACCCAAGAATCATTGCTTGGCTAATGAGCAGAAAAGCCAGAGAAGCAACGATGAAAAGGATCAATCCTCGAGCAAGAAGCAAAAGCTTGCTTCCCTCGATAACTCGTGAATTGGGATTCTACGAAATCGCAATCGTAACTAGGGCGGGCCAAGCAAAAGCTTTGGGACTTGAGAACAAAGGGCACTTGGGGGTTGGCGTCGATGCAGACATAGCGATATACAACGTAAATCCAGAGAAAATAGACCCTGCCAGAAAATACAAGACAGCCCGAAGGGCGTTCAAACATGCTGCCTACACTATTAAAGGCGGCGAAATTGTCGTCAAGAATGATGAGGTATTCAAGCACGTGGAAGGAGCCACGATGTGGTTAGACGTGCGGACTTCCGAACCCGTGAAGATAACTGATGACATGAAAAGAAAATTCAGAGAATATTGGACGGTGGAGTACGAAAACTATCCAGTAACAGAGGATCACCTTGAGATCTCACATCCGAAAACGTTGAAGGCTGATGTCTAAGTGGTAAAAATCTCCCCACTGACAGAGTTTAAGCTGCCAGTAACTGCCGAATGCATAAGTCCAGACATTTTCCAAAGCAAAAAACGAGACGAGATAAGAGAGTTGAAGGTTTGGGAAGGAAACAAGCAGAAAGCGCTCAGGGAACTCTTCAAAGTTGAAGACGGCAAAGCGGGAGATATGTCTATAACGGTTAACGGTGACGTGAGCAGGGTTCGAAGAATAGGGGCATTTATGACAGCCGGTGAAATATTGATCAATGGAAACGTTGGCATGCATCTGGGCGAGGAAATGAAGGGAGGCAAAATAACCGTGAATGGAAACGTTGGAGGATGGGCTGGCTCGATGATGAAAGGCGGTGAGATTGAAATTCACGGTAACGTTAGTGATTACTTGGGTGCTCCATATCGCGGAAGTAACGAGGGCATATCCGGTGGACGAATAGTCGTTTATGGAAATGTTGGAAACGAGGCAGGAGATCACATGAAAAAGGGCATGCTGAAGATCTATGGAAGTGCAGGGCAGTTTGCTGGTTTTCGAATGCGTGATGGAACCATCTATGTTCAAAAAAACTGTCAAGCAAGAGCCGGGGCATGCATGGTTAGTGGTAAGATAGTCGTTGGTGGGCTCTTGGAGTCTATGTTGCCAACGTTCACGATAGATAGCGTCAAAGCAAAAGTCAAGATTGAAGAAGGCGAAACAGCTGAAGGTCCTTTCTATGTCTTTCTTGGGGACATCGCCGAAGACGGGGATGGTAAGCTCTACGTTTCAAAAGATAAGAACCAGCATCTGAGCTCTTACGAAAAGCTCCTTTGAAGAAGAGGGAAACCATGAGGAAAGCTCTAAGTGTGAATTTTTTGGCGTGGAAACTCTTGGACAGGCTTATCGAGAACGCTGCCCTATACAGAGTGAACGTAACGAAAACAGACAATGGAACTACTATAGTAGACGCAGGGATAGAGACTGAGGGAGGTTTTCAGGCAGGGAAACTTGTAACCGAAATATGCATGGGCGGATGCGGAAAAGCAAAAATAGCCTACAGAGAATACCGAGACTTTGAACTCCCTTCAATATCTGTAGACACAGACAACCCAATAATCGCCACGTTAGGATCACAGTATGCAGGCTGGCGAATAAGCGAGGGCAGCTACTTCGCAATAGGCTCCGGACCAGCTAGGGCTTTAGCACTGAAGCCAAAGAGGATTTATGAAGAAATCGAATACAAAGACAATTTTAACAAAGCAGTAGTGGTCTTGGAAACTGAAAAATGCCCACCAACTGAAATAATGGAACGGATTGCAGGAGACTGCAAAGTCTCGAATGAGGATCTAGTAGTGATTCTGACGCCAACAACCAGCGTGGTTGGAGCAACGCAAGTTGCTGGTAGGATCGTAGAGACTGGGATTCATAAGCTTAAAAAAATCGGGCTCGATCCAAATACGATTCAACATGCTTGGGGAGTCGCACCAATTCCGCCAGTGCATCCGAAGTTTGCGAATGCGATGTCGAGGGCGAACGATGCCATTCTCTACGGGGGAACCGCCTACTACGCCTTGGAATATGAGAATGAAGAAGAGCTTATGAGGATCGTGAAGGAAGCTCCATCTGAATCATCAAAAGACTATGGAAGACCCTTCATTGAAATCTTCAAGGAGGCAAAGTGCGACTTCTACAAGATTGACCCGAATCTCTTTGCACCAGCCGCCATAATCGTAAACAACACGTTGACTGGCAATACCTACAAGAGCGGGAAAGTCAACGTTAAGGCTTTAGCTAAATCGTTTGGCATCAGGGTCATTTGACAGGCCTAAACTTTGACGTAAGCCTTCACGGCTTTAGCTATAGAATAGCCAAATGGGATAGTGTAAAGCGCCAGGGTCGAGTTGAAGATGACTATGAACGGGATTGATGCAATGACACCTGCCTCAGGAAGGCCATAGCCAACTGGCGGTGGAAAACGAAGAAATACGTAATTGACCAAAGCCATAAACGCCGTTCTTAGGATGACTCCAGATGCTGTCGATAGAGTAGCGGCAATTGCTTCCCGCTCTGGAGAGTGCCTATTAACGAAGATCCTCACTATACCTATGCCCAAGAGCATGCTTAAGACGGCTGCCAGATTGTAAAGAGGGCCTGTGGGAAGGGCTCCAGGAAACAGGGCTAGCAATGTCAGGGTATTTACTAGAGTTATTAGAATCGCAGTTCTAGCTCCGTAAATTAAGAATGCCGCTACGATTGGTATTTCCCATATTTGGTATATTAGATACGGCGCGTATGGAGCTGGAATCTTCAGTGGGGAAAGGTTCAGGACAACGGTAAGCGCGACAAATACTATTATGGCTGCAACAGTTTTGGTGTTCACTTTTTCCCTCTGAACTAGGCTGGCATCTGTTCGTTTATGCAACTATTAAAGAGTAGCTACTCAAACTAGAGTACTCTCATCGAAGGTTGAAAGATAAATATTGCCTATGCATATTCTTTATGGGAAAGCTCTTGGTTGAAAGCGCAAAATTATCTTCAAAGGACATTAGAAGCTGGCTCGAACGCGAAACAGGCCCACTTCTTGTTCCAATTCACGCGAAAGCTCAGAAGCTGCTCGATGAAATGCGTAGGACGCTTGAAAGCCTATTAGATAGTTCTAGGATGCTCTTGGATAACAGTCAAAAAGAGATTGAGAAAAGAAATGCAAGAACGTATAAACGGGCCAGAGCGTTGAACAAGCTTGCGCGTCTCTTCGTAGATAGAATGCGTCAGATAGAGGTTCCAGACAAAGTCAATTATGACGAGTTTCAAGAGTTCGTTCAGAAGACTCAGAAGGCTTTTCTGGTAACCGATGGTGACGTGAAAACCTGGTTTCCGCTGGTATCGCCCTTCTTCATCCTGGACAGAAGAAAATTCTTGGCCGTCTTCGAAAGGGCAAAATTGCTGCTCAAAGAGCTTGACAATTTCCTGACAAAGGACTACGTCAAAGCCAAGACGTTGGAAAGGACGTTTCAGCTCGCAGACAAACTCCAGAATCTTGAGCAGCAGCTCCAAACCCTTGGAGAACAGAAAGCAAGAGCTGAGACTGAGAGGACTCATGTTGAGAGCGAAATTGCTCAGACGCAGCGAACAATGGCTGAGCTTAAAGGCAAAGGAGGCCTAGATCAGCTGAGTCAAATGGACACTGAGATACGGGCCTTAAGCAATGAAGTGAGGCAGAGCCTGCAGCATCTTCAAAAGCCTTTCATCAAACTCCAGTCGCTTGCACTTCATGGCGAAGGAAGCGGCTTAACACCTGAAGAGCTTAGCAAGCTCAATCAGTACATTGAAGATCCATTTAGAGCTCTTGCAAATGAGGAAGCTAGTTATCCACTGCTGAGGCAAATTCTGGAGAAAATGACTCGCGCACTGCATGAAGGAAAACTAAAGCTCAAGCCAGAAAAAATCCGAAAGGCAGAGCAGGTCACAGAAAACATACTCATGAAGAACTCTGTCGCAGCTCTGCATGAAAGGAGCACGAAAGCGACGACGCTTCATAGGCAATTGTCCACGTCTGCTGAAGTCACAGAGACGGGAAGAAACCTGTTGAAACTTGGAGAACAGCTTGATGGACTGGAAAGGAAAAGGAGGACCATAGAGGGAGAGCAAATCACACTGGAACGAGCATGCAAAGAGACCGCGGAAAAGATCCAAAATCACGAAGCTGAAATCGAAAAGAACGCGTTCGACTTCACCAACAAAAGGATTCAGCTTCAATAAGGGGGGCGAAACGCTTGGCCACAAACTTCTCCCAAATCGTCAAGCAATCGCTGAAAGCTCGGTCTGAAGCCTTCGGTAAGATGGTCGAAGATGCGACGCATTTGCTTTGCGGAGAAGATGGAAGAGTTGGTGATTTTGACATTCTGGGAAGGCTTGTAAAGCTGAACTCTGCAGGGATTGCGCTGATAATCGGAGATCTGCACGGAGATCTTGAAAGCCTGATCGACATTTTCAAAGAAAGCGAATTTCTCAAGAGGTTGGATCAAACTGACGATGCTGTTCTGATCTTCCTCGGCGACTACGGCGACAGAGGCTCTTATTCAGCAGAAGTCTACTATACCGTATTGAAACTGAAGCTTCTCTACCCGAAGCAGGTTGTTCTGATGCGCGGAAACCACGAGGGGCCAGATGATCTTATGGTTGACCCACATGATATTCCATCGCAGTTTCAAATTAGATTTGGCGAAAAATGGGCTGAGACATACGCGGGAATCCGCAAGTTGTTTGCATGCCTGTATAACGCAGTGGTTGTTGAGGAGCGGTATCTTATGATTCATGGGGGGTTGCCTCCGAAAATCGAAAAGATCGAGGATTTGGCATACGCTCACCTTACGTATCACAAGCATAATTTTCTTGAAGACATGCTTTGGAGCGACCCTAATGAGATGGTTAAGGAAACATGCGCATCACCGAGGGGCGCAGGGAAACTCTTCGGCGAAAACGTAACCCGCAGAGTGCTGGAAAGGCTCGGCGTCAAGATTCTGATAAGAGGTCATGAGCCCTGCCAAGAAGGCTTTAAGATCGATCATAATGGCAAGGTCTTGACGCTGTTTTCACGCAAAGGGCCGCCATATTTCAACGCTTATGGAGCATACTTGGACATTGACCTTTCCAAAAAGCTGGAAAATGCAGAGCAACTGGTCCAATACATCCACAAATTCTGAGCAATGTTCTTCGCAGAAACTTTAAGAACGTAGTCTGGCTAGCATCTCCCACGGGTTTAGACTGCATAGAAGGTTTGTTTTTTGAGATTTGGAATTGCAACGCGAAACAAGAACTCTTGGAGTTCCATACAGCTTCAAAAAGCCTTGGCCAAACATAACGTTTCTCATTTGTGCTTCAGCTTTCCTAGGTTAACAACGCGTGTCGGTTACAAACCAAAAATGGAGGTTGACAAGGCTAACATATTGGAAGACCTAAACGCGTTAATCATTCGTCCAATCGGACGCGGTTCCATAGAAGAGCTAGTTTTCAGGATGGATATTCTCTACCGGCTTCAACGTTTAGGTTTATACATCATAAATCCCCCCGAGGCAATTGAGCACTGTGTCGATAAGTATGACGTTCTTGCGCTCTTGGAAGAAAACAACTTGCCCGTGCCGCGTACCGTGACCACGGAAAACGTTAATGAAGCGTCGAAAGCTTTTGACGAATTGGGCAGAGACGTCGTTATCAAGCCGCTGTTTGGAAGCAGAGGCATAGGCTCCACAAGGATCAGAGACCCTGAAATAGCATGCTCGGTCTTCAATGCAATAAGGTTCTATCACGGCGTAATCTACCTTCAGGAATTTGTGCCCCATGGCTTCTCTGATATTCGAGCCCTTGTAATTGGTGGTCGAGTGGCTGCGGCAATGAAACGAGTGGCAAAGAGTTGGAAGACCAACTACAGTCAAGGAGGTCGGCCAGAGGGAGTGGAACTTGCCAAAAACATTGAGAATCTAGCTGTCAAATCTGCGGAATGCGTCGGATGCAAAATCGCTGGCGTGGACATCCTCGAAAGCCCAAAAGGGTCAGTTGTCGTTGAAGTTAATAGCCAACCAGGATGGAAGGGTCTACAGTCTGTTGCAAGCATCAGTATAGCCGACGAGATCATTGACTTCGTTCTATCGGAATTGAAGAGGTGAAACTCATGTTGGAAATTGAAATTACGAGAATAGATGTTCCACCTGGAAAAGCCAAAAAGATGAGCGATTATGTCGCTGAAGAAAAGCCGTTGTGCATTTTTATCAACAAAACACAATACGCAACGATCTTCTGTTCTCCATCAAACCTGAAGGAGATGACTGTAGGCCACCTACTTTCTGAGGGCATCATAAAGTCAGTTCAAGAGATTGACGAAGTAAGCTTGAGAGCCAATGAAACAGTTTGCAGGGTCAAGCTGAAGTCAAACGTCAACATAGAGAAAAGGCAAACATTTTCAAAGATGCTCTATCGAGTAATCGGCTCAGCGTGCGGCAGCTCATTATCCTATCAATCTTCCGGAAAGCTCCCAATAGTTGAATCTCGTTTGAAAGTTGAAGCCAAAACGATCTCAGACTGTGTCAATCGATTGAATTTCAACGCTGAAACCTTCAGAAAAACCGGTGGAGTACACGTGGCCGCGATTTACGATAGCACTGGAGAGGGTGAAGCTTTCGCAGAGGATGTCGGTCGACACAATGCGGTAGACAAAGCAGTTGGGATCGGAGCGCTAAAGGGTACTGATTTTAGCACGAGCTTTCTCGCTCTGAGCGGTCGAATGACGGGGGACATGGTTCTTAAAGCGGCAAGAGTGGGCTTACCAATAGTAGCTTCTCTCGCTGCCGCAATAGATTCTGGCGTAGTAGTTGCTAAGGAAGCAGGCATAACTCTAATAGGGTTTGTTCGAGGGAACCGCATGAATATTTACAGTTTTCCTGAAAGAATCGCAGTGTAGCAGGAGAGACTTTTTCATGTAGCACTAGTTCTGTATCTACGAATGACCTCTTTGAATGATCTGGCAGCTTGTTTAGGATCTTTGGCCTTAAGTATGGCTGACGTGACCGCAATTCCATCCGCTCCCGTTTCGAGAACGAGATGGGCGTTTCTGGGAGTTATGCCTCCGGCAGCGAATATGGGCAGCTTTGTTGCGGATTTTGCTGCTTTCAGGGTCTCAATAGGCACCATGTTGCATTGAGTGGCAGAAGATGTTGGAAAGATGGAGCAGAAAGAAACATAGTCTGCTTCCATGGTTTCAGCCCACATCAGCCTTTTCAAGTCATTTCCCAACGTGTAGCCCACTATGCATCGCTTGCCAAGCACTTGTCTAACTTCCTTTGGTTTGACATCATAGCCATCAAGATGCATCCCTTCTGCCCCGATTTCTTCTGCTAGGAGCAGGTTGCCGTTTATCAGAAAAGGCACATTGTGTTGTTGCACTAGGCCTGATAATCTCTCAGCAAATCCTAACGTTTCCAAGCCTTCTTCGCCAGGCACAAATTGCACTATGTCAACGCCTCCACTCAGGGCCTTTTCTACGGGAACAAGCAGTTTGTCAAAGGGCAAGATGGGGGCAACAACCAAGTATAGGCCTTCTAGCTTCCTGAAATACTTCACCCCCAACCTTTCCGGCAAGCCTTCCAATAAGCTTTCCAGTAGGGGTCAGTTGTAGGTTTTCTCAATCGTTCCCTTCTGCCGTTTATACTAATCCATCTGCCACCCTGGAAATGCTTCACCTTCCCAATCACTTTGCCTTCTATCCCCTTCAAATCCAGCGCTTGCAGGACTTTCTGGGCTTTTTCAGGTTTTACACTGATCAGGAGTGTTCCCTCGCTTAGCGTTGAATACGGAGACAAGTCAAAAAGATTACATACGGCTTTTGCCTCTTCGGTCACTATGACTTCGGAAAGCTCTACTTCTAATCCTACATGAGACGCCTCGGAGAATTCGTAAAGGGCTCCTAGTAGACCGCCCTCCGTGACGTCATGCATGGCTGTAACTCCCTTATCTCTCAGGCCCACGGAAGCTGCCGTTAACGCGTCTTCAACCACACTGAACTTGCCCAGATATGACTGAGCTCTTTTCAGGAAAGACGATCCATAAGCCTCTTCTATTGTCTTCGGGAAGACTCTTGCAAGGATTCCAGTGGTGGCTATGGCCACGCCTTTTGTCATTATCAGCAAATCGCCGGGTTCACTCATGTTGCTTGACAAGTACTGCTCCTCTGGTGCTATTGTCATCATTACTCCGCCTCCAACAATTGTGTAGTCGGATCCGACGTATCTGCCGGTGTGTCCTCCAATTATGGCGATGCCTAGTTTTTTGCATTCAATATGCAAGTTTGCCCAGTATTCTTCAAACTCTTCGTCACTCATTTGGGGAGGAAGACTGAGGTTCACCATCATGAACTGGGGTGGATAGCCACAAGTAGCCAAATCTGAGGCAAGCAATTGGACTGAGAGATAGGCTGAATCCTTTAGTCCCAGCGCCGGGATTACCGACAGTGGGTCAGCTGTCGCAATAAGAACCTGATTGCATCCTATTCGAATGACTGCGTTGTCACGTCCATGGCCAGGCCCAACAAGAACCTCTGCTCTCTTTGCTCCTAACTTAGGGTAGACTATCCTTTCAATCAATTCCAAAGGAAATTTCCCAATATCTGGCAAATTAGTCATGCGCATCACATGGCTTCACAGCTATTCCGACGAATGAACCAAAAGGGAAATGGGCAGATTCCATGTTGCCAAAGACTTTCGGAAAAACGCTTGTGGTCCAATAAGCAAGAGCATATCTGTCATGAAAGGTTTCTCCCAACGTTCGTTCTATTTCCCGGATGGAATAGAACTTTGCGTTTCTGTAGTATGGGTTCTTTCCTCTTCTCACCTGCAGCCTTCTTCGTATGGTGGGCAGACTCCACTTGTTCATAAGTCCGATAATCATTCCTTTTCGAGCTACTCTTGCAGCTTCGCGAAATGCTGTGGCAATGCTGGGCATGTATTCCAAGCAGGCTATGAAAGCTACGACATCAAAGGATCCAGACTTGAAAGGCAGGTAACCAGATTCACCTTGCATAAGCTGTCCCTTGGCCCAAAATCTTTTTGCTTCTCTTAGCATTAGAGGCGACAGATCAATACCGTAACACTCTAAACCCAGAGACTCCATCCATCTTGTGAAATGGCCTGTTCCACAACCTATTTCGAGCAGTTTTTGTGCGTCGCCAAACTGTTCCAGAAGTCTTTTCAGCAGCTTCTTCTCGAGTATGTCTGCCCGCTTGTATTTGCCCTGATAGTATGCCTCATAGTTCTTGACTATCTGTTCCTGTAGGTACCACGGTTCTTCTTGCATCTTGCTCATCTATGCCAAATAAGTGATGTCCAGAATTCTTCTGACTGCCATGAGAATAGTGTACGCTATTGGCACGAATATAAGGTCCACGAGCGTCCCAAAATCCGCAAGGGCGAGGATAACTCCGAACAGGTAGACATCAATTGTGAAAAAGATCAAGGTTTCAACTATCACGCCAACGGTCATCGCAATTATCTCGTTTTTCTTTCTGAGAAGCCCAACACCGAGGCCCATCGGACCCCGAGCAATGACTATTCCGAACAGGTACCAGTACAAGTATCCAGGGAATACCATTATTGTCCCAATGCTCGTTCCAGCCAAGTAGCCAACAGCCGAACCAATGGCTGATGAGATCAATCCTGCTGATGGACCTAGGAGAATTCCTGTTACGAAAATGATTATCGGGGCCAGGGTTATAGTAGAAAGTGGTGGTGGCATCGGTATGGCAATCATTGTGGTTACCGCAATCAGGGCAGCAAAGACGGACGTTAAGGCAACCACTTTCGTCTGAGATGCAGTTTCGGATACTTTTTTGTTCATGTTTTTCCCTCCGCCAGTATTATCTGGGTCAGGTTCTAAGGGTCGACGGTTTTCAACCGTCCTCTCAGCCAGGTCACTTCCCAGCTCCCCTAAGCCTTGAAAGGATAATTGTTATCTATGCGTAAATAAGGCTTCTGGATGATACTCTATATTGCTATGGGTTCTCTTTTGCATTGAGCAGCTCCTTCCTCATCATATCTTTCAACGCTACGCTTAGACTTTTGACTTGTTCCTCTTCGCAGGATACTGGACCTACGTGGCTTGTGTATGGGCGGGTCAAAGCCTCTTTAGTCAAGACTTCTTCAGGGTTCAAACCCCAGGCTCGAACCATTTCTTTCAGGACTTCTATTTTGCTGGCTTGTGTTTTAGGTCTTATGGACAGACCTGATGCAGCGTAGATGTTGCGTAGAAATTCTATGCCCTTCATTTCGATGTCGTGGTATGTGCTGAGTGTGTGGCCCATCATGTACTCGATGTAGTCTCTGTCCACGCCTAGAGCTGCTAGCTGTGTTCGGAAGAACTTGCGGATGCTGTGAACGCGAATGTTGAAGCGTCTGTGAGTTTTCTCGGTCAAGAGGCCTGCTCTGTAGTATAGGCCGTGAACGCACTTGTAGATGTGTCTTGGAACGATTGGCTTCACATGGTTAATATGCTTGTTGCGTATGAGTGGGCTTTCGTCAGTGATGGTTTCAGGCGGTATTTTTCCGTCGGGAGATCCGCGTCGTCTCAGGTCTAAGTATGCCTTCAAGTATTCGACGGCTTCTCGGCCTATGAAAGTGTCGTAGTCATGGTATTTTCCTTTCGTGATTTCAGCTTCCACATGGACGTGAATGGGAACAGTACCCTTCTCCAAGTCGGCTTTGACGTGTCTGTACTTGAGGGCTGCAAGTGTGCCTTCTCTGAAACCGCCAAGCGCGAGCATACTAACAACGACTTTCTCGCGTAGGTCTGCGATGTCTATTACACGTTGTAGCTCTTCAGGTTTGGGCGCTGAATCTCTTGAGACTGTCCGTCCTCTCAGGTTTCTTGCGAAGGGCAGGTCAACGTTGTTTATTTTGTAGAAACTTTTGATGTGGGCGATCCATTCAGCGACGCTGTGGGGAGCATAGCTTCCTGCCATTAGCTCTTTGTAGTACCTGTCTAAGCGTTCTGCTGCTTTCGGCAGGGCTCTAAGGTTCAGTAACCCTTCCATGTCCTTACATTCTGCTATAAGATCGTCTGGTTCCGCGTTGGCCCAAGTGCAGAATTTTTCTATGGTGTAGATGTAGTGGCATGGGCTGTTCAGGCTTGCGCTTCTTTCATACTTGAAGTATTCGGCGAGTCTCTGAAGTGACTGGTTGTTCAGGGCGAAGGGGATAAGCCTAGGCGCTCTTGAACTGAGGCTTTCTATGAGGTAACGTTGAATGTCCAGAGTGACTTTGTCGGTTGTTTTTGGGACTTCTATAGTGATGGGCTTTCTTAGGCGTTTGAGTTCGCTTTTCTCTATGGTGATGATTTCTGTTTCTATTGTCATTTTCTTTTTTCTCCTTGTGCCTTACGTGTAAGTATTGTAAGTAGCAAAGCATATAAGCCTTTCCTTACACCTAGGGATAGTAAGTGAACATTAATGAAAACATTAGGCGCAACAAAACTAAGCACGAAAGGCCAAGTGACAGTGCCAGCAGACGCTAGGCGTATGTTCAACCTGAACGTGGGCGACTTGCTGCTTTTCATCGAGAAAGACGGCGAACTAACTATAAAGAAAGGTTGACCTAGCAAATCTCCCTCAACTCCAAGATATCAGAACGCAACAAAACGAGGCCAGATGCTTTAGGATCTCCTCCCTTCAGCGTGGGCGGGTCAGCGTCACGGTCCCAGCATATTGTGACATAATCTTCTCCTGAATAGACAAGCCAGCCAATACACTCTCGAATTTGAGGCTTCACGATGGCTGGCTCTCCTCGATGAAAGAGAACATGGTCACGATATTTCAAATAAACAAGGTCAGCCATGCTCATGGGGTTTCGCCTCGAAGTTTCCCCAGTTCTAAGCCGCATGTATCACACAGCAACTTGTAGCCGCCATCAAACAGGTCAGCCTGCCATCCCATTCGACCATTAGCGGAGCATAGGAAACACTTGCCTTGGATGTCTGTACCTAGGTGGGTTAATGCCTTAGTGTTTTCTAAAAGGGCCTTGATAACACGTTCACTACATGCACTACGTTCACTATGTTCACTAGAATATATGATCTGCTGACCTTTCGGTGGGGGGTTAATTTTCTTTTCAACTGGTTTAACGCCCATTCTTGTCGCTACGTCCCTCACACTTTCAATGTTCAGCTTGTACTGGTAGCCAGTGCCCACTCTACGCTTGTCCTTGAAGCCTAGCCGTTTCAACGTATTGCCTACCCAACGTGTAGTTATCCACGGTGCCTGCTCGTCAAACTGGGCAACAACCTTATCCCTTATGCCTTTGACAGAAACGTAATCGTCGCCTTGAACCATGCCCAAAAGAACCTGCAGCATTATGGATTCGCCTGTTTCGGTTAAGTTTTCAACCGTTGACTGTTTAGCCGTGTCTTGTGCCAGCTTTACCATCACCGCATTTAGTGAACTTGGTGAACTTAGTGAATGTAGTGAACGTGTTACAGAGGTGCCTTTTTCGTCAACATCATGTGAATCGAAAAACTGTGCCAACGCGATTATAGGCCGCCACAGCTCAAACTCTCTACCATCCAAGCCTTCAAGTTCACTAGGGTTCAACGTGTCATAGATCGCCTTAACCTCTTTCCAGTATTGCAGAAATAGTATGCACAGTTGACCGCGCAGCGTTGCCCATTCTTCACTTTCAACGTCAGGGTCAATCTTAGTTATAGCGTCGTTTATGCTCCGTCGGTGAATAGTCACTTTGCACCTGTTGCCCACGACATCTTCAAGCCCTTCAATGTTCGCCAGTCGTTTCGGCCCATAAACTTCAAACGGCACCGTGTTCTGTGCTTCCGTGTCCTTGTCCTTTTCAACACGGTAAACGGCTTGTCCCCCGCGTTGGTAGCCACTTAATAAAATGCTTCTGAACTCTTGAACCCGTGTGTCCATCTTCCGCGTTGACAGCTTCTCAGTTTCGTCCAACAATAGCGTGCTGCGTGCGTTCTGGATAAGCCTGAAAATTGAACTTGTACTCATGTTGTTGCTAAGAATTGCGTTGAACGCTATGAGAGAACTCAGTCTTTCCGCCTTCGACTTGCCCGTTTCTGTGCTTCCTCCATGATAGGCGTATGGATATGCTGAAAACAGGAAGTGGAAGTATGTGCCAGTATCCCACAGTGCATGATATATGTAGTCACGGTCATCTGTGAACTCGAGGTATTTTTGCCATGCCTCAACTACTGCATTGAAAACGCTTATGGGGTCGACGTCGGCACCGTTAAGGTACGCCTCTACACTGTCAAGCGACCAGCGGTTCTTGAACCTTGTCGGCCTATACTGCAACCGCCAGCCCATACCATTAAGCATCGCGTCGTTAGCTAAGATTTTGCGTCTGTCACTTGTCACTAGAAACAGCAGGTCTTTTATCGTGGTTTTCTTTTCGCCCTTCACCTGGCAAACATACCAAACGCCTATGTATGCTGTGCCGTTCACCGTGCCCAGTGCAGGATGCACCAGCTTGTAATCCTGTTTCAACGGTGTAATCTCTAAATCGTCAACAATAAATGAATCGTTGCTCATAGCTGCTCCACCTTCTTTAGAAAATTCTCAGTTTTGACGTCGGCAAGCGCGCGTTTGCGCTGTGACGCAATATAGGCGAATGCGTTTTTGGCCATCCTCTCCAAATCAGCGTTATCCATAGGCGGTTTGCATAGTTGATTCCAACGTTGCAATTCATAGAGAGCCGTGGCATAATCGAATCTTTGTATTCCAACAAGGTAATTGGCAAATTTTATTCCTTGCGCGTGTCTCGTTCCCTGGGGAACACCGTCCCGAATTTGTTTAAGGGTGAGTCGTTGTTTAGGATTGCTTCCAAGGAAGGGCTTGATCATGGTCATAAAATCTTCATACCAGAATTTTGCGAAAGGATTGTTATGCGTAATCGTGTAAGTTCCAGTTCTAGGTTCGCTTGTTCTCAAGTCTCTGTAGCAGATCGTTGTTCCCGGAGCTACCAGGTAATAGTTTTGCGCGCGAATTTCTCCAGATCCTTCCTCTTCGCCGTTCAAGTGTAAGGTTTTGTTTTCGATTTGGCCACCTTCAACGATAATGTAGAAATGGGCTAATCCGCGACGGGGGCTGCGAACTTCAAACGTGGGAGACAATAGTTTTCTTAGAGTCGCGTCCATGCCTACAGTGTCAGCGTCAACAAGAACTAACCCGTCCCTTCCGCATATTCCCCAGTATGGATAAGCCTCGAGTTCTTCAGGCATGTATAAGTGGTGTTGCCAGTCAGTTTCAAATGCTGCTTTTTCCGCGTTAAGTTTCAAGAACCGTCGTGTGTCTAATCCGGCTTCTTTTAGTCGCTTGACTAAAATCTCTTGTTCAGCGTTCATTACCTTAGCCTTCTTTACGTTTTGAACCTTTCGGGCGAATGTAGTCTATGGGAATCTTTCCAGTAGAGGCAAAACTGTTTTGGACGGCTATTCTGTATGAAAGTTCTTCTTGTTCAAGCATGGTTAAGTTTCTCTGTCCAGTTAAGGTTGCCATTCTGTTCCAATTGCCTTTAATTATCTGCAACAGATTAGTTTCAGTCATGGTTTTTTGGCCTCTTGAAAGTTCCAAACTCGCTGAAGCCAAGTTTTTTAGGAACGACAGCCTGTGCTAAAAGGTCACGTATAGACCATCTGATCCGCCAGCCGTATTCCTTGTCTTTAGGGTCTAAGAGTGCTATGTGCCCATCCTTGAACGTGATAGTTATGTGTTTGACGGAGTGATAGAGGTTGTTTTTTGTTTCTCTAAAGACCTTACAACGTGCTTCACATTCTTCATAGTCCTTTCGTTTTTGCTCAGGAGTTCTAAGGTCAGGGCTATAATGGAAAAAGCAAGGGTTTAATTCTCCGTCAACTAAAAAGAGTATGCCGTTATTGTCGTAAGTCAATTTCTTTTCAGGTAGCATTAAAAGCGGTGCAGGCTGGGTAAATTGCTCTGTCATTGTTTCGGTGACTCCCCGAAATCCAAGAAATGTTTAAGTTCCTCTCGTAGTTTGGCAGCTTCCTGGTCTAACCATTGACGGCAGTCCTTATGATCAGGACATTTTTGGCCTATGCAATTGTAACATTTAGGTTCTAACTTGATTGTAGTCATGGAACCAGAAACTCCGCCCAGTTGACGACGCAACGCAAAATTCTTATCTGTCTGATGGATAACTAGAGTCCCCCTATGTGTGACGGGCAAACATGGAAGCCTTCGGTTCTTCTCCGGATCGGTCGGTTACTCGCCGAAAGGTCATCATGTTGCCATTCGTCCTCTTTGACTTATTTTCGTTTCCTACCGATGGCCTTGCCATCACTAAATTGCCAAACGAAAAAGCCCTCGACTGTCAGTTTGCCGTTGTGTTGGATTAGATCATCTAACAACTTTTGATACTCGGGATTCTGGATATCTGTTGATTTTTCGTATTCGCCTTGCGGTCCCTGGGCCTTTACCCATTGGATTTTACTCATGTCCACGAATGGTCTTAGGGTGTCTAGTAATTCTGTTATTCCATCAAGAGCTAGAGTTAGACCGTCACGGACTTTTACTAAAGAGTCAGCTTCTTTAGTCATGGTCATTGCCCTTCTCCTTGGCCTTCGTACTCAGGATGCTCATCTCTTGGAGTAGTCGGACGATTGCGTAACGGTAGAAACCAGACCTGCTCAAGCCCAACTTCGTTCTCACTTCTTCAGTTGTCTTATCCAGCTCAGAAGACAACCACACGAGTCGCCTTACACCGCTTTCAAGTTGTTTGGCACACATAGTTTGGCACACACCAATTAACTTATCTACTAGTGAGACACAAGTTATTTAGTGTTGCCCAAACTAAGTGCGAGGGGACAACGCATGAATGAAACCCAAGAAACACGGCAAGAGATTGCTAGGGCTATTTCAGAAGAAAAGATCCTACTAGCTCTCAAGAAGGGTAAAATACGTTGGTCTAAGTTGAAAAAGACAACTGGAATCAAGAGCAGCAGAACCCTGAGCGACAGAGTTCACTCACTTATAGAGGATGGACTAATCCGAAGAATAGTGAATAATAAGAAACAGCCGCCGGCAGTCTACTATGAGAGAACCTCGAAGACGTCGGTGCTAGAACTGCCAGAAGGTCCATTCCATGAGTTACTAAATATGACAATCGAAGACAAACAAGATCAGAAAGCTATTATTGCCCAAAAGATAGAAACACAAGACCCTGAAACTGCCGCGGAAGACAGCGTGCAGTATCTTGTCGAACAGTGTGTAGTAGAGTTTCTGTTTACCTTGAAACATATTATCGAAAATCCGAAGCATGCACCTTACTTCATTTATATGAGTGCGGAAGCTTACTCTGCCACTCTTGAAGCCCTAGCCCCATACATTAGGCAACTTCCTCATCTTGCTGACGCTGTTAAGAGACTACAGACTCAGTTTATGGAAGACCGGAAAAAAGAGCGAGAAGGATTCCTCGACGAGACATCTTCACGGTTCAAAGATAAACCACTAGTAAAGGCAATTTTCATATTTTTTGGTGTACAGTTCAGTCTGGGCAAGACAAAGAGCAAACTATATGATTTTGCAAAGGAAATTGAGCATAACCCTGAGCTTAAGAGCAAGCTTGAGAAGGAATTTGGTTCAGAGATAAGCGAAGAGAGACTCCAAGTAGTTCTCAAAGACAAGGCATGGTCAACTTTGAAGAGTCAAGATACAGAAAAAAAGAGGAATTGAAAGCTCAGGCTACGGCACTGGATCGTCAAGAACCTTAGACTCTCATTTTAGCTAAAGGCTTAAGATTAGTAGAGGGAATTACATCCTCACATGAGACGCGAACGTTCACCGGCTGTTTTTCTCTCAAAGGAACTCGACACCTTTCTCAGAAGCCTAGGATCAACTCACAAGTTTGCCAGATGGATAAACAGTATGGCAGATGTGCTCAAAGAGAACAAATTTGCCGGAGAATTGATAAGAAAAAGCCAGATACCGGAGCGTTATGTTAGGCAACATGGGGTGGATAACCTATACCGCTATGGTCATCCTGAAGGATACCGCTCATGCTATACTATTATGGACAAGTGCCCTCACATTTTGGATTTGATGTCACATCCAGAATACGATAAGGTCTTCGGGTACAAAACAACTTAGCGGATTCTCACGCTTGATTTCATCAAAGCTTCCAGTTTCGGGTTGTTCACGCCAGTGTAGATGATCTTTGTAGTGTTGAAAGCTATCTTTCCAGAAGCTTCCAGATAACCCAATATGCGTTTGAAAGTCTGATATTGCATTTTCTTAGGCAGGCTTCTCCAGAGTTGCATTCGTGTAGGGTATTCTTCAGCTTCCAGAATAGCCTTTTCAACCATGAGAATCGTATCTAGTTGTGGTTCATGTAATACCTTGCGCTCTGTCATTTCGCTCTCCATCATTTTCACCTGATTGTTGATTAGTTATCAAGCTATTATATAACAAACCGTTATATAAACTTATACATCTGTAAAAGATGATCTGAAAACAGAAAAAAGAGGGAATAGGTGTTTTTAGCGGTAGTTAAGCAACTGTAGAAATATTGGGTCTAAGCCAAACCAGTCTATCAGTTCTGTCCCGGTTATGCCGTCTATGCTTGCTCGCACTTCGTCAAGTATGATGTATTCAAGTTGCTCTTCGGGTGTTTCTCCAGTTCCTTCCTGCAAGGCTCGCAGCCAATTCATAATTTTCTTAGGCAGTTTCAGAGTGATGGTTTCGTACTCGATCTCCGGCTTCTGCTCTGTCTCGACTTTGGCCTGCATGGTTTCCGCCTTCAGCAATCAACCTTGAGGTCCGACACTTTATCCAATCCGTAGCCCTGCACGATTTCCTTCATGTCAAGTAGTGGTGCAAGATTGTCATCAATGTCGCCCTGGAGCGCAAAAACGATTTGGAAACCTAGATATTCTTCCAATGGTTCTTTCATTTTTGCGAAAGCATGCACGGCCTTCAGAAATTCGTAGACTTCCTTTGGAATGACTACCTCAACCTTGACCATTTCGGGTTTTTCTTCAGTTTCCATGCTTCTCAGCTTCCTTGGCGTTCTTGACGATTTCGTCAATTATTTGGGCAATGTACTCGTCTATGGTTTGGCGGCGAGCCTCGGCGGCCTTCTCTGCCATGTCATAAGTCGCGTGCGACAGAAATAACCGATGGTACTTGGCCCTTTCTATTCTATCGTATTCTTTGCTGATCAGAAAACCTAGAACATTCTTGTCGTCGTGCATGCCAGTGTGGTTCTTGACCGTTTTGTATCGGTTTGCCATTTCCTCGTTTAGCGTGGTTTTCAATTCCATAATTTCATCCTTCTTTTAGCGCATCCCTCTATCCGCAGACCAATTATAAATGTTTTTGCCATGTGTATCTACTAGTAACAACCCATAATTACCTAGAAGTATGGGTACTTACTTAGAAACCCAAGTAAAACACTGTCTAAGAACTTGTCCCAGTCCTAGATGAGCTTTACAGGATCATACAAGCCAAAAATAAGGAAAGGACTTGTCTTTCTATGCGAACCTCTCAAGTCAGAAAGCTTTGATGAATGTTGAATCCAACGCAAGGGTCGCGAGCGCTTTGTTCTAGGGATACCAAGTCCAGTCTATACCCCAAGGTTGAGACCATATGCGCCAACTCGTGAGTGCTCCGCCTACATAAGCGATCGAAGAGTCAACATAAACGAACCCTCCGTAGTTTACTGTACCTACAGTTATCGTCGTGTTAAACGCTAAGACTGCACCTTGAAAAGCCGCGACATAAAGTAAGCTATTGTAGGCTGTGTCTGACCCAATATTGGTGACTGTGCCAAATACATGAAGACTTGGTGAACCCCACCAAGGGCGGTTGTCTTTGGCGTCTAGGTTACCTACCAAGTGTGGTAGTTTTAGATAGCTGTAGTCGGATTGCAAGGAGTTATAATTAGACTGCAACGAATTGTAATCTGAGTCAGAGTGGTGATGGTTAGCTGCATAGTCCGAAATCGCCGAATTGTATTCGGTATCAGTATGGCTGTGCGTTTCCACGTAATCATTGTATGTTGAATTCTTATCGTTGATTATCCTTGTGTAATATGCCACTGCTCCACCTATACCAGCTATCAAGATGATGCATGCTATTCCTAATGCAATAGCAACACTTCTTCTAACAACTTTCTTTTCACTCATCTTTCAACCCTCAGTATGCTTGCGTAATGATCACATATAAAAAACTATCACCATGTCTTAGAAAATGTCTTGGAAAGCTTAAATAGAACATGGTGTATATTCTACACTAGATAGGATAACTACACTGTGATGTGACATGAGGCATAAGGCGCCATCATCCGTTAGAAAGTATTGGCGGCAACAGAAAAGGCGACAGAGAAGGCGCAAATAAGTGTCCGACCAAATTCAGCAGTTCATAAAGAAAAATGAGAAATTGATAATCTTAGGCGCAGTCGCGTTGCTGCTTCTCTACGCTTTTTCGCCTTCCTTTTCCAGCTTATCCATCGGCTACCTCACTGGCACTCAGGGATTAGCACCCACGTTTGACAGCCTGAAATGGAAAGGCTCATACTGGAGCATAAACGAAACGGGACCATCAACACACGATACTGCCGTACCATCAACTAGGAGTTTCGGTTATAGCATGGACTTTGATCCTGACGAGTCGTTAGAAGCTATGCCTGACCTGTGCGGATCTCAACAGCCGATAACGGTGCAGACTGACACGGAGCCTGTAAAGTATAGTTGGCAAATTCTTAATGGGTCAAAAACTTTCGCTAATGGCACGATTGCTGATGTTTACACGCAGTTTGACATGTTCAGGTACAAGTGTGACTGGGCAATAAACGTGTGGCTCTCAGGAACAGAATGCGAATCAGAAGGGGCAATGAACAGAATCCTATATCCATACGTTGTGACTCCCGACTATGCAGGAGCCGAATTGTGGCTCAAGCTTCAGCCTAGAAGCTTCGTGTACTTCACTGATAATCCCGACCAAGTTTACTTTGCACCAGCCTATATTGGCCTTTCTGAGAATGTTCATTGGGTAGGCGTAAACAAGGATGGCCAAATGATTGATCCTGACCCTCAGATAGTTGCTGCCGAGGACATTATTCCCAAGGCCAAGGGTGAAACAATCGGAATATATTATCAGCGTGGCGGCGGCGACGTCATCACCAACGATACGTTGCTGAGCTATCAGGGTCACGATTTGGACCCTGAAATCTTCAGAAAGGACTATTGGATGCGGTTGAACCTGATGAGTTTCAAGCCATTAAGCTGGGACGAATGGCTACTATGGCACAATTGGAAGTATCCAAGCGCATACTTGCATTTCACGGTTTACCTGTTCGTTGTTGGACAGTGGACCGTCTATTTCAAAACTGGCGAGGTTCCAGAACTCAAGCCACACACTCCCATCGTCAACCTATTCAATCCCATAGGCGATTGGTTCAGCAACCCGTTCAACCAGCTCTGGCTATTCTTCAGCATCATGGTAATCGTCATAGTTGCCGTGACCGTTCTGAACCCGGGCATGTGGACCGCAATATTCGTGAGTAGGAAGAAAACATGACAAAAACTAAGCATAGAAAAAGCCACGGTCCACGGTACAAGCTCAAGCGAACGCCTAGACATTACGTGACACGCACCAAAAAAGGCACTTTTAAGAAGTTTGTGCGAGTAGGCCGTTCCTTATCTCAGGACAGAATTTGGAAAGCATCAACAGAAACAAGAAGCGGATTCGGGCATAGAAAAGACAAGAAGAAGTGGTAAATTGCCAAGGCAGCACACGGACCAATGGCTTCTTAAACAGCAAAAACTCAGTGGCAAGTCTAAAGGCACATGGCGCACTAGAACAAGCGGATCAGAAGCCCAAATAGGCCAACGATTCAGAAAGCAAAGACGCGCCAGGCATGTCATAAGCCCGAAATTGAGGACTCGAAGTTTATCGCATCGATTGACTCTTCCAGATAAAGAAGGTGTTGGACGCAAGCCACGGATGATTAAGCCCCGAAAAGAAATCAAGATCGGCAAGAAACCCAAGCCTAGAACTGGAATGACTCACATTGAACGTATGCACCTTTTAACCATGGCTAGACAGCATGAGTTAGATCCTCAAGAGATTGACAGCAGGATAGGCTATTACGAGAACAAGCAGCATCTTGAACAGTTGGCTAAGTAAAAAGGGGTTTCTGAAGAGGAAATTAAGGGCAGCGAAGCAGCTCAAGAGGAAATGGTAAGCCAGCACGAAGAGTATCTGCATCATCTTGTTTCTGAGTTAGTGGAATCGGGGTACAAGGTAATTGGTCCAGAAGATTGAGCAAGGTCCAGTATGCCCGACTTGCCACTGTCCAACAGTCAAGACCAGCACCTTGAAGGCCGTCCGTGGATCTGAAAAGATTGAGGTCGACATTTTCGCTTGTTTTTCAGACCGATTTTTCACCGCAGTTAAACGAAAAGTGGAATCTTATGGTTTGCAGGGTCAGCATGGAACTGATTAGGCATTTCTACACAGAAAAGGCTAGGTAAACCAGTGAAAAGTGTGAGGTCTTAAACATGACGCGGATCAGAGTAGGCGAAAACGACAATTCACAACAGTCAAAAGACCGAAAGAAACGCGGTGTCATTTCTGAAAGCGAATTTAAGAAAATGCTGGACAGAGCCGTGGAAATCAAGAATGAGTTTTACCGTTTGCGCTCCCTGGCTATTCTGTGCATACTGAAGAGAACCGGGAAAAGACGCGGCGAACTTGCCAGCTTGAAACGTGAGAACGTCAAGATAGAAGGTGACAAGCTACAAATCCGCTTTACCCTAGAGAAAAAGAAGAGACACTTCAAACTGTGCTCTAACTGCCAAACGAAGGACAAGCCGACTAAGAACACGGCAACGAGCGTTTTCTGTAAGAAATGCGGAATCAACATAGAAGCTAACCCAATACTGACGAACAGCTTAGAAACTGAAAGTCTAAAGAGCATTTATCTTTCAGATCCTCTTGCCAAACCCATAACGGACTACATGAAATTTCTGGAAAGCCTAGCCCAGAAAACCGAATATTTCTTTCCTGCAAGTCACGACGTTTTTGGAACTGTTATTATCCTCGAAGATGTTGGGATTAAGGGAAGGCAAATCTACAATCTGGTTCATGCTTTAAACTCTGACTTGTGGCCTCATCTGTTTCGTGATACTGTCGGTGCTGAAATAGTGAGAGCTGATCCTAGCCTTTTCGGACTGTTCAGGGTTCTAACTAGGCTAGACTTGGAGAACTTAGAAACTGCTCGACGCTACGTGAAAAGGTTTGTTGGTGAAGTAATAGAAGTTCCTGAAGTTGTCACGGTATGACAAGTCTTCTCCATTAATGCCATAAGGCGGATCAACGATAATCAAATCGTATTTGAGTGGATCATTGGGTAACACATCAAAAACATCGCCAGTTGTAACATGAGAATCGAACCATTCATCAAAAGGATCAATGATTACAGGCTCAGGTGGTAAGTTCTTACCACCTCCTACACTCTGAGTTACACCGTCTAGTCCTACTCTTGTTTCTTGCGGTTCAATTTGTACCTATTGCCTTTTATCTTATATTAGGCAACACAATGTTAAAGTCCATGCCATAAACTACCTTCCTATTTTGTTTTCATCTGAAGAGGAAGACTTGCCGTAAGTAAGTAAAAGGTCATGGCAGAAACACATGCTAAAATGAGCTTTCAAGATAGACTAAAGGAGAGAAAATTATCCAACATTATAAGTAATGTTCAAGTGAACAATGCTTATGATGGAAGCTTATCCTTTAACTCGTTTCACTGGTCTATTCCAGTTTGGATTCATGGTCCTTTTACACGGTCCGCAGAACCCTGATCTCCCAACTGCCCTGTCGTGCCTATGAATATGTTGACATACAGTCTTACCACTTCTGTTGACTTTAGCAGCTACCGCATCCATGCCTAAGCCTTGCATGTATAGACTTATCATCTCGCTATGTTCCTGATCGCCCACGGTGCTAAAGGTTCCCTTGTCTAATCCTTCTTTAGCTGCTTCGGTGTCGTATTCGATTTTGAAACCCAACTGTCTAAGAAGGTTCTCGCCTTCTCTTGCGTGCCATTCAACCATGGGACACCATCCGACACCGAGAGGACCGCGACGGTTGACTATGATAAATTCATGTGGTCGCATTGATTGAACCCAAGACGGATTGAAGAAGCTGTAAAGCCATTTCAACTCATCAGCTAATCCTTCGATGCCGCAAGCTTTGATGAACATATAATCGAAGTGTGACCTAACATCTTTGTCGATGGCCATGAACCGCAAAGAATCAAGCCCCAAGGCCAAACCTAGATGTCGTGACTCTCTCAGCATATACACGCTTTCGGACTTCAGATCTGTTTGTTTGCTGGAAATCATAAGCCTAGAATGCCATAGGGAACTTGCCTCTCGACACAGCAAGTAAATTATTCGCTTCCAAGAAAACCTAGAGTAAAGAAGATTTGTGGCTAACCCTACACTACTGTACTCTTGATCTCTGTTGAGATACAACGGCCTTGCGCTTATCACCAGGTCATATTTGACGAAATCGTTTAAGCTCAGTTTCTCAGCAGATTTAACGTCCCATTCGCAATCCACGTCAACGTTCTCGCCTTTCAGCAGGAGAACATTCAAGTCTTTAATGAATGGCGCACGAAGCCAAGCTAGTCCCTCTCCACAAACCGAAGCAAAAACGTCAAAGACAGCGCAGCCATAGCTTAGATAGTTCATGCCAATGTGTTCTATCAGAACAGATTTGCCACTTCCCCTAACACCTTCAGCATACATAACCTGGGGAATGTTATAGCGCAGTTCTGCCTTGCCCCTAGTCCAGAACAGATGCAAAGGCTCAATCTTGTAGCTTATCGGTTCTTGCTGCTGTGCTGTCTCCATTCTCTTTGGCTCCACCTAGAAGTTTTGCCACGTCCTCATACGTTTGTGGACTTACATAACTTGACATGGCCATTTTTGCCCTTTCAAGAATTGGAACGGCCCAAGCGTAGAAACATGCCCGATACTGCCTTGCCGACATCTTAGTTAGGCTCTTCGTGAAACCATAGAAAAACTCATGTAGCACACTATCATCAGGCATAACCACGGTTTCAGTTCTAACCGAACCCGATTCAACCCTTGAACAGCACTTTGAACAGCTCTTACTAGCGTATTGGGCCACAATTTTCTTGGTTTCTTCCTCTTCCTGCCCTTCTTCACAATAGCCCAAAACCAAGTCGCATTTACTCCAGCCACGATGATACAGCTTTACTCTATACTTTGTTTTGCCTCTCCAATATTGGCCCAGATAATAATGGGGAACTATGCCGCAAGCCCATGGTTGAATAAACTTTTCAAAGTTCTCTTCAGTCTCAATGAAGGCCCATGGAATAGAGATCAGCACGTTTCCTTGTTGGTCAAGTTTGAAAGGTTCTGCCCCGTCAAAGCTGGCGTTGACAGCGTAAATGCCCTGGATCTGTTCAGGGTCGAAGGGCAACTCGACCTTTTTACCATCCTCACCTTTCATCAGGTCGCCACAACACATAGCCGCAGAACATAGATGATTGATTTTCTTGCTCTTGTCGTCCGTGAATGTTCCTTGGAAAAGGTCCTGGCAAACTAGTCTTTCGGTTATTCCGCCTCGAGGCGTGCGAAACGCTTTTGTTACAAGAGCAAAATCTTTCTGCTTATCGTCTACCTCATGGTTTTGGTCATTGTCTTTTTCTTCAGTCATTTCCCGATCCCTTGTTCATACTTGTTCATACTTTTAACGCTGAATCTATACATGCCTTTGTTTCATCTCGTCAATTAATGAATTGGCCATAAAAGAAAGGAAGAACAGGGCAAACGAGAACCCGAAAACTATCAGCTTGTTTGGAACAGAAACCGCGCTCCCTAAAACGGTCATGTTGATGATAGCGAGAAAAGCAGCCAAAACTTTGATTGGGAGGGGTATGCTCTCAAACATTCAAAACACCTTCAACCGGCTTGAAAAAAAAGGAAATAAGGGAATTGGTATAGAGTCGCGTCCAGAAGGCTTTTTTATGCGTATATTTATCTTTCCTAGAAAATAGTTCAACGGTCACGGTAGGATATGGTTGATCTAATATGGACAGACTGCCTAAAGAATTCAACATCATAGACATTGAAAAGAAATGGCAGAACAAATGGGAGGAGATGGGCACTTATCGTTTTGACTGGAGTGATAAGAAGCGTCCGACCTTCAGCATTGACACGCCGCCGCCTTATGCTTCCGGCGAGTTTCACATGGGACTGGTGCTCAACTGGACGTATTTCGACATCGTGGCTAGGTTTAAACGCATGCGAGGATACAACGTCTATTTTCCGCAAGGCTGGGACTGTCACGGTTTGCCTGTTGAGGTAGAGGTGGAAAAGAGGCACAATATTCGAAAAACAGATGTTCCGCCTGATCAGTTTCGGAAGCTCTGCATGGAGCTTGTCAACAAATACATAGGAGTCATGAAAGAATCCACCACTCGCCTCGGGTACTCAATCGACTGGTCGACCGAGTACCGGACGATGGATCCTGACTATTGGCGGCGCACTCAGCTTTCCTACATTCTGCTCTACAAGAAGGGCTTCATCTATCGAGGGAAACATCCTGTAAACTGGTGTCCCAGATGTGAAACCGCCATTGCGGATGCAGAAGTGGAACATGACACTAGGAACGCACATCTGCATTACGTCAAGTTCAGACTTGAAGATGGAGATTTCCTGGAAATAGCCACAACAAGACCTGAACTGATTCCAGCATGCGTCACAGTCGCAGTAAATCCTGAGGATGAACGCTATTCGAAGTGCGTCGGAAGAAAGGTTGATGTGCCGACGACCAGAAGAACGGTTGAAGTAGTAACGGATCACATGGTGGATCCAAAGTTCGGCACAGGAGCCGTGATGATCTGCACTTACGGAGACAAGGCTGATGTGAAAAGCGTTTTCGAACACGATCTGCCCGCCATCATGTGCATTGACGAAAAAGGAAAAATGACCGAAAACGCCGGCAAATATGCAGGAATGAGGGCAGATGAGGCAAGAAAAGCGATGCTTGCAGATTTGAAAGCAGAAGGTCTAGTCGACAAGACTGAACCACTTAGCCAAGAGGTAAGCATCTGCTGGAGATGTCACACCCCAATAGAAATTCTTGAAAGAGAGCAATGGTTCATGAAAACCCGCATCCTTACTGACAGAGTGGAAAAGGAAGCTAATGAGATCACATGGTACCCTGAATATATGAAGCATCGTCTGATAGATTGGGCAAAGTCGCTCGAATGGGACTGGGTAATATCGCGACAGAGAGTGTTCGGGACGCCAATACCCATCTGGTACTGCAAGAAATGCAGCGAGATGATTATTGCTGAAGAGAACTGGGTGCCAATAGACCCACGAATAGAAAAGCCCAAAGTCGACAAATGCCCGAAATGCGGTGGCACAGATTTCACTCCGGAAATGGATGTTTTTGACACTTGGATGGATTCCTCAATAACGTGTGCCGTTCACGCTGGATGGCCTGACAAGAAAGATTGGCGCAGACTGTTTCCCGCAGACATGCACCCATCTGGAGTGGACATCATTCGCACTTGGGCATACTACCTGATGGTCAGGCACCTAGCATTGTTCAACGAGAAACCTTACAAAAGCTGCCTGATCAACGGCATGGTCCTCGGAACAGACGGGCGCGAAATGCACAAATCTCTGGGAAACTATGTCGCCTCTCTAGAAGTTCTGTCAAAGTATGGGGCAGACGCGACAAGACAATGGGCTGCAGGCGGCGGAGCAACAGGCTCCGATATACCTTTTCGTTGGCCAGACGTCGAGTACGGCTGGCGCTTCCTCATCAAACTGTGGAACGCTTCGGGATTCGTAAGCAACTTGCTGAAGGATTACACGCCAGATGCTCAGACAAAATACGCATTACAGCCGATGGACAAGTGGATTCTGAGCAAGGCTGAGAAGCTGACTGAGAAAGTGACAGATGCTCTGGAAAAGTGCCAGTTCAATATAGCCATGGAGGAAACCCGAAACTTCGCATGGCACGTTTTCTGCGACAGCTACATAGAAGCGGTCAAAGATAGGCTATACAGGCCTGAAATCTACGGAGAAGAGAAAAGAAAAGCGGCCCAATACACGCTCTATACCATCCTGTACAGGATTCTGCAGCTTCTAGCTCCCTTAACACCACATACCACAGAGGAGATCTACGAAGTCCTTTTTGCGAAAGACAAAGGCTTCAGAAGCATTCATCTATCTGCTTGGCCGACCATGAACAAGAAGTTCACTGATGAGAAAGCTGAGAAGCAGGGAGACCTAGTAGCCGCTGTGATAGCCGAAGTAAGGCGTGAAAAGGCCGAGAAGCATATGCCGCTGAATGCGCAGGTCAAAAAGCTGACAATCTACGCTGGAGAAAAGAACACAGCGAAGATGATTATGGAAGGCAAAGAAGACATAGCTGGCGCATGCAAAGCTGCAGACATCGCGATTTTGCCCGAGAAGGGCGGGGGCAAAGGAATCAAATCATACGACAACATCCGCTTTGCAGCTGAGTTTTAGAGCAAGGCTTAGGAAGCGACAAACAGTGAAAACGATTGCGATAGTGGGTTGCGGGGCAATCGGCACCCTGATTGCGGAAGCAGTTGAAAAGGGAATAGTGCGATGCGACAGGCTTGTCCTATATGACATTGACAAGCCCAAGGCTGAAGGACTCAAAGCAACGCTTCGCATTCCGACAACCGTTGCTGACAGCCTTGAAGAGTTGATCAAACTTAAGCCCAACGTCATCGTGGAAGCGGCTTCACAGCAGGCCGCAAGGGACATCGTGCCTAAAGCTGTCGCGGAAAACATCGAAGTAATAGTCATGAGCGTAGGCGCGCTTCTAGGCATGAATGTCAGAAGCAACAAGGTCCACATCACTTCTGGGGCCATTGGCGGTTTGGATGCTATTTCCAGTGCAGATCTGGCCGGAGTGGAAGAGGTGGTTCTGATCACGAGGAAGAACCCCAAAGTCCTGGATTTAGATAATCGAGTCGAGAAGTTGGTTTATGAAGGAGGCGCTGAAGAGGCAGCTAGACGTTTTCCGCGGGAGATGAATGTGGCGGCTACGCTGACTTTAACCGTTCAACCTGAAAAGGTGAAGGTGCAGGTGATTTCAGATCCGAAAGTTCACAAGAACGTGCATGAGATGAGAGTAAGATGGAAGTATGGCGAGATGTTCCTGAGATTTGCTAACGATCCACATCCGGAAAATCCCAAAACCAGCGCCCTTTCAGCATGGTCTGCAATAAGACTACTGAAAGAGATTTCGGAGAGACATACTTAGGGTTAAGGTTTCATTCCGGTCCCTACGTCTATCCAGAGTTTTTCGCCTATTTTCTCGTATCCGATTTTCTCATAGACACTTATGGCTGGATAATTGTCCGACCTCACGAACAGAGCGGCTGCATCGGATCTTCGCAGGGCTTCTTCCGTAACGGCTGAAGTAGTCAATGTCGCATATCCTCTGTTTCTGTGGTTTAGGTCTGTGTAGACTCCGCCTATCATCCAGATCTGAGGGGTCTGAATGAAGGAACCAGCATAAGAGACCAAGTCGCCATCCATGAAAACTCCATACGTTGGCATTATTCCTACCCAATCAGTGTATTTCTTATCAACAGTTCCCGGGTGATCTTTTCTGCTTGGGAGAAATGCGGCAATCCTCGAACCGTCCGCCGTGTTCAGCCTTCGCACATGTTCTGATCTGAAAAAGCTAGCCTCACTTTTCTTGGCGAGCATCCAGTTCTCGACGTAATGTCTCGCATTTGGAAACCTGGTTTCTATTTGGGCAAGAAGATTCGATGATGCATGCATTATGAAACGGTCTGAAGGGGCATATTCAATAAGCTTGCCTACGGTTCCAACGTCACATTCCAAAACAACACTTGGGAACTCTAATGCCTTGTAGATTAGGATGTATCCACTCAATCTATCATGTTCAAAAGCGGCATACATCATTGTGTGTTTAGGGTCATGTTGAAGGTCGTAGAAAGCGAAAACGTGCCTAACCACATCTTGCCTAAGATAATCAATTATCCACTGCTTGTTGCTTTCATCAATCTTTCTTATTTCCAACGTAAGCTCTCTCATTTGTGCCTTAACCACAGCGCGCGCATGGAGTTTGGATCAACATGTCTTCCAAGCCGAATGGAACCGGCACTATCTTGCGGCTGTCTTTTTCTCTTTCTTAACCTCATTTACTAGCTTCTCAATTTCCTCTTCTGTATTGTAGAAGTGAGGTGAGACTCGTATTCCATGGGATCTTGCGGAAATCACTATTCCACTGTTGCCCAGTTTTTGTGCCACGTCTTGTGCCTTGTCTATTTTGAAGTTGACTATTCCGGATCGATATTGTTCTTCTTCGGGTGTTTGAAGTTGAAGTCTCAAATCTTTCACCAAATCCATAAGACGATCGGTCAGTTTCAGGATTCTTCTTCTGACGTTTTCGATACCGAAATCCAGCAGCATTTTCATTGCTACTCTGGCTCCAACCTGGCTTAGACGGCTTGGGGTTCCTGCTTCGAAGCGGCTTGCAGTCTTTGAGAGTTTCAAGTTCCAGATGTCCCAGAAGTCCACCGTTTCAAAGATTCCTTGGTCTACGCTTGCCCATCCGACAAGTGGCGGCTCGAACTTCTCGATTAGTCCCTCCTTCACGTAAAGGTAGCCCACGCCCGGCGGGCTCAGTAGCCACTTGTAACATGATGCTGTCAAAAAATCAACGTCGTCTCGTTTAACATCTACGCTCATTGTGCCGACAGATTGGATTGCATCAACGATTAGGTATGCTCCGTGTTCATGTGCTATTTCGCTCAGAATCCGCAGATTATGACGGAACCCGTTGCTGTATTCCACATGGCTTACTGCAATAGCAACAGTCTTGTCGTCAACGGCCTTCTCCATATCGTCTAGCAGGATTTTTCCGTTGATGTTTCTCACGTAGTGAACTTTGACGCCTAGCCTCTTGCGTAGCCAAGGATACGTTACTGATGGATATTCGAGGTCGGTGGTGACGATTTTTGATCCTGGCGGATAATGAAGTGCGTTTGCGGCAATGTTCAAGCCAATGGATGTGTTCTCGACGAAGGCTATTTCTTCGGGTTTCGCTCCGATCAGTTTTGCGAAGAACGGTTTGCCACCGTCTTCCCACTCAGCTGATGTGGTGCCGAAATTCGAGGCTTCGCTAATGTATTCGCGAATGGCGTCTGCTACTGGTTTCGGAGGAGGGGATTGCGCAGCATGATTCAGAAATATCTTGTTCTTCGTTATTGGAAACTGTTCACGTATCTTTCGTATGTCTTCCACTCATGATTCACCGCTCTCGTCGAATACCGTATACCCGCAGTATCAAATATTAAAACCTCGATCAACATGATTCTGATTTCTCTTCTGTGCCAGGTAGAGTCAAGGGACAGTGTTCAAAGCAAAACCGCCAAAACATGTCCAATGGTTTCTCAATAGTCTTTTCAACTCGTCAAGCGTCTCCTCGACCGTCCTGCGACACTGGGACGGTTCTTTCGGGGGTCTTTCAGACTCTTCCACATTAATCTCTTTCAGGCCGATCGTGCCCGCCACAAGTGCATACCAGCAAAGTGGCAAAACCTGGGGATTATATCCGCTTCCGGGTATGAGAACAAGTTTGCCTCCGCAGACTTCGTCGGCTGTTCTGGAGATCAATTTGGCTATGTCGAAAAAACCCTTAACGGTTAGGCCTAAGTCCCCAAGCATGTCCGCAAAATGCGCGTCGCTTCCACCGTTCGCTATGATGATTTCAGGCTTGAACTCTTCCGCAAGGGGGACGAACGTTTCGTTCAAAACGTGGAGGTACGTTTCGTCGCTTGTTCCAGGCGGCAGGGGCACGCTGACGTTGTAGCCCTTTCCTTCGCCTTCGCCTATTTGCCAGACGAACCCAGTTCCAGGGTAGATCGTTCTTGGATCTTGATGTAGAGAGACGTAGAGCACGGTTGGATCTTCGTAGTAGATGTCGCTTGTGCCATTTCCGTAGTGAACATCATAATCCAAAACCAGAAACCGCTTAATGTTATGTCTGCATCTTAGATACTCGACTAATACTGCTATGTCATTGAAGAGGCAGAATCCTCCTCCGTATTTTCTGCCTGCATGATGATAGCCGCCTCCAAGCGATATCGCATGCTTTGCTTTTCCCTCCGCCACGTTTTTGCCGCATTCAACCGCGCCGCCAACGATGAGTAACGCTGCCTCGAGGATCTTGCGAGAAACGGGAGTCTCAAAATCGTAAGGCTTGTTTTCCTTTGCCAATTGGAAGATCAGGTTCACGTAGTTCTTATCATGAATTCTTAGCAGGTCCTGCTTGGATGCTGCTTCTGGTGTGACAAGCGTGAGTTCGGGCCGGCTGAGTAGTTTGTGGTCTTCAAAAAACTTCATTGCGTTCTTGAATCTGTCCCCTCTAAATGGATGGCCTTCTCCCAGATCATACTGCTCGTACTTCTCATCGAAAGCCAACATAGTCTTGTCGGGCAATCAATGCACTTCCAAGTCAAGACTGTGCACGTAATTATAAAATGCTACGGAAATGCCAAGAGCTTCGTAATGAGAAAAAGAAAGAGGTGTGTTGTTTTTACTTACGTCTCTTGTTTCTCTTCTGTCTTAGTTGATGATTCTACTGCTTGTGAATCCTCTGCACCTTGCAATGCTGTTTGAGTTTTAGTTGAATCTACTTCATTGCCTCCAAACTCGACTTTGGGCTTCTGCAACGTTTCCACTACTTCGATCCCTGCAACTTGGGGCTCATCGCTTTGCTTTGTAAAGACGTTGCCGCACGCAAGCTGGTCTGCAGCTTCTTTTATCGAGTTTAGCTCGAGCCTAGAGGTCTCAAGTCCCATGGAAAGGACATTAATCTCTCGTTGATATGTTTCCTCATCAACCTCTCCTATTACGTGCTGCACTTCAAAGTTTGCTAGAAGGATTTCGAGCGTTTTGATTTGCTCCTCAAGTTCGACCATCTTACTGTTCATCTTCTGCAGAAGGGCCTTCTGACGTCTTTCAATGTCTGTTACGGCTTCGGCAATTTCCATGCTGAAGAGTTCATGGGTAGATTGTGAGATTCTGCCAGTGTTTAGCAGATTGTCTAATGCCTGCTTCTTTTTCCTGGTCATTTCATATTCTTCGTTCAGTTCTTCAAAAGAGTGTTTCCACGAAATCATCTTTCGCACCGCTCAGCTATTTGCCACGAATAGAAGAAATAACACTTGTTAACATGCAGATATATCGATGAATGTTTATGTCAACGATTTCTGCTGCGCAATCGACGAATTTCGCCCTAGAAACAGGGCGTTTTGGATTCTACCACTCTTGGAAGTTGCAACGTTTTAGTTTCATTTGAATGCGTCTTCACGTGAACGATCATGTTCTTATTTCGAAACAGGATCGTGCCAGGTCTAGGCGAGCCATGAGACGTCTGATCGTAGCGGGGAATATTCGAACTATTGGCAGGTCCGCGTTGTGATTTTTTCGACAGTTTTGTGAGACGTTGACAAAAGGATCGAAATGCTAAAAAGTCACTTTCTCAGATTCCTAACGGCTAAGGAAAGAGCCCATAAGGGCCCGTAGCTCAGTAAGGATAGAGCACCGGGCTTTTAAGCAAGGAAACGGTGCAAAGAGACCCGGTGGTCCCGGGTTCAATTCCCGGCGGGCCCGCTTCCATTCGGATATGGAACCAGCGGTATATTTATGTGCATTCAGCGACGAACCCAATCCTGTGAACGAACGCGCGCATCTCGCCCCTTGAAACATGATGGAACAAATCAGCGATGAGCGAAGCCATTCTTATTAATGACGCGCAGAGACAACGTTGTAGGCCTCTCGGCTGACTCCAGTGGTAGGCTTCCCTTTCATACACTTTCGGCTGGGCGGCTGAATCCTTGCTGTGAGTGCGCGCGAATCTAACAGATGTCTGTCGCATGAACTCATGAGGTGTAAGAATGGGATTTTTAAATAACTATGTTCTTCTAATGGATTGCAGTGAAGAGGATGGCTTATTTACGGAAAGAGAGGGAAACGGTAGAAATAGCTTACTCCTTAAGCAAGGTTTGGGCGGCTATTCCGAAGGTGCTCACCAGCTTGGAATGGAGTGTGGAGCAAACTGATGACGCGGCGCATCACGTTAAAGCAAAGACGAAAGCAGGTCTCGTATTTTGGGGTTCAGTGCTTTTAATTGACGCGGTGCCTGTGGATGAGAACACGACGAGAGTTTCAATTGTGGCAGAGACACCAGCTACGACGATTACGGCGATGGTTGATTTTGGACGAACGAAGCAGCGAATTGACCTATTCTTCACTGAACTGGCAAAACAATTAGCCAGTTAATCGTTTGTAACGGCGTCGTTTTGCAGCGCGCGCTTTCACAGTTTCAAGGGTCGCTCTGATGCTTGTTTGGCGAGTCTGCGGTGCTTTTCGTAGATTTCTTCTGCCCTCGGCCGCAAAGCTTCTGGAAGGTTTGGATCGTCGTCTAACACGCTTTCCTTGTGCTGTCTCAGCCTGATTTTCGCCCAGTACGTGTCGCCCTTGTGCAGCGCATACTCGAGTTCTGTTTCCATCGCGTTAAGATGCGCTGTGTAGAAGGGAATTTTTGGCGTTTCCATGATTACGTGTTTGTCTATTTTTCTCCCTATTTTCTTGAGTTCGCCTATTTCTACTAGTTCGTGTATCATTATGTACTCGTTGCCTAGAACATCGCGCAAGGTTGTAGGGTCATCAGAGAAAATCTCTCCAGTCATGTAGTCATAGAACTCCTCAACTGAAACGTCGACTGGACCATGACCAAACTGTTTCAGCGCTTCCTGAGCCTTCCTGATTGTGGCATCAATTTCATTCGACATAGACTCACCTTTAACAGTCCATTTTGCTCATCTGGAGATCTAAAGTACGCTGCAGAAAGAGACAGTCGACGCGTGCGCCATCGATCCAGTTCCACCGTTTTCAGATGAAGCAGACGGACCTATCCTATCCATGAACGCAGGCAACGTGCACCATGGAGCAAGGGTTGGATGCTTCAGGAACCCGAGGACATGTCCACGTTCAGAATGCATGCGAGCCTTTCGCACGTTTGAATGTCTACGGCTCAATGTTTGCCTAGGCCGTAGTATAGTTCTCGACACTTTTTCCGCAATAGTTCAGCTATCCAGATAAGGCCTATCCTGAGGGCCTCACGAGTACCTTTGGCGATGAGCGGCTATGTTGGCCGTTCAGTCACTTTCCATGGAACCATCAACATGCAGATAGAACATGAGTCGCGCGTTTCGTGTACTGTCTCTTGCTTTGTCGGCGCTCTTGGCAGAGGCGGGCCCGACGGGGCCCATATCCAAAAGGGGTCGGGCCCATATTTTGCATAATCCTACGGCTTTGGATTTGGGCAAAAATCTGTATAGACCTAAGCAAGTCTCTGTTCCTCAGCGGGTCGGACCGGACTCAGGCCCATTCGGGTTCAAGTCCCATACTTTGCTCAAACTTCCTAAATAGTTCAACCGCCTTTTTCAGGGTAGCAAGTCTGGGGGATTTGAGCCCAAACGGTTTAAAGCCGCAGTTCTTGGAATAGGAATCTAACCTCGGAACTGGAAGTCAAACCCAACCCAAAAGCGATAGCAATTGTCTTCAGGAATCGATTCCAACGAGACGCACCTAAAATGGGGTGGGCCCAAACTTCGTGGAGCACTTCTGTACCCATCAAAATTTCTTTTAGGACTACTAAAAAAAGCTTAACGGCATACCATGTAATGGAGATCCTTCTGCTGAAGTCTAGGGCGCTATGGAGAATCAAATACAGATTCTGCTTTCATACATCTTATATCCGATTTTGGAAAACCTCTATTCTGATTCAGATGCACGTGAAGCAAAAACCAACATCGAAATCGCTAAACCTCATTAGCGACAATCTTCAACTGGGAAAAGTGGAAAAAACCTTATGAACGCATTCGATTGGCTTTCGCTTGCTGCAAGTGTCACTTGCATTTCTTTGGGCGTTGTGGTTTACTCTTTCAACAGAAGAGCCTTGTTGAACAAGCTTTTCTTAATGACCAGTTTTTTTGCGTTTTTTTATGCGTTCACTGAGGTTATGATGTGGCAGGCAAGTAGCTTTGAAAGTGCTTATTTCTGGAATAAAATGGGTTCCATGTGGCCTTTCTTCGTGGTTTCAGTTGCTCATTTTGCCCTAGTCTTTACTGGGAGTAATTGGCTAAAAAATAAGCTAACCTATCTGCTTCTGTACTTGCCCGCCGTGCTGTTTTGTATTATCGAAATATTTACCGATTTGATAAACGGGCCTCCAATTATGCAATATTGGGGATATAATGATACCGCATCAAACACATTGGTTTACGGCATAAGCACTCTTTGGTCCGCAGCTTTGCCGATCTTGGCGTTTGTTTTGTGCTTTAGATACTACCGCAGGACAGACGAAGAAGCTCCGAAAGAGCAAAGAAAGTTTCTGACCGTCGGCTTCGCTGTTCCTATTGCCGCTTTCGTGGTTACTAACATGCTGTTCCGTTCAGTCGGTATTAACATTCCAAATTTGGGGATTATTGCTATTTTGTTTTTTGGCGGTTTTGTTGGGTATGCAATTTTGAAATATGAGTTGTTTTCTTTTGACGCTGCTGTTGCCGCAGAGAACATCGTTTCCACGATGCCAGACTCGCTTATCTTGGCGGATATGAAGGGAAAAATGTTTAGGGTAAATAATCATTTGGTGGAATTCTTGAGTTATGGCAAAGATGAGTTGATTGGAAAGTCGATTTCCAAATTATTTGCGGAAGAAAGGCAATGTGCAAGTGTTTTGAAAGAGTTGGCGGAAAAGAGAGTTATCCATAATTGTGAACTAACGTATAAAACAAAATTCGGCGAGGAAAAAAATGTTCTGTTTTCGGGTTCAGTTGTTCGGAGCAAAACAGGCCGAGATATTGGAATCACATGCGTTATTCGCGATATTACAGAGCGCAAAGAGATGGAACAAAGACTTGTCAAGGCAGAAAGGCTTGCCTCGATTGGAGAATTGGCAGGACAAATTGGGCACGACCTTCGAAACCCCTTAACAGGCATCAAAGGTGGTGTTTACTTCCTGAGAACGAAGGGTGATAAAGTCAATAATGCAGACAGGGAAATGATTTTGGGAGTCATAGATAAAGCGATTGAGGATTCCAACAGGATCATTAGCAGCCTTGTAGATTACTCAAGCGAACTCCGTCTGCAACTCGACAAGTGCACGCCAAAGTCGCTTCTCTTAAACTGTCTATCTAAGATTCAGGTCCCAGAGCGCATAAGCATATTAGACCACACCGCAGATGACCTCGAAATGTTTTTAGATACGCCCAAAATGGAAAAAGTCTTCGCCAGCATAATAAAAAATGCAATTGATGCCACTCCTGAAAAAGGCACAATAGAAATACGAAGTGCCCTGATAGGTTCAGATGTGAAAATCACCTTTGCTGATTCGGGAGCAGGCATACCCGAGAATGTTCTGCCAAAGATTTTCTCGCCTCTAATAACCACTAAGGCGAAAGGAATGGGCATGAGCCTAGCAATTTGCAAACGGATCGTAGACGCGCACGGCGGCAAAGTCGCGGTCGAAAGTGCGGTGGGGAAAGGAACAACGTTTACCATCACATTGCCAATTAAGCCGAAAACTGAATTCGCCGTCGAAAATACTTGGATGGCAACTATGGAACCCTCGATCATTGGAGAAAGTTAGCCGATCCTTTTGCGAATTTACCGGGCGAGGGAAGCACGTAGTTCTCTAGAAAAAGTTATAGCTGCAAGTTCTAGTCAAAAGTCTTGTGCAAAAAACAGTGATATCACACTAATGAGACCAGTGATAACGGGCTTGTTTCGGTCGGAGTATGAGGGCGCTGTTGATCGTTTCAGGGCAATGTTGGAGAGTCCTGAGGGAAAAGAGAAGTTGGGTTTGAGGAGATTGTTTAGGAGCTTCCGTTTGGGCCGATGCTGCGAGAATTCAATCAAATGCCGCCAAAAGAGGCCACGACCAAGACTTTGCGAGAAGAGCGCAATCAAGGGCTGATCGAAACGAAGCATAGAAACGCTTGAACTATATTCTCGAAGCCCTCTTTTTTTTGCGACCCGTGCCCAAAAGGGCGTCGGTCTCTAGGGAATTGAACCTAAAAGGGGACGGGCCCTACGATTTTTGATGCCCGAGAGATCCCAACCCCTTTTGTTTTCATCAACTCAAGAACAGCATTGTAGTAATCTTCTCTGTCTACGCTTTCAAAGGCTTTCCTTGTGACATTGGTCTTCACTTTCTGGCGCGTTTGGTTTGGCGAGTGAATTGAGGATCTGACGGCATGTAAAGGCTTTTATGGCTACATGGCCTAGTTGTTAGGAGTTGGCGGGTGAGTGGACCTCCACCCGTTCCGCCATACGAAACCCCGGTGTCGGAGGTGAAAAAGTGAAAACTGACAGTAGAAACATAACACTGACCGCCGTATTCACAGCCCTCTACGTTGTAATTAACGTGCTTCAAATGATTTCTGTTGGTAATCCAACTATCTACGGACCAATTCAGTTGCGCGTCGCTGACTGCCTAATCGCTTTGGTTGCCCTATTTGGCTGGCCTGCTGTTGGTGGAGTCACTTTTGGATGTCTCCTCACGAATTCTTACTATTTCCTCGGAGTTCAAGACGTCATATTTGGACCTGTTGCTAACTTGATTGCGGCAAGCGTAATCCTCTTGCTTCGCAAACATAGATTTGTCGCATGCGTTGCCGGATCTTTGCCCATAGGTCTTGTTGTTGGCGGCTATCTTTGGCTGTTCTTTCCACCCCCTGAAGCATTTAGTGGAATGCCGATATGGCTTGGCATGATCCTTAGCATATGGATAAGCAGCTTGGTTGCCATTGCAGGAATCGGTTATTCATTGCTTTTGGTGCTCAGCAGACCTGGGATTATAGGACCACTTAGATCAAAAGGATTGAAGTGATAAAACCGAGACTGAGGAACTTGATTCGGAGCGTTATTCTCTTTTTGTTGGCAATGTTATTACACGTAATTTATAATTGTGCATGGCATCTTTGAAACAGCGCGCGTATCACGATCCATGGACGAAGCAAGCGCGCGCTGGTTTGTCCCTAAAATGGTTAAAAATGGTTTTCATTCTTCTTTTGTCTATTGGCGCGCGCGTTTGCCACTGAATGCAACAAACCCACCTGAAGCCATTAGCAGGAATGCCGCAATAAGAAGCGTCTGCCAAGTCCAAGATGAAGGCTGCACAATCTTCGCCAGACCGCCAACTATCAAAAAGCTGAACAATGCTGCTGCAACTATGAATAGTGCCCTAGCTACTATCAGTCGTCGTGCCATTTTTGTGACCTCACCTAACCAAGCGCGCGCGGGCACCCAAACTAACTGGGCTTCTATCGGCCGTCGAACCCGTGATCTTTCACGTTTACACCGAAGTTAACCATTCTTTGTGTTTCTCCACTTTTCCGGCTACTACGTCTGTGTAGTATTCTGCCATGCGGTTCGTTACGGTTCCGGGATACTCTTTGCCCAAAGGCAAGTCGTCTATGCTGGTTATCGGAGTGATCTCCCAGCCGGTTCCGCACAAGAAAGCCTCATCAGAAGCATAGAGCTCAACACGCGAGATATCCCCCACCTCGACCGGAATGCCCAAGTCCTCTGATACTGTTTTGAGGAGCGTCTCTCTCGTGATGCTTTCGAGGATTGATGCGGTCACGGGCGGAGTTATCACCTTTCCATTCCTTACTGCCATTATGCAGGCGCCCGTTCCTTCGCTGACGAAACCCCTGTTGTCTAAGAATATTGCGCCGTCGTAACCCAGCCTCTCGGCTTCTCGCATGGCCAGGGCAGAATTGGCGTAGTTAGCCCAGGCCTTGGTCTGTGCAGGGAGTGCATCAGAAGCTATGCGTCGCCAACTGCTGATCATTAGCCTCCGATTCTTGGAAAATCGTGGGTTGTCTTTGCCCAGCACGGTCTCGAACGTCCAGGCTGGAACGATGACGTGAACCTTCTCTGGCGTTCCGGCTCTTGGCCAGATTCTGGGTTGAATGTAAACGTTCGTGTCGAAGCCATTAGCTCCGATAGTCTTCCTCGTAGCCTCCAAGAGCTCTTCATCGGTATAAGGTATCTTCATCCCGCACACTGCGGCAGACCGCCAGAGACGATCAACATGAGGCTTCCAACGAAAAATGTTCAGTACTCCCCTACTGTTGACGTCATTTTCCACGTAAGCTTTTATTCCTTCGAAAATGCCGAGGTGAATAGGCTCCATGGCGGAAACGAGTGCTCTTTCAGTTTCGATTATCTCACCGTTCATCCAACAGAACTTTGCTCCATGAAACGCAACAGACATAGGCTGACAGCCCTGAACAAAGCTTAAGCTCGCAAGGATGTGTATTTATGAGTTTTGATGCAAGACAAGGTCGATCTGGTCACGAACTGTTAGCATCCTTCTCCTCTAGGAAAAAAGGGGTTTGCGGGAGGTATCTCCACTTGCTTGTGCAGATGGTTTTTCCAGCCAAAAAGAAAGTGGTCAGCAGCGTTTGCTGACCGTCTTTGCGCGCGCGATTTTAGGTAGCGACTGTTTCTAAAGTGGTTAATAGCTGGTCTTCTGTCTGTACGTGGTATCTAAAGTGTTCATTCGGGTCTTTCAGCAAGACGTAGATCCAATAGATTCCGAACAGCCCAAGAGTTACTAGGGTCAATATGAAGTAGAGAGCAAAGCTTCTGTCAGGCAGTGTCTCTGTTCTTCTTGGCACGGAAAACTTGACGCCGCATTTGTCCAGTGTTTTGCTCATGTCTTCCCAGAATCCATCTTCTCTTCTCTCATGCTTGTAGAAGTCTTTCATAAGAAAATACCACACGTAATAGGCGGCGATACCCGTGATCACAGACAGAATAGCCCAAATCACTGCGTTTTTCTCGGTCTCCTCCGCCTTGACTTCTCTCACAGTCCTATCGCTAGATGCTAAACCAACTTCCACATCGACGCCCTTTCTCGTCGCTATTGCTTTGACTGCGGCCACAACATCCTCAAAAAGGAAAATCTGCCTTTTGAAATGGGCATTACGCCTTCGAACGAGCCTGTATATGAGTATGATATTCCCAATGAAACTGACTATCACAAGCCCATACACCAATGCTATGATTGCGAAAATGTTAGGCATAAATTGAACTGTAGGAAGCTGACCTGGAGTGGTAGTCACTGTTGAAACCGCATAAAAGAAGGCAGCGACGACCAGCGCAACTAACAAGAGAGCCATAATGAAGGGGAGGAGATAAATAAGTATCCATGCACTTGACATCATCGAGTCGGTCTCCGCACGCATCCGAATGTCTTTCTTTATATTTTCATTTTCAACACTCAATCTATGCACCCCTTTTCGATGAGGGTATATCCTATTCAACGATTAAAAACTTTTGGCAAGACTGCCGCGTGCTAAAGCCCAAGCAAGCGCGGCGTGACATACGTTTCTATAGCGGCTGCAATCGCCAAGAGTATCACTGAGGTTACAGCAAGAATCACGGTGTCTTTTATGCCTTGTTTAAGTTTGACCACGTTGACTTTTTCCCCTGTTGCTTTGGTCATGATTGATTCGACGGTTGTAACTTGCCAGCGAATTATAGAAGTAAATTCGAAGATAAATGCAGGTATCTCAAGAATGCCATGCGGCACCAATCCCAGAATTGGATAAGCAACTCCTCTGGCTATTCCAGCAGCGGTGGCCAAAGATCCTATTAAAACACCGTTTAGCAGAAGCTCCAAACCCATGACCGGCGCACCCAACAAGGGCACCCAGACAAGCATTCTAATTGGGTTCCAGAAATGACTCACATTGTTCAGAAAAATGTAAGAATAAAGCGATTCAGTATAAGGCGGCGGGATGACAATATAGCTACTTTCATTCCGTACCAGAGACTTGAAGAATTCAGAAAGCCCGGGACTAGCAGAAAAGGCAAAAACTGTGAGAAGTATAGAGACAATTATGACCCCGAAAAAAGTCAGGAACACTGCTTTAATAATGGCCATATTCCGTTGAACGCTAGCAACTAACGCCTCCCAAATTCTCACAAACACGTTCCTTTGATTCAGAGCGATACTCTCCATCGAACTAAGAAGATACGCGCAAATAAAATTCTAGTGCCCGCTAGTCATATTAAAGACCGAAAATTCTTTCCTTGAATGTCAAAGTAACTCTGATTGTCAGGGGACTAGTTGATTATAAGTGAGAAAGCTCTTGGTATTATCAGCGTGCTCAGGACAGATCTGTTGGATAAATTTAGCATATTGCCATGGAGCAAAATTAACAGCACGGGCCATTTGGTTGGTTGGATAAAACTTTACCGCACGCGCGCGCGGAAGGGGAGCTATCCTTTAGATGGTGCCCAATGCTCTTTGGGAAGTGTTCTGCCACCTAAAGTGCGTCTACGCTCGACGACAACTTTTTGCATTTCAATATTCTTGCATTTTGGGCATTGATAAAAGTCTGTTACGAAGTCTGGTTGCCTAGAGTCGTTGGCTAGCTGCCCTTTAGGTTCCATCTCAGTTTCGCATTTTGGACATTTTGTCATACGCATCACTGGCCAGAGTATCGAAGAATAGGTTAGCAGTCTAGCATATTTAAATTGTATCAACCTAAGAATTTCGATTTGAATAACACAAAAACACGAGCTATCACCCGACTGTTAACAGGAAGACGAATCACCCGTCAAGTTACCAGAACCCCCTTTTACACCTTTCATGCTATACGCCCTAATAACGTCCGCGGCATAAAGCAGTCCGTCCTTGGGTAGCGAGCTTTAACTCAACGGTTTCTCATAAGACTTAGCTGGTGAAAGTCGAAATAATCATGGCGCCTATGATGATATCACGTCAGTATGAAGGGATTTAAGCTCGGTTCTTTTTTCCCAAGATGATTCGACATTAAATTGATTCTGAGGCGCCACAACACCATCTTCTAAAGTAGGCTCACAATGAGCTTGCAGAACAACTGAAAGAAGAGAAAAAGGGTAAAGTTTTACACTTGCCCTGCAACTCACCCTTCTCCAGACCCTAAAATAGTCTCTGAAAGCCCTTTCTGAACCCTATTTTTTCGTCTGCATCCCCTAAAAATCCCCTCTGCACCCCCTTTTTTACCCTCTGCAGGGGTAGGAATTATACCGTCTGGGCGGTAAAATTATTCGGCTATCTGCGACCCTGTTTCTGCCCGTAGAACCCTGTTTTCCTACAGCTCAACCGTAGCATCCGTCTAGTGAGTACAGTATATAGTGTGTGTGCATAAAACTTTACCCCCAAACACACACTTCTTTCCTTCTCACATTCTCTCTTTCTCTACCCATACAAACAAAAACAAACAAACAAAAAAACAAACAAAGCGCGCTCTCAGTACTCTTCCTTCTTCCATATGTTGTATGGGCATTGTCGCCAGCAGTAGGTGCTTCCCTTGTAGATGCAATTCTGACATTCAGTTCTGTCATAAAATCTACGCCTACTTACAAGCATCACCTCCCCTGTACAGTTCCACATAGCCGCACTCTACGCAGCAATAAACATAAACTCTGTCACCAACATAGTCGCCTTCCTTTGCTAGGCTGATCTCAGTGAATGATATTAGACGCTTTCCCTTCTCCATTCTGCCGTTACACTTGGGACACTTCTTTTCTTGAGTGTTGGCCAAGGCGTCATCGCAGTTACCCTTGCCATGCTGCCCGGCCAGGTTCTTAGCGCATGATTTCATCAACCCATTACTACCCTCGTTCTTTCGAGAGTCCTCAAGAGTTTCAGGGTAACTAGGAAACGTCTTTGACTTGTCGACAAGCTCAGAAATGGTCAGCTTCTCCAAGTCTTTCCTATTACCAATGGAAGTGCAGATTAGTCCAGTCTTGCCGTTAAGCGTGTTTGGAACAGTAACAACTCGCATCGGACCTACTGAAACTGTGAAGTGTGCTCGGTCAAAAACGTGAGTTTGCTTCTGCAAGAGCTTGGTGAACTTGAATCGTGCAGAATGGTGACACCAAATCGGATCTTTCTCCCTGTAGCCTACCCAATCATGATAGTTGAAGTCCAGAACGTGAACGTGGAAGCCCATTCTTCCACTGAACACTATAGCTAATTTCTGATAGTATTTCTCTATGACTTCACAGAGCTGCAGGGTTAAGCGCTTGCTCATGTCTAGACATTCTTGGCAGACTTGCCAGTTCTCTTCTACCATGTGATTATGCTTGAAGAGAACCATGTAGCTGTCAACGTCAACAACATACTCACCATTCAAAGGAACACAGTATTTGGCCTTGTACTTCTTTCCGACACGTTCAGGAAACAGCCAGTTCAGAACACTGAAGTAAACGTGGAGAGGCTTAAGCTTCCAACAGTAGAAACGCAGGTCCTTCTCGCTTAGCCTGTTCTCGAATTTGTTGAGCTTGACGAATTTGCCTTCGCATAGCTTAACCCTGAAATGCTTTCTGCTTAGGTTCCAAAGACTAGGCACTCGGAGGGGAACGTCTAGGTAGAATCTTTCGATCTGCCCTTGTGAAAGCAAGGTTCGTCAAGTCCAGACTACCGCTTCCGTCTAGACGAATAAAAGGTGAGTGCTGAAACGACTGGCCTGAAGACTGGAGAGAGTCAAGTTGAAGTGAGCACTAAAAGCAACAATAGAAGTTTTATGCATACACTTTGAATATCGATATACCCGTTCTGCTTCTATAGTGCGCGCTAACGTACACGTAAGAAAGAGAGTTCACTTTCATATTCCTCTTTTTTCGAAGAACCGATCTTGGTTGGATAGGGCTTATTGAGAACTCGCCGCATTCTTTACATGTGCTTTCCGAAAAAGGTTAAGAGCAAACGCAACGATGAGAAGCCATGCGCGGAAAGAAGATCTTAATTCTGTCCTTGATTCTTGTTCTTCCGCTATTCAGTTTCTTTCCCCCTGCGAAAGCCACTGAGAACAACGAAATCAAGGTAGGCGTCTTCTATTATCCATGGTATGTCAATGGCTTCGGGAGGGGGCATTGGGGTGACGATCCAAGGAAGTATGGAATTAATCTGACTGAAACTTGGTGGACGGTGGTGGACCAACCGCTTCTGAACTGGTATGCATCAGACAATATCATGGTGATAGATCAACATCTGGATTGGTTCAAATATGCGGGCATAGATTTTGGCATTCTATCTTGGTGGGGGCCGAACTCAAACAACGAAACCATGCGCCTCGTATTTAATGAGACTTGCATCAAAACCATATTTGATGAGACAGAACGCTATGAGTCGAGCACGAACTATCCGTTTAAATGGGTAATCTCAGTGGAAGACTGCAATGAGTCAGGGGCTCAAAGATACATTCAGGACTACATTTACACGGAATATGCAAGCCCAAGCGCGTACGCTAATATATGGTTAGATGATGCGAGCAACGGCAAACCATTCCTATTCTGGTTCAATGGAAAGATGACTAATAGTAGCTCGGACCGTGAAGCAATCTACAATGACACTAGGTTTTCAGCAAAGATACTCGACCAGCTGAATGACTTTGCGGATTGGAAAACTTGGACCCCATACACGTGGGGCGCGGCTACATCCGCCTTCCCCCAAAAGAACGGGTTCATGTGTGTTATGCCCAGATATGACGAGACACGACTTGACCCAAATGGAACAATGGGGAAAGTTCGTGACCGCTGTGCTGATCCGTATCTGAACGGTTCCTATTGGAATAACACTGACCCATTGAACGAGCCGTTGTATGATTACCAGTGGAAAGAAGTACTTTCGAACGCTTCGGCTGGGAAAGTGCAGTATGTAGGCATTGCCACTTGGAATGACTTCACGGAAAGAACACAGATAGAACCCTGTTACGACAACACCTCCGCTTACAAAGATTATCCATTTTTCCTGCTTGACAAAACGCGGTATTATACTAGCCAACTGAGGATCATTTCATTACAGATGCAGATCAATTCACTGAATAACCAAGTGAACGCTTTGCTAGATCTACAGTATGTGTTGGCAGGGTTCGTGGTGATTCTCGTGATGACGACGATCTACTTAGGAATCAGAAAACCAAGGATGAAACAGATGAGTGCAAAGAGCCAAAGGCCAAATGCAGCCTAGCGCGCGGCCATGCACGGAAAGCGCGCGCTGCAAGTTTTGGCGCGTTCGTTTAGTTTTGGTGAGTGGGACTTGAACCCGTTTGGGTGTTAGTCCCGGCGGGCGTATAGCTGCATGGCAAAATCCCAAACAAACAAGGCTTATCACAAAGAGCAACGACGCATGCGCTAAACTTGTCTAGAAGAGCTGCCTCTATGTGTGGGCGCGAAAGGCTAGATTATGCTAAGCACTTGATTTTATTTCTCCTTTGAAAACGTGGTAGCACCTGTCTGAGCAGAAGCCTTGAAAATCATTGTCTGGCATGAACAGTCTTCCACAAGCTTTACACTTTCGCTTAGCCCTTTCCTGCATTCACTTCTTCCCCTAATCAGAATGTTATCTTGACCGGTTATATGTTTAACCATAGGTGAAGGTTGGCGCGCGCTAACAAGTGTCGTGGCCGAAGATTCTGCAGGTGCAGGAAAACCTTGAAGATAATGATACCGGCAGACCGTAATAGTATTGCCCTAGATGTTTCCAACAGTGACGCAAAGAATATCAATACAACCTGTATTTGAAGCGAAAGAACGCCGAGAAAGAGTCTTCCGGGCACTATGGCTACGCATCCAGACCTCCTCAATCGCGCGCGCCCGGGAGTTACCGTTCCCAGACTGTAATCTATACCAAAACCTTCTTTTTGTCTTAGTCTTCGGCTTCAGGTAACCGATCGGCTTTGCAGTCTCAACAAAAGCGCGCGCGATAGATCGATCGATATATTAATATCATGTAATAACATGGAAAAATCAAAGGAAAAGGCAGATTGAAGCGGCTAAGCGTGCCTGGAACGCGATTGGTTTTTATGGGTTACCGTTATAGTTTTCGCACTAACTTTGGTGTTTCGAGTGTCATTTAAGAGAATCTTGCTGGTGAAGCCTTCTGGAAGGAAAGGCTTGAGCTTTGCTTTTGATTTGATACCTATTGGCTTGGAGTACATTGCGGCTTATATCGAGGACACTGTTGAAGACGTTCATATCATTGACATGGAGATGGAACACAGAAAATTCCAGGACCTGATCAACCTCTACTGCCCAGACCTAGTGGGGATTTCATTATCCGCAACGGAGCATAACCAAGGTCTACGTCTCGCGAAGATTGCTAAGAAAAACGGAGTCACCACGGTCATAGGCGGGTATCACCCGACAAGTGTTCCAGACTTGATGCTTTCCTGCCCACAGATCGACATGGTTGTTCGCGGTGAAGGAGAGCTTACTATGAGGGAACTTGTGGAGAAGGGCACTCCTGAGAATGTGCCCGGAGCCTCTTACAAGAAGGGCGGAAAAATAATCCACAATGAGAATAGACCAAGAATCGAAAACTTGGACATTCTTCCCTTTCCAGCCCGGCGTTTGAGGCAGTACTCGTACAAGAGCCAAGACCGCACAACGGATTGCGACGTAATAATGATGTCTAGGGGCTGCAATGGACTGTGCAGCTTTTGCTGCGAGCCCAGTATGAGCCATGGCTGTTTGAGATGTCGGTCACCAGAAAATGTTATGAAAGAGATTCTGGAGATGACAGAATATCACGAAAGGAGACCTCTAAGCGTCGTCTTCGCCGATCCCAACTTCATGGGTAACCCGAATAGGGTCAACCGCCTCTGCGACTTGTTGATGGAACACGATCTGAACATAGAATTCTGCGCCATGGTTAGAGCGGACGCGATGGCTAAAAGCCCGGAGATCGTGAAGAAGATGTGCGGAGCAGGCATAATCAAGTTTGAGATGGGTATAGAAAGCCCGAACTCCAAGGATTTGAAGTCAACCAAAAAGGGCATAACCACTAGGGTTCATGGGGAAGCAGTTCGGAACATACGTGAAAACGGCGGCAGAGCAGGCGGCACATTCGTGATAGGCCTCCCGGATCAAACGGCGGAGGAGATCAAAGCTTTTCCAAGTTACGCGAAGGAGATTGGTTTGACGGCTGCCGCCTTCGGCATTGCGACGCCGTTTCCCGGGACAGAGTTCTATGAGGAACTGGATAAGCAAGGATTGATCTTCGAGACCAACTGGGACAATTTTGACGAGATGCACTCCGTCTATAAGACTAAGCATCTATCGAAAGAGAATATTGAAGAGATGGCGACCTACTGTATGGCAGAGTTCTGGAATATGGACACGTTTATTGATCAGGAGATGGTCTTTCAGAAAAGAACTAGGAGAAAGAAGGCGCTAGTAGATTTCATTCGAGAAAGGACATTTAATGTAGGTTTCCTGACGAATAATGGAAATGAGTTACAGAAGGACAACTTTGGCCAGCACATAAAGGCGTTTCTTGAGGCTTGGGTAGACCCTCATGTGGAAGCGTACACTAGAGAGGTGGGGGTGCATGAAGCTTTAGAAATGACGAGATTCCTCCGAATACTTGGCCCTCAAAAGGTTCAATGCTCATTAAGCCTCGACGACGCTACTGTCAGTTTCGTGTTCAAGACAACTAAGAAGACTGTTGAGTATATACGAGTCATACGTGGAAGACAGGATGATTCGACGATGAACCTCGAAGTGGATCTGAAGTGGTTAAGCGAACCAGACCATTCGAATCTGATAGAGAGACTCGCTTTTCTATTCTCGCATAATTTGAGCATCAAGAGGCTATGGAACACTTTCAGGCTTCTTGTCGCAATAGGAACAGAGATCTTGGCGTGGAATCTACGGAAAGCACATCCGCAAAAAGCGCGCGCGCTAAAAGGACTGAAACTCTAGCAGACGACCAAGTTAGGGCGCGTTGGAGCGAGAGACGGAAAAAGTGTGCACTGAGTGTTGGACTTGAACCCGTTTGGGTATTAGTCCCGGGGGACTACAGCTCTACATGTAGAGTTGAAAGCGCTCAAGAGGCCGACGTGTGGTATGACAGCGTTTTCTCCTAGGCCTGAGTTGTCAAACGGTCATGAATGATTCAGGGGAAATTCGGCGATTTTCTCAAAAGAGTTTTCCCTCTCCCCCTCAGGGCCGTAATACCGGTGAAGATACGCCTTGACGACTACAATCTCCTCAATGGTCATCTTTCCAATCTTCAGTTGATTTGTCCTCCTAATCTCCTTGAGCAAGTCGTGGACATCGGAAGCAGTGAAGGTGGCAAGCGTGACGTGAGGAATCATCTGGTCTCCTTCGTATTGGCCCTGGTCAACCACGCCTTTGAGATTCTTTGCCAGCGATTTGTTCAGCTGAATTATCTCCCGTCTGCCCTTCGCAATCTTGGCATACAAGACGTCGGGAAAGTACGCAAGGCCCTGTAGGGTCACTTCGAATGACTTGGACTCGGAGGCGACTGTTCTTGAGTTATCAAGGATTTTGCTCAGATTCTGCTCTTTGATCCTGAGCCCGAATGAGCCCATTGGCTTTATCGTTATGTGAAGAGTATTCGATGGATGATAGATGTGACGTGAATCAAGCTTCCTCAGATGCTCTTGGACCTCGATGACAGGACCCAACGAATCTTTACTTAGAAAGGCCAAGGCGACTAAGAATGGATGCTTTCTTGATTCTCTGATTGCTTCGCTGTGCAGATTGATGGGGTTAATCTTCATGGCAAGGCATTCGGTACTTGATTTCTATTTAATAGTTGCGGAGCGACAAGTCAATCTCACCTTCGCAGCAGGCAGATTATCGAACTTGCACCACATGTAGAGTTGTCGGCAAGCTTCTAGCCATACATGTCGGGTTGAAAGTATGCGGTCGACGGGACCAATACCCAAAAGGGTTCAAATCCATTTTCTAATGCTGAGATGGCCTTCTTTCTTCCAAATGTTGTCAAGGGATATGGGTACTATCCTATCAGGATCTTCGTCTATCTCGCGCGCGCTTTTTGAAAGTCGTTACACTTGTAGAAATGTAATGGTCTTTTAGGTTCTATTCTGCATCTTTTCCGCGCGTTCTTACGCCTGATTTGTGGAGCTAATTGAAAGAGAGGACATTTTGAGCAAAGGGTGTTCAAGTTTGTTTCTCCAAAGCGTCCAAGTCTCTCAGAGATCTAACATGATTTTGTCCATGTCTATGACTTTAGGTTTGCTTTCGTTTGCACTTTACTTTTCCACCTGAGCAACTTGCTTGAATTCGAGTTATGTGCTCTATCGGCCATTCGTTCGCTTAGCTGCTGCAGCATGTATTTTTTCAGTTCTCGCTCAGGTGAATTCTTTTCTCTCGAAGAGCACCAATCCCAATATCGCGGTAACGATAAAGTACAAGCCTATGATCGCGAGCCCTTCTGGAACCGTCACGTTGTACGTGGTGAGAGTCAACCGGCTGTTTGGACCGAAGCTAGTCACTGAGGTGCGAGGCGGATAGGGCACAGTTAGTATGTTCCCCACTATTTGCGCTCCATAGGTCAGGATGAACCACGGTTCGATCTTGACAAGGTTTGCAACAAGCGTCTGAATAAGGCTGAACACGAACAGGAAGAGGATAATGGTCACGAGAATAGACATAGAACTGCTCTTGAATAGCGAGCTGAAGAAGAATGTAAATCCGAGGACTGCCGCAAGATAGAACCACGCGAAAAGCACAGACTCGCCGAATTGGTAAGGCACGTTTAGACCAAAGTAGTACATCCCATTACCGACTGTAATAGCCGTAAACACGCCCAATATCACGGTAGCGGCAATGAAGGCCGACAACCATTTACCAACGTATACGGAAGACCTTCTAATCGGGTTTGGAATTCCAAAGTAACCTGTCTTGTTCTGAAACTCCCCCGAAATGGCGTCGCCTCCAAAGAAGACTCCAGAAAGTACAATCACAAAGGTTACGGAATTACCCCACCAACTACCATAGAAAGATAGGTCGGAAGATAGAAAACTCGCAGGACGATAATATCCGACTATGAAAGTGAGAAGTGCGCTTATCAAAAGAGTTATGGCTAGGAGTATGAAGAATCTGCGTGATCTGAAGTAATCGAGAAACGTGTACTTCATCGTGATACGGACTTGCGTCATGCTGCTCGGCACTTTATTATTGGAAACGATTCCTGTTTCGCTCATGTTTATCACAACGTGTCCTTTATCAGTTTGAGGTAGGCGTCTTCGAGTTCCGATGATGCTGGTTTGTAACTGATTACTCCAATATTCATCCTTACCAAATCAGAAAGAATCCGTTCTTGCACGTCCAGGCCTCCTCTAAACCTAATCTTGAGGTTTCTATCATCTTTTTGTTCTGCCACGACCACGCCTGGAAGGTTTGCGATGTTCTTAGTCACTGATAGGGCATCGATGGGACGTTGCAGTCCAACTTCCATCATGTTTTCTCCTCCTGAAAACTTCGCTGTTACGTTGGAAATCGTGTCGTAAACGATTAGTTTGCCATGGTCGATCATGGCTACCCCATCGCAAACGTCCGCAACTTCGCTCAGAATATGGGAGCTCATGAAAATCAATCTCCTCTTGCCCTTCAGAGATTTCACAATGTCTCTGACCTCGCTCATTCCTCTAGGATCGAGGCCGTTAGTGGGTTCGTCTAGAAGGAGGATGCTCGGATCACTGAGAAGTGCAGAGGCGACGCATATTCTCTGTTTCATTCCCTTTGAGAACTTGCCCACTCTCTTATCGAGCCATTCTTCCATATGCACTTCCGAAACGGCTTCTTCTATTCTCTTGTTACGCTCTGCAGTGGGCACCCCTCTGATCTCAGCAATCATCATTAGTGCCTCTCGAGGCGTCAACGAAGGATAAATCTCTGGAGTCTCAATTAGCGCAGCGACAGACGCCAACGCTTCTTTCTTATGGGTGTGAACATTTACGCCATTTATCAGCGCCTCTCCAGAGGATGGCCTGATCAGATCCGTGAACATTTTGAGAGTAGTGGTCTTCCCCGCTCCGTTAGGACCCAAAAATCCCACGCACTTCGACCCCTCAATTTTCAAGTTTAGATCCGACACTGCAACAAACGGGCCGAAACGTTTGGAAAGATGTATGGCTTCGATAGACGGATTTGTCAAAGTAGCCAACTCTCACTCATTCTTACTGATGCCCCCACTTTTTTCACCTTGTCATCATTCTTCTGAACACGGGCAAAGCTATTGCAGTCATGACTACTCCGAACACTATTAATATTGTCAGTTCGGTCGATATTGCGGGGATTCCTGCGCCCAGCACCATGACTTTCCTGAGAGCTTGAGACGCGTACGTGAGCGGGAGGACTTTGGATATGTCTTGCATGTACCATGGCATCTGCTGTATCGGGAAGAATACGCCGCTGAGGAACATCATTGGGAACATCAGCGTCATCATCAGCATCGTTGCTGTTTCCTGGTCCTTTGCGAAGGAGGTAATTACGATGCCAATGCCTACGAAGCTGAATACGCCAAGCAAGAGTAGCCCAAATACCAGCAAAATGCTGCCATGAATTGTGACACCGAACAGACCCACTGCCAATGCCAGTATTATGACGCCTTGGATCAGGCCTCTTGCGGTCTGGCCCAAGGTTTTTCCAAGTATGATAGACAGCCTATTGATGGGTGCAACCATCATTCCGTCCAATGTACCGACTTCCTTCTCTTGGGATATTGCTACAGGAAGCCCTGTCATGACGCTCATCATAACGGTCATAGCCATTATCCCTGGGGCGATGAAGTCAAAGTAACTGGGGTTTCCGGAAACAACTCCTTCCGTCTGAACATTATAGGGTTTCACGACCGCAAGAGGGTTGGTTGCATTCAACGGCCGAACTCTATCTAGAGCTAACTGTGTGCCCATTTGATCAAATACGCCGGACAAAACTGCCTGGATGGTCGCTGATATTTGGGGATTAGACTGGTCGGTTACAATGATCAGAGTCCCCTGCTCCCCGCTCATGATACTTGCAGAAAAATTGCTGGGGATGACTATACCCCCGTCAAGATCACCCCTCTGAACCATATCCTTAATATCGCCCATGCTTGACGCGTTAGAAAGAACAAACATGCCCCTCTGGCTATTGATCTGCTGCAAAACCATGATAAAAGTCTGGCTTGCAATAGTTGAATTGCCCGCGTCCTCATTCACCAGTGCGACAGGCAAGTTGCTTACGGAGTTGCCGTTAGATGGATATATGAAGCCAACCATGACCATCATGAACAACGGCATCAATATGAGCAGGACTAGCCCTAACCGGTTCCTGAACAGCTCCACCAGATCTTTCCAAGCAATCCTGAGACTATGTGAAAACAGAGTTTTTGCTCCCATATCGCCTCACCTTATTCTCCCCTGCGGGGATCCCCCAAAGCGTCGATGACCCATAGCCATCGGTATCTTCTGGTCTGCACTATCTCTAACTTGGTGTCCAGTGATGTGCAAGAACACATCCTCAAGCGTAGGTTGAAGATTTTCCATAGAATTTATCTTTCCGTTTTTCGCCCTCACAGCGTCAACTACTGAGTCGAACGCCTCATCACCGTGGGCGATTATTCTCAAATGGGTAGAATTTTCTTGAGAAACGGCATCCGTGCACTTGCACGCCCGGATTGCCTCAATAATATCGGGTGATAAATTTCCAATCTCCAGTCTCAGTATTGTGGTATCCTTTCCTGAAATTAGTTTTTTCAAATTCGTTGATGTATCAAGCGCAACAATCTTAGCATGGTCCATAATGCCTATGCGGTCGCATAGCAAATCAGCTTCAACCATCATATGCGTCGTTATAATAATTGTGGTCTTATTTTCTCTATTGAGTTTCTTTATAAAGTCCCTGATCTCAACAGACGACTGAGGATCCAAACCTAGAGTTGGCTCATCCAGAAAAAGCACTTGGGGCACGTTGAGCAGCGCCCGTATCACGTTCATCCTCTGTCGCATGCCAGTGGAAAATGTACCCACTTGAGCGTTCTTCCATTTGGTAAGTTGAACCAGCTCCAGCAGATCGTCAATTCTCTTCGTTAAGACAGCTTTGGGAATGTTGAAGAGACTTCCGAAAAACCACAGGTTCTCTTTGGCCGTCAAACGATTGTACATTATCATCTTCTCGGAAACGATGCCTACCAGTTTCCGCACATCAGTATCATTCTTCACTGTGTCGTAACCACCAATCGTGGCAGTTCCCTTCGTGGGCCTGGCTAACGTGGAGAGCATTCGTAAGGTTGTGCTCTTACCCGCTCCGTTGGGACCGAGCAGGCCGAATATCTCGCCTTTCTTAACGTCGAACGAGATGCTGTCAACAGCTACGAAATCGTTGAATGTTTTGGTAAGGTTCTTTACTGCGATTATTGGCTCAGTTTCCAACTGTAAATCACCTTCACTCAAATATTATTCGTTGCAATATATCTAAGTAAAATATATATATTCCTATCAACAGTGTTAACTTCGAAATACGAATGCGCGTTGAAGATGAGGAGAAGACAACCGCAGATTGGGTGAAGGCGGCCCAAAAAGGCTACATAAGGGTCGCAGCGTTTATTATTGTGAACAAACAACCGGCTCACGGCTACGAAATTATGAAAGAAATCAGAGATAAAACCAAAGGTTTCTGGAAACCAACAGCCGGCGGTGTTTACCCCATTCTTCGGAACCTTGAAGAATCAGGATACATCGAAGGGGAATGGTCCAGCCAAAAAAATCGAAAAATAAAGGTCTATAAGATTACCGAAACAGGCAGGATCATTCTCAAACGGGCAATTGTCAAACAAAGCGAAATCGCTAACAGCATGAACGCCCTGTTTCAAGAATTTGCTAGAGACGTTTTGAACATGGAAACAGGAACGTTACCACTTCCAGTTGTACCCAGTCTTTTCTCACCCTTCCTTGAGGAGAAAAATCTAGAACAGGAAGATGACATAAAGAACTTGGAGCAAAAACGCACCTATCTGAGGAGTACAATCCGGATGTTGCAAAAGGAGCTCCAGACGACAAATAAGGAATTAGCCAAGAAAAAGCCAGAAAAGAACTAGGGAAAAGATAGCACCATAGTGGTTGGTGTAGGCAACACAATGGGTGTCGGCTAAATGAGAATCACGATCTTTGGAGCTACAGGTGGAACTGGCAAACACCTTGTTGAACAAGCACTTGCAGAAGGAAACGAGGTTGTAGCGTTCGCTCGTAAACCATCAAAACTCAGCATAATGGACAAGAACTTGACCATTGTGCAAGGCGAATTAACTGATGAGGCGTTGATTGAGAACGCAGTGAAGGGTGCGGATGCGGTCATCAGCGTACTGGGTCCTAGAGGAGGCTCAAGAACCAAGCCGCTCACGCAAGGCATGCACAACATCATCGATGCCATGAAGAAGCAAGGCGTACGCAGACTAATCATCTCCTCAACTTTGAGCGCTAAGGATCCGAACGACCTGTCAGAGTTCAGAGCCAAAGCTCTAGTTAACTTCGTAAAAGTCACGATGCATGCTGCATACGAAGAAATAGTTAGCGTTGCAGAAACTGTACGCGCATCCGATCTTGATTGGACAATCGTGCGACTTACCATGCTCAACAATAACCCCAAATCCGGAAAAGTCAGAGCGGGTTACTTAGGCAGGGGAGAAGTGGGAACATGGATTTCCCGCGCAGACATCGCCGACTTCATGCTCAGACAAATACAAGATACCAAATATTTGAGACAAGCGCCTGCAATTAGCAATTAACATTATCTATCTGAGCCATTAGAGGGCAGTCAATGCTAGGCTTCTTATGGGCCAGAAGGGCCTCATTGCCATTGGACAGCACTCCCGCCGTCATTTGACGAGGTTTTCGGGAGAGACCGCTCCACAAACCCCTACCGCACTTAGGTCCCTTGGCGCGAGAGTATCAGAGGTTCAGGCTTCTTTCGACCTATTACGGGTTTTCGGGGGACCGATTGGATACAACAGCTGACGGACGGTCCAGCATCAATGACTAAAAGTAACCTAGGTTCAAATAGTCATAGTTCACGCAACTAATTCCTAAGCAGCCTGAAAATTTGAATTGGTTCTATCCATCACGTGAGTCTTGGCTTGTGCTGATTTTAAGGTTCAAGTATTAACGCGCGCATTATTGCTGTTCTCATCCCTCTCCTTTCATCTCGTCAAATTTCCACAATGCCATCTCAACTTGTCTTGGGGTCATGTGTTCCTCTGTGCCTATTTTTTTCACATCACCTCTGAAGTCGTAGTAGGCCCTGACAGTTCCGTATGCATCACAGGAGTCAAGGAAGTCAGAGTATTCTCTGTAGGAAACGAAAGTAATACGACAGTTTCCTGCCACTTTCTTGAGCCAAAGCAAAGCTCGCCGCGCTCTGTAATCGATGATGCAATACTCTCTTGGGTTTGTCATCGTCAAAACTGACGAAGCGACGGGCACGCCTACGCCTTCGAGGTCCAGCAAAATCCTCATCTTGTCTCTGTCAGATGCTGCTATTGCTTTCTTTGTAATGTTCTCTACATCTTTCTCTGAGTTGTTTCTGTATCGTTTAATCTGCCTTTCAGTTTTCCATACCCCGATACTGACGAACTCCTGCTTCAGTAGGTGACCTCGCCTCTGGAATACCTTTGATATCGTTTCAAAATAAGGGGATCTTTCCTCATGTTCATGGCCTTGTTCATCGATGTAAATTGGAAACTTGCCGTCGACATCTTTGGGATAGTCCTCTGCATATTTCTTCATCCAGTAAATAAAATCGAATTTCTCCACAATGTCACCTCAGAACTAGGAATATCTAATTCCCGATTTATAAAAGAGACGCGGGCTCTGGTTCTGCTCATCTAAGATAGCCCTTTCTGAGCGGTATGTCATATATCTTCGAAAACATCCTTGCGCGTGCAGCAAACCGTTTGTACATGAATGCGGAGTCCCTCAGCGTCTTAGTCTGCCACCTGAAACTAAGGATCATCTTACAACCTTCGATCCCAAACCATGAAATCAATGAAAATATCACAGAAAAGGCAAAATTCCCGCCCGAAAAAATATCTGCAAAAGCGCTTAGCAGAGCATTCCAAATTGCTGATGGTCCATATCTCTTGAGTAGACTCTTTTTCCTCTCCTCTGACTTCTTGTATAGCTCAAAACTATCCATGAAATCCGTCCATGATTCAGCTCTTTCTTTACACCATTTCGCTTGTTCATCAAAGCTTAACGCAAGAGAGTCCATGACTGACTTCAGATTCTTCATGTTTCCTTCAGAAGGTCTATCTGAGATGCCGTAAAATAGATTCGTCGCATTTTTTAGCAGTTTGTGATATCTCTCGAAAATCGGGTAAAATCGCACGATCTGTTGGTCTGCTTCCTTGAGTCGTTCAAAAAATAGCTTTTCTGCCACATTCTTAGCTCTTGGAATTTTCCTGTTCCGGCAATTTTTGAATATCTTCTTTTCAAGCGTCATTTTCGCGTCTACAAGATTGAACAGCCTTGGAGGAAAAGCAGGGCTTAGGTAGACATCAATCCACACCGAGGCAGCCGTCGCCACCCTGATTTGTTGCTCTTTGTCAGAAACAGATTGGACCTTGTCATCGAGTATTATCATCCCTTTTGTTTTCGCAGCAAGACTTGTTGCCCTATAGTAATATGGAGAGTAAAAGAGAGAGACAAAAAGAATTAGACCATGCTTCAAAATCCATCTGTAGTATGTCCAACGATTGAAGTATACGATGGCTACGAAATCCTGTCCCTCTACCTTAAAGGGTCCCAGTGGAGAAAATCGTTCGGAACGCTTTTTCCAAATTGCCCCATAATCATAATATTGCCTTTGTAGTACATGCCCACCTGATCTTCGTTTGAGTTTCATTGGTTTTTGTCCACGATATTATGAGGCCCAATGAGCCATATTTGGTTTAGCTTGTGACAACTGACGGTGTGAGACAGCCAGAATTTGAGAGATTCTCAAGGTGCATAGCCCAACGTTCATGCTCGTAAATGAACAGATTCGACTTTCTGCAGGTAAATCAACAAAAGGAAAAAAAGGGGAATTTGCGGGAGACGTCTCATGCCGCGCTCTCCATTCGCCATAGGTTCAAGTCCTATCCGCGGCTCTGCAGTACATGTGCGACCCCCAGGCACACTTTTTAGAGCGCGCTCCGGTAATAATGGAACTGTCTACCGCGACCTTGTATTCTCTCAGCAAATTGGATCTGATTTCGATAAGAGCCGCGCGGAAAGGAGAAATTAGAGCGGGCGCACGAAACACAAAAATCAAATAGATGAATAACGCATGCAACAGGGGTGGAAAGCATTAGAGATTCTGAAAGGCTCTTCGACTTCACCTCTTTTAATTTTCCCGAGTTCTTGTTGACCACCCTTGGATCCGACAGCAGACTTCCCTACTGGTCTAAATGCTTGAGCCTTGGTGCTTTGCTATATGCAGGAGGACTGTTAGCAAGTTTCGTTTCGAACACGCTGTTCTCGACCGCAGCAAACTCGGGAGTACCCTACCTTAGGGACTACTCCTTCATGACGGCTTGCGCAACACTTGGAATCACATTGGCACTTCTTCTTTCGACTCTTCGGAAACTGGACCACGCTCTTGTACAAGTCAACAAACGGATAGGGTCCACGTCAAATCCGATAGATGAGCAGAAATTCAAGGAATTTGTCTCATGGGTCAAACAGTGGATGCCCCGTGGCCAGAGGTTGTTCGAGGGACCAGTTTTCTGGTATTATATTGAGACTGTTGGCGGAGCATTACTCGGGGCACTGATGGCTATTTTCTGGAGCGTCTACTCGCCATCACTCTTCTGGGGAAGTGCGCAATTTGCAGTGGCTGCACTATATTTCATCCTGTTCTGTGCGGTTCTGACATATATTATAGGCGCATGCGTGTTCGCAAGTGTAGGGGCTGTCATTGCCGCGCGTCGTTATTGCAAAGACTTTGTTACGCATGAGCGCATTTTGGCATTGAATCCGGACAGAGTCGGAGGGTTGCGCCCCATAGGTAGATTTTCGTTGCGCCTGGACGTGGCCTTTGCCATGCCAAGCCTCGTGGTTTTCAGTTATCTTGCCCAAGGCGTATCCATTGCAAACCCAGTAGTTGTGGTATTACTTCTGCTTTACACAATTGCTTTGGTAGTCGTGTTTTTCATTCCTTTGGCTGCTGCGCATGATTCAATGTTGGAGGCGAAGGAAAAAGCATACGATCAGGTCAATGAAATATTCAAAGAAGTTAATTCTAAAATCTCCGAAGTGCACAAGAATTTTAATCTCAGACGGATCAAAGCTCTCAAGGATGTCTACTTTCTCTACGAAAGAGTTCAGAAAATGGCTGTTTGGCCATTGAACCTTGACATTGTGCTGAAATTTGTTGTCACATCCTCATTTCCCATCATTGGCAGTCTGATAGTGGCGTACGTTTCGAAGATGCTGACCATCTAATAACTGACTCTTCTACTGGTAGCGCGCATGCGTGTTCCGAAATTGGCCTAAAATGGTTTTTATTCGCACTTCGTGATCTAGGGACGGCTTTGGGCTTCGCATCTATTCTTGATTTCTTTGGGGTTTTGTCTTCCTCGAACACAGGAGAAACGGGCAAAACGGAATTAAAACCATTTTTGACCATTTTAGGAACACGCATGCGCGCCCCCAAAGAAATCATATCTCGGAATGCTTTTCAACCTCGGCACCGACAGACTCTGTCGTCCTTGCGCAACGCTTAAGAACTGAGTACAGAGCATACCTAACAATAATTTCAAGGGGCTGGTCTGAAGTATGGTCGGAAATGGGACAACCGCAGGAGCAGTATCGGAAGACAAATGGGACAAGTATTATGATTTAGTGGTTGAGGCAGTCCCACGTCTTAGACATCTCATCGATCGTGGGCATTGGGTTAAGTTCAATGCCTTGAGAGACAGAAAAATGCCATTTCTGGAGATAGTGAAGAGGACCGAACTGACCGCGCCGGAAGCTAAGATGTACCAAAGCGTGAGAGAATGTATCAGAAAACATGACTTTGACTCTCGGAAAGTACACGACTGCATATATGGTCTAATAGATCCTTAAGATGGCAATCATGAAATCTCTCGTCATGAACTTTAGACTTACTTGGAGATATCTTGTTATACTTCTACTGGCGCTACTTTTTCTTATTTGCGTGCTTTCACACTCGGATAGAATTTCCACCTTAGAGACCACTATATTTCTGCCAGCGAAAATAACGGCAATGTCAATTATCGCAGCTGCAACTTTCTTCTTCGTTCCACATTTTCATGAAGAAATAGAGCGGTTCAAGAATGTTGAATTATACGAGAAAGCCGTTGGGTATTACTGGCCCTTCTTCTTCTTGCTATATTGCGCCGGGTCATTGTTGTTTGTTTCAGTCATTTGTGATCTTTTAGCAGCACTTGGAGGCGATTCTCTCCTGATAAAGGCTACCTCCTTGGGATGTTTTATCATGGCATTTGTACTTCTTTTCCTTCTACTGTCATATTTCGTAAATTGGATGTTGGCCGAGTTGCAGACGTTGAAAGAGGTCGCTGAGATCGACAAGAAAAGCAAAACCAAGAATTGATGTGGCTCCAGGACATCCGCTTCTTGAGGCAACCGTTGAGAAGGTCCTCAAAGATATGGGGATGAGGCGGACAAAGGAGCGGTTTTCCCAGACCCGTCTGGCAGCATGAATGGTTTTATCTGGTTCCTGGAGGGAAGGATAAATGATGGGACCGCGTCAATTGCTGGCAAAAGGATTTTTGCATTGTATCAAGCGCGCGCCGGGAATTGACGTCCGCTGGGTTAGTTTAATCCGCCTTCAGGGCTGCAAGTTCTCTTATGCTTTTCTTGTGTTGATGTCTCGAAAGGCGAGAGGCTTGCAAGCACGAAAGTTTTCCGAAACCAGATAATAGTCGGCGAATACTTACTTTCAGAGTGGCAAAAAGGCGCATTCTTAAGAAACGCTGCTTTAAACAACTATGAAGGGATAAGCAAATGGATATGCGCTGGCGTCAGATCCTCAGGAGAATTCGGAATGCAGCTTCAAACAACAAGTACGTCGCCGTGGCACTCTTGCTTACCATAGTGCTTCCGTCTTTAGGTGTGTTCCTCTTTCTTCATGGAATATCAGAGTATGATTCCGCGACCTATGAAAAAAGAGACAGAGTCTTCAATACCATGAGCATTTTTGCTGGCGGCAATGACTCTGAGATTACCAACATGCTAATCATGGCGGACAAGGGCTACGCGATCGAAAAGGGGAAAGGATGGATGGGCTGCACAATCGATTTCAAATCGAATAACAACGTCATGGCACTGGCTTTCAATCTAAAGGGAGAAATAAAGTATGTTCATGCTTACAACCATACTCCAAGTTTGTTTTTTGACTGGTCATGGAATTACTCCGGCTCTTTTTCCACCATCTACGTAGCCTATGCTTCATTTTCGAATGAAACCAATATTAACATCATTTTTGATTGGCGTATTTTAGAGAAAATGAGCTCTGACAAAGAAATGGCTTCTATATCGTTTGATAACCCAACCCCTCTCAATGATCTGTACAAGGAGCATTATCACTATGGTAACCTCTATTATCCGGTCATAAGAGAGCTTATGATAGAGATACGCCATGATTGGAATCCTCTTTTTTCTTTGACAATCCCTCAACCCTCACAAGTGCTTATCGCGGATTATGGAGGTTGGCAAGATAAGACAGTCCTCTGGGTTTTTGATTTCGACAAAAAGATAAGTTCCGTCCAAGCAGTTTTCCAGAGCGCTGAGTTGTCTTCTGAGAGGGATGGTACTATATTCGGGTCTGGGCTGTATCAAGCCTTTGGAATATCGATGATTATAGGAGGGTTGACGGACGTTCTTCTACTACTGCGGAAGTATCTGCTGCGGAGAAGACTGGGTGAATCCAACCGCCCACCCTTAATCGAAGATTAAAGCGTTTAGATCAGTTGCCATATGCGTCACCAGCGCAAGCCTGACAGACAATCTGTCTTTTGGATCGATCGATCCACGCAGAAGCTCTGACATGGTAGCGCGAGCGCTATGATGAAAAAAAAGGAGAAGTTGCGGGAGATGTTAGGTCCTGCTTCAATATCGCCAGCTTGACGTGGGTTCAAATCCCACCCCATCCCCCCGCACTGCAATGCTGAAAATCGACCGTGGTCCTAAAGTCAAGGTTTACTAATCGGAAGCCAGGGGGGTCTTTAGGGTTTGCGAGGATCCTACCGCAGTCAGCGTATTCGCGCCTGCTTTTATGATAACCTTTTATTTGGAACTCATAGATACGCGTTTGATAAGCAATTTGAAGGGAATGAATTCCAGTATGTCTTCAGACAATGATGAGCTAAAGCATGAACACAAGTGCCTTGAATGTGAATATGTGCCGTGCGTCAACTTCTTCCGAAAAAGTGACAATGATTTGGAAGGTGGAGAAAGCTATATGTTCAAGGCCTTAATCGAGCAAAAGATAAGTTTTCCTTGCAATGTGGGTTCTTTGATATATACCCTGTGCAAGCTTTGGTCGTATCTTGGTGATTTTCCTTCATGTACCCTTTCTCTTCAATGCATTAGAGACTTGCGAGCAAGCGCCTATTTGTTGCTGAGTTGCCATTACAGAAGTTCAATTCAACTCCTACGCCCAATCGTTGAAAACTGTGTAACTGGCCTCTACTGGGATGCGAAAGTTGGCTTAGCGAGTAAAGATGAAGAAGAGCTTGTGAACCAACAATTTTCCGATTTCTTAGAGGACAAGTACAAAATCCCTTTTTCTGAGTGGAGATGGGTTTTCCCAAACGAGGACGAACCTAAATTCAAGAAGAAGCTGGACTATGATTATTGCTTATCATGGATGGTAAGGACAGATAGGACTATGATTGACGGTGAAGCCAGAAATATGATCTCTAATCTCGTTGGCGAGCTGAATAAGTACCTTCACTCGAGCGGTCTAACACATATGGAGATTGGAAAGAAGGGCTTTCCACCTTGCTCTTCCTGGGTCCGTTACCAGAAAGAAGAATATGAACATTGCACCGAACTGTTTCAGGACGTTGCAGCCCTATTGATGGAAGTTTTCTATGGAAACATAGAAGCTGAGAAATTACAATCGAAAGAGATCCTTGAAGCCATAGGATATACGAAAAGTCTGGAATATCTGGAAAAGGACTTAGATACCAAATTGGTATTTTCAGAACAATTGAGGAATTTTCTATCCAAAGACGAGTTTGCACAATTAGCCTGAGTCCTATCCTATACGTTGTTGTAGAAGAGAAATGCTGAATTCTGCTTCATATGGGTTTTGCATGCGCCTTTCACCGTCTCTGTTAGAAAAAAGGAATAGCGCGCTCAGTCAGCACGCAACTCCAAGACTTACAGAATCCCAACTCACCTTCTGATGCCAAAAAACCAATGTGCGAAAGTGTTAAGCACGCATCTCACGCTCTCCTTTGTTGGATTTACATGGCAACAACGGACAGGGAATTCGTCCGATCAAAAGTAGGTGTCCGAGTCTACCTAAAGCCTGAGTTTCATCCGGCATTAAAAGGCATTGATCTTTCCCATCAGGACTTTAAGAGGAAGTCGAGAGAGGTTTTTGGCAAAACGTATCCAAGTGTGTGCGGCCTTCCGAAGATTTGCTCTGAAAACAGCGAGGATGCTCTCACTTGGGCTCATTTCAGTCCTGTACTCTCGATGTCCACAAAGGAGAAAGAGCGTGTGCTGCAGAGGTTTCTTGAAACTGCGTTGAAGCGTAAGCTTGACGCAGATTTGGTTGGAACTCTCGGTAGTGCGGAGTTGCTGTTCTGGAGAGGAAAGAAGGAAGAACCCTTCTACAGTCCTCCCTCGACTCTGAAGTATCCAGAAGCGAACACGGAAGTGGATCTAACCATTAAGCTTGAGAAGTCTGTCGTCTTTGTGGAAGCAAAGCATCATTCAGAGATTTCGATGAACACGACTTACTGCAAGGGCAGAGACCAGATCATCAGGAATATTGATGTTGGAACTTATTATGCTTGGAACAGAAGTTTAGACTTCTATTTTGTGCTTCTTACGACTCTTGAGACCGGGATGTCTGTTGACAGATTGAACTATTACAGGGCGACCCCGGCAATCATTGCCAAGAAGCTTTCGCATAGAACTGATGTTTCTGCAAACCTGAACAAAATCGCGGAGGGTTTGGGTTGGACAACATGGGACAAGATCGAGAACCCAAGAAAATGAGGAATCAAGTTTAGTTTAGCGTGTGCGAAACCGTAACTCTCCTCCCTAAACAGGTGTTTCTTCCCCACCAGCTGTACGTAAGGTTTTGCCGAGTATGGCTCCTTTTGTCTCAGAATCTCCATATAGTCTCATCTCTCGAGGTCTGAATTGCACATTAGTGTTTATGCTTGCTTTGTAAGAAGTTGCAACGGTGTAGCTTAGGCTTCCATCTTCGGCTAATTTCAAATCCTTCAATTCGTGACTTATTTCAAAATGAGGGTCCTCACCGTTTGGACCTAAGGAAGATGGCTCACCACCAATAAGCAGGCCTTGAAGTTCGCCTCTTATTGGGAATTCTCTTAGGATTGCACCATGTGTCATGGTTTCCCATTCTTCAAATCCTGATACGTAGCAGATGGCCCTGAAGAGCGCCTCTCCAGTCTGGGGAGCATATACCGAGGCGAGTTGGCCGATGTCCTTCAGTTTTTTGGTGCTGTGCATGATGGCGATCCTCAGTTGATGGATGTTTTGATATAGTTTCTTCCCATTTTTCATCTTATCTTGAACGAACGCTCTGATTCCAGAAACTGTGGGAGCCGTGACCCATCTGTACTCGCACCCGCATGGGCATACTGTTGGGTCATCCTTGACGGAGAGTTTTTGCTGAAGCAGAGGGTTTAACGCTTCCAGGCCTATCCAAAAACAGTTGAACTGATCGAAAACATCGGTGACCATAGCTCCTAAACGATACCACCTTATAGCGCGTGCCAAATGCTCAGTGAATAATGGTGCCTCAAGTTTCATCTGCCTATCAATGAAATCAATTAGGCGTTGGGGGTCGACTTGACGACGAGAAGGCAAACTTATCGGGGGTCTTATTGGAGGATCATAGAAGATCTGAATGAAGTCTCTTTCTTGTGCATCTGTAGTAAGTTCATAGGCGATTTCCTCTCTTGGGATTTCCATTCCCCTTCCGGTCATCATAGTTAGGATACTGACGATTCCATCGGTCAGGCCTTTTGCCGAATCAATGGCATGACGCATGTCTTCAGCATCGAGGAAGACTCTAAAACGAAGCCCTGCTTGAATGCGTGTATCCTCGACATTTTCTTCTATTTTGGTGATCCACACTTTCTTAAGTCCGTCTGGTTCGGCAAAATTGAGCTCCAACTTTCCAAGGTTTTGGGGCAATCTTACTGCTGGCTTCAACGAAAGAACAACAACGAATGGCTTCAAGGCTGTTCTCGAGGACATTTCAAATCATTATCTGATATGATCGTCGCGGGTAAAAGTGCTTCGCACTAACGAGTGCGTAGATAGACATAGTGCTTCATCAAGAAGGAGTCCTGTAGGGGGAGCGGCATGTCTCCACTTTGGTCGGAGAATAATGCCTACAGGTTCGAAAGGTGTCCTTGCTCACAAGCCTTCTTAGACCTGCATTTTGAAAAACCGTGTGAAAATCAGCTTTTCGTTTTTTTGAAATCCTCAACGAACGCCCGTTCATCGCAACCAAGTTGAAGGAATCGAAGTGCAGGTTTTGATAGAACAATCTGAAAAGGATTCGACTTTGCCGTGTTGAAAGTATGCGTGAGCATCAATGTGAAACGTCCCTGATTTTCTTTCGTAGCGTCAAATAGACCATTTTCGGACATAAGCTTGAGAATTGCTCGGTCGCTTGTTTCAAAAGGAACTCGCCCGCCTGGTTCTATTACTACGTCAGTGAAGGAAAGCCAGGAAATATGTTGATCGTATTGCATTGTGCCGATGAACTCCCAATCATCTCCTCTTGGTGCTATGCAAACCTTCCTCATTCTGCAAAAAGGAAGCCTGGTAAATCTCTTGATGTATAATGCTTCGAGCGTGGTTTTGAGGCCTCCCTTGTTCTTCACAAAAACCTTTCCAACTTTCCCCCGATCTTCAACTACATATTGAGCTCCATCATGAGAAACGGTGGGGTCAAAACACCAATCACCCTTGACTGATATTTCCACATCAGCTCTGGAACCGTGTCTGTAACTTCTGAACGCTAAGAACAAAGCCAGTGAGGATACAATCAAAGCGAAAATGATTTGACTATCTTAGAACCAGCTTCTGCATGAATAGGCGTGTGCTCAAGAAAAGGGGATTGTGCAGAAGAAAGTGGAGACGTCACCATCGTTGCCGGGATTACCTCACCCCGGCCACTATTTTCCATACTCCGCCTACTTCGCACGCGTTCATAATCGTCAACAAATGCTTCTTTCTGAAAGAAAAAAAGGGGAAAGAAAGAGTTTGCACTGGTACAAATTCGCACTGTGGTTGGCGGGCCCGACGGGAATTGAACCCGCGACCTACGGATTAAGAGTCCGCCGCTCTAACCTTACTGAGCTACGGGCCCATGCTGTTTCGTTCAGAAAAGAACCGACGGTATGAAATTTAGAGCTTTCGGTCGTGTTTTCTGTTGTACACATTTGAGGATGTATCAAAGAGTTTCCAGATACTTTGCTATCGTTCTTTTTGAGAATGGTTCAACGTTCATTCGTAAAGCCTTTCTGGGATCAACCCAGACAAAGTCTTGAATCTCAGTGTTGTCAACTTTGACATCGTCGGTTTTGGCTTTGCAGAGAAAATCCAGGAAGATGAAATGCTTCGGGTGTATGAACCCTGGTGAATAGACTGCTTCTTGGAATTGTAAGAATCTAATCGATTCTATCTCTAAACCGACCTCTTCCTTGATTTCTCTTTTCAGCGCTTTTTCGACGGTTTCTCCGAGTTCTACGTGCCCTCCTGGAAGTGTGAAACGATTTTTCCACTTGTTGGACTTGGCCAACAGTATCTGCCCTTTGCCATTCAATATTAACGCTCCAACGGTTGGCTCAGGATAACGGCGATTTTCATCCCTTCCACTCATAGCTCAGCTCTCCCTTTCTTCCTCTTGACAAAGTCAGATTTCAAACTTTCTGGTCATTTGAGTCTCCAGAAGCCAAGATCAGCTGGCAGTCAATTGGCGTGCACTAGAGTTTCGTCAGCGCGTAATATAGGGTCAATAGCTTTAAGCTTCAGTTTGCAGACTTGGGTTGCGGAGCTGAAAATGTTGGGTGAGATCGTTTTCGTCGGTCTTGGTCTTCAGGATGAGTTGGGGATAAGTCTGAGAGGGTTAGAAGAGGTAAAGAGCGCAAGCAGCGTTTTCGTGGAACTGTATACGAGCTTGCTGCCTGACTTTTCGATAAAGCGGTTTGAAGAGATGTGTGGAAAAAGAATCAGTGTACTTTCAAGGAGGGATATTGAGGAGAAGAATGGAGAATGCATTCTAAAGGCCGCGAATCATGGCAAAGCAGTTTTGCTTGTTCCGGGCGATCCTCTGATAGCAACGACGCATGTGACCCTGAGAATCGAGGCAGAGAAACGTGGAATAAAGACCCATTTAGTTCATGGAGCTTCCATACTGTCCGCCGCCATCGGTTTGTCAGGCTTACACAATTACAAGTTCGGAAAAAGTGTAACCATACCATTCTCAGACGTGACTCCTTCAGAAACGCCCTATAACGTTGTCTCGCAAAACTCCAAGCTTGGGCTTCACACTCTATGCTTACTCGACATTAAAGCCGAGGAGAAACGTTACCTTAGCATCGGCGAAGCACTCAAGATCCTATTGGAGACTGAAGCGAAAAGGAAGGAGAAAATAGTCACTATGAAAACGCTTGCAGTGGGGATAGCCAGAGCGGGAAGCAATGATCCCCAAGTGAGGGCCAATTTCGTAGAATGCCTTCTAGACCATGATTTCGGAGAACCCCCCCATACATTGGTGTTTCCAGGAGAGCTCCATTTTGTGGAGGCAGAAGCGCTTGTTGTCTTGGCCGGTGCCCCTAGGCAGATACTGGAGGTTGGCAAATGAGTTTGGAGTATCTAGCTTCAGAGTACATCATTTCTGCCGAGCATGTTCTTGGGACAATGGAAATAGTCGAAGATCGAGCAGACCTTCATGTAGACAACATAAAGAAGGTTGTTGAATCTGCCAGAGCATATTTGGAAGATGCTAGATATTTCAAGAATGAGGGGAAGTTTGAGGTAAGCTTAACTTCTGTCGCCTACTGTGAAGGTTTGTTGGATGCATTAAGACTATTGGGGGCCGTGAAATTCGAGTGGCCGTCAAGAGCAACGAGCGAAAGAGAAAAATAGTATTAGCTTCAGGAGTCTTTGACCTGCTCCACCTTGGACATGTGAGATTCCTGGAGGCAGCCAAGAAAGCAGGTGGGCCGAACGCTGAGCTTGTGGTCATTATAGCCAGAGACAGCACTGTGCAAGAACGCAAACGTGAAAAGCCTATAATGCCTGAAAATCAACGCTGTGCCCTCGTCGAATCCTTGAAAGTAGTTGATTGCGCAATTCTGGGCTTCGAGGACTTTGACATGGGAAAAGTAATTGAGAAAATCAAGCCAGACTTTATTGCTATTGGATATGACCAAGAAGGCATCGAGAAGGCTCTGAGAAAATACATAGAAGAAACAGGATCGAAGATCAAAATTGTCAAAATTGGCAGGTTTGAAGATGACGAATTGAATAGTTCTTCAAAGATCAAGCGAAAGATCGTCGAGGATTTTAAAAGATGATGGGCAGGTCTGGAATTCCAAAGAAATTCACTCTGACCTATGCGATCATCGCGTTGAACGTGCTTGTCTATGTTTACACCTCAGTGCTCAGCGGAAACGCTCTCGTAATGAGCGATGACGTCCTGGTGCAGTATGGCCAAGCCAATTGGCTGGTTATGAACGGTTGGTACTGGCAGCTTTTCACATCAATGTTCGTTCACGTTAGCATTGAGCATCTTCTTGGCAACATGTTGTTTCTGCTGATTTTCGGGTTGAGGGCAGAAGAAATGTTTGATGCGAAGGAATATTTGGTCATCTATACTCTGAGCGGCTTGGCTGGAAACCTGCTAACGCTTCTTTTCGGACCTAACATGCTTTCAGCCGGAGCTTCAGGCTGCATCTTCGGAATGTTTGGGGCCACCATAATCTACATGAGGCGTGCAGTAGGCCAGTCAATCATAAGCGCGCTGGCGTATGCTTTTATTCTCTTAATGTTCAGCTTAGGTGTCGGCGTGAACGTTCTAGCTCACTTGGGAGGCCTAGTCATAGGATTAATAATTGGCTATTTGGTGGCAGCGGAAAGGAAAGGAGAATCGAATTATCGGTTCAAATACACCTATGCACTCTAACACGGGTGTTTAATGAAAACGTAATGAAGTCGAGTTTACAGATAAAATCAGAGAAAGCACTGAGACTGGAAACTATGGGAGCGTCAGAACTTCTACCTTCACTTTGTGACCATCCTTAAGCTTAAGATGTTTTCTGATAGGCACTGGCGAAATGATTTCAAGCACTGAGGTGTCGTAGTGGCTTCTCAGGGCTAGAATCAGGGCACCTCTCTCCTTGTTCTCTATCGTCACCGGATAGCATTTCACTGATCCAAAAGTGCGGTTTTCATTCACGAAACCGTCAATCTCAATTGCTGGATAGGCTTCCAGTTCGGCACGGGTCTTAATATCATAGTCAGTGGTGAGCTTCAAATTGAGCGTGCCTGGATAAGGGTCGAAGCCCAGCTTTTCTATGAATTGCTTCCTGTATTGCTCTTTTGAAATGTAATAAGCTCCTTCTCCCAACCCCGTGAAAACTGTGCCCTCCAACGTTACTGAGGGAGGATAAGCAATTTCCATCAAATAGCGCAAATTCGAGTAGAGCTTCTGAAGCTCTTTAACTCCTGAATCTGTAATTCTTATAAGGCAACCTTCGGTTGTGATGGTCCGTTCGATCCATCCTTTTCTATCTAGCTCAATCAAATATCGCGAAGCCGTCTGTTGTGACATTCCTAGCTTTTCAGCCAAATATTCTGTAGAAATCCTTGCTACTCTTCGATGCGCTCCCATATCAGCCAGTTTCAACAGCGTGAAAAGATGGCGACAATCATGCGTTTCAGTCATACGAATGCTGGTTCCCCGACTTCTGAGAGTAACAAACTGTTATTTAAAACCTTGAAGATTTGCTCTGCATCTATGCTATTGCTGGCTTCATCGGTCAGAATTGCTTAACACACTGCAAGTGCTAATGATGCAGAAGGAATTCTTGGACATCTTAAACAGACTGTGCAAGAATGGAGATTTCTCCCGTTAACCCCCCGTGTTAGTTTATACATGTATAAACAATCCATACGGAATCTTTATTTTTTCAACGACATCAGCAAACTTCGTGTTTAACATGCCCCTGCTAAAGGCCTTGGACGTTGCGTTGATTGCGATGAATGCAGCTCTTTATGCTGCCATCGGATTACTCCTGTACTACATATTTCCTGTGGTCGCTCCAACAGTTGGTGGAGTTAGATTCTGGCCTGTAGTCGTGATTCCAGCAACCTTTGCGTTACTTTTCGGCCCAATCGTAGGCGGTGTAGGTGCGGCAATAGGCATCTTCATTAGCGACATGTTCACACATGGTGACCCTCTGCTTAGCTTGACTGCAGGAGTAACCTCGAACTTCGTATGTTTTGCATTGATCGGCTACCTGTCACACAAGAACCTGAACTGGAGAAAGACTTTCTTAAGCTTGGGAGTTGGGGTTGCAGTGTTGGCAACGCTCGCATATTTGTTTACTACACCTCAAACCGTCGTGAACTACTTCAGTCCCGCTCCGCCTAACCCACCGATCTCGATTGATCAAGCACTATGGAACATCTATTTCGTACTCGTCATATTCATAGCAAGCTACGCCATAGTCATCGCCGTAGGGTTTATTCGACCCAAATGGCGAAGTTTCACCGCCGCTTCAGTCGCAGGATCCATCATCGGAAGTGCAATAATAGGCCTTGGAGTTTGGGGATACACGCAGTTCTTCACGCTGCCTGCATCTATCGGGGGAGCTCACAACCTTCCGTCTTACGCCGGTCTGATACTTTTCACATGGACATTTGCAACTGAAATCCCGTTCATGGTCATACTCGTCCCTCCCATCGGCGAGGCATGTTACAAGGCTTTTCCCTCTTTGAGACCCAAACAAGAGTAGGGTCTGTTTGAAAACTGCAAAAGCATTCAGCCCTTCTGGAATTTCCAGTTTTTTCGAAATATGTGACTCAAAGCCCAATGGTAGTCCAATCCAAGACCTAGAAAAAGTCGGTGCCCGTGGGGGTGGCTTCGGGATCCAGAAAGGAACCACCACAAAGGTCACCATCTCAAGGGCAGAAACCAATCGCATTCGTGTCTTCATCAACCTGAAAGAAACACCTGAGGCTGAGACGACAAAACTAGTAGCGCAGATGCTATTGGAAAAAGTTGACAAGGCATACGATATTCTTGTCACGCACAAAGTCGACGTGCCAATCGGCGCAGGGTTTGGGTCAAGCGCAGCTGGGGCGCTAACCACGGCTTTGGCGCTGGCAAAGACGCTGGAACTGAGCATGACCTATAATCAACTGGGCAAGCTCGCGCACGTTGCTGAGGTTAAATGCAAAACAGGCTTAGGAACTGTAGGGCCATTGATGATTGGGGGCTGCGTACTAACCTTAGAGCCTGGGGCACCCGGCATCGCTCTGTTGGACCGCATACCGATATCCACAGATCACGTCGTGGTTGCTGGAGTTTTCGGTCCAACACCCACTAAGCAAGTGTTATCATCTTCTGAAAAACGTCGCCAAGCGAACAAATACGGTAGAAAGACCTTAGAGGACATTCTGTCTGAGCCTTCGCTTGAGAATTTTCTAGCTTGCTGCCTTAGCTTTGCAGAAAAAACCGGTTTTCTGACGCCAAGATTACGGGGGCTAGTCGAACTGACTGAAAAAGCTGGCGCAATAGGCGCGGCCCAAAACATGGTGGGGGAGGCAATTCATGCAGTGACTACGACAGAAAATGTTGAGAACGTGGTTCATGCTTTTAAGCAGGCCTTACCCAAAGAAAAAATCATCGTCGCAAGAGCAGATATTCAGGGCGCCAGACTAATAGGATGAAAACAGAAGATGAAGAAAATGTACAAAACTGTGGCTGTTGGAGGCACATTCGACGAGCTTCATAGGGGACACAGAGCCTTGCTAATGAAAGCCTTTGAAACTGGGCAACATGTTCAAATCGGTTTATGCTCAGACAACTTTGTCAAGAGGCTCAGCAAACCACACATAACCGCATCCTACGAGCAAAGGTTGAAGGAACTCGAGGATTTTCTGCAGCAGAATGGGCTTCGTAATAGAGCCGAGATATCTCGTCTAGACGATCCCTACGGTGTGACCCTATCCGACAAGCGCACTGAAGCTTTGATTGTCAGCAGTGAAACAGAACCCACTGCTCTGCTGATTAACAGGAAGAGAAAAGAAGCAGGGCTTTATCCGCTTTACATAGTTACCATCGACATGATTCCATCTGAGAATCACGTTCCGATCTCAACAACACGAATTCGTTGCGGAGAAATCGACCGAGAGGGACATCTGCTCAAGGCTTGAACTGCTTCAAAGGAGAATATTTAAGCCGGTTTCGAGCTTCCATCGTCGTAGAGGGACAACTTGTATCGAACAGGTATTGCCAAATTGCCTCTTCACTACGGCAAGGCGCCCAGTTGGCTCACTATGCGCATGAAGAAGCTTGCAAACAAAATTGTAACCATAATCTTGGATGAATACGGAACAGACGATTTTCTGGAACGCATCTCTGACCCTTTCTGGTTTCAAGCTTTTGGCTGCGTTCTAGGGTATGATTGGCACTCTTCAGGTGTGACCACCGTCCTCACCGGGGTTTTGAAAGAGGCCCTCGTGCCAAAGGAACATGGCATCGCAGTCTGCGGCGGCAAGGGCAGAGTCTCCAGACAGACGCCTCTAGAGATTGGAGGTATCGGAAGCGAGTTTGGATTCTCAGATAATGACATTGACGCTCTGCGTTACGCAAGCAAGATGAGCGCCAAAGTCGACAACACGGCTATACAAGCTGGCTATCAACTCTATCACCATGCCTTTTTCATTGCTGAAGACGGAAAGTGGGCAGTAGTTCAGCAAGGCATGTGTCTTCAGGACCGCACGGCTAGGCGTTATCATTGGCTTTCTGGAAAAGTCGACAGTTTTGTTGTCGAACCGCACAACGCCATCGTCGGAGATTCTAGGCGTGAAGTTGCTTTGGATATGACTGCAAAACAAAGTGAAGATTGCAGGAGAGCCTCTGTGGACATGGCACGTGAACCGCCTGAAAAAGTCATGAAAATGATGGATCCGGGCAATCAAAAGATACTTGACGACTGGCTTCATATCGATGCAGAGAAGCCCGCAAGAAAGCAAGCAGTAAACTTCTTGTCAATGCCAGTAAACATGAATTGGAAAGTCTTGCGGGAAGTCTACGAATTCCAGCCCAGAAATTACGAAGAACTGCTGGCGTTCAAGGGAATAGGGCCGGCAGCTGTGAGAGGTTTAGCGCTCATTGCAGAACTGATATATGGTGCAAAGCCGAGTTGGAGAGACCCGGTAAAATATTCGTTCGCTTATGGCGGAAAAGACGGTGTCCCGTTTCCAGTAGACCGAAAAGCCATGGACGAATCCATCCAGATGCTCAAACAGGCAATTGAAGAAGCAAGAATAGGAAGCAAGGAGAAAATGTTATCCCTGCAGAGACTCAGGAAATTTGTTCCATGCGATATAGACAGCCGAGATTGGACCTGAACATAGCATGGCCACATGAGGAGACCACGATGAGCCGCAAAGAAGATGCGTGGATCAAATTGTCTGGAATCACGGGCATAATTGCTCCCATCGTCGCCTTCACATGCATACTGTTCTCGATAGCTTCTTATCAGCCATTCAGCTGGGCTAACAATGCTTTGAGCGATTTGGGCGTCAAAGAAGGAATCACGGCTCCGCTATTCAATGGTGGCCTGATGATCAGCGGAATCCTTGCACTGTTCTTTGCCGTAGGCTTGCTCAAGCTGCTGGATAAGAACATTTCTGGCAAAATCGGTGTTCTTGTCTTCGCTCTAGCTGCCCTAGCCTTAATCACAATAGGGGTTTTCCCTGAGAATATGAAGCCGATGCACTACTATGCCTCAGTAGCTTTTTTCGTGCTCTTCCCCATAGCAATGCTTGTTATTGCTAGTAGTTCTCTGTACGCAAGGAGTGTGAGAACAGGCTTGTTCACGTTGACAGTAGCGATCATTGCCGCGGCTCCCTGGGCAATCGAGTTCTCAGCACGACTCGTTCCAGGGGTTGCAATTCCTGAAGCAATATCTGCAGTTGCAGCATCAGTGTGGTCTATAGCCCTAGGAATCACCATGCTCAACAAGACTTCACAATCGCACGGCTAGCACCGTATACTGTTCCGATCGTGTGAAAGCTCCTGTCTCCTTGCCACTTCGATCCGCTTCGAAAAACGGCAAGACGTTATGTTCCTTGACTATGCAGTTGTCCAACATCAACGTAGATCTGAGAACAGCATAGTGAGGAGAAGGCTATCTCATATCCTTGGTTTTTGGCAAACTCTATGGCCTCTTCTGCTGGGAAAGCTATCGCGTTCACTCCAGCTCTTATCGCCAAGATGTCTGTTTCCTTGCGATGCTTTCCTTTCGGTCGCATGCACCCTAGGACCAATGGCGTACTAGGAAACATCAGTTTAGCAGTCGCAATTACCCTGGCTATGTCCACGGGTCTTGGCGGCTGAACGTCCTCCATTTGAGTTCCCTGTATGGGCATGAAAGCGATTATTACTAAGGCTGCCGGCTTGAATTTTGAGATAATCTCTAAAGCATGCCACTCGCCTTTCAATTTCCCATAATGGATACCGGTAATCACGTGAGGCACAAAGTTGATGTTGGACTTGCTTAACGCTTCCAGCGAACGAGCATAGTCCTTCACTGTCACGTTGATGTTGCAGATTTCCCTTATTGTTTCATCCGATCCGATAATGTCAATCAGTGCAGCATCCACTCTGCTTTGCGCTAGAGCTTTGGCAATTTGGAAATCTATCACGCCAGTATGAACTATGACTGTGAGTCCAAGCTCGCGTTTGATCTTTTTGATCACATCAACGAAATCTCCGAGGGGCACAGAACCATCTGGAAGACAACCGCCACTTATCAAACAGCCTAGAGCGCCTCTGCTTTTAAACTTCTTGCACAGTTCAAATAGCCTCTCAGGTGTTGTAGCAGGGTACATTGTCTCCAGCACTTTTCCACCACAGTGCCCGCATTTCAGTGCACAGCCTCGGCCGGTTACAGAAATTGTCGGGAAATCCGTCGGAGAAGAACAGTAGTAGCTCGTTTTGTAGTACATGAAGCTTGGAGCATAGAAGTGGATTCTTTTTGGACTTGAACTCGATGAGTTATTGTAGATGACGCGAAGAAGTTCTTCGTCTGTCATTTGCCAAATAGCTTCAGGAGAGAGATTTTTCATCGTTCTCTAAACAGAATCTCGTAAGGGGCATGTTTAAGTTTTCCTTCAATTTGTGTGCGCAGTCTCCATGCTCGTGTGAAGATTGGCGCATGGCATCAGCGCACAAACTTTCTACTTGTGACTTCGGTTGGCTTTATCACGCAGATTCGTACCGCATTGAGCTCCTTTTCTCGATCTCTTCCTGGTTTGTTCATGTATTCATCAAAGTCTTGGGCAACTCGGTACTTGTCGATCAGTTTTTGCAGGTATGGAGTCATTTTTTCTTTGTCATCTACGATTTCGACTGTGCCGAACATGGTCACGCTTTTGTACATCGAAGTATCAGAAATGGTTTCATCTACTTCGAAGCAGACTCTCGGATTCTTTCGCATCTCCCGCATTTTTAAGCCTTTGTCGCATGTATGAAAGAATATTTTCCCCTCAGCATAGACGTAGCCAACAGGAACAATGTACGGTCCCTCTTTAAGCGAGAGGCCAAGCCTACCTACCCGGGCACACGTCAGAAATTGTTCTATCTCTTCTGAAGTCATTTGCGTTAAGGGCATCTGCGTTACGCACTCCTTCAATGTTTCACGAGGAACTTTGAAGTGAGCTCAGCCTATTAAGCCTGTTTTGATTTGCGCATTGTTTCTTGCGGCAAAAACCTTAATCTCGCTAGGCAACTTATGCTTCATCAGAGGATGCTTCGATAATCTGCTGGTCTGAGGTTTGATATGTCGATGGGAAGTGCCCAGAGGGGCTTACCAAAGCTTGTTCGGGTTTCTCTAGGTTCAGCCATAGTTCTCAGGCTCTCAGACGGGAAACTAGATGCTCCGCCTACTACAGCCTACCTGATGACCTACAGAGAAGGAAAATGTTCTGCCAATTGCCAATTTTGTCCACAGGCTAGAAAAAGTCGAAGCCGAGCCGACATGCTTTCAAGAATCTCGTGGCCTGTGTTCCCCACAAGGCATGTTGTAGAAGGGATTCAAAACGGTGTTAGCAATGACGTAGTAAAGCGCGTTTGCATACAAGCGCTGAACTATCCAGAAGTTTTCACCCACCTAGAAGCTCTAGTAAAGGCGATAGAAGAGCGGAGGCATGTACCAATTTCAGTTTCGTGTCAACCTCTAGCAGAAGAAAACGTGAGGTTGTTGGCTGAAGCGGGCGCTGAAAGAATAGGAATACCCTTGGACGCTGCTAGTGAGGAATTGTTTGACAAGATTAAAGGAACGTCTGTAGGAGGACCTTACAGCTGGAAGAGGCAGTTTGAACTGTTGAATGATGCTGTTAGCATTTTTGGAGAAGACAAAGTCAGCACGCATCTGATCGTTGGTCTGGGCGAGACTGATTCGGAAATTGTCCAGATCATTCAGAAATGCGTGGAAATTGGCGTTCTTCCAGCTCTCTTCGCTTTCACGCCGGTTTTTGGGACAGGCTTAGAAGGGGAGAGCCAACCCCCGATCAAGAGGTACAGGCGAATTCAAGTTGCTAGGAGCCTGATCTTAGGCAAGGTAACGACATTTGAGGAAATATGCTTTGGTAAAGATGGACAACTGCTCGATTTTGGCGTGAACAAGAAGACATTGGACCAAATTGTCCGATCTGGTGAGCCGTTCGTTACTTCCGGTTGCCCAGACTGTAACCGCCCTTACTATAATGAGAAGCCGAGTGGCCCAATCTACAACTTTCCAAGAGAACCTGCAGAAGAAGAGCTCTGTGAAATTCGAGAACAGCTAGACTTGAATGGTGCATGAAGCCTTGAGCGCAACGTATCTGCTCGATGCCACAGTAACCGAAACCAATGCGGTAAAACTCAAATTCATAGACGAAAACGGCAACATTCGAGAATTCGTTGATGACAAGTACAAACCATATTTTCTAACAACTTATCCCTTGGCAAACGAAGACGAAGACATTGTGCACTACTTCAGCGGCGCCGTGCAACCCGTTGAAAGAATTGATTTGTTCACAGGAGAAAAAAGGGCCCTGACAAAAGTGTCTTGGCCCAACGCGAAAGTTGCCTCAAAAGCGGCTGAAAAATTCCGGCTGTGCTGGGAAAGCGAAATTGACTTTCCAAAATCGTACGTCTACGATCATGGATTGAATTTTGGAGCTTTACACTCTGGAACTGATTTCAGGCCGATTCCAAACTTGCCAGATGAGACTGTTGAGGAATTTGACAACTTCAGGGAAGTGCAGCAGACTGATCCACAGAAACATGCGCGAATTTCCCACTGGCTGGCGCTGCTGAAGCAACCGGTTCCGAGCATCAGCTCAGACTTCTTCGGCGTCAAAGAAGCCGAACCAGAGAAGATCCATACAGCCTGGATGCTTTCTCGAATAGCTAACATTCCATTGAGCGAAGCATTCAGAAGCACTCACGTGAGTGACTGGTGGAAATCGATCATCCACAATCATCTGAGAAGGAGCAATTTTCTCATCCCAACGGCTCAAGAGTTGACAAGGGGTAAGCCCACTCACACAGTGACGGGGGCCTTGACCGTCGCGCCTAAGGCTGGAACCTACTTCGGCACGGTTGTTTGCGATTTCGAAAGCCTTTATGCAGGTTGTATTGACAGCTTCAACCTGTCCTATGAAACTGTCGATTGTGGGCATCTTGAATGCGAAAGGAACAAAATTCCAGATTTTGAAGGCCACGTTTGCACTCGGAGAAGGGGATTCTACGCGGTTCTTGTTGGTGCTCTGAAGGAACTGAGGATCAGAATTTTCAAGCCTGCCTCAAGAAATCACGCGTTGACTGAGGAGGAGCAAAGGATGGCAGGTTCCACGGCGAAACTGTTGAAGTTGATCTTGGTTTCCAGTTACGGCGTGACCGTCAGAATCCATGGATTAGCTTGCCCGTCGTTGGCTGAGGCAATAACGGGTTATGGGCGCTATGTGCTGAAGGAAAGTTGGCGAATGGCTGAAGAAAAGGGGTTGCGTCCGCTGTACGGTGATACTGACTCGTTGTTTCTAGATGGTCCCTCAAATGAGCAGATTGAATGGCTGATTAGGGCGGTTAAGGAACAATTCCGTTTGGATCTGATCGTGGATAAACGCTACAACCTCTGCGTTCTGCCCAAGGCAAAGAAGGCATACTTCGGCATTTTGCCCGACGGAACACCCGACATAAAGGGAGTTACAGCCATCAAGTCCAACTCTTCTGCATACGTAAACAGGATGTTTGAACGATGTGTAAAGGAACTCTCTAATGTTAGAGACGATGAGCAGTATATGCAGGCTAAGGAAAGAATCAAGGAAGTTGTGCAAAAGGGAATAGCAGAGTTGAAGAGAAGAGAGGTCCAGCTAAGCGATCTTGTCTATTCCGTGCGGCTGTATTTTGACCCAAATGAAAAGATAGAAGCTATGAAGACTGCACATCAGCCTTATCAGTGCGCTTTGCAGCTTATCGATGCTGGAAAGAAACTGAAAAGAGGAGACGTAGTTTCCTTCATCAAAGTGAAGCCCTTCAAATACAAAGGAAAGACCTTCACGGTGAAGCCTGCAGAAGCTGTCACAAGCTTGAATGAGATAAATCCTGAGGACTACGCTCGAAACCTGCTGACAGCTCTGAACCAGGTCTTCGAGCCTATGAGCATCAAACTCGAAACGAAACAGGAAACTGAAATATACAGGTGGATTCGAGGCTGAATTGTAGGTCCGACGATTGGAAAATATTTATGTGTCGAACAGATGTTAATGCACTCTGAAACGGTTGGTGTGGAGCTTTGGTGGAGGCGTCGGTGGAAGACAAGAGAATAACGCTGAAAGAGGCTGTGAAGCTTGTTCCTGACGGCTCGCATCTTTTTTGGGGAGGCTTTGGTTTTCAGCGTCCTCCTATGGCGTTCGCACATGAACTCGTTAGGCAAAAGAAGCGGAACTTGACGATCTACACGTGTGGTTCGGAAATGGACCTAGACATTCTTTCAGGCGCCTGTGTGGTTTCACATCTCGAACTGGCATTTTATGCGATTGAAGGCATAGGCTTGGTTCCCAACATTCAGAGGAGAATCAGGGAAGGTGCAATAGAGATTGAAGACTACTCGAACTTGGCCATGGCTTTGCGGTTCTTAGGCGGGGCATTGGGTGTACCGTTCATGCCCCTGAAAAGTATGCTGGGAACAGACTTGCTTGCGAAATCCAAATTCAAACCGAAGAAGGCAGAGGTGATGACATGCCCGTTTAGTGGCGAAAAAGTTGTGCTTGTCCCATCAGTACGCCCTGATTTCAGCATAGTTCACGCCTCCCGAGTGGATATAGAAGGGAACGCCCAAATTGACGGCATCAAAGGTGAAGATGTTGAAGGCGCTAGGGCAGGGAAGAAAGTGATCGTCCTAGCCGAGGAAATTGTGAACTCGGAGTTCATACGAGCCAGGCCAGATCAAACCGTCATACCGAACATTTACGTTACTCATGTCGTTGAGTGCCCATGGGGTTCACATCCAATGATGGTCTACAACTATTATGACTATGACTTTCAGCATGTGCGAATGTATTACGACCAGTGCAAGACTGAAGAAGGTTGGCGAAAATACTGCGAAGAATACATAACAAGCGTGAGCGGACACGCGGAATTTTTGCAGAAGATGGGGATCGAACGCTTGCTGAAGCTCAGGGCTAGGAAGCCGCAAGCGTACTAGGGAGGAGAATGGAGAATGAGCAAGAAATACGCGAAACCTGAAGAATTTTCGACACTAGAACTAATGGCCGTTTGTGGATCTAGGCAAATAAGAAACGGCGACGTTGTATTCATAGGTACTGGCCTACCGCTCATAGCAGCGATGCTGGCCAAGAAGACGCATGCGCCGAGGGCCAAGATAGTCTACGAGGCTGGGTTTATTGATTCTAATGCAAAAGACATCGCCCTTTCCATTGCAGACTCTAGACTGGGATATCAAGCAGCTGCAGCCATAGGACTGATAGAAACGCTTGGTTTGATGCTTCAAGGTGGACATGTAGATGTGGGTTTTGTTGGTGCAGCGCAGATTGACGAGTACGGAAACATAAACACAACATACATCGGAAGCTTTGAAAAGCCAACTGTGAGGCTTCCGGGAAGCGGCGGAGGAAACGACATAATCAGCTCAGCCAAACGCATAATAGTGATAATGACACATGAAAGAAGAAAAATGGTCAAGAAACTCGACTACCTCACAAGCCCAGGCTTTCTTGACGGCCCTGGCGCACGAGAGAAAGCAGGTTTGCTGGGCGGTGGACCATCGCTCGTAGTCACAAACCTGTGCCAGATGGACTTTGACCCAAAAACGAAACGAATGAGGCTGGCAACCATTCACCCAGGAGTTTCCACACAGCAGGTTGTGGAAAACTCGGGCTTTGACTTGATCGTTCCCACGAATGTGCCCACAACAGAGTTACCGACACCAGAAGAGCTAAGGCTCTTAAGGGCAATTGATCCGAACGGGATTTACATACCGCGAGCTAAGTAAGCACGTATTTATCTTTTCCATGTCATTCAGGTCGTTATGCCACGTGGCAACTTCTAAACCCTGCTGATTGTGGTTCTGTTAACTTCTCATGGGATAGGCTAACATGTCAACTATCGTGAGATGGTGATTCTTGGAAGTTGAGCCATGCGCCACCTAACCAGTTGATAACTCGATATAAAACAAATGGCAAGGAACAGAATCAGGTGTCCACCATATTACCCTTAGCGCGCGCTATCCCCTGATATGTAGTTTAAACCTTTTCAATTGAAGGAATATAAAGCTGCGCTACGTCTGCACGGTTTTGGTCTTCATCCTATTCCAGCACAAACCCATCCTTTTCAACAGTGTCCACTGAAAAAAGCACTAAGTGTTTCAAAAACCCAAGTACTAGTAGATGAGTGAGGAGGATGACAGTTCTCCTTTTCCCTTCTCCTTCAAAGGATTCTACCATTCTCCTCACGAAACCATACTCCAGAAGATAACATCCGGCGATTCATCCGCCAGACGAGTCCCTGATTCTAACGCACAATAGCTCTTGTGCATCTATTTGTTGTCAGAGAGCGCGCTAACCCTAAACAAGATTCATTGACATGCAACAAAAGTGCCGTATACTCGATTCCGATACCTCCTATACACCTACCCTATAACTGCTCTTGCTTTCTACCATTGTCTGAACCCGGCGCGCGTAGTATGTTCATTCTTCAACAGCTAAGTAGGCGTCGTTGGTTCCTTCGGTTTTAGCTTTGGCTTTTGCCTTGTGACATCCTCAACCACTTTCCAGAATTCCTCTTCGCCTAGGTTTTTCCGCAGTTCTCTCAGAAGTTTCTTGATTTGGTAGAAGGTCATTTGCGCCTCGCCCTTGTCCACGCTCTCATACGTTCTCTTCATCCTTCTCACTATCTCTTCGATCTGCATTGGCGAAGCTTTGATTTCTGCCTGTGCCAATCGTGCTTCGATGAATTTCTTCTCTAATTGCCCGCCGAAATAATATTGGGTTTCTCTTCCAACGATTTCTGGCGGAAAAGGTTCATAGATCAATGGTCGTGGTGTCGCATCTTCGACGGATGCGCCCACTTCTTGGGAGAAAGCGTTGTCGCCGATTATTGGCTTGTGAAACTGGACGGGCAACGCGAAAGTTTTCTCAGCCAGCTGCGAGAGTCTATACAGCTTGTTCATGTCTATGCCAGTGTCAATATCATAAAGCAGTTCAAGCGCAGTTACCACTTCTTCTAGCGGTGCCGTTCCTGACCTTTTACCAAAGCCCGCTATGGAAGTGTGCACGTACGGAACGCCTTCCTCCACGGCTGCAAGCGTGTTTGCCGTTGCGAGACCGAAGTCGTTTTGGCAGTGAACCGAAAGCGGAACTTTGATTTGATGTTGGGAAAGACCTTCCCTAACATGGGAGACTAAATAACGCATTGACAAGGGTCTCAAGAAACCGACCGTGTCCGCGATCACCAGACGGCTGGCGCCAGCTTTCGCCGCGCCTTCCAGTATTTGCATAATGTCTTCGACAGGCGTTCTAGTGCCATCTTCCAGAACGAAATCTACCTTGGCACCGTGCTTTTTTGCGTACTGAATGCTTTCCACCGTTTTCTCAAGGGCTTGTTCCTTGCTCATCTTCAACCTATATTGCAGGTTGATTCCATTGTACGGCGTGAATATGGAGATCTCCCTTATGCCACATTCTAGGCAAGCGTCCACATCGCTTCTAACCGTGCGTGCAGATGCACAAAGACTTGCTTGCTGGAAACCTTCATTCGCGATTCTTCTAACGTTGTTCTTTTCTTCATCAGACAATGCAGGATAACCGACTGTTATGGTCGAAACACCTAACTCATCCATCATCTTGGCAAGCTTGACCTTTTCCACGTATGTTAGGAAAACGATCGGACCTTGAACACCCTCACTCATGGTTTCATCGCAGACAAAAACCCTTTCAGGAAGCTTGGGCGGCAAATTCTTTCGCAAACGGTTGTAGTTTGCTATTAGTCCCTGCGCCTCAAGTTTCTTGAATATTGTCTTTCTCAATCTGCGCGCCTTCCCACGAATCAGCCTAGGGGGATTACAGTGATATTTCTTGGGCATTAATATAAGAATTAGTTTTCTCGAACATCGCAGAAGGCAAAGGTGCACGAAATTCGTGGCAAACTGTCGCACATGTGAAAATAGATTAGCAGACTGACCGGGTCTTCCTTTAAGACCGATTTCAGACAAATCTTTTATCCTGGTTACGCTGATCTAAAGAGGCAAAGGTGATGGTATGGGAAGCTTGTGGCTCGGAGCTTTCGTTGGCTTTGTCGTAACACTGATTCTTGGCTGGTGGCTTCCGGGAATTGGACATCTGATAGGCGGTTTGATTGGCGGGTTCGTGGCAGGGCTCATAGCTGGAGGAGGAATGGGAAGGGGAGCGTTAGCCGGTTTCCTTGCGGGAATATTCGGCGGGATCATTATTGCAATACTCGCATTCATAGGCCTTGCGCTGGTAGGCGGGGTTGCAGGCGGGATCCTGGGCGGACTTCTTGGCGGCTTAGCTGGTCTGGCCGTCGGAATCATAGCCATCATACTTGCTGTCTTCGCAGGCATCGTGTCAGCGATCGGCGGACTCATCGGCGGATTGTTGGCAAGATAGAAAATTCCCCATTTTATTTCTTCACAAGAGCAGCTCATGAATTATCCTCAATACTTATCGAAAGTTTAAAATCACATGGCTTCGTAGGCAATGCTGTTCATGGTGTTTGCTATGGAGCCTTTTTCATGGTGGAATGACAAGCAGAAAAGCCTGATGGCTGATGCAAAGGCTTTCGCTGACAAGAACCTTCCGAAAGGCGAGGAAGTCTTTTGGACGAAGAAGTTCCCCTTGGAGCTGTTGCGCCAAGTTGCTGGCAAAGGATGGTTCGGCGCCGTTATTCCAGAAGAATATGGCGGCAAGAACGTTGGAGTAACAGGCGTGACCATAATTGCTGAGCAGTTAAGCAGGATAGGTTCAGCGCTAGGTGAAGCCTACTCGGTTTCAATGTTCGGCGGCGTAGAACAGCTTTTGACTTTCGGAACTGAAGCCCAAAAGCGGAAGTGGCTACCGAAAATAGCTAAGGGCGAAACCGTGGGCGCCGTCTGCATAACAGAGCCTTTCGTTGGCTCAGACGCGGCAGGCATTGAAACTACGGCCATGCGAGAAGGCGATTACTACGTGTTGAACGGCAAGAAGCGTTTCATAACAAACGCTGGCCTAGCTGATATCTACGTAGTGTATGCTAAGACGAGCGAAAAGCCTGAGGACAGGAGCAAGTATCAGCATCTCACGGCATTTTTAGTTGAAAAGGGAACTCAAGGCTTCGCGGTTGAGAAGATCAATGAGCTTTCAGGATGGTTTGGTCTTCCAAACGGCTTTCTGGATTTCAACGAAGTCAAGGTTCCGGCTGAAAACGTAATAGGCCAAGAGGGCGAAGGCTGGAAAGTTATGATGGCCGGCTTGAACTTTGAACGTGTCGTCTACTCCGCAGGAATGCTGGGTCCGATTCGAGAGTCAATACGTTATGCAGCGACTTACGCACAGAGGCGCATGCAATTCGGCAAGCCCACAATCGATATTCCAACTAACCAGTCCAAAATTGCTGACATGCTTGCTGGCCTATACACTGCGCGATTACTGATTTATCATGCTGCACATTTACTTGATGACCATAAAGATACCATGGTCGAGGCCGCAACAGCCAAACTATACACCTCGGAAATGTATGAAAAACTCATCAGCGACGCCATTCAAGTAATGGGAGGCGATGGTTGGACACGCTTCTACCCTGTTGAAAGCTACCTCAGAGACGCCAAAGTAAACCAGATAGGAGCAGGAACAAATGACATCATGAAACTGGTCATCTTCAGAGGCGGCCTGAGAGCAATGGGCAAAGACCTAAGAATGCCCCAAAGACAAACACACAAGAAACTGGGCGTCCCGATCTCAACGACTGAACCATTGCCGAAGCTGAAAATGAGCGAAGACAACATAATGAAAGCCCTGGCTGAAGATTATCAAGTGAACCCAGGCCTATTCATGAGTCGAGAAGACCTCAAAGAGAGGCTGACAGACGTCAATGATGAGAAGCTCAATCAGCTTCTAAAAAGTCTCGAACAAAAAAACTCGGTCAAACTCTACCGCGACGGACGTGGAACAATAGCACTTGCCAAGGCCACATACGCTGGACTCCGCAAAACTGGGCCTCTGGAAAACTTCAAATGGTACCCTGACTGGCTTGACAGAGACTTTGTCTTCTAAGAGATGAGACAAGACAGATAAAGGCACGCTAGAACATGCAAGAGTGCATTAAGATGGACACGAAAAATGTCCCGTTGTCTGAAAAGCGTACGCGGTCAATGATTCTGCACGATTGACTGGCTATTTAGAATTCTGCGCCCGATTGAAACATATGGGAAACTAGGTTAATCAGCGCGTCATATCGGCGTTATTCTGCTTCTTCGTCCCACTCTTCATCGTCATCCAATTCTGTTTCTTCATCCAAATCCTCAGCTTCTCCTACCATGGTTTTTCACCACCTTCTCATTTCAAGCGAACCTCAGATAACATCAACTAGCATTAAGCTTTCTGAAGACGGAATATTCATCGAGAATAAGGATTTCCAGCACGCGTGCGTCTTAGCTATTCGATCCAGTACTCCTTTTTTCGGCCAAGGGTGGTTTGAATAGGTTTTCGTTCACCTCAAGTTTTGCAGTATTCGTTGAGGCACTTCTCCGAGCAAATGTGAATCGTAGCGCACGCTAACTGATGGCCCCTCTTTTCAACGAGCCCAAAGAAGAAGCTTAACTCAACAATGAACCCAGCCTAGAGTTGAGGCTTCAATCCGTGCAAGTGAGAGTTTGCGAGGCAAATCGTGTAGCAACTGGAAAACCTTTTTAGTGATACCACGAACAAACTAGTCTCTGAGCTTGAAGAAAGGTGAATGTATTGGCTGAAATCAGAAAAATCGCAGTTTTGGGTGCAGGCTTGATGGGCCACGGAATCACCCAAGTGGCCGCTCAAATAGGTAAATACGAAGTCAGCATGCGGGACATCGACCAGAAATTTGTGGACACCGGCATGAACATGATACGTGGAAGCCTTCAACGTTTCCTCAAGAAGGGACAACTGAACGAAGCCCAGATGAACGAAATCCTGGCAAGGATTCACCCGACCCTAGATCTCAAAGAGGCAGTTTCAAAAGCTGACTTGATAATCGAAGCAGCGCCTGAGAACGTCGAATTAAAGAAGGCCGTATTTCGCGAAGTGGACAGCTATGCGCCGCCTCATGCTATAATCGCTTCGAACACGTCGTCGGTAAGCATTACAGAGCTTGCGTCGGCAACAAAGCGGCCTGAAAAAGTATGTGGAATGCACTTCTTCAACCCGCCGCAACTGATGAAGCTTATTGAGATCATAAAAGGTGCAAAGACCTCTGAAGAGACAGTTCAAACTATTCTGGAAGTGTCACGAAAGATGGAGAAGGAAACCGTTCTCGTCAAGAAGGATTCCCCAGGCTTCATCGTGAATCGCATACTCATTCCAGCTTTGAACGAAGCGGCTGAGCTGTACTGGGAAGGCGTTGCTGACAGGGATGACATAGACAAGGCCATTAAACTTGGATTAAACTGGCCTATGGGACCACTTATGCTGTTGGATTATATAGGCTCAGATACAACATTGGCCATAGCAGAGGTGCTAACGAAGGAGTTGGATCCGAAGTTTCATCCTAGCACTGGCTTGAAGCAGATGGTCAAAGCCCAAATGCTTGGAAGAAAAACAGGCAAAGGCTTCTACGATTGGACACAAAAATAGCGGAAGGTGAAAAAAGATGCCGTTCAGGCTCATAGTCTACGAAAAGAGCGAAGCAGTAGCAACAATCATACTGAATAGACCAGAAGCATTGAACGCTTTCAGCAAGGAAGTCGTTGAGGAAGTTCTGCAAGCGCTAGAAGATGTAAGGAATGATGAAAGCGTCCGCGTAGTCGTATTGACCGGGGCCGGCGAAAAAGCGTTCTCAGCCGGCGCGGACATAAAAGCGATGATGGGAATGAATGCTCTAAGAGCAAGAGAGCTGTCGCTAATGGGTGAGGAACTTTGTCTGGCCTTGGAGAACTTGGAGAAGCCAGTTATCGCCGCGTTAAACGGTTACGCTCTGGGCGGTGGCCTCGAAGTTGCCATGGCCTGTGACCTCAGAATTGCGTCAGAAAACGCTCGAATGGGACAAACCGAAATTAACATCGGCCTAATCCCAGGATGGGGTGGAACTCAAAGACTCACTCGCCTGATAGGTAGGACAAAGGCGAAAGAGCTTGTTTTCACGGGCAGAATGATTGATGCAAAGACTGCTGAACAGCTTGGCATAGTAAACATGGTCGTTCCGACTGACAAATTCAGAGAAACAGTGCGACAATTTGCATTAGATCTAGCGACAAAAGCGCCGGTCGCCATCAAAGTGGCTAAGGCGCTGATCAACAAGGGCGCGGACATAGGCCTGGATTCTGCATTGGCGTTGGAACGCGAGGGGTTCGGCGTCGTAGCCTCCACAGAAGACCTGCAGGAGGGCGTAAAAGCCTTCACGGAGAAGAGAAAGCCAGCATTCAAGGGCAAATAGATCACACAGGCCGATCTTTCTTTCCGTATAGTCTATTTACTGAAAGCCCGTCAAAGGATTTATATGAAAGCCGACCAGAATCCAACGACACAGCCTTCAGCAAGGCCACGTGAGGACTAGATATCTCATGAAAGCCATCATTTTCGGTCCGCCTGGGTCAGGTAAAGGCACTTATGCTTCACGACTGCAAGACAAGCTCGGCATAGACGTAATAGCCATGGGAGACATCTTCAGGAAGATTATGAAAGAAAGCACACCATTAAGCAGAAAAGTCAAGGGCTTCGTTGAAAAAGGGTTGCTCGTTCCAGACGACGTCGTAATAGAAGCCTTGAAGCAACGCTTGGCCAAGGCTTCTACAAAGAAGGGCTTCATCCTAGACGGCTTTCCACGCACAATTGAACAGGCCAAAGCTCTGGACAACATCACCAAGATAGATGTTGTAATCCTGCTAACAGTGCCAGACTGGATAATCATCGAGCGCCTATCCACCCGCAGAATATGCAAGAGCTGCAGCGAAGTCTACAATATCCAATATTTGAAACCGAAGGTGGAGGGTATTTGCGACAAATGTGGCGGACAGCTCTACCAACGCTCAGACGACACTGCTGAGGTCATAAAGGAAAGGACTCAGGTTTATGAACACCAAACTGAACCGATTCTGGAGCATTATAGTCAAAAGAAAACTCCTCTGATCGAGTTCAAGTGTGAGCGATTAGATACTCCTCCTGAAGTGGCTGTTGAAGAAATCATGATAGGATTAAGAAGACTCAAACTTGCAGGGTGAATCCTGAGCCAAAGGGCATCTGGTCTGACGTATTTGGCTCAAGTGGTTTCCACGATTTAGTTTTCTGCATAGTACTGTATGATTGAAGGAGCAAAGACACACTGGAAAGGACTAGGCATTTTCACTATGGAGAGGAAAAAGTTGAACTGAAAAAAGTGAGTATTAATCATGGATCGGCGGGACAAACGTGCCCGAAGGAGCATGGGTTTCTTGCAGTGATGAAGACTCAATGTTCACCCAGTTCTTTCTTGCAGACTTCAGCGAAGTCTTTTCCCCAATTGTCGAGGGCTTCCAGTTTTCCGATGAAAAACCTTAGCACTGGTGGTTCGAACACGAATTTTAGACCTTTTATCAAGTTTCTGTGCTTGTAAAGCCAGCTTATCCTGTCGATGGCATATTCGATGTGCGACATTGAGTAGACTCTTCTCGGCAGTGCAATCCTAGACAGTTCCAGGTCAGCATAGACTTCTTTTCCATCCTTGTCTCTTTCCATCGAAATGGTTCCTCTTTCCATGCTTCTGATCCCTGAGGCTAAGTATAGCGCAGCTGTAAGCGCTCCTGCAGGATACTGCGATTGAGGAATGTGAGGCACGAACTTTTTCGCGTCTAGGTGGCAGGCCAATCCGCCTGGTGGTGTCACCACGGGGATTCCTATTTCGACAAGTTTGTTAACGAAGTATTTTATCTGCTCCACTGCGCAGCCTGCAACGTCAGGATCAACCATTTCTCTCATTCCAACGGCCATGGCTGCAACTTCCCTTTGAGACATGCCGCCGTACGTGAAGAAGCCTTCGTACACCGGGAGCCAGGGCTGTATTTTCTCAAACAGTTCCTTGTTGTTTGTTGCTATGCATCCGCCTCTTACTGACGTGTTTTTCCTTCCGCTCATGTAGAATAGGTCTGAGAGGCTGCACATTTCTTTCACTATTTCTGCAACGGTCTTTTTCTCGTACCCTTTCTCGCGTTGTCTTATTAGATAGGCGTTTTCGCATATCAGACTTCCATCGAGTACCAGCGGAATGCGATGCTCGACGCAAATCTGCTTGACCTCCTTCAGGTTTGCCATGGAGAACGGCTGTCCGCCGAGCAAGTTGGTCGTGGCTTCCATTCGTACAAACGGAATCTTTTCTCTTCCGTGCTTCTTGATCGTGTTCTTCAACTTCTGCGTGTCCATGTTACCCTTAAACGGGTGCGTACTTGCCGTCTTCAACGCCTCATCAGCGTAGATCTCCAAGCATGTCGCTCCGCCCGTCACTTCAATGTGTACTTTAGTCGTGGTGAAATGGTAGTTTGTGGGCACAACATCGCCTGGCGTTTCGAACACTTTCGCTATCAGGTGCTCTGCTGCTCTTCCCTGGTGAACATTCATCACGTGCTTGTACCCTAGAATATCCTTCACTGCATCAGCAAATTCGTAAAAAGTCATGCTGCCCGCGTAAGCGTCGTCGACTTTCATCATGGCAGCGTACTGGTTGTCGCTCATGGCGTTGACGCCGCTGTCTGTGAGCATGTCAAGAAAAACGTCTTTGGTCTTGAGCTGGAACGTGTTGTACCCAGCTTCTTCCATGGCCCTAAGCCGCTGTTCCACTGGTGGCAACGTGATCTTCTGTATCATCCTTGTCTTGTGCATCTCTATCGGTATTTCTTTTCCATTAGTCAACTTTATCGACATTGTATGACCTCGAATTTTTGTTCGCTTAATCGTATATGCGTTTTAATAATACTTTCGGTTGACGATTCATTTTTGCCTTGAACTACCAAAAGTTATATGTGAAACGACAAAATTATGGAAACTCTCCGGTAAATCGGAGAGAAACCTATTGCCTGATTTGCGTTTATTGCTACAAGACAAGCCAGGAAAACAGGTGCTCCTGCTTGGCAATGAAGCCATTGCCAGGGGCATATTGGAGGCAGGCATAGGCGTAGTTACTACTTACCCGGGCACGCCTGCCTCTGAAATAGGCGATTCTATATCGGCAATTGCTGCCGAAGCAGGCCTGTACATGGAGTATTCCACTAATGAGATCGTTGCCGCGGAGGTCGCGGCAGGGGCTGCGAATTCAGGAGTCAGAGCTCTTACAGCCATGAAACACGTGGGGTTAAACGTGGCGTCAGACCTGCTCATGACCTTAGCCTACGCTGGAGTCAGAAGTGGTTACGTTCTCGTTACCGCAGATGACCCAGAATGTTACAGTTCACAAAATGAGCAAGACAACCGCTTCTACGCTTTGCTCTCGGGTTTACCCTGCCTGGAGCCTTCCAACCCTCAGGAGGCAAAAGACATGACCGTTTCAGCCATCGAGATCTCGGAAAAGCTGGAACTACCTGTACTATTGAGGACAACGACGCGCGTAAGCCACACTCGAGGACCAGTGTCCTACAACAGGCTTACAAAGCCAAATCTCACGGGCGAATTCATCAGGGACGTAAGACGTTTGGTGATGGTCCCGGCTAACTCCCGACCGAAACACGAAGTTCTGCTAAAGAGTATTGAGAGAGCCAAAGAAATCAGTGAAAAGTCCCCTTACAACAAGGTTGCCTATGAGGGAAAGGGCAGGTTCGGCATAATATCCTCCAGTTCAGCCTACAACTACGCAGTGGAAGCTGCGGATTTGTTAGGATTGGATGCGAGCATTTTGAAGCTCGGCATGACCAATCCACTTCCAGAAAAACGGATTGGGGAATTTCTGCGCAAACATGAAAAGATAGTCATCGTCGAAGAACTTGAACCCTATTTGGAAATGCGGATCAAAGCCATCGCAAAGGATCTTGCTCCAAACATTGAAATATATGGAAAGACGAGCAAAGTATACTTTCCAAAGGAAGGAGAGTTCTCAACACGCAAGGTCGCAATGGCCTTAGCCAGGATAGCTAATAAAGAGTTGCCCATAGACTTCGCGAAGATCGATGAAAAATATTTCGAAGTTGCCAAGAACCTGCCCCCGAGACCCCCAATACTCTGTGCCGGATGCCCACATCGAGCGTCGTTCTACGTCATAAGGAAGGTTGCAGGTGAAAAAGCGATCTACGCAACCGACATAGGCTGCTATGCTCTTGGAATCGCGCCTCCGCTTAGTGTTGGAGACATCATGATATGCATGGGTGCAAGTGTAGGCATTGCACAGGGAATAAGCAAGGCGACAGGCGCAGACACTCTGGCAATAATCGGCGACTCGACATTCCTGCATGCAGGAATCCCTGGCCTCATAAACGCCGTCTATAACAACCACAAAATCACCGTAGCTATTCTTGACAACCTCACAACGGCGATGACAGGACATCAGCCACATCCGGGAACAGGAGTGACTGGCATGGGCAACCCATCTGAGAAGGTGGACATCGTGAAAGTTGCTGGGGGATGCGGCGTCAAATACGTAAGAGTCGCTGACCCATTCAAGATCAAAGAAGCCACCATGATTCTTAAGGAAGCACTAGCGCAATCTGGGCCTTCAGTAGTGGTCTTTCGGGCCCCATGTACGTTGGTAGACACCAGAGAGAAAAGACGCAGAGGCATAAAGGCAGTGTCCTGTAAAATATCCGAGAAATGCACAAACTGCATGGCCTGCATCAAGCTACTAGGTTGCCCAGCATTGATTCTTGAAAACGGAAAAGTGTGCGTTGACGAAGCTCTCTGCACGGCTTGCGGGCTGTGCGCCTCAGTTTGCCCATACGGTGCTATGGAATGCGGGAGTTCAGCATGATGAAGGAATTTAACATCGTGCTGGCAGGTGTCGGCGGACAAGGAACGATCCTAGCAGCGGAGATTTTGGGCGTTGCCGCTGTCAAAGACGGCCTGAATGTTAGGGTTAGTGAAATTCACGGGATGGCCCAACGTGGCGGAGCAGTGACTTCCAACGTGAGGATTGGCGAGAAAGTCTCATCATCAACTGTTCTGGAAGGACAAGCGGACGTGCTCTTGGGGTTTGAACCTCTTGAAACGCTCCGCAATCTGAGGTTTGCCTCAGAAAAGACACTTGTGATAATGAGTGATGAGCAGATTCCTCCGACAGAACTTGCGGCCAAGAACATTGATTATCCTTCTATGGAGAAGATTCTGGAAAAAATCCATCGTTTCACCAATAGAGTGCTCGTCGTGCAAACAAAAAAGCTGGCCAAGGAAGCCGGAAGCATTCTGACCCGCAACGTTATTCTAATAGGAGCTCTCGCAGGAGCTGGAAAGCTACCCACAAAGAACGAAAGTCTTGTGGAAGCCTTACGAGAGCTGGTGCCAAGCAAGCACTTGGAAATGAACTTCAAAGCTTTCAAACTGGGCTTTGAATGTGCGAGACAAAGGGCTAGCCAATCTTAGCTTTTGAGCCCGTTTGTTTTTCGCTCGCCAGAATTGCCTTCAGTATGCTTTGGAAGATTTCCATATCTGAAACGTCGACTAGTGGGATTTGGAAGCTCTTGTCAACTTCAACAATTTTATCATACTTTGGAAACTCAGCGTAGCAGATTTGGCTCACTGGGAACTCTTTCTTTTTCAGTTCGTGTTCAAACGATTTTTCGTAAACCTCTAAACACAATATGTAGCCATCTATCCAGTAAAGTCTGTTCACACCGAAGGTCGCTGCACAATATGCGATGTTGTTGACTGAACGCTTGTCCAAACCAAGCACGATGATTTTTCGCGTGGGAGAGATCTCTACATCCATGACCTTTTTCACCCTTTGAATGAGCTGTTCAAAACCTCTTTTGCCTTGTTACTTATGATTGGGCCTAAGCCGTAGACGGTTTCAGGCCAGTCATCAACGCTCATTAGGGCGTTTATTGGAGTTTGGTAGGATTTGAGGATTGCTATGGCCTTTTCTCTTCCTATGTTCGGCAGGCTCGCTATGAAATACAATTGCGCATCAGATATGCTGTCGATCTTCTTGAACGCATGCACCGTTGCAGCACGCTTCTCAACGATTTGCTCTTGATGCGCGGCAACATAAAGGAAATCCACGGTTTCCTTGTATGATGTCGTGTTCACTATGGCTATTCCGTTTCTCGCTAGGCTGAACATGGCTCCCCAAACGGAGGCAGGCTGAATTCTGCTGTACCTGTAAATTATCGGTAAATAACCTTCTAGCAGAATCAGGGATTTCGGATAAACCTCCTTGAGCCTGAACAATTGTTCAAAAAGGAAGCGGCGCGTAAGAGTATAAACGAAGTCTTGAACAGTTTTTCGCTCTACTGCACAGACATCAGATAAGATGTAGTCTCCCTTTTCCAATTTCTCTGTTCTGATGTTAACGCCACGTTCTCTAAGCCCCTTCAGGATTTTTGGGGCGGAACTCGCCTCACGACTATCAATGATAATCGTCGGTTGTTCCTGCTCGCTATCTCGCTTTTCCTTTAGATAGGGAAGTAAGGTTTCGGTTCCAGACACACTTCCAACTCCACACTGCAGAGCTGCAACGTTACAGAATATGGCTTTTCGCTCATAAGAATAACTGTCGAAAACGTGGACGAACGAGAAACTGGAAGCTGGACAAAAATGAGAGATAGAAGTTTATGGTCCTTTCTTGGTGATTTCCTTTATGATGCCGGCAGCCACGGTGGTACCCATGTCTCGGACTGCGAATCGTCCAAGCTCTTCGAACTCGGAAAAGGTTTCAACGGCGATCGGGTGTAGCGGTTCCATTCGCACTATGGCAGCGTCTCCAGTTTTCAGAAATGTCGGCTTCTCCTCAACAACCTGTCCTGAGCGCGGATCAATCTTCCTTACTAGCTCAGTGAACTTGCAGGCAATTTGTCCCGTGTGATAGTGAAGCACCGGCGTGTATCCTGCTGCTATGGCTGTGGGGTGATAGATCACGATTATTTGGCCAATGAACTCCTTGGCAACTGTGGGTGGACTATTAACGTGTCCTGCAACGTCTCCTCTGTGAATGTCTGTTTTTGCCACTCCTCTGATGTTGAAGCCGATGTTGTCTCCTGGCTCGGCTGTAGGAATTCTCTCATGGTGCATCTCCAGCGATTTTACTTCACCCTGTTTGTTGGAAGGCATGAAAATGACCACGTCGTTTTCTTTGACTACTCCTGTTTCAACTCTGCCAACAGGAACTGTGCCTACACCTGTAATGCTGTACACGTCTTGGATTGGAATTCGCAGCGGCTTGTTTGTGGGTTTGGAGGGCACCTCGAACACGTCGAGGGCATCGATAAGTGTCGGTCCTGTGTACCATGGCATGTGTTCGCTTTTCTTAGTGAGGTTGTCACCTGTCCATCCTGAGGTGGGAACGAACGGAATCTTCTCAACTTTATAGCCCACCATTTTCAGCATTCTGCCGACCTCGTTTTTGATTTCGTTATATCTGTCTTGGCTCCAGTTGACTGAAATGTCGTCCATTTTGTTTACGGCCACAACCAGCTGCCTCACGCCCAAAGTGAAAGCTAAGAACGCGTGTTCTCTTGTCTGTCCGCCTGGGCCGATGCCTGCTTCGAACTCTCCTCTTCTGGATGAAACAAACAGTATGGCACCGTCAGCTTGACTTGCTCCAGTAATCATGTTTTTGACGAAGTCTCTGTGACCTGGAGCATCTATGACCGTGAAATAGTATCTCTTGGTCTCAAATTTCATGAATCGAAGGTCAATGGTTACTCCTCTTTCGCGTTCTTCCTTCAGGTTGTCGAGAACCCATGCGTACTTGAAGGTTTCCTTGCCCATTTTCTTGGCTTCTTCTTCGAAGGCCTTGATTGTTCTTTCATCAATGACCCCTGCTTGGTAAAGCAAGTGTCCTGTGGTGGTCGATTTTCCATGGTCCACGTGTCCCATGATCACCAAGTTCAAGTGTGGTTTCGTACTCTTGCTCATTTTTTTTCCTCCCTATTTTTTCAAATCTTCTCGGAATTTTAGTGATTTCGTTTACACAACTGTTCATTCAGTTATTTTAAGTTTATGATGTAGCAACGCAACGAAAAATCTGACAGAGTGAAAACAAATATTAGGGCAGAAACTTGAATTCACAAGTCGGACGCGTCTGATTTATGCCTGCGAATCTTCCTCCTGATGCCAGAAAAAAGTGGGCCGAAGTTGAGGCAACGAAAAATCCAAGAGTAAGGCTTCAACGCATGGGAGAATTTCTCAGCCTTGTTCCAAAGCACAAGGGCACGTTGAAACTTCGCGGTCAGGTCAAGAAACAAATGGCCATTATGCGGAGAGAAATCGAGGAGAAGAAGAGGAAAAAAGCTGGCAGAAGCGGACCTAAGCTTTTCATAGAAAAGGAAGGCGCTGCCCAAATAGCACTTATCGGCTTGACAGGCGTCGGGAAAAGCAGTCTGCTGGCTGCTGTGACAAACGCAAAAGTCGAGATCTCACCAAACCCTTACACTACAAGACAGCCTGTCCCTGGCATTCTGACTTTTGAAGATCTTCAATTCCAAATCATAGAGGCGCCTGCACTGATGGAAGGTTCTGCTGACGGAAGAGCGTGGGGGCCTCAGACTCTAGCGATAGCCCGCAAATCCGACGGGCTGATCCTAATGGTGGACTTGTCGCAGGACCCAGTCGGGCAGCTTTCGTCAATACTGAATGAGCTAGAGAAAGCCAGAATACTTGTAAGCAGGCCGAGGGGGCGCGTGGAAATTGAGAGGAAGTTCATGGGTGCCGGACTACGAATAATATTGATCGGAACACTTGTCGACAGCACCATGAGAAAAGTTGAGGAGATGCTCAGAAGCTATCGCATGGCAGACGCGGTTGTGAAGATTTCCGGAGAAGTCACGCTAGCCGACGTCGAAGATGCAATCTTCGAAAGCACCATCTACAAGCCTGCGGTGATCGTAGCAAACAAGGTTGAATTGAAAGGTTCAGAAGCAGCCCTGAGACAATTGAAAGCCCACGTAAGCAACAAGCTACCGATTACAGCTGTCTCATGTGAGAGAAGACTTGGGCTTGAAAAACTCGGCGCGACACTGTTCGAGACGCTGAGAATAATGCGAGTCTACACGAAGGAGCCGAACCAAAGAGAATATTCAAAAAAACCGTTCATCCTGAAGAAAGGCGCAACAGTCCACGACCTGGCCAAAGACATTCATAGCGACTTCAAGGAAAGATTCGGCTTCGCAAAAATCTGGTCTAAACGTCTGGTTTTCAGCCCGCAGAAAGTCGGAGCAACATTCTCTTTGGCCGACCGCGATATAGTCGAGATACACCTGAAATAACATCAGGGATAGTTTCTATCTTGACGCTTGAGCTATTCTCTCTATCTCGTGACGTTTTGCCACAGCATAGCTTTTCATGTCGTGGCTTCCGGCCAAAACAAGCTCGTCTGCCAAGCATTCTTCAATTGAACGTGGATTATTTATCGCTGACTGCCGAGCCCCTTCGCATATGTGTCTAATTGCCAAATCAGCTCTTCTTTGAGGAGCCACGTCAACCGAAAGGTGGTAGACTATTCCTCCATAGCTGATCCTTGTAGTGTCCTCGCATGGCGAAGAGTTCTCTACAGCCTTGACGAGAACCTCAACTGGGTTTCTGCCGGTACGCAGATTAACAATTTCAAAAGCTTGCCTCACTATGTTTGTGGCCTTGGCTTTCTTTCCAGCGTTTTTCCCAGGCCTCATAAGACTGTTAATAAGTCTTTCAACGACGTTGACGTTTGCCTTGCGAAAACGCTTATGCTCATGCCTTCCCATGCTGTGCGGGGCCACGACTGGTTTCAGCGATATGTACCGCTCCAAGCCCACGTCTTGGACTCTGATATCCTTAAAACTCCATTTCCCAAAAAGCTTTGCTTCTTGCTTTCCTTCTTGCTTCTGACCCAAAATTCTCACCGCGCTGGCTTCTGCTTTCTCCCGTAGACCAGCTCGTTCAGAGATACGCCGTTAACCGTTATGACCTTCCATCTTACTCCCGGAATGTCTCCCATGCTTCTTCCGCGTGAGCCTCCAATACCCTCAACCAGCACCTCGTCGTGCTCGTCGACGACGTTCAAGGCTCCATCTCCAGGGAGAAAAGCCGTGATAGAGCGGCCATTCTTAATAAGCTGTGTCCTGACGCATTTTCTTATGGCACTGTTAGGCTGCTTACTTTCCACACCCACTTTTTCCAGAACTATTCCCCTACCCATGGGTGCCCCTTGAAGCGGGTCAGCTTTCACATCTAACCCCAGAACTCGACGGTTATAGTACCTGTTGCTCCAGCGGAGCTTCTTTCTCCTGTTCACTAGTTTTCTCGCGGCGAATTCGCCTCTTGAAGACTTAGAACCCATGGACAGTTTTCCTCTCGCTACGTCTAATCCCAACTCCCATATTTAAACTAAACTACGATGATTCTCGACATCTTCTCCATAACAAACGCGTCTCAAAACAGTCATGGCCGTAGCAATTCTCGCTTCATACTTGCGTAGGCCGTAGCAAATAGGGCTAGGACAGCTAGAACTGGCAGAATTGCCAGATGAGGAAATTCCGGGATTGCTGCTTCGTTGCTGAAAGTGTGGAGGACGTCTGCAATTACGTTCACGGCCAGATTGAGCGATTCTACGCATCGATTCTTGAATGCAGCGTTTGTCCAATTATAGTTTTGGTCCATCCACGTGCAGTTGAAATTGCCATTATCACCGAAGGTCGTGTTAAACGCGATCTCTAAAGCCGCGTCATATGGATTAACAGTTTCGAGAACGCCGTCGAAAACAAGATATGAACTAAACTCGCCGCTGTAGCTGCTCGTTCTGCCCTCAACGTAATTCTCATAATCATTATGGTGCACTTCGCTACCCCAGTCAGTGCCTGAGCCCATAACATGGCCGAAAACCGCAACGTCAGCAATATAATGCGTCATAGCGCCTAGGGCCATCGACGCATTCGCCCAGTCACCATGCTTGGCGTAGTTTAGAGCCTGCGTATACTCTTCTTGTGCCCTTTTAGCTGAAGAGCTGTCCTGTAACGTGCCATCGGCAAAGTAGTACACATGATGTTTTCCCGTGTCTCCAATACCCCATGGAGCGGTTTTCCTGTCCGGCAGCTCGGTTCCATACTCGTATGCTGCCAAATGATCAAGGATAAACTGCTTCTCTTGAGGTTGCAGCCAGTCCAGCGCATGCTGTGCTATCCAGTCATGAGTCCCATATTTGGGATTAGACGGGTTGTCACTGTAACCGCCATTACTCCAGCCGTAAGCAGAGAAGACCTGCATGCTCGAAATTACGAGAATGAGAGCTGGGACGATTATTCTCTTCACAGCTGTATCCATCTTGTTGTCACATGTTCTTCAAGAGATTTAGGTCTTATGCAAGAAGACAACAGCCCAAGCGAATGACTTTGAAGCGCAAAAGGCGACTGAAAAAACAGAAGGCACGCGAGAACTACGATTTCGCCACGTGTAGTACCAGCTTTTCTCCGTCGCAGTTGTATACAGCAACGTTACTTTCATTTGTGTAGGGAAAGCCCACGATCATCAGTATGCTCCCAAAGAAGTGATTCAAATCAGCAGGAGAAGGCATCACGTTTCCAGAAGGATGAGAATGCACGGTTCCAACGATGGAAAAGTCCATCGGCAACATATGAACCCTGATGCCGGCGAAGCCCAGGCCATAGGTTGCAAGGGGAGGAACAATAAGCTCAGAAACTACAAGGTCAGTCTTCGTCTTTTTCCCCCTGAGGAGCAGAATCATCTCCTTCGGATAAAGTCTTCTTGCACCATCAAGAATGGCCTGCAACAACTCCTCGCTAATCAAGACGGCTAAATCTGACTTCATGCAGACACCAAGATCATCCGTCGCCCAATTACCGCGTTTGTCCAAGATCCAACAGCCATCGAATCACACTTCATCTTTCGAGCATGAAGGCTTTTCTGCGTTCGATCGTAGTTGGAATACGTTCAATTATCATTCTTTCTTCAGGCTTCCCTCCTAGTCCAAAAGGCTTAAGCTTGCAGGCCAGATCTACGGCTGCTTCCAGCTTGGTGCTCCTTTCGGCGTAGACTTCGAAGACAGTTTCACCTTTTCTGATGTGCTTTCCAAGTTTCGCCTTGAGCAGGACTCCAGCTCCCTTTTCCTTAGGCGCCCCTGCCTCCTTGGCGATTCTTGCGATGTCCTCGTTGCTGATCGAAAAGACCTCGCCGTCCTGATCTGCCGCTATCGGGGCCTTTTTGTCTCCGATTTTTATTTCTTCAGGCATCACTTTAGGGTCTCCGCCTTGTGCTTCAATTATCTCTCGCAATTTTTCTTCGGCCTTGCCTGACTTTATGATATCTTGCGCTATCTGTTTTCCATTTCTGATGTCGACCATTTCCAGAAGCATACCAGCTATGCTTGTTGCTTTTTCCATAAGATCCGAAGGGCCTTTTCCCATGATAGTGGATAACGCTTCTCTTGCTTCTAGTGCCGGGCCTATGGCGTTTCCTATGGGCTGTTCGCCAAATGACACTGCACAATTGACCTTCATGTTTAGTCGCTTTCCCAAGTCTATGAAATCATTTGCCAAGTCCTGTGCTTCGAGCGTTGTTTTTATTTTTGCGCCTCTCCCAGTTGGAATATCTATGATCACGTGAGTGGCGCCTATGGCCTTCTTCTTACTCATAATCGACGGAAGAAGCAGCGGGTCTATGGCCAGTGGATATTCGACCTGAATGAATAGGTCGTCTGCCGGAGCTAGCTCCAGAGCTCCACCCCAAACCATGCAGCCGTTGGTTTTCTTAACAACCTCTGTTATTTCCTCAATCGTCAGGTTAACAGGACATAATACTTCAACACGGTCAGCGGTTCCAGCTGAAGACGTAACTGCCCTCGAAGAGGTCTTAGGTATCGTGAAGCCTGCCGCAGCAATGATAGGCACTACGAGCAATGAAGTTTTGTCGCCTGGTACCCCGCCAATGCTGTGTTTGTCTAGGATTGGACTCTTGTCAAGGTTCAGGGTTCTGCCAGTCTTCACCATTGCCCTCGACAAGGCTTCAATCTCATCCATGCTAAGCCCGTTGATAAAAAGGGCCGTGACCAAGGATGCGAGTTCAACATCGCTAAGATGACGTTCAACCACGTCTCTCACTATCACCTCTATTTGGTTTTGGCGCAGTCTCTCCCCGCGTATCTTAGCCTGAATGTGACTAAGAGCCTCAGGGGGTTCCGCAGGTTCCACTTCAACGCTTTCTCCGGCTCCCACGTGAAGCGTCGCTGAAATCTCCTCATAAAGCCCCACATAATTGCTGGGAAAGTCGCTTGCAACGTTGAGAATAGCAATCAAGCTTTCGTTCTTGCAGGTGATTTTCACCCTGTCGGACGAATGGGCGCCTAGAAAGCTCGCAGTTTCATCGGCCAATATGGCTATTCTGTTTCCGCCAGTCCGTATGTTTAGAAGTCTAGCTTCGAGTTGCATCCGCATCACATCTTTAATCACATAGGTGATCACAAGTTAAAGGTTTAACCGCAAGAACGGTTACTGAATTGATCACAAGAATCTTCAGAAAGTGTAGTTCCTTGAGGAACATAATGATTGATAACCAAATTTTTTAAGGAACCTAGTCCAATGATCAGATTTTGAGGCGCAATCGGTTGAAATACTTGGATTTTGTGGACTTGAAGCACAAGCCTGAAAATTCAGACGTAATCTGCGTTTTCCATGTTGAACCACGAGGCATGAGCATCGAGGAAGCTGCAGGGGCAGTTGCAGCTGAAAGCTCCATAGGGACGTGGACGGAGCTCACCACGACGAAATCCTACGTGGAGAAGCTTGCTGCTCGCGTGGTCAGCATTGACGGAAACACAGTAAAAGTGGCTTATCCGATTGGGCTTTTTGAGCCTGGGAACATGTCAAACATACTCAGTAGCATTTCAGGAAACGTTTTCGGACTGAAAACGATCAAGAACCTGAGGCTTGAAGATGCTGATTTCCCTCAAGAGATAGTACGTAGCTTCAAGGGTCCGAAATTCGGTGTGGAAGGCGTGCGCAATCTCTTAGAAGTGTACGATCGGCCGCTGGTCGGAACGATAATTAAGCCTAAGCTTGGATTGAATACGGCTGATCATGCTCAAGTGGCCTACGAGGCTTGGGTTGGAGGATGTGATATGGTCAAGGACGACGAGAACCTGAGCAGCCAAGCATTCAATCCTTTTGAAAATCGAGTCACGAGAACCTTGGAAAAACGGAACAAAGCAGAAGACGAAACAGGCGAAAAGAAGGTTTACATGGTGAACATCACGGCTGAGACAAAAGAAATGCTGAAGAGGGCACAATTTGTCGTTGATCATGGCGGCGAATATGTCATGGTGGATATTCTGACGTGTGGTTTTGCTGCACTGCAAACGATTCGGGAACAGGATCTCGACCTCGTGATTCACGCGCACAGAGCAGGCCACGCAGCATTCACGAAGAATCGCAAACATGGGGTTTCAATGAAGGTAATAGCCAAAGTAGCCAGAATCATAGGTGTTGACCAGCTTCACGCAGGCACTGTCGTGGGAAAAATGGCTGAGACGCGCAATGAGGTCATCGAAAACTGCGAAGCACTGAAAACAAAAATGGGTGGACTGAAACAAGTTATGCCTGTCGCTTCAGGCGGCTTGCATCCGAGGCTGGTTCCGGCTCTAATCAAGCTTTTCGGGAAAGACTTAGTCATACAAGCTGGAGGCGGTATTCATGGCCACCCAGATGGAACACTTGCGGGGGCAAAGGCGATGAGACAAGCAGTAGATGCAACTTTGAGTGGCATGACTTTGGACAAATACGCCCAAGATCACAGAGAACTGAAACTGGCACTGCAGACTTGGGCATAGGCTGCTTAGAAATTCTGGTCGAAAACCCATGGATACTTCCTGCGGACCACTTCCATGATTGAGTGTGGAGAGACGATTCCTTCTTCGCATATTATTCCGTGAATGTAGTCTCGTCTAGTCACGTCGAAAGCAGGATTGCGAATAGTAAGCTTTGCTGGAGCGTCTTTCCAGATTTCAGCCGGGCTTCTTTCCTCAATTTTTTCATAGTCGCCATACACGGTTGCCGGATCAAACTTCAACAGCTCTGAGACAACATAGAATGGCGTGCGGGCTTCATGAGCAGCTAGGGCTATCATGCTTGTTCCAATTTTGTTTATCACGTTTCCCTCTGACGTTATGGCGTCAGAGCCTACAATCACCAGGTCAGCCTGATTCATGAAGTACCGTGCAGCTGAATCCACAATCATCGTCGTTTCTAGTCCTAATCCTAACATTTCCTTTGCCGTTGTCCTTCCTTGGAAGAGTGGCCTCGTTTCGGTGCAGATGACTTCAAAGGTTTTTCCCTCTCGCATCGCCCTTTTCAGTAGATGTGTGACTGTTGAAGAGTGGCAATGCATGAGAATCAATGAATTATGCCTTATCCTTTTGGCTCCGATCTCGGCAATCTTCTCCATTGAATCTTCAAGATCTTTGAGAAATTGGCGTGAAGACGAAGAGACAATCCCGGCCAACTCCTTGACTCTTCTTTCACCGCTTCTGTTAACTTGACTTATTATCCACCGAACAGCGTTCCTCATGAGCGGTTCTGTCTCTCTTGTAGCGAAAAGAATTTCCCGGGCTCTTGAAATCTCCTCAACGAACTTGCTTTTGCTCTCCGCCTCTGTCAGATTTGCCAGATTGTCAACAGACTTGATTGCAGCAATCGCAACGTTTCTCGCACCCTGAATTTCAAGATTCCTTATTCTCTTAGCCGTATCTTGAACTGATTCTGACAATCAGTACGCGCTCCATCTTGACACTCGTATTGCAGACTCTTATCTTCACCCTGACTTTAAGACGCTTCTGGTACGAAAGATGCTCCAAAAAGGCAAGTTTAGGGCTGTGCTCTTCGATCTCATAGGGATACTTGTGAACACAACTGATCCTTCCGAGATTTTCAGAAGAATTCTAGATGCCTATGGAGTCAGAGTTTCTGTCAAGAACATCTCTGAAGCTTACAGAAAGAATGAGAAGGATTTCGGCGTCAAAGAAATGGTTCAGTTAGGATCAGGTTTTTGGACTAAGTGGAACGTGAAGATGCTGGAAACGTTGGGCGTCTAACGTGGCACAGAGTCCTTGGCCAGAAAGATCGACGAGCTGTGGTGGAACTATGCTGATATTAGAGTCTATCCCGACGTAATCGAAACCTTGCCCCATCTGAAAAGCAAAGGCGTAAGAACAGGGGTGGTGACAAACGGGTATGAAAAGGATTTTCAACTGCTTCTACAGAAGCTTGCGTTGACGGATCATTTCGACATCGTCGTCGGAATTGACAGCTGTAACAGCGCAAAACCAGACTCTAAAATCTTTTTGCACGCTGTGAGTAAGCTTCACGTTCAACCTGAGGAAGTGTTGTACGTCGGCGATTCATTTCAGTATGATTTTGAAGGAGTCAAAGCAGCAGGGTTGAAATCTTTGCTGGTCAATCGGAACGAAAGAACAACGAGAAAGGCTGGAACCATGAACAGCCTCACCGAGGTATTAACCTACATATGAATGCACATGTTGGCACAGACAGGCTCAGAGAGGCCTCTTTCACGATAAGAATCGATCGTTTTTCCACACATCTGCTGTGTCGCTGTAGCCTTTCTTTTCCCAGTAGCCCTTTTCTTTCACGGAAGTGAATCTTATTCTCGTTACCCATAGAGCATTTTTGTAGCCATATTTATCAGGTACCACAAGTCTCAATGGGAACCCATAGCCTTCTTCAAGTTGTCTCCCGTCAAGCTTGTATGCCAGAAGGACGTTGTCATGCGAGAGTTCATCGAGTGTAAGTGAGGTCGTGTATCCGTCTGCGCACTCAAAGGTAACGGACTTGGCCGTTTCTTTGGGCTTGACGAGGTCAACTGCATGGTTGAACTTTACGCCTTCCCATCTGCAGCTAAGCACACTCCACCCTTCAACGCAGTGAAAGTCGCTTATTGATTCAGTTCTGGGAAGCTTCTCGATCTGTTCCCAAGTAAGCCTTATGGGCCTCTCAACTTCCCCATCTATTACTAGCGAGTAGGTTTTCAGGTCAATCCTTGGATTAGACCTGGTTATCCCGGGGTGGTCTGTCCCCCACCTCAGCAGCTGTCTGATCGGAGCTTGTCCTGGAGGTGTTTTTCTGCGCTTCGAGTTTTCTCTTTCTGAAGACATGTGTGTCCGAGAAAGGGGGAGTGACAGGGCAAATAAGGATTGCTAAATGCTGGCTTGATTCATTTTCTAGGTTGTTCAATGAAGCTTGTCAACTGTTTTTGGCTCTTTTCGCTTTTGACGAGACCTGAGACCTTAATGCCAACTCTCCGAATATCAATATTTGACTCGCTCAGAAATTTCTCCAATAGTTCACTGACAGTCAGCTCAAGAACTTCCAGCCCGTTTGTTGGACTGTCAAAGCTTCTGGAGCGACTGTGAATGCTCATGTCTTTCATAACCGCGATTGTCCCTACGGTTCTGAAACTGAGTGCTCTTTGAAGAGTTTCTGCATGAATTTCCTCGCACAGCTTGTTTGCTTTTTCAAGTATAGGGCTCAGGTCAAGCGTATCTTCTTTCAAGGTTGAGATCCTACTTATTGACTCAGCTTCTCCTCTCTCTTGAACTGGCTCGTTGTCATTTCCAGCAGAAGCGTTGTGAAAATAGAACCCGAGGTTCTTGCCAAAGACATCAATCAGTTTCTGCACATCACACCTTCCTAGGTCACCAATGGTGTTAATTCCTAACGCCTGCATTCTCTCTGCAGTTCTTGCACCAACGCCTACTAGACGATTGACAGGTAACGGAGACAGGAAGCCCACAACTTCTTCTGGCCTAACTACTGTCAAACCATCCGGTTTTTGGATGTCGGCGGCGATCTTCGCAACAAGCTTGTTGGGCCCAACACCAACAGAACACGTGAGACCATGTTGGACTTTGATTTCTTTCTTTATCCTCTGAGTCAGTTCTGCTACTGCTTCAAAGCTTCCCCTTAGCCTCTGGCTTGTATCCAAGTATGCTTCGTCTATTCCTACCTGTTCGAAGCTATCAGCGTAAGTTCTCAGAATGCCCATAATTCCGTCTGAGACCTGCTTGTAGAACTTGTGATCCACAGGCAGAAATACCGCTTCAACATTTTGCAGTTTCGCTTTCGCCAAGGCAATAGGCATCCCGGATTTCACTCCGAGCCTTCTAGCTATGTAGTTTGCGGTGCTCACTGCGCCACTGTTTTCACTACGTCCGGAATACACGCACACAACCACAGGCTTGTCACTTATTGAGGAATTTCTTGTCTCCTCAACCTGCGCGAAGAAGTAGTCCAAATCCAGCAGCATTATGACTCTGCCATTCAAGGATCAATGCTCCACAAGTGAAAGCTATAAGTTGCCGATTTACGCTTTTCTCATGTTAATCCATAGAAAGCAAAACGCACAGATTAAGCTATGAGCGAACTAGGTCATGTGTGCTAAAGGCGATTTGATGGACGCTTGGCGCTTACTGAAACTAGAAACCTGCAATGCCTACAGGAACATGGCCATCGACGAAGCCATATTGACCGCCAGAATTAAGGGCGTGGTCCCGAACACGTTAAGATTCTATCGTTGGAACCCATCTGCGGTTTCTATTGGGAAGTTTCAGAACATAGAAAATGAGGTTCAGCTAGAGAATTGCAGACAGCAAGGTGTTGACTTTGTGAGAAGAATCACTGGAGGGGGAACGGTCTACCATGATTCTGCGGGCGAAGTCACCTACAGCGTGGTAGTCAGCAAGCAAGACTTGGGCGCTTCGGACATATCTGCGATATACGCAAGGTTATACGCTGGATTGGCAAAAACCCTCAGGATCTTGGGAGTCTCTGCGGATTTTAATGAAGGCGGCGCGAAAGCCTGTCCAAACCTGACTGTGAAAGGCAAGAAAATCTCAGGAAGTGCACAAACCCACAAGGCTGGAGTCGTTCTTCAACATGGAACACTTCTTCTGGACGTTGATTTCGAGAAGATGTTCACGTTGCTTCGTGTTCCATGGGCAAAAACGCGCATGGAAGTCACTAATGTTGCGATGAGTAGGATGACTTCGATCAGCAAAGAGCTTGGGAAGCAAGTTTCAATGGAAGAGATTGTTCAGGCCCTCGAGGAAGGATTCAGTCAGGCACTCAACATTAAGCTTGTGGAAGGTAGAATGAGGTCATATGAACTCGAACTCGCATACGAATTGCGGAAGAAATATGCAAGCGGTGAATGGAACTTCGGCAAAACTGCATTCGGCTAGTTTTTCTCTATTCGCCATTTGACGCCTTGAGCCGTGTCTTCGACTACTATTCCCATATTCTTGAGTTGCTTGCGTATTTCGTCGGCCGTCTTCCAATCTTCGGCTTTTCTGGCTTCTTCTCTCTTGAGCATAAGCTTCTTAGCCTCTTCAGATAACTTCTGTTCCTTCTTCACTTCACCAATGAAACCAAGGACTTTGTCGAATCCCATCATAAGATCGTTGAGCTTTTGTGCTTCTTCCTTACTGAGTTTGCTAGCATCGATGAGGTTGTTGGTTTCTCTGACGAATTCAAAAATCGTGGCTAGGCCTAGACCTATGTTCAGATCATCATCCATGGCTTTGCTGAAGTCTTTTTGAACCTGATCCATTAGCTGCTTCGTTTTTCCTTCTGAGCTTTGCCCGTCTGCATCTAGGAGTCTTCGCATGAAATTCCTCAGGCGGTCAATCGCGTTTTTGGCCGCATTCAACCCTTCGAAAGTGAAGTTAAACTGCTGTCTGTAGTGCGTTGACAAGAGCAGGTAGCGAACAGCTGTTGGGTCGTGGCCCTTCTCCATTAAGTCTCTCAGCGTGTAGTAGTTGCCGAACCTTTTGCCCATTCGTTTTCCCTCAACCAGTAAGTGTTCGCAGTGAAGCCAGTAGTTCACGAATTTCTTGCCTGTGGCTGCTTCGCTCTGTGCGATTTCGTTTTCATGGTGGGGGAACATGTTGTCAACGCCTCCTGTGTGGATGTCAAGTGTTTCTCCCAAGTATTTCATGGACATTGCGGAGCATTCAATGTGCCATCCAGGTCTTCCTTTTCCGATTTCAGTCTCCCAGAAAACGTTGCCATCGTCTTCTGTCCATGCTTTCCACAGTGCAAAATCTCTTGCTTCTGCTTTGTCGTACTCGTCTACTTTGACCCTTGCGCCTGCTTCAAGTTGGTCAACCTTGAACTTGGAGAGTTCTCCGTAGTTCTTGAATTTTGAGATGTCGTAGTAGATGGAACCGTCTTCCCCTTTGTACGCGAATTTCTTCTCCATCAGCTTCTTGATTAGAGCAACCATTTCAGGGATGTTTTCGGTCGCCCTCGGATAATGCTCGGCCCTCTCAATATTCAGTGCATCTATGTCCTCGAAAAAGGCTTTGATAAACTGCTTCGTGTGTTCATTAAGAGGAATTCCCTGCTTTTTTGAGGCTGCAATCGTTCGGTCATCCACGTCGGTGATGTTCATCACTTGGATAACGTTGAAACCGCGATATTTGAGCCATCTTCTGAGCAGGTCTTCGAAGACGAAGGATCTGAAGTTTCCTATGTGAGCGAAATCCCAAGCTGTGGGGCCGCACGTGTACATTCGTACAGTGCCTTGTTGTAGGGGTTTGAATTTCTCTTTTCTGCGCGTTAAGGTGTTGTAGAAGTGTACGTTCTTAGCCGTTGTTTCCATGAGTTTCCCATAGAAATAGCGATGGAAGATATTTAAGCATTCTATCTTGGATTTTTCAGTCGTATTTTTTGATGGCCATCATCATTCGGTAGCTTCTTAAGTCCGTAGCTACCTGCTTAAGGAGTCGAAGCTCCTGCATTGTCGTTTCAAATTTCGTGGATTCCTCATGTAGCTTCTGAATGAGGGCTCTGCTTTCTTCCATTGTTTTCATCTTTGTGTTTTGGTTGTGGAGGAGGGCCTCATCGCGTGTTGGCAATCGAGTCAGCCATTTCCGTCATCGAGGAGAAAGGAGAAGGCTTCGAAAACGGAGAAAACCATCTGTGGCTGCTCGGAGTATTGCCTTCAACCTTAGCCCTCCAGACTGCATCGTAAGACTTAAGATACAAGTGCCCTATAAAAAGCTTACTAACGAGTACGAATGAGCAAAGGCCCTGAACCAGATTAGCCTATGGCTAATATGCCTTCCAGAATCCTCTTCTCTTCGACGCTTAGCTGCTTGGCAAGCCACGATTTCAGCAGTGAAGTCGGCTTCGGAAGCTCGCCACTGTAGGTTATTATCTGATTGTTCTTCAAGGCGTCCACTTGAAACGCTTTTTCAGCGTCCCTGTACAGGAAGGAGACAGATTGGGCCTGATAGGCCTGGTTCATGAAATCTTCCCATTGCTTGCAGCGCAGAATCACCGGAGGCCCCCGAATTTCTCTTACCTGTACTGCTTCATCTTTTCGTTCAGGCACCTGTGCAACAGGTACTGAAGTGGCTTCATGAGGAGCTGACAAGTATGTAATCAGGTTGGTTATCTCGTTCTGCAAAGTGCTTAATCTTTCTTCAACTTTTTCCACTTTTCCGCTCAGCTCGCCAGTGTCCCCCATTCTGTCAGTAACCGTGCCAAGCTCGTTTATCAGCTTGTCCAGATCCTTTTCATGTTCTTTAAGAACGTTCACTATGAAGTCTATGGCCTCTAAGGCCTCGTCTCTCGATGGGGGCTTCTTGGACATCGCTCTCAACCAGTCTGTTGATCTATTCAATGCTACCTTTTATAGATAAACGTAGCGAATCCTCAAAACTTATCCATAGGAAGACATACCCATACTTATTGATAATTAAAACTCCTATGGGAGAGTTAAAATATCTGGACCAAAATCAATATGACACCCGCGTCGAAGATGATGGTTTCCCATGATTGCAGCACCTAGTTTTTCGGAGAAAGAGGAAGTCGTGAAGTTTGCCGCAGAAAACAACGTCAAGATCATTAACTTCTGCCACATTCCTGAAGATGGACGATTGAAAACCCTGAGCTTCTCAACTCCAGATAGGAGTCGGATCCTTGAGATACTGGAATCGGGTGAGCGAGTTGATGGTTCAAGCCTATTCTCATTTATTAACTCTCACAAAAGCGACATCTATGTAATGCCCAAACTGGGCCGAATGTTCTTAAACCCCTTTTCCACGACACCTACGCTGAATGTCTTATGCAAATACTTAGACGAGGATGGAAATCCTCTAGACGTTGCCCCCGAGAATGTGTTGTCAAGAGCTGAAGATAAGCTTCGTACTGCGACTGGTGTAACCTTGAAGGTGTTGGCTGAACTCGAGTTTTTCATCATTTCCATGCGGCAAGAGGCTGAAGCCCTGTTTCCCAGCATTCCGGACAAGAACTACCAAGAGTCTGCGCCGTTCAGCAAGTTTGAGCACGTGAGAAATGAGATTCTGGTTGCACTATCAGAAATCGGCATTAAGACGAAGTATGGGCATTCGGAGGTCGGCAAACTAGTTGGAAAAGATGAAGAAGTCATGGAACAACATGAGATAGAGTTCATGCCTCAAAGCATGGTCGAAATGGCGGAAACGATTTCTATTGCAAAATGGGTCATACGTAACGTCTGCGCAACATGTGGAGTTTCTGCCTCATTTTCACCCAAGATATCTCTGGAGCATGCTGGAAACGGTATGCACATTCATTTGTGCGGACTAAGAAATGGCAAGAACATCCTTGAAGACCCTGGTGGGGATTTGAGTGTTGAAGCGAAGGAGATGATTGGAGGAATCCTCAAGTTTGCACGCAGTCTCGCAGCTTTCGGGAATCCGACGCCGATTTCGTACTTGCGCTTTCTTGGACACAAGGAATCCCCAATGAACATCAGCTGGGGTGCCATGAACCGTTTGGGGTTGATACGCATACCTTTATGGTGGAACTTCAAAGGAGCTATGGGAGAAGCGGATAGTTGCAAGCGAACGTTTGAGTACAGAGCACCAGACGCAACTGCCAACGCTCATCTGCTTTTCGCAGCAATGGCAACTGCCATAAAGCATGGACTTAAGAACCATGAAGAATCCTTGAGAATCACAGAAGACTCTAACCTCAAAGAGACAGCCAAGCATAGAAGACTGAAGCGTTTGCCTCTGTCGTGCAGCGAATCTGCAAGGAACCTAAGGAAGGAAAGGAAATGCTATGAAGAAGGGGGTGTTTTCCCTAAGGCAGTAATTGACAGGACGATAGAGAAACTCAGATCCTATAAAGACGCTGATTTGGCGCAGAAGCTTAAGGATGAACCTCAGAAGATTGAGAAGCTGATCCAGAGTTACCTTCATTACGGCTAGGCAAAATGCTTAAAGCAGTCGCGGAAGGATTCTAGTTTCGTTCGCACATGGGCGGGTAGATCAGACTGGTACGATCGCCACGTTGGCATCGTGGAGGCCGCGGGTTCAAATCCCGCCCCGTCCACTCTTTGGTGAGGCCCAGAGAAGCCAAATTAGGCCCCCTTCTGTAGCTGTTGCCGCACACATTGACACTCTATGGCCCTTGTTAAGCCCGGCATGTTCTGCCATCTACTTCGATAATGTAACCTTAATCCTGCATGCACCATGGGCGGCTCTGATCCCAGACTCTAGTGGCGAACTCGCATCTGACATCTGCCAAAAATGCTTGGATATGCATATTTTCTGCACGTAGTGCATAAATCTCAGAACTGCGTTATTGTTTTGGAATTGTCGGGCACGCGCGCTAAGGTGATCGTCTGATTCCTCCGTCGGCGGTTGAATAACAAAAAGATGTCTCGCCAAAGACACTCAAGAAACTAAGTGTGTTTCTGTCAACTGACCACTAAAAACTTATATTACGGATTAAGGCACCGAATTGGATGTGTCAATATGACGGCAGACAAAAAAGCAGACCTTGCCGGGCCAGGCATCGGCAGTTACGAGGAACTTGAGAAGATTCTTCCAAAAGATTATAGGTCCATCTTGAACCCGAAAGATACGCAGATAGCGATCTATGCCGTGAAGAACTACATTGAGGAGCATCTGTGCAAAGAGCTGAACCTAATAATGGTTCAGGTTCCTCTCATCGTAGACGTCGAGAGCGGCGTAAATGATCTGCTGGATCGTGATGGGTCACGTACGCCTATTCAGTTTCACATCTCGAACGACTACGACAAGCATCCGGTTGACGCCCAAGTGGTTCAAGCTGCGACTAAATGGAAGCGGATGGCCTTGAAAGAGTTCGGAATGAAACCGGGCGAGGGCTTGTGCACTGACATGCGTGCCGTGCGTAAGGATTACTTCCTTGACCACGACCACAGTGCTTATGTGGATCAGTGGGACTGGGAAAAGGCGATAACCGAAAACGAACGTAACCTGAAGTATCTGACTGAGACAGTGGAGAAGATCTGGAAGGTCATAAAGGGCGCTGAGAAACACGTTCAGAAGCTGTTCCCACAGTTGAAAACAGACAAATATCCGGACCTCCCGGACAAGCTGACATTCCTTCATGCGGAGGACATCCTCGATAAGTATCCCAACCTGCCCCGCAAGCAACGCGAGACAAAGATCTTGCAAGAGTACCCCGGGATCTTCATCTACGGAATCGGATGGACTCTCAAGGACGGTTACCCACACGAGATGAGAGCAGCAGACTACGACGACTGGATAACAGAGACAAGATCCAAGGACGGCAAACCAATGCACGGCCTCAACGGCGACATCCTCGTCTGGAACCCAGTAACGAAACGGCGCCATGAGCTATCATCCATGGGAATCCGCGTGAACGCCCAGACACTCAAGAAACAGCTAGAGCTCACCGGCCAGCTTGACTTCCTCAAGTATCCGTACCATCAGGCCATAATCAAGAATGAGATTCCGCTCAGCGTGGGCGGCGGCATCGGGCAGTCCCGCACTCAGATGGCAATACTCAAGAAAGCGCACCTCGGCGAGGTCAGCGTGACGGTGTGGCCAAAAATACTCAAGGATATGAGTCGCAAGAGGAACATCTTCGCTCTCGAATAGCACGCGTTCATTTGTCAATCGAGGAGTCACTTGATTTCATGCCAAGTCTGTTTCTTGCCAGTGAGCTTTCTGTATCCTCTTTTTATGTGCAACAGGAGATGTGCCAAGAATCTCTCCTCTTGCCTATGTGCTCTTCTGAGGATAGAATTGCTGGAGAGCATCTCATTTTTCAAGTCAGTCAACTCCTTCTTCGGGGAATACTTGATGTATATCGGTATTCCTATGACAAGTAAGATTAGGCCTTCTGCAATTTGAGTTATTGTGCATTGCGTAATCAAGTAGAAAGAGAAGACCATACTTAGGATCGGTATGACTGGGCCTCCTCTTATGTGAAATTGAGGTTTCAGTTCTTTCTTGCGCAACGCGAAGATCGATGCGCTTGTTGCAAGGTACGCGACTGCCATAAAGAACACAGAAATGGCGATTAGAACGCCTAGGTCGCTAGAATTCCTTGCTATCAACGCAGCTGTCAATGCTGTAACAGCTTGGATTACGATTGCTAAATATGGCGTTCTGAATTTTGGGTGAACCTTGGCGAATACTCTCGGAAACAGTCCATCCGCAGCAAGCGCGTATCCAAGCCTTGAGGTTCCTATCATCCCGGATTCGTCTGAGCCTGCGACAGAAACCAAGGCGCCAACGCCAACGATCAGTCCGGCAATCAGAGCTAAGGTTGGGTATCCGTTGAGCATGTTGCTCGTGGCTGTTGCTAGTGGTGTACTGTCCGATGCTAGACTGTCCCAGCGTCTCACTCCAAACAGGACAACGTTGGTGATCAGGTAGAAGATCGTGACGATCGAAATCCCAAGCACTATGGCTTTTGGAATCGTTCTACTCGGGTCCTTTATTTCCTCGGTTGGAATAGTTGAGATTTCAAAACCTGCGTAAGCCCAGAATATGAGGACGATGGCAACTCCAAAATTCCCGACACCATACGGCGAGAATGGTGAGAAATTTGTCGCAGTCACAGTAGCATTGAAGACCATGTAGAGCAAACCGATCACAGAGAAAACAATCAGTGGAGCAAGTTTGACAACGGTCAGCACATCGTTCGTCTTCCCAGCAGCCTTGACCCCTACGACGTTAGTTGCCACCAAGAAAGCCACAAATAACCCTTTGACAACTGCTTGGGAAATCCCGTCAAGGGGAAAGAAGAACATAAGATAACGTGTAAAGGCCACGGGAAAAACGGCAAGCGACACCCACTCAGCAAGCCAAAGCGACCAGCCAACAATGAAGCCTGCAAATGGTCCCCACGCCTCCTTAGCATAGGCATACGGCCCACCCACTTTAGGAAGCAGAGCAGCGCATTGGGCAAAGCACAGCGCAATTACTATGGCGAAGATTCCAGCTGTGACCCAAACCAGCAGCGAAAAAGGGCCGAGATACCCTGCCCCGAATGATGAAGCCACGTAGATGTCGGCCCCTATTATAGATCCAACGACGAGGTTCGTCACATCAAACAGTGTAAGCTTTGACTGGAGTTTAGTTTTCGACATTTCGATCATTCTAAAGAATGAATGCAGATATAAACCACTTGATTTAACCACGTTTTTCATGTCACGCGCACATATGCTTATAAGGCAAGATTTCAAGAATGGGCTCAGTGGGTACACGCAAGAAGCGCATAATGACGGTCGCTGGAGCAGGTGAGTTTAGCTAAGAATGAGCGGTGAACAAATCGCGAGAGGCAAAGTCAAAGTCGGAGACAAAGCTCCAGACTTCATGCTCCCAGACCAGTCAGGGACAAGGGTGAGCCTGAGAGATTTCGTCGGCAGAAAAATCATAGTGTTGTATTTCTACCCTAGAGACTTCTCGCGAGGGTGTACTGCTGAAGCTTGTGCTTTTAGAGACAGTTATGACGTGTTTGTAGAATCAGGCGCACAAGTAATAGGCGTGAGCTCGCAATCTGTAGATTCTCATAGCGAGTTTGCTATATTGAACAAGCTCCCGTTTGTTCTATTAAGCGACGAGGACGGAAAAGTCAGGGAGCTTTACGGGGTATCATCAACTCTTGGTCTCCTTCCAGGGAGAGTCACGTATGTTATTGATAAAAAAGGAATCGTTAGGCACGTATTTTCCTCGCAGCTCAACCCTGCGAAGCACATAGAAGAAGCTCTCAGAATCGTAAAAGAGATCAGCAAAGAATAGCACAAGCCAATGATTCGCGCCAGGCACGATCAGCATAGAAGAATAATCATTCGTATGAATTCACAATCCGTAGGAACTCAACGACGCTTGCGAATGCAGGCTCACTACCGCCGCCGAATTTTCCCTAAGTCATATTTGGATCATATACTGAACCAGAGGGTGTAGGTTGTGCGAGCACTCTCGTCGGGAGCGGGATGACCCCAAAGGACTCATAGCTGCTGAGAGATAAACAGATGGCCTTTCAGAAGTTGCCACGCGCGCGAGCAAGTTTGTATTTTATATCTGACTCATCTGACTCTTGCTTGATCTTTCTATCTGACTCCTCGATCGCCCGATCGCGATCGATCGACGCCTGCTTGATATAGTTGTGTTCGCTCAGGTAGGCCATCACAATTGATCTGACAATTTCTGCGTCTTTTGTTCCAAAACCTTTCAACGACTGGATGATCTTCACTTGGTCTTCATTGAAGGTCACAAGAACTCGTTTGCGCGAGCATCCGCTTTGATCAGCCACCTTTGTCATGTATTCTTTCATCTCCATACCCTTTCATGTATTCTTCAAGCGCTCTGGCCGTTTCCTCGCTCACTCTCCCACTTGATCCGTGCTTCTGAATGACAAAGAGGAGCCATTGTTTCCACGTATCCTCGTCCATGTTTACGCTGGTCTTCTTTTTCGGCATGCTTGCCATGTTACCGTTACACTTTTATAAGTTTGCTCTTAGCGCGCTATTTGGTTTGTGTAGACGAACGAAAATAGCTAATGCGGGAAACTGAGATAGCAAATAATAGAATCTGAAGGAGGTGTAACAGTGGAAAAAAGGAAGTTGGAACTCGTATTCATCGACAAGAAGGGGAAAATGTATCCTATAGATGAGGTTACTCGGGCAGAATTAGCAGAGGGTTCGCTCGGCGCTTGCCGAAGCCTCTTCAAGATCAATCTTTGAAAATACCCATCGGTTTTCTCGGAGGTCTACCTAAACCATCCCTGTGATATGCTTCCTGCACAGCTTCCTCAATGTCATCCAGGTTTAGCGTGGATAAGATTACCCATGAACTTTCAGGTTTCTCCATACTCAAACATAAGAATATCACGCTCAAACATGCCTAAACAGAACATGTCAACTCTCAGAATTTAGCAACTCGCTAGCGCGCTAGAGATAAAGGAAAACAAGAATAACTTTGGTACTAAAACGAACTCGTCTTTATTAGCATGGATTTGTAAGTGCATTTTCAAGTGGTCTCAAGGATGAAGCGAGTCTCCAACTGCTTCAGCGAAGAAAAAAACACTCGCTATTATCTGGAAACGTTGTGGCTGGGGCTGAGGCTCTATCGTGGACTATTCTCAAACTCCTTGGGAATAAGGGTTCCACTGTTTTGTGGGCACAAGTTAACATACAACTGCAATCTCCGATGTAAAATGTGCCCCTTTTGGAAAAGATCCAGCACTGATTCTAGCCTAGAGAAGGAAAAAGCAATTCTGAAGCAGATTCATGATTCGGGCGTCTGTGGAATTGCGTTTGAAGGGGGAGAGCCGCTCCTGAGAAATGACTTGGTGAACATTCTTGCTTTTTCCCGGTCTCTACTTTTGCATACAAGCTTAGTTACCAATGGGACTCTCCTCGAGTCCAGAATAGATGAGATAGCACCATACATTAACGGCGCCATCTATGTTTCGTTAGACGGCCTAGAAAAAACTCATGACACGATTAGAGGAGTTAGTGGATGCTTTAGAAAAGCGACAGAAGGCATAATCGCGTCCAAAGAGAAGGTCTTTGTGACAATCAACACAACAATAATGACAGAGAATCTCTATGAAATAGAAGACGTGGTAAAGTTGGCAAGGGAATTGGATATAGGAATATCCGTAGCCGTAGCTCACGAGTATTGTAATGCCAATGTATCTGCACCTACCGCTGACGAGATTGCTAAGACAGCCGAAAAACTCATTGCGATGAAGAAAAAGGGCTATCCCCTTGTGAATTCAATCAATTATTTTAAAGTCATGGCAAAAGAAAAAAACTGGAAGTGCAGACCCTGGGCAGCAATTAACGTAGACCCAAATGGAAATTTAGTCCTACCTTGCTATGTTCGTAATGAATACGCAACTAGCGTCTCTGTTCTCGAAACCGACATCAAAAGCGTAATCTCTGGATTTAACTGGAAAGAAACACGCAACTGCCAAGAATGCACTCTCCATTGTTATGTAGAGCCTTCCCTGGTGCTTTCATGGGATTTTTGGACTTACCTGAACTGGGCGTTTCGAGTCAGGATCTAGAATTTCACACGCGCACGTTAAACGGCCAAACGTCCCCAACGTGCTGAACCTATATTTAATAGGGGAGCAGGGCATTCGCCATTTTTCGAGTTCGTAAGTGGTGAGGGAGTTGGAAATCGGATATAGAATGTTTGTTTGTGTTAGACAACGAACATGGTTGATGATTATTTGCTTGACCAAGTTGTTGATGGTTTCTAGCCCTTTTTGTGTCGAACATGACATAGCCGAAAACATAGGCGAATCAGACGAATTAGTCAGAACGGTAAAAGGGGGGACTGAACTGACTGAAGATGAATGGGTCGCGAAACTCAGGAAAATGAAAGAAGAGACAGAGAAAGAAATTCGAGAAAGTCGCTATGCAGAACAGCACTTACGAGAGAAATACAAAGATGAACCAACAAAAATAATAGAGCTACTTCGCGCTAAACTGAAGAAGGTCGAGGAAGGCTTCAAAGAATCAGTACAGCAGGAATTAGACCAACCGAAGATGGAAAGCAGCAATTTGGGAGCGTGTTTAAGCGTTCCTATTATTCATCTGGGCACGCATGTAGGGCTGAAAATATGTTACTTTTACATTTAACTGATAAAGGGTATGGGTTGAGAGTTTCTAGAGATATGTATGATGGAATGTATGACAAGCCTTTCGAAACGAGCGGATACATTCACCCGCCCGTTACCGCTAGTGCTATTCAGAAAGAAGTGACCGATTTTCTAGAAGCGCGTAACAATACTATTAAGAGGATGGAAGAGAAAGAAAAACGATTCCGAAAAGAATGAAGATAGACAGTAAGAACTAGAGCCGCGTGCTGAAGTTTAAATACGACTTGAATGATACGAGACTATGGTGAAAATGCAAGGTGCTTGGGCCTATGGTATCTCTGCCTGCAAAGTGGGAACAGTTTCTGAAGCATTTGGCCGACGATCACGAGATTGATCTCAACACCGTCGTAAGTGAACTGTGTGAGTGGGCCTTTTCCGATTCTGAAAGCAAAGAACAGTTTAAGGTTTGGCTAGACGAGGCTTATCCCCGAAAGGGAGATGCTGAAGAAGAAGCAAGAGACGCAGGAGAAGAAGTCGCCGAGGAAGAAGAAGAGGACGAAGAAGAATCTGAAGAGGAATCCCACGAACACAGAGATTAATCACAAGAGCGCTTCTTCCCTTGAGATATCAACGCACACTTCGAAACGATCTCAACTTATTCATCTGTACATAACCAGCTTTGGGGCCGCACTGGACTTATGTGGACGGGCGAGAATAGCTTATGCAGGAAATCAAAATAGCAAATAGTAGAATCTGAATGGGGGTGAAACAATACAAAATAGGGAGCTGAAACTTGCATTCATCGATAAGGATGGGAAAGTGTACCCATTAGATGAGGTTACCAGTGGAGAATTAGCTAAGGGTCTTGAGAAAATATCTAGGGAAACTGCAAAAAGGCTGTTGTTATTAAAAGAACAGAGATAGACCCTATTCTATCCGTTTTTTCCTGTTTCGTGTAGAACAAGGCCAATCCATCAACAAAGCTAATGTTTTGATTTCCCTTGTTTGCGATCTTCCCATGATGCCCTAGCATATTTACAGCAGGTTTATCTTGAAAGAGGCGCTATAGACAATTGAAAGTTGGGGTGATAGAACATGGGTAGAGAACAGAATCCCCGCAGAAAACCTATCGATAGCGCTCGACGTGATAGAGCAAAGGGTCATCAAACGAGAAGAGCTCGTGGTGGAAAGAAGCAGAAGAGAAGATGATAGCCCAATTCCGTCTTTGCACCTCCAAAATATGACTGGCAGATGAAATAGATGGCTCGAAAAGAACGATGTTCCCAATGTGGAAGTAAGAAAATAACAGTCCAAGCCGGTTCTAACAAGTGTGAAGTCTGTGGATTTCAGTGGAGTGGAAAAATGGGAAGGAAGACCTCAAGAAAAGAAAGAACAAGATACTGAGAGAAGACTAGATGCTTCGGCTCCAGACTTCTGGGGAGTCCACAAAGCCATTGTGAAATGCTGAGCATATAGGGAAGTTCGTTAAGAAATGCCACAAATCATAAGAATATGTTGGTATCAATCTGCTCTGGGACTCTCTCAATGAAATCACAATCCAGCAGGATATTTGATTGGTGGTGGGTAGTTCTCCTTGCAATAGTAGTAGTCGGACTAGTGACTTCAAATGAATACGTGATTACGGTAGGTTTGGTTGTGGTCTTGGTGGCTGCAATATTGACTTTCACAATTCGACGTAGATGGACAGCCATGTCATCCCAGAAAGTCTAAAACGCGCGCTAAACTGCCCCCAAATCCTGAAAGCCGAATAAAATCATATTTTAACACATGGAATCAAGTCCCGTGGGAGTGCTACCCTAGTTTGACTGTGGATTATATCAGTCCCCATGGAAATACGTAAATCAAGAAAAAGGAGATTCTATGAGGTAGATTAACGATTTATGTTATGGTCTTTCTTGAACATGGTCTTTCTGATAGAGTATTTATAAGGACGGCTCAGAATCGTGCTATTGAGGAAAGACTGAATAGATGCGTGAACCGTGCTCCGTGCTCTGTTCTAATGTGTCACTGCTTGACTCGCACGGTGACAATGGGTTTCAGCAGAGCCTTGAGCCATGTTCCAGAGTCGAAAGGTCTTTCCGTTAAGGTGATTGAATGCCTAGAACCTATTTCGAAAAATGGAAAATTATTAACGTTAGCTTAGATGACACAGAAGAAAACAAAGATGAAAACCATACTTACGTCTATTTTGAGGATAATAACGGAACGGAACAAGCGGAATTTTTCGCTGTCTCAGATTACCAAAAACTGAAAGACCTAGAAGGCGAAACCGTAAACGTTGAATGCCTTCATGTGGCGAACAGCAATGAAAGAATGTTCTTGAATTTCGTTTCAAGTGTTCCGAAAGAAATCTCTCTTTCTCAGATAAAACCAACACGAAAGGAAAAGGTCGAATTCACTTAAGTTTTCCTAACGTGTTCCTCAAGGTCTTCGTCTTTGACACGTAGAAAATGCAATCCGTCATGAACGTAATGTTTGACGTAACCTATAAGTTTCCTTGCTTCTCCGATTCTTCCCTCTTTAAAGTAGTTCTGTACTGTGCCTAAACGTTTGTATGCTAATATCAATTCCTTACTTGCTTTTTTATAGTTAGGTGTCAAGTCCTCTATTTTCTTTCTTTTTGGCGTTTTCCTCACTTCTTTTCTTCATATTGTTGCTTCATTAAGGTTAAGGCTTTCTCGATCCCGTGACTGATAGAGCCGAATTCCTTGTTATCGATTTCGTCCCCTAACCACTTCAAAAGGTCTTGGTCTAGCGTGACCATGACACTTTTCTTTGTCTTTTCGTGTGCAAGTGGATTCACAAATTGCTCTCGTATTTTTTGTATTTTGCGAGGAGTCAGACGGTTGAAACGTCCAAACATGAGATTTGAAGCTATTCCAACCAGAAGCGAAATGAAAGAAGTGTATAGAAGGATAATTCTTAAATATTCAGGTATGTTCGTGACAGCAATAGTATATAGGGACAAACTAACCGAATAGGCTATTGTCACAACGAGTGAAAAATACGTAAGCCCAGTGCCTATTGACGTTTGAACGTCCAACATCTGTAATTGAAATTCTCTGTCTTCTTGCCTTTTTGCGTCTTCACTCATTTTTGAACCTCTAGTTTGTCTTCTGTTGCTGGCTCGTCGTTTTTAAGCATTTTTCTTAAGAATTAAACGCTGGAAAAGGACGAAGGAAAAGGTCGAATTCAGCTAAGTTTTCCCTTCCTCTTTCAGTTGGGCAAGGCCATACTGTACAGCATGGCTTAGGGCTGTTGTTTGCTTGACATGGCAAAAAGCACCGTGGAGACAAGCAGTGGCAGAATCGTAACAAGTGTAAGAAGTATTGAACCAGCTAGATTCGCTGTTCCTAACGCGAAGAAGACAGGAACGAATCCTATTGTTCCTATTATCGTTGATAATGCCATTAAGTATGCTCCTTTCTTGTCTACATGGAGAACCAAAGCTGTTGCTGCAAGTGTAAAAGCAACACTCCACAGTACTGCAGAACTTGAATAAACTGTCATCCATAGTTCACTATATTCACCATATTCAGTATACAGCATGATTAAGGAATCTATTAGAAATATGAAAAGAACTGCTAATCCGATGATGCCAACAATCAAGCCCGAGGCTTTCATTTTATCCATTTTTGAATCCCTAGTTTGCCTATTGTTGCTGTGCAGATTTAAGATTTCTGTCTTGAGAGGTAAAATGATATAAGCGGAAGAGAGGAAGATTTCTTCTTAACAGCAATGAAAAGAAAGGGATGAATATGATGAACAAAGACGAGATTTTGAGGTGGAGTAAAATTTACGAAGAAGAACTCTCTGAGTATAATGCGATAGAAAAAAAATTAGGCGACAAGTTTAGAGAAACCAAAGTGATAACAAAGGCTAACTTAATCGAAATAGTTAAATGGAAATTTTACTTTTCGGTTGGTAGAACGAACCTAATGTTAGGATATGTGAAAAAAAATAGCGATAAAGAAATAGAAGATTGCAGTCGGGTTTTCGATCTAACTCCAAATGAAGATTCACGAAGGGTAGGGATTCTTGATAGACTGAAAGGGGTGGGTCCAGCCGTTGCAAGTTCAATCCTGAGTTTTTATGATCCAGAAAACTATGGCGTATTTGACACCCGTGTTTGGAGAGAAGTCTATGGAGAAGTGCCAAAAGGTCTTTTCTCAACAAGCAAAGACTATCCCAAATTCACTAAACTTCTAACCGAGTTAAGGAACATAGCGAAAATGTATAGCCTTAAGGTAAGGACTGTGGAAAAAGCCTATTGGATGAAAAACAAGCGTGGTAAATGTGCCAATAAAACCATGTGAGTTTAGTCCATCAAAAAAGCCTAAGTCAACCATTCAAACCCTTCTTTTTCTTGTAACGTGTCAAGGCTCTGATTAATCAATAGCTTAATTGATTCGATTCGAGCCTTTCTCTGAATTAAATACGACTACGTTAGATTCCGACTTCTTCCGACTAAAACCATTTTTAACCATTTTGGGGACAAGCCAGCGCGCTGATTATTCTAGGAACATACGTCTTATAACGAAGAAGGTGGTCAGCAAATCAGCTTTAGCGATTATGACAAAACAACAAACTCAACTCAAGTGTGCCGAACTGCTCATCTATGGTAGACCGCCCGTATCATGAAAGAACATGCTCATATGTACCCCCCTATAAATAGGGGTGTACAGACGTCACAGACACCCAACTAAGCAGACTTCCAAAACTATTGACCGTAGACTCTGCATGCTCTGATAGAGGCATGCGCCAGAACAGGCAGTTCAGCAAGCCAAAGTAAACCGTGGCTAAGTTTGGTCGCGGAAAGTTTTGTGGCGCCGCTGATAGGACTTGAAGCGCGCGCGAGATAGGGCGAGATTCCTTCGAGTTTTGACGCTGTTGCGAGGGCAATAATACCTAGCAAGGGTTCTCGAGCTCTCGTCTGCATAGCGAAAATGCGAGTGAATTATGTCCATTTTACCCTTAATTCAGCTATTCTTTACTCGTAAACAGACAGCATTTGGACAGGTTTGAACGAGAGAGTTTGAAGCCATCGCGGCTGTGTAAGTCAGGCATTTTTACCGGTAAACATGTGTTCAATTTCTAGCCCCCGCTCACAACACCCCAAATCGGGTTTCTTTGGTTGAAATAAGCTCAAAGCAAGCCTCAAATTAAGGTGCGGGGGGTGGGATTTGAACCCACGAACCCCTGCGGGATAGGCTCCTGAAGCATCCGCGCATCTTTTGAATGCTCTACGCCTTTGACCAGGCTTGGCGACCCCCGCACATTACTTGAATGCTATGCGGAAATGTTTAAGAGTTACTGTATGCTCCTACATGAAAATGGTGTAGCAAGTTGCCAACACACGGTTCACTTTCGAAGGCAGGAAAGGTCAGAGGTCAAACTCCGAAGATACAGGCTACTGAAAAGAAGGGTCCAGCTCCGAGATGCAGAAACAAGCGGAACTACGAAAAGAGAATCTTGATGCAGAGAAAATCGGGGCAAAACTGGGTTTAGACAGGCTAGTTTTTTATTCTCTAAGGGTTCAAACTAGAAGATCATGTCAGAAGCAACACTCGTCATTCTGAACGCTCATGCACTGACTCTGAACCCGAAGCAACCAAAAGCAGAAGCAATAGCCACACGTGATGAGAAGATACTTGCCGTAGGCTCTAACAAACAAGTCCGCAAATACGTAGGCAAAAAGACGAGAATAATTGACGCAAAGGGCAAGACAGTTGTTCCAGGACTCAACGACTGCCATGTCCACATGACTGGCTTTGGACAATTTCTTCAAACCTTGGAGCTTAGGGACGTCACCTCGATAAAGCAGCTTCAAGTCAGACTCAGTGAATATGCTGAGAAGAATCCTGAAAAAACCTGGATCCTCGGAGGACGCTGGGATCACGAAAAATTCAGTGAGAAACGCTGCCCAACGCGTCATGATTTAGATGCTGTGGTCCCAGACAAGCCTGTCTTCCTCATCCGAGTCTGCGGCCATGTAGGCGTTGCCAACAGCAAAGCGTTACAGTTAGCTGGAATAACAGAAAAAACGGTAATTCAAGGCGGAAAAGCAGAACTGGACGCGAAGACAGGCGAACCAAATGGAGTACTGTGCGAGAACGCCCTAGGCCTGGTTTGGAAGGCTGTTCCAAAACCAGGTCGGAAAGAGCTTGAAGAGGCTTGCATCCTGGCCTGCGAAGAAGCCGTCGAAGCCGGCCTCACATGCGTCCACTGGATCGTAGGATCCCCCAAAGAAATAGGAATCATCCACAAGCTCTACTCTAACGGAAAACTCCCCTTGAGAGTCTACTTGGGAATCCCAACAGAGTTTCTCGACTCGTTGACAAGTCTGGGATTGCCTCGAGGCTTCGGAAACGACATGGTCAAAATAGGCTTTGTCAAGATCTTGGCCGACGGTTCTCTCGGAGGACACACAGCAGCCCTGAAAAAGCCATACTCTGACAAGCCCGAAACACGAGGCTTAATGCTATATGCAGAAGAAGAACTCGATCGACTCGTACTCAAGGCTCACGGTGCTGGCTTACAGTTGGCCATTCATGCCATAGGAGACCGTGCTGTAGAAGCAGTGCTGAGTGCTTATGAAAAAGCTCTGAAGGAACACCCGTCGAAAAACCATAGACACAGGGTTGAACATTGCTCCGTTCTCAACCCCAAACTGATTGAAAAGATGAAAAAGCTGGGATTAGTGGCTTCTGTTCAACCGCATTTCGTGGTTTCCGACTTTTGGGTCATCGACCGTGTGGGAAAGACTCGTGCACGCTGGGTCTACCCATTCAAGACGCTTATTAACAAAGGCCTTACAGTCGTGTCTGGCTCAGACTGCCCGGTGGAGCCCATAAGTCCCATTCTGGGCATTTGGGCAGCCGTCGCAAGGAGAAATCCCCCAGAAGAAGGCTTAACGGTTGAAGAAGCTTTGAGAACGTACAGTCTGAACGCTGCTTATGCTTCCTTTGACGAGCACAAGAGAGGAACGATCGAAGCTGGCAAACTCGCTGATTTGACGGTACTGTCAGGCGATCTGTCGAGCGTTCAATCAGATGACATAAAGTTCGTCAAAGTGGAGATGACTATTGTTAACGGCAAGGTAGTTTATGTTAGGAGCCACTTGAACAAGAAGTCTTAGCCTTTTTGACCTCAGCGTTCCTGAAGAACATGAAGTACAATGAGCTGGCCATGAAATAGGTCACAGTTGTGAAAAGAAAGGGGGTGAAGAAGTCGCTTTTCGTCATCATTGCACCTGAGACTGACACAGTTATACCTCGTGGAATGTTGTCTGCCATAACCATCAGACCATTCGTCGTAGCACGCTCGGCGGGGGTCACTAGATCCATCTGCAACGTCGTTCCTATTGGACCCGCCATGTTCATCAGAGCGTTTCGGGCAATAAATGAGGTAGCTGCCCACGTCAAGTTTGGAGAAAGGGTTGTAAGCATTATGAAGGGCATGGAAAGATACTCGCATAGCGCCACGCTTCTAGCCTTTGTCAGCCTTCTGGATAAGGCTGGCGCCACAAGCGTACCTATGCCCAGGGTTATGCTGCTCAAGGAGGACATGATGCCTATCTGCTCATCCGTTGCCTGAAACTTGGTGTTATCTCTGAAAAACACGTTAAATAGTGGCACTATGAACCCTGCCCCGAAGCCTATTATTGCGGTTGGTATCATGAATTTGATTATCGTTCTGGAACTCTTTATGTTTCGAAGGTTCAAAAGGTCAGCCATCTTTTGTTTCTGCAGATTTTTGTCTTCTCTTATGAGTAGAATGGGTAAGACAGCGGTGAAGGACAAAGCGATGGATATTGACAGAGCTACCCGATATCCAGTGGCCGAACCTTTGACCCCTGTGGGCAGTCCAAGCATTGCGTTGAACAAAGTAGGCATGACACCGCCGACGTAGCTACCTGCAACGCCCATAATTATCATCACTGCCCAAGCAAAACTGAACAGATAAGTACGTTCCTCAGGCCTACTATTTTCTGCCATAAAAGGTGCTGACGCCACCCATGACAATGTGCCAATCAAGCCTGAAGCAGAACTCGCGATCAGAAGGGTTGTTGGCTGCAGGACCCAAATCTGAGCAACATTGACCAGATTAGCCATGAGTCCAATCAGAATAGTCCTTTTGGGACCGATGCGCTCACAGAGTAACCCTGCAAGTAACGCTATAGAGCCAGTTGCGATGATGCTTGCTGTGGACATGATACCTATGAAGTCTGACTGAAAGTTCACTTGACGTAGGTACAAGTTGAAAATCACTCCCCAGATCCCGGAACCAAGACCTGTCAAAACTGTGGCTACCAAATACAGCTTGGCATTGCGGCTAAGCATACTCAAATTTCGAAAGTAACGTGTAACCCTGGACGAAGGATGCAAAGCCTTTTCACCAAGGAGATTCGTTACCATAAACCGTTTAGACATAAATATCTTCTCACGATCGAAGGAATTTATTTCTATGCCCGCACAAGTGTATCCATGGTTGAGTCTGGCTTGAACGAAAGAGCTGCACTGAAAGAAATCATTGAAACACTGCTTCGCTTACCTGAACCCACAAATAATGAGCTCAGTCGCATCAAGATTCGCGTTGCGAAGAAATATCAGTTGGCAAGAATGCCCTCGAACTCTGAAATAATAAGCATACTTCAAGCCAAAGAAAAAGTCAAGCTTCTGCCAATCCTAAGAAGGAAAGCTACGCGGACAATCTCAGGAGTCACAATAATAGCCACGATGACGAAGCCCTATCCATGCCCACAAACTGAGCCATGCGCTTACTGCCCAGGAGGACCAACATTCGGCGTCCCTCAGAGCTACACTGGTTTCGAACCAGCAGCGATGCGCGGCTTACAAAACAAGTTCGACCCATATTTGCAAGTCAAGCATCGCATTGAGCAGCTAAAAGCCATAGGACACAACGTTGACAAAATCGAACTAATCATCATGGGCGGAACTTTTCCAGCCACCCCAATTGACTATCAAACACGTTTCATTCAACGCTGCTTAGATGCGATCACATGCATGAAATCCTCGAGTCTTAAAGAGGCCAAAAAGAACGCAGAGACATCTAGGATCCGAAATGTCGGCATAACCGTTGAAACAAGGCCTGATTGGGCCAAGGAAACCCACGTTGACCAGATGCTCAGCATGGGAGTCACACGCGTGGAACTCGGTGTGCAAAATCCAGACGACAAAATCTACCGCTTAGTAGGCAGAAAACACACTGTAAAAGATGTTATTGAAGCCACGCGTATCATGAAGGATTCAGGGCTGAAGATAGTCTATCATCTGATGCCCGGAATGCCTGGCTCAAACGAGGAAAAGGATCTAGAAGCCTTCAAGACCATTTTCTCGAATCCAGACTTCAAGCCAGACATGATCAAGATTTATCCTTGCTTGGTCTTGAAAGGCACAAGGGCTTACGAGTGGTATTCTGAGCACAAGTATAAACCATACACGACCATGCAAGCGGCCAGACTGATTGCAGAGATCAAGAAAACAGTCCCCCCATGGGTGCGCATAATGCGTGTTCAAAGGGATATTCCAGCGAAACTGATTATCGCTGGAGTCAAGCGTAGCGACCTACGCGAAGTGGTCCGCAAGCAACTGCAGGGACAAAACCTAAGGTGCAAATGCATACGTTGCAGAGAAGTAGGGCACAGCATGTTCACAACTGAAGCGAAGACAAAAACAGACGACATCAAGATCATAAGCACTGAATACGAAGCGTCCAAGGGGGAAGAAATCTTCATTTCAGCAGAAGACTCGACAAATGACCTATTGATTGGTTACCTGAGACTGCGCATCCCGTCTGAGAAAGCTCACAGACCGGAAGTGAGAGCAAAACCATGCTCCATAGTGCGCGAACTCCACGTCTACGGGCCGCTGGTTCCCGTGGGGAAGCACTTGAACGAGGCCTGGCAACATAAAGGCTACGGGAGTTCACTGCTGGCCGAAGCGGAGCGTGTAACGAAGGAGGATTACAATTTAAAGAAGATCCTAGTCATAAGTGCTCTCGGAACCAAACCGTATTACATGCGGTTCGGTTATCAATATGATGGCGTTTACATGTCCAAAACCTTGGGGAATTGAAGATGAGCAGGAAAGATGAGAGTTCCGGTTACAGTGGCGAAGCGTTGGAAATTCTGAGAAAAGCTGAAGCTGAGATAGGTGACAAGATACGAGTGTCGAAGAAAGGAAAAGCCTACGAAGGAATACTGATTCCACGATCTGAATACGGTGACGAAAGCCATGTTGTCATAAAACTGAAAAGCGGCTACAACATCGGAATACGCATAACTGCCGATGCACACATTGAAAAGATAGGCATAGGAACCAAACCTGCATTTGCTCCGCCCCCACTCCCAAATCAGAATCCGAAGCTGCCTCAAGTGACCATAATAAGCACCGGCGGAACCATAGCCAGCCGCGTGGATTACAGAACAGGAGCCGTGCGGCCTGCCCTTTCAGCCAGCGACCTGTACAGCGTTGTTCCAGAACTGGCCGACATAGCGCGTATAGACACCCAGATACTTTTCAGCCTTTTCAGCGAAAACATAACCCCCAGACATTGGACAGAACTCGCTGGAGCAGTCGCCCGGCAAATAGATAGAGGCGTTGACGGCGTTGTAATCGCACATGGAACAGACACCTTGGGCTACACGGCTGCTGCCCTAAGCTTCGCTTTGCAGAACTTGCCAGTTCCAGTCGTGCTTGTAGGCTCACAACGCTCAGCAGATCGACCTAGCTCAGATGCCGCAACAAACCTGATAGGTGCAGTGACGGCAGCAACCAAAGCTCCCTTTGCTGAGGTGACAGTTGCTTTTCATGAGACACCATCAGACACCACAATAGTGCTTCACAAGGGAACAAAAGTCAGAAAGTGCCACACAAGCAGAAGAGACACCTTCAAGTCGGTGAACGCGCCGCCTCTGGCTAGAATAGCGAACCAGAAAATAACCATGCTGACCAAGGACTACAAGAAACGTGATCCAGCCAAAAGGCTCGTCTTGAAGCCGGAATTCAGCGAAAAAGTTGTCTTGCTGAAATTTCACCCGGGCATGAGCCCAGCCTTGCTAGACTGGCACGTTGAGAAAGGGTTCAGAGGCATAGTCCTTGAGGGAACCGGACTGGGGCACGTCAGCAGGTATCTCTTCGAAGCCATACAGAACGCTGTAAAACATAGTGTAATAGTTGCCATGACATCGCAGTGCATCTGGGGACGCGTGAACATGAACGTCTACAACACAGGGCGGGACCTACTTGCTCTGGGCGTGATCTCCCTAGAGGATATGCTTCCGGAGACAGCTCTTGTCAAGCTCATGTGGATTTTAGGGCAAACTCAGGACGTGGAAGAGGCAAAGAAACTCCTTACGACAAGCATTGCAGGCGAGTTCTCGCCACGAACTCTTCTTGACAGAATAGGCGATGAATAAGGAGGTTAAGGCAATGGCACAGATCAACTATGAAGAAATAGGACTAAAAGTCGGGTTGGAAATTCACCAGCAGCTAGATACGTCTGCAAAGCTCTTCTGCAACTGCAAGCCGGAACTCTCTAAAGAAGAACCGGAAATCACTTTCCTGCGCGGACTTAGACCTACACAGAGCGAATTGGGCCAGATAGATTCTGCGGCATATTTTGAATTTCAAAAAGGAGTGAAAATCCGCTATGAGGCGAACTCTGAAAACTCGTGTCTAGTCGAGATGGACGAGGAGCCCCCTCATCCCCTCAACGTGGAGGCCGTCGAAGCCGTCTTGACAGCGGCTCTCATGATCGAATCAGAACCTGTCGATGAAATCCACGTAATGCGCAAGACGGTCATTGACGGTTCGAACACGACTGGCTTCCAGAGAACCTCTGTAATAGCACTGAATGGCAAGATACAAGTGGGGCAGAAGACGGTTCCAATTGAACACGTAAGCCTGGAAGAAGATGCAGCGAGGAAAACTGGGGATGAAGAAGGCAACATCATACATTACCGAATAGACCGTTTGGGTGTGCCCTTGATAGAAATTGCAACCGCACCCGTCATAAAATCGCCTAAAGAAGCAGGAGAAGTTGCTCTTGCCATTGGAAGAATTTTGAGAGCTACTGGAAAAGCTAAGCGCGGATTGGGGACAATCCGCCAAGACCTAAACATATCAATACCGAAAGGCACCCTGATAGAGATTAAGGGAGTTCAGGAACTTGAGCTTGTTCCCCTAGCAGTGGAGTACGAAGTTCAACGCCAGCTGAATCTGATCAAGATAAGCGAAGAGCTGAAGAAGACTGCATTGAAAGAAGATGAGATAAAAGAAGAGTTCTTCGACGTGACGGACGCTTTCAAGAAGACGGGCTGCAAAGTCATCAGGAAGGCCCTTGACAAGGAGCAGCAAGTATTGGCTTTGAGGCTCCCAAAATTCAAGGGATTCCTTAAACGAGAATTGCTTCCTAATTTTCGACTTGGAACAGAAATGGCAGATCGAGCGCGATTCTGGGGAAGAGTCGGCGGGATTTTCCATACGGATGAAATGCCTGCGTACGGCGTGACGGCGGAGGAAATTGAAGAGATTAGACGCATCGTTAAGGCTGAAGAGCCAGATGCCGTAGTATTCGCGGCGGACAAGCCAGATAAGGCTGAAGATGCCCTAAAGGCGGTTGCAGAGAGGGCACGAGAGGCATTGCAGGGTGTACCGGCAGAAACCCGAGCAGCGAACCCTGATGGCACGACGAGGTACATGAGGCCCCGACCTGGAGCCGCACGGATGTACCCGGAGACAGACATTCCGCCGATACAGGTGACCGGAGAGCACTTGAAAGAGATTAGTTCGCGCCTGCCGGAGCTTCCGGAGCAGAAGCTCGAAAGGATAGCAAAAGAATATGAACTAAATGAAAAATTGGCTAGGCAGATTTTCGATTCCGAGCACGGTGAGTTGTTTGAAACAATAGTCAAAGAAAGTAATGTTTCGCCGACTATGGTCGCCGTGTTCTTGACTGAAACGCTGAAGGCTTTGAAGCGTGACGGCGTTCAAGTAGACGTGGTTTCAGCGGATCATATGCGAAAGATCTTCGAACTCGTAGGCTCTGGGAATCTGATGAAAGAGTCGCTCTCAGACGTGATTGTTTGGCTGTCAAAAAACGAAGGTAAAAGCGTGCAGGAAGCCATTGGCGGTCTCGGTTTGAAGGCAGTTTCTACAGACGAGTTGGAGACGATGATCGCGAAGGTAGTCGCGGACAACAGGAAACTGATTCAAGAGCGAGGCGAAGCAAGCTTCGGTGTTCTTATGGGCATTATCATGAAGGATCTGAGGGGCAAGATAGACCCGGGTCAAGCAAGCAAGATGCTGAGAGAGAAATTAGAGGGAGCTTGAGGGGCTTTCGTGGTTCATCTTTATCTGTAGCTTTTGATCGTGAAGACAGGAGCTTCCTGCGGCTTAATGCTTTCGCCGCAGTATGGGCACGTGTTGAACTCTGGCATCAAAGACTTGCCGCACGCAGGGCAGACTTTCGAGAATATGACATTTTCCTGAATTCTCTTGAACTCTCTCCTTAAGCCGCCAAGATCTGCCTTCATGTTATCGATGCTTTCCCTCAATGGCTGAATTTCCCTAGCTTCTGTCCTCACGTTGCAGATTAGATCCTTAACCTGTGCCAGAGTCTCACTGCTAGCCTCTATGGTGTCAAACATTGCATCGAGAACCTCGCTCTTGCTCTCCATCAACTGCGTTTCAACGGTACTATGTACCTTGGCGTCCGACAGTATCTTGTTCAGGAACGTCTCTACAGGATTTTCGAAAGCTATTCCGCATGTGATCCCCCAGAGAATCAAGGTGGCGAGAATGGTTACCCAAAAGTACGTGGATGGTGCTATGGACTGTAGTTCCGCGCCAACGAAGGGATATAGTTGAAGAAGTTTGATTGGATTGTTGAAGAATAATGCAGAGATAGCATCAAGCAGGTGTAACAGGGCTATGAAAGTCATAGAACTGAAGAGCCATACTGATAATCCCTTGCGAGCCAAAGACACTCCTCTTGTTGCGCAAGATCATGACGCAATACGACAATAGTGTATCGTAATATTTAATATGGTATTCCCAATTCGGAATATGTCGAAACCTGTATCACACAACACCCTTGAAAGCTCCTGGCACTCGTTTCGGATTACTGAGCCACTGTAGCACGCATTGTTTGATCTTTGAATAAGGCATCTTGAGAGAACGGACAGCATGCAAGCAACGTACGAGATGTCAAACCGCATACGTAAATCCTAAAAAGAAAAGCCTCTCTTCTATAACATGGGATACTGTTGCAAAACAAAACAATGAGGAAAATGCAAAGCAGCTTCGCCCTGAGAGTCAAGATGGGCGAATACGAAGTGGAAGTCAGCGGAGCCCGCGAAGAAGTCATGAAAACCGTAGAAGAACTCCCAAACCTCATCGTTAACGTCGGCAAAGCCTTTGAAAACGCCAGGCCCAAAAAAGTAGCCACTCTAACCGTGAAGACAGAAGCTCCCAAGCAAGAGACGCACAGTCAGAATTATCCAAAGATTCCGCCAACTGAAAACTGTGAAGAAGCTATCATAAAGATCCTGCAAACTGACTGGGGAAAATGGCGACCTCGCACAATTGATGAGCTGAGAGGCGCATTAGAAACCAATGGACAGAGCCATGCAGCACGTGCCTTAGCCACAGCCCTTAACGGACTTGCCAAGAAAGGAAAGATCAGACGCTGGAACACGGACTCAGGGTTCGTCTATATTCTTGTCGAAAAAGAAGCCTTAGGCACGAGAGGAGAAGTGGAATGAAGAAAGTTGAAGCCAGAATAAAAACCTCATTCGGCGAAATAGTACTTGAAGGCGAAAATCCCCAAGAGATTCTGGACATGATGTCCACGTTCCCACAAGATTTCATCGAAAAAATCTCGAATTTCGTTTCAAGTCGTGTCATCCCCTCCGGAGCCCAACTCAAAGGCATCATCGAATCAACCACCGAAGGCCCCGTCATCATAACTCGAGAAAACCTCACACATTATGAGGCAATAGGCCTGACGCTTTACGCTTCACAAGAGAAGAAGAGCACCGCAGCGCAGATTACGAGGCTTTTAGAATCAAGCGGAATAAAATGCATGGTGCCAGCTCGCTTGAACGAAATGACCAAACGAGGACACGTGTTTAAGCCGGACCCCAACAGGCCGGAGTTCAAGTTGACAATGCAAGGTGAACGATGGATAGAGGACGATGTTCTAGCCAGACTTAGAGGTAAAATGGCTTGAACAGCGAAGCCAATGTTTTAACAGTCCAGATCAAATACAAAGACGTTGAGAAAACTTTCTCCGGCAACATTGAAGAAGTCTGGCTTTCTGTCAACAAGTTCTTTCTCGAATTCATCCCCTCTTTTGAGATTGCGAACAAACTGATGTTGAGAATTGATCTGCAAAAGCTCGCAAAAGACTGCGAAGGCATAATTGCCTTCTCACAAGAAGGCCCAACCATGCTAGTTTCGAGAGACAGGCTGACAGACAATGAGACGCTGTCTTTGTGGCTTCTAGCAAACTACGTGGGCTGTCAACTGGGAATGCTGGAAAGTGACGCTGTTTCAAAAGAGGAACTTCAAGCCAAGCTTGGAAAAAACGCAAAAATAACAAGCACACGATTAGGTGAACTTATCAAGAACGAAACAGCCACAAAAGCCCCAGACGAAAAATACAGAATTACAACCTTCGGCACTACCCAGATTCAAAAAGAGACACTTCCGAAGATTAGGGCAAGGATGAGCACATAGGTTCTCTCTTTAAGATATATCCCAGCGAATATGTTTTCCTAATGCTGCACTCGCTAGGCAATCGTTTCCAGTTCTATGATTGCCTTCTTAACCATTGCAAGAGAGGCGACAGTCTTGTCTGGCGTTATCTGTTCCAGTTTCAAGTTGCCGAGGTTTCTCGAAAGGGACACAAGCGAAGTAGGATCAGATTCTGCGATCTTGTCTCGGCCTGCATCACTTGAAAGATATATTGCTCTCAAACCTACGTTCTTGGCACCCCATACGTCGCTTTTCAAGTTATCACCGACGTGGACAACCTCCTGTGGTTTTGTCTTCAATCCCCGAGCAGCTAAATGGAATATTCCCTCATCGGGCTTACGAATGCGTACCTCATCTGAAAAAATCATCAAATCAAAGTATTTTGCCACTCCCTCTTTGGATAGGAATCTCCGCAATTCGGTCCCAGGCATCAGTCCAGTATTGCATATAATCCCACTAAGCTTGTTCTGATCCCTCAACCACCGCAACAGTTTAGGAGCGTCCGGATTCAAGTACGGTGGAACCTCGAAAAGAGGTAAGACATAAGCCATGCTTAACTCGCCTATCCATTCCTCTTTCAGAACAAGCTTACCTCTTGATGCATACTTGACAAAAAGCTGAATATGATCGAGATGAGTTACATCCTTATTTTTGTCCCAAATTTTCAGGAGCGAAGAAATCGTTTCGTTTAAGGCCAGCTCTACCTGTTCAGCAGAGATTCTCAGACCGACTCTGTTCAATACATGAACAAGGTTTCTACATCGAACAGCCCTTCTCTGCGAGTTAGACCCGTCTCTTTCAAAGAGTAAGGTTTCCCAAAGATCAAAAGTCACAGCCTTAACGATTGATTTTTCAGATCTCAATGCATCCACGCTGCGTTACATGTATTGTCTCCTCATAACTTCCCTTCTATCGCTTCCGATAGATCTTGAAAATCACGGCGGCCTTTTCTGCGCATATTGATACCTGCGCGGTTTTCCCTCTCTAGTCAGTATTCCATCTTTGACCAAGTCTATCAGTGCGTGAGCCACGGCGGTTCGATCGTAGTGAAATCCTCGCCTTGCTAGCTCGCTGTGAACCTGGCTTAAGCCTTTGGCAATTGAGAACCAACCTTCGCCCCAAAGTTTCTGGATTACGCCCTTGCACGTTTCAGCTCTGGGCGGTGATGGAGTCCTTTCAGTCATCATCTGTGTGTCTTTGAGCTTTTCGGTTACTGCTGAGAGGATCTTGTCCACCGTGGCTTGCAGTTGGTCTTCTTGGCATTCTATTTCGAATTCTACCTCTCCTATTTTCATTTTCACTCGGATAGGCGGCTTGATTTCTTTCTCAGTCAACGTTCCACCTTGTTGCTATTGTATTGCGCATCTTGTTCATGCACAACATTTAAATATTCCCTGCTTCAAATGTTGGCTATTGGTGAATCATGGTGATTGAACAATACACTATTGCAACAACACCGAAATATAACTTTCCACAGCCTAGCATAGACACAACATTGCCCCAACGCTTCATAGAGCAAAGCATACGCTCCCTAAAACATGTGCAAAACCAGTCCTTTCAACTAAATCAACAGGCATTTCAACAAGCCGACAACATGGAATTGCACGCACATACGTTCCATCTCAAAATGCAGCCAATAATCCTAAGATCAAACCATGAAGAAACCCCAATCGCAGCATGCGACACATCGACCATCAAGGTCGGAGAAACAAGCACGGGCATGTTGATAGCAGTCAGAGGCGCAAATGTCTGGAAACAACGCAAGAACTACAAATATACAAGACTGGGGCCTTTCATCTTCCATATCACAGAAGAAAACAAAAGGGAAGTCTATGAAACACTAGAAAAAGCATACTTTCTGTCCGCACACAAGCAGAATCAAAACTCTGTTAATCTTTTCCAAAACCCTACACGGATTGCAAGTCTGCTGGAAAGATGGTTGCAGGCCACTCTTTCAGGAACAATGCATGACGGACTTGTCCTTTTTGACGGCTCATTAACCGCCGGAACGGCCGACACACCAGCTGGGCGTTTGAAGCAGATTTTGACGAATGCAAGGGGATGCAGAAACACTGTATTGGCTTTCTCAAAGATGACGAACCTTCGGGTTAACGGGTACCTGATAACTGATGTGTCGCTTCAGCAGAGAGACCCGCTTCTGCTTGAAACGGCTGGCTTGAGGCCTAAGCCTCCGATCATTTTGCTTGGGGAGGTCTACGTCGCGAGGCTATGTCATGGGAATTACGCCTTCAGGCTGGACATAGACAAGGAGAATTCCACCGAGCGGAGAATTGAAGCTGTTGAGAAACTTCTGGGAAATGATATTCTCACACAGGGTTATCCTGAAACTCTCAGGTTGGCACACATTCTATGCACTTTCACGGCAAACGAAGTCATAGCTATGCAGCATTTCATTGCTCGAAAATATGGCCTCAGGATCATCAATAGGCCAGACATGCACAAGCTTTTGTTCGGCCCATATGGCAGAGGTGAATCCTATTCATGAAGCTGTATAAGAAAGAGGGCAACATTTTGCAGGTTTTGAGTTTTCCGAATGAAACAGTAGAGAAGGGTGATTATCTGCTTGTTGATGATGTCGAAGCAGGAAAGGCACTGATCGCACAAATAATCGATGTGCAGTTCGCCAGCATCCCAGGGGTTCTCGAAGAGCTACTCCGTAGCCTTCCAGACGGTGGGGAAATACTGCAAGGGGAGGATTTTGACCCGTTGCAAATCGCTCCGTACATCACTTACATTCAAGATGCAAGCCTGCTCGTCTGCAAAATTCGTGCTACGGTGGAAAAAGACAGCCTAAGCCCAAGCAGTGCATGGCTCCCCTCGCGGTCTCAGTCAATAATAAAAAAGCTTCCCATCCCAACTTTGTTTAAGCTCGCGAAAATCGATGGAAAACTGCCGATAGTCATAGGTGGAACGAAGGATTCCTCTCTGCTAACGATTGATGCCTCATACCTAGACGGTAAGCTCAACATAATCACTGGCAAAAAAGAGACGGGCAAATCCCATTTGTCCAAGCTTCTGATGATAAACCTCGTTGGGTACAGAGCAACTGTTGTTGTTTTTGATTTGAACGGCGAATACATAAGCCTTGGAATGACAAGCGACGGAAAAAGGAACGCCCACTATGATAAGATCCACGTTTTGACGCCGGGCCAAAACTTCAAAACCGCCCTGAGACAGCTGAACCTTCACGTCTTGTTGGGAATTCTCATTCACGCATTGCATTTGCCCGGCACTTCTGCGCGGGAGTTCAGACGTATCTGGCAATCTTTGAGGGACAGAGATATGCTTACTCTGCATGAGTTAGGCGAAGCGATTCGCAACTGGAACTGTAATCAGCACGTTCGCGACGCATTGTCTTCCCGTTATCATTCATTGGTCAACACTGGCTTCTTCACTGACAACGCTGCCGAAGCCACACTATTGGAGGATTGTCTCTACAAGGCCAAAGAGCATGGCGGCGCGGTAATAATAAATCTGCGGAACACTTCGACGATTGACCGTCAAATAGTCGTTGAATACGTTCTTGGAAAACTCGTTGAGCAATTGACAAGCTGGAAGCTCAAGGCAACGTTTCTGTTCGCCGAAGAGGCTCATCTATATTTGCGCGAAACCTACTGGGATGATATCGTAACCCGCATGAGGCATTTCGGAATTTTCACAACGTTCATAACTAATCAGCCGGACACGATCAAAGAGAACATCTATCGCCAAGCGGACAACATTTTCCTCTTCAACTTCACAAACGAGCATGACTTGGATGTCGTTTCGCGAGCCGCGCGTGTTGACGCAGAAACAGTCAAATTAATTGCCAGAGACCTACCGCCGCACTATTGTTTAGCGCTTGGAAAGGTCGTGAAGGATTTTCCAATGGTCGTCAAGATCAAAGCCCTAGATGTCAGAACGATGGGAGAAACGAGGCTCTTCTTCACGGACACGAGCTAAATGCTTCGAGTCTTTCTTTGTTCCTTTGAAAAAATGCTCTGAAGGTTTTTGTCAAGTCATATCTTTCAACTTGGTCGAATGCAACCCATGTCAGCTCTTCTGCGTCACTCGAGGCCTTTAGCGTGCCGTCTTTGAGTTTTACAAAGTAGTCTATTATGACGAAGTGATATTTTATATCGCCATTTTCATCTCTGGTTATACTGTCAACAACGTCTATATGCTCAGGTTTTTCAACGTGAAGGCCAGTTTCCTCTTCAACTTCCCTGATGACCGTCTGCTCGACGTTTTCGCCTAGCTCGACAAGTCCACCCGGGATGCTCCATTTTCCTTTCCCAGGGTCATTCTTTCTTTTTTCAAGCAATATCTTTCCGGCGCAGATCAGCACAGCTCCAACGCCTACGAATGGCTGTTTGGGGTATAGTCTCCTCAAAACCAGATCACCAGTGATGAAAAAGGTACTACTCGTATCTTAAAGCTTCCACTGGTTTAAGCTTTGAAGCACGCCAAGCTGGGTAGAGGGCAAAGATTGCGCTGACCCCTACACCGAAGACTAAGGCCAGTATGGTCACTGTTGGAGTCAAAAGGGGAGTTATTGTCATTCCGCCTGTCCCTGCAGCCTGATTTCCCACAAATACGCCGCCTCCTCCGCGAAATACTACTGCAACCACGTTTGCCAAAACCCAACCTGAAGCTATACCGACCACTGCACCCATCAAGCCAATTATTACTGATTCACACAGGAAAATCAGAAGCACTGTTCGACTTTTCATGCCCAACGCCTTCAGTATACCTATCTCTCTCGTACGCTCCATCAAAGAAACAATCATAATGTTCATTATGCCTATCCCCGCAACTAGAAGCGAGATGGCGGCAATTCCAGCTAAGAAGAGTTGTATTATGGAGAAAACACTTGATAGGATGTTAAGCACTGCTGTTGCAGACGTTACGGAGACTTGGTCGCTGAAAGCGTCCTTTATCGCTTTAGAAACACTATCAATCGTTGCTTTATCATCATTTGTCAATTTCACAACTATCGTATTGCATTCATCAGTTCCAAAGAAAGTCTGAGCCTGAGAAATAGGAATGTAAACACTAGAATCCGAAGGCCCACCGACGCCGAAGCCCCCGATCTCTTTGAGAACAGCCGCAACATTACTAGCGTAAGTCTCATTTTCCGACGGAAGCGTAGTTGCATTAGTCCAGATGATCTCAACGTTATCATTTACATTGCAGAAGAATGTCTCATTTTTCCACGGGTCACTTACGCGTTTCCCAACCACAATCATCTGGTTTTCCGGATTCAGTGGTATTTCCCCACTTTCATTCATGAACGTGCTGCTGTAAATGCTCGCGTATTTTGCGAAATCCACACCCACTATGGTAGTAGTCAGGTTTGTTGTACCATTTCCAACCCAGCCTGCCCTTTGAATTATCGCCATCGACATCTCAACGTTTGCCATATCGTTGATTTTGTCTGTATAATTAACCAACAGTTTGAAACCAGAATTGGCTGTACCTCTGCCTTCTGCGCCAGCACCGAAGCCTCCTCCCAAGCCTGCTCCAGTGGAGACAATCAGTGTATCAGTTGTAAATCCTGTTTGAAGCTGCCTAGTTATAGTAGCTTGCAGACCCTGAGTAATTGAAAGCAAGGCGACGATAGCTGCAATGCCGATTACTACTCCTAAAGTCGTTAGGCCTGCGCGAAGTTTTCTCAGCTTTATTGCGCTAAAGGAATAAGACAAGACGTCTTGGGCTTTCAAGTCAATTCACTACCTCTTGGACTATTGAGCCATCAAACATCTGCACAATCTTCTTCGATTGACTTGCCAGATGTTGGTCGTGAGTGACCATTATTACGGTAACGCCTTTCTCTTCGTTGAGTCTCTTTATCAGGCTGATTATCTCGCTCGCAGCTTTGGAGTCTATGTTTCCCGTAGGTTCATCCATCAGAAGGAACTTTGGATTGTTCGCCAAAGCCCTCGCAATGGCCACACGTTGTTGCTCGCCACCGCTCAATTCGGCGGGTTTATGATTCACTCTTTCCTTGAGTCCTACTGTTCCCAAAAGATCCTCAGCACGCTTTCTCCTGTCTGCTTTGCTCAGTCCGGCTATAGCCATTGATAATTCAACATTTTCTCTTGCCGTAAACCGTGGAATTAAGTTGAAGAACTGAAATACGAAGCCGATTCTGCGTCTAAGGTCGGCTAACTGGCTGTCATTGAGCGTGGAGACGTCAATGCTCTCAATCAGCATCTTCCCTTCTGTTGGCTTGTCCAATGCTCCAATCAAGTTCAGCAGCGTTGATTTGCCGCTTCCAGAGGGCCCGAGAACGGCGAGAAAATCGCCACTTCCAACCTTCAAGTTGACGCCACGTAACGCGTTGACTGGAACTTTGCCAAGCACGTAGGTCTTCTTCAGGTCGACTGCTTCAACGATTATTGTCACAGGTGTCATCTGCGCTTTTTTTCGTTCACTTTTGCTTGCTTACTTACTTAGGAATCTCCACGACAGCACTATGCCTATTGTTGCGACTACTACTGCGAATATTCCAACGTATGCAAAGTCCATCGCAACCTGCGCGAAGTCAGTCGTGCTGAATATCAAAAGCTGTCTCACTGCATCTGTAGTGTATGTCATCGGGTTGAACTTTGCCACTGTCTGGAGCCAGGGAGGCATGATATTAGTCGGGAAGAAGGCATTGCTAGCAAACATCAACGGCAGGGTTATCAGGTTCATGACGGCCATTGGAGTCTCTATTCTTGTTGATCTTATGGTGATTGCGATGAACATTGAAGACAAGCCCACGCATATCAGGAACATGATCGCGAATACACCGAGTATGTAGAGCGGATTGAAGCTAGCCCCAAACTGGAGACCGAATGCAATAGCGATGAGTATTATTATGCCTGCTTGGAACATTGATCGCAGGGTTGCAGAAAGGACTTTGGAGAATATTATTACCCCTCTGGATACGGGTGTGCTGAGAGCCTTGTTTAGGAAGCCTAAGCGTCTGTCCCAAACCACGGACATGCCGCTGAACGCCGTTGTAAAGAGGGCTGTGAAGGCAATCATACCGACAGCCATGAAGGAAAAGTAATCGGTCGTATTAAACGCATTTTGCATGATATTCGTCTGCAGACCTTGAAAGAATCCACCTAGTTGTTGAGATTGCGTTAGGGTTAGCGGTGGGGTCAGAACTAACTTGCTCATTAATTGCTCGAATGAGCCGCTTGAGAAAATAGCACTAATGTTCATAGCTTTTCCGAGCAGACCCATCCAAATAATCGGCTGAATTATGGAAAGTATGAATATTACGGGGGCTTTGTACCATTTCTTGAGCTCCCTGTTTGTCAAGGCCCAGAGTCCATGTAATTTGCTTTTGGAATTGCCGTTCGTTTCGCTCATTGGCGAGCCCTCCTCATAGCCATCCTTTGCGAAGCAAAAGCCTCCCTGGACTCTTCTGTATCACGCATAGACTTGCCCGTGTATTCCAGGTAGACCTCGTTCAGTGTTGGTTCCGTGAGCGAAAGTCTCGTCACGGTGTACGCTTTCTTCCTTAGGGCCTCAATAATTAAAGGCGCCGTCACTTCTCCATACTCGGCTTTGATTCGATATGAGCCATTTTCCTTCTTGATATCTTTCACATGCTCAACCTTCGCGATGAGATCAGCCACATCAGCATCCTCCTTAATACCTATGGTTATAATGTCGCCGCCTAAGCTGTGTTTTAGATCTTCAGGCGTGCCGACCACGATTATTTTTCCATGATCAATTATGGCAACGCGGTCACAAAGTGAATCAGCTTCTTCAAGATAGTGCGTAGTCATGAAAAGCGTCATGCCAAACTCTTTCTTCAGCTTTCTTATGTAGTTCCAAGTTGCGGTCCTCGTTTGAACATCCAACCCTAGAGTAGGCTCATCCAAGAAAAGTATCTTTGGCCTGTTGATTAGCCCACATGCAAGCTCAAGTCTGCGACGCATCCCACCCGAAAAGGTTTGAACCCTCTTATCCTTGAAATCGGTTAGCTCAACGAGCTTTAGCAGTTCTTCCGCACGCTCTTTTGCAACACGCCGTGGAATTCCGTACATATCAGAACACAAAAGGATATTCTCTAAACCTGTCAGGTCTTCATCAGCAGTGTATTCTTGCGGCACGACGCCAATCACGTTTCTCACGCTGTTGTCCTGCTTCGCAATGTCGAAGCCCAGTACGGAGGCTTTGCCTTCTGTAGGTTTCAGGATCGTTATCAGCATGTTGATGGTCGTGGTTTTTCCGGCGCCATTAGGTCCCAGGAAACCGTATATTTCCCCTCCCTTGACCTCGAAGTTTACGTGATCAACCGCGACCAAGTGCTTGTTAAAAATCTTGGTGAGCCCTTCAGCCTTAATGATCTCTTCACTCATTTTTCGGACCCTTCAGTTTATGGTTTATCTCCTCAAGCTTTTCGGCCGTGCTATTTAAGAGTTTCAGCGCTTCATCAAAAGCTTCCTCGGAAGCATGCTCCTCCAAGCTGCGCCCCAACTCGAAGAAGGCAGTCACAAGGTTGTGCATCGTTTTTCTTGCTTCAGCTAGCTTTTCTTCCGGCAAACCAGACAACAACGCGCCCATAAACGCTGGACCGAAGAATCTTTCTCTCCTAAATCCCATATGGTTCTTCGCGTATTCTTTCAGCCTCTTCCTCTGTTCCACCATTATCTTCTTCTGCTCCTGAAGGAGAGCCCTACCACTTTCAGTGAGTTCGTATCGTTTCATCCCGCTTTGTTCAGCTGGCAACTCTTTGATGTGACCATTATCCTGCAGCCAAGCCAAGAGCGGATAAATTGAACCTGGGCTCGGCTTCCATCGACCGTTTGTCCTACTTTCTATCTCATTTATTATCTCAGAACCTGACATGGGCTTTCCACCAAGGGACTCAAGAACTTGATAACGTATGAAGCCCTTTGGAACCATGGCAGTGTGCCTCATCCAATGTTCTCTGCGCATAGCATATCACCATTGATATCGCCAACGATATCAATAGCGATATTTAAACCTATCGCTGCTGATTGTGAAATTCAAACTAGCTGATCAGAGTTCCACTACATTTGCCCTCAACAGCCATCAATACGTTCTCAGGCTTGAAGCCGTTAACAACGGCAACCTTCGCTTGGAAACGCATGAGAATTTTGACGGCTTCTGGATCGATTATCTGGTGGATTCCAGCCTTGTGTTTGTCTTCAGAAAGCACCCGTGACAGATCTTGGAACCTTAGACATTCAAGTTTAACCGCATCCGCACACTTTCTAGGATCTTTATTGTAGATGCCGTCTTGATCCGTGGCCTTCACTAGCAAATCAGCCTTCACTGCTTCAGCGACTAATGCAGCAACAGCGTCAGTAGTCATACCAGATTTCAAACCGCCCATAACGACTATCTTCCCTTTTTGCAGGCACTTTCCAGCATCTTGAATCGTCACTGGGACGGTTCCGCATGCTGTCGGCCCGAGCCTTTTAACAAACAGCAAGGCGAAAAGCCTTGAAACTGATATTGCAACCTCATCCTGCGATTCCTCAGCCAACCCTAACTGCTTTGCAACCCGAATGAACTCCCTTGCTAGGTTGCCACCACCAACGACAACAGCCACATCATGTCCTTTTGCCCTTAAGTCATTCAACAATTCAGCATACTTTACGATAAGGTCCGGGTCAATCGGTGAGGCAAAGACCGAACCGCCTATTCTTAGCACAACTCGCATGGACTTTGCATCCTCTGTGGCGTATATTTGAGTTGAAGGTTAAATGCTTTCTAAAGAAACATGTCTAGGCCTTGCTGGTCCTTTTTGTTGCGCATCCCTATGTTTATCGTTTCTCCGAAGGTTATCTGCATTCCATCCACAGCAGCAACCGTTGCGACCCCCGTTTTTTCTTTAATAAGCTTGGCCTCTTTTTCTGGGCCTCTGAACAGTATTTGCATTCCAAGATGCGTTAGAACTGCTTGCTCAGGGTGCGTTTCCTCGACTATTTTTATGGCGTCGTCTGTTGTCATGTGACCCTTCCAAGGTTTTCCAGCAGGCCGCATCACGCACAATATGAGAAGCCTTACTCCCTTGTAGTATTTGGCTACGCCTTCAAAGTATTCAGTGTCGCTCGTATAGGCGAAGTCTCCTAATTCTGAAGTTTCAAACCTAAAACCAACCGCTTCAGGATCAGTATGTCTTGCCTTCGTCACGGAAACGTTCATGCTGCTAAGCCGAAATTTCATGTTGGGCACAGCTTCAATCGTTTGCTCAGTCATTCGTTGATGATACTTCGAAATTGAAGGTCCACACACGCTGCTTCCGCGAAGAACGCTCTTGTCAGCCACTAATGTTCCATGCTTCTGAGTCATCCCTCGCGTCATGGCTTCAATCAAGACTTCAGCATCTGTATAATGGTCTGGATGGCAATGAGTAACGAAAACGGCTTCAAGCTTCTGAGGATTAAGACCCTCATTTATAGAGTAGACTAGAGCCCCCGGTCCTGGATCAAGATGCAGATTCAAGCTTTCGCTCATGACTCGAATTCCGGCTGTCCGTCTTCTTTGGGTCATGGTGACGAATCGTCCCCCACCGGTCCCAAGCAGTATTATCTGGATTTTGGAGTCCAAGAGCTTTCGCTATTGAGACAACATTTCTTAGTCCATCTTGCTTTTATAGATTAGAAATTCTTAAAGAACTCTTTTTTCAGCATTGCCTTTGACCAGATTGGGCCTGAGGAGCGTGACACTGGTGCTATTTGTCAAAACATAAATGCACATGTTTGACAATGGCAGAACCACCATCCATCTCTACACTACTTCGCCTGACCCTAATGCATAATTGTTAAATCTGTTCTGCTCTTTCAGTTCCTGCGTATCACCCGTATTGAGGCCTGATGGAAACACGGAGCTTGATTCAGTCATTGTCCGATTCGGCGGAGAAATAGGCATAAAGAGCGAGTGGACAAGACGCAACTACGAGAAACTGCTGCTTAGGAACATAAGAAGCGTTCTAAACCACTACACCGTGGCTTATCGTGCAATCCTGCGAAAGCGGGGCAGGATCTACATACGAACAGAGAATGCGCTGGAAGTTGCTTCCAAATTGACTCGGGTTTTTGGCATTTCTTCAGTTTCGCCAGCCAAAGAAACCATTTCAGAAAAGGGCGAGATCATGCAAACAGCCTTCGAGCTTGCAAAAGCCACAATCAAGAAGGGAAGCAGCTTCGCAGTAAGATGCCGAAGAATAGGCACGCATGACTATTCAAGCATGGAAGTCTGCAAAGCTGTCGGTGAGAGAATCCTGATAGGTCTCAAAAGCCGAAAGCTTCACGTTGACTTAACCAGTCCTGAATTCAAGATAAACATTGAAGTCAGAGACGCGGCGGCTTATGTTTTCTTCCAAACCCTTCAAGGTCCGGGCGGATTTCCAACGAGTTCACAGTCAAAAGTCGTGTGCCTACTAAGCGGTGGGATTGATTCTCCCGTGGCATGCTGGCTTGCAATGAAACGCGGATGTACAATTGTGCCCGTATATCTTGACAACACGCCCCTTACAGACAGAACCACAACAGACAAAGCTTTGGAAATTGCAAAGCGGCTTTTCGAATGGTCAATAGGCTATCCAGGAAAAGTTTACATCGTGCCGCATGGCAACAACCTTGATGCCTTTATCGAAGAAGCTCCGAGGAAGTTGACCTGCCTCCTGTGCAAGCGTATGATGTATCGCATTGCAGAGAGAATAGCGGAAATCGAAGAAGCTGATGGCATAGTAACTGGAGAAGCTATAGGCGAACAGGCAAGCCAGACTCTAATCAATCTGAGAGTCCTAGATGAAGCGGCTGTGAAATATCCTGTACATCGGCCACTTCTGGGCTTTGATAAGACGGAAACTGAAGCTTTGGCTCGGAAGACTGGCACGTACGAAATTTCGATTCGGAAAGCCAAAGGTTGCACTGCAGCCCCCAGTCAACCGGCAACTGCGGCGAAATTGGAGCTTGTAAGCGAAGCTGAAAAGAGACTTGACATCAAAAAGATAGTTGATGAGTCTGTTAAGGCGGCTCAAATAGTTCACGTTTGAAGCTTGGTAAGCTTATTACCTGAAAAGGTCCTATTTTGACTGAAATGTCTTCGGCTGATATTGCGGTTCAAGTTTTCCGAAAACTTGAGAACACGGATCTCAGAGTGCTCCAAGCAATAGAAACAGCCATGAGCCAACACGAGTTCGTTCCAAAGGAGCAAGTTGCAAGATTCACGAAATTCAATCTTGCCCGAGACACAGACTTCATACTAAACCGGTTGAGCAAGCTAGGCCTAATCTATCAAATCCGGAGCACCTACACTGGGTTCACATTGAACTATACTGGCTACGATTGCTTGGCAATAAATGCGCTTGTAAGAGCGAATGTGCTTGAAGCATTTGGAAAACCTTTGGGAGTTGGCAAAGAAGCAGACGTGTATGATGCACTCACCCCCAAAAACGAACGGGTGGCCGTGAAATTTCATAGATTGGGCAGAATCAGCTTTCGACAAACGCGAAGGAAAAGGGGTTACACAAAAGAACATGCAGGATGGCTTTTCCAGTCAAGGCTTGCCGCAGAGAAAGAAATCGAAGCTCTGAGACTCCTGCACCTGCAGCGCGTTGCCGTTCCTGAACCAATCACCCAAAACCGACACGTCATAGTAATGGGAATGATCGAAGGAACACAGCTTGCTGCACTGAGAAAGGTTCGGAAGCCAGAGAGAGTTCTGAAAGAGATACTTCGAAACGTCAGGAAGGCCTATTTGAAAGCAGGGGTAATCCACGCTGATTTGAGCGAATACAACATTATCATAAAGCCTGACATGCATATCCTAATAATCGACTGGCCACAATACGTGACTAAAGAGCACCCAAACGCTGAACAGCTTCTAGGGCGAGATTTAGAGAACGTTCTGCACTATTTTAGCCGAAAGCGCATGCTGAAAGTCAGGCTTAAGGAGGCCCTCGACTACGTGACTGGAAAAAGCAAAACTGCACTTTCTCAGGCGGATTCCAACATTATGTAGAGTACGTTGTTTCCACGGAGCAGCACGTTACCGTAGTTAGTCATCAACTGCTCTTCCTTGCACTCGGTCGCTCCTTCCAAAAGTATGTTCATGTGTCCGTCACACTTGATCATTTTGCCCTTGTATTCGCATCCGTTTTTCAGCATGACCGAGATGCTAGCGTTCAGTTGCTTGATCAGCACGTTCAATGGTTTCTTACTAGGCTCCATGCGAGCACCTTGTTTTTCTCAATATACCCTATCCACAATCTTCTTGACTATTAAAGTTTTATGAATACCAATTTGGAAAAAAACGTTCAGAATCATTCTATCACGTAAACCAGCCTATTTTGCATGCAAATCGTGTATCAGCAATACCTTATCAGGCGACAACAGAATTGCAATTGCCCTAAAAGCACGTATCGGTACATTTTGTGCTCTCAGGGGGAACGATTCATTTCAAGGACAAGTAATAATAGCGGCTGCATGCAATCTGAACTGAGGAATTCCAAGATGAAATATGAAATAAAGTACAGTCCATCCTATTCGATGCTTGTTGTCAACTTGGAACAAGGCGAGACGATCACTGGAGAATCTGGAGCAATGACCTACATGGATCCAACCATAGAGCCACATACAAGAAAAAGAGAAAAAAGCCTGTTAGGCAGTTTAGGCCTGGCCGTGATAGGTAGACAGTCTTTTTGGGTGAACGACTACACTGCAAATGGCGGTCCTGGAGAAGTGGGGCTGGTCGCAGCACCCGTAGGCGACATAGAAATGCTTGACATCAAACCAAGCCAAGGCTACGTAATACAGAAGTCCGCGTACATTGCGTCAACAGAAAACGTTGATTTAGACGTCAAATGGGAGGGCTTCACCAAGGGGTTATTCGGTCAGGGTCTTTTCATGATAAAGGTCACCGGCAACGGCAGCCTTTTCATAAACACTTTCGGAGCAATCGACAAACACACCTTGAAAGCTGGGCAGACAATGATCGTGGACAACTTCCACTTAGTAGCCTTCAGTGATACGTGCAGCTACAAAGTCACAAAGTTCGGCGGACTCAAAGAAACCCTGCTTGGCGGAGAAGGCTTAGTAACCCAGATCACCGGCCCTGGAGATATCTACATACAAACAAAGAACCTGAAAGAGTTCGTTGACTGGCTTTGGGCATTGATGGAACCGAGAGTGCAGTCAAGAGCCCGCTAGACCCATTTTTTATCTCCTAGAAAGACTAACCGAAAAGTCCGACATGAGAGGTACTATATCCTCATCTGCTCAAGTCCGGATTGTTGAAAGGAAATGAATTCCGTTTCGCGCAAACCTTAAGTAACGATCTAGGCTCCAAATGGATGACGAACGATGAAGATCGTAGTTGTCGACCACGTCTTCTTGGAAAAAGAGCATGTGGAAAAATTGCATGCGCTCGGTGACCTTGAAGTTTTCAAGGAGCCACCTAAGACACCTGATGAATTGAAAGAGAGAATAGAGACAGCTGACGTCGTGATAGTTGGCTGGAGCGACTTGACCCAAGATATTATTCAATCCTGCAAGAAACTCAGAATGGTTTCAATATGGGCTACCACTTGCCACTATGCAGACGTCAAAGCAGCTGCCGAGAAAGGAATTGTGGTAACACATGTTCCAAGCTATGCCATGGAAGCCGTTGCTGAGCACACTTTCGCTTTGCTGTTGGCAGCAGTCAGAAAATTGCCATCAGCTGACAAACATGTCAGAAAAGGCGGTTTCGATTGGAGACCGTTTGGAGGCGTTGAATTACATGGAAAAACTCTTGGCATAATTGGCACTGGATCGATTGGCTGTCGGGTTGCTGAGATAGCCAAGGCTTTCAACATGCGAATTCTTGCTTACGACAAATATCCCAACGTGAAGAGAGCTGAAGAGATCGGCATGAAGTACGTTGACCTCTACACGCTCTTGAAAGAAAGCGACGTCATAACCCTGCACGTTACCCTAACGTCAGAAACAGAGAGACTGATAGGGAGAAAGGAAATCGAAACCATGAAACATGGCTCTGTCATAATCAACACTTCTCAAGGCAAAGTAATTGACGAGAAGGCTTTGATCAACGCGCTGAAATCAGGCAAAATATCCTTCGCCGGTCTAGACGTGTTCGCAGAAGAACCGCCGGCCAAAGATAACCCTCTATTCAAACTTGACAACACGATGCTTTCCCCTCACGTGGGATTCCACACCGTCGAAGCGGCAAAAAGATGCACAGACATTTGCATCGATAATGTTGTCAAGTTCCTGGAGGGACACCCGCAAAACGTCTGCTAGCATCGCATTAGCAGAATTCTCAACGTGAGGAGAAACTGAAATGCACCTAACCAAAGAGGAAGAACGAATACTCAACGGCGAATTTGGGCAAGGAACACAAAAAGCACTGGAATTGCTCGTGGCAATCGGAGATGCATACGATGCTGAAAAAATGATCCCCATAAGTCGCGCGCATGCAGCATCAAGCGGTCAGGAAGGAGACCTGTATTTCGTCGAGCTCTTGGCAAATGGCGGAGCAATCTGCAAGGTGCCCACCAGCACAAATCCAGTGTATGACATCGACTATTTCGAAAACCTGTTTGAAGTTCCGAAAGGCGAGGCCGAGGTAGCTCGAAGAGTCATGGAAGCCTACAGGCGGGTCGGTGCAATACTCAGTTGGAGTTGCATACCATACATGGCCGAGAATATTCCACTCTTCGGTGAAACCGTCGCCTTCTCCGAATCAAGCGCCACGCCCTATGTAAATTCAGTTATTGGTGCAAGAACAAACCGCGAAGCAGCTCAGAGTGCATTAGCTGCAGGAATCATAGGCAAAACTCCTGAATATGGTCTACATATCAAGGAAAACCGGAAAGGCACATGCCTAGTAAAAGTCGAAGCAAGCCTTAAGGACGAGTTCGACTACACTCTCCTAGGATACGCCGTAGGCAAGCGGCTAGGCTACGGAATTCCAGTACTTGACGGTATATCGAGCCATCCAAACACGGAGGAACTCATAAACTTCTGCGCCATGTCAAACACGTCTGGAGCGATATCACTGTTTTATATGCCTGGGTTCAGTGTTGAGGCTGCAACAATCGAAGAAGCCTTTCAGGGTGACATTCCAAAAGAGAAAATCATCGTGACGAATCGCGAACTCAAGCGGGCCTACGAAGAGCTTCAAACGACAAGTGGCAGAATAGATTTCGTCATGCTTGGATGCCCGCACTACACGCTCAAGCAGCTGGAACAAGTTGCCGAACTCTTGAAAGGAAAAAAGATTCACAAAGACGTGGCATTTTGGGTTTGCACGTCAGCCACGACTAAATTGCTAGCCAAAAGAAATGGCTATGTGGATGTCATAGAAAAAGCGGGCGGACACGTTGCAGTAGACACGTGCATTGACGAACCATGCTGGATAGCGTATAAGGATGGAGTGGGCATGACAGACTCACCAAAATGCGCTTACTATAGGAGATTCAAGGATGTCATTGTTTCCAGGCTAGGCGATTGCACTGAAGCTGCAATCAAGGGGAAATGGGGATGAAAGATTTGGAAATAGCACTTAAATGTCACAAAATCATAGGCGGATACGGAGAAGGTGAAGCCCTAGTTTCTCATGAGCCCATTTGCTTCTACCTCACAGACCCTAAGACAGGCACAGTCAGAGAGAAAAGCCATGAACTGATCGGAAAGAGCCTTGCAAACAAAGTACTCGTATTCCCATCAGGAAAGGCCAGCTCAGTTGTTCAGATAGATGGCCTCTTCAAACTGGCACAGCACAGCGTCGCTCCCAAGGCAATGATAGTTAAAGACGTGGAAACAGTGCTCGTCGTCAGCGCGTTTATCGTAAAAGTTCCGCTGGTAGACAAATTGGAAAAGGACCCATTTGAGATCATTCAGACTGGTGACTTCATAAAGGTAAATGCCGAAAAGGGCTTAGTTAAAATAACAAAGCGTTGAGATCAACGCCAGTTGACGAATTATAGCAGGCGGATTGTCTCAAGACCTTGTTCTCTGAACTGCATCCTGTAAAATGTGCTGTAAAGCCCGTTTATTCCCATGAGTTCTGCATGAGTCCCCTGTTCCACTGCTTTGCCTTGCTGGATTGACTCGGACAAACAGTGCCCACTAATCTCTTCAGTGTCCACTTGGACTATTGTGATATGTCTCTTCCTGTTTCTTCTCTAAATTGCAGTCTGTAGAATGAGCTGTACAATCCTTTCTGGCGCATAAGCTGTTCATGCGTGCCTCTTTCCACTATTGACCCATGGTCGATCGTTAAAATTTCATCGCAAAGCCTGATGGTTGAAAGTCGGTGGGCGATTATTATAGTCATTCTGTTACACATAAGTTTCTTCAGAGCTCTCTGTATCACCAGTTCGGTGTAGGCATCAACTGATGATGTCGCCTCGTCCAGCACCAAGATTTCCGGATTTGCAATTAGAGTTCTGGCGAAGCTTATGAGTTGTCTTTGGCCTATGGAAATGTTTGAAGACCCCTCTTGTATCACATAGTCGTAATCGTTGGGAAGCTTCATTATGAAATCGTGGGCACCGATGGATTTTGCTGCGTCTACGACTTCTTGGTCTGATGCTTCAAGTTTCCCGAACCTTATGTTTTCCTTTATGGAAACTGAAAAGAGAAACGAGTCCTGTAAAACTATGCTCATGTGGCCTCTCAAAGTGGCAAGCGGGATGTCCCTTATGTCATGCTCATTGATGAGTATTCTGCCTTCGCCTGGATCGTAGAATCTGGCGAGAAGGTTGATTATTGTGCTCTTGCCAGCGCCTGTCTGGCCGACAATCGCGAGTTTCATGTTGCGTTTCAGAGTGAAGCTGATGTCTTTCAAAACTGGAACGTCTATGTCGTACGCGAAATTGACGTTTTCAAATCTGACTTCTTCTATCATTATAATACGATGCTCCTTTCAGACGGTGCGTCCAACACCTCGACTTTCGTGTCTATCACATCGAACATTCTTTCAATTGCAGACATGGCTGACTGGTACTGGTCATACATGGACACGAGGTCGACCAACGGCATGAAATACGAGAACTGGTACTCTGTGAAGGCTACCAGAATTCCTAGCGTGATTGCTCCGTTCAACACAGCCGTGACTCCGAAGAACAGAATTATCATGGTTCCAATCAGTCTTAATCCTATTACGAACGGCGTATATGAGGAACCTATGAGGATGGCTCGGATGGTTGCCTTGACGTTTTCGTCTTGGCTTTTCAGGAATTTCTTTTCTGTTTCTCGCTCCTGAGCGTAGGCCTGAGTGACTTTTATGCCTGCCAGGTCTTCTTGCATCCTTGCCGTCAATCCTGAAGTCGTGATTAACGTTTTCCTGTAAGCAGCTCTTGAGTATTTTCCAAGATACCAAACCAGCACTAGGGCCACAGGAAGAATCGATATGGCAAGAAGTGCCAGTCGAAGGTCAAGAAAAAACATTATGGCGAAGGAACCTAGTATTGAGGAGACATCTATGAGAATGCTTGTGAGTCCTAGTCTGAGGAATATTCTGACGGTGTTGGCGTCGTTCGTCGGGCGGGATATAATTCTTCCAATTTCGCCTTCTGAAAAATATCTGAGGGAGATGACTTGCAGTTTTTCCATCATGTCATCTCTCATTTTTGCAACTACGTTTTCTCCGACTACTCGCATCTGATAGGTTTGGATGTACTGAAACAAGTAGTTGCCTAGAATGACAGCAGCAAACAGGGGAATCCACCATATGAAGCCTGCAAGGTTCTTAGGCGTTATTATCTGGTCGATGGCTATGGCATGCATGTATGGTGAAGCCAACCCAGTCAGTGCACCAGTTATAGTGGCCGATATGCCGATTATGAGGTTCCTCCTGTGAGCTTGAGCGTACTCATAGACTCTTCTGATCATCACTCGGTCAGGAACGGTTCTTTTTCTCCTCTCTTCCTGCTTTGTGGAAAACGTTCCGTATGAACCTGACACTAGGTACCACCTGCCTCCTCCAAAATAGGTGAAGCTTTTTGGATAAACTGTGTTTCGTAGACCTTCTTGTAGACGCCGTTCTTTGCTATGAGCTCGTCATGCGTGCCAAATTCGGCTACTGAACCGTTTTCGAGGACCAGTATCTTCTTAGCAGTCTTTATCGTTGAGAATCTCTGGGCAATTATGAGAGTCGTCCTTGTCTTCGTTGCTTCCTCGATTGCAGATTGGATTTCTTGCTCTGTCTTCGCGTCCACGAAAGACAGGGAATCGTCCATTATCAATATTCTTGGATTGGTTACAAGCGCTCTTGCTATGGTTATTCTCTGCTTTTGACCCCCCGAAAGCGTGAGCCCTCTTTCTCCCACAGGCGTGTCGTAGCCGCATGGAAGGGATTCAATGTAGTCGTGTATTCTGGCCGCCCTGGCAGCTTGCACTATTTCACGAATCGAAGCGTCAGGCTTGCCGAAGGCAATATTCTCTTTGATGGTTCCAGAAAAAAGGAAAACATCCTGTAACACCACGCCTATCTGCCGTCTGAGGGAATCAAGCTTGAATTGGCGTATGTCTGTGCCATCTATCTTTATGCTGCCCGATTGGATGCCGTAAAACCTTGGAATCAGGTAAATTAGAGAGCTTTTTCCGGATCCTGTTGCGCCGAGTATGGCTATTTTTTCGCCAGGCTCCACTGTAAAAGTGACGTTATTTAACACAGGTCTGTCTTTTACATATCCAAAGGTCACGTTTTCCAGTTCGAGCTTTCCTTTTTCTATCTTTATGTCTTTGGCGTCAGGCAGATCTTCAACGTTTCTCGGCGCGTCTGTGATTTCAAGGACTCTTTCCAGTCCAGCGTAAGCGATGACCCACGTTCCCAAAGTCTGGCTTAGGTCCCTTATAGGAAAAGTCAGTCTCATCATATATCTGGCAAAGAGAATGATGTCACCAACTTGAGCAACCGCCAAGGCTGAGCCCGGAATGCCTAACGAATACCCTGCGTACACGTAGACCAAGGCTATTCCAAGCGTGAGTATCGCCGGACCAAGTGGCATGTAGATTGATTGTATCTTGCCTGCGCTGATCGCTGTATTCACGTACACATTTTCTACCTCTTTGAATCCATCAACAATGTCTTTTTCTCGACGAAATATCCTGACTGTTTTCATTCCAACGATGTTCTGCTGTATGTAGGAACTCAATCTTCCCAAGATTAGCTGCATGTTTCTGAAGAGGGGCATCGTGTCCAACCAGAGGCGTGTTGTGAAATAGAAGATCAGCGGCATCGTGGCCATGGAAATCAGGGTCATAATTGGGCTTATGGGGTAGATTATCACAATGATGATAATTGCAAAGAAGACAGCATTCAGAACAGTGCCAAGCCACGTTCTCAGAAACGAGTCAACCAGTTGAAGGTCCACCGTGGCTCTTGACGTGAGATCACCGACACCCACAGAATCGTAAAAGCTGAAGGATTTGCCCTGGAGTGAACGGTAATACTCGGCTCTTATGTCTCGCACAATGTACTGAGACATTACCCCATGCACGAAAATCAAAACAAAGTTAGAAATAGCATAGCCTACTCCGGCCATTACGATGACTAGTAGATAGCCCCACAGAAGACTGGTGTTGGACGGTGGTCCGATAACGTTGATTATGATGAAGGTGGTGTATAATGGTTCCAGTGAGAACAGAATGGACCTTACCGCTGCAAGAATGACTATTGCCACGATGAACCAGTAGTATCTCTTGTGATACTTCATCAGTCTCTTAAAAACCGAAAAGGACTGAGTGAAACCCTTTCGCGGCCTAAGCGACTTGGCATAATCCAAAAGAGGCTTTGCTATACTCATTGTGATCTTCTTGGCATAGTCGGAATGCCTAAGTCAATATAAAGATTTTCAGAACGCTCTAATCCATTGATATCGATAAATGGAAGTCTTGCTGCCTGAAGGTTTGGACTGACTTCTGTACGGCGCGCGCTGGCTAATTCGATGACTTTTTCTGACATGATCGTAAATCCTTTCAGACTGCTATTGCTCTAGAAAGTCGGGTCTTCAATGTCCCACACGACTGCCCTGTTCTCTCGGTCTGGACACCTGTACAGTATTGCATCTTTCTTTACTTCTTGGCAATTATAAGGTCACAGTCGTTCAGCTGCTTTCCATCACGGTTTCAGGGTTTTGCCTGAGGTATGATTATGTGTTCTCTCTTGCTAGGTACGTTTCGGCCCGCGTCTTGATTGTTTTGACGTATTCAAGAATCGGCTTGGCTACGCTCATCTTGAAACCCGCGAATTCGCCACGTATTCCAGGACCCAAATGATGGCATAAACTCTAACATTTCCAACAAATGTTTCACGGCAAGCACGCTTGCTGTTGACCAGTAGCAAGTCTCCATTGCCAAACCAGAGAAGACGCCGGAAAAAATCGCTTACAGATGAACAGTTGCAGAGTAGTTAGGCAAAATGCGTGTGTGCCTACGTGCAAAAGAGAAAGATTTAGGCTCTACTTTCTAAACACTTTCTGATTCGGTCCAAGCCCTCTTTAACTTGCTCATAGGAGACAGAGTACGATATTCTCAGATGCCCTTCACCAGCTTTCCCAAAGCCCGAACCCGGCGCGGTCACTACTCCCGCTCTCTTCAACAGGTACGTTGCAAGTACATCATCTGACTTTTCGAAACTCGAAAAATCGGGAAAAACATAGAATGCTCCGTTCGGCTTAATGTAGAACAGAGCTTGGATCTCGTCAAGTTCGTGAAGCACAAGTTCTCTTCTTCTGCTGTACTCTGTTACCATTTCTTCAACGCACTTTTGCGGTCCAGTCAAGGCGGCGAGAGCGGCTTTCTGGGAGATCGCATTCGGACAAAGGACCGCGTAATAATGCAACTTGCGCAAGGTAGCAGAGAGCTTCTTTCCAGCTGCCACGTAGCCAATTCTCCACCCAGTCATGGCATATGCTTTTGAGAAACCGTTAACTGTTATTGTCTTGTCGTCCATGCTAGGCAACGAGCCTATGCTTATGTGCCTTGCACCATCGTAGACTATTTTCTCGTAGATCTCATCCGAGAAAACTATCAAGTCATGTTTCCGCGCCACTTCGGCGATGATTTCCAGATCTTCCTTCGAAAACACGTGTCCTGTTGGGTTAGATGGGTTGCACATCCAAATCATCCTCGTCCTTTTCGTTATTCTCCTTTCGAAGTCTTCAATTCTTATTCCGTAGCTCTTCCTTTCATTAAGCAGAACTGGAACTGGCTTTGCCTCCGCTAACAATGTGTCTTCAAAACATGCAGGGTAGTATGGATCAAGAATCAGAGCTTCGTCACCTGAATTCAAAAACCCCAACGCAGCAATTAACATGGCCTCCTGAGAGCCAGAAGTCACAGTTATCTCGTTTTGAGGGTCAGCATGTATCCCATTGTCCTTCTCAAATTTATCAGCTATCGCTTCGCGCAATTCCAGCGTTCCGTCGACTTCCGTGTAATGCGTGAAACCTTTTTTAGCAGCCTCCATAGCCGCTTCCACGATATGCTTTGGTGTTGCGAAGTCAGGCTCGCCCTGCTCTAAATGAACAACGTTCTTCATTTTCGCGGAAAGCTCAAGCATCTTGCGAATCGCTGAAGGCTTTGTCAAACCAACCCGGTCAGAACCCTCAAACAATATTCCCATCCACCAACCTTCAAAGGTTACCTTTGCAAGCATAAACGCTGGCAAAGTCATATAAGACTTAACACAAACACGGATCTTTTTTCGACTTCAATGTTGGAAATTGACGAGCTGGCTAGCAAAGCCCTTGAAAGGTGTTCAAAGACTCCGGCATAAGCCTTGGTCGGGCGGGCAGGATTTGGACCTGCGACAGTCCGGTTTCTGCATGTGCGCCTGGTAGGCTGGGTGACACCCACCATGGGTAGGAATCTACAGCGTCTTCGCCTGCTAGCTTTGCTAGCATGCTCGGAAGCTCTGCCAGGCTGAGCTACCGCCCGACCAGAACTCCTAAGATGATAAAACCGAATTTATGCGTTTCTGATGCGTATTCAGTCTTTCCCATTTGTTTCTTGCTTCCGTTTCTAAAGATTCTGCCTGCATTTCCATAACGTACCATCGTCCGTTTCTTGTTTGAAAGTGGCATCTGTAGCCTATAGCAAAGTTTTAAATAAAGTGAGTTGGCACATGTAGTTTCACGATTTGTTAGGAGGAAAATGAAATGCCAGGAAAAACCGAAATTGCCATTGTTGGATTGGTTCTCATTGTAATTATACTTTCAAGTGGAACAATGTATTATGCGACGACCGCAATTAATAACATATCTACACTATCAGACCAAGTAACCTCGCTTCAGAACGCTTTGAATACGAAATTCGCATCGTTAGAGACCACTCTCGTAGTCGGAACAACGGATTCTGTTGAACTCACATTGGACCCTGCGCAAGCGTATGACTATTTCGGATGGAACATTATGCAGCAGATAGGAGGAACCCTTGTAGCCGTCAATCCAGGGTCAGCGACGGGAACTGATTTTGTAGGAGACCTTGCGACAAGCTGGAACTCCAGTATTGACACCACAGTATGGGATTTCACTCTGCGGCCAAGCGTTAAACTAGCGAATGGTGTAGAGTTGAACGCTACTCACATTAAATACTCGTTTGACAGGAGCATAGCGCTCATACCGAATATTCCTGATGGCGCCCCCGCAAACCTCGGTTATGGCGACATAATAAACCATACAGAGGTTCTCGACACGTACAGAGTCAGGTTTGTCCTAAACTCCGCATTCAGCGCATTCCTAGGAATCATGGCATGCAGGGCATCTGCAATCGTGGATCCCACATATGCTCCATGGATGACGCAGGTAAATTACACAGCAGGCGACGCGCGGGCGAGCACGCCTCTGGCTTCTGTTGGACCATACGTTTTGTCAGAGTGGGACCGTGTGGGCGGAAAAGACCAGGAGATCAAGCTAGATGCTAACCCAGACTACTGGAACGCTGCAGCTGGATATCCAAAGACAAAACACATAATCTTCAAGTTCTACAGCGATGAAACGTCGCTTCGACTTGCAATCAGCGCCGGCGACGTGGACATGGCATACAGGAGTATCACAGCAAACGACATCTTGGATTTGCAGACAAACCCCAACGTGAAAGTTTGGCAGGGCGGCGGAGCATTCGTCCAATACTTATGCTTCCAGACAATACGACCGCCATTCAACGATCCAAGGGTGAGAATGGCAGTTGTAGCTGCACTGAATAGGACATCTGTTGCTCAAACAGTTTTCCTAGGCTTGGCCAAACCCTTGTACAGCATTATACCACCAGGTATGCTAGGGCACAGTGAAGCTTTCCAGAGTCTAGGCGATGCAAACTACACGCTTACAACAAGCTTGCTTGCACCACTTAATTACAGTCAGAGTTACCCATTGAAGTTTGACCTGTGGTATCCCACAGGGCACTATCAACAAACCGAAGCGCAAGCGCTGGTGTACAAGCAAGCACTTGAGGCAAGCGGGGTAATCAAGGTCACCCTGAAAACTGCAGATTGGGCAAGTTACAAGAGCAACAGGGACAGCAAGATAATGGACGCTTTCATTTACGGCTGGTACCCAGACTACATGGATCCGGACGACTACGCGTTCCTGTACTGGGCTCCGTGGCTCCAAACCAGCTACTCAAACGCCACACAGGTGGCACTTTACAATCAAGCTCGTTCTACCACAAACTCGACTTTCAGAGTACAGCTCTACGGCACGATAGACTATATGGCTGTACAGCAGTGCTCGGTTGCCCCGCTCTTCAACATGCGCGCTTGGGCAGTAACAAAGCCAAGCGTCTATGGCGTATACTTGGATATTACAGAAGACATGCGGTATTGGCTGATCTCGAAGTAACCAAAACCAACTCCATTTTTTCTATTTTTCTCGTAAAATCTTATAACTTTCTTGATACGATTACAGTGCGTGGTGTAGATCACGGGCCTTCGCTCCTATGTTATTACGAGGATAATCCTCACAATACCCACGCTGCTATTGCTTCTTTCAGCTGTTTTTGTGATGATGCGCGTTTTACCGGGCGACCCAGTTGCACTTCATTTCGAGAAGAAGGCAACACCCGAAGCAATGGAGCAGATGAGACACCAACTGGGGTTAGACAAGCCACTATGGGCCCAATACGTCGACTACCTTGGAGGATTGGTTGATATTGGATATATTTTGCAGCACGGTTACCCGAATCTTGGAAAATCCATGCAGGTAACGACTGAGGATGTCGGAGGACAAATAGTCTCTGCGTTTCCAGCAACTCTGGAACTGGCAATTTATTCCATGATAATAGCATCAATCATTGGAATACTACTCGGCGTGGCAGCATCCAAATCATTCAACTCTTTGCTCGACCATTTGATTAGAGGGTTCGGAATAGTCACATATGCTGTTCCAGTTTTCTTCTTAGGGATAATTCTCCAGCTGATCTTCGGAGTATACCTCGGCTGGCTTCCAACTGGCCTACGGATAAGCCCAACGGTCGAGCCTCCTGCTCACATTACAGGCCTATACACAATAGATAGCCTTCTTGAAGGGAACTTCATGAAATTTGTTGAATCATTCAAAGCTCTCTTGCTACCCTCTCTCACGCTTGGGATCATTCTTTCAGGAGTTTTCATTAGATTAACGAGAACAAACATGCTCGAAACGCTTCGGCTTGAGTTCGTAACTGCTGCAAGGGCAAGAGGGCTGAACGAAGACACTGTAACATTTGGGTATGCGTTAAGAAACGCGTTCTTGCCAATCCTGACGATGATGGGACTGCAGTTCGCTTTGCTTCTAGGCGGAGCAATTCTAACGGAAACAACATTCTCTTGGCCAGGACTAGGAAGATACATAGTTGGCAGGATCAACTACAGAGATTACACGGCTATTCAGGGCGCCGTAGTTATGTTCGGACTGTTCGTAACGCTCGTAAGCTTGATCGTGGATATTCTCTATGCATATCTCGACCCAAGAATAAGGCTATGAGGGAAAAAAGTAAATGAGTGAAACAAAAACGAGACGCAGTATCCTTTCAAGGCTTATACCTCAATTAAGCTCATTGGCCAAGCGAGGACCTTCCGGATGGATGGTGATCATTGGAGCCGCCATCGTTGCAGCATTGGTTGTCATGACAGCCATCGCTCCATGGATAGCACCACACGATCCTAACAAGATCAACCTAGGCCCTCTCAGAAGCCCTCCGAGTCTGCAATTCCCGATGGGAACAACAGCCCTAGGTCAAGACATGCTTAGTAGAATCCTGCTGGGCGGTTCAATAATGCTTCAGGTCGCCGCCCTATCTGTCTTTATTTGCTTCTTGATAGGTGTCCCTATTGGATTGTTCTCTTCTTATGTCGGAGGCAATCTCGACAAGGCCATTTCGCTAGTCATTGATGCTGTTTATGCCTTTCCAGGTTTAGTTATAGCAATTGCAATAGCTGCCGTGCTGGGCCGCGGGGTTATTAACATGGCCTTGTCAATAGCAGTCGTTTACATTCCATCTTACTTCAGAATAGTGCGAAGCCAAGTCCTAAGCATAAAAGAACTGACCTACGTTGAGGCTGCCCGTTCGATAGGAGCAAAATGGTACACGATACTTCGCTCATATGTTCTTCCGAATGTTGTTCCATCTATAATAACGGTTGCGACGATAAATTTTGCCGATTCAGTCCTCACCGCTGCAGGCCTGACTTTCATAGGTTTAGGAGTTTCTGTAGACATCCCAGATTGGGGTTACGATCTTACAAAGGGACGAGAACTTCTCAGCAGCGGCGGATGGTGGGTGATAACCTTTCCAGGCATCATGATAATCCTGCTTGCATTGGGATTCACATTTATCGGAGAAGGCCTAAGCGAACTGCTAAACCCGAAGCTGGAAAGTTAAGGTGGAAGCAATGCGCTTGCTAGAAGTTGACTCACTAACCGTCGAGTACAAATCGAGCAGAGGAAGAGTACGCGCCGTTGACGACGTTTCTTTCTCCTTGGATAAAGGCCAAACCTTGGGGCTGGCGGGCGAATCAGGCTCTGGAAAATCCACGCTGGGTCTCTCCATAATACGGCTCGTCCCCTTATCTGGTCGAATAGTTAAGGGCACGATAAAGATCGATGGAACTGACGTCCTAAAACTGTCACAGGATCAGATGCGATCCATAAGAGGCCAAAAAGTTGCCTACGTGTTCCAAGACCCCATGACCTCGCTTAACCCTGTCAAAAAGATTGGCTCCCACTTCGTCGAGCTGATACAGGCACACGAACCAAACACGAAAAAAGAAGACGCGCTTGAACGGGCCAAAACCATACTCAACAACCTTGGCATATTAACCGAGCGCATAAACGATTATCCCCATCAGTTCAGCGGCGGCATGAGACAACGCATAATGATAGGCCTGGCAATCGCCCTGAATCCTGGCCTAGTGATAGCCGACGAACCAACGACAGCCTTAGACGTGATAGTTCAAGCAAAAATCCTTGATCTCTTGGAAGATTTGCGCAGGACTTACGGCATGGCGCTCATCCTCATATCTCACGATCTGAGCATAATAATGGAAAGATGCGACAAAATCATCGTCATGTATGGAGGCAACATGGTCGAATACGCAGACAGCACAGAACTGCACAGGAACCCAGTACATCCCTACACGCAAGGTCTTTTGCGAAGCATCCCAAACATAGAATTGGCCGACCAAAAACTTTCAGCTATACCGGGTTCGCCTCCAAACATGCTCAACCCGCCGAAAGGATGTCGCTTCTGGCCCCGCTGCGAAGTCCCCAAGACAATGTGCAAGGCAAAAGAGCCGTCTCTGGTCAACATTGGAAATGACCACTTCGTAAGGTGCTTCTTGTCTCCAGAAGAGGGTGCAAAAGGCATTGAGTGAAATCATAAAGGCAGAAAACATGAAGAAGTATTTTCCCGTCCAGAAGAGCTTTCTGGAACAACTGCTCGCCAGAAGAGCCAGCTACGTCAAAGCGGTTGACAATGTCTCTTTTTCCATAAAGAAAGGGGAAATCTTCACCTTAGCCGGGGAAAGCGGCTGCGGAAAGACAACGACTGGACGATTAGTTGTTAGGCTTCTTCAGCCAACATCTGGCAAGATCTGCTTCAACGGCGAAGACATCACCAGCCTAAGAGGCGAAAAACTCAGACTGCTAAGACGCAAAATGCAGATCATCTTCCAAGATCCCTATGCCTCACTTAACCCAAGAATGAAAATAGGCGACGCGATTGGCCATCCCTTAGAAATCTATGGCATAGTGAAAGGCAAAGAAAAGATGGAAATGGTTTCAGAAGTACTTGACAAAGTCGGCCTAGCGCCTCCGGAGCAGTTCATCGATCTTTATCCTCTTAACTTGAGCGGCGGTCAAAGGCAGCGTGTTGCACTGGCAAGGTCAATAATTCTGAAGCCAGAATTCATGGTAGCAGACGAACCAGTCTCCATGATTGACGTTTCCCTCAGAACAACGATAATCGACTTGATGCTTGGCTTCAGAAAAGAGCTTGGAATCACCTATCTCTTCGTCACGCATGATTTGGCCGTTGCGAAGTACATCTCAGACAGAATTGCAATAATGTATCTCGGCAAGATCGTCGAGATGGGAGACAAGAAGGAGATATTCTCGAATCCGATGCACCCATACACGCAAGCCCTGCTTTTTGCCATACCAATTCCAGACCCAGAACGTAAGCGAAAGGCGGTGGAACTCAAAGGCGAAGTGCCTTCAGCAATAAACGTGCCGTCAGGATGCCGCTTCCGCACGAGATGCCCGAAAGCGGAGAGGAATTGTGCAGAGAAAGAACCTGAAATGATTGCTATTTCACCCGATCACTTTGTGGCTTGTTATCAAGCTGAAGAATAGGAAAACTCACTTCACCACAATGTGAGAACCGTTTCAGATTGACCATGTTAACCGAAGGCCGTGATGATTACGGCCTTATCTTTCTGAATACTCCTTTTGGCTCCTTGATCTTGTCTGATTCTCGAAAAACCTCGACGATTTCCAGAATCGCGCCGCAATGTTTGCATTGAACGTAGCTTCTCTGTCGATTTGCAGTAAGCCAGAAGCCCTCGTTTGAATCGCATTTTGGACACTTCTTTAAAGACCTGTGAAAAGCTTCGATTTCTTCCAAGCTCAAATCGTTTCCCAAACTTTGTAAAGTTCCGACGACCATTTATACGTTATGTCGTACTGTTTCAGATGCTAGTTTCTAGAACATCATGGTTGAAAACAAACCAATTGCTCAGGACGTCAAGTTTTGATCAGTGAACTGGAAACTCTGTTTCGAGAGTCGTAATATATCACAATCCAAAATATGGAGGATTACTGCATTACAAACTAAATAGTTCTGCGGCTCAGGTCTATTCAAGAAAAAGGGACGGTACTGTCTGAATGAGTGCAGTAAGGGTGGCCATCTAGATGTTAGCAACATCAACGCGTCATTGGGCATCGTCCCGTCGCGGATGGAAGAGTATGCCTGAAAGCGGAGGGAAACCACGTAATGCCAGCCTTGCAGTTGTAATGCTTCTTGTAGTCCTATTTGCTTTAGGCATTCAGTCCGTGAAACCTGTTACTGTCCGCGCAGAATCAGGCAGGGTCATTGACTTGTTCACGCAGAAAGCCCCATTTGATGGCCGAGGAATGAATCAGTCAAGCGATGCTTTTGAACCGCAAGAACTTGTGATTCTCTATGGAAATGTAACCTACAATGACTATCCGGTAGCAAACAAGCTTGTGTCTTTCCTAGTCAGCGGCCCCCAAAACCCAATTCAGAACATAACATACGCTTCTTCAAATTCAACAGACCAAAACGGCACTGCACAGGTTTCCTTCAGAATTCCTTGGCCATCAGAAAATCCTGAAGTCATAGTCTTCGGCAAATGGTTTGCCATCGCCACCGTCGACATTGCAGAGCAAGCAGTAGTAGACACTCTGGCTTTTCAAGTTGGCTGGCTGATCAGAATAACCAACATTACAACTCTCAACGACCAATTGAAGCCTCAAACACGATTCTTGAGACAGGAAACGATCGTCTTCAATCTTACCATGGAAAACATTGCAATGACGGCGAAGTCAGGTACGATAACCGTGGGCGTTCAAGATGCTACCAGTCATCCTATAATGCATATACAAAGTGACAACTTGGTTTTTCACCCGGGCATAACCTATTTGCCTATTTCTTCGCAGATACCGATTACAGCGACGATTGGACAGGCTTCGATTTTGGCAGCGGCGTATACTGCACCGCCTGAAAATGGAGGTGTCTTGTATAGTCCAGCAATTTCGTCAGCATTCGACATTATCACAAGGGACGTTGCTGTTACTTCTGTCAGGCCCTCCAACACAATTGTGACAAGCGGCGAATCGTTAAACATCACAGTGACCGTGAAAAACAAGGGAAACGAAACAGAGTCCTTCAACGTTGCCACATACTTTGATAACATGCTAGTAGGCAAGAAATTTGTCGCAGGCCTTGAACCTCAAACGGAGACAAGCCTCCTTTTTGACTGGAACACAAGCGGCATTCCCACTGGAAACTACGTAATTAGAGCAGTGGCCGACAAGGTTGAGGGAGAAATCGAAATTGACGCTTATGATAACACTTTTATTGACGGTGCGGTCATGATACTTCCAATACTCTTCCCATTTGCAATGTTTGACTGGATATTTCTCCTGTTCATGTTCATCGTAGCCCTGATAGCAAGCTTGATCCTACTCCTGTTCATCGGCCACTTGAGGAGACGCAGAAGAAAGCCAAAAAGCCATCTGTTTACCATTGTAGCCCACCCACACGTATAACGCGGCAACCTATGATCTCGCCTTGTGAAGATTGAACAGAAGCGATAATTCATACGGTCACAATAGCCAATACGGCAGAAACATCCACAAATCAAAAAAAGCTGATATTTTCGACCATCACGGACGGAAATACCCTCAAAACACAACCTCAACACATTTGTTCTAGCCAAGCCCTCTGCTACCGGATACATTCTGACGTACGTCTGCCATGTCAGGATGCAATAGTCGTAGACTATTCTTGTGCATTTCGGTTGCTTCCAATGCACCTAGCCTGATGACTCACCTAAAACAGCGAGTAAGAGCCTGCAACCTATCTGTTGCGGCTCGCTCATTAGAACCGGCAGGTTTCACCGTCCTAGGCATTGTCCGATTTAGATACGATCTGCCACAAAGCTAAGAGAAGATACACCGGAAGTGTTATCACCAGCAAAAGTCCGAAGAATAGCGCAACCAGCATCTGCCATGCACCAGGAGAATAGTACGGCACTGCAAAGGTCAGGACAACTGCCAACGATAGGGCAAAAGCGAATAGTGTCCATATTATAGCAATTGCTTGCTTTGTGTTTATTGAAATCTCCACCATCCTCACCTCCTCTGCTTTCCACTATGTCCGCTGCTTCTCCATCTCCACAATTCTTACGGCGTTCTCTCTAAATAAATACTTATGTAGGAATCTTCTAGACACTAATTACCTGAGCACGTTATCACTAGAAGCTCGGGTTTTCTTGGTTCAGCTTCCTTTCCAAAAGAGGGTGTAGCGGCCACGTGGGGGAATTGAACCGCTCCCATGTTGAATTTGAACGATAATAGTGTGTCGAAGAACCGCCATGGTCTTTGCATCGTTAATCGTGGTATACGCGGAGAGTGGCAATTGATTGCAGGCAGATTACGAGGCAATTCCCGGTTTTGCGTAATGACAGTGTTTCAGAGCAAATAGTCGGGAGACTATCTAAGCAGTTCCTTTGCCAAGAAACCTGACGGGCTATGATCACCTTGAAGGCTTACGTAGGTTTGTTGGAACCTCTCAAGAATCACGCAATGAGCCCTACTGAGCATCCTTGATTACATGGAAACTCGACATATGAACAAGAACTCTCGGTGAGGCCCTTTCTCTAGTGGCATAGTATCCTTTTGTGTAGAGGATGAAAGTTTTTCTTGGTTTTGGTGTTCGTCAGTAAAAACGTCAGTTGGATTGTTGTCCTGGCGACAGTTCAGTGTATATGCCATCGCCCATCAGAAGCTTTGGCAACACACTCTCGGCTGTGGAGCTGAACGCCGAAACCATGAGAACATTGCGGAACATAGAATGGGCTTGGGGCGAAGTGTCCAGTCCCACGTGGTCAGCCTATGCATTGAAGCCCACAAACGCCTAACCAAGAAGTCGCCGTTGTGGGTATGTAGACTGCGAGGTTGGCGGCTTCAATAGCTCAGTAGCTTGCTGGATGCAAAACCTCAACCGTCTGCCAGCCGTTTGCGCCGTGAACCTACCAAGGAGTTGTCAGTCTTAGAGGATGGACTTGAGCCTTTTCGGGTTCAAATCCCGTTGGGCCTGCCTTTCACCAAAGGTGCCGTCAAAGCAACAGATGGTACGTGGACAGCGGGGCTCTGGTTCTTTCCTCCATGTTGAAGTGTCCATGGAAAGTGACTGAACGGCCAACATAGTCGCTCATTGCCTAAGGTATTTGTGAGATCCTTCAAGCTAGACCTTGTCCGGATAGTGGCTACTATTGCGGGAAAAGTGTCGAGATCCATACTACGACCTACGCTAACATAGAGGCCATATCGCTCCATGCATACTAAAAGCCGAAGCGTGCACCAAGAACATTAAGCGACGCCTACCTTCACGGGCAGGACATGAGAAAATGCTGACCGACTCAAGAAGATACTGGGTAAACAAAAAGTAGACGCTATTGACGACAAGATCTCAATCTGCTAGAGCCTTGTTCATGTGCTCTATCAGCGTCGGCAGATCAGCAATCGACGTGATAAGATAGGTCGCACCGTAAGCCGTCAACTCCTTTTCAGAAGAAACACCCGTAGGCAACCCAACAGCAACAACCTTCAGCTCAGCAGCACACTGCATGTCCCTGGTTCCATCTCCAACCAGCATGGTTTCGCCTGAGGTGACATTCAACGCATTCAAAGCCGCCTGCAAGTGTTCGCTGTTCGGCTTAACATACCTCACCTTATTCCTCGGAACTACCGCGTCAAAATATTCGGCTATGTTAAAATGCTTCAGAATGTAGCTAGTAGCCCTTTCACTGTTAACTGTGCACAAACCGATTTTCAAACCCATCTTCTTCAACACGATCAACGTGCTAACTACCCCTGGAAGGAGAGTAGTGCTCCCGGCAGCTTCCAACTCATGTTTCTCGGCGATAGCCAGCGCCCTGCCACGAATGTCTCCAACAGTCTTCTCGGGTTTACCTTTGTTCTTCAAGAAGATCTCAGTTTTCTTCAACATGTCAAATATGCTCTCATTTGTCTGTAAAACCGATGCCGGCAAGCCCTTGTTTATCAGGAAACTCCGAACCTCAGCCCTGACGGCCATATAATCCATGTTGAAGGCTGCAATCGTCCCGTCCAAGTCGAAGACAACTGCTTTGATCGCCAAGTCATCACTTGCCGCTTCCGGAGTGAAGGGCCTAATCACCTGCCACGAAGAGATATACTTTATGGTAAACGCTCCACGCACCGTAATAGGCAGAAGCAAACCGAATAACCAACCTTGCACAATATATGTATGATGCTCCATGAAGTTTGAAGAATGCACAAAAGAGAAGTTATGGCCCATACTGATCGAAACAACCCACACCTTGACAATGTACCCAAATCACAAAGCATACGCGAGAGAAAACATCCTTCAAGAGAAACCAGACATAATGCCAGAAGAACTAGCAGCAAGGCTCAGCACATCACTTGGCGAAGCACTGGTAATTCTCTACGAACTAGCCTTGGAAAAGACCCAACAGGCTTAATCAAAAAAGATCAGATAAATCCCGAAAACGAGTACGTCTTCACTCTTGCGTTATCGGATTGCAAACTCGGCTTTACGCCTACATTTAAGCAAAAACGTGTTGTTCGTTACAATTTTGTTTGATTGACCGAAAAATTGTCAAATAGCCAAAACAGCGCGTAGAGCACCCATGAGTCACAGGCATGATAGGCTTTGAAAGAACTGAGAAGCTGTTGAAACCTTTGACTTATGATTCGAGACTTCGAACATTGAACTGCATAGACAGCGAAATCTCGAACCCCGACGAAATAGCCAAGAAACTTGGAAGGCACAGGTCAACTATTGAAAAACACCTCAGACTCCCCCTTGCAGCAAACATCGTTGAAAAAGTTCCCTCATTGACTAAAGATGGGCAGCTTTCGAACTGCTAAACGTGATCCTAAACAAAAGTCAAAAATTCTGGCCCGCCACGTCTCAGACCAGCACGCTCCCATACTTGAGCTGAGCCATCCTCGAAACACGTTGAAAGATCGTCAGGGAATCAAATTCTCACAGCTGAAGAGACTCGCAAATCGACGATCACATGACGTTGAATGCAATGATTTCAGTTTCTCAGTCTGAGTATTCGAGAGTATTCTGCTTAGCATCCAAGGTGTTACCTGCATCTAGTCTGGGGCATTGAACACACAATATCCGAATGAACGGTTCTTACTCTACGACGTAGCGATACGCTATATGCTCGCCTGCCGTCGGGCTTTTCCGTATTATGCGCAGCACGTCGCCCGGCTTTGCACCAATGGCTTTCACCGCCGGATCAGAAGACCCAATCTGCGGGAACTGGTAGGGCTGAACCCTATACTTCGAAAGCAATTGCTGCCTCTCTTCTTCTTCTAGAATCTCGTGTAAAGGAACAAGCTTGTGCTCGAAGAGATCAAAGGCTGGAAAAGTCTTGGGCAGCAACTCAATCTTCCTTTTCTTGGCACCCTGCTTTACAGCATGCGTGTATCTTCCATCAGTAACGATTATTCCCCGCTCCACATCAGCATCTTTCATGGCCTTCTGCAAACGGTTAATCGATGCTATACCTACAGTGCTTTCGCCTGGGACGCACCAGACCAAAGCTTTCTCCTTTTCCTTCGGCATATCGACAATGTAACCAACAGCATCCTCGTGCTTCTGTTTCTTGATAAGCTTGTATCTCCTAAGCTTGATCAAAACCTCAGCCTTGCGCTCTTCCAAACTCCCGAGTTTCTTACTCAAACGTGAGACCTCAACTCAGAGAACAGTCGAAACCTAAACGAAACATTAACCCTTTAAACTTTGTGCTCCAACCATAAGTTACGAACAACTTCTCCTCTTCGCATCGCTGAAGATGTGAGCCGCTCAAGCAGGATTCCAGATTATCGGCGTCCAAGAAGGAAAAAACATGGACAACTGCACTTGCAGAACTAGATATGCACGCAAGAGTTGAGAACCTGAACGTATTCCCCAAAGCTTTCTAGACCCGAAGAACAACATCTTCAGCGTAACTTTTCATCACATCAGCATAACCCGATATAATCTCCCGCGAATAGGGGATGAGAGTCTTGAACTTCTCATCTAGAGTGTCACCTGAGACGAATTGCTGGAAGACGAAAGTTCTAGCTCCCTTGACCACTTCGCATATTTTGTGCACGTCTTCCATTTCGACAAAACTGGGAACAACTGTTGTTCTGAACTCATACTCCACTTTTCCAGTCTTCAAGATTTCAACCGTGCGAAGAAGCTCAGCCGTCTCTTTCGCTCCCAAGCGTCGATACTTTTCCAATGATGTTTTCACGTCCAATGCAACATAGTCAACATACGGTAGACATTCTTCTAACGTTTTCGAATCCAACCCGTTTGTGTCAAGCTTCACCAGAAAGCCTTTCTCTCTAAGCTTCCTCAAGAACCTCGGGATTTCTTTGTGGATTGTTGGCTCTCCACCAGTCACAACAATAGCATCCACGTATTTCCTGCGATCTTGAAGGATTTTCAAGGCTATTTCATCGGTCAGGAAAGGAGGTTGAGGGTCCACGACTATTCTCCAGTTATGGCAGAATGGGCAGCGCAGGTTGCAGCCCGGGGTGAAGAGCACTGAGGTTATCTTATTCGGAAAGTCCACAAGGCTTGTCTTCTGCAGTCCACAAAACTTCATGAGCCATTCACTCAAGCAGGCACGGGTGCGACTTGCACAGCGGCAGATTTGTCGAAAGTTCGTCGTATGGCGAACTCTGCCTGCTTGCCATCATTCCACTGGTCAACTGGTCGTAGGTAACCTACCACCCTTGAGTAGACTTCACATTTGGCTCCACATGTTGGGCATTGTTTGTGTTCTCCGTTCATGTAGCCGTGAGTTGGGCATATGCTGAAGGTCGGCGTTAGTGTGAAGTAGGGTAGATGTGAACTCCACGAAACTTTCCGGATTAGCTCAGCCGCTGCTTTCCATGAGTGCAGCCTCTCTCCGAGGAATATGTGGAAGACTGTTCCGCCTGTGTAAAGCGTCTGCAATCTGTCCTGATGCTCCAATGCCTCAAACAGGTCACCTTCATAGTCAACTGGCAACTGCGAACTGTTTGTATAGAAGGGTTCAGCGCCTGCCTTCACGTTTTTCTCATTGGCCGCGATGATTTCTGGATATTTCCTCTTGTCTATGCGTGCGAGCCTGTAACTCGTTCCCTCGGCTGGCGTAGCTTCAAGGTTGTACATGTTTTCCGTCTCCTCCTGAAATTCCACCAGCTTTTCACGCATGCGGGTCAGGACCCTCACTGCAAAATCAGCTCCTTCCGGCGAAGCGATGCTGACCTCGAATAGGTTTGAAATCGCCTCATTCAGACCTACTATGCCAATAGTTGAGAAGTGGTTTCGCCAGTGCTTGGCATGCTGCGCTTCGACACCTCTGAGATAATGCCTTGAGTACGGGTAGAGGCCAAGCTGAGTGAACCCTTCAAGGACTTTCCGCTTTATCTCCAAGCTGTCCTTGGCGATCTCCATCATGCGTTCTAGACGTTCAAAGAACTCGTCTTCATCCTTGGTTAAATAGCCTATGCGCGGAAGATTGAGGGTGACAACACCTATTGAGCCTGTTAGCGGGTTTGCGCCGAAAAAGCCTCCGCCACGTTTGGCGAGTTCTCTGTTGTCAATTCTCAGGCGGCAGCACATGCTCCTAACATCTTCAGGTTTCATGTCGCTATTGATGAAGTTGGAAAAGTATGGAACCCCATATTTCGCCGTGACCTCAAAGATCCTTTCAGCAACAGGCGATTCCCAATCGAAATCTTTCGTCACACAATACGTCGGTATCGGAAAGGTGAAGACTCTGCTTTTCGAATCACCCTGACTCATAACATCCGCGAAAGCCATGTTGAACATTTCCATTTCAGCCCCCATGTCACCATAGGCAGCGTCCATAACCTCTCCACCAACGACGACATTCTCATTTTTCATGAAACTTGGGACCGTCAAGTCCAACGTCACGTTCGTGAAAGGCGTCTGGAATCCCACTCGTGTGGGTACGTTCATGTTGAAAAAGAATTCCTGTAATGCTTGTTCAACGTCTTTCTGGGACAATCTGTCATAATGTATGAACGGCGCCAAGTAGGTGTCAAACGTGCTGAAAGCCTGTGCCCCTGCAGCCTCACCTTGAAGCGTGTAGAAGAAGTTTACAGCTTGCCCAAGCGCTGTGCGGAAATGCTTCGCAGGCTTGCTTTCAATCTTCCCTGAGATCCCGCCAAAACCCGAAATAAGCAAGTCTTTCAAGTCCCAACCAACGCAGTATGCGCCTAGAACGCCTAGATCGTGAATATGCATGTCTCCTGAGAAATGTGCATCGGCAATGTTCGGCGGATAAATGCGCGTGATCCAATATTTTGCCACAACAGTTGATGAGAGATAATTATTCAAGCCCTGCAGCGAATAGCTCATGTTGGAGTTTTCTTTCACACGCCAGTCTTCCATCTCCAAATACTGGTCCACAAGGTCCGCTGAGCTCAGAAGCGATGCCAACTCGCGTAGGTCCTGGTGTTGCTTTCTGTAAAGAATGTAAGCCTTGGCGGTTCGCGCGTGTCCGTTTTCAATGAGCGTTTTCTCGACTATGTCTTGAATTTCTTCTACTGTGGGAACACCGTCTTCTCCGAAACGGCGGTCCAGCTCAAATACAACCTGATCGCTGAGTTTCCTGGCTTGTTCCTGATCTTTTCCGCCAACGGCTTTGGCGGCCTTCAATATCGCCTTCGTTATACGTTCTTGATCAAACGGTTCCAATCTTCCCTCGCGTTTTCTAACAAACTTCATATTCTTACCTCTTTGAGCACTTTCTTAAAATCTTCAGGCTCCTCGAACTCCTTGTACACCGAGGCGAACCTGATGTATGCGACTCGGTCAAGCTTCTTCAAATACTTCATAAGGAGGTCCCCAATCTCGCGGGAGCTTACCTCCTCTTTGCCGAGCAACATCAGATCCCGCCTAACATACTCCGCAAGTTCATGGATTTGATCCATCGTCACGGGTCTTTTCTCGCAGGCTTTCTGAAGACCTCGCACAATCTTGTTCTCGTCGAAACGTTCCAGCCTGCCGTCTTTCTTCTTCACCATCAATTCGATGGTTTCTACGTACTCGTAGCTTGTGAAGCGCCTGCCACATTCTGAACACTCTTTTCGTCGTCTAACAGTGTTGTCCGGCGAGTCACGTGTTTCGAGGGTTTTGAGGGTTTCGGCCCCACAATATGGACATTTCATAACATCACTTTTTTGCGCCACGCAAGCCCTTAGTGTTTGATGGGTAAAGTAGACGCTGTATCTAGTGTTTTGTTATTTAAATCATTTCCACAGTTATATAGAAATTGCTCGTCAAACATGCTTGGAAAGCATGCCAAAATACACAGAATAGTCGAGAAATAAGAATGGCAAAACGGGTTTTCTTGGAGGAAACGACTTCAGTTCTGGTCAAGGGGTGAAGGGTTTAAGATTTTCGATCAAAAATGTCCCTGTCCTAAGGAAACTAGAATCTCACGCTATGATCAGCTCTGCTTGTCTTAGACCTAGCAAATATCGCGGCAGTTGATAGTAGTATGAGTGCCAGAGATGGAAAAAGACCTAAGTAACCTAGGGATGTACCAACTATCAGGCCACAGATTATCGGTCCCAACGTTTGTCCCACGTCCATGAGAGTGCTTATGAATCCCATAGCGCCGCCTACATATTCGATGGTTACAAGTTCGCTGACCAAGGCAGGGGTTACGGAAGTCACCATAGAAAATCCTAGACCGTAGACCATGGCCAGAATCGACAAGGCCCAAAACTGAGCAAAAAAGGGAATTGCAACTAATGGAATAGAGCTAATTGCGCAACCCAAAATAATTGGTGTCCGCCTCCCCATTTTATCTGAAAGCCTGCCTATGACAGGCTTTGAAAGCATAACGACAACTAGCAGACTGAACATGATCACGCCTTGAGAGAATCCATCGATAGCTGCAACATCCGTCATGTATTTCACAAGAAATGATTCCACTGAACCATACGCGTAGTACTGACCTGCCTCAACCAAGCTTACGGCGAGCACACCACGAGTCTTTGCAATACTTCCCCATCCACGAATGACCCTCCTTAAATCAATATTGGTTCCCTCTCTAGCATCCTTAGCGGCTCTTCTCCGACCCAGAAAAGGCAGTGCGGTGATGAAGACAGTCAAACCTACGATACCTACGGCACCGTAAAGGCCTTGGAAATTCGAGTACTGCTTAGGAAGCAGTCCTGGGTTTGTGACAACTAATATAGAACCTCCAAGGAGAGGAGCGATACTCCTTCCGATTGCCGTCACGGAAGAGAAGAGCGAGATACGCTCTCCACGTCTAGTGGGATAGGCTTCCGCTATTAAGGCTTGAGCTACTGGGACAAACATTCCTGTGGCAAATCCGTGATAGAAACGAACGATAGCGAGCTGCCACCAAACATTTACGATGAGATAGAGAAAAGGAGCCGACGCAAAGACGACACTGGAAATCAGCAAAACCTTTCTTCGCCCAAGAATGTCTGAAAGAGAACCAGCCGGCAAGCTGATCAGTATTCCTGGAATAGTCGAAGCAGAATAAACCAGCCCCTCTAGGAATCTCGGGGTGCCAAGGTAGCTGGCAAAGTAGGGCAGTACTGGACTCTTTGACATTGTCGAACTGAGAATTGCAAGAAACCCCATGATGCAGATTGCTATGAAAACGGTGTCTCTGACATTCTTAGCAGAGGAATTCATCTGCAAATCAGCGTGAATATTGAAAATTAGACCTTAATAAGACTAAAGGTTAAGCAAAAGCATTTTGCTGCTTCAGTGCTCCTGTGTTCAGATGCAGTCACCTTTATTTGCAGCTCGCTCTGATCACAATGATTTATGAGGATAAACGCTTTTCAGAAGTCAAGCAAACGAGTGAGTGACACTGTTGACTGAAAACTGTACTTTTCAGCACATGGGGACAGTTGATGATGTAGAGCAACATCTTGAACTGATGCGAACGGTCTTCGGAGAAAACAGCCGGGTCGATTTGCAGGTCAAGAAGTGGACTGATCACCATCCATCTATCACTCTTGAAGAGTTCTTCGTGATCAAGCATCATGGCAAGATAGTCGCAGCGCTCAACCTAATTCCTTCGGAGTGGAGCATCGGAGGAATCCCTCTGAAAGTTGCAGAGTTAGGATACGTGGCAACTCTTCAGGAATACCGACATCAGGGGCTTCAACGGAGGTTGATGGCAGAGTATCATGAACGCGTGTCAGAACAAGAGTACGACTTGTGTGCCATCGAAGGTATCCCCTATTTTTATCGGCAATTTGGATACGAGTATGCCCTACCTCTAGATGAACAAATAAGAATTAGACTTGACGAGATTCCCAACTATGCGTCTGCCCACGCGATTCGACCCTTCGCATGTGGCGACATTTCAAGAGCCATGCAATTGTTCGCAAGGGCTCAAAAGAAATTTTACGTCCACATTACTCGCAACAATGGCATCTGGAGGATGCAACAAGAAACGGGCATGGCTGCCGAGTACAAGTTTGAAGGATATTCGGTTGAGCAAGACGGTGAAATGATTGCATATTTCAGAATGACCCATGATTCTGAAAGTAAGGAGCTGTTCCTAAGAGAAGTCACAGACGTTGACCAGTCTGCAGCACGTTCCATTCTGAGTTTTCTCAAAGAAAAAGGTCTGAGTCTCGGACTTGAAACTCTAGTCTGCACGATCAGTCACCATGAACCCTTCATTAAGCACTTGATGGCTTCAGGCGAAGCAGAACAGCCTCGGCCTTATGCATGGCAGATACGTGTTACTGATTATGTGAGACTCTTCAGCAAGCTGAAACCACTATTTGAGAGGCGTTTGAGATCGTCCAAGTACCATCATATGACTGAGAAGGTGAGTCTCAATTTCCACCGCTACACTGTTCAGTTTACTTTTGAGGACGGCATCATGACAGACGTCCAACGTCTTGAGAGTAGCCATGACAGAACCATAAGATTCAACCCAATCGTGTTCACGCAGCTTCTGCTTGGCTATCGAAGCCTAGAGGAACTCGAGTCAATCTACCCAGATTTCATTGTGCGGCCCAGTTACAAGGAGCTGATTGATACTCTTTTTCCAAAACTGCCATCTTACGTATACACTGGATACTAATCGAGAACCGCCTAAATGTTTATAATCAATCCCAACGCTTGCATTGGAGACGCTGCGTGGTAGTTCGAATTCGGGATTTTTCTGACCAGGATTTGCCGAGTCTTGTTAAGCTAGTTAATGAAGCTTACAGAGAAGCTTACGAGTTCTTCCCTTACGATCAGGAAAGGCTTTCTTCGCGGATTCAAGAAGGAAAGCTGAAGATCCTGTTGGCCGAAGGGAATGGCCGAGTCTTGGGTTCAACTGCTTACAGCGACGGGCACTGGGGTGAGGAAATTGAGTGGCTGTTTGTCACCGCGATTCCAGATCGGAAGATCGTCAGGGACATGTTAGCAAGTCAAATTGAGAAATACGTAAAGAGAGGCACTGTTTTTACGGCTGTCGATGCTGGAAGCCAGAAAATCAAAGAATGGGCAGAAAGAGGATACGAACCTAACAATGGGCTGTATCACATGGTTGCTGGGCTTAATGAAGTGAAGTCTTTGCCAAGTATCCCAGAAGGAGCGGTCCTTCGCAGTTTAAGGCTGAACGAGGAGCAGGAATTTGTTGAAACTGTAAATGCTGGGTTTGGCTGGGAAAGAGTAAGGACAGGTGACATCGAAAGGTGGAAGATTGAAAGCCCGCCGTTTGATGAGGAATGGATTCAGATTGGGGAAGTCGACGGCGCGATGGTTTCGGTTGTCGTTGCAAAACCAGATACGTACTACAACAGATTTTTCAATGGCAGGAGAGGCTACTTAGGACCGGCAGCGACTCTTCCAGAACATCGTAGCAGAAATCTTGCATCGGCTTTGACCGTCAGAGCGATGAATTTCCTTCTTGAGAAGGGAATGGAATCTGTTGCCCTGTACACTGGCGAACAGAATCTTTCATCGATGGCTCTTTTGCGGAAGCTCGGTTTCAAAATCAGCCATCACTGGCAATTTATGCGCAAGAACCTTTCTAAACTGTAGTAGTGGGAATTGTCGGATAAAAAGATTAGATGGCAATGAGGAGTGGTCAGGGTTTTTTGCTTTTCACCTCATTGACGGTCAATTCTTTTACCCTCGTTTCGATGAACTCCGCAACCTTGTTTTGGCTGTAATTTCTTTCCTCATCCTGTTTCTTCAGTTGGTCTTCAATTGTTTCGAGAACCTTCTTTACGTCGAAGGGTTTCATTATGTATGCGTCTGCTCTTCTGTTTACAGCCTCTATTGCGTTTTGCAGGGTCGGATATCCTGTGATGATTATTTTTCGCATTCTAGGTGTCGTCTCTTTCATTTGTGTTAGAAGCTCGGTGCCTTCCATGTCTGGAAGCCTAATGTCTATCAGACCTATGTTGTAGAATTTTCTTTTTGTTGCCTCTATCCCTTTCTGTGCAGTGCCAACTGAGTCTACGGCGTATCCTTCGTCTTGCAGTATGGCCACAAGCACTTTCCTTATGTTCTCGTCATCATCGACAACGAGGATTCTTGCAGTTTTATCCATACTATTCACCTCCGTCCTTCTTCACATCTGACATTGTGTCTTCGTCCATTTCTACGACGTTTCTGAAAGCTGTCAAATTGGAATCACTCGGTTGAATGAAGCTTCATGAAGCCTTGATAAATTGTTTGTGAAGTAGAAATATGGATCAGTAAGCTTTGAATTCTAAACCGGCAAGAACCTGCGTGCATAGCCGCGGTCTTACTCATTCTTTCTCGTAGCTATGCTTGGCCGCGTTGACATAATCGATGAAAGCAAGCTCTTTGTCTTCATCCCATTCAAGAGGCTGCCCGACTCTTTCGTGGAGGTTTTTCATTATTAGAATTTCCAGAAATCTGGCCCCGCTTCCGAAGATCTTCTCGAGGCCCTCATCAAAATCTTTGAGTCGATTGGGGATATCGCTTTTTGTTATTTTGAACTTGTCTTTGAGGTGAAAGTAGATGGCTTGTTTGGCGGAGTTGCCTAGTGATGAAAAGGCGTTGTCTACGGCTTCGGTTAAGATTCTGTCGAATGCTATTGGTTTCTTCGCCAATCCTTGTATTCCTCTGAGCGACTCGCTGCGAAGTCTTCGTTAGAGGCTTCATGGATAAATCTCTTGTGGATATTCATGGGCGCTTTTTGGTGAGCATGAATTAGTATTGCAAATTCATAAGTTCTATTTGGGTTGTGGTCCAATTTGCTGTTTGGCTTGCTGTATAAGGTGTGGTTGCTTGAAGGTGGAGCTGGTTGCGGTCATCGTTCGTGCGGTTTGTACATTCTTGTCGTTTTGCTTTGCATTTCTGTCCTTTCAAGCAATAGACTGTGTTTTGAAGAAGCAGCTTGCGGCTTTGGCAGCATCTTCGCTGATCATGGGAATAGGCATACTGACTTCGTTGATCACTTATGTGAGAATCGAAACGGCATATCCCAGAAATCAGGGTCGACAATAGATCCTGCATGTCGTGACGAGAAGAAACAAGCGTTAAATCGTTTGCTTGCTAGAATGAGAAGCATGCGTGTGCTAGTTGATGATGTTGGAAGTTTTCCTTTGCCAGCTCAGGTCAGGCCAGAGCTGTTTGACGAGGCCTACGTTCTGGCAAGACGTGCGATCAGCGCAGGCAAGGACATTAAAGAGGATAAGTTCTTGATGGAGCATTTCTACGAAGTCATAATCGAATCTTTCAGAAGGAAATGCGCTACGGGTCTGGATATCGTCAATTATCCGCAGCATTATGACATGCACAAGCAGGTGGCTGACGTGATCAGTAACGTGATGGAGAGGGGCACTTATTTGGTTGATGAAGATGATGCGGTATTACCTGAAGTGCACGTGATAAATGGGGAAGCAAGAAGGCTTTGCGAGGAATTTGGGAAGAGGATTTCGCTGCGTGTGTGCATTGCTGGTCCTTTGGAGTTGTATTTGCGGATGGTTGGAACTGTCGTCTACGAGGATGTTCTTTTGATGTTTGCTGAGACTGTGAAGCGGTTCGCGAAGAAGTCTATTCTGGATTCGAAGTACGTTAAGACGGAAGTTGTGTGCTTGGACGAGCCGAGCTTGGGCTTTCAAGAACTGTCTGCTGACAGAGACGTGATCATTGATGTTTTGGACAAGGCCTTCAACTTCACTGGCGCAACGAAGCAGATTCACCTTCATTCTTCCCTGAAGGCGGCCGACCTCCTTGAAGTTGGGAACGTTGACGTGTTAGCGTTGGAGTCTGCAGCGTCCCCGAGGAACATAGAAAGCCTTTCGAGGAAAATGCTGGATGAAGCTGACAAGTACGTGAGGGTTGGCATATCAAGGACAGACGTGGATTCCATCAGCGCGGAGTTGCATGAGAAGGGAATAACCGAACCGGCTGCTGAGCAGCTGGTTGAAGCCGAAGAGGCTATGCGAAGGAGGTTCGTTCTGGCTGAGGATAAGTACGGCGACAGGATGCTTTTCGCTGGGCCTGATTGTGGGTTGGGCGGTTGGCCGACGCAGGAGTCAGCTGAGCTGCTTCTGAGAAGAACCGTGAGTGCGGTGAGAGGAACGCAAGCAACGAGCACGATGAGATAAGGGTTGGATGCTTCAGGAACCCGAGGACATGCCCATGTTCAGAATGCACACGAGCCTTTCGCACGTTTGAATGTCTACGGCGCAATGTTTGCCTAGGCCGTAGTATAGTTCACGACACTTTTTCCGCAATAGTGTCACTATCCAGATAAGGACTATCCTGAGGGCCTCACGAGTACCTTGGGCAATGAGCGGCCATGTTGGCTGTTCAGTCACTTTCCATGGAACCATCAACATGCAGATAGAACTCGAGTCGATCGCGCGCCAATAAGAAAGATGAGTAAGTCATATTTCTAATTCATAAGAAACTTATCTTGCTCATGTCAAAATGTAAGGTTGCAGCGGACGAAAAAGTGGAGGTGCAGTGATTGGATGAAAACATCCTAGTCGTTGATGATGACGCTGGGGTGAGGAAGACCCTTTCTTCAATCCTACTGAAGGAGGGATACTTAGTTGAGGCTGTGGAAAATGGCAAGCAGGCGATTAGAGCCTCTGAAAAAGAGTACTTTGACGTAGCCCTGGTTGACATTGAGCTACTTGACATGAAGGGAACTGAGCTCCTCCTTGGGCTGAAGCAGAGGCAGCCCGAAATGATCAAGATAATCATTACGGGGTTTCCGTCCATAGAGAACGCTATGAAGGCGGTCAACGAGGGTGCCGACGGATACGTTTTGAAACCTTTCGATGTGCCAAAGCTGCTTGAGATGATCAGAAAGCACTTGGACGAGAGGGCAAATGAGCATTTTCGCGCCTGGACGGAAAAATCTGAGATGGAACAAAGAGACGCCAAATTCTCCGAACAGTTCAAAAGACCAAAAGGCAGCATTTTCTAGTGTCAAACGTGGTTGTAGATTCAAGCCAGCGCTAATCATGGAAAAAATCATGGAATTCGCAACGGTAATCGAACGCTAAATCGCGATTTTGCATACTAAGGATAAAACGTATGGCTGCTTTTCTTTGTAGAGTTCCATGTAGCCGCAGCTTGGGCACTAATAGACACCTATTCTTTCACGAACATAATCGCCTTCTTCTGCTAGACTGATCTCAGCGATCGAAATTGGACGCTTCTCTTTCTATTTCTGAAACCGCATTTCCCGCAGCAAAAGACGCTTATCCTGTCTCCGTCATAGTCTTCTGGCAGAGCTAGGGTTACTTCGGTCCGTGAGGCGAGACGTCTATCATTAAGCATTTTGCCGCTGCACTTGGCCATATACAGGAAGAGGAAATAGAAAAATGTCAGGGTGTGATAGGAAGTTACATTGGCTTGAAGTGGTATCTTGGCCATTGTGGCCACTGTGCGGTTCCGCTGCAGGCTTCGAAAACTATGGACAGTGGCATGCCTATTGTTATTCGGTCAAGTGGCGCGTCTTTGATCATGCCTGGAATCTTCAGTTCGTTGTCTAGTCTGATGATTCCTATAGCATATGGTGCCATCGATTGGAACTGCGCTGGTGCGATGTGAATAATCGTGTATGTCAGCAGTTTTCCTTCGGTTGGGATATGTGTCCATTCGAATTCCTTTGATAGGCATTGGTCACATAGTTGTCTTGGTGGGAAGTGGATCTTCCCGCATTTCCTGCATTTTCCGCCCATGAGTTTTCCTTCGCCCATGAACTTGTAGAGTTGCTCTATGGTGAATGGTTTTTGTGCGCTCATCTATGCCCTCCTGTAAATGTGCACTGCGGCGGTGGCGCCTGAGCCGCCGACGTTGTGGGTCAAACCGATCTCTGCGTTCTTAACTTGTCTCTTATCAGCTTGTCCAGTTAGCTGCAAGTATATCTCGTAAGCTTGGGCCGTACCAGTTGCGCCAACAGGATGCCCCTTCGACTTCAATCCGCCACTTGTGTTCACTGGGATTCTTCCGCCAAGTTTTGTTTCTCCTCGTTCGACGAGGCTGCCGCCTTCGCCCGGCTTGCAGAAGCCCAAGTCTTCATAAGCGATTATTTCAGCAATCGTGAAGCAGTCGTGAACTTCAGCAACGTCCAAGTCTTCAGGCCTGACTCCAGCCATATCGTAGGCCTGCTTCGCCGCAATTCTAGCCGCGGCAAGTGAGGTGAAGCTGTCTCTTTCATACAGGCCTATGGTGTCGCTGGCTTGGCCACTTCCGACTATGTGAACAGGCATGTCAGTATATTTCTTCGCGAGCTCCGGCTTTGTTAGGATCAAGCAGCTGGCACCGTCAGTTATCAATGAACAATCGTAGAGTTTCAGAGGCCATGCCACAACGCGGGAGGACAAAACCATTTCAAGCGTGATTTCCTTCTGCATCTGGGCTTTCGGGTTCATGCTTCCATGATAGTGGTTCTTCACGGCAACGAGTGCCAAGTCCTTTTCAGTCGTGCCATACTCGTTCATGTGTGCAGTTGCCATCAACGCATACAAGCCTGGGAAGGTTATGCCTTGCCATTGCTCAAACGGAAAGTCGGATGCCATCGCAAGATACTCAGTGACCTCGGCCGTGGTTCTGTGTGTCATCTTTTCGACGCCGCCGACCATGACGATGTCTGACAGGCCAGAAAGCACGGCTTGAACGGCTGTTCTCAAAGCCGCGCCTGATGAGGCGCACGCTGCTTCTGTTCGGGTGGCTGGCACGTGTAGAATACCGGACCAGTCAGCCATCGTTGCGCCCGTGTGGCCTTGATGTTCATAAGACTCGCCCATGTGTCCGACAAAGAGGGCCTTAATGTCTTTTTTGGGATCTAGGTTCGGACAACGGTCATAGGCTTCTTTGGCGGCTTCTGCAAAGATTTCTCTGGCGTACATGCCTTCGAGCTTTCCGAATTTCGACAGACCTGCAGAAACTATCGAGACAAGCGGTTTACCCTTCAAGCTGGAAATCTCCTACGGGGACTAGCAAGAGAATGCGAGAATCTACTTGAACGACTATTTAAATTTCTTCGACACTTTCCACATTTTCCAACGGAAGAAATCGACGCAGAAAATTCTGAAAAAAGGATGTAGTTTTGAATGATTCGTTCGGCACTACTTTGTTCCGAATGTTTTCTTGACCCATGCTCGTGTGCGGTCCATGTCTTCTCTGAAACGCTTCAGCTCTTCAGGCGTTCTTTTTGGTGCGACTGGTTCTTCTGCGGGCGTTGCGTAAACATCCAGAAGGTCTCCTTTCGGCTTTTTCTCGATGTGTATGTTGACTTTCAGGCCGATGTTTACCTTTTCTGGGTCGATTTCTCTCATCGCCATGGGCAAGCACGTGTTTGTTCCGTCGATTCTTATCATTGCACCTACTAGCGGTTGAAGATGAGCCATGGAAGGCCAGGCAATGACCATGATCGTGTACGAGTGAACCTCTCCTTTCTTCTGAAGCTCAATCCACGTTGTTTCTTCAAGTCTGCACTTCGGGTTGAAGCAATGTGCCCTTGGTGGGCAATAGACAAGCCCGCACTTTGGGCATTTTGTGCCATAGAGTTTTCCGTCGAAGAGTCCCATGAAGAATTTTGAGACTTTGCCGTAACTGTGATGGAACATGCTGCCATGCGGCCTGTGCACAATCAGGAATTCTTCAGGTTTCAAGCTGTTAAGCGTTGGCCCATCGTTCATTTCCACTATTTTCCATCCTTCGGGCCTCCAGCCGCCTTTGCGCTCCCATTCGTTCCACAATTTTTCGTCAATGGCAACTTCTTTAAGGGTTTTCTCAGGTCCAGGCTGCTTCATATTTTACACCTCCAACACTACGGCGCCTGCTTGGCATCCGGTGCCTCCATGTCCATGTATGAAGCCCTTCTTTGGTTTGCTCAGCTGTCTGCCGGGAGCACCCCATTTCTTGGCGATCTGGTTGCTTAACTGCCAATATACGTCAGCAACCTGAGCAATAGATGTTGAGCCGACGGCATGCCCCTGTGCTGTCAACGCCCCGCTGAGCTGGCACGGGAGCTCTCCATGAGGTTGTATTACGCCGTCTCTGACCAGTTTTTTGCCCTCGCCTCGCTTGCAAAAGTCGAAGTCCTCCAGCCCCGCTAGGACAACGCCAGCATAAGGATCGAAGATCTCGACCAGGCTCATTTCCTTTCGCGGGTTCTTTATCCCAGCGTCTTTGTAGGCCATTCTTGCAGACACTCGGAGCGCGCCGAAGTTGACGAGATCCGGATACGGTGACATGGGTTTTGGGATATTTTTCGGCCAGATTTTCTCGTCTTCCGGATACAGGCCCTTCCAGGCAGGATTGTCTGGGCGGTCTCCGGCTCTCATAGTGTCTGAGCCGAAGCCTACACCGCTTATCCAAACAGGGTTATCAGTAAATTTCCTAGTTAGCTCTTCATTGGCCAAGAGCAACGCAGATGCTCCCTCGCTTGTCATTGCGCACTCGTGTAGCCTATATGGCCAAGATATTAGTCGGGACTTGTAGACATCCTCCAATGTGATTTTGCCAAAGCCATGCTGAGCCGGCCACTGTGCGTACGGGTTGTCGAGTGAGTTGTTGTGGCAAAGCATCGCAACTTCGGCTAGGTCCTCCTCGGTGTCTCCGTAAACATGCATTCGTCTGGCTTCCATCGTCGCGTAGAACGCGTTGTAGGTGAAGCCTGACACGAAGTCCCAGTCTGTGTCGCCGGCGATTGCGATGGCTTCGTTGACTTTCTGAATTGGAAGCTCGTTCATTTTCTCCCATCCAACGACGAGAACCATTGGGAACATGCCGGAGCGAATCCACAGTGCTGCGTTGACCACGGCGTCGATCGGTGTCGCTCCACCTGATTCTACTCTGTATGATGGGACGCCGCTCAAGCCCAAATAGTCGTTGATTATCCAGTGCATGCATTGTTGCTGTTCCAGAATGTCGCTGAAGTAGGAATAGCAACATGCGTAGCCCTTTTTTACAAAGTCGCCAAGTTCGAGGTCAGGAACGTCGTCCAGTATCATTTTGACGGCTTCTGCACACATTTCCTCCTGCAAAGTATGTCGTGGGTTGTCGAATCGTGATATGCTGCCTGCGACTATTCCGACTTTTTTCAATCTTCCACCTCGATTTTGAAAGATGTAGTTAGTGCATTCCAAGAACTATAAGCTTTTTGCGGTGTTCAGGCGGCTTTCTTTTTGAATTGCCTCGGCTGACTGGAGAGCAATTGAGAAGGCAGTTTCAAAGCTCATGTGTGAATACTGAACAGGAAAGTCCTTCGACAGTCGGGCTGGCGGGCGGTTGGGGGATAGGCAACATTGCGAATCTTTTTATAATTTTCCTCTCATCCTTACAGGCATGGAAATCCTACAGTTGTCAACTGCCCTGCCCAAGAAGGGTTATTCGACACAAAGATTGCTGGAAGCATTCCCATGCGTTCTCCCTGAAGGCGTCAAGCAGAACGTGTTTAACCTTGGAGTTGCTAAACGTTATCTGGTTGAGCAAACAGGCTCGACTCTGGGGGCGGAAACCGTTCTTAGCGAGGAGGGACTCGTTGGCCTTTGCAAGGATGCTTGTGACAGAGTCATCGAAAGGGCTGGCTTGTCCGTAAAAGACATAGATTATCTGATTGCGAGTTACGACGCTAGTCCCTTCCTGAGCCCGGGTTTAAGCCAACTGCTAGTTCCAAAACTGGGCTTTGACCCTTACATCAAGCATGTGAACGCTCAGGGAACTGCCAGTACAGCCTTTCCGAAGGCCTTGGAACTCGCACAGGACCATCTCGCCGTGCACCCTGACGATTTTGTGTTGATCTGCGTTTCAGGAGTCACATCATACTGGTTTCAAAACCAAGTGCGCGGCATGAAAGATGTCATGGAAATCGGTGAGATTAACCGCATAAAAGATGAAGACAGAAGACAATTGGAGTTGAGGAAATGGGTCTCAACTATACAGTCTTTCCTTTTCGGCGACGGAGTCGCTTCAGCAATCGTGGCAAACAGCCGTCAAGGCTTGGCCGTCAAGAAGATTGTGGAAGTCACAAACGTTGGAAAGAAGGATTATCTTGCTGGCTATGCGAGGCTTGCAGCTCTAAACGAGCCCTTCAAATTCGGTTTTTACTCACACCTTGATAAGGAGATCCCTCAATTGGGCGCCAAATACACTGGTATGGCTCTTAAGAAGCTGCTCGGGAAAGACGCTAAAGCGATCAAAGCGGCGAAAAAATGGGCTGTCCACACAGGCAGCGAAAAGATTCTTAACCTTCTGGCTGAACACCATGGGATTGAACAGGAGAAGCTTCACGAATCACACGCAGTGCTAAAAGAGTGCGGCAATTTGGCAGGGGCAAGTCTGCCCTTCATTCTAGAGAGGATAATGTCAAGCAATAGGCTATCGAAAGGTGACACCGTTCTGATGGTAGGCTATGGTTGGGGGTTCTCAGCAGCCACATGCGTGCTCGAAAGCACGTAGCTTCACTTGACTGGCTGTTCCGCGCTCGCTCGCAGACAAAGTCAAACCGGCGTCAATCTATCTGGATTCGCCAGTCAGCTTCTTTCTAGACTCTGTTCTAGGCTTCGCGAAGTTGTCGCTGTTCTTTCTTTTCGCTTGTTTGGGCATCGTTTCAAGGACTAATGCCAGAATGTCCTTGTTCTTCCATTGTTCATATCGCCTCAAGGATCTCTCAAACATGCTTCGATCTTTGAATACTTCAATAAAGTCGTCACTCATCTGCCGATTTGCCTCTCCTTCCTCATTTGTCCTTTTGTGGTTTCGGATAAAAAAAGCCTTGTTCCAAACTCCGTTATATTCACTTTTCAGCAGGTCTTGAAACCGTCAACGTTGTAGGTTCATTCAAGGATTTGATGATCACACTCGGAATGCATTCTCTTTCCAGTTGTAAAGGCCTTGGGAACCGATTCCTAGGCTGAATGACTGAAAAAGAGATTGTGCGGGACAATTAACCTAGCATGGAGATTATCCGATCGTTTACTGTTTGCATGAAAGCTTCTTCCAGCTCTATGCCGTAATGCTCTGCCAAAACGAAGATAATGTAGAGCAAGCCTGAAAGCTCAGTGGCCAACATCTCTTTTGTTTTGGGCTTATCAGGCGGCTTGAACCCCTCTAACCCCTTCACGACAGCGGCCACTTCGCCAGCTTCTTCAAGCAGGTCCGTAACCATTACGAACGGCGTCCAGCCTTTCCGTCTTTCTGGGTCGAGCGAGTCGTTGATTTTTCTGAAGTTTTTCCAGCAGAGATGTTGAGCGTCGCGCATTGTCAAAGACAAACCATTCACCCGTACGGATCTAAAGAGCCGAGTCCTAATAAACGATAGGCTCTTGTTCTCATGGGATTATTTCGCACCCATTGAAAGTGGAGATGTCTCCCGCACTTTCCCTTTTTTCTGCGCTGTGACTGCTTTGGGCTGTTCTTCTTGCCTAGCGTATGTCGCTTGAGCTGTGTGCATCGGGAAAGCATAGGAGCAAATGGTACGTAATAGCCCATGACCAGTTTTTCAAGATCCCTGATGCAGGAAGAAGGCAACTTGACTTTGGGAGCATACCGAACCTTTTCTCAGCATGGTTCAACGATTATGGAAAGGACAAGCATGCAAGACTGCAGAACATAGAAGAGCCTGACCAGTACCTGTTCATAAGGATGTATTGCAGGTTCATGAAGGAATACAGAGAAATGCTTAAGGCAAAGTTTGGATGGTTGTATTTTGTCAGGTTTACCAAGTTTCTTTCGTTTACGGTTGATCCTAAGAGGTTCTTTCATTTGCATGCAGAGTTTGAGGCTCTAAACAAGGGATGGCACAAGATAGCTAGCTGGCTGCGGAAGCGGTATGGCAAGTTCTTTTATGTTAGGGTTCTCGAGTTGCAAAAGAGTGGAAGACCACATCTTCACGTCTTAGCGGTTCTGCCTGACTGGATTGACTATGACAAGATGCAGGAACTGTGGGACAAAAAGTACGACATAGGCATAGAATGCAAGTTCAAAAGCATAGAACAAGACAAGCAAGTGAACGGCTTGAGCTACATTCTGAAATACGTGAGCAAGACAATGACAAATCTTAAGGATTCGACTGAAAACGTGTACTCAGCCCTGCTCTTTGCCAGCAACAAACGACTTTTCAGTATTGGTGACGCGAGAACAGCCTTAACCGTCAACCCTTTACTTGATAATCACCATAGAGTAAGTGCAACTTGGGAATACCAAGGTTCAACATATGCATCCGAACTAAGAGCTTTCTGCAAAGAGGAAGGAATCGCCTTTGGCGATTTTGTGAAACTATCAACGAGGGACATTAATTTCGGATATTACGGGCACTTGTTTGGAGAGTATTTTGACTGACCTGTGAAAATGTCATTATTGAGCATCTCCGAAGCTTCCTAAGTAGATCCTCAAAGCTTTTGAATAAGCCCATTCTAAGTCTTCTTCACTTTTGATACTTTCAAAAAGTCGCGACATATCTATAATGTAATTTGTTTTTTCGGGATAAATGTCCACGGCCTCTTCCAATGTGATAGCTCTAATAGCGATCCAATAGGCTGCCTGATTGTAGAGAAAATGCGGTCTCAAACGTAAAGCTGGAAAGAGTTTCCACAATTCCTTTCCAATGTCTTTGTAAGCTTGACGTGAGTCCTGAAGCAACCATTCTTGGTAGTTCATATCGTCGGCAAAATGGATTCTGTCAATAACTATATCAGTCAAGTAGCTAGCAAGCCATCCATGTTCTGCGCCACCTACTTTCCATTTGAGATTCCATTTGAAATATTTTTCATGAGCCTTTTCATGTTTGATGTTTTTTCTCATGATTTCATTCCAGTCAAGCCCTGCCCGGGTCAGTCCCTTGATTACGTCGATCAGGACCTTTTCATTGACGTAAATGGTCTTTCTTTCCACGTTCACCCGAAGAGGTTCCATACGCTCTACATACTCAAATCTGTAAGGTTGCGCCTCTCTAATCATGAAATCGAATATCTCTTTTCGTGAAGGCATGCCCTTGCTCGGACTCATTAGAGATCCCACTGCTCAAACCAAGAAGCTATCATAGGGAGATTAGGTTTTCGAATGGTTATGGATGAAATAGAACAAAATCCGCTGCTTTTTCAATGTCTACTCTGATCGCTGCTTTTTCTCCAACTTTCTTTGTTTTCTCGATTGCTATCATCGAATTCAATGGATCGTTTGTCACCATCGACTCAAGTCTCAGATGATCTGCACGCACTTTTTCGAAAGTTACACCACCAGCGGGCATTGTCCATTTTCCACCTATTTTTAGACTTTCAACAGTCTTAATCAGCCAATTAATGTCTTCTTCTGTTGGTTCCCATTCGTCGACACATCTACGCTTTATTTCTTTCCAAGTTTCCTCAGCCAAATTGGTCTTGTTTTCAGGCACAAAAAAGCCTTCCTTTTCATTGTTCTCGACGTGCTATTCCACGATACTCTTTGGCCGGATACTTAATCTTGTTGCTTTTCACCTTTTTCTCGACGGCTTCGGACAGGTCAATGTCCATTACATTAGCCATACTCAAACAGTATATCAAAACATCGGCCAGCTCCTCTCTGATTTGATCAGCCTTAGAGGAAACATTCCGCCAAGACAGCGATTCCTCCCCCGAAACCCACTGAAATATTTCCAACAGTTCAGCTGCCTCGATGCAAATCGACTCCGCAACATCCTTTGGGTTATGATATTTCTCCCAGCATCTTTCATTTACGAAGTTTCGGACTACTGTTCTCAAACTTGCAATTGAGGTTTCGTTGTCTCCCAAGATAATTCTCCAACCTGCAGTTTCACATATGCTGGCTTTCCGACTAATTGAGTGTGCGTTGTTCCTGTTCGCTGTTGGGCTTGGTAAAGATCCCTTCTAGGCAATAGACGGTCAGTTTCCCTTGTTTACCGATCCTTTTACATGATTCTTTCATGTCACATCGCACACAGAGTCGATGAAGATTATGCTTATCTAGATCCAGTGTTCCCTTTTTGTCATGCATGTCGAATATTAGTTTTAAGTATTTTCCCTCGGCTATGCTTGGAATCTCATCCCTTCTGACATAACCAAACCATTCGTAAAGTCTCTTCGATCCTTTTGAACTATTGCATTTCTTGCAGACGAAAATAGCATTGTCAGCAGTATTGGGTCCACCTCTCGATAATGGCAGAATATGTTCCAACGTGAGCTTTTCGGTTGACCCACAGTATATGCAGGCGTTCTTTCTTTCATGTTCTTTGACATATTCGCCGATGGCACTGGACCATCTGATTTTTCCGTCTCTCAACTTGATGAATGTGGCCATCTGGAATGCTCTGTCACGAATTTCAAAACCAGCCGACTTACTGATCAATTTGGCGTACTGCCAGTAGATCTCTTCTCTCAGAGTGTTGACTGTTGTTGGTGGCAATTCTGTTTCGAACCTCTTGTGTAGGGAATGTAAATTTTCACAAGGCTTACTTGCCTGTTTTTCAATTCTCTCATTAGATTGAACAGCTTTCTTTTCTTGGTGTCGGAATCAGTCGGCAAGCAGAGAAATTGAGTCCCGCCATAAACAACTTTCACTGCAGCCCCTCTCTTGAGATGCGTGTGAATCTTACCTCTTACTTCCATTTTGTTGTCTACGTCGGAGAGTCTAAATGTAGGCCCCAGTTTTTCTTTGAGCTTCCGTTCAAGCAGTTTCCAATTCAGACTTCCAACATAGTTTAAGTAGTTCCCTTTGACGTTGTTGATTCCAGGTTCCACCGTTATCCCGAAGCATGAACTGAATGTGGGATTCTTCTGACTGTATGCTTGGATCAGATCGAATATGTTCCTGAGCCCTGCATATTGCGGATGGTCCTCGACCTTGAAATCCCCTATCTTTTTCTCATCAACTGGAAGTTCCTGAGCTTGGGACCAGTAGACTTCCAATGGGTGTACTCCTTTCAGGGAGTAATCTATCCTTATCAGCAGGTTTTTGAGTTTGCCACTCTGAAATAGGGTATATACTCCACCTATGAACTTGTCTGCAAACATTCGGTCTGCAAACAAGAAACCGTTCGTGTCAAAACGGATTTCGATCCTATTGTCACTGCTACACAGAAAGGTTGGAAAAGGCACATTAGCAGAATATGGTTTTGGAGTTGACAAGAAAATTTCCCTGTCAAGTACTAGTTTGGCAATCAGAGGATCCAACAGTTCGAAGAATCTCAGAAAATAGTCGATTGTTTCAAAAGAATAGCGCTCTGTTTTGGCACCAAGCAAGGTGTCCTCCGTAGAAAACAGCGGTTCACCGCCTGTGATTCTGAGTTTGCTGAAAAACCTATCCTTTTCCTTGACGCTGTTTTTGAGCGAGCGAAGCTTGTCAACGAAACATCTGGTGAGATCCTCCGGCGACAGGCAAATGGTCTTACACTCATCGTAATTCCTCTTCTTTACTATCGGGTACGCGTAGCAAAACCAGCAATTTTTGTTACACCCAGCGGTATCCAAAACGAGTGTATATGGCCTATTTTTCCCCAGTTTTATCGTACTTCTCAGATCCTTTTCCAGAAATCTATCTGTTTTCAGCATAACTGGGTTAGCAAAGAATTCTCTGCTATCGATGGATCCTGACTTCTTGTGGTCTTCCTCAACATGAAACTTCAGGAAAGCAAATTTCTTTTCTTGTTTTTCGTTCGGAGGGAAAAGTCCAAACTTTTTGGCAACCACCTTTATTGCCTCCGCTGCCCAGGTGGCTTGCCTCTTAGGGTGGTGATGTGATCTGGTTGCGACCTTGCGAGAAGTTCAGCTGCTCTGAGTCCTTCTTGGGTGATTTCGTAAGCTTGGACGTGCTTTGCCTTGTCGAATGTTACATTCAGAAATCCCAGTTGGTTTAGGAATAAGCAATTTCTATGGACAGTTATGGCATTGATTCTACACTTCGTCGCTAGCTCATTTGTGCTATGAGCGTCTTTGTCTGACAAAATCGCGAGTATCTTGATCTTTACAACATCACTCTTCAGCAACTTGACCAATTCGGTTCACAAAGGCAAGTTGCACCGTTGAAGGCAAGAGTGTTCCTAACTATCTAGTAGGGGTAATCAGGCTGTCTTTCTAGGGTTTTCTCGCCTATTCGCGCCTGTTCTGTTTATCGGTAAACGGCCTTGCTTGGATCGGTGGGAGTTTGGCGGGAGCCAAACGACCTGTTTGATATGTTCATTCATTTGTTTTGTGGGGGTGTACCAGTAGAGGAGGCTGAGTTAAAGGAGACTATGGGGAAAGCGGGTGACTGGGGAAGCCGTCGCTCCCCCTCTCGCACGAAGAGACCAAAGAGACCGTGTTAGTTCCTTTAGTTCTTTTCTAGATCATTCCTTCTATTCGGTCTATGTCTGCGCGCGTCTGGCTCAATTGCTTCTTGAGTCGGTTGTGTTCCAGGGGATACTTTCTCAAAATCTTCAGGGCTTCTTTCACTGTTTCCTCAGAAGTTTCTGTCTGCATCTGAGTAAGCATTATCGTGGTTATGTCAATTGGTTCAAGTGTGCCTTTGTTTCTCAATACCGAGAGCCCTATCCTGAACACTTCTGGATTGAGCTTAGGTCCGATCTCAAGGCAGTATATGAGAATCTTGTTCTCAGGATATACTTCATTCACTCTGTAGAGCAGGCCGCTTGGAGATGCCCCTTCAAGCATCGCCACTAATACGCCTTCGACAGTGAGCCAGAATTCAGGATATTCCCTGCCTCTATAGGACATCTTGCCTATCTTCGTGATTAGTCCTTTTTCTTCTAGACTTTTGAAGGCAATCCATGAGGGCTTGTAGTGACTTGACGTGCTTTCCACTGTTTTGTTTATGGTTTGGGGTTTGTTTTCGGCCAAGTTGAGAACTATGCGTCTCTGTAGTGGTGGTAAGCTATCACCTCTGCTTCTTCGCTTTGACATATGTTCACATCACTTTAGTTATGCTATATAACACCTTATATAAAAATTCCATGCTAGCTAGAGTCAGATTGGTTATGCAGGTTGAAGACGAGCATGAAGGAGGTGAAGAGGCAAGCAGAGAATGTCCTATCTGCCACAGCATGAGATATTGGAAAGATGGGATAAGGGAGACCAATAACGGTCCCGTTCAACGCTTTGTCTGTCGTGATTGCGGTTATAGGTTCAGCGAATCGTTAATTTTATCAGCAGATCCAAACAATAGACATGATCGTCAAGTCTGCGCTATCTTGACGGAAGCGAAAAACTTGGCAACCGCGACAGAAACAAAAACTGTAGCGGGAGAATCTCCGAGAGCAGAACAAGAGATCAATGGAAAAATCCTAGAATTGCTCTTTCAACTCGAAAGAGACGGAAAGAAGCAAGGCACTATCAAGAACTATGACAAACTGTTCAGAGCTGCACTAAGACACGAAGCTGACTTACGAGATCCCGAGGACGTGAAGGACTTTCTCGCTAAGATAGACTGGAAGGACGGCACTAAGAAAAATGCAGTAGCCATGTTAAGCACTTGGTTCAAATTCATAAACACGAATTGGAAACCGCCAAAGTATTATGCCGAAGCTGAAGTTCCATTCATACCGACTGAACAGGAAATAGACCTACTAATAGCAGCATCAGGGAAGATAATGGCCGCATACTTTCAACTACTAAAAGAGACTGGCGCAAGATGTGGAGAAATATCAGGACTCGAATGGACTGACATAGATTTTCAACAGCGGACAGTCAGGATAAAAGCGGAAAAGGGAAGCCGATCCCGAATATTGCCATTATCAACGAGAGCTTTAGAAATGGTGGGCAACATTCCCAAGCAAAGAGAACGCCCGTTCGTCAATGCGGACGATATGAGATCAAGCTACCATATTCAACGAAAGCGAATAGCACATAAACTAGGCAATCCACGCATCCTACAGATTCACTTCCACACGCTGCGTCATTGGAAAGGAACGATGGAATACCTCAAAACCTTAGATATGTTCCACGTCAAAGAAATCTTAGGACACAAGAGCGTAATGTCAACGGAAGTCTACATCAATATCGGCAAAGCAATACAGCGGAATGCAGCATTAGATGACTTTCACGTTAAAGTGGCAACTACTAAGGAAGAAATCACGCAGCTCTTAGAATCAGGGTTCGAGTACGTCTTTCAGAAAGACGATTTGGCATACTTTCGGAAACGGAAATAAATACAATGGATTATGTGAAAAATCATGGGATTATTTCGCATCCGTTGTACTTCATGAATTCGAAATCTGATATGCTTATTTGTTCAGATTCGATAAGCTCCCTGATTCTCGGCATTTGCTCTGCTGTTGCATCTATCAGATTTCTAACAGTGTTACATACTAGACCATATGCGTCGTCATTCCATCTTCTGACTATGTTAGCATATAGGCAGCGCCCCCCGCAGATATTGAAAACATCGCATTTCACGCATGGCATGCCAACGTAGACTTTCTTCAGCTTCAAAGGGTCTGCGTTGCTAATGTGTCCTAGGTAGTAGTCTTTCATTCCCCACATCGTCGGGCATGGTACGATGTGTCCATCTGTCTGTATTGCATAGTTTATCCATCCTCCGCCGCATCGCAGGAGATTTGACTTCTCGCCAAGCAGCATTGATTGGGCGATTCCGAGAATGGGGTAAAGTCTCAAAACGGCATGATTGTTCTCCATGTGGTCGACCCAGAATTTGACGAGTTTCTTTATGCCTGGGTTGTAGTCTTCCTCGCTCCATCTTCTGAAATCTCTTTTTCCAAAGTCGTTCCAGAACCCCGCGTTCAGTTGCCAATGGATCGAAGAGAATGACAGCTTGTTGTTGTTCAGCAGCCATGTAACTTGCTTATAGATGTCGGTTTGCTCCATAACCGTCATTCTTGCAATCAGCTCGCCGCCGAATCCATTTTGCCTAATCAGTTGAAGATTGGCGGCCACTTTGCTAAAGTTACCTTTTCCTCTGTAGAAATCTGTCAACGCTTCTTCGCCGTCTATCGAAACTAGCATCGTGTGAAATCGGTTGACGTATTCTGCCTCCAGAGTATGCAGAAGGAGGCCGTTGGTCTGTATCATGAAATGCTTGGCCTTTACTTGGTCCATGATCTGCTTGATTTCGCCTGCACACAGCAACGGTTCACCCCCATAAAAAGTCAGAACACAATCACCGTCCTTTCTGCAGAACGCGTCCAACAGCTTAAGATCGTAGCTTATCCTTCTAGGCAGAGAATAATCAATGCTGAAATCAGAAGAATCCTCAAAGTCGTCCACTGCTTCGCCGAAGCAATACCTGCATTGCGAATTGCACTCGCCAGTCAAGATCACATGAAAGAACATTTCGCTGTTCAAAACGAAAAAGAGAAGCTTGTTCTTAAGCATATTTTTCCTTGGCCAAGCAAACCATCATTTACGGAATCAAATAGGGAATGACGGTTCGTTCCCAGAGCGCTATCGGCTGGCATGGGCTTTCCCGTTTTTTGTCAGGTTTTTTAGGAGTTTTGGAAGGTTGTACTTGATGGATTTGCTCATGCTTGTTTTTTCTCAACCCAGTTCGTTGCATCATGTTTTTTTAGGTAGGGTTCGGTCCAAAGATATTTCAAACCGGTATCAACTGCCACTGTTACAATCTTGCTCCTCTTTTTGGATTCTTTGGCAAGTCTTACGGAGGCCAGAACGTTCGCTCCAGTTGAGGTTCAGGAGAATATGCCCTCTTCGCGGGCAAGTCTTCGCGTCATCTGTTTAGCGTCTTCTTCATTGATTGTTATGATTTCGCCGTATAGCTCTTTTCTAAGCAAGGGCGGTGTCATCCCTAATCCTATTCCCTCTATGTGGTGCTTTCCTTGTATGCCTTTGGATATTGTTGGAGACTCGGTTGGCTCCACTATTACAACTTTGATGTTTGGGTTTTTGGCTTTGAGTACTTCTGCGACACCCATTGCGCATCCGGCTGTGCCTACGCTTACGACGAATGCATCAAGTTGGCCATTCATTTGGGCTAGGATCTCTTCTCCCATCTTATTATGACCCCTTAGTTGATAGCGGTTGGTGAGCTGGTTCGTCCAGTATGTTTTTGGCTTCGAAGCCAGTCGTTTTGCTTCTTTTATCATTTTTTGCATCAAGTCTGGGGTGACTTGGTGATCTTTACTGTGCACGATGATTACGTCGGCTCCTAATGCCCTCATGGTTCTGATCTTCTCTTCAGAGAACGCGTCTGAACTGATTGGCTTGATTTTGTATCCTTTGACTGTGCACACGAAGGCTAGAGAAGACCCTGTGCTTCCGCCTGTGAATTCAACAACAGTATACCCGTGTTTGAGTTTTCCTTGTTTTTCTGCCTCTTCTATCATGGCCAGAGCCATGCGGTCTTTGTAGCTGCCTGTTGGATTATAGTATTCCAGATTAACGTAAATCTCGGACTGTAAACCTTTTGTGATTTTGTTGAGACGCACTATCGGGGTGTTGTCGATTGCGTTGAGAATGGAGTGAATTGCCTTTCAACTCTCCTCCAAAAGCCAATACTATTTTCTTGAGCTATTAGGTTTACGAGGTGCGCACGAATCGTCGGGAAAAAAGGAGTTGCGGGAGATATCTTGGGTTTGTGGCTGAATTGGAAGTTCGTGAGCTAGATTTTGTGTACGCTGTTGGCGTGATGCTTCTTCCTCGTTTGCGCACTGATCAGGCCTTAGTATATATACTATCTCTGTAGACCCCCTCCCACCCCACGGATACATTGCATACTCTATGCCGTTCGCTTGGCTTAATCGAAGACTTCAAGAATAGTCAACTCATGACGTTCGCTATCTGGTTAGCATCATATAAAAAGAGTACGAGTTTCCTCGCAGAAAGAGTAAAGCCAGTCATTCTTTATTTGTATTTTTCCTTGGTCTTCTTAGCCTTCTCAACATACCCCTTAAGCTCTCTTTCTTTGATCCTCTTTTCAGGCAAGGTCTCAGGAACTAGCATTAGCGGAATAACGGCCAAGAATAGGAAGAAGCTAGCTAGTGAGAAGATAGCGTATGCGCTTGCTCCTGGAAGTCCTCGAACGTAAGAGCCAGAAAATAGTATCAAGAGATCTGTAAGGAAGAAAGGAAGGCTTCCAATAGTGTAGTATCTCTCTGCATTTTCGCCAGGAACAGACAAGTCTCCCCATAGAATGAGCAGGTACAGTACCATAAAAATACCCCAAGCGATGCCGTCTACGAATATGTAAAGGTATCTTGCAGCGTCCACGTAGGGCGCTAAGCCTATGGAGGCGTAGCCTATACCCAACGTCACGAACCCGCAAATCAGAATGCGTTTTCGTCCTATTCGGTCTGCTAATAATCCGCCCAGAAAAACGAAGATGGTTCCGACTCCAGGTTCTACGACAATCATAGTGTCAAACAGGCCTTTCTCGAAGAAGTTCTCGAAATATGCCACTTCGAACCTATCCACTAGACAAAAAATAAGCCATGGAAGAGCATATAGAAGAAAAGTTCGGTTCCGAAAGAGCTGTCTGAAGGAAGTGTTCTTTGTGTTCTCAACATTATGTTGAGTCGGTTTCAGAGAAAGAGTGGTGCATAAGCCTGCTATTCTTAGAGCGAGGGATAAGGCGAGGATCGTTAGTGTTCCTCCACCGAGAAAAGCAAGCACAAATGCGCCCAAGTTTGTTGCTAGGAAAGTTATCCCACTGATCTTGCCTCTATTCCCGAAATCTGTAGAATCTGCGAAAAGAGCAAGGCAAGAGGGCATTCCAACACCGAAGGATATCCCGACAAGAAGCGCCATTATAGAGAGATTGCCTACATCTGTGCCTGTGGATAAGAAAGGCATGCTTGAAGCTATACATCCTAAAATCATCGAGTAGAGGAGTATCTTGATCCGGCTAATCCTTCCTGCCAGTATCGCGCTACATATGCTCGACACGATTATTGCTGCATAGTACGTGCCGTTGATTAGAATGCTTTCATTCAGCGGGAAGTTAGCTGTCAAATCTATGAATAGAGCGCGAGTAGTGTAGTACCAAATAAAGGAGCTGGCAAGTAGGAAGGAAACCAGAAACAGGCTCTTCCTAGGCATGCAATTCACAACACTATCGAATCTACACTCTGAGCATTTAATCCTTATGATTTGTAGATGTGTACAACAACTATTATATAGGAGTATATGTGTTAAACATTAATACGGGTGAAAGGAATGAAACGCTCTAAGGAGAAAGTAAGACCAATTCGTAGATTCTGGGGTTAAGAGTCCCTAACTGTTTTTTTCTCATTTGTTTCACAGAAGGCCCCCATCATGTTGATTAACATGTTAAGCTCTTTGCTTTTATGTTTTATTCCCTGAAGTTTCAATGAGCCTTCTTTTGCCAGCTCCTTCATCTTCTCTTGTGTCTCAGCTATTCCACCACTTTTGATGGCTGTCTGAATGATTCTGTTGAGGGCAGTTCTCCTCTCTTTTCGCGATGATAGCGTAGAGTATATCATGTCCTTGACATCAAAGTTATGCGCAGTGTAGAGGATCGGAAGCGGTGCCGTTTCATTTATGAGTCTATGCTCAAGTTCCTCCTCATCCGTCATATCTATCAAGTCATCGCCGATTATTGCAAGCATTCCTAGTATCCTGCCATACTCCCGCATTGCTTCGACCTCTTTCTTAGTTCCATCGCCCAAAATGGCGCTTATGTAAGTATAGGCTTCTACGTCTGCTGCTTTCTTCCTCACTATTCGCAAATACTCCTCAGGATCTGCATCGAATTTGCCTTTCAGTTCGAGTTCTAGAGCTTCAGCGTCTCCAAGTTCAAAGAACATTTCTTCGATTATTCTCAGTATTCTGGTAGCCTTTCCCGTCGGTTGTTTCCTGAAGGCTTGGTGCAGTCGAATGAAGCCTTTCAGTAGCAGCGCATCACCAGTGAGCAAAGCTATGTCTTTCCCGAATTTGCCGAAGACAGTTGTCCGTCCATCCTTTGTTGTTGATTGATCTATGACGTCATCGTGTATGTCCATTCCGCCCGTGATGAGGATGATGGGCACTATCGTTGGTGTGATCTTATCAGACTCACCACCTACAGCCTCACACGTTAGACGCATTAGCGTAGGTCTGATCAGATCAACCCAATATTCGTCTGCAAAATAAGTCAACGCTCTTCGAACCTTAGTACATTCAATTTGTTCTTCACTCTTAAGCATTAGCCGTTTTGCCAGTTCTAGCGTTTCTCTACCGTTCTTTTCTAAAAGCTCTCGAAGCTCATCCTTCACTTCTTTATCTTGCCGGTTTCTCTCTTCCATGCTACGTGTCATGTTCATTCCTTGAGGGATGTTTTTTATTTTCGCATTTGTTCTTTTAGTATGCTCTCGTAAGCATCTATGTACTCTTGTCCTGATTGGGTTATCGTGTATGTTTTTCTTGTTCTTCCTTTTTGTTGTTGTTTTTGGCTTGTTATGAAGCCTTTTTCTTCTAATGATTTGAGTAGTGGGTATAGTGCTCCATGTCTTAGTTTTACGTCAAATTTCTCTGCTACCTGCTTTTTTATTTTGTAGCCCCACACTGGTTCAGTCTGAATGAGTCGTAGTATTTGGATGTCTAGCAGGTTTCTGACTATGCGTTGTACAAGTTCTTTTCTGAGGGTTTCTGTCAACTGTTTCACTTGTTGATGTGTACTGTTTGTGGTTTTTCCTATTAAGGTTATGTAGCGGGTGGGGTTTTTGGTTATGTTTTGTTATGCTTCGTTATGTTTGCTGTGAGTATGAACGTTTATATGGTGGTTTATGCTATATAGAGACTCAAGATATGTCCGACAGAGGACATATCGTATCTGTGTAGAACAAAAATACAGAGGGAAAATATAGATGATGAATAACACAAAAGAAGTTCAGGCCAAGTTGATGAAAGGCCTACTAGACTTAATTGTTCTACAGTTCTTGAACGGAGCACCCATGCATGGCTACCAGATAATCACGAAGATACGCAAGACCTTTGGGGTCTATTTCGGACCAAGCACGATCTATCCGCTCTTGGGAACTTTGGAAAAGAAGGGTTACGTCAAAAGTGAATGGAACTTGAGTAACGAGAGGCCAAGGAAGGTCTACATGCTCACGACAGAAGGCCAGAACCTGCTCAACTTCACAGAAGATTCGCTCAACATCATATGTAAGAAGCTCAACGCGCCAGGATTAGCAAAGGATGGACTGCTAGAGGGCACCATCTCACACAACGCCCTGCGTCCGTTTATGAAAAGAATCGAACCAACAAAGCCTATGATCTAACCCCGAATCCCTTCATTCTTCCTCAGAAGACTTCAAAAAGTAGGCTCATCACGAGGCCAACCCTCAATTTTGACATTAGACATCATTCTTGTCAGTCATCTGCTTCTCTAAGTTAAGATGTATTCTTGGAAAAGGCTGACAAGACCGCTTTGCATCAATTGTCAAGATAAGCCTTCGACGCGTTTAATCTGATCTGTGAGCATCTTCTTGATCTTCTTAAGCTTGGGGCTGAGCTCGACACGGTACAAAGCCGGGCTCTTCAACTTCCTGTATTTGTCAGGAAGCCGTGAAAGGTTCTTCAAAACGTTCTCTCTTATCTTTTCCAGTGAAGGCAGGTCATAAACCATGTTGCCTTTTTCCATCACTTTCACCAAGAGAGGTTCGCCTTCAACTTCCTCATCTGCTAAACCTATGATGTCTTTAGTATAGCATCCTTGTTTGTCCTTCTGTCTGAATACCTGCTTTTTCCCAGGAAGTGTTATCTTTCCTTTGCTCAGTTTCATGGCGGGAACGAACGTTCCTTTCTCGAATTTGCCTGATAGTTTGTAGACGACGTCAACGTAGGGCCTATCATAGGAAGTGCTCATCCTCGTTCCCACTCCAAAAGAGTCTATTTTTGCTCCTTTTCTTATGAGCCCGTCAATCTTGTACTCGTCTAGGTCTCCGCTCGCAAATATCTTCACGTATCGAAGATCCTTTTCGTCAAGCATAGACCTGACTTTCTTGCTTATTTCTGCAAGGTTTCCGCTGTCGAGTCGAACCCCATTTAGCCTATGGCCCTCTTTTTCCAAGTCCTTTGCGACTGCCGCAGCGTTTTCTGCCCCCTTCAGATCGTCATAAGTATCTATCAGAAATGTCGAGTTCTCAGGGAAAGCCTTCGCAAAGGCTTTGAACGCTTCGATTTCTTTGTCAAAAAACATAACGTATGAATGCGCCATGGTTCCGAACACGGGAACCCCATATTCCATGCCTGCCAAAACGTTGGATGTCCCGTGGCATCCGGCCAAGTAACTGCACCTAGCAGCCTTCATCCCCGCATCTGTTCCCTGCGCTCTCCTCAAACCGAATTCTATCACTGACCTGCCCCTTGCAGCATTTACGACTCTTGAAGCTTTCGTTGCAAGCGTAGTTTGTAGGTTAACAGTATTGAGAACGAAAGTCTCGATAATTTGAGCCTCTATTATTGGGGCAGTTACCTTGATCAACGGTTCTTCGGGAAAGGCTATCGTTCCTTCAGGAACGCTCCAGACTTCACCCGTGAACCTAAAATCCTTCAAGTAGTCCAGAAAGTCTTCTTTGAACCCTTGTTTTCTCAAGTAACTGGTTTGTTCTTCGTCAAATTTCATGTTTTTGAGAAAGAGCAAGGTCTGTTCTAGGCCGGCAAAGACGAAATATGACCTGTTCGGCGGAAGTCTCCTTATGAAAACATCAAAGTTCGCAGGTTCATTTCTTTGACTTTCGAAGTAGCCGGCGCACATTGTCAACTCGTAAAAATCGGTTAGAAGGCTCATGTTGGCCTCGTTAACAAAATCAAAGCAAGTTTTCCTCATGTTAATCCACGAGAAGGTATTGCTTCAAACACTTTTAAGAATGTTCATCTTTGATTTCTTGTTGGTCGCCGCATACATTATTGCGACTACTTTAACCGATCTCTCCACCTTTCGTGAAGTGCGTTTCCAACAAACGTTTATTTGTGCGCTCTGAGGCTCTCCATCTTGGATTAGGGAGCCACGCATGTCTATTTTGTCAACCGACGCGCTCAGGAGACTTTCCCTCGGTTTTCCCACGCTAGAGCATGCTTTTCCAGGGTTTGAACGTGGCGATTTTGTGGTTATGCGGGGTAATGCTGCTTCTTTCATGTGCTTTGTTCTTTCAGTTAGGGCACAGTTCTCGCTTAGACGAGGCGGTTTAGGTTCTTCGATTATTTTTGTTGACGGAGGCAACATGTTCGATCCGTATTTAGTGGCAGAAATTGCCCGTGGCTACGGTTTAGATTCAAGGTCAGTTCTTGAGAAAATTCATGTTTCACGTGCCTTTACCGCGTATCAGCTTTCATCATTAATCCTGGAAGACCTAGATCCTGCTTTGAAGAAGAACAATGCTAAATTGTTGATTGTTTCAGATGTTACCTCTTTGTTTTCAGATCGTGATGTTCCGAAGATTGAGGCGGAAGAACTCTTCATCAAGATTTGTGCAAAACTTTCTGAAGTCGCAGGAAAGAAGCAGATAATCGTTGTTGCAAGCTACTTTCCTGAAAAACGTTCAATGCGAGGCTTGCTTTTTGAAACAGTGCTTTTCGAAAAGTGCAATGTTCTGATCAGCGTTAAAAAGACGGGCAAAGTTCTAGCTTTTGCTCTAGAAGATCATGCGCAGCTTGGGGCTTTCAGCATGTCTTTCACAATCGATAACAGTTCTTTAACCTCTTTTATGGGGGTGTAAACCTTGGGAAGGACTGTTCCATCTTATAGACAAGCGTTGGAAACGGAAATTAGCCGTTGGGAAGCTTTCCGCAAGGCTCTGCGGGGGAAAGAAATTGAGGCCTTCGATAAAATGATGAACGCGTGCAGAATGCATGCGTCTGCTGCTGGCATGGCAACGAGGACTATTCTTTCTGAAGCAATGTTCATGTCAATCCTGCTTAGTCTACAGACGGAGCTTACGGAGATTAGAGAGAGCCTTGAGCGACTGGAGAGGCAACTTCGTCAGACTTAATGCTGTTCGAGGCTGGCTGTTTGATGTTTACCCTTCGGGCGCAAATGAGATTGTAGTGTGGATTATTGCAGAGGACGGGAGGCGGATTAGACTTGTCGACAAGTATATTCATAGAATTTACGTTTCTGGAGATTTCTTGGAGCTTAAAAGGCTGGTTGAGAAAATTGGGGACGACGAGGCGATTGTCAGTTGGCGTTTTGTTAGAAAACATGCTGATTTTATGGAGACGCATACGCGGAAGGTTCTGGAGATCGAAATGAGCGATAATGAACAAGCATTGTTTTACGCTAGAACCTTGTTCAGAACAGGTGGGTACGAAAAATTTCGACTGTGCAACGTTGACGTTCCCGTATCTCAGGCTTATTTATACGATAAAGACGTGTTTCCGTTGGCTCACGTGATGGTTGTTGACTCGGGAAAAAGGCTTAGCTATGATCTGCTGGACTCAGTTGAGAAAGTTGACTATCAAATTCCGCCTCTGCATTCACTGCAGCTTAATGTGAGCGTGAAAAAAGAAGGCATCGTGCAAAAACCAAGCGATAGGATAGATAGCATAACCCTGGACTACAGCAATGGATCAGTACTCATCAGCGATGGGGATGAGAAGGAGAAGCTTCTGGAACTTGTTAGAACGGTGAAGGAAGTGGATCCAGACTTAATCCTCACTGATGGCGGAGACTCTTTCTTGTTGCCATATCTGGCTTACCGAGCTTTCGCCAACGGTGTCCTGGACGATTTTGTTCTAGGCAGAGACAACGTGCCTCTAAAGGCTAGCAGAAGCCGAGGACAAACATTCTTTTCTTACGGCAGAGTCTATCATAAGGCACCGATGCGAAGGCTTTTCGGTAGAATTCACGTCGACGTGAACAACACGTTCATTTATACTGCTTGCGGCCTGGAAGGGCTAATTGAAGTTTCTAGAACTTGCAGAGTTCCACTTCAAAGAGCTGCGAGGGCGTCTATTGGAAGCATAATGTCATCATTGCAGCTTTACACCGCATGGAAAAACAACATTCTCATTCCATGGAAGAAGGGTGAACCTGAATCTTTTAAGTCAGCGCGGGAGCTGCTGGTGGCTGACCGTGGAGGGTTTGTTTTTGAACCCAAGCTTGGTTTTCACGCTGATGTTGTTGAAGTTGATTTCACTTCCATGTTTCCAATGCTAATGCTAACGCGTAATATCTCGGCTGAGACTGTTCTCTGCAAATGCTGTCCAAATTCCAACGTGCGCGTGCCAGAGCTTGGATACAATATCTGCGAGAAAAGACGAGGCATCGTGCCTAAGACGTTGGATTTGCTTCTGAAGAAACGTTTGAGGTACAAGAGCATGATGAGGGAATTGGAGAACAAGGATTTGAAACATGTCTATAACATGCGGCAATCGGCTCTCAAATGGATTCTAGTGACGTGTTTCGGCTACTTGGGCTATAGAAATGCGCGGTTTGGAAAAGTTGACGCTCACATTGCCGTGTGCGCTTTTGCTCGCGATGCACTGTTAAAGACGGCTAGAATGGCTGAGAACCACGGTTTTGAGGTTATCCATGGCATCGTGGATTCTCTATGGTTGAAAAAACACGGATTTTCACCTAAAGAAGTTGCAGAGTTCTGCCGTGAAGTCTCAAACACGGTAGATGTTCCTTTAAAAGTCGAGGGAAAATACCGTTGGATCGTTTTTCTTTCCTCCAAAACATCCGAAGACGTGCCAGTGCTCAACAGGTATTATGGCGTATTTGAAAACGGCAAGATAAAGATCCGAGGAGTTGAAGCAAGACGCAGAGACACGCCCCATTTCATCGTTAGAGCTCAGATGGACATGATCAAAAAGCTTGCAGAGGCAAACAGCATGGAAAGTTTCAAGGAAAGAATGCCAGAATCTCTGCGTATCTTAAGTGATTATGCTGTCAAGCTGATAAAGGGACAGGCTGACGTGCAAGAACTCCTAGTAACCAAGCGACTATCAAAAATTCCTTCAGATTACAATCATGACGTTTTCCAAGCTATCGCAGCAAAGCAACTAGAAAAGGCTGGTTTTGAAGTGCATGCAGGACAGACTGTTCAGTATTTGATTCTTGACGCTAGAGCCAAACGTGCCTACGATAGAGTTATTGCTGCTCAGATGCTGAAGCCGAGCATGCATTATGATGTTGACGAGTATTTGAAACTGTTACTCTCTGCAGGTGAAACCTTGTTCGGAGTTTTTGGATATACTAAAAACAGAATTGAAGCTGAGGCATTGCATCACCAAAAGCAAACGATGATCTTGTGAAGATGGCAGTTAATCTTATCTCTCTGATCGGTCATTGTATCTGGTTCAGCACGTATGGTGTATGAATGCCACCTATAATTCAGATCAAGAACCTCACAAAGAAATATGGAAACCTCGTGGCAGTTGACCATTTGGACTTAGAAATCGAACAGGGCGAAATCCTTGGCCTTCTAGGACCCAACGGCGCAGGCAAAACGACTGCCATCCTTATGCTTGCAACAGTCATCAAGCCCACAGATGGCACGGCTCTTGTCGGCCAATACGACATACGAAAGCAACCTGACAAGGTCAGAGGCCTACTGGGCATATGCTTTCAAGAGCCTAAGATGTTATGGGTCAGCACCCCTTGGGATGTGGTTAACTGGCATGCCAAAGTATGCGGGCTTTCCACATCAGAACGGAAAAGAAGGGTCAAAGAAGTCTTGGATGCAGTTGACATGTGGGAGCCCAGAAAGAAAAACGTTCATGCACTCTCAGGCGGAATGCGCAAACGAGTCGAGATGGCCAAAGTATTGGTTCAAAGACCTAAGATAGCGATTGTTGACGAGCCGACAGCCCAGATTGACATAGTCGGCAAGCATAAGATATGGAATATGCTTCTCGAACTTCGGGACGAAGGAAGCACGATCATTCTGGCCACGAACGAGCTTTACGAAGCTGACCAGCTTTCAGACCGTGTTGGAATACTGCACAGAGGCAAACTGCTGGTGTGCGACACTCCTAAGAAGCTGAAAGATAGCATTCTGGGCGGCGACATTGTGGACATCGAGCTTGGACAAGACGCATCGACTGAAATCATCCAAGACCTCAAGGGCTTGAAGGAAGTCGTAGATGTCATGCAGGTCAAGCCGACGAGCCTGCGTCTTTACCTGAACAAAGTGGAGGAGATTGTTCCGCAGATAATGGGCTTGTTCTCGAAAAGAAATGTGCACATCAATTCCATACGCATGAGTGAACCAAGCCTTGATGACGTGTTCGCACACTACACGGGTCTGACGATCGAAGAAGCCCAAAAGGATGAAAGGTGAATCATAAACGAACAAGCTTCTGCTTGTAATTGAGAGAGATGTTCGCCTCTTCTTTCAGTACAAGTTCCTGATCATAATGCGTGCCATCTGGTTTGTTTCACAAATAGCGCTCTTCGGTCTGATCGCGTCGCAGATGATTAACACTTCAGCGATTCCGGACTACTTCCACTATTATGTGGCTGGACTTTCCGTGATGACGCTCTACTCAGCCGCAATATTCATTGGCTTTGATATTTACGAAGAAGCCGAGCACGGCGTGTTCGAATATCTTCTAAGTCTGCCCGTCTCCAGAAGACAGCTGGTGTTGGGCAGATCTATAGGCGGGGGACTCAGATCCTTCATATACGTTGGGCCACTGATAGTGTTTTCTCTATTCGTGATCGGTGCCATCAACCCGTTGAGCTTCGCGGTTACGCTGCTTGCACTCTTTCTATTCTCTTTCGGCGTTTCAGGCATGAGCATAACAATAGCCGTGCTGATTAAGTCCAGTGACCGGTTTGACATTCTGATGGGCGTGTTAGACGCGTTGATGGTGCGTTTAAGCACGGCCATGTACCCTTTGGCATTCGTCCAGAAGGCGAATCCGTTCTACGGCTGGGTCACAAACTTCAACCCCATCACTTTCGCAGCAGACCTCTTCAGATGGGGTACTGGCCTAGAAGCGATAATAACGCTTCAAAATCCTCTGCTGCCCTTCCTTGGAGTCGTCGCCTTCTTCGGCCTTTTCACTCTCCTGGGCGTGACAATCTATGAAAGAATGATTGAAGGAGGAGGCTGGCAGTAAGTGAAGGGCATAATCCGAATGGTTGAGCATGATTTCAGGAATTTCTTCCGTTACAAATGGTGGCTTGTAGGCTTGATCAGCATGAACCTGACGGACCTCTTCATAATGGCCATCGTTTACAATACAATCCTAGACCCGAGCCTTTCCGCACAAATTGGGGGGTACTTTAACTTCTTCGCGCCAGGGTTGGCCGTGACTGGTCTATTCGCCTCAGCTTTCATGATTGGACGGGAAATCAACATGGAACGCCGAAGGGAAGTGCACCATTACATGCTGAGCTTACCGATGACGCGGCTAGAACTGGCCATTGGACGCGTTCTTTCTGGAGGATTACGTGGTCTGCTGTACATGTCCCCACTTTTGCTGACGTGCTTCATTTTCTTGGGCTTTCCAACAATATGGCAGTTGCTGTTGATCCTTGCAGTTCTCTTTATGCTTGCAATCGGCATTTCCGGCCTTAGCATTGCGATCGCTGTTTCTACGTCAAGCCTTGAAAAATTCATCACTGCAAGAGGATTGGTCTACTATACGCTTTTCTTTTGCAGCAGCGTCTTCTATCCACTCTCGCTAATTCAGAACCTGGGAAACAGCGGCAAATTCCCCATGTTTCTCGTTACATTAGCTGAGGTTAACCCTTTGAGCAACGCGTCAGATATGATCCGATCTTTTCTGCTGCCAGGCTACACGTTTTCCTACACCTCAATCCTGAGCGTTGCAGTTTTCTCGGCGATTTTCACGTTCGGTGCAGCTTTTGCCTACATGAAGATACTAGAACGCAAATGATGCTGGGTTAAATTTATGAATGTGAAGAGCATATCCTTTTTCCCTCTTCATCTTTGAGATAGAACGGCAGAGTTGAACCTGAATGGGTGACGTGAAGGCTATCTTTGAACCTCGCAAGGTAGTCTTGATAGGCTCGAGCACGATTCAAGAAGAAGTTGGCATGACTTCTCCAAAGCTCTTCCGTGACGTCATTCACAACATGAAAAGATTCTTTCGTGGAAAAACGTTGATCGTGGATGTCGATGGAAAGGTTGGCTTTGACAGCTTGGAAAAGTTGCCTGAGACTCCGGATCTCGCGGTCATGATGCTCCCGCCAGACCAGTCGATGAAACAGGCTGAAAAATGCGCGAGAAAAGGAGTAAAAGCACTCATCTTGATGACAGGCGGATACAAAGACATTCAACGACAAAAGCTTCTCAGGCTCTCACGGAAACACGCGCTCAGAATTCTTGGACCGAATACAATAATGGGCGTCGTGAACACCGCAAACGGCCTAAACACAACATTTGAAAGAGATGCTATGCCAAAAAAAGGAAACATAGCAGTTGTGTCTCAAAGCGGAGGCGTGGGCGCATGTCTTCTCGACTGGGCATGCTTCTACGATTTTGGAATAAGCAAATTCGCCTTTGTGGGCGACAAAACAGATGTCGACGACGTTGACCTATTACAATATCTAAGCAGCGACAAAAACACCAAAGTGATCTGCCTGTACATGGAAGGAATAAAGAACGGCCGAGAATTCATAGAGCAAGCGAAGAAAACTGTCAGAAAAAAACCCATAATTGCCTTGAAAGGGGGAACAACACGAGAGTCAGCTAGAAGAGCAAAATCACACACTGCATCAATAGCCGGCTCAGACGAGATTTTTGATGCCGCCTTCAAGAAAGGCGGCATAATAAGGGTTGAGACCATCGAAGAACTCATGAACGCTGCAATAGCACTTTCGAAGCAACCGCCCATGCTTGGAGACAACGTGGCCATCGTGAGCAACGTAGGAGGACCAGCGATCCTAGCCGCTGACGCTGTTGCAAAAAACAATCTGAAGCTTGCGAGGTTGTCTGGTTCGACGAAACAGAAGATTGAGAGCCTGTATCCTGGCGTAGATGCCGCAAACCCGATAGACCTGATTGCAGACGCAGGAGCTGAACGATACGGGAAGGTGCTGAAGCTCGTGCTTGCGGACGCTAACGTCGACGGCGTACTAGTAATCAACATGCTAAAGTCCACGTTCTTCGAGCCTGGGGACGCAAGAGTAATTCCGAAAGTGGCATCACACTACGCGAGAAAACCGATCGTAGATGTGCCTGCCGGTGGGGAAGATTTCGCGAAAGTTCATAGAGTACTAGGCAGGACGAACATTCCAGTGTATAATCTACCGGATAAAGCGGTGAAGGCTCTCAGAGTTTTGAGAACCTACAGCATGATTGCCAAGAAGGATTAACTATATTTCGCACGGCCTAGATTCTGTTCTAGGTTGCCCCACTCTTTAAGGTGAAGACTTGCCTCAACAGACAGAAAAACAACGCGAAAGGTTGATCAAACAAATTCTTGACGCCAGCAAGTACTTAGCAGGATCAGGCAAAATCAAAGCTGCCTGCATATACGGTGGTAACACCTCTGAAACGGCTCTGACCAGAACAGTCACTCAAGTCTTGCTGGTGATTCGTAATTTTCAACCCAAACTCATGAACTATGTGAAAGTTTTCGATGAAGGAAACGCTGCAATCCTTGCGGTTGATGAATGGGTTTTTGAAAGAGATGTGGATCGAGGCTTCCTCGGCGAGGCTGTAGCCTGGGGATTGATGCTTCCATACTATTCCCTGATAAACACTGAATACTTGCACGTTGAGGAAGTTGAACTCAAGAAACGATTGGTCCTGGAGCTCTTGGAAAACCTTGTGCTAGATTTTCCAGAGCTTTCCCACGAGCTTCGCATCAAGCCGGAGTATTTCATGTATCAAGCTGTCTTGAGCAGGGCAAGACTTTTTCCCCCACTGGCTCACGGCATTTCAGGCTTTTTGCGAGAAGGGGCCAAAGAAGAAAATGTTAAAAAGGCACTGTTGGGCTACGTGGAAGGCCTAAGGAATTTGGAAAAAGAGGGCGCACTCAGCTTCTCAGATGGTCACGTGAAAATATCTGAGAATTTTATCTCCGCTGCCCGAAGCCCAAGGACTCGCATAGTGAATCTATCCCGAAACTTCCCACGAGCCCTGTTCGCATCTGCACTTGGTGTTTTTCCAAAAATTCTGGACATTTTTTCTCAGAATGGAGAATCATTATTCAAGTTTCAGAAGACGGCAATGACGAGCCAAGTGGAAGTTCCTGAAAAGTACGTGTTTGTCCCTACGGCTTCCGGATTAGTTCCTCTAAACAGCGGACTCAGTGTCGAGGCAATAGCAAGAAAAGTCCTTTCAGTTAGCGAAAACGAAAGGATTGAAGTTCAGGCAATAGGCGGGATTCTCAATGACGTGTTCTTGATCAGAGCTTCCACGAAATGCGGAGAGAGACGCTTAGTTGCCAAGAGGTTCAGGGACTGGTCCAGTTTCAAGTGGTTCCCTCTTGCGTTATGGAGTGTTGGAACCAGAACCTTCTCCATTCTAGGTCGTTCAAGACTCGAGAAAGAATGTGCCATAAACCAGCTTTTGCGTTCAAAGGGATTTGCGGTTCCGACACTTCGATATGTGAGTTCCGAAGAACGCTTGGTTTTCATGGACTATGTAGCAGGTGAAACAGCAAGCACGGTGATAAAGAGGCTAGCAGGTGCGAAAGAAGGCAAGAAGACGAAGAAAGATCTAAAGATCATAGAGAGAGTTGGCAAAAAGCTCGCCAAGGTTCATGCCATTGGTGTAGCACTGGGCGACACGAAGCCAGAGAACATCATGATAGATGAAAACGGTGAAATCTATCTGATGGACTTTGAACAGGCCTCCAGAAGCGGTGACAAGGTTTGGGATGTTGCCGAATTCTTGTACTATGCTGGGCACGATATCCCTCCTCTCGCTCAGACTCGTATTGCAGAGGTAATAGCCAAGGCATTTATCGGTGGCTACCTAAAAGCCGGAGGAAAGGCCGAGACCGTGAAGAAAGCCGCAAACCCGAAATACACTAAGGTTTTTAGCATTTTCACTTTCCCCCACATAATTCTTGCCATTTCAAACGTCTGTAGGAGAGTGAATACGTCTAAAGCATGATCATAGCCAGACAAAGCAAAGACCATTTCCTAGCATGAGGCGAAAGAAATCACGGAAGACAAAAATGTACAGCGTGGATGACAATTCAGCCTGGTTTCCGGCCTAAGCACGTCTTAGCATCTTGTGGATACCTTCGAAGAGGCCAACGCCCAAGAAGGGAAAGAACACTCCTGCTACCAAGAACGTCGGAAGCACGGGTTGGGCAATCTGGGCACTCGTAGAGCCTTCGGTTTGAACAAAGATCGTTACGCTAATGCCTAGAAGGGCCATGAACGCGAAAAGCAGCATAATCAGCACGAATGAAACGAAAGGCGGTTTGAAAAGATCGTAGAAATCATGAGAATTCGTCCGTCTAACAGTCAGCCACCACATAATGCCGCTAGGCACCATTAGGCCATAGGCAAGTCCTAAGAAAGCGATTCCTGCACCGATGTACCGTATGAGGGAGAAACCCCAGAAGCCCGGGTTAGCTAGTACTAGTAGAAAGCCGGCAAAGCCTATGAGAATTGCATCTCCAACTCGAAATTGCGTGGGTTCAGCCTTCTTGTCAGGGAATTTCTGAAGGATTTGCAGGGCTAGGATACCTTTCTCGGTCAGATGGTACTTTCCACTGCCATTTTTCTGAACTAGGTCGCCCAGAATCTTCAGATGATAGTTGAATTTGCCAGTGTTGCCTACGCCTGCAGCGGCCATCAAATCTACATAGCTAAGCTCTCGCTTGTCATGAAGTGCCAGAATCACTCCTCGCCTGATCGGATGTTTCAGAATGCCGTGCAGAGACTCTATATTCACGCTCACTTGATCCAGATCCCTTTTCATTTCGAAGTATGGCAGAACATCTGATTTAAGCGTATTTGACTAAGAATCTTATCAATTGTTTATCATTCGAAACCACTGGGCTTTTTGATGTTTTGGCACATGCTTTCATTTCTCAGTCATTGATGTAAGGCTTGAACTGCCACGTTTCCTTTTTCAGGTATAGATTCCGCAGTATTCCAGTGGCTTTTTCTCTGTCCAGCGTCAACAGTAACTTTGCAATGTGCTTACACAACCTTTTGGTCGACAGTATTTTGCCCCAGTCAGCACAATCATGCGAGATCAAACTGTTCTTCAGGTCTATGACTATGTGATACTCTCTTATGGCTGCTTCAACCCGGTCGGTTGTCTCCCTGTCGATTCTCAATTCCTCGTCTGCAATGCCCGTGGCTCTTTCCAGTCTCCCAGGTGCAGTGAAATAACGTAGCAGTTCTTCAAAGGTCATCTTCGTTGGTTCTGCGAAAGTTTCAAGCTTGAACTCTTTCGTCTTGCTTTGCTCCTTGAAATAGTTCTGCACCTTGTTCTTGGCTGCTGTTTGCTGAGGCGTCTGAATGCCCAGCATTTCTAACACTTGCAGGCAGTTTTCCACGGCATAGCCATGATAATGGTTGTTAAAGTAGCCAAAGACTTTCTCGGCCTTGTGAGTGGTTTCTTTGAGTTTCGGAACCCAAGGTTCAAGTTCCTCACCGCTGTATCGATAGTTGTACCATGGTCTGGTGCCGCGCCCATGCCAACGGAAATAGGCGACGTTTGAGGTTACATGTGCTTCAGGCGGGAGGAGTGGTTCATCAACGATGGTGTAAGCAACTTTGTGCTTCTGAAGCAAGGTCCATGTGTCATCTCGCATCCATGAATGGTCTCGAAATTCAACAGCAAATCTGACGTGTGTAGGAAGCACTTTGAAGAATGCCTCCAATTCTTTGGGCTGATAGGTGAATCTAGGCGGGAGCTGTATGAGGACGCAGCCAAGTTTTCCGCTGAGCGAAAGCGGTTCCATGAGCTCAACAAATTTCTGCAGATCCGCTTCAACCCCCTGGCTTAGATCCAGCTTCTTCTCATGCGTGACCAGCTGGGGCAGTTTCGCCGTGAAGACAAAGCCCTCCGGCGAGTATTTGGTCCACCCCATAACCATTCCTTTTGACGGGTATCTGTAGAATGTGGAGTCTATTTCGACGGTTTTGAAGATTTTCGTGTATGCCCGAAGCATGCTCTTGTCTTCTTTCGAGTAGAAGGGGCCTATCCACTCCTTGTAGCTCCAACCGGACGTGCCAAGATGGACCTGATTCTCTGCCATACTCATCACTTGAGGGTTGGTTTGAGGTTCTCCATGATTTCTCCTATGCTAACGTAGGTCTTTTCTGGAAGTTTTTGCAGGAAGTCGCTTGCATGAGCCCTTTTTTCCCCATTCAGATCGAAGAGTTTCCATCCTTGGCTGCGCATCAGCTCCTGTTTTGTTGATGGTAACTCGACATCTTCGCTTAGAACTTCTTCCAAAGACGAACGCCCTGTTGATCCTGTCACCTTTGGAAACCTGCCCGTCTGCGTGTAGATCTTCAGTCTAGCAGCATCCTTATACATTCGCACAAAGTGGAAACTCATCACTATCTTCTGAGAACCAGAATTTGAGACTTTACTGTCCATTTCAGCTAACTCCTCATCGGTTGGCTGGTAAACATTGTGCTGTCCCTTTCCGAAGAGCCGCGAATAAAGAATGTCAGAAGCGTAAGCTGGCATTTCGCCTTTCGAAACGTCTACACAATGTATCATATTGCGGTCCTGCATAAGCTTCAAGAGCTCAGCGGGCAGCTTGGAAGGCTGAACTCCCCTGATTTCTAGGGCTAACCTCAGTTTTCCAAGATCTGCGGAAGACACAAAGTCTCGAAATTGACCAATCCACGTCTGAGTCACGTTGAGAGAAGCGGGAATCTGGAGATGCAGGACATCTGCCTTCAACAAGGAACAGATCTGCTTCATTTTATCGAACGCTGCAAGCGTATCCTGTGATGACTGCAGATTCCTTGCCTGCAACATGCCGCGATTAGCTCTTACTGCAAACTGGAAGTCCGATGGAACGAGTTTTCTCCATCTTCTCACTTCATCTGGCGATGGCATCTGATAGAATGTTGAATTCACTTCCACAAAGTTGAAGGCTCTAGAATAGGCAACCAGAGGATTGAGTTTTGGAACTTGGAAATACGCCCATCCACCGGTGCCGATCAGGTACTCCTTCAAAACTCATTCTCTCACAAGTTAATACGGTGTTTGATCTAAAATAGGTAACGCGTACAAAGGACACTATTCCAAGTTTCGCGGGATCAACTGTCTGATTCTTTTGATGGACAGTTAACGCTGATATTGAGGGTGGATTATTAGGTTTTGTCGTGCTTGTTGATTCGTAACGTATAAGTGCTCGTATGAACTCTTGCTATTCAAGATGACGAACATGGCCAACACGCAAACCGACCGCCGAATGCGAGTGCTCTTCCACAGCCTAGGCCTAAGCTGCCTAGGAGGCGCCCTGTTCCTTCAAGTTCTTGTCTTCGCCGACATACTCATGCGCGGCTACTTCATGGCGGTTGAAAGAAACTCTGTCATCTTGGCTTCGGAAATAGGATTAACAGCCTTTTCCCTTGTCTATTTTGTTTATATATACCAGCGTTTCATCCGTTCGGTCAGATAGTTCATATTTCTGATCGTGCACCTCCAAAAGCCTCTTTCAAACGCTCTTAGCTTTAATAGTGGCGAAAAACCTTAAAAACGGAACTCGACAACACTGCAAATGTTCTAACGTCCCGGTGATCAGAATGAAGATACCCAAGCATATTGTTATAGTTCTAGCGGTCATCGCCCTAGGATTCAGCTTTTTCAGCAACGTCAAAGCGCAAGCGCCACAGGAAGCTACGCAAGCTTTCCTTGACTTCACTGCATTCGGAATAAGAATCCAGGCGAACGCAACGGCAGAAGCACGGCCTACAGAGAACATTACTGTCATTTTGACTCTGGCTTCACAGACCGAGGTTCATGTCAACTACTTCAATTTGAGCATTTTCGGCTTCCTGAACGGCACAGATAGAATTCTGATGACAAACAAATCTGACACCGACTTTTGGCTCAATAACACCTCACGATCGTACAATTGGACCTTTCCAGTACCCGAATGGGTTTCAGGCAGAGCTTATGGCGAGATCAAACTGGCGCACTTGGCAATATATGGGCCAGCGAAAATAGACTATGAGGAATTCCCCTGCGGCTTTTACATGACCAACGTTGAAAATGTCTACTTGGAAGGACTTGAGCACCAGTTTAGCGACCTGAAGCAAGAGTACGAGCAGCTCAACCAGAGTTACCGCGAACTCAACCAGAGTTACCGCGAACTCAACCAGAGTTACCGCGAACTCAACCAGAATCTTACTGATGCTCTTCAAGGAAATGCAAACGAACTTGACAACGCGCGGCGAGTGACGGCGGTGCTGGGGATAACAACAGTCTTCTTTGTGGCCACGACATTATATCTAGTCTTTCGAAGGCCAAAAGAATACTGGTGACTAGGCGGCTTTCAGTTCTTGTGCAGGTGCTGGGCGGCAATGAAGGTCAGCCCATGCTTCGTCAGGGCCTCAGCTGTCTTGTTCAGAGCTTCATGCTTGTCAAGATAGTTTGCCAGAAGTTTGGGCATGAGACCTTTCTCGATTATGTCTTTCTTGGACATGAAATAGTCCAGTATGTCAGATGGGTGCTCCCGGTTTTTGTCGATTTCGGGAATTCCGCCTTCATGTTTAGCGCCGATATTCTTAACATGATTTGCCAGTTCTACAAGTTCGTTCGTGCGATCATACGGCTGCCTAACTATGCTCTTGTAAGCCTCAGTAATGTGGTGCTCTATCCGAACTATGTCTTCAAACCCAAAGGCCCTTCGAGCACGGGCTGCAAGTTCAATTGTCCCGTTGCTTACCGAGTTCGAAAGGTTAAACCCAATGAGCGGAGTAGATCCATCGCCGCGGCTTAACAGCTTGGCCGTCATCAGCGTCCAGAAAATCGAGTACGGATTATCGATACCCAGAAAAACTGATATCTTGAACTCAATGTCAATCCCAAGCTTCCGCATGAAGTAACCCAGCAAAACTGTACCTGGATTCGTGTTCAAAACTTGCCTGAGACCATATTCGGTGTAATAATGAAGGAATTCATCCACCCATTTCAGCGCATACTCGTTGGGTTCACCAACCCCTCCGAAATAGCCCGTTATGGTGTCTGGTCCGCTTAAGTGTACGTTTACTGGTTTGCCATCAAGGCCAGGCATCGTGCCTTTTGTGTCAAGTGTCTGAACATAAGACGCCCCAATTACCTGCATGGCTACCGCGAACGCAAGAACGTCGTCGTCTTCAACTTGCTCCTTCATGGAGCGGACGCGGATGTAGCGGCTCGGCATCAGTTCCTGCTTTGCGATTGATCTTTTCGCTTCTTCAATGAGCCAGGGGAAAAAGTTGAACGCGCTGATCTCAAGTGTCACCGCAAAAGATTCATCGAACCGCGTCGAATCGGCCTTCTTGCCCAAGATTTTTCTGCGATAGTCAGGAATGCTGACGAACGCCTGTTTGTCACGTTGTTTGCTCAGCCATTCGAGGTCCTTCACGAACGGCGACTTTCTCTTCTCAAGCCTCTTCATAAGGTTGTCAAGCTTGCCAGATTCCTCGGCTTTGCGGTTGATCTCGTAGATGCTGCCATACTTTTCAATGACTTTAAGGAGATCGCCAACGAAAGGGTTGTCCTTTCCCAGCAGAAAATTGTTAATATCTTTCAGGCTTTTTTCGCTGATTTCCAATTTTTCCTTAAGGTCCACCAAAACCACACCACCAACAACGATAGTGTGTTCGATAATATGAAATTTAAGGATTTTCACTTGACCTCAGATTAAGTGCCGCAAAACTCTAGGTTTTCTTACCTCTGAACGTGCGCCTCTCAGAAATCAGTGGCTTTCGAATGTGCTGACAGCTCATCTTCGGATTCAAAGCTTAAATGATATAGATCGTATGGTTAGATACCAAGAGGAACGTGTGCCATGTATAAGCCTGAAGGAATTCTGCCTGCTTTAGTCACGCCTTTCACAGATGATGGCAAAAGCGTTGACGAAGAGAGATTGCGAGTTCTAGTCCGTCGTTGCCTTGAACTTGGTGTTCATGGGGTTGTTCCATGTGGCACGACAGGCGAGTTTGTCAATCTCACCGCCGAAGAGAAAAAGCAGGTCATCAAAATTGTCATCGACGAGGTCAACGGCAAAGTGCCCGTAGTCGCAGGCACGGGCGCGAGCGGAACAAACGAGGCCCTAGAGATGACACGTTACGCGAAGGATGCGGGCGCCACAGCCGCCCTTATCGTTACGCCGTATTACCTGAAACCTGCGGACCGCGGGATTTATGAGCACTATGACACGATTGCTGGCCAAGTTGACCTGCCCATAATTCTGTACAACATTCCCCAATGCACGGGTCTGCCGTTGCCATGGCAAATCGTTGAAGACTTGGCCCAAATTCCCAACATCGTTGGCGTTAAAGACAGCAGCGGCCAATTAAGCTTCATCCTGGCCGTGCTGGAGAAAGTCAGAGACAAGATCAACGTCCTTTGCGGACACGACGAAGTTGTCGTTGCAGCACTGGCAGCCGGATGCTCGGGGGCCATCCTCGCAAGCGCCAACGTGATCCCCGACGTCTGGGTTCAAATCTACAATCACGTGAAAAATGGTGACCTGCAGAAAGCCCGCGAACTGCAGTATAAGGTGCAGAAAATCGCCAGAATCATCGCCGGAAGCGGAGCTGTAGGAACAAAGGCCGCCTTGAACATGATGAAGATCAAAGTTGGACCTGTTCGAATGCCGCTCAGCGTTGGCGGTGAACTGACCTACGAGTCAAGAGAAGAACTGCGTTTGGACTTGGAGAAGATTGGAAAAATAGAGGCGAAGCCCATAACATTTGAGATCGAGGAAAAGCGAATAGAAGAGCGCTTCAAAGCCATTGACGTAACCCCTGAGACCATTAGAGATTTCAGCCTCAAAGTAGGCGAAGCCCTAGCTGGACAGGGCGCCGAAGTAGCCCACATAGACCTCATGATCGGAAAAAAGGACGGACCTTTAGGCGAAGCCTTTGCCAAGGCCAAAGCAACACCAACAACAGGCCACGAGCCTCTGCTGGCCCTCTTGGAGCCAAACCTCACAGTGAAGCCCATTACCCTCATCGTTCCAACTGTCACCATCACCGGCATGCGGCAGGCAAGCATGGTCTACGGGCCGGCTCAGACCGCAGTTGCAAAGGCCGTTGTCGACAGCGTTGCAGACGGCACAATTCCAAAGGAAGCTGCAGACGATTTACTCATGATTGCCAACGTTTTCGTACATCCGACCGCAGTGGATAGGCAACGCGTCTACATAAACAATTACAAGGCCATGCGCCATGCAATCCGCAAAACGATAGAGGGAAGACCAAGCATTGACGAGCTCATAGAGAATAAGGATAGATCAAAGCATCCTTTCAAATATACTCCATAGTGAAAAGCCTTGGTCGACCAAAAAATAGCTGAAGGCGACTACATCCTCCTTTACCTGAAGCCACGAAAAACTTACATGGTCAAAGCAGAATCCGGCAAGAGCTTCCACACGCACAAGGGTTACCTGAGATTCGACGAATTGATCGGCAGGGAATATGGCTCAACACTCATGAGCAGCTTGGGCTTCGAACTAGTAGCTCTTAAGCCCCTCCTTCGCGACTATGTCATGAAATCCGCGCGTCAGACCCAAATAACGTATCCGAAAGACATAGCCCTAATAGTCATGTTCAGCGGAGTCGGTCCCGGAAGCCACGTCGTTGAAGCCGGAACTGGAACCGGAGCCTTGACGATGGCACTGGCCTTCTACGTCCGCCCCAAAGGCAAGGTTTACAGCTATGAAATCAGAGAGGAATTCTTGGACATTGCGAAGAAGAACCTTAAACGATCAGGGTTAGAGGACATTGTTGAGCTGAGGAACAAGGACATCACCGTGGGCATAGACGAGACTGACGTTGACGCAGTCATCCTAGACTTGGCAACACCCTGGCTCGTGGTTCCACATGCGCATGAAGCGCTTAAGCCTTCAGGGACAATAGTTTCCTTCAGCCCAACGATAGACCAGATCGTAAACACGTCTGAAGCCCTGAACGAGCAGGGATTCGTGGACATCGAAACCATTGAATGCTTAATGCGTGGAATGCAAGTCGAAAGGGGAAAGACCAGACCCCATACACTAATGACAGCGCACACAGGCTACATAATATTCGGACGCAAGGCCACAAGAAACAAGTAGTGAAACTTGGGTCCGCAAAGACGATTATTCGACTTTGACGATCATTGCCCTGTTCCTTAGAAGCCCTCGACACCGCGGGCAATGTTGACGATTACGCTTGATCGCAAAGGTCGCACCACACCGACAGCAAGTCTGAACCACCGCAATCAGCTTTCGGTTCGGCAAACAAGATTGGGCTCCAATCGATGTTCTGCCGTCGCCTTTAGGTTTCTCCTCTCGCAAACACGATTGTGACTGACTTGCGGACATTCACTTTCACCTGGCACTATTGTCGACCATGCCGCTCGCGGCTGACACAGATACAAATAGACAATGCAAAGCTTAATACTACGCTTTAGAACATGATTGTACTAGTTCTAGTACGGCAACTGTCCGATCACTCTGCGTCCTACTTGGGGCCTTCTGCGTCTCAGGAACATGAAGGCGGCTAATGCGATTATGAAGCTTAAAGCAAGAGTCTCAACGTCAGACGACGAGGATTTTCGATCCGAGCTTGAACCATCCAGCTCCTTAAGTTTTTCAGAAAGCATCGCGTTCAGCTCATGGTGATCCTCTGCCCTTATGCTCATAAGGGTTATCAGCGGAAATAGCACTAGCAACAAGCCTAGAACGATGGCAAGTGCCGAATAAACCCATGCTTTCCTCAGGGCAGTGGCCTCCATCCGGTATGGTATAACCTGTAACTCTTAAGTCTACATTTTAGAACACATCGTCGGACCATCAAAAAGGCTTCGCCTCCCACAGTCTAATCGTCTCAAACCAAAAAACGATTGAAGCGATTGACCCGAAAGCCAAAGCGTAGAAGCTGGGAAAAATCTGTCCGATAATGCATACGACAAGATAGGTTGCCAACATCGTAGAGAACAGAATGGAATAAAAGAGATATCGCGGAACGACAAAGCGGCCCATACGAGTGAAGAGTCTCAGAATCCCGACCTTCACTTCCTCTTTAAGTTCGTATTCGCCCGTTCCCTTCTTGCTGACAAGCCTCAAATCCTGCAGCTTCTCAAGATGATGAACCGCAATGCTCGGGCTTGAAAAGCCAAGAGCACGCTGTACTTCACGAGCGCCCACAGTATGTGTAGGCTGTTGCAGTAGGTACCAATAGACAATCAGAGTCTTGCCCTTCAATTCAGATTCAAGAAAAGCGACGTCAAACTCACGAGAAGATTTCGACATGGACCTCTCCACATATGAATATGCTGCAAGCTTTTAAAAAACTAACCAGAGTCTCCTTCAACACGAAGCGCATGCGATCGACCTAATGTGCTGCATGCCCAAAGGAATGTTTGGCAGCAATCGCTATTCGTTGCGACTTTGGCTTCATTCTGCTTTATTGCCGTTCCTGCCGCCTCTTTTGCGTTCCTGAGGCATATTTGGTTCTTTGAACGGTTCCGTGCGTTAGCCAATGGCATGATAGACATCAGAGACATCGTAGCGTCAGTGCTAGAACTAAAAAAGATGGACATAAGACTGACTGGCTAGATAGCGCGTGTGCTGTTTTTCACAGCTCATCCATAAGGTTTCTCATCCGTTGCCGTCCGAGTAACTCTGAGATTTCATCCGAATGTCAACCTAATGCCTTCTCATCATCCGGCAAGAAAGCAATAGCTGAGCCAAAAATAAAAATGTTCTTACCATAAAATTACACCAAATTTGACAGCAACAATGAAAATATATTCTGTATTCAATCAATGAGGGTGTTCATAGCGCCCTCGATACTCTTACAAAGAGTAGACTTTAGTCGCGAAATCCCCAGATATTGCAGGAAACTCGGTGGTTGAGTGTTCAGCCTTTTCGTTGTTGTGCCGGAACCGTTAGATCAGCTTGCATCGCTCTGCCAACAGCGACAATTGTGGTCTTGGCTTTCTCCAGTTTCCTTTGAACGTCCAAGGCTTTGAGCACCGCCGACCCTCTTTCAGAGATTGCAAACACTTTTTTGCTGCTTGACAGTTGTTCTTTGACTAGACCATTTACTGCTAAAAAGTCGAGTCTTTGCCTCAGAATAATGCAGTCAATGCTCGTTTTGTATGATAGGTAGCCGACGGTAAGCGGCCTGTTCTTCAGAGCTGCGAGAATTTCCTGATATTGTTCAAGTTTTGATTTTCGCATCTGATGCGCCATTCTGAGAAATCCTGCTCTTTTAGGATAAATCTGTTATGAATTCTGAATCTTTAGCGATATACATCGAATCAACATAGGCGCCCTGAAACACTGATAGATTCGTGAATTCTCTTTGGAACGGCCAACCATGTTAATGCGAAAAGTGGATTCCGCATTCATATTTCAGCTTCATAAGATAGTTAAGTACTGACAGCCTATTTTTGGCAGGAATGTTGGAGGACAGCATTTGAAATATACCGTGACATTTAAGCAAAGAAAGGCATTGGAAGACAAAATGGCCAAGACTTTCAGAGAAAACCTTAAGGGACTTTCGACAGAATTGCAGGGAATATTGGTAGACGATCTGGTGACCGCTTTTCAAAATAGAATAAACGTGTTAATCCGTGCACAGAGGAAAAGAAGCTACTAATGCAAGCTGTTTAGGAGAAAGACATAGCTGGAATCCATAAAAGCTTTATATGAAAAGGATGAGAATAACGCAAAAGAGGTTCAATGATGAGGCGCTCTAAACTTGAAATGTATATAGACATACTCAAGGTATTAGCCCATCGTGGTCCGCTAAAGCTAACTCATATCATGTACAAGGCTAATGTGAACTGTAGTGTGCTCAAAGAATATCTGGACTTCTTGATAAAGCAAAACCTCGTCGAAGAACGGTCTGTCGGAAAGCGAAGGATTGTTTACGCTGTAACCCAAAGAGGCATAACCGTTCTGAAATACTTCAGAGAACTCAGACAAGTTTTGCCCATAGTAGAAGAGGCCAGAAACAGAACCCCAATGCCATTCTAATCCCCAACTTTTTAACCAACCATTAGACTTCCATTGTATTTTCACATAGGCAAACGTCAGTTTTCATCATCTACTCTTGTCTTGAAAACAGCACTTGTCAAACACAGGACACTAATTGTCTTCTCGACAAAGCTTACGACAAGCGGGTTGACCGATTATTTGTTTTCTAAATCAATATGCTTTCTTCTTAGCGTCGTTTCGTAAGACTTAATAAAGACCGTTTCCCCTAGTTTATTGTATACTCGTAAAACAGAATGAGGAAACAGCGGTGACAGTTCAGGAAGCTCTAGGAAAAAGGCCTCTTCAGGTACTTGAGAAAATCAGAGAAAACTTGGAAAGGCTAAACGAAAAGATGGAAGTCATGATTGAGCTGCAGAAGCATGATCGGAAAGACCTTCAAAAGCCACTTGCGGACGCGCCGTTGGATGTCATGACGTTGCTTTCGATGCCCGACCACCTTAGAAAGACTGCTATGACCCTTTGCCGACTTGGCCGCGCCACAGCCGAGGAGATTGCTCAGCAGACGCAGAGAGCAAGAGCCGTAGAAAGTGCTTACTCGAACCAGCTTGTAATCATGGGTTACCTGAAAAAGGAAAGAAAGGGAAGGAAGGCCTATTTCTACGTTGAAAGGGAAAATCATGGGTGACTTTCTTGGGTAAAATAATAGCTGTGCATTCATATAAGGGCGGAACAGGAAAGACCCTTCTCTCAATCAACCTGGCTGCAACGTTCGTCAAGCAAGGGAAAAAAATCTGCTTGCTTGATCTTGACTTTCGAGCCCCAAGCCTCGCCACTCTTCTAAACGTGACGAAGAGTGACTATTGGCTGAATGATTATCTCAATGGTACCTGCGAAATCGGCAAGACATTGATTGACTCAAGCGACAGAATTCATAATGGAGGAAAGTTCTTCATAGGGCTAGCCAATCCAACGACCGAAGCCATCAGAGACATGTCCGCAAAGGACAGAAAATGGGAAATGCGGGCTCTGGGAAGGCTATTGGCTCTGAGAAACTCTCTCCTGAACGATAAGGGTTTTGACTACCTTATTATGGACACCAGCCCGGGACTGCAGTACTCATCCATAAACGCTATAGTGAGTGCTGATTTGGTGATCGTTGCCACAACTTTCGACAGATCAGATGTTGATGGCACTAGGCGCATGCTCCGCGAACTTTATGACTTGTTCGAAAAGAAGACAGAAATAGTCCTAAACAAGGTTCTCAATGCTTCTTCCTCAGTAATGAAAGAAAACGTGCAGACCAAGATCAAGGATGTTTACCAAGCTCCACTCCTAGGGGTAATTCCTTGCTTCTGCGATGTGCTAAGAGCTGAAGGAAACACCATCTTCGTTCAAGAGAAGCCCGAGCATCCCTTCACAAAAATTCTGGACGGCATAGCAGCTGAAATAGATCGCGCGTAGCTCGATCGGGCCTTTATCGCTCTGCTATCTTGTTTAGCAGCTGATAGACCCTGCAATCTCTGCATTTCTCATATTCTTTTTCTTCACAATCATTGCAGATTATGCGGCTCAGCTCCTTGATCTCCGTGTGCACCTTTATCTCTCCCTTTCTTATTGTCAGATGGGGTTCAGTAATATACCGTATATTCCAGTCTCGTAATATTTCATACATAACGTTTATAGAACAGACAGAACACTGCTACTGTTTCACGTGCAAAGCGGAGACCTAAGGGTTTTGGATGGTTCAGCGATAGTTCTCGCGGGTGGGTCTTCAACTAGATTGGGACAAGACAAGGGCTTGCTCCTCTTGGCAAGCAGACCTCTTATGAGGCACGTTCTCGACGCGGTCAATGGTCTTGTTAAGGAGACAATTGTGGTTGTTAGTTCACGAGTTCAAGCAAGAAACTACGCGAAGTGTGCAGGTCCGAACGTACGTGTTTTGGTTGATGCAAGCAACGTGCAAACTCCTCTTGTGGGTGCATTGACTGGCTTCAAGTCTGTGGAAGAAGAATATTCGCTTGTTCTTTCGTGTGATGTCCCGTTGGTTTCCAAGAATGTTCTTTCACTTCTGCTCGATCTTAGCACAAACAAGAGCGCTGCTATTCCGCGCTGGCCCAACGGTTGCATAGAGCCACTGCAATCAGTCTATTGTACAAAACTGGCAGAAGAGGCTGCCCAAGGCGCTCTCAAAGAAGGAAGGCTCAACATGCAGGCTATGATAGACAGGCTACGAGGAATACGGTTTGTCTCAACGCTTGTCCTAGAGCAATTAGACCCGGGGCTTAGAACATTCTTCAACGTGAATACTCTCTTAGACCTAAAAAAAGCCGAAGCCATGCTGAAACGCGTGGATGCGAAGTCGTCTTTGCCTCCTAAATAGTTGACAACTCTTCGCCTATCATTGCCAGAATTCCCTGTAAAACTGAAGCGATAATCAGGAAAGAGTCAACATGGGCGACCTTATCACGTCCTATCTCAACATTTCCTCAGACGGCAATATATTCTTCTGGATGCCTCGCCGCGCATGAATGCTATCGACTTTGCTTTTGAGCTACCTTTGCGTATTCTTCCGTTGCTGAAAGGAATTTCTCGGTATCAGCCTTGGAATGTACAGTGCACAAGGCTGCAGTATGAGTGGGCAAGACGAAGACTCCGGTTCCAATCAGACTCAGAGCGTAACCAATCTGCTTTTTCCCGTCGGCTCTGAACGCGCTATTGGCATCTTTCACCTGGCCCCTCGTGAAGTGAACGTTGAAAAGGGAGCCCGCTCCTGTAACTTGTACAGCCACGCTGTTTGCTTCAAAGATCTCTCCTATCTCTTCTCTTAGTTCGTCACCAAGCACATTGAGTTTGCTCGTAAGTCGGCCATCTTCCAGAATCTTAAGCGTTGTCAATCCAGCGATCATCGTTATTGGATTTGCTGTGAAGGTTCCGCCGTGAAAGGAGAAATCCGGACGTTTATGAACAAGTGCGTTCAGCCTTTCCATCATTTCTCTCCGCCCGCAGAATGCACCTACTGCGAAGCCTCCTCCCAAAATTTTGCCGAGAACAGTCATGTCAGGCATTACGCCGTAGTATTGTTGGGCTCCTCCAGGAGCCAATCGGAAACCAGTGATCACTTCGTCGAAGATCAGAAGGATATCTTTCTGATTGCATAGTTCTCTAAGCGCCTTCAAGAAGGTTTTTTCCGCTGGGACCCCACCGCCGGCACCAAGAATAGGTTCTATTACAATTGCGGCCACTTCCTCTTCGCTTCTCAGTTTTTCCTCAACTCCTGCAATGTCATTGAAAGGAAGCAGAAGCGTATCTTGGGTGGATCCTATCGTTAATCCGGCGGACTCTGGTGTTGTGAATGGGTATTTTACGCCTACGTGGAGTGCATCGTAACCACCATGCCATCCACCTTCGAATTTCGCAATTTTGTTTTTGCCGCTGTATGCACGGGCTAGTCTAATAGCATACATGTTTGCTTCTGTTCCAGAGGTGGTGAACCGAATCATTTCGGCGCTTGGAATCATTTTCACTACTTGCTCAGCGAGGGCAACTTCTAGTTCGTGAGACGTTCCGTAGTGAGTGCCGTTTTCAAGTTGTTTTTTAACTGCCTTCACAACCGTTGGTGGGCTGTGACCTAGTATCAATGCTGTGTGCCCTAGCCAAAAATCAACGTACTCATTTCCATCAACGTCATAAAGCTTACTTCCTTGTGCCCTTGCCGTGTAAAACGGGTAGGGCTCAAAATACCTTATACCATAGGAAACTCCGGCCGGAAGAACCTGTTTCGCCCTTTCATATAGTGATTTAGATTTTCGGGTTCTAGAAGTGTACCTTTCGAACATCCTGAAACACGCACTCGCATTCTTCATTTTGTTGAATCTCTTTATTATTGTTTCCACAACTTCGTTTGAATCGTGTTGGAAACATCAACGAGTTTTCGATCATTATTGCACGCGCTAGTGAGCTATTCAGCAGAAAGCTTTTTAAGTCAATCCAGTCAACGCGGGTTTTTAGCCATTCTTGCGTATAATTTCGGAGATTGCACAATGAGTATTGAAAGGAATCTGATTATCACAGTCCTGAGACTAACAAAAGATGGTCTCGCTTCACATGAACTAATCAATAAAGAAGCGAAGATCCCATCGAGCTTGAGTCAAAGATTGCTAGATACACTGCAAAACGAAGGCCTAGTTTATGTTCGGAAAGGACGCATCGAAGTGGACAGCTTCAACCGCTTGAAACTGGCCATCCGCGCGATAAGTTTAGGGGCTGACCCTGAACATGTAAGCGGTTTTCTTCAATGGAAGGAATTTGAAGGCATAGCTGCTGCCATTTTGGAAAGGAACAACTATGGTGTTGGAAGGAATTTGAGGTTTAAACATGCAGGACGAAGGTACGAAATAGACGTTATCGCATGCAAGAAACCTCTTGCGATATGCATCGACTGCAAACACTGGCGCCATGGAATAGGCCCCTCGGTATTGAGAACTGTTGTTAAGGAACAGGTTGAAAGGGCAAGGGTCCTTGCGGAATGCCTGCCAAGTCCAGCTATAAAGATTGAATGTGTTTCATGGGATGAAGTTAAGATAGTTCCTGCTGTTTTGTCGCTTGTAGCTGTTAATGCTAAATTCGTGGAAGACGTGCCCGTAGTTCCGGTTCTTCAACTCCAAGACTTTCTTGGCCAGTTGCCGGCCTACGCTGACTCGCTCAAGCATTTCTCAGTTGTGAGTCATAATTTCAAGAATGGGCTTTCTCGCAAACCTTAGGGCCGGATAAAGACTTGAGGCGAATATTGCAGCTAGAGCAAGAAGGAGCCAAACAGCTATTTCTGCTATGGTGCTGCTTGTAACGAGCGGTTCTGGGATTAATATCATCAAAGTGGCTATCATTCCTAATGCAATCCCAGCAGCCCAACTTGAAAGCAAAACAAGCAGATTTTGCGTCATGACAATCCCCACAATCGCCCTAGGCTTGGCTCCTACTGCTCTCAGAATTCCAAACTCTTGACGTTGCTCATTAATCGTTAGCACAACGTAGCCCATCAAGCAAAGAGCTGCCGCGCACAAAGACAGCATGGGCAAAAGCATTATTGTAGACCAGATGTGGCCGAGAAAGCCTATTTGTTCATTCAATATCTCGTCGAGTTCAGATACCTCAAACTTAGAATCTATGGTTCTGACAGTTGTGTTTATGTTATCCAGAACTTCTTTTCGGTTAGTCGTTGCATCAATTCTAACCATAATGATATTGGGTCCTGATATACCTGTAGCGCTCTGAAGAACTGTTAACGGGACATAGGTAACGTTTCCATTGTTGATAGGATCCAAACAGACCCCGACTATTCGGAAGCCCCTATTGAACAACGTTACGTTTTGAGCCAACGGTTGAGAAAACAGTTTCAGGCCAAGAGTGTCGCCTATCACAGCGTCTGAGGCACTCTCCTCCTTATTCAGGAAATTGCCATCTACGAACCACTGACCGAGCACCTTGCCTGGTTCAACACCAACAATGAGCGACGTGCCTCTTCGATTGTCTCCTACATATGTTGTTTCTCCAGTGTTTTGACCAAGAACGATGCCTTGATTCTCCTTCACCTGTGTCTCTAATATCAGACGGGGATCGATTGCCAATCCATGTATTAGTCCCAACTGGCTGAGCATATCTTCAGGTACCAAGTATCTTGTGTCACTGTAGTTGAACTGCGTGCCGATGCCTTCCGTGTAGAATTTCGACAGTAGCAACTCGTACTGATCAGTCATTTCCTGATGGGCGATTAATATTACATTTTTGCCAACAGCTCTTTCAACCGAGCTTCTAGTAGTCTCGTTAGCAATTATTCCGCCTGCGACGGAGACTGTAACCAGTATGAAGACGACCGTCAAACATAGAATAATCCGAGAATTTGTGGATTTGCGGCGGAACAGGCTGCGGACGGCCATTTTGACAGTGAGTCCTGCTCTTGAGACGCCTTTGAAATCAGATTCTCGGCTCAACCCAAAGGAGAAGCTCGGAGAAAGAGCCGTTGCGGGCCTGACTCTGGTCGCAGCTAGAACAGGCTTCAGGCCAACGGTCAAGGAGAGGCCCACGAAAGCAGCGAACGTGATCAAGACTATCCAAGGATTGACTCGCCCGGAGGCAACCTGAAAACCGATGATGGTGAACACACTGTTTGTTACGTAGTCTGCCATTAATCCAATGGCAACCCCGAGAAGGCAGCCGACAATTGTGACTATGATAAGCTCATTCATGAAATAACCAAAGACCAAGTCATTAGGGCATCCTGCTGCCTTCATCAAGCCAATGTCTCTTGTGCGTTGGGCCATCATGGCATGAACCAAGAAGGAAATAATCACTGCTCCAACAAGAAAGACAAGAAACCCAACGAAGATGATGAATCGCGAGAAGATAGCAGTGAAGCTCGTCGTCAACCTGCTTTCAGCGACGGAGAGTATCCCGAATCCTATCTTGTCGCTTAACAGAAGAAGAAAAAGCGTCGACCCTGCACAAAGCGCCACTCCGATTATGACCAGGCTTGTCTGCAATTTTCTACGCAGCAGATCATTTATTGAAAAGAATGCCTCAGTCATCCAGATTTGCCAGCTTTCCTTCTTCCAAACACAACTTCTGATCTGCCAGTTTTAATATTCCTTCGTCGTGAGTTGCAACCACAATGGTCTTTCCATCATCCTTCAACATTTGGAGCATATCAATGATCTTGGAACTCGTCTTCCTATCTAGGTTTCCAGTTGGTTCATCAACAAGAAGCAAAGGAGGATTGTTTGCAAGTGCTCGAGCAAATGCTACTCGTTGCTGTTCGCCTCCACTTAACTGAAATGGAAAATGCTCAGATCTGGAGCTCAACCCCACCATGGCTATTAGCTCTTGAACACGTTTCTCAATGTGGTCTACTGGTCTCCTAATCCACTCCATCGGAAATCCTACATTCTCAGCCACGGTTAGAGTCGAAACAAGATTGTATGATTGAAACACGAACCCGATGTTGTTGCAACGGAAAGCCGCCAGAAAATCCTCGTCCTCCACACTCAAATCCTCGCCAAACACAACAACTTTTCCACTTGTGGGCTTGTCGATGCCCCCGATGATGTTGAGAAGTGTTGTTTTTCCTGACCCAGAGGCACCGCTCACAACTGTGAACTCGCCTTTTTCAACGGTCAGATTTGTGCCCCTTAAAACCTCAACCTCAACGTCGCCTGCAAGATAGACCTTGCACAGAAGCGACCCCAAGATAACTTCCTCATGGCTTTTCTCTGTCAATTTCAGCTCCTCAATTCGAAGTTTCCTCTGTCCCTTTTCAGGATTCTCGCCTTTTCGGGAAGCCTTTGTCTCCGCCAGTCTTTCCAAGGGATCTCCTTAAATACCCATCTCTTGCCCAAATGTGCCGCCAAGACAGCATGCTTGCACCCGTCGTTCACTGGAACAAGCTCATCAAGAAACCTGAAAAGCTTTTCAACTTGCTGCTTCGGAAAATAGGCATAATAGTTAGCGTTCTTAACCTCAAAAGCATACACATCTGCTTTTTTTCTGCCTATGATGTCAGGCAACGGGTTCAGGCTTGGATTGCTGACAGGAACACGAACCGCATTGAAACCGTTCTTCTGCAACAGTTTCACAAGGACATTCTCACTATAGAAGCCCCTCTTGCGCCATTTACGAATCTCGGCCTTGTCAACTTCCCTCATTGAATCATGATGCCTCTAAGCCAAAGGGAATTCAGAAATGAACAAATGGCCCTTCAGCTTAGGATTCTAGGGTTTTCTGTGCTTATAAACTTGCATCGGAATCTCCAACGTTGGCTTCTCGACAAGACACACCTTTAGATAGTCCTCTAACGTTGCCGCGGGAACAACCTCGATCTTATAGTCCTTAACGTCAATTGAGTGTTCATAGTTCTTCTGTGGAATAACGACCTTCTTGAAGCCCCAAGCCTCTGCAGCCTTGATCTTCTCATAAACGCCGCCAACAGCGGTTATCTGAATAGAATTTCCGATGCCCAAATTTATCTCGCCAGTAACAGCCACATCTTGCCTTACAGGCTTGCCTTCGATAAGGGAGCAAAGTAGGATGGCCATTGTGACACCTGCGGATGGCCCATCTACTCCGTACGACTGGGCAAAGTCGAGGTGCGTCAAGTAATCCTGAGCTATGTCGACCCCGTATTTCTGCAGTATCACACTCCTAACCTTGGCAATACTGTCCGAAATGAAGCTTTGACCTTTGGCGACTCCAGTGACTTTATAGTAGCCTTTGATCGGATAGGTTCTTGGAAGCTCGTCCTTTCTGACCATGTGAGCCCTCACGTTCAGGACGCTACCGGTCATTTCTCCGCTGAATGGATCTCTTACTACGGCTAAACCGTTTATCTGTCCCAATGTAATTCCCTTAGCTTTTATTTCCAATAGCTTGCCCCTTTCGTTCATGTCATGCTCTAGAATTTGCCTCTGAATGGTTTTGCAGTGTTGTTCAATGGCTTCTCTAACGTGCCCGTCTTCAACGATTTTGCAGCCTTCGTTCATCGCAAGGGTGGCAGCAGTCTTTATGATTGATATTAAGGGTCTAAACCTTGTCGTCAACGCGTCCTTTTTGTTGCTTCTCCGTCTTCCTTCTTCCAATATCTCTCTGCACGCTTGCCTACTGAACGGTATCAAGTTGAATCGCTTCACTTCCTGGGCTATGAACTGCACACATTTGCGCCTGTTTTCGACGGTGTTGGGCATGTCGTTGTTCATTCTGACAACCTTGCCATACCCGTATATTCTGTCCATCAATGCAGGGTGAATCTGCCCGATGCTGTCGAAGTTCCCGGCGCCGACAAGAAATGTTATGGCGGGCGCCGGTTCTGTTGACACCGCCATGGCAGCTGTATCTCCACCGTGGATCCTCCCCCTCAACGTGATCGGTAATTGTCCATCCTCAAGTACCGTCAGCAGTGTTACAGCCTCTTCTGCATCAAGGTTCTTTATCTCATCAATGTACAGAATGCCTAGAGTTGCGACGTGAACATCTCCGGCGCTGACTCTCTGATGTTCAGGAGTCCCAAGGCCTCCAGTTTGATACGGGTCCCAAGCGATTGAGCCGAAGAGTTGAGCGTTTCTATGACCTGTAGCGTCCACGAAAGGTGCATGTTCTGAGCTGTTGTCGACTATTAGTTTTGGAGTGTCACTCTGCTGTGCTCCACCGATTCCTTTCAGGCCTCCAGAGCCCATAAGCTTGGATAACCACCAAACGAAAATGCCGAAGAAGATCAGGCTACCGCCTGGAATGAAAGTCGCTGGAACCAAGCCGACGAATTTTTCGATGAAATAATCCGCGAAACTACCGCTGTAATATTGTTGTAGGGTTTCTCCGAGGTAATTCGGGTTAGAATTCCAAGTTTGCCAAGCCTGGAGCATGAAGTAGAACCCGAGGGACAGCAGGGCCAAACCCATTGCAACCAAGAGAATCTCTAATGCTTTAAGTCCTATCTTTGTGGTGAATTTCCTCTTGAATTCCTTGAGTTGTTCCATTTGCAGAACTTTTTTTCCTTCCCCAGCCTTGTGTATCGAGATCTTAGGTTGACTTGGCAATGTTGGGTTTTTCCAGCATAGGACATCAAAAAGCCTTATTCCATTTTCTCTGTAAACTTGAGTGAGCTTTTCAGCCAAGGCTCTCCCGATCAGAGATTTTCCGGTTCCAGGATCGCCCAGGAGAAAAAGGTAGGGTCCAGGGCTTATCACGGTCTTGGCTAAGGGCTTATTTTTGTCGGGTCTACCCCAGCTTTCGTACCATTTCTTTTCTTCAAGCCACTTGAGTTTATGCACCCATTCGTCCAAGCAGAGAAAACATTCCTTCAAAGCCTGGTCTTGCCCTATTGTCCAGTTGATCAGATTATCATCAACCGGAAAACCCTCAGTGCTTCGAAACTTGCCCCAATCCCAATTCACCCTGGTTTTCTCGCCGTTGACTTTTCGCTCAAGTGTTTCAATTTCATTTCCGAAATGGTCGGGGCTCAAGCGTTACACCTTCAAATTCGTCTGTCTGAAAATATGATGGCTATCGATTAAAGCAGTTATTTCAAAATTTGCAATATGGAAAAACTAATAACATTGGCAAATCTGATTGTGATTATCAGTTCTTAGCTGGCAAAACTGGCGACGCTTCGAACAGCCTTATTCAGCGTTTTAACTTGCCCAGAAGTCCCTTTTATGATGGACGCCTCACGCTTAGCTTGTAATGTTTCGAAGGCCATAAGTGAAAAATGAGAGCATCCTCAACTGTGTGAACTGAAATCTGAAGAGCTCAATTTGGGCTTGAACTCGTGAAATAGCCACATTTTAGCCTTTCCCATTTGACCATTTGACCTCTGGCATGGACTTCCCCGTGGCCTCATATAAAAACCCACGAGAATCTCCATGCGAAGCTGACATCACCCTACTTCGTAGCTGCTTCGACTTGGAAGCAGCAATTCGATTGAAGAATAAGGCGAGTGGCAATGAGGCTTGGACCCGCCTACATGAGTATGCACTCTTGGGCTTCTTGACTCGTGGGGGATTTGGAAAGGATCACCTAATCGGAAGTCCTGCGGGGGGGGGTATTTTGGCGTCGTCTTGCGTGCTCTATCGGGTGCGTGAGATTCATTGTGCTACACGCTGATTGCAATCGTAACATCCTAACGGTTTCTCAGCATAAGCTTCCCAGAGGAAAACACCAATGTGCCTAATTCTACTGGTTTCAGCTCCTCGTCTCTGACAAGTCTAATCGAGGGATCAGGTGCCGCCCTGATCTGTGTTGATGCTTTTGTATACAGCCATGTCTCCTTGGGCTCATGGTGAATTCTGGTGATACATTCTAAGGGCCTGTATTACTAGGGCAACTGAGCTCACTGAACAGGGGAAAATAGATCTGACTGTCTCCGAAATGTCGGCCTTTTGGCCTACTCCAGACAGTGCAAGATTGGGCACTCAAATGAAATGGGTCGGAAAAAGGCGTTTTTTTCGGACATTGAAAACACGATGTTTGTTTCAGTGATGGCTTTACTTTCAGAGCCAGATCCTGCTTGTATACAAAAGCATCAACACGGTTCACTTTTTGAGCTTGTACCTACATGACTGCTAGAAAGTATTAAAATTACAGTGGCATCTGTGTCAAGCTATGAAAGCTGGAACGACTATTCGGGAGTTTTATGCGAAGGACAAACGCAGAGTGATTTTAAGGACCCCTAAGTGGGAGGACCTAGATGACCTGTTTGAGATGATCAACTCACTCGTCGTGGAGAAGGCAGACATAGCCATGTCTGAGAAGATTTCAAGGGAGGAAGAGATAGATTGGCTTGCCAAAGCGCTCAGCAGCCTCGAGAAGGATGAGGTCCTCTATTTGGTGGCTGAGGTGGATGGGAAGGTTGTGGCGAATTCCGAGATTGGCAAAGGGCGAGGAAGCTATGAGAGACACGTGGGCGGAATAGGTATCGCGATTAAGGAGGGTTTCAGAGACGTAGGCATCGGCACAGAGATGATGAAGACGTTAATCAAGCAAGCTCGCGTGATGGGCCTGAAAGTCCTTAGACTTTCTGTTTTTGAAAGCAACAAACGTGCCCTCCACGTATACGAGAAAGTCGGTTTTGTTCAGACGGGACGAATTCCGAAGAAGTTTTTCAAAGAAGGCAACTACGTAGACGAAGTGATAATGGCGATGTTGCTGGAGGAGGGCCGTGATGTCGAGCTTTAAGTTTTTCAGCACTAGTCTAAGCTTCTCCACGAAAGGCGAGATAGAGTTCGTAGACTTGACTGAGAAGGTTCAGGAAGCAGTTTCCAAATCGGCCATAAAGAATGGGTTGGTTCACGTTTTTGCTCCTCATGCCACTGGCATCCTGATTCTGACGGAGAATGATTTCAGCTTGCTAGCCGACATTAAGGATTGGCTCCAAGAAATCATTCCTAGAGACCGCTCGTACAGGCACCCTTCGAATGCCCATTCTCACCTGCGCTCAGTGCTTCTCCCTCCAGACAAAACCTTACCTGTAGCTGATGGGAGGGTCGAGCTTGGAACTTGGCAGTCCATATTGTTCGTTGAAACTGACGTGTACGCAAGAAAAAGGACAGTAACAGTGCAAGTGTTAGGCGAGCAGTGAGGCCCTTCGCTCACGCCGCAAATTAGGTATCAGAGTGGTTATCTCATCGAGAGGGCATGCTTACATTTCAGCTTGCAGGTTTTATCATTTCGCAGCAAGTCGGTTCGTTTGAGCCTCATGGATGATAGCTGGATTTAAAGATTCTATGCTTTTTCTGGTCGTCATGACCGTCACGTTTTACACTTTTCCTGTAAATTCGCACCGTTCGGGTACGTTTCGCCCAGTGGCCAAGTTGATCCCGAGTAATTTCCCATGCAGATGGGAGAATACAGGTTTCGCGGACTCTCCGAGATGTTTGCGTTGCTCGAAAGGTCATGGAATAATGATGTCTAGTGGAACCGGTTGGGACTTCCTTATAAGGTTCGGGCGCGTTCGACCATTCCTTAACTATTGTGATCAGAAGACAGTTTGTGAAAGGTTTTGGTCCTCAGAGCATGATGGTTAATGCTCTTGCGTTTTAGGTCTGGATCTTTGTTTCTTGTCTTTCAGGCAGTTTAAAGGACAGCAGCAGCGCAGCTAGGGCAAAGGCGGTGAAGAGGAAGAAGGCCATGCTTAGACTGTATACGTCGGCGATGTATCCTCCGATGACTTGGGCGATTGAGCCTATGCCGAACGAGGTGAAGAAGAATATGCCGTAGACGGCTCCTCGCTGGTTTTCGGGGCAGCAGAAGCCAGTGAGGGAGTTTAGCGCGGGTTGGTGTGCGTAGAAACAGAAGCCGTAGAATGCGATGAAAATGCCTATTCCAATCATAGGAACTGGAAAGAGTAGGAGAGAGAGCAGGCTTATGCATATGCCTGTGGACGTGGCGATCAGTACTCTTTTCGAGCCGATTTTGTCTGCTGCTTTTCCTCCAATCCATTGTGCTGGAACTCCGGCTGCAAGAACCAGCGTGTATGCAATTGAGGCCCACATGGGGTCGATTGCCCGGTTTTCTTTTAGGAATGTTGGGAAAAAGAGTTCTATTCCTTTCATGAATAACCCGATTGCGATGTTGAAGATGAGGAGTACCCACAGTTCGCGGATCTTGAGGGCGTCGAGTATTGTTCCTCCGTTGGTGTTTCTTTCTATGGTTTTTCCGAAGCTTTTGGCAAATAGTATGGCGACTATTATGCTTAGTACGCCGAAGGTGACGAAGGCCCATGGCCACCCGTAGGTTGCGCCTATGAACCATGCGATTGTGGGGGTTAAGACTACTCCTAGGGTTCCGCCGACGCCGTGTAGTCCCATGGATTCTGACACTTTGCCTTTGAAGGCTTTTGAGATTAATGAGTTTGCTGTTGGGTGGTAGAGGCTTGCCCAGATGGCGATCAGGATTAGTGCTAGGGCGTAGATGTAGATGGTTGCTGTAGCGCCTGTGGCGAGCATGATGAACGTGGATAGTCCGGAAAGCGCGAGGCAGATGGTGATCGTTCTTGTTTCTCCTATCTTGTCACCGAGGGGTCCGCCTGCTAGCGCGCCCACTCCGTATAGCAGTGACGCGATGGTTGTCACTAGGCCGATTTCGGATTTTGTGACGTTTAAGCTGCTCATGATCAGTCCAAGCAATGGCGGTGCGATGGCAAATAGCGAATGGTTAAGCGAGTGTGCCGCGCCGAGCAATGCAAGCTGCGTGTTGTTTTTCGCGGATCGTTTCACTGTGCTTTACCTGTTGTTTTGGTTTTGGATGCATTTAGAGAAGAGAGTGAGTGCTGCTTGTCTATTAAAGTCTTGATGCTGTGCGTGCGTGGCTGCATTGTATGCTCTTAGCTCATGTGGAGTGTTAGAAGCTCTATGTTTGGGTAGGTCCTAGTATGGGTGCACCTTCTTTCTGCAGCAATGGGTGCACCTTCCATGTACGTTTCACTATAAGGAATGTCCTGTTAGTGCCTTTGATAATGAGCGACCATGTTGGTCGTTCAGTGTCTTTGTGTTGGTTCGAGATGTTTCTTGAAGAATTCGGTGATTTTCGTGTAGCAGAGCACTTTGTTCTTGAATTTTATCACGTCGTGTCCTTCGTCTTCAAAGACTAGGAATTCGGTGTCAACACCCTTTGCCTTTAGGTTCTCGGCCACCTCTTTTGATTCTACGGCTAGCACTCGCGGGTCGTTTCTCCCCTGAATTATGAGCATTGGACACTTGACGTTGTTGAAGTAAGTTTTTGGAGACCGCTCGATCAGAAACTCTTTGTCCTTCTCAGGATGGCCCACGGTCAACATGAAGAAGGTCTGCCAAGTTTTAGGGAGCCTGTGTATGAAGGAGATCAAGTCGTAAGGTCCAAACATGTCGCATGCCGCTTTCCACAAGTCAGGGTGCCTAGATGCAAGCGTCAACGTCATGAAGCCACCGTATGAGCGGCCGATTACAGCCCGTCTGGACGAATCTATGCGCTTGTCCTTCTCAAGCATCTTTAATCCCTCAAGATGGTCAAGCATGTCTTTCCCACCCCAGTCGTGGTCGACTTGCTTCATGTACGACATGCCATAGCCGCTGCTTCCTCGAACGTTGGGCACGAAAACGGCAAAGCCATTTAGGGTTAAATATTGGATCAACGGCATCGAGAACCACGTGAAGTCTGGCCTCTCCTGGCTCTGCGGCCCGCCATGCACGTACAGGACAAGTGGCCTAGGGTCCTTGAAGTCCAATTCCTTGGAAGGCAAGTATAGCCGTGCTGAAACTCTCAGACCGTCAAACGACGTGTAACTTGCATCCTCCCCAGCCGACAGAAATTTCGGGTCGATCCCCAAGATCCGTTCATGCGACAGTGTCTTTGGCTTTTTCGTCGTTGACTCTGCTGAGTAAAAGTAGATCTGGGAGGGAATGCTCGCTTTAGCGTGCGAAAGAACATATCCAACTTTGGTCTCGCCGCCTTTTTTCTGAAGTTCAAACTCGTAGTTCAAGAGAACTCCATTATCGAGCGGTGGCAACCCGCACAAGACTCTTGTCACGTGTAGTTTTCTCTGGTCGTCTGTTTCGTGGTACTGGCACTCGTAGAGCCACGAGCAACCGTCAATGTTGTATTCCAGCAGGTAAAGATCGTCGTGCACAGTTTTCATTTCTACAAGTTCGCCGGCTTCCCTGTGCTTGAGGCCGAGAACAGGAACCTCAGTGATGTTGGCTGGGTCTTTGAGGGCGAGGTAGCCCATGGTTCCCTCGTCTTTGAAGAGGTTTGTCTTGAAGAATAAGCCTTTCTCGTCTGGGGTGAAGTTGCAGGTTTGGAAGCCAGTCAGTCTGATCTGCTGGCCTTCAGTCCTCTTCTCTATCGGGATTCCGTATAAGAGCTGTCTCTCTGCTGATCCTCTGTGCCAAATGTAGAGTATTGTATCGCCGGCTGAGTAGCCATCTGCCAAGATTACGACAGAATTATCCTTGTTCACGCCGTTGAAGTTGTTGCCATACATGCTTTTGCCTAACGAAGTAACTTCAAGCGTGGCCAAATCGACTTTTAAGCATTCCATGTTCGGCGTTTTCCTGTCGTCTCTGAATAAGTAGGCAACGTTTTCCTCAACATCGCAGTGCAGACAGGCCAGCTGTTCATTCTCGTATTTGTCTCCGAATATTGGTTTAGGAATACCTCCGTTAGTTGGGACAAAACATGGTTGATAGTTTTCGTTCCCGTTTTCGTCAACCATGACCAGAATCTTGCCAAGTTTGGGCAGAACGTAGAAGTTGTGTCCTACCATTAGATGCGGGTTTTGTAAAGCAAGACCAGCCGGCAGCAAAGGGTCTGGCAGGCTTCCGTTTTGATCCATCTTGTACAGGCTTATTACGCCGCTCATGTCACTCAAGAAGTAGACATGGCCTTCAGCCAACTGCGGTGAAAGCAACAGTCTAGCCGAGAGCAAAGACTGAATGGGGAACCGACTGCCAACATTTTCCTGATTCATGCGACTCAACCAGCCAGCTTAGAGACGAGACGCATCTACCTAGATTTAACAGTTTACCTAGATTCGGGCGCGGGCTATTTGGCACACGCAGCGAACTGATCCCCACAGGATTGGCAAGTGCGGCCGGGCCAAAACCGTTTTAACCATGCATTCAAGCATGTGTGACTGAATGCTTTGAGTGTGAGTACATGACTGAGAAGAACGTGACTGAGAAACTGCAGAACAAGGCTGCTAAATACTTCCAAGAAAGGCCCCCTAACTTTCCTGAGGGCCGACCCTACAATTGCTGTGAAAGTGTGCTTCTGACGCTTATGGAGTATTTGGGAATCAACTCTGAATTGATACCAAAGATAGCCACTGGCGTAGGCGCTGGTTTTTCCTTAAACGGGCTCACATGCGGTTCGATCTCAGGTGCTGTGATGGCCATAGGCATCAAACACGGCAGAAAAGCAAACAGTGAGAACCCTCGATGACCTGGCAAAAGGCCGACAAGTTCATTGAAGCATTCAGAGAAAGATGGGGAGCCACAAGCTGCAGGGAACTGACAGGTCTAGACATAAAAACCGCAGAGGGCTTCAAACAGTACTACAGAACCATTCATGACTACGCATGCACCGAACGTATAAAATTCGCAGTGGAGAAGGCCCTGGAATTTCTGCAGTGAAACTAACGGCAGGGTTGGGGCACGCCGAAAAGATGAGTGAATATTGCCGAAGAAACATAGATGGATAGGATCTGCCTAAAGAAGCACCGAAGTCGACAAATAGTGGCGCGCGCGCACTTGATGGTTAGAAGCATGGTATATCGGAGATTGCGGTTCCTGTCTAAACTTACCTTATGGAAGAAAAGGAGTATTAATCCATCATGTTGGCCAGCAGACCTCTGTTTCGCACGCGCTCCTCGGCTCCAGTTCATTGAATTCATCGAGCTAGGATCAGGCTTGGCCTTTGTATGTCGTGTAACCGGTGTATGGCGGCTGAATATCGTGTTGCCAGTAGATGCATAGTATTTCTCCGCGGTGATGTATCTCCTCTTCAATCACGTGCATTAGAATATCTTCGATTTTGTTCCGATTGATGTTTCCATCTCTTCCTTTGAATTCGAACACGCTCTGGAGCTTCTCATCCGTGAGTTTCTCCAGATATTCATTTGTCTCAGCCTCAACTTCATCAGCGTATTCTTGAATGGAATTGACATCTGTATATTTAGTGAATGGAGCGTTGTAGATTCCTTCTATACTTTTTCCGCTCAAACGTCTCATCCAGAAATGCTCGGCCTGTAGACTATGAACGAATATGTCTCGGATAGAGTCAAAGCTGGCTCCGCAGCTTTCTACAACCGTTTTCCAAGGGATTTCTGTCATGCTCTTCAGGAACCTGCGGCGCGAAAACCAATTATATCCAAACAGATCCTTGATGTTCAAAGATATCTCCAGACAAAGCGTAATGTTTTGCTTTCTAATAACGTTTGTCAGCCAATCATGTTTCTTATAACAAAATGGATCCCTGAATTAACTAGCTGTTATGCTCTCCGCTTTTCTCAAGGTCGATTAGGGCGCGCTTTGCGGACTAGCGTTTGCGTCGTGGGGTTTCAGCCCGATTTTATATATGAAATCGATTTCTTTTTCCGACCTAGGGGTTCTCATATAGGTTCAGAATGTATAGCATGGTGAAATTGACCTAAAAAGATGCAGGAATGTATCTCTCGCACAATTCCCTCCTTTTTCTTTTCAAGTGAGGCAACCACTTAACACCAATTTACCACACCCGTAACGTGCCGAGTGCGCGCTAGCAAGCACGTCAAGGTTGACAATGATGAGATTCAGGATTTTGTATGGGTTGATCCGAAGAGGCTTCAAAAATGAACGTTGAGCCGTTCCAAAGAGAACTGTATCTGAGTATTTAGGTGTTGAAAAGAAGTGAGAACCTGTGGTTCATGTTGGGGTAGCTGACGAGGCCTGAGTGATTAGCCTGAGTTGAAAAAACGCGAGCCTATTCCTCTTCCCACTTCGTTATCACAGAACCTATCACGATCGAAACGAGGCCTAAGCCTGTGATCAGCGCCGTGTTATAGATTGCTTGTTGCGATTGTCCGAAGATCATGGCTGCTCTGAGGCCGTCACTTACGTACGTGAGTGGAAGTACTTGTGCTATCGATTGGAGGAACTGGGGCATTTGGCTTATGGGAAAGAATGTGCCTGAGAGAAACATCATCGGAAATGTTACGACGTTGGCTGCCGCGTCTGCACCATCTGGGTCTTTCACGAATCTCGCGATAATCATTCCCAGCCCTGTGAACATCAAAGAGGCCATTGCGACCATGAGCAACGAAATTGCATCCAAAGTCATCTTCATGTTGAACACAGTCATGCCTATGATTATCATCACGGCCATGCCGAGATAGGATATTAAGACATTGTAGATTGTTCTGGAAAGTATCCACTCATAACGCTTCAGCGGGGTAGTGGCCAGTTTGTGGAAGACACCGTTCTCCTTGAATCTGGCGCTTATCGAAACGGCGGTGAAAATACTCGTAGTCATAGCTGTCATTCCGACGACCCCTGGTAGAAAGAAGTCGATGTAGCCAAAGCGTTTCGGTGCGATGGTCAGGTCTTGAACATTCAAGTATTCGTGGCCGCTTGAAAGATCGAAGTTAAGCCTGTCAACTATGCTCATGACTATGCTCCGAACGATAGGTGCAGAAGACGTGGACTGGTCGTAGACAAAGGTCACGTTGGCGCTCGTGACGCCCTGAGTGAGAAGAGCCACGTTAGCAGTGTCATTGAAGCCTGAGGGGATTACGAGCAGGCTGGTCAGCCTGTTTGCAATGGCATAGTCCGTGGCATTGATGGAGGCGCCAATTACCTGAAGGTTGAAAGCATTCGTGGAGTTAAGTGCAGTTATAAGCGCGTCAGACCAGTAAGTTGGCTTTCCGTTTATTTGGTCTTGATTTTGCAGGTATAGATCATACTTCGCGGATGATTGGCTGAAAATGGCTCCGAACAAGAGCATCAGAACGCTTGGAAAGGCTATTGTCCAGAAAATCGTGCTTTTGTTGCGCAAGAAAGTTCTCAGAGATGCCTTCAGGTCGATGACAACGTGGCTCATAGGCGGCCATCCTCCTCCAGCGTTTCGCCTGTTAAGTTGAGGAACACGTCTTCAAGACTTGAACGTTTGAGTTGCAGTTCGCCAAAAGGAGTAGAGGAACTGCTCAAAGCGTGCAGTACGTCTGAGACTGCGACGGCGTGATTTAGGTGAATGGTGACGTCCCCTGTTGTCTCGTCGTAGTTTGCCTTTACACCGAGTTTTTCTATGGTTGGGACGATTTTGGGGTTGGTTTTCTTCAGAATAAGCAGGTTCTTTTTCCCATAGTCTGAAATGAGTTTGTCAGTGGCATCTAAGGCGACGATTCTGCCGTTGTGGATAATGCCTACGCGATCAGCAAGCACTTCGGCTTCCTCCATGTAATGCGTCGTGAGGAACACTGTTTTTCCTTCCTTGTGAAGTCCGTCGATGAGATGCCAGACTCCGTGACGCGCCTTTGGGTCCAGTCCAGAAGTTGGCTCGTCAAGGAAGATGAGTTCAGGATCGTTTACCAGTGCAACAGCGATTCCCAATCGCTGCTTCAGCCCACCTGACAGATGCTTGAACTGGACGTTCTTCTTGTCCTCTAAGTCAACAAGCTTGATCAAGCCGTCGATGTCGGGACGACTGTTAAACATGCCTGCAAAATACTGAATGGTTTCTTTAACCGTTAGCCTTTCATAAGTGTAGAAGTCTTGCGGCAAAACTCCAGTTCTCTTCTTTATCTGCTCTTGGTCCTTTGAGATGTCATATCCAAGGACAAAGGCTTTGCCGCCTGTGGGCTTCCGTAGACACTCAAGCATTTCCACAGTCGTTGTTTTGCCCGCGCCATTGGGACCTAGAAAGGCAAAGATCTCCCCACGATCGACGGTGAAAGAAATGCCGTTGACAGCGATCAATTCCCCGTAACGTTTAGTGAGCCCTTCTACCCGAACAGCAGCATCGTTGCTCAAAGCGATTACCTACGTTAATATTGCTCGCCTAACATACGCCTTCCTTAGTTTAAACATTTCTCCAACGCGCGAAAGAGCTTAAGCAGGTACTACGCTATTCTGAAATGAGCTGACCACTCATCAAAAAGGGCAGAATATTCAACATCGAGAAATACGCCATTCATGGCGACCCAAGAATTCGAACCCCAGTATTCTTTAGAGAGTGCCCTCTGTGTTGCTGGTGGTGCGCGCACTGCATCAGGAAGCCGCAGATCCTTACGACGTTCGCAAGCTTGTTCAAGTCCGCTGCCATCATCTCTTTAACATAGGCATCCTTTGTGCCGAATGGAAGATGATATGAAAAACTCTTCATGAACCGCGCGTTGGGGAGCTGCTCTGGTGGAAGTCGGCTTCGAGTGCACAACAGGCGAATACGACGACGGCGGCAGAATATTCCGCAAACGTAAATAATGGCACTTGCCTAAAAGTGGTCGGGGTCCGGAAAAAGTCCATCAAAGTGGTCGGGGTGAGGTATTTTGGGCGACTGTGGATATATCTCCAGCGCAACCTCTTTTTTTGTGTGTCTTGTTGATGCTTTTGTATACAGGACCCATGAATAGATGGGTTAGATACATGGAAAATGAAACAATATAGGTGTATTATACCGATGTATGAAGCGCGCGCTAAGCGAACTGCTGAATATGAAGCCGACGATATGGAGAACCAAGCTATTGCTTCTGATTATCGAGAGTCTTCGCGCGCGCTTCTGACTAGAGTACTGCATAAACAGATATGCCGTCTTCTCTTATCACATGGTACAACACCGAAACTGGTCTTTATGGGGTCTTTGACCCTTAAGATATGGCAGGGGTAGATCGAGGTTGAAAATGTTGCATCTAATACGTTTGATCTATTTAGGTTTGTCCAACATGAATAGAACATGGTTCCACAACGGTTAAATACAAATTCTAGCAAAGCATTCTGTTGTTTCTCGATAAGGAGAAGAGAAAATGAAGAAAATGGCCTCAGTTTTGTTGTTGACAGTTTTGTTGTTTGTCTTAACGTCGCCTATCGCGCGCGCTAGGCAAGCGAATATGGAAAGCTAAATATGTTCAAAATAGGGATAATTGACGTAGTCGAGAGAACAGGCGGCAGAAGAACTTTTGTGGATAATTTCTACAGAGCTCTTAAGGAAAATGGACACGATGTGCATATTGTGGACTTTAACACCGTCTCGTTAGATATGCTTAACAGCTTTGATATACTTCATTTATCATCCCTGGCAAAGCAAACTTGGAAGTTGCTTCTCGTAAGACATCCTAAGAAGCTCGTAACGTTTCATGGATGGGTGAGGAAAGAGAACTGGCATTCACTGAAGCATACCAACCCAAAATTTGGGGCTTTCTCTCGCAAATTCATAAATTATCTACTTTATTTGGCTTTCTTGAGAATTGCGCTTTTGCTGTTTGATGCCATAATATGTCCTTCAGAAAGCACAGCTGAAGAGAATGGCCTCAAAAATGCTAGGATCATAAGCAATGCTCTCTTCGCTGAGGATTTCGAGAAAATCAATGGAATAAGCGCCAGAAGGGTGAGTAATGAAATTCTGTTCGTGACATACGTGAGTACTGGTGGATTGAAAAATCTTGCGATAGACCGAGTCTTGGATGTCGTCGGAAGGCTAAATGGGGCTCTTAAGAATGGAAAAGTGATGTTGTTGATATTTGGAAAAAAGTATCTTGGAAATTTTAACCCATATGTACGCTTTATGGGCTATTCACATCAGTTTTTAGGGATTCTGAAGTCGTCAGATCTATTCATAACTGGAAAGAAATTTCCAGATATCGGTTATGCGGAAATGGAAGCGGGCTTTCTTGGGGTACCGATTGCAAAATTCACTGAAGATTATGGAAAGGAAGAGATCATTGATGGAAATACTGGAATCTTGGCGAAGACTGAGGAGGAAATGGTGAGCAAATTGCTTGATTATGTTTTAGATTTGGAGAATAACAAGCGAAAACTTGGAAAGAGTTTTCAAGAATACGTCGAGAAGAACAAGAGCTGGAGTGAAATTGTAGATCAATGGAATCAACTGTTCTTGAATGTCTGCGCACACAAACACGGAAGAAATTCCTCAACGCGTGCGACCTTGAATTGAAAATGCAGAAGTGTCTTACCCGGTTAGGTGTTCCTCTAAAAGTCTTAGCGCGCGCGCATGCTTGTTCCGAAATTGGCCTAAAATGGTTTTTATTCTTCTTTTGCCAATTTCTGTCTGATATGGGCTTGTTTGATAGACTGGTCTTGGCCGCGTCGAGGGATATTAAATAGCACGGTGTTTCCGCCAAATCGCGCCCGCAAAACAGATGTGCGCCCCAAAACTGCCTCAAAATCTCAAAAGAGGAATAAATACCATTTCTAACCATTTTAGGAACACGCATGCGCGCTAGACATAGTCACCTTACAATGTGAAAGGATGAAGAAAAGCCAAATGGTGAATAGGAACAGGTTGGATGCAGACTAAAGTTTTAGCCGACTAATTCAACGGTTGTTCCTAAAGCTTGGCCAGGCACTCCTTTTCGGAATTTGGCTTTGACCACGCCTTTCTTGCCGTGGAAACCCATAATTCTCCCGACGAAATCGTTCTTTCCATATTTCAAAACCACTTTTCGCCCGATGAGTTGGTCTGCCTTAGAGATGGAATTCGCATCTGCAAATTGAATTAGGCACCATTTTGGCATTTGTGTTTTGTTGCCTACCCGATAGTTCACTATTTTCCCATAAACAGGTTGGGACACAAGTATTCACCGCTGTACCACTTCCTTTAAGACGCACATCTAACTCTTAAACATGTTTCATTTCGCCTTACCGCACGCTACATCTACACGCATCTTAATATGCTGCGGGTGCATTACGTTAGCAGCTAGAGTCTCTCAAGAAAATTGATGGCAAAAGCCCTTTGAACGGATTTTGCCACTTTTCCTGTCCATTCTACCGAAAAATGCGGGGTTGAGGATCGTGGAATTAATAGACAAGAGTGTAGACACTTCTGCGCAGTCGTGGACCAGAAGGGCAGAAGGAAGGCATCCGCCTAAAGTGGACTATTGCTCTGAACTAAGAAATTGGGTGCAACGCGCCATATTAGAAGCGGAAAAGAACGAAGACTTCAACAAGGAAGACCAACTCTTGAGCCTTCTAAGATTTTTGAAATCGACCAAGAATGGTTTCTGAAATAAGAACAACAGGGAAAATGAGAGGAAAAGCCTTGAGAAAAAACGTATCAACCGGTGAATATCTGGCTTTTCTTTCAATAAAGTATGAAGTTGACCCTGACAGACTTTTCCATGCTCTAATCTCAGCAGAAGAAAACCAGAAATCCACAAGTGGAGACCTTTCAATCGAATGTCGTGGCAAAACACAAGATAAGGCCATGTTCCTATTTCTGAAGGATTCTAAAGTTGTTGCCCAATTTTCAATACTCAAGGAATTTCTGTTGGAAGGAGGCAATCCTATTAGGAGTCTCATGAAAACAGACATGATCCGCAGATATCTAGCTAAGAAGAATAGGCGATCACTCTTTCTTCCAATCAGAGACCTGCGGACTGGGATGACGCGGGTTAATCTGAAGGCGAAAGTTCTGGAAATTCCAAAGCCAAGGATTGTCTTTACGCGGTTTGGACAGTACGCGAGCGTAGCAAACGCGTTGATAGCGGATGAAACTGGGACGATCCGGCTGTGCTTATGGAATGACCAAATAGACTTCATCGCTGCGGGAGATACCATTCAAATTGAGAATGCGCGAGCCTTTACGTTCGGAGGCCAAAAACAATTGAGGATTGGAAGAAAGGGAACGCTCAGTAACGTTGAAGACCCGTATTGCCAACTGAAAGAAGCGCATGGTCCATAAGGTCTGCTGGCTGACGGGGATAGCGATTTGGCATTGCCGCATGAGAAATGATTCATGAAAATAGTAAAAGGCTGGAGAAGAATAGACAATCAGAGAGGATACGTGAATGAGACGACAGAACAGAATCTTGTTGTTACAAAGAAACAGTATGGAGAACACTATGTAGTACTGCTGTTTCCCAAAGTAAGGAATGATGACGAAGGAAAGATAATGTCACCGGAGTTTCCGGCCGAATCAAAAGCAGAATCATACGCTATGGATTGGATGAATAAGCATCCGAGAGGAGTTAAATGAATTCTGAAGCTGGCTTGCTTGGATCGCATTTCTCTGGAGTGCATACCTAGACGGAGGTGACAGAAGTTGAGTAAGAGAGACGAATCCGTTGGAAGAGCGAACGTGAATAAGCAAAAGGGTCATCAAACGAGAAGAGCCCGTGGAGGAAAGAAGCAGAAGAGAAGGTAGGAACGCGCGCTAAAGCGTTCGGAATACTTTGGCTTTCCAGGTTGAGAATCTCACCATATTTGGATCATGCAGCGGATATGGAATAGGCTTAGAGAACACGAACAAACCCCAAGAGCATGACAGCCTCGTAGAAAGCACGTTTGCGTCTATTCTGATAAGCGTTGAAGCTATTTCAGTGGCTTCCCCTACTATTGGTTTAAATGTATCATTGCCAACGTTGTACTACGTACCCGGAGAATGCTCCTGGCGCGCGAACTTGGAAATAGAGATGATTCTACACGTTGCAAAAAAGGATGCATGAAGCCAAATGCTCGGACTGCGGCAAAACTACACAAGTGCCTTTTGTACCGCAGGCTGGGAAACCTGTTTACTGTAGCCAGTGTTTTACGAAGCGTCGATTTGACCGCAAACCCGTTACCGGTTTTGGTTCTGACTCAAAAATGATGTGGGCACGCAACCGCTAAGCCCATATTGACGCGGATTGCGCAGGAAAGAGAAGAGGGGATCTTGTGAGCAAGAGCAGATATTTCGACAGGCCCGAATGCTCAAGTTGCATCTACAAGGCAAGTACTTACTGTTGGCGCCAATGCCCATACAACATCTGGAAAAGACAACCGTTCTGAACAAGGCACAGCGTGCGAAGAAAGCTAGGCCTTAACGCGCTTGATCTCCGATGACGTAGGCGAACTTGAAAGCCTGTGCATAGGTTGGTCGTGCTTAGCTTGCCCCACTTCTCTACCCACTGAAGCCGTGCTTCTGAGTTATCTTGGAAACCATCAGTCCCCGAACTCGCACGCGCGAAAACGTGAAAATTCAAAAAAAAGGGGAAATGGCCGAAACCCCTCGGCAAAAAAAGCACAACTAGACTCTAGAGAATGGTAGCCGGGAGAGACTCGAACTCTCGGCTTTGCAAGAATGCGGGCTTTTTGGGAACTGAGCTACGGGACCTGACCCCCTTTGGGTTGTAATCCCGCTCGGTCCACATTCTTACATATGAGCACAAGAAGACGACAATCGTGGCAATGAGAATATGCGTTGGCAACTATTCGGCGAGCCCGTTCGACACACGACTTGCTCGCGTGGCAATTGTCTTGCTTGGAGTGTTTGTGGTGGGCGGAATTGTCTACTTCGTGCGCACACGTAGGAACCGACAGCGCGCACCTTTGGCCGAACACTTATTGCCAAAAATATATAGTAGAGCATGATGCGAACCTAGGTTCCTTTATTTGCTTTCCCCTGCCTTCATAGACGATTTGAAGGAGAGAGTGTCCAAGGCTATTAGAGGAATAATAAGCGGGTCTGAGAGTGCTGGTCTAAGCTCTGAGTGTGTGGCTATTTCAACTACACTCTTGGCGCTCTACTCTTCTCTCTTGCGTGGCTCATGAACCATCGCTAGCGTCAGGAAGAAGGCTGGCAAGATAGAGCCCATTGCAATGTAGAAAGGTAGTTCGGGAGAAAAATGCTCGTATAGGAACCCACCTACCGCGGTGCCCACCGCCATCACAATGTTGTTGACAAAGCTGGAGAAACCTTGGACTTTTCCGCGGCTTTCCCTGGGAGTCAAGTCAGCCTGAAGAGCACCAGATCCAGAGTTTGTCATAACAAGCCCGACGCCGAGTAACATCAAGGATACGAATAGCAGAAAGAGATTCCCATGCACGAAGAGCAAGAGCGAACCAAAGATAAAGGCATATGCAGCCAATATGGGTACCTTCCTATTGATCTTGTCAACGATCTTCCCAATTGGAACGGCCAGAATTATCATCGTAATAGGCAAAGCTGTTAACACGTAGGCCCATACCGCTTTGTCTACCTGAAGAATATTAACAGCATAATCCACAAGATAGAGTTGCACCGCAGCGACGCCGAACATCATGACAACTCCTGAAAGGAACAAATAGAACATTGCGCGGGGAACCCTCCCCCAAACCTTAACACTTTCCTTCAGCGAAGCGGGATATGAGCGGAAGAATTCTTTCCAAGATGGCTTTGGAGTGTTTATGAATGTCTCCTTTAGTCGAAACCTGAGAAACGCTGCTGTAAGGAATAGAGCCACAACAATCCCGTAGGCTATTCTCATGCCTTGCACCAACCCAAATTGGTTGTAGAGCAAGCTGGCAACAAGTGGCCCTGGTGTAGTGGAAGTGCTCGTTATCAGCATTATTATGCTGAACCCCATTCCGCGTTTCTCAGAGGGTAGGGAGTCTGAGACTATTGCCATCAAGGCTGGCTGGTATATTGAGTTGAAGAAGTTCATTAGGATCACGCCAATCAAGATGAAATGCCATGATGGTGCCAGTGCGTAGAGAATGAATGATAGTGCTACTCCGAAAGTCATGGAAGAAACTAGCCATTTTCTGCCAAATTTGTCCGCCAGGTATCCGCCTGGAAACTGCATTGAAGCCAGCGCCAGAAAACCCGAGAGACCTATTATTCCCAAGATTGTTTCTGTAGCTCCGAGCTTAAGGACGTACAAAGCATAGTAAGTTGCGGGAATTTCTCCAGCGAAATCGATCAGGATCCAGCTGATAACTATTATTGCATAATTACCCTTTATGAATGAAAACTCTTTCCCCATTCTGTCTCGAAACGCCATCCTCTTCCATCCTAGTGAAGAGAGAAATTCCTAATCACGGGAAAATTAAGGTTTTGCACGCTTCGGTTCATACTGTAATGATCTCTGGCTTCAATGGATTTGATGAGCTTCCATTCATGCGCACGTTCCTAACACACGTTCTTTCCAAGAGAATGGAGCGGGCCCGGAGGGATTTGAACCCCCGTTCTCCGGCTCCGAAGGCCGACGCCTTAATCCTGTCTGGGCTACGGGCCCACCACAAGCAATAGTGTCGGAACGATTAAAAGCGTTCCGAATACTCGCATACGATAAAACTTTGCGTGTTTTTATCCGAAAACAGGTGCAAACGTCTATAGTCCTGCCAAGGTACTTTCTCTCAAACCATGAACGGGAATGTCCAAAGTAGCGTGCGTTTCACAGTAAGGTGAGGATTGAGACAGGCTATGGTAATGTAGTGAACAGATCATTTGTGCGGTTGTTCTGGGAAAGTATCTCGTGGCATAAGCCAAGCTTGTGAAAGAGGGCTTATTGATACGTCTGGCTCTCTCTTAAGGCATATTTGGATCATAAATCGAACCAGGGAGGAGGTCTTGTGCGCAGAGACAAACGAAAATCCTAAAGAGCCAATCGAAATGTGGCGCGTGGTTACGATTCAAGGTTGTGGAGTAATTTTGGCAAGCGGGAGTCTATTGTCCTTCACTGTCGTTGCTAGACCAAGGTCCTTGTGGGTCAGACAATCACTATGGAGCATGTTCTTGTTTGTTGGAGTTGCGGCCTATTTTGCTTTTTCGGGTTGTTTTCCGTTTGATGATGGCAAAGCTGCTTCCTAGAATTGTCAGTGATGCCATGTAAGGTGTCAAGGGTTTCGCTTCTGCTTCTTTTTCTATTTGGAATGAGTAACCTCCAACGAGCGATATCGGGAAAACCTGAAAGCGAAGTGTGTCCCACACAACTTTTTCAGCTATATCGACAGTAGCTAAAACAGTCCATTCTCCAATGCTGCTGCTGAGAAAAGGTATCCTGAAATCTAATTCTGCAAAGCCATTCTGGTCGGTTACGGCTACCCCCACCAGTACAACTTCATTAAGCGGATTTCGAACCTCAATGGCAACCAGTTTGAGCGACACAGGATAGTTGTTGTACGTCACTAAAGAAGTCAATCGTACCAGTTCACCAAAGGCGAATTCTCCATCTGGCGCATCTTGGCCTACTCCGCCTTTCTGAGTGTAAAGGTCTATAGACCGCCCTTCTATGGACATGTCAGGTTGAATCGATTTCCAGAAATACACAGCGGCACCCAAGTCATGGATGATGGGGTTTGAGGCAGAGTCCAGAAGCGAAGTCTGCTGGAGTTCTATCGGACTATTCACTGGGAATGCTGGGCTGGCCGCCACCCTGAAGCAGATACATGCCAAAGTGCCGTTGCCGCTTTTCGGAGACTCTGAATTGGCAAGCGACACGTTTATCTTGACGAGGCCAAGCGCTTCCTGCTTTTCGAATTCAAACTGTGATCTTGGAGGCAAGGGGAAGAACTGCCCTTGCCAGACTTGTTCAACGATTAAGAGAGACGCGTTGTAGGCCACTGTGAACGTGGCGTTGCGTAAGCTTTGGACGTTTGAGACGTCTACGGTCATGTTAAAAAGTTCACTAGCCCCAGTTGCCAAATACATTGATGGGGTGAATGAAAGATATGTTCCAGCAGATTCTCCATGCGCGATCGGGTTGTAGGAGGTCACTAGGAACAGGGACAAGAGCGAGATTGGCAAAAGAATCAGTGAGCGTTTTCGTAACCGACGGCAAAGATTGTGCAGTATCAGTTCTGATTCCCCAGCTTCCGAGCCCTTCGGCATTTCCTTTTCCTCTCTCTGCTAGTTGACGGGGAATCCATAAATATTGTCTATTCTGAATATGGTCTATTCCGACTTATGATATAATCCCTACGGGTAAGCTTCGCAAAACCCCAGAGAGCGTGCGCCACGAACTATCTGGTAGAGGAGCAACGTCTCGATTGCTCCGAAGCATCTGAAAATCCTTAAAAACCGTTTAATAGCTTAATGTAGTTGACATTACGAGGGCCGGTAGCTCAGCTTGGTTTGAGCGTTCGGCTGATAACCGGAAGGTCGAGAGTTCAAATCTCTCCCGGCCCACTTTTCAATTCTCTTCTTCCATGTTACCAGCGCAGCTTCCTCAGAATCACTGCATGCAAGCGCTTGTTTCTAAAGCTTAAGTCGTTGTCCTTTTGCCTCTTTTTCTTCACATTGATCGAATGTTTCTACTGCTCGACGTATATGCGGAATGGTGATCGAACCACCAACGACCAATGCAACGTTCAAAGCCTCGAAGAACTCTTCCTTGTTGACGCTTTCCTGTATGCATCGAATAACATGATAGGTGATACAATCGTTGCACCTTAGGACCGTGGAGGCCACCAAGCCGAGCAGCTCTTTGGTTTTACTGTCTAACGCTCCTTTTTCGTACGCGCGACTGTCCAAGGCGAAAAATCTTTGAATTCCCAAGTTACCGCTCTCAAGAATCCGCCTATTCATACGTTCGCGATATCGCCTGAACTTTTCGAGAGTATCCAACGCGATCACAGAATGCTGTTATCGTAGAGTATCAAAAATGCTTTTCCTCTAGTGCATGGTTAGATTGATACTACTCCGATGGGCGTAACTTGAATGCCCTTGTTCCCAAGTTCCTTTATGAATGGATTTATGCCAACCGAATCGCTTGCAATATGCCCAGTGACGATAAGGTTTCCCATTTTCTCCGCTTTAAGTTTCTCCAAGTCGGTTGGGCTCACATGTATGTATATGACTGTTCCGACACCGTGGTCGAAATATGTTTTTGCAATTTCGTAGCCTCCATTTGTTCCTGCACCATGTGATACTGCGACTTTGCCGGCCAGATTCTCAGGTTTTCCCACGGCGATTTTGATCTTAGTTGTCGCTTTCTTGAATTCTGCCAGATCATTCAGCGCAGACACTGCATCATGGAGTGTGGAGCTCTTGCTAGTCTTATTTCTGATTTGCTCAGCCATTATTCTTCTCCCAATTTCATCAAGTGGCGTGTGAATGTTCATGTAAGGCATTTTCAACAATCGCGCGACATCAACTGAATGACCATAGTTTCGAGCATGTGCCTCAACCTCCAACTGCTCCAGCTTCTTAGCAACCGCCCTCTCCGCTTCAGCCCTCGGTACACCTGCTTCAATCATTTGTTGAACATGCCTCTTGAAAACTTCAGGAAAACCTGTGATGGCAGTTCCTCCTGCTGGATGATGAGCGATGACAGCATCGTACTCTAACTGTTTCGCCAACAACAGTTCAGGAACGCCTGCATCGATTCCAAAAAGAACCTTTTCGATTCTAGTGCCTCTCACGTATACTGCGCTGTCTTCTGGGATTGTCTTGAGCCTTGCAAGTTTAAGGGATAATTCCATAATGTCTTCAGTGTTCACCCTATCATCTCCTTCTATCTTGGATGTTAAAGCCTCGTTTCCTCAGTTGATCAAGAAGCTCTTCTGAGTCTGGGTACCATTGTCCCCATTTTCTGCAGATGTGTTCTGTCCAGCTGTAGTTGTCATAAGTGAACGTTTCTCTCCGGTCTCCTTCAAGAGGTATCTTTGCGTTTGCCTTGCGATAGTAGTCTTGTGCAAGATAGCCTTCATCCATCTGCTTCATCGCCTTGGCCACCATGCTCCCGCTTAACCTCGGATACTTGTCCTCGAAAAGCGCGAAATCCATCGGATACCGCGGTCTCGGCGGCGGGTCCTCAGCTGGGTAGCCCATTGCCAACTGTACTAGTGGAAATACTTTGCTTGGCAGCTTGTATTCTTCCGCGATCTTTTCGGCCCTGTATGGTGCGGCTCCGAGGAAGCAGCTTCCAAATCCTAGGCTTCTGGCTGCGATTACCATGTTTTCAGCCATGTAGGCTGCGTCTTGGATTCCGAAGAACAGCAATGTGAGGTCGTTGGTCACGAGTTTCCAATTTCTTTTTGCCATAATGAGCTCGAACTTGTGCATATCAACGCAAATAGTGAACAGAAGGGGGGCTTTCCACGGGTTGCGTTTTCTGTTTCGTGACAGTAACACGCTGTAACACTGTGAAGCGAAGGGGGCTTGTTGGCCTGCTCTGACGATCGTTTCTATTACTTCGTCGGAAGGTATTTCGTCTGTGTATTTGCGGATTGATTTGTGCTCCAACATCGTCTGGATAACTCGGTTCTTTTTCATGGCATGATTTCCTCAATAGATATGTCCAGACTTCTCTTGATATATGATTTTAGCTAGACAAGACGGGATTGTCTCAAAAAGGACATGTTTTTGATCGTGATACACCTAGAAAGCAGCATTGAAAGCCAGATCTAGCATGCACTGTGCACTGATTTCTTAGCTCTCATCAGAATCTGGTTAAAGCGATAAGCTTTACTAGTTTCGCTTCAAGTCAACACAGCTAAGGGATGCAAACAACGACAGACGTGCGCGAACTGCTAATGATCAGGTTGCAGCATGCAGCCAGAGTGCTGCGTCTGGACAGAATTCTGCGCGTGAAAGGATCAACATACCATTTCACTGAATACTTCAAAGGCTTGGAGAAAGTTCAGACCGTCAGAAAAATATTTGGTGAGAAAACAGAAGAAGTCCTCGCAAATCTGAGGGTGGAGTTCACGTGGGTGAGGAGCTACATGTGGGTCAGCGGCGCAGATGGACATCTCACCATTAGCTCTTACTACTTGAACGAAGGCGACAAAGTTGACATCTACCTCGACCTAATCCACGAGCTGACTCATGTGAGGCAATTCATGGAGGGCAAGGAACTCTTTGACGCGAACTACAACTACATTGACAGACCAACCGAGCTTGAGGCTTATAGATATGCAGTCGAGGAGGCTAGGCATTTGGGATTGAGTGATGAGCGCATCTGTAGATACCTTAAGACTGAATGGATGAGCAATGAAGATCTGAAACGATTAGCAAAAACTTTAGGCGTTGAATGCGTCTTGCGCCCAACCTGATTAGCGCGCGTGTGAAGGAAGGCTCGCTGATGCTTCTTGCTTTTTATTAAACCATATTTGGAGCATATTCGGATCATATACTGATGCGGCCAATAGAAACCTGAACCGTCTTCGGTATTAGTACTGACGCGCTCGCAAAGCATCATTATTGACGCGCTAATACTGAGTGGACGAGGCTATTCAGAAAGCGCAAGTGGAGAAAACGGTAAGAAATGGAAAACAGCACAAAAGAAATATAAGCTACTATCTATTTCGTGAGCATTATGCGGTGTATGTAATGAATGTTTGGAAGCTTCGTGCATCCATGGTTGGAACACTAGCCATTATGATCAGCCTATCTACTTTGGTCTTCACGGTAATCCTGACTTTTTTCAGCACTTTCAGTCTGGTAACACTGGGCATTTTCGTTGTTGGCTTCAACATTCTCCAATGGCTCATATCGCCATACTTGATTGATGCTATCTATCATACGAGAGAATTGCGGGTGGATGAGAACCCGAAACTCCATGAAGCAGTTGAGGAACTCAGCAAGAAGAGCGGAATAAAGAAGCCAAGACTGATGCTGGCGCAAATTCCGATTCCGAACGCGTTTGCATATGGATCTCCAATTGCTGGCAACAGAGTTGCAGTTACCGATGGAATATTGAAAACGCTTAATTCAGGTGAAGTCGAGGCAGTTGTGGGGCATGAACTCGGGCATCTGAGGCACAAGGATGTGCAGGTGATGATGTTTGCTTCTCTTTTGCCCGGTTTGTTCTACTACATCGGCTATTCGCTCATGCTTTCAGGCGCATTCGGTAGGCAGAAAGATCAAGGTAGTAGCGGAGCGTTGGTCGGCATTGCTTTTATGGCTTTCTCTTGGATTCTCACCATGTTTACGCTCTATTTGAGCCGGCTGCGAGAGTACTACGCAGATAGACACGGCGCATCCATAGTTGATGGGGGGTCCCAAAAGCTTTCAACGGGGCTTGCAAAGATCGTCCAAGCGACCAAGAACATGGGAAAATTCAAGAAGCAAAAACAGAGTCTGTTTGCTTTCAAAGCCCTATTCATCGCTGACCCAGACCGCGCCGAAGTTGACTCTGCTGCAATCTCAGCCATGACGGGTTCTGGAGGCCAGAAGCTGGTCCAGGACATCCTGTCGAAGAAACTCACAACCACGGACAGAATAATGGAAATCTTTTCAACTCACCCCAACATAATCAAGCGACTGAAAACACTGCAGGAACTGGCTTAGCAGAAACTAGCCACTAACAAACCTTTTCAGCCTTTTTGCTCTTTTTTCCTACGAAAACCATTAAAGACCACAAGCTCACAATCCTGTAACTAATCATGAAGGGTGATGTTGATGCGAAGCCAAGAACCCGTCTTTTCTGAAATTCAAAAACAACGAGGTAAGATGGCTCAAACGCTCATGGAGCTTATCCGAATCCCTGCCATTGCGCCCGAAAATGGTGGAGAAGGAGAGCTGAAGAAAGCCGAGAAGCTGGCTCAGACGTTAGCTTCCATTGGATTTGACAAAACAGAACGCCACGACGCGCCAGATGCTAGGGTTCCATCCAAACGGAGACCGAACATAGTGGCCTACTGCGACGGGGTGGACAACGGTGAGAAACTGTGGATAGTGACTCATTTGGACATCGTTCCGCCTGGAGAAGAATCCCTGTGGACCGTGACGAAGCCTTACGAGCCGAAAATCAAGGACGAAAGAATCTATGGTCGCGGCAGTGAGGATAATATGCAGTCGATGATAGCGTCCATTTTCGCGGTTAAAGCGTTGAAAGAGTTGGGCGTTAGACCAAAGAGAACGATAGCCTTGGCTTTCGTTGCAGATGAAGAGCAGGGAAGCAAATACGGAATTCAACACCTCATAAAAGAGAATCTCTTCAAACCGGAAGACTTGATAATCGTGCCAGACGGCGGAGAAGGAGACGGCGGCTTCATAGAAATAGCCGAAAAAAGCGCCTTGTGGTTCAGGATCCGCACGATAGGAAAGCAGGCACATGCCAGCAGACCAGGAATGGGATTGAACGCGCATCGTGTAGGAATGCAGTTTGCGCTGGCACTGGACAAGATGCTGCACGAAAGATACTCAGAGAAAGACAAGTATTTTGTCCCTCCTGAAAGCACGATCGAGCCCACGAAGAAGGAGGCGAACGTAGACGCCATCAACATAGTCCCAGGAGAAGACGTAATCTACTTTGACTGTCGAATCCTGCCTTGCTACAGCTTAGAAGACGTGATCAGCGACATAAACGACATTGCAAAACAGTTCAAAAGCAAGACTGGAGCCGACATAAAATTCGAACCTGTACAGAAAACGGTGGCTCCAAAACCAACAGATGCCAAAGCCAAAATAGTCAAAATGCTGGCAGAGGCAGTCAGAACCGTCAGAAAAGTCGAACCAAGAATTGGAGGAATAGGCGGCGGAACATGCGCAGCATATTTCAGAAGAATAGGGGTTCCAGCAGTCGTCTGGAGCACTATAGACGAGACCGCCCATCAGCCAGATGAATACGCAAAAATAGAGAACTTGGTCAACGATGCCAAAGTCTATGCTTGTTTAGCCATGATGTGAGCACAGGATAGCGAAAACGTCATCCCCAACACGCACGCAACCCCCAAGTTGCGCTTGCCGCACCATACAGGTTACACCTCAATATTGTTGAGAGGGACATTTCTTTGAACGTTGGGAGTTTGGCGTTGGGGCGGGAAAACATGTGAACCACGCCAGAAAGGGCAAAGTGGCCATGTTTGCTGCAAGAAAGCCTCATTTGAAGTACAAGACAGTAGGAGCGATTTTGGGGAGATTGCATAATCCCGTGAAGATTACTTCCAGGTGTGTCGCTGAAATGGCCTTCTTCGGGTTCATTCTGACGTTTGCTTACGATGTTTTGTCAAGCGTCGGCTTCTACCTTGCATATTTCATCTATCCGTCAGTGTGGACGCGATTTACGTGACGTTTGTGCCGGCTTTTCTTCCTTATCCGCCGATAATTCACACTGCGACTGACACGGTGGTTTTCATGCTGGTAGCTCCAGCTCTGATGGTTGCCATGCGGGCGCTTCCACCTCAATGGAGAGCGAGCGGGCAGCGCTTCAAACTCGTGAAAGGAAAAGCACTTAAATAATGTTGGTGTCAGACTAAGCTTTCATTAGAAGGGTAGCGCTGATGAAGGCAGTGTCAGGAATAATCTCGCAAGCCGTTAGAGACAATAGAAAATCACTGCTTGAGACTGAAGCCAAAACGGTGTGCGAGGACTATGGTATTCCAATTACAAGGTTCGAGTTGGCTAAGAACGAAGCAGAAGCCGTCGAGTTTGCAGAGGCAATTGGATATCCCGTGGTTCTGAAAATCGTTTCTCCAGACATAATCCACAAGTCAGATGTCGGCGGTGTCGTGGTTGATTTGAAGGACGAAAAAGCGGTTCGTGGTGCCTACAAGCAGATATTGGGCAACGTCAAAAAACATGATGCCAAGGCTAAAATAATCGGCGTACTCGTTCAGGAGATGGCGCCAGCATCGACCGAAGTCATCGTAGGCTCGATCAAGGATCCGCAGTTCGGTCCAGCGATAATGTTCGGCTTGGGCGGCGTCTTCGTTGAAGTCTTGAAAGACGTGACTTTCAGAATCGCCCCCGTAACGGAGGAAGAGGCTCGCGAGATGATCGAAGAGGTCAAAGCCTACCCGCTTCTGAAAGGCTATAGGGGTTCGCCACCGGCAGACATCAATGCTATAGTTAAAATCATCTTGGCCACTTCGAAGCTGGTGATGGAACATCAAGAAATCAAGGAGCTTGACCTGAACCCGATAATGGTCTATGAGAAGGGAGCAAAAACCGTCGATGCAAGAATAATTCTCGAATAGGCGATGACTAGGTTCTTCAGCATCGAGAGGCGTTTGAAGAAGTGTTTGCGGACGATGTTGATTCGAGGGGAAAGCTAACCACGCAGGCTCTTGAAGGCACATAAGAGAAGAGGAAAGACCAGGTTGTCAAAGCGGCAACGAATAGAAGAACTAGATGAGAAGCTTTTGCTTCTCAAAGAACAGAAAGACAAAATTGAAAATGAAGCAGGCGAGTGGGCAGAGAAACGAGACAGACTTAATGAACGGTTTAAGGAAATTCGCGACGAGATAATTGAACTCAAGCAGGAAAGAGACAAGGCCAACGAGAAAGTCAAAGAGCTGAAACAGAAACGAGATGAAGCGACAGCAAAAACCAAGCGGAAAATCGAAGAAATAAAGAGCATACGCCAAGAAGTCAAAGCCGCTGCAGACAAAAAACCTTCGCATGCTTTTCAGTCCTTGCAGGAGCAGTTCGACAACATCGAATGGAAAATCCAAACGACGTCTCTTAGCCTACAGGAGGAAAAGGAACTTGTTGAACAGGTCAAGCAAATCGAAATTCAGCTTAACGTCTACAGGAAATTGGAGCAACTGAAACATAAGATTCTGGATCTTCAGACTGAAATCAACGCTTTACAAGCTGAAGGCAAATCCTGCCATGATGGACTGACTAGAATGGCTCAGAAGAGCCAAGAATGTCACCAGAAGATGCTGGAGAAAATTGAAGAATCAAAAAAGGTCAAGGCAGAAGCTGACAGCCTGCACCAGACGTTCATGCAAACGAGAGAGAAGGCAAAGCCGATCCGAGAAGAAATAGCTAACGTGCTCGATCAGATGAGGCAACTTAGAGGCGAGATGCGAGAGGAAGAAGCAAGAGAGAAGAAGCAGAGCGAGGAGGCCATTCGAAGCGAACTTGAGCAGCAAGCAAGAGAGAAATTGAAACGCGGAGAAAAACTGACGTGGGAAGAATTTCAATTACTTGCCGAAAAAGGAATCGACGAATAAGACATAAACAAAAGACAGCCAGTCAAAGGCTTCTCCACGGAACCAACCTTCTATTCACCCAACACATAGAGTCTTTCCTCCATAGCTAGTGACACACCTGGTACGTGCAAGCTCCACTGGCGCAAATGCAATGCTTCGACTTCTCATCCTCGGCGTGAAGTGTCCGTGGAAAGTGACTGAACGGCCAACGTAGTCGCTCATTGCGAAAGGTACTTGTAAGACCCTTCAAGCTGGACCTTATTTGGAAAGTGGCTACTATTGCGGAAAAAGTGTCGAGATCCATACTACGACCTATCCAAACATAGGCTTGCCGACAAGAAGGCATAAAAGCGTTTAGGAAACGATGGCGACTTGACCATAAAGCATAAGATTCGATAGTAAAACACAAGATTAAAGTGAAGCATGCTCTGATTATACGGGAACAGAGAACAACATGGTGAAAGCAGAAGCTGAAGAGAACGAGCAAAAACGAATAATTGTTCTATGCGTGGACAGAGACGGCGATATCGGAGCAAAGGCCCACGTCAAGACCCCAGTGATCGGCAGAAAAGAGAACCTCGAGGCGGCAGTAACCCTAGCCTTAAGCGACCCAGAAGAGCCAGACGCAAACGCCATGTTCGAAGCCGTCAGAATCTACGATCGCCTGAAAGGAGAAGCCAACCCTAAAGAGACTCTTGAAATCGCAACAATCGCCGGATCCGAACTCGGAGGAGTCGGAGCAGACAGAAAGATAGCTGCCGAGCTAGGCCAACTTCTAAATTCCTTTCCCGCAAGCGAGGTCATCCTAGTCGTAGACGGATATTCGGACGAGGCCGTTCTCCCACTCGTGCAGTCAAGGGTCCCCGTCTCGTCAGTAAGCAGAATAGTCGTGAAACACAGCGAATCAATCGAGGAAACCGCTGCCCTGTTCTCAAGATACTTGAAGATGATCGTGAACAACCCCCGCTACTCTCGTTTCATGCTAGGCGTTCCGGGCATACTAGTCTTGATCGCAGGGATTCTGTGGATGTTTAACCTACTTTCAGTATTCTGGATAGTGTTCATCTTCGTCCTGAGTGCCATACTCGTCATAAAAGGATTTGGAGCAGACAAAGCAGCAAAAGACTTCTACGGATGGGTCAAGGAATATTCGCCCCCGCCCCTTCGCGTGCAAATCTCCAGCTTTTCCCTCGTAGCTGGCGCACTGTGCATAATACTAGGCGTCTACTTGGGCTGGACAACCGCTGCAACATTCGTGGCAGCAAACGGACCGCCAGCTGATCTAGCCGGTTGGCTCAGCATTTTTCCACAGGTCTCAGGCTACTTCTTGAAAGATGCGATGACCCTGATTGTAGTAGGCATTTGCGTAGCTTTGCTGGGAAGGGCCATACGCTGGTATCTTGAACACGACACGAGGTTACTGCGAAACGCGGCTCTCATAGTTTCTGTTGGATGGTCAAGGCAGATACTAGACGCAACCTCTGACCTGCTAATAAGACCAGAAAGCGGCTATGAAAAACTCATATTCTCCATCATCGTGGGCATCATGATAGGAATAGCCTCAGTCCTAGTCGTATTCGTTGTCCACAGGTCTTCAAGAGAATTCTTCGGCGAGTCAGAAGAGCAGGTCGAAGAGTTTGGAGAAAGCTAAGATCGCCATAATCGGGGGCACGGGCTTCGAAGACCTTTTGAAAAGCGCAAAGCAGACACGTTTAGAAACGCCCTACGGGACAGTCCCATCCATCTTCGTCAGAAACATCGAGAACAGGAAGGTGATTCTTCTTCCTCGGCACGGTCCTGAGCATTCTGTTCCTCCGCACAAAGTGAACTACAGAGCAAACATCTACGCCTTGCACAAGATGGGCGTTGAGAGGATTTTGGCCACGAACGCTGTTGGCGCCATAGACCGCGACATGAAACCTGGCGACATAGTCGTTCCCCATGATTTTATGGACTTCACAAAGCTTCGCGCCACAACTTTCTATGACGATGCTCCGGTGACACACATTGACGTATCAAAAGCCTACTGCCCAGAAATAAGAAAACTGCTAATCGAAACGGCCAAAAAGCATGATCTGCATGTCTGGGAGAAGTCAGTCCTAGTGTGCACTGAAGGGCCTCGTTTCGAGACGCCTGCTGAGATCGAGATGTTCAAGAGCCTAGGCTGCGATGTCGTAGGCATGACTGGCTTTCCAGAAGTTGTCCTTGCACGCGAACTTGAAATGTGCTATGCAAGCATATGCTACGTTTCAAACATGGCCGCAGGGATACAGCAACGACTGACAACCTTTGAAGTCTCCGAGTTCTCCAAGCAGACTGTCCCTAAAATAGAGGAAGTCTTAATTGACAGCGTCAGGGGTCTACCTTATAAGCGCGGAGACAACTGCACCTGCGCCAGCGCGCTGCAGGACACGAGGTTTGAATGATGTTTAAGACCCTTCTTTCAACGGTCGGTGCGTACAAACTGTATGAAAAGTGGCTGTGGCGGCAGGTCAAGGGCGACGCTAAGCCTGAGCATATAGCCATAATCCTGGACGGAAATCGAAGATGGGCCACCGACAAGGCTATCAATCCATGGTCAGGACATGAGAAGGGCGCGGAAAAAGTCGAACAGCTTGTTGATTGGTGTCTGAAGCTCAAAGTGAAATCCATAACACTTTATGCTTTCTCCACAGAAAACTTCGGCCGCTCAACAAGCGAAGTTGCGGAAATAATGCGCATTGCCGGCGAGAGCCTTCGGAAGATATTGACGGACGAGCGCGTACACAAGAACAAGGTACGAGTGAAGGTCATCGGCCGGATCAGCCTGTTGCCTCAGGACCTGCAACAAGTGATACGCAACGTGGAGAAGACAACGCAGGATTACGATGGACACTTCTTGAACTTCGCCTTTGCGTACGGGGGAAGGGCGGAAATTGTGGACGCTGCAAGGAAAATCGCTGAGGAAGTTCATGAGGGAAAGCTGAGCCCGGAAAAAGTTGACGAAGCAATGTTCGAGCAACACTTGTACACGGCATATCTGCCTAAGCAAGACCCAGATTTAATCATCAGAACGTCAGGAGAGGAACGGTTGAGCGGCTTCCTTCTGTGGCAGTCTGCCTACAGTGAACTCTGCTTCCTAGATGTTTATTGGCCTGACTTCCGCCTGATAGATCTACTCCGTGCCGTAAGGACTTTTCAACATCGCAAAAGACGCTTCGGCGCATGAAGTTAAGCTCTTTTTTTGGCACTCACTATCGAGAGGACGTCTCTGTCTTTGAGCACGTAGTCTTCTCCGACCCTTTTTCTCTCTCTCGCCTCAATCGCGTAGATGAAGCCCTCGCCGAGCTCCGTGTGAATCAAGTAGGCAAGTTGACGCGCTGTCGTTCCATAAGGAACAAGGTATGCGTCGGGGAGAACTCTTCCGTTATGGTCTGCCAAGTGCTCCAAGTCTTCAACAGGATAGACTGTAACCATGCTCAAGAGCTTGTAGAAAGCCGTGTTCACTGCGTCCTGAATTCCAGTCGACCCAAAGTGAAGCAGGATCTTCTCCCTCACAGTTTCTAATGCCTTGAGTTGGCTTTCGCTCAGCTTTTCTGGCTTCAGGATTTTGAAGTTGCAGTCTCCAGGCCGATAATCGATCAACTGCTTTTCCGCGGCTCGTCTCAGGACAAGCTCGGCTTCTGCGCAGCATGGAATGACAATGTAGTCTGATTTCTTCAGTTTTTCAAAGTTTTCCTCAGCGCACGGTACGTCCATCTTGTTTGCGGCTATTATCATTGGCTTCGCTATCTGCCTTAACGTGTCCACGAATTTCAAGAAGTCATCTTCGCTCCAGCTAGTGAGTCTATCCGTGTTCAACCCTGTCCTTCTGCTCGCTTCGATGATGTGGTTTCTCTTTATCGATAAGCCGCTCAGCCGTTCTTCAAGCATCGAGAAAAGGTCTTTTGACTCGGCCTCAACCGTTCTAGCGATCTTCGGCCAATCTTTTCTCAGTATGTTTGCCATCCACATCGTTATTTCGTGTTCCAGGAATTTCACGTCTTCCAAAGGGTCATGCTCGCCTGACTTACATAGCCTTCCTTCGCTGTCAGTTCCTCCTGAGGCATCTACTATGTGAATCAAAACGTCTGCCTTGCGTATTTCATCGAGAAACTGATTTCCCAGCCCCCTTCCTTCCCAAGCTCCGGGAACGAGTCCTGCACAATCAATAAACTCCACAGGAATGAGCCGAATTCCATCCATGCAGAGCGAGTTGGCCGGATTATCCTTAACACTGAAATCATCGTGAACACATGGCGTTCTTACGTATCCTACCCCTCTGTTCGGCTTTATTGTTGTAAATGGATAGTTTGCGATTTCAGCTGGCGCTAGCGTTGATGCGCAAAAAAAGGTTGATTTACCAGTGTTAGGTTTTCCAACTATGCCGAGCATTTTTGAATAGGATTTCTGCATTTGCTCCTCACAACCTCAATTACCGCTTTGGGCACCGAATCTTGCTTGTCATTATCTTACAAGTAGTGGCTCTATATTGTTTTTGCTGCCACACGTACGAAGCTTGATTTGCCGTGGAAATTAATGTCGGGGCCTTACTATCAAGGAGAGCAAAAAGGTCATAAACTAATATAAAAGCGTCGAGGTCTATAAAACGTGAACTAGGCATCGATGGTTGTGAAACCAGTTGGCGTCGAACTTGACAAGAGAAAAATTCACTGAAATTTACAGGAAAATGGTTGAAATCCGACTGTTTGAAGAGAAGGTCTTCGAACTCTACGGCCAGAACCTTGTTCCAGGCACGATTCATCTGTACGCTGGGGAAGAAGCTGTGGCAGTGGGTGTTTGCAGCGCACTGAGAAAGGATGATTACATTACGAGCACGCATAGGGGTCATGGGCATTGCATAGCGAAAGGCGCCGACTTGAACCGAACTATGGCTGAGATCTTGGGGAAAAAAACTGGCTACTGCAAGGGCAAGGGCGGTTCGATGCATATAGCGGATTTCAGCATAGGAATGCTCGGCGCAACGGCAGTTGTTGGTGCAGGCCTGCCGATAGCTGTTGGCGCAGGCTTGTCAGCCAGGCTTAGGAAAACAGATCAGGTTGTGGCCTGCTTCTTCGGCGAGGGCGCTTCAAACCAAGGAACGTTTCACGAGAGCCTAAACATGGCATCGACATGGAAGTTGCCGGTAATTTTCGTCTGCGAAAACAACTTATACGCCATGGGAACTCGCCAGTCAAGAGTCATGAACATAGAAAACGTTGCTGATCGGGCTGCAGCATACGGAATTTGCGGTGTAGTCGCGGACGGGAACAACGTTATGGCGGTTTACCAGGCGGCGAGTGAAGCTGTTCAAAGAGCTAGAAGAGGAGAAGGACCGACGCTCATCGAATGCAAAACCTACAGGCATAGGGGACATTCGCGGGTTGATCCTGCCAAATACCGACCCAAGGAGGAGGTTCAAGAGTGGCTTCGAAGAGATCCTGTCAAGAACTTCAAAGAATACCTTGCCTGTGAACGTTCCTTCACTGAGACTGAGCTTCAATCAATCGAAAAAGAAGCCGCGGCCAAAGTAGATGATGCAGTCAAGTTTGCCTTGGAAAGCCCCTATCCAGCACCAGAAGATGCTCTAGACGACGTCTATGCCTAGAGGAGCGAATTAAGCATGCGGGAGATAACGTACCGAGATGCGCTGCGCGAAGCGCTAAGAGAGGAAATGCGCAGAGATCCCTCGGTTTTTCTGCTTGGGGAGGACATCGGCAGATTTTGGGGAGGAGCTTTCAAGGTTACAGATGGTCTTGCCGAAGAGTTTGGGGATGACAGGGTCAGGGACACTCCTATATCTGAATCGGCGATAATCGGGGCGGCTGTCGGTGCGGCGATCACTGGCATGCGGCCTGTGGCGGAGATAATGTTCGGAGACCTAACCGCCTTGGCTATGGATCAGATTTCCAACCAGGCGGCGAAGATACGTTACATGTTCGGCGGGCAGGCACAATGCCCGCTCGTTATCAGAACGCCCTTCGGAGCGGGAGTAAACATTGCTTCTCACCATTCTCAAAGCCTTGAAGCTTGGTTCATGCATGTTCCAGGCTTGCTTGTTGCAATGCCTTCCACGCCTTACGATGCGAAGGGTCTTTTGAAAACGGCCATACGTGGTGACAATCCGGTCTTCTTCTGTGAGCACAAGCTGCTGTACCCTGTTAAAGGTGAGGTTCCAGAGGCGGAATACACTATTCCGTTCGGAGTGGCCGATGTGAAGAGAGAAGGATCAGATGTCACGATTGTGACCACCTCATACATGGTTCACAAGGCTCTTGGAGCGGCTGAGATGCTTAAAAAAGAAGGAATAAGCAGCGAGGTGGTAGACCCAAGGACTCTGACGCCCCTGGATGGGCAAGCGATAGTCAGGTCAGTTAAGAAAACGGGGAGAATAGTCGTTGTCAGCGAAGACTGCAAGACTGCCGGAGTAAGCGCTGAGATTGCCGCATTTGTTGCGGAAGAGGCCTTGGACTATCTGGATGCCCCGATAAAACGGCTAGCCGAGCCTGACACTCCTATCCCTTTCAGTCCTGCCTTGGAGCAATACGTGATTCCGAACGAGAAAGCCATAGTCAAAGCAGTCAAGGATGTGGTCTAGAATGGTGACAAAGGTTGTCATGCCCAGGCTTAGCCTGACGATGAAGGAGGGCACGGTTGGCAAGTGGTACAAGAAAGAGGGCGAAACTGTAGAGAAGAATGAGCCAATTGTGGAGGTTGTTTCAGAGAAGGCCACTTATGACGTTGAGGCTCCAGCTTCTGGGATCCTGCGAAAGGTCTTGGTCGAAGCGGGTGTCGATGTTCCAGTTGATCAGGTCCTGGCTGTCATAACAGGTCCAGATGAGCAGTTTTCAGAGGAAGAAACAGGCGTGAAGAAGGTTGAAGAGGTTGGTGAGGGAAGAACGAGCATTATTGCTTCGCCTTCGGCCAAACGTCTTGCAAGAGAGCATAGAATCGACTTGGCACTCGTTAAGGGTAGCGGACCGGAAGGAAGGATCGTTGAAGCCGATGTTGAACGGCTTGTCGCCGAAAGTCGAGCAACGTTGCTGAGAGTTAAGGAAACTATCCCCTTGACAGGATTCAGAAAGACTTCCGCTGAGCGTCTTTCTGCAAGTTTCAGGACAGCTCCTCACAGCACGATAATGATGGAGGTCGATGCCTCAAAGGCCATGGCTACGCATGAGCAACTCAAAGTGTCCTATTCTGCTATTCTTGTGAGGGCTGTGGCAAGTGCGCTTGCACAACACCCCATGATGAATTCGTCATTGGAAGGAAATCAGGTAAGAATTTTCGAGGAAGTCAACGTGGGCGTGGCCGTCGCAACGGAAAACGGCCTCGTTGTCCCAGTCGTACACGGTGCTGAACAGAAGTCTCTTCAGGAACTGGAGAGGACGATCGAAGAATTGACTGCGAAAGCCAAGCAAGGAAAGCTGACTAAGGAAGAGGTGTCGAACGGCACTTTTACAATCACCAACTTGGGCATGTACGAGGTTGATTCCTTCATTCCGATCATCAACCCGCCTGAAGCAGCCATTCTTGCAGTTGGGGCTATAAAGAAAAAGCCAGTCGTGATTGATGGGAAGATTGAAATTAGGTCCATGACGACGTTAAGTCTAACGTACGATCATAGAATCGTGGATGGGGCACCAGCAGCCGAGTTTCTGCGGAAAATTCGTAACAAGCTTGAGGAGCTCGGAGCTTAGATTTCGCGGCCTAACTTATTCGGGTTGTTGTTTTGTTCGATTTCGGAAAGTCTTATGTGTTTGACGGCAGAAGAACGATTGAGTCGCAATGAAGGTTGCAGTGTATTACGGGGCGCAAGATATTCGAATAGAGGAGGTCCCAACGCCGAAAATAGGTGAAGACGAAGCTTTAGTGGAAATGAAGGCGTGCGGAGTATGTGGCTCAGAATTGATGGATTGGTATCTTAGTGGCAGGGCTCCCCTGGTTCTTGGGCACGAACCGACGGGGATAATCGCCAGAAAGGGAAGAAAAGTCAAGGGTTTCGATGTTGGCGACAGAGTTTTTGTTCACCACCATGTGGCCTGCCTGGAATGTCACTATTGCTTGCGAGGGGATTATACTCTTTGCAAGCAATTTCATGAAACAAACATCAAGCCTGGCGGGTTTTCAGAATACTTCAGAGTTCCAGCGCCAAATCTTCAGCTTGACACTTTGAGGATTCCAGATGCTATGCCCTTCGACGAGGCCACCCTCATTGAGCCTGTCGGCTGTTGCTTGCGAGCCATAAGAAAATGTGACGTACAATCAGGCGATTCGGTGGCTGTGATCGGCGCCGGAACTACTGGCTTGATTCATCTGGCCTTATCGAAGCTTTTCGGAGCTTCAAAAACCATTGTCAGCGACCTGTTTGAATATCGGTTAGATGCGGCTAGAAGACTTGGCGCAGACGTAACAGTCAACCCTGAGGACGAAGACTTGGGTAAGATTGCTAAGGCTGAAACTGATGGAAGAGGTGTTGATGTAGCCGTTGTCACTGCGCCAAGTTTACAAGCGTACACTGACGCCATGGGCATTTGCCGAAAAGGCGGTAGGCTTTGCGTTTTTGCGCCCACCGTGCCCGGCAAATACCTGCAAGTCAGTCCGAAAGAACTGTTCTTCACGGAACTCAAGATGATTCCGTCCTATTCGACTTCTCACGTGGAAACGAGGGAAGCGCTGGAGCTAATGAAGTCTGGGAAATTATGCGTGAAGGACCTGATAACTCATCGTTTCCGACTCGATGACACGGCGAAAGCGTTCAGAACGGCGTCAGAGAGCAAGAAGAGTTTGAAGGTTATCGTCTTGAATGAGTGATGCACGATGAAGGCAGCATTGCTTTATGGCGTGAAGGATTTGAGGATTGAAGACGTTGAGCTGCCAAAGGTCGAAGCTGGCGAGGTTCTGGTAAAGGTTAGGGCGGGCATGACGTGCGGGACAGACTTGAAGATTTTCCAAAGGGGCTACGTTGAAAGGGTGATTAAGCTTCCAACTATCTTTGGGCATGAATGGGCAGGAGACGTAGTCGAAGTCAGTAAGGGCCTCGACTGGCCAAAGAAGGGAATGCGTGTTCGTGCCGGTAATAGTGCACCATGTCTTCATTGTACGATGTGTCAAAGAGGCGAGTACAACCTGTGCGAGAACATGATTTGGCTTTGGGGCGCATACGCGGAATACATCAAGGTTCCGGCCCGTATGGTGTTCGTGAACATGCAGGAAATCCCGTCCGAAGTTGCTTATGAGGAAGCAGCTATCACCGAACCCCTTGCTTGCGTGCTGCATGGTGTCGAGGAGGCACGGGCAAAGTTAGGCGACACGGTTGCGATAATAGGTGCTGGTCCAATAGGACTGTTGCATCTATTAACTGTAAGGAAGATGGGCGCAAAGAGAGTTGTGATGATAGACCTTGTGGATGAGAGACTGAACTTTGCAGAAAAACTCGGTGCAGATGAAATCATCAACGGCAAGACAGAAGATGCCGTTGAAAAGGTTCGGCAGCTAACAGGCGGGTATGGTGCAGATGTTGCAATAGAGGCCATAGGGTTGCCGGCCACTTGGGAGCAGGCTCTCAGGCTGGTCAGGAAAGGAGGCACTGTCCTGGAATTCGGCGGATGCCCTCCGGGAACCGAGATCAAGGTTAACACTGAAACGCTTCATTACGGAGAACTCACCGTTCTAGGTGCCTTCCATGCAACTCCTCTGCATTTCAGAAAAGCCTTGGACATGATAGCGTCAAGAACGATCGACGTACGGCCTCTAGTAACAAAGAGAATGAGGCTTGAGGAGATCAGGCAAGCTTTTGAAATACTCTCAACGTCCAAGACCGAAATCAAAATAGCCATAGCACCATAGTCTTGCGCGCGCACGTTCTTCGCGCTTCTGCCTTTGAAAAATAGTGTTCACCAAATCTAGCAAGATTTCTCTTGTGCTGCTTTGATGATGCACATGACATCTGCAAGAGTCAATTTTGGTTTCCGGTCTAGTCCCAAAGTCGTAAGCAGTTTTTGCACAATCGCGGTTTCAAGTACATCGGCCCCATGCTCTCCAAGAATCAGACACAGCCCCTTGCGAAACAGTTCAGGCTTCTGGGGAATCTCTTCTCTCTTTAGACCGATGCTTCTTTCAAGGTACTGAGCCAAGGCTTGTCTTCCTTTTTTTCCAAGCGTTTCCAGAACCTCGTCTACGCACTGCAATATCTTGCGTTCGGTGTCTGCGTCAAGGGACATGGAGTTTAGTTCTAGAGTAAAACATATATAAGCTTTATTTTTGTCGAAAGAAAAGCTTATTTGCAGACAAATCTAAAAAAGGAGGTGATATGGTTGAACTTGAGAATGTTTGTCACTCGACACTGGAGAGTAATCGTTATAGCGCTTCAAATCGGCTTAATTGTCTTATCGCTTGCTACTGCGAAGGTACATGCAGACCCAATCGATTCGCCGGTTGGACCACGCGCGTGCTAGTAATATAAATCCAGCAGGAGCGCAATAACGGTGGGGAAAGGCATGCCCGAACGATTTGACAGTGTTGACGTGAGAATTCTGGAAGGCCTTGCAGAATACGGACCAAGAAACATTACGAAAGTCGCTAAGGAACTTGGCATACCAAGAGGAACTGTCATATCGAGGATCAAACACATGTCCTCCTCTTTTTACTTGAGACTGCTCACGACTATTTATCATACAAACCTAGGATTGAAAAAAGCGGTGGTCTTCGCGAAAGCGACTCCTGGACGAGAGGATGTGCTTTTGAACTGTTTGAAAGTCAACAGGTTTTACATATACTTGAGCCGATGTTTCGGTAGGTTTGAAGGATGCGTGGGAATATATGTTATTCCTGTGGAACACACGGCCGAATTCGAAGATTTCCTGACGGAAGTGGAGAGACTGGGAATAGCACGGGATATAGAGTTGTTCTGGTCGACTTGTTTTCATACGGTTAATCCTACGAGAAACTGGTTTGACGATGATAAGGAGACTTGGGTGTTTCCTTGGGAAAAGTGGCTGGACGAGGTTTCTTCGTCGGAAAGTGAACTGCCCTATACGTTGAAAGATCCTGCGAGTTTTCCCTTGAAAGCTGATGAGACTGACTTGTTCATAGTGAAGGAACTGGAGAAAAATGCAACTGTGAGCTTGACCGTTATCGCTAGGGAATTCGGGACAACGCTGCAGAACATTCGTTACCATTACGAAACACACGTTGTCAAGCATGGATTAATCGAGACTTTCCAAATGGCCATATTACCGTTCGACAGAGCAACGTCAGACATGTTCTTTTTCATTTTCAAATTCGGTGACAGTGAAAAAATGGGCAAGTTTGCTCGATCTCTCTTGGACAAACCCTTTGTGTTTATTCTGGGCAAGATACTGAACGAAAACTCGCTGGTTTCTCAGATTTGTCTTCCGAGGCATGAGTTCCGAAACTTCATCGATACTTTATCGAAACTTGCGAGAGTGAACCTCTTGGAAAACTACGAATACGTGCTTCAGGACCTACGCCCAGGGAAGTGGTCAAGAGAGACTATCCCGTACGGACTTTTCAAGAATGGACGTTGGATGTACGAACACTCGCAGCATGTGAAGGCCCTTCACGACCTTGATGGAGCCGAGATTACAAGACTCATACGGAAATAAAGCTGCCTCACCGCATGGATTAGTGCTTTCAATTTGACCTACTTTAGGGGTTGGGTCGTATCGATTCATCTTGTCTATGAATATTATACTAGGATCGCCAGCCTTCCACGCCGTTTCTGCGATTAGATCGAATACGTATAGCACGCGCGCTTGCAGATTAGACCAAGAACCTGGTGGATTCGCAGGGCTTCTGGCATGGGTCTCTTGGGGACTAGTACCCAAACAGGTTCAAGTGCCACACGTGCGCCATTCCTCAATAGCATTCATCTCTTCCCTTCTTCGCCTGCTAGCATCGTTTGACAAAAGTCATTCATTTCGTCGAGAGCTTTAAATTTACCGCGCGCGAACTGAAATTGGTCCACATGAACGGGGAGGCAGGAGATGAAGCTCGAATCGCCAGACACTTCAGTCCCTGATGAACTCATCGAGGGAGCCGTGAAATTTCATGGTCATCTAGGCCCTTTTCTAATACTAGGTCTGAAAGCAGGCTTGTCAGCCAATTCTCTGCTTGGAAAAGACTATTTCAAGACGACAGCTGTTGTTACGGCTGAATCTTCACCTCCAAGCTCATGCTTTGTTGACGGTGTTCAGTTTGTGACAGGTTGCACAATGGGAAAAGGAAACATCAATCTCAGGAAAGGCAAGAACGTTTCTGTGCTTTTCACAAAAGAGGGTAGGAAACTCAGATTAACACTTGAGAGTGACGTGCTAGAATCCATCAAAAGTATCTCCTCTGAGGAGGAATCAAGAAGAGTGTCATTAGATCTTATGAAAAAACCTGTTTCCGAGCTGTTTGAGATAGAAAAGGTAAACATGCGCTGAAAGATCCTCATGAGTGTCGTGAGAGTGAAACCTTGAAGAATTGAAAGACTTCAAGGAACGGTACGGTGAAAAAAACGTGCGTTATTTTGCCTTTTCCAAGTAATCTTTTCGCGGTGGACTGAAAACGTCGATGATTATTGCAGGCTTCTCCCCAATTGCATTGAAATTGTGGCTCTCGTTTGGCGGAATCAGGAAGGAGGTTCCTGCCTCAATTTCTACAGATTCACCGCCTGAAAAGAGTACGCCTCGTCCTTCTATAAGGTAGCCGATCTGCTCGTGAGGATGACTATGAGGCGGAGTTGGAATTCCAGGCTCAACGGTGAGAATCATCACCATGATCTTCTCTCCAGACTGAAGAATCACTCCATGCCTTCCCTTCGCTGTCTCTAATGACGGAGCCTCTTCAAGTTTCACTATTTTCAGTTTCAACACCAACCTTTCTAAGACTATCAATTCTGTTGTCAAAGGCATTCATAAGCAGCGCGCTTAGGCTAAGTGTGTTTTCTCTTGTAGACTGCAACTATGAGTAGCGTCGCCAACAGAATGGTAGTAGAATCGGGACTGATTGGAACTCTGGGATGGGGACGGGCTCATTAGGGGATAGTGGTCCATGTTTTCCGCGTCGAACGTGTGGCAGTGTCGCCTATACTATCGCTTCCAGTCAGGTTTTGTCCTGGTCCCTTCTTCACATCGGGTTCACTATGACCGCTCCAATAGTTCCCCCAGAAGGATAACCGTCATCACCCGGGTTTGCACCTTGAATCCCCACGACGGCTTCTGAGTTTTGAACGAAGTTGTTATGCTAGATCTTGTTCTACAAAGAATAGACAAAGGAAATCCCATACTGGTTGTTTGCGATCTGATTCTCATAAATCGTGCAAAGCGCGCGCGCAGAGTCTACAGTCAGAAGTTTTAGAAGTCTGCTCAGTTGAGCGTCTGGCACGTCTGTACACCCCTATTTATAGGGGGGTACATATGAGCATGTTCTTTCATGATAGGGGGGTCTACCATAGATGAGCAGTTCGACGCATTTGATTTGAGTCTGTTGTTTTGTCATAATCGCTACAAACCTGATTTGCTGACCACCTTCTTCGTTATGAGACATATGCTCATAGAATAATCAGCGCGCGCCTAACGTGGCTGAGCCTCTGTACGTTGAACAACTCGCTTAAGAATAGACTATCATTCATTTCCTACTTTGTATGCGGCGAGAATTGAGTTGAGAGAAGAGCCAATCTTCGCGCTGCAAGTGTCGTTTTGTGGTGTCACGGGTTAATCTTGGATGCTGGTTCCCCGCATGTGCCCCAGTTGCATTTTGGCACGTCGTGAATTATGATGTGCAACCGATCAGCCGGAACGCCCATATCCTCAAACACTTTTGTGATGCCTTTGATGAGCTTTGCCTTCTGTTCCTCAGTTCTTCCTTGCCACATCTCAACGATTACTACTGGCATGACATCACCTCTGGTTCTCTGTTAATTGGCTAAGGATTTATAGTCTTTCAACCAGAAAAGCTCGAGTTTCAAGAACAGGCGTGCGCTAGAACCGTTAAATAGAAAATCACCTTAGTGCATTGGGTCTATCGCGCGTGCAACTGTGACGTAATTGGAAGGATCTGGCGATCATGACATTTCTGTAGTTCTTGATGGAGTAGCCCCTGCATGATGATCGTGTCAAGTTATACAGGCGTCCTCATAGGTGGTGCGACTCCTTCGGTCCTCGTACGGGTCAGCACGCGCTTGCAACCTTTCTTTTCAACAGAAAACAACTCTTGCCCCAGCTTTTGCTCAAGATTTAATCTTTGGAAGATCTACTGACCAGTGGTGGTGCGGTTGATTAGTGACTTGAAGATTACGACGCTTGCAGAAAACATGGTTGCCTCGGGTTGTCTTGGCCAGTGGGGGCTCTCCTTCCTTCTGGAATTTGCGGATGCAAGAGGTGACACAAGAAAGGTGGTCTTCGACACGGGAATGCATAGGCAGGCGTTGTGGTACAACGTGAAGAAGCTGAAGGCCGACCTGAGCAACGTGGCCTGTCTGGTGCTCAGCCATGGACATTACGATCATACTTCAGCGACAGTTGGAGTTGTGAAGGCTGCAGGAGGCGTGAAAGTTCATGCTCACCCGCACACGTTTTTGCCCCGATTCTACAAAGACAAAACAGGAAGACTGAGAGAGATTGGAGTTCCCAAAGGAGAACGTCCAGAAGACATCGAAAGAGCTGGAGGCGAGGTCCTGCTGTCGACTAGACCCGTCGAGGTCGTCCCAGGAGTCAGGACCACGGGCGAAATCAAAAGAGTAACAGGGTTCGAGCGCCCGCTGCCCCTTCAGGAAGGAGAAGAGTTGACCGTACTTGTTGATGGTGAGAAGTTTGATGATGAGATACTTGATGATCAAGCTCTTTGGATGGAGGTTGAGGGAATCGGTCCTCTAGTGATAACAGGTTGTGCTCATGCAGGACCCATAAACACGCTCCTGCACGTGCAGAAGATTGGCCGATTCAAGCACGTACACGGACTGGTGGGAGGCACGCATCTTGTTGGACGCTCTGAGGAGTACGTTCAGCAGACAGTTAGCTCGTTGAAACAGTTTGGTTTAGGTCTGATTTCGCCGTGTCACTGTACAGGGTTCAAGGCTTCTGTGGGACTTTGGCAAGCCTTTCCAGAAGCGTTTATAATGAATTTCAGTGGCAGGATCATTGAAGCTAGAAAGAAACCAAATAATCCTGTGTCCTAGCTCGTGCTGTGCTGGTGCCTGAATCTGTAAAGAGCATTTAGCGCGCGGAAAGCCATGATAGAACATAATTGAATCAAAGACTTGTCGCACACCATTGACTTTCCCATTTCTCAAGGTCTAGAGGCTCACCACGTACGATTAATAGGAGAGATATCGTTAGGAAGTCGATTGAATCGACGAACGCGCGTCTTTAATAGAGCCTGAACCTGTAGATAATGACAGAGGCCCGACGGTGGAAATTGCAGGATACGTTCTCAGAATCATGTCGGACTATTGGGTTGACCATGTTTTCAACATGGCGATCTACTATACAAATCTTCGTAGAAGGTGGAAGCCTGACCAAACGATAATCTTCATGCATAGAACAAATGCTGGAGACGCTATCGTGGGTTATGGTGTAATAGAGAACGTGTGCGAACAGGATGAGCTTTCTGAGGAAGAAAGACTAGGAAGCGAGGAGTGGAAGGAGGCCATAGTCTTCAAGTACGTCGTCAGATTTGACAAACCTTTGCCAGTTAAGGAAACATTCCTTAAAGAACCCAAGTTTCGCGGAAGATACGTGCATGGGCTGCCACTCGGCAAAGAGCAACTAGACTCGATTTTGAAACAGGCTGAGTCGCTGTCGCAGTGACATACCAAAAGCCTTAAAACAATTTACCATCAATGAGTACAAAGGAGCGAGTAAGAATGGTCTACTGCGTAAAATGCGGCACCAACAACCCAGACGACGCCCAGGTATGCACAAAATGCGGAGCACAACTGTACACCACTGGGGAAAGCAGGCACTACAGGCGCATGGAGGACGAATGCTTTGGAATCCCACGAGGAGGCACAATCGTCGGCTTGGCTATCGGCATAATCATACTGCTCTGGGGAGTGATATGGTTCCTGCAGCAAACCGGAGTAGTCGCACAGGAAGTGCAAGTGTGGCCTTTTGCAGTAATAATCTTCGGAGTGCTAATCATCGTCGGCGCCTTCTACGGAATGCGCAGAAGATATTAACCCCGCTTTTCTTTTGCCCCGAATCTCACACGGAATCAGACATGTCTTGCAGATCCTCCAGTGATCCCACTGAGAAAGCAAGATTCTAGTGAAAAGCCAGAAGACAATCAAGACAATCGAAAACAAATCAACAAACAGGCTTCCGATCAAGCCGTCCAGTCCAGCGAGAATCAGAAAGGCACCTAACACGAAGAACACGTTTAGTATCAGCCGAGCAAAACCCCCAAACTTCAATTGAAGAAACCCAAGTATCATTGCCACCACACCGATGACGACGACTAAAAACCCGATCCGCCATGGCTCCCATCCTGCAAAGAAATAGAGGATAGTTCCGAAAAGCCCCCCAAGGTCTCCTAGAAAGAGACCCGTACACGCCGCACAAAGAACATGCCCTTTTACTCTCATCGTATGGGCCGAGAATTTGCCGCAAGCATAATGGTGCCCCTTTATGGTATTAGGTAAGTTTGAAGTCTGAGGAGACGAAGCTGCTGCTTCTGTCCTTCTTTGGTGGCCAAACGTTTCTGAGCATTTTCTTGGGGACACGGCAAGAACGATTCCAAGAAGGCATATCAGGGCGAAAATTGAGCCCACTACGGGCTTTCGCCATGTAACGGTCTCTGTGGATTTAGTACTGCACGCTGCAAGTGCTAGGACTGTGAAGAATCCGAAAGCAGATACTGCTTCTGAAAAAGGCAGCATTAATCTTGGCTTACCCTTGGACATGCGTCTTCGGCCTACAAAAGTGCCTTAAGTTGCCTTATTACGCCCTTTCCGGCCATATGCCAAGAGACTCTTCTTTTCATCTCGTTGCGGGAAAACAGTGATCGAAGTCTCCTGCTCCAAGGACCGTAAAAGCTTCTGTAGCATCTATACAGTTCTTCTTGGACTTCTTTCGTTGAAAGCGTTTCTGTTGGCATTATCGCATGAACCATGTCATAGTGTGACCAGTTGGTATCCTCAATCCAGCCGTTTCTTTTTGCTTCGTCGAAGATCTGGTTTCCGGGAAACGGCGTAAGAGCGGCAAACATGGTGAAGTCTGGATCCAACTCGTTGGCGAATTCTCTTAGGCGAGATATTGACTCTGCTGTATCCTTACGATTGCCTATTATGAACATTGCATGGGCGAATATGCCATTTTCTTTGAGTAGTGTTACTGCTGTCTTCGCGTCGTCTGGCGTGATTCCCTTCTTGAAGCTTTCAAGAGTCGATGGCTCAGAATTTTCCACTCCAAGAAGAACCCAGTTGAGCCCAGACTTCCTGAGCTTAGGCAGGGCTTCCTTGTTCCTGACAATGTCATCACATCTTGCCTGAACGAACCATGTCACGTCGTCAGGCATCTTGCGTTTGATAATTTCCTCCGCAACATCATTTATCCGTGTGCCTGCGCCCAGATTGTCGTCGGTGAGCCAAATGAACTTGCTCCCGTAATTCTCGTAGCAAAACTCCATTTCATCTGCAATACGCTTTGGCGACTTGGCTCTCCATTTCCCCTGCCAATGTTGCCACTGTGTGCAGAAAGTGCACGCGTGGGGGCATCCTCTCGCGCCCTCGACTAGCGCGTAAGGAGCATCACGCCCGGCCATCATAGCGAAATGATATTTGTGAACAAAATCCTTAACGAGATGGTAACCTGGGTAAGGTAGCTCTTCTAGGTTTTCAATTAAGGGTCTGGGCTGGTTATGAACGATCTTTCCTTCATGCCTGAAGGAGATGCCCTCTACGTTTGGAAGGGCACGTTTGTCTTTTGCGTTCTTTACAAGCTCTGTCAAGGTTCGCTCTCCTTCTCCTCGCACTATGACGTCGATGTCTGGATACTCCTTCAAGCTTTCTTGGGCGGTGGCTGTGAAGTGTTGTCCTCCAGTGACAGTGATAATGCTCGAGTTGACCTTCTTGACTGTCTCGAGGGTCCTTACAACCACGTATGTATTGCAAGTGGCGAGTGAGCTTGAGGCTACAATGTCAGGATTGGATGATTCAATCCGTTTCTCCATGTCTTTCCAATCCACATGTTGGGCGTTGCAATCCAACACTTCAACCTCTACGCCTTCTGCCTGTTTTTCCAAGTATGCAGCCAGCTGAATGATACCGTAAGGTGGGGGTAGATAGTCCCCCATGATAAACCATTCGTCCTTCGGTGGTTCGATAAACAGAACTTTCATTGCGCCTTCTTCTCCATCAGCTCGGTTATGCTCCCCTCGTCCTTTTAATGTTTTTCAACGTGCATGGCAACTGTTTTAAGAAGGAAGCACAAATAGGCTATTCGCTGAGTGTGGCACATGGCTGCGAAAATGGAACGGCGCTCAAGACGCACAAATTGGCTAGGTCTCCTTTCTTTCGGATTTTTCCTCTTGCTTGTCGGAGCAATCTGGGCCATGAGTCCTCCTGCACTAAACGGCGAGGTCAAATCCTTTTTCACAAGTGAAAACTGGCGTCTCACGCCCCTAGCAGGAAACGTAAGTATTCCGGAGCCTAAAGACATAAGGGCATTTCCGACAATCTACACAGCAGCCGAGCAGTTCTGTTTTATTTTCGGGTTCTTTCAAATCGCAATCCTGATCCTTAGGTTCGCGCTGCACGACTCCTTAGAAAGAAAGGCTAACAATGTTTCTGGCTCGGCATTCTGGCTTAGCACTGGTTACTTTCTGAACTTGCTCGCAAACCAGTCCATAGGCTGGTTTGCATTCCTCGCTGGAATCATAATTTCAGGCGGCATTGCCATCGTCGCCTCAAGCCTTGTCAAGCTTTTCAGATGACATCCGCGAGTCAGCGAAACTCTTCTCTAAGCAATTAGGTCTGCATGGAACCCTAAGGAGATCTGCTAGCAGGACAAGCGCATTGCGTGCTACGTACAAAATCGGCTTCTCACGCGATGGCATGCAGATGAAAGAATTTAAATGCTGATTGGCTTATTGGTTCTGTCGTTGTGAGGGGGACACGTTTGGTTAGGTTTGTTTTTGTCACAGGCGGAGTGTTGAGCTCTGTTGGCAAGGGCATTCTGACTTCTTCTGTGGGCAAGATGCTTCAGACAAGGGGCTTGAAGGTTACGGTTGTGAAAATTGACCCGTACGTGAATGTAGACGCGGGAACCATGAACCCGTACATGCATGGAGAAGTCTACGTGACCGATGACGGCGGCGAGACCGATCTAGATCTGGGCTGGTATGAACGTTTCCTCGACTTGAACTTGAAAACTGAGAACAACCTTACGACGGGCATGGTGTACAAGGCGGTCATAGAGAAGGAGCGAAAAGGAGACTTCCTAGGCAGATGTGTACAGATCATACCTCACATAACCAACGAGATCAAACATCGCATCCGCACAGTCGCGAAAAATTCGGGAGTCGACGTGATTCTTACAGAGGTAGGAGGCACCGTAGGCGACATCGAAGGTCAGCCCTTCCTAGAAGCCATTCGCCAAATGCGCTTAGAAGAGGGCTACGACAACACCCTATACATCCACGTTGCCCTAGTTCCAGTTCTAGACGTCACACAAGAGATGAAAACAAAACCTCTGCAACACAGCGTTAACGAGTTGAGACGTATCGGTATCCAACCTGATATCATCGTTGCAAGAAGCCCCGAAATGATAGATCCTGAGTCCCGAAGAAAAATCGCGCTATTCGGGACAATTCCAGAAGAGGCTGTTTTCTGCTCCTACAACGTTGAATCTATTTATCAGGTTCCGCTAATTTTGGACGACCAGGGAATGGGCGACTTCATATGCAAAAGATTCGGGTTCGCAGACGTGAAGAAAGACTTCAAAGAATGGAAACAGTTCGTTGATGCAATCCTGAACCCGGAATATGAAGTGAAAATTGCCCTCGTGGGCAAATATGCCGGGCTAATGGACGCCTATGTCAGCATGAATGAAGCATTGCGCCATGGCGGGGCAGCATGCAAAACTAAGGTGTGCATCCAATACTTGGAAGCTGAAAAGCTTGAACAAAACCCAAAAGCTGTGGAGGTGCTGAAGGAGTTTGACGGGATATTTGTTCCATACGGTTTTGGCCCCAGAGGTACCGAAGGAAAAATAATGGCCATAGGGTTTGCAAGGGAAAACGGCATTCCCTTCTTGGGAATATGTTATGGGCTACAAATGGCTGTAGTAGAATTCGCCCGCCATGTTTGCGGTCTAGAGGAAGCAAATAGTACGGAAATCAATCCCAACTCTCCAGACCCAGTGATTGACCTGATGCCTGAACAAAGGGGAATAGAACTCAAGGGTGCAACAATGCGGTTGGGCGCGCACAAGATAATCATAAAGCCAAACACTCTAGCATGCGCGTTGTACAAGAACGAGGAAATCTACGAGCGCCACAGGCACAGATTTGAGGTTAACCTTGAATACCTCGAGAAATTTGAGAAAAATGGGTTAGTATTCTCTGGAAAGAGCACCGATGGCCGCAGAATGGAAACTCTCGAATTACCAGACAAATTTTTCTTTTTTGCTTCACAATTCCATGGAGAATTCAAAAGCCGCCCTGGAAAACCTGACCCAGAGTACTATGGTTTTATCAAATCCTGCCTCTGCAAGAAGCTAGGCGAGCCCAAACCAGAGTTCTAGCAGCCTATGCACTGATTGTGCAGTCTAGTTTGAGCGGTGATAAGGTCTAACGAGCTCTTCAAGCATTGAGAGCATAGCTGGCACTTTGAACACGATGTCTGTGTAAGTTATTATGCCCACAAGTTTCCCATCACTCATAACGGGCAACCTCTTGGCTTTTTTCTTTGCCATAAGTCGCGCAGCCTCTTCAATACTTGCATTCTCATTGATGGTCACTACAGGACTTGTCATAACATGTCTAGCAGTCAGAGCCTCCGGCGCCAAGCATGGTTCAACCTGCCTGCTGAGAATGTCACGTTCCGTTATGATACCAACAGGCCTTTCGCCCTGAACAACTATCATCGAGCCTATGCTGAACTTGTTCATCGTAGCCACTACCTCCTTCATAGTAGTGTCCGGGCGCACAACTTTGACATCTTTTGACATAACATCCCTAACAATAACTATTGTCGCCATACAATCTCGTCTCCGAAGTTGACGTATAACCATTCTTTAGCTACAGTCATTTATCTGTTTTTGCGTGTTCATAATTTGCAGGCCATCTGAACGTGGGCGTCAATGCTTCAGCATGGTTTATATGGAGTAGACTGAATATTGAAAACCAAAGAAGGATGCTCATGAGCAAGTCCGTTGAGAACTTGAAAAATGCCTTCGCTGGTGAGTCACAGGCGAACCGACGTTACTTGGCCTTCGCCAGGAAGGCTGACGAAGAAGGCTTCTGGCAGGTTGCGAAACTTTTCAGAGCCGCTGGAGAGGCAGAAACGATTCACGCATTAAATCATCTCAGGATAACGGGAGAATTGAAGTCAACAAAGGAGAATGTAGAGGCCGCAATCGCTGGGGAAACCTTTGAGTTCAAGAAAATGTATCCTGGATATGTGAGCGTAGCAAAGCAGGAAGGAAATCAACAAGCAACTTGGAGTTTCGACGTTGCAAACAAGGTTGAACGAGTTCACGCTGGACTGTTCACAAGAGCTGCCAAAGCGCTCAAAAGTAGCGAGGAATTGCCACAAGTTGACTATTACGTCTGTGGTGTTTGCGGAAACACCTTCGAAGGTGAGGCGCCGGAAAAATGCCCGATCTGTGGAGGACCGAGAGCAGGTTACTTCAAAGTAGCTTAACATGAACGCCTATGAGTCAGACCGATTCTTCAGCTACATCAGGTTTTCGTGACCGCCTGAAAGCGGCAAAAGGTTATGCTGAAGTCTGGGAGATTGTCAAAGATACTGTCAAGTTCTCCTTAAACAGACGTAGAGACAGAATGATGCTTTTCCTTGACGACTTACCCATCCAACTCGGCGCTTACCACCCGATCGGAACCAACAATATCGTCCTGAACAGGACACTAGTACAGCTTGTCGAAGCCACTATCGAGTCAAAGCGAGTAGTCAACGCCTTGATTTACAACTTGCTCGTACACGAATACCTGCATGCCTTGGGAGAGTATTCAGAGGAAGAAGTAAAAAGGATGGTCTACGAAGTAGCCAAGCAATGCTTCGGCGACAAACATATCGTGACAGAAATCGCGGAGAAAAGCCCATGGGCCCTGCTTAAGGGGATTCCGATAGAAGCAATCAACGCGCCCAAACGTGTCATGGAAATCGTGAAGAATTTCGAGAAGCCAGACGAGTACATAGTATAGCCTGATTTCCTCAAACCACTAAGCGTCCGTAATAATGGTTCGCATTCTAAGCATCGCTGTCTGAGCAGCCGCTGCACACAACCAAAACCTAAATTCGTGGGTTTAATATTGCATCTGCTGGTGGTTTGCATGAGTGGGAAGGCCGCAATTGGCACTGTTCGAGAGAACCTGCTCGTAAAAGATGGTAAGGCCTTAGTCAGCAGGATCAGGGCTGACAGAAACAGCTTAAAAGAGCGGATCTTGGAGGCAGTTGATTCGGTCGGCGGTTTTGCGAGAGTTGTTGAAAAGAGTGACCAGATTCTGTTGAAGCCCAACTTCAATACGGCCGATGCTCCTCCAGGGTCGAGTGATCCTGATTTTGTCAAGGCTGTCATAGAACTATTGTATGAACATGGTGCAGGTAGTGTACTCCTTGGTGAATCGTCCATGATGTCGGCTTCCACCCGTAAGATTTTCGAAGAGACAGGGATGCTCCGCAGGGCACATGAAGCTGGGGCAGATGTGACGTTTTTTGATGAGGGCAGATGGATCAAGATCCGTACAGGCGGAAAATTCCTCAAAACTGTGAGCCTGCCCGAATCCGCGCTTGAACCAAGAAAGCTTGTTTACGTTTGTTGCATGAAAACGCATAAATGGGCAAAGTTCACGCTGAGTCTGAAACTATCAGTGGGTTTCATGAAGCCTAATGAAAGAATAAGGTTGCACATGACGCACATAGAAGAAAAGCTCGCGGACTTGAACTTGGTCGTACATCCAAGCTTGATAATAATGGACGGCAGGAAATGCTTCATAAATGGTGGACCAGCATGCGGCGAGCTAGAAGAGCCTAATCTAATACTTGCTTCAGGTGACAGAATAGCCATAGATGTTGAAGCGATAAAAACGATCCAGAGTTTTGCAGGCAACAATCTGGAAGATGAGCCTTGGAGTTACACACAAATCAAGAAAGCGGTGGAACTGGGACTAGGGGCACAGAACGAACAAGCATACATGGTCATCAACGAATAAGAGGTTCGGAGCATGTTGGCGCTCGGTCGTGTTGCAAAGGAGTTTGCTAAGCTAAGCTTGAATATGAAAGAGGTGCTTGGCATTTTGCTCACAGGCTCCGCCTCCCCAAGGTACGGAGAGCGCGCGTGGACTTGATCCTATTCCAGCTTCTCAAAATGGATGACGTAAACAAGCTCATTTTCGTCCCATTCCCCATAGGTTTCACGCCATTTCTGCCTGAATTCTTTTAGGTTTTGATACCCCTCTCGCCTTGAATCTTCCTCGTCGAAGTATTTCAGCTTCTTTCTCTCAACTGAGGTTATGCGCAGATCTGCGAATCGAGGCTCTCGGACAATTGCCTGTACAATTGCTCCCGCTCTAATCTTGGGATCAGGAATTGTGGTTCTTGAAGTTTGGGTTTTTTGGCCGTCGATTATATGCATCTTGTCATAAGTTGAGAATTGCAGTTCATATGGAGTTTCAGCAACCTCTTCTATGACCTCTTCAATCGATCTTTCTGGCTCGCGAGCCATCTTTTCGATGACTTGAGTTCTTTCTTTGACAGGAAGCCGCTTCTCCGCCAGCTTCTTAATTAACTCGATCTGTTTTTCTGGCTCTTTGATTGAGCGCCCCACTTTCAGGGCCGTAGCGTAATCGATTTTTCCCTCCGGCACGCTTCCTGAAATGGTAGACGGAGCGACGAGCTTCTGGGCTTCCTGCGGAACGACTTCGGCGGATCTGAGCCAGACAGATATGGTGTCTGAACTGACGCCGATCCTGCTTGCAATCGCGTTTTGGTTAGGGTATTTTTCAGGGCAGTTTTCCAGCAAGTATTTGCACACGTTTCCTTTTTCAATAGCACTGAGTTCATCCCGGTGAACATTCTCAATCAGGTTTAATTGAACCACTTCATCATCGCTATATTCTCTCACAATTGCAGGCACTTTTTCAAATCCTGCCTGCTGGGACGCCCTGTATCGTCTTTCACCTACTACAACTTCAAAGTCGTCGTCCACGGGTCTGACTATTATTGGTTCAAGCAGCCCGACTTCCTTGATGCTTTTTGCAAGTTCATTGAGGCGTTCTAAGTTGACCTCCAACCGTGGGTTAAGTTTGCTTGGATGTATCCTTCTCAGCTCGATTTCCATCAATGTCTCAGGCATGGACTTTTACCCTCTCTCACACTATGATAAGTATTCAAGTCTATTTCTATTTTAGGAATTCCAAGCGCCCCCGGATCGAGTGTGACCATCAAGCAACGTCAACTGGCTCTAGAGTCCTATCTGGGAGGCGGCGGCCTTCAATCCGTTCAGTGACACCTCAAAGAATTTCTCTTTAGGAAGGCCTATTTCCTCACAGACCATTATCCTTTCTCTTTCAGCACCTCTTGCAAAGTCCTTATCCTTAAACTTCCTTGTCACAGTCTCAGCCTTCACGTCTGCCAGCTTCTTAGAAGGCATGACCAACGCACAAGCAACCAGTAGCCCTGAGATGGCGTCACATGCGATCAGCGCCTTCTCCATCATGGTTTCCGGCTTGACTCCAGTGTGTATGGAATTGTGTGCTTTTATAGCCCTGATATGCTCGTCTGGCATCTTTCCGCTCAGAATTCCTTCAGCCAGAAGACCATGCTTTTCCGGCGTGGCTTCAGTCTTCTCATAGTCAATGTCGTGGAGCAGACCGAGCATACCCCAAGAGTCCTCGTTTTGACCTAATTGTTTAGCTGCGCTTCGCATTATGGCTTCAACCGCAAGCATATGGTAAACGACATTTCTTTTTGAGACATGCTTCGTGATTAGGCTGGTAACTTCGTCACGGGTTAGCAATAGTATCGCCTGTACCTTGTTGAGCATTCACCTTTTATTAACTTCTGCATTTCCCGACACTTTAGTTACTCAGGTTCCCCATACATTTGGTCTGGCGCAAGGATTTCTGGGTACTTGCTTCGCAACGCACAGCGGACCGAGAAACATAAATGACATGCGTCCGCGTAGTATTCATCGTGCGGCAGGGCAAACTTCTCGACCAAGGCTACTGGTCCTCTGCGAATTAGAGGTTCAAGAATTGCATTCTCTTCAGGTTTGTATTCGCTGATTATTCTCGAGAATGGCTTTTGCCAAGCATTGCCGATTGAAATTCCTTGGCAGACATGCACGTGCCCGAGCGGGTCGACGTGAACTCTTTCTGGACTTGTGAGGTTTTCGTAGGGGCATTTGGTGAACTCGCTCCACGGCTTCTTGCTGGCTTTCTCTGCCAACTTGGTAGCCGCTCTGCCCTTGTACATTAATTCGCTCAGGCCTACTTTTGCTCCTTCGATTTCTTTGATGGTTGTTTCCTCGTTGGGATGTTTGACGGTGAGTATGTCCACTTTCAAACCTAATGTTTTGGCAGCTTTCGTCGCATTTCTTACTTCCTCAATTTCCCAGCTTTCTCCATGATAGAGGTCGCTACTTAGGCTTAGTTCAACATTTCCTGCTTTGACCATTGGAAGCAGCCATTCCTCAGCGTCTTTTGGGCACGTTGCCCAATAACAGTTTGAGAGGACTTCGACGCGAAACCCAAGCTTCACTGCTTCTTCAACGGCTTTTACCATGATGGGGTAATATAGAAATGGTTCCCCGCCCTCCACTGAAACGTACTTCACAGATTCGAGCTTCTTTGCTTCATTCAAGATGTTCATTATTTGCTCAATGCGAAAGGTGCCTCTAGCCTTTGGGCTTCCCCAAGCAAAGCAGTGATCGCATTCGGAATCGCACTTGTAACCTAGGAGAAGATGAACTCCCTTCAGTTCCAACACTGTTCACCATGCCAGTATTGACCTAGCAACATAGTTAAACTTTGATGCTCGCACCGAAATTGAAGGGAAGCGAGTGTTCTGCCGTGGAAATTGGCAAACTATATAAATCCTGCTCTACGTCGTTCTGCAATCATTGCCAGGCGTATGACTAGATGGAATCAGTGAAATATAAGGTAACGTGGAAAACCTTACTTCTGCCGTTCATAGGCTTAGCTGCCTTCTTCCTTTACATATACATTTTCCAAGTGGACCTCATTGAAATCATCGGAAAAATCCAACATATCAATCTCTACTTCTATGCGCTAGCCACGGCATCAACCCTGCTAGACACGTGGTTCGTTGCTCTGGCGTGGCATTCTCTCCTCAGTTTTCTGTCAGTACCAGTTTCCAGATTCAGGGCATTTCTCTACGTGTGGGTGGGAATATTCGTTGACACATTAATTCCTGCCGAATCAGTAAGTGGAGAAATCTCCAAGATCTACCTAGTGAACAGGGAGCAAAACGGGACTGCAGGAAAGGCCACAGCCTCGATAATTGCGCACAGAATAATCGGGATGAGCATAAACGTCGGCACTCTGCTAGTAGGTGCTGCGCTTCTGCTGATTGAAAACCAGCTTCGCGGAATAGTTATGACGCTAACATTGTTTCTTGTCGTTGTTACGCTTTTTTTCCTTGTACTGGTTCTTCTTTTGTGCGTCAAGGAGAATTGGACTATGAGAATAGTAGATGGCACGATCAGATTTGTGGAGCGTGTGAGCAGGGGCCGCTGGAAACTGTCTCGATTTAGAGAAGATGCTCTTAAGGAGGCTAAGGAGTTCCACAGTGCAATGAAAGAGTATGCTCGTGCACCGAGGACGATGTTCACAGCGGTTTCTCTTTCCGTCATCTCATGGCTGTTTGCCTTGGCTGTCTTCTATCTGACGTTCTTGTCCATTGGGTACCCACAGATAAGCTGGAGTGCAATATTGGTGATTACTGCCATATTCATGGCCGTAAAATCCATACCTGTAGGCGTTCCGTTTGAGGTCGGCTTGCCAGAGATAACTCTGACAACGCTATTATATTTCTTTGTTAGACAGTGGGCAGGAACAGACTTGTTTGCTTGGGAGATAAGTGCAACAGCCACGATCTTGATGCGACTTCTAACCTTGTGGCTGAGGTTCTTCATAGGCTTTGCAGCGCAACAATGGATTGGAATAAAAGTCATAACGACAAAAGCCAATGGTGAAACAAGCCCGAACCAAACTGAAAAGCCTAAATTAGGCTTCTCCACTGATTCTGATCGATGACATCCCGAATGCCCGTAACCGTAGAGACTGCATCGATGCGACTTCTGGACAAGTTGTACGAGATCGAAAGAGAGTGCTTCAAGGAAGAAGCCTTCAGCCGGCGGCAAATTGCCAGCCTCGTTGAAGATTACAATTCGATAGGCTTGGTTGCAGTTGAAAATGAAAAGATTGTAGGCTTCATTATAGGCATGATATGCGTCAAAAGAAGCGCTTCGGACGGCCACATACTCACGATAGATGTCTTACCCCAACATCAGCGAAAAGGGATCGGTATGAAACTGTTGCAGGAAATTGAAAAGATCTTCATAGGAAAGAACGTCAAAACGTGCCATCTTGAGGTTAGAGAAGACAACATTGAAGCGTTGAGGCTCTACGAAAAAGCCGGCTATAAGAAGATTGGAAAACTCAGAAACTATTATGGCGAAGCCGATGGACTGTACTTGTGCAAACCTTTAACCTAGCTTGAGAAGCTTCAGTTTTGTTCTATCATCAAACGTCCTTCGCAAGTCAGCACCAGCTGCCTCGAAGAGCATGAGTTCTGCGGTCGGTCCAACGTGGGCTCCTTTCACCAAATGCCCTCCAAAAGCTTCGGCCTTCTCATTTGAAACGACAAGATGCGCGTGCACTACCACCTCACCTTTCTCGTCAACTGCAATGTTACCGAGGCATGACGCGATCTCAAGAGGACCCCCCAAACGGGTATACACATAATCCCCGTCCTTGTAACAACCTAGAACCACGTTCTTCAGAGCTCCAATCAAGGTGAATGCTGCTGCCTTCATCCTATTCTGCTCCGCGCTTTTCTTGATGGTTTCAAGGAGGTCATCGCCCTCAGCCATTCGCACGAAACAGACTCGTCCAAGATTTGCTTTAAGCATGCCGATTCAACCTTGTTCACCATGTATGTTCAAGGAATTGATAAGTATTTTCAATTGTGCGCTAAGGTGAATCATGTGCGAGGGTTTAAGGAGACCGTGTATTCTTTGATTTCTAACGCAAACTCTAAAAGCCATGGAATACACATTAATGTTGCCGTGACCAAGCCTTGGCTGGGAGCAAGAAAAGCGAAAAGAAACTTGTTAAGGCAATAGTAGTTCTTATCCGGAACACTACGTGGAGATGTGGCAGATTGGAACGGCTGATAGTCAAGCATTTGTACAACAAGAACGTGGTGTTTGGGAAACCGGAAATGCCTGTAAATGATATTCTTCTCAACCTGAAGCTTACAGGCAAGAAGAAGAACGAATTCTTGGATGCAATTAAGCGGTTGGAAAGAAGGAATATAATAAGAATACTCAGACTCGTAAACTGATCTTCTTGTCTCAAGTCTTCCTTCAGGATCTTGCTAGCAGTTCTTTTGCGCTATTGATCCATTTTTCGGTGAACCACGGCGATATATTGAGTTTCTTTGCCAAGTCTTCTGCTGAAGCATTTGCCAAATCCTCAACATTCCTTATTCCTAGAGCCTTCAATTGCTCTGCACGCTTTTCTTTTATGCCCTTAACCGCTATGAGCTCTACCTTTGCAGCCACAGGTGCAGGCTCGACCTTGGTCTCAACCTTCTGTTGACCCGCAACTTCTGCAGTTTTAGGCATAGATGGTGGGGGCGGTGGTGGAGCGTTAATTGCTTCAACCTTAGCCTTTGGCCGTTGAGTGTAGCCTACACCGACGAATAGAAGCCCAAGTACTGCTGTTGCCACCACTGACAAATTCCTATAAAGATCGGTGAGAACCATTAAGGATATCGCAGTTATGGCGAAAAAGATCAACGCTACAACGTACAGTGCATAGTCCGAACGCATATTGTTTTCTCCAGTATGGAGCTATGTTCTGCTGAAGGGTTTAAAAGATTTTCTGCTTTGAACGTGAAAAAGGGAGAGTTTGTTGTTGTTTGCTGCTTTGCTACTTGAGCAGTTCCTTTTCTGGCGGCGGAGCTTTTATCAAACCTTCTTTCATCAGTAGCCTTGTGCATTCCCTGGCGTTTTGTATTATCGCCTTGGCTCTTTCGTACAGTTCTTTCTTGCTGGGCTTGATTCGTGCTACGCCTTGATCTATCGATTTCAGTGCACAGGCCACTGCTTCGCGGGGGTAGACTTCCCACTCTTCCATTCTGGGTAAGATGTCCTCTTCGTGCATCCCGCGTTCTTCAGCGAATTTGGCTAGTTCCTCCGCGGCTGCTATGCACATGTCGTCTGTTACGGTTTTGGCTCTCACGTCCAGGACACCTCGGAATATTGCGGGGAAACCGAGGCTGTTGTTGACTTGATTTGGAAAGTCGCTTCTTCCCGTGGCTACTATGTGGGCTCCTGCTTCTTTGGCTTCCCATGGCCATATTTCAGGTATTGGGTTTGCGCAGGCAAACACTATTGAGTTGTCACTCATCGTTCCTATCCATTGTTTCTTTATCGTGTCTGGACCTGGTTTGGAGGCGGCGACAACTGCGTCCACGTCTTTGAAGGCTGCAGCTGCGTCTCCCGTTCTGCCTTCAGCGTTGGTTTTCTGTGACAGTTCGTATTTCCATGGGTCTTCAGCTTTTGTTATGTCCTTTCTGCCTGGGTAAACCAAGCCTTTGGTGTCGACGAGGAATATGTTGCCTGGCTTGACTCCCCATCTTATCATGACGTAGGCTGTTCTCAGGTTGGCGGCTCCTGCGCCTACTAGGGTTATGAGGCTGTTCTTCGGGTTCTTTCCCACTATTTTGAAGGCGTTCATTAGTCCGGCAAGAATGACTGTGGCCGTTCCTTGTTGGTCGTCGTGCCAAACTGGGATATGCAGGCGTTCTCTTGCTTTTTCCAAAACATGGAAGCACTTTGGCTTCTCGATGTCTTCTAAGTTTATGCCGCCAAAGGTGGGCTCTATAAGTTCGCATGTTCTGATTATTTCTTCTGGGTCCTTCGTTTTCAGGCATATTGGAAACGCGTCAACTCCGCCTAGGTATTTGAATAGTATGCCTTTTCCCTCCATCACAGGCAGTCCTGCCTCTGGACCTATGTCGCCTAGGCCTAAGACGCGTGTGCCGTCTGACACTACAGCCACGTAATTCCAGCGGTTTGTAAGCTCAAAAGACTTTTCAGGGTTTGCCTGGATCTCCTTGCATGCAGCAGCGACGCCTGGAGTGTACCATATTGCAAAGTCAGCGGGACTTGCGATCGAGCATTTTGGCATTACTTGGAGTTTTCCTCCGTAGAACCTGTGTAGTGGTGGTGCAAGCATTGAGGGTTTCTTGGCTTTAGCCAGTAATTCGTCAACAGTTGGTTTTCTTTCTTCCTTTTTTGGCTTGGACATTATGCTCTTCTCCTTTTTAGTTTGAGGTTGATGTTTTGAACTTGAGATTTTAAAGGTTGTGGTAAACTCTGTGGGGAAAGCTTCAAGCTGTGTAGATCTTCTGCAAATGGCAAATCGTGATCATTTCGCCCGAGATTCGGTCAACTTCGGGATAAAAAGCAGGACTTCAATTTTTAAGGTATGCAGCAAGTGGGCTGATCCCTAAGAGCTGTCGCTCAAGAAACAATCTAGTTATAGAGAAAAGAAAATGATTGGAAGGTATTTTGGCGTCAACTAGCTGTTAGTATCTTCTTTGCCTGAAGCCGCCGCCTCGTCTATCTCGATCGCCGTAGCCTCCGCCAAAGCCTCTTCCGCCCCCTCCTCTGAACGGGCGTCTAGGCTGCTCGTACACCTGGTTTGACATGTTGTTCTCCGTCTTTACTTCGCCTGCTAAAGCTTGTTCAGAGATCTCAAGCGTGCCGTATCTTCCAATGTTTAAGCGCATGTTTCCTCTGAACAGGTTTATGTAGCCATTCTTGACTAGTATGGTGTCGCCATCGTTTACCTTCTCAATGTTGTCGTCCCATAGCGTAAGGTAGACACAACCTGTTTCGTCGCCGACTAACGCATCACTTACTCGGTGTGCTGCACCATCTCTTCCTGCTGCGATGCTCCTGACTTCACTCTTTGAAACCACTTTGGCTAAGACATTCACTGCTCTAGATTGAGGGTTAAGCTCGCTTACTTTGGCATCAACTGGCTGTCGAGTACCTGAAAATCCTTCAACTGCCAAATTCTTTCAACACCTTATATTTTGACAACACAGATAGCACTATCATTAACACTTAAGGTTTTTGGTTGCAGTTTCGCCCTTGAGAATCGGTCCTTTCCCTTCTGCTTGATAAGGTAGTTTGCTTGTTCTGAAAACCACAAGATCATCTCTAAGCTCTGCCAAGTAAGCCAAGACCAGCTTCTTGCCCTTTTCTGTCAATACGTAGACTGGTATAGTAATGCCCAGTTGCAGCAAGGCTCTCTTGCCAATTTCCGTTCGAAGTATCTTCGAAGCACTTGCACATGCAACATCCGCTTTGGCTATGTGTCTCACATTAGCGTCGCGCACAGACGTATTGCAGATAGAGAAAACCAGAACGTCTGAGTCCGTGTCAGCTTCAAGATTCCTAATTTCGCTAATTGCCTGAGCGTGAAAGCCTGCTACGCTGACGGCTACGCGTTTGTGGCCGGAAGCAAGAGCATGCTTCACACCTTCAACCTGATCAATCCGTGCTGTAGCCCTATTCAAAACCACACCGCCTTCCTTTTCAACGTGTTCGATCGTCTGTGAGATGGGTGAAGTCTTTACTATGCCAGTTAAACGTGCACCAATTGCCTGTACAAGCTTGCCCTTGCTCGCTATAACCGTGCCCGCTCCTTCGCACACGGTGACTGCACAGTCAATGAAGCCTTTTTCCAGCCAGACACGCATCATTTCAGAAGCGCCATATGCCGCAATGGGCTCATCGTCGAACAGCCTATTTTGGCTGCAAAAGCCGTATCGCCTTATTTTTATCTGTACGCTTCTGTGCACTGCTTCGGCATCGATGCGTTTTGTTCCATATAGCGCTTCATGCAGTGGGCAGTAATCAACCAAAGGCTCAGTCAACACTTTTGCTCTGTTCTGTGAAATCTGCACTCGAGAACCACAACAAAAGACTTCATGTGTGCCGCACGTGTTACAATGTTTTCTTGTAGAAGCTTTCGGCGTATGATCACCTCGTCGCTGGAGTCAAAGAACCAAATTTGAGTATTTAAGCGGTTTCGGAGGTGTGAAGAGCCTGAATCCGACTCAAGAAACTTGGCGAAGGGAATGGTTGAGTGATGTGATTTGTGAATAGTTACAGTTGTCGAGGCTCAACTCGTTTTCGCTGGGCTTCTGGCAAGGAACTCTTCGCGGTGTTCTCTCTTCTGCGGGCTGTGAGCGTTCTGGGGGTGCAAGCGAAAATTCTTGCAAAAGTAATAAAAATCTGATGACGACATATTCCAGGTGAGGCAGTTAGGTGTTGAAGTCTACGGATTTTCAGATCATTTGGGAGTTGATGAAAGACAGCCGTAGGAGCGATGGACGATTAGCTAGGGTCCTTGGAGTTTCTCAGCCCACAGTAACTAGGAAAAGAGCAAATCTTGAGAGGAACGTCATTGAAGGATACACAGCCGTGCCGAAGTTTGACGCGATTGGTTTTGAAATCGTGGCATTCACCTTTGTGAAGAGTCAGCTGAAGTATGCCCAAAGGGAGGAAAAGACGGATGCTGGAGGCAAGGCAAGAGAGTGGATCATGAAACAGCCAAATTGTGTCCTTGCACTGAATGGAGAGGGAATGGGATGGGACGACATGTGTATTTCCTTTCATAAAGACTATTCAGACTACATGGAGTTTAAACGAAGGATGACGTCTGAGTTTTCAGATTGGATACAAGAATGTCAGAGTTTCATTGCAGAAACAAGCCAAAAAGGCGTCATCAAGCCATTCCACTTCAAATATCTCGCGCAAGTAGACAGAGCTACAGAATCATGATTTTTCTACCACTTGCTACTCTACGCTTCTGAGTACGGCCCCGATCCCACGATAGAAGCTTCTATTCAAAGTTCAACTGCCCACAGTTCATGAGCAAGTAAACTTGGGCAAAACCAACGTGTGGTTGTGGGCATGCTAGCCCTGGAAACCCTGGCAACACGTGTTAACGTTTATCTCTGACGTGGTTGCTCGTTTCTTCATGACGAAGAGGATTCAACGGTGCTGTTTCTGCAACTACTTGTTTGTTGTTTCGTTGATCTGCTGTTCCATCATGTGCCCACGGCAGTAGATCAATGCTTTTCTGACGCCTGGAACTTTTAAGGCTGCATTCTTTATGTCCATTGCGAGTTTGAAGGCGATGGGACAGAATGGGCTTGACGGGACGAATTCCACTTTGAAAACCCCGGGCTCTTCCTCCTTCACATTGGTAATCATCTGCATTTCAGCGAAGGTCATGCCTGTCTCCGGGTCAGTAACTTGGCCGACGGCATCTCTCACCTTATCCTCGAGTTCTGTCAAGCATTCCGCATCCTAGGTTTCCATGAATAACTCGAAGCACATTATATATAACTGTTGCACAGAAAAACTCGCGGACCGATTGAGGTTTTGCCAATGATTTTGCGTTTGTATTTGTTGTGGACTTTGCGGTTCTTGCAGTCAAAGATGGAGATGCATCAGCCTGCATGATTCATTATTCGAGGCTGCTGGTTTTTCTCTTCAAGTACATGCGCCAGCTTAAGGCCATCGTTCTGGGATGTGATGCTTTGACTTCATCCAGTCTTGAGACAGCCGTGTTGTGCGGAGCTTTCATCACAGATTCAGGATCGGTGCGTGCTTCTTCGCTTATTCCATGCATGGCTTCGACGAAGCGGTCAAGCTCCTCTTTTTCGAAAGATTCAGTGGGCTCGATCATTAAGGCTTCGTCGATGATCAGCGGGAAGTAGACTGTTGGAGCATGAAGTCCATAGTCGAGCAGGCGTTTGGCAATATTCAGTGCCGAGACACCAGTACCATTCTTCAGTGGCTTTGCGCTGAACACACACTCGTGTTTTCGAAGCTTCGCGTTGTTGTATGGAAGTGTTAATCCCTCAACTTCCTTGAGCCTTTTTACAAGGTAGTTTGCATTTAAGACAGAGATCTCCGCCGCTTCCTCCAGTCCTTCGCGGCCCAGGCTCAGAATGTACGCGTATGCTCTTAGCAAGACGGCGACGTTGCCATAGAAGCCCTTTATTTTTCCGATGGTGGATGGCTTATCGTAGCTCAGCTTGTAGATTCCGCCATTGAAAACCACGTGCGGGACAGGCAGAAACCTTGCCAAGTTCTTGCAAACGCCTACGGGTCCAGCTCCTGGGCCTCCTCCACCGTGCGGAGTGCTGAATGTTTTATGGATGTTTATGTGGACGATGTCGAATCCCATGTCTCCAGGTCTGACCTTGCACAGTAACGGGTTAAGGTTGGCTCCATCGTAGTAGAGCAGTCCTCCTGCCTCATGGATGATTCTTGCTATTTCGTCAATGTTCTTCTCGAAGATGCCTAGGGTGTTAGGGTTAGTGAGCATCAGTCCAGCAGTCTTTTCAGAAACAGCAGCTTTCAAAGCTCCCAAGCTGACGCAACCGTCATCGTCGGATGGAACAACGACCACATTGAACCCTGCCATGGCTGCGCTCGCAGGGTTCGTGCCATGTGCTGAATCCGGAACGATCACTTCGCTTCGTATGCTCCCTTCTCCATTCGACTCGTGAAACGTCCGCATCAGCAGAGTTCCAAGGAGTTCCCCATGGGCGCCTGCGGCGGGGTGAAGACAAACCTCATAAGTGCCTGTTATCTCAGCAAGCCAACGCTCAAGCTTGTAGAGAATTTCAAGTATGCCCTGAACGGTACTTTCATCTTGGTAAGGATTAAGCATGTTGACCGTGGGCAGGTTTGCAAGCTGCTCGTTTATTTTCGGGTTGTACTTCATCGTGCAGCTTCCAAGCGGATACAACCCTGAATCAACGCCGTAGTTCATCTCTGACAAGCGCGTGAAATGCCGTGCAACTTCAACTTCGGAAAGCTCAGGCAGATCAAGCTTAGCTGACCTGCGCATTTGTTTCGGCAGAAGCTCATGCGCGTTTCCCACTGCGCTTATTATCTCTTCTTCTGCCTTAGGTAGAACATGTCCAATTCTGCCATGTTTCCCGAGGCTCAAGATGGGCTTTTCTTTCCAGCTTGCTTGCTTGAACAAAGCTCTTCACTCTCCTCCCAGAATTCCCCTCAAGCTTTCTGCCAAGTGGTCAATTTCCTGTTTTGAGTGAGTTTCAGCCACGCAGTAGAGTGCTGTTTGGCCAAGCTCTGGGAACTCTTTTGAAATGTCTTTTCCGCCGTGCATATTATGCTTCAGAAGCTTTTCATTAACCTCTTTAACGCTTGGCCCTGCCATGTCAAAATTAACTGTAAATTCTTTGAAGTGGGCCGATTTGAATATTGGGGTTCTGATTCCCTTTATTCTTGAAAGTTGCCGAATGGCATAATTGGCTTTGCATGTGATTGTTTCCCCGAGTTCCCGGAAGCCTTCAGGTCCAAGCAGGGCCATATAAACAGCCGACGCAACAGCGCACAGGGCTTCGTTGGTACAAATGTTCGATGTTGCCTTTTCGCGTCTAATGTGCTGCTCACGTGTCTGCAGGGTCATGCAAAAACCGTTTTGATCACCTGTCTGAGTCGTGGTCAAGCCTATGATGCGGCCGGGCATTTGCCGAATCAAACTCATGTCATCACGACAAGCCATAATTCCCAAAAGCGGACCGCCAAAATTCATGGGATTTCCAAGCGGTTGAGCCTCGCCCACAACGACGTCTGCACCATATTCCCCAGGTGGCCTCAAGATTCCCAGCGAAGTTGGATCAACGCCAACAATGAAGAGAGCACCATGCGAGTGGGCCGCGTTGCTAATTTCGTCGACTTGAGTTTCAATGAAGCCCAAGTATGATGGATTTTCAACATAAACTGCTGCGGTTCTATCTGAAATCTTGCTCTTCAAATCCTCCAGGTTGACTTCTCCGCTTCCAGTTTCATACGCAACATTCTGAATCGAAATCCCAGCGGGTTCAGCATAAGCCTGTAAGGTCGCTGCTCTTTCAGGATGAATAATCCTCGGTACGAGGATCTCACTGCGAGATTTCAGTCGGGCGGCCATGCGTGCAGCTTCCCCAAGAGCCGAGGCCCAATCATACATGGAGCTGTTCGCGACATCCATGCCTGTCAATTCGCATATCATGCTTTGATATTCAAAAAGGGCTTGAAGCATGCCTTGGGAGATTTCAGGTTGATATGGCGTGTAGGAGGTGAGCAACTCGCTTCGCTGCACGATTTCTTTAACAAGCGCTGGCACGTAGTGCGGCCAGCAGCCAGCGCCCAAGAAAATTGGCATGTCAAGGGCGGTTCGGTTTCTTGAGAGCAACGTTTCAACGTGCTTTTTGACTTCAAATTCTGACATGCCCCGAGGCGGCAGATTTAACGGTTTCTTCAATCGATATTTGCTGGGGACATCTGCGTACAATTCCTCAATCGAACTGACGCCTATTTCACGCAGCATCTCCTGCTTGATTTGAGGCGTTGAATTAGGGATGTATGGATGGGCTCGTTTTCCCAAGAGGTTCACCGTTAGGGATTAGAAGTAAGAACATATGACGTTTCTTAAACCTTTTCAAGTTTTGATTGTTATTCAGCTTCAGAAAGCACGTTCAGGACAGCTTTCAAGACAGCTTCCGTGCTTTCCAGAACTGAATGATGTTCGTAGGCCTGCAACCAACCATTTTCCGTCAGAATGTCAGATATTACTTGTACTGAAGCTGCTTCAACGTTTCTATATTTTGCAAGTGCAAAAATGGCTGAGGTTTCCATGTTCACTGCAAGAACGCGCAAGTCTTTGAACTTCGGAATTTGCCGCATGTCTCTCTGTAAACCGCGTCGGTGGACCATACAGGGCCGACAGAATACTTGATCTTTTCCTTGTTCAGTCGGTTCATCAAGCCCTTCCTAAGTCTTTGGGAAGACTCCACTCTAGTTTCCTGCGGAAGGTAATGGTAAGATGTTCCCTCGTCACGGATTGCTTCGGTCACGACGACTACGCCGCTAGGCTGCATATAGGGCTGCAAGCCACCGGACAGACCGATTTCAAATATTATCTTTGAGCCACAGGCAATCACTTCTTCAAGCGTCATAACTGCTGCAGGAGCGCCTATCCAAAGACGGACCAACCCGATTTCCACGTTATTGAATCGGCCGACACAGAATGGTTGAGCGTCACCATACATCCACCAGTCCACGCATTTGCCATCAATGAGCTTGCTTGCCCTTTCGTAAGTGCTCCTTTGGTAAGTTATGACGAGACGATGAGGAACACGTATCAGGTCAGCCGATATTTTCCTGTTTTGGGCAACATAGCGAACAAAATCAGATGGGTTGCATATAGCTTCGTCCTCGTTCAAGGAATTGTCTCCAAAGCTAATATTGTATGCCTTTCGTTGTGACCATTTCGCTTGGATATTTGACGTCAACCACTTCGTTTACAAAGTCCACCTTGTCGATAAGTCTTTTGGTGCGTATCTTCCCGTCAAGACGACATCTGTTTTTTCCGGGATCTTATCCTGCAGTTCCAAAACCTCGTGCACTTCTAATAGCTTGCAGTGCAAAGCGAGGTTAATCTCGTCCAAGACAAGCAAGTCTGGCTTTTCCTGTCTGGCGATTTTCTCAGCGAATTTCAGGGCTTTCTCGGCTAGTTTTCTATCCTTTTCGCCTAGGTTGCCTAGGCCGATCCAGCCTTTGCGTCCGAATTGATAAATCTCGCAGTAAGGCGCGAGCATGTCTCGGATCTTGTATTCGCCCGTGTTCTTCCACCATTTCAGGAATTGAATAACTACAACTCTGCGTTTGTGGCCAACTGAACGCAGTGCCAAGCCTAAAGCGTTCGCGGTTTTTCCTGCGCCTGTTCCGGTGTAAAGATAGGAATAACCCATCATCTTTCCCCAGGTTGTTGTTACTTCTTTTTTCACGGCGAGTTATTTATAAGTCTTGAACAGCATCGCATGCGGGAAACATGAGCAAGTCTTGTGAAACAAGTCTTTAATAGTATGACGTGCCTTGTTTTTGTTGGTGAATAACCGAATGGAATACGATTACGAGTCCTTGCTCAAGAGGGCGAGGTCCAAGATCCCTGAGGTGGCCTCAAAACAAGAGCGTCTTGGGATTCCCAGGCTTAGTCACAGGGTGATAGGCATGCGCACAATAATCTATAATTTCAAGGAAATAGCAGATGCTTTGGACCGCGACCCTCAACACTTGCTGAAGTTTCTTTCCGGGGAAATGGCCACGGCGGCAACGATGCAGGAGTCAAGGGCCATTTTCCAAGGCAAATTCCCACATGATACTTTTGAAAGGCTACTGCAAAGATATCTGGAGAGTTTTGTGGTCTGCCCTATATGCAAGCGTCCAGATACGAAAATTGTTAAAGAAAAACGTCTCTTGTTCCTAATCTGTAAGGCGTGCGGAGCGAGGTCAGCGATTAAACAACTGTAAAAGCGGCAAAGAAATTGGAAGCTTACATGAACTTGAAGAAAGTTGGGAGGAACGTACTCTTAGCCATATGCGACGCTGAAATACTGGGAAAAACTTTACGTGATGGAAAGATCGTATTCTGCGTAAAAGAGAACTTTTACAAGGGTGCGAAAGTGAACATTGATGAAGCAATATGCATGATTGAGAACTCGACAATAGTGAATATGATTGGAAGAAATGTTGTCAACAGAGCGATAGAAAAAGGATACGTGCATCCTGAAGCAGTGTTGAAAATTGAAGGAATACCGCACGCTCAAATAGTAAAACTCTAACAGAGCGCAAGCTTTTGCATGAAGACAATGGAAGAAAGTGAGGCTGAAAAATGGTCGACAACGTTGGCAATGCTGTTTCGTACTCCATCGAGACTGAAATTCCCTCGGAATATATGGGGGACCTGATTGATTTCATTCAAAAGAAGTACATTCTGCCTGAACAGAAGCAATTCACAAACGTGTCCAAAGAAACGGTTGATGGTAATGCTTCGCTTTCCTTCATTTCCTTAGATGCATCGGGAAAACAGGATCTGAAATCGGAGATCATCGGCAGCAGGCCGATTAGGCTGAATGTCACTCGGCTTGATGATACGGTTCCAGAGGAAAGGGTCTACAAAGTTAAGCAGGACGTCATCATCCTCGTGGGGTTTTTTGAAGAAAAGATGAGAAGCAGCACCCTTTTTTTCGCGTGGAGGGAAGGAGAAGAGATAGTGCCCGAAAAGCTTCGAGGAAAAGAGAGACAGCCTATCAATCGAATGTTCCTAGAAACGCAGATTCTTCTCTTTGTGGTTTTCATTAGCCTTGGCATGTTCTTGTTTTTTGTGATAGGATGGCTGGCTCCCGTCGTGCTCTTGGCTGTACAATTCGTTTTCGTGTTCTTTTCCAACAAGATCATTGCAAGGGGAGCAGATTGGCGCATAACTGAGAGCAACCCGAGCATACACTTGGTAGAGTATCATTTGCCGCTTGAGGAGCATGAGGATTTCAGACAGAAATATCCGAAAGATGTGCTGTTGAACATCAAGAAGGAGATATACGATGAAACATTGGCAAAAAAGGGGGAAATCGACTGCGAAACCGTGCAGGGAATACTTGCAAATCATGGATTAGCCTGCAAACCAGAGGATTTGTCAACACACAAGGTAGATGTGTATCAGCTTGTAAAGAAAACCGTCGACAGCTTTGGCTTTCCCATGCCTGAAATCGTAGTGTCTAACACGATTATTCCCAACGCGGCTGCTTCTGGACCTAGCCCCAGCCGAGGCGTAGTTTTGATAACCACGGGCCTTCTAGCTCAGCTTTCGGACGGGGAGATCCTGGGAGTTCTGGGGCATGAGTTCGGTCACCTAAAAGGTCGCGATCCCCTTCTTCTCTTCGGATTGTCTAGCGCCGAGTTTCTACTTCGATTCTACGTGCTTCTCCCCTTGTTTCCAATCATCTTTTTCTCCTATCTTTTCATTGCGTATTTCTGGCTGGTCATGACACTCATATATTTCATCGCAAAATTCTTCGAGGCAAGAGCCGACCTCATGTCCGCGATCGTCATGGGTAAACCTAAGATCCTGGCCGAAGCCTTGGAGAAAATAGGCTTCAAAAGATTGCTATATGAACGATTGCCCTCATACCGCTTTCAAGAATGGCTAAGCCTAGATCCTCATCCGCCCATCTATTTCAGAGTGAGTCGACTGGAGAAACTCGAGGTCCCAGTTAAGATAAGGCATCCTCTCATCCAATCTGCTAAGGACGTGATAAACGGGTTCTTCGCCAGTTTCTGAGGAGCGCTCCCTGGTAATCTTCTCTTCCGTAGCTTCTTGACATGAGTGACACCTACTCCTCAGGTTTTCTGTTTGTTGGTCCTTATGGACTGGCATTGATGGGCATAGCTTTTAAGGAGGAGAACTCATTCCTTATGAGCGGAATGTTCGAGGTGCGTGTTTGGGCAAGAAGAAAGTTCTGAGCGAGGGGGCACTGAGCGAGATGGTTTATCCATCCGCAAATGACGTGCTAGGCTTGGCCACGAAACTTCTTGGTTTCGACCGCGTTATGGTTAAGTGTCAAGATGGGCATGAACGTTTATGCCGAATACGTGGTAAGATGAAGAGGCGCGTTTGGATACGCGTCGGAGACGTTGTACTAGTTTCTCCATGGGATTTCGAATCAGACAAACGTGGCGACGTGTTTTGGCGCTACACTCGTGCTCAGGCTGAAGATCTTCGCAGAAGAGGCTACATAACTGTTACTTAGGTTCAGTCTAGCTATGGATGGATGACGGCAAGTGTCTTTTAGAAAACACGTGGACAAGAGACTTCTCAAAAAAGAAAAAGCCTACGAAACTGAGCAGTTGATGAAAGAGAAGAGAAGCGAAGAATTAGAGGTCTTAGAAGAGGTTTTCGACCGTTCCACGCTCATGGTAATATATGATTTTCTGAACAAAGGCGTGCTAGGCGACATCTTCGGCGTGGTCAGTGCCGGAAAAGAATCGCGCGTCTATTGGGCAAAAGGCAAAGATGGACAAGAGCTGGCCGTCAAAATCTATTTAACTGTTTCAGCAGAGTTCAAGAAGGGCATGCTCCCGTACATTGAGGGGGATCCTAGATTTAAGTGCATAAAGCATGATACGCGCTCACTGATCTTCACGTGGGCACGGAAGGAATATCGAAACCTGGAACAGGCCACATGGGCAGAAGTCAGAGTGCCCAAACCCATCGTGGTCAGAAACAATGTGCTCATAATGGAATTTATCGGCAAGGATGGCAAGAGCGCGCCATCGATGAAGGAGCAGCAGCCTGAACAGCCAAAAAGGATTTACGGTGAAATCTTGAATTACCTGGAAAGGCTCTACTGCAAGGCTGAACTCGTCCATGGAGACCTGAGCGAATACAACATCATGATCTGGAAAAAGCATCCAGTGCTTTTTGACGTTTCGCAGGCCGTTTCAATTTCGCATCCCATGGCTGGCTTCCTCCTTCGAAGAGATTTGACCAATCTCAATAGGTTTTTTAGTCGGATGGGTATAGATGTTCTTCCGATCGAGGAGTGCTACAGGAAAGTAACCGGCCATGGCAAAGCCTAACACATTCATAAAAATCCCAGCAGAGCGCGTTGGGGTTCTGATAGGCCCAGAAGGCACAACAAAGAAGAACATCGAAGGTAAGCTCTCGGTTGGGCTTCAGATAGACAGTCAATCAGGTGACGTTACAATAACTCTTGCAGAGGAGGCCACAGATCCATCATTGCTCTTCAAGGCAAAGGACGTGGTAACGGCATTGGGACGCGGGTTCTCTCCGGAGCATGCATTTCGTTTGATAAGGGATGAAGAAGCCATGTTGGACGTCATTGATCTTCGAACTGTTTTTGGACGTTCTGAGACTGACATCAAACGAGTCAAAGGCAGAATAATAGGGATGAATGGGAAGACTCGAAACATCATTGAGGAATTGACAGGCACCAACGTCGCCGTATATGGTCATACGGTGAGCGTAATCGGAACAATTGAGGAGGCAGAGGTTGCGAGAGAAGCAGTGCAAATGCTGGTCAAGGGGAGCTTGCACGCCACGGTCTACCGTTTCTTGCACAGAAAGCGTAGGGAACTCAAGAAGAAGATGCTGGAGATCTGGGAAAAACCGCCTGAAGAAAAATAGGCGGCAAGCATCCGATGCTCGGGGAGATGGCGGGCAAAATAGAAAAGACAAGAAGAAATCTTGAAGAAATCGGTTACTCAGCAGAGGATGTTTCGGCAAACGAGTTCCATGATTACATGACTGATGGAATATTCTCTGACGACAAAACAACTTTGGAGGATGTCCTCAACAACGGATTCCTGATGGTGCATGAAGTGTCGGAGACAAACGAGCTGAAGAAGATGAAAAGACCAATTGACAAACGAGTGATTGTAGGTTCGCCGAGACACGCGATTTACGAAGTTCATTTTACCGCGATGGAACTGGAGCTTAAATGTGCCATGTTCAAGAAGGACTACTCTTAGGTCAGATTTCGATTAGAACGGCATGAGTGCGTCCTAGAAGATGACCTGAACATGCCTGAATCTCTGAGACCAAGAGGCGAGGCAATATACAGCAAATTCCACGAACTAGTGAGGCGCCAAAAGACCTAACTAACATGGTTCGTATACAAAAGCATCAACGAAACTCCATGTTTTCTTCATTTTATCCAAGAAAGCAGCGGATGAAACTTGATTTGCAGCAAATATGGCAAAGCGGCGAGCTCTCGCACCAAGTGCGATGTCAAGTCTTCCAGTAAACAAATATATGGACGTAACGTCTAGCACAATGATTAGCAGTCTATAAGTAATCGCCTTTGTCAGTGACCGTCTCCAGTGTTCTCCCAAAACCATTCCTCCTGAATCGTCAAAATACATCCTCGAGCTATTTGCTAAAAGAGTTTAGGGTCTACACCCAAACACACCATGTGCAAATCAAAATATCATAAATTCTCTAGGCAGAACTGATTCTCTCTACGCAGAACAGTGTACTTGCTCCTGGAGGAAAAAAGAAAAAGTTTAAGTTATTTGATGTTCGTATTCTCTTGGTTAGACGTCTTCGGGCTAGGTGATTGGATGCCTTTTGGTTGGGGCAAAAAAGAGAAAGAACAAGAAGCGGTTGCTGAACCTAAAAGGATATGTTATGAATCGAAAGTGTACAAGAATGGAAAGGAGGTTTTTGTCTCGGAGGAGCTGAGACAGAAGTTGTATGGGGTTATAGCTTTTCTGCCTTTGCGGAAGGTTATTGATAGGGGTTATACGCTGAATGATAGAGAAAAACTCGATGCTAGGGAAGCTGCTGCGGTGTCAATGCTGGATGAAAGGATACTTACTGATATAGCATTTCAGAAAGAAGTGAAAGATTACCTTTTGAAGAGGATATGTCTTGAAATGAATTTCCCGATAGGGGAGCTGGAAAAGGACGAAAATGCATTGTATGCTTTATTCTTTCTGGCACACGAATGCGTCAAGAGTTACATGCCACAAAGAGCAAAAGAATCAATGCTTGAAAGGGCAGGTAAAGGTCAGACAGATTTGAAAGAGGAGCTTTACGGCAGAAAGAGGCAATCTTGATCGACATTTGACCTTTAGTCCGTTAGCGCGCCCTGAATTATGAAAAATGGAACCTACTACAGCAGCAAATTAAAACGCTTTACTATGGGGTTAAAACTGTAACCTTATGTCCCAAGACCGCGCGTTCTTTTCTACGCGTGGAAGGAAAGCTTAAGCTTAGGGTGACGCATGAGAAGTTCAGAATGGATGATGCGAACCGAAAATAGTACATGGTGGTGCTCAGTACTCAAGATCCAAATCATCTGGGATTCATTGGGGCCAGAGTCGTCATCGCCCACCGCTAAAACTAGGAAGACGGCCCAAATAAAAAGATACACCACTCAGTCAATGTTGTGTTGAGAAACATGCTCACGCACATTCGAGTCGTTCCTTTGGCTGCAGAGAGTCTTGGCGTAAGATCCATGTGTACGTACGTTGAGACTTCCAGCGTGAAGATCCTTCTAGATGCCGGTGTTTCGCTCTGTCCAAACCGCTTCGGCCTGCCGCCTCATCCTAAGGAGTTCAAAGCCATTGATGAGTGCCGCAGAAAAATTGCAGAGACAGCTGAAGATGTCGAGATTGTAACATTGAGCCACTATCATTTCGACCATCATACACCCTCATACGAGGACTGGTTGACCCAGTGGACTGAGGAAACTGAAACTGCAAGACAAATCTACGAAGGAAAAACTGTTTTGCTGAAGAACCCTCGGGAAATGGTCAATTCTAGTCAAAGACAAAGGGGATGGATGTTCCGAAGGACTGGTGGCAGCTATGCGGAGAAGCTTGAGATAGCGGATGGAAAGACCTTTGATTTCGGAGACACGAGAATCAAGTTCTCAGAACTAGTCTTTCACGGTTCAGACAACTCGTTTCTGGGGTGGGTATTAATGACAACCGTCGAATGCCGAGGAGAAGCATTCATGTTCGCTCCAGACATTCAAGGTCCAATCTCAGCCAGGACACTTCAGATCATCATCGATGAAAAGCCACAGTTGATAATGTTAGGAGGGCCGCCATCCTACCTCATCGGATTTAAGACTGACGAAAAACAAATCCAAACTGCATTAGGCAATCTGCAGGAAATCGTGGAGCGTGTTCCGATGACAATTTTGGAGCATCACTTCTTGCGAGATGAAAACTGGAAGGCGAGGGCAGTAGACGTTTTCTATCGAGCGTATAAGTCTGAGCACACCGTTTTGACAGCAGCTGAATTCTTGGGTTCACAGAACAGCTTCTTAGAAGCTGCAAGAAAGAGGCTGTTCAGCGAAGAACCGCCATCCAAGGAGTTTGAGCGATGGATGAAGATAGGCCTTGAAGCTAAAAAGCGTGTTAAGCCTCCCATCTGAGGGATGAGAATCTATGGGCCAGTGCATACTGGTTCTAGCCAGCAATTCTTTCAGCAACTATGCCTCTCTCGTCTTCTCTAATGTGCTCGATCATCTTGTCAATCATTTCTTTTTCAGTTGTAAGAGCACCGATGGCATGATGGGTTCCACCCGTCAATGAGGCTATGTTTTCCGTAACCCAGAACCCATAGGTTTCTCGACCGAAAACGTGGGGATTAGTGTTCATGACTACTACGTGGATTCCCTCGCGTCTGACCATTCTTGACACGGAGTAAACATCACTGACCGCCACGCCCTCGTACTCTCTAACTGCTGCCAACGCTTCATCTATTTCGCGGATTTCGCCAGTTTCAATGCTCCTCTTCAGTGGGACATTCGCGCTTCCATCGGTAATTACCACCATGACCGGTACGCTTGATGAGTCCCTGCGCTCTGCCTCCTTCAGCACTTCCAAGCCCTTGTACATTCCTGCGGCTAGAGGAGTGAAACCGCTGATGCGCATGTTCACAAGTTTGCTTGCCACCACTCTCAGATTTGTGATGGGATGCTGTACAACTGTTGCGCCTAAGCCTTTTAGGGCTACAATTCCAACGCGGTCTCTGCCTCTGTATGCGTCGCTGTGAAGCTTAAGCAAAGCTTCTCTTACGGCCTCGAGATTGTACATCATGGATCCACTGAGATCGACAACGAAAACCATGGTCAGCGAGGCCTTGTGAGACCTCAACTTCTCCCTTACATCTTCAAAAGAGATCGCTAGCGCCATGTTTGGCGGTTTTTGCCGTTCAGTCTGTCTTCTGGCAGCTGCGCGTATAGTTGCCGGCATGTGGATGTCTGCGGGTTTCCCGTGGGGAATCTTCCACCCGTAAGGTCTTCCCCGATGAAGAGTCGTGACTGCTTGGGAATGTTTTCCCGCATAAACGCCTGTCTTTCTTGTCTTGATCTTTCCCATCTTCAGAAAAAACTTGGAAGGTGAAACAACTCGCTTTTCCAAGCTGCTGAGCAGCGGAAAGCCTTGAGAAACTTTCATGGATCGCGCCGCTTCACCAACCGTGGGATACCCCTTCATCTGATCCTTCTTCTCGACCATTTTCTCTTCGTAGGTTTCGCCTTGAAGCTTGTCGCCACCTGCCTGAAGTCCTTCTGTGACTGGCGCGTCCGTCGGGCTTTTTTTCAATCTTTTGCCTATCCCCCAGACTCCGCCGGTAAATCGGCCTAGCAGGAAATTCAGCCTGAGCTTCATGCTCTGCATTTTCTTGAAGCGACTATCCTCTGTCTTCTTTTTCTCCTCGTCTTCCGAAGCGTCCTTCTTGACCCAGAACACGGCCCTGCCTTTCAGAGATCGTCTCTTTTCCATTTCCTCCTTCGTTGTCTCTCCTGTTTTTTCAAATTGGAATGCTTTTTTTGCTGAGGCTGTGAAGACCGCGGTTATTTCTTGAGGTGAGGCTGGTTCTAGGAATCCGCCTTGTCTCGTTCTGTGGCTTAGGGCAAGCTCTGCAGCGACAAGAACATCATCGGACGTAACCTGTGCTCTATTCTCGGATGCGGCAAGAGTTGCCGCTGATTTTGCGATGACGATGTCAGGTCGTAGACCATCGACTTTCAAGTCCAGACAGGCTTTGGAAACGCTCTTGAGAAGCTCATCCGAGAAGGCCACGTTCGCCAATATTTTTCTTGCCTGCAGTATTCTGTTTCGGAGTTCCTCCTGTATCAGTCTGAATTTCTCGTAGAAACTCTCAGGTCCGGCTTCGAATTCCATGTTTCTCTTGATTATCTCAACTCTGTCTTCGACCGACGTTATGCTTCCCATGGTGACTGATAATGGAAAACGGTCCAGAAGCTGAGGCCTCAATTCTCCTTCTTCAGGGTTCATGGTGCCTATGAATATGAACCTAGAAGGGTGGCTCACCGAAATTCCCTCTCTTTCAACGAAATTCCATCCCGTGGCTGCTGCGTCCAACAGATCGTCTGCTATGTGATCAGGCAACAGGTTGACTTCATCTACGTAGAGGATGTTTTGATTTGCTGTGGCGAGGATTCCGGGCTCCAAGGCTTGTATGCCCTGCTTGATTGCCTTTTCCACGTTCAAGCTTCCGATCAGCCTGTCTTCAGTCGCTCCCAATGGCAGCTCAACGACCGTCATTTCTTTTTCTTCAGCTGGCGATGTTTTGCCTTCCGTGTATTTTTCACTGCAAACTGGGCACATGTTGGACGGGTCTGCAGGATTGCAGTTGAAGGGGCAGTCTTTGATGACTTTTATTTTTGGGAGGATATCTGCAAGGGAACGGACGACCGTGCTTTTGCCTGAGCCTTTCGGGCCTCTTATGAGTATTCCGCCGATCTTTGGGTTAATTGCGTTGATAAGAATCGCAAGTTTGAGCTTGTCCAAACCTACTATGGCCGAGAATGGAAAAACCAGCCGTTTTCTTTCCATGGTGCCTGCAACTCTCTCAATCATAAATGAGAGTTCAGTTTAACCTATTAGTCTTTACTTGATGCAAATTCGAATCGTCTTTTGAGCAGTATTGTAGGGCTTCAGGTTGAGAATGAGATGGCCTTGCTAAGCAGCCGTAAGCCTTCTCAAGCTGTCTTCAGTTGGAACACCATGGACCATTTTTTCTTCATAGCAGACGGCTAGAGCCCTTATTCCCTTCATTCTCAACTGCAGCTTCTGCAAGAAGCTCATTGCCCCCAAATCTTTGACTTCATATTCCAAACCGTTATGTCTGCAGTATTCGTCAACCAAGGCCAAAGCTGTCCTGTCCTCGTCGCATAGGTAGCGGTTTCCTAAGAGATTCGAGACATGTCCAAGCCCTTGGAAAGCAGTTTTGCCGGCCTGGGCACATGCGTGCATTGCGCCTTCCTTGTCCACAAATTGAAGCGTGGAAAGCTCGAGGCTGCGCACGTAGACCTCCAACTTTGCCATAAGAACCAGTTAGACTCAATAGCAGAATTGGCTACTTAAGATTTTGCGTGACACCTGCGGTTGAAGATGAAGGAAAAGAGCAAGCAGGCTCAACGATTGCACTGGTGCATGGCTAGGTAACGCCCAGAAGCTCCTAACAACGTTGAATTGCTTGATTCGCGTATTAGTACTCTATCAAAGAGGCGCTCAACCTTCTGAACGAAGATGAAAGGTTCGCTCTGAGGACTCACTCAACACTAACCCAGAAAGCCCGTTTACACGCGAGGAGAACGAGAAAGGAAAGGAGAGAGTGGTGGAGGAGAAAGGAGAAAAACGTTTTCCACCCTTCTCTCATTCACTAATAGAAACTATGGTCGAATTCTTATTTAATCTTTGGCTTTTCTGACCTGTGTCGAAACACACGGAAAATCATAGTTAAACCATTCTTGTTCCAAGAGGAATTGGAGGGCCGGGGCCGGGATTTGGACCCGGGCGCTAGGCTCCACAGGCCTATAGGCTACCAAGCTACCTCACCCCGGCCGCTTTTTATTGACTTGGTATGCTTTTCTGCTAGGTTCTCATTCATTTGGCTTTCCTCAGAAATATCAAGTTATCCTTCTGGCAAACGTATTCAAAGCCTACTTCAAGCCATGCCTTGACGTCTTCAGGTTTCTCAGCTACTTTGACAGTAAAGTTATCGTTTCCAGATTCAAATAGTGTGTGTTCGATGTTTATGTATAGCTCTGTGTTCTGTATGCTCTTGTGGCCTAGAAACTGCTTAACATAGTATGGATCTTTCGTCTTGTGATATTCCATAGTAGCTTTCCAGTGTCGGAAAGTGTGAAAGCTAATGTTCAGGAGTCTTGGATTCTGAAGCTTTGCAGCTAATCGTTTCCTGGCCTTTGTGAAAGTGCTTTTCGTTGAGAATATGGAAGAGTCGCCAAAGACTCTTTGGCTATCCCTTGGCATTGCACCTAGCATATCCATAAGTTTCTGATTTACCTTCCACATTCTAGGGTTTGACCGCTTTTCAGGATCATTCAGCGTTATGATGTTCTTTTCAAAGTCTATGTTTATCCAGCATAGTCTTTTGGCTTCACCGCATCGCATAGCAGTTTCTTTCAGTAATTGTAAGAATGTAGCGGGTTTTTTGTCAGTGCCAGATATTAGAGCGTCTCTCTCTTGTTCTGTTGGTATGAACGGAATCTTGCGCGTGACTTCACATTTTGGTTTTTCCCATGTTAAGCTGTTAAGTTTCAGAAAGAGTGTATAGGCGTTAATGACGTTTCGCTTGCGGTTTTCGCTCCATGCCTTCTGTTTTGCGGGCGCGATTTGGCGGAAACACCGTGCTATTTAATATCCCTCGACACGGCCAAGACCAGTTTATCAAACAAGCCCATATCAGACAGAAATCGGCAAAAGAAGAATAAAAACCATTTTAGACCAATTTCGGAACAAGCATGCGCGCTGAGGGGCATGTTGTGTATATCGTCTCTTTGGATAGTCGAAAAAGTGAGAAGTGACAGTTCTGTTACAAGACACTGTTACAAAAGTTCATCAAATTCCGCTATTTTCCATAATGCACGCTTAAGATAACGGGTGCATACGAAATTATATATATAGAAACCGCTGAATACTGTAGATTCGAGGTCGCGACGTGTCCAAAAGTCCAACCGGAAAGAAGAAGAAAGGAAGCAAGAAGAAAACCAAATAGAAAGCTAACAACGACAGGTTACTCTCCTTTTTTTCTCACATTTTCAGGCGTCTTTACATTGGAGTAGGCGATAGTTTGGTGAAGCCGCTGAAAGTCTCCGTGTTGTATAGTTAGGTTTGCCTGCTACAGCTGTATTTTTGGAATGCGCGCGCAGATTTGAGGAGTAAATCATCTAACGAACTTCTTTGAATGGCGTTTGAATTTTTTATTGCAACTCGCGGAGCAGAAGTAGTATGTCTCTCAAAACTTGCCTTGAATTTTGCTGTTTTTTCGTCGAGCACAGCGCGCACACCGGATCTCAATCAATAGTCGCTACATTCTTTGATGAAGGTACAACGTAAGATAGAATCGTTTCAGTAATGCTTGGCAAATGCGGGATAGAACAATTCTTTAACATTCCAACGCTCACAGAACCTTTATCTGTTCAATTTTTCGGGTTAGGATCTCAACGATCCGGTCGTTGTTGATGTGCATCATTGGTTTGTCGCAGGCGGGACATTTAAAGAGAAGCTCAAATGCCTGTTCGAAGGGATATCGCTTGCAGTCTGGCGTTTGGCAGCTGTAGAACTCGTGGCTTTTCTCGTATTCAAGCCGGGTTTCCAGTTTTCCAAGAACACATCGCTTTTGGTCTAGGATAAAGCCTTCCAGTTGGTCTGGTTGGAGTCTCCAGTTGAAGATAAACCAGCCTGTTTCCTTATCGCGGGACCGCCTGAGAGCCACGATGGAGTGGTCGTAGAACCTGTAGAGTTCCTTGCGAACAATGTTGAGGCGTATTTGGGTTTTATTCGCTATCTCATTATCTGTGATCTCGTGAACCCCTTTGAGGGCCTCAACTACTCTAACAGCGTCCTCTCCGAACAACGTAGCCACCTTCTTTGGCGTCTCGTCATCCACGAGGAACAGTTTTGAAACGCCTCCGCTTAGACAACGCGCAGACCAGCTCCGCCAGAAGAGAATATCAGAAATATGCACTCTTGAATTCCCATTCGGTAACCTCTGCTTCCCTCGCATATCACCGTAATAGATGTGGCCTCTTCAAGCTTTTTTTCGAAGCTCTTTTGCTCCCTTACTTAGTAGCGCTCAAGGTGATTAACCCTTTCCATCCGCGCGCGCTAAGGCCAGAGGACAAGCAATTACCACAGCTGTTACGCAGCTGAAATAGACAGAAGCCGCTTCCTGAAAGACCTGAAAATAAGCAGAATTGCAATAGGAACAGAGGAGATGCCATCAAGAGAAGGCGAAAACAGTGCACGGATGGTTTCAACGATGGAAATAACGCTTACAAAAGAGTGGGAAAACTTTCCGTTTCTGAATGTTCTGGAAAAAAAGTTAGCGTGTGCGATGTCATTGCGAAGCATATTCAACCTTCCAATTTTCTTTTATTCCATAAATTGAAAGAAGTGCTTAAGAGTAGATGAACAAGAGCTTTTGAAAAGATTAGAAGAGATTGAAAAATGGGGGAATGAGGGGCGTAAACTTGATGCCTTGTGCCTTCTCCACCCAAATCGGCTTTACTTGCGGCTTCTTTTGCCTTTCTTGAGCCGTATTCGGTGTGCCTAAATTATCTTTTTGCTTAGTACTTCTCGGAATGGCTTCTTGCACTTTGGACAGTCGAAAAGGCCGATTTCTAACTGAGTTCTTTTTCCAGCTTTGGATGGGCGTCCAGCCATCGTCCACTTCTTCTTAGGCGATGAAACAACTGTTCCACATTTCTTACATTTAGCCATTTAATTTCCTCCAATATACCTTGATAACCATGGTCTATGATGATGATAGATAAAACACTTTCCATTGTTTTCGGATACGGGCGCGTTCTGCTTTACTTCGATGAGAAATGTGCAAACGAAGGCGATAGGCGATTACCGTATGAAGTTTTATTCGTAGAATATGAGGTTTTGTTCCTCCAAGCTTCCGTGAAGCTTATGCACTGCGTCATAAACGTCCTGTTCTTTCTTCGCTCCGGTGCAAACAAGGTTCCCGCTTGCGAATATGAGTATGACCACCTTAGGCTCGTCCATCCTGTAGATCAACCCTGGAAACTGCTCCGGCTCATACATGGTTTTTCCAAGTGCGCCCACTGCCAGTTCCAAGTCTACCCGACCGCCCAAGCTTGCAGAAGCAACGATGTTCTGAATCTTTAACTCCGGCTTGCTGATGATGATTATTCCGCCCTTTTTCAACTCTTTAACAACCGTCATAACAGCCCTGCGCGCTTCCTGCTCTGATTTCGCTCCTGTGCAAACCATTTTACCAGAATTGAAAATCAGCGTGGCCGTCTTCGGTCTCTTAATCCTAAACACTAGTCCAGGAAACTGTTCTGGACGATATTCAACCCCTGGATAACTCTTCACCACGGCGTTTAAGTCAACTTTCTGGTTTAAAGTGGCAGAGGCAACAACGTTTTGAATTTTTATTATGGCTTTAGTCTTCGGCATTAGACACCACTTCTTATAGTGTGCCGGATGCTTATATGCCCTTTACAAGAGCCTTATGCTGCCAGTGTATAGAAGCTTCCAGCGCATTTCCTTTTTTCTGTGAGCGCACACTTTAATCTAGAATGGTTCTCTCCGCTAAACATTGTAGGGGCATTGGTTCCAGCAGTAGCTGCCGTCCTTAAAAACACAGTTCCGACATTCAGGCCTCAAGAAACCTAGGCTTACTCACAACCCTTCCACAATGCGGATATACCACAAAGTTTCACTTCTAGTTTGTGGGCAACGCTTTTCCAAGCTCCAGCGCGTGTATTTTTTGTGCGTCCATTTCACTTCTTTTTTATAGAAGACAGCTATGAAGCCAGAATTCACAGCGAAATTCGCTTATAACAAACGACGCAGAGAGCTATCAATTCGTTAGGCTTACAACGCGCATATTTTGTCGCAAGAAAACTTGCCAAGAAGACTTTTGACGAAGGTCAGATTCCACTGCCCAAATAAGATTTCTGCACCCAAACGCATGATGAAGCTCCAACGAAATGCTTGCTCTGCTAAGCGCGCGCGAACACTTCAAACCGCTCTGTTTTCTTTGCATATCACGATTGATTTCAGAATGTGATTACTTTTTTTCCCGCCTTAATGTAGTCTGTTAATGGTTGACCCATGTACCTGACTTGTACTCCTAATTGTTCAAGATGCTGTGAGACTCCATACTTGTCCGCACAGGCTCTGCAAGCTTCCGAGATCACCCCTGCGTTCTTCATTTTTCGTATCTCATCTTGAAGATCTTTGTCTTCACTCAGTAACCTTGAAGAAGGCCCCAAAATAATCAGACGAACTTCACTCCACCAGTTTTTCAGTTTCGAGTTTAGAGTGTACATGAAAACCATATTGAGAGCGACTTCTTTATCTCCACTTGTCCATAACACCACCAGGCTGTCTTCATTTCTAGATATGATCATCCCCACGTCTATTTCTTCATCGCGCGCGCTTCGTTTCTGAAGGGATTCTTGGCTTTCTTGCAAGGCGGTTTGGCCATAAAAAGCTTGTGAGACTTGAACCCGAATGGGAGTGGACCGGGCGGGATTTGAACCCGCGGCTTCCGCCTTGCGAAGGCGGCGATCATACCGGACTGATCTACCGGCCCTCGTTGTTTCTTTCGGAAAAGGACCCACGGTAAGAAATTTAGAGCTTTCGGTTTCGTTGTGAGGTTGAACACAGTCTATGATTGATTGCAGAGCTTGTTCTTTTATTCGGCTTATGTTGAGGTTTCGTCCTCTTGCTTAGGCTAAGATGTGTGGTGATATCGCGAGCGCGCGCCAAGTTTTTCAACGATAACCATGCTCGGCTCAAACTTGTCATATGCGAGGCTGCTTGCTAATGGATTCAGTTATGCTTGAACCAAACTTCTCAATGTCTAGAAGTATTTTTCTCCTTGGTTGTTCTGGAGTGCATGCCCCACATTCCAATGCAAATCTCTATTCAGGTTCTATTTGACGATGGCGATGGATAGTTTCTTTTCGTCCATCTGGCTTTCATGCCACTCTGCCTTTGCTTCTTTGCGATCAGTATGCAATTGGACTTTTTTGGCCCGGACAAGCTCCGCCATGGCCTTAAGATAGGGCTGCAACAGCGTAATGTTTTCTTTTTCAAGATCGCCTACGTGAACTGCTTCTAGAATATCGGTAGGCACGTAGCCGAGTTCTTTCCTCAGTGCCTGAACTCTACGAGCCAGATCCCGCATCAAGCCTTCACCTAACAATCCTTCGTCTCGGTGGGCATCCAACAAGACTTGCAAGTCGCCCTCAACGGCCGAGACCCAGCCTTCCTGAGATGCATCTGGTGCTTCTTGAGCGTATTCTGCTGTTTTCACGTTTGACAGTTCGAGTAACAGGTCTTCGACGCTTTGCAGAGTGTCACGGATGTCCTTAGGAGCCACTACAATCATGCGGCTCAAAGGCCACCGTCGCTTCAGCTTCGCATCCTGTCTAGCCGCGTAGGCCAATGAGACACACTTGAACAACGTGTCGAATTCATCCTCCAATGCCTTGTTACGCATTTTCTTTTCTGGTTTTGGCCAACTCTCAAAGTTCACTGATTTCTCTAGTGTTGGGTCAAGCTTTCTGTAGACCCTTTGGTATAGTGCCTCGCTCAGGTAGGGCGTTACGGGGTTGAAGAGCAACGTCACCGTTTTCAGAACATGGAACAGTATCGCGTATACAGCGAGTCTTCTGTTGAGGGTTTTCGGATCGTCTGTCCAAAGCTCCTTTCTGACCATGGGTACGTAGAGCCTGCTCATGACTTCTATGACATAGTCTTCCAGAGCAGCCAGTGCCGAGTTGAACTCGCAGGTTTCAAGTCTACCCGTGAAGATTTCTATTGTTTCTTGAAGCTTCGACAGCAGCCAGTAATCGACCTTTTCAAGCTGATCTTCATGCTTCGCCTTCTTGAGCGTGTCTTTTTTGGGGTCAAACCCGTCGAACTCAGCATTCTGCAGCAGAAATCTGCTCAAGTGATACATTGTCGATAATACTTGGTATGGACGTCGGCCCAGCTCGTTGAAGTCGAAGTTCATGAAGTCTTCTGGAGAGCATTTCCGCAGCATGTAGAATCTGCTTAAGTCTGCCGAGTATTTTTCCAGAAGCTTGTTCGCCTCTACCACATTTCCGAGGCTTTTGCTCATCTTTCTACCCTTAGCGTCCTGAGCTAAGCCTTGGAACAAGAACGCTTTGTACGGAGACTCAGCCTTTCCAGTCAATATTACATGCTCCAGAAGCAACGAGTTGGCCCATCCGCGGGTTTGATCTATTCCCTCTGTCAGGAAGTCAACTGGCACGTACTCTGCAAATTCCTCGTCACTGTACCTGGCATACGGTGAAGCCCCACTATTGTGCCAAGTGTCCAGCACAAAGTCCTCTCTGCGCATTATGCCTGCACATTCTTCGCAACGGAACGTTATTCGGTCAACCCAAGGTTTGTGAAGCTCAAAATCACCCTGGGGCTTCTTTATGGCCTTCGTTATCAGTTCTTGTTTGCTCGCCACCAGTGTTTTTGCGCCGCATTTTTCACATTTCCAGATGGGCAGAGGTGCTCCCCAGACACGTTCTCTAGATATGCACCACGGCTTGCCCTCTTTCAGGAAAGCAAGAAAACGGTTCTTTGGACTGTCATAGAAGAAATTCACTTTCTCCGCGGCTTCGAGAACCTTCGAATTTATCTTGTCAGTCCTGAGGAAGTATTCTTTTCTCGCCAGCCAAACGAGCTTGTGATGTGAACGCCAGCATGTTGGGTACTCGTGCTTCGTCGTATTTGCTTCGACGAGCAGGCCTCTCTTGCGAAGCTCCTCGATGACCTTTGCGTCGGCGTCTCTGGCAAATAAACCACAGAAAGCTCCAGCCTCGCTCGTGAACCTGACTTCGTCGTCGAACGGCGCGAATATTGGAACACCTCGTTTCTGTGCAGCGAAGAAGTCTTCTTCACCATTTCCAGGAGATTGGTGCACCACTCCCGTGGCAGTATTGACGTCCACGAAGTCTTCAAGTATTACTTTGTGCACCAGTTCATGCCTGTTTTCCAGTTCCACCTGTTTAGGAACCAAATCCTTGAATGGAAAATCGTATTTCGTGCCCTCTAGGCTTTTGCCTTGAACCGTTTTGACTGTTTCATATTTCTCTATCCTTAATTCCTGCATCACCGGTTCGACACGTGGCTTCGCCATGATCCACTTTTCGCCGTTAACCTTCACTTTGGCGTATTCGGCTTCCGGATGGACAGCAAGCATTGTATCTGTTACGAGCGTGAAGGGCATTGTTGTCCAGACTAGGAAGTACTCGTTTTTGCTGTTGGCCACTTTGAATTTGAAGTATAGGCTTGGGTCTTCAACCATTTTGTATGAATCTTCGTAGCCTACTTCAGCGCTGCTGAGGCTTGTTTGGCAACCTGGACAGTAGGCCACAACGTAGTGGCCTTCTTCGAGCAAGCCTTGATCCCAAGCACGTTTGAGGTATTGCCATTCTCTTTCGATGTAGCTGTCACAATAGGTCCAGTATGCCTTTTCGTGGTTTATGAAGACTCCAAGCTTCTTGTCTGCTTCAACCCATTCTCGATGATATTTCATAATTGCTTTCTTGCATTCCTCTATGAAATGTTCTTCGCCTACTCTTTCCAAGAGTTCCCGCTTGTTCTTGACGCCTAGGAGTTTCTCAACTTCCAACTCAACAGGCAAGCCCTGACAGTCCCATCCAGCCCAGAAGGGCACGTAATAGCCCTGCATGGTTTTCCAGCGGTAGCGAAGGTCTTTCATCACCCGACCCCGCGCATGACCAACATGTGGGATCCCGTTCAGTGTAGGAGGACCTTCAACAAAACCCAGAACGCCGATGTTGTTCTTCTCTCTGAAATCCATCAGCTTCTGCTGAGTATTGTTTTTTTCCCAGAATTGGCGTATTTCTCTTTCAAGGTCAAGCGGGCGATAATCTATCGTTAGGCTTGTTTCAGAATTGGTCTTGAATTTGGCGGTCACCTTGCATCACATTGCACCCGCAAATACACCAAAGTAACATTAGCAACATATAACCTTTGCCTATCCATGGGCCAATGTGAAACAAGCTACAATTCTCAGGATCTGCCAGCCATCTTAGACGGGTAAAACGACGATGATTCCCAGAGTTCGAAAGGGCCAAACTTTGATAGTCGGCTTAATCGTTCTGGCAGGAATAGTTGTGGGTTTTGCCGGACCAGAATTAGCATTTGTTCCAGACGGAGCAAGCGCTGGCAGGCTTCGCGGCCACTTTGTCGAGATTAGTTTTTCTGCAACGCATACGAATTGGGTTATGGAAAATTCATATCCTCTGAGACTCAGGGTTCTTCCACAACCTAAATAGTAAATGCGCTCAATCTTTTTCGGTCCTTAGTTTTGTTGATTGTTACATATTGTTTCTGATCATTTTGGCCAGTCTTTGTATTCCTTCGTCTATTTGCTGTTCTGATGGAAAAGAGAAATTGATCCTCATCGTATTCTGCCCTTTGCCATTGCAGTGGAAAGCTGAACCTACGACGTATGCAACTTTGTTTTCGATGGCTTTGGGAAAAAGATCATTAGCACTCATTTTCCTCGGCAATTTGACCCAGAGAAACAGCCCACCCTCCGGTTTGGACCATTCTACGCCTCTAGGCATGTATCTTCTCAGGGCTTCCAGCATGACTTCTAGTTTTCTGCCGTACACTTTGCGAATATTTTCTATCTGTTTTGGCAGCAGTCCCCGCTTCAAGTATTCGGCAGCTATAACTTGAGTGTACGTTGGAGAACACAAGTCCATGCTCTGCTTGGCCACGACCATGCGGTCCATCCATTCGACAGGAGCCATTATCCAAGCCAACCTTAAACCAGGGGCCAATAGCTTGGAAAAAGTGCCTAATACGATAACGTGGTTTTGATTGTCCAAGCTGAAGATGGCTGGAACTGTCTTTCCCTTGTATCTTAGGTCTCTGTACGGACTGTCTTCCACAATAGGAACCTCGTATTGATATGCCAGCTGCAGAAGCCTCTTGCGTCTCTCAAGAGACATAGTTACGCCCGATGGGTTTTGAAAATCTGGAACTACATAGATAAATTTCGGCTTCTTCCCTCTTTTTGCCAACCTATCCAATATTCTCTCTAGTTGATCCATCCTCATGCCGTCATGATCTTGTGGCACACCAATCATCTTCGCTCGGTATGCAGTAAACGCCTGAAGACCGCCGATGTAGGATGGTAGTTCGACTATAACGATGTCTTTTGGGTCCAAGAACACTTTGGAAACGATATCAAGACCCTGCTGTGAACCCGCTGTTATGAGAATATTCTCTGGTTTGATCGCGCTTTTTTCGCGACTGAGCCACCTTGCAAGTTCCTCTATGAAGGAGGTTTCTCCCTCAGTTGGTCCATACTGAAGCGCTAACGCTCCCTTCTCTCGAAGCACCTGGCATGAGATATCCTCCAAATCCTTTACCGGAAAAGTCTCTGGGCCAGGAAGCCCGCCGGCAAAAGAGATAATGCCAGGCCGCCGAGTGACTTTGAGTAGTTCCCTTATCTCAGAACGCTTCATGTTGAGAGCATTCTTGGAATAGAAAGCAGTCAGATCCTTGATCATGGTTCAACTGTCTCCTATTTTCGCTTGTGTTTGCTTTGTGTTGTCGCTGGGAATGGTAGGCATATAAGGCTTAAGTTGGCTTTCTACAAAACGGCCATGCTACTTATGAAAGCCGTCACAGTCCCCAGCATGCTTCAGCCTGACTCTTGCGACAGTGCGCGCAAAGGTTATGCATCTACGATGGTCTGTCTCAAGCAAATTCCTTCGGTACATGCGACTTTGGTATTGCACCAGAGTTTCGCGTGCACATTCTCTATTTCCTCGCAGGAGAAACCTTCAAACCGTAATCAAGAACCTTAGGCAGGTCTGCTAGGTATGGCTGAAGAACAGAGATCGAAGAATTGATCCCATACTCTAATGTAGTCAAACGTGCTGAAAGACACGATCTGAAGTACTCATCTGCGCACAAATCAAACAGAGTTCCGCCAGAGCAAGTCTAATCGAGAGCCGACTAGTACCAATATAGCCCGTGCGACTCAATGAACTATAGTGCGCATTTTTGTCCACGTTGTGCTATCTCGACGTTGCTGCTTATTTTCTTGAACAATTGAGGATTTTCTGTGTGCACGGGAAAGATTCTTTTGGGTCTGATCTGCTTGATCAAGGCGGTAAGTTGATTTCTGTTGAGGTGCCCCGAAGCATGCAGTTGGTGGAAGTGCATCTTGAAATGGTCTAGCCAATTGTGCATAACCTCGTCTTCGATGTCTTCTTCGCTGAACGGCTCGCTCATACTGTGAATGAAATGGCTGCCTGCTTCAGGCCGAGTGTCGATAAGCTCTGCGAACTGGTTAAAGCCCATATCCATAATTAGCTTGCCTTGATTCTTGCTTACGAAATCATGCGTCACCATCTTATCCATGAATTTTCGCTCCCACACATAGTAGTCCTTTTCGTCGAATTTCCCGGATTTCTTCCGCTTATAGTAAACCAGAACGCTTTCATCCCTTAAAGGGTCGGGGAAGCTGAGATGCTCATCATCTGCAAGTTTGCTTAGCAAGTAGGCAGTTTTCGGGGAAACCACAATATTTCTACCACAGCTTCTTGCTACGTTGTAGAAACTTCTGAACCTGTCCATGTCTCGACTGTAATGCGCGCCAAAAACTGCTTCATCAGTTGATGACACGATCTTGTCGCTCAGAAATTCGACCTGTGACTCAGAATAGTTCTGTCTGCGCTCCTTCTCAACCATCCTAGTGCCCTCGCAGATCAGCGCCATAGGCTCGCATTCGCATGCTTTGGTCACAAACTCTTCAGTCATGTCCTTTCTTGGACCATGAACTCTTAGGTCTCCAGTGTACACTATTGTGCCTTCAGACGTATGGATCAGAAAGCCATACGCTGCAGGAATAGAATGATCAACGTGAACGGGCTCAACCATTATGTCGCCGACCTTGATCTTGTTGCCAGTTCGAAACGTTCGGTAATGATGTTCTCCGTAACTGCAGAAGCCGCTAGTTTCCTCCATACATTGCAAAAAGAGCTTGGCACCTACACCGAGATATACTGGAATCTCCGGATCCAAGAATTGAATGTGATTTATGTGGTCAAAATGTGCATGAGACAGGAAGACAGCGTCGAATCTTGGCTTCATATAAGCCAAATCGGTAGAGGCCAGAAGCTTCTTAGAATACAGGCCCTTGATCTTCGGCAATAGGCCAAACTCAAAATAGTCTCCCAAACCATTAATGGTTCTAGGCTCGAGCCAACCAGCAAAGTAGTCTGCGCCAAAACCGAAGGATTGCCCAAAATCAAAAAAGATTTTTGTTCCCTTATCTTCAACTAGAATCTTGTTTCCGCCAATCTCGCCTACCCCGCCGTAGAACGTCAGTTTGGCCATGCAAACCACCATAATGCACTTAGCAGCATTGTGCGTGAAATCTCTTTTGCTTCAATCAGACAGAACCGAGCCGAAGAGCATAACCAAGCAACGCGTTTCTAATGATCCAGTGGCTAGTGCGTGTCACAAGAGTATCTTTCTGCCATCAAAATCGCGTTTTGAAACTCCAAATTCACTCTTAACTTCCCGCAGTCTCTCCTTCGTAAATACTGGACCGTCTCTGCACACGCGGTACTTTCCTATTACACAGCTTCCGCAGAGGCCCATTGCGCACCGCATTAGACGTTCCAAGCTTGCCTCCATCCTGGTCCCGTGTTCTTCGGCGAGATCGAAGACTTTTCTTATCATTTGCTCTGGACCGCAAGCATAGATCATGCCAAACCTTTCCTTTGTCATCATGGCCTCCAATGGAGCTGTGGCCAAGCATTCTATGCCGTAGCTGCCATCCTCAGTTGTTGCCACAAGATTCCCACTAGAGCATATCTGTTTCAGTTCGTCAATGAAAAGTATCTCTTCCTCTGTTTTCGCACCCAAGACAAGAACAAGCTTTGCCGCCTTCACCGCCAACCTTCTGGCTAGAAACAATAGCGGAGCTATCCCAGTTCCTCCGCCCACCATCAATGCTTTCCCTTGTCCTACATTGAACCAGTTGCCGAACGGCCCGCGTATGCCTATGAGCTCGCCAGCTTCCATCTTGTGGAGAGCCTTCGTTGCTGAACCAACTTTTTTTACGACCACTGCTATCGTACCATCTTTCTCAGCGTTCAAAATGCTTAAAGGGATCTCATCGACGCCCGGAATCCAAAGCATCAGGAATTGGCCAGGCTTAGCTCTTGCACAGTGCTTGTCTTCGAACGTTAAGGTCTTCACTGATGAACTCTCGGTTTCCACGCTCAGAATCCGTGTGACTCTTAGTCTGTTATCTGCGATTCGATAACCTAACGATTTCTTGCTATATGCGGGAAATTGGTGATCAGCCATTCACAAATTGCCCCAGTCATTCATGCTTAAGCGTTGACAGCATAGAGACTGATGACTGATTAGTAATTTCAAAGTTTTGGTCTTGCGTGTGCTTAACCGCGGTTTGATTTGCGGCCGCAGGCAGCGGAATGAACCCAACGCCGAACTCTGCTTACAACGTATGCTTGGGGCTAAGATGCTTTTTCGAATTTTGACTGGGGCGCGCCGCAGATGGGACACTTTTCCGGCGGTTTGCCTTCAGAGATATGACCGCAGACTGTGCACAAGTAGTACTCAGTTGAGCGTTGCGCTATTAGGTCATTAAGCGCTCTCTTATAGAGCTCCACATGCTCCTCTTCCACATCACGAGCCTGCGAAAACACCAACGCGGCGGCTTCTTCGGTATCTTCTTCGGCTTCTCGCAACATTTCAGGATAATGAACCCCGTTAACTATCTTTTCAGACTGAAATGCCCTTTCCAAGTTGGTCTGCGTGTCCGCGACCGACTCTAGCATGGCAAAATGCCGGCGAGAATGAACCCCCTCAGCAGCAGCAACCGCTCTGAACAAGTGGGCTATCTGAGGCAAATCCTCCTCTTCAGCTCTCTTTGCAAACATCAGAAGCCTTTGATAGGCCTTAGCCTCTCCAACGAAAGCAGTATGCACGTTCGTACCGGTTCTTTCCTTCAACTCTACCTTACCTCCTTTAAGCTTGCGTCCACAACGCCTATTGCATAGCGTTCTAAAATTCGTTTGCGTTATAAGGCATTCGCTGGTTCTTGCATGCTTTCAGAGAACATGTGTGCTCAGCTTTTGTGTGCTAGGCCGACAATTTGGCCCACGCTGTCAAAACCGTTCCTTCGAAGATAAGCGTCAACTCCACGTGCCACTGTTCTGAACACGCTTGGACCTTTCAGGGCTATTGCAGTGCCAATCTGAACCGCCGAAGCCCCAGCGAGAAGAAATTCCACTGCATCATGCCAGTTTGCTATGCCCCCACAACCTATTACTGGAATTTTGACACGCTCGAAAATCTCGTAGACGCATCTGACTGCTATGGGCTTCACGGCTGGGCCTGAAAGACCGCCTACCCTGTTGCTGAGTATTGGCATGGTTGTCTCAGTGTTTATGGCCATTGCCTTGACCGTGTTTATCGCGGTCAAAGCGTCTGCTCCTGCTTTTTCCGCAACCTCTGCGAGATCTGCAACACTCGTAACGTTTGGAGACAACTTAACGATTACAGGCCTACTAACCATGACTTTGGCTTCCCTGACAACCTCGGTCAGAATTCTTGAGCTCTGTCCAATTTCTGAGCCCGTCTCCTTGACGTGAGGACATGAAACGTTGAGCTCCACTGCATCGGCACCTGCATCCACGGCCTTCCTAGCCAGTATTCCATATTCCTCTTCTGAGTACCCATAGACGCTGACGATTAATGGAACATTCAGAACAGTTTTCGCATGACTGATTTCCTTCGTGAACTCGTCTATGCCTGGATTTGGAAGTCCCATGGCGTTTATCAACCCGCAACTTGCCTGCACAATTGTCGGATTTGCAAAGCCTTCTCTCGGCTTCAAGCCAACTGACTTCGTGACAACTGCGCCTGCCCCGCCCTCAACTATGCTCTCTAACGTTTCAGAGGAATAACCCAAGATTCCTGAGGCCAGCATCGTTGGATTACCAAGCTTTAAACCAGCTAGGTTAAGGCTTAAGCGATTGGGACACAAACATTGCTCACCACAAACAGATTTCATGAAGGACAAACAAAGGTCAACCTCTCCTGCGTTTCGCCTTTTTCTTGTTCGTGCAGCATATTAGGGCTCTCCTCATAAATAGCATTCCGTCCTACAGTGATTCTACGCTCATGAAGCATCAGCGATACCAATTCTTGGATAGTTCCCGCATGCGATACGTCCATAGCGATTGTTTAATAAGGCTTAGGAATAGTGTTAATGACGAGGCGCACAGATGAAGGCCACGATAGTTGAATGCCCATTTGGGACATTGGCTTTCGATCAAGAGAATAAGCTTGTAGCAAAAATATTGTTCGCTCGAAGGCCACAGGCTGCGGCAAAAACTCTCGCGGATATCCAAGCAGGCAAGATGACTGACGAGATTGAAGAGCTTGTCAAAAAGCTTGCCAAGAGTGGCTACGATCTTGTTGTTTTCGAAAACACCAGCCTAGCCAATGAAGTTCAAAAGAAACTGACAGTCACCACTGAAGTCTCGAAGCCCTCTGAAGCTGGAGAGATGCTTCGATCACGCATGGAAGGCTTTGCTGTCGAAACAGGCTTCGTGAAGGATGTGGAAGAGTTCAAGCTTTGGATGCACGATGTGACTATGGAGATTGCGAAGCTCAGGGTTAGAGGCGCAATTGAGAAAAGAGATTTGATAGTGGCACAGGCAGTTCAGACGCTTGACGATTTGGACAGGACTATAAACCTGTTGATGAGCCGAGTGAGAGAATGGTATGGCGTGCACTTTCCCGAACTGGATCGTTTGGTTGAGAAACATGAAACCTATGCACGCTTGATTGTTGACTTGGGCGACAAGGAAAATTTCACGGCTGAGAGGCTCAAGGAAGAAGATGTTCCAGCAGCAAAAGCCGAGGGCATAGCCAAAACCGCCGAGAAATCCATGGGCGCCGACCTAGACAAAGCTGATCTCAAACAAATTCAATCCTTGTGTACTAGCATACTTGCCCTATACAGTCTTAGACAGGGCATGGAGAGCTACATGGATAAGGCTATGGAAGAAGTTGCGCCAAACATGAAAGCGCTGGCCGGCTCGCTACTGGGAGCAAGACTAATAGCCACGTCAGGAGGCTTAACGAACCTTGCTAGACGACCGGCAAGCACGATTCAAGTGCTAGGTGCAGAAAAAGCGCTGTTCCGCTCGCTGAAAACGGGGACAAGGCCGCCGAAGCACGGATTGATTTTCCAGCATACACTTCTGCATGAAGCAAAAAGGTGGCAGAGAGGAAAAATCGCAAGAGCATTGGCCGGAAAACTGGCCATAGCCGCGAGAATAGACGCGTTCGGACGCAGAGACATAAGCGGCCCGCTCAAAGCAGATCTTGAAAAGAGAATTGATGAAATCCGAGAAAAATACGCGGAGCCTCCGCTAATTCCCGCTGTAGAACCAAAACGCCAAAAGCCCAGATATGAAACGCCTGAAAAAGAAAAGCGGAGAAAGCACTGGCGTGAACGTTAGAGTCAAGCCGCACCCGAAATTCCCAGCAATATACCAATTAATGCTTGAGGACGGCGCCAAGCGACTTGCAACTAGAAACATGACACCAGGCAGAAACGTCTACGGTGAAAGACTCATACGCTTTGAAGGAGCGGAATACCGCGTTTGGGACGCTTTCAGAAGCAAGCTGGCCGCTGCTATCTTGAAAGGCCTAAGCACCGTTCCCATAAAGCCGGACCATCAGGTCCTTTATCTTGGCGCAGCTTCAGGAACAACTGCAAGCCACATTTCAGACATAGTCGGCGAAAAAGGTCATGTTTACTGTGTGGAGTTCGCGTCTAGGTCCATAAGAGACTTGGTTGAAAACGTGTGCACACACAGGCTCAACATGTCGCCTATACTAGAAGATGCACGCATGCCTGAGAAATACGCAATGTTCATACGAGGAAAGGTTGAAGACGTCTACTGCGACATTGCACAGCCCGAACAGGCCAAAGTCTTGGCAGACAATGCGGACTTGTTCTTGAAAGAGCATGGCTGGATAATGCTTGCCGTGAAAGCTCAAAGCATAGACGTAACCAAGGAACCATCAGAAATCTACAAAGGCGAGATCAGAATTCTTGAAAAACGCGGATTCAACGTGAAAGAGGTCGTCCACCTAGAGCCATACGACAAGGCGCACGCCATGATAGTAGCTCAAGCGTAGTGCTCGTACTCTGAAAGATAGGCATACCCCGTACTCTTGAACTTATTGTGAGACGTTTCTATCCGCAGGCTAAGCCCACCTTGTCCCTCATTATTTTTCGCACGAATTCCCTCGCCTCCAGACAGTTCAGAGTTCACTAGCATCTTCTTCAAATCGTCAAGGATTTCCCCTACTCAATGGCAATGAGCCTTTCAAGGTTATTGGGCTTTCCGTATGCATGTACGCACAACCTACTCCCCCGGTTCGCTATATGATCCAAATATGATCCAAGAAAAAGTCAGACGTGTCGACGATCCTTCCTTCCCAAGCGCGGGTCCACGACTCGGTCTTTAAACGACACAATATATCCTACAGTGGAATTGAAGATAGAGTTTATATCCCACTCCGTGCTGGACTTGTTATGTGAGATTTCTATGATTTATGGAGAGGGAGATGGAGTGGAGACCGCTGTGGCCCTGCTCAGGGAGGCTGGTTTTGCTGTTTCTCAAACGTGCTGGTCTCGGCCAAGCTGTTTTGATTTTGCAGCCAGAAAAAGTGAAAACCTGATTTTCATAAAAGTCCAGCCTAATGTTGATGGTCTTTCGCAAAGTGATTCAACTGAGCTTAAGAGCATATCCAGAAGCGTCTCAGCTGCACCACTATTAATAAGCAAGAATACGCGTGAAAAACCCCTGGAAGACGACACCGTCTATTCAAGATACAATGTTTTAGCCGTCACTCCGAGAACCTTCGAAAACGTTGTCTTCAGCAGAACGCACCCTCTGATCCAAGCTGGACCAGGAGGCTACTACGTTGATATCAACGGTGCAGCGATAAGACGCAGAAGACAGCAACTGGGCCTGTCAGTAGGCAAAATGGCTGAGATGGTTGGCACATCTCGAAGAACGCTCTACGGCTATGAGCGAGGGATGGCTAAAGCCTCAGTCACAGCGGCCTACAATTTGATCTGCACCTTGGGAATTCCTGTTGCTAGGCCCGTCGACGTTTTTGAAAAACCAGCGAAACAGCGTGAGTGTCTCCTCCTGACGACGGCCAAACGTGTAATTGCCAAGCACAAACTCCTCATGAAAATCTTCAAGAAATTCGACTACTACAGCATCATAACGGTCACAAAGGCTCCTTTCGACTTCGTCATCACGGTTCCTGAAGACAAAATGAAAATCATAGGAGGAGTCGCAGACAACGACGAGCCCCGTTTGAACAGAAGAGTTGATGAAATCCTCAGTGTGAGCAAAGTTGTCCAAGCACATCCAATATTCATAACAGACGGGCAGAAGCTGTCCAATAAGGACATTTCGTGTATTCAAAGTGAAGAGCTTTCAAAGATCAAAAGTCCCGAAGACTTGATCAGCAATATCACATGAGCCTAGCCTGACGTGATTCCTCGTCGCTCTTGACCTTCTTCACTGGTTTCCAAGACCTCCGCACAAAATCAGGATATTCTCCCATTTTCTTCAGGCATCGTTGAAGGAAGCTAGTCGTTCTCGGGTCAGCAGGGTAGCCGGATCCAAAATCCCCATGAACTTTTCCTAACTCGGCAATTTCCCTGTCTCTCTCAACCTTAGCGATTATTGAAGCTGCTGAAACTATAGGATACGTTCTGTCTGCTTTGTGCTCGGAAACTATTGGTATCCTGAAGGGCAGACAGTCAAGAATATCGGCCTTGAACCTTTCCTCAAGGACGTCCGACGCATCAACATAAGCCTTGTCCGGTCTGAGAGCTTCAATGACTTTCGCCATGGTTTGAGCTTCAAGCCAGTTCAACCTACGAAGCTTCCTGCCATTAAGAACCACGTCATCAATCTGCTGAGGCGAAAGCTTCACAACCTCGTAGCTTCTGGCAACCCGTTTTATTTCTGGCGCCAGAACCTCTCGCCTATGCGCCGACAACAGCTTTGAATCTTTTACACCCAGCTCAACCAGCTTTGGCAAGTCACCCTCATCCATCAGCACACCAGCAATGACCAACGGGCCAATTGCACAGCCACGTCCAGCATCATCCACGCCAGCAACCAACATGGGAGGACAGTCACTTCTTGAGAGGAGCCTATTTCGACTTCAAAGCTATAACACTTTATTCTCACACGCCCATCCCAGACTGTGATCATCTTGATGCCTGTTTCGAAATGCTTTTTATGTCTCTCTTCACAAATGTGAAACAAAAGGAAGTGGAAACAATGGAGCTGAAAGGAAGCCGAACTGAGAAGAATTTGCTAGCAGCATTTGCAGGTGAATCCCAAGCAAGAACGAGATACACCTTCTTCTCCAGCGCGACCAAAAAGGAAGGATACGAGCAAATATCTGCAATCTTCCAAGAAACATCTGACAACGAAAAAGAACATGCCCAACTTTTCTTCAACCATCTGAAAGGCGGAACCGCCGAGGTTACCGCAAGCTATCCTGCAGGCGTGATTGGAACGACTGCTCAAAATCTGAAGGCCGCGGCGGATGGAGAGAAGCTCGAGTGGGGTACGCTTTATCCCGGCTTTGCTGACGTAGCAGAAAAGGAAGGATTCAAGGATGTAGCCAGAACTTTCCGCATGGTTGCTAAGGTTGAGAGTTACCATGAGCGACGTTACCGAAAACTGCTGGCAAACGTGGAGCAAGGCATTGTTTTCAAGAAAGATTCCCCGATCAAATGGAAATGCAGAAACTGCGGACACGTGTTCGAAGGCGCTGAAGCCCCCGAAAAATGCCGGGTTTGCAGTCACCCAAGAAGCTACTTCGAAGTCTGGTGCGAAAACTACTAGATTCACCCTTTTTTTACTTTGGCCTATCAGCACATAGAGAACAAGGAGAGCATGGCTACATTAAGCGTGCTCCAGAAACTCGACAGCTTTTTCAACAACAGCTTCGTGCAAACTGTCTCGATTTTCAGGCGTAACCACGTATACTTCGAAATCTGCTCTGCCTTTCACCTCATCTATCAACCTGCTTCTTGCCCTCAAATGAACAACTCCAATGACAAGCTTCAAGCTTTCAACAGCCCTGCCGACAGCGTCTTGAAACTTTGCAGAAAATAGCTCCATCGGGCCAACCTCATCAACTACAACAACATCCAAGTCTTCAACAGCTCTCACGATCGCTCTAACACCGACACTATCAAGATCCTTCAAGCTCACGCGATATCTGCCAACCTGCGGCCCGCTCTGCTGACTAACATGAGCAAGCCACCCATGCGCAGAATCGCACAGGTCCATAATCTCAAACCCAACACGAACACCGCTACAACGAACCTCACGGCTAATCATCCCGCCCACACCATACCCCTTGGCCTTCAACGCTTCAACAACCCGAAGCAATATAGTAGTCTTCCCAACACCTGGACTTCCAGTCAAAAACAACAATCTCTTCAGCAATCTTTTCCCGACCACTCTTGAGAACAGAATTGACTTGCTGACCGATAAAACTAGCGCGCTGTCAACAATTTCATATTGGCAGTGTGTTTCTTGTCTCAAGCTGCAGCGCAGACACGTCAGTACCCGTCCAAGAAAAGGATATTAGCAGATGCAAAACCTATCAATAATCTTAAAGATTGATCAGAACAGTTCTTGGAGAAGAACGGGACCATGCCAAAATCACTTGCTAAGCCAGATTTTCCAACAGAAATGATCACAGAAGGCGACGTCAGCCTCTTGGTCCCGAAACTGCGAGCATTTGTGAAATCCCCTTCAGACTATGCACCTTCAAAGGCTCCCGTTTTCTATAATCCGGTAATGGAGTTGAACCGGGACATAGCAGTGTTGGCTCTACAAGCCTATCAGAGAATGGTTGATCGCGAAATCTCCGTTTGTGAACCTTTGGCCAGCTGCGGCGTCAGAAGTGTACGGTTTGCAGTTGAGGTTCAAGGCGTAAGAAAAATGACTATGAATGATATCAGCGAGAAAGCCGTCCAGATTGCCCTGTATAACGTGCAAGTGAATCAGGTTGAAAAGAAAGTAACTGTGGAGAACAAGGACGCTAACCTTCTATTGAGCGATTATGGCGCACCGCACAAGAGGTTTGACGCCGTAGACGTGGACCCTTTCGGCTCTCCCGCACCGTATATTGATTCTACAGTCCGAGCCCTGCGCAACCATGGTCTTCTGGCTCTGACGGCAACAGACATGGCGCCTCTGTGCGGGGTTCACCCGAAAGCTTGCATAAGAAAGTATGGCGGAAAACCCTTGCGCGCTGAATATTGCCACGAACTTGCAGTAAGACTCTTGGCCGGATGCCTAGCAACGATAGCCGCGAAGCATGAAATAGGCCTGAATATAGTGTTTAGCCACAGCGCTGAACATTACGTCAGGCTATACTCGGTTATCGAGTACGGAGCCAAAATGGCTGATGAAAGCCTAAAGAATATGGGCTACGTGCTGCACTGCTTCAAATGCTTCCACCGAGAAAGCTTAGCAGGATTATCTGTCATCGGACATTCTGGGAAATGCAGTGAATGCAATTCAAAACTCAGCGTAGGCGGACCCCTGTGGCTCGGAAGGATATTTAACGAAAGTTTCTGCGAACTGATGGGAGAAGAGATAAAGCAGAAGAAATTCAGGAACAAAGAGAGGATCGAAAAGATCCTAGCCTTGGCGAAGAACGAGGCCGGCGCCTCAATAGGGTACTATGTAGTCGACAAACTCTGCGATGCGCTTAACCTCCCAGTTCCATCAGTCAAAAGCGTTATTGAAACCCTCAAAAAGGAGGGCTTTCAAGCTTGCTTAACCCATTTCAACCCTAAAGGAATAAAATCAGCCGTCTCAGCAACGAAGATAAAAGAACTTGTTGAGGAACTAGTGAAGACTGATCGGTAAGCTTCAATTTTCGACAGTGGAATTGAAGCTGAAATCACGAGGAATCGACAGCGCGCGAAAATGAGTAGCGCGCTAGGGTGTTGCAAAATTCTGAAGGTTGACGTGTTCTTGTCTAAGCGTGTCTGAGTTTCGCTGCACTCATCTTTGATTATGGAGGAACATGAAGGTTCACGCTTTATCTTGTCCAAGCTGGAGTTGGATGATGTCGAGCGAATAGTGCAAGGAGCCTATCACAGAGACGGTTCGGTAGGCAGGCCTCCCAGGAAACCGATAGGAGTCTTCAAAGCGTTGATTATCAAGAGGGTTCAACAGGTACCGAGCGACAGGGAACTGTGCCGGCGGATATGGAACGACCCTGAAATGAGGATGGTATGCGACATTGAGGATGGACAGAAGCCCCTTTATCCATCACATTTGACAAGGTTCAGGAACCGCATCGGGACGCGAAGGCTGGAGAGAATCATGAACAAGCTAACCAGAAGACTGTTAAGAGCCGGAATGATTGGCGGCGAAACTGTGGCGATGGACGCCACGTTCATAGAAGCGTACAGCAAGCGAGACTCACATCAGAACTTGCGGGGAAGCTCAGACCCTGATGCCAGAGTAGGCAGAAACGGCAAGACCTACGAGCTGGGCTACAAACTGCACGTGGTAGCAGACACGAAGTCGGAGCTGCCACTGGCGGTTATCGCGGCTCCAGCCAACGAGAACGAGAAGAAGCACGCTTCAAGACTGTTTAACAAAGCGTTGAAGACGACGGGGGAGCAGGTGAAAATGCTGGTTGCTGATTCACAATACTCGAGCAGAAAGCTGAGGAACCATATCTCCGCTCACGGGGTAAGGGCAGTGATTCCGTATCCGACAAATCAGCATCGAGGAGAGAAGAGGCTGCTGAGAGTAGACAGATACTTCAGGACTCACGGTCCAGCCGTTGACAGGAGGGCATACAGATAGAGGGCAGCAGTCGAGCGGATCAATTCAAGGCTGAAGGAGCAGCTGAGCCTCAACAGGCACAGGATCAGAGGCCTCAGAAACGTCACCATACACGCCCTACTCTGCATCATCGCCATGCTCCTCACAGCGTTAGCCGCACTAAAGCTGAAACAGGTAGAAAAATCCAGATCCATAAGCTTCCTCGGAAGCTGAGCAGAAATTGACACAGAGGAGGTGATTTTGCAACACCTTAGCGCGCATGCGTGTTCCGAAATTGGCCAAAAATGGTTTTTATTATTTGCTTTTCGGGATTTGAGGGCAGGCTCCTGCGTTGCAATTCTTTCTGGCCTGTTTGCAATATCCGCCCTTCTCGAACCTGCAGAGATGCCTTAGGCGGCTGAACGGCAGGGTCACAATCGTTATCGAGGAGTCTGATAGGGCGGCGGAAACTTGCTGCTTTACTCTGGGCGATAGGAAATAGGCGTATTTCGGCCTTCCGCGTCCATTCGAGAGCTGTTTTTCCTTCACCACCAGACTCTGAGCTATTAGGCGCTTGATATGTAGCTTCAGCGTGTTGCGACTAAAACCCACCTCGCCCAGAAGTTGAGCAAAAACCCTGGGCCTGCCATCGCTGAGCACAGCCAAAACACGCTCATCAAACAAATCCATAATTCAACTATACAAAACGGATTTAAAACCATTATTGGCCATTTTCGGAACAGCCATGCGCGCTAGAAAGTCAGTACAACCCTTTCGCCATAGTCAGAGATCACTATGAAGAAAAAAGAACCAAGTATCTGACTGAGATGAACACTATGGATGACCTAACACTCAGAAGGGCAATAGACACGCTGGAACGACTGATAGCCAAATACAACTATATCCTTAACGGACCGAAACATAAAGGCCGTTACCCTAATAGAACCTTGCCACTGTTCCACTGAGCGCCGCGCTCGCGCTAAGCATCCTGAAACCATTTAAAATGTCTGAATTGACATATAATAGATTAATTCTCTACGACAAAAAGACTAGGAATAAGCTCTGATTGGAATAAAGTCATGTTCGTTACCCTATCCTTTAATATTGGGTAAAGTCCATGAAAACACTTAGTTACCTTCCAAACGGACAGAGAATCTAGGGTATTTTGGCCTTTCTATTAATGTATATACAGATGAGTAGTACTGTAAAGAATATGCACTTTCAGCTAGTTTTAGTGCTAGCCAAAATTTTGCCTACTATTCCGCTTCTTCATGGCGATGAGTGAGAAAGCGACAAACTGATACATGAACTAACACGAAACTAGGCAATCGCACTGATGAATGTCAGAATAACTAGCACTGCCATTATGACGATTATTGTTGAGAATATTATGCCTATGGCCATTTTCGGGTCCAATTGCCACTTGAGAAACGCTACTATCGCAAGCACTATTGGAACCAACCCGATTAGTGTAATCGCTAGGTAAAAGAAGGGCAATATCGAAGCAAGTGCTGATGGCCCAGCAGGTGTGCTTCCGAGAGTGCCGTCTAACATCCATTGACCATTTGTGTAGGCTCCTGCGAGCACATCCCATAACGTGAGGGTTGACGTTGCCATGTCCCATATGTAACCGTGCTGGCTAGTATTCATGGTTAAAAGTGTGCCATCCAAATACACGCGGTTCGGAGGTGTTGGCATGGTCAACGTGGTTGTGCTATTGCCGAGTCCTGTGACGTTGAAAATGGTGATATTGCCTTGAACGAGTTGTATTAGTGTCCAGTTTGTGTTTTGCTGGGATAGTACAAAGTTGCCTAAAACGTCGCCTAATCCCATGTGAATGTTGGCGAAGGTTGCGTGTGTTACGTTGACTGTGAGGGTGTCAAAAGTTATGGTACCCGTCCACATCAAGTAAGTGCCGTATGCACTGAAGCGGATTTCATTGTCTGGATAAGGCGTTAAGGTCGCTGCGCGAGCAAGAGGGATTACCGCGAATGAGAACACGATTAAGAAAAGGATGAGTTGGCTTTTGCATTTCATCGTTCAGCCTCATGGTTTGTACTCGAAATACCAGAGAATCGTTTTGGCTTCTGTTGCTCCCACAGCTACGATCGTGCCTGCGTTATTGCATAGGAACTCGATTTGAACGTGAGTGCTGTTTTCCGCTATGATAGTTGGATCCATGACGTAGCACGTTGCATTGATGAGTCTTGAACCGTTCACTTTTAGTTGGCACTCTCCGTTTGCTTGTCCCGCCAATCCAGTTGCTATCCATGTGCCGTTGACGCATGATGCTACTGAACCGCTGTTTTCAGTAATATAGCCAAGGTTGTTTTTGGCAACAGTATTAGCTCCAACCTTCAAAAATGCACCAGCCGTATTATTTCTTAAGTCGTTCCCAACCAAAAGAGTGTAGTCTGAAGTTCCTGTTTCCCTAATTCCGTAGCCTGAGTTTCCTGTGCAGACACTTCCAACAATCGTTATGTCAGCGGTATTGTATAGGTCGATTCCATCAACACCATTGCCCTGGCAAGTATTTCCGATACACGAACAATTAGCGCAGGTGAGAAAGTAAATGCCCATGCCAGGATTGCCTATGCATATGTTGCTGGAAACCGAACAGTAGTTGCTAGTTTCTATTAAAATACCCTGAGAGGTTGCGTTGTACACAACATTTGCAGTCACGGTTACATAACTAGAATTCAAAACGTAAATGTCATGGTGTCTGTTGCCTATGGCCGTGTTACCTGAGATGGATGAATCGGTCACGTATACAGCATAGATTCCCTCGTTTTTGTTGTTGAGAAGAGTATTTCCAGTCACGGTTATACGGGCAAAAATGTTAGCTGCAGTACCCGTTAGTCCGATTCCATGGTTGGAAATTGCCCCGTAACATATGTTATTGGAGATGGTAATGTCAGAGCACGGTCCCAACCCTATTCCTCCATCAACAGCTAGCACAATCCCGTGGTTAGTGTTATTTGAGCAGACATTACCGTTTATTGTTGTGTATTTAGAGTTATAGAGGCATATTCCATCGTTGATGATGCTTCCATTACAGATGTTCCCCTCAATAGTGATGTCTCTAGAGCCTCTGAATATCACTCCATGACGGTACATCCCGAAACATTTGTTGTTTGAAACTATAACATTTACACAGCCAATTCCGCTTATAGCGTCCCCACAGTCTGAGCCTGTTTTCCCACAATCTAAAACGGTGCACTCGGTCACAACTATTTTCTGTGGTCCCGCATACGCGGTGGGTGTGTAGCCTATTAAGATACCGTCTCTGACAGTATTGCGAATGGTAACTCCTTTGATGATGATGTTTGTGCAAACCCCACCAAGATATATGCCGCTTTGCACTGGATATGCTCCAGCATCAGCAATATTGGCTTTGTTTCCATCAAGTTCGCCGCCTAAAATTTCAATGTAAGAGTTACCGTTGACTGTGTCCGCATTTTCGATCATGTTCTTTCGAGTGCCATTCAGAAGGGTCAGTTTTCCTTGAATTTCCAAAATCGTATATGAAGGAACATACAAGCTACTGTTAATAGTGAAGTTCCCCTTCATCAGGATCTTTTCTTTCCATGTTCTACCACTCGTCAAATTGCCACTAGCATAATTCCAAACTGTTGTCACATTTATACTTTGAAAGTCAATCTGTCCATTTGTGCCATTCTTCGCATAATAGTTTGTGCCATCCGTGCTGATCATGTAGCTGGCAGTACTCCAAGGATTAGCAACCGCGTCCGTGCGATTCTGCCCATTCCACCAGAAACCTAAAGCGTTAATCTGAGTGCCGTTTAACCATGTTGTGGCATTGACCGAGGTTGCAGTAATTGACGAGGTCGTTATTCCCGTGTCCTGAATGATGGTTGTGCCCCGAGCAACAATCACAAGAGCAACAAGTAAAACTAGGACCATGCTGGTCGTTTGGAGTTTACTATTCTTGTTCATACTTTTTAATTAATGCTGGTTGCACTAATAAAATTTTGCCGAACATAACCTATCCAGAAACAAAGATCATTCAAAGGATACACGACGTGTAACCTTTCCCCTCATCAGAAATTTGATTAGGGTGTCGAAAAATGGAAAGTTTTCCGAAATTCGACAGCCTGGATGTAGTAACTAACTAAAGATTCGCGAGTTGACGGCGTCGTCAACTCTACTCAATGAACATGCCGCTAATCTGCCTTTCCAATAAAGGTAAAGCTCTAAGCTCTTGAATGGTTAGCTAAGGAGTCGCCCATCCTTTCTGTCGCTAGCACGCGCTGCTAGCTGAAGTCACAATAAAACAAAGAAGCTACTGGCTTAACACCCTGATTAAGAAAGGTGCGGACATAAACAACGTTGACAGCGTGGAAACAGTCCTGGCAACTGAACGGTTCACGTCAGGCACGAAATATGAGCTTGTCCAAGCCTACCGCAGCTTCACTAAAACCATGAATATACCCTAGACACCTGTCAAAGTCAACCATGAACCGAAACAGCCTTTCTTACCCTTGGAAAGCGAATTAAACGACCTGATAGCTGGATGCGGTAGAAGAACAGCCACGTTTTTACAATGTCTCAAAGATACTGGGGCCAGAGCTGGAGAAATAGCTAAACTTCAATGGACGGATGTAAACACTGAAAACTCTAGTATATCGATCAACAATCCGGAGAAAGGTTCACACTCACGGACCGTGAAAGTTTCACCTAAAACAATCGCCATGATAAGCGGCATGTCAAAGAAGTATGGTAAGTGCATATTCAACCCGAACATTCACGCGCTGCAAGGTTCTTTTCAGATTTCAAGGAAAACGTTGGCTGAGAAACTTAAGAATCCAAGGATACTACAGATTCACTTTCACACTTTGAGACACTGGCGCGGAACAATGGAATACCACAGAACAAGAGACATTCTATACGTGAAGCACCTGCTAGGCCATAAACGCATAGAAAACACGGAGATCTACATGCACCTAATAGAGTTTGAAAACGAGGAATACCATTCTGCAACCGTTAAGAACCTAGAAGAGGCTAAACAGCTAATAGAGTCAGGGTTTGAATACGTGACCGACATGGACGGCGTTAAGCTGTTCAGGAAGCGAAAATAGGCCATGATCGAAAAGCGTACAACCTGCGGAAAAAACGAGGTTCTTAAGTAATAGACTATGCAATCTGTTAGCAGCCGTTACGATACATGTGGAGGTGCCGTTAAAATCGGAAAAGTATTAGTCACATCTGGTTGGCCCTACCTAAATGTTACTCCGCACCTCGGCAACCTAGTCGGCTCTGTCTTGTCTGCAGATGTTTTCGCGAGGTACTGTAGGCTAAAGGGTGAAGATGTTGTAATGGTAAGCGGTTCAGACGAGCATGGAACCCCAATCGAGGTAGAGGCCATTCGGTCAGGCATATCGCCTAAGGAGTTGACAGACCGAAACCACGCCAACGTTGTTGAGCTGTTCAAAAGGTGGGGAATATCCTTTGACAATTATACCAGAACCGAAAGCACTACGCATAAGGAATTCGTGAGAAGCCTATTAACAGAAATCTATAAGAACGGATACATCTTCGCCCAAGAAACTGAGATGCTCTACTGCGAGCATTGCGGCCGGTTTCTGCCGGACAGGTTTGTTGAAGGAAAATGTCCATACTGCGGCAACGAAAGGGCCCGGGGAGACCAGTGCGACGCCTGTGGAAGATTGCTAGAAACGACAAACCTGATAGAACCACACTGCGTCATCTGCAAGGGCAAGCCCATCGTAAAGAAGACTAGACACTGGTATTTCGACTTGCCCAAACTCTCACAGCCACTAACAAACTATCTTACGAACAACAGGCAGTTGTCAAGCAGCACCAAACACTTCAGTCTGAGCTTGATAAAAGAAGGGCTGAAGCCCAGGGCCGTGACAAGAGACGTTGAATGGGGAATCCCAGCTCCTTTTCCAGAGGCGGAAGGCAAGACGATCTATGTCTGGGTCGAAGCTGTCTTAGGCTATGTCTCCGCCACAATCGAGTACTTCAAACGTCAGCCTAAGCCTGAGAAATGGAAAGAATTCTGGTTCGACAAAGACGCTAAATCGTTATATTTCATCGGAAAGGACAACATTCCATTCCACACGATAATCCTTCCAGCTTTGCTTCTGGCATCAGGCGAAGACTATAATCTCCCATGGAACGTTTCAGCAACAGAATTTCTCCAGTTCAAAGGAGAAAAGGCTTCGAAAAGCCATCGAATTGGAATATTCATAGACGAAGCCCTAGAGCTTTTTTCCGCAGACTATTGGCGTTACTTCCTAATGGCGTCAAGACCTGAAACAAAAGACACAAACTTCTCATGGGAACTATTTACAGAAAGAATAAACGCGGATTTGAACGACACGTTTGGCAATTTCGTACACAGAACGTTAACCTTCATAAACTCGCAGTTTGGCGGCGAGGTCCCACAGCCCCAAGCATTAGACGATGATGCCAACCACGTTCTGAACGCCCTCAAAGAGAAAGTAAAAGAAATAGCTGAAGAAATCGAAGACTTCAAATTGCAAGCAGCTGCAAACACGGTCATAGCGCTGAGCCGTATAGGAAACCAATACCTGAACGAGAAGGAACCATGGAATCTGATCAAAAAAGACAGAAACCAAGCGGCGATCACTCTATACACTGCAACACAAATTGTCAAAGCCCTAGCCACAGTTTCCGCACCTTTCATCCCATTTGCAGCAGAAGAAATCTGGAAAACCCTCAACCTGCCTGGAAGCGTACACAAACAAAAATGGACCGAAGCCCTGACGTCCGTGCCACCTCACCACAAGATAGCTATAGCAAAGCCTCTATTCAGAAAAGTGGAGGAGGACCAGCAAGAACTAGACGAAAAGCTGGGAAAAATCAGAGCCAGCCAAACGACAACCGCTTAGATTTGTAGGCTGTGAAAAGTTGAAGATCAAAATAGACCTTCATGTTCACACCTGCTATTCTTATGATTCTCTCATCACCCCGAAAGAGCTGGTCTTCTATGCCAAGAAATTCGGGCTGGACGGCGTGGCCATTACCGACCATGACAGACTTGACAGCGCACTAAAAATAGCAAGGGATACTGAATTCTTCATTATCCCAGGAATGGAGATTTCAAGTTCGAACGGGCACATCGTGGCACTGAACGTTCAAGAACCAATTCCTAAAGGACTGAGCGCTGACGAGACTGCAGATAAAATTCATAACGCCGGCGGCCTTGCAGTGGCCTGTCATCCAATAACCCTTTTCAAGGGAAGCTTGGGAAAGCACACAAGTTCAAGGTTTGACGCTGTAGAAGTGATAAACGCTTCAGCTTTTCCGTTCCGCTTTTCTGTAAAACGTTCGAAGAAGCTTGCCTCCAGCCTAGGAATCCCCGAAGTTGGAGGCACTGATGCACATTATGGGCCAGAAATAGGTTGCGCGTACACGCTTGTTGACTCTGAATTGAAGGTGGATCAAGCGCTTAAAGCCATAGGCAAGGGAATGTGTCAGCCCTTTGGCAAGGCTATACCCTGGAAGCTCAGGCTGAAGAAAGAATTTCTGATGATGAAGCAGAACCTTGGTTTCAAAAACAGGGAAAAGATGGAAGGTAGTTAGAAGTTTTCAAGCTGATAAAGCTTCAACTCGAGGCCCAGCTGCTTTTCTGGTCCTGAACGTGGCTCGATGTTGAACAGATGAGGAGCAATCGTTGCAAACCCGCCGGGGATTTGTGGAGAATCGACTCCTGTCATAACCAGCGTGACTTTCAGTTTGCCCTCTTGTTCCGGATTTACTCTTGCCCCCCAAATCACCAGTGCGTCACTATCCATCATTTCCGTGACGATTTCACCTACTCGATTTGCCTCCTCAATTGTCATTTGATTATCACCAGTAACATGGATCAACGCTCCAGTCGCTCCAGCATAGTCCACGTCCAACAAGGGGCTTCTCAGAGCATTTCTAACTGCTTCCTCTGCACGATTCGGCGCGTCTGATTCTCCCACTCCAACAATGGCCATTCCGCCTCGCTTAACGATAGTTTTGAAGTCAGCAAAGTCAAGATTGATCAAACTCGGCGCTGAAATGGTCTCTACAATGCCCTTGATCATTTTTGCCAAAACCTGATCGGCAATCCTGAACGCTTCGCTCAGGGGAAGCTGAGGAACAAGCTGCATGAGCTTATTGTTATCGATTACCACAACGGTGTCACATTCTCTGCGCATCTCTGTCAAAGCCGTTGCAGCGTATTTCATTCTACCCTTCTCAATGCGGAAAGGCGTGGTCACTACCCCAACGATTATTGCCCCCCTTCGTTTTGCAATTTCCGCAACTACAGGTGCCGCGCCCGTTCCCGTCCCTCCGCCCAGGCCAGCCGTTAGAAAAACTATGTCCACTCCAGAAAGCAAATTCTCAATTAGGATTCTCGACTCCTCGATTGCAGCTCTTCCGAGTCTGGGATCGCCGCCAACGCCGAATCCCCTGGTGAGTTTTTCACCTATCAGAATCTTCCGGCCAGCCTTTGAAACACGCAAATGAACAGCATCAGTGTTTATTGCAACACATTCTACTCCTGGCCCGCCCATTTCCATTAGTCTAGTCACAGTATTGCAGCCCGCACCCCCGACACCTATTATCATCGTGCGGCACGAGTCAGTCGGCTTAATCTCCTGGTTCATAGTATTATGCCACGTATATCTGGCAGTAGCTTCTGCACCTCGAAGCTTAGTCAACGTTCTTCCTCCGCCAAACTTCCTCATTAATCAAATCGCGAATGGCCACTCTGATCGCCTCAGCTCGATTTGGATAGAATCTTTCATTCACAAGCTGATCCAGAAGCCTTATGTAGGTTTCAGGAAGATATAGTGTGATTAACTTCATTGTTTCCCCCTCCGAGTAAGTTAGAGAGAAATCGGTGTGGAATTATATCTCCTTATAACATGATATAAATATGCTCTAAATATGTTTGTCACAAGTCTTTTTAAAGTTTGCTTAGATCCCCTTTCAGGTTTCTGTAAATTCTGGTTGCAGGCAGGCTTAATGTTTTTATTGGTTGTTGAATCATTTATGGTAAAGCGATGGAAGGCAATGCAGGTTTTTGTTAGGAGCTTTGGGTGTTCTTCAAATTTGGCTGATGGAGAGGTGTTGGCAGGTTGTCTCACCGCTGCTGGATATCGTCTAGCGAATTCAGCATTGACTAGTGATATAATCGTTTACAACACTTGTGCTGTCAAGGGTCCTACGGAGGATCGGATGATTGAGATTTTGAAGCGGGCTCCCGTAGGGAGAAAGCTGATTGTGGCGGGATGTTTGCCTCTGATCAGTTTTGAGAGGTTGTGTAGAGAGGTTCGGTTTGATGGTGTCGTTGGACCTGCGGCAGGTGAAGGAATCGTTGAGATTGTGAGACGTATTGCATCAGGTGAAAAGACTGCCGCTTTAAAAGACTGCCTGAGTTCAATGCCCAGCCTAGACCTCCCTCGCGTCAAGATAAGCCCCGTGATAAGCATTACCCCCATAAATTATGGCTGCTTGGGCTCGTGTGCCTATTGCTGTGTGGTACTTGCTCGAGGACACTTAAGAAGCTATGACGTTGGAGAAATTGTGCTGAGAGCAAAGAAAGATCTAGCTTCAGGCACACGTGAGCTTTGGATAACCTCACAGGACACGGCTTGTTATGGAAAAGACAGGGGCACTAACTTGGCAGAGCTGCTAAGGGCCCTATGCAGTATTAAGGGTGACTTCAAGATTCGCGTCGGAATGATGACACCTAACGCTGCGATGAGCATTCTCGAAGATCTAGTTGAGGCCTTCCATGATGAGCATGTCTTCAAGTTCGTCCATTTGCCCGTGCAAAGTGGAGATGATCAAGTTTTGGAGCGTATGCTACGATTCTATTCGGTTAGCGACTTCAAAAGAGTGGTGAGCAGGTTCAGAGAGGATTTTCCTGAGATGGCTCTTTCCACGGATGTTATTTGTGGCTTTCCTGCCGAAAGTGAAGACGCTTTTGCGAGGACTCTTCAATTGATTGAAGAGGTTAAGCCTGATGTGGTTAATGTTTCAAAGTTCTTTGCAAGACCGAAAACTGTCGCCGCTGACATGAAAGAGGATTTTCTGTCTCTTGCAGAGATTGGTAAGAGAAGCAGAGCTGGTGCTGGTTTAGCCAAGAAGGTGTCTATTGAAAGAAATTTGGGACTGGTTGGCTGGATAGGTGAGATTCTTGTGGATGAGGTTGGCAAGGTTCCAGGTTCTTGGATTGGGCGAAATTTTGCCTACAAACCAGTTGCTGTAAGAAGTAATAGGAAGCTGCTTGGCAGGACTTTACGAGTTAGAGTCAATAGAGCCTTTTCAACACATTTAGAAGGTGAAATAGTTGAGTAAAGGATGTACAACGTTGACCGTGCGAGTGCAAACTGTCTGAAGTTGGATTTGAATGCGCCGCTGAGATAGAAGACGGAAAGCTTTTTCGGACGTACAAATGGATTAGAACTATTGTAAGAATCAAAGAATTGCAATATAAAATTTTTATGCACATCCACCCTTATTCTGTTCTGAGGAGATGGAATGTTTGACTGAAGAAAATGTTGTTGAAATTGGACGAATAACACATTTCTTCTCAAAAATCAGCGTTGCAGTCATCGAACTCAAGGCTCCTTTAAGCGTGGGCGATACCATAGCCATCAATGGACCCAACACTGATTTCGAGCAAGTTGTCGATTCGATGCAAATCGAACACAAGAACGTTCAACGCGCCGAGAAAGGACAAAGCATAGGACTAAAAGTAGCCGAACGCGTAAGAGAAACGGACATCGTGTACAAGAAGCTCTAGAAGCCCAAGAACCTACTTCACGTGCTATCACATCAAGTTCCACGTAGATCGCCGAATCTTAACCATGTAAACAACGTTCGTCCCGCAACCCAGAGGTCAGAACCGTGCATGCATAGGCCATCCAGCTTGTCATTTGATGAATTCGGAATGTGGGGCTAGGCTCACGGCTCAAGCGCGCACTTCATTCAAGGCCTGAATTTCTGTTTGCTTTGGCTTCTTTTCGCTTGTTCATGTTTGCGTTTGCGGAGCGCATTCATCTTTTTCATCCATACACCCCTGACGTACAATGCTCCAAAGCCAGGTTCAACTATCGCTTCTATGCCAAGAGGTTTGCGCTTCTTCTCCAGCTTTTTATGAGGCATTCCCTGTCTATTAGAAACCCTATTGTCGAAGTGACTAATAACCTCTGTCTTGACCGTGGTTTCAATGTTGAGCCAGACGAGTTCTTGACCGATAAGAAAATATCCCTTTACACTCAATATGGATATTATGATCTGAACAAGTTGACGATGAGGGCAGGACTTGACAATGTTTGAAGAGAAAATGAAGGAAATAAAGCGTGAGCGCGAACGTTGGGAGCAGACAACGTTGCCAAACTGGTTAAAACAGAGTAAGGAGAGGAAAAGCGACTTTCGGAACCATTCAGGCATGCTGGTTAAACGCTTGTACACACCAGAGGACATCGAAACACTAGATTACTTGAGAGACCTGGGGTTCCCGGGAGAATACCCATTCACCCGTGGCGTGCACGCAACAATGTACCGTGGCCGTTTATGGACGATGCGAATGTTTGCAGGGTTTGGTACAGCCGCGGACACGAACCAACGCTTCAAATACTTGCTAAAAGAAGGTGAATCAGGATTAAGCACAGCCTTCGATTACCCGACCATAATGGGCTACGATTCTGACCATCCAATGGCCAGGGGGGAGGTGGGCATATGTGGTGTGGCTATATCATCATTTCAAGACATGGAAATCCTTTTTGACGGCATACCGTTGGACCAAGTCACAACTTCAATGACGATAAATGGTCCTGCACCCATGCTGTTGGCTATGTACGTCTCAGTGGGCGATAAACAAGGCGTGCCCAGAGAAAAACTAGGTGGAACAACTCAGAACGATAATCTGAAGGAGTTCTTCGCTCAAAAACTGTGTATCTTTCCTCCGAAGCCTTCTGTGAAGCTCACGACAGACGTAATTGAGTATTGTGCTAAGCACTTGCCCAAATGGAATCCCATAAGCATAAGCGGCTATCACATAAGAGAGGCTGGTGCAAACGCGGTGCAAGAGCTAGCTTTCACATTGTACGATGGAATAAGCTATGTTGAGTCCACTCTTGAAAGGGGGTTGAAAGTTGATGATTTTGCTCATCGGCTATCATTTTTCTTCGCTTCACACAACGACTTCTTCGAGGAAATAGCCAAGTTCAGAGCTGCCCGGCGCATATGGGCAAGAGTAATGAAGGAAAGATTCCATGCTAAGAACCCAAGGTCCATGTGGATGCGGATGCACGTCCAAACTTCAGGATGCACACTTACGTCGCAACAACCGCACAACAACATCGTACGCACGACCATCCAAGCTCTTGCAGCAGTCCTAGGTGGAACCCAGTCTCTGCACACGAACTCTTATGACGAAGCATTGTGCCTGCCAGGCGAAGAAGCCGTGAGAGTCGCCCTGCGAACCCAGCAAATAATAGCACACGAAAGTGGAGTAGTAAACACTGTTGATCCAATAGCAGGGTCCTACTATATGGAAACCTTGGCGAATGAGATGGAAGAAAAAGCAACGGAGTACATCCAGAAGATTGACGACATAGGCGGGGCAGTCGCAGCCATCGAGAAAGGGTTCTTCCAAAGAGAAATCGCAGACAGCGCCTACAAATATCAAAGAGAGATAGAGGAGAAGAAACGAACCATAGTGGGAGTCAACGACTACACCGTCGAAAAGTCCGAATGTCCAATAGAGCTCTTGCGCATTGATGCGAAAGTGGAAAAAGAACAGCTTGCCAACCTGCAAAAACTCAAAGAACAAAGAGACAGCAGAAAAGTCAAAGAACTGCTTGGAAAACTTCATTACTCAGCAGAAAAGAATGAGAATCTCATGCCAGCAATGATCGAAGCGGTGAAAGCCTATACAACAGTGGGAGAGATCACAGACGTGCTCCGGCAGGTTTATGGAGAATACAAGGAGCTAATCGTAGTTTAGAAAGGGGAAGTTCAAGATGCAAGACACAAGAAAAATCCGAGTCTTGATCGCAAAGCCAGGTTTAGACAGCCATGACAGAGGAGCCAAAGTGGTGGCTCGAGCCCTAAGAGACGCTGGAATGGAAGTAATCTACACGGGCCTGAGGCAGACTCCAGAGCAAATAGCTGAAACAGCACTTCAAGAAGACGTGGACGTCGTGGGATTAAGTATTCTTTCAGGAGCCCACAAAACACTTTTTCCAAGAATCATGAATCTTCTCAAACAGAAGGGGCTAACAGATGTTATGGTCTTCGCAGGGGGAATAATCCCGGAAGAAGACGCAGTGGAAATGAAGAAACTTGGGATAAAGGAGATTTTTGGCCCCGGAACCACAACGGAGGCAATAATTCGCTATGTTCTTGACAATGTGCCCGAAAGAGCCTAAACCTTAAGACGTGCTGGACCGTTGAACAGAACGGAAGAAATAATCCGTGGAGTGCTCGCTGGAGACCGCAGAAGCATAGCAAGAGCGATAACCATCATCGAGAATGAACCAGTAGATGCGCATAAGATAGTTGCTGCAATCTATCCTCGTACAGGAAAGGCTCACATAATAGGTTTCACGGGCCCCGGTGGAGCTGGAAAAAGCACATTGATCGAGAAGGTTGTGCGTGAGTATAGACGAAAAGGCAAAACAGTCGGCGTAGTGGCCGTGGACCCGACAAGCCCTTTCACGGGCGGAGCATTCTTAGGTGATAGAATCCGCATGCAAGAACTCAGCACAGACGAGGGCGTTTTTATACGCAGCATGGCTAACCGCAATTACCCTGGCGGATTGGCCAAGGCCACAAAAGATGCTGCTAAGATCCTGGATGCCGCAGGCAAAGACGTAGTTCTGGTTGAGACGGTAGGCGCAGGACAGTCCGAAGTGGAAATAATCAAAGTGGCACAGACAACAGTGTTGATCCACGCGCCAGGCCTAGGAGACGAAATACAAGCTATCAAAGCAGGATTGATGGAGATAGCTGACATCTTCGTCGTGAACAAAGCCGATAGGGAAAATGCGGACAAAACTGCAATGGACATTCAAGCGATACTGCAGTTGAATAACAAAGAAAAAGCATGGAGACCGCCCATTCTGAAAACGATTGCACTTTCAGGCGAAGGGGTTCCGCAGCTTGTGGAAAAACTGGAGGAGCACAAACGTTTCCTTGAAGGAGACACATTTCACAAAAGAGAACTATTGAAAGCAACAGCCGAATCGGAACTCGCCGAGGCAATAAAGGAAAGAACAGCAACCTCAATATTGAACGACTTGAAAAAAGAAGGGAAGTTTGATGAATTGCTCCAGAAGATCCTGAGAAAAGAAATTGACCCAACTTCAGCAGCTGAAAAACTTCTGAGCGAAAAGCTGAGGAAGCATTAGAAAATGCCAAAACTTGAGAGGGGACTTATCCAAGTTTATACTGGGAACGGAAAAGGAAAAACTTCAGCAGCTTTCGGACTTGCGCTTAGGGCGGTTGGCAGAGGACTAAAGGTCTACATAATCCAGTTCATCAAGGGCGGATTTGATTATGGCGAATTGTACATAGTATACAAGCTTCCAAACCTCGCCCTCAAGGCTTTTGGCAGAGGAGAATTCATAACAGCGGAACCTCCGGAAAAAGAAGATGTCAGACTTGCAGAACAGGCACTTCAGTTAGCTAAGGAGATTGTTAGAAGCGGAGAATACGACATAGTTGTTTTGGATGAGATTAACGTGGCTTTAAAGCTGAGACTGATCAGCATTGAGGAAGTTCTGGAGTTGATAAAGAGCAAGCCAAAACATGTTGAGCTTGTTTTGACTGGGCGTAACGCACCGGATCAAGTAATTGAAGCCGCGGATTTGGTTACCGAGATGAGAGAGATCAAGCATCCCTTCAGAGAAGGATACGAATCACGCAGAGGGATCGAGTACTAGACTTTCCAAATTTGAAAACAGTATTGACAAGCGTCGGAAAAGCAGAGAAAGTGTGCTAAGTACTTGTTTTCGGTTCAGATCTTTTTCTGCGTCCTAATAGTAGTATTGCCGAGAGTATTGCTCCGACAGCTGCGACCAAAGCGGTTAGTATAATCGCGTATTGTGGAATTGTCCAGGCTTCTCGAGTCTGCTTAAGTGTGGATACGTCGGCTTCAATCTGACCAACCCCTGGAACCAATATACTCGCCACATTATCGTTCATGGAAGTAACCGTACCATTCATGATTCCTATGGTGGTCTGAATGGTCGCTGTTGTCCCGTTTATGGCTTTGACATACAGGAAAATGTCGTCGAGAGTTGCGTTCATGGCGCTCAAGTTGAGCTTTACGAGACCAAGGTCTGTCTGAACACTTGCTATACCGTCCTTGATGCCCACCACTTGTCCATTTATTGCTGTCAAGTTGAGTTCTATGAGGCCTAGATCTGTCTGAACCTTCGCTAGACCATCCTTGATGCCCACTACTTGCTGATTCATCAACGTCAGAGTGTCGCTGACCAAGAAGCATTTGAAAGAAGTACCGTTCGCTTGGATTGTGTTTGTAATGTAACTTGCTTCTATGACAAGCGCGTACGTGCCGGTCTGATTTCCTACAAGCGTGTACGATATTTTGTGCAATCCTGTCGAAATCGGTTGAGCTGTTAGATTCTCGACCGTGCCGTCAGGCTTGTAGAGCGCAGCTTTAGTCACATTTGCATCAACCGCTTGGCCCTTGAACGTGGTTTGAGCATAGAAGTTTGCTGTTTCCCCGATAAAATGCGTGGTCCCCACGTCAACTTGAACTACGAGCGAAGTGGTATCTACAACCTCGAAAATCGAGGATGCCATATTTCCTGCGGAGTCCGATGCCTTTACAACTTGTGTGCCTGCGCTAGAAAATGGCACGTTGAACGTGAACTCAAAACTTCCAAAAGCATCTGTCACGAAGAATCCTACTAAGGCATCATTGAACGTTACCATTACCTGGCTTAAGGGTGAAAAATTCACGCCGGTGGCTATTACTTTCGTCCCCGCTGGCCCTTCAGACGGATTCAAAGACAGCATCTTCCGCACTGAAACCATCTCGGTTACTCTGTTGTTATCGGTTGTTGTCTCTCCAACGACGGGCACGACGAACAAGGTGACATTGAATATCCCCTCGGTCAAGGGGTTCCATAACAGACTGGCAGTCCATGACGAGCCTGCGGGCAGATCCGCGATCTCTGAGGAATCCTGCAGGTTGCTATCGATGAAAAGCTCTGCTGTAACATTTTGCTCGTCGCTGGTTCCGAAATTCAGAACAGTGAGATCGAAGACAACGGTGTCTCCAGGCTGAATACTCCTAGGCTTCTCCCAATCAAAGATCAGAAGATCATGCGCCGGCTGGGCCTGCTCAACAGCACTCTTCGCGTTGATTCTTCCATATCCATAATACTGGTCAAAGCCTAGTTCACCTAAATCATCAGCGGTATATCTCAACTGAGCTCTTACCCAGTCGCGTGTTGCATTTGGAAAGCGGCTCCAGACGAGAGCGCCAAGCCCTGCAACGTGGGGGCACGCCATTGACGTGCCACTCAGATAATCATAGTTCAGGTTTCTACTATATGGCGGATCGTTGAGGACAACATGGTATGTTGGAAATGTCGAATAGATGCCCACTCCCGGCGCTGCCAGTTCAACCCAGTCTCCATAGCTCGTGAAAAATGCTGGGTCATCATACTGGTCTGTTGCCGTAACAGCAATAACCTCTTTGTAAGCCGCAGGATACATCTTGGTCGTAGATGCACCGTTTCCTGCCGCTGCGACTATCAGCACGTCTTGAGCATAAGCGTATTGGATTGCCTCGTGAATAAGTTGGCTATCTTGATCGCTGCCCCAGCTGAGGCTTAGAATTTTCGCGCCATGATAAACGGCGTCTATTATGGCGTTGGCTAGTTCGTCTTCGTATCCTGTCCCGTTGGAGTCCAAGCCCTTTTCGGCCATGATTTTAACCTGAGCAAGACCAGCGACGCCTACGTGATTATTCAAGACCGCTGCTATTATGCCGGCAACGCTAGTTCCATGTCCGTAGTCGTCCAGGGGGTCAGCATCATTGTTAACCCAGTCATAGCCTGTTGGAACATAGTTGGCAGCGAGGTCAGGATGATGGTAGTCAATTCCTGTGTCAATGACCGCCACGAGGATGGATGAGTTGCCTGTCGTCGTGTTCCATGCCCAATCAGCCCCTATCTTCGGTAGGGCCCATTGGTTAGAATAATAGGGATCATCGGGAACGAATTGGGCTTGAAATCTGATCTTAGGTTCTACATATCTGGCTAGACCCGCAGCCTTGGTTTCTGTTTCGAAAGCATAAATACCACTGGAGGGCAGTCTGGCGACTACTGCAATTGGTTCTCCTCTAATTGAGACGTTGTTGACGATTGCACCCCCAAACTTGGCTATTTTCTCTGCTAAGCTATTGTAGGCCACATGGCTGGTACTGTTCAGACCAATGACCAATTGTCCATAATCCCCATTAAGTTGGACGGAACTGCTGTTGGCCTCAACTTCGTTGATACTTGCTGCCCGCACGCCATGAGCTGCATTGTCGACAATCATTAGACAAACGATTGTCAAAACGACTATTCTCAGGAAATACCTAACTATTTCTCTCATGTTCCCACCAGAAAGTCTGATATCTGAGATACAGCCCCCAAGCGATTTAAGATTCTTAAAATTCATATATAAAAGTGCTCCTATCCTCCGTCGTCTTTCTCTACGACATGAATGCCATGAAGATCGATACTTTCAAGCTTGGGTTGTCCCTAAACGTGAGTAATGATGGGCGAATGCTTCCTCAAGAATTCTCTGAGAACCTTCCTTATTTCCTGACCAGGAGGTAGCGAGAGGCGAAATTCAGGTCTAAAAGGATGCGTTTCGCTCTCCAGTAGTTCCTCGAGTCGAGCATAACTTTCATCGAACTCTTCCATGTTGTTGCTTCTGAACTTGAAGAGGCAACATTCTCTTTTGGGTTCCTGCCAACGTTTGTCCCAGGCGGAAATTGAGCTTGCATTCCCAAAGCTCACGGTGTTCCTCCTAGCTAGGATCTCTCTGTCAACGGTCAGCACAATGAGAAGTTGATTCAGACGGCTTATTTTTGTTGTTAGCAGGAATTGGCGTGTTATATTGTCAGGAGCAGTTAAATCTATTATAGTGTCGTAGCCCCTTCTCAACAATGCATCTCGTGTCTCAGCAATTAGCGAGTATAGCAGATATTCATCGCGGCACGGCGGAACCTCGTTGAAAAGCATCTTCCTTAACTCGTCCACCCCTACCCTTGCAAAACACGAGTTTTCAGCAACTATTTTTCTAGCAAGCAACGTCTTGCCTGACTTGGGATAACCGCTCAAGACAATGTTCCACAAACCTTTGACAGGCCCGGGCATTCCGCCACGCTCGTTTGGTAGGGTCTTGCTTGCTTCCACGTATTAGAGATGAAGCTTATTAAATCTCTAAGGAATGGCATGATTTCACGCCTTCAGAAACAGACGATTAGTGGATGCGCATTGGAACGTGTATCGGTAGAAAGTGACGACCGTTCTGAGCTTCATCGGGGAAGGCCCAGTCGCCCACGCGATGTCACGTTGTTATCAGTGGGTAAACATCTTTAACGACATATTCGATATATTTCTCTTTTTCCGACAAATTGAAAATCGTCACTGACGCGTTTCTCGTTATGCCTATGACGTAGCCGAATTCTTTGGACTTGGCAACAACGTACCAGAGGTCCCCATGCTTGGCATAATCCTCAAAGAGCGATGTGTTGACCAAATCCGGCCCATAGAGCGACAGCTTGTTCACGTTCGGTATGTCGACATTGTCGAAAAATGTTATCTTAGTCTCCTCAGGGTTTCTAAGGTGAAACTGCCTCAACGTTTCAGGCGGGATTCTGGCTTCCAGTATCCCACCTACTTTTCCGAAAATCACCTCGCTCAGCTTATTTGCGATGAAATTTGCCAGTCGTTTCTTTTCGACTATGGTCAAGAACGCCGTGCCCGCGTGTTGAGCAAAGCTGAACAGGGCTTCGACCGTGCGCGGCAGGGGAGCAACTTTCCCTCTGTGAAAAACGCGAATCACATAGTCATGAGAATAAACGCCCCTGAGCATATTCTCTTTTGGAAGAAGACCAACTACTTCAGTTAGAAGTTTGAACTTATAGTCGCCCTCCTCAAAATCTTCCTCAACATGATAATCTTCAAGCCTTGAAGCGACTTCAGCCACAGACAGTGGTTCAGAAAGCCTGAAGATTTTCCCAGCGACGACCATGTTGAAACCTCAACCTCTAGTTTGCTGAATTCTGCTTATGAAACTTTGCAACCGTGACTCTTCAAATCTACATGTAAAACCATGATCCGCACACGTTCAGCTTTGAATGAAACCCTGCCTAATTGCTTTAATAAGAGAATTCTCACCAGTATTACCACGCCTAGAGGAAAAAGGGTCAATGCTGATTCAAGAGGTCATCCTAGAGACCTTCATGAGTTACGAGTATGCTAGGGTACCTTTTAAGTCAGGTGTGAACGTCGTATGTGGGCCTAATGGCTCTGGAAAGTCCGCACTTCTGCTGGCCATTTCAGTTGCTCTGGGTCAATCCTACACGGAAAGATCCCGAAAGCTAAGCGACCTGATCCGCTGGGGAAAAGACCAAGCCCGCGTCACGGTGATCCTAGACAATTCTAGAAGAGGCAAGAACAGGCTGGTTCCCAAGTACGACAAAGATCAGATCTTTCTAACCCGCGTCTTGCGACGGGATGGCAAGTACTGGTTTGAACTTGAGAATAGGGCTGCCACGAAAACTGATGTTGACAGACTCCTCTCCAAGTTAGGCGTAGACCCAGACAACATACTCATAATCATGCATCAGAGCATGGTGGAGCAGTTCACGGTGCTCTCCTCCCAGGAAAAACTGCGCATGGTTGAGGCGGCGGTTGGACTCGAAGCCTATCGGGAAAATGTTCTGCAAGCCCAAAGGAAACTGACCCGCACTCTAAGCCAAGAAGAATCAATGGGCAAGCTCTTGGAGTCGGCGGAGCAGACGCTCAACTATTGGAGAGAGCAATATGACAGGTTCCAAGAGAAGAAACAGCTTCTAGCCAAGAGAAGATTCCTAGAAAGAGAACTGGCTTGGGCCGAGGTTATCCGGCGAGAAAACGTTGTCACGGAGCTGGAAGCCAACAGAAAAATAGAGCAAGATGCTCTGAGCCAAATAGAAGAGGAAGCAGCAACTACAGGAAATGATCTCAAATCCGCGCAGGGCGAGCTTGAAAAACTCAAACTCGAATCGAAAGCACTGTTTGATGATCGCCTAAGCCTTGAACGGCAAAAGGCCGCAAATGAGTCAACAGCCAGACTGTGCGAGCAAATTCTGAAAGAGACATTAATGCTTGAGAATGCCGCACTGACCAAGCCGAATTCTTCTTCTGGAGCAAGCCTAGAGACGAAAGAAGCTTTGCCGCAACTCAAACTCTTGAAAAGCGATAATTTGCGAGGGCTAATCCAAGACTCTAACCAGAATCTTTCAAAACTGGACAAAGAAATACGTACGAATCAGTTGAAAGCCGACGGTCTTGAAAAAAGCATCGAAAAAGTTAGCAATCAAGTCTTGGACGACCGAATCAAACTAGCACTGCTACAATACCGCAAGGAAAATGCATTTACCGCCACAGAATCTTTGGAAAGAGAGTTGAAGGATGCAAAAAAGCATCTCGACGAGGCCATTGGCAAGGCAGAACAGAGCGGGCCTAGGATTGCAGTCCTGAAAAGCACGGGCGAAATCCTCGATGAGATGCGAGTCACAGAAGGGCATTTGGCAGCACTCAACGATGTTTCAGAAGACATTGAACGGATGTATGAGAACTACTCGAAACTCTACTTGGAGCTGAAAGAAAAAGCACAACTAGTGGCTGAGAACCGCGAGAAAGCCCTAGAAGAAGTCAAAACGCGCACGCAAGCATGGCGAACAGTAATCCAGAGCCTTCTTGACCGTGCCAACCTAGAATACCAAAAGATCTTGATGCAGACTCAAGCCGTCGGCGAAGTGAGGCTAATTAATGAACAAGATATTGAGGCAGCAGGATTGGAAATTCTTGTAGGGTTCAAGGGCGGCAAGCCGGTTCCGCTTGACGCTTACACGCAAAGCGGTGGCGAAAGAACAACAGCTATGATGAGCTTCCTGTTGGCCTTGCAACAACACGTTCGTTCACCTTTCCGTGCGGTCGACGAATATGACGTTCACATGGACCCCAAGAACCGCGAGTTGATCGCAAGAATGCTGATCTCAACAGTAACGAACGGAAACGCCCAATACATAATAATCACCCCAAGCCAAATAACATTTGCAAAAGAAGATGTAAACATAATCACAGTGCAAAACATCGAAGGGAAATCAGTAATCAGAGAGGTAGCCTAATGCAATCAAAGCATGAACGAGAAAAAACTGGCAGAGAGAGACTTTCGCGGATAATTGAAACCTGCAAATCTGTCGAAGAACGTTCGCTTGACCCGTTCCTGGTCGACGTAAACGAAAACATCAGCACAGTCAAAGAATACTTTCCAGAATGGACAATCCCAGAAGACCTGTGTCTAGATGCTGAAACAATACATCATCTAGCATCTGTCATCAAGCTTCAAGGCGAATGGGTTAGGCATCGCTCGACGTCCCTTTACACAGATCCGTTTCTTCTCGAAGAGAAGCTCAGAAGTATGTCGAAAGAGGAAATTGTTGAAACGTTCGTCCAAGCTTGGCATCCGATAATCGAGCTGGAGCAGATTTCGCTTCACAGCTTGGCAGAGGCAACTGCATACTGGATGAATCTCCTGCCCATTAGTGAAAGGTGGCGAGAAAAACCACCAGCTGCAGTTGAGATAGGTTCTGCCACTAGAGAAGAACTTTTGCAGGAGAGAATCCTGCGAGACAAGGCCTTCTCAGAGGAATTGGAGAGCTTTTGGCGAGAACTGAAAAATTGCGTTCATGAAAAGGGCGAAAACGGGAAAATCCCATATTGGAATTTCGTTGGCGGGGAAACCTACGAGGAAACGGTTCAAAAAGCCTTCATGACGAGTTTCTTGGTCACATATGGTTACGCAACATTGGAAGTTCATCCACTGGAGGAAGAAATCTTCATACAGCCACACGAAAAGCCAGAAACGAAAATCGGCAAGATGCAGCTTGTGTCCATTCCAATCGCGGTTTCAGTAGAAGATTGGATGAAGTGGAAAAAAGGGGAGCTTCATTGAGCAAGAGAAAAGCCATTTACGCTAGCAAGCTGAAAAGGGCAACTCACCTGCTCTTTTACAAGAGGCACGTGAAACCAGGCGTGAAAGGCTGGGAGCTTCGAAAAGCTCTAGGCTCAGACTATCAGAAAGTCCTGAAACTCCTAGACGACCACTTAAAAGCACTTGATTTGCAGGTGAAAACTGTTTTCGAAGAAGAAAAGGCCATTGAGAAACCAAGCCTCGAACAGTTAGACAGGGCACGACACTACATAACATTAAGAGGAGACATAACACCAAAAGAAGCAAAAATGATAGGATGGCGGATAGACGACCTTGCAGGACTAGCAATCACGATCTCGTACATCATCTCCAAAAAAGGAAAAGCAACCCGAAAAGAAGTTGAGGACATGCTCCGCGACAAACTCCTAGGATGGAAAGTCGGCACGAACATTGATCGCTACATTCGCTATGGATACCTAACTCAAGACGAAAATGAGCAACTGTACCTGGACTGGCGAACACGCGCAGAAATAGATCAAAAAGCGCTAATCGATCTAGTTCTTGCAAAATGAAATCCCAGAATTGAGCGTGCTTCTCTAATAATGCTTCCACAACGATCGTTTATGGGTAGTCTAGTCTCAGCGATGACTATTTTCTCAGCTTGCGATACCCGAATGCTATTACATCTATGATGAGTAGTGCGACAAGAATCAGCAGAGGACTGCCCAAGAATTGATCTGCAGCAGATGGACCCGACACTGGAGACCCATCAGAAGCACCAACGTAACCGATCAATGTAAACAAAACCAAGAAAGAAATGAACGAGACAGTCTCCTTTTTCATAGGGTAACCCTCTCCGAGGCTAGGTTATGCTCACGTTTTGTATTTGGAAGTATCTTTTGGCCAGAAATCGCAGGCGCTCGGCGTTTTTTCCGTTCTTTCCTATGGCAACACCCTTGTCCTTTGGGCTAACGGCTACAACAGCCATCTTCTTCCCATCAGGTCTCTCGGTCACTCGAACCTCTTTGACAAGTGCTGGTTTCAGAGCGTTTTTGATGAATTTCACCGGGTCTTCAGAGTACTCGATTATTTCGTGTTTCTTCCCTGTCATTCTTTCAAGTGTATGAATGTTTCTACCGCCTCTGCCTATGGCCACGCCTATCTGGCCTTCGTTGATGATGAAAATCACACGTCCTTGCTCCTCGTCAACTATGCAGTCTTTGGCGCTCGCGTTTGTTATGCTCTCAAACAGGGCGATGTATCTCATTTCGGTGCTCGTGAACTTGATTCCGCTCGTCATTCGTTTCCTCCAGCGAGCTCTTCTGGTTCGGCTTCCTCAGTCAGCTTAAGGATTTCGGAATCGCCTGGCTCTCTTATACTCAACGCTGAAACGGTGAATGGTTTGCCACACACCGCTGCCAAGTCGAGGGCTGATCCTTTATGGGTCATGAACGGAACGTTTGAGAGTTTGCTATAGTGTTCTATGTCTTCACGTATGTTTTGTGGGCAATTTGAAGCCATTACTATCATCTTGGCTTTTCCTGTTCTAGCGTTTTGTACTGCAGAATCGCCACCGAAGGAAACCTTGCCAGTTTTCACTGCAGTTGCAATCGCCTTATCGATGTCTATCACTTTTTCTTTTCTCCCTTAGATTCGAACGCTGACATGTAGAGTTCGACTAGTCCCGTACCTATTGGTATTGACTGCCCTACTATTACGTTTTCGGTTACGCCTGCCAGCGGGTCGCTTTCCCCCTTAACTGCGGCTTCAACAATATTCGGCACTGTTATTTCAAACGCAGCTCTGGCAAGGACGCTTGACTTCTTGCCACTGATGCCGTGGCGACCTATCTGCTGCACTTCGCCTGTTGAAGTCATCATGTCGGAAACAAGCATCACGTGGCGAACATCAACGTCAAGTCCCTGATCCTCTAAAACGCCTCTGGCTTCATGTGTCAGCGCGTTCCTAGCAGCTTCTATTCCAAGAGTCTTGGCTATTTCATGAACGTTGTTAGTTGTGGTTCTCGACGTGTCCACCCCATGAATCTCCAGAACCTTGGGCAAGTTCGAACCATCTGTTCTTATCACCCACTCCCCATGTTCCTCAGTGACTAGCACACGTTTTATGCCTGCGACGCCTTTAACGTGAAGTGAAGGAATCTTGTCAAGCATTTTCTTGAGCGCGTCAGCCCTCTTTGGCTTAATGTGCACATTGTTTCCTCTCATCCTAATAGTGCAGTTTTGCGTTTCCAAGGCTTCTTTAAGCTGGTCCATCGTTACGTCTCTGTCTTCCATCATTGTCTTGTTTAGCTCAACGATTATTTCCTCATGCAGTGGATCCTCGTAGATAGCCTGTGTTAGATTCTCCAGCGTGGTGAAGATTATGTTTCGTGCAATATTCACCGCTGCTTCCCTGCTTTTTCTTTGCTCCTCGTCCAAGTAGATTGTCATTATTGGCGTGGAGGGTATCCTCCTGGCGTCAACGATTTCTATCAGCCTTGGCAATCCTAAGGTCACGTTTTGTTCTCTGACACCAGCATAGTGGAAAGTCCTAAGGGTCATCTGTGTACCAGGTTCGCCTATTGATTGAGCTGCAACGATGCCAACAGCTTCGCCTGGTTCCATCAAGGCACGTTTGTAATGATCACCAGTAAGCCCTATTGCCTTGTTGACGCTTGCCGTTGTAAGGCTGGCCTTTGCCAGACTCTCTTTAAGCTCTTTTGTCAGAATAGGTGTGAGCTGATCCTCAACTTCTTTCAATTGCTTCTTCACGTACTCAGGTGATGCAGGTTTACCTTTTTCTCCAGCTATTTTCAGCTGGTCAACCAGCCTGCCGACGTTCACGGCCTTTCCGTGATCGCTCTTGCCAGGGTCGACACCGTCCTCTCCATATTGGAACTGAATTATATCCCCGACTGAGTTCCTTACCGTTCCATCATATTCTAAGCGTATGTGCTCAAGCGCGTTGATCAGTCTTCTCTGCATGTAGCCACTCTGCTGGGTCCTAACCGCCGTGTCAACGAGTCCTTCTCTGCCACCCATCGAGTGGAAGAAGAATTCAATCACGTCGAGCCCTTTTTGGTACGATGAATACACGAACCCTCTTGCCTTTGGCTTTGCGTCCCCAGACTTGAAATGCGGCAAGGCGCGGCCTACGTATCCCCGCAATATCCTCTTTCCACGAACAGACTGTTGCCCCACGCATGCGCTGATCTGCCCAATATTCAGGTTTGAACCTCTCGCTCCCGTCCGCGTCATTATGATGCCCGCATTTTCGAGCGTAAAGTCTTGATCAGCAATTTTTCCCGACTCGTCTCTAGCTTTTGCCAACTCATTCATGACATATATCTCAAATGACTCTTCCAGAGTCTGTCCTGGAAGTCTTGGAAGCATGCGTTTGCTGTAACTATCAATAAGTTCTAGTATTTTCTTCTCTATCCTGTCCATGGTTTTTCTTATTCTTTCTTCTGCTTTCGGGGAAAGCACGAGCTGATCATACGAGTACGTGAAGCCCCGCATCGTTATGAAAAGCTTCAGCATGTGGGTTATCTTGTTGAGAAATTCTCGCCCTGCTTGAGTCCCGTAATCTTTTATTATTCTGTGAAGCAGGCTTTCGGACTGCTCGGCGCCTATTGACCTTCTATCTATGACCCCACTTATCAGTTCACCATTCTTGACAACCACGTATGCATCGTATTGACAATCCTCTTTTTCACATTTCACGCAGCCTTGACAAATGCTCGCTTTCAAAACATAGTTCATGTCTTTCGGCAAAAAGAGGCTGAAAATCTGTTTACCTGTCCACAACGGCCTTGGCTCTTTGATTTTGGGTTTGGGTATCGGACCGTTGTATCCAGCTCCGAGCAGCAGCCTGTTCACTTCATTTATCGTCAGGTAATTGCTTCTTCTGGTTAAAAGGTAGGCAGCTGTGATGAAGTCTCTAATTGCTCCTATTATGGGACCGCCGAATCTTGGCGAGAGTATCTGGTCTTGAACCTGCATGAGCAGAAGTGCTTCTGTCCGGGCCTCTTCGCTCTGCGGAATGTGAAGGTTCATTTCGTCGCCGTCAAAGTCTGCGTTATAGGGGGGACAGACACAAAGATGCAAGCGAAATGTTTTGTATGGTAGAACACGCACAAAGTGAGCCATTATTGACATGCGGTGAAGTGAAGGTTGACGGTTAAAGATGGCTATGTCGCCGTTTCTAAGATGCCTTTCCACGACGAACGCGGGTTCGATTGCCTCTGCAATTTTGTCCCTGTCAAGCACAAATTCGAGTCTTATGCGTTTTCCGTCAGGTCTAATGATGTAGAGGGCACCAGGGTAATTTTCTGGTCCATTCTTGACTAGAGTTCGCACCTCTTCGATGTTCCATTCGGTAACCTTTTCAGGAACAGAAAGACGCATCGCGATTTCAAGCGGAACCCCAACCTCGTTGATGTCAAGGTTTGGGTCAGGAGAAATCACGGTGCGCGCGGAGAAGTCAACCCTCTTTCCTGAAAGGTTGCTTCTGAATCTTCCTTCTTTTCCCTTCAGCCTCTGGGAAAGTGTCTTCAAAGCTCTTCCAGATCGGTGTCTTGCAGGAGGTATTCCTGATGCTTCGTTGTTGAAGTACGTCGTCACATGATATTGCAGAAGCTCCGACAAGTCCTGAATTATGAGCGTGGGCGCGCCAGCATCCATGTTTTCCTTTAGTCTCTGGTTAATGCGGATTATGTCTACCAGCTTGTGAGTGAGGTCATCTTCTGAGCGGATGCCTGATTCCAGGGTTATTGAAGGGCGAACATAGACTGGCGGTACAGGCAGGACCTGCAGAACCATCCATTCGGGCCGTGCAGCTTTCGGATTGAATCCGAGAAGTTCAAGGTCTTCGTCAGATATGCGGCCCATTTTTTCTCGTATCATGCTGGGAGTCAATTGCTCTGAACCGCTTTCAGGGATTTGCTCGTTGAATTTTGTGGGTTTTTCGAATGTTATCTTATTTTGTATTGCTCCGCAATGTGGGCACTGTTTGACTTTTGTTTCTTGAAAGATGACCTTGTAAACATCGTCTGGAACCAAACCCAGAAGTTGACTGGTCTTCTCGATTCTGGCTCGAATCTTCTTTGCAGTCTCGTCTGCAAGCAGTATTCGTCCACAATTTCTGCATGTGGCTCTTAAAAGGTCAAAGATCAGTTTTGTGAATTCAATGTGTACTATTGGGACCGCAAGTTCGATGTGACCGAAATGGCCAGGGCATCTAATGGCCGTGTTACCGCATGTTTTGCATCGTTGCCTGGGTTCTAGTGTTCCAAGTCTACCATCCATCAATCCTGCAGTGATTGGGGCGCCGTCTTCGTCATATGTGTCAGGGGTTTGGATTTCTACTACTGAAAGTTTGCGGAAATCTTGTGGCGAGAAGAGGCCAAAATGAATTTCATCAACGACTTTGTGAATTATCTCCTCAGTTGACATATCATGCCTTCTCCTTAAGCCTCAATTTTGGCGAAACACAAAGGCTTACCAACTCCTGTAACAGCAGTTTGAAGGCATAGGAAACTACTGCCGGAGATATCTTGGCTTTGTCTTCGCAGAGCTTACACACGTATTTTCTTTGTTTCATGTCGTAGTACGCGATTTGACCGCATGTCTCGCAGACATAAAGCGTGTACTTGTCTGACTCTTCCAAAAGCCTGTCGCGAAGAAGCATTGCAGCTCCATGACCAATCAGACAGTCTCGCTCCATTTCGCCGAATCTTAGACCTCCGCCTCTTGCTCTTCCTTCAGTTGGTTGTCTTGTCAGCATCTGCACTTGTCCTCGTGCTCGAGCGTGTATCTTGTCGGCAACCATGTGATGCAGTTTTTGATAGTAGACGACGCCTATGTAAATGTCAGCCACGAATTTTTCACCCGTCACACCGTTGTAGAATACTTCTGCGCCAGTGTGGCTGAACCCTAAGCGGACTAGCGATTTTCTGATTTCCCCGGAACTCTCACTTGAAAAGGGTGTTCCGTCAACCGGTCTCCCTCTTACAGAAGCAACTTTTCCAGCAAGCGACTCAATGAATTGACCTATGGTCATTCTCGACGGAATGGCATGAGGATTGATTATTATGTCTGGAATCGTTCCGTCCTCCGTGAACGGCAAATCTTCCTGCGGCACAATTAGGCCTATTACTCCCTTCTGCCCATGACGAGAGGCAAACTTGTCGCCCAATTCAGGGACGCGTTGATCGCGAACCCTAGCCTTCACAAGCTTGCTTCCTTCGCCAGATTGGGTTATGAAAATCGCATCAACAATGCCTGTTTCCGAGGGCCGCATGTCCACTGAAGTGTCTCTCATGGACGGTCCTTTCACTTCAAACTCTTTGTATTCTTCAAGGAACCTAGGAGGGCTTATTCTGCCGATCAGGACGTCTCCGCCTGCAACGCCTGATTCCAAGCCTATTATGCCATCCGGTTCAAGCAGCCTATAGTATTGCTCTCCTCGAAATCCTCTTGTCCCGGCTTCAGGTAGAGTAAACTTGTCTCTTAATCCGCCCAAATATTGGCGGCATTCCGCCTCATATATTCTGTAGAAAGAAGAGCGTCCCAAGCCTCTTTCTATGGAGGCCTTATTGAAGATCAAAGCATCTTCCATGTTGTATCCTTCAAAAGATAAGACTGCCACTAAGCAATTCTGTCCTGAGGGGCGAAGCTTGTAACCGATTGTCTCCATGACCGCAGTTTCCACGATCGGCACCTGCGGATAATGCAATACATGTGACCTAGAATCTACACGTTGCTGGAAATTCGTCGCATAAACTCCCAGAGCCTGCTTCGCCATAGCGGCCTGATAGGAATTTCGAGGTGACTGATTGTGTTCTGCATAAGGTATTGTTGAGGCACAGATTCCCAGAATCGTGTATGTCGCAATTTCCAGGTGCGTATGATCCTGACTTATCTCTTCCAGGTTTAACGCAATATAGGCGTTTTCTTCTTCCTCAGCATCTAAATACTCAATTATGCCACTCTTGACAAGATCCTCCCATGACCATTCGGTTGAGGCTATTCTTTCAATGTGTTCTTGCTGGAGCCTCGGAACTCCCTTTTCCACGATTATGAGCGGTCGCCTGACTCTTCCTTGGTCGCAGTTAACATACAGCTCGTCCCTCTTTCCGTGGATCTTGGAGAAATACGCTATGTTTACTTCAGTTGAGATTTCTCCTCTTCTGCGTTTTTCCCTAAGTCCACGTGCAAGCTCCTCTGAGAAATTGCAGTATCCCACGATGCTTCCGTCGAGAAAGACTTTTGCTCCAGAAAGTTTCAGAGAGTCGCTTACTTCATATATCGGCGTCATGCCCATGCTCGCGAGCGTTTGCCTCACTCTTTCCGGGTTCACCTCTACAGAAATGCACGCAGAAAGTGCTAGGTTCTTGACGAGACCGCAGTTTGAACCCTCTGGTGTCTCAGTGGGACACAAGCGACCCCAATGAGTTGAATGCAAGTCCCTTGCTTCGAAGTTAGGCTGACTTCTGCTTAATGGGGACTGTAGCCTGCGCAGATGACTTAGAGTTGAGATGTGGTTTGTTCGATCGAGGAGTTGCGTAATCCCGACTCTTCCTCTTCCCCAATTGCCTGTCGCGAGCGAATGCTGGAATCTCTCTGTTATTATTCCAGGTCGGACAGCTACTGAAACAGTTATGATTGATCCCTTCACTCCGATGCGCTCAAGCTGATACTTTATGTCCCGAGTGAGATTTCTGAAGGCTACCCTGAAAAGGTCTGCAAGAAGAAGCCCGACAAGTCTCAAACGTTTATTCTTGAAATGATCCTTGTCGTCTTCGTTTCTTCTTCCCAACTTCAATTCTATGGCCCTGCTGGCCATTTCACCTAAGAACAGTGCCTTGTCTCTGCGATTTTGGGCAGTTCTGCCTATGTGTGGCAGGAAGTTCTTATCCATTGCCGTTTCTGCCTTTTGCAGGCGGTATTCTTCAACTTGCCCATGAGCAACTCGGTTTCCGATGAACAAGATCGCGTCCTTAGGAGTATCCACCCCTACAGCTTTTTCAAATGAAGAGTCCAGCTCCGCTTGTAATTCCTTTTCCAGAGAAACAGCCTCAGCTATTTCCTTGTCTGACTCCAAGCCTAAAGCCCGCATCAAGACGATGAACGGTACTTCCGTCGGGACGCCTGGTATCGAAACGTATATGGCTCTGTCAGATTTGAGTTTCAACTCTATTCTGGCTCTGAAGCCTACAGTCGTAGAGAATATCTTGGATTGGTATATCGGTGAGGCCCCCTTGTCGTCGATGTCAACTATGACGCGGTTCGGCGCTAAGTCTTCCATGGCCACAATCACGCGTTCAGAACCATTCACCACAAAGTAGCCACCAGGGTCGTCCGGGTCTTCTCCGCATGTTATAAGCTCTTCTCTCGAAAGTTGCGAAAGGAAGCAGAGCTTTGATTTCAGCATAACGGGTATGTTCCCAACGTAGACTAACTCCGTATCCTGTTCGCGGCCATCTATCACAGGTGTCATTTCAAGCGCTACCGGCGCTGCATAGGCCAAATTTCTGAGCCTTGCTTCCATAGGGTAAATCTCATGTTTTGTGCCATCTACTTCCGTTACATACGGGCCAGTTATCCTCGTTTGAGGGTCAATTATCCAAATCTGCCCCAATTTTACCTTGTATGGGCTTTCCGGAACTTCTATGGGGATTTCGCCTACTTCGTCGACAACTTCCTGTAGCCCATGATCTATGAATTCATTGAAAGAATCCAAATGCTGGCGGACCAATCCTTTCTCTTTGAAGAAAGCTTTCAACAATAGATGTGTGTCTTCCTTTGAAACTTCAACCATTTCAGACCAACCCCCGCGATCCAACACTTAAACGCGCTTGGAGAGTGTCATTTGGTGCAGGTATTCTCAAATTTCCGATTTCCTCCGAATGAAAAATGATATATGATACTAAAGGCTAGAAACGTAAACTACGTAGCTAGCTAATAAACTTTTTTGTATGATATTACAAGCTTTCTGCATCTGGGACGATTTGTCCCCTAGTCCAGCCTGCTAAAGCACAAGGTATTTGCTATGGACCATTGAAACAGGATTCAAGCACGGAGCTTGGATGAGTAGAGATTTGAAGCTGTATTTGCCTAGCTTATCTCAAATGGAAAAGCAGAAGCGGTCCTATGGCAAACGTACGTCAGAAGCACCGAATAGCCGCCTGAATCTACGAAGAAAAACCCATGAAGAATTCGGAAAATGGTTATTAGGAAAGACTGAAATCCTGTTATGGGTGCAGCGGTCGCCAAGCCAGGTCAAAGGCGAAGGACTCAAGATCGGGTGCCATAAGGTGTAAAAGTCCCCATGAGCCATCCTTTCCCGTAGGGGTTCGCTGGTTCAAATCCGGCCCGCTGCACCAAACCGTCCAGATTGCCAGTCGCCAAGTTATCATCACGTCAATCGTTTGAAGATTATGCCCTACCTAGAATCGTTGTTGGCCTCTTCTTTCTAATGGTTGATCAATTACATGACTGGGCCTGTTCTATTGTAGTTTAGTTGGACGCTTTGTTGGAAACGTTTATATGATGACTTACGACGCCATATAAGTTGGACAAGAGTGAATGCGAACATGAATAGAAAATCAGACGTAAGAGCAAGCCGAAGCAAAAAGAGCTTGGAATTCGGCGTATTCATTGATGATATCTTCGTATACGAACTCATCACAAACAGAAGGCCGGTCTGACAATCAGATAGCAGTGAGTCTATCGGAATAGCTCAAGGATTTCATAACACCACTGCATACGTGTACCCCAAGCATAAATCATTCCATTTTTGGGTAACACTCAGATAATGTACAACCATAGAAACGAGCAGGGGAGCTGAACCTTGGCCAACGAAAACCTAGTCGGACGATGCGGACTGTATTGAGAGACCTGCTCGATCTGCAGAACCTACAAAGATGATCGAGCATACCTGAGACTACTTGCCAAGCACTTCAAATGCCCACGTGAAAAAGTGCGATGCGAGTTGCTTATCACTACGGAGCAGAGCTTTCTTGGGAAAATGGATCAAATTGAAATCGAGAACTCGGTTTGTTCGATAGTTGACTCGACATTACAGCTTCCATGAATTCCATGAAGAACCGAACCTCCCCGTTAGCATGCATATTCTGAAAGCTCAACCAGATGTATGATTTGACCTTAGACGCGCTTGCAGGACGCCTCAACAGGAATACGCAGTAAAAGTCTTTTCAGACACTGACAGGTTAGTCGCGCCCGAATCTCGGACTTCTGTTTTTCAGATATAGATCAGGTTCACAGTAGTAGGCAAAGGATATATCGGCGTATGCGTCTGGAGAGAATTTACATTACATCCAGCGTAAAGGCGGATCTTAGTGCCGTTAATCGAAGAGATAAATAGGCTCAAAAAGGAAAAGAATGCAATCATTTTAGCCCATAATTATCAGCGCCCTGAGATCCAAGACATAGCGGATTACGTAGGCGACAGCATCGAGTTGAGCAGAAAAGCCATGTATGAGAAAGATGCGGAAGTAATTGTCTTTTCCGCTGTGGATTTTATGGCAGAATCAGCAGCGATCCTGAATCCAAGCAAGAAGGTTTTGTTGCCGACTCTCGGAGCGCGTTGCCCAATGGCCCAAATGCTGACCGTTGATGAAATCAAGCGTGCAAGAGCTTTGTATCCGGGTGTTCCACTGGTCTTGTACGTTAACACATTGGCTTCAGCCAAAGCTTGCTGCGACATATGCTGTACGTCTGCAAACGCAGTGGAAGTAATTCAATCCTTGAATGCGGAGACAGTGCTTTTCGGGCCCGATCGCAACTTGGCTGAATACGTCGAAAGGAAGACTGGAAAGACAATAATCCCAGTTCCTGAGTGGGGATTCTGTCCGACACATGTGCTTTTCCAGCCTGAAGATGTTCAAATACTCAAGATGCAGTATTCGCATGCTGTTGTAGTGGCTCATCCTGAATGCAACGTTGAAGTGCAGAATGTCGCTGATTTTGTGGGTAGCACGTCCCAGATGTGCCGCTATGCACGAGAAAGTGACGCGAAAACATTCATAGTAGGCACAGAAGAGGGACTTCTGCATCGTTTAGGAAAAGGTAATCCTGAGAAGAAGTTCGTGCTGGCCTATGAGGGAGCCGTTTGTCCGAACATGAAACTAAACACGCTTGACAGGCTTTACTCAGCCCTGAAAGAAGAGAAGCACGTTGTTACCGTCCCAGAATCTATTGCGAAGAAGGCCAGAAGAGCGCTGGAAAATATGCTTGCACTGAAGGAGTGATTCGCTGCAAGTACGGTGGAGCTAGTCTCAGCGCACGCGATCCTCCGACAGTGTTCGAAAAACAAGGATGAGAGCAAATTGGTTGTGAACGCGAACAGTTTATATCTGGGGAAGATGAAGAACTGAAACGTCTCAGATCAAATGAACTTGAGAATCTCAAGGTGCAAAGGGCGAGAAAGCAGGAAATGAACGCGAAACTAGTTCACGTTAATGATTCAGACTTCAACGAGACCGTCATCAAGCATCCATTGGTCTTGATAGACTTTTGGGCCGAATGGTGCGGACCTTGTCGCGCATTGGCGCCCACGATTGAGGAGCTGGCTAACGAATATGCTGGGAAAATCCTCGTGGGGAAGCTTAATGTGGACGAGAATCCGGTTACGGCTGAACGTTTTCAGGTTTTCAGCATTCCGACCGTGCTGATAATGAAGAACTCGAAAGAAGTTGACAGGATCGTAGGATGTGTACCGAAGGATCAAATTGAAATCAGCTTGAAGAAATATCTAGGATAGAGGATGTATGGATATCCCAGAGCGTAGAGTAATTGGCGCATTGCTACTGCTTTTAGGCGTTTCGCTATTGGCTGTCGCAATCTACGCTAATCAGCCTAGCGCCCTGTTGGACATTCTGAAAACACCTTTTCGCCTCTAGTGACTGGCAGGAAAGAGACAATATCACCGTTACCAGCTTCCCTTTCTGACGCATGTTGAAGTACATGCCCCCATTTAGATGCGGAATGCATGTTACGTATTCTGTTCCTTGAATATTATTGTCAATAAGAATTCGAATTTAATAACGTTTAAACCCGAGTATGCCTTGGATAAAACAAATCCAGTCTGAATGCGATCGGAGGTGAAATAATGGGATTAGCTTCAAAAGAGAAAGTTACCTTTTCAATGGTAGGACTAGGTATTGCCGTCGTGATAATGTCCCTGTTGGCCGTCGTCTACTACACTAGCGCAGCCAGTGTCCAGAACAAAGCAAATGCTGAAATAGCGGATCTTCAAGTGCAAAATGCGAATCTTCGACAACAAGTTGATTCCCTCAGCTCTCAAGTAACAGGCCTTAGCAGCGATTTGTCAAATCGCAACGACCAAATAGCGACTCTTGGGACGCAAAACGATCGTCTATCAGGACAGGTAGACTATTGGATCGGCCAGACAGATGATCTTGCAAGTCAATTGTCTCAGATGGAAACGCCAAGCATACCTGCTTACACATACGTAGGGGGATTTGGAAATCCTCATAGCAACTGAATACATGTATGGAATGCTCGATAATCATATTTTGGCTCTTCTTGCTGGATGTCTCATGAATTCTTCCAGCAACCCATTCTTTTTCCTGATTTTTTTGTATAAAATCCATTTTGCTTAGTTTGACCTATGCATGGAATCTCTCCTTCTTCAGAGGATGAAAGCTTCAAATAGGTTTCAATCATACTAATTCTCTCTCTGGTGGATCAGATGTCTCCGGGACATATTGAAGGCCAGATCGCAGAGAAAGACGCAATTCTGGAAGTTGCCAAGCTCATGTTAGTGTCTGCGCGAACTGCTCCAAAATCAGGAGGTATGGACGATATTCTTACTCTGATTGTTTGTGGAGAGAAGAAAGATGCAATTGCAGATGAAATGGAGCGGATGGCCGAAGAACGTAACCTTGAAGGGTTTAACCGGGATGCGAAGAATGTTAGAGATTCAGAGGCAGTAATTCTGGTTGGCATCAAAGGAAAGAAGAGTTTTGGGTTAGACTGTGGAGCGTGCGGTTACAAAACCTGTAAGGAATTTGACTTGGAAAAGCGGAAAATCGGAAAAGATTTCGTCGGACCAACCTGCCTGTTTAAAGCTTTGGATCTTGGCATAGCTTTAGGCTCGGCCGCAAAAACCGCTGGGATGCTGAACGTTGACAATCGAATAATGTACCGAGCTGGCACAGCCGCTTTGAAGTTGAAACTGCTTCCAGAAGTAACCACAATAATAGGAATCCCTATCTCAGTCAAAGGTAAGAGCATCTACTTTGACCGAAATCGGTGAACTGCTCTCAGTCCTGCGGTTTCGTCTTTTCATACATTTTTTCTAAAGTCCATCGGATGCTGGACTTGAGCTCCTTCATACGTTCTAGATCGACATTTTTTACGGATATTTCACGGATTAGATCTCCTTCTCTAACAACACTGTACGAAAGAGCACAATCTGGCGATAGTTGCCCCGTTCTGACTAGTTCGTTATCCCTCTCTTGCATCTTCATGAGAACTCTTTCCACGAGAAAGTGGGTAAACGGTGGCGTGTTGATTTCGAAATTCTTGTCTGCGGCCGGTAATGCACGTAATGAGTCTTCGGTTAGATAAAGAACTCCTAACAACTCGCCTGCAGTGGTCTTCAGTGGTATAACATTTTCAGGTGAAGCACCAGATTCGCGTACGGACTCTTCAGGTTCAACGGTGACCGCCTTGTCTGCCGATACAGCTTCAGTTACAGATGTCTCTCTAGCGATATCAGCCCGTTTGAAACCTTTTTCTAGCAGTATCGAATTTACTGTTTCGAGCGTGGCCTGCAAATCCTTGAGTTCCACTTCGAGTCTTCTGATCCTTTTTTCAACTCTTCCCTTGAATGCAACTAGTCTTTTTGTTCTTTCCACGTCTCGGGACATTTCCCGCTCACGAGATCTATTCTAGATTGGGTTCCTATATGAAACCTTTGCAAAATCCGGCTGGCTCTATACGAACTCGGTGATAGTGTACGTGTCAGTGGATACTCCAAAAGCGGAAGCATTTGAGACAGGCTCGAGTCTGACGTTAAACTCGTTCTCGAGGAATCCTTCAAATTCCTTGAAAACAGGGCTATCTGTGCAGTTTAACTTAGTGCATAGGTTCTTCCCATCCAAAAGGTTGTTCAGACCGTAGATGGCGATTTTGCAGGAAAAATCAGGGTTCTCAAGAATCGTCCTGAACAAATTCTGTGAAGGCGTTTTCGAGAACAACCATGCGGTGTACGAAGATTCAAAAACCCTGTAAGTCAAGCCTTCCCGAACCACGCATTTATTGTTATGGGCTATTCTCTTGAAGGAAGAAGGATGAATATCTTTGACCCATACAAAATTATGGTATCTATTCTTAACCTCCACCCAGTCTTCGCTTTCGGAGGTTCGCCAACCGCGATGCTTGCACAGGTCTTTGAATCTTGTCATAATTTCCCAGACTTCGGACATCCTCATCTCTTGATCACAAATCCCTTGTGTTAGAATCTTCTAGAACAATGTTCTATTCGCGGACCACAGATTTAAAGCTATTTGTGAGTCTTTTCGCAATAATGTACTGGATTTCAGACATCCACAAGAAGTTTGCGGAAGTTTCGACCATTTGTCGACAGATTTCCGACAAATGGGACCCAAGCATTGCAGAAAAAAATCGAAGCTTTTCTACATTTGCCCGACAAAAAAGATAAATTCGAACAGAAGTCTTCTTGCTGTGAGAGGCTCAACCAGTCTTGAAGTTCAAGAACAATTTAGTAGCCTTAGATGACACTGATCTGAGAATTCTGCAGGTTCTGCAGGAGAATGCCAGACAAACGTACACCGCGATAGGCAAACGCGTGGGAATAGCCCACTCAACAGTCTATGACAGATTGAAAAGAATGGAACAGCATGGAATAATAAAGAAGTATGTAGCGCTGATAGACGCAGAAAAAGCAGGTGTTAGAAGCGTTACAGCTTTGATAACCATCTACACGGACCCCAAGGCTAGCGAAAAAGTTGCAGAAAAACTCTGTGAAGCCCCTGAAGTGTTGGAGGTCTACACTTCTCTTTCTGAAGAACTTCAAATAATGGCAAAGGTTGTTGCAGAAACGCAAGAGCATTTGCATGAGTTAATCGCCAATTCAGTCGCTCCTTTGCCGGGTGTTCTGAGGGTTCGCACGTCATTAGTCACAAAGAAGTTTAAAGAACAACAGCTCCTAGTGGCGGGTTCGAGCAGAGTCAACATTTATAAAAGAAGCACCTAATATACTGTGGAAAAGTAGGGTGAGTGCCAAATCATGTCAAGTATTTTGAAAACGGTTCCAAGAGAAAAGGCGTTTTACTTCTTCACATCTATCGGCAATTACACTGGCGAGAGCGCATCCTCGTTGAAAGAGTTTATGGAAAAAATAAATGAGGTGAACGTTAAATCCTTGGAGTTTCACCTGTGCCGAGGGGACTTTGAGAAGTGGGTAAGTGAAGTCCTTCAAGATAGGGAATTGGCAGCTGAGATAAGAAGACTACGCGGATTAAATTTGGTCAGTGATGCCCTTCGCAACCAACTTTTTGCCGCTGTTTCAAGGCGGTACAAACGGCTAACAAGCCAGTTCAATCCAACCATTGTTTGAATTTCTGATTTCCAGCTAACGTAGCTCTAATCTTTCTATTAATCGGTGCAAGAACAAACCCTGCGCTTGGCGCAGTGTTGTTTCCCCTGTAGTCTGGGATGCGATAACCTGCCACTTCAGTGTGTGGGTAGTAGTCCAGTCTGGTTGATCCGTAAAGTGGAGAGTCATATTCAGGTGTTTGTGCTACGGCTTCTCCGATGGTGCTGTTTTGGACAATCAGACGTTGAAGGAAAAGGGTGATTGCATTGTCATTGTCTGAACTATCAATCCAGCCATCCCAGCCTACGAATATTTTTGCTCCTTTTTGTATGAAAGCCTCTGCGGTCTTACCATACCCGCTCTTGAGCCCATTGCAGCTCATCAAAATGATAACCGTGTCCTCAAATCTTCCATCCATACATTCCTCAACGAATTTTGGAGTTATTGCAAAATACAAGCGCGGGTCGCCAGTGATGTTGCACAGCGTAAGCTGATCATTTGAATATTGGTCATAGTTTCGAGATCCGCTTCTTTCCGACGTAGAAATTGCAACGTACTGTGACTTCAGATCTAATGCCGAGTGGGCTCTCCAGATTATCAGCTTGTACCCCAATGACGGGAGGATTTTGTAGTTGTCCACTGTAGCATTGTCTGAATAGTAGTCTACTTGGAAGAAACGTGCGAGTAGCAGCTCTTGCGCTTCCGTTATGAATGTTTGGTTTTGGTAGCGTGAAATTGTCGACAGCTTGGAACTGCTTAGCTGATCAATGATTGCAGCCCTAGGCTGACTGTGCTGATAAGGATAGGAGTAAAACAAGAGCGCTGCTGAGATCAAGACAGCTATGACAATGACAGTTGCATAGACGAGTTTCCTGTTTTTCGCAGACTTCTGACTTACACTTTTCGGTGGCATCTTCACAGGCTCTAGCTTAGAAGCTATCTGAAGACCTGTCAAAGAAGAAGTGGGCGGTTTCTTATTTCCTTTTGCGTTTTCTCAGGCTAATTCCTGCAGCAAACAGAGCGACCAGTGCGACGTAGGCGCCTAAGCTGGTTCTTGGAGCCTGCTTCACAATGGATAGTGAGTTGTCTGAATAGCCTCCAACGGGAGGTGTCGGAAAGACTGTTATTCTCGCCGTGCTAGATTGTGCCGTGTTACTGTTTGCGTCTGTGACCGTTAAGTACACATAGTAGATGTCACTTGATGTTGGAGTGAATATCCAAGTGCTTAATGTTGCTCCTGAGACCGGACTGCCGTCTAGGTACCATTGGTACGTGTATGGTTGAGTTCCTCCACTAACGGCTGATGTGAAGCTTACTGAATTGCCCAAGTATATCGTGGCAAAGGATGGGTCTATGGCAACTGATGGTAGCAGAAGCGGTGCTCCAGTGTAATTGGCCTTAGCAGTGCGAGGTCCGTTCATGCTCACTGTTATAGGGTTAACCCCTGTGCCCTGCGAAGTGCTATCAACATCCCAATAGTTAAACGTGTATCCTGAGACTGATTGGGCTGCCAGTGTGACACTTGTTGAAGTGTCATACCACCAGCCATTCGCTGGGCCTGCTTGTCCTAAGGGGTTTCTTGATGGTTGAGGACTTAGTCCATTCGGGTCTGTGAGCACTGTGAGAAGGTATTGGATCTTCCAGTTCCACGTAATGCTCGAGGCTTGAGTCATGGTGAAGCTTGTGGTTGTTAATGATCCAGACGTTAGAACGTTTCCAGCTCCTGACCAGCCGGTGCAAACGTACTGCGTTCCTGAGGGACCTGCAAACGGCGAGGTTACGGAAGCTGTGATTGAGGCTCCAGAGTCGAACCACCCGCTTGTTGGTGTAGGTGAGTCGTAAGAAGATGTAACTGTCAGATAGTATTGGGTTTTGTAGTTGCCTGTCACGCTGCCTGAGCTGGAGACCACAATTGTTCCGCTTTGCAGCGTTGACAAGCCTGTTGTGTCCGTCCAGACATACTGCTTGTTGTTCGCCGTTACTATTAGTGGTGACTGGAAAGCAAAGCTGTGTGATGAGCTGTCGTCCCACCAGAACGAATGATGCAAACCACCAACAGCATAGTTGACGCTGTCGACGGTTACGACCGTTCCTGTAAAGTCTGGGTCAACACCAGATTGATTGAATGTTACGTTGTATTGCACCGCGTAGTTTGCCGTGACCGTCTTGCTCGCGTCCATTAGCACAGTGGTTGGTGATACTGTCGGGTCGGCTATTTCGGTAATGTCGGCTGGTGTCCAGCCGTTGAACCTATAACGCGAAGAACCTGAAACAATGTTCACGAATGCGTCTGTTGATACGGTAGCGTTAGTGTTAGCGTCGTACCATCCTGCGCCTGAGGGGGAATTGACGCCGACAGGATTAGTCGCTAGCGTGAGGTAGTACCGCGTCTTATAGTTTCCGATCACGCTTCCAGAACCTGTGACTGTTATGGTGTCACTCTGGAGCGTGGACAGACCCAATGTGCTGACCCACACGTATTGTTCAGCGCTTGGATCCACGACCAGTGGTGATTGATATGTGAAATTGTGGACTGAGTTTGCATCCCACCAGAAGACCGCTGGAAGACCGCTAACACCATAGCCCGTTCCATTTATAACGACGACTGTGCCGGTGAAGTCAGAACCAAGACCAGACTGACCGATGGTGATGTTGTACTGGGTCATGTAGTTCGCGGTCACCGTCTTCGCCATGTCCATCAGAACAGTTGTCAACGGCGAGGTTGGGCTTGTTATCTCGGTCATGTCGCCACTCGTCCAGCCGGTGAAGTTGTAACGCGAAGAGCCAGAAACTATGTCAACATACTGAGCCGTCGATACCGAAGCATAAGTACTAGCGTCATGCCAGCCTTGCCCAGACGGGGAGTTAACGCCAGAAGGACTCGTCTGAACAGTCAAGTAGTACTGGGTCACGTAGTTTCCTGTCAATGTCACTAGGCCTGTCACTGTTATGGGCGAGGATGGCCCGTTTACGGTGTCAAGCCTGAACTGCTCGCCAGGGTTGCTGCTTGAAACGATGGACTCGTAGGCGTAGCTGACCTGACCGCCGCTGTCAACCCATAAGGAGTAGGACAGCTGGTCATAAGGTACGGCAACAACGTTAACGGTCACAACCGTGCTGCCAGATGCTGAAAAGTCCAAGCCAGATTGAGCAAACGTGACCTGGTACTGATGCGTCCAGGAGGCCGTCTCAATGATGGGACCATTCATAGTCACAGTAGCCGGGTTACTCGAACCAGAATAGCTACCACTACCCGAACCACTCCAACCATTCCACAGATACTGCTCACCACTACCAGCAGACGGAGGAGTAGCAGAAACACTCACCTGCGAACCAGCAGTCTCCCAAGTCGTCCCAACAGAAGGAGAAGTCGAACCAAAACTAGTAGCCATAGTCAACAGGTACTGGGTCAGGTAGGTGCCTGTTATAGTGGCTGGACCGTTCACAGGGCAGGGTGAAGAGGCGTTAACGCTTGACAGTATAAACTGCTTACCGGTCGTGCCGCCGGAAACAGGCGAAGAGTAGTTGAAGCTAAGCACACTCGTGGCGTTGTACCAGCCTTGAGGAAGGGGAGAACCGTACGGGTAGCCCGTGCCGTTAACCGTCAGCACAGTGCCCGAGGCGGAGGAGTCGAGGCCAGTCTGATTGAAGACGACGTAGTACTGAGTCACGTAGTTAGCCACTATGCTGCCGTAGGCTGTCACGGTTATGGAGCCGCTCTGAACAGATGGTAGACCAGTAGTACCATTCCATATGTACTGTTTGACGCTTGCTGTTACGGTTAGAGGTGATTGGAAGGCAAAGGTATACACTGTACCCACGGTACAATAGAATGGCACCGGAAGCGAGCCAACGCTGTATGAGGTGCCGTTGACAACCAATACTGTGCCGCTGAAGTCCGAGCTGACTCCAAGCTGGTCGAATATGACAGCGTTTTGCAGCACGTAGTTTCCTACAACACTTCCTGAAGCAGCAACCTTTAATGAACCGCTCTGGACAGTCTGGCCCAGAGTCCCACTCGTGTAGCTCCAGACGTACTGCTTTCCATTCGAGGTGACAACAAGTGGAGAGTAGAAGCTGAAGGTTATGTTGGCTCCAGAATTATACCAGCCTGAATGCCCACCTCTATCATATTCAGTTCCGTTAACATTCATTACGCTGCCATAGAAGTCAGTACCAACACCAGATTGAGCGAACGTGACCTGGTACTGATGCGTCCAGGAGGCCGTCTCAATGATGGGACCATTCATAGTCACAGTAGCCGGGTTACTCGAACCAGAATAGCTACCACTACCCGAACCACTCCAACCATTCCACAGATACTGCTCACCACTACCAGCAGACGGAGGAGTAGCAGAAACACTCACCTGCGAACCAGCAGTCTCCCAAGTCGTCCCAACAGAAGGAGAAGTCGAACCAAAACTAGTAGCCATAGTCAACAGGTACTGATGCACCCAACAAGCCGTCTCAGTAATCGGACCATTCATAGTCACAGTAGCCGGGTTACTCGAACCAGAATAGCTACCACTACCCGAACCACTCCAACCATTCCACAGATACTGCTCACCACTACCAGCAGACGGAGGAGTAGCAGAAACACTCACCTGCGAACCAGCAGTCTCCCAAGTCGTCCCAACAGAAGGAGAAGTCGAACCAAAACTAGTAGCCATAGTCAACAGGTACTGATGCACCCAACAAGCCGTCTCAGTAATCGGACCATTCATAGTCACAGTAGCCGGGTTACTCGAACCAGAATAGCTACCACTACCCGAACCAGCCCAACCGTTCCAAACATACCGCTCGCCAGAACCAGCCGTAGGAGGAGTAGCAGAAACACTCACCTGCGAACCAGCAGTCTCCCAAGTCGTCCCAACAGAAGGAGAAGTCGAACCAAAACTAGTAGCCATAGTCAACAGGTACTGGGTCAGGTAGGTGCCTGTTATAGTGGCTGGACCGTTTACGGGGTAGGGTGAAGAGGCGTTAACGCTTGACAGGGTAAACCGCTTGCCGGTCGTGCCGCTGGAAACAGGCGAAGAGTAGCTGAAGTTGAGCACGGTATTAGAGTTATACCAGCCTTGAAGCAGGGGAGAACCGTACGGGTAGCCCGTGCCGTTAACCGTCAGCACAGTGCCCGAGGCGGAGGAGTCGAGACCAGTCTGATTGAAGACGACGTAGTACTGAGTCACGTAGTTAGCCGTCACCGTCTTGGCCGCGTCCACCAGAACCGTCGTAGATGGCGAGTTCGGGGTGGTTATCTCAGCCATGTTGCTGGTTGTCCAGCTATTGAAGTTGTACCGCTTACCGGACGATATGGGCACGGTCTGGGTTGTTGATATGGAAGCTGAGCTGCCATTGTCATACCAGCCTGCACCCGTCTGAGTGCCAACATAAAGCGGACTGGAAGCCAGAGTCAGATTGTACTGTAGAACATAGTGGGCTGTTGCCGTGTGGTTTGCGGTCATTAAGACTATTATTGGGTTGACCCCGGTGTCTTTTGATGGCCCGTCAACGTCCCAGTAGTTGAATCTGTAGCGAGTGGTGGTTGAAACGTTAACGTACGTTGGAGCTGTCAGCGTTACGTTTGTATTCTTTGTATACCAGCCTTCACCAGGAATCGTTGGAATGCCCGATGGGTCGGTTCTGACGGTCAGATAATAGTTTTGAGTTGGCGGGGGGCAATAGATGCCCGCTATTATCGGCTCGCATTCGCTGGACTTGATGTGCGCCGCTTTTATCACGTAGGCTGATGCACTCGGATCCCAGTAAGGTTTCTCACCTGGTTCAAAGTTATTGGCCTCAGCACTTCCCCCGTGATCTTTCTCGTATCTGTAGTATGTGGTTGTGTCGTTTGGCCAATATGCTATGTTGTTTAGCCATTGGAACTTGAAGAAAACATACATGGATGACGGGTGAGTATCGAATTCTATGTTGGTTGCGTTGTTGAGGAGAATAGAGGCAGTATAACCTGGGTTTCGGTATTGCTTAGCTTGTTTCGGTTGTGTTATACTGTCGTATTCCATGGTTACCCCTGGATTGTTTTTAGTTGCGGGAACCATTGCCCATGCTGTGCCATTGTTATAGTAGACGCTCACTTGTACATTTGCAGATGGAATTACAGTGCCGTAGAAGCATACTCTGAAGCTGATGTCTTTTTGCACTTGAACGACGGCTACCGCAATGTCTGTTAGGCCACCGTTATCGGTGACAGTTAATTGTACGGTGTAGTTTCCGTCAATTGGATATGAATGGGTTATTATCGGGTTTGAGGTTGTTGTTACGATTCCATCACCAAAGTCCCAACTGTAACTGACAATCCAGCCTCCTGGCGCGAAGCTTGTCGAGGCATCAAAAGTTATGATGTCATCGGGTCCTGGAATGGCTGGTGAATACGTAAAAGACGCCGTTGGAGCTTGGCCAGGGTAAGAGGACTTCACAAGAATCGGTAAGACTGCCATGAGAATGGCTAGAAATACTATTATGAATAGACGAGACCTCAAACTCGCTTCCCCTTCTCCCTTGACACTGTAAATACGGTCTTGAAGTCTTTTAAGCATTGTGGAAGTTAGTTCTATATGATGCGGCTTCTTATTGCAAAGAAAACAAAGAAGAAAGATGGATAAATCATATCGGCCTAGTCGGCTTGGGGATGGATATCATATTATTCAAGACGTACAACGACCAAGACTAGAAAAGCTAATCATAGGTGCGCGCGCTCAAGAACGCTCCAGTCCTTAGTGCCTCGAATCAGACCTATGGCTCCGCTGAGTATTGCTGGTATCGTAAGTATTATGCCAGCGGGATTTAGCCAATCTAAGAGTCTAGGTTGCGAGAATGTTGAATAGTAAATGTATACGAGGGCTAAGATTATGCCACCAGTCATGTTGATCGTTGCTCCTTTTTGTGTGTGACCTTTTTGCATTAGGTAGCTTCCATAAATGAGTGCCATGACTGTTATCCCGGTTGCCACGCTTATGGTCCAGCTTTGAAGCCCTTGATCTTGGATGTTCGAGATACTTGACGCTGTTGAGAGGAGGTAGAAACCTACTAGGATAGAGTCTGCTGCACCAATGAAACCAAGAAAGGCTGCAAGTATGGCTAAACGCGTTGGTGACCTTTTGCTTTTTTCAGTTCCTTGCATTTCTGCTTCCTCCTTTGGCTGTGGTTTCATGGAGCTTATTGAGGATCATTTAAAATATATTACTTTTTAATGTTTTGGAAGAAAAAAGGGGTGATTCTGTTTTTTTACAAGTGCACACGTGCACGTGCTACTAGGATGGCTACTGCTATGATTGCTGCTAGTACTGAAATTATGATTGCTGCATAAAGCGTTACGGTCGCCATTGATTGTACGTTGCCGAGTTTCATGTCGACGTTTCCCAATGCTGTCGATAGAGTTGCAGTAGTTCCGCTGATGCTTGCCACGTTTGCCTTGAGATTCGCTACATCTGTTTGTATGAGCCCTAGTGTCGAGCTAACTGTTGCAACTGTTCCTTCCACGCTAACTACTCTTGCGTTGACGGCTGTGAGGTTTATTTTGATTTGATCAAGACTTGGCAGTACGACTGTAGCGATGTTGTCCTTTATCTCTGTCACTGAAGCGCCTAGCCCTTCCAGTGTCGGACTGATTAGAAAGCCCTTGAGTCTTGTTCCTTGTGCTTCGTAGAATTCGCCTTCGACGAGTAGAGTGTAGGTTCCTCCTTGTGCAGTTGGAGGTATCGCGTATCCTATTCTGTACAGTCCTGTTGAAACGTGTTGTATTTCATCAGTCAGGTCGGCGAATAACGATCCACCGTAGTACAAGTAGGCTTTGATGCTTGTCGTATCAACTGCCTTACCGTAGTCAGAAGTGAGTATGTTGAATTCCGCTTGTTCGCCTCTGAAGTAGATGGTTCCTACGTCGACGTCAATGTTTATTGGTGTTCGGGGCAACTGAAGGGGCATGACCTCATAATTCCCATTTACTTGATCATGGGGAATCTCGATGGCCCCGGGCGCTAGAAACATGCTCTCTGTGAACTCTAGGATGCAGGATTCCGAAGACTGCGGGGCGATGGGTTGATAGATGGCCCTGAAGGTGATTGTAGCCAGCGTTCCGCTTCCAGTCGGAAACATTGTCCATTCATCATATGTGCCAGTGTCAAAGCTCGGGTATATTAGGTCCATAGCCTTTACGACGCCTCTTCCGTCAGGTAGATCCTCCACGAAGTATTTGAAAAGGGTCCCTGTTAGATTCCATCTTGGATCTGTGAAGAATGGCCCCTCTGTCACTGAGACCACTTCAATTAGTGCTTTATCGTAGGCTAGGAAAAAGTCAGCAGCCACGAGTTTTTGGTCGAGGGTTATGTCATTTATCGTCACGTTAACCTCGAAAGTCTTGTCCACGTAGTTAGGCCAAACTGCATAGGGAGAGCGAACGTTCAATTCTGGTTCGACTTTGATCGATGGATTTGTTTGAGCGTGCACATTATTGAAGGTCGTTAGGTATAGAGAAACGAGGAGTAGCATTAACAGCAATGATTTCTTTCTCATTCTTTCACCCAGATTTGTTCTGGAAGCAAGTTCTATGGTCTGCGTTAAAAGATTTCTGAATTTGAAATCTTTAGCTGTAATCTTTGTTTGAAATTCACTCTATCAGAATGGTATTTCAGTTTCATTCAAAAAAAACCGCTTATTCTGCATCAAATCTCACGGGTTATAACTTGAAGAGAAAAAAGGGGTTAGCGGATTATCGACGACTGGGCCACGTCAGTTTTCTTGCAAGAACTGCGATTGTGGCCATGCACATCAGCAATGCGACAATTGCTAAGCCTGAGAATTCCGGTATTGTGTAAGTCGCGTAGTCGCTAGTTACGGCAATCTTCGAGTTGTCGGGCTGCTGCGCGAAGGTGTCCCCTCCGCCATTGGGATAGACGTCAGTCAATTCGATCATGCTTGTGAAGGTTTGGCCTGAGGGCGGAACCGCTGTCACATTAAACTCGACCCATTCTAAACTGCCATGGCCTGGATCTCGATACGGACCCGTCAGCCACGATTCTGCACACAAGACGGTGCTGTGCGTGGCATTGACCACGGTAAATACGGCTGGTAGTCCCATGGTCGCCAAACCGCTGAAGAAGTCGCTCTTGGAGCCCGCTGGACCGGTGTAGCCGGTTCGTGTCGCGTTCAGCTGATTATTGTTGTAGTCCAGCACGAACTGCCATGAGGCACATGTTTCTGTGAGGTTTACCCAGACGGTGACGTTGAACATGTAACCAACTACTGCGCTTGTGCCTGTCACATCGACTGTTGTAGGCTCTATCCACATTGCATCTGCATCATGAGCCACTGCAGGGTCAGCGGCATGGACTAAGGGTATCGCTAGCATCAGCACTGCGAAGGTGATGATACTTAGAGCTTTCCATTTTCCATTCATAATTTTTCCCCTATTGCCGTATGTAATATGATTGTCAAGTTAAAAGTCTTTCCATCAGATAAAAAGGGGGGAAGGAGGGGTTACGGAGAGTAGGTTTTTCCAAAGTTCAGTGCTACCAAAAGCACGTCGTCAACTCTTACTTTTCCGTCGCCATTCACGTCAGCGTAGGGGTTCCATCTTGGGTCGCCCGGTTGGCTTCCATACGCGCTTGTGCACAGGAGAATATCATCGATGCGTACTTTGCCATCTCCGTTTATGTCGCCGACAATTCTGACAGTCAGGTTTCCGTCAACGAAAACGTCGTTAGTGGCGTTGTAATCGAATGGTACTGCTGCCTGACCTGAAATCGTGTAGTTATGGTACAGTATTACCCCTGATGTGTTCAGCGTGAAAACTTCATTGGTACTCGCGTTGGGAGCTAGGTTGATGACGGAGACGTTTCCCAGCAAGTTCGCGTCGTAGAAGGCCATCACGTTGAGGGATACGGCTATCTCTCCAACGTTCTTGGCGGTCACTGTTATGTTTACGAGCATTCCCTGATAGGCCCATGAGCGGGACGTGGTGACGTTTATGACTGCCACATCTCTTATATGTGTGAGGATTTGCACTTGGCCGCCTGTGAGATAGTTGTTTGTAGTGTTGTACTCGAACGGGACGAGGGATGCTTGAGCCGATATCGTGTAGTTGTTCTCAGCGAGTCCGCCTGTGTTCCAGTTAAAGGTTAAGACCGTGCTGAATTTCGAAGGAAGGTTCGCGACTGGAATAGTGTCGATGATGTTGTTGTCGTAGTAGGCCGTTACGCTGAATGCTTCACTGACGTTGCCCAGGTTGCTCACCGTGACCTGCACGCTGACAGGCCATCCCTGATAAGCCCAGTCAGTTGATGTAGTGACGTCAGTTATGGCTACATCGTGTATTGCTGTGATTACTTGTACGATCCCATCTACGTAAACATTGTTGGTCGTGTTGAAGTAGCTCTCGTATGGCACTAATGATGCTGTGCCGGTGATGGTGTAGTTTCCCACGGGCACGCCTGTCGTGTCCCAGAGAAAGGACACTGTTGTCTCCGTGTTCGGAGCCAAGTTGGTTACAGCAGCCGTTCCTATGACGGTGCTGTCGTATGATGCGCTTACGCTGAAGCTTTCCGTGATGTTTCCCAGGTTTGTGACGGTGACGTTGATGTTGTCCTTCCAGGTCTGATAGAGCCAGTTAACATCTGGAACAACGTTAGTTACTGCTATGTCGCGTATTATGTTGGCGAATAATCCGTCGAATTCGCTGTGGTCCACCTGGCTTCCTGTCGAGTTTAACAATTCAGTGTCAGTCAGCCTTAGAGGCGATATTCCATATGAGTTCACGTGGAAGCGAAGGCTGATCAGGGGTGCGGGCGAAACTGAGCTTATTGGCGTCGAGTAGTAGAGGCTCATCCATGCGAACCCTGCACTTGCGTTTCCAGTAATGAACGCCGTTGGATATTCTCCTTCAACGCGGAGAAAATCGAAACCTATCCAGTTCAAGATCATAGGGTCGTAGGTCAGGTTGAACGTGCAGACTTGTATGTTCGTGAAGTTTACCGTTGTGATGTTAACCGCGAACACGGATGAAGGTCTCAGCGTCAGGTCAAAGATTTCTGGAGGATCAACATAGAGTTTGCATTCGCCTACTGGACGAAAAACCGAGTGCAAGTCGTAGTTCGCATCCATCGTCACCAGGATCGGATTCGCTGTACCTGCATTCGTTCCGTTAAGAAGCCAGTTGTCAAACCCGTATCCCGCGCTTGCCGTGGCTAGAACAGGCACAACTGTGCCTTTGTTATACTGGACAGCGCCAGTAACATTTGTGAAGCCTCCTGCTGTCGACGTTACATTAAGCGTGTATTTGACGGCTGGTCCGCCTGGTCCTGTGATCTTGTAAGCGCTGCTGAAAGCGTTCAGAGAAACCTTAGTATTATCTGGTTGTTGCACATAAGTTTCTTGTGAACCCTCAGGATAGACATCAGACAAGGCAATTATACTTGCGTAGTTTTCGCCCGCGGGTGGAACAGCCATCACCTGAAACTCGATCCATGTCAGACTGCCATAGCCAGGATCTCGATACGGACCATCCATCCACGATTCCGCAGACAGGACATAAGCGTGCGTTGCATTGACTGAGCCGAATTGCGCGGCCATGGACATCGTTATGAGATCCTTGAAGAAGTCGCTCTTGGAGCCCGCGGTGTAACGGCTTCTTGTTGCGTTTAGAAGATTTTTGTCGTAGACCATCTTGAACTCCCAGCTGGCTGATGATTCTGTCATGTTCACCCAGACTGTGACGTTGAACTTGTAGCCAACCGAGACGGGTGGAGATGACAAATCAGTTAACGAGGGCTCGACCCAGATGGCGTCGGCCGAATGCGGCTCCGTAGGAGTAGCCGCATGTGCTGGCAGCATGAGTGGCACCGAGACGAGCGCAAAGACAAGCAAAAGTGTCAATGCTGTTTTCAAAATCTTTGCTTCTCTCATAATCCTTTTCTCCTTTCTCAAGCTACTGATTAAAGCTAATCTTTCTAATGAATCTTAAACCTTTCGGAGCAAGCCGCAAGAATCGCACTTGTCGCTAGCCGAGCTGAAGATTGATATTTCGCGAGCTTTTCAAAGCAATCATTGAAGGTTTCTTGCGACGAAAAAAAAGTAGGGGGTTGTAGGTGATGGTTTAGCAGTCTGTAGCAGTCCAGCCGAAGTTTAGAGCAATGTTAAATATGTCGTCTACACGAACCTTGTTGTCATGGTTTATGTCAGCGTTGGGGTTCCAATTTGGCTTGCTTGGGTCGCTTCCAAATGCAGTAGCTGCCATCAAGATATCGTCTATACGCACTTTCCCGTCCCAATTAACATCGCCGACGTTGTCTGGCAAGATCGTGTAACGGCCTTGTTCCGCGCGGTGAGGGATTTGATGCTCTGCAGTGTCGGCTATTAGGGTTTCGTTCAGCGTGAAGTTGCAGGTAAACGCGGGTTTGAAGTATCCGCCACGGATGGCATCGTAGCCCTTTTCTTGGTATATGGCCTTGAATGTTATGGTGGCGATGGTTCCGTTACCCTGTGGGAATGGCCCAGGATAGCCGCCGGTGGCGTTTGGCAGGATCACTACGCGTACGTGAACGTTAGGTCCATAAGGTGGGCTGTTTTCAATAGATGCTGAGAAAAGAGTGTACGGTGGACTAGACGTTTGATTGAACTGCTTCAGGAATGGTCCTTCAGTCATGTTTACAACTTGCAGTAAAGTTGCATTGTAGAGAAGTCTAAACTCGTAGCTGACTGCTGCTAGGCTCGGATCCAAGTCGTTGATTGTAATGTCGATTTGACAGGTTTTGTTGATGAGACCTAATTGGACACTTTCTGGGTTGACCTTGAAGTATGGTTCTTTGGCGATATGAACTACTGCCCATTCTGTGCCTGTTGTAGCATCATCGTATGTCAGCGTCAATGTCACGTTGTAGTTTCCTGCAGCGACAAAAGCGTGAACCACGGTTGGGTCTGTAATGGTTGTCACATTTCCGTCTGCAAAGTCCCATGTATAACTCACTATTGTTCGTGAGTTGCATGGCTTGGTCGAGAGTGTGGCATTGAACGTCACTGGCTGGCTGATCATTGGATTCATTGGTGAGTATTCAAAGTAAGCTTTCAACCATGGATCAAAGAGCACATAGTCGCTTACTTGATTGCCTAAGCCTGAGGGGTTCTTTGTCGGATGGTATGGGCCTGTACTGTCGCCCCACCAGTTGTATGTTGCGTTAGCTGTTGAACCACCTTCCTTGTATATGCCGTAAACGTTCGTTCCAGTGTTGCCTACTATGCAGTTGTAGTGGATTTCGTTTCCGTCCGCAGTGCTCGTGAGGTGAATGCCTGAGAATTGGCCCAAGTTGCCCACAATTCGGTTATGCTCGATTACATTGTTGTTTGTCCCTATGAATATTCCCTCGCTGTTGTTTCTGATATCATTGTATTCTACAGTGGCCGTTGCGCTGTCTGTGATGTTGATGCCTATGTTGCATTGTGTAATGTTGTTGTAGGTGATTATGGCTTGCGGGCTATGGTTGCCATTAATCCCTTTTGCGCAGATAATACCCTTGTCTACATCGTTGATCTGATTGTTCAAGATAATAGCGCCAGTTACAAGACCCCTCAACCGAATACCGATGCTTTCAGTTTCCCCGGCGCCTGAGATGACGTTGCCATAGATAGTGGGTGAAATGATTTGTCCGCCGCTGCCGTCGCCAAGTGCGTCATCGCTTAATTCGATTGCTCTTCTGTAGCCTTTCAAGTTGTATATTACGTTATCACTGATTTGCACGTTTGTGTAAGTTCCATTTCCATAAAGTCCAGCATACGCGCTTCTGAAGACAATGCCTCCACCATAGTAATCGCTGCCTGCGTGTTCTCCCGTTCCCAGGTTTATTATGTTGTGGCTAACCTTTTGGAGCGTTGTTATGTTTGTGCCGTCATGAGTCATGCTGAAGTACACGGTGCTTCCATAGGCCCCTTCATCCAGGTCGTTGTAGCTTACATCAGTCTCTCCTGTGTGTACTTCGATCAGTATTGGGTTCGATCCATGTTGCGTCATAAAATTGTAGGTGAACACCAGCTTTTCTTTTCCCCAAGCCGCGTAGATTCCGTAGTCTCCTGCATCGTCAGGATTGTTGGTCCCATAGATCTTATTGTATGAAATCGTATAAGTATGTCCTGGCACTGAAGAAGATGCATAAATCCCGAACCTGTCGCCGCCTAATGTATTCCCCGCGTTTCTCAAGCTGAAACCACTGAATACTGCATCACCAGCAGTTGCAGTGATTCTGATCAGTCCTCCGACAGAGAGCGTGGCGTTACTGCCATCTATTATGGTTGTGTCTGCACCAGAATTGCTCATCACTGTCAGTGACTTGTAGATGATAGTTTGATTCTCATAGTACGTTCCAGCGTGCGCTACTATCGTGTCGCCGTCGCTGGCTTCGTCGATGGCTTCTTGGAAGGCATCGGACCCTCCTGTTGGGTTTATATGCCACGTCATGGGACTTGTGCCTACCACAAACCCAAGCCATGGACTGTAGTCAACGTTGTCGTTTATGCCGTCTCCAGTACCTCCAATGTTGGACGAATGTGTCGGTCCGCTTGCATCGCCCCACCAGTTAAAGCGGGCATCAACCATGTTTATGCCGGTCGCTTCTACCCCGTAGGCTGCGTTTCCTGTGATGTTATCATAGTGGATCATCGTTCCTGAAGGCTCAAAACCATCGTAGGGCTCAACGACTATTCCGTCCGCGGTGTTGTCAAGGATGTCGTTGTGGAATACTTGGTTGTTGTTCGAGTTTCCGTCGATGTCGATGCCATAATCATTTTCTTTTATTGTATTGTGGCTGATGGTATTGCCTGATGTGTCCCAGACTCCGATGCCAAACATGCTTTTTGAAACGATGTTGTTTGAGACTGCTACATGATCAACTGGTCCGTCTAGTCCAAGTCTTATTGCATCCCAGGTGCATCCGCTAACGTTGTTTCCGTCAACGATGTCTAAGGATGGCGAAGCGTTTGCAGTCACTGTTATGCCCGTGTCACAGTTTATCACGATGTTTTGCAGTATGTTCACACCTTGAGCAGCATTGACAACTAGGATTCCTGTGGAAACCCAGTACGGATTGTTCACCTTGCAGTTTGTAACGCTGTTTTCGGTGATGCTTCCGCCTGCGCCATAGCTCATCTGGATGCCGTTTTCAGCCCACCAGTCAGTGTAGGGTTCTAAACCGTTTCCTACTACCGTGTTCTGGGTGACAGTTGCTACGGGTTTAGGCAGCGCGCCAAGGTCTCCTGTTACTCCTATTCCTCCTCTGCTGAAATCTCTGACTTCGTTATCTTCGACTGTCACGTTAGAATCGCCGTAGACTAGTATACCGAAAGTCTGTGGACCGTGTCCTTGTCCGTCTGGAGGATACATGTTGTGAATGTTGATGTTGGAGATCGTTCCTGGTTTGACGTTGCGATATAGAATTCCAACGAATCTTGCAGAACCGGCTGTGTTCCTTCCGTTTATTTCGAAACCGTCAATAGTTACGGAAATTGTGACTGATCCGCTGATTGTGCCGCCGCTTTCCGAGCCTCCGTAGGCGATTATTATCGGGTCGAAAATTGCTGAATTCTCTGGGATCGTGTATGTTTTTCGCGTGTCAGGAGCCTCTATTACTGGTTTGCTTGCTGATTTCAAGATGATGGACTTGTTGATGACCAAGGTTTCTCGGTATGTTCCACTGTGCACAATTATCGTGTCACCTGAGCTCGCTTCGTCTATCGCTTCTTGTATCGTGCCAGTCGGGTTTACGTGCAAAGTCATGGGACTCGTCCTGACGACAAAGCCCAGCCACGGACTATAGTCAGTGTTGTCTGTAACATTGTTGCCCAGGCCGCCCGCATTAGTTACTGAGTGAAGCGGCCCGCTTGAGTCGCCCCACCAGTTAAACCGAGCATCAGCTTCTGAAGGCCCAACCGCATTGTCTAAGCCTCTATTGTTGCCTGCTATGTCGTTGTAATGTATTTTGGCGCCTGGAGCGCAGCCTGCCGTCCTCAAATAGATTCCCCAATCAGCGTTCGAAATCTTGTTATACATCACTGTAGCGTTCTGAGCAGCGTTTACACCAACAAAGTCTATTCCATAAGACCCGGTTGAACCGATAACGCCGGTTATGGTGTTGCTCTTCACGAGCGGGGCAATTGCACCGCCTCCTCCTCCGCCGTTCCAGAAGCCTATGCCCCTTCTGTAGCTTTTCAGATTATTGATCGTGTTTCCTTGAATGACCACGTTGGTGAATTTGGCGTCAGGTGCAATTGGCCAGGTGTTGAAGCTGATTGCTGATGCGCGATGGTCATAATCGAACGGGCCTCCAGTGCTCATGTCAAACGTGTTGTAGCTTACGTTTTGTAATGCTGTCACGTCTTTTCCCTCATATGTCATGATGAATACCGCATCAGTTCCCCATACTCCTGCGTCAAGAGTGTTGCAGCTAATCTCAGTTGAACCTGTGTGGAGTTCGAACACTATGTTGTTACAACCTGTTTGGGTGACCAGGTTGTGTGTGAAAACTACATTCGCACTGTCGCCTTGGGAGTAGAAGCCGAAGTCTTGATCATTGCTCGGATCGTTGGTTCCATAAATGTTATTATAGGAAACTGTGTAGGTTACGCCTGCCACACTAGACTGCGAGAGGATTTCAATCGTGACTCCGCCACCTGGAGGTGCGTTTCGTACGGTAAAACCACTGAATGTTACGTCACCTGCTGCGGTGATCTTCACCAGTCCTGCAGAGGCAAGTACCAAACCTGTGCCGTCAATGACTGTTGTGCTTGCACCAGAGCCAAGAACCTTTACAGCTCTGTTGATGTTAATTGCTTCGTTGTAAGTTCCCGGATAAACCCATATTATGTCGCCTGGGTTTGCAGCGTTTATACCATCTTGGATTGTAGTGTAGTGTTTGTTGCCGATGGTGGATGAGATGCTCCAATCGCTGACCACGATGTCACCCTGTCCACGGTTTACTCCACGCTGCTCCATACTGTAGAGAAGCATGATTGTACTGGAGTCTTTCAGATAGGCGCGGGGCATCATGTCCCATGATATTTGGCTGCCATGAGCTGCCTCAGTGAAAGGAAGAGGCGAGGTCCATGTGCCACCAGCGTCTGTTGAGTAGACGTACTCAATGCGTTGACTGCCATCACTGTACGAGGGGGCGCTGAAAACTATCAAGTCATCCGTTCCACCACTGTTTCCATACTTGAGAATCGTTGGATCATTTGCTGATCCGCCTGAAGGCGCATCGAAAATATATGTTGCAGATGGCCAAGGAACAATATCCGGCGTTGTTGTCTTAGTAAACAGAATGTGGTCCCAGTTGGTGCTGACCATGTAGTAGGTGCTTCCGACCTTGATAACGCGAGGTATCTGGTAGCCTGCTGATGGACCAATTTTGGTGACTGTGGCATCCCATGTATGCGTGCTACTATGATACTTGATAAATCCAACACCTTCAGATTCTTCTTGGATTCCGTAGAACAGGCGAATATCATTACCTTCAACTATCGAGTCCAAGTGGAATGCGCTCGTACTATATGTTCCATTGAATATCTTGGTCTGGCCTGACCAAGTTCCGCTAGAGTATGTGTTGGCATAGATGTCGCCCTTCAAATCTTTGATGTCTGCCCCAATATCCCAAATCTTGCCGTCGGCCTCGCAGATCGTTGAGCTTCGGAAACTGGAACTACTACTGATACCTGCCGCGTCCAGTACCTTCGTTTCAGCCGACCATGTCGCTCCGCCATCAGACGATGTCTTCACATATATATCGTATTTTAGGGCGTCAGGATCCCCGTCGTGAGTGAACGTTGTCTGTGATTTCGAGTAAGTGAGGTACCACGTACCACCTGATGCTGTCAGCAATTGCGAGTCACGTTCATAGTAGCCATCGCCAATAGAATTCCCGGTACTGGTTATCCTCACAGCAGGACTAACATCGATAGTAGGGTCTCCTACGTACAAAGTAGAACTTGCTGCTACCATGTCCGTGAATTTGTTCGAGGACGAGTAAGTCGAGACTAGCGCACGCGTTTTCATGTCGTCGCTCAAGCTATGCACAGAGCCAAAGGAGCCAGCTTCAGAAGTCTCCGCTTGGGGCGGACGTAAAATGGAAATCCTTGTGGGATTAATTGCATGCATGCTCGCTGTTGCTGTTTGAAAGATCCCTGTTGAAAGTATAAGAACCAAAAATATCGCTACTAACTCATTTCGCATTTTTCCTTTCTCCTCTTTAAACTTACCCTGTTTTCGGGTAGCATACGAATGACTTCGAAAGCCTTATATGTTTTGCGAAACTTTGTTCTATGTGTTTACTTCTAAACAACAAGCTATGAATAATCACATCAAATGATAAATCTGAACATAGGCCACCATCTGTGCAACAGCTAGATGACTGCAAAAAGAATGAATATGTCCGACAGAAACTTTGAAAATGAAACAAGAAAAACTCTGAGGTGATTCTAGGGGAATTGTTATCCGAGAACGGTGATTCACGCTATGCATCGATGCCTTCAGCGCACCAAACGAATCTGATCGCGTTCAGTTCCAAAATTAGCTAGCGTGCGCTTGTTTCCAAAGGAAAAATGGAACTCTCTTCTAGTACCCGCCTCGGCAAACCTTTAATTCAACTATTGTATCTATATGCACATGAGAGAGGGGAAAGGAAAACGAAGATATTCTGTCAAACAATGCCTGCACTGCTATTCATGGGTCTCTTACGGATCATTCCGGAGGGGAAAAGGACGTGCTGAGGCGCTCGGAAACTGGGGAATTAGAACGGACGCTGCACGATGTCTGCCGTCAGCCACGAAAACGCTCTCAAATCATTCTGATAATTTCGCTCTTGTCCCTGTTCTTGGTCACCTCCCACAACCCGATCGCGCATGGAGAATCTGCTGGAACATATCTTTCATTCACCCCGCCGACGTATTTGGCAACGGAGGCTGGTGAGCTCTTCAACGTGACTATAGATGTCTCTAACGTCCAAAACTTGCGCAATGCCACATTCATAGTGGCCTACAACGCGTCTCTCTTGGATGTTGCACAGGTTTTGCAAGGGCAGTTCTTCCCCTCGCCGCCAAGATCACACTTTGAGTTCAAGAAGGATGATGTGCTTGGCCTCGTCAAGATAGATATGTCACTTGCTAATCCAGAGTCTCCGAGAAGCGGTAACGGCACTTTGGCATGTATCTGCTTCAGGGTGGCGGCCAGCCCAGCATTCCCAGCGTACAGTCCGATAGAATTCCAGCAGACTTCGCTTCTGGACTCTGCTTCAAACCCGATCATTCATGACGTGGGTGCTGCCGTGTATTTCTGGAAATTGATTCAGCCCGACCCGCCCACACAGGGGCGGTATATAGACCTTTACGATCAAAAAGGCGGACTAGGCCTAAGTGCGCCAGGCGGAGAATTCATGATTAGTGAATTGGTACGCTTGACCTCTCTGGTAACATACAACAATTGGCCCGTGCTGCATAAACTAGTTCTCGTCGAGGTTTGGAATCCGCTTAATGAAGTTGTATTAGTAGGAATAGCCGTAACAGATCAGAATGGCTTTGCAGAATTAGATTTCAGGATATCTCCGCCTGACAGTAGCATCGGAGAATGGACAGTTCTCGCCACAGTTGATATAGCTTGTATAGGTGTCTGGGACACACTTCACTTTCAGGTTTCGCGAATACCGATTGTTGGAGGCTATTCAATCTCGATAGAAGAACGCAACATTACAAGACCCTTATCACAGTACTTTGCCCTGATAGCTGTCTTGACAATAAGCTTCATAGCAGTCAAGCGAAAGTACGAGAGAACAGCAGATTAACCTTCTCTTCCTCATCTTTATTCATTGCCTGGAGAATCACAAAACGACTTGCGCGGCTCTTGCCAGTAGCGTATGCCTAAAAAAAGGTTGGTTTTATTGCTGTGGTCGTGTTATTGGCCGAAGTGCAGGCATATTGCGAGTATGTCGTCAACTCTAACCTTGCCGTCGCCGTTCACGTCGGCGTTGGGGTTCCATCTTAAGTCGCCCGGTTTACTGAAGAAGGCTTGCACGGCTATGAGCACGTCGTCAACGCCTACATGGCCGTCTCCGCTTAGATCGTACTTGTTTGTTGAAGGCGGTCCTGTGGGGGTAAAAACGGCTTGCAGATCATAGCTGGCGTTCATCGTTATCTGAATCGGGTTCGCCGAACCAACATTAGTACCGTTAAGAACCCAATTACTGAAGGCATATCCAGAGTTCTTAGTAGCAAGAACGTACACGATACTGCCCGTAGCGTACTGGATCACGCCTGACGCGTTGGTCGAACCGCCCACCGTCGACGTCACGTTCAACGTGAACGCGAGGACAAAGACTGCCCGCAGATCATAGCTGGCGTTCATCTTTATCTGAACAGGGTTCACCGAACCAACATTCGTCGCGTTAAGAAGCCAATTACCGAAGATGTATCCAGAGTTCGCAGCAGCAAGAACATACACGACAGTGTCCATATTATACGTGGCAACGCCAGACGCGTTAGTGGATCCCCCAACCGTAGAAGTTACATTCAGCGTGAACATGACGGGGATGAAGACTGCTCGTAGGTTGTAGCTGGCGTTCATCGTTATCTGAATCGGGTTCGCCGAACCAACATTAGTACCGTTAAGAACCCAATTACTGAAGGCATATCCAGAGTTCTTAGTAGCAAGAACGTACACGATACTGCCCGTAGCGTACTGGATCACGCCTGACGCGTTGGTCGAACCGCCCACCGTCGACGTCACGTTCAACGTGAACGCGAGGACAAAGACTGCCCGCAGATCATAGCTGGCGTTCATCTTTATCTGAACAGGGTTCACCGAACCAACATTCGTCGCGTTAAGAAGCCAATTACCGAAGATGTATCCAGAGTTCGCAGCAGCAAGAACATACACGACAGTGTCCTTGTCGTACTGGACAACGCCTGACGCGTTGGTCGAACCGCCCACCGTTGATGTCACGTTCAGCGTGTTCTTGGCGGGCGGTGGCCCTCCAGGAGCGGTGATTCTGTAAGTGGTGCCGAAGGCGTTCAAGGCGATTTTGTTTGAACTGGGGTCCTGCGCGTAGGTGTCTTGCGAACCCCCAGGATAAACGTCAACCAGCCAAATCAGGCTCGTGTAGGTTTGGCCTGAGGGCGGAACGACCATCACCTGAAACTCGACCCATTCTAAACTGCCATAGCCCGGATCTCGATACGGACCATCCATCCATGATTCCGCACACAAGACATAGTTGTGCGTGGCATTGTACACGGAAAATGAGGCCGATAGTTTCATGGTCGTTAAACCGCTGAAGAAGTCGCTCTGGGCGCCTGCTGGACCGGTGTAGCCGGCTCTTGTTGCATTTAGTTGGCTCTTGTCGTAGGCCAGCACAAACTGCCATGAGGCAGATGTTTCTGTGAGGTTTATCCAGACGGTGACGTTGAACTTGTAGCCAACCGAAACCGTTGCGGTGGACAAATCAACCAGCGAGGGCTCAGTCCACATGGCGTCACCCGCATGCGGCTCTGTTGGAGTACTAGCCCGCACCAACAACACAATTGGCGCCGAGACAATCGCAAAGATGAGGACAAGCGTTAAAGCTGCTTTGAGGATCTTCTCTTTTGTCATTATGTTTCTCCTTTCTCGAGTTGTTAACTGAATTTGATTACTTCATTGATCTTAAACCTTCTGGAGATATCTTCTATCTGAATCTGATCTATTGTTGATAGAGAATATTGAGGTCGGCCATATATGCCGTTTGTTTCTAGGCGTTCTTATAAAAAGGGGGGGGTGGTTGACTTTGCTACCATGGGCCTAGACCGAAGTGCTGCGCGGCGGCAAGTACGTCGTCGATGCGTATTTTGTCGTCGTCAGTTATGTCGCAGTTGCTGTCATAATAGTAGCCATTAGCTGGTGGTCCGCCGCGGTTTGTTCCGAAACGCGAGGCCACAGCGAGTACGTCGTCGATTCTGACTTTTCTGTCGGCGTTCACGTCGCCTATAAGCGTAACGAGGACCATGCCATCAGTCATGTTGTTGTTGGTCGTGTTTGCGTCGGCGGGCGCTATGTCTGCGGCACCGCTTATCGTGTAGTTGCTTTTGATGAAGCGGAGGTAAGTAGTGTTCCAGATGAATGAGACGACCCTGGAGGTGCCGTTTGCGAGGGTAACGCTTTGCGAATCGATAATTGTTGAGTTGGCGTAGGCTGTGACGTTGAAGGTTTCTGGCCAATCGCCCTGATTAGCCACTGTCACGTTTACTCTTGCAGTGAGGTTTAGGCCGACAGTGGGCATTCCGAGCGAACAGCCAAACTTTGAGTTCGTAACGTTTGTGACGGCCACGTCGTGAATGCCTGCGGGCGAGGTTATGACTGCGTATTCTATCACCGTGAATACAGGTGGAAGCATTCCAGCATAGTTTACGATTGCCCATCCGCCTGGGAAGGACGGGGGAGTTGGCGGCAGGTATACGACGTTGTACACGTCCTGGCTGACTAGACTGGCGTTGTCATGCGTCAGGTATGGAGGTTCGGGTGCTGGATGCACGTGTGGTACGGGTACCCGGCCTTCTGGCGTTAGACCCAGTTCGTAGGCGTCAAAGGCTGGGTCGCTTATGGCTATTTTTAAGGTTGTCGAGTTGACGCCGGCAACGGTCACCGAGTGTCCGTTCCTTCCAGTGTTTGGGTATAGGTCTGTGTAGTTATACCGTTCCAGCGTGCCCGCATTGTTTATCCAGAATCCTAATGCAAGGACTACGTCTTCACTTTTTTCGACCTCGCTTTCTATCAGGCTGAATTCTGGAAATGCTGGGGTGGTGCGTTCGTAGAACATGCCCTTCTTGCCGATATTGGCGGTGACGAGATTAATGTCAGACTGGTTGACATGGTTGTCTGCTGTCCCTCTGTTGGGCCACCCGCTCGTGACGGGGTAGATGTCTGCTGCTAGGTTCCAGTTTGGCGCTCCGGGTATAGAGTTGTTGGCTGCGACCGCGAGGTTGTAGTCTGTGACGTTGACCTCTCCGTCGCCGTTGATATCGCCGTTTGGGTTAACCCCTGTCCATTGAAGGTACTGTGCAAGTCCAGCTTCCATGTCTGTAACTATGGTGCCCATGTGTGCAGTTGCTGTTCTTCTGCCGTCAGTGTCCATCAGATAGGCTAGGTGTTCGATGAGGGGCGGGACATTGCGCGGGGCATGGTCATCCCAGAACGGTGGCATAGTTGCGTAAGAGCTTACTAGTGGGAAGCTGTCGGAAGCGTTCGGTGGTGGTATGTTGCCGCGTTCGAATTCTGAGTCAAGCCACCATAGCGAGTTTGCGACTGCTGTTGGGCTGCAGTGGGTCCACGTGTTTCCTTGTGACCAGTTGTAGGTAAGCATTTGTCTTTCGTCAAAGTCTGGCATGCCGCTGGGCGCGTAGTCCATGAAGCCTTTTTTCCAGTACAGTGGTGGGTCGACGGGCACGGCGGTTACGTTCCATGGTGGCGGTACAGGTGCGGGTGGTAGTGGGGTAGTGAGGTAGTCGAAGTGGAACTTGCAGTAGCCATCTACGTTCGGGTCAGTTTTGCCGTCCACGTGGAATATCACTCCTGACCATTCTGCGGGTGAGACTATCTTCCACCATGAGCATATGTCTGGGTGCCAGCCTTTCGGGTCAATAACCTTAAGCCAGTCGCATGGGCTGATTGATGTGATTTTTCTTTCTACGATTATTTGGTATTCTGTGATGCCTGCTATGATGTTTGGTCTTACGTCGTCTACATGAATGTACGTGTCGTTTGCATAGTCAATGTGGAATTCGTAGCCCTTGAGTGAGTTTGGATAGATTATTTCCCACCAATCGCAGGGTTGAGGGATGTAGCCACTGGGACTTACGTATTTGAGGTAGACGCATGGTTTTATGGTGTTGATCTTTTTTTCAGCAGTTACTTCAGGAACAACTATTGGGAAAGTGATGTTGCCGGGCGTCACGCTATCTATGTGGAACGTGCCATTTGCGTATTGTGCGTCTACGTGGAATTCGAACCCTTTGAACTGTGTTGGGTAGAGTATTTCCCACCAAGAGCATGGGTCAGGAACCAGTTCTGGTGCGGTGAGGAAATATTGGCAGGGTTTTATGGTTTCTATTTTCCTTTCTGCAACAACTTCGTAGACTGGAAGCGGCAATGGAAACATGGTGCCGTTCACTTGGTCTATGTGGAACTCACCTCCGCCGCTTCCATCTACATGGAATTCTATGCCTTTCCATAGTATGGGGTAGAGGATTTCCCACCAACTGCATAGAGGCGGAGTCCAGCCAGGTGGATGTGTAGCTACGTAATGTGTGCACGGATAGATCTCGTAGATCTTCAGCTCTGCTTGGATGACGCCACCACCTGGAATAACATAGGCCCCTGGAACAACTTGGTCAACATGGAACTGGTTCTGTGCCGGGTTATTGTCGACATGAAATTCGTAACCTGTAGGATTGCCTTGAGCGTCTAGAATCTCCCACCAAGTGCATAGCCCGGGTGGAGCTACTGGCCCAACCATCTGTCCAATCCAGCAAGGTTGGATTGTTCCTGGGGTTGGTTGGCCCGGAAACGGTTGGAATGTGATAGTGATTCCTGAGGTGAAATTCATTATGATGCCAGAAGTGAAGTTGATGTATGTGCCTGTGGTGAGGTTCATCGTTATGTCTGATGTGAATGTCATGTTGTTTTTTCCAGGGGGAAGACTCATGATAGTGTTCTGTGCGAGGCTTTCTTCTTTCTGTTGCGAAGGTGTTGAGGAAGTTATGGATGCTGCAAGATTCAGAGAGATTAGAAGTACCATCGTAATGGCATACGCTACGCTCATTCTTCTGCTAATTTTCATTGTTCTCCTTCTCCTTTTTTATTCAAGAAAAACAGCACATCCTCTTCTCGAAGAGTGCAGTTTTCAAAGGCATAAATATTATACGAATCATTTTAATTTAAAGTTAGTGGTAAAAAGTTCTATAGCAGCATTACTTGGTAATGTTCAATTTCTTGGTCAGTCTTCTCTTTTTGAGCTTTCCAAGACTGATCAGTGCCAGCGCTGTTACGACTGCGCATGTTACCAACAGTGCTGGAATGATGACGTCGAAAGATGGGGATTGCGAGAAGGCGCTGATGAGTGTTATTCTATGCATGCCTTGGGGGTAAGTGAAGTACAGCGATGAAAGCGTCAGGTTTGAAGCTTCTGGAAGCGTCCTTAAGGTGTTATTCTGGCTTGTGCTATTGTCGACAAGTAGCGTAAATGGGTGATTCATCAGATCTACGGAGATTGCGATTCGGCAGAATGCGGTGGCTTCAGCTTCGCCTGTAACGTCAAAATTTATCGTTGTGCCGTTGTTTTTTGATTCGTAGTTGAGACCTGTAATGTTTGAATTGGAGACGATGGGTATGGTGTAGGTTTTTCCATTTGATTGGATACTGAATTCAGAGAAGTAGCCCATAAGCGGGTAGTTGTCTCGGTCAGCGCCAACTCCGTATGGAGTGTCTCCTATTCCGTCCTGGTTAAGATCTGCGCCTGTGTAATCGCTCCAGTAGTTGCCTTCGTGGCCATCGTCCCAGATGTTACCGCTGGACTGGATGATGAAGGCGTATGTGTTGTTGATGAAGTTGTTGTGGAAGATGATGTTGCCTCGCGGAGTCATGTCGCCGGGCACTGGGTATATCATGCCGCAGTAGGAGTTGTTGAAAACGGTGTTTGCCGTTATCCTGTTTCCAGCGGATGAAGAATATAGGCGGATTCCGTCGCTGTTGCGTGTGACATAATTGTCAGAGGCTGTGCAGTTTGATGAGTTTTCGAAGACGATGCCGCCGATGTTGTTTGCCACAAAGTTTTCTGAAACCGTGCAGTCTATCGAGTCCGTCAGCCTGATCCCATAACCCATGGAGATAATGTGGTCTATGGTGTTTCGCGAGATTAGGCAGTTGCTCGAACCGTTTAGTCTAATATTGTGGCATGTTTCGAACAAAATGTTGTTCTCGATCCTGCAGTTGTTGGCATGTTGAGTTTCGACGCCGCTTCTGTACCAACCCCAGCCGCTGTTCTGCAGTTTGAAGCCGCTTACGCTGACGCCGTTTGCAGTTATTCTCACTACGGTTCCATCGTTGCTTCCATCAATTATCGTTGTGTTGCCGCCTTCTCCGACAAGCGTAACCTCTTTGCTAACGACTACGTGCTCGTAATACGTGCCAGCTGACACGTAAATTGTGTCACCATCGTTCGCGTTGTCTATAGCCTCCTGAATTGTCAAGAAATCTTGTCTGACATGGATAACCCTAGGGTTCGCGTAGCCCAAGACACAGGGCTTCAGCGCCAGTACCGTGATGGCTAAAACAAAAACTGATAAACATAGCCTGCGGAGCTTCACCAGCAATGTTCACCAAAAAGCTTCTTGGCACAAACTGACTCTTAGCTGTATCGTAGTGCAATAGCGCGTCTGAGCAGAGTGATGGATAAGAAATCGCGCGGTGTTTATTCGTGCTGCACATTTGACTGTAACGGATGTCGAGATGAGGAACGTAAAGATGAATGAAGCTTGGTATTCCCGTGCGCCAGAGTGAAATGAAGCAAACCGCATCTATTTAACTGATTTCAATAGGAGTATTCTCTTGTACTTGCTCGGTACTATCTCTGCCTAATCTTTCGTTTTCCTACCGTTTTCTTTCAGTTATGCATTTTTATCGACTGCCGGATTTTCCATAGGCTTGGGCGCAAATCAAGATGTCGTCTACGCGTATTTTTCCGTCGCCGTTCCAATCGCACACTGGATCCCACCCTGGGTCGGGGGGATTCTTGTAGGGGGGACCGTTCAATCCGAAGTGTTGCGCCTCGTACAAGATATCGTCAACCCGAACCTTGCCGTCACCATTATTGTCACCTATTAGATAGACGTTGAACTCTTCTTGTGTCGACGCATATGAAAGATGATATAGCGAGGCCGCTGTAGCCACGTAGTTGCCCGTAAGTCCTCCGAAGCCATTTGTGCGAAAGGTCATGTTGAACTCTCCTGGCAAGCTCAGGGTGCCGAATTCTTCAGGGACTTGTGTTGCTCCTGCGCCTCCACCGCCACTTGCAATGCTGAACGATGTTGAGTTTTCCGGACAGAGTGCACGCCCGCCGTTTTTCGGCCAGCCGCTTAGCGTGCTAGCGTACGCAAATGCTTGCCCCACTAATGCGTTAAAAGGAATCTGCGGTCCATAAACGTAAGTGGTCACAGTGGCTTCCGGGTCCATGTCTTCGTTGTATAGATCGTAAACAAAGAAAGGCATCATGTTCGAATAAAAGAGAGTTATGGTCACGTTCACATGCTGCTTATTAGCAAGGTTATTTCTCACGGTTACTTTTAGGCCGAAAGATGCGCCGCGGTTGAAACTTGATTTCGGATAGCCCCCACTGTCGCAGGTAAAGAATTGCAGATTCTCCGCAGGCCATGGTCCTGTAGGGGTGCCTCCAGTCGTGACAGTGCGCATTAATGTCATGTTATGCGGATTGTCCACCTCGATTGCCACTAACGCGTCTGCCACTGGTACGCCGTTCTGAGTTAGGTTCCCAAGCACAGAGATCAAGTCTCCCAGGTTGTTCTTGTCCTTGACGTTTAAGGTGAGGATGAAACCTTCAGCGCGCGCATTCGGAAGTGCCATGACTACCACGAGAACTAGGCAGGAAATGAGCGCGGCTCGCTTCAACATTTCTCCTTTTCCTCTGCACTCTCAGCACATTGTTTCTTGTAGGGAACAACTATGGCTTCCAATTCTGTCCAAACTCCATTGCATCAAGTAATACGTCGTCTACGAGTACTTTCCCATCTCCGGTTATGTCGCATCTCGGATCCCAGTTCGGACCACCCTCCCTCGTTCCGAAATGCGTTGCCACGAGCAAAACATCGTCAACCCTAACCTTTCGGTCGCCGGTCACATCACCTAAGACAGTAACGAGAACGTCGATGTGCCTCGTGGATTGTTGGTAAGCGAACTGCATGAAATTGTGGGTTGTGTTCTTAGACACGGTGTAGAAGATGGGAGTGTCATCAGCTTTTACCATCATTTTATCTAAGGTTCTGGTTCCGTTGATTATGGATTTTGGAACCACAACCGTTGTTGAACCTTCTGTCCCCGCGTTTCCAGCGGCGCTAAACGTTATTTCTTTCCATGCTTCGTTGACGTAGAATCCCGTGATCGAAGAGCTGCTGTAGACAAGGATCGGATGCGATTGCATGTTAAACCAGTTTTCCTGAAAACCCTGATCGGTGACTTCCACGGCTCCGTCCACGTCAACAAACGAGATAAACGTGTAATCTGGTTGTTGAAGGTAAGTTCCCCCACACAGCGCACAATCTAACCGTATGAGTTCCAACGCTGTGATGCCTGGCGTTAAACATTGAAAGTTTATTTGACATAGAATTCCCGAGCCGTTCACGCCGCCAACCGCGTTCAGGAAGCAGAATGCCTTAACGTATCCTTTTGTGTTGTTAATCTCCGGCGGAAGCAGGTAATAGTTTCCGCCGAAAATGTTGTTAGGAGGAACGGTGACACCGGTGCAGTTTATGATTGAGGGGTTGAAACCAATGCGCAACTGCCAATCGGCGAGATTGTTCACGTCGAGAATGGTCACGTTAATGGTTATAGATTGACCATTTAGAGGATAGCTGCTTATGGGGTTGAAGGTCAACGTTGTTTGCCCAGACGAGTAGGCTGGGACTCTTCCATAAAACATGATAGACATGATTGCTATTGCAATAATGGATGTAAGCTTCAAGCCTGTCTTAAACTTCATCGCTCCCCCTTCCTAATTGAATGGTTGAATGCTTGCGTAATTTAAACGTTCCTTCTCCTTCAGTAGATTCTACACGCTCGGAATATTCATCCAAGCATGAAATTATTTCTAAGAATACTAAAAAAAAAGGGTTGATTGAGTTGTCCGAGGCTTTGCTTCTAACTTGGCAGTATGTAGATTGCCGTCATGGCCATTGGGCCCGCAGCAACCCATTCAGGCACTGGCAAAGGTTCTGCAGAGTAGCGACCATCCCAATACAGTCTTGATGTGGCGAGCACTATTGCTGAGCCAGCTGATGCGAACTTTGGAATGTACAGGCAGAAGTCATGCCAGTATTCTTTAGGTGTGCAGTATTGTGCTCCTCCGATGTCAAATTCGATGCCTTGTGTTGCAATCGGATAGCTTAGATTGTCCATGATTGTCACGTACATTCCCACATGGTATGTCTGCTGGGCGTTGCTTGTGAAGTTAACGTTCACGTACACGTATTCTCCGTGGTTGTAGTAGTACTTGTCGGTTGTCACTTTTACTATGTTTATGAGGTAGTCGTAGTGCCAAGTGACTGTGTCGTTCATGCCGACGCAGGCAATGTCCACGTCAGCTCTGGCCGACCAGACTCCGAAGAGGCTTTCGGGGTCGTCGCATGGCCACGGCATTCTGAAGCAAACTTGCGCGTAGCCGGTTGTGTTTGTCGCGGCAGTCATCTGTGTCCAAACGTTGCCATTGTTGTCAAACACCGTGAATGTTACCAGCTTTTGCTGTAGTGGCCAGCAGTTGTAGGCTACGTATGCGGTTAGGCACACCAGCTTCTGTGGCCAGAACATGTCGCTCGGCATGAGTACGCCTTGTCCTCCGTAGGGTGCATGATACTGTGTGAACACGTCTATGTATCTGCCCGTTTCGAATGAACCTAAGACTGTGACCGTCGCGTTGACCGAGGGGTCAGTGGGTATGTATCTGATTCCGTCTGGGCCAACCATCATTATGTCATACGCGTCTAAGTGCCCCATAAAGTTCTCTGGATTACACGAGTTGTCTTGGTCTGTTACCCTGAAGCATATGGTAGCCACTACTCCCTCACCGCCGTCTGCGTAGTTGGGCGGAGTGTGTCCGCCGGGCAGCGTAGCCGGATACAGGCTCTCTGTGTCTGGCGCGTTCGGGTCAGGCAGGATGAGGTCTAGCACGCCTACGTATGTTCCACCGTCGTAGCCCATGAAGACCGTTGCGGGTGGTTCATTGCTCTGGTTGTACTGTGGCAGATATGGGCCTTCCGTGATGCTGACGACGCTGAGGAAGCTTGGGTCGTATGATAGTTTGAGGTCCAGTCCGCACATGCGCCACACGAAGCTTAGCTTCTTGACCGTGACGTTCACACAGAATTCGTCCCCGATTGATGGGGCAGGTCCAATAGTAGTTGTGCTTGGTACGACTTCTAAGTGTGGGTTTGGCGCTGATTGGAAGGCTTGGATCGTTACGCCTCCGTTGACCGGCGCGTTCAGGGGTGTTATCTCCATGGTGGTGTCGAATATTGTCGTGTTGTCAAAGTTCAAGACGCTTGTAGCAGCTGCCGCTGGGAACACGGGTTGGTCTATTATCACGTATGTCACGTTGGCGACCAGTACGTCTCCACTCACGATGCTGCCTGTGCTTGCAAAGAAGTAGATCTTGCCCACGTTTGTCGTGTTATCGTAGTATCCTGTGAACGCTGGGGCAAACCATACGCTTGATACGTTGAGTAGCGCGTCGTTGTAGGTTAGAGTGAAGCTGGTGTTCGCCAAGGTCCATGCTGGGTTCAGGTCTAGGATGTAGAGTGGAACATCGAAGGTAGTGCCGTTCCAGTTGTACAGCTTGTCGAAGACTAGCCCATCGGGGAACGGGGTGTACGGTGTCTTCACGCCCATCTTTGGGGATGGGGGTTTCGACCACCCTATCGTCACTGTAGCGTTGATTCCGGCGGAGTATTTGGTGCCAACATCGTCTTGGATGTAGGTGTCTGAGCTTGTGCTTATGTCAATGTCTGTTGTGAAGGTTTGTCCCATACCTGGGGCTTTTGTAATGTTGAAGGTGACCCATACTAAGCTTGCAGGGGCGTTCGCTTTGCCCGGATAGCCCAGAGCTGGATCTGTGATTGCTTCAGCGGACAGTAGCCCGTTATAGCCGGGTGGCGAGTTGAAGGTGAAACTATTCGGTACAGAAGTGCTCGGAAGTCCAGCCTTATCAAAAAACTGGCTTGTTGCTCCTTGTGTGCGTTTGCATTTAGTTGCGTTCAGGAATGAGTTGTTGTAGTACATTTGGAATTCCCAGCTGCCAACACTGTCTAGGGTCGTATTGATGTACATGGTCATGTTGAACAGTGTTCCAACAGTACCGTTTACAGTGTCATAGTACACGTTCGATGAGCCGAATTGGTCTTCCATCCACAAGGCGTTGCCTGGATGATTTTGCGTTGGAACGTCATATGCTAAGACAGGGGTTACTAGAAGCATTGCGACTATTAGCGATGATAGTATCTTGCTTAGTTTTCCTTTCATCTTTCTCCCTTCTCCTATTTTTCGTCACCTTCTAAATAGGGCCTCATCGACTTTTAAGCATTACGGAATTATCTTCTATGTCGTTTTAGCCAGCTTAGGGTGCAGGCTACGTAAAAATGGCCTTGCTGACTCGAGTAACGCGAAAACGGCCAAAAGTCTGTCTCCGTCCACCATCGCCATGTCTATCCAGCCTCGTTTCGCGGAGCCACCCATGATGGATGGAGGCTTCCCATGCTCGATAAAGGCCAATAGAACTGCAAAAAGACTCAGAACTGGTTTAAAGATGATAAAAAGAGGGGAAGTTTTTTTGGCTTTAGCGAGTTTACTACCCTGCGCCGAACATCGAAGCAGCCAAGAGTACGTCGTCAACCCTGACTTTGTAGTCGTGGTTGATGTCGCAGATGCTGTTCCAGCGTGCGTCGCCTGGGTTGCTTCCGAATGCGGTTGCGCATGCGAGGACGTCGTCTACTCTTACCTTGCCGTCTGGTACTGTCAGTTCAGTCTTGTACGGATAGCTGGGCAAGCCTATGACGTCATAGTACGTGCTTCCGACTATGTCCTCCTGTATCGTGGTGTACACGGGCAGAGTGACGTTTATCCACTGAGATATCCATGGGTTCGCGACGACGATTGGATCTAGCCATGGCGGATTTGGTGGTAACTCTATAGTGGCGGGTCCTTTGATGTGTACTTTAACGGTGATGGTGTGTATGCCTTTCGGCACGACGATGTTGAACAGTTCTTTGAATTCCGAGATGGTAGCAACTCCTGACTTCATGCCTCCTGCGCCGAGAGTTATGTCTTCTGGGAAGCCTGGTTGTAAGACGCCGTCGAAGTAGACGTACTTGTTGACTACTAGTCCAGTTACGTTGGCCAGGTTCTCTATCGTGACTCCGAATTCGGTGGGCATAGTCCATGGTGCAGCGGGTTTGACGTTTGCCGCGTGCGGAACGATCAGCTTGTCACTGTACCAGTCTAGGTAAAGCTCGTAGTTGCCTCCGCCCTTGTCCAGAAGCAGGAACACGTGGTACTTTTGTGTAGAAGCAGTGGAGTTTATTTCTAGCGGTAGTGGAATGCCTGGTGGCACATTAGTCGCGTTCCGGATTGTGACGTAGGCGCTCTGGTTCACTGGCGGATAGCCTGGGTTCGGCGTGAAGCTTGTTACGATGTACGATACGCCTGGGTAGGGTTTCTGCTCTAGCCACACCGTGCCCGTTGGGTCTTCGCCCGAGTAGGCTCCTGCGTTGGTCAGCTTGATCAGTGTGTGGACGTTGACGTGTATCGGGCAGTAAGCGTGGTAGCCTGGTGAAACGACAGTCTTTGAGCCTGCTAGGTCTGTTTTCACGCTGCCGCCTGCCTTGTTCGCGACCATCAGGATGCTCGTGCCGAATATTTCGCTGACGTACCTGAATGGGCCTGATCCGATGAGGTTGGGGTCTGGCGCGAATGCGTTCGGCGGGTTCGGGTTGCTGTTGTCTATGATTGGCTTCCAGATGTGCTTGGGGATGATGTAGAAGCCCAGAGTCCAGCCTTCAACCAAGTAGCTCTGCACGTCGTACAGGATTTCCACGGTCTTGTCGTCGATTACACTCAGTGACTTCACTAGAGAGCCCGTTGGCCACCACCATGGCGGCGCGTAGCCCTTCTTGACAGTGGCTCTTCCTGCTTCGACGAGGCTGTAGACCACGTCGGCGACCGTTACTGGATAGCCATCCTGCCACATTGCATCAGTCCTGATTGTCACGGTGACCTTCGACTTAGTCGTGTGTGAAACGCTGTCGTACCATGTGCCTGCCTGCCAACTCTTGGCAAGGTCGCCCTTCCACGTGCCCTTGGCGTACGGGTCTCTGTATCCCATAGTGTCATAGGTCGCGCCTATGAGGAAAGAGTCCCAATACCACTCTGAGACCAGAGGGTTGATGTGCTGCGGCATCGTGTCACTGCTCCAGCCGTACCGCATCGTCATGTTTCCGGTGCCGTAGAGGTAGCCGCCTGGGTAGCCGTTGAGCTCCGAGAACCAGCTGTTGCTGCCATATCCCGCCTCGTTGCAGAAGTCCAGCCAAGGAAGCTTCGGGCTAGTGTTCGTCGTGCCGTTGCGTCTGTAAATGTCCTCTGGGTTCCCACCGCCCACTAGCTGTGCGTTGTTGCCTCCCGTGTACCATTTAGCCTGTGACATGACACGGTTGGTGCTGGCTAGGGGCAGAGCTGCGTTTAGGAACCAGAACCTCTTCTGGAACTCGAGCGTGCTGTCCCTGGCGCCGGAGGCTGTCATGTTGAACTTGATCATTTTTCCGAAGTCGTTGAGCACGGTGTCGTTAACGTCTGCAGTGTTTGGGCAACTGCTCTCAGGATCGTCCCAGTAGTTGTACACGGTGTAAGTGTCGTACAGGTAGTCTGGGTCTGGACCGACGTTGATCCAGCCGAAAGTGGTCATGTCGTAGCGCTTGTCGAGCATGCACTGTTGGTAGATAGGCGTTATGGAGGGTTTCTCGCCCGAGTCGCCTGGGATGAACGTGAAGTTCTCAGCCAACAGTTCGTTAGTGAGCAGTACGGCCCCTGACTTCCTACATAAGTCCTTTCTGTACGGGAACCTGAGCTTGCACGCGTCTATCTCTATCTGCTGAGCCACGCCGTCGTTGTTCTTGTCCCAGTATCGGACCCAACCGTTCGCGGCGTCACATTTGATCTTCGCGTTTGCAAGGTAGGATTCTGCTGTTGGACGGTGGCCTAGGCCCGTACCATCGATTGGGTAGCCTGGGCAAGCATCCCAGATGTAGCCTCCTGAGCTGTAGGCTCCCATGTAGGATGGGATAGCTGTAAGGATCGAAACGAAACCCAGGCCGATTTGTGCCTTGTATTCCGTCAAGTTGAACATATAGCCAACTGCCAACCTAAAGCTGACCGAAGCGCTTATCGGTGGAAAGTCGCCTGGGACTGTGGCTCCTTCAGGAATGACGCCTGTAACGTAGTAGTTTGTCATGTATCCAGTCTCGTTCTCAACCCACCACTGAGGAGTTGTATAGGTCGGGTAGCTTGTAGTGTGGTTTAGGTAAACTGGGTTAAGCCGTCCGTTCGGGTCGTCCACGCCGTATGGTGGAATAGTGTTTCCTTGCGCGTCTACTATCTGGCCCAAAGTCGGGTGATAATTGTGGTTGAAGTCAACCTGGTAGTAGCCTGCCTCTCCGCCTGCGCTGATCATAGTGATGTTCGAGAGGTAAGGCTCCGCTGAGAACGTGTCCATCCATTGAGCAGTCAGAGGCCAGTCACATACGTCAATCTGGCCCAGTTGCATACCTGTCCACATAGCGTCTGTGTCAGCGTACATGCGGAACACCAACTGGTCAACGTGGGGCCCGTAGAACTCGTAGAACGTGTCCGAGTAGTTGTTTGTCCACGGTGCACTCGTATCAGAATGTATGAAGGCGTTTACCGGAAGCACTGAAACCATAGATCCAATCATTATCGCTGTCAAAGCCAATAAAACGTATACTGATGTTTCTTTTCGCAATTTTTCTCCTTCTCCTTATTAGGCGATACTTGTTGAGGGAGAACGTGTTTAAAAGGTTTATGGAAAAAAGTTCCACACAGACGCAGACCACCAGTTCCGACGCAGCATAATGCGCGCGCTGGAACTGCAACAAGATAGTATATATACTAAATCCTAGTGAAGAACCATTGCCGCAAGTGCAGGAAACCAGAATCATCTTTCTTTGTCTTTGAAGCCTCGATTGCATGGCGCACCATAGATATCTAGCACGTGTAAGAGAGTGGGAGCCGTACCCAGAAAATGCATATGCACTATCTTTGAGCTTTCTTTGAAACTGGCGCTACAAGATTTCTTAAGCAAATCAGTCTAATGCCTTTCAGTCTAGAAGGCTCCTGATTCTACAGCAGGGGACGTTCTTGTAGCGTTCGCTTCGCCTGAGTTAACGTTTTCCATCTCGAGCAGTATTGTCTTCGTCTGACACTTGGTAGAGTTTCCCGAATGGTGTGAAACTGTCTGCCAAGGTTGCAAGAGTAGTTTCCTTTTCGCTGTCCTGCTTTGACAACGCGGAATCTACTTCATAATCCAATATTCTGTCTACGCGGCCGAGAACTTCACAGCATGGTAGAACAGAATTCCCGAGAGACTGCTAGGAAATTCGCACGCTACAGTCCATCGAAGAAAATAGACGGAATTCTCAAGAGCCAGTAGCGACCGCAACTTGTTATACGCTGTTCACAGCTTGTGCCATGTGCCCGCGTGCGCGAATGATAAAATAGTATTGGTATTCCACGTTCTTGAAGTCATTTTCGAAGGCGGAGCCGCGGGTTCAGAACTTCATCCAAGGCATAGCCGAACAGTATAAAAGCTATGGCTACTGCTGCGATGCATAAGCCTGGCGGTATGACCCACCACCAGCATTTGTAGGCTTGGTTTGTGTTCATGTTGTCCAACATCAGGCCCCACGACATTCTGTTTGGGTCGCTAAACCCAAGAAAGCCTAAGGATGCTTCTGCTACTATGTTGCCTGGCACGGTTGTTGCTAGAGTAACGTAGACCAGCGACATCACGTTCGGCAAGATGTGTCTGAACATGATGTGCGTCTTGCTTGCCCCTATCGCCTTGGCCGCTTCAACGAAAGGTCTCTCCCTAAGAGAAATCACCTGAGAACGCACCAGCCTCGCAAAACCCATCCAGCCTAGAGCACCAAGCACTATTATCAGATTGTCTACAGTTGTTCCCAGAACGGCGACCAGAACAATGAGAAGTGGCAGCCCGGGCAAGACTAAGAGGATGTCACAGACTCGCATGAGAAACTCGTCCACGAATTTTCCCAGGTATCCAGCCATCAAACCCACGACTAGCCCTATCGCCACTGCCATTATTGACGACAAGACTCCGACGTACAACGAGATTCTAGCGCCGTAGACCAGTTGACTCCAGAGGTCCCGCCCTATATGGTCTGTACCCATTATGCCCCAGCCTGTTCCAGCCATGCTAAATTGGAAAGTATCCAAGTATACGTCTGCCTCAACGGGCTTATCGGGGTTCGCATCGATGAACGTAACATTGAAGCCTAGAGTGTAATATCCGGGGGAAGCTTCTGGTGGGAACAGAATTTTAGATGGGAGAAAAGATGCGCCATACTTATCGAGTATCATTGCATCCAGGAGTTGGCCGTAAGAGTCTATGTCTGTATGAGTGCCGGAATCGATCCACGTGCTCGTGGAATTCGTGAACACGTCATCCATCGTTACGCCATCGAACTCTGGATATCTCGCGGCCAATCTCGTCACTTGATAATATTTCAGAGGCCAAAGCGAAACACTTCGATTTATGGCAACAGCTTGGGCATACACATTGATCTTCATGGGTACGTCCATTGTTTTCACTGTAACATTGATGATTGGGAAAGGCCAAACGTGTGCACTGTAATCTTCTACCATCTTGGTCGTAGTTGTAAACGTTCCATCCAAGAGGCAAACAACTCGACCCTTAAGACGAAACGGAGGGCCAGAATACGGATAGTAGAACGTCGTACTGAGGCCTGCAGTGACGTTTCCATAAGCGGTTCCAACCTCATCCCGCGTGAAGCTTATGTGAAGAACGCCTGTACGGTTTCCGAAGCTCTGTTCCTGTTGGATGATAGTATGGCTTGGGGTTGACATGTTCCAGCTCCTCAAGTTTGGATCTAGAAACCCACCGTCTGGTGTTGGTTCCATGTTTTCACTCGTTTGAGGCAACCCGCCCAGAGCGGGAGGCCATGACCTGAGCCAGGCTGGAGCAGCGAAGTAGCCTGACAGTTGGTTGCCCCACACGGCGTCGTATGGGGTAAAAAGAGCAGGAAAGAATGCAATCACGGCGAAGGTGCCGATTATCACTATCCCCAAGATCCCCCTTGGGTTTCGGATGAATAGTCGTAGGAATCCCGCAAGCCTCTTCAGATTGTAAACCAAAACACTCTTGCGTCTGCTGCTTGCCATATTGTCACGTGCCGTACTTGATTCTAGGATCTACAAGTCCATAAAGAACGTCAGCTACTATGTTGGCTATGATTACACAGAGCGCAATAAGGTAGAAGGCTGCCTGCAGAACGGCGTAATCGTTTTGTCCGATCGCAGCAAAGATCCATGTACCCAGGCCTGGCCACGAGAATACGCCTTCCGTGATCACTGCTCCACTCAGCAAGAACCCCAGTGCCAACGCCACGTTCGTTATCAGGGGCAGGGACGCGTTCTTCAAGGCATGTTTGAATATCACGTTTCGCTCTGTCACACCTTTAGCTCTTGCTGTTGCAACATAGTCCTCCGTCAACGCCTCAATCATCGTCGCTCTGGTGAGCAAAACGTATCCTCCGTATTGAAAGAGTGTGAGCGTAAGAAGCGGCAGGAACAGGTGTTGCAGGTAGCCGCTGATCAGGTTCATTGAGCCGACGATGTTAAAGTTGAAGATCGTGCTTCCGCTCCACTGAGGGGCCGCTGCGGAGCTGACAGTGTACGCGATTGGCTTATAACCAGCGATGACCCAGTCAGGCGGTTGCGAGTTGGCATGGGGAAACCAGCCAAGGTTCACGGTGAATATAAGGACTAACACAAGCCCCATCCAGAACACAGGAAGCGAATATGTAATCAGGGAGGCTGTCACCATCGTATTGTCAAACTTGCTCCCGCGTCTATGAGCGACAAGAACCCCTAGCGCAATGCCAATTACCGCGGCCAAAATCGATGACCCTCCCATAAGCTCCAGAGTCCAAAAAATCCTTACACCAAGCTCATTCTGGATCGGTTGTCCACTCACGAGCGACCTGCCTAAGTTAAAGGTCAACATGTTCTTGAGGTAGTTCAAAAAACGAATTTCCGGTGGCGCGTCAAGACCCCATTGCGCTCTCATCGCTTTCATAAGCGTCTGCTGGTCGCCAAACCTCAATCCCCTAGTATTGGCAAAGAGCACAGAAGGATCGCCGGGCATGAGGAAAAAAATCATATAGTTAATACTTATCACTACAAACAGCATAATAAACGCTATAGCAATTCGTTTAACGAGGTAGGTTCGAAAACCCATTACCCTCACCACGATAGCCTAGCTAAAAGCAGATATTTAAGGTTTGGTAAGTCAACGCACATGCTAGCAGACGAGACTAAGAAACGGTGGAGCGCTCAACAGCCATCTCCATGAACGCCCAGAATTCTGTCTCTAACCTTTGGTAGAATTCTAGTGACTTAAACCTGTCCATGACTAACACCCCTCCTCCAAACATTGAGACCAAAGGTCCTAACAACGGCAAGAACCTCCCTCCTTTCTCCGTGCAAAACTCGACTGTGAGACCTTCCTTGTTCGTCTCTGCAATCACGTAGAAATTCCTCGACTTATTGTCAACACGCAAAAACCCTGCAACCGTATACTTATGCTGCGACCCCTCTAACACCGTCTCAAAACCTTTGGACTTGAAAAATCCTTCAACACGCTTGGTCAACGCTTCCAAATCCACGTTTCTATTCACCCATCTTGTCTGCATGCTTGTCCATCCTTGTAGCTAAGGAGCTGAGACAGACTTAAAATTATATCGTCCAGCCAAAGCCTTAAATATGATCTCACCGTCTCCCATAATCTAGCTTTCATGCGGCAACGTATCTCGCAATATACATGAAAGGAGAAGAAGCAATGCCTCTTCTTGAGGTAAAAAACCTAAAAACATATTTCAAAGTTCAGAGAGGTTCAGTGAAGGCAGTTGACGATGTCTCATTTGCAGTGGAGAAGGGCGAGGCGATGGGTCTTGTTGGAGAGTCAGGATGTGGCAAGACCACTGTTTCTCTGTCTGTTCTAAGGATTCTGCCGTCCAACGGAACTATCATATCGGGAGAGATCCTGTTCAAAAGCGTAGATTTGGCGAAGCTCACCGAAAGCGAAATGAGAACCCAGATCAGATGGAAAGGAATTTCCATAGTATTTCAAGGGGCAATGAATGCGTTGAACCCCGTGTATAGAATCGGAGACCAAATAGTGGAAGCAATTACGCTTCATGAACCTGATGTCACCAAGCAAGAGGCAAGCAACAGAGTTGAAATGCTCTTTGAACTTGTCGGAGTTGACCCCAAGCGAAGTGGCAACTATCCCCACGAGTTCAGTGGAGGAATGCGACAAAGAGCAATGATCGCCATGGCCTTAGCATGCAATCCAGCACTGCTCATAGCCGACGAACCCGGGACGGCATTAGACGTGATAGTCGCAGCTCAAGTGCTGAAATTGATGAAAGACCTAAGGGAAAAGCTAAATTTGTCAATGATCATGATTAGTCACGATCTGTCAATAGTGGCAGAAACGTGTCAGAAAACGGCAATAATGTACGGGGGAAAAATCGTTGAGTACAGCGATGTGAGGACTGTGTTTAAAGAGCCCCTGCATCCATACACCCAAGGGTTGATGGGGGCTTTCCCAGGCATAAAGGCAGCGAGAACGCGCATGGTTTCGATCCCCGGTTCGCCTCCTGACCTCTTATACCCACCAACAGCTTGTAGATTCCATCCAAGATGTCAATACGCGATGGACATCTGCAAAAGAAAGGAACCAGAACTCGTAGATATTGGAAAAGCTCATCGTGTGGCGTGTCACCTTGTGCACTAGGGCTCGGGAGTGTGGAACACCATGACAGAAGAAGTAGTTAGAGTTCAGAATCTTAAGAAATTGTTCCCAGTTAGGATGGGATTCTTTCAAAGCCTAATGTCAAGAAAACAGCTGTTTGTTCATGCTGTTGATGGCGTGAGCTTCGGAGTGGAAAAAGGCGAGATCTTCGGTCTTGCTGGGGAAAGTGGCAGTGGAAAAACAACAACTGGAAGACTTGTGCTTAAACTCGTCGACGCCACGAGCGGCAAGATATTCTTCAGAGACCAGGATATCACGAGGCTCCCAGAGAGAAAAATGAAACCTTTTCGCCAGAAGATGCAGATGGTCTTCCAAGACCCTTATGAATCCCTAAACCCCAGAATGACGATCTTTGACATAGTGGCGGAACCACTAAGAATTCGTGGGGGTATCGACCCTAACAAGATCGATAAGAAAGTCTACGAAACGCTGGAAAACGTGCAACTGACACCGCCCGATGAGTTTACGACGAGATTACCACACGAACTAAGTGGAGGTCAGCGACAAAGAGTAGGTGTTGCAAGGGCGTTGACACTTGAACCGGAATTCATAGTGGCAGATGAGCCAGTCTCCATGCTAGATGTTTCAATCAGGGCAGAGGTTCTCAACCTGATGGTTGATTTGAGAGAAAAACTGCAGGTTTCGTTCTTGTACATAACTCATGATCTTGCTTTGGCACGGCATACATGCGACAGAGTGGCCGTAATGTACCTAGGCAAAATAATGGAGAGTGGCCCTGTGGAAAAAGTCATCTTCGAGCCTCTTCATCCATACACGCAAGCTCTGATTCAGGCAGTTCCAGTCCCTGATCCAGAATCCTCAAGAATCGAAGTCACTATAAAAGGAGAAATCCCAAGCCCGGTCAACCCTCCATCAGGATGCAGATTCCACACAAGATGCCCTGCGTACATAGGCGACATATGCCGCACCGTGGAACCACCCCTAGTTGAAATAGAGAAACGTCACTTTGCAGCATGCCATCTGTATCCAGGGCCGAGAGACGAGCGAGCAGAGCATAAGAAAGCAGGAGGCAAGTAGGCGGATGAGAATAAGAGACGCAAGATCCATACTGCTGATTACAGGAGCAACCCTGATCCTTGCTAACGCCATATGGGTCATAATGGTAAGGAATGCAATAATCATCTCATCTTACCCCGTTGCATCAATACAAGAGTTCAACGGCGACTGGGGACGCATAGTTTTTGGAATACCAACTGTGTTCCTTGGAGATTTTGTCTACGTTTGGCTTTTTCTGACTGCGCTAAACTTCATTCTTACCTTAAGGCTTGTCTTCAGACGGGAAGCAAGTTTCGAGGCTCAAACCGTGTTGTTGCTTTCACTCATAAGCGTCGTAATGGGCGGAGGGTTCATCATAGGAATGATTCTTGCAATCATCGGAAGTGCTGCCGTCGTAGAGAAAAAATCTCTGAGAGAAAGCTTCTTAGGCAGAATAATTCGTGCTGCAAGACTTGACTCGACCATCTATGAAAGAATAACACAGAACACCGGAGGATTGGCAAGTGCGGCAACCATGATACTGTTTCTAAACGTGTTAAGTGGATGGGGCAACGGTTTCTACATCTTGGCAGCCAACAAGATACTGGATCCCACTCAGGACCCGACGAGCATACTTCTGTACGGAAACGTCCCCTTCGACTCGACGGCAATCGGAATAGTAGGCGCCTACATTGGACTCGCTGTTGCAAAATGGCTCATATTCTCGGTCATACTCTACTTCTGCATAACACGGGTAGCCAACTGCAAAATCGACTTCGCGTCAGTAAGTCAAACTATCTCGTATGCCTATGCACCCATAGCTCTTCAGTTGTTCATGCCACTGGTTCTCTTCAACAGCGAAACCCTACTAAAGGGCACCTGGCCCCTCAGCTTCTACTTCGTAACCAATATTTGGGTGGGAATCGCACTGGCATTGGCGATCAAGAAAGCCACAGATCTTGACACGGGCAGGGCCTTTGGAATCACGATTCTCGGATCTGCGATATACTACGTGATAAACTACGCGTTCGTGGAACAGAATTTCCCAACGCCTGGCATACGCGTTGACTTCGGTACAAGTTCGATCGTAGTCGTTGAAGCCATCTTAACCATAGGAGTTCTGCTTGGGCTTGCATTGGGTGCCTTCAGAAGCCACGAACACTAGAACTGCTGCCTTCTATTCTAGACGTTTCCCGCTTTTTTCATTTTTTCTTCTTCTTCGCGTTTGTTCTTCGTCCAGTCCTTGTAAGCGCCAGCGACACCCCAGCAGACCAAGAGAAGAACTATTGCAGCAACCCTCAAAATAGGGTCACCCAAATTCAAGATCGCAAAGATTATTATGAATGGCAAGACAATAATGGTCACTGCAGACAAGACTATGATCCAGAACCACTTTTGCTTAAATATCCATGCCAGAATTGCCACCCCAAAGCAAGCAGCAAGTGTGCAACAACAGACTTATATCACTATCGTAGCTTCTAAGTGGCAGTTGCCCTCTCCGCATGTCAGAGCAATGTTTAAAAGAATCTGCGCCGATAGGTAGTAATTGGTAATCCATGAAAGCAAAGACGCTTATCATTGGCTTAATCGTTCTAGTACTAGGGATAGGTGTTCTGTCGCCTTACAGCGAAGGTAGGACATCCAGCGTGCCACACGCAATTGCCTTCACATGGGCATCGGCATATGCGGGAGACGTATCAAACGCATCGTGGACACTCTCAGCCAACTTGACCAAGGATGACATCGTGACGGTTGACTACAGGGAGGCCGCCAACTGGACAGAGGGACAATTCGACGTTGCAGACGACGAAACAGGCATGGCGGTCCTCTGGGTTTTCATCAACATGACCCCGATTACCCCGCCAGGCAACACAACTCAGTTCGCGCTCGACAGTAGACTTTATGAGCCGCAGACCAGCCAAGGATTGGGCCAAAAAAGACTAATTTGGTACAAGGCGGAAGTGACGGCAAATGGAAGCATAGACGCGTCTCCAGAGATTAACGACCAAGGAATAGTCTTCGGTATTGGCGGGAGAATTCCATGGGACGGCGAATACGAAGTCAGATTATGGACAATTCCCACGCGCGCGCTACCCCCAACTTATCTCGCCTTCTTCCACAACGAAACCATGACAAATTATCCAAATTCCTACCTCCTTCCGACCGGAGGAGTAATAGTAGCCTTCGGAGGAACATTATCTTTTGTCGGAGCTAGAAGCGTAATCAAAGAGAACTCGAACAAAAGGATGAGAAAACAAAAGGCTAAATAGCGGCCTCTAACGACTGCTGAACTGTTTAGTGCGGCACATCTAGAAATCGGCAATTCTACCAACTAATTCAGAGGATCTGGAGAATCAAAGCCACAGATCAGATCCGGTACTAGCAACGAATCCAAGCCTATGGGCGCACTTCCACCATTAATTCGAGCGCACTATCTACCATGTCTGGCAGATCTGGCTCCAGCACCATATTCTCATATTCAGTGTCCAAAGTAGTCCCGAATTATCGATCCCGCGATGCTTCCGATGAAAGCAGCAATTACTGCTATTGGAAAAACCATTCTAAAAATGGTGAGAATAGCTGCCCAAACTACACTCGTCAAGAACGAAATGTCAACTATCGAGCCAAAATCCAGAACGTACCAAATAAAAGCCGAAGAGTAAGTGACAGCGGCAAAGAATGAAAGTAAAATTGATAACAGAAACCCATAAAGAACAGTCTCAATATCACGAATTGCGAACCCAGCAAGCAGGCTTGCTCCGAGAAAGACAAGGTAATCTGGCACGTACAGGCGAGGAGTAAGCGGGCTGTAAGAAGGCGCAAAAGCCACTCTGTAATGAGGGTCCATAGCAAATGGGCTGCTGTAGACAAGATCGTACTCTCTAACTATCACCATTGACAATGCAATAGTCCACACAAGAACGGTTAATATGGCAACCCTCCTTTCTTTCAACCAGCTTCCAAACCTCATCAAATCCCCTCGAAAACTCTCCGCTGGCCCTTCGGGAGTTTGGTCTTCGGATTCGTTTCTCATTACCCTTGCTTCACACTCATTCTTATCCAAGGTGATCAACCAACTCAGTGCAAAACACAGATTTAAAGTCTGGCATTTCTTCTGAAACAATCTAAGCCAAAGCATATCCAAGGAACAAACACCCTCATCATGCCATTTCAAAAGCCATGTACGAAAATTGAAGAAGCACCTGACAAGAAAAAGGGGGGGTCTTACGGCGAAGAGACTAGCTCGCCTCAGCTGACGACCTTCAAAGTCAGACTTGTTTGCCCTCCGAACGGAATGAAGGAGTTTTCCGAGTTCAACAGATAAGTTTCGTACGCGCCATCATGCTCGCCTATTGAAGGCAGCCTATAATTGTTGACAAAGTATCCGAAGGTTATCGTCGCTAGCCTGCCACTGCCATCTACGGCAGGTGCGTTTCCTACCACAACGCCAGCTACCAAGAACTTGTTCTCACCAATATCGGTCGCATTCATAAACAGGCCCTTGCTAAGGTCTGTCATTTTCGCCGATGGATATTCCCCTCCAACAAACCCTCCGGGGATTATTTTCACGAGTTCTATCTCGCTCGAATTGTAAGCCACCAGAGCCTGCCAACCATGCAGATCTTCAACGTTATTCACGTCAAGCGCCATCGTGAAGGTTCCTATGATCGTCGGTGCTTCGGGAGTTTGCACGCGTTGTGGAACAGCATAAAGCATTGCAAGAACATAGCCAGACGCTGAAGAAGCTAGCAAGAACATTAAAACCCAAGCTACACTCCTTATCCTTCTATCCTGAAAAGCTCTTGAGAAACTCTTCATTAAGCTTCCTCCATTGCCTTTGGGATGGGGAGTTCCATTCAGATTATACACGCCGTTGTTCTTAACAATGTCACCACTATTGCGCAGCTCTTTCAGTCGAAGGCTCAGGGTTTTCCTTGAGAGTTTAGTAATATGCAGTAGTTCGGTAAAGGTTCTTTCCCTAGCTTGCACTGCACTAGTGATCAAGTCCATGTCTGTCTCCTTGCGATTTTCTAAGCTGATCGTCAGCCCACAATTGGGACATTTGATTTGAGGCATACTTCTCCCCTGTCATAGCAACGGGCTACTCAACCTATAAAAACGTTGGCGTAAAAGAAACTCCTCAGCTCTTAACCAATTCGGAGCTTGAACCGCATTAGGTTTCTAAGAAACTCCCTCCTTTTCAACAGGATAATCTCCATCAGCTTCCAAGCGGAAGCAGCATCAAGCCAAAATGATTCACTTCTACCTCAAACTCGTAGGTATTTCTCATGAACACCGCCTTCGAACCCGCGAGTGGCACACTAAGGTCGTTAGTGCTGCGATAATAGATAGCGTCAGAACAGCGAACGATGGGTATTCTGGTATAATGTCAATCTTGCGCGCTGAATACTCATAGACAAAGTAGATACACCCTTGGGTTGTATTGTGGTATATCGTGTAATTCGCGAACAGCACTGTTGTCAGGCCATCATCAACTAGAACTTGGACTCTTTCAGTGTCCATCAAAACGCTTGGGATAATCATTCTGCAAAAACCGTATTCCTGACTGGGAGTCGTGCAAGAGACGAGCATCTCAATGGTTTTGTTGGACTCAGAATACTCGAACCAGTCTATGGTTGAGTTGGAAACCGCGTCCACGCTACAGCCCAAAGAAGTATCGAAGCTGAAAAATCTGCCCATGAGAGGATAGTTGTCCACGTTGTCTCCATCGATAATGTATGGCGTATCGCCAATTCCATCGTGGTCAGAGTCTGATCCGTTATAGTCACTCCAATAGTTGCCGCCCGAAAACGCCCCCGCATCCCACGTATTCGTGGAATCGTAGCCCGAAGCAGACAATATCTCAACATTCCTTGTGTTGTTGCAGAAATTGTGATACAGCCTATTGCTGCTAGAATACCACATCCAGATACCACATCCATCATTGTCGGCGGCCACGTTTTCAGTAAACGTGTTGTTATTACTTGGGTCATCAAGCCTGATTCCGTACGCACCCCCCATGGTAACCGTATTTCGATGAAAAAGATTCTCTCTGGACGCCAAGACTGCGATTCCATCGTCAACACTGCTAATTATGGAGTTCCCATCTATCTGACAACCACTGGAGTTTTGAACTAAGATGCCGTGAATCTGGCTGGTCTTAACTACGTTTTTCTCTACATCGTCGTTCCCAGAATTATACACAACGATGCCGCTTCCACCACTGTCAACGACGACGTTTTCAGCCACACGGTTATTCAGCGAGTAGGAAACCATTATACCATCTCGACCGCTGTTTACCAGAACGTTCCAAGAAATGTTGCAGCCTTCAACACTAGAAAGTCTGATTCCGCACTCCCCAAGTGCAGGTTCAGAGTTTCTCATCGTGAAATTTTCAACCAAAACGTCATTTGCAGTTATTTGAACAGCAGTCCCAACGCCAAGAGCGTCAATTACGGTGGCGTTTCTATCCTCTCCAATCAAAAAGACGCTCTTGTCCACGACAACATTCTCATAGTACGTCCCAGCCTCAACGAAAATAGTGTGCCCATCCAACGTTTCATTTGCGTTTATAGCAGCTTGAATCGTCGTGTAGTTTAATCCAGTGTTGAGATTGTGAACCAAATGGGTATTAGAAGCCCTAGACTGAAATGACCCAGATCTCGCGTATAGCAATGAAGACAACAATAACAGACTCAGAGCAAAAACCGTTTTCCCACTCATGCCAACCGATCCATAACATCCTCCTTCTTGGTTCTTATAAATGATATCGACCCGAGTACTCAGATCTCGTTTTAGCATTCATCCACCAAAAATCATCTGGGCGAAATCGTTGATCTTAACAAGATGAAAAAGAGCAGTCCTATCTCTGCTGCAAGCACGTGTTAAATTGGGGCCGCATGTGAACTCGCATGGCCACGTTTGACCTATATATGGAGAAATATCTTCGCTCCAAGTACTCAACAAGATGACAGCCGGTATAAACAACAAACCCAAAAAAACAGAAACAAACATGAAAGCAGCAAACACGTCTAGCTTTCGGCAATCTTCTTCAACTGCTTCTGATACATCTCGACTATCTCGGCTGCGGTTGTTGCGTCTTCTGCGGCCTTGTCAAGTCTGTAGTTTCCCGTGAAACGCGGAAATCTGATGGCAAGCCCGCTACCCTTACGAATGGAGCCCATCGCACAAGTGTGAATCGGGCTTAGGGTGATTTCTGCCCCCAAGATTTCGATTGCCAACGCAGGTTCAAACCAAACATCAGCTTCAAGCAGTGAATATACCCTTGCATGCTTGTGCGCTACGATGTGCTTCTGCAGCAGTTGTGGAAGTTTCGCCAAATCCTCATCAGTAAAGCCTGTGCCACACTTGGTTACAGTTTCAAATGTGTCATTTTCAGGATTGTATGCTGCGAGAAGCAGTGCACCGTAGGCTCCGGCGCGTTTCCCTCTCCCATGAAACGCCCCCACGATAATTAGGTCAACTGTGTCCGTCATTTCGCTCTTGTAGTCGCGCTTGTATTTTATCCATAGCCACCCACGAGCTCCGGCTTGATACACGGAGTCTCGGCCGATTGATTTGCAGACAAGGCCCTCACAACCGTCTTCTATGGCTTTCAAGAAGAACTTCTCAAGCTCATCCACTCTACTAGTGGTTATGTGATTGGCTATTCTTACGCGGTCACTCTCTCTGATGATTCTCTCAAGCATTCTCCTTCTGACAGGATAGGGCTCCAACGTCAGGTCTTTTCCGTCAAAGTAAAGAGCTTCAAACAGGAACAGTGAAACAGGATAATCCTCTATGGCTTTCGCGATTCCGTACTTGCGTCTACGATGCATAAGCTCTTGGAATGGACGCATCTCGCCCGTATCAACACTCACAGCCACGCATTCGCATTCTAGAATAGCTTCCTTTGCGATCACACAACTCTTGATGAGGCCAACTGCGTCAGGGTACTGACTCGAAATGTTCTCCAAACGCCTGGAATAGAGCGTAACATCGTTACCTTGTTTGTGTGCCTGTAGCCGTTCCCCGTCATACTTGTACTCGGCTATGCATTTTCCGCCTAGTTTCTCAAGGATTTCTTCAGGTGAAGACAGTCTTTCGGCCAACATGGGCCTAATCGGCTCGCCGACAGAGACCTGAAACCTCTTGGCTCCCTGTATGCCCTTTTCCGCTACCACCTTGGCAACTCTTCCAAGGTCTGAGCAGATATTGTATGCCCTTTCAATACACTCTCGGGATTCTTTTCCCCCGCCATAAGCTATGGCTAACGCGTCAAGAACAGTCATGTCGGCTATGCCGAGACGCATGTTGCCAGTCGCAGTTCTCATTACATACTTGGCTTCTTTCGGAGTCGCGCCTGCTAAAAGGCCGGCCAACAGTGAGAGCTTAAGGTCAACCGCTCCTGAGCCATAGGTTTTAGCCATTTTGTCGAGTGTTTCATAAACTTTTTGCACTGTCAACGCCTGCTGAGAAAAGCTGGCCTGCTTCTTGTCGGTGATGAACTTCTCGGCTGTCTCTCCAATATCCCCCGTTTTCTTCAGATCCTCTTCAATCTCGGTCTCTCTTCTTCCAGAGGCTCTGGCAAGCGCTTTAATGGCTAGTTTCTCCGCCATGCCAATTTCGATCCCGACAAAGTCAGGATATATCCTGCCCTGCGTCAAGTACGCAACCTTGTCGATCAATTCCTTCGGCGTATTCGCAAGCAGATTAACGAGAAGCTCGGTCATTTCAAGCCTTTTAGTCGTGGCCTCGATCCTTTCATAAGCATCAGCGATTACAGCATACTGCAACCGTAAAGCCTCTTCGTTGAGATTGCAGTTGTTCTAATATTAAAGTCTCATTCACCGGGCGCGCCTGGCAAATAACCTCCTCGTTGAGTTTTGAAACGCTTGTAGCATATTGGCTTAAGCTGAGTTCAAGGTCAGTGACGTTTCAGAAAGCCTTTTACACCTGAGACTTCTACATTCTCATCGAATAACATGAATAGGCGCACTCTGCGAAATCCCCTGCTCTTGATTGTCATTTCTCTTGCAATAGCGATAATCGTCTACCTTCTTAACATTCGGTTTCTCTCTTCGAGTCCAGAGATCACACCTGGAACAGCCTCGTTTTTTGAAGGCGTGCTTGCTACACTTGTGGGTCTCTTATTACTCCTTGGTTCAGGCGGCATAAGTCGAAACACTCGCAGCGCAGCAATGTTAGCTTCTGCAGCAAAAGGATATTCCAATGGAGACATCATTGGACCTTCTGAAATTTTCGAAAGAGACGCATGGAAACCGAAAGGGTCTATGCGACTAGGACTAATCATGACCATGGCAGGAATCTTCTTGCTAGTCATATACTTTGTGTCTTCCTATGTCATACGATGAAAACGCAAGGATGCTTTCTGCACTGCAAAATGCTTAAGTCCTCTCATGCTCCATTTCTCGCTTGGATGATGAAACCGAGAGTCAATAGAGCTAGGCAGTGATATGACTCGACGGGCAAACTGACATCTAATCATATCCAAAACTCTTCAGCAAAGACGCGTGCACGAGACCTAGCGACGCTTAGGGGTTTAGAAAAGCTGACTGAAGAAGGATTTAATATAAGCAACAGATTATCATGTTGCATCTGGCAGAAGTGCATGTTTAAGAACGAAAACGCATGATTGAAGGAAACGGCTACAGTTGAGCGATCTGTTGAAATGGTTTGAAAAGCGAAGAGAAAGCAAAGCACTTTCTATTGTGCAGCGACATCTGACTCTAACAACGATGATAATGGAAGATCTGGAAAAAGCCATGGGTGCTGCGGTAAGAGCTGACGAAAAGGAAATGCGCAGATATGGGGAGGCAATTGCAAATGGCGAAAGAGAAGCAGATACACTGCGTAGAAAAGTCATGGACGAAATATCGAAAGGAGAACTTTCGCCAACAGATAGAGAAGATCTAATGGGACTTGTGAAAAAAGTGGACATGGTTGCAGATTGGAGCCGAGAGTCAGCACGAGTACTCGGCGCTGTATCAATGGAAGATGTGCCCCTGTCAATTAAGAACACGCTTTTGGAAATGGTCAAAAGTGTTAAAGAATGCGTGAACTCTCTTCAGAAGTGCGTGAACAGGATGCTGACCAAACCAGAGGAAGCACTTCAGGCCGCGGATGCTGTGGAACGTGAAGAAGAGAAAGTCGACGACATACATGAGAAAGCAAGAATACTGCTAGGAAAGGAGAATTTGCCGAAGGCTGGAGTAGCAGTCTTAATAAGCGAGCTCTTCGAAGCCATAGAAATGATTGCAGACTCATGTGAGGACGCCTGCGACCAAATAAGAATCATAATGATAAGAAGATAAGGTGAGAAAAGTGCCTCAAACGAAGATTGATATTTCACAACTCAAAAGCGAAGGCGGCGACATAGTTAAGGAGTTAACCCAACTCATAAAAGAAAAAACCAAAGCCAAAGTCGAAACAGCAACAGACAGCATAATCGTAAAAGATGAAGGAAAGACGGTCTCGCGAACGTATTTACGACTGCTCCTGAGAAAATTCCTGCACCAGCAAGAACTGAAAGACCATTTCAGAGTCATAGGCGGAAAAGAAAACACTCTCATAGTCAAAGAGATAAAGATTAAAGAAGAAGAGTAGCTGCATTCCGCATTTTTCTCTCTCCTTTCGTATTGAACTTTCCCAGATGATGCGGTAGGCACTAGGTCTCCTGATTTTCTGTTTGCCCCTCGTTTCTCACCACGAAAAATATTCCTATCAACGTCAAAGCAGCCCCAAGAACAAGCAATGGTCCTGGAACCTCCTGAAAAATGCCAACGCCCAGAATTGTCGCTCCAATAGGTTCAAGCAGGGCCATTGACGCCGTCTCAAAAGGTTTCAGATTTGACAGTGAGGAGAAATATAGTGTGTGCGCTACCGCCGTCGGAAGCATGCCTAAACCAACTAATGCAAGTACATTGCCCATACTAATCGACGACGTGAAAATCCTGCCGGCAGCAGGAATGCTCAGAAGCCCCACCACGATTGCTGTCAACAGGTACATCGGGAGCATGATGGAAAGTAAGTTCATCTGATTTCTCAATTTCCTGCCATAGTTAAGATAGAAGGCTTCGACCGCGGCAGCAAGAACCGCTTCCAAATCGCCTTTTGCGCTTGGACCATGACCTGGTTGATATGAACCACCACTTGCAACATTTGCTTCAGCATACCCGATGATACAGACTCCCATGAACGAAATCGCCAGCCCTATTAGGGCAATGCGGGACGGCTTAAGCTTGAAGAGAAAAGCAGAAACAACCATCGAGAAAACAGGCACGGTGTTCACCAGAACGGTTGCGTTCAAAATCGTCGTGTCTGTCACTGCGAACGCAAAGAAAACGAAGTGAAGCCCGAGAAAGAAGCTAAGAACCAAGAGTTCCTTCAGGTTCTTTCTAACAAGACTGAAGTTGAAGGAAATTCTGAGAAGCATCGTCGCTACTGCTAGGGCTAAACATGCAATTACTAAACGCCAAAATGCTATGGAAAAGGGTCCAAGATCGTGTACATATCTTATGAAGATCGCGGCCGTGCCAAATAGAATTCCTGCTATCGTACCTTCTGCTAAAGCCATCTTCCTTGTTCTTGCTCGCGTCTGGATGTCTTATTCGCTCCAACAACAGAACATTATCGTGCTAACATAGTACTCTATGATTTGCAGATAATATTTGCTTACAGAAACAAACGTGGTTGATGCAGAATTCCTTTCTTCGCAGACATTCCAACTATCAGCATCATCACCAGAAGAACAGGCAACGTGCTTCTTGGCCATGCTCGCAACGGTGACTCATAGCTTATGCAGAGCCTTACAAGATCGACAGATTCCTAGACTGTTCATTGTTCAATGACGACTCTGCTTACACCTGCTTCCTCAAGTCTTATCACGTGTTCGGCTTTTTCCGCGAAGGCATCGCTATGTGTAACGGCTATTATCTGCTCTATGGCTTTGAATCGGGATATCGCCTCGCGCGCGCTCAATCAGGCAGCAACTCATCTCTGATCTTGGGCCAAAACGTATAAACTATCAGCAAACTCATAGACGCAGAAGGCGTGTTCGAATGAAATGCGAAAAATGCCAGATCGAGACTTTTCTGCCCTTTACATGCCCATACTGCGGAGGGCATTTTTGCTCAGAGCACCGCTTACCAGAGAATCATGAGTGCCCACGAATGGAGTCGGCACGCTTGCCAAAAGAGGTGATGCAGTCAACGACGGCTCAAGGACCGAAATCGTATGAATACACAGTCACCTATGCTCCGCGCGGAAAGACGGAGGGGATAATACGATTTGGCAAAAAAGAGGTCTGGCACCTAGTAATAGCCACCTTGCTCGTAATAGGAGTTGGACTATCATACACGGGTTTACCGGGCTTTTTATCTGAAAGTCACTCAGTCGATTACGTCATGTTAACGGTTTTCGCCGTGATATTCAGTGCGTCTTTTTTCACCCATGAATTGGCCCATAAACTGGTCGCCCAGAAGGAGGGATATTGGGCGGAGTTCAGACTGACACTCATCGGCGCGGCTTTGACGCTGCTATCGATCATGCCAACATTTTTCAAGATTATCTCCCCGGGCGCAGTCATGATAAGCGGACTTGAAGACAAACAACGCATAGGGAAGATATCAATAGCAGGACCGGCAACGAATATGACATTGTCCATCATGTTCCTTGGAGCCAGCATTCTTGTTCCAAGTTACAGCGGGATACTGTTAACTGGGGGGGCCTTCAACAGTTGGATCGCCCTATTCAACCTGATTCCCTACGGGATATTTGACGGACTGAAAGTTTTCGCTTGGAGCAGGAAAACCTGGGCTTTTGCCTTCGGCTTAAGCCTAGCCTTGACTGCCTTTTCCTATATACTCATCTCATGAAGGATTCAAAGAGCCAACAGCGCGCATGTATGTTCCCAAATTGGTCTACGATGGCATTTATTCTTCTTTTGCCTGTTCGCGTCCGATACGGGCCTGTTTTGCAGTCAAATCTTGGCCATGCTGAGGATGGAAAATCATGGATTCAGGCATCAAGGCTGATCTGATCATCGCGGAGTCCTACACTGGGAACCTCAGCTTAACCCTCCACACTTCGAGAAAGGCGGACACTGTAGGAAGGCCGAAAGCTGACGCGAGGCCTGAAACTGCCCTAAATCACAAAAGGGGAATTAAGACCATTTTTAACCATTTTCGGAACACGCATGCGCGCTTCACCAAAAGTGCCGTCAAAACAACAGGTGGTACGCAGACAGATGCGGCTCTGGTTCTATATGCATGTTGAAGTGTCCATGGAAAGTGACTGAACAGCCAACATAATCGCACATGGCCCAAGGTACTCGCAAGACCCTCAGAATAGCCTGCACGTGGATAGCTGAACTATTGCGGAAAAAGTGTCGAGAACTATACTACGACCTACCTAAACATCGAGTCCAGCAACTCTCAAACATCACCAAACCCCAAGCCAAAGAACCTGCTAACGATAAAGAAACCCACATGCACGTTATCTAGAGAAGCTCTATCGTGACGTGCACTTCTTCTGGAACACGAATGCGCATAATGCGCCTCATCACGCGCTCTTCAGCATCAATGTCAATTAAGCGTTTGTGGATGCGCATCTCCCATCTGTCCCAAGTGGCGGTGCCCTCGCCACACGGCGACTTCAGAACAGGGACCTTCAGCCTCTTGGTTGGAAGCGGAACCGGACCGTTCATCTTGACTCCCGTTTTCTGGGCGATAGCCTTCAACTCGCCGCAAACGTCCTCCAGCTTCATGTAGTCTGTGCTCGTCAAGCGTATCCGTGCCTTTCTAACCATCGCCCATCGTCCCTTATTTTCTTCCTTGAACATCTACATTAGGTATTTACCTTAGACAATTAACCGCAAATAAAAACTTATCGAAACGAATAATGGCAACCATGGCCAAGCTAGAGCCGATAACAAATGAGAAAACTGAAGCTGAAGGTTAAAGCAATATTCTTCGACTTGGACGGCACGATCGTTGACTCAAGGAAGGCCTACAAAACGGCAATGAAAACTGCACTAGCAAAAATGGGAAAGCAAAAGATGATTGACGCCAAATTGGTGACGGAGATTCCGAGGAGACTTGAACAGAATCTTCCGATAGGTGACCTAATAGAAGGCAATGATGCAAGCAAATTCTTGAAGGAATACCTGAAAGCCTATTATGAATCCACGGCTACGAATGCCAAGCCAATACGGAGCATTTCAGAAGTACTAGAAAGACTCTCACACAAAGTCAAGCTTGCTTTGATTACGATGCGCTGTGTTCCGAAGGAAAAGGTGATTGAGGAACTGGAGAAATTCGGGTTGGCAACATACTTTCAGACTGTGATAACAGCATTTGATACTCATAACCCTAAGCCGTCCCCCGAGGCTTTGCTCAAATGTGCAGAGCAATTGAGAATTGAGATACGCAAATGCGCAGTTGTAGGGGACTCTGTTGTGGATATAAGAGCTGGAAAAAACGCTGGAGCAAAAACCGTAGCAGTCCTTTCAGGGATCTTCTCTCGCCAAGAACTGATAAGGGAAAACCCGGACCTAATTCTGAAAAGCGTGAAAGAACTCCCAGATTTCCTAGAATAACTCGCAAAATGGGCTTTACAATATTCCTGAAACAAAAATATAGCTGAAAATTACCGAATAAAGTTATAGAAGCAAACACGAATAAAGCTTATCTGAAGCGATCATCCTATATTTTTCATTGGAGAAGGCTTCGAAGCGGGAATACCCAATGAATTTCATTGAAATACTTCTCTCTCAGAAACTCAGGGAGAAGAACCCAATGCTGGACACTCTTGGTCCAGACCGCAAAGTGCTTCAGATAGCATGCCAAGACCTAACAAACTATCTTAAAGTCCACTGGCAACTCATTGGAAAAGAAGCAAATGACTGTGACATCGCAGAGAAGCTGGAGAAGTTCTACACTGAGAATCGTTGCGAGCTTGAAGAGTTCTTGGACATATGGACGGGGATATGGCTTAAGAAATGGAAAGAACGGGTAAAACTACTGATAGGAAATGAGAATGCCAATCGCTGGAACAAAGTCACCCGAATCCTCAGCAATGCCGAACCTATCTGGAAAAGCCTCTCGAACCAGCAGGAAATAGAAGAGATCATAATACTCACGCTTGTCAAGAACGGCGAAATCTGCGGGACAACGATTCTTGCCGAAAATCTCCTGAAGATGGAACTGGGCGAAAAGAAGAGAGAGTATTTGAGCCAAAAAGAGCAAATACTGAACGTCGTCAACAGCACTCTGAGAAAAGCCAGAGAACTAACTCAGAGTAAAGGACCTTTAATCTTCGTCAAAGTTGACAAGGGCTATTATCAATCTGCTTGACAAATGAGCGTTCTTAACGTATTCTATTTCTTTGAAGATTCTTGGTCTGCCAAGAATACTTTCTGATGGTTGCTCTTTCACCGTAGCCGCAAGCTGCGCATCGTTTTTTGGCAACACTGTACGCTCTTCTCCCGCATCGCCTGCATTTAATGTGAACCGTTCTGCCTGCCCGTTTGCCAAAAGACGGCGTTCCCTTTCCCAAAGCTTTCACCTTGGTGGGGGTGAAATCAAAACTACATTGTCTCCTCGAACGATTATTAATCCAAGCTTTCTCACGTTCTCAGAACTAGTGGTATCTTCGGTCTCTTCCAGAACCAAGTTCAGGTGTTGATCGAACCCCTTGAGTCTCCCGCGTAAGCTTTTTCCACCCTTCAATCTCACGAGCACGATTTTTCCGAGGTTTTGTTCAAGGATTTCAGTCGTCATCTCGCTCATTTTTGCACCTTCATGGCGTACTTTTATCACTTTTATACTTAACCTTACACATTTAAACCTATCTAAGTGAGAAGAAGTATGTCTGAAAGAAATGCCAGATATTTTTTGAGAGACAAAGAGGCAAAAGCTCTCCTCGATGAAGCTTCCAGGAAGCTAAAAACTGATTTAAGGCAGATCCTTGCAGGAAAGCCCAACCTTGAAGTTGTAAGAGCGGAAATCGGTAAGATCTTTCTCGCAAACAGTAGACCAATACTTGTTGAGGCCAAAGGAGGCCTCTTTCCGACGTTGGTTTTCAACGAGCTTCTTGCAATAATGCCAAAGGTCACTGTGGACATGGGAGCTATTCCGCACATATGCAAGGGTGCGGACGTCATGGCGCCTGGAATTAGACGCTTTGAAGGAAATTTCTGCAAGGGAGACCTTGTAATAGTTGTGGATGAAAGGCATAGTAAAGCCGTAGCGATAGGCGAAACCTTATTCGACTATGAAGAGGCATTGAAAGCCAAGCGCGACGTTGTTGTCAAAAACATCTATTTCGTCGGTGATAAGACATGGAACCGGATAAAAGAACTTGAAGCGAACATTTAGCCCCATCCTTGAATTTATGAAACACTTTTATAGTCAATTCACATTAGAAATTGAAACACAGATTCAGGAAACGCTTAAGCTCTCAGAGAGCAGATAGAGGTACCAAGAGAGGAGAAAATTGCCAGGATTAGGCGGAATACTCCGCAAACCCAAAAAGGAAGAAGTGAAAGTTGAGGCTAAGAGTGGTTCTGGCAAGACTTACCTGAAAGCCATGCCTCTCCGTGATCTGTCGGATTTGGATAACGTTAAGAACGAAGTAAGATCGGGGAACATCCTGATTATCAGGATAACTCCTCTCGCGAGCAAGAGCGTGGATGATGTCAAGCGCGCCGTTAACGAGTTAAGCGAGTTCGTTGAGTCAGTAGGCGGAGACATTGCGAGGCTAGGCGAAGAACGCGTGGTCATCTGCCCTCAAAATGTCAGAATCTGGCGGGAGAAAACGCCAGTATCAAATGAGCCTATACCTACAGCAGCCTGAAGGTTTCCATTAGACCTGGAGCATATGCATCAATCTCGCATCTTCTTTGCAGGAAGTTGGTCACGCTTAGACATTTTGCCCTTTCACCGTGGCACACTAGGACTCTTTCAGGTTTCGGCTTCAAATGAGTGATGTAGTTGATTATCTGTCGCCTGTCTGAATGTCCAGAAAAGCCTTCAATTGATTCCACGTTTAGTCTCACTTTTGCCACGTCCATTCTGCCTTCACTGTTCATCATCGCCACTTCATTGAGGCCTTTCTGAACCCTTCTGCCCAATGTTCCCTCAATCTGGTAACTCACGAAGATAATCGTGTTCTTCTCATCGTCTGCCAAATTCTTGAAGTACTCTATTACCGGCCCGCCTTCAAGCATTCCGGAGGTCGCCATGACAATGCATGGTTCGCCCTCTATGATTTCCTGTCTGACGTTCGGGTGCTCGACGACAGTGAAGTAATCTGATTGAAAAGGGTTGACTCCCTCATGCAATATATTCTGACGGACTTCTCTTCCTAAGTATTCTGGAAAGGCTGTGTGTATGGCTGTAGCTTCTGAAATCATACCTTCAATGAAAACGGGCGCTTCCTTCATCAGGCCTCGGCGCATGTATCCATCAAGGATGAGCATTATTTCCTGAGCTCGACCAACTGCAGGAACTGGAATCAGGACCTTGCCTTTTCGATCCAAAGTCGCATTTACTATTGACGTTAGACGTTCTTCAGCTTCGACTCTTGAAGGCATAATATCATCTGGGCCCCCATAGGTGCTCTCTGTTATCAACGTTTCAACTCGTGGAAATTCAGTTGCAGCTGCTTCCAACAGCATGGTTCTTGAATATTTGTAGTCTCCTGTATAGACAAGGTTGTGCAAGCCTTCCCCTACGTGTAAGTGAACCATTGAGGAGCCGAGGATGTGACCGGCATTGTGCAACGTCAAGCGAATGTCAGGCGCTATGTCCGTTACAACGCCGTACCTTAAGGGGTTAGTGTGTAGGACACACTCGCGGACATCCTTCTGGTCGTAGTAGGCGGTCACTCCCTGCTTGTTTGCTACGTCCAGATAATCCAGCTGAAGCAACGTCATCAAGTTTGAAGTTGGGGCCGAACAGTAAACTGGCCCATCATATCCGTACTTGTAAAGGAATGGCACTAGCGCGCAATGGTCAAGGTGAGCATGGCTTATGACGACTGCATCCAAAGAGTCAAGCTCAAACGCTGGGTTGTCAAGGCGTGGAAATGCCTCAAAAGGCCTCGATGAACCAGGATTGGTCCCACAGTCCAGCAAGACGCTGCTTTCCCTTGTCTGAAGAAGAAATGCAGATCTGCCAACCTGCTGAGCTGCCCCAAGCGCGGTTATCCTAATGTCTCCAACCTCATAGGTCTTAGGTCTAAAGATTCTTTCTCCAACAGTGCGCAGTATCCTTTCTCTTTCTTTGCTTTCTGAATGAAGATAATGGCGCATGTGAGTAACTATTTGGGAGCGCAATGGGGGACTTCTTAACACTTGAGGACGCCACTTGGTCTGTTTGATTATTTCTTGCAGAATCATTCCGTTCTTTCCGATGACCATCCCTGGTTTTTTGGCCTCAATTATTATTTCTCCAAGGCTCGGGTCGAAGTTTATGTCGGTGACCTCAGCCTCGGGCGAAATGATTTCGCGTGCCTTCTTTTCAGCGTCGCCCTCTGGAAGTCTCACAGATGGATCGGAACGAATCACTATACGCTTCCTTATGACATTGACAATGTCCGCGATCAGACTGCTTTGGTCCACCAGAATCTCAGGCCGCTTAGTATAAACAGCCAGCGTGGGCCCTTCATATTCTATTCTTGTCACTTCAGCTTCTTTGGGAACATGCTCCAAAATATACTGGCTTATCTCTATCTTGTCTTTTTCCGATGTCTGTACCACAGCTTCAGCTTCCCTAACTTGCCGAAAGCTTCTTCTTTTCCTTGTCGGTCAGTTCCCGATAACCTTTCTTGTCAATTATTGAAATGTTGAAACTGTCTCCGGTTCCAGCATTGCGTTTCATCGCTACATCCACGGCCTTGATGACTGTGGGCAGCAGCTCTTCGACAGCAACGCCGTCCTTGTACTTGTCTTCGAGTACACCATAAGCCACAGGCGAGCCTGAACCTGTGGACACAAATTTTTCTTCGGTTACAGTGCCAAATGGATCCAATCGAAAAATGTGAGGCCCAGAGTCGTCCATGCCAGCTATGAGGGCTTCAGTTTCGAGTGGTACGTAACGATTCGAGAATAGAAGATTTGCGACATATCTCGCGGCTGAATTTATGGAAATAGGTCTACCGTTGCTTATCTTGTACAGTTGGGCATTTGCGGTCAGAATGTCCACGATTCTTTGTGCATCAGCCACAGTTCCGGCAATCGTCATGCCCAGATGGTCATCTATTTTGTAAACTTTCTTTCCATGCTTGTGAGCCACGTAATAGCCCATGCAAACCCGAGTATCCGAGGCCAGTATGACTCCGTCTGTACAGACGACACCAATGGTTGTTGTTCCTTTCAACGTCAATCTGTCTACTGCATCATTGCCTATCATCTTATCTTCACCCAAAATCTAAATACCATGAAATTACTTCGTAAGGAAGTAGCATGATCTAATCATGACGTGAGATTTATTAACATTACGGTTCAAAGCAACGTGCCTAGACAACGGTTTTCAGAAGGGATAAGCGTATGAATTGGAAAGTTTTAAGCACACGTTGCCACGAATCTAAAGGTTGATCTGAATTCGAACAGTGGTGGACTTGACTCTGAAGCATCATCGCATGCAGCTTCCAAGAGAGGTTATCGTTGGAAACGGAACGATAGAACAGGTTGCAGACATCTGTCGAAGATTGGGTTTTGCAAAGTCCGCTTTAGTGATTGCAGGAGCAAAGACCTTTGACATCGCTGGAAAAACTGTCAAGGAACTCTTGGAAGACAAGAAGATGGAAGTTGAGACTTTCCTCGTTGAAACAGCCACGATCAAAGATGTCAAAGCTGTAGAAGAAAGAATCAAACTCCTGAAGCCACAAATCGTTTTCGGCGTGGGAGGCGGAACAAAAATTGACGTCGCGAAATGCAGCTCCGCCCGCCAAGAGATCCCGTTCATAAGCGTACCCACCACGGCTTCCCACGATGGAATCGCGAGTCCATTATCTTCCATCAAGGGTTTTGATGCACCATACTCTGTCATGGCTCAAGCGCCGCTTGCAATCATTGCAGACACGAACATAATAATGCAAGCTCCATGGCGCTTCACGATAAGCGGATGCGGAGACGTAATCGCGAAGCTCACAGCCGTCGAAGACTGGAAACTAGCTCATGAAGAGAAGAATGAATATTACGGAGCATACGCCGCAAGCCTGGCCCTGATGAGTGCCAGACTCGTAATCGAAAACGCAGAGTTGATTTGCGAGAAAAGTGAGGAAGGCCTCCGCGTGCTCATAGAGGCTTTGATAAGTTGCGGTGTTTCCATGAGCATTGCAGGCAGCAGCCGCCCATGCAGCGGTTCAGAGCACATGTTCAGCCACGCGCTTGAAACTGTCAGACCCAATTGCTCCATGCATGGTGAGCGATGCGGTGTAGGAACGATAATGATGGCTTACCTGCACAAAGCGAAATGGCAGCGTGTAAAGGCAACTCTTGAGAAATTGGGGGCCCCTACGAATGCACGTGAACTTGGTGTTGAAGAGGAACAGGTCGTAAAAGCATTAGCAATGGCTGCAACGATAAGGCCTGAAAGATACACGATACTGAACAAGCTGAATCTAGACAGCAAAGCTTACGAGAGTCTGGCTAGAACGACGGAAGTCATATGATCTAGGCTTTTGTCTCTATTTTCTTTTTCTTCTTGGTCGGGGTTTTCTTCGGTTTTTTAGCCTCAGCTTTTTCAGGTTCGGTTCTCTCAGGCTGCGCTTTCTTGGACTCTATTTTGAAGGTTTCAGTGAATTTCACGGCTTTTGTCTCGGGAAGGAATTTTTGAACATCCAAGGCTATGCCTCTTTTGGCTAATTGTATCCCGTCTAAGTAGAAAGCTTCTTCAGGCATTTCTATGGTAAGGTTCTCAGCTTTGATAGCAAATTCAAACTTGCTTTCTTCTACTGCAGGCGTCCTCCTGTGGATCAATGCCCGGATTCTTTCTTCATCCTTCTCAAGCTTCTTCTTGACAGTGACTTCATAAACAAGTGTCTTACCTGCAAGCGGAGGATTGAAGTCGAGCAAGACACGCCCTGCACCCATGGCGCGCACAGTGGCTGTCTTTCCACCATATTCAACACGCATACCTAAGGCAGGGGTTATTCCCTTGGCTATCAGCTGTTTCAAAGGAACACGTTTAATTTTTTCAGGATCTCTTGCTCCGAAGGCCTTGTCTTGTGATATCTCCACGGAAGTCGGTTTGTCCACTTCCATTGTTGTCAGACCTTCATCTAGGGCCTTTAGAACCCAGCCCTCTCCTATTACCACAAGTTTGGGCTCGTAGATCTCGCCCTCTTTATACAGATGCTCCCTTTTGGCGGTTTCGTCAAGAGTTGTGTCGAAAACTTCGCCTGTCTCCTTCACTTTGGCTGTATAGTCGATTATTATGAAGTTGCCTTTCTGTAAACTCACAGACACCATCCTTCAAAGTATTGCCAAACTAAGTTTTAAACCTAATAAAAGCTTTCTCCTAATCTCGCGTTCATTGTTGACTCATGATGAAGACAAGTCAACCTCAGACTGGTTCCTCTTTCGTGAAAAAGAATGAGATGACGATGCGAAAAGAAAAAAGGCGGATGCTAGGCTATTCGACTCCCCATTTCTTGGAGATCTTCACTACAACGAAGATTACGACCGCCACGATGATGAATGTTATCAAAGCTATGAGAAAGTCTCCATAGAGAAAATTCTGTGAAGAAAATGTGGCTTGCGCAGTAGCCAAGTTTCCTAGCCCAAGTGGGTTTAGTATTAACCCTATGATCGGCATTATGAAGTCCTTGACAAGTGCTTGCACCAAGCCTCCAAGGTAAAGACCGATGATGAAACCTGCAGCTAGGCCCATAACCTTGTACTTTGAAATGAAATCCATGAACTCCGCCCAGAGTCCTTTTGGCGCTGCAGCGGGAGCTGGCACAGGCTTGGGTTCAAGAAGCTTTCGAATACGCCGCAATTCTTCCAGCATCTCATCATCATTCGTCAAAGAATCACCGATGAAGCCTTTCGTTTGACTTAGCTTATAAGAATTATGGGTTAAGACAGCGCTCTTGTGAAGGAAGGCTCATCGACGCGTCTGTTTTTTTCTTAAGTCATATTTAGATCATATAGTGAACCGGGGGGGTAGGCTGTGCGCACGTGCGCATCGAAAGCCGAAGAACCCCGTTTGGCTCATTCCGAGAATTTCTTAGCATCATCGCTTTGGTTAGAAATCTCAGGTATGATTTCAAGGGCCTCATCTATGGCTCTTATTGTGCCTTTGATTTTTCGAAGATATTTCTGGAAGTTCAAAGCCTTAATCACGACCAAACCTTTCTCGGTGATCGCATAAAAGTTCACGTTTCCGATAGTTCTTTCTTCAACGAGTCCATTTCTCATAAGAAAATCCAAGTATTGCATTAGAAGCGTAGGATCTACATGAGCTTCAGATGCCAAGCTGCAAAGCGTCAAAGGCTTGCTCACGAGGGTTTCCAGAATGTTTTCGCATGATTCCAATCTTGATCTTCGCATCTGAGCTTGCCCGTTTTCCAGTTTTCATGCCGAGCGGATAAAGCAATTATGAAAGCTGAATCTGTATTCTTAACCTGGTTTCAGCAAACACGCGCCTTAATGCTTCAACTATAAGAAAGTGAATTCTACTGGCCACTCAGGATAGTTTCATGCCTAGGCACGCTATTTGAGCATATTACTTATCATATTATATTGTACGAGGTATTGGATGCCTTTTTGGCTCGTCGTGAAGACCCACGTTCCATTCATAACGTCTATTTCAATTAGACCAGACTTCGTCAATTCCTCCAAGTAGAACTTCAGTCTCCTAGAGCTCAGATGCGACTGCTCCTTGATTTTCACTTGCTTCTCCCCATTTCGAGCAACAGCCAATATGGCCGCAGCTATCTCTGTTCGACTTCTATTCTTACCTATTACTGCTGGAATCAAAGCTCGACTCATTACAGTCTCACAATTTGTGCTAGGCACGAATCATAATATAAACAATGGTGTAAAAAACACCTGTGTGCCACACTTTCTGACCAAACGCACGTCGTGACGCCAAGTTTTCGTGTCCAAAGCCGTCAGGTTATCCCCAGAATCGATGATGCCCAAAGCACACGTCTAGGCGGACTAGAAAGCATAATAAGAAAGGGAAGAGATCATTGGCTGAGGTGTCCTCTCGAATGGTTCATGAAGCTGTATGTTTAGAAAGGAAACTTCTCATTCCAGAGACCAAGGTTGACGACGTAGCGTCGGCCTGCCGAAAAGCCCTCAAGGAAATGGGCTTGAAGATCATGAAAGCAGAAGAAAACAGGGAGGGAGGTACCACCGTGATGGCCGGAGAAGGCGCGCTCGTGCCCTTGACGTTGAGAACCCTGCTGTATCCGTTCAGCCTGCAACAGTACGTCAAAGCAGCACAGCGATCAGGCGTGCACGTGGTGATTTCGCCATCAGAAAAGGGTGTTATCATATACTCGTGCGGACTCGCACTCGACGAACTAACCGGAAAACTCGCCGAATACGCCTCTGACGAGGATATAGAAGAGATAACTGACACAATGGAAGCTCTTGACTTCGAGAACAAATTCATAATGAAGATAAAAACGCTCTTTCCAAAAACCAAGGAAATACAATAGCGCTGATTAGAAAGACAAATACAGAACATGGCGAACCGAAGATACCCCTGTGCAACCGCTAACGCAAAACAACTCATCAACGAAACGTCATCTTGTATCTAGGTAAAGAACCATTCTCAGGACACGTGAACCATGCTTCAATCCTCAAAGAATCGCTTAAAACAACTGTTAACGCTGGTGTCAGACGTTAATATTCAAAACATCAGCGAAAAACGCGGTCTGTTTGGTAGCCCCGGAGAAACGGACGCCTCGTCAAAACTTGCAGAATAGCTGTAAGAAGCATGCTGTGGATTCTCGCGAGAGCGTCTGCATACTTCCAAACAGCAGTCTTGCCCTCGTTGGTTAGCAGTTTTTCCACGCAGAGCCAATTTGCAAATAGTCTCGCCGTCAATTCAACTGGCGGAGAATCGACAGCGCCCACAAAATCGGCACGGTGGTGCAGGTACTCGTAGACTGAGCCCCTGAGTCTTTCGTATTCACGCTTGTATTCTTCGCTGATGCGTTTCTGTACACCCCTATTTATAGGGGGGTACATATGAGCATGTTCTTTCATGATAGGGGGGTCTCCCGTCCACCATTTTCTGAAAACTGCCCTCACCATGAGAATCAACAAAGATCTTGCCTTTCTCAATGTCTGGAAGCCGGCCCGCTTGGACTGGTTCGCTTATCAGGGAGAGAAGATCTTGACGAGACATTCTAGAGGCTATTTCACGCTGATCCTTGTCAGCGTGCGCTAAGAACCGTGAACATTGCCCTTGAAGGCCACTAGTCATAAACCTCTCAAAAAACTCAGAGACAGAAAAAGAGTGGAAACGAGCGAAACCCCTCAGCAAAAATAGTATAACTAAACTCTAGAGAATGGTAGCCCGGGAGAGGTTCACATTCACGTTCACACACACGGAATAAGGTAACGCGCTGGCATGTCCCTAGGTTGGTGCGCGTGCGGTTGAATCAGGTGTTATTCCACAAGCAATAAGAACGCAAAATCTAATAGTGTTCTTGATATGTTGATGTGGAGAGATCATCTTGGATTCTCTTGAGCGTGGCCGCGTTCCAAGTCCCCGTCCTCTCGCAGTGAAGGAAACTCAACTCATCGATAGAGTTGAGGAGATGAGGCTCCTCAGAGAGGCGGCTGACAGAGCCCTTCGCGGCGAGGGCGGGGTTGTTTTTCTCTATGGAGAGGCTGGAATCGGAAAGACTAGGCTGACTAGGGAGCTGGGAGCTTACGCGCGTTTGCGTGGCATGCAGGTTCTGTATGGCAGATGCCCCGCACTGTTCAAGATGGATGGTGTGCCTCCTTACATTCTTTGGAGCGAGGTGATTAAGGATTATTTGCATTCTTGCACTCCTGAGCAACTGTACAAGGTGATCGGTCTCTATCCTGGAGAGCTCTTCAAACTCGTTCCCGAAATCAAGCAGAAGTTGAGGGTCTTCTCTGAATCTCTGCCTATAAGTCCTGAAAGTGGGCGTGACAGGCTTTTCGAGGCTGTTTCGCAGTTTGTCACCAACATTTCCGGAGAAGCACCGTTGCTGGTTATTCTTGATGATTTGCAGTGGACTGATCAGACTTCGCTTTTGCTTCTGCATTATTTGGCTCGCGGCGTCTACAGGGAACCTCTGCTCCTTTTAGGTGCTTACCGCGACACCGATATTGACGAGAAGCATCCTTTGACTCCAGTTTTAACGGAACTGAACAGGGAACGATTGGTTCAATCCGCCCAACTGAAACGCATGTCCTTCGATGATACTTCAGAAATGATTAAACGGATTTTGGAGCAAGACGATGTTTCGAGAGAGTTTTGTGAGCTGATCTATGAGAAGACTAGGGGTAATCCATTCTTTGCTGAGGAAGTGATAAGGTCTCTGGAGGAAGAGGGGGTCATATACCGCGAGGAGAACAAATCGGTAATCAAAGACATCTCCAAGATTGAATTTCCGAAGACCGTCAAGAGCGTCATAAAGGCGAGAATAGGACGACTGGACGATGAGTGTCAAAACGTTTTGACTTTGGCTTCTTTCATCGGGAACGATTTCACTGTAGAAGCGATGTGCGCAGTTACTGGCATCGAAAAGAGCAAACTTCTTGAGCTACTGGACAAAATGTTCAAAACCGGATTGATTAAAGAAAGAGTGATTCGTGGAGAAGGAATTTGCTCTTTTGCCGACATACTTGTCAGAGATGTTGTATACGAAGAAATCAGTCCCCTGAGACGCAAGGAGCTTCACGGAGTTGTAGGGTGTGCCTTGGAAAAAGTCTACTCTGCGAAGATTGATGAGCATTTTGGAGAACTCGCCTATCATTTCCTAGAAACCGGAGACAAAGAGAAGGCTCTTGACTATTTCCTGAAGGCAGGAGAGAAGGCTCAGAAGGTCTATGCTAATGCTGAGGCTGCTTCCTACTTCCAATCTGCTCTCAAGCTTCTTGAAGAGAAAGAAGGCGAAACTCGGGAAAGAGCACGTGTTCTTGAAAGGCTTGGAGACATCAAGAAGCTTGTTGGAGAGTATGATGCCTGCATGAAGTATTGGAACGAAGCGTTGTCGTTGAATAAGCAATGGGATGAAAAAGAAACGGCTGCACGACTTCACCGCAAAATGGCAAATGCTCTTTGGAGCAGTAGGGGTGACACTGAGAAGGCTAAAGCGCATCATGAGGAGGCTTTAAGAATTCTAATAAAAGAATCTGAAAGCGTCGAATTAGCGAGTCTTTACGAGGATATGGCTCGCTTGTATTGGCGCACCGAGGACATGGCTAAAGCTCGTTCTTGGGCTGAAAAAGCTCTCGAGCTTGCCAAAAGACTCAACGCTTACGAAGTAATTGCTGATTCTTGTACTGTCTTGGCATCTGTTTTTGTGGTCGCTGGAGGAGAGATACAGAAAGCCATTAAATGTAGTGAGACCGCATTGAGAATAGCGCTTGATAATGGTTACATGGATGCTGCATTGCGTGCATACATCACCCTCGCGGCAAATCAGCCGGCAGAAGAGGCGGAAAGAAGCTTCCAGTTGTTTGAGAAGGGATTCGAACTGGCGAAAAAGGTAGGGGCTATTCGCCATTTATCTTGGATTGGCACCAATCTGGCAGACATGTACTTTTACATGGGAGACATGAACAAAGCAGTTCTCTTAGCGGAAGAATCAGTTGCATTGGATAAGAAAGCAGGCAACATGATTAATCTTTGCTATTCTATGAATGAACTTGGCTTTTTTCACGGAATATTAGGCGAGCCGGACAAGAGCGAACAGTATCACAAAGAGGCCTTGAACCTTTCCCGAGAGGCAAAAGACACGCAGCAACTCATCAACAGTTACATGTGTCTCGGATGGCTCTACGCTGGAAAAAGCGAATACGTCAAAGCAAGAGAGCAAATCGAGAAAGCGATTGAAATCTCCGAAAAAGCCGGAGCAAAATACTACCAAGCGCTTATCTATGCTTTGGGGGCTATTCAAATCTACATAGAGCTAGAAGAAACCGAGAAAGCCGAAAACCTACTTGACAATATGCGCAAGTTTGCCATCGAAACAGAGGACAAAGGGCTCATTGCCAACGCGGATGCATTGAGAGCAATGCTGTTCCGCGCTCAGAAAAGATGGAAGGAATCCATTGAACTTTTCGAAAAGAGCCTTCAAGAGCACGAGGTACTCAAGGCTAGGCAATGGAACATCTACTTTTTCGCCAAATTGGTTCTCGTTGAATATGCTCGTGTATATTTGGAAAGAGACCAAGAAGGCGACAGAGAAAAAGCCCGTGGCCTGCTAAATCAAGCATTGGAAATGTTCCAGAAAATGGGAGCCAAGAAAGACATTGAAAAAGTAGAAGCAAAACTGCTCTACATAGAGACGGGCAAGGCAGCCCAAGTGCCCAAGCCTACAGAACTTGTCTGTACGGGCTATGCAGATCTTGACAAGCTGCTGTACGGCGGAATAACTCCCAATTATGCAATAGTGTTAGCCTCACCTTCCTGTGATGAGAGAAACATGCTGATCAAGAGTTTTCTTGAAGCTGGCGCAAAGAATGGTGAAGTCACGTTCTACGTCACGATTGACCCCGGTTTAGCAAAGAATCTCGCGAACGAGTTCCAGTCAAACTTCCGCCTCTTCGTCTGCAACCCTCAGGCGGATGCAATTGTCAAGGAAGCACCCAACATATTCAAACTGAAGGGTGTAGAAAACCTTACCGACATCAGCATCGCTTTGACTTCAGCAATTCGCAAACTGGATCCTATGCTGAAGGGCCCGAGAAGAATCTGCATTGGTCTAATCTCAGACCTTCTGCTGCAGCATCATGCAGTTCAAACCAGAAGATGGCTTACAGGACTCATTTCAGAACTACGATCAAACGGGTTTACCACTTTGGCAGTGATGGATCCTGAGATGCATCCTTCACAAGAAGTTCGCGCAGTCCTGGACCTTTTCGAAGGAGAGATCAACCTATACGAGAAAGAAACCGAAAGGGGTTCAGAGAAATTCCTGAAGATCAAGAAAATGGCCAATCAGAGGTACCCAAAGGACGAGCTGCTTCTGAAGGAAGAAGACCCGCAAAAGTGAAAGTAGGAGCTAACCCGAAACGCCGCGCGCCTAAATTCAAACTGCAAAACGAGGATTTGAACCCTGCCCTGACTAAGGTTTGATGGTAGCCCGGGAGAGATTCGAACTCTCGTCGGCGGGTCCAAAGCCCGCTATGCTTGGCCACTACACCACCGGGCTTCTAGTCCAATGGACTTTTTGAGCTAGTTTTTTGTTAGATGATTCTTGATTAAAACCTTCCTATCCTTGCGTATTCTGAGCGCGATCTCGCGAGTCTTGTTTATTGCATCGTCAGCCTCGGTTCTTTCAACATTGTCCAAGTTGAGAAAACACAGCATTCGACCGTAGTTTCTTGGGTTCTTTTCTTCTAGAATTTTCAAAGAACGCATCAGTGTCGTGTAGTCAAGTCTGAAGCTTCCAACCAGAGATTTCAGCCAAACGTAGTTTTCGGCCATGTCCAAGAATATGCTGCTGAGATAATGCGAAGCTTCAATTGCCATCTTGGAGTCAATCAGAGAGCTCGTACGCATCAATGCCCCTTGCAGGAAAGCTGGATTCAAGTAATAGTCCAGTTTAGCCTTAACTCTCAAATGAGGAAACGTGAGTTTCTGAAGACTACCTTTAGTTTTGTCGCCTATTTCCTCCCACAATGTCTTGAAGAGCCCTAACTTGTCTCTGATTCTCGAATCATCAATCTCATTCGATCTTGATATTTCCAAATACTTATTGAACAGAAAGGACATTTGCAGCATCGTCGTTGCACGTTCGTTTCGCTCTATGAAATGGCTGTTTGAGAAGGGTTCCATTGCTATTTCGGCAAGTATGCCAAGAGTGTTCTCTAGGGCCATCACAGCAAAGACATATGCACTGTGGTAATCTTCCCTGGAAAAGGCTGACGTTGCTCGACTCAGCTATATGTCTGAGTTCAACAGGAGAGCTTCTGTTCTGATTTCAACTCTTTCAGGAGAACTGTAAGACTTTGCCATGGTAAGCTTCGTATTGGTCAATAGCCAGTCACGATCGTACAAGATTTGCATCTCGTACAGCTTCTGATCGATTTCGGGCGGAATTGGACCGTGAAACCATTTCCTCGGCACAAAATTCAAATCTACAAGCAAGCCACCTGCCGCCAACCTTTCGACATATTCATAATCGAGGTCACTCTTGCTGAGGATGAACAAGTCAACATCACTCGATGCTGTGGCGTCTCCTCTGCTCCAACTTCCGCACAGACCCACGCCATAAACATTTGATTTGCACTTGAGTTGGTTGACTAGTTTTTCCAGTGTTCTCCGCATCTTTTCCGGGAACCTGATCATGCAGATCTCATTCCTTTGAGGAAATCAATAGGCCTCGTCAGTATTCAAAATTTCTTATTAAGCTACTCGTTCTGGAATCGTAAACTTTATATATTAAAACATTCCACTTGGGTAGTTACGCGGGGACCGGATGGACAATCTTCTGATTCCGAATCCCTGATTTAGGAACATCAAAGTGACGGTTCTACGCACTGCGAGTTGGGTGAGAAGATTTGAGCAAGAAAGAAAGCAAGACCCATCAACGCCTAGTTGACAAGTGTCCAGAGTGTGGAAGTGCAAACTTGGTTCATGATTACGACACAGGCGAAACTGTCTGCGGTGACTGCGGGCTCGTCGTGTATGAGCAGATGATGGACAAAGGACCAGAATGGAGAGCATTCACCCAGGAAGAGAAAGCATCGAGAAGCCGGGTAGGTGTGCCGACTTCGTACTCAGTTCATGATAAAGGATTATCAACAGCCATAAGCCAAGTTGACCGCGACGCGTTCGGAAGGAAACTTCCACTAGCTACACGTCTGCAAATGTGGCGATTGAGAAAATGGCAAATACGCTCTCGAGTGCACTCTTCAATCGACCGAAACCTGGCTCAGGCAATGGCTGAGCTGGATCGGCTCTCGGACAAGGTTTACATTCCCCCACCCATCAAGGAAAAAGCGGCAGTAATTTACCGCAAGGCGCTAGACAAAGGTCTCGTTCGTGGCAGATCTATTGCAGCCATAGCCGCAGCATCACTCTATGCTGCGTGCCGCGGAAGCGGAACGCCAAGAACCCTTCGAGAAATTGCGGAGGCTAGCCTTGTCGACAAGAAAGATGTTGCTCGTTGCTACAGACTGCTGCTGCGTGAACTCGGAGTGCACATGCCAATTGCTGATCCATTAACATACGTTTCAAAGATCGCTGAGAACACTGGGATATCAGGCAAAACGCAAGGAACAGCCATTCAGATCCTTCGGGAGGCCAGAAGAAGAAGGGCAGCTGCCGGGAAGGACCCCATGGGCTTAGCTGCTGCAGCACTCTACATTGCATGCCTGCAGAACAATGAGAAGAAAACGCAGAAGGACATAGCTGAAGCTGCTGGAGTAACAGAAGTAACCGTGAGAAATCGCTACAAGACGTTGAGAAGGCAACTGAATCTAGAGATTCCAGAATAGCACCATTGTTGCCTATTTTTCCTCTTTTTCAAGTTCCATGACTATCGGACCGTTGTAACCGCAGTCTTCACACACGTATTTCCTAGGAAACAGCCAATAGTCATGACTTTTGGATAAGTGTATGTTCGGGCTCGCGCATTTTGGACAGTAATTTTTTGATCGTTTTCCATGAGTGAGTGATCTTAACATGTCACGTATGTTCCCTAGAAGGGGCATTTTAAGCTTGCATCCTCATGTGCCAGATTCATTGAAGCTCTATGTTTTCTTGTGGGTAGCCTAGTCCGACCAGATATTGGCGGACTCTGTCTCTATGGTCTCCCTGCAGCATTATTTGGCCGTTCTTTGCCGTTCCTCCACAGGCACAGAAATTCTTCAGTTTCTGGGCCATTCCAGCCAAGTCCGTATTCTTGTCGTCGATACCATCAACTATTGTTGTTGGTCTGCCAAACTTTCGAGTTTCAAGTCGTATTCGAATCCGTTGCTGCTCCTTTTCAATCTCTCCGCAAGCACACAAGTCTTTGGGAAGCCCGCATGTTGGACAAATTTCAGCCATGATGCTCAGACGTACAAGGGCCATATGGGGTATATAAGATTTTCAAATCAATCCTCTATAGAACAACTACATAGTCTCGTTGAGTTTCCTGACCCAAAATCCAGAAAACCTTGGCAGAAGCATTACCAAGCCGTTCTGCCCCAGCTCTCAGGAAAGCTTTAATGGAAATTGCCTATTCATTAATCTCTATGAAAGTTCTAGTCGTTGGTTGCGGGAACATAGGTTCCGTAGCCGCCAAAGACCTGGCTAAAAGCATGAAATCTCTCGAAATCGTTGTTGCCGACAACAACGAGGCAAGAGCAAAAGCAGTTGCAGAAGACATTGGAACAGACAATGTTTCAAGCATTCGGCTAGACGTAGCAGATCAGCATACCCTACTGGACACTCTGAGAGGTTATACGTTAGTCATGGGGTTCCTGCCTGGAAATCTAGGTTACCGCCTTGCTGAAACTTGCGTCCAGGCAGGAAAGGACATGGTGGACGTCTCATACATGGCTGAAAACCCGCTGTTGCTGGATAATAAGGCCGCAAAGGCTGGGGTCACGGTTGTGCCGGACTGCGGCTTGGCTCCTGGCATAAGCAACCTTCTCGTGGGGCATGCGGCAGCAAGCCTCAACGAGGTTAGAACCGTTCACATAATGGTCGGGGGACTCCCGGAAAAGCCCTTACCGCCCTTAGGCTACGTTATCACTTGGTCCGCTGAAAGCCTCATTGATGAGTACACACGGAAAGCTGGAATAATAAGAAAAGGAAGAAAGACAGAAGTTGAAGCTCTAAGCGAGTTAGAGGAAATAGAATTCCCAGGAGTCGGAAAGCTTGAAGCTTTCTATACCGATGGTCTTAGGACTCTTATGTACACCATAGACAAGCCAGATGAAATGTGGGAGAAGACGCTCCGCTATCCAGGACACGCTGAAAGGATTAAGATGCTTAGGGCCCTTGGGTTCTTTGACGAATCGCAGGTCAGCGTCGAAGGCACGCGTATATCACCGAGGAAGCTCACTGCTACACTTCTTACGCAGAAACTCCAGAGACCTGAAAACAAAGACATCGTGGCACTAAGAGTCGAGGTTTCAGGAATTGAAAAGGGCAAGAAAACGAAATATCGCTATCATTTACTGGACTTCTATGATGAGAAACACAACGTTACAGCTATGGCCAGAACGACTGCTTACCCGGCGTCAATCGCCGCAAGGCTCCTGCTTGGAAAAGCCATAAAAGACAAGGGCCTCGTTCCCGTTGAAAAGATAGGTATGCATAATGAACTCTTCAGAACCTTCATCGACGAACTCGAAAAGCGCAACGTGAAAGTTACTGAAGAAAAGTCAATAGGTTAGATGAGGACTCCTGAATCAAAATTCTTTTTTCCACTTCTCTCGCATCGATGAATGCTTCAACACATGCTGTCGTCTTTGTTGACCCAATACATTGCACGTTGCTCAACATGTGATGCACACTCGTACGAGTTCGGCACCTCCCTGAACAGAAAAGAGCCTCATTGAGTCCCGCTGAACGTCGAAATAGCAAACACTTAAAAGTCAACGTGAAAGCGATAATGCTAACTGATCAAAAAGGTGTTATTGAATAATGCAGATTCGACCAGCCATAGTTGCTGCTGGAAGAACAAAGTTCGGAGAGCATTATGAGAAAGAACCTGAAAAGTTGATTGAAGAAGCCTGGCTTAAGGCTTCAATCGAAGCTAACCTAGAGCGTAAAGACGTGGAAGCCTGCTATCTTTCGGACTATTTTCTTCCGATCACAAACAAGCTTGGGCTTGAAGAAGGCTTTCTGTCTGAACTCACGGAGCTTCACGTTCCAATGGAAGTAACTCGCTCGTTCAGTTCAGCATTATCAAACGCCTGCAACGCCATTATCGCTGGCCGGTATGACAGGGTCTTGGTCGGGGGCATAGAGAAGATGACTGATAGATGGGACAAGATCCGGGACGACTTGATGCTTCTCGAAGACCCGTGGAGCTATTATGCTGGATGTACGCCTGAGGCAAACCATGAGCTTATGCTTCGAGCCTACATCAAGAAGTACGGCGTGAAAGGGAAGGACCTTGAAAAGCTAAACGTTGCCTTGGCGCAAATCTCTGTTAAGAATCATTTGCAGGCAACGGAAAACGAGTACGCGCAATATCAGAGAAAGATAACAGTCGAAAACGTTCTGAACGCCAGAATAGAAGCCGGCAAACCCTTGGGGCTCTATGATTTTGCCCCAGTTTCTGATGGTGCTGCGACCATCATACTTGCCAGCGACAGATCTGCCAAAAAACTCACGGACAAGCCAGTATACGTTCTTGGTTTCTCCTCCGCAACCGACTACTTGACTTATCCAGCAAGAGAGGATCTGACACATTTTGTTGCGATAAGGATTGCCATGAAAAATGCTTTGAAAATGGCAGGAGTGAGCCTGCAGGACCTTCGCCTTGTCGAGCTTTATGACCAATCCACAGTCATGGAAATGATCTCACTTGAGGATCTTGGATTCTGCGAACCTGGCAAAGCTTGGAGAAGCATATACGAGAGTTGTCAAGACTACCGAGGTTGTTACGAAATTGATGGAAAGCAGCTCTTCGCGAACATGAATGGCGGCCTGAAAGCAGATGGCAATCCGCTGGGCGCCACGGGCGGCGCGCAGATCTTTGAGGTTTTTAGGCAACTCAGGGGAGAGGCTGGAAAAAGACAAGTCAGGGACGGCAAAAGCCTGAAGCATGGGTGTGTGCTTGAGCTTGAAGGTTTCGGAACCAAGGGCTACGTCTACATTCTGGGGAGCGATTAGAATTGAGCAGTGAACCAATAGAGAGAAGAGTCTCCTACCTCGGCGACAGATTAAGGGGAACGTGCTGCCAGATCTGCGGCAAAGAATATTTTGAAATACGAGACTACTGCGGAAACTGTGGCAGAAAGAGCATCGGAAAAATGGTTGACACTGATCTTTTCTACGAGAAGGGCAAGCTTGAAGTCTGCACTGTGGTTAATGAACCTACGAACAAGTTCACGAAGCTAGGTAACTATGTTTACGGTATAATCTCGTTCCACGATGGCAAGGTCCGTGTTCCAGGAAGACTAACTGACCGAATGATAAAAGGCAATGAGAAAATTGATTTTTCGGCTCTTGAAGGAAGAACCGTCGCGCCAAGGTTCAGAAGACGCTATTCTGTGGACAAAAACGACATCATCCCTACAATTTCCTTGACGTTTACGTTCACCGACGAGTATTATCCGCATCAAGGCTACGGCATCGTCAAACCCAACAAAGAGTACGATATCCCTGGCATAGTAGGTTACGGTTTCTACTCTTCGAGATTCAGGATAAAGGAAGAAAACATGGAGCGTGCAATCCCGTTCGTTGATGAAGACGCCATAACCGCCGCAGTTGAAGCTGGAAAACTGGCATTGATCCACTCTGGAGTTGACAGCTCGCTAGTAGGGAAGATTTACGTGGGTTCGGAATCCAACCCATATGCCGTTAAGCCCATAGCCTCAAAAGTGGCTCAAGTTCTAAGACTCGGCGAGGAAGACGAAGACGACGTGCAGGGAGTTGATGCCGTAGACACGGAATTCGCCTGCAAGGCGGCCACGAGCATGTTCAAAGACGCGGCCTCACTTGTCAACTATCCAAGATCAAACATTCAAAACGCCATGGTTATTGGCACAGACAACTCTCAAGCAGCTCCACGAGACTGTCCAGGCGGAGAGCTTGATCTGTTCGTTGGATATGGAGCCGCTGCTTACATCTTCGGAAAGCATGACGTGATCGCGGAAATTGAAGGGTGGTATTCATGCACATCCGATACGCCTGACTTTTGGCGAAGAGACGGCGAACCACATCCCATGCACGGCGGAAGATTCACTGGTGACCCAGCGTACTTTAAACATGTTAGAAAAGCAGCGAAGAAGCTGATGGAACGCCTCAGGTTGCAGGCTGGGGATGTCGACTACTTTGTGGCACATCAGCCTAACCCTCAGTTTCCAGTGAGAGTTGCGAAGGAACTCGGATTCAAAGAGGAGCAGTATTTGCCTTCGCTTCAGGTTGTTAAGTTCGGCAACACATACTCAGGCGCCTCTCTCGTAGGTTTGGCAGCCGTCTTGGACATCGCAAAGCCAGATGAACGCGTCTTGGTTGCCAGTTATGGTTCGGGAGCGGGAAGCGACGCTTATTCGCTTGTCACAACGAGTCAAGTCTTGGACAAAAGGCCGCGCCAGAAACTAACAGTTAAATATCAAGCCGGAAATCCCTTCTTAGAATACGTTGACTACACAACTTACAGGCGATTAAAACTTGGAATGTAAAAGTTCATTTAAATATGAGGAGAAATGACAAAATGACGAAACAACAACAATCATCTTTAGTTTCTCAAGTATTGAAGGTTTTGTACGCACCTCACAAGGCATTCAAGGAAATAATTGAAAGCCCAAAGTTCATGGGGCCAATTCTGATATTGATTCTCTTCATTGCAGCAAACATAGGACTTTCTTATGCTCTGATGTCTAAAACCTACGTTGAAGGGACCTTGCCACAGACTGGACAACTGGACATATGGACAGAAAACGCGTCCTTGTGGAGTTCAACCTCAGGAGCAAGCATCACGGAGAACTTCAACGATTATATGAACGGCACGTACTATGGAAACAGAAGCATCTCGTTCTCGATGATTAACAGTCGTCAAGTCTCCATGGAACTACTCAACATAGGACCAATTAACTGCTCCGGACCCGATGATTACAAGAACGTGTCTCTGAGAATAAAACTGGTTAGTCCGCCGGCTAGACCTGAAAGTGCGTTTATTTACCTGTTCTCGCAAGCGCGATCAATCTACTTCTCCTACAATTTGACGGACACTTTTTCGAATAGCGCAAGCACGGTCTGGAATAACCTAACGCTTCCCCTAGCGAATGATCAGTGGGCAAGTAACAACGGTCCAAGTTGGGGCACCATCGCTGGTCTCAAACTGGATTTTGCCTGGCCTGAAAACTCCAATATCACTGTGCTTGTTGACGCTCTGTTCTTCCGAGGCGTTTTCACAACCCCGCTCGACACTGCAGCTTTAAGCTACGTGCTGAATTACTCCGTAATCAGCCTCATGCAATTTGCTGTTGAATGGCTCTTTCTAGCCGGCATAATCTACGTAATGATCAGAGCGTTTGGAACAAAGACAACATGGAGGCCTGTTCTCATCGTCGTTGGGTTTGCTCTCATCGTCCTGTTCGTGCAGACCGCGATAAACGCAATTGCCATTGCGACCCTGCCAAAGCTGTATTATCCACTCGAATTCATCGGTGGAGTCCAAGCAGAAAGGGACATAGCGGTCAATATGATATATGATGCAACAACGCTTGTTTCTGTCGTCAGCGGTTACCTTCGGATCATAGTATTCGTCTGGACTATTGCACTTTGTGGTGTTGGCACGCGCCTGTTGACTCAATTTTCATGGGTCAAGAGCTTTCTGATTAGTGCAGTAGCCTTCTTCGCGACTACAACGTTGATGAGCTTCATAATCGGAATCTGAACGGGGCTTCGAAATACATAGGAAGATTTGGGAGTCGAAGCAGGTTCCGCCCAAGCAGACCCTTCATCCAATCGTCACCCGTGAAAGAGAACCAGAAACTGGAAGTCGTTATTGACGACATCGGGAGCAGAGGAGACGGAATAGCGAAAATACAGAGTTTTCTGATTTTTGTGCCAAGAAGCAAAATAGGAGAACGCGTAAGAGTGAGAATCGTTTCACTAACCGGTAAATTCGCGGTCGGAGAGAGAATGAGTCAGGTGGAAGGACAGAATTGAAGATCAAAGATCTGCGTAACGGAATGAAACGCATCACCATAGAAGCCAAGGTCATGGAAAAGTCTGACACCCGCGAGGTCACGTCAAGGTTTAAAGATGAAACCTACAAAGTAGCCTATGCGGTCATAGCTGATGATACTGGCACGATAAAGCTGACTTTATGGAATGAGCAAATAGACCAAGTAAACATTGATGGCGTAGTCAAAGTGGAAAATGGCTACGTAACAAGTTTCAAAGGCGAAATACAGCTAAACATAGGAAAATATGGAAAGCTGACCGTGGGATAAGCCGAAAAACAGAACACCGCGTGAAGCTTTCACAAGCATACTAAGCAGCATGAGATTGCCCATTTCTCCAAAAAAATCTGGTAGCCGTCTCCACTTTTGACGCGGATAATGTTCGGGCGAAAACAAAAAGGGGATGAATAAAGAGAGCCTTACTATTCAGCTCTTTTGCTTTACAGTCTCGTTTTGGCGTTTATTCTAGACCTGTTCGAGCAGAGTTGTGAAAGTGTCGTGATGATCTTCTTCGTCTTTCAGTATCTCCATGAAAATGAAGGCGGTCGTCTCGTCGCCCTCCTTGCGAGCTAGCTCGATTATTCCCTTGTACATGTCCATGGCCTTTTTCTCATCCTTCACGTCTTGCGCTATCATTTCCTTCAAGGTCTTGCCGACGCTAATAGGGTCTGGCTTTGTTGTAGGTATTCCGCCTAGGTAAAAGAGTCTCTCAGCAATCGTTTCAGCATGTTTCATTTCTTGCCTGGCTATGCTTTCAAACGCATCTTTCGTTGCATAACCCTTGACGCCTATCCATTGAACGTGCTGCCACATGTACTGCACTGAGACCTGCATCTCTCTGGCAATTGCGCCGTTAAGCATATCCAGCAATTTCTTGGAAGCCATATCTTTTCACCTTGATTCTAATATGTTGTGAGGTTTGTTTTTCTTGTTATATTAAACTTGTCATAGTCCCGAAAAGCAATCGACAGTATATCAATAGGGGTTGCGAGAAAGAGACTATCATGCGGGTTGCTATTGCGACTCGGCGCAAACATATCCTTTTTCTTTCAGTTCTAGCGGGCACCCGCCACCGCAGATCTGCAGCTGCGGGCAATCCTTGCATTTCGGTTCGGCGTACTCTCTTTTCCGTATGCTCACTGCCAACGGATGATTCCAGATCTTGTTCCAGCCATCTTTCAGAACGTTGCCGAGACTCTCAAAATAGCTTTGGCATGGATAGACGTCACCATTTGGGCCCACACACATGTTGACCATAGCGGCTGTACAAGATTTGATCCCTAATCCTACGCTGACCGGGTCGAATTGACAATACTGTGTTGGAGTGTACCAGAGAAACTTAATTCCAAGCTGATGGGCTTTGTCTCTGATTCTAGGTAACAGATCCTTCAGCATTTCAATGGGCAGAGCGAATTCTCCGCTGACGCCTGCGGCTTTTCCTGAATATATGAGGCTGTTGCAGCCGAACGTTGCCACTCCGAGCCCTTTTATGAAATCAACTGTTTCGGTGAAGTCTGATGTGTTATACTTGCTCAACGTGGAGTTGGTTGTGACATAAATCTTCGTTGAAGCTGCATTCTTGATGCCTTCAACTGTTTCTTTCCAGCTTCCCTTTGCTCCTGTCATCTTGTCATGGATTTCGGGTCTGTGGGATTCAAGTGTCACTTGCACAAAGTCCAGTCCAACCTTCTCAAGAGTTCTGGCGTATTCTTTGTCTTTCAGTCTTCTCCCGTTTGTGACGAGACCTGTTACCATTCCCCTGTCCTGCGCGTACTGCAAGAGTTCAGGCAGGTCATCGCGAAGTGTAGGTTCGCCTCCTGTGAAAGTCAATATGAAAATGCCGATCTCACGTAGCCTGTCTATGACTGCCTTCCATTGTTCTGTGCTCAGTTCTTCGGTTTCGTGAGAGCCTCCGGCGTAGCAGTGAACGCAGTTGTTTTGACATCTGAAGGTTAAAGCCATGTCCATGCGGAGAGGCGCGGAATATTGCTGAGTGAAAGGTTCAACGCTCTTAACATCAAGAAAGGAGATTGGACAGACTTTTTCTGTCTGTGATAAGGTGCTGATAGTGTAGATTAGCTTTTCGTGTTCTTTTTTGGCGGTTTTTGCGTTCACTCGAAACATTCCTCTGATCTTCTTTACGGCACCATCATTGGACAATCCCTGCATGAAAAAGTATGCGTGTGCTGATGCTGTCTCGTTTAGGTAAAGAACCGTGTTGGCGTTGATAACGAGAAGGCCCGTACCATCAGGCTCAACGCGAAGCTGAAGTGCCAATCTGGCAAACTTGCCTCTCCCTCTGTAAGTGAAGCGCCCACGCGGTATTTCGGGCATCAGCAAGATTCGCCGTAGGAAACTCAGCTAGCCCACTCCCCCGCCGGCACAAGCACATGCACACGAAACACAAGCGCAAGCACAAGCACATGCATGGCACGCGCACACACAAGTGGCGTTGTGATGTGCAGGCTGATTTGAAGCCTTAGGTGCTGGCATTGGAACGATTGAATTGGCGAATTTTTCAAGGTTGGCTACGATGCCATTTGCAGTTCCCGTAACCGCCGCCGCCATGTTGTTTGCGAATTCTGAGCCTGGAATTGTCGGCGGTTTCGCTGACTGTGCTGGCGCTTCAATGTTTGGCCTGTAGGTTGGGTTAGGATAATAGTGTCTATAGCCGTACCAGTACCACAGCCACGTTGGGCTTGGCATGAAGATCCTGTCTTGGAAAACGGTCTGCGTGTGTGATTGGACATTTGGATCAAGCAGCAACCATAGCAGTTGTTCGTCATAAGCTTTGGAGGCGATGTCTGGCGTGCCTGCTTGCTCAACCTGTTGCCACGCTTTGGCCACGACACCTTTGTAGTATTCGATTGTGTCGCGTCTGCAGTAGCCACGCATCCTCTCCTCAACATTTTCCCTGAGCGCCATCACGGCGTGTGCCAATTTTGCTTCGTCAAGGGTTCCATCTCCTCTGATGCTGTTCATAAAGTCGATTTCGTAGTATCTGAGAGGCGTGTCTGTTGTGCTGGTTTTGTTCTGGAACTCTGGCATGATTCTCAGCCTGATTGAAGGCTTTGTGTCTTCAACCCACGCAGCTCTTTTCTTGAGAAGGCTGTACAGGATCTCGGTGACTATCTGAGGCGGTTTCATGTCAAGCAGGTAAGAGGCTTCTACCGCTGTCAAGCCATGTTTGATCCCAAGAGTCTCCATGCTTAGCCTAGGTAAGAGGTATTGTTTTTTGCTAGCTCCAACGGCAAAGATGACTATCACAAAAGCAACAACTCCAAAAAAGAAGAATGGAACTAGGTAAGATACGAAAAATGAAGGGTTTGCGCTCTCGGGCGGAGGGTTAATGTCATGACTCTGTACGTATTCCCCCGGAAAAGAGACGCCAACAGAATATTGCTCATTTGGCGACAGGTTTTGCGTCTCCCAGTATACGCCTAGACGATCCTCTTCCATGTTGGTGCTGGTCCAATTACGTGACGTGCCTACCATGCTCTCCGTAACGTTAGGAGGCAGCAGGATCAAAATGCGAAGATCCAGCACGTCCGCCGCGTACCATGTGGGAATAAACTGCATGCCGACACGGCCTGGTGTGTCGTTATATATCATGTAAGCAGCGTTCGTCATGATTGTGAACCAAACGGTTTGTCCGGCCTTCAAAGGTGTATTTAGTGTCACTTTGACTTTGTAGTCCGTTCCTTCTCTTGCATCTTCTGCTAATAGAGTGTTGCCATACTGGTCTGCGGCAGGTCCTATTGTATAATAACTGTCAGGTTGGCCGATGGTCACAAAATGTATGTCGTCTCCCGAATCGAGCGATAGGGTTATGTTGTAGAATAGGCCGATTGATCCATCTTGGTTTATCCATATCTTTACCCATTCTCTGTCTAGGTGAAAGGTGCCGCTCCATGCAACTGCGGAGCCTGACAGCATAGCAACCAAGACTGTTGTGGCCAACGCGACGAGCAGAAGATGCGCTTTTACCATTTCGGTTCCTCGGAAACCTCAAATGTGTGTCCGCAATATGAGCATGTAGCGTAGGGCACTCCCGATACGATCTTTATCTGTTTGGCATCGACAGAAGCGCCGCAGTTTGGGCATTTGAGCGCAACTGCTTTCATGTCACCAGAGACTTCAAGCTTCTGAGTCATCGTTGGCGGCTTTGCTGCAGTCAGATAGATTACTGCAAAACCGACAACAAAAAACATGGCGGCAACGACTAGCCCCGTCGGCCAATAGTTTGTTGCCAGAGCAAATATGATACCAAAGAAGAACAGAATGGCGGCCACGATTGCGCCCAAGATTGTTTTTAGAGCCACGAATACGGTTGATACCAATTCAACTAATTTAGTCTTGCTCTGATAAATCGCGGCGATGATGCTTGCGAAGACCTAGTCAGAGCTATGATTAAATAAAGCATTCACATAGAAGTCTCGAAACACACTGATTGGACATATAGAACACAAATCTGAAATTAGCTTGTGATACGTTGGGTTTTGACTATCCTAGAAATCTGCATTTCAAATGCGAAAGATGCGCTATATGCTGTGGCGACACTGAAAAAAAGATCAGGAAAATTCTCCTCTTGAAGCTGGAGGCCGACCGCATATCGAAGAAGACCGTGAAAAACATTGGTGCGTTTGCAGACGAGATAGAAGGATACGAACCCTACGTTTACGAAATGAAGAAGGCCAAGAATGGGAAATGCATATTCCTTGAAGATAGCGTATGCAGCATTTACAGTATGAGACCATTGATCTGCAGGTTCTACCCTTTCGAGCTTAAAGCCGCTGGAAACAACAGGTACGTTTTTGATTACACCGACGAGTGTCCATGCATCGATCATGGACCTGAATTGAAGAGGAGCTATTTCGATAGGCTTTTTAGGAAATCAAAAGAATTGATGAAGAATGCGTAATCCTGAACGGGCAGAACTGCTATTTCCTAGTAGGACGATGAAGGGTGATCTAGTATCTCAACTTTGATATTGTAACAGTAAATGCTTTATGCGTTCCATCCTGAATAGGACTCGTATTCTGAAAAGGTGATGAAGAGATGCCGTTTGTTAAAGTAGCCGTCAAGAAGGAATTGGAAGCTGGCAGGATGATGAGTGTGGAAGCGAATGGCAAAGCGATTCTTTTGACGAGCCTGGGTGACACATACTACGCGATTGATAATACTTGCACTCACATGAAGTGCATGCTCTCGGACGGCGAGTTAACGGGCGAGAACGTCAGATGCCCCTGTCATGGTTCAATGTTCAACGTGAAGACTGGAAGCGTGGTCAAGGGTCCGGCCAAGAAGCCCGAGCCGACCTATCAGGTGAAGGTTGATGGCGACCACATCACCGTCAACGTCTGAAAGCGCGCGTAGCAACCCGAAACAAGAGCAAAGACCAAACAGGATTTAGACAGCATGTTTGTCAAAAACAAGAATTCCAATTCGTGGAGTCGCTGGGATTTGCTCCCACCCCATTGGTGACGTCACCCGCAAAATCCCCCTTTTTCATAGCTTTCAAAATGTGATGCATTACACAAGTGCATTGAAAGAGATATCTTCGGCAACCTCTTCTTGCTTGTTGCATAAGACCAGTGAGCACTTTGCAGATTCAAGAACTAACTTCTCTATCTTCTGTTGACTGTTTCTGACAGTAAGATCTAAATAGATTGTATCTCTGCAGGCGTGGCCAGCCAGTCTTTGCATAAATCAGTTTTTCGGGATTTCTCTTCAGCCAGTTCATCATATGGAAGAAGCTCTTTGCCTTTTTCTCATCTCTCTCTTTTACAGGCTCATAACCCAAGTTTCTAATTTCGTCAAGGTATGCTATTTCTGTAAGCCTCTGCGGTTCCCCGGTGACTGTGATTCTGTCAATTTGATTGTCGCCATACCTCTCTCTTAAACCATTTACCGCTTCGTCGAAGATGTAGCCTCTGCAGATTTGAATTCGTTCGTCTTTCTTGAGTTCGAGTTTACCCAATAGTTGAAACACGACTGTCGAAGCCTGCTTCAGATACTCTTTTGATCGGAATCGCGGATATCTGAAATATTTGACATCCAAGACATCGTATCTAAATTCCTGAGTCTCGCAGCGAAAGGCACCTATGACCACACCAAAAAGTAGGTCACCTATGCCAGCATCATCAACAATTACTGTCAGTTAACGTCATCCCCTTTTGTAAAAGATAAATGAACCATACACGCATTAATAAAAATGCCCTATATGCGTCTTATATTGTTTATTTCTCGGATTTCTTGTCGCTCATGCATTTGACGTCTATTCTCCCAAAAAGCGCGCGCGCTGAGTCATGGAATTGTCGAGAAATATCTTGAGGGCCGTTATAGAATATCCGATCCTGTGTTTTCTGACTGGCTCTCACAGCGATACGCGCTTATCGTGGGAGACTAATCGTCTTTCGTTAAATTATCACTTCAAATGGCAAACGATATACGAAACCGTATACATATACAGTTCTGTATATCATACCAGTAGGAAGAAGAAATGACAGAACTTTAGCGCACTGTAATAAGCTTCTTGATAGCCTAAGCCAACTATTTTTATCGAACAATATCAGCAAATATTACGCATTTTGGCTAAAAATACTAAAAGGTGGGCTTAATTTCAAAAATAAGCTTTTGGTAGGGTCGCTGGGATTTGCACCCGACCCCAAGTGGAGATGTCTCCCGCAATTCCCTTTTTTCTGCTACCATGGTCCTTGTCCGAAGTGCTGTGCGGCTGCGAGCACGTCGTCGACTCGTATTTTCGCATCGTCGTTTATGTCGCAGTTGCTGTCATAATAGTAGCCGACATTGTTGGGTGGTCCGCCGCGGTTTGTTCCAAAACGTGAGGCTACAGCGAGCACATCGTCTACTCTGACTTTGCGGTCGCCGTTCACGTCGCCTATGAATGTGACGAGGACCGTGCCGTCGGTCATGTTGTTGTTAGTTGTGTTCCAGTCGGCTGAGTCTATGCTTGCGGAAGCGCTGATTGTGTAGTTGCTTTTGGTGAAGCCTGTTGTGTTCCAGGTGAACGTGACGACCGTTGAGTTGCCCATTGTTAAGGATACGTTCTGCGATCCGATGGCTGTTGAGTTAGCGTAAGCTGTGACGTTCACGGTTTCTGGAAAGTCGCCCTGATTAGCCACAGTCACGTTCACTCTCACCGTATAGCCTTGGCTGACAGTAGGCATCCCGAGCGGGCAGCCAGACTTGGAATTCGTAACGTTCGTAACAGCCACGTCATGAACAGGACCAAAAGCATAAACATTGCCATCGAATGAGCCTATGTAGACTTTGCCATCAGCAACAGCAGGAGAAGAGATCGCACCGCCCATTGTGCAGTTCCATATGCAGGTTCCAGTCAAAGCATCTAGGCAGTAGAAACGTAGATCCTCTGAGGCTACGAAGACTTTGCCACCAGCAACAGCAGGAGAAGGATACACAAGGCTACCAGTCGTGTGGTTCCAGAGTTTATTGCCGATTGAAGCATCCAAACAATAAACATTATGATCCCCGGAGCCCACGTAGACACAGCCACCAACAACAGCAGGAGAAGACCCCACAGCATCGCCTGTCGTGTAATTCCAGACTTTGGCTCCAGTTAAAGCGTCCAAACAGTAAACATTACGATCATCGGAGCCCACGTAGACACAGCCACCAACAACAGCAGGAGAAGAAAACACACAACTGCCTGTCGTGTAGTTCCATACGTACGCCCCGCTGAAAGCATCCAGACAAGTAACATTCCCGTCGTCAGATCCCACGTAGACCCTGCCGTTGGCAACAGCGGGAGAAGATTGAACTACAACGCCTGTTGTGTAATTCCATTTTTGCGTTCCCGTGGAAGCGTCCAAACAGTAAACATGCCCATCCCACGATCCAACATACACTCGGCCATAAGCAACAGCAGGAGAAGACCACACGTCGTCGCCTGTTGTATAGTTCCAAATTTTCGTTCCTGTGTATGCATCCAAAGCGTAAACGTTGTGATCCCCCGACCCAACATAGACTTTGCCATCAGCAACAGCAGGAGAAGAAATAGAAGAAATCCCCGTGTGGCCTCCAGTTGTGTAATTCCATATGAAAGCCCCGGTAGAAGCATCCAAAGCATAAGTGTTGTTGTCAAGTGAGCCCACGAAGACCATGCCGTTAGCAACAGCCGGAGAAGAAAGCACCCAACTGCCTGTTTTGTAGGTCCATAGTGTGTGGTTGTTGTTGGGTGCTTCTGAGAGTGATTGGCCTGTGTGGGCTAGGTCATGGTGGAACATTGGCCAACCAGCACCCCCAAAAGCGTAAACGTTACCATCATATGACCCCACATAAACTATTCCATCGTCAACGGCAGGAGAAGACAACACGGAACCACCTGTCGTGTAGTTCCACACTTTGGCGCCAGTCAAAGCATCCAAACAGTAAACATTACGATCAGCGGAGCCAACGTAGATACAGCCACCCGCAACAGCAGGAGAAGAATACACAACCGCGCCTGTTGGGTAGTTCCAGATTTTGTTGCTGGTTAAAGCATCCAAACAGTAAACATTACCATCATATGAGCCAACGTAGACCATACCACCAGAAACGGCAGGAGATGACCTCACCCAATCGCCTGTGGCAAAACTCCAGATTTTGGCGCCTGTCAAAGCATCTAAACAGTAAACATTACAATCATCAGAGCCAACGTAGACGCGGCCACCAGCAACAGCGGGAGAAGAAAGCTCGAAACTACCTGTTGTGTAGTTCCAGACTTTGGCGCCAGTCAAAGCACTCAAACAGTAAACATTACGATCTCTTGAACCGACGTAGACCATGTCGCCAGCAACGGCAGGAGAAGATTCCACAATATCGCCTGTCGTGTAGTTCCAGACTTTAGCGCCCGTGTAGGCATCCAAACAGTAAACATTACGATCAGCGGAGCCAACGTAGATACAGCCACCCGCAACAGCAGGAGATGACCTCAAGTAACCGCCTGTGGTGTAGTTCCAGACTTTAGCGCCCGTGTAGGCATCCAAACAGTAAACATTACCACTCGAGCCCACATAGACCATACCACCAGCAACAGCAGGAGCAGACTCCACATGACCACCTGTCGTGTAGTTCCAGACTTTGGCGCCAGTCAAAGCATCCAAACAGTAAACATTACGATTCCACGAGCCCACGTAGACACAGCCACCCGCAACAGCAGGAGAAGACTCCACATCGCTGCCTGTTGTGTGGTTCCAGAGGAGGTTGTTTGTGGCTGGTCCGGTTGAGGTTGAGACTCCAGTGTGGCTGGGGTCATGGTGGAACATTGGCCAACCAGCATCTTTGAAAGCGTAAACCCTACCATCATCTGACCCCACATAAACTACGCCGTTATCAACAGCAGGAGAAGAAGACACAATATCGCCTGTATTGTAGTTCCAGACTTTGGCGCCAGTCAAAGCATCCAAACAGTAAACATTACGATCATATGAGCCGAAGTAGACCATGCCGCCAGCAATGGCAGGAGAAGAATCCATATAGGGGCCTGTCGTGTAATTCCAGATTTTGGCGCCCGTTAAAGCATCCAAACAATAAACATTACCACCATCGGAGCCCACGTAGACACAGCCACCAACAACAGCAGGAGAAGGAAACACGTAGTTGCCTGTCGTGTAGTTCCAGACTTTAACGCCGGTTAAAGCATCCAAACAGTAAACATTACGATCGCCGGAGCCAACGTAGACCATACCACCCGTAACAGCAGGAGAAGGAGACACCCAACCGCCTGTTGTGTAGTTCCAGATTTTGGCGCCGGTCAAAGCGTTCAAGCAGTAAACATTACCATTATATGAGCCGACGTAGACACAGCCACCAACAACAGCAGGAGAAGAAAAAACAACACCACCCGTATTGTAGTTCCAGATTTTGGCGCCCGTTAAAGCATCCAAACAATAAACATTACAATCATATGAGCCGACGTAGACACAGCCACCAACAACAGCAGGAGAAGAATCCACGTAACTGCCTGTTGTATAGTTCCAGATTTTGGCGCCGGTCAAAGCATCCAAACAGTAAACATTACCATCATCGGAGCCAATGTAGATCATACCACCAGCAACGGCAGGAGAAGACTCCGTCCGACCGCCCGTCGTGTAATTCCAGACTTTAGCGCCGGTTAAAGCATCCAAACAGTAAACATTATGATCCCCTGAACCCACATAGACCATACCACCAACAACAGCAGGAGAAGAAAACACGTAATCGCCTGTCGTGTAGCTCCAGAGGAGGCTGTTCGTGGTCGGTCCGGTTGAGGTTGAGAATCCTGAGTGGCGCAGGTCATGGTGGAACATTGGCCAACCAGCATCTTTGAAAGCATAAACCATACCATCAAATGACCCCACATAGACTACGCCGTTGACAACGGCCGGAGAAGAATCTGCCCAGCCGCCCGTTGTGTAATTCCAGATTTTAGTGCCGGCCGAACCATCCAAACAGTAAAGATTACGATCCCTTGAGCCCACGTATACCATGCCGCCGGCAACGGCAGGAGAAGACCACACACCAAGGCCCATCGCGCAGTTCCACATTTTCACGCCGGTTGAAGCGTTAAAACAGTAAACGTTACCATCGAATGAGCCCACGTAAACGTATCCGCCCGCAACGGCAGGAGAAGAATACACATAATTGCCCGTCGTGTAGTTCCACACTTTAGTGCCGGTCAAAGCGTCTAGGCAGTAGACATTGTAATCATTTGAGCCAATAAAAACATAGCCACCCGCAACGGCTGGGGAAGAAAACACCATGTTGCCCGTGGAATAGTTCCAGAGTTTGACGCCGGTTAGAGCATTAAGACAATAGACGTTACCATCATTTGAGCCCACGTAGACACGGCCACCAGCAACGGCAGGAGAAGAAGAAGTCGCACCGCCTGTCGTGTAGTTCCACACTTTGGCGCCTGTCAGAGCGTTCAAACAGTAGACGTTACGATCAATTGAGCCCACGTAAACGTAGTCGCTCGTAGCGGCTGGAGAAGACCACACCCAACCGCCCGTTGGATAATTCCAGAGTTTATTGCCCGTTGAAGCATTCAGACAGTAAACGTTACCGTCACATGAGCCCACGTAAACGTAGTTACCCGCAACGGCTGGGCAAGAATACACCGAGCCACCTGTCGCGTAGTTCCAGATTTTAGTGCCGCCCGAAGCATCCAAACAATAAACATTACCATCATCGGAGCCCACGTAGACGCGAGCGCCGACAACAGCAGCGGAGGATTCCACCGAGCCGCTAGTCGCATGGTTCCAGAGAAGGCTGTTCGTGGTCGGTCCCGCCTGGGCTGAGAATCCCGTGCGGCTGACATCATGATGGAACATTGGCCAAGCAGCCTCCTCAAAAGCATATACTTTGTAGTCCAAAGAGCCCACGTACACTCTGCCATCAGCAACAGCCGGAGAAGACAGCACCCAGCTGCCTGTTGTGTAGCTCCATATTCGTGTGCCTGTTAAGGCATCCAAAGCATAAACCTTCTTGTCTTCTGAGCCTACGAAGACCTTGCTATCAGCAATGGCAGGAGAAGAGTACGCTATCGAATTGCCCGTTGTGTAGTTCCAAACCTGCGCGCCTGTCAAGGCATCAAAAGCGTAGACTTTGCCATCATCTGAGCCCACGTACACTCTGCCGTAAGCGACAGCCGGCGAGGACTCCACTCCCCCGCCAGTTGCAGACCACCACACGCTTGTCCCCGCTGAAGCATCCAAAGCATAAACCTTGCCATCGCTAGAGCCTATGTAGACCTTGCCGTACGCAACAGCCGGAGAAGAACTCGTTGCGCTGGCAGTTGTATAGTTCCAAATTAACGTGCCAGTAGAAGCGTCCAAAGCATAAACCTTGGAGCCCGACCCCGCGTAAACCTTGCCATCAGCAATGGCCAGGGAAGAAGTCACGGAATCGCCCGTTGTGTAGTTCCACACCAGTGCGCCTGTCGAAGCATCCAGAGCGGAAACGTTGTGATCCCAAGAGCCCACGTAGACCTTGCCATCAGCAACAGCAGGAGAAGAAGTCACATAGTTGCCCGTTGTGTAGTTCCATATTTGCGTTCCTGTTGAGGCATCCAAAGCATAGACTCTGTTGTCCATTGCGCCTATGTAGACTTTGCCGCCCACAGCAGCAGGAGGAGAATGCAATGAACTGCCTATCGTATATTTCCATATTCGCGCGCCTGTTTCGGCGCCCAAAGCGTAAACATTGCCGTCGTCCGAGCCCACATAAACCTTACCATCAGCAACGGCAGAAGAAAACCACACTTGACCGCCTGTGGCGTAGGTCCATTTTGTTTGGTTGGTGTTTGGCGCTTTGGAAGTTGAGTATCCGGTACGGTTCAGGTTGTTATGGAACATGGGCCACGAGTCAGCACTTCCAAGCTGAATTGAATCTGACGGAGCACTACTCGTGTTGAAGGCCCAAGTCGGTTTAAGAGTAGCGAAAGTGGGACTCAAAGCAAGAGCTAACAATGCCGTTGCAAGCAGTTGGCTTCGAGTTGGGAATCTTACGCGTTTAATTCCATTTCTTGACAGGGCTGTTCTGACCGAAAATACTCTCTGAGACGTTCTAGCTTGTTTAGCCATTTGTCGCTAATCTCCGTTCGTCGATTTATTCTGGCTTTGCAAAAATAGATAAGCATTTTTGCATATTTTTGCACTTTCAAAGTTTAGACGCGCGCTGAGAACAGCCTAACAGGGAAAAGACCTGATTTTGGAGAGTTTTTACGGAAAATCGAGAAAAACTTGACGAACTTGGAGAAAACAGCTCATGTCTCTCAGATGTAAGCCATTAGAGGTCAAGACCAGTCTATTCCTTCTTCCCGGAGAACCTGTGATGATGAACGTACCTTTTGACATCTTCCCTCTCATAGCAGATTCGCAGTTTCAGAATGTTCCCGCCTCGACCTCTCTCTCCAGAAATCATCTTCGCCTCAATTAATCCGCGCTTTTCAAGTTCGGTTATGGCTATGCCTTGGCCTCCTCCGACCCTATACACGCTGGACCTTGGAACCTTCCCGTTCTTCATAACATCTGCCAGGCTTCTCCACCCGCAACGGTCCAAGGGCATCTTCTCCTCATTATCCTCAAAATAGGAAGATGCAAGGAAGCTCAGAATGGCTTCAGCAGATTTGACTCTAAACTCAAACGATGGTCTCGGCTTAACGGTCACGCGGACAGGCTTGGGTCTGCATGTCTTGAATCTTCCAGCATCATCGACAAAAACCACCCTAGGACTCAATGTGATTGTGCCCGGTTCGATCGCTTGCGCATTAATTTTGACCGAGTCAACCTTCAGGGGTTCAAGCCGTTTTCCCGCTAAATCTAGCGAACCATCTTCAATGCTCATACGCGGATCTGAGGCAATGATCTTCAAACCTGGAGGAATCAGCTTCTCAATTCTTACCAGCAGGCCAAAGCTCTTCGCAACGTTGATCAGATCAAGTCGAATGTCCAGTTCGTTTCCAACTACTGTTTCTTTCGGCGCTGAGAGGTATGCCTGGATGTTGGCATTTTCAAATCCAATCAGGCCAACGGCTCTTTCAGACGTTGGCGTGGGCACTTGAAAATAAGCGGCCGAAGCCAACGGCGACGTGCGCAACACCTGCGCACAAGACAAGGCCCATTCGCGCTCTTCCCTGACTGTCTTCAGGACGTTCAACACCTGATTCTTCTTTTCTGGTCGTTTAGCCCTTTTGTATCGATCAGACGATTCCTGCAAAATCACCTCAGTCATCCTATAGAGCCTTGCCCGCTTCTCCGGATCAATCTCTTTCTTAGCGTTGTTAACGTGCACGTAGGCTTCGAAAAGCAGCTCGGTCGCCTTCGTGTTCTCGGCATCAATCTTGAGCCCAGCCTTCTTGTAATAGCGCGCGGCACTCTGGAGACATTGCATTGCAGTCGAATATACTGTCATTTCTTGCGTGTCCAAGAATCGTGTTCCAGCCTCAAGCGCCCTGCAAAAGCGGCTATGGCCAAGCGCCAGAAATCTGGCTACGTCGTTAGTAGCGTGTTCGCCTGCTTTCTCAAACAGCTGGGCTGATTCAGCATAAAGTATTGGCATATCTCTGTCCTCAGCCAACATCATTTTTTCCCAAGCCCTAGAAAGAGCTGCGATAAATCTGAGCTCTCTAGCGTCTTCTTCGGGTTCTAATGCCCCGGCTATAGCCTCGAAAACATCGATGACCGAACTGTATTCCCGGGCGCTCGCATAATGCTCCCCGTTCTTATCAAGTATTTTCGCGTTTTCAATGGAGACTCTGGCCACGCAGTATTTGCGTCTCAGATCAGACGCTTTAAGCAGGTCTGTTGCCATTTGTTTTTCGTCTTTGTTTTCAATCTTGCCAAGCTTCTTCTGAACAGATTTCTCGGTTTCTCTGAACAGTGTTGCCGCTTGTTCGAAGGCTTGGATTGCTTCGCAGCATCGTTCCTTTCTGCTCAATTCCTCTGCGTGCTCGATTTTGGCCCAAGCCGAATAATTCTGGGTCAAGTAGCGCCACTCCGTTAGCGCCTTGTGCAGGCCAGCAGCTTTCTCAAAATGCCTCCTTGCCAGACCATATTCTTGCTTTCGGTGACAGTGTTTTGCTCTCTCAATTTCACTCCAAGCCTGCATGTAAGATGCGTTGTCTTGATAGAATCCTTCAAGTTGAGGAATCCTCTCTGCTGCGCTCCGAAAGCCGTCTGAAGCATCAGCAAAACCCTCAGCCGCTTTCAGATGCTCGCCCAGTTTGTCATATGTTTGCGCAGCCTTCCAGAAACACTCTGCCGCTCGACTCATTAGAGTGTGTTTTTGAAATCTTTCGGCAGCGCCTTCATACGCTGCTACTGCTTTCCTCAAATGCTCTTCGCTGTTCGTACATTCGTAAAGACGATTCAGTAAATCCCCATATTCACGTTGCCAATGTCCTACTCTCGCAACGAGCGGAAGTGAGCCCGCCTTTTCAAGGAAAGCCACGTACTTAGTGGCTAATGTAACGGATGTTTCTTTATCCAGAACTGCTTCTTGCAGTAACCTGTTCCTTGTCTCAGGATCCTCAGATAGTTCCGCAACCTGCAATTTTGTGTCGATCAAGTGTTTTAGCATAAACCCCAAGTCCCAGTAGTGAAAGGGCGTCATCTGTTCGGTCAGTCTTCTGACATCATTTCTATGTCGCAGCGCTTCCTCCAAAAGCATTCTTTTGCTCTGCAAATCCGTTTCTACATCGGCAAGAGACGTAAGCGCCTTGCCGAGAACGTGCTGTATGCTCCTGATCGTTTCTGGGTACCCATAATCTTCAGCGCTTTTCAGTGCGCCCCGTGCAACATTCACTGCTTTTTCTGACAGGTCACGTTTTCTTGTCATATCTGTTTCGAGAGCGACTGATTCTAAGCAATAGTCAGCATGAGCGGTTTCGATGCAGAAAGAATAACCGCGAGGACTCACGAAGTTTAGCACGGAGTACTGAGCTTTGGCTTTGTCTGCAAACTGCAAGCCCTTTTCGATGAGCTTCAGCATTTCAGCCGAATCTTCAGTCGCCATCGCCTTCCAAAAAGAGTTGAATGCCAACCAGTCAAACGCACACCCAACGAGGAACCTGTTCCTTGTCCTCCTAGCATATTCTAACGCTTTGCTCAAGTTGTGTAGGGTTCTATCGGTGCCTACACCCCAGAATTCAAGCGGCGACAGTGGAACAGAACCCAAGAGCTGAAGAAGAGCACTCCCTTCTGAAAGCTTCATGGCCTTTTCTACATAGCCAGAAGCCTTCTGATTGCAGGCCTCTCTCCCGTGGGGCTCGAGAAAATAATGACCAAACCACCCCGAGAAAACAGCGGTTTCCACATACGCTCGCGCAAGCTCATATGGATCGCCGCAGTTCGTGAGAAACGTAATGGCCCGTTCTCCGTGTTCTATTGCTTCTTTGGTTTTCCGCTCTTTGAATTGATAATCCCATTCAAGTGCGCACCCAAAACCAGCAATTATGGATAGTTGATTGAAACTCTTTCCATATTCCCAAGTCTCACCCGCTTCGAGAAATCCTCTAAGAGACTCCTTCACTAGCACACAAGCTTCATCAGCAAGCCTTTTCCTCTCTGACACACTGTCTGCAAGCCACAAATCCAAATAGGCAATCATGGCACTGCAACGATGAATTCTCGGAGCGTTTCTCTTACAATTCGCTTCAGTAAAAGAACTTTTCGCCCTCTTGTAATTCTCAACAGCTGCACCACATCCAGTCTTGAACCTACTATTGTTTTCAGCCTGCAAGGCTGACTGAAAAAGAGCGCGCCCCAACCGTTCATAGACATCGCCTATGCGCGATAGATCCTTTTCGGGCAATGCGCCAAGGGCTTTCCGATAGGAATCGGCTGCTTCCCGCCACGCGTACTTTTTTTCGTGCTCCAATGCCCCATCCATAATGGATTCCAATTTCAAAGAGTCTCCCGTGACACAACTTGCCAGCACTGGCTAGGATACTAGAAAAATAACCTGTATCTCTCTCAAAAAGTTTGCGGCAACTAACAACAACTTGTAATTTGAATCAAACGCAAAGAAATGGCTGCACTGCAGTGTCGACCAGATTGTCGGCGCATGTAGCGTCGACAGCAGCCCGTAGCCATCCGATGGTTTATGAAGCGCATACGACTTGTTTTGTATTACGGAAAAAGGCTATGTTAGGAAAACTTATATCTGAATGCCCTCAAGTGTCAAGCTGAGGTTTTGAAAAGTGATTCTAGTTGTAGGTGCAACTGGTCAACTTGGAAGCTTGATCACACGCCTGCTCTTGGCGCACAAAAAACCCGTGCGTATGCTGGTTCGACCAAACTCGGCATATCAACCCCTGGCATATGCAGGAGCCAAGCCTGTCTTCGGTGATTTGAAGGAGCCGTCTTCGCTTGCAACAGCTTGTCAAGATGTAGATGTTGTCATTACCACCGCTAACTCGATTATGCGAAGTGGCGACGACAACGTGCAAACTGTAGATTTGAATGGAAACCACAGTCTTATCGACACTGCGAAGTCAGCCAAAGTGAAGCAATTCATCTTCACATCCGCTCTAGGAGCTGACGTAAACAGTCCAAACCCTTTCATGCAGGCCAAGGCCAAAAGCGAAGCTCACCTTCGCGAGAGCGGGTTGCCGTACACCATTATAGCACCCAACCTCCTCATGGAAATGTGGGTAAATATGGTCGTCGGCACGCCTGTGCAGAAGGGACAACCAGTGACTCTGATAGGGGAAGGACGTCGCAAGCACACATTCATCTCAGCCGCAGATGTCGCAGCTTTCGCAACCACAGCCGTAGGTCATCCTGCAGCGATGAACCGTTATCTTCCATTAGGCGGACCCCAATCAGTGTCCTGGCGCGACGTAATAACTGCTTTTGAATCTACGTTAGGTCGAAAAATCCCCGTTCGGAGCGTACCGCCCCGCAGTTCCGTGCCTGGACTGCCACAGTTTATGTCAGATATGATGACATTTATGGAAACCTTTGATTCGCCGTTAAATATGACTGAGACCGCTCGAACCTTTGGCGTGACACTTACAACCTTAGAAGAATTCATGCGCAATAGGATTGGGCAAACGAAACTTTAGCACACGCGCTACCGTATATCGGGTCAATCGCGCGCGCTGCGATCGATGGATCAGTCTATGACGTAACTTCTGGTAAACGCGCGTTTCATTTGTACTTCAGTTTGAACATCAGGATGATAAGTGCCTGGATGAAGGTCAAGAGATTCGCAATAGTAACAGGCAAGTCGCTGATTAAGATTCCATAAACAAACCACAGAAGAACACCAACACAGAACGCTGAAAACATCCCCAACGAAATATCTTTCGTAGATTTCGTCTTCCACGTCTTCATTAATTGAGGAAAAAAAGCAATTACAGTGAGCACAGCGGCTGCCAAACCAAGTACGGTTATGTAATCCATTTCCACACATTCCCTAACGTTGCTAATTCACGTTATGTTCTACTTAGCCTTTACTTGATTCATCAAAAGCATCTGATCGATTACTTCGTCTCCAGCGGGGCAGGGCAGAGCAGTATGTCGAGAGAGAGGGGATAAAACTTTGAGCGCGCGTGTCCGGGTTTTATTCACAATTGCAAAACGCTCAAAATGAGCTTATTTTTACAAAAGAGACATTTGGTGGGGTCGCTGGGATTTGAACCCAGGATCGCCAACGCCCCAGGCTGGTATACTGAACCAATCTAGCCAACCTACGCCCAGTATACCCAACACTGAGCTTAAGTCAGTAGCTATACGACGACCCCAACGAGAAACACGATACCAAGAACAGATAGATAAAACAATCGCCGAAGCCACAATCGAAGGAAAAGCCAAGAACACAATCAAATCCTTCAAGCACAGACTAACACAACTAAGCAAAGTTGCCGACCTAATGAACCCTGAAGACGTAAAAAAAGCAATCGGATACTCAAAACTGGCAAACTCTTCAAAATGCTCATTCGCACTAGCTTACGAATGGTTCGCCAAGACCAACGAACTCAAATGGGAAAAGCCAAGATTCAAATGGAACTTACCCACGCCGATTATCCCAACCACAGACCAAGTAAACAAAATCATATCAGCCACAACGCTAAGGTTTGCAACCATATTCAAACTAATGGCAGAAATAGGCGCAGAAGGCGAAGAACTACACCAGACACACCGAAACCAATTCGAGCAAACACAAGCCATCATAAGCATAAAAGGACTAAAAGGACACGGTTCAGCCAACTACAAACTGAAGCAACCAACAGCCAACATGCTCAGAGAATACCTAGCACGATACAAAGAAGAATACCCATTCCCACAACCAAAAGTCATGTCAGAAATGTGGCGACGAGCAAGAAACACAGCATCAAAAAACCACAACGACCCAACCCTCAGAACAATACCCATGAAGAACTTACGCAACTACTCAGGCGCACAATTCTGGTACTCATTCCCCGACCCAATCGGAGTAATGAGACACCTAAGACACAAACGCATGGAAACAACAATGCACTACCTCAGAGCCATAACCCTAGACGGAGACATCCAATACGACTGCAAAACAGCCAAAACACCCGAAGAAATCACCAAACTAATAGAACTAGGATACACACTTGCCGACACAATAGACGGAATACACTTCTATCGCAAACGCAAATAACCACAAACCCCCTCTTTTTCTATTCAGTACAATGCTTAACCGTTATGTCGCGCTCGCATGACGCTCGCGCTCCCATCCACAAAAACTCAAAACAGCATTTAGCTCGCGCCTATTATCTAAGGATAAAACTTTACCCCAACCCAAACCCAAACCCAAAAAAAACAAAACCCATGTGAGAAATGCAGAACTGTTATAACAAGAAAAAAATAGGGAGTAGATAGTATGGTTCGAGTAGCGGGTTAGCTTGTTGTGATCGACCACTCGCATGGGATTTTTCCTGTTTTCGCAGTTGCTTTCCATCCTAACACTTTTGCTGACTCTACAACTGAAGCAGCACAGAATTCGCATAATGGCGATGGTATTTTGACGCCAATTTTTGATGCCCCACATGTGGTTGCTTGAAGAACAACCTTCTTGGGCGACTCTTCAAGAACTTTTATGTCGTTGCCTACGATCTGAAAGAATGTACGAGCATAGTTCAGAGCCTTTAATGCTCCCTCTCCTGGCGTTTGTTTCCACACATCCGAGTTAACAGAATTCTTCGCGAAAGCAGCAAAGAATTTCTTAACCCCTTCGTCACCGATATTGCTTCTGATGAAGGCTATGGCACTTATCATTCCCATGTTGCCGAAAGACCTGGCGCCTGCAAGCTTCTCCTCTAAAGAAAGAGCTTTACTCATATTCATCCCCTCACCCTCTACCATCTCTAATTTCCACTTATAACATTTTGTATTCAAGCGCGCGCGCTACACCTATACCGAAAACGCAAATAAACCACCAATCCCCCCTTTTTTCATATTACAATCATTCTAGCTCGTGAGCCATTCGGCTCACTCGCGCGTTCCAGACGATACGCCAAAAAGCCGACCAACCAAAACGCGCGCGCGATCGGCGCGCTAGTGAGGTGATCCTTTAATTAGACCCCATAAAGCCAAAAGACTTTTAAGACCCCATAAAGGACGGCCAGTCGTAAACTCTCTTCCACATTCTGAGCAATGATATAACGCATTAGTGCCTTCCATTCCAAAAAATTCCACTTTAGAACTACCACAAAACGGACATTTCACTTTGCCCGAAGCTTCCATAACAAGCCATCTCCGAACATAGTCCTAACATTTTTCACGCAGACACCTGCTATTATAGTTTGGGTTTGGTGCGCGCGCTAAAAAGCCTCCAAAACCAACCATCCATCCTCAAAAAACCAACGAGTCTTATCATAACCAGACAACTCAACCAAACGCTTCAAAGGAACAGACTCAATACGAGCACAGTAACCTTCAACTAGCTCGTGAGCCGTTCGGCTCACTCGCACGTTCCAGAAAACCGATACGCCAAAAAAGCCAAAATCACCAAAATGTTGTCAACAAACATGCTATACCAAACGAATCTAACGATTCAAAACAACATCAAAAGACGATACGCCAACAAAGGCAAACTAACACAAAAAGCAATACATGCGCTTACCAGACTCACGACGTTCTAAATACTTCACGAACCAACGAAACAACAAGAAGAAAACGTAAGCACACAGAAGCGCACCCACCAAAAAAAGCAACCCAAAAACAGGCGCAACCAATCAACAGGCGCACCCACACGCGCGCGCGAAAATAGTTCTATTCCTCATCGCAGGCTTGCACCCATCTTCTTCATGCTCTTTGCTATTTGCTTGTCATATTCATTTTTGAACTCGCAGTCTGCCAAGTATAAGTATGCCCATATTTCCATCTTAACCAAGATGTTTTCAACATTCAAAATTGCTCTCAACTCATGTGTTTCTATTCCCTCAACTTCTACGTTCTTTTCGTAACAAAGAAGAACATCTGCATAGCCCAATCCGTGCATATACGTGTATTCTTTGGAGAAGCATTCTATTTCAATTCGTAACCACTTACCATCTCTTAATCCTAAGAAATCTGGTTTACCCCAAAATCCCAGTTTCTTCTTGAGTTCGTTATATTCTAATGTATCTTCTTGATGTATCTCTGAAAAGCCTAGTTGCTGATGATTCTTACAGAACCATTCCGAAAGCCAATTCTCATTCCAGTCAACTGAATCGACAACAAAGATTTTCTTGGATGAAATAAATCCATCTAATTTGGCAATGTATTTTGCAGTATCAATCTCTTTCAATAGGGAATAACCGATAAGAGGTTCTGTTATCAGCCTTCCAAATCGCTTTATCAACATGCCAAAATTCACCACTGGTTGTTTGACTTCTCATTGTGCGAGTGTTCACAGTGGCTTTACCAGAAGAATGATGTAATCATCATGAACCTCAGAGAGCGCGCGTGGGTTGTTGTGGATTGCTAGACGGTGGCGGTGGTGTCTTCCGTGTTGAGTAAAGTAACCCCAATGCCACGAACATGATTCCAGCTATGACCAGCAATATGCCTATACTTTGATAGGGGTAAGTATTTGGTCCACCGCTGGGATATTCCGTTCGAGAGTAGAATGAAGCAACCAGACCGATTATTAAGAGAATGATTCCGAAAATTATCAATCCTTTGTTTCTTTCTTCCATATTAAATCCTCAAGATTATTTTTGCGTCTTACACTCCTTTAAAACTTTGCATTTTGCTCTTCCACATAGAAACAGATACAATCCACTTGCCTAAGTATCGAATCAACCTCGTTTAATGTTTTCTTGTTAAGAGAAAATGGTTTTGGTCTAATGAATTCGACCCTGTATTTTTCAGAAAGAGCCTTGAACATATCTATCCATTCTTTCGTTGTGAAGTATCCACCTCTTCCCCTGATTTTGTCATCGTCTGTGTCATTCGGGTCGAAAAACTCGTAGATCATTACTCTATTCCCTAATTGAAGCAAATCCTTGAAAATATCTTGTGTCTCAAATCCATATTTACAACATTTCTCATCTTCTCGGCATTTATGCTTCTTAACGCATTTCCCTGTTCTAAGGTGATGTAAGGTTTTGCTCACCAACACGAAGTTAAACTTCTCTATTTTCTCTTTCCTTAGGATTCTGTCAAGCGTTTCGTTGTCAAAAAAACTGCAATTATAGAGTCTAATCTTTGTGTGGGTAAAAAGTTTGGATTTCCGTTCAATGTCTGATGCGTAAGGATAGGAAAGATCTTCGTCTATTCCTATGATTTTGTCGGGTTGGAATTTGAGAGCAATGTAAAGAGGCTTGACGCAATCCGTTCCAATATCCAAAATGGTTTTTCCATCTAGTCTGTCGTTTTCTTCAGTCACAAGAGCGTCCTTAATTACTGATAATTCCTCTAGCGAATCAGTCCACGATTGCGATTCATTTTTACATTTCTCTAAGTCTTTCTCACATTCTAGCAATCTTTCAACTAGGTCATTGTTCTCGCAAGTCACATTCTCACCTTCATGCTTTCCTTCTTGCTCCACAGTTTGGACAAAACAGAGAAGTTTGTGGTATTAATCCACCACAATAGGAGCATGGTATCAAAACCACTTCTCGAATTACTTCTTTTTGCGTTGCCGAAGGCTTTACGACGGTGATTTGTCGCTCCGCTTGTATGGAACGCCTTCCCTTGACTTTCATGGTTGCCCACAGTGTGTAAAGCAGATGCCTATCAGCACCAACATATGTTTCCCTAGCTATGGACTGTAGTTGAATAGTGAAAGGGAACTCTTTGCTGAAGCCTACAAAAATGGGCATCTCGTTACAGAGTACACCAGAATCATTCGACAATAGCACACTATCCCAATAGTTCTCTTCATAACATTCTTCATTTCCCTCGTCATCTTCCTTAGAAACTATTCGAGTTTTCCTTATGCTCTCACGGCAGCTAAGACCAACCTTGAGCTCTTCGATGTCAAACACATCTTCAGATTTAAGTTCAACAACTCCCTTTGCGTCTTCTCCCAAGACCAATTCATCTTTGTCTGTTTTCAACGTGAGTTTCGCTTTTGGCTTTCTGAACCTGCCCCAAAAACCCAAAATATACCCCTCGCCGCACTAGTCCTCAAGTTAATATAAGGGTGGAAGGTTTGATTAGTTTTTCTGTTCTACACTTTCGACATGGCTGAAAAAAGCTAAACAACCGAAAACGCGCGCGCCATAAACTCCAACACCCAGAGCTACCCTACTCGTCTTTTCGACCAACGAAATCAATGTAATTCGCTTCCGAACCATCAAACTCATCCACAGCGAACACCGACCTATACTCAACATTACCAACATGGCGCGCAATCGAACGCCTTCCAACATAAACCGCCCTAGTCATATCATTCCCACAATTAGGAGCAGGACATTTGGCTTCGACCTTCAACTTCTCAGACTTATACTTACGATTCCCACACACACCGAACCACGTTACCGCATGAAACCGCTTAACACCAACCCGAATAGTAGCGTGATGAAGTTGATACCAAGCAGTACCCATAATGGTTTTACGTTCACCTTCAACCTTCACGATGCAACCATCAACCTCTCTAAGCTTTCTCGTTCGAGCTTCAAAACCATTACAACCCACACAACTTTTCATGCAACCACGACACTCATAGCCACCTTTGATGAACCCGACGCAATGGAAATGCGGAGACCACCTCAAGCAATGGTTAGCCCTGTCAATACGATAGCCATGAAAAATCATTGTACCGCCGTTTACGCCACGAGCAAGCATAGCTTTACGACATAGCGGTCTCAAAACATCCTCTTGGAAACGCCTATCGTCAACCGAAGGAGATACAACAATATGTTCAGGCTTACCAAAGCCACGCTTTTCGCCTTCAGCAATACGCCCCGCAATCACACGAGCACGACGAGTAGCCCAACCATGAGCAAAACAAGTAGGACAGCTTGACTTATTACACCACCAATGATTTTGACGAGCAAGCAGTTTACCCGTACAATCTTCACCATGAAGACGAAATCCGTCATGCCCCTCAATGTTCTTGCACACCGAATCACCGACCCACTTACCACATTGAGCCCCACTATTCTGTAAGTCTCGACCAACAGGCACATAATTCTCGTGCCCCTTATCATTTACAGGCAAACACCAATACGCATTGTCCAAGATACTATGGTTCAAACGCAAGCGTATGGCAAAGGAACTTCCCGCAAGCAAAGGTTCGGCAGTATGAGGATTCGCACGCAAACCCTCACGAAAATCGCGCACACGCTTAGGAGTTTTTTCAACCTCATCAAAAAATCCTTCTTCTTTCCGTTCCATCTCATCGTTAAACCTCTTATAATGAGAGCACGATAGACACTTTCTCATTAGCACAAAAGTTTCAGATTTCCGAAACTCACACAGCACATCAGACCAAAACGCACACGGCAAAAGCTCCGAATCAACGCCGACCAAAAACGACCACATCAAACGTGTCCATCAAGTAAAGGACTTCCTTCAACGAGCTACTACAACTGCTAAGTATATAACAGAATCTAACATGAGACAGAAACACACCAAACACAACTAACATAACAGAAGACCCCGCGTTCTTTCAGCCATGAAGTCTTCAACGCAAAATAGCTATGCAAAATTATATTGTCTCATTCGCTCGACGCTCATTCAACATAAAATTTTCGGTTTTCCCCCATGAAAACCGTAGCTATGCAAACCACAAGCCACAAATTGAAGAAAGGATTGATATAAAATAGGAAACGGAATGAAAAATGACAGAACTTGAAAGCAAGCAAACAGCTATCATGCCCTACACACAGAGTAAAGCTTCAACCGCCCCGCCGAGCGAGAATGAAAGAAGCCAAAATAGACAAAAATTAGAAAACCAAGAAAAACATGATACAAATGAATTACTAAGGATAAAGACTGGTATACTGAACCAAGCTATACGACGACCCCACAGAGGGGAGCGGTGACCCCGACTCATTCTTTCTCAGGACTTGGCTATAACAGTTTTTTCCTTATGAAGTGCATATAGCCGTATGCATTGTACACTTGGGCGGGTGTAAGAACAGCCCCCGCGGACTAGTCTGGAACTGCCGTGTTAGGGTGGAGGTGGCGGCGGCGAAGGAAGTGGTGGTGGAGGAGGCAACAGCTTGCTCTCTGCTTTCCTTTTGGTTCTAGATCTATGCAAAGCAGGTAAGCCCACCGTTGTGATGCAGATTCCTGCTATGATCAGCGGAATGGGATATGAGGTGTACTGTGGGTTGATGCCGGGATACTGTTGGTAGTAGAAATGAACGATTAAGGCGGATACCGTAACTGCGATTCCTAGACCAAAGAGCACGAAAGCAAGGTATTCCCAATGATTTGACCGCATTTTCTACGTCCCCAACGAGTTTCTTTTGTTTTTCAACACTGGTAGCACCTGAATCACAGTACGAACAGGACCATCATGTAAAGAATGAATGTCGCCATAAAAAGGGCGATCCAGCAAATCTTGCTCCAATCATAGATGTCCTTGCCATTAATCGGCGGTATGGGGATGCTATCGAAGAAGGCATTCGTCAGGCACATTACGATTCCTATGTTACCGATCAGCGTTAAACCACTGATGAAGATGGCGTAGAAGGCTGCTGCAAGTGCAATGGAAATAGTAACTTGGCCTGCCGCGGCGAGTCCTAGTGAGCGTCTCGTAAACTTGGGCGAGTAGTGTGTCAGCCTGCTAGGCGCGGAGAACGGAACCTTGAAAACTATGCTTGAGAGAAGGAACATTGTCAGGCCGAAATACCAGAGGCGATGTTCCGTCCAAACGCCTTGGATTCTAGCGATCACCGCAACCATATAATCCTTGACAAATTGGACAATTATGCTAGTAGCCAAGACCGTGGGTATTATCGTCAGAATCCGATCCAAAACTGGTGCTTTCACGTAAGAGAAAGCAAAAGTGAGTACGGAAAGCGAGACAGCGTAGGAGATCGCCTCAAGCTTGGTGATAGTAAACGGCGGACCCCTACGCGGGTTGATGACTATCTTGCGTTTTGCCGAGATGAACTCACTGAGCCATTTCTTAAGCGTGTCAGGGAACAATTCACTGATTTTCTGTGCGACGAGCTGGCTGGGAAAGGTTTCAGGGTTAGTCACTGCCGACGCAAGCGTTGAAACCACGCTTGTGAGGCCGACAGTGATGACGCTGGCCAGAAAGGCTCCGACAGCATCAGGAGCCCAGATGTCATTGCCTGCGACCACGGCGCGAAGCTTCTGCCCCAAAGTGTCTGCAAACTCAGGGACGTCTGCAACAAATCGGATCCAACCCGCCTTAGAAAAAGGAGGAGCGATCGCACCAGGCTGAGGCCGCACAACCCAATTTCTGAACCAGTCTCTATTAGTGGCCGTTACGCCAATTCCTTCCACATCTAGCTCGTCAAGTCCCTGATTCATAGCACCGTTCACAACCGCTATCACATCGTCATAAGCATTTGGGGATCCACCACTACCGTCCAGATCGCTTGTCGCATTGTTGTTTCGCAAATTCGGTTCCCCATCAGTAGCTAGATTGACTATCTGCTTCACTGCAATAGGGAAGTTGCTCGACGACTTCATCGAATTCCACGCCAAGAAAAGCCCGTGGGCCATTGGAGTACCATCATTACCTTGCACGATTTTCGTGACGTTTTCAGCTAGTTCCGCATAATCTGCATCTGTTACAATGGTGGGTTGCATCTCGATCCTAGCGTATGTGGGAGAAGAGTAGCCGAACTCAACAATTGTCAACTCGATCGAACTGTCATGAGGAATCGTCTCTCGTACACCTTTTGCCACCGCCTGAACGATCAGGCTCCATTCAGTGCTGTTTACGCTGCCTGAGCCGTCTATTACCATGCAGAGTTGGATCTTAACGCTCGAAGCAGCTACACATGGAGAGGTAAGCACGGCAGAAAAGGCGAAAGCAAAAATGAACAGGCCAGACAAGAAGAACGTACGCCCTCTGAAAAAACAGTGGTTCCTCATTCTTCTTGCTCCACTTCTCAGGAACCAATGTTTCCGCGAAACAAATTAAATCTTACGAGAGACCCTTGCAAAACACCATATACCTAGCACATGCCTGCGCATGTCGACCACGAACCGTCTAAACACGGCTTTTGGTCCATTCGGTTCTCGCTCGACTCTCCAGTCTTGTTTTCACTGCAATGACTCTCTCCGCCAAATGCTTATTACGCATTCTCCTCCAAGGTATTCGCAGGTCAGTGACGTTTGTTATGAAAGAGTATGACTTCATAGTGATAGGCACTGGCTCAGCCATGGAAGTAGCCAACGCCATACTTCAAGATAATCCAAGAATGAAGGCCGCAATAATAGACAAGGACGAGCCAGGTGGAATATGCCTTACACGCGGCTGCATTCCCTCAAAAATACTCCTGTACTCTGCAGAGCTGACAAGAATTATTGAAAGGGCCGGAGAATTCGGAATAGCCGTTGACGTGAAGAAAATAGATTTTCAGAAGGTAATGCAGAGAATGAGAAAACTGATCTACGAGGAAATAGACGCCGTGCGAATAGGGCTTTCTCATTCGAAGAACGTTGACTATTACAATGCTGTGGCCGAATTTGTGGCTCCATACACGTTGAAAGTCGCCAACAACACCATAACCTCAAAGATGATGTTTCTTTGCACCGGATCAAAGCCGATAGTTCCCGCGATAAATGGTCTCGAGAAGGTCACTTACTACACTAGCGACACAATTCTGAAACTGGACCAACTGCCCAAGAGCATCGCCATCATCGGCGGAGGGTACATAGCTGCCGAATATGGTCATTTTCTCGCGGCCATGGGGTCAGAGGTCACTATAATCGGCAGAAACCCCCAGTTCATTCCAGAAGAAGAGCCAGAAGTGTCCGCGTTGGCTAGAAGAGAGCTGCAAAAGCACATGAGAGTCATCACCAACCACGAAGTGCGAAGCGCAGAAAACGTCCTCGGCGGGAAGAAGAAGCTAGTCGCCGTGAACAGAGAAAACGGGAAAGAAACGGAGATAGTAACGGACGAGATACTCATCGCTTCGGGAAGAGGCCCGAACACAGACGTACTGCGTCTGGGAACAGGCGGAATCAAAACTGACGAAAAAGGTTGGATAATTGTCAACGAATACTTGGAAACGTCGCAGCCCAATGTTTGGGCGTTCGGCGATGCAGACGGCAAGTACCCCTTCAAACATAAGGCTAACTACGAAGCTATGATCGCGTATTCTAACGCCGTGCAGAAGAGGAACATAAGGGCCGATTATCACGCTGTGCCGCATGCTGTCTTCTCCTATCCGGAGATTGCAAGCGTTGGATTAAGAGAGAAGGAGGCAATAGACAAATATGGTGAAGATAACGTGCTGATCGGAATCCACAGGTACGAGGATACGGCCAAAGGAGAAGCCATGGGCCTAAGGGACTACTTCGCTAAGGTCATAGTTGAGAAAGAAACAATGAGGATAATCGGCGCTCACATCATCGGGCCCTATGCTTCGGTTCTCATACAAGAAATAGTGGACCTCATGTACACCGATGATCAGAGCGCAGAACCGCTTATGAAGGCAATGCACATTCATCCCGCCCTTAGCGAGGTCGTGGCAAGAGCGTTCGGTTCACTCATGACGCCAGAACTGTACCATCACACCATTGAAGAGCACTACGGACTCACCATGAAGTGATCAATAGGCAATTCCTTTCCATACAAAGCAAGACTTCATCAATGAAAGAAAAGAGATCGGAACGATAAGCATTGTACGCATTTATATGCAGAGGTTCTCATCATAAGTTGAGAACGTACACAGGTGAATGTAATGAAGTGGGTTACCAGGCAATATGTTCATGTTGACAGGACCGCATGTCCATGGCTAATAAAGAGATTCGTTGACCCGAAAGCAGAGTTCATCTTCGTCGCTGTCGAAAAAATAGGAGAAACCGCCAAAGAAGAGAAAGCGATACCCTACGATGCGCCAGGTGTTGAGCTAGGACATCATGGCGACAAATGCAGCTTCGACGCCATAATTGAGAAGTATAAGATCAAGGACCCTGCAGTTCTCGAGTTGGCAAAGATCGTGCGTGCAGCAGACACCGACAAGGCAGAAGCGGCTCCTGAAGCCGCTGGATTAGATGCGGTGATGACTGGAATCTCCATCGTTGCAAAAGACGACCATGAAGCCATAAAAGAAGCTAGACCAGTTTACGATGCCTTCTACACAAACTGCAAACTGAAACTTATGCGTCAAAAATACAAAGCTGAAATTGAAAAAATGGACAGAAAAGAACGAAGAGAATTCCTAAGAAAAAAACTAATGTGACAAATCCCTCGCACTCTCCCTTTTTCGACGATTAGATGATGATAATAATGCTGTGGGTCACACGCCACAAGCCACACGTTGACCGCTGCGCCTCAGCCTGGTTGATCAAGAGGTTCATCGACAAAGATGCCAAGTTCGAATTCATCTCCAAGGAAGACCCAATCCCTCATGACGCGGTTGCTTTTACGCTGCCAAAGGCACAGATCAAACCAGTTGAGGGCAAGTTGACAACCTATGACGCCCTGATACAAGAATACCAAATCCAAGATGCTGTCGCTTTGATGATAGGCGAGTTCATTCACGATTTTGAAATTTGCGCGGAAGAAGACACGAACAGAGTCAAGTTCAAGGAAACCCTTGGCTTGTGCTACGTGCTCAAGGGCCTGGAGAGAGTGTCAAAAACAGACAACGAGATTATAGAGAAAGCGTTGGTCGTCTTGGATGCTTTCCATGCTTCACTACTAGATGCACATGAGCAGTAGTATACATCAGCCAAAATATGCCCAAACCCAAAACATGCTTGAGGAAAATTTATAGAACCAGGTCCGCGTGATAGCTTTGTTTGATAAGGGTGTGATTGATCAATGAATCTTGCAAGTTCCCTCAAAAGATTCGTGTTGATTCTGATTCTTCTTGCGGTCGTAACCTTGAGCATGGTTTTCCTGTTTGACCAGCTGATCGCCGCACCGATAAGGCTCTCTGCCTTGTTTGCGGAGGCCATAAGAACCGTGATAGTTGTCGTTTTCGGCTCGATTATCATACTTTTCATACGGCGTTCCAAGTCTCTAATGTCAAAATATGTGGGAATCCACCCCGCAACAATCTTTCAATTCTTCATGGTTCTTGTAGTCGGCATCGTGATGATCTTTGCTGTGCTCAACATATTCCAAGTCTCACCGACTGCATTGCTGCTGAGCGGGGGCATAGTCTCGATTGTCATAGGTCTCGTCATATCCACGTTTGTCGGGAACATTCTTGCTGGAACCCTCTTGCTCATGACCAACCCCTTCAGGGTGGGCGACGATGTCTTAGTGAACAACGTTCCAGGCAAGATAGAGGAGATAACGGCCATGGTCACGCGAATAAGAAACGACATCGGAGGCCAAATAGTCATCCCGAACACTGCCATAGTTCAAGGAGGAGTAATCGTCACGAAGGTCCCTGCCAACGCAACGGTCACTCAAGGCAGACTTCCATATTCTCCAGGCGACAGAGTTTACACAACGTACATGAACGCGGAAGGTGTGGTAAGAGAGCTTACGCCTCTCTACACTAGGGTTCTGCTGGACTCAGGCAGGGAAGTGACTTTCCTGAACAGTAGTGTTCTGGCTGGTTTGGCTGCCGTGGCGAAAATTAGCCCTGGTCTCAATGACACGCTAAGATTCTCGTTCAAAATAGATGGGGACGCAGAGAAAACGATAAAGGCAGTAGAAGACGCGGCGAAGTTAGACCCTGCAACGTTTAAATCAGTTCCAACAGTGCTTTATTCTTCACTAGATGGAAAGACGGTCGAGCTTGAGATCACATGCAAAGTTGACCCGACCAAGAAAACAGAGGCAAAAAGCATCATCCTAGAAACTGCTTATCTCTCAAGTGCAGGAAGGCTCCGTGGACGAGCAAAAAACAAACAAGCTTGAAAATGAAAAAAGCGCACGTCTTGCTACGGTCGAATTCCTCTGATCCGCAAAGGTTCCAGACTGACTCGTTTTTCCTAGTGCGTATCTGCACTCTTTTGAACTGCGAACTACAGACACCTGACATAGCGGGTTGCGACCGATCAGCTGTGATATAGTATACATTTTTATCTAAGCTCCAGATTTTTAGGATTTCACAGGGAGAAACCTTGAGCGAAGAACAGAAGCAAACATCCAAAAACGAGGAAAAACTGGAAAAGCTTGCCCACGCCTTGGAAGAAGAGAAGAAGCGTTCAGAAGAATGCCTTACACGCCTCAAGTACATGCAGGCGGATTTTGAGAACTATAGAAAAAGAACGGATCGGCAGATGGAAGAGATTAGAAAGTACAGCAATGAACGCATCATTGTTCAACTGCTAGATGTTGTTGACGAACTGGAGATGGCCATCAAGTCTGCCTGCTCTACGAATTCAAAAGAGACTCTGACTGAGGGCGTTGAGATGACGCTCACCAAGCTAAAGAAAATGCTTGAGAAAGAAGGGGTTTCTCCAATAGAATGTTTGGGCAAGCCGTTTGACTCCTCAAAGCACGATGCGGTCTCCAAGGTGGAGAAAGATGATGCTAAGGGATGCACTGTCATTGAGGAGATAAGGAAGGGGTATAACATGAAGGAAAAGGTAATTAGACCAAGTGTCGTTAAGGTTGCTGTAAAACCCTTATCAGATTCACAAAAAGGAGTTGAACCCAAATGAGCAATGTGAAACCTGGCGAAAAAGTACTAGGCATAGACCTAGGAACAACAAATTCGGCGGCCGCCATCTTCGAAGGAGGACGAGCAACCGTAATCCCGAGCGCTGAAGGCCCAACCATGGCCGGGAAAATGTTCCCATCAGTCGTGGCCTTCACCAAAGACGGCCAACTATTGATCGGAGAATCAGCCAAGAGGCAAGCAACTGCCAATCCTGAGGGAACCGTCTACGAAATAAAGAGGAAAATGGGCACAGACTACAAGGTCACGATAGCCGGCAAGGAATACACTCCGCAGCAGATCTCTGCCTTCATACTGCAGAAAATAAAGAAGGACGCGGAAACCTACTTGGGCGTCCCGATAAAGAAGGCCGTAATAACCGTTCCAGCCCACTTCAACGACAACCAGCGCCAAGCAACAAAGGACGCAGGAGAAATTGCCGGCTTCGAAGTCATGAGGATAATAAACGAGCCGACAGCAGCATGCCTCGCCTACGGGGTTGACAAGCTCGAAAAGGAGATGAAAATACTTGTCTTCAGCTTCGGCGGCGGCACACACGACGTAACTATAATGGACTTTGGCAAAGGCGTCTTCCAAGTGCTTTCCACAAGCGGGGACACACAAATCGGCGGCACAGACATCGACAAGGCAGTGATGGACTACGTTACAGACGAATTCAAAAGACAAACGGGCATCAGTCTCCTAAACGACAAGATGGCAGTGGCTAGGCTGAAGGAAGCTGCCGAAAAAGCCAAGATAGAACTCTCAACATTGATGTCCACGGACATAGACTTGCCATTCATATTTTCTGATGCCTCTGGACCCAAGCATCTGCACCTTACGTTAACCAGAGCCAACCTTGAGGGATTAGCCCAACCAATTGTACAGAAGACTGAAAAAACCATGATCAGAGCTCTTGAAGACGCAAAGCTGACGCCGAAAGGCATAGACAAGATAATTCTCATCGGCGGAATGACGAGAATGCCATACGTGCAACACTTCGTAGAACAGATAATGGCAAAGCCCGCTGAGAGAGGCGTGGACCCAATGGAATGCGTAGCCATCGGCGCCGCCATACAGGCAGCAGTGATAACAGGAGAAGTGAAAGACCTGCTGTTGCTCGACGTTACGCCGCTGTCACTCGGCGTTGAGACTCTCGGCCACATATTCACCAGAATCACCGAAAAGAACGCCACTATCCCGACGAGAAGAAGCCAGATTTTCACCACGGCAGCAGACTTCCAAACAGCCGTCACGATTCACGTGCTTCAAGGAGAACGAGCCATGGCACCTGACAACGTGTCCCTCGGCATGTTCAACCTTGAAAACATACCTCCCGCACCGAGAGGCGTACCACAGATAGAAGTGACGTTTGACATAGACGCAAACGGAATATTGAACGTAGCAGCGAAGGATCTTGGCACGGGCAAAGAGGCAAAGATCACCATAACAGCCTCCACGAAGCTCTCTAAAGAGGAAAAGGAGAAGCTGATGAAAGACGCAGAGCAGTTCGAAGAGCAGGACAAGAGGAGGAGGGAAGAGGCTGAGTTAAGAAACAGCGCTGATGGTTTGATCTACACTGCTGAGAAGACTAAGAAAGATCTGGGTGAAAAGATCACTGAAGACCAAAAGAGCAAGATTGACACTGCAGTCTCAGCGTTGAAGGACGCTCTTGCAGGCACCGATTTGGAAAAGATGAAGGCGAAGTCTGAAGAACTCACCAAGGTGCTTCAGGAAGTTGGCGCATCGGTTTACCAACAGGCCTCAGCAGAATATGCAAAGCAGAAAGGCCAAGCAGAACCAGGACCCACAGGTGCCGGCGGAGACAAGGTGGTTGATTCAGAGGACTATAAAGTCAAATAAGCTCCGTGGGGGAGCTTTAACCATAGTTGCTGTGCTAAGGCTTTGATGGTAAATAAAATGGCAGAGAAAAGAGACTACTACAAAGTCCTCGGAGTCTCGAAAACCGCGCCTAAGAACGAGATCAAAGATTCATACAGAAAACTGGCCATGCAATATCATCCCGACAGGAACAAGTCGCCTGACGCTGAAGAGAAGTTCAAAGAAATATCTGAAGCCTACGCCGTTTTGTCAGACGATGAGAAGCGAAGACAATACGACACGCTTGGCCACGCAGGGTTCGATCAGCGTTACACGAGAGAAGACATATTCAGAGGAGCCGACTTCGAATCCATATTCCGAGACCTAGGATCTGGATCCAACTTCGGAGACATCTTCAGCTTCCTTTTCGGCCGCGGCGACGTCGAAGAAAGAATGACAAGAGGACGCGATCTAGGCTACGAACTGGACATTACCCTGGAAGAAGCTGCAAGAGGCGTAGAAAAAGAGATAGAAGTGCCCAGAACAGAGAAGTGTCAAGTCTGCAACGGCACGGGAGCAAGCCCTGGCACATCTCCAAAGGTCTGCACTAGATGTGGTGGGAATGGGCAGGTGCAGAACGTTCGGAGAAACGGTTTCTCGATGTATGTACAGGTCGTAGCATGTCCCTCTTGTAAGGGCAGAGGTTTGATCATAGAGTCTCCTTGCAGGGAATGCAGGGGCACAGGTTTGACGAGAAGAAAGAGAACGATCACGATCAAAGTGCCCTCGGGCATAGACGATGGGTTTCAACTGAGACTTCGAGGGGAAGGAGACATGCCCCCCGAAGGGGAAACGCCAGGAAACCTTTATGCCCTAATCCACGTCACGCCTCACCCGTACTTCAGAAGGGAAGGAGATGACCTTCTCTATCATCTGATAATAGGATATCCTCAAGCCGCATTGGGCGCAGAAGTGCCAGTACCTACTCTCGAAGGAAACGTTAACCTGAAGATCCATCCTGGAACTCAACCAGGAGAAATATTCAAGCTGAAGGGCAAGGGCATGCCTAGGTTCAGGGGATTTGGCAAGGGAAATCTGCTAGTGCGCATAAACGTATCTGTTCCCGAGAAGCTAACGCAGCGGCAGAAGAGCCTCCTTGAAGAACTGTCCAGAGAATTTGATCAAAACGCTCAATCGAGAGAACGGAAAAGATTCTGAAACCTCTGGACGAACTACGCATGTGAGCTTCAAAAAATCACCCTATTCTAAAAGACACGGCCTTGTATGTTTTCCATTTGGCGCAGAACATGTTTTCCGAAAATGAAATAGCTGTGTAGAATAATCATCTTCTTGGTTAAGAAGATGAAGGAATACAAATTCGCCACAAAAGCGGTGCACGCTGGGCAAGATCCGGACCTTTTCGCAGGCTCTGTTACTGTTCCAATCTATCAGACATCCACGTTTGTCTTCGAGAATGTGGAGCAAGGGGCTGCGAGATTCGCTGGAAAAGAGGAAGGCTACATTTACACTCGGCTGGGTAATCCAACTGTGAGAGCATTGGAGAGAAACATTGCCGAACTCGAAGGAGGAGAAGACGCAAGAGCCTGCGCTTCTGGAATGGCCGCCATATATGCAGCTGTAACCTCAACAGTCAAGAAAGGTGACCACATAGTCGGGCCAGACTCCCTCTACAGCGGCACGGCCAAACTGTTCACGAACATCCTTCCACGATTCGGAATCGAATTCACCTTGGTCGACTCATCAAACCCAGCAAACATTGAAAAGGCCATGAAGATCAACACGAAAATAATCTTTGTCGAGTCCCCAGCTAACCCAACGTTGAAAATAACAGATATTAAAGCAGTGTCCAGAATCGCCCAGAAAAAAGGCGTCACAACCATGATAGACAACACGTTTATGTCGCCCTATTTTCAACAGCCACTCAAGTTGGGCATTGACGTGAGCATCCACAGCTTGACCAAGTACTTAGGCGGACACAGCGACTTGATTGGCGGCATAATCGTAGGACGCAAATCCTTCTTCAAAACATTAGATCCTGTACTGAAGAACACTGGAGCTACGCTTGCACCGTTTGACGCTTGGCTCACATTGCGCGGAGTCAAGACATTACCATTGAGAATGGAGAAACACAACGAAAACGCCATGAAAGTTGCAGAGTTCTTGGAATCACATCCCAAGGTGGAAAAAGTCTATTATCCAGGCTTGAAATCGCATCCGCAACATGAGTTGGCGAAGAGACAAATGAGCGGATTCGGTGGAATGATATCGTTTGAATTGAAAGGAGGACTGAAGACAGGCATCAAGCTGATGAACTCTGTTAAGCTATGCATGCTGGCTGTAAGTCTAGGCGCGGTGGAGACGCTAATCGAGCATCCGGCCTCCATGACCCATGCCATAGTTCCGAAAGACGAGAGGCTCAAGGCCGGAATAACGGACGGTTTGGTGCGTCTTTCTGTGGGAATAGAAGACGTTCGAGACATCATACGCGATCTTGAACAAGCACTGAGCGGAGTCTAGAGCAGACGCAGAAAATAGCTGATGAGCATGATCATCAAAGAAGTACATGCGAAGACCATTTTGTCCAAATCAAAGGTTTTTGAGTATACCATTAACCCCTACATTGGTTGTCAGCACGGCTGCACATATTGCTACGCCCGATTCATGAAAAGATATACTGGCCACAAGGAGGAATGGGGTGAGTTTGTTGACGCAAAGGTCAACGCTCCAAGCCTGTTGCCGCTTGAAATAGAAAAGAAAAGGGTCGGTAGAATCTGGATAAGTGGAACCTGCGACCCTTACCAACCTCTTGAAAAGAAATACGAACTAACGAAAAAATGCTTGGAAATCCTTTCAAAACACACTTGGCCTGTCACCATTCAGACGAAATCCCCTCTTGTGCATCGCGACGTAGAGTTGCTAAGAAAAATCAACGATGTTGAAGTAGGATTCAGTATAGCTACGGGTGACGAAGACATTAGGAAAATGTTCGAACCTAATTTGCCTTCTATCAAAGAGAGGATTGAAACGTTAGGGAAACTTCGTTCTGCAGCCATCAGAACCTTCGCTATGATAGCACCCTTGCTTCCGAAGGCTGAAAGCCTTGTGGAGCAACTCAGCGGAAAGGTAGATTACGTGCTGATTGACAAAATGAACTATCATCACGCAGACTGGGTTTACAGGAAATTTAATCTAGAATATGCTATGACTGCCAGCTTCTTTGGTTCAAAGAAAAAGGAACTCGCCAGCGCATTTGAGAAGCAAGGGACACCTTATCAACTACTATTCTAGTGCACGTTTTGGCTCTGCGTTCCAAGGTGGCGAGTTGCCAAGACCACTTATCAAATGAGGAATGAAAATGAAAAATAAGCTTACCTGGCAACTCGCCCGATGAGTAACTGCCGCTCTTAGTCTTAACTATCTTATGAAATGGCTATATGGATTCGGAATTTATATCCGTACAGATAAGGGCGCACACGTCGATTTGTGACAAATCCATGAACTTGTGAAAACTAGGACAATATCGTTACACTTCCCCACATTTTTCAGCAGAGATGCCCTTGGACGGAGTCCCGCGACCAAATCTCAAGTCATTGTCGCCAAAGTTGCTTGTTTGAAAGCTGGATTTGCCGCGTGCGCGCACCTAGCCGTCTGCGACTTGGCACAATGGAAGTGCAAGCTACGTTTGTTCGGCCAAGGCGTCGAAAAAACATATTAACTCTTTCTGATAACAAAAAGTTTCATGAATTACAAAGAGAGGCAGGAAATAATCGCTCGTTCGCCTATTTCCTTCGCATACCTGAAGCGTTTTAATGCTGCTGCAGGCGTCTTGCACCTAATACAGGGAATTGTGATGTTGATTCTGGGCTTTCAACTGACATGGACAAGAGATGTATACGCGTTCTATCTGAAACTGGGTTCGGCCATTGGTTCACCACCCAAGTTCTCTGCAGTGCCAAACCCTCAAATCCTCTTCACCGTCCCCAATCTGGGAGTGATTCTTGCGTCTTTTCCCCTCATCTCAGCAATATCGCATTTTGTGATTGCGTATCCGAAGAACAAGAGCTATAATGAAAATCTGAAAAAGGGAATGAACCCTTACCGCTGGTACGAGTATGCCTTCTCAAGCTCGATAATGATAGCTTTGATTGCAACGTTTGTCGGCGTCTGGGATTTCTGGTCGCTGGCCATGATTTTTGTGCTGAACGCGATGATGATAATGTTCGGTTACTTGATGGAACTCGTGAATCAGAAAACCGAAAAGACAACATGGTCCCCTTTCAGCCTGGGCTGTATTTCCGGCGGACTCCCATGGGTTGTGCTCTTCGCCTATTTCATAGCCGCTGCCAACTCCGCCGGCGTGAACCCACCAACTTTCGTTTACCTCATACTCTTCATCTACCTCGTCCTCTTCATGGTCTTCGCAGTCAACATGGTTCTGCAGTACAAGGGAGTCGGACGCTGGAAGGACTACCTGTACGGCGAAAGAGTCTACATCATTCTCAGTTTCGTAGCGAAAACACTCCTAGCATGGCTCGTGTTCGCCGGAGTGTTTGCACCATTCTAGAGAATTCGGAGCAACTCCCTCATTTTTCTATTCGTGCAGACTAACGAAGCGCGCTAAAAATTTAAATCCATTGAATAGGTTCCTCATAGCAGTGTAGTTGTTCGGTGAGAAGATGTCTGGCAAGGTCGTTATATTGATGGGTTCGGAACGTGATCTTGAGTTCTGTCGTGAGGTAGCCAAGCATACGAAGGCTTTAGGATTAGAATATGAATTTCGCGTTGCTTCTGCTCATAAGACTCCAGAGAAAGTTCTAGAGATCCTAAAGGAATTTGACAGAGAAAAGGTCATATTCATAACTGTTGCTGGAAGATCCAATGCCCTAAGTGCTTTCGTAGACGCAAACTCGACAAAACCTGTTATCACTTGTCCGCCATACTCTGAAAAGTTTGCAGGAGCCGACATTTACTCTTCGCTCAGAGTTCCAAGCGGAATAGGCTCGGTCCTGACGATTGAGCCGGAAGGAGCGGCCATTGCGGCTGCAAAGATCTTCGCTCTTGAAGACAGAGAAATGGCAAAACGGGTCCGCGAATATCAGCAATCAAAGAAAAACGAGATCGAAAAAGCTGACAAATCCATCCGGAAACTAGAGTAGTGCATAGGCTATGGGAAGCGTCAAGGACCTGGAGGTAATCAAGAAACCCGTAAAAGACGAGATGGGCATCGGCCGATTCGAATTTTCGGACCGCTATTCAGTTTTTGACTGGGGCCCAATGCCCGACCTCATTGACAGAAAGGGCGAAGCTCTCTGCTTGATGGGAGCCTACTGTTTTGAGAGGCTTGAAGAAGAGAACATCAAGACGCATTACCGTGGCCTAGTTCAAGAGAACGGAAAGGTTCTGCGCTTCGATCAACTGGACCAGCCTTCAAGCGTCATGGAAATCAGCTTGGTCAATGTTTACAAGCCAAAGGCAGTATTGCATGATGAAAAACTCTCCTATGATTATGGAGTCTACACTCCGAAGTTGACAAACTGTTTGATTCCGCTTGAAATAATCTACAGAAATGGTTTACCGGAAGGCTCGTCTGTTTTCAAAAGGCTTGAGCAAGGCTCAGTCACCTTTGAACAACTCGGGTTGGACCACTACCCGAAGGTCGGCGAGAAGCTCAAAAAGCCGATTTTTGACGTGAGCACAAAACTTGAGGACAAGGATCGCTACGTTAGCTGGGAAGAAGCAAAGGAAATAGCTGGCCTGACACGTACCGAAGTGGTCGAGATCAAGGATGTACTCCTGAAAGTTGACGAAACTATAACGCAGGCCGCATCAAAAGCAAGTTTAGTGAATGAAGATGGGAAAATAGAGCTGGCTTTTGACAGCGAAAGAAGACTCATGGTCGTTGACGTTGTCGGAACACTTGACGAATGCAGATTCACTTATGACGGACTGCACGTAAGCAAGGAAATTGCCAGACAGTTCTATCGAGAAACAAGCTGGTTCAAAGACGTTGAAAAAGCCAAGAGAGAAGCCGAGACAAAGCGAGTTCCTGACTGGAAGAAGCTGTGCAAGTCTAGTCCTCCGAAGCTTGAGCCAAAACTGAAAGTAATAATCAGCGAAATGTACATGGCAGCTTCAAATGAGCTAACAGAGAGGAGAATCTTTGACGTCCCACGCCTTGCAGACGTTATCAAGAAATACAGGGAATACTCTCAACAGTGAAGTTCTCGTCAAAGCCGCAACGGCAATGAAGTCTGTTGAGGACGCTGTTTCTTGTGATTTATTCTGTGCCGATTTTTTCGCCGCACTTGTAACAGTAGCTTGCGCCGCTCGCATTCTTTTCTCCACAATGCGAGCAAACAACTGTCTCTCTGCCTGTTGATTGTCGGATGTTTTCTCTTGCAGTTTTGAAGGCTTCATGGATCTCTTTGGCAGCCACCGCGAAGGCTTTCTCCATTTCCTGTCCCATTTTCGAAAATGCTTCTCTCATCTCTTCGGCTGGCGCAGAAACGCCTGCTTCTATGCCCTTTTTAGTCCTAGCGCCACAGTTGGAGCAGAAGAGGTCATCTTCAGATATCTTCTTCCCGCACTTATGACAGAATGCCATAAACGTCACCTTTGTCAAGCAAACAAAAAGGAGAATTTAAGCATTACCCGGTCGACTCTCTCCAGAAAAACCAAAGGATGCTATTGGAGCATCCTTACGCGTGAAGGCTAACCCATATACTTTCTAGGCTAGGCTTTCTGCTTGGAGCCTCTCAGCACTATAGTCTCTGAGAGGTAGTTGAACAGTCTCTGTCTTTTCTTCGGATAGAATGCCCATCCTAATATGGCGTCAAGCGGCAGCAAGAAGGCTTTCCCTACGCTTTCCAAGGCTGCCCGACCTATGTCAACCCGCTCACCACCCAGTTTCGCTACCCGAATTCCCATAAGCATCTTGCCAATTGACTGACCATATATTCCGTCCATTAATGTCCAATAGAGGAAGTGTACTGCATTGCTAAGCCCGAAGTCGACGAATGGCATCCAACGGGGAAAGTATGGTACCCACGCGTATCCGGGCCAGCCTATCCAGATGAACAATTGTATCGGTGCAAGAACAGCTCCGAGAATAATGACGTCTATTAGCCAAGCAACGAACCTTTCACCCCAAAAGGCTAGTTTGAGCTCAGGCACATTTTCCACTGCTGCTCCACATGTCGGACAAAAAGTCGCTCCTTCGGGCAACTGGTTTCCGCATTTCTTGCAGTAGACCATAGCATCATCTTCCATGTGCAGAGTTGTCGAACTGAGTATTTATCCTTCATTCTCAAATGCTCTGGAATTATCCGGATAAATTGCTCGTGCCTGCAGGGTTCCGATGGTTTATGTAAACTAAAATGAAGGATGAGGTTTTGGGGTTTTTTCTATGTTACCAATTCGTGAAGTTTGTTGGCTTTCAGCGCTCTTTTGATTTCCATGGCTATGCGGTCGCCTGTGCTTAGTCGCCTCTTGTATTTGGCATTAGCGTATTGCGAGCCTAAGCCCATGTGGACGTTTGTCCCGCCACCATGTCTCAGGGCTACGTCTTGGGTCACTGGAATGTGCATGTAAGGATCTCGTTTGTCGGGCACGTCATACAAACCATAGTCTACCGGACCTTTGGCTTCTGTGCCTCCCGTGTAGTCCAGTTTGACCGTTGGTTTAAGCTCGTATTTGGACACGCGATCCCACGTGATCAGCGTCTGCAAACACCATGCTCCGATTATTCCTGGACTCGCGTGTTCGCGGCATGCAAGCAGGAATCTGTCTGCGTAGCGGTGCATATCCTTGAGCAGTGATTCTCTGAGACTCAGGATGGCGTGAGCCGTGACCTCGAATGACGGTACCTTCTTGATCTTGTTCTGAACGTCGGTTGGAAGCCTTTTTACTCCGTCAAGAATGGTTTCTCTGCGTTCGTCGATTGAAAGGAACTGGTTGGCGAGGCATATTCTTGCTTCTTCCATGTTCACATTGTAAAGCTTTGCAAACCAATCGTCAGTGTCTCCCCACTCGCTCTCAGCGTCCAATGGTGAGAAGAAGAAGTTGAAGTTTGCATGTGGCCCGAGCACTATCTGCTCGACGCGACCGTGCTCTAGGGCTTCTTTGCTCAGGTTTCCAGCCTTCACTTCTCTTGCCACTTTCTCTTCTAGGTCACCTGAGTCTGCGGCGAAGATGAACTCTCTTTCAAACGCTCTGTGAGCATGTTCAGCCTTCAGGATCATAGGCTCGTCTATTGGCTCTTTGAAGCTTATTCCGTCCTTGTGAACCTCGTAATGATAAGCCTTCGGCGTCGGAATGTCAGCCTTTTCAGCAAACCAGTAGTAGTCTTTCTCAAGTTCGCCTCTGTTCTCTATCTTCAGAAGCGTCCTGGAACCTAGTATTGGCACGCCATATTTGTTCTCGATGACGCTGCAGTGTTCGTCGCCGCCAACATATACAGCAAACGCTCTGTTCGTGATCTGCATACATTCCAAGTCGACAAGCTCATCAGCATATTTCACAATGTCCGAGTAGTTGTCCAAGATCACTATGACGCTTTTCCAATCGCCGCTTTTCTTTATGTCTTTGGGATCATTCACGACGCGCAAGTCCCGTCTCACCAAGCCTGGCAAATCCTCAACCGGTTCATCCGGTTTGCCGACCATTGGGTTTTGAAGATAGATTCGGGCTCTGCTAGGTGTCGTGTAGATTATGCTTCGCACGCCATAGTTGCGTTGGCCCTGCCAAGCGTCTAAGGCTGAATGAGAACCTAGGTTCAATCCAATTGGCTCTTTGTATTTCTTGACTATTTCCTGCATTTCTTCTCTTTTGATGACCACGTATTTCACCTGAATAGCTAAGCAATAGAAAACGAGCATTTTTAAGCTTTTTATGTTCAACAGAAAGGTCTGTTGTTGAGTCTTCTTCCATAATATTCTTCTATTTTCTTCTTACATATGGAATTATAAGAAAAGCTTGGCTCCTCACTGTTAGGGGAGAAAGGAGTTGGATGATGCTTTCGGCTGGCTTTTCGTTGACAGCAAGCCCCTGCTCTACGAGAGGAAGCGCGTTGCGAGGCAGTCCCAAGTGGAAGCTTGGCTTGATCTTGCTCAAGTTCTCAAAGAATTAGGCATCGAAAAAACAGCCGAAAGCAAGAGACCATTGAAACAAGCATGCTACGTCGTTTAGAATCCGCATGCATTCAATACTCTGCGAAAATTCTCACGCGTTCTGTCATTCTTGTAAAATCTTAGCACTTCCGCGATCTTGTTTTTGTCTCTTGCACCGAGTTTTTCAGCTATTTTCTTTGCAGTTTCGCTACCTATGAAGAGGAATTGGCAAATGGAAGTAACGTTGGACGGTCTTCTGTTCAGGCTGGCCGATTCAAAATCAACGATGAAAGGTCTGTCCTCTCCATTCACTATCACATGCTTTGGGGCATGGCTTAGTTCCCCATGATCCAAGTTGATCCTGTCCAACAGCCAACACTGCTCCAAGATTTCCCGCAAAACGTTGCCTATCCTAGTCTTACTCCTTTTCCTGCTCAACCATTTTGGAAGAAGTTCACCATCGACAATCTGCATGCAAAGAAAGTTCCTACTTACTGCCAACAGCTTCGGTCCTACGTTGACTGAATTTGCTTTTCCAAGCAGTTCTGCCTCCTGACGCATTCTTTTACGGTCTGCATCCACCCTGCGAATCTTTAAAGCCACCGTGCCCCCACGCGTGTGGGCCAAGACGACTATGCCAACACAGCCTTTGCCTAGCACTTGTACGCTGAAGGCTTGTTTCTCACCAACAAATTCCAGGGCGTTGATGCCCAGTCTTCTAAGTTCTTTAACGCGTCTCTCGAGTTCTGCCTTGGTGGCTCGTGGATAACAGATTATGGAAGCGTAGGGTTCTGCTACTAGCTTTTCGATGGCTATCATAGAATAAGTATCCCCGATTGCAGACTCATGTCCAAAGATAGTCTAGTTTCAAAGGATCAATTCGCCTGAAGGCCTCGCCAAAAGCCGCGTCAACCTGTTCGCCCATGAACCTTGCAGTCGCGCGTCTTCTTTCCCTTTGCCACTCTTCACCTAGCTTCGCTTGGTCTTTCTTCAACTCTTGATACGCTGGCAGAATGGCTTCCAAGGCGTCTTTGGAATAGAAGATCGGCAAAATCTTGCCAGTGACCTCGCTTTGACCCTTCAAAGTCAATGTGGCCTTCACTTTCAAGTCAAAGGTTTCACTTATGTCCACTATTACGTCGGGTTGTCCCCTCAACGTCCAGAACGGGTAATACACGGCCTTGACAAACCATGTTTCCAAACCTTTCTTGAGTTGTTCTGAAGCAAAATTCTCACGGTAACATAACCCTAAAGCTTCCATCATAAGCTGATGTGTTGCAATATGGTCACCGTGCATGGTGTTTGCGGCAAATTCAGGGTCGAAAGTTATGGCGATGTCAGGTCTGATTTCACGTATCATCTTCACAATTTGCTTCTTTGCTGACAGGTCAGCGAACACTTCGCCCCGCTTGTAGCCTAGAACACGCGTTTCAATTCCTAGGATTGTGGCCATCTTGTTGATCTGTTTCAGAACGTCGTTTGGGTACTCCCACAGAATGGCCGCAACGACCTTCGCTCCGGCTTTTGTATGCTTCGCTAAGGTGCCCCCGATGTCGCTGACTCCCATTGGATCTGTAAAAAGCACAAAAATGCTAGGAACTTTCAAGTTGTGTTTCCTCCACAGTTCTACCTATCCACGTTCAATTTGATTTAAGTCTTTTTTAGTCTGCCATTAACCCCTAGGATAGACAAGAATGAAAAAGCAAATCTCATACTACTGACTAGACAATGTCTACAGAAGAAAGAGACTGTTTGTGGAGCTAGCCAGATCATGCCAAAGTTTAGACAAACAAGCGAAATAGTCAAACTGATGAGCAATAAAGAGCGTATTCGCAACATCGGCATCGTCGCGCATATTGATCATGGAAAAACAACGATGACTGACTCGCTATTGGCTGAAGCTGGCTTGTTATCGTGGCAAGTGGCTGGTTCAGCGAGAGCTCTTGACTATCTTGAAGAGGAGCAGAGGCGTGGGATCACAATAAAGACCGCAAACATCTCGCTGCTACATGAAACGGATGGCCAGTCCTACGTCATTAACCTGATCGACACGCCTGGCCATGTGGATTTCACGGGCAAGGTAACAAGGGCCATGCGGGCCACGGACGGTGTTGTGGTCGTCGTCGATGCTGTGGAAGAAGTGATGGCTCAGACGGAAACTGTGACACGCCAAGCTTTGGAGGAGAGAGTGAAACCTGTTCTTTTCATAAACAAGATTGACCGGCTCATCGACGAGTTGAAACTCGGTGCTGATGATATCCAGAAGAAGCTCGCTCACATAGTGGCCGACTTTAACACCCTGGTCGAAATTTACGGAGAATATGAATTCAAGGAAAAGTGGAAAGCAGACCCAGCAAGAGGGACAGTAGTTTTCGGGTCGGCCCTTCACAAGTGGGGCTTCACACTCGGCATCTTAAAGCAGAAGGAGATGAAATTTGCTGACATCATAGAAAGCTACAAGCAAAGCAAGTACCAAGCACTCTCGAAGACGTTACCGCTTCACACTGCAATATTTGACATGACGACCAAGAACTGCCCCAGCCCAATTGAAGCTCAAAAATATCGAGTGCCAAAAATCTGGAGAGGAAACCTGGATTCAACCATAGGCAAAGCACTGATGAACTGCGATGACCATGGACCTACAATAATGTGCATAACCAATGTTCAAATTGACCCAAACAACGGTCCGATTGCAACTGGAAGGCTGTTCTCAGGTTCAGTGAAAGAAGGAGACCAATTATACCTTATTGAAGCAAGCAGGGAATGCAAAGCAAAGCAGGTTTTCATGTACATGAGCGCTTTCAAAGAGGTTGTCGATCAAATCCCCGCTGGAAACCTGGCTGCCTTGTCCGGTCTAGATCTGGTGAGAGCAGGTGAAACAGTCGTCGATAGTGCGCACAAAGAAGGCGCTGTTCCATTTGAAGGCATGAGATACGTTTCCGAACCCGTGATAACAGTAGCCGTCGAACCTAGAGATCCGAAAGACCTTCCACTCTTAGCGAAAGCTTTGGATCGACTTTCCGTAGAAGACCCGAATCTTGCAATCAGAATTGACGAAAAAACCGGCGAATATCAGCTACGTGGAATCGGCGAACTCCATCTGGAAACCGCTGTAAGGTTTCTCAAGGACTACAGCGGCGGCGCCGATATTGCAACATCAAACCCGACAGCAGACTACAGAGAGAGCGTTGCTGGAAAAGGTCTAGTCATGATGGCTAAAAGCCCTAACAAGCAAAACAGTTTCAGGGTTCAGGTAGAACCACATGAAGAAGCAAAAGGATTGACCGTTGAAGACGAGGCAAAGAAAATTGGGGCACTTGATGAGCAAAGGAACATATTGATTGACCTGACAAGAGATGTCAGAATCCCCGGCGAAGTAAGAGACAGCATTATTTCGGGCTTCGATTGGGCATGCAGAACAGGACCCTTATGTGAACAGCCAATGAGAAACGTTAGAGTTGGCATGATCGACGCCAAGATTCAGGAAGAACCAGCCTTGCGAGAGCCAAAACAGATCAAGAGAGCCATCAGCCGAGCGATTTTAGGGTCCTTCTTAACAGCAAAACCATTCCTTCTTGAACCGATCTACAAAATTGAATTGTCCACTCCGACTAGATGGTTCGGCAAATGCACAAACATATTGGTTTCGAGGCGTGGAAAAATACTGGCAACGGAAAACAGAGCAACCATGACCATGATAACGGGTTATATGCCAGTTGCTGAGACCATCGGCTTGTCGGCCGAAATGCGCTCTTCTACCTCTGGACACGTTTTTTGGCAGAGCACCTTTGATCATTGGGAAAGAGTTCCAGAGAAGATCGCGGCAGAAATCATAAAGCAAATTCGGATTAGAAAAGGCTTACCACCTGAAATTCCGCGACCCGACAAATTTGTAGACGAAGCCTAGTTCATATATTTGAATATCTCTTCGAGGCTGACTATCATTTTGGGCACGCCAGCTTTGGACGCCTTGTTTTTAGCTTGTGGTATGCCCACAAGATACCATCTCTAGCGAATGACCCAGAAAGATATATCAGAAGAACAAACGACTTAAATACGTCTTTCACAATCAATGACAACTAAGTCAAAATTCGGTCACGAAAATCATGGTGTCTTGTTCGCAGTGAGTAAGATGATCTCTCTTAGTAATGAGATAGATGCTGACAAATTGGAGCTTGTCAAAAGAAGAATACCTTTTCCTCAGAGCTTTGAAACAGAAGACGATACGATTAACAAAGCATTTGAAGACTACAAGACTGCTATAGCTAATACCGTCGAAACGAATCTAAGTCTGCTCGATGAATTGCCACCACTGAAGAAATTCCAAATCGAGGATCTCAAGAGGCACTTGAAGACGATAGTAGAGGACGATCTTAAGGAAGATCCTGTGTTTGAGAAGTCGGTAGAAATCCATAAATATGTAAGCGATATGTGGAAGTATGTCGCATCATACTTCAAACAGATTTTTGATCACCATAGCAACCTCAGAAAGGAACTTGATTCAGAACTCTTTGATGCTTCCAGAATGTATTTCAATTCTGACTTACCTTTGTCATATTTGACGACTATTGAAGATGCAATACTGATAGAAAAGGACTATTTGGAAACATATGAGAAACGCATACGTAAAGAACGCGCCCAACTGCTTTTCAGCCGAGATAATCGAATGAAATTTGAGAGAATATGCGATGCCCATAATCGCTGGATCAAACCATTCACTACAAGAATCGAGAAATTGCAACGAGCACGAATAAAGCTTTTCTGGTATGTAGACTTTAGCAATTCAGCCACCGTTGACGAGATATTTCAAGTGAAGACAATCAAGTCAACCGCTCTTGACATGAAAATCGTTCAGGACTTTATGGAAGACATTAACAAGCAGATTCACGGAATCGAGACATTGATTGAGCATGAAGTGCAGTTTTCTCCTTTCACATCATATGCAGGAAATAGTGGTGCTAGATCTATAAGGAAAATCATGGAGCTTGTGGCTGCTTCCGCCACCCTAGAAGGATGAGTTTTGTCGTTCGGCCAGTTTGAAGGCTTTTTCTTAGATACATGTATATTGCTTCCGCACCCTTTGGAATCCATGATGAAAGCTTGCTCCGATTTCCTAAAACAAGCTGGAAGCCACTGCATTATATCCTCCTCTATCAAAACAGAAGCTCTGGACTTGATTGAGCGTTCTCGTAATGTTATTGTCTTATTTATCCACGACCCTTTGAAATCTCATCTAGAATCAAAAGGAATAAAGGAATTAGGCAATAGAGACGGCAAGATATTTGCCGACTTTTTCGCAGAGCAAAAGGCACAGTTTAGAAAGCTTCCTTATAGGCGGTCGAATATCACAAACGAAATATTAGGAGCAATTGAAAACTATGTTGCCTCCCAACTTCATTCATTGAAAGATGGAGAAAAGATGCCAGTCAGCATTTTCTTGCCCGCTATATCTGCCGAGTTAGGGATAATCAGGCATGACATGGAAGCTCCATTTAAAGGAGGAATCAAATGTGAACAAATACAACCTAATGATTCACTTATGTCAGCAGTAGTTATTGGAGCAATAATAAAAAATGATAAAGATGCTCTTCATCTATCCTCAGCCTTGCAGCACCAATTTCGATGTAACAAATGGGTAATCTTCGTCACAACAGATCAAGAAGATATTCTAAACAAGGAAATAGAACTCAAGGAAATGTTTCTTCAATGCTCAAGACCTGAATGGGCATTGGATTATCAACGGGAAATAACCAAGGAAAAGGCACCTCACCAATATGTTCAAGATATTGAGAACTATACAACCAAACAGAAGCAAGTTTTGGATGCGGTGAAATAGGTCATTACAATCTGACTTCAGTTCAACAACACGGAGATTTAAGGGTACAAACTCTGTCCAGTTTACCACAAATAACTTAACAGTATCGTCTGGCCATTAACTGTGCGTTAATTCCCACAATGTGATTAGGATTTGTGCTTTTTCTTCACAATAGGCGCGTACAAGCTTGTTTTGTCGCAAACCAGACGCGTCGGCACCAGCTGGTGATATGCGAGCGATAACTCGCATGATACAAGCCGTCCCGGCATACTGCTTGGACTTGTACATTTCTCTGTGCGATGCTGAGAAATGGCTCGGGTTAGATGCCGGCTAAAGCAATTATACTTCTGCTTCAGAAGTCAATTCTTATGGAAGTCAAACACGAGAGAATAAGGGAAATTGTGGCGAAGGAGCTGTCCCATTCGCATCATGATATGGAGCATGTCGAAAGAGTGTTCAATCTTTGCATGCACCTTGCGAAATATGAAACCAAAGTTGACTTGGACGTCCTAAAGACTGCTGCACTATTGCATGACATAGCTCGCGTCAGGGAATTTGAAGATAGGAAAGGAGTAACCGATCATGCGACTCTTGGAGCTGTGATGGCTGGAGAAATCCTGACGAAGCTTGATTATAGTGAGGAGAAGATAGCTCAAATAAAACATTGCATCGCGGTTCACCGTTACAGAAGAAATCGCAAACCTGAGACCGTAGAGGCAAAGATTCTTTTTGACGCGGACAAGCTTGACGCGTTAGGAGCAGTAGGCATTGCCAGATCCTTCATGATAGCAGGTCAATATGGCCAGAGAATCTATTCAGATGTCCCGATCGAAGAGTATTTGATGGACAACGTCGTCGGAGGAAAAGCTGAAATTCGACTAAAGGATATTTCGAAGCACAGTCCAAATCTTGAGTTTGAACTCAAGTTTAAACACATTCCTGAGAGACTGTACACGGCAAAAGCAAGGGAAATAGCCATAGAAAGACTAGTCTTTATGCAGGGCTTCTTTGACAGGTTAAAAGCAGAAGTTGAAGGACATACGTAGTTCAAGGAGATGGAAGCTTGCCAACAGACGATATTGAGAGAAAAGTCCTCGTGACTGGAGGTGCAGGAGACATAGGCTCTAGGCTTGTCAAAGCATTGTTGAAGAGAGGACTTAAGGTAAAGATTCTCGATTGTCAGTATGGGCCTTTCAAGGAAGAGAGGCATCCGAATTTGGAGTTTGTGGGCATAGGCGACAGTGAACTCCATGGAGGTATGGCTGACAGAGACGTCGTGCAGAAGGCTGTCAAAGACGTTGATGTTGTTTACCATCTGGCAATTAATTGGGATGGGCACACTTGGGAACATCAGCTTCCGCTTGCGGACCTGTTTGACGTTAACATTAGAGGCACTCTTAACCTGTTGGAAGCAGCAAAATCTCAGGGTATAAGGCATTTTCTTTTTGCCAGCAGTTGTGCTGTATATGGAAGCCAAGAGTCCAAGACTGTTGACGAGGAGACTGTGTGCAAACCCGAATTATGGGAAGGCGACCCTGGACCTGCTTATGGCATATTAAAACTCACTACTGAGAAGCTCTGTCTGCTATATCATCACGAATGCGGATTGCCGATAACGGTGTTTCGCATAGAGGCCGTATTCACCGACAGCGATGCTTTGCCAAGCAGAAGGATAATTGAAAATCTGCGCAAAGGCGGGATAATAGAAGTAACGCGGGGCGACGGTTACGCAAGCATACATGTTGACGAAGTGATCCAGGCCTTTTTGCTGGCTACGCTGAACAAGAAAGCATACGGTCAAATCTTCAACCTTTCAAATCCAGCTACCTTCATAACCTACTGTGAACTGTACAAGTTTCTAATCCAGAACACAAGTTCGAAGAGTAAGGTCAGGTTGACTGTTGATCAGACATCTTCGGGCAGAGCCATAGAATCAACCAAGAAAATACAAAGAGCATTAGGTTGGAAACCATTCAAGACCAAAGATGATCTCAAGAAGGCAATAATCCAGAGCCTCAAGTCGATTTGAAGCTATCATGCACGATAACTCGTTGATATTGCATTGTCAAGATATTGAAGGTGAAATTCGATGAGGATCAGATTGAACCCTTTGGGCGCATTCGATCTGGAGGCGACTCTATGTTGCGGGCAGACGTTTAGATGGGATAAGAGAGGCAAATGGTGGTATGGAGTCGTCGGTGAAAAGGTCTTCAAAGCACGCCAGACTGGAGGCGATTTGGAAATCGAAAACGCAGACGCCGATTTTGTGAAGAACTATTTCGGCCTACATGATGATCTAAACAGTATCTTATCACAAATCAGCAAGGACGAGCACATCAAGCAAGCAGTTGGGTCGTTTAGAGGTTTGCGGATCCTACGTCAAGACCCTTGGGAATGCCTAATCTCGTACATTTGCGCAACCTACAAGAACATTGCGGCAATAAAACAGATGCTTCTCAACATTTCCCGCAGATTCGGAAACAAAGTCTGCCTTGACGGCTACGATTTCTACACATTCCCTACAGCCGAAAAGCTGGCGGAAGCATCTGTGACCGAACTCGCTGAATGCGGTCTTGGCTATAGGACCAAGTACGTTCATGAAACAGCAAGAATAGTGCATGAAAACCGCTTCGACTTTGAACGCTTGAGAAAAACAGCCTACGAGGAGGCAAGGAAAGAGCTCATTGCCTTCCCTGGTGTAGGCCTGAAAGCTGCAGATTGTATTTTGCTTTTTTCTCTTGGCAAACTGGAGGCGTTTCCAGTTGACGTTTGGATAAGAAGAGCTGTTCTTACACGTTATGAGAGCCATTTCCCGGCTGGATTCATCGACAAGATCAAGGACGAACGCTCATTGACAGCTTCGCAGTATGAGAAGCTCAGCTTGTTCGGGCGAAAATACTTCGGAAGATACGCGGGTTATGCCCAAGAGTATCTGTATCATTACGAGCGGACCCTGCATTAGGCCTTCCTACTTGCACTGCGGGGAATATACCAGCAAAACAAGCACGCGCTTACGTTGGCTGTATTTTTTCCTTTGTAGCTCTCTCCGCCCACTTTTCTAGTCGCTTTTTCACTTCTCCTTCAAGCCTCTCTCTCGAGACCAGCTGACCCCTGAACATGACCTCGTCATCTATGGCTATGCTAGGAGCGCTCATAATATCATAAGCCTTCCCTTCCCGCATGCCTTCTTCAGTGGCCAAATTAACCTCCTTATATGAGATGTTCAGTTTCCGCGCGACTTCTGAAACAACTGTTTTTGCCAACGGGCAGGTAGAACAACTAGGCAAAGTGAAAACTCTCAGTTCCAAAATCTGTTTTCTCCTTCCAAGCTCTAGTTTACCACACGACCGACTTTTTAAATCTTTCACGAGAAGATTAAACGCAGAAAACGTTTAAATCAACTTGAAAACAAGCATACTAGGGCAGACAAGCATGGGCCCGTAGCTCAGCCCGGTAGAGCGCCAGGCTCATAACCTGTTGATCCCCGGTTCAAATCCGGGCGGGCCCACCACACTTTGGGTCTGGAACCGGGTTTAGAAGATGCGCATACTAGACCGGCAAAAACTCGTTGAGAGATACACACAAAATCCAATTGGCCATACCAAGAATGGCAAGCCATTCAGGGTCAGCAGAATCACCGATTCAGCCATCTACATGGACCTACCAAGCGGAGAACAGTATGTCAACAGGACGCTTCTCGAAAAGCCGTTTGTCTTATAAACGAAGGAAAGGCGATCGAAGGCCCAGCTAATAATAAGCGGCTAGTTTATGATCAACGTCCTGCGTATGCGTGGGCTATTCTCCGCGATGCGGGTTTTATTTAGGAATGGGCGCCAAATCTTAATGGCTTTCTATACTAAGATTGCAGACTGGATACGGTGTGGAAATCAGCTTCAGGTGAAGAAATCCAGCCAAAAGGAAGTCAAAACCCGTTCCTACAAGCTCGTTTCTATCGAATAATATTGTTGAATTCTTACAAGCAAATTTTGTCAATAGCGGTAATGCTCCACGCTGGGCTGTGATGAGCCCTAGAAAAATGGATGAATGGGTAGAGAGGCATGTTCTTTCGTGGGTAGTGACTGATGAAGGGTCAAAACCAGAGCTAATTGGAATCAATCCCAAACTATGCCCTTATTTCAAAGTAGTTTCTTTGGACAGACTTCCTCAAGTATTATCATTTTTGCGGGCTGACCCTTTACTACTCTCTTCTGCCGAAGTAAGGTGTTTTATCGAGTTAGTTGGAGCTAGACCTGTTCCCAGTAGCGAATGGTACCGAGGGTTACTTGTTGAAAGCCCGTCTGGGTTTGTGGAGTTGATTCCCAAAATTACCAACTGGATGGACGCGGAAGAATATGGAACACTTGCAAAAGCCCTAAGATACGTCAGAGAGCTGGAATTGAAGCAACATCTTCCATATGTCATCAGATGCGGGCATAATCGAAGTTATCTTGATTTGCGTAAGGACGCCAACTGTTAGCCTATATTGTCCAAGCGTCTGTAGAAGAACTATATCTGGCCAAGAATCATGGAGAAGCTTTTGAGAGCTACACCGATCAGGTACCTTTCCTTATACCTTTGTTAAACACAAAACGTAAATTCATAGACGTTCTCCTTTCTATCTTGGTTTCATCCATTCTTCTGTATGTTCTAATTAACATCCACGTTGTCTAGCAGAATTAAGAAGTGGACCGGGAGAGACTAGCACCCAAATGGGTTCAAGTCCCAAGGATAAAATAGGCAAATAAGCGAAAGGCGTGGCCCCGACGTGGCTATCCTGTAGAGGTTCGTGGGTTCAAATCCCACCCCCCCGCACCATCTTCGCAATGGTTATTTCGCCCATTTTGAGTTCATTCTAGGCGTAGCGCGCGCAAAGCCACAAAAACTACGATCAAGACTGCGACTACCTTTTTATCAACAACATATCCTGAGCTTTTCTCCATATGCATCATTCACCTAAGACATTGGGTTCAGATTAGCAATTAGAGCCTCTCATAAAAACCTGCAGCCGACCAGCGCGCGCTGAGCAACTGAATTTGTGTTTTGGGATTTATTGGCTTTTCGTATCTTTGATTGTCAAAATGCGATGAGATCATAGCGGGTTTAACCGTCACCTTGACATGGGGTTGTTAGTAGCCAGGATAGCTTCAGACACTCGCCAAACATATCCTAAACATACTTTTTACCGGTAAAGTTGGGTGGGGGTCCCACTCCCCTGCGCTTCCAACATCGCCAAGGATAAGTCCCCGTGGTGGCACGCGTACTCTTTATATGAACAGAACCCAGTGGTGAACGTAGAATGAAAGCCCCTACAATCTGGATATGCCCAAAGGTCCAGAGCAGTCTTCAAAAAAAGTCACTAGGGCAAAAATGCCCAATGGATCAACATGTTGTACGGTCGATTCAGGGTCAGCCTTATCAAGTAAGAAGCTCCTTTTCTTAGGCAAGGGGCAAGGCTACCGAATGAAAGGGAAAGAAGACGCGACCAACTGTTATGCCAGACATTATTAAGGTGCAAAACGAGAAACTGTAAGGAATTGCTATGGCAGATCCGCTCCTGTTTGCTTTCGTGGTTGGGATGATTGCCATTTTGGTGGCGTCATATATCACTCGTTGGATTCTCAAACGTGATTCTGGTACCGCTCGTATGCAAGAGGTGAGCAGGTATATTGTGATAGGAACAAGCGCTTACATCAAGAGACAATTGGGGACAATCATTCTTGTCATTCCTTGGTTGGCCTTAATAATTCTCTTTCTTTTCAATTGGACTACTTCATTGGCTTTCGTGTGCGGTGTCCTTCTCTCCCTATTGGCGGGGTACGTTGGAATGAACGTCGCAGTTAGAACCAACGTGAGAACCGCAAGTGCCGCTACGCGTTCACCTGGGGCAACTCTGAGAACAGGCTTTTTGGGAGGTGCGGTTATGGGTCTGGCAGTTCCAGGGATAAGTTTGGTTGCGTTGTTCCTATTGCGAGTAGCCTTGAATGATATTCCGGCGCTTGTTGGATTTGGATTTGGAGCAAGCCTGGCGGCATTGTTTGCGCAAATCGGAGGCGGCATATATACAAAGTCGGCTGACATTGGGGCCGATTTGGTGGGTAAGATCGAAATGGAGATCCCTGAGGACGACCCAAGAAATCCGGCTGTGTTCGCTGATTTGGTTGGCGACAACGTGGGCGATTGCGCGGGGCGAGGTTCAGATTTGTTCCAGACTTTCAGTGATGACATAATAACTGGTATGTTGATGGGCGTTCTCTTTATTTCGAGATACGGCCCTAACGGGGTAGTGTTTCCATTTATACTCGAAGCTGTTGGTGTTCTGGCCTCCATGTTTGGGATATCGCTGGTTAGACGGTGGAAGCGGATAAACGCTACAGGATCTTTGGTTGTCGGTCTCATGGTTACAACAGTTCTTAGCTCGATTGGCTTGTTCTTTTTGTCTACGCTGTTTTTGAATGATGTATCACTATTCTTTGCAGGTTTACTTGGTGTTGCAGCTGTACTCGTTTGTGTCCTAAGTACACTATACTACACCGGTCTGGGGCGTGGACCTGTACATGATGTCGCTGAATCCTCGCAAGCAGGCCCTGCAATAAACCTGATAACTGGCATATCGACTGGACTGGCAACTCCATTGTTTCCGATGATTGCAGTTTTGGTTGCCGTAGTGGTTTCTTTCATGGTAACTGGTCAATCTCTCTACGGGCTAGTCATAACAAACATTGGCACGGACTTTGCTATTGCGTTTATTATGGCTTCTGACACGTTTGGTCCAATAACCGATAATGCTGCTGGAATAGCTGAAATGTCTGGAATCTCGGGGCAAGCATCTGAGACGCTAAATTCTCTGGATGCTGTGGGAAACACTATGAAGGCTGCAACCAAGGGCTATGCCATGGCATCAGGTACGGTTACGTCTTTCTTGATTTTCGCAACGTATTTCGCAAAGGCTAATATCTCTGTCATTTCGCTTGGATCGCCATACCCCATCGCTGCACTGTTCCTAGGTGTAGTTTTGCCTTTGCCATTGGCCTCTCTGACGATAAGGGCGACTTCCGATGGGGCTTTCAAAATGGTTGATGAAGTGAGGCGGCAGTTCAAGGAGATTATAGGGCTCAAAGAGGGGATAGTTGCTCCTGATTATGCCCGATGTATTGATATCGCAACCAAGAATGCGCTCAGCAAAATGGTGTTACCGGGGCTTATTGCCATAGCAACTCCCATCGCGGTGGGTCTGTTATTTGGTGCGACCGAGTTGGGAATGATGCTCATCGGGGCTACGGCTTCCGCCGCCATGCTGGGCTTCTTCTTTAACAATACAGGTGCCCTGCTGGACAATGCTAAGAAGTTGGTCGAAAGTGGGCTGTACGGGGGCAAGAAATCGGATACGCATAAGGCAACAATAATTGGTGATACTGTAGGCGACCCGTTGAAGGACGTTGCAGGCCCCTCGGTTCTCATATTCATGAAGCTTCTAGGCATGACCGCTCTGCTTCTGCTCCCATTATTGACTCGAGCTTGAACAATACTTGGTAGCCACAAGGGCGAAGATCAGGGAAGATTTGCCGAGATTTCATTTTACAGTATGTGCGTACTCTGTCTATGAGAGTCTGATGATAGTGTTTCGGGGCCTAAGCGAGAATTGAGCTTCTGCACTTGAAGGTTTACTGTAATTTTTGGTTTGTTTGCGCTGCGGCCTCTGCTATTTTTCGAAAACTTCTGGAACGGGGTAGTGGCTGCGGCCTATTGCTTCAAGTATGTCATCGGTAAGGGTTTTCTTGCTTAGGTGTCTAGCGAAGTCGGTAGCGGTTATTATTCCAACCAGCTTGTTATCCTTTATTACGGGAAGTCGTCGGATTCCTTTGTTGACCATTCTTCTGGCAGCTTCTTTTAGTGGGGCTTCTGGATCGATTACTCTGAGGGGTGTGGTCATTACCTCTGAAACTTTGATGTTTAGCGATTTTCTCTCCGCCAAGACTCTCCTTACGAGATCCCGTTCAGTGACGATCCCTACAGGCGTATTTTTGTCCATGACCACCAAATCGCCTACGTTGTTTTGCGACATTAGGTCTGCAGCTTCAATAACAGTTTTGCTAGCGTCGATGGTTATAACATTCTTCGTCATGAAATCCTTGACTGTCGGCATCACTTTTCAAGAGTGTTTGATTGGATAAAAGTTTTTTGCATGCGCACATCTTCCTGTTTTAGATTCTACCAAAATGCCAGCAAATTGCTCGAAAAAGGGCGCAAAAAATTCTTGTAGGCACAGCCTCTGGCACTGAAACCAAATGCCTACAGCTTTTGTAGCGCGCGCGCTAACTCTCGCCAAGCATACTAAGTATGCTTTTTTACCGGTAAATTTGGGTGGGGGTCCCACCCCCCAGCACTCCAATTTCCGCTTTAGGATGTGCTTATTTCAGTTAAAGCTCAAGCAATTTTTTAAAGACTGATAGAGAATGCTTCTAGTGATAGAGGATGAGCAACACTAAACCTTTAAGATGCCAGAAATGTGGAAAGCCTCTAGGTTACGTGACTGTGCTCACAACAGGTCTAACGTCCTTACCGCAGACGATTCAAAACGTGAAGCTGGTTGCCATTTGCATGGAATGCTTCCAGAAGAGAAAATAGACGGAACAAACGGGCTTAAAACTCTATGTTTGAACTGCTCAACGCAAGCACACATTAACGGTTTTTCCATTTTCTCAGATACAACGCCCCGATTATCAACAAAACACTAAAAATGACCGACCCCAGCATTGAAAGGGAAAAGACTAGTCGAAAATTCTCAGGATTGACTTGAGTCTGCTCGCCACGGGACATTGCAACCCACATAGTCAGTCCGATAAGACTCAATATGAGACCGGCTGTAAGCAAAATGAACAGAAGCCATTGCCGTGTTCTGATTTTGTTTGTAATCACTTCTTTTCACTATTCCAATTAATCCTCTTGGTTCAGCTATGACTTTTCCGCACCAGTTCTGGTCTATCAGAAATGTCCAAAGCAGGCTTATTTTCGCAAAATAGGTAAGAATTGGGTTGGTGGGGTCGCTAGGATTTGAACCCGCGAAATCATTAAGCAGGATAATCATTTGCAGAATGGACTTGAACCCATTTGGGTATGAGTCCGGGCGGGTCCATCACCTTGTTCAATAAAAGTGCTTGTATCAGCGTTTCAGGGATGCAGTTCACGTGGACACGCCTGACAACTGTCCTGAAATTCTCTTCAACAAGCAACGCGTTCTCTTCATTGGATCAGAATTGCTTCTTTGACGCCGTTAAAATGAAGGTCTCCCGTTAGAACCTTTGATTTGATCCTTCGTGCGATGGCCAACACGTTAGCATCAGCAAGCTCAAAATCCTTCTTGGTCCTTCGCATTTCCGAATGTAACACGCCGGCTTCCCTTGAAACTTCCTCATCGATGTTGACAAGCCAGCTTGGCGCCTATTTCAAAGACTTCGCGCATTTTTTCTTTGTCGCTTTTTACGCCGCCCAATTCGCTGTCGTCGTGCGAGTATAGCATCGTGCTGACCAGCTTCACGTTTGCCCAGTTGAAGAAACCCTTTATCGTGGCCTGAATGGTGGTGAATTCTTGATCGGAACCGGCAACGGCAATGAAAACGCCCTTTTTGCGCTTCTTCATTCTTCTTTCGAAGCCGAAGGTTCCATCAGCACGTTTCACGTAAGGCATAAGGCAGTTGCAACGGTCTATCATAAGCTTCGTCTGCGCGCTCACAGTGTCAAAGTAAACCGGCGAGCCTAGGACTATAGCGTCGTAGGATCGCAGCACAGTGTAGATTGCTCCCATGTCATCATCGAACAGGCAATATTCTGGACGCGGATCGGCACCGCAACTTTGGCAAGGCTTGACCTGCAAGTCGTTAAGGTATATCTTGCACGTCTCAGCCCCTTGGCTGCCTGCGCCTCTCAAAACTTCTGAAACAAGCATGTCCACATTGCCGCTTTTCTTCGGGCTGCCAACTACGCCGCATACCCTCACGGCAATCGCCATCGTACTTCTTATTTCAGTTTCTTCGTCAGAGTCGCAACTCTTCTGTCGAGCTCCTTGCAGCTTTCAACGGCCTTCTCGTCAGGCGTGCCCACGGCCGCTACACCATAATGCTCATGATCATGTCTGCCCTGAACGATCATCCCGTGGATCAGCATCGCCTGCAAAATCGAAAGGATCGTCGTCTCCGCCCCGCCTGCCACGCCGCCCGCACTTGTGAAGGCGCCCCCCACTTTCGCATCGAGTTTCCCGTGAATCCTGACAGACTTATCGATGAGAGCCTTAAGCTTGCCAGACATCTGCCCATAATACGTCGGCGAGCCCATTATGATCCCATCAGCTTCCTGCAAGTCCTCAAGGCTTGTCTCTTCAACCTTCTTCACGGCCGCCTTGATTCCGCTGACTTGTCTGACGCCTTCAGCAACGGCCAAGGCCATCTTCTCAGTGTTCCCAGATCTAGAATCGTAGACGACCAGAATCTTGACCATTTCAATTGGCACCTGGAGATTCAGATTTCGACTAGACTTTATTAACCGTTTTCCATCAGTATTAAGGGACGACATGTCTCTTTCATACTCGTTTAGAAAGATCAAACAGCTGGAAGAGTTCTACCCGGGAAACTGGGCATCAATCCGAGGCCGCATCATCAGCCTCTTCTATGACGTGGCCGACACAGGAGCCTATATGACGATAAGTGACTATTCAGGCATGATTCTCATTAAGGTCCAGAATGCCGCGTCACAGACCATTTTCGTAGGCGCCATAGTCAGCATCAGAGGAGAAACAGCCCTCTACGAAGGAAAAACTTGCTTTAAAGCCAAAGATGTCTCGAAAATGCAGCCTGTGGAGGATGGTTATTCGCAGCTCGCCGAATTACCCGTCCCCAAAGGAGGCGACCTTGCAGACTCTGAGGGAAAAAGATGGACAAAACCCACAGGCTGGAAAACCGGAAAATTCTCCGGCCTGAACAGCGTTACGCTGAAAGAGGAAAGCAGACTAACATGGGTCGGAGTCGGCCTGGCGGTCTTCCTGATCGCATTTCTAACGCCTATCATCGTTGCCGTCCCTATGGTACTCGCTGGAATTATGCTAATACTCGCGGGCCTGATAGCAAAAGAAACAGTAGTCACGCAGTACGAAGCCCTAGAACTTCAAGGCGCACGCCTGCACTCACGCGACTGAGAGCACTATGGGGACGACACTGAACGAACAACATAACTGCTCATTGCGGAAGGTACCCGTAAGACCCTCAGGATAGCCTTTATCTGGTATAGTGCAACCATCGCAGAAAAAGTGTCGAGATCCATACTACGACCTAGGCCGACATAGCGCTTCTAGCAAGCTTATCAACGAAAAAGCAGCCTGCAATACGTAAACGATTTAACACGCCTTAACCTAACCTCTCTAAACTCAACAGAATCCGTATGTAGAAGGGGTTCAGACGCCGCCTAAGCGAGTAAAAATCACAGACACAACGTTCCGAGACGCACATCAGAGCCTAATGGCCACAAGAATGAGCACCGAAACCATGCTCAAAATAGCCGACAAAATAGACCAAGTCGGCTTCTTCTCACTCGAAGCCTGGGGCGGCGCCACCTTCGACGTTGCCATACGCTATCTCGCAGAAGACCCATGGGAACGCATCCGGCAACTCAAAAAACACGTAAAGAGGACGCCTCTCCAGATGCTCCTGCGCGGCCAAAACGTGGTCGGCTACCGTAACTACCCAGACGATGTGCTCATCAGGTTCGTCGAGAAGGCAGCCGAAAACGGCATAGACATCTTCCGCGTGTTCGACGCCTTGAACGACATCCGAAACATGGAAGTCGCCATCAAAACCGTCAAAAAAACCTGCAAACACGCACAGGGCACAATCTGCTACACCATAAGCCCAGTGCACACGGTAGAGCACTTCGTCGAATTCGCCCAGAAACTAGCCGCGCTAAAATGCGACTCAATCTGCATAAAAGACATGGCAGGCATGCTAGCACCACAACCAGCCTACGAACTCATAACGGCACTGAAAAAGAAAGTAGGCTTACCCGTTCACCTGCACAGCCACAGCACAAGCGGCATGGTCATGATGACGTACCTGCGCGCCTGCGAAGCAGGAGTAGACATACTTGACACGGCTTTCTCACCCTTGGCATGGGGCACAAGCCAACCGCCAGTCGAGTCAGTCGTCGCCGCACTCAAGGACACGCCCTACGACACATGCCTGGATCTAGCCCTTCTCAGCGAGATCGCCACATACTTCAGAGAACTACGCGAAAAATACTACGACCCACTGAGGCTCATAGACCCGAAAGCCGAACGAGTAGACGCCTCAATAATAGTCCACCAGATCCCAGGCGGAATGTTCAGCAACCTGCTCGAACAGCTCCGAGAACAAAAAGCCCTGGACAGACTCAACCAAGTACTTGAAGAAGTGCCCAAAGTCCGAAAGGAACTAGGATACCCGCCGCTGGTGACGCCTACAAGCCAGCTCGTTGGAATACAAGCCGTCTTCAACGTCATCTCCGGCAAACGCTACAGCATCGTTCCCAAGGAAATAAAAGACTACGTCAAAGGCCTATATGGAAAACCACCAGCTCCAATAGACCCTAAGGTAAAGAAGAAAATCATAGGCGACGAACAGCCCATAACCGTAAGACCAGCCGACCTTCTAGAACCCGGACTTAACAAAATCCCAGAAGACGCGAAACCATACATCGAAAGCGAAGAAGACAAGATAACCTATGCGTTGTTTCCGCAAACGGCACTCGAGTTCTTCAAGAAACGAAAAGCAAAACGAGACGAAGCCAAAGACGAAATCAAACCTGAAAGAATCGCCGAGCTGGAACAAGCTGCCGCAATTTCAGTCGCAGTAAGCACATTCCTAACAAGCTCAAACGGCGCGAAAGCCCTAACGCTCGGCAAGACAACAACTGGCACATCAAACTGGGTCTTAGCAGGCAGACAAAGCCTATCTGAACACGGTGCATAACCATGCCAACGTACGAGATATTCGTTGACGACAAACCGAGAAAAATCGAGCTAGCAAAAAACAGCGAAAGAACCTTTACGATCAAAATTGACGAAAAATCCGTGACCGTCGAATTACAGGCTGACAGACTCGACCTAGACAAGCGATTCTCAGTAAGCATCGATGGCAAGAACTATCAAATAGAGCTGCCCAAAATTGACCGTGAAAAGCCCTTCCAAGTAAAAGTGGATGGAGCAACGTTCAAGGCTGAATTCAAGACGCCCACGACAAGAACAACATTGCCAAGCTTTGCGCCGGCACCATCTGCCCCTACAAGAAAGGCTCTTGCAAAAAACCAAGTCGCGGAAGGTGCCATAACCGCACCCATGACCGGCAAGATTGCGGCTGTCAAGGTCAAGAAGGGCGATGTGGTCAAAGCAAATCAAGTCCTATGCGTCATCGAAGCCATGAAAATGGAGAACGAAATAAGCGCGCCAAAAGCTGGCACAGTGCAAGAAGTAAATGTTTCAGAGGGCTCGTCAGTAAGCGAAGGCGACGTCCTCCTAGTAATTGGCTAGAATATGGAAGAAGGCTTGTACTCCCCAAACACTTCACGCAGAGTGCCACATACCTCGCCTAACGTTGCGTACTCTTTCACGGCTTGAAGCACGAATGGCATGAGGTTTGCCCTCTCGTCATCAGCTGCCCCATGCAGTTTGGCCAGAGCTTCGTTCACATTGGCCTGATTTCTTTCGCGTTTGATCTTTCTTAGACGTTGAACTAACTCCTTCTCGCTTTCCGGATCTATCTGCAGAATCTTTATGGGAACCTCTTCCTCGGTCCTGAACTCGTTTACGCCAACGACGACGCGTTTCTTAGCTTCAACCTCCTTCTGATGCCGATAAGCACTGTCGGTGATTTCGCGCTGAACAAACCCTTTCTCGATAGCGGCTACTGCCCCGCCCATCGCATCAATCTGCTCAATGTACTTTTCAGCCTTCTCCTCAATCTCCTTCGTCAAGTACTCAACATAGTACGAGCCTGCAAGCGGATCAACACTGTCGACCACGCCGCTTTCATACGCGATCAGCTGCTGCGTCCTAAGCGCGACCAGCACAGCCTCATCGCTCGGCAAAGCATAAGCCTCATCAAACGAGTTAGTATGCAAAGACTGAGTTCCACCCAGAACAGCAGACAAAGCCTGCAAAGCAACGCGAACGATGTTATTGTGCGGCTGCTGAGCCGTAAGCGAAACACCAGAAGTCTGAGTATGAAAACGCAGCATCCAAGAACTGAGATTCTTTGCGCCGAAACGCTCACGCATGATCCATGCCCACAGCCTGCGAGCAGCTCTAAACTTCGCGATCTCCTCGAAGAAATCGTTGTGCGCCGCAAAAAAGAAGGACAGACGACCTGCAAACTTGTCCAAGTCTAAACCTCTATCAACCGCAGCCTGCACGTAAGCAATCGCATCTGCAAATGTAAAAGCGACTTCCTGAACCGCCGTGGCTCCAGCCTCACGGATGTGGTAGCCGCTTATGCTTATGGTGTTCCATTCAGGCATGTTCTGTGAGCAATATTCAAAAATGTCTGTGACTAGTCGCATCGAAGGCTCAGGCGGGAATATGTACATGCCTCTAGCAGCGTACTCCTTCAAGATGTCGTTTTGAACCGTTCCGCCGAGCATTGATTCCGCTAACCCTTCTTTCTGTCCGACAGCAATGTACATTGCAAGTAGAACGTTAGTCGGCGCGTTAATCGTCATAGAAGTCGTGATTTTATCCAACGGAATTCTGTCGAACAAGGTCTCCATATCACGCAAGGTGCTGACGCTTACGCCTGCTCTGCCCACTTCACCGCGTGATAGCGGATGGTCACAATCATAGCCTACTTGCGTTGGGAAGTCAAAAGCCACGCTTAGGCCCTTCTGGCCTTGGGAAAGCAAATACTTGAAACGTCGATTCGTCTGCTCAGCTGTGCCGAAACCAGCATACTGCCGCATAGTCCACAGGCGTGCACGGTACATGGTCGGGTAGACGCCTCGTGCCAGTGGATACTCGCCCGGAAAACCAGAATCGTGCAGATAATTGAAATCTGCTATGTCAACGGGTGTGTAAACCCGGCTGATTGGAATGCCTGAGCTAGTGGCAAATTCGCCCTTTTCAGGAAGCTTGCCAAAACTCTTTGCCAGTGTTTCGTTCTCCCACTTTTTCTTCAGTTCGCGTATTTCGTTCAGCTTGTGCTTGTCAAACACCATTGAAAACACCATCAAGAATGCTGTTTAAGGCATTTTCAATGATTTCACGTATATAGGTATTTTCTCGACTCAAAGCGTTCGGCACGTATCACTGAAACGGATATATCGCCGCTTCTCATCTTGGGTATTACAGAAGAAATGGTGCGCTGATGTGAAGATTAAGGTCGAATACATCGGTCACATAAAAAACATGACTGATAACAGGCGGGAGGAAGAGGTTGAGACGAGTGAAGATGTGACCGTTGCTAAATTGCTTACCATGCTTTCCAAGAGGTATGGGGAACCGTTCAGAAAGGCCATCTATGAGCCGAAGGGCTCAGATATCAAGCCCAACTACATTATCACGGTGAACGGGTACCTTCTTAACCAGTTGAAGGGGCTTGAAACTAAGCTCAAAAAGGGAGACCACGTAACCCTGTTGCCAATTGTGAGTGGCGGCTAATACTCTTCTTTCTTGTCTATTAACCCGTCTTTTCTGGCCTTGTGTTCAACCATTTTGAAGGAAACTATCCCGACGGCTATTGTTGCAATCATGGTTAAGACCAGGTACAATAGGTCTGTCTGGATTGGGGTTGGAGACTGATGCAGTATTGAGAACCTGATTATGCTGAGAAAATACGTGATTGGCAGGGCGTTTGAAATGGTTTGACCCCACGCGGGGAGTATTTGTGGCAGGAATATGACTCCGCCGAACAGGTAAAGGATTCCTGACACGTATTCGTTTAACATGAACTGCACTCGTGAAGTCAGGATGTTTATGCCGCATAGAATGAAGCCCATGGCTATGAAGCAGATTATTCCTAGTACTAGGCTCAAGGCTAGCAGTGGTAAGTTTGTTCCCAGCCAGTTGATGGGTATTTGGACTCCTAACAGACCCTGAAAGATGAGCGTCCCAAATCCTAAGGTCAGAAGCAGAGATATTGAAGCGTTCATGACGCCGTTTAGGGCTCTGCCGAAAATGTACCAAGTCAAGGAGCCAGGTGTCAAGTAGATATGTTTCAGCACTTCATAATGGGATCTGTCATCATGTATTAGCATGGTCATCGTCGACATTATCTGCGTAACGTACAGGAAGAAGCTGTTTCCGATGAACATGAAAGCGAAATATTCGGGGTTGAGGGTTCCTGCAGACGTGGTGACGGCGGTGCCGACAATGAAGATGAAGCCGACGATCAGCAGGCCTGCCAGCGGTCGTACGAGATAGTATATGGCAAACACGAGGGGGTCGGCCCAGTTGGTCTCGACTTTCCAGCCTAACCAAATAGACTGCTTAATTGTTCTTAGAACGGTGTTTATTGCCATCTTAACGTGAGCCTCCCCTCTTTCTTGCCCAAGTTTTCCATGTAGTTCAAAGCGAACTTTGCCAGAGGCAACAAGACTATCGTGAAAATCACTAGCGCGACTATATCCAGCCAAATGTCAGCTATACCTTGGCCGTCAATCATGACTCTTCTGATTCCGTCTAACCCGAATGTTAACGGAATGAAGGATGCCAGTAGTTGAACGATGTCCGGCAGGTATCTTATTGGAAAATATGATCCTGAGAGGAAATAGACTGGTTCTTGCAGGAGGTTTGCTGTGTGCCAAGCTTCTCTGCCGTAAAGCATGAATAGAGACGCGAACAGCATACCCAGCGCATAAAGTGCTATGATCGTTAAGATGAATGTGAAAAGTGCGGTGAAGGGTTCATGGACTGCGAGTGGGACTTGAAAGATTATGGTTCCAGCAACAAGAATGACTACGGCCCTCAGAGTCGTGTTTACAACTCCTCCCAGGGCCATTCCAAGAAGGATGGCCATTCTTGAGATCGGTGCAACGAGGTACATTTCCAAGGTTCCTGTTTCTTTTTCCCAGTAGAACTGAGATGACATGTTCCAGAGAACGTTCACCCAGAAGGCAATCATGGTTCCGCCGATGATAACGAAGCCCGAGAACTGGGCGGGAGCATTTAGCATCTTGTAGAGGTACACGTAGGCACTGAGGGTCAAGATGGGGATCAATAAGTCAGCGGCAATCCATTCGGGCTCTTGGTTGCTGCCCTTAATTCTGACCCACAATCGAGCGTAAGCTACCCTGAGATTACGGACGAGTTCATCAAGCACTGGTGCCCGCCTCTTCGTCTTCAAAGCCTCGTCCCACGCGGCTAATGTAGACGTCTTCAAGGGTTGGCTCAGCTTTGTTGATCGAGAGGATCTTCAGTTTCTGTTCTTCCAGCTTCGAAGTGATCATTGAGAAGGTCTTCTCATCGAGCACCATGACTTTCAGCGTGGTTGTGTCTGTTTGGATGCTGCGGGTCTGGGAATACCCGACTATTCCTTCCATTTTCTCCATGAAGCTGAAGTCAGCTTGCATTGAAGAGACTTCGATTCTCATGATCACGTTTTCTCTCAGTTTTTCCTTCAGAGTAAGAGGGTTGTCGCAGGCCAAGATTTTTCCACGATCGATGATGGCTACTCTGTCGCACATTTCGTCGGCTTCGGCCATGTAATGCGTCGTCAGCAGAACAGTGCCTTTCCTTTCTTTCTTAGCCCAGTCGACAATGTAGTTTCTCAGGTTTTTTGAAGTTAAAACATCCAAGCCCAGAGTGGGCTCGTCTAAGAACAGTATCTTCGGATCATTCAGCAATCCTCTTGCAAGGTTCAGTCTCTGCTTGTATCCAGTTGACAGTTTAGCCATGCGCGTTTTTGCGTATTCTTCGAAATCCAAGTCCGTCAGCAACTGCTTAATTTTCGTCTTTGCCGCTGACGAGGATAGACCGTAAAGCTGCGAGAAGAACCACAAGTTCTCGTTTGTGGACAGTATTCCGTAGCCTGGGGTTTCACCTCCGGAAACTAGGCTTATCACTCTTCTCACTTTGTTGGGCTCCTTGATTACGTCAAACCCGCCTACGCGGGCCTCGCCGCTTGTGGGAAGGAGAAGAGTCGTTAGGATTTTTATCAGCGTGGTCTTGCCGGCGCCGTTCGGGCCGAGGAGTCCGAAGATTTCCCCTTCGTCGATTGAAATCGAAACCTTGTCCAGAGCCTTCACTGGTTTATCTTGTCCCTTGAAGGTTCTGATTAGGTCTCGAGTTTCAATAGTATGCTGCAAAGCCTTTCACGAGCCAACAAACAATGTAACCTTGCATAATTAAGATTTCCGTTGAATAGCAAAACGCGTGAAAAAAGACTGTGTCATCGTGCTGCAGGTTCGGCTGATGGTGACGATTAGACTTCGAGGAAAATGTCCATGTGCGTCAGGTTGTTACAGCCCTTTTTTGTGACTTCTATCATGTCTTCTATTCGTACTCCTCCGATTTCGGGGTCGTACAGTCCAGGTTCGACTGAGGTGATGTTGTGTTCTTCCAGAGGATACTTGTAGAAGTCGCCCATCGAGGGTCCTTCATGAATCTCAAGTCCGATTCCATGGCCAAGGCCATGCACGTAGCCCTTGCTTATCTGTTTGCCGCCTCTTACGGTTTGGTAGCCGGCCTTTTCAAACATGTCGTAACATAGGCTCTGCATGTCGCTTCCTAGAACGCCGGCTTTTATGGCGTCCATCGCGGCGTTTTTCGTCTGGAGCACTGTCTCGAACATTCTTTTGACGGTTTTTGATGCTGTGCCTTTCACTATGGTCCGAGTCATGTCTGAAACGTAGCGATTTTTGACGCTTTTTGGGAAAACATCCAGGACTATGGGTTGGTTTGCTTTCAGAATGTCTTTTGATTCGCCTGAATAGTGAGGGTCTGAGCCTTTATTCCCGCATGCGATGATTGTTTCTTCTTCGGCGACGCAGCCGTGGTCAGCGAACGTGTGGTCGAATGCGGAGCGTACCTTGCCGGCTGTGAGTGTTTCCTTTTGGCCGCTTTTTCGGTAGAATAGGGTTTCGTTCGTGTCGACTTCGGCGTTGGCGATGAGTCCGATGGCTTTTGATGTTGCCTTCTCCACGGCTCTTTGCACGGATTTGATGTTTTCGATTTCTTCGTTTTCTTTTGTTTCTCTGGCTTTCTCCAGTACGTCGAACATGGGTTTTATCTTTAGGTCTTCGTGTCTTAAGGCGTCGGCAAGTGTGACGGGGAGGTTCGGTGGGACGTAGATGGTCTCTTTGGTTCCCAGTTCCTTCTTGGCGACCGAGGCCACGAACTTGGTTTCGCCGGTTTTGGGGTCTGAGGCGGATTTTACGGTCTGTATGTAGTCGTAATCGAAGTAGGAATGCACGTTCTTGATGGCGGATTCTTTCTGGGCCCTGGGTACCTCCATCTGCTTAACAACCATCAGGGGGTCCTGGTCCACTTGCTTGAGAAGTATGAATGGGTCAGGCGCTAGGAACTTGGTGAGGTAATACATGTTCACGTTTTTGGCGCTGTCCGAGTACAACAGCATGGAGCCCACGCCATGTTTTGCCAAGATTTTGTCGACGTCTTTTCTCATCGTGGTTCACTCTCGAATCGAGACTTCTCATTTATGCAGTTGTATGATAAAAGTATTGCCCGTCGATGTTGGGTTACGAATACTGTTAAATAGCGTCGTTTGCATAGGCTAATTTGACCGTTGGCGATGTGGTTTCTTTGGATAATAAAGCCGTGATATTGGTTGATATGCTTAATGATTTTGTGACTGGCGATTTGAAGTGCGAGAGGGCTGAGTGCATCGTTCCAAGGTTGAAGAAGCTTGTTGAGGCTGCGCGAAAGCACGGTGTGCCTGTTATCTACAGCAACGATGCCCACTATCCGCAGGATGCTGAGGTGGTTCGGAAATGGGGGAAACATGCGATGAAAGGCACGAGGGGCGCGGAGGTCATTCCTGAGCTGAGGCCCGCTAAAAGAGATTATGTTATTGAAAAGAGAGCGTACAGTGGCTTCTACGAGACGGGTCTGGATTCTTTGCTGCGAAGCCTCTACAAGGGCGAAGGAGTGAAGACGGTTATTCTGGGCGGTTTGCACACACACATGTGTGTTAGGCACACGGCTGCAGACGCCTTCTTCAGGGGGTACAAGATCATCGTCGCTGGGGACGGTGTTGAGGCTTTCACGGAGGAGGATCATAAGCTAGGTTTGAAGTATCTTCGGGATGTCTACGACGCGAAGATAATGACTGTTGACCAGATCATAAAGGATCTGGGTTGAACAGGTAGACAAGCGCGCGTTAGTCACTGAAATGCAAGAACTGCGTGTTGGCTGTGAAGGGGCAGCCTGCGCGGGCTTTCTTGATGGAGACTGAAAGATCTCGGGGAATAAATCGGGCGCGGGTCAGGCAAAATGTTTTGAGAATTGTTGTTTTTGATAGAATTTCTTGGTGAAGTTCGGATTGTGATGAAAACGTTTAAAAGCAACATGTGCATGATCTATGGAAAATGTGAGGAGATTGGCAAGGTCAGAATTATTTTCTCCCTTCTCTCCTTTCTCCTAAAAATGATGAACCTACCATCTCCTCGCATCATATTAGCGTGGCATGGCCACTTATAGCTTATGGAAGAAAGTTCTATATGCATGGTGGCACTTGAGAAGTGCAGGCGTGCGCTTCTTTATCATTAGCAAGTTCATCGGCTTGAGACTTGGGCATGTTTGAAACGTCCTGGGCTCCATGTTTGGGTAGGTCGTAGTATAGATCTCGACACTTTTTCCGCAATAGTATCACTTTCCAGATGAGGTCTAGCTTGAAGGGCCTTACGAGTACCTTAGGCAATGAGCGACTATGTTGGCCGTTCAGTGTCGTTCGGAAAGTGCTGCCATGTTGTGGAAAGTCATTTTTGTATCGGTGCGCACCTTTCAAATCGAGCCTTTTTCAACATAGAAGAATGTTGCTGCATGTAGCGGGCGGTCTTTTCACTCGTATGAGCTTCATCGTATGAGAATAGACCGCGCATTTGCTAAACGGACATTTTCTGTCTGGGTGACCCCCCTATATATAGGGGGGTACATATGAGCATGTTCTTTCATGATACGGCGGTCTCCCATGTTTAAGGAGAGTCTGCTATCCTTGCTATGATGGCTACAAAGCTGGACCAGCCAAGCGTCTCGCCTTCAGAGGCGTGAAAAACAAGAGGGCAATTCAAGTCTTGCCCATTTTCACTGACTCTAGCCGCGCAATTTCAAATCAGTTGCTAGTACAAGTCCCACCCCGCCGCCACAGGAAAAACCCAGGACGGTTTCATAGACTATTTTTTGGTGGTTACTTCCTTTTTCTGAACATCTTGTTCGTAACATGTTCGCAAACAAATTCAAGGCCAGCTTCAATCAGCGGACCGACTTCCTGCTTTGAGTGGGCGACTTTGGCTGCAAACTCATAGTCTTTGAAGTCGATAAGCTGCGTGTAGATAAGCGCGTGGAATTCGATTCAGTCTCCGCATTTTCTCTTAGGCAACTTGAGTTCGCGGAACCATTCGGTTGCCCGATGGTATTTCCTGTGCAGATCTTTAGCATCTCTGACGAAGTAAAGTCGCTCGAGCTTCTCAAGGGCGTTCTTAGGAACACTTTTATTTAGGAACACTTCAGCCTTGGACGGGTTTCCCGGTTCAATCCAACAAATGCAACTGGTGCCTGTCAGTTTGCTACAGGGTTGAATCGTTGGAAGCCCTCTCTTTCTTTTTGAGGAAACGTGCAGGAGCAAAGCTTGCCTGGTTTGGGGACATTTAAGAAAGTTGACCCAACTGTCATAATTGATGCGCGCATTAGACTCGTTGTCCGATCAGGACTCCTGAGAGCTGGATCCAAGGCATTCGGCTGTTCGTTGCACCTATTACTATGACATTTCTTCTACCAGACAATCCGTCCATGGGAGCTAGAAGCTGAGCGACAACCCTTCTCTCCACTTCACGTGTAACCTCCTCACGCGCGCGAGAGAGAACCTTCTGAAGGCTAGCTTGACCAAATCGGGGTAATCGTAGGTTCGGCATTTCGTTATCTTTCCTGCTATGATTACAGATACCTGAGTATGAATTAGCAACCGATAAGGAGCAGTTATTTGCGAGAGACAAAAGGGGTTGCCCCGTATGAAATAAAATGGGTTCCGGATAGAAGCGATCGATCATAGTATCCGCTCTACTTGAATACTACCTGTTTTTGATGTTGCTTTGGGTGTTTGCGAGATGTTCGTGTGGGGTTTGTTTCGTTCATGGAAATAGCTTGTATCAACCCTTGGGTAGTAGCGCGCTAAATTAAAAAGTTGACAAAACTTCTATATATATTAGGTGTCTAAGCTTGAACTAGCAGAGATCGAATATGAAACCTGAACATTATAAACCGATAAGGAAAGAAAAGCCCAAACGAAAAGGCAAGATTAGTAGATCGCGCGTGCGGAAACCCATTACTTCTCCACAATTGCGTGAAGCTTACTCTACTAAAATAGAATGGGCAAGGAAGCTAATTCCCAAATTGAAAGAAGAAGCAGAAGCGCCGGAAGAAAAAGAAGAGCCGAGATAAGCGCACGCACAAATTCTGATGGGCTTGTTTTGGCTGTTCCCTGACAAAAGAAGCATTTTTCAACCATAAAACCACACAAAAGAACCGCAAGAAACGAATACCAAACAAGGCAAGTGTAGCGCGCTGCCTTGTCCCTTTATTATGTGTTGAAGTAGGTTGGTGAGACTGCTTTGTCGGTTCTCCCAATGTTTTCTGCGGCTTCTCTTGTTAGGACTAGACTAAGTATGCTGTAGTGAGAATAAAGGCGCCAGACGTTGTAAGGACGCTGCCTCCAGCAATAAACAGTTCCATTGATTATCTCTCCCATCTTGACGCGCGTGGGCCACTCATATCCAAAGAGTGTCATAAGACCCCTTTGATCTCCGGGCGATCTCATCCAGCTTCTCACGCATATACGGTTCCAATCTAACAAGGGGAGCATCCTCGTATATAGTATTTTTAAGGAGCATGCTTGACTATCAACACGCTTATTAATAGCGCTATAGACTTGACCTAAGAGCGCTAATTTTGGAGCACAACGCTATGAGCGAAAAGGAAGAAGAAGAGGAAGAAGAGGAAGAGGAACTAGAGGAAGAAGAAGAGTAATAGGGCATTAAGTGTGGAACCAAGCTCTACGGAACTCTATAGACGCGGAAACAACGCCTTGTTTTTAATACCCTGTTTTTTAGTTTTAAAACCTTTGAAGGAGGTGACAGACAAACGGCCAAGTGTCCGACCTGTAGAAAAGAAGTTGAAACGCCGATAAAGGAGTGGAATATGGGCAGGAACAAAAAGATACATGTTAAGCAGTACGAGTGTTGCGGGAAAAAGTTCCGTAAATATGGAAAGAAGGTTTAGGAGCTGCGTATGCTTTTCAGGAGTATCTCCTTCAACTCTACCAAAAGTTTTGAGCGCGCGCGCAAATACCCATTGACGGTCTGCAACTATTAAGTCTCAGGGATGGGTGATAGGTAATCCTTTGGTTTGGTTTGGGGTAAAGTTTTATCCGCCATCCCAAGAACTTCGCTAAATGATTTACATCTCAAATCTGCGGATGGGATAATTCTCTTGCATTTCAACGCTCACAGAACTTTTGTCTGCTCAATTTTTCGGGTTAGGATCTCAACGATCCGGTCGTTGTTGAGGTACATCATTGGTTTGTCGCAGGCGGGACATTTAAAGAGAAGCTCAAATGCCTCTTCGAAGGGATATCGCCTGCAGCCTGGCGTTTGGCAGCTGTAAAACTCGTGGCTTTTCTCGTATTCAAGCCGGGTTTCCAGTTTTCCAAGAACACATCGCTTTTGGTCTAGGATAAAGCCTTCCAGTTGGTCTGGTTGGAGTCTCCAGTTGAAGATAAACCAGCCTGTTTCTTTGTCACGGGACCGCCTGAGAGCCACGATGGAGTGGTCGTAGAACCTGTAGAGTTCCTTGCGAACAATGTTGAGGCGTATTTGGGTTTTATTCGCTATCTCATTATCTGTGATCTCGTGAACCTCTTTGAGGGCCTCAACTACTCTAACAGCGTCCTCGCCGAACAACGCGGCCACCTTCTTTGGCGTCCCGTCATCCACGAGGAACAGTTTTGAAACGCCTCCGCTTAGACAACGCGCAGACCAGCTCCGCCCGAAGAGAATATCAGAAATACCACTCTCGAATTTCCATCCGCTATCCTCTGCTTCCTTGTATGTCACCCTAATGAATGTTGACTCTTCAAGCCCTTTTTTCGAAGCTCTTTTGCTCCCTTACTTAGTAGCGCTCAAGGCGATAAACCCTTTCAAGAAAGCTATAAGAATGCACTCGCTAAAGCCAAAAATCCTAGACGAGAGGTCAAAGCTCTTAAATCTTGCAATTTCAACTTCGTTCTCGCAAAATAGCCAGGTTTTAAAGGGCTTAGGGCGCAAGTTTGAAAAGGCATATACAGAGTTTTCTGCACCTAATTATAACCTATCACTTAAATGCAAAGTGAATGCTGTGTCTAAAATAGGAATCTAGGATAAGGGAGCCGCGCGAAAATATCTCAAGATGCTCTGTTGTTTAATCGGTTTATAAGGAGGTTCGCGTATTATGCGGCAGTAGCGTTCTGTTGTTGAAGGACGAGAAGAACACAGCAGCGTTACATGTTACAATCAATGATGAAAGATGTGATGGAAAATGTCGGAAAAATCGGGAATTGTTTTCATTGGAAGTAAACCAGTAATGAGCTATGTTCTAGCGATTATTACAGGCCTATCCGTGAGCAATGCTAGAGAAATAACCTTGAAGGCCAGAGGACAAGCAATTACCACGGCAGTTGACGCAGCTGAAATAACCAGAAATCGCTTCCTAAAAGACCTAAAAATAAGCAAAATCGCTATCGGAACAGAGGAGATGCCACCAAGAGAAGGCGAAAACAGAGCACGGATGGTTTCAACAATTGAAATAACGCTTTCAAAAGAGTAGGAAAACCTTGCGAAACACGTGCGCAGCGCAATGACAGTAAGGGACAATTAAGAAACGGGCAACGATGAAAAACAATGAAGCTTGCTGTTCTGGTCTACGAGTATCCCCCAAAGATCGTCGGTGGCTTGGGAACCTACTCGGCTGAAATAACTCGCCAGTTTATTCTCATGGACAATGACGTTACAGTCTTCACGATGAATGATGATGCAAGTAGCCTACCGACGCGTGAGATTTGGCGAGGTATCGAAATTCATCGGCCGCAACACATCGACATTTCTGACTCGTTGCCCGATGTAGTTGCAGAAGACATAAAGAAATGGGGAAGGGGGATACAATGGTTCTCAAAAATCCTTGTGTACAATTATCTTAGCGCTGCAAAACTCGTTAATGAGTTGATAAGAAAAGAAGGCATCAAGTTCGACCTTGTCGTTGCTCATGACTGGCTTTCAGCTATAGGTGGAATGACTGTTAAGAAAGAGGCAGGATTGCCTTTTGCGTTCCACGTTCACTCAACAGAGAAAGGAAGAACGCTTGGAAACGGCTCGGTTACGGTGAGCAACATTGAACTCCACGCCGCCAAGGCGGCTGACCTTATCGTGACAGTTTCTTATGCGATGAAGGATGAGCTGGTAGGCCTCGGATTTCCGAAAGAGAAAATCCAAGTTGCCTACAACGGGGTTGACCCAAAGAAATACGATCCAGCAACCGTGACTCCTGAGCAGATCAAGAAAGTCAGAGCGATGTATGGTATCAAAGACGATGACTACATGATTCTTTTCATAGGCAGACTCGTTGGCGTCAAAGGCGTTGACAAGCTTATCATGGCGTTGCCCTACATTCTGCCGAAAAATCCAAAGGCGAAGCTTGTAATTGTGGGTCTAGGCGACTTGCAGGAATACCTGATGAATTTGGTCAAAGCCACGAAAATGAGCGATTTTGTGAAGTTCCGTTTCGAGTTCATCCCAGAAGAGGAACGTATCCTTCACTACGCAGCATGCGATGTCGCAGTTTTCCCAAGCTTCTATGAGCCCTTCGGAATAGTGGTTCTCGAGGCAATGAGTATGGAGCGGCCAGTTGTCATCGGTGCAGCTGGCATCAGCGGTATGCGGGAGATAGTCGTGTATCGCGGCGAAGAACAGTGCGGTTATCACGTAGATCCAAGCAACCCGTCAGACATAGCTTGGGGCATAAACAGCGTCTTGGAAAACGATGAGAAAAGAAAGTGGCTGGGCAAAAACGGCAGACGTAGAGTCCTGAACGAGTTCACGTGGGACAAGATAGCTGAAAAAACACTGGGGCTTTATGAACAGATCATCAAACGCTAAGCTTGGCGCGCGGTAGTTCGACGTCTGACCCAGAGTTTTTCGGTGAATTCGTGACAGTTGATTCTATCAGTTCAAGAAAAGGAGTTGCAAGAGAAGCGGCCAATCTGCTTTATTGTGGAGCTGAGAAGGAGTACGAACAAGCCAAGTTGAAGGCTGCAAGAACATTTAGGCTTCATTTTATGCCAACAAACCTTGAATTCGATCGATCATTCGGGTGACTCTTGCTTCAACATGGAATCTTTCTTGGGTTTTAGGATCTTAGCGCGCGCTCTAGGCGATTGACGTATGAAGTTTTATTCGTAGAATATGAGGTTTTGTTCCTCCAAGCGTCCGTGAAGTTTATGCACGGCGTCATAAACGTCCTGTTCTTTCTTCGCTCCGGTGCAAACAAGGTTCCCGCTTGCGAATATCAGTATAACCACCTTAGGCTCGTCCATCCTGTAGATCAACCCTGGAAACTGCTCCGGCTCATACATGGTTTTTCCAAGCGTGGAAACCGCTTCCAAATCTATCCTTCCACCTAAGCTTGCAGAAGCAACGATGTTCACAACCTTCAAGTCCGGCTTGCTGATGATGATTATTCCGCCCTTTTTCAACTCTTTAACAACCGTCATAACAGCCCTGCGCGCTTCCTGCTCTGATTTCGCTCCTGTGCAAACCATTTTACCAGAATTGAAAATCAGCGTAGCCGTCTTCGGTCTCTTAATCCTAAACACTAATCCTGGAAACTGTTCTGGACGATACTCGACACCTGGATAACTCTTCACCACGGCGTTTAAGTCAACTTTCTGGTTTAAAGTGGCAGAGGCAACAACGTTTTGAATTTTTATTATGGCTTTAGTCTTCGGCATAAAACACCACTCCGTATAGTGCAGCGGATGCTTAAATACCCTTTACAAGAGCCTTATGCTGCCAGTGTATAGAAGCTTCCCGCACATCCGCTTTTTCTGTGAGCGCACACTTTAATCTAGAATGGTTCTCTCCGCTAAACATTGTATGGGCATTGGTTCCAGCAGTAGCTGCCGCCCTTAAAAACACAGTTCCGGCATTCAGGCCTATCAAAAAACCTAGGCTTACTCACAACCCTTCCACAGTACGGATATACCACGAAGTTTCACTTCTAGTTTGTGGGCAACGCTTTTCCAAGCTTGAGCGCGCGTTCTTTTTGAAATGCTTTTTCTCGCCACTTCCTTTTCCAGCTCTTCCATCCCGTCTTCACGAGTCTTTCTCTGAGTTCAGGTCTTTCCGCGACCCATTCTAGAAGTGTCCAGAAGCGTTTCTTGTCTTCCAGTCTTTCTGCTGGCACTCCCACTTCAACACACCATCTTGTATAGCTTCTTTCAACCATCTCTTGGAGCTCACCTGCGATTTCGACTTTTTCGACTTTGAATCCTCGATCTTGCAAGCGTCTGCGTATGCTTGAGAGAACGTATCCAGAGCAGACCTTAAAGTAGGTTTCCACATCGGGCCGCATAACCTCAACGATCTCATCAGCAATCTTCACCGCGTCATCCAGATACTTTTTATTCTCGAAGTTTGGTGGCTGGAAGGATGAAACTGGAATCCTGCGTTCCATGTACCGGCGGTCTGGAGGTTTGAGGGCGCCGATTACCACGCCTAATATAAGGTCTCCCCATCCGGCGTCATCTATTAAAATCTCCTTTCTTGACACAAACCGATTCAACCCCATAACCAGATCACAACAGACTGACTCTTGCAGGTTTCCTTATCTATTTGACCTTCTCTAGTTTACTCGAAATTGATCTTTTGGCTTTCCTCGATAGTTTTCTCCAACATGAAGTGACAAGGTCTGTGTCTTTGTAATACTGGAAAAACCTTTATTCAGCTTTCATCGATTGCTTGTTTTCTGGGGTTTCGTTAGCGCGCGCTTCGGGTTAATCCTAACTGCAAGCTTCGAAGTGTAGAATTGCGAAGTGAGAGAGATATGAAAAGCATCTTAGGAGTCTGTGGAAAATGCGGTAGTCTTGCCAAAGGGCGCGTAGTCGACTCACCAGCGTGCGACTGAAGCTAGCCAACACCAGCATATCGCAACCAATCTTGCCTACAGTGGCAGGTTTGAATGCTTTCTTGTCGGTCGTTGCTCGCGTTTTGTGCCCAAGCTTTCCAGCGCGCTGATCAGTTTTGGCCTGGTTTGGGCGGGTTCTATGACCTCGTCGATGTAGCCTTTCTGCGCGGCTATGTATGGACTTGCAAATTTCTGGCGGTATTCAGCTACGAGTTCAGCGTGTTTCTGCCGTGGGTCCTTGGCTTCTTGGATCTCTTTGCGGAATATGATGTTTATTGCTCCCTGTGGTCCCATGACGGCGATTTCTGCCGTGGGCCAAGCGTAGTTGATGTCTGCGCCGCTGTGTTTGCTGCCCATGACGTCATAGGCTCCGCCGTAGTCTTTTCTGAGTATAACCGTGATTTTGGGAACTGTGGCTTCGCAATAAGCGTATAGGAGTTTGGAGCCGTGTTTGATTATGCCGCCGTGTTCCTGTTCCATGCCGGGCAGAAAGCCTGGCACGTCCACGAAGGTGATTATCGGGATGTTGAACGCGTCGCAAAAGCGTACGAATCTTCCTGCTTTCATCGAGCTGTTAATGTCTAATGCCCCTGCATAATGCGCGGGCTGGTTGGCGACTATTCCTATGCCTTTTCCGTTCAAGCGGGCGAAGCCGACTACGATGTTCTGAGCCCACAGGGGCTGTACTTCGAGGAATTCGCCGTCGTCGGCCACGCGCAAGATGATCTCTTTCACGTCGTAGGGCTTGTCCGGATCATCAGGAATGACTTTTGCCAGGGTTTCATCTGTGCGGTTCGGATCGTCTGTGGGCTCAACTGACGGCGCATCTTCAAGATAGTTGCTTGGCAGATAGCTTAGGAGCTTCTTGATGATTTGGATGCATTGTTGCTCGTCTTTGGCGATGAAATGGGCGACGCCGCTGGTTTGGCTGTGGATCATGGCTCCGCCGAGTTCCTCAAAAGTCACTTCCTGTCCCAAGACAGTCTTAACCACGTCTGGGCCCGTGATGAACATGTGGCTTGTCTTGTCAACCATGATTATGAAGTCAGTCAGAGCTGGAGAGTATACCGCTCCTCCTGCGCATGGGCCTAAGACGGCGGATATCTGTGGGACGACGCCTGAGCTTATGACGTTTCGGAAGAAGATGTCACCATAGCCCGCAAGACTTGCGACGCCTTCTTGGATTCGTGCGCCGCCACTGTCGTTTAGGCCTATGACTGGTGCGCCTGTTTTTAAGGCTAGGTCCATTAGTTTGCAGACTTTTTTTGCGAACATTTCGCCGAGCGACCCGCCGAAGACGGTGAAGTCCTGGGAGAAGACGTAGACAAGTCTGCCGTCTATTGTTCCGTAGCCGGTGACGACGCCATCTCCGGGGATTTTTCGTTCTCCCATGCCGAATTCTGTGCATTGGTGGACTACGAACTGGTCAAGCTCGTTGAAGCTTCCCGGGTCAAGCAGCAGGTCTATGCGCTCTCTTGCCGTCAACTTGCCTTTTGAGTGCTGGTCTTCGATTCGTTTTTGTCCGCCGCCCAGTTTTGCCTGTTCGCTTAGCTCTCTGAGTCGCTTGATCTTCTCAGCCACAGTTGGTTCCTTAATCTGAGGCAATTGCAGGTCCCTCTGATTGTTGGGTACTATTTGCCTCAAGGGGTATTTAGAACATATGGAGCACTTTGTATCTGTTCAATTGGTGATGTGTTTCAAACCGGTCGGGTTGTTTCGAGTTTTGGTTTATCGTTGCGCGCGCACAGCAAAGCACGCGCAATTTTTATAGACGTAAGAACAGAGTCTAACGTCTTAAGGAGGATGAATTGTGCCCAAAAGCAAGAAAGAGAAAGCTATAGATCATAAACACCACATGAAATTGGAGAGAGATAAGGAACTGAAAAGGAAAGAGAAACGGAACGTTGAACTCCCTGCAGAATATCATAAAGGTAAGAAATAGCGCGCGCGAATAGCGCAATAGCCTGTCTCTCATAAGTCTCTCAGTTCTCTCAAGCCTCTTCATGAGGTAACCACCTGACAACACCACCCTTGATTATATCTGACATTCTGCAGTGCTGCCTCAACATTGTTCAAAAAGCCAGGCAACTTTCCAAATTCTTAATTTCTAAGCTAAGAAATAAATTGATTTTTCCAATATTAGCGCGCGCTGACAATGCAAGCTTTTTATTCTTCTTTGCATGGGGGACGCCCCGCTGATGATAAATGGACACGAAGGATTGTCTGTCGCCTGAGCGAAAAGAAATGGAACAAGTCCCCCGTGCAGAAGGTCGCCGGTTCAAGTCCAGTCCGACCCATCAAAGACAGAGCAACACCATATCCAATAACGGGAACAGAGTCGTTACTTAGCATATTAAGACGTTGAAGCAGGTGAACGCTATGTGGTTGTATTCTCATGGCCTAACAATTTCGGCTTTTTCGCTGCTGATTCCATGCCAGACGACCTTGTATCCAAGTGCTTCCAAAGCTCTGGTTGCATCCTTCACGCCTTGTGCCTCAATTGCTCTGATTGCTTCAGATAGGCACAGTTGTCCTTTCTGACTCATCTGTTCGTCAATCCTTTTCTGGATTTGTTCGAGTACGTCTTTTCTCACCGCTTCATTAGACATCACCGTGTAGCCTTGTGGCGGCTTTTCAGTCAATGCTGCCTTGACAGCTTCGGATGAAACTCCGATTCTGGCGGCGAATTCCTCATAGTTAATAACGGGCTCTGTGAACACTACCGAAAGATCTTTGACGAGCCGCGTTTGTTTTGCCTTGACTTCTCGAAACGCTTGTTCAAGATAATGAAGGATCGGAGCTAACGGAATCTTATCTCGATAGTATATGATGTTTAGTCTTGGATGCTTCTCCAGCTCGGCTAGCTTTTCGCATGCCAAGTTTTCGTTGACGAGCACGAGCATGTCCACGTCAACTTTCTTCAGCTTCTCTATTTTCCTCAGCAGGTATTCCACAGTCCAGAACCCAACAATCTCCACGTATACTCTTATGCCTTCTTTCTCAAGTGAAAAGTCAGGGATGATCACCTGCTTGCCCGCTAGAACCGGCTCAGGCTCTCTTCTTAGAAGCCACCCAGACGTCAAAGCTTGGAAACGCGCTGCAAAATCCTCTTCAACAGTACTGTCAAACGACAGTGGTGATGCTTTGGGTTTCCTGAGCAGAGCATGATGTTTCCAGCTTTCCATTTTGAAGTCGCATATTTCGTTTGTGTATTTCCAGAGGATCTTCGCTTCAACAGTCCATTCGGGACTGGCAACTATGACTGGCAGAAGCTTGGCAGTAGCTGTTCCGTACCTTCTGGTCAGCTTGAAGAGGCTTGCCGGCCCGTCTACTTTAACCCAGAAACCCCTGTCTTGATAGGTCTCGTAGATCAGCCCCAGCCTCTTGACCGAATAGAAGATGCTTTGCCAGTTGCCTGACGACGTAAACCCTACTTCTGTCGAGTCGAACAGAAGCGTCTGAGTTAAGCTGAGATTGTACTCTTGAAGCAGCTCAACTGGAGACGGCGGCTCAAACTCTTCCAGAATCAACTCAGTGTCCAAGTCAGCGTAGAGAAACTCTTCAACCGTCTCCGCAGTGACCTTCAGTTCAGAGGCGACAGCTTCAACTATTCGCCTTCGCTGTTCCGGCCTCGTAGGCAAACCAAGCTTGCAGGCTGTATGATAGGCTTTCCTCCTCAGATCTACAGGGTTGATCTTGATCTTGTCGCTGCATTTGAAGCGGCTTCTTTTGTCGAGAAGGAAAGACAGGCCTCGGACGAAACGGTAATCATAGCCTTTTTCCTCAATTTCATCCGTGAATTCTTTCACGGCGCTCTTCTTTTGGCCCACGTGATTCTTGTAGGCTTCGATGAGACCGCCTGCAACTTCCAAGTTGTCATCGGACAGCTTGGCGTATCTGGGCCAGATTACGCCTTTCCTCTTCCACACTGCAAGAAGCTCGCTTGGAAGCATAGTTTTAAGCCTCTTCTGTTGTTTTCTGACGTCGCCTGCGGCTCATCCTCACTTCCATGGTTTCCTTGGACACGATTTCCACAAGCTTGGCCTTCTTGCCCTCAACCTTTCTGAGCAGTCTTCCAAGCCTCTGGATGTATTCCCGCGTGCTCCCTGTTCCGCTGAGCATGAAGCCCAGTGAAGCGTCTGGAACGTCCACGCCTTCATCAAGAACCTGAGAGGTAACGATAGCCCTGTAATCGCCCGTTCTAAAATTCTCCAGAATCTCGCGTCGTTCCTCTTTTGGTGTTTGATAGGTTATGGAGGGTATCAGAAACCGGCGGCTAATCGTATAGACAAGATCGTTGTGCAACGTGAAAATCAACGTTTTCTCGTTTCTATGAGCTTCAAGCTGCCTCGCCAAGAGGCCCAGTTTTGCCTCAGAGTTCAGGGCAACTCTGACCGCGCGGTTTCTCGCTAGAAGAGCCTCTCGTACCCGTCTGTCTCTGCCAGTGGCCATTATGAACCTGTGAAAATCCTCAACGCTCTTTAGAACGATGCCTTTCTCCCTCAGGTAATCGTTGAAAACGCCCATTTCTTCATCGTAGACGCGTTGCTCTTCTGGAGTCAGCTCAACGTATATCTTCTCATGCGTATACGGCGAAAGGTGCTCTCCGGCCAGTTCTTCAACTTTTGCAGTGTAGACTAGATCTCCAACAAGGTTCGGAAGCAGCGCGTGCCGCTGGTCGCTCCTCTCATAAGTCGCGGTTAAACCCATACGGTATGGTGCGATGTACATTTCAGCGATTTGCATGTAGCTCGGAGAAGCCAAATGGTGAACCTCATCGAAGACTATGAACATGAACCTGTTGCCCAACACTCCTGCCTGCAGGTAAGCTGAATCGTAGGTTGAAACCGTCACCATCTGCACGTTGTCTTCGCCTCCGCCAACCGCCCCAGCCTCAATGCCTAGATAGTCAACAACCCGCTTTCTCCACTGGTCTATAAGATCCAACGTCGGCACAACAATCAGAGTCTGCGTCTTCAACAGGCTTATCGCCTTCAACGCTATGTAAGTTTTGCCAGCAGCCGTCGGAAGGACCAGAATCCCCCGCATGCCCGCATGCCGCCACTTGTTCAATGCTTCATCCTGGTAAGGACGCAGTTCAACAGCATCCTTCAGAGTTTGAGAAGGAGGAAGGTTTGGAACTCCATCCTGATACGGAAGCATGCTCTCTTTCAGATAAGATAGAACATCATGATAATGCAGGGCCTTGATCCTGTAGCACCCAACCCTTGGATCCCACTTCCCGTAAGGAGTTCCAACCTCACCGCGCAACAGAAGAGTGCCCTTGTCGAACCATAAACGTATCATGAGCCAACAAGGGACCTATTCCAGAAATAGACTTTAAACATTTTTGCCCCCTTAGGAACGTGCTTCCGCTCGTACAATTCAAAACGAGGAATCTTCAAGAGTCACTAGTTCAGCCAAGAACTGCGCGCTCCATGAGTTGAAGGAACAGAAGGATGAGGCAGCTTATTTATGATAGAGTGTGCTTGGCAAAAGGTTTATGTATGCATTTGGTATCATTTGTATACGGTGACCGTGTTGACACTTAAGCCGCTTGCTGTGAGGATACCTGAGGGAGTAGAGAAGGAGTTGCTTGAGATTGTTGAGCAGGAGAAGTTGGATAAGGCTACGGTTGTTAGGAACCTTCTTGAGATGGGACTCGTGGAGTGGCGGAAACAGACGGCTTTGGATTTCTTGCGTGAGGGAAAAGTGACGTTCGCCAAGGCCGCGGAGATGGCGAAGCTTTCGTTGTGGGAATTTGCTGACCTGGTCAAGCAGCGAAACGTGGAATGGGTCAGGTTCACGCCTGAAGAACTTGAGAAGGAACTTGGGGAAGCGTCGACGGCGAGGCATAAGTGAAGCCGCTTGTTTTCAATTCCACACCGTTAATCTATTTGACCAAAATAGGGCTGAGTAGGGTTTTTGAAGGCTTGAAAGCTGAAAAGTTGACGTCACCCAACGTGAAGAGAGAAGTTGTAGATGAGGGGAAGCGTAAGGGCGTTCCTGACGCGGTTATTCTGGGAAAATTGTTCGAAGACAACGTGTTCGAAGTTGTTGAGCCTAAGGACAGAAGGTTTTTGTCACGACTGCTAGAGACAAGAGGTCTTCATCTAACAGACGCGGAAGTTCTGACTCTTGCCCGAGAACGCAAGGGTTTAGCCATAATAGACGATGAGGTTGCACGGAAGACAGCCAAGGTCTATGCGATAGACTACGTTGGTACCCCGTACGTTCTGGTGAGGGCTGTCTCTGAGAGACTTATCACGAAAGAAAGAGCGAAGCACGCTGTAAACGAGATGGTTTTTGCGGGTTGGCGATGCAACGTTGAGAGCTATGCCAAGATTATCGAGGCCCTGAAGAGGATTTAGACTCGAGTAAATTCAAGCATGAATGGCGCGTGCACTAAGATGCTAGGTCACTTTCTTCTAAGAAGCACCATGTTAATGTTGTTTAGGCTTTTGGCCTTCTCTAAGGGTTTATCTAGAAACCATGTGCTTTCAGTTCCTTCCCACCATCCTAGAAACTCGAATCTGCTATTGAGTTTGACTAGTGCTTTGAATTCTTGTGGAAAGATGAGCTTCAAATCTTCCTCACTGACAAGCCTCAGAGTTTGCCCATGATCATTGACTTCAAGCACGCCCTTTTCAGTGTAAATCTGATTCAACATGTCCTTCCAAAAAGTGAATGAGTACGCCGTTTTGACCAAGATTCCCTCTTTTTCCATGTTCCAGCTTTGCTCCCGCGTTCCCGTCCAATCGACAATCTTGTTCTGAATGAAGTATAAGCCTCCTCTTCTCAGAGAGTAGGCTACAGAATCCAGATGGCTCAGGAACTTCTCATTCGACTCAACAACCAAAGAACCCATCATGATAAATGCAAAATCCACTTTCTTCTCTAGTCTAAAGTCGGACATGTCAGCTTGTACAGTCTCGATTCTGAGACCTTCTTCCTCTGCTTTCTCAGACAGGTATCCCAGCATTTCAGGAGCCAAGTCTAGCCCAACAGCTTCATACCCTCTCTTTGCAATCTCCCTCAACTGCACGCTCGGCCCACAGGCAACGTCAAGAAAACGTCTGACCTTCACCTTGCTAAACTCTCTGATTATCGTCTCGAACGTATCAACCTGCTTTTTCACATCAAAGAAGCTGAATGCAATCTCATAATACAAAGGATGCTCGTAGATGCCCATACCTTCAGAATTGTTTCTCCAGTCAGATAAGCTTACTCAACACGAATATGGACTACACACACCCACGAGCGCGCGTTCTCAATTGAAGCCTCTTTCAAAAGCCATAAGAAACCGAAGCACAACATAATCGATGATGCAGAATGCACAGCAGGCTCGTGTCTCTGTCAATTTTGGCTCTTCTTGCGGGTATGCTGTTGTCTGGACCCAGCACTCAATCGGTCTGGGCCCAAACCTGTCGTACAGAGAGGAGCACAGCTGCGTTGGAAGCTCACATCAGTGTTCCCTTCTACTACCAAGAGAAAGATTACTACTGTGGTCCTGCTGCACTTCAAATGGTCTTCAATTACTACGGTGAAAACGTCTCCCAGCTTGAGATTGCAGACGTAGCGAGAACAATCGGCGAACCCGTAAGTTCTACTTTTCATGACGAGCTGAGGAGAGCTGGACATTTTAGCAATGGCAGCACCTCCATGGGCGATGAGATGCCTGAAAACATCACAGGATACACTTCACGCAGATTAGGTTACGCGGCTTTTGAGGCTTATAGTATGAATCTGACAACGGCTAAGAGTCTCACAGATCAGCGCAAGCCGCTTATTCTACTGATGTGGTACAGCAGCAATCACGTTCTAGCTCATTTCCGCGTCGTAACTGGATACAATGAAACTCACGTTTTTCTACACGACCCATGGAACAAGCCCCTGTGGGGCGGAGCATACGGTGGTCCAAACACGGCTTTCAACAACAGCGAGTTCCTAGACCTTTGGTCATACTACAACAACTGGGCTCTCTACGTCTCTCCCTGGACACTGAACATTTCAGCCCCAGCCTACGTCAAGTCCGGAACACCATTTCAAATAAACTTCACAGTCGCATATCCAGAACCGCTTCCAAACGCCGTATTTGCCTACCCAGCCTCGTCATGTAAGGCTTCAATAACCCTCCCTGCCAATTTGGCCCTTGCCCAAGGCGAAATTCAAGAGAAGACTGTAGGAACAGGGTTCATAGACGCAGGGACCAATTCTACAGTAAGTTGGACGCTGACCGCAAACTCCTCCACAACGGGCACGGTGAGCATGATCGCTGAAGGAATGATTTCAGGATCAGTCGGGGCGAACGGGAACTATGCCGCCTACGATTACAGTGACAGAATAGGCGCAACAGCAAACTTCACGATCATACTGGACGAAGACAACAGCATTCCCGCAATAGGCACACCTTTGAGAGTACCAGAAGCCGACGTGCAACCAAATCAAGAAGTAGAAATCTCAGTTAACGTGAGTGATCCTGAAAGCGGAGTGGAAAACGTAGCACTATTCTACACGACAGATAACGGAACGACGTGGGAAAGCCGAACCATGAATCTTAACCAGTCAACAAGCCTCTACGTAACAACGATAGCCGGGCAAGAAGCAGGAACATGGGTCAAGTTCAAAATAGTTGCTTATGACCGCGTTGGGGACAATGCAACCTTAGACGGAGCAGAACCGTACTGCACATATCAGGTCGTGCCAGAGTTTCCATCATTCCTCGTCATGCTACTATTCACGATGGTGGCGCTGCTGCCAGTTATGGTTTACAGAAGAAAATATGTCCGGAGCATGAGATAGCATTTTCTGATGGTTATTGCCTAGGCTAGCGCGCTAAGAATGGTGACGTTCTGTGCAACATTCTTGAAGCGTGGACGCGTTCAGGTTTGTGAGTAAAGTTTATATCGTAATTAGTAATATACTATATTTGGATATGTCCTCGAACAGACATATCGTATGCCTGTACAACAAAAATACAAAAAAAGGTATGAAAAAATGTTAGAGATAATGTTATGGAGTGTGTGGTTCCTGCTGGGAGCCTACACCTTCTGGTTTGTCTTTAAAGCAAAAACGCTCCAACCATTGACCTTAGACGACCTCGCCTTGGCCTGGAAGATACATAAATGCGAGGCCAAATGCAAAGCATCGCAAATCCATGATTTACTCGTCAGAAACGACGAGGTCGTCGGATTCAAGTGCGGCTGTGGCTACGAGTTCCTTCAAAAACGTCTAATAAGCCAGAAGGTTCATCCCCGCGCACAAGATAACAAACCATTATCAATCGGCGAAATAGAAGGACTGCTTCAGAAGCGGACTCTTTCAACACTCGATCTAGGTATCCGCTACCTGGACACTAAAAGAGTCTAGCTAGTTTGCGCGCACTAGAGGTGAAGAAATATGAACGCACATTTGCTGCTCGAAGAAAAGCATCATTTGCTGAAAAATGAGCTTAGCGAAAATCTGCAGAAGAAAAATGTCCTGGAATTGAAAATCAGCAGACAGTTCGAGGACTTGAAGAGGCTAGAGATTTCGTTGGAAAAACACGCTCGCAAGACAAAAGCGGAGGAATAACAATGCTTTGTTGCTTGGGACCAACCTCTGGATCCGCAGCTGGCTCCGTCCTGAGCGGGCTAAGGACGTTCATTGCCCACGTTTTTTCCGGCGCGCTACCTTATTGCCATTCTAAGAAAGTATTCGTGAATTCTTAGATCATCCGTGTTATCGGACTTCTCCGTTGAAAACGTGGCGCAACTCGTGTTCCAGGTCTTTTTCCAGCGGAGAAGGAGAGTTTTCCCGCACCAATATGACGAAACATTCTTCCCCATCAGCGTAGAAAGCGAAAGCAGCCGCCTTGGAATTCGAAACCCAAAACCCGTACTCGGAAACTCGGTCATCCTTGATGTGCCAGGTCTTCGTGAGTAGATCCAATGTTTCAAGAAACGGTTCAGGCTTGAGAATGAATGCTTGAGCTTTCGGAAATGGCTTGCTTGAAAAGCGTTTCTGCCATATTCTTCGAAGCGTGACCTGCGGAACCTCCTTGACATATTGCATAGTGAAAGTTCTCATTCTCGCCTTACGTGCACGCTTTTCACCTTTCTGTTTGGATCGAACAGAGACATCTCCTGCAAAAACGTGTTTTGTGGTCCCATCTTCAAGCCTCAGAATCAGCGAACCGTCATCGTCAACATCTGACGCTAGACCCACCCATCTTTCGGTCCCACTTGACACTTCCACCTGGCTTCCCAGAAAGCTAGCAAACTTCTTCCATCTTTCAAGAATTGGACCAAACCCCTGACTCATGAACAAATCATAAGCACTTTCCAACTTCTCAAGCAGGACTCTGAACAGTTGTTCTATATCCATATCTTTGCGAAGCTCAGTCTTCAAAGAAGTAGCATTTTCCCGTAATGGTTCTGGCAAATCCTCCACCGCAAAATTCGCGTTTACTCCGATGCCTAGTACGACAGAGTTGGGTTCTTCGCCCGTCGTGTTCATCTCCGCAAGTATCCCGCAGACCTTTCTTCCGCTTATCATAACGTCATTAGGCCACTTTGTTTCCACAGTCAAGTCATACAATTCATGCAGAGTCTCAGCCACGACTAAGCCTGCTACAAACACGAGCTTGCTGGCTTCTGCAGGTCTAAGGTTAGGCCTAAGAATGATTGAAAACCACAAACCGCCAAGCGGCGAAACCCATTCTCTGTCTAGCCTTCCGCGGCCGCGAGTCTGAGTTCCAGCAATCGTAACCGTTCCTTCACCCGCTTCAAAAACTGCCAGTTCCTTAGCCCAATCGCTCGTCGAGTTTACAGCATGACTGAAGATGACGTTTCTGCCGAAACGTCTAGTTCGTAGGCCTTCTTGAAGCTTACTTACGTTTATCTTTGATGACATACCTGCTCGACTGACCTTGCATCTTTGAGATCAAACGCGACCCTGCATTAAGGAGAGCACAAGTCACTAGGAGGCTATTTCATCACAAGCTCCAAGAGGACGCCTTTGGTGCTTTTCGGATGAACGAAGGCTATCTTCTTCCCTTCAGCGCCAGCCTTCGGCTTATCATCGATCAGCGTGACGCCGTTTCGCTTGAACTCAGCCAGAACGCCTTCGATGTCCTTGACCTCGACGGCAAAATGATGAATGCCCTCGCCATGGCTCTCAAGAAACTTTGCAATGGTGCTGTCGCTGCTAAGCGGCTCCAACAGTTCAATCTGAGTTTTGCCGCCTGTGGATATCATGGCCACTTTGACCTTCCTCTCGGCTAAGACGTGAACGCCTTCAACCTTGAAGCCAAGAACATCACGATAAACATGAATTGCGTCATCCAAGCTCTTCACGGCAACGCCCACGTGATCCATCCCGAAGAACATACAGATTCCTCTTTCTTGCTGAATAGCTAATGGGTTTGCAGACAAATCATAAAAGAGTTTCTCAACGCAACTTCAATTTCTTCTAGTGTTCCTCACTCTGCGAGGCATCAATTATTTTTGTAAATGCACGCGTTTAAATATTGGAAAACGAGCGTTAAACTCAAGAAACTGACTTAGGTGCTCGACACAGCATGATAAACAAGGAAAAGCCGAGGAACAGAAAATGCTTGCATCATCCGGCTATGAAATGTCCCACGCCGAACGAACCCTGTATTTTCACGAAGACGGAAAAGAAGAAAAATTGATTAGCTTCATCATGACTAATCGTGGGGAAGGATTAACATGGAAAAAAGCAGGAAGTCCGAACCGAAAGCACCCAAGCTAACCGAAATGATCGACTATCAGGAAGCATCAGTGGTAAGCCGAACACTGATCGACAAAAAAGCAGGAACAGTGACGCTATTCGCCTTCGATGAACGGCAAGGATTAAGCGAGCATACCGCACCGTACGATGCACTGGTTGAAATCATCGATGGCGAAGCAGAAGTAACCATCTCAGGAAAGAAGAATCATTTGAAGGCAGGCGAAATGATCATAATGCCAGCCAACCAGCCGCACAGTCTGAAGGCAACCGCGAAGTTCAAGATGCTTCTTACGATGATAAGATCGTAGCTCGCGCGTAAGCTCTGTTACTCCTATAACAGTAAACGCTTGATAGACTGAAAGTGTGTTCGTTGGTCAAGATTGAGCCCCATAGCGGATTCGTCGATCTAGAGAATTCCTTTGAACGAGTGTGGCAGCTTCTGAGCAAAGCAGGTGGTGCTCGTTTGAAGACTGAAAAGAAGAAGACCCATTTTGCTGCTAGAGCATCAATGGAGACTCCTAGAGGCTGCAATGAGCCTAAGAAAGCAATAGTTTTTCTCAGACAACGTCAGAAGGGTGGCAGATTGGAAAAAGCCGCTGTATGTTTTGAATGCTGCTGGGGCTATTACTATACTTGCTGTCCTCAGAGAATAGACATGTACTGCAAGGCTCTAGACAGATGGGTTTCCTCTCAAGTTGAAGAGTAATGCGCGCTAAGAAGCTTCACTTCCGAAGATTCTAAGAATCAATTCAGCAAATAGACCGTTTCTTCTTGCTTCCCCACAATGCCAGAAACATCAGGGCAACTGCGCCCACGACAACCACAGTGCCGATTATTAAGCCAAAGATCCCAGCAGACATCACTTGCTGAATGACCGGAATAGTGGGTATGGACTCCGACGATGTACCCCCATATTTGCTACCATGAATGCCTGTATAGAACGTAAGGTAGACTCGATATAAAAAGACTAATAGAGAAGAATTCTAGGTGCGCGCACGCTTACTCATCATCTTGCAGACGCCAGATTGACAAAATTCTTCAGGATTTGGCTTCCATGCTCTGTGTCGTTCACTTCTGGATGAAACTGAACTCCGTAGAACGGCTTCTCCACGTGTTTCACAGCCTGTATCTTGCAGTTGTCAGACATGGCAAGAATCATGAAACTCGGGGCGTCTTTCACCTCGTCATTATGTGACTCCCAGACCAGAAACTCTTTTGGCAATCCCCTGAACAAGTCGTCCTCCGCAATGACTTTCAGTCTTGAAAGGCCGTATTCCGGAAGGTCAGCGGGCCCTGCTTTTCCGCCGAAATGAAGAGCCATCAACTGCATACCAACACACTCGCCGAGAATTGGGCCTTTGAAATGCTCAAAATAATCAATGCAGTTTCCCAGTTTCGGAGATTCCCATGCGACGCGCGGAGCTCCACCGCTCAATATCAACGCGTCAGCGTCAATCTCGCCTACTGGCGTAGTGTTCGCGATAATCTTGGCTTCACATCCGAGCTCTCTGACTACTCGCCAAATCCTGTGAGTCCACTGTCCTCCATTATCAACGACGTGGACCTTGACGGGCTTACTCATACTCAATCGTCCCCGGCGGCTTGTTTGTTATGTCAAACACGACCCTGCTGACGTCGTCCTTCAAAGTGTTCGTGATCCTCACGGAAATTCTCTCCAGAACTTCATGTGGAATCTTCGAGTAAGCGGCACTCATCCCGTCTAAGCTTTCAACGGCCCGAACCACGACCACGTGCCCATAAGCCCTTACATCACCGTGAACCCCAACAGCCTTGCACGGCAGCAGAACAGCAAAGTACTGCCAAGGCAGGTTCATCTGCCCGTGTGCCGCTGCCCTTTCAATCTCTTCCTCCACTATGGCGCAAGCTTCACGGACTATCCTTGCACTTTCCGGGGTGGCTTCACCTATGATTCTCACGGCTAATCCGGGTCCTGGAAACGGCTGCCGCTCATAAAGCTCTGCTGGCAAACCTAACGCACGGCCGACAATTCGAACCTCATCCTTGTAAAGGTCTCGAAGAGGCTCGATGATTTCAAACCCGATTTTCTCAGGCAGGCCGCCGACATTGTGATGAGACTTAATCCTGTCTCTGAGGCCTCCTCCGCTCTCTATCCAGTCGGGCGCAATGGTGCCCTGAACAAAGCATTTCGCTTTTTCTTTTCTGGCGACTTCTTCAAAAACCCTGATGAACAGTTCACCGATGATCTTGCGCTTTTGTTCTGGATCAATTATTCCTTTGAGTTTGTGATAGAATCGTTCCTTAGCATCAACAACAAGAACGTTCAAGCCGAGCTTTTTTAGCATTTTCTCGTTGTTCGCAATTTCATTCTTTCTCATGTAACCAGTGTCAACAAGAACGCACAAAAGATTCTCGTCCACAGCCCTGTTCAGCAAGATCGCAGCGGTTGTAGAGTCGACTCCGCCAGAGACTCCAATGACAGCTTTCCCTCTTATCGAATCTTTCAGTTTGCTGACGGATTCGTCTATGAACCTTTCAGCGTTGAACATGAGCTTTCACATTTAGAGAGTTGGAATGAGGTATAAAAATCTTGTAAAGGTCACATTCAAACGATGGTTTTCGCAGCGTCAGTGAACATTGTTATCAAGTCACAGATTGGAAAAATATAAAACGTAGGTCAAAGCCTAAGTTAATCCTCAAAAACTGGTGAAACTGATGGAAAAGCATACTCACGATCTCGTCATCATCGGAGCCGGCCTCGCAGGGCTCAGGGCTGCAGTCGCAGCGGCAGAAGTCAGCAACAAGCTGGACATAGCGGTCCTCTCCAAACATCATCCGCTGCGGTCACATTCTGTTTGTGCCCAAGGCGGAACCGGGGCTGTGACGAACGAAAAAGACTCATTCGACCTGCATGCCTACGACACTGTGAAAGGCGCCGATTTTCTTGCAGATCAAGACGTGGTAGAATTCTTTGTCAGACAAGCACCCAGAGAAATAGTCCTAACTGAACATTGGGGATGCCCCTGGAGCCGCACGGCCGAGGGCAAGATAGACCAGAGGCCCTTCGGAGGACACACTTTTCCAAGAGCATGCTTTGCTGCTGACATGACGGGCTTCCACGAGATGCATGCGATTTATGGCAAGGCCATAACATACGGCAACTTGAAATTCTATGATGAATGGTTTGCCACGTCAATAATAACCGAAGACAAGACTGCCGTTGGATTAACAGGAATAGAAATGAAGACAGGAGAAATGCAGGCCATCCGCGCAAAGTCCATCGTCGTCGCCACGGGAGGCCACGAACGAATGTACGAGTTCACGACTTTTTCACATTCAACCACTGGCGACGGAATGGCCATGGCCTACAGGGCAGGCGCACCACTAGAGGACATGGAATTCGTCCAGTTCCACCCAACAGGCCTCGTGCCTTCAGGCGTGCTCATAACTGAAGGAGCAAGAGGCGAAGGCGGATACCTAATAAACGCCAACGGCGAACGCTTCCTGAAAAAATATGCGCCGGAAAAAATGGAGCTGGCACCGCGAGACGTGGTCTCCAGAGCGGAACAAACCGAAATCAACGAGGGCAGAGGCCTACAAGGACCTTATGGCCCCTACATTGCTTTAGACCTTAGACATTTGGGCGAGGAGAAGATAAACCTTAGACTGCCACTCATCCGAGATGTTGCCATAAAGCTCGGCGGAGTAGACCCCGTCAAAGAGGTCATACCGATTAGGCCAGCGGCGCACTACTCGATGGGAGGCATCAAGACTAACATTAAGACTGAGACTCCGATCGCAGGGTTGTACGCAGCTGGAGAATGCTCATGCGTCAGCGTACACGGTGCAAACCGCCTTGGCACAAACTCGACAGCAGACTGCCTAGTTTTCGGAGCCGTAGCCGGAGAAGAAGCGGCTAAACACGCTTTGTCAACCAGCTTGCGGGAGATCCCGAACGATAAGCTTCTGGCAGAGGAAAAAAGGATCTCCGAGTTGATCAAAAGAGAGGGCCCGGAGAGAGTTTCAGTCATCAGAGACGAAATGAGACGCGTCATGAATGATAAAGTCTGGATTTATCGAAAGGGCGACCAGCTTGAAAGTGCTTTGAAAGAGATAATATCGCTTAGGAAAAGGTTCAAGAATGCAAAAGTCGAAGACAAAGGCCAGCCTTTCAACACTGAATTGTTCAACGTGTTGCAGCTTGATTTCAGCTTGGAACTCGCTGAAGTTACGATTGCCTGTGCACTTCCGAGGGCAGAATCGAGGGGAGCGCACTCGAGGGTTGACTTTCCGAAACGTGATGATCAGAACTGGCTGAAGCACACATTGGCCTACTGCACTAATGACGGGCCGAGGCTTGAGTACATACCAGTGACGATCACGAAATGGCCGCCAGTGGCTAGAACCTACTAGGAGGATGAATGCTGTGAGCACGAAAGTTGAGAAGTTTGTTGAATTCAAGATAAGCAGGTACAACCCAGAAAACAAGAAGAACTACGTGTCTACGTACAAAGTGCCCATTCGCAAGGGAACAACGGTGCTTGACGCTCTACTGTACATCAAAGATAATCTTGATGGAACATTGACGTTTAGGCATTCGTGCAGGATGGGAATCTGCGGGAGCTGCGCTGTCAGCATTAACGGTCAGCCTATGCTGGCGTGCTACACGCAGGTGCTGCATCTTGACGCTGATTCGCTTACGATTGAGCCCGTCGCGAACTTGCCCATCATGAAAGACTTAGTCGTGGACATCGAACCATTCTTTGACCAGTACAAGAAGATCAGAACAGTCCTCATCAAGCCTGAAGAAGAGTTCAAGAAAACCAGCGAATTTGCGCAGTTGCCAGCTGAGCTAAAGAAGTTCTGGGACCTGACCCTCTGCATAAAGTGTTCAATATGCTACTCCGCCTGTCCAGCCGCGATCGACGAAAAGTTCCTTGGGCCCGCGAGCCTAACCGCCAATTACAGGTTCGTCGCAGACTCACGAGACCAAGGATGCCCTGGGCGAATGAAGCCTATGGCTGACAACATTTGGCTCTGCACGCAGTGCAATTCTTGCACGTTGTTCTGCCCGAAGCTCGTTGGCTGTGCAAACGCCATCGTCGATGATCATAGCATGCTTGTGGAAGCTGGAAACCTCCCCGAAACAGTCATAGAAGTGCTTGAGAGGGTCTACAAGTACCGCAATCCGATGGGCACGCACCAGAGCAAAAGGATGGATTGGGCCAAGGACCTTAATGTTAAGACTTATCCTTCAACGACAAAGGCTGACGTGCTGTTTTTTGTCTGCTGCTCTGACGTTTACGACCTGAGAAACCAAGAAGTCGCAAGAAACATGGTGCAAGTGTTCAATCATCTGGGCGTAAACTTCGCCACGCTTGGAACTGAGGAATGGTGCTGCGGAGACCACATGCTGCGCTTGGGCGAGAAAGGCTTGTTCGAAGAGCTTGCCACGCATAATATTGAAATGTTCAAGAAATTCGGTGCAAACAAGATTGTCACGCTGTCGCCGCACTGTTTCAACACGTTCAAGAATGATAAGCCGTACAGCGACGAGAAGCTTAACGTTCAGCATTACACGCAGTTTTTGGCAGACGCAATCAGGCAGGGCAAGATTAAGCCTGCGAAGCCTGTCAAGAAGAAAGTTGCCTACCATGATCCATGCTTTCTGGGCAAGCGCAACGAAGTGTACGATGCGCCAAGGCAGGTCTTGAAGGCAATACCCGGCCTGCAGCTCGTTGAAATGAAAAGGACGAGGCAGAGCAGTTTCTGCTGCGGCGGAGGCGCAGGAAGAGTCTGGACAGAGGACGCGCAGCCAGAAAAAAGACCTTGTGTAAACAGGGTGAAAGAAGCTTTAGATTTGGGCGTTGACACGGTCGCCGTGGCCTGCCCATTCTGCGTGACAACGTTGGAAGACGCCGTGAAAGTGCTCGACATAGAAAACAAGATTACCGTGAAGGACGTTCTCGAACTCTTGAAAGAGTCGCTCTAGCCCCTCTTTTCCCAGTTTTTCATTACAAGCTCCCCTGCAAGCATGTTCTTTGCAGACGTGCCCTATCTCTTCTCTAGGGACGTGTGGTTTTCGGGTCTTAAGGGGATAAATTAATATAAACACCAAAACTTTAGTTCCAGCAAGCATGGAGGATTGCATGTTGTTTGGTTATGCTGGTCGAGTGCTTCATGTTGATTTGTCCTCTGGAAAGACTCATGTTGAGCCTTTGAATGAGGATTATGCGAAGAAGTACATTGGCGGAATAGGCTTAGGCATTCGTATGTGGCTGGACTATTCGAAGGCCGGTGTGGACCCGTTTAGTCCTGAGAACCCGTTGATTCTGGTCATAGGCCCGATTGCTGGCACGATGTGGCCGACAGGAGGGAACGGTCATGCTTTTGTTTCGAAGTCTCCTCAGAGCTTCGGGGTCGGTGAGGCTAAGGCTCATGGTTCTTTTGGCACCGAACTGAAGAGAGCGGGGTATGACGCGGTAGTTTTCAAGGGCAAGGCTGAGAAGCCTGTTTATGTTTGGATTGATGATGATGCGGTTCAGCTCGTGGATGCTTCAAAGTTGATGGGCAAGTCGCCTGGCGACACGGAAGACGCGATTAAGGAGGAACTGGGCGACTACTACATCCGCGTTGCCTCAATCGGCATCGCCGGAGAGAAGCTGTCACGGCTTGCGTGCATCATTAATGAGAAGACCCGGGCCTGTGGAAGGACAGGTCTGGGCGCGGTCATGGGATCAAAGAATCTCAAGGCCGTCGCAGTACGTGGAACGCGTGACATTACGGTTGCGAAGCCAGATGAGTTTATGGAGTATGTGAAAGAGTTTCACGAGAGGATGAAGGGCCCGGCTACTCAGAAGTATAGGACGTTGGGTACGCCTGAAAATGTTTTGGTGCACAATTCGTTGTCATGCATGCCGACGAGGAACTATAACAACTCACGTTTTGAAGGTGCAGAGAAGGTCAGCGGAGAAGTTCTCAACGACAAGTTTGTCGCGAAGATTATTGGCTGCAGTTCCTGCGCGATGCGCTGCGAGCACATGTGCGTCGTTGCGGAGGGCCCGTACAAGAATACGATGACGCGAATGGAGTATGAGACGCTTTGGGCTCTCGGGCCGTACTGCGGTGTTGACAGGCTTGACGCGATCATCAAGGGCATGGAATTGTCGAACTACTATGGGATGGACGCCATCGGCGCGGGAGTTACCGTCGGTTTCGCCATGGACTGCTTTGAGAGAGGCCTGCTGAAGCAGGAGCAGCTTGGCGGTGTAGATGCGAAGTTTGGCAACGCTGAAGCCATGGTTCAGCTTGTTGAGAAGATAGGTAAGCGTGAGGGCGTTGGCGAGCTGCTGGCCGATGGGGTGAAGGTGGCTAGTGAGAAGATAGGTAACGGTGCGGATAAGCTGGCTGCGCACATTAAGGGCGTCGAGGTTACTGGTTACGATCTTAGATGCTTGAAGACGGCTGCCTTGGGTTTTGCAGTTTCATTCCGCGGAGCGGATCACAATAGGCATGGTGCCTACGCTTTTGACGTGAAAGGAAAGGTCAACCGCTTAATTGCAGAGAAGGGCAGGGGCAAGATGGTCAAGGACATGGAGGACACGTACAATCTGATTGACTCCTTTGTCGTCTGCAAGTTTTCAAGAGGCACGTACTACAAGGAACTACCTGACATGGCAAAGCTGTACAGTTTAGTGACGGGAATTGAGATAACCCCTGAGGAACTCAAGCGGTGCGGTGAGAGAATACAGAACGCGGCAAGGCTATTCAACATCAGAGAGGGCTTGGGCAGGAAGGATGACACTTTACCGTGGAAGGTTATGCATGAGCCCATTCCAGACGAAGGCCCGTCTAAAGGAGCCATGGTGACCCAGGCGGAGCTGGATCTGCTTCTGGACGATTATTATGAGGCAAGAGGCTGGACGAAGCAGGGCGTGCCAACAGTGGCGAAGCTCAAGGAGCTGGGCATGGATGATCTGATTGGCCTAGCAGAGAAGAAGGAGGCTTAGAAAATGGTGAAGATTCACGAGAGAAAGTTCGTTTCAGCAGACCCAGACAAGTGCGTAGGATGCCAAGTCTGTGAGTACATCTGCTCATACACGCAGGACAAGGCGTACAACCCGCTGAAGTCGCGGATAAGAGTAGTCAGGATAAATCAGCTAATAAACATGCCTGTCACGTGCAGGCTCTGTGAAGACCCGCCTTGCGTTGCAGCATGCCCGAGAGAGGCTTTGACGCAGTCTGAAGACACTGGGCTGATAAGCGTTGATAAGGACAAGTGCAACGGCTGCGGATGGTGCATCGAAGCATGCGACTACGGAGCAATAATGCTACACCCCGACAACAAAATAGTCTACGTGTGTGACCTGTGCAAGGACAAAGGTGAACCACAATGCATCAAATGGTGTCCCGAAGAAGCCCTAGACCTGGTCACAAGCGACGTGTTAGCACAAAAAGCAAGGATCACGGCTGTGAAGAAGCTTTTCCAAGAGGCCATGAAACCCAAGTAGCGAGGATTTGTGCTGTTCTAATCTGTGGACCCGTCTTCTAGCATGGACTCATACCAAAATGGCGATATCCCCCGAAAACTCGCTTTTGACTCGACATTTTAGATATCTCCGATATACCATAAGCGCGCGCTAGGGCGTCCCTGAGTTCCTTCCTGGGATCTTGGTAATCCTTCTGACTGGTGAGAACAGAACCCAGAGGAACGCAAGAGTCGCGCCGATAGCGCATATTCCAATGGCTGTTCGCAGGCCGACGATTCCGCCTAAGACGCCACCTACGAGCGAGCCAATAGGGATAGTACCCCAGACGAGGAAACGCATCGTCGCGTTCAACCTTCCTTGGAGTTCTACAGGGATGATTGCCTGTCGGAAACTCACCTGATTCACGTTATAGATGACGCTTCCCGCGTAGCCTACAAACGTCGCGAGAATCAGGAGAGGAACTGCAAGTGAAGAGTTAGCGAAGTAAACGGCAATCCAACTTATTCCTCCGACGAAAATCGATAGGACGATCGTGCGGCCCACACCGAATCGCGTCGCAATTCTGCTCGCTAACAGTGCGCCAAAAAGTGCACCTACACTGCCCAGAGTATAGATGATGCCTAGGAGGAACGGGGACTTTAACCCTATCTCCTTTGTGACGAAGAGGAGAAAAAGAGCGCCTATTGCGCTTGTGAAAAAGTTTGATGTGCCTGTACAGCCTGCAATCGACCGTAAATTCCTATTGTTGAAGACAACTGCTAACCCATCTTTGATATCCTTGACTACTGAGGCTTCTTGTGCTCGTTTGCCTTGTGATTCCTCCTTCTTTATCCGTGACAAGAAGGTTGCAGAACCAACGTAGCCCACTGCATCAATTACGATTGTAATCGGCGCGGTCAGTACCTGAATCAGGATTCCTGCAAGGCTTGGTCCAGCAACTTGCGCGCATGCCCTGCTAGTTTCCATTGTGCTATTTGCTTCCACGAGTTCTTCCGGTTCAACCAGGCTGGGCAAATATGCGTATGAAGAAACATCATCGAAGACAGTGAAGGTGCCTACGGAGAAGCTTGCTACGTAAAGCACCATCAGGTTCGGCCCAATCAAAAACACTGACACAGGAATCGATACAAGAGAAAGAGCTCGAACGATGTCGCTCACTATCATTATTGGGCGACGGCGGCTCCTGTCTGCCCAAACACCAACGAACAAACCAAAGACAAGGAAGGGCACAGTTCCCAGCGCACCGAGGATCCCCATCTCGAATGAGGTAACATTTAGCGTAATTGCGGCTATCCAAGGGATTGCGAGTCCAGAGAATTGTACGCCGAACACTGAGAAGGTCTCAGCGGACCAAAGCCTAAGAAAGTCGCTGTGCTTGAAGAGCAGCCTGGAACGGATCCCGATTACGATCTTTTGTCGAAACTGCTTTAGCCTGCTCATTCATGGACGATCCAGACTTGAGATTCGCATGGAACATAACGCTCCATTTTGCCGCAGTCAGACTGATGAATGGTCATTTGATTTAGATGTTTTGTTCAATAGTGGCCAGTCAAGTCGTCGCGTTGCCAAATGCTGGGATACCCGGTTTGAGCCAATCTTGTCGAGGTCCTAGTCTGCGCGCGCGTATACTGGTCAGAAATCCATTAATCATTAAAGCTGAACCTTTTAGAGAAGCTTTAACTTTCTTTCTATGAGTATAAATATAAAGTATATGAAGAACCCTAGAACCAATGAGATTAGACCTACAAGTGTGGATATCTCGAATATCGAGAATACTCCAAAAGCAAGAAGGATTAGCCCTATGATACCCATGATTCCAAGAAGGATTAGCCCTTTTCTGCTAACAACTTTCTTTTGACTCGTTTGTTTAGTCATTTTCTAACTCTTCTCTCAACACCCTTTTTGAATCAATGCGAACATAAACTAATCAACGCGCGCGCATTGTTGATGGGTGACTTTTCGAATCTTTTTTACCCCTCGTAGTATTAGTCTTAGGTTCATTATGAGGGGGTAAGTTTTTGAGTGAATTCTACCTCTCGTAGCATCAATTCACTATCTTATCCTTGTCCTGTTCCAGTGGTATCCCGATGTATCCTGAAGCGGCTATAAGTTTTAGCCTTCCATTGGAAGCTTATGGATAGTTGTCCATTGACCGTCGTCCGTCGTGGTCGTCGTAGTCCATCCGTCGTCATCCGTCGTTGGTTGGTCGGTGGGGTAAAGTTTTATCCAACCAACCAACTTTTTTTTGGTTTTGCGGAAAAGTTATAGCAGAACCGAAGGATACCGTGTGGATTGGGGAATTCAGTTGAAGAATAATGAGTGCACAATCTACATCACAACTAAACATGGCTATATACAAAGATACCATAAAGAGAAGAATGGTTGGACACAAACCAATCCAAACGGTAAAGTTCGGCTACTTAGTGCAGAGCAATTATTATCACACATCTTGCCATCCCTTGCTGGGATTGGACCTCTTAGCGTTAGGGTAGAACCAGATAAACAAACCTAACGATGTTGCAGAAAAGTTATAGCTGAACCGAGAACACATGTGTGTTTTGGCTTCAAAGGAGGTGATAGGTTGAAGTTTAGTGACATTGTGATTGCCGTGGCATCGTTGGCTGTTATTCTTCTCTTCCTTGAAGTCATCTTGGGGTTAGTGCTGATTCCAGCTATTGGCTGGGATTGGGGACCCACGGTTGTCGGGACAATCGGCTTCTTGCTTAGTGGATTGGTCGTCGGCGTAATCTTCTCTAGGAAAATCTGGGAAGAAGCTGGCATAAAAACCATAGCCAAGATAATCGTCTTGGGAGCCACTCTAATGATACTTTTCTATGCAGCAGCAATTCCATCACAGGGGGACTGGACTCCATTAGTTAAAGAAAACTACCAAAACGCCAATCCAACGCTGACGACATCTCAATGGTGAAGCGTTGAAGAATTTACACTGGGTGAGGTGATAGCCTTAAATGTTTTCATTGGGGTGGTGGCAAGTTTCATCGGACTCTACATAGGCTCGATGCTCAGAAAGCCAAGAAAGAGTTAAGAACAGCAAAGACATATCATGCCGCCACTTTCTTTTCATGTCATTTCTTGTTTTCCTGTTCTACACTTCCGACATATTAGCGCGCGCTTTTAGAAACTAATCTCCCTTTTTTGAGACAAGTAGCTTGCGACTACTGTTCTAGCAACACCGCACATATAAAATACTTGGATATGGAACATCAGTCTCTCGATGTACATCTGCTAGGTTGTCTTTGTGATGAAGGTCCTTAAAGAGTCGGATAGTTACCTGAAAAGAAAAGCTGTTCAGAACCTAACTATAATGGCTCTTTGCATAATTGTGTTCGCGGTACTCACGCTATCAGATATTCCACATTCACCTTTATACATCGACGTAGGCAGATATGAGGACCCGCGTGCTTTGCTTCTGTTCTTCCCTTTTTTCTTTGCTTTCTATTTCTTTCGAAAATACTCTGGCTACAAGCAAGGTTATGAAGGAGAGAATAAGGTCAGCAAAATTCTCTCTTCTACTTTGAGTGATGAATATTACCTGATTAATGACATTATGGTTTCTGATGGCTATGGCAACATTGACCACGTTGTTCTAGGACCAAATGGTATCTTTGTAATAGAAACCAAGAATTATGGTGGCAAGATAGCCTGCTATGGCGACGAATGGACGAGGCAATATACAAGTAAGAAACCCGGAAGTTTTAGTCGCTTCATTCATTTCGAGTTAGGTAGCCCTAGCAAACAAGCAAAGAGGAATTCTATGAGAATTAAACGAGTAATAGAGTCTTCGAAGACTTTCAAATCTCGGAGGATATGGGTTGAGGGAATTGTTGTCTTCGCAAACCAAAATGCAGATTTGAACATCAACAATCCTACTCTTCCCATTTTGAAAATCGGAGAATTGCCAAGTTTTATAGTGACAAGAAAATCTAACATCCAGTTTACTCTTCAAGAGATAGAATTGATGGGAAAAGAGATTCTAAGACAGACATAGGACATTCCGCGCGCATTAGAAATTTAGAAAACTAAATTGTTTACCTTAATTGATGAAATGCAAACATGTGATAATGTGAAGAGTAGTAGTGGTTGAACAGTGCTATCGTAACAGAGAGGCTTAATGGAGATAGGTACGCGTCATGGGAAAACTGTTTTAAGCATTATGAAATAATGATATCGAGGTGAAGAGCATGATATTCGTGACTTTGATGTTGCCCAGAGGGAAAGGTGCTAACGCAGTCAAATACCTTAAGGAGCTCAAAGCGCCTAAAGGAATAAAGATTCGAGACATTTTCTTCGCTTTCGGCAAATATGATACTATGATAATATTTGAGGCTCCAGATGAGCGGACAGCCATGAATTTTGTAATGGAAACAGGATTCGCAACGGAATACACTATGGAAACCATGATAGTCGTTCCCGCAGAAGAAATCACTGGCAAGCCCAAGTAGTAGCAAAACAAACTTCACCCCACTTCAAGGCGTGCGCCGTCTGTTTATTCGAGGCAAGAAGATCACTGAATAAGCACAAGGCACAATTCAGCATCAGACTCATAACACAGAGCTTGCCCTCGAATGCAATTTTCTAAATTCTAACTCCAAACCAGATAAGATTCTAGAATCTCTCTTCTAGTCCTGGTTAGAATTTGGAATTTGTCCGCTACCCTGATTGGCGAAATACGATATGCGATAATGTGACCAAGCATAGTAGTTGAATGATGCATTGGTAACTGAGAGATTACAAGGAACTAAGAGGTTTCAAAGAGGTAGGCTTCGCTTGTTTCGGGGTTTTGAGACAACAAAGAGGTTGAAAAGAGATTAGTCGTCATGTGCTCGATAGAGCACGTTAAGAATGAATGTGAGATAACTGGAACTATTTCTTTAATCGCTTTTCCTTATGTTTTTTCCTTTTCTCTTCTCGTTCTTTCTTAGTCATCGGTTTCTTCTTGGCGCTTCCCATGCTCAATGCAATCACCACTCAAGAATAGATAGAACAATGAATAAGGTTTTGCATATAGAGAACTAAGAGGCTTGAGAGAGATAGACTAGTGGTGAAATCCTCTCTAAGCACCAGTACGGAGTATTCCTCGAGGCGCACGCTAAAATATTAGAAATTCCATTTTGTCTCTAGCTTAGAATTTGGAAAGTTGCCTGGCTTTTTGAACAATGTTGAGGCAGCACTGCAGAATGTCAGATATAATCAAGGGTGGTGTTGTCAGGTGGTTACCTCATGAAGAGGCTTGAGAGAACTGAGAGACTTATGAGAGACAGGCTATTGCGCTATTCGCGCGCGCTATTTCTTACCTTTATGATATTCTGCAGGGAGTTCAACGTTCCGTTTCTCTTTCCTTTTCAGTTCCTTATCTCTCTCCAATTTCATGTGGTGTTTATGATCTATAGCTTTCTCTTTCTTGCTTTTGGGCACAATTCATCCTCCTTAAGACGTTAGACTCTGTTCTTACGTCTATAAAAATTGCGCGTGCTTTGCTGTGGTGAAAACGCGCGCGCATCGTTGAGGGGGTAAGTTTTGTTCTAAGTATTACCCCTCGTATTGTATTGTATGCACCTATACCTACCTGTTTCTTGTCTTCCCAAAGTAGGTGCCCTACACATTAAAGGATGAGGATAGGTGTAATCAGTTACCTACCATTAGCCCTCGTCCGTCGTGGTCGTCGTGGTTCGTGGTCGTCGTGGTTCGTGGTCGTCGTGGTTCGTGGTCGTCGTGGTTCGTGGTCGTCGTGGTTCGTGGTCGTCGTGGTTCGTGGTCGTCGTCCGTCGTCGTCCGTTGGTTGGTTGGTTGGTTGGATAAAACTTTACCCCCCAAATCCGCTACTTCTATTCCTACTCTTTCACACCTTCTCTCCTACTCTCTCTGAGCGAAAAGACGGCAGGCAGACAGTGAGATAGACACAGACATAAAGACGTTCTATTATAGTAAAACATCCCTTTTCAACGTTGTAATCCAAAAAGAATTATCAGCGTGCCATCAGGTATCTCCGTAAACACCAATTTCCTTCGGGTTTGCGCAATAAATGATATGCGCAGATACGTGTTTAGGTGTACCGCATGCTCAGCTGTCTTCACGGTTTTGGGTTCGGTTTGTACAGAAAGAGTTTCGCGATCTCCAGCCAGACGGTAGTGAGAAGAGCGAAGGCTAAGATCAAGCCGAGCTGGCTGGGCGTGAGTGTTGAAAGCCTGAGCTGGAAACCTACTGAAGGTACGCTGACTGCAACGAGCAGGAAAGAGAAGGCAAGAACTGCCCACAGGTCCATCACTTTGTTCGACAAAGGACCCAAAATGTAAAGCGGTTCCCTCTCTGAACGTGAGACAAAGGCAAGGATTACGTGGCCCATTATCCAAGCAGAGAAAGCGAAAGTCTGCGTCTCAACGTCTGAAAGGTTCTGCCAACGTGCATAGAAGTATGAAAGCATCACGGCTGCAAAAAGGCTTGCCCCGGAGACCGCAATCTCGATGATCATTTTTGAATCAGGAAACTTCGCTTTCGGACTCCTTGGCTTTCGGCTGTAAATCGTTTTTTCAGCGGGCTCTGTGACAAACCCGGCGGAGGCAGCGAGATCCATGAAGAGTTCGAGGACGATAATCTGTATTGGAGCAAACGGTAAGGGTATGCCCAGAGCCAAGGGCAGAAGGAAGATCGAGATCAGCGCGACCTTGATGGACAGATAATACTTCAACCCTTTTCTGAGGTTGTCAAAGAACGTGCGGCCTTCAAAGACCGCGTGCCCGATGGTTACAAAATTGTCATCGGTCAACACAACATCTGCCGCTTCTTTAGCTGCGTCGGTACCTTTCACGCCCATCGCAATGCCAACATCTGCGCCTTTGAGGGCCAGAGTGTCGTTTACGCCGTCGCCTGTAACAGCGACAACTTCGCTGTTTGCATGTAACGCGTTTACCAGTCGATACTTATTCTCGGGCGTCGTTCTCGCAAAAACGGAGACCTCCTCCACAACCTTCTGCAGATCCTCGTCAGAAAGCTTGTCCAGCTCCGCACCAGTCAGCACCTTCTCCGAGGGGATGCTAACGCTCTTCGCTACGTAGGCCGCCGTTTGCGGATGATCACCCGTGACCATGATCGTCCTGATCCCCGCCCTGCTAATGGCTTCTATCGTTTCCTTGACACCTTGGCGCGGGGGATCCTCAATCGAGACCAGGCCGACGAAGTCCCAGTTTCCCTCCAACTCTGAGAAGGGCAAATCTGCTTCTTCAGCGGAGACTGCTTTTTCTGCGACGGCGATCACTCTTCTCCCTTTCGCTGTTTCTTCTTTGAGCTCTTCGTCAACAGGTTCATTGCTGCCTTGTGAACTCAGAATTTCCTCGGGCGCTCCAACAGCCGAAAGCCAGAAGCCACCATTTCTTGCACGTAAGACGGATCTGGTCCGTCTGTTGCTCTCAAAACTGCGTTCGCGGAGAACGCTTCCGAAACTCGTTTTGACTCCGAGTTCGCGGGCTTTTTCAAGAAGTGCCTTGTCAGTTGGGGACAGTGACATTTCAGTCAAGGCAGCAGCAGCTGCACCAAGCGTTCGGGCCTCCTCTCTCCGCGGATAAACCTGAGCGACCTGCATCTTGTTCTCAGTGATCGTCCCTGTCTTGTCAGTAACGATGACAGTTGCGTCACCCAGAACTTCCGCAGCTTTAAGCTTCTTAACCAGAAAACCCTTCTGCGAGAGTCGGTAGGAGCCTATTCCCAAGATCATGGTAATTATGATGGGCAATTCCTCAGGGATGGCTGCAAAGGCAAGTGCAAGCCCCGTCAGGATCAGCTGGACAAGATTCTGCGACCCAAAGCGGAGGATGCCTATTAACGGGATGATTACGCTGAAGAATATGGCGACATAAGCAAGAGTCTTCGAGAGTGCCTTAATGGCCAATTGTAACGGCGTTTTCGGAGGTTTGATCGTCTGAGCCATAGCGGAAATCTTGCCGAACCTGGTGTCCTTGCCAGTGGCGTATGCTTCTCCTTTTCCTTCGCCCGAAACAATCAAGGTCCCTGCAAAAACGTGGTCTCCAACATTCCTCTCTTGGGGAAGAGATTCGCCTGTCAAAACCGACTCGTCCACCTGGATATCGTAGGCCACGTCAAGTTTGCAGTCGGCAGCGATTCGCGTGCCCTCAGTGAAAACCAGAATGTCTCCAGAAACCACTTTCTCAGTTTCAACCTCAATTATCGTGCCGTCCCGCACAACTCGCGTTTTTGGAGTAGCCAACTCGGAAAGCGCAGATATGGCTTTCTTGGCACGGTATTCGTTCCAGATTTCGACAAAAACCAGGACGAAGATGACGCTGAAGATCGTTAGGGCATCTTGCAGGCTTCCGAAAACCGTGTAGACTATGCCGACGACGAGGAGCAGCAAGATCATGGGTTCCGTTACTTCTTCCTTGGCGATGCCCAGGAAACTTGTCTTCTGAGGTTTAACAAACTGGTTTGGCCCGACCTCTAAGAACCTCTTTTCAGCCTCGGTTTGAGAAAGCCCTTTTGACTCTTTGTCTGAGCCTTGCATACGTCACGTCAATCTGGTTTCATGCCTTAAAAGCTTGTGTTTGAAAACCCATAAAGAAAGAGCTATAGTTACGCTTGACTGCATAAAGCGCGCGCCAGGTAATAACGTCCATCCGGTGTCTTTTTAACGTCCGGTAGTTCCAGCCATTTCTCGCGCAGACCGAGTTCCCTTGCTGTTTTGGCAGTGTCCTCAGGAATACAGCCTGCTCTCTTGAGTTTTCGTCTAGTGTAAGCTACTATCCCGCCTGCGACTAAACTTGCCGCCATTATTGATACTCTCTTATGTGAAACAAGGAATGCAGATATCCATCTCTAGCCTTGCATGTGTAATAACTACTTCTCTATAAAAACAATAGGTTGCGTTTCCCTGCGCTTCCCGCGCAACTGGTCTGCGTAAGTGCTCATCATAAAAGTGTCTCGCTGTCCTTCATATCCTCATTTCACGTAGTAGCGGTTATCTTCGGTTCGTTTTATACCTCGAATTTTAGCTAGATAATGGTTGAGTATAAACTCGTCAATGCCCAACTCTTCAGGCTTCTTAGCCGTTTCTTCGGATATGGCTCCAAGCTTCATCATTTTTTTCTTAGCCAATTCACAGCGAACACCCAACCAGCCCACAGTCCTGCCATCATTTTGACCTCACATACACTAGTGGTACATCATGCACCGCTTCTGTTGGAGTTGGTCCTGTTTTTGGATTTGAGTAGTTCAAGGGCCGCCGTCTTTGCTCCGAGTTCCGCTTTGATTTTTTCGTCTGCGCTTCCGATTATTATGATGTCGCCCTCTTCTAAGCTCAGTTTTGACAGTGCAGCGAGAAGGGTGGATTCGCTTTTTGACACGTCTTCCTTTGTGCCGGGCATAGTGAGTCTGTTCTTGGTGAAGATTAGAGTGGTGGCTCCTTTTGCTCCAGCCATGAGGGCAGCGTCTCTCTGTTCCAGACCGTATTTTACTGAGTCTTTCATTCCTCTCACTCGAACTGCAACGTTAAATGGGCCAACTGTCAAGGGCGTGGACGGAATCTCTATTTGCCCGCTCATCAGAGTTCTCAAGCTGGACAGCAGTTTTCTGCCACCTGCAGAGAGAGCGATCCCTGCTTTTGAAACGTCGATCAGCCCTTCATTCTTGAGATGTTTGACAAGAGTTCTGGTCCCGCCTTCCCCCAAGCAGAGGTCCTTTGAGAGTTTCATCCTGCCGACGGTTTGTTGAAGACTGATGTCTTCCAAGGCCTTCATGACATGGGCCTCAGCGAATGAGGGCAAACGTCCCGGTGCGATTTTCGCTGCAACCCTATTAACCGCTTCAAGGATTTCCAACTGCGTTCTCCTCGTCTGTAGTTGTCTTTAGTTGAATATAGGAATTCTTAAGTATAAGCTGGATGGATTATCTAACCAAGGTCCACTCCGATGAACACCGTCAAGATAGCCCTAATCGCGACATTCTGCGCGCTATCAATAGGGACAGACTACGCCCTAGTAGGCCTCCCAAATGTTAAACTAATGGACCTGATTGTCTTCCTTGGAGGTTTCCTTTTCGGATCGGTCGTTGGGTCTTCAATCGGCATAGTTTCCTGGCTGATTTACGGTTCGATAAACCCGTACGGCTTCGACCCTCGAATTTGGGTCGCAACGATGCTTGCTGAATCCGTGTACGGGATAACCGGCGGCTTGTTAAGAAAAGCACTTGGCTCAACAAGCCTGAGCAGTGAACGGTTAAGACTCAGCATCCTGTTTGCAACAATGGGTTTTCTTCCAACAGTGCTCTACGATTTGATTACCAACGTTGTCTATGCATCTGTCTACAACTCACCAGTCATCGTCGCGATTTTCCTTGGAGCACCGCTTGCAGTGTTGCATGAAGGTGCCAACTTTCTGATCTTTGGAGTTTGTTCGGTTCCAACGATTGTGGCGTTAAGGAAGCTGAGAAAGGATGACAGATAAGACCTTCTTAACGAGTAAGTGGATCCTAGTAGCGTTGGTTGTGCTCTGCTGGGCCTTGGCAGCATCATTCATGGCAGGGTACTATTATTATCAGTACAGCGACCTCTCGTCTAAAGTGAAGGGGCAGTCAATCACGGCTAATCTTGGCATCAGCTACGGAAATGGAAGTGCTACTCGTTGGTTAAATGAAACGAAAATCAACTCTGGCTCCACGCTGCTCGACCTCACAAGACTCGTTGCTTCAGTAAACTACACAGAAAGTCTGTCAGGCGCGTCTGTCAACGCGATAGACGGTGTTCCTAGCTCTGGCGGAAAATATTGGTTGTGGTGGAGTTATTCAAGTTATGGATGGGCCCTCGGTCCGACTGCTTGCGACAGATACGTCGTTGGAGAGAATGAGACCGTTGTTTGGTATCTTGAGGCTTTTGCCAATGCTCAGCCTCCATCCTAATCAAAAATCGACTTGCGTTGAAATGAGTGGGCTGCTCCCGCAACGAGGAAACCATTTGGAAATGTCTTGACGACCCATTTTTGCGTTGGCACATGCCGACTGGACAGAGTGCTGGTCAACAAGAAGAACCCACGAGCTAGCTGGGCCACTCTAATCGATACCGCAGGTCTGATTATGTGGCAGATTGTCTAACACTATGCTAAAGAACTGCGATTTGCACGCCTAGCGCGCGCTTGGCCGTTTCCCCACTTTACAGAATGCTGGAGCAGCGACGTACATGTTGAACACGCTAACGTAACGGCGGGGCAACTTCATAAGAGCGCCGTTGGACTCTCAGTCCTGAAAACAGACACGCCAGCACTCAAACTGTACGAGAAATATGGTTTCAGAAAGAAGCAGGAAAGAAGACGGTCTCTCATTCTGATAAAAGACGTTAAAACATCTAGCAACACCTTAGCATGCTAACAGTCCATGGCCCGTGCTCATATCAAGACATTGAAGCCATCTTTCATACGCATCAGCCCGACAGATCGCGCCGCATCTTCAATCATTCTCCTTTCATGCGTGCGCTGATCTAGGCCAGTGAGAGCATCCACCTATCGGCCCATGTTCTGAGAAAAGGGTAATAAGCGGTGTGAGAAGAGTGCATCTCAGGGAAGAAGACCAAAAATGGATGTTTTTGAAGCCATAAGAACCAGGAGAAGCATAAGGAAATACCGGCCGGAACTCGTTCCTGAAGAAAAGTTGGAAATGATTCTTGAGGCTGCTCGTCTGGCGCCCTCTGCTGGTAATCGCCAGCCTTGGCGTTTCGTAGTGGTTCAGAACGTGGACCGAAAAAAGGCTTTGGCAGAAGTGGCGAACAATCAGGCATTCCTGAAGGATGCTGCCGCGATCGTAGTGGCAGTAGGCGATCCTGAAGCGTCGGCGAGGTGGTACGAGAAGGACACGATGATAGCCTTGGAGCACATGGTCTTGGCGGCCACGGCCCTGGGCTATGGCACTTGCTGGATAGGCGCCTTCGACGAAGATGCGGCAAAGCGTCTACTCAGAATCCCTGCAAAAATGAAAGTTGTTGCGATACTACCAATTGGTGTATCAAGTGAAAAACCAGCTCCTAAACCAAGGAAAGAGCTTTCGGAGATTTTCTTCAAAGAAGAGTGGCAGACTCCTTGGCCGACGCACTAGTTCATTCAGGCTGACTGTAGAACATCCACTGCAGTACGGGAACGGCCTCGGTTCGCCTGCGGCCAAGACTTAGCGCGCGCTTTTTCAGTGTTTCTTTCCTATCGTTGTGACTGCGGCTTTTCCGTTTGCCAATCAGCTTGCAGACATCCCAAGTTTCATGCTAATGTTGTTAATCCTTCATTATCTATTCTGATCAACTGAGCGCACGCTGCGAAGAACCTGGAAGAAAAGAGATTCTGAGAGTCTGATGATCGTTCTCGTTGCTATTTGGCTTTTTCGTCTGCTTGCATGATCCCGAAAACGTTTCCTTCAGTATCTGCACAGTAAGCCATGTATCCTACTCCAGGAACGGCTGTTTTCTTCTGTACAACTTTCCCGCCGGCCTCCACTATCTTCTGGAGATATTCGTCAACTAAAGAAACATCTATCGTGTTCCAAGTACTTCCCTTATTCGTACGCTGCATTATCGCACCGTTTATGCCAGGCTGCTTTTCTCCGCCTGTCTCTGCAAGCCAATAATCAACCGGTCCCTGCCACTTGCTTATCTTCCAATCGAACACTTTCTCATAGAATTTCACTGCTCTCTTCGGATCATCCGCATGAATCTCAAAATGAACGACTCTCGGCATTTCATCACTGCACGGAACAATCCGTTTATGAGTCATATATGCGTTTCCAGACGCGGATACTGTTAACCTATTTGTCATCCACTGAATGATTCTGACAATTCGCATCACAGCACCAAGAACAAGCGAGACAGCACATATTACTGATGTCGGTATCATCAACCACTTTCTTCCAAAGCACGTCATTTTTGGCAAGGGTGTGAACATCCCCTAAGAGTTGACAGAACCTAGACGCGTTACTTTCGTTCCAAAAATGGGTGAATAGCAAGTAAGCTAATGGCATCAGCCATACGAAATCATTAAAAGTCCGTGTTGCAAATCCAAATGATTGATTCTCATGATAAACAACGGAAGATATCTGTTCACTTCAGAATCTGTGGCAGAAGGCCATCCTGACAAAGTGGCAGATCAAATATCAGATGCCGTGTTGGATGCTGTCTTAGGTAAAGATCCTAAAGCAAGGGTTGACTGTGAAACGTTGGTGATGCAAGGAAACGTAGTAGTCACTGGTCAAATCACAACCGTTTGCTACGTGGACATACCTCACATTGTTAGAAAAACATTGAAGGAAATCGGGTTGGACAATGCCAAAGATGGCATGGATTGGGAGACTTGTGGCGTTCTGGTTTCGATAACGGAGCAGTCCCCAGATATTGCAATGGGAGTCGCTGAGACTGAAACTCATGAACAGGGAGCTGGAGACCAGGGAATGGTGTTCGGCTATGCAACAAATGAGACGAAGGAATTGATGCCTCTGCCGATAATGCTTGCACACGGTCTTGTGAGGAGACTTTCTGAATGCAGGAAGAACAAGATTCTGCCATATCTGAGGCCAGATGGCAAGTCGCAGGTCACAGTTGAATATGCTGATGGGAAACCGAAAAGAGTGGATGCTGTCGTGATAGCTGCTCAGCACGTTGAGAAGGTTGACAGAGAAAGAATGAGGGAAGACATAATAAGTCAAGTCATAAAAAAAGCCATACCTCCGAGCATGTTAGACGAAAAAACAAAATACTACATCAATGAGACAGGAAGATTCGTCATCGGAGGAACCTTGGCAGATTCGGGCCTAACAGGAAGAAAAATCATCGTCGACACCTACGGGGGCGTTGGAAGTCACGGTGGAGGATGCTTCTCTGGAAAAGACCCCTCAAAAGTCGACAGATCTGGCTGTTACATGGCAAGGTACATTGCCAAAAATGTTGTTGCTGCAGGTCTGGCGGACCAATGCGAGGTCCAAATATCATACGCAATCGGCGTAGCACAACCAGTTTCCGTGATGGTAAACACTTTTAGCACGGGAAAGGTACCCGATGAAAAAATCCTTGAATTGGTGAAGAAGCATTTTGACATGAGGCCTAAGGCGATTATAGATCATTTGAATTTGCTTAGACCGATATACAGAAAAATGGCCGTGTTCGGACATTTTGGAAGAGAAGATCCAGACTTCACGTGGGAAAGAACTGACAAAGCAGAAATTCTCAAAAAAGATTCTGGAATCTGATCTAAGCGCGCGCTCTCCTTTTTTGATCCAGTGTTGCTGTCGCAAGCATTTGCTGATCAATGCACTTGGAGGCGTAACTAGAGTGCCAACGGATTTTCGAGGTTCCTGTATGTTTCGAAGAATTCTTCACAGCCTCTCTTCACGAGGTTTCGTAACATCTCTACTCCATATTCCTGCTCGATTCTTTGTGCCATATGGCAGCCTGTCACGTACCATAGTCGTGTCGTCCTCCCGCTCATGTCCTCGAAGACCTGAAAATCCTCTTCGCGTAACTCTTGGCTTCGCCTATTCTCGAGTCTTGACAGCACTCTGAAGTAATCACGAACTCTTCTCTTTCTTTCTACGTCATTCAAGAGAACCTTGTAGTCACCGTCGAGCAGACCACTCTCTTCAACCCTCAGTCTCATGGGACTGATGACGCCCATGCCTTCAAGATGCGTCAACAACTTAACGACGTCTGAAAGATCGCCGAGTGTCCTAATCTTCGTCAGCTGTGGCATTTGGTGGTATCTGAAATAACCTGCATGTGCCAGCTCATGGATTAGGTAGTAGACGACTTCACGATGGTCAACGTGAAACTGCTTGAAGTTCAAGTTCAGTGCGACATCTTCACCATAAACGACATTGTCATAACTTACGATCAGGTATACCGTCGTTCTGAAGACGTGTCCTTCAGGAAGGTACTTCAGGACTGCGCTGAGCCATTGACTTTCTTGCCGACCAATCAAGTATTCCCTGACAGCGTCAACGACGGCCCCAAGCTGCGTGTTCCAAATGATCCGTTCCAGGTTTTTCTTCCAAAACTCTCTGATCGTCAATTTTGAACCGAATGAGGACCACATATAATGACTGTACGCGAGCCTACTGCCTTGCATGGAAATCAGACGCTCAAGATTCTCATCAGTTCTGTCCCGCAAGTAACCAAAGGCCGCTTCGATTGCTGAACAATCGAACAGTACTCTGTGTCCGTTGCTTCGCTGGCCGATCTGCTTCATGCCACACTTTAGACGTGGTTCAATCTAATCTGGATTTCTAAATCACCCATACGCACCATCGCACAATCAGACAATGTGCGTTATGATCCACTGAAGATCAGCTGCTGTAATGGACTTACTTCTTGATCTCGTTCTGATATATTCCAGCAACAAGCTCGGCTATCGCTGGAGCGCTTGTCAGGCCTGGCGATTCTATACCTACTAGGTTTATGAAACCAGGAAAGCCCTTGTCTGCTTCATTTCTTATCACAAAATCCCTGAACCCTTCGCCTGGGCCTTGAAGTTTAGGTCTTACACCAGCGAAATCGGACACGATTTGATAGTTTCTGACGCTGGGCATGTACCTTTCCACTCCTTCTCGAAACTCCTTCTCGCTTGATCCCACTTCGTAGTTGATGTTGTCCACGTAGTAAGCGTTCGGTCCTAGCCTTACTGCGCCGCCAAGGTCTGGAGTGAGGTGAATGCCTAGGCCTGGTCCCTCAGGGACTGGGTAAACGAGCATTTTGACAGGTGGCTTCCCGACAGTTCTAAAGTAGTCTCCCTTGCAGGGATGCTGTCTGTACTTATGCTTGTCTAGGTCTATTCCGAGTATTTCGGCTATCTTGTCTGCGTAGAGGCCCGCGCAGTTTATGACCGTTTTTGCTTTGATGGTGAATTTCTCGCCTTGGCTAGTTCCTCCTATTTCATATGTGTCTCTTACTTTTCTCAGCGATGTTACCTCAGTGTTCGTGGACAGGACTGCGCCGTTTCTGGAGGCTTCTGCACAGTAATGGGCCATCAGTTCATCAGGCTCGATTATGCCCGTTGAGGGCGAACAAAGTGCCTTATCAACTTCCACGTTCGGCTCCAGCCTCTTGACAGCCTCTCCGTCCAAGAACTTTAGTCCTTCAACGCCGTTGTCCCGCCCTTGTCTCATCAGCTTTTCCAGCTCAGCTATCTCTTCATCTATAACTGCCACAGTTAGTTTGCCAAGCTTCTTGTATGGGAGCTTGTATTTTTCACACATCTCATAGATCATGACATTGCCTTTCACGCACAGCTGAGCCTTCAGAGAACCCCTTGGGTAATGAATGCCAGAGTGAACAACGCTACTGTTGTGAGTGCTAGTTTCTTGGCCGTACTTGGCGTTCTTCTCAAGAATGAGAACACCTTCGGCTTTTTCCGAGATCTTGGCTGCTACGGCCAAGCCCACTATGCCTGCCCCGACTACGACGATGTTTGTCTCTTCCACAGACAGACCTCAAACGTGCACGTTAATTCCTATCTGAGATTTGACCTTTGCTGTTAGACTTTGCCCCCAAGACCCAAAAACCCAAGTTTACTGTGGCCACGTACCATAAGGGGGATGGATCACTTCAAAAAGAGAAACGCATGTCCCAAACCTTAAGAAAACGAAGAAACACGAAAACCAAACCAATGATAGCCAAAAGACCGCAGCTACAAACTGCGCAGCGAGTAGGCAATGAGCGCGGGGAATATGAGAGTTCAGCTATTAATTATCGATTCATAACATATTTCTACTCTTAGCTTTCTGTTATGGTGTTAGTGAGAAAATGAGAGTGCATACGTATACACGAGCTAAACCAGGCAGAAAGAACAAGACAGTACGTGTAAAGAGTTACGTGAGAAAAAAATAGACAAGACTTCAACACGTTTCTAGCCAATATCCGACGCAGCCGCCTGTTTCTGACGCTGGAGCGCATTGTTCAGCAAGGAAATGATAGAAGGCGAAAAGCTGCACGCTCAATTCGTCAGGAACACTGCAACTGTCGAGACCACTAAAGCCCACATCTGAGGTGGAGACTCACAAGTTCGCGCTTTCTGCGTTGATGGCTACTTCTCCGCGCGCGTACGGTAAGTCTAGCATAGACATAAAAAAAAAAAAAGAGAGGAAAATGGCTAACTAGACTTGTCGTTTTCTCCTGTAGGCTAGGGCAGCGGCTACTGTGCTTACGACGAGCAGCGACAGCATTATCAGCGGCTGGAATTCTGGGATTGAACCCGTTGGGACCACTTTGAAGTACCCCCACACCAGGTTAGGATGAATGACACAGTAGTACTTGTATGTTCCAATCGTGCTGGAAACGACAAATTGAAAGTTCACTGGCACGGAACCAGCAAAGTCAGAGGACTGTGGATCACCCTGCTTGGGCGATGTATCGTTGGTGTAGCTGACGAAAAACCTGTGGGCAATTCCATCTCCATCGTTGCTTATCAAAGTCAGGTTGACAGTGTCACCCTGCTCGACTACGATTGTCGGACCAGGACTCGATATGCTTCCCGCCGTGAAACCCCATCCTCCTCCGAAGGAACCATACAAAGTGAAGTTGCGAGTAGTTGCCGCTTTCACGCTGTAAACTTGTGTAGTCGCAACTGCAACCAAGAAAACCCCCAGTATCGTGGCAAAAAGCCATTTCACACTCATGTTTCTCACGCTCTTCATTTTGCGAATAAACCCAGATTTTTACCTGGATAGCCTTCTTTTCAGAACCTTTAAAAAAAACTAGAACCGAAGGCTTGCTAATAGCTTTTGTACAGATACTTTCGTTATGTAGCTCTTGGTTTTAGGACTAAAGCTTTACCCCCAAACCTAAATAGCAAACACAACACAGACTATACGAGAGAGGTGATTTTGATGCCTATGGCAATCCTGTTGATAAATACGGAAGAATTTAACGCGCAGTTGATGAAAACACTAAGAGCAATCAAGGGAGTCGAAGAGGCTTATCCACTCTACGGAGTCTACGACGTCATCGTAAGAACAAGAGCAGACACGATGGATGAGATCAAGGAAATACACAACAAGATAAGAAAATTGCAGAACGTCAGACAGACACTGACAATGATCGCGCACGAAGGATAGCCCTCCAAACTCTAGCGCGCACACCTGAACTTTGAATTCATAAACCTCTTTTGTCCGATTGAACGGAATCAGATTTTGGAAGACCTCAGTATGGGCTTGTCGAGTGTCGTTTCCAAAACAATCCTCGTTTATACGTGTGTCATCTGGATATTCGCAATAGTCGGTTTGCTCGTCATGGGACAAACATTCCTAGCTGTCATAGCGACAGTCACATTTATGATGCCCCTTTACATGGTTATTTCAGAGTATTTGAAACTGAAAAACAAACAAAAACTCTAGCGTGCGCGCTACTTGTTGATCATTGTGTCGGATGCCAAGCTTGCCAGAATCCCGGCATAAGAGTATGTAGCATTATATGTAAGAGGAATAAAGAGATAGTAAAATGAGAATACACACAAGATTCTAGAATGTATGAAGAAGAGAGGAATTGAAACAGAATGAAAAGAGCTAGTAAAAAACTCAGAAAAAAGAAAAGATACTTGGAAAGAATGAAAAGAAGAGGAAGATGGAAAGAATGAGTGAATATCTCAACCGGAAAATTAGGATCTCGTTTGACGAATTATGGTTAGAGTTTAAATGAACAGGGCATTCCCCTCCCCACATACTGTTCTGAGCATTAGATGCGACAGTTCTGGCTGATGTCGTGAGAGATGAAAAATGAAGTTGAGCCATAGAGAAAAGAAACTCCGGTTCCACGAACAAGAAATAAAAAATTGGGAACGCCAACGCAGTCGGTACGAAGCTTTCGGAGAGACAGAGACTTGGCAGAAAATCTACGATCTACTATTTGAAAGGATCAAGAAGTTGGAAACCGAAGATCAAGATCAAGAAACAGGGAATGGGTTACGTTAAGATTTTAGCGCAGCCCGCGCTTGGTTTACTGACATATAATGCTTCTGGCTTTGCCCAAACAACTGCAACGAATAGCATAGCTTGAAGACTCTCCAAATTAGCGCGCTAATCTAGAAGAGAGTAGTCTGCTGACGCGGTCTTCTCGTACTTTGCCGCGACGTTTTTTAGCTTCATGATCTTAAGAATCCCTTGACAAAGATATGCTCGAGACCATTAGATTGATCGGCATCATTTCCAGGGCGGAGTTTCTGCTGCCGAACCTAGGTTCGCTCATCATGGGGCTTGCCTGGGGAGTCACTCCGGCTTTGGGTTTCACGAGCCTGGTTGTTCTGCTGGCTCTCTCCTTTACCATAATCAACCTTAGCTCTGCCATCGGGGCTCAGATCAACACCCTTTCTGATTACGAACTAGACTCAAAGGACAACCGCAAGAAACGACTTGTTCAGGCGCTGGATTCTTTCGGACGAAACCGACTCAAAGGATTAATGGTTGCAGAGCTACTGTTTACCCTAGCTCTAGTTTCTCTGTTCATGCTAATTCAAGGAAAGCCTATCTTGCTGTTGATGTGGGTGCTTGGAATTTCTTTGGGTTGGATGTATTCTGCTCCCCCACTTAGGCTGAAGTCTAGGTCTTGGCTAGCCCCGGCAGCGCTGATTCTCGTTCTCGCCGTCTTCCCAGTACTGTTTGCATACTACACCTTCACGTCTGAAATGAATCCTTTCTTTCTACTCTCGCTCACTGGGCTAGCCTTGACAGTGTACGCGGTAATCATACCCACCGAGATCCGAGACTATTTCGGAGACCGGGCGATGAACATCCAAACGATGACAGTGCATCTGGGCCTTGTCAAAGCCTCCCTCCTCAGTATAGCACTGCTAGCTACGGGTGCGATGCTCACTAGCACAGCATTTGTTCTCGAATTCATACATGGACAACACCCATTGTTGAGTGTTCTCTTGCTCGCTATACCAGTTGCAGCCATTATTGTTCTAGGAAAATTCAGGAAGCTTTACCTTCTTTCCAAAGAGTATGCGCATTCGAAGAAGCAAGGGTCTATTGAAGAGGAAATCGTGAGCTTGTCTGCGCACAATCCCCAGTGGATCATGCTGATAACTCAAACTTACAGCCTTTTGTCCATCATACTTCTGGCGAGCAAGTTCCTGCTATGAGCAAATAATAGGATACGCCGATCGCATAGCGCGCTTCTTATCCACGTGCACTCCTTCCACGTTGTTTGTCAGGAAACTCTGAGAGTCCCTCTGTCGACTTGCAAGGACATCCTAGCTCCTGCATTCTTCTTTCATGTTCTAGGCGTTCGCCCTCAAGCCATTCGACAACGTCAAAACTCATTTCAACTGAGCCGACGCCTCCAGATCGGCTGATATCTGCCTCATCGGATCGCTTGCGGATTCTCGTCGGCATAGAATCAAACTCCACAAGAGATCAGCATTTACGCTACGCTCAGGCGTGCTAGTGAGCCAGTTTAAGACCTGGCCGTGTCTTCTCAAGGTAGTTGTCCACTCTATCTCCGAGAACCTTCTTCAGCAGGCTCATCCGCAAGTCCATATATTCTTCTCGAAGTATGTCAAAGTGGAAAGACCCCCATTTCCTGCCTGCCACGTATACCGTGTTTCGCATGACCCCGCCTTTTTTGAAACCGCAGGACTCAAGCGCTTTATGAGCTCGCGAGTTATATTCTACGCTCCATGCTTGACAGTGCTCCAGGCCAAGGTGGATGAAAGACATTTCCAACAGGGCAATAGTTATTCTCTTTCCAAAGCCTTTTTCCCACAGTTCCTTTTTGCCGATGTAGGTGCCGACGTCCGCTCCTGGAATGTTGCCCCAAGTCTCCCTGCGAATGGTGGCAATGCCTATGGGTTCATTCGTTTCCATGTTCTCCACGATGAATTGGATGTTCTTCTCATTCTTCATCCATTCAGCATACCTTTCTTCCAGTTGAGCCATGGTAACCACGTTCAAGGGTTGGCTTCTGCTATACATCATCAGTTCAAAATCATTCTCCCAAACGTGCAGAAGCTTCAGGTCTTCCTTTTCCATGGGTCTAAACCTAAGGCCGGCAAACTCAAACAATGACATCGCCCATTTGAACTACTGCAAAGGCGAAAATTAACCTTCTCCTGTACACAGAGCTAAATCCAAGAGGAACCGCGTATCGCGCCCATTTCGATTTGCTACAACTCCATACCGAAACGATGCTGCTTGAGTTTTTCATACTGTGACAGTGCGCTTCATCTTCAAGAAATTGAGGAGCGGCAGAAAAAAGATTCAGAGTTCAGCGCGTTAAATTGGAATGTTCGGTTTTGTCCATTAAAACGTAACAATTTCGAGTAACAATGCTGTAACAATCACTTTTTTCGGGTTTTTCAGAAAAAACAGTGGAACTGATGTTGAGGAACGTTCTTGTAAATTCGCAGTTTGTGACAGTGACCAGTTCTTTGAGAACTGAGCTTCTTTTCAAGGAAAAACAATGAATAGTTCTTGGAATTTGGTTACAACTGGCTGGAACAAGTCTTTTTTGTCGAGTCTGACGGTTGTGATTCTGGAAAAACGCGAACCTGTTCGCGCGCTCTTGCGTTGATTTCTATTAGACTATTTCTGAAAATTCCCATATGTTTGCGCAGTCTTTGAATTCTCCGTCACTTTGTCAAACACTAGGTGCGGCTTTTTAGGAAGGTCGTGAGGGTGTCGTTTCACTCGTACTCGACTGTGACAGTAGGGACACATTTGAGCACCTGAACTACTAGATACTAAGGCTGTTTTCAACATCCAACGCTGGCAATGGCAGCAGTATGCACTATGATTATACTTACTGTTCGTTGTGATCACATGCTTAGCGCGGGCTATGTTAGTGGTGGTCGCGTTCCCAGCTCAGCCGACAATGTCAGAGTCTCGTTGTTTCTTACCAGCACTATAGTGATTGTTTGGCCTGCTGAAGTGTACTCTTCTAGGTAAGTTGAGAGATCGTCCATGTTCCTGATTCTTGTGCCGTTGATGGCTACTACGATGTCTCCTCCGATTGTTACCAAGCTTCCATCAACTTGGACTTGGGTTGTGCCTCCTCGCAGGCCAGCTTTATCCGCTGGTCCCCCATTTGTGACCTGGGCGATTAGCCAACCATACGTTATGTTTGTGCCTATCGCTTGTCCAATACCTAAGGTCATGTCTGTTCCCGACGCTCCTATCCAAGGATGGTTGTTGTATGAACCGTTTGTGATCAAAGGTTCGATTTCTCGCAGTATGGAACTTGAAGGAATTGCGAAGCCTAGCCCCTGGGAATTGCTTACAATGGCAGTAGTTATGCCGACGACTTCACCTTGATAGTTCAGAAGGGGTCCTCCCGAGTTACCGGGGTTTATGGGCGTCGTTGTCTGTATGCAATCAGCTATATCATATCCGCCTGCCGTGCTCTCCGTAATCGTTCTGCCAAGAGCGCTGACTATTCCCGAAGTCACTGATCCGGCTAGTCCGTAAGGATTGCCTATGGCAAGCACGGGCTCACCGACTCTTAACGTTGACGAGCTTGTGATAGTGAGCGGTTTGTATTCATACTCTGGCGCGTTTGCAGAAAGCACCGCGAGGTCTGCGTAAGGATCTGAACCAGTTACATTGGCTTCATAGGTGTCCCCGTTTATGAATGTTGCAGTAATGTTGGTTGCGCCGTCAACAACGTGGTAGTTTGTGATGATCACAAACTGCCCCGTCATGTTAGAGACAAACCCCGATCCTTGCACCTCTGAGTAGTAGGGTCGCCCGAAAAAGTCGTATTGCACTATTATTCCTTGAACCACAACGACAGAACTTCTGACCTGCTCATACAACTGAGATAGTGAAAAATTCTCTCCTAGAACATAAGTGATGTTCTCGCACGTGATATTTTGGGAGGATGAGTTAATAGCTGATTGGAGATCTGAAACCTGCTCTTCAAGAGTTGAAATACGACCTTGAAGATCACCGATTTGACTTGAAACGTTAGTCGTTGATTGGAGATCTGAAACCTGCTCTTCAAGAGTTGAAATACGACCTTGGAGACCACCGATTTGGCTCGAAACGGTGAAGCTGCTTATCCCGTAGCCGACTATTCCCCCTACCAACAGACAGATGATAGCTGTTGCGATCAAAGCCGTAGCTAAACGCGACATTTTTGGTTTTTCAGGCAATTCCAATTACAATCCTCCTTTCCTAGGTTGCAGAGTCTTCTCAAGAAGAGTGTATTATTAAACCATTTTTCAGAATCAGACCCAATTCTATCCCAAATCCAATGTGTGCGCCTATTGGCCATGGCAACGAGAACCCGAAGGACATACCTTTCATCAGTTCGAGCGTACGCGATTCTGGCGGGCGGTTCTAGAACTCATGCATTACTTCCCGTTGATCTGACTAAAACACAAATAGTAAAAGTGTTGAAATCAAACGAGTTGTTATCGCGCGCGCAAGACAATCATGGATCGTCTGCAACAAACCAGAACTCATGAAATGCCCTGAGTTTCAACACAATATTACGCAGATTAAAGGTACAGGTTATGTGGCCCGAGCTTCATCCAATTTAACCGGGAAACCAGAAAGGGAATAGAACGTTGAAAGCGCACGGAGTTGAGACCAAGCAAGAGAAACAAAGAAAAAAGGAGAGATCGTAGGGAAGTTGCCACTTTCGCTATAGTCTCAATCCCATACACTTGCTATCTTTGACGGTGGTGATGGCGGATTAACCGCAGTAGAGTTCCGTACCGTTTGTCCATTTGACCGTCCCAATTGTCCACGCTGGGTTCTCCTTCCATCCAATCGATGATGTTGCATCGATCTCAGGGACGCTCTTGCATTTTTCTGCAAGCGTGCCGTCCTCGATTATGAAGGCACCTTCATAGCCACAGTCTAAACATTTCCAAATTGAAGGACGGTAGAAGACAGGAGAATTGATGTTAGTGGAACCGCATTTGGGACAATGCTTCATCCTTACCGTTCTTATCACCTCTTTTCTGTCGTTATGTCTGCGAATTATTAAGGGATTTTTCAGAATTGGACCAGATTTCATTCCTAATCTAGTCCTAGACTCTCGTCAGATCTGCGGGGGACAGGTCGAGCGCGCTAACCGACTTTTTGTAGAGTTTGGAGAGATGGCGCGCTCTCCAAAACCCAAACACTTCTTACACGTGATTTCTGTGAGAAGTTGCTTCGTTGTCTATTCTTTGCAGAAGCTCTATTACTTTTTTGCCATTTCTTTTGAGTTCTGTTCCTGAGACAGTGTTCTTCATTGGACAAAGGTCATCGACCACTAATCCTTCCTTCTCGCTGTAGAGTACTGGATATATCCGGCATCCTGAAGGTCTATGTTCATAGATTCTGCAGCGGCATTTTTCAAAATCGTAGAAAACACAGAACCCATGGCGATTTCTAAGCCTAACAAAACCATGCCTGTCACAACGCGCAAACTCCTGTCTGTCATAGCCCACTCTTTCCAAATGTTCAACGTCTGCACTGGACAGCATCATTTCAGTCTTTTCACAACATATTCCGCAATGCGAGCAATGCATAAGCGGATTCTGGTCTGACTTTCTTTTATGTTTTTGTCAATCTAGAGCGCGCCCTGACATTGGCGATCCGATAGTTTCTCGTAGACCGTGCTAATATTCTTGGAAAACGTGAGCGGGCGCTTCCTCCTTTCTTCCTTGCCAGCTGTCTCCGCGTCGTGCCCATGCTTGTTTCGGGTCAAAACTGAAGTTCTTATCGACAGTTTCTTGTCGCTTAAGCATGTTTTTCGAGAAGCACGTGCTACAGTAGACTGGCTTGCCTATTGTAGGCTTGAAAGGAACCATGGCGGTTTTGCCGCAGTCAGTGCATTTAATTTCAAACATCCTTTTTTGGAGCGTGTGGAATCACCTCTATTGGCTTTAGGCTGAAATTGAAAATGTAGATTTTCAATTATCGCTGATCATAAAGCCCGCACCAGACTTAAAGGTTTCTGTCCGTTCTAAGCGTGCGCTTGTAGAGTAAGGCTCATTGACGCATCTGGCTTTTTCCTAAATCATATTTGGAGCATATAGTGAATCTGGGGGTAGGGCACGTGCGCACACACACGCCGAAAGCCCAAGAGCTTTGAAAAGCTCATTGCTGTCAAATGGAGAAATCCTTGACTATCTGAAGAAGATGCTGACGGATATCAACTGTCTGCGGCCGAAAGAATTCGCGCGCTAAGGCAGATTAATCTGGCAGAGATGGTGAGTCGAGATCCTTTCGGGAAAATGCTTTTACTTTTCAACGTGAATATTATCCATGTTTAAGGTGATGCTTGAATTGGTTAAGTGGGAGTATAAGGTGATCCCGATAAAGACGCAGGTTCATTCAGACCATTCCCAAGCCGACAGAAGGCCAGTCATGGATGATGTTCAAAATGACCTGAACATCCTAGGCAATGAAGGATGGGAACTAGTCAGCGTCCAAGACATCAGACTGCCAGACGGCAGAATGTTCACGGTCGCCTACCTCAAGAGACAACATTGACGCGTTCAAAACCGTACATGGCCTATTTCAGATATATTGCCTGACAGGGTAGAAAAAGAGCCAAGCGTGCGGCATAAAAAAGCTTAGTTTTCTATTTTGCGCACACGCCGAATATGGAAAGAGTTATTTTCGGTTAAAACATTGTTTTAACCGCGGATGGGCAGATATTGGATCTGAAGTTTCGGTGTTTACTGCTTAGCGATGCAGGATGGCTGACCGAAAACGCGAATGACCCGGAAGCTGCAAAATACGCTATCGACGTTTTTCCTGTCACTGAGCATGAAATCGGAGAATGGCTCAAGAAAGACCTCGAAGAGAAGAGCAGCAAGTACATTGTAGCTGAACTGAACGGCGAACCAGCAGGCTTCGTAAGATTGTCGTTTCGCTCTCAACCTGGAAGAGATCGACATGTGACCTGGCTTGGAATAGCTGTAAGGAGGAAGCATTGGAGAAAGGGTGTTGGCACAGGGCTCATGAAAGAGGCGATAAGCCTAGCCAAGGGATCTGGATGCCGCAAACTGATGCTTGGCACGTTTGAGGGCAACGAGAGGGCGATACCGCTCTATGGGAAACTTGGGTTTCATACTGAGGCGTATGAAGATGAAGAAGTTTACATTGATGGTTCCTGGAGAAAGGGCTTCATAATGGGTTTAGAACTTACACCATGCGAACCCAAGTTGGCTAGCCTGCCACGGTCTCAACCTTACGTATCGAGTGCCAAGCCGTCAAAAACCTTCAAACAAGGAGACATTAATGCTAGGCAAGTGATGATCGGCGATTTGGACGAGCTGCATAGACTGCAAAATTGCCCCGATTCCACGAAATCAACCTACAGACTGCCTCCCATCACGAAAGAAGAGACCAAGAATTGGCTTGAAAAGTTCCATTCCGAAGAAGGAAAATACTGCTTTGCCTGTTCCAAAGAAAACAAGTTGCTTGGATACCTTCACTTCAGAGCATACCGGTTGCCCTTCCCCTGCCTCAGATTTGAAGAGATTCTCGTTGACACAAAGCAAGAGCCTAACGAAACCGCAGAATCCCTAGTTTCCGCAATCAAAGGCTTCAAAGAAAGGTACTGGTACCGCAGAATATTCGCTTACGTGCCCGAAACAAGCAGGGCTGTGACGGAAGCACTTGAAAATCAAGGGTTTAGGAAAACGGGAGCAATGAAAGACTACCATTTCACTGACGGATACTACGTGAATGTGGCAGCATACGCGCTTCCATGAAGCACTTGCACGCGTCAACCAGAATGTTTACGGCAACGCTTTGACCAGCAGGTTGACGATGGTTTTTGCCGCAGCATCTACTTCAGGCGTCAGCCCTTCTCCAAACTCGGTGTTCTTAGGCTCAATCAAAACTAGGCCTATCTTTGATCTTCCCGCCTTGGTTACATAATCGCAAAATATCCGCAAGGGAAGCGTATGCGTTGAGAACGCAGGAAAATCCTTCAATTGCCCAGGATCGACGAGTCTTAACTCGCCAGGTTTCAGTCCTAAGACAGCAGCGTCCAGCAAGAGAACGTGAGTCGGGTTAAAATCCAATATTTGCTGAATGAAGCTTTCCGGAACGGTTTCACACTCGATCAAATAGACGTTTTCAGAAACTTTCCCCTGCAGGTCTTGAACTATCTGGACCCCAACGAAGTCGTCCGATCGGATGGGATTTCCAATACCAGCGACAACAACCTTCTTGGCGTCTGAGAGCCATTCTTCTAGTTCTTTACGAAAGGCACTTTTTCGACTGGTCACTGTAAACCGCCGTGGAAATGACAAAAGAGGATGCAAGTAATAGTTTAGCGTTGCACTGTTTTGATGAGCTGTTTCTTGCTGTCGTAGATTTTCACTGTCAGCGGCATCTGTCCGATTGCGTAGTGCGTGGCGCATCCGAAGCACGGGTCATAGGCCCTGAAAGCCATCTCAACCATGTTAAGCATGCCCTGGTCCACTTTGCCACCGTGAATCACGCCCTTAGCTGCATCTCGAATAGACATGCAAATCGCAGGATAATTGTTAGTCGTCGCCACTATCAGGTTGACATCCTTGACTAGTGCATCTTTGTCAAGCACATAGTGATGAAACAGCGTTCCTCTTGCAGCTTCAACAACGCCTACGCCTTCTCCTGGTTCGCCTGGCTTGTTCCGCACGTTTGTGCTCGTTATCTCCGGATCTTTGACCAGCTCAAGTGCCCGTTCAGTGGCGTATAGCAACTCGATCAGTCGCGCCCAGTGGAAAGCCAACGTGCCATGTACGGGTTTGCCGCCTAAGGTCTTGTACATCTGCTCGTACTCTGCCTGCGCAAGCGGCGTGGCCATACCATCTGAAGCGTTAAGCCTTGCGAGCGGACCGACGCGATAGACCCCGCTGTCTGACCCGCAGATTTGGCCCTTCCACCCGACCTTCTTCAAGAACGGAAACTTGGCATACGTCCACTCTTCCACATGCTCACCAACATGCGTAAGGTAGTCTTTAGGCTCAAACTTCAGGAACTCGCCGCCGCTAGGATAGACCACGCGGATCTTTCCATCGTAGAAGTTGACCTTGTTGTCCTCGTCAACCAAGCTCATGTAATACGTCTTCATGGTGTAAGCGTCGCTCTTGATCATGTCCACATACTTGCTGTTACCCAAAACAATATCGTGAAACAGCTTCAAAGTGAACTTCGCAAACTCCAAAGAAGACGCAGCCATCTTCTCAATCTCCTGCCTGTTCTCCTCGCTAAGAGGCTTAGATATCCCACCGGGCAAGCCGCAGACTGGATGCGTTGCTTTCCCGCCGAGAATCTCAGTTATCTTCTGTCCATAGGCCCTGTGCTTGATCACTTCCTTGGCTACGTCCATCCCCGCCTTCTCAATAACGCCCAAAATGTTCCTTTTCTCCGGCGGGGCATCGGGCCCGACTATGAAGTCTGGACCGCCGAGATAGTAGAAGTGCAAAGTGTGATCATAAATGACGTATCCAGCATACATGAGCTCCCTAAGCTTCTTCGCTGCCGACGGCGGCTCAACGTTGAACGCGGCGTCCAAAGCTTTTGTTGCGGCAAAATGATGAGCAACAGGGCAGACCCCGCAGATCCTAGTCGTCAAGATCGGCATCAGTTCAGCTCTTCGCCCAACACAGAACTTCTCGAAACCCCTAAGCTCAGGAATCTTCAGATAGGCGTTTTCCACCTCGCCTGCGTCGTTCAGGAATATTGAGACGTTTCCGTGGCCCTCAAGCCTAGTTATCGGATCTATGACTATTTCCTTCATTCTTTCATCACCTTTCTCCTAAGAATTGATGACGGCAAAGAATACATGTAAAACGTTCCAACCGGATCCTTAATCTGACTCATAAGCTTCTCAACATCCTCTTCAGTGTAATGCTCCTGCTCATCCGCAAGGCCCAGTATAGAGGCTAAGGCGCTCAGCATCGCTGCACCCTGCTCCGGCGAGTTCGGACACGGACCACCGCATCCTGTGCACGGCATGTCAACTGTCAAGCATTGTGCACCGCAGCCACTGCGAGTTGCCGGTCCCATGCAGATGATTCCCTGTTCAAGCAGGCACTTTTCGGGTTCAGGGACCTTCTCGTGAACACGGTATATCCTGGAGATCTTCTTGTTTTCCTTCTTCCTCGGGCATTCATCGCAGACGGATTTCAAAGGCGCAAGCACCGAGCCTTTTGCTGGAAGCTCGTTCTTCGCTATTGCTTCCACTGCGTTTATTATCAGCTTGACCGGAGGTGGACAGCCCGGCAGGTAGTAGTCAACTCTCACGGTTTGATCCAGAGTTTTGACAGTGTCATAAAACTCTGGAAGCTTCAAGACGCCTTCTTTTACTTCGGTCTTGGTCTGCGGCACAACTCGTTTGGGGTTTGAAATGGACTTGCTCTCAAGATATACCTTGTCAAAGATCTCCTTGCGATCATGAAGATTCGCCAGGCCGGGTATGCATCCTTCTTGGGCACATGAACCGAAAGCCACAAGCGTCTTGGACTTCCTTCTCAACAGCTTTGCCATGTACTCTTGCTCCTCGCTTCGGACGGACCCGTTGAAGAAGCAGATGTCAATATAGCTGTCAGGCATGTTTTCCACGTCTTTGTATTTGACGTCCATCGCCACGGGCCAGAACACTATGTCCGCAATGTTTACCACGTCTAGGATTCTCTCGTTTATGTCTAACACTGCGATTTCACATCCGCCGCAGCTTGCAGCCCAATAGAAGGCTATTTTCAACTTTTCCTTCGGCATCTTATTTTCCTCCGTCACATATTTTATTCAGTATTTTAGAAGCATCCACTCTAAGCTCGTTGAAGGCCAGTTCTTCAGGCTTCATGCCCATGGCCAGCCCGAGCAGCTGCGGATAATGCAACACTGGAATCCCATAAGCCTCGTTGAACATCTTCTCAATCCGCAGCTCGTTCGTGTCATACATTATGTGACAGAACGGACAGATCGTGATCATGGCCTCAGCATCAACCACCTTAATGTGATTAAGCTTGTCACGCGCAAGCTGCAGGGCAACCTTGTCGCTTACACCCACGCTTGGCGCACCACAGCATTCAGTCTCATCCATATAGTCCAGACAGGTCGCGCCTGTGGCCTCAATCAGCGTCTTAAGCGTCTTAGGATCCTCAGGATCATCAAACCCGATGAACTCCTTAGGCCTCAAAATGTGGCATCCATTGTGCTCGGCAACTTTAAGCATTGTAAGCGGCTTGACAACCGAGTTCTTGATCTTCTCAAGCCCGACATCCTCGATTAACACTTGCATCAAATGCTTTGCATTAGAAGTTCCCTTGAACTCCAAACCAGCGGCTGTCAAATGACTGTTTATGTCATCACGCAGAGACTTGTCTTCCTTCAGCATCTTGTTAACTTTCTTCAAAGTGCCCGCACAGCCAGGACACAGGGTGATGATCGCTAACCCTTCACGTTCTGCCAGGGTCAAGTTTCTGGCCGCCAAGATAAGCATCATTTCATGGCTGACGGGGTCCAATGGCAAACCACAACAGTTGAATTCAGGCATTTCCTTGAGTTCTACACCCAATTTGTCAAGAACCTTGCGTGCTGAGATCTCGAAGGCACTGACACGATAGGGAATCGCACAACCGAGAAACATTAGGTATTTGGGGCCAGCCATGTTAATCACTCTTCTTCCCCACGTGCTTCAAGAAGTGAACATTGCAGAGCATTTTCCCTATGCTCTCAGGGTTGCCCTTCGGCAACGGAGGCAATCCCAACTGCTCCCTCTTTTTCAGTCTGAGCTCAGGAATCTTGTACGCGTAGCCTGACTCAAGAATGCTTGAACACTGCTCCTTGAAAACCCGTGGCGCGTAACCTTGTTCCGCAGCCAGATTCCTCAAAACGCGTATGACGCTGGCGACCTCGACATCCTGCGGACAACGATCCGTGCAAGTGAAGCACGCTGCACACAGCCACAAGGTGTCGCTGTTTAGCACTCTGTTCTTGAGCCCAAGCTGTGTCATCCGAATGATCTGCCTAGGCCTATAAGTGTCGCTGAACCTTGCAACAGGACAGTCTGACGTGCATGTTCCACACTGGAAACACCGCATCAGCTTCTCGCCGCCATGCATCTTTGAAATTTCGTATTTGAACTTGGGATCCATCTCTGAAGCCTTGATCGTCTTCTTCTCTCCTTCTGTCATTAAGCTTCAACCTCCTTGCCTGCCAGCGGGTTCGGCCCAAGCTTCTTTATCTCGTCAACCATGTCACGCACTACGGCAGCAAACTTGTCTCCTTCGCTTGCTGAAATCCACTCTAACCGCAGGCGTTCTGGCTCGATGCCAAAATCTTTCAAAACTTCCTTCAACAATGTTATCCGTCGCAGTGCCTTGAAGTTCCCGCTAATGTAATGGCAGTCTGAAGGCAAGTGGCAACCAGCAACCAGCACGCCGTCTGCACCATCCTTGAAAGCCTCAAGAACGAAAGCAGGATCTATTCTGCCACTGCACATTACCCGTATGATCCTAATGTTTGGAGGATACTGTATCCTGCTGACGCCGGCTAGGTCTGCACCGGCATAGGCGCACCAGTTGCAGAGGAAACCTATAATCTTCGGTTCAAACCCGTTCTTTTCGCTCATGCCGTCGCCCCCATTAACACAGCTTCAACCTGCGCAAGTATCTCATCAGTCGTAAAGTGTCCCATCGTGATAGCCTTCGTCGGACATGCCGTACCACACGCACCACAGCCCTTGCAAAGGGCCTCAATCACATGCGCGATGGTTTTCCCCTCTTTGTCCTTCATTTCGATTGCACCGTACGGACACAGATACTCACAGATTCTACAACCGCTACATAAATCTTCAGACACGTTCGCGATGATTCCTTCCATCTCAAGCTTCTCTTTTGAAAGTATGGTCGTTGCCCTTGATGCCGCTGCACAAGCTTGAGCAATGCTCTCGTCAATGTACTTGGGCGAATGTGCCATACCGCAGAGGAAAACGCCATCCGTGGCAAAATCCACAGGTCTAAGCTTCATGTGTGCTTCCAAGAAGGAGCCATCTTTGGTCAATGGGACTTTGAGCAGTTCCGCCAAGTGCTTGTTGTCAGGATTCGGAATTGTGGCCGCACTCAAAACGACAATGTCTGGCTCAACCTCAACTTCTTGGCCCAAAACAGGCTCCCAAAAGCTAACCTTCAGCCTTCCAGCCTCGTTCAAGACCTGCGGCTTCCTCTCATCATCATAGTTGACGAACAGGACTCCTTTCATCGCAGCTTCACGATAATAGTCTTCTTTGAAACCATAGGTCCGCATGTCCTTGTACAAGATGTAGACCTCAGTTTCCGGGCTCACTTCCTTGATCTTCAACGCGTTCTTTATGGCTTGCCCGCAGCAAATTCTCGAACAGTTCGGCCTTTCCTCGTTCCTAGCGCCTACACATTGAACCATCAACACGCTGTTAGCCTTGAACTCGCCTTTCGCTATCTTCTCTTCAAGCTCATGCTGAGTCATGACCCTTTGATCTTTGCCATAAAGGTATTCTTTGGGTTTGTACTCAACCGCCCCCGTGGCCACTATGACTATGCCATGCTCGATTTCCTTCACCTTGCCATCATGCTGTCTGATCTTTGACTTGAAGTTGCCCACAAAACCATAAATGTCAGTGACTTCTGCGCCAGCGTAAACATGGATCTTGCTGTTGCCCATCACTTCCTTGATTAGAGCATCAAGCTTGTCCTTTGGCTTCGCGTTTTCTCCAAGTAGATAATGCATAGTGCGAAGGTGTCCGCCCAGCTCCTTTTCCCTCTCGACTAAGTGAACTTCGAACCCTTGTTTCGCAAGCTCCAACGCAGAAGTCATGCCTGACACTCCGCCGCCTATGATCAGGCCGACTGGTGTGACATTTATCAACGGTTTTTGCAGCGGCTTCAGAAGTTTGGCCTTTGCAACAACGGAACGCACTAGGTCTTTGGCTTTCTCAGTGGCCTCCTTCGGTTCATGCATGTGCACCCAGCTGCACTGGTCTCGAATGTTAGTCATCTCAAACAAGTATGGATTCAATCCTGCTTCCTGGACTGTTTCCTTGAACAGAGGTTCATGCGTGCGAGGAGTGCACGAAGCCACGATCACGCGGTTAAGATTGTTCTGTTTTATCTTTTCAGCTATGAGCTTCTGAGTGTCTTGAGAGCAAGTGTAAACGTTTGCCTCAGCATAAGCCACATTTGGCAAAGTCTTGGCATATTCCACCACTTCAGGAACATTAACCACTCCGCCGATGTTGATTCCGCAGTGGCAGACAAAGACACCTATGCGCGGCTCTTCTTTGCTCACGTCACGCTCAGGAGGATACTCCTTCTTCGCGACAAGGGTTCCCCGTTCGCTTGCCACTATGCCCATGGCTTTTGACGCGGCACCACTTGCTTGCGCTACACTTTCAGGAATGTCCTTCGGGGCAGAGAAGGCTCCACACACGAATATGCCTGGCTTTGAAGTTTCAACGGGTGAAAATGTCTCAGTTTCACAGAACTTGTACTTGTTGAGCCTTATGCCCAAGGTCTTTGACAGTTTCTCAGCATCTTTCGGCGGCTGCATTCCGATCGACAGAACAACCATGTCATATTCTTCTGTCTTGGGCGTCTCACCTTCAACATAGTGTACAAGCAAGTTGCCCGTCCTTGGGTCCTCGGTTACTCCGGCCACTCTTGACCTCACGAACCTTATGCCATACTCGCTTTTTGCACGGTTATAGTAGTCGTCGAATTCTTTGCCGTAAGAACGCATATCCATGAAGAAGATCGTCGCATCCAGCTTCGAAGGCGTGTGCTCCTTAGCTATTACTGCCTCCTTCATGCCGTACATGCAACATGCAGCTGAACAATAGTTGTTCCCAAGCTGGAAATCTCTCGAACCGACACACTGAATAAATGCTATCTTCTTCGGAATCTCACCGTCCGACGGCCTCAGAACAAGCCCGCCATACGGACCTGAAGCACTGAGGATACGCTCGAACTCGATACTTGTTACAACGTTCGGATAGCGCGCATAACCGTACTCGCTTTTGCGCCTGGCATCGAATGTTTCGAAGCCCGGAGCCAGAATTATCGAGCCAACTTCCAGCGTTCCTTCACTTTCTTCCTGTTCATAATCAATAGCGCCGGCCTTGCAGATTTCAGCACATGTTCCGCAGCCAATGCATTTTTCACGATCAATCATGTACTTCAGCGGCACTGCCTGCGGATATTCAACAAAGATTGCACTTCTATTGCCCAAGCCTTCATTAAACATGTCAACCGCTTCAATTGGGCACTTTTGTGCGCAAAGCCCGCAACCGTTACATTTCTCTTCGATTATGTAACGAGCCTTCCTTCGAAGTTTCACTTCGAAGTTTCCAGCTTCACCGTTCAAGCCAGTTATTTCAGCGTTTGTTAGAATCGTGATGTTCGGGTGCCTTCCCGTTGCCACAAGCTTAGGCGAGAGAATGCACATTGAACAGTCATTTGTCGGGAAAGTCTTGTCCAGCTGAGCCATCACGCCGCCTATGCACGGTCCCTGGTCAAGCAGATAGACCTTAAATCCGGAGTCAGCCAGATCAAGAGATGCCTGTATCCCTGCTACTCCTCCGCCCACGACCATGACTGCTCCAACTTTATCCTTCGCCATTTAGCCCACCTCCAGAGCTCTGTAGAGCGGGGTTGTTCCTTCAACGTGATCCACTGTGATCATGTTCCTTCTTCGCATACTCACGATCTGCTTCAGAACTGCTGCAGGCTTCAGCTCAGTTGCTTCCGCCAAAGCCTTGACTGAAAGCGGTTCGGTTTGCGTCAATAGGTGAATTTTCTGCCGAACAAACTCGGCTTCAACAACTTCGTCAAGCAAGGAGTCAAACTCGTCTTGAGGCATTTTCTCCTCGTACACATTGCATTTTTCGGTCAATTCCCTTTCCCTTCCAACCAGAACTCTCAGCCTGAAGTCTGAAGCAGCATTCTTCGCTGCTTGAAGATTCTCAAGAATCTTCTGATTAGGCGCATTACCTGATACTGGTGAAAGGCCAAGCTTCCTTATTTGCTCGGTGAATTCGGTTACTATTTGGGCGAACCTTTGACCCTCAGCTGCAGAAACCCAATCTAGTCTCAAGCGTTCCGGCTCTAGGCCGGTTAGAGCTATCAGTTTTTTTAGCATTTTGATTTTTCTTTCTTCGTACAAGTTTCCCTCAACATAGTGGCAATCCGCAGGATGGCAACCCAAAACTAGGATTCCATCAGCTCCTTTCTTGAAGACTTCCAATGGAATTATCGGGTCTATTCTGCCGCTACACATCACTCGAACAGCTTTGAGGTTTGGAGGATATTGGAATCGGCTCACGCCTGCTAGGTCTGCACCAGCATAGCTGCACCAGTTACACAGGAAACCGATGATTTTGGGTTCAAACAGGCCCATTTTAGGTTCCTCCAAGAGCTGCGATTGCCTCAGCGAGAACTTGTGCATCACTGAAGTGTTTCATGTCTATGGCTTTCTCGGGGCAACTTGCCGCGCAGAGACCACATCCTTTGCAGAGGACATCGTTCACTCTGGCAATTCCTTTTTCGTCTTTCTCTATGGCACTATATGGACAAAGCGTCACGCAAAGTCCACAGCCGACACATGAATTCTCATCCACGTGCGCTACTGTTCCCTCAACTTCCAGCGTCTTCTTGGATAACACCACGGCGGCTCTAGCTGCGGCTCCGCATGCTTGCGCGATGCTTTCTTCGATAAGCTTCGGCCAGTGTGCCAATCCGCATAGGAAAATGCCGTCTGTTGCGAAGTCCAGGGGACGAAGTTTCACATGAGCTTCCAAAAAGAATCCATCTTTGGTCAAGGGAACTTTCAGAAACTTTGCTAAACGTTCATTGTCACCGTTTGGAACTGTAGCAGCGCTCAGTGCGAGCAAATTCGGCCTTATTGTAACCCAAGTTTTTAAGACAGGTTCCCAAGTTGAAACTACGACTTTTCCCTTTTCCTGAGTGACTTTTGGCTCATGCTCATTATCATATCGAAGGAATAAGACTCCCTTCTCGGCAGCGTCGCGGTAATAATCCTCTTTGAATCCATAGGTTCTTATGTCCTTGTACAAAACGTAGACTTCAGTTTTCGGAAACATCTGCTTGATTTTCAATGCATTTTTGATCGCTTGGGAACAGCATATCCTTGAGCAGTTGGGCCTAGTTTCATTTCTTGCCCCAACACATTGAATCATTACCACGGTTTTGGCTTTGAATTGCCCCCCAGCTATCTTCTCTTCCAGTTCATGCTGGGTCATTACTCTGGGGTCAACACCGTAAAGGTATTCTGTTGGCTTGTATTCTGCGGCTCCAGTTGCTACTATAATGATGCCGCTTTCGATTTGCTTCTCTTTCCCATCTGAGCAGATGGTCGTCTTGAAGTTGCCAACGTATCCCTCGATGTTGGTGATCTGCGCGCTGACATGAACGTGAATCTTGTCGTTTCTACAGACTTTCTGTATCATGGATTTCAACAGTTCTTGTGGGTCAACGGGTTCCAATAGGTAATTGATGCTACGCAGGTGTCCGCCAAGTTCCTTCTCTTTCTCAACCAGATGAACCTCAAATCCTTGTTTTGCCAATTCAGAAGCCGCGGTCATTCCAGATAAGCCGCCACCGATGACTAGCCCGACTGGAATCACATTACACATTGGCTTCGCCAATGGGTTCATCAGCCGAGCCTTAGCAACAGCAGCCCTCACCAAATCCTTAGACTTCTCCGTGGCTTTTTCCGGTTCATGCATGTGAACCCAGCTGCACTGGTCTCGAATGTTGGCCATATGAAACAGATAGGGGTTCAACCCAGCCTCCTGAACTGTTTCCCTAAAAAGTGGCTCATGTGTGCGCGGGGTACATGAAGCCACAACAACACGGTTGAGGTTATGTTCCTTTATTTTTTCTTTGATGATCTCCTGCGTATCTTGTGAGCAAGTGTAGAGATTTTCTTCGGCATAAACCACATTTGACAAGGTTCTAGCGTATTTGACAACGTCAGAAACCTTAACGACTCCACCGATGTTAGTTCCACAGTGGCAGACAAAAACGCCTATTCGAGGTTCTTCTTTGCTCACGTCTCTTTCAGGAGGATATTGCTTTTCAACAACTTCTTTTCCTCTTTCAGATGCAATCAAGCTCATGGCTTTTGCAGCTGCACCACTTGCTTGTGCAACGCTTTCCGGAATATCCTTAGGTGATGAAAAAGCTCCACATACAAATATGCCAGGTCTAGATGTCTCAACGGGTGAACACACTTCGGTCTGACAGAAATTGTACTTGTTGAGTTCTATTCCCGAAATTTCAGCAAGTTTCGCAGCTTTAGCGGGTGGGCACATCCCAACTGCCAAAACAACCATGTCAAATTCTTCAGTTTTCGGATCTTCATTCTCCACATACTGGACAGAAAGATTGCCTGTCAGCGGATCTTCTGCTACACTGGCAACTCTCGATCTGACGAACCTGACACGATACTCTTTTTCAGCTCGATCGTAATAGGTATCAAATTCCTTTCCATAAGCGCGCATATCCATAAAGAAAATCGTGGAAGCCAAATCTGAACTATGTTCCTTGGCAATAACAGATTCTTTTATGCTATACATGCAACAAGCTGCAGAACAATATCCGTTTCCCAACTGGGCATCGCGAGAGCCGACACATTGAATAAAGGCAACTTTCCGCGGTATCTTTCCATCAGAAGGGCGAAGGATCTTTCCTCCAAAAGGCCCCGATGCGTTCATCATACGTTCGAATTCGATGCTTGAAACCACGTTTGGATAGCGCCCATAGCCGTATTCACTCTTCAGATGGGGGTCAAATTCTTCGAACCCAGGGGTCAATATTATGGCACCAACGTTAACGTTGATTGTTTCAGGTTTCTCATCAAAATCAACTGCTTTGGCAGGGCAGACTTTTTCGCAGAGGCGACATTTGATGCAATGTTGCTCGTCAATAGCGTATTTGAGCGGTACGGCCTGTGGAAAAGGAACATAAGCAGCCTTTCTGACACCCAGATTAATGTCGAATTCGTTTGGAACTTCCACTGGGCATCTTTGTGCGCATATTCCGCAGCCAGTGCATTTTTCAACGTTTATGAAACGTGGGCGTTTCAGCACTGACACCTGAAAGTTGCCTGCCTCACCTCTAACCTCTTGCAACTCAGAATTCGTCAGTAACTGAATGTTCGGATGTCGACCTGCCGTAACGAGTTTAGGAGCCAATATGCACATGGAACAGTCATTTGTCGGAAATGTTTTGTCTAACTGCGCCATCGTCCCGCCGATGCTTGTTGATTCGTCCACAAGATACACCTTGAATCCAGAGTCTGCAAGATCCAAGGATGCTTGTATGCCGGCGATTCCTCCGCCGAGTACTAGGACGGCCCCGACTTTTTGAACCATTTTCTTGCCATCCGTAGATCAGCTTAGAACTTTCGGTACGTAAACTTCCTTATTAAGATGATGCGGAAAATCATGAGGAAATTCCATAACTACCGTAACGTTTCGCCATGGAAAATCTGTGGCCTAACACCTGGTTCTCTTCAATTTGTGAGATGACCTTTCAAATACTATACTCTTATTAATTTGCTGTACGATAGAAAAGTAAGCGAACGAGGGTCTTAGTTGAGTTCTTTAGACGCCTATTTTATGCATGAAGTTGCCAATACGCCGAGAGGGCGGGGAGTCCTTGCTTGCATACAATGCGGAAGATGTACAAGCAGCTGCCCAGTCGCCAAGGTGATAGTTGAGCATAATCCAAGAAGACTGATGGAGATGATCATACTTGGACTGCGTGCAGACGTCATGCTTGGACCAGTGCCATGGTATTGCCTCTCATGCTTTACGTGTCTTGACAGGTGTCCTCAAGGGGGAGACATAGGCGAAGCCATGTTTGCAATCAGGAATTTGGCTGTTAGAGAGGGAAATATCCCTGAGGGAATACTCACTCAGGCGCGGAGTCTATTTGAAACCGGGCGGGTTGTAACTTCGAGTAGAATGGCTTTGATTCAGAGAGAGAAATGTGGATTGGGTGAAGAACCTAGGATTGACGTTGAAGCAGTTCAAAAGATACTGAGAAAAACACGTTTTGATAAGCTGATCCAGAGGGACAGGTGAACTTTATGAGATATGCTTTCTTTCTTGGCTGTTTGATACCAGCAAGAGAACCGAACTACGAGAACTCCGTCCGAAAAATCGCTCCTAAACTCGGAGTAGAACTCGCAGAAATGGACGGGGCAAACTGCTGCGCACCCTTCAGTGTGCAATCTGTGGACTACATGAGTTGGCTTGCGCTGGCGGCCAGAAATCTCTGCATAGCCGAACAAATGGGACTCGACATTTTGACCCTATGCAATGACTGTTACGAATCACTTCTGATGACGAATATGATTCTGAAAGAGGACAGGGAAACAAGAGAAAAAGTAAACGCCATACTTGCAGATGTCGGTCTGCAATTCAAAGGAAAAACAGACGTGAAGATCTTCAGCGATGTACTATATGAAGATGTGGGCTTAGAGAAGGTTAAGAATGCTGTTAAAGCCCCCTTCAACGGACTTCGAGTCGCCGTACAGCCAGGATGCCACTTGACAAAACCTAAGAGGATACATTTTGGCGAACGGACGGGCGTTAGAGCTCTAGATGAGCTTGTGGAAGCAACCGGTGCGAAATCCATCTTCTACAGTGCGAAAGACGCATGTTGCGGGGGACCGCTTCGCGGGATCAATGATGTCGTTGCATCAGATGTTGCCAAACAGAAACTGGATTCTATGAAAGCCGCCTGCGTCGACTGCATAGTCACTGTTTGCCCTTTCTGTTTTCTTGAATTGGACAGGGGTCAACTGGAGATTAAGAGACATTCAAAAGAAGAATATGGTCTGCCAGTGTTGCATTATGCTGAGTTACTCAGGGTTGCAATGGGCATGAAGCTTGAAGACTGGGAAATGAAAACCCATAAAATTCCAATAACCAAAATTCTCAACACGACGGAGGCCAAATGATAATGGAGAAAGGAGTTATGGTTATCGGCGGCGGAATAGCCGGTATACAGGCATCTATGGACCTAGCAAACAGAGGCTTTCAAGTTTATCTTGTAGAAAAAAGCCCAAGCATCGGCGGAAGAATGGCGCAGTTAGACAAAACATTTCCAACAATGGACTGTTCCATTTGCATACTAGCCCCAAAAATGATAGAAGTGGCACATCATCAAAAGGTCCATCTGCTAACGTATTCAGAGGTGAAAGAAGTAGAAGGCTCCGTTGGCAATTTCAAAGTCAAAGTCACCAGAAAGCCCAGATACGTTGACGAAGCAAAATGCACAGGATGCGGAATTTGCGCTGAAAAATGCCCAATAGAGGCACCCAGCGAGTTCGACGAAAATATAGGAGCAAGAAAAGCAATCTACATGCCTTTTCCACAGGCCGTGCCAAGGATAATGACCATAAACAAGGAAGATTGCATGGAATGCGGCATCTGCGAAAAAGTATGTCCATCCCAAGCCATCAACAGAGAGCAAAAGCCCCAAGAGATTGAGCTAGACGTAGGCGCCATTGTTGTTGCCACAGGGTTTGACATATTCGATTGCTCCATGATCCCACAATATGGATACCGAGAATTCAAGAATGTCATCACAGCGATGGAGCTAGAACGGCTCCTATGCGCTTCTGGCCCAACTGGAGGCCACCTGATTAGACCTTCGGACGGGAGAATACCGAGAAGCATAGCATTCATACAATGTGTAGGTTCGCGGGACAGAAGAGACTGGATTGGCCATCCCTACTGTTCAAGCATTTGCTGCAAATATGCAGTTAAGGACGCTGTCCTAATAAAAGAACATGAGCCAAAATCTCTGGTCACAATCTTCTACATAGACATGCGAGCCTTCGGCAAAGGATTCCAAGAATTCGTAAACCGAGCAAAATCCGAATTTGGAGTGGAGTTTGTCAGAAGCAACCCTGGAGAACTAAAAGAAGACACTAGTACAAGGAACCTCACGATTTCATTCGAAGACCCAGTGACAAGAACCGTTCAAAATGCTTCATTCGACTTGGTTATCTTAAGCCCAGCCCTAGTCCCCAGCGCAGGAATTAGAGAACTGGCCAAAATGCTAGGTATAGAACTGGACAATTATGGGTTCCTGAAGCCGGTGGACTCTGTGAAGAAGCCACTCGACACGACCATTCCTGGAATTTTTGCCTCCGGCTATTGCTTGGGTCCAAAGACAGGGGACATTCCTGACTCGATCACTCAGGGCAGTGCCGCGGCTGCACGTGTGGCTGAGGTCTTGTCGAGTAGGGGGATGGCATAGATGAGTGAAAAACCCAGAATTGGAGTTTTCATTTGTCACTGCGGAACAAACATAGGCGGCGTAGTCAACGTTCCAGAATTAACAGAATACGCCAAGACCTTGCCAAACGTGGTTTATGCAGAACATAACCTCTACACCTGCTCAGAAGCGGGGTTGACGACAATAGAGAAAGCAATTAAAGAACACAATCTTAACCGCGTGGTTGTTGCCTCGTGCACCCCTCGGACGCATGAACCGCTGTTCAAGGCCAAGTGCAGAGAATCAGGACTAAACCCGTATCTGTTTGAGATGGCCAACATTCGAGACCAGTGCAGCTGGGTTCACATGCACGAGCCAGAAAAAGCCACAAAAAAGGCTAAGGACCTAATAAGAATGGCGGTTGCAAAAGCTGCTCTGCTTGAGCCTCAAACTGAGCCGGAAGTGGAGGTCAAAGATGCCTCGCTTGTTGTTGGAGCAGGCATTGCAGGGATCACAGCCGCACTTTCCATGGCAAACCAGGGCTTCAAGGTGTACTTGATTGAGAAGGAGAAAGAGCTTGGAGGACTAACCTCAAAACTCTATAAGCTGTATCCGACATTAGCCGATTCCTCAGAGGTTATAGACCCATTAATAGAAGCGGTAAAGTCTCACGGTAATATCGAGCTAATGACTTCAACAGATTTGAAAGACGTTTCGGGATATATTGGAAACTTCACAGCGGCTTTGACTGGCCCAGATGGAGACAAAGAAGTGAACGTGGGAACAATAATCGTGGCCTCTGGCGCATCAAACTACACACCGCCAAAAGGACTCTACCAGTATGGCATATATGATCATGTCGTTACCCAACGAGAATTGGATGAGATGCTGAAAAAAGGTAAGATCGGAGAGCCTGAAAGAATTGTCATGATACAATGCGTGGGCGCAAGAAAAGGTGAGATCCGACCTTCCGAACTTGAAGCATTTCCGAAGTCAGACACTGCGGAGCTTTTGAGAAAGATTCTCAAAGCGCGCAAGGAAGAAGGATGGCCATACTGCTCAAGGATATGCTGTATGAACGCCATAAAAAACGCCATACTCGTGAAGGAAAGTTCCCCAAAGACTGACATTGTAGTACTTTTCGGAGACCTAAGAGTCTACAAGGAATACGAAGATTTCTATAAGAGGGCCAGAGATCTCGAAGTGCGGTTTGTGAGACATATAGAAGAAGCCCCGCCAGAGATAACCCAGACATCAGACGGCAAACTCCAGGTCATGACTTACGATTCTCTTTCTGGACTCGAAGTCAAGTTCCTAGCAGATTGGGTCGTCCTTTCCACTCCGATAATTCCAAACAAGGACGAAGTGCTACTCGCAAGAATGCTGAAGATTCCTATAGGCACTGACGGATTCATGATGGAAGCCCATCTGAAGCTAAGACCAGTGGACACTAACGTGGACGGAGTGTTCATCGCTGGCACAGTCTCAGGACCAAAAGATGTCTCTGAAAGCATAATATCAGGCGAGGCAGCAGCAGGAAGAGCGTCGATCCTCATGGGTAACCGCAAAGTCAAAACGGACGCCATAACTGCGCTTGCAGATGAGAACCTGTGCGTTGGCTGTGGATTGTGCGAAGAAATATGCCCATATGGAGCACCAAAAATCGAGAATGGAAAATCAAAGATCAGAGAAATATTGTGCAGAGGGTGCGGTACATGTGCTGCAGAATGCCCTAGTCAAGCGATAACTATGCGACACTACAAGGACCATCAGGTTCTGGCACAGGTAAAAGCCCTTTTGATACCCGCAAGTATGAAGGAGGCTGAAGTTCCAAATGGTTAAAGGTACATCTGAAGAAGAGAAAGGTCAGAACAAGTTCGAACCAGTAATCGTGGCTTACTGCTGCAATTGGTGCAGCTACGCAGGCGCAGACCTAGCTGGCACTAGCCGATTTGAATACCCAACAAACGTGCGGATAGTTCGAGTGATGTGTACAGGGAGGATAGATCCAACTTTTGTTCTGGAAGCTTTAAGAGATGGAGCCGACGGCGTGATAGTCGCTGGATGCCATCCTGGTGATTGTCATTACCAAAAAGGAAACTTCATGATGGAGAAGAGATTCGCCCACATAAAGAAAGCCGTGGAGACCATCGGGTTTGAGCCTGAACGCGTGAAGCTTGAATGGATCTCAGCAAGCGAAGGAGGAAAGTTTGCGGCTCTCATCCGAGAGACTACTGAGCAGATAAAACAGTTGGGACCAAACCCATTTAGAACCATTCAGGAGCCCGAATAAGGTGAGAAAATGAGCGAGAAGGAGAAATTGAAGAGAAGAACTGATGCGTCGATAGAAGCCTTCAAGTCTTTTAGGCTTAGGTGGGTAACTGGAAGATCAAAGGTAAAAATGGAGATTGACGAAGAAAAATACCAGAAAGTCGTGGACTCAATAATGAAGGACGAGATTGAGAGACACATGATAACTGGAGCCCTGAGAGAAAAGGGCCCTCTGACAGTGGAGGAACTTGCCCAGCTGACTGACCTTCAGCCAAACTTAATAGTGCGACATTTGATGGCCCTAAGAAGAAATGGTGCCATAAGCGAGGCTGGAGAGAAAAACAAGCAGTACTTATACAAGCTCGCTTAGGATGGCTGAGGCCTACAGCTTATCTATGCACTCTGAATGAACGTCGCCTGGAAAATCGTGATCAAAGAAATAGATCTTACTTTTGTCAATGTCAACTTCGGCTCGGTCGTGAACGCTTGCTCTATGCAAAAGGTTCTGATAATCCTCTTTACTCGTGATTTGGATTCTTCTAAGAAATTTTTCTTTCTTGCTCAGTGGTTTTTCACAAACCTCGCATAGCATTTCAACTACTCTGATCAGTTCAAAGTCCTTATCTTTCAAGTCCTCAAATGTGATTTCGAATAAATCCTTCAAGAACCTCTCCATCTAAGCTAGTTGCATCCAAGAATATATTTGTATGGATCCTCACGAATACTATTGAAGAATTCTTATATATATCTTCAATGTGGTTTTAGTCTTCGAATGGGGTGAGACAGCTTGTCTGAAAAGTCAAAGATTGACATGGAAAAGGCAAGGGAAACACAGGAACGGAACAAGGAAAGAACTCTGGTAGTACAAGAGATAAAGAATAGAGGGGCATCAACAATAGATGAGCTGGCGAAGGCCACGGGCATGGACAAGGCTAAGCTGTTTCGGCACCTTGTTGCGATGCGCCAGTTCGGAAAAGTATCAATCATGGGCGAGCGAGATGACCAACTTGTTTATGGTTTACCATAAGAAGCTAAAACTTGATTTTCTGCGAAACCTCGATTGATCATTCAGCCAGCGCTTCTGCTTTGGGTTCTTTCTGCCCTATTTTCATTAGCTGAGTCTGAGTCTGCACTTCTCCAGCGCTCTTTGGTTCTTCGCGCTGAATGCAGAGTTCTTCTTCTCTTAGGTTAAGGGTTCCTTTCGCTGTTCCATCTTCCAAGTAAGTTATGCTGAATCCCATCTTTTTCATGAGGCTTATGGCCCTGTAGTTGTCTGGCAGCATTATCGCGTAGAGGCTTTCAATTTTCATGTCTTTGCAGACCTCAATCGCGTAGTCCACCAGTTTTGTTCCTAGGCCTAGGCCTTGCCACGGGTCGGCCACTATGAAAGCGATTTCGCCTTTCTTGCCGTCTGGTTCGATGCCTACCCTGGCCACGCCCAATATTCTTCTGCGCCACTTTTCAGTCAGTTCGGCCACGATGGCAATCTCCCTGTCATAGTCGATGTTGCAGTATCGGACTCTGGTCTCATGCGGCGTGTCTTTGATTATTTGGAAGAACCTGTAGCGTATGGATTCTTCCGAGAAGTTCTGGAACATTTCCAGCCACATTGGTTCGTCTTCGGGCTTGATTGGTCTCAACAGCACGTCGCGTCCGTCTCTGAGCCTCCACACTGTTTCATACTTCTTCGGATAGGGAGTTATGACTAAGTGCTGATGAGGCTCAAGCTTTTCGAACACCTTGTTCTTGTCAATTACGATGCGCGCGTCAAAAGCGTAGGCTTCTTTTTCGTTTATGAAAAGCGGATTAATGTCAACTTCCTTAAGCTGTGGAAAATCAATAAGCAGTTGACTGAACAGAACCATTATTTCCTCGAGCAGTTTGATGTTGGCCGGCGGCACGTTCCTGTAGCCTTTCAGAAGCTGGTAGACCTTCGTCTCTTCCATGATTCTCCTAACCAAGGTCTGGTTTAATGGTGGCAACCCAAGCGAAAAGTCTCTGAACAATTCTACTCCCACGCCTCCCATGCCGAAAAGAATGACTGGACCGAACAGCGGATCAGTTTTTGCGCCGATTATCACTTCATAACCATGTTTCTTGATCATCTGTTGCACGGTGACACCTAGGATTTCAGCTTCAGGGTTGTATTGTTTCGCGTGTTGCATAATTCGATCGAAGGCCTCGCGAAGTTCAATTTCATTATTTATGTCGAGGACCACGCCGCCAGCGTCAGTTTTGTGAATTATCTGAGGAGAAAGGATCTTTAGCACGACAGGATAGCTTATCTCTTTGGCTATGTCTGCGGCTTGATCCGGGTTTTGGGCAATCTTGGTTTTCACAACGGGGAAGTTGTAGTATTCGAGGAAGGTTTTGGCCTCGGCTTCGTTGAGTATTTCACGGTTTTCTTTCGCCATGTTCCTCATTATGACCATGAGCGGCCGCTTAGGCGGTGCAACGTCGACGGGCAGTTCTTCAGGCGTTTCATAGAGCAGGTCAAGGTTGCTCTTGTATTGGTACATGTACATGTAGGTTTTTACAGCCTGCTCAGGTGTTGAATACGTTGGGATGTTGTTCTGGTTGAAGATGCGGTTTGCCTCTTCCACAGCCCCATAGCCCATGAAGCTGGTCACAATCGTCTTGTTTTGGTATGCACGGCTCTTGCAGAGTTCTGCAATTATCTTGGCGATTTCAGCGGGTTCGCCTATGGCTTGGGCCGTATAGATGATGAGGATGCCATCAATGTTTTCGTCGTTTAAGCATGCTTCGACAGTCGCCTTGTATCTGTCCGCTTTTGCATCCCCAAGCATGTCAATAGGATTGCCCCTGCTCCAATAGTGCGGCAGAAAACTGTTCAGTGCCTCCATAGTCTTAGGACTCAGCGTGGCCATCTTGCCACCCCTTGCTATGAGGGCATCTGTTGCCATTACGCCAGGCCCACCTGCGTTTGTAATTATGGCCAGATTCGGGCCTCTTGGGAGCGGCTGTGTCCCCAAAACCTCTGCACAGTTAAATAGGTCTGCGATTTCGTCCACGCGCACTATTCCAGCGCGTCTGAAAGCTTTATCGTAAATGATGTCTTCCCCAGTCAGCGAGCCCGTATGTGAAGCGGCAGCCTTAGCACTTTCGCCGAATTTGCCGGCTTTGACCACAATTATGGGCTTAGCCCTGGCAAAGTGCCTTGCAGCGCTCATGAATTTGCGAGCATCCGTCAACCCTTCAATGTACATTAGGATGCTCTTGGTTTTCGGGTCCGTTCCGAAATAGTCTATTAGATCCCCGAAATCCACGTCTATCATTGAGCCTATTGAGACGAAATTGCTGAAGCCGATGTTTTCGTGCATTGCCCAATCTAGAATAGCCGAGCCCAACGCACCACTTTGACTGATGAACGCTATTTTACCAGGCTTCGGCATTCGGTTTATGAAGGTGACGTTCAAATTCATACTAGGCCGAATGACACCTAGGCAATTTGGACCTATTATGCGCATGCCATACTTCCTTTTTATTTCTAGAATTCTTTCTTCAAGCGCCTTGCCTTCAGGACCTATCTCCTTGAAGCCTGCACTGATTATTACCAGACCCATTATTCCTGCTTTGCCACATTGTTCTACGATGTCTGGGACAGTCCTTGCAGGCGTGGCGATTACAGCCAAGTCAACATGCTCGGGGATCTGTTCTACCGAGGCATAGGCCTTGTAGCCGAGAATTTCCGTCTTGCGAATGTTGACTGGATAAATATCTCCATCAAACTTGAGCTCCATAAGGTTCTTCATCAAGGCGCAGCCGACAGTTCCAGCTTCGTCGCTTGCACCGATTATTGCTATGCTTTTGGGGTTGAAAATCCTGTCAAGATTCAAGGTAACCAAGACTGTAACCTTCTCAGACTAGAGTCGTGTTCTGGAGCGAAAATTAAAACTTTGCGACTCACAAATACAACTTCTACGCGACAAAGACTGAACATATTCTCTGCCACCGACGCCAAGGCTATCGTGCTAGGCATTTCCATGGATAGTCAAACGCAAAACAGAGGAAACGTTATAAATTGAAGAAAACCACAATTTCCGTTCATGCCAGACAAAGTCCACTGCGCTCACATCCTAGTCAAAACGGAAACAGAAGCCAAGGCAATTCTGGAACGCCTTAAAAAGGGCGAAAAATTCGCAAACACAGCCAAAGAAGTCTCACTTTGCCCATCAAAGAAAAATGGAGGAGACCTTGGAACTTTCGGCAGAGGAAAAATGGTAAAAGAGTTTGAGACTGCAGCCTTCGCACTTGACAGGGGACAAACCTCAGGGATAGTGAAGACAAAATTCGGATACCACATAATCAAACGACTAGAATGAGCATTGAAGGCAATTCGCACATGGCCATCCATCTGAACAAGGCGGCGAGCTTCTTTGATTTCTCTCATAAGACTTAGTACGTTGAACACAATGAAAGGCCGTCGCGCGTGGAGACATGCTAGAGCAATCAAGCTTAGCTTCGGCCAGCAAAAACAATAGAAAGTATGGGAGGTGAGAATGGAACATGGTGAAAGATCCCGTTTGTGGAATGAACGTAGACGAGAAAACAGCCAAATTTAAGTCTGAATACAAGGGTAAAACCTTCTACTTCTGCAACCAATCATGCAAAGTCACGTTTGACAAGAGCCCAACAAGATATGTGGGCGGACGTTCTAGCCACTGATGTTGCATGCGCGGCTGCGTCACGTCTTCTTAACCTTACAGTCCAGTGTTCAAAGCTAGCTTTGAGCAGTGGCCAAGATCACATGCTCGAGGAACAGATCTTCAGGAAGAACGCCTACAAACTCTGTTTTCTCGTTTATGATTACCTTTGGAACCCCCATGACCGCATACTTAAGGGCTAGATGCGGAAATTCGCTTGCATCAACGACATCTGCCTTTATCAAATCACTTTCTATAGCAAATTTGTGGGCTATGGTTGCGGCTACTGGGCAGTGCGGACACGTTAGAGTCACGAAAACCTGAATATGAATGAGAGTTTTGACTTCTTTGAGCAGTTCTCTTGTTTTTTCTGAAATGTCGGTCCTTCCTCTCGAAACGTTCACCAAGGATTCCGTGAGCGTTTGAAACTCGTAACCGAACGGGAATCCGTAAAACCTCACGCCATAATCCTTTTCGCCTACAATAGCCAGTGCAGGAATCTTGTCAACATCATATTCCCTAGCCTTGTCAGCGTTCGCGACAAAATCGTAAACCTCAACCTTTATCTTGTCATTCAGCTCTGCCAACTCTTGAACTAGCTGCCTTGTTTCTGCACAGAATTTGCACTCAACCTCCTGAGTAAACATTATGATCTTCACAGGTTTCTCCAACTTTCCTGCAAGTTCATTCCTTATACGTTCCTTATGCTCATCAGGTATCATAGTCAAGCATGTCACCACAGGGGCTAACCTGCTGCACCCTTCCAATTTCTCTAGACATAAAGAGAGACCAATCTCCTCCTCTTCAGGTTTCCGATCTTCTCAGCCATTAGTCTTGCCAATTCTCTCGTATCCTCAGCTCGGACCCACAATACTATCACTGGCGTCAAACGTGTCCGCTGGGTTGTCTTCGAAGAGAAAATTCTATAATACTATCATTCAATGTATAATGTGGGAAGACAGATGGGAAAACTTCGTGCAACAGCACAATTGATAAGGGGCTTCAGGATAGCGCTGGATAACGGCAGGTCGCACAGCGTAGTCGTCGACCTTCCGATTGACACAGGGTCTGACATGGGATCAACACCCCTTGAGCTCTGCGTTATGAGCCACGCGGGTTGTTACGCGATTATATTTGCATTGACAGCGAAGAAAATGAGAGTCCCATTGAAGGAGCTTGACGTCATAGTTGAAGCACTCGAATATGAGGAAGCAGGAACGATAACGGAGGAAAGTTTTGACATAACTGTGAAAGCAGACGCATCAGCAGATAGAATCGAAAGACTTCACAAACTAACGTTGAAAAATTGTCCTGTCGGTATACTCTTTGAAAGAGCAGGGGTAAAAACAAAATATAATATACGAACCGGAAAACAATAGGTTCGTTCAACTCTTTTCTGTACTCTTCATCTATGGCTGTCTATTCTAACTCAAAGCCGCATGTCTCACTATTGAACTGAACCGATAACCTATCTTAGGCCACATTGGTGTTTGGAGCTTGCAACATCGGTCAAGGCTTCATACTCTTATGGATGAACGAACGCCAATATCTTCACGGGAGAAAGGAGAGAAGATGCAGAAGGAGATTAACTGTGATTGGCATTCGTCCCTTATCCAGAGGATGATAGCAATGCTGCCGTTGCGACTGCTAGATGACTCCTGCGCAGCCACCCCCGCTTCCCGGCTCGTCCGGATGAAGCAGACCGACCACTGGGATAAGCGGACCAGAATTAAGGCCAAATCCGGCACCTTGATCACTGTGAACTGTCGGAAATGCTACGGTTATTGCTGGAACTATTATAATACAGGAAACAAGCAGAAGGATACTGACCAACATACGAACCCGCATGACCGCTCCTCTCCCCGCAGGTTGAGATATTGGCCAACTTTCTTATAAATTTATTGGTAGAAGTGACGCTTGCAACACAAAAACGTTTTTATCACAGGCTAGTTTAAGAGGTTTCCACACGTGTTCGGCATTTGTGCTCGGTGTCGCCTGCATGAGTTATGTACGATTAATTCCCTCGATGGACGATTATGCTCAGAAGTTCAGATTATTGGACCCAGTGGACTTCAAAATAATAGAGGCAATGTATGAGCATGGTTTCTCGAATCTCAGCAAGCTGTCGACGTCCATTGGAGTTCCAAAACAAACGGTGAGTTACCACTCCATAAAACTCGACAAACAAGACATCGTTCGTTTCAGGGCCCTGGTTGACGAGCCTAAGTTGGGTTTGAAAAGCTTCACAGTCATAGCATCCACTCCATTGGGCAAAGAGGATGTGTCAAGCCGGGCGATGACATGCTTCCCGATCTGGAGGTACCTTGCAATTATGGATGGCTGGAAACGTGGAAACTACGTGCGCTATGTCATTCCTCCAGACAGGGAAAGAGACCTTAACACTTTCCTGAATGATGTCAAGAGCAGGAATTTGATTTCAGATTTCCAGACTGTACCAACGACGGGCCCGTACTATCCTTTGTTAAATTTGGGATTTTATAGCAAAAGAGAGGGCTTTCCACTTTTTGATTGGGATAAGTGGGTTGACGATTTTGACACTTTTCAAGAAGAAGAGCTAGTTGAGCCTGCAAATTATGAAAAGATCAAGCTAGACTTGTACGATCTAATAATTCTGAGATGTCTGGAGATCAACGCTCGAACTAACCAAAGGAAAATCGTCAAGGAAATAGCGAGAATCCTGAAGGACAGGGAAGATGCACGGCTTGTGTCGCTCGTCTCGCGACGAATGAGAGACATAACCACGCACAGGGGCTTGATCAGAGGCTACCGTGCGTTCTTGGTTCCAAATCCGATTTCGGCAACACTGCTCCTCATGTATCACCTTATCTTCACAAACAGTGCCAGCCTGAGAAGATTCGCTGCTGGACTGAGTCATCTTCCATACAACACTGGCTACGAGAAGATCCTGAAGAGGGACGAGCTGTTTGTCAGATTCATGATGCCTTCCCATGAAGCCCCAAACATTTGGAAATTAATCGTAGAGCTGGCAAAGAAAGGCTATCTTAAAGAATCACATTTGTTCTGGGGAGATCTGGCAAACAAGACTTGGGATAACGTGGAGATCTACCAAATGTTCAAAGGGGAAACGTGGAATTTCAGCTATGGAATGGCAGCTGAGGCATTAGAAAGAGTCATTCCCCAAAAATGATCCAACGATTACTTACAGCTTGGCTTGAGTGAAAGAGCCTGAGGCACAATGCGGCTTCTGTCTTTGCACGAGCACATGCGAGGTCATCCTGGGAATGGGCAAGTTTGTGTCGGACAGCCTCCCGCATATTCTGATTCAGCCGTGACAAACGTTCCCTTTTCCGTCTTGACTTCCCCAATGTACAAAACCTGTTCAGGCTTGCTTCCATACCTGAAAACCGTGACCCCTTTGCATTTCAGCTTCCAAGCAAGCTCGTAGATCCCCCTAACGTCATCAACTGTTGCCTCTCGAGGAAGGTTGACAGTTTTTGACACGGCGTTATCAGTGTACTTCTGAAACGCAGCTTGCATTTTGACGTGCCACTCTGGCTGGATATCTAAGGCCGTGACGAATAGCTTCCTAGTGTCGTCTGGAACATCATCAATCATCTGCAGTGACCCCGTCGTAGCTATCCTTTCCAAGAGCTGGCCGCTGTAGAATCCTCTCTGTTTCGCGACCATCTCAAACAGTGGGTTGGTTTCGAATAGTCTTGTTCCGCTCAGGACGTTTCTTATAAATGAAATCGCAAAAATCGGCTCGATCCCCGAAGAGCAGCCAGCAATTATGCTTATGCTTCCAGTCGGCGCTATTGTTGTTACCGTGGAGTTTCTCATGGCGCCGTACTTGTCTTTCCAGGTGCTTTTGTCAAAGTTCGGGAACGATCCTCTTTCTTCACCAAGCTTGACGGATTCTCCGTGAGCCTGCGCTTCAACGAACTTCATCAGCTCTTCGCCTAAGGTCAAAGCCTTCTCAGAGTTGTACGGAATGCCCAGTTCTATCAGCATGTCTGCGAATCCCATCACTCCCAAGCCTATTTTCCTGTTGGCTCTCGTTATCTCTTCTGTTTCTTTCAATGGATACCTGTTCGCGTCAACAACATCGTCAAGAAATCTGACGCAGTTCCGCACGGTTTCTTTCAGTTTTTCCCAGTTTATCTTTCCATCCCTGACCATTCTTGAAAGGTTTATTGATCCCAAGTTGCAGGACTCATACGGCAACAGTGGTTGCTCGCCGCATGGATTCGTTGCCTCTATTCTTCCGACTTGGGGCGTTGGATTGTGTCTGTTGATTTCGTCGATGAAGACTACTCCTGGGTCTCCGCTTTGCCAGGCAGACTTTGCCATGAGATCCCAGACTTCTTTGGCGGCTAGTTTTCCCACCTTCTCCTTGTTTCTTGGGTTGACTAGCGAGTATTCGGCGTTGTCTTCAACTGCCTTCATGAAGTCATCTGTAGCAGCTACGGAAATGTTGAAGTTTGAAAGAAATCCTGCCTGCTGCTTTGACTTGACGAATTCAAGGATGTCCGGATGATCAGCTCTCAAGATTGCCATCATGGCGCCTCGTCTTCTTCCACCAGCCTTTATGATCTCTGTGGAAACGTCGAAGACACGCATGAAACTCACCGGGCCTGAAGCTACGCCTTTAGTTGACTTGACTATGTCTCCCTTCGGTCTGAGCCTAGAGAAATCGAAGCCCACTCCTCCGCCTGTCTGTTCGATCAGAGCCATGTTCTTGACTGCAGTGAATATGTTTTCGAGAGAATCCCCCACAGGCAAGACGAAACAAGCTGATAGTTGGCCGATGTTTGTTCCTGCGTTGAAAAGAGTCGGAGAATTAGGCACAAACTCCAGCCGAGACATCATTCCGAAAAAGACCTCTTCAGTTTTCTTCTGATCACCACCATATTTTCCCTCGACCTTGGCTATGGCCTTCGCAATTCTCATGAACATCTGGGCAGGCGTTTCCACAATATTCTCATTCAAGTCTTTCAGGAGGTACCTTCTCCTCAAAACCTCCATCGCGTTTACAGTCAGCTTGGGTTCTTCAACCCCGAAAAGCTTCTCGCGAAGGCTTCTTAATTCGTCTTTCTTCTTCCGGTAAGCCTCGTATTCCGCGGCTACCTTTCCGTAGCCTTCTTTTTTCAAAACAGCTATGACAAGATCTTGAGCATCTTCGACCGAGGGAATTTCTTCCACGAATTTCTCGTCTATGAGCCTGACTATTTCTTTGGTAAGACTTTCTGCTTTCTGCCCATCTGAAAGTTCAACGGCAATAAAGGCCTTGTGAATTGCATCCTTGATTCTGCTCGAGTCAAAATCGACGATTCTTCCGTCTCTCTTCCTTATCTTAGTGATAGGCATAATCGATCAAATCAGATTGCGTTTCCTGCAAATATTAAAGTTTTGAAAAATAGAAGCCTCGTCGACGAGTTCTATTCTTTCTTGACGAATTGGTCCTTAGGTGCTCCGCAGACAGGGCATGTCCAATCTTCAGGCAGATTCTCGAAAGGCGTTCCAGGCTTTATCCCATGTTCTGGGTCACCTATTTCCGGATCATATATGTAACCGCAAACCATGCATTCCCATTTTTCCAAGAAGTGTTTCACCACTCTTGACTGAAAAATCTTATGAGCCCTGTCTATTTAAACTGTGCCGCGAGAAAGATAGATAATGGAGTCAGTTTGTCGGACTTCGGCCTGTGAGAATAATGCCTGAGCTGCCAGAAATAACAGTAATTGCCAAGCAAATGGATAAGCAGTTGAGAGGAAAAACCGTTGCAGGCGTCGAAGACAGACAGCCAAAACACCTCAACATGCCTATCGAAGAGTTCGCCGAGAAAGCCGAGGGCAAGATCGTCAACGGTGTTTCAAGCAGAGGAAAATGGCTATTCATGAAACTTGAACCTGAATGCTTCATGCTCATCAGCCTCGGAATGGGCGCAGAAATACTCAGCTTCGAAGTGAACCAGAAGCTCCCAGAAAATGCTCAATTCAAACTAACCTTTACCGACAACACAGGGTTCACCATCCATTTCTGGTGGTTCGGCTACGTGCATCTTGTGCCCGAGAAAGATTTGGCCAAGCACGAGCTAACCTCTCAGCTGGGTATTTCGCCGACTGAGGAGAGCTTCACGCTGACTCATTTCAAGGAACTGTTGGCCAGCAGGAAAACAAGTATAAAGAGCTTCTTGCTTGACCAGAAGAACATAGCGGGAATCGGAAACGTCTACGTGCAAGACATACTGTTCACGGCCAGATTGCATCCCAACCGAAAGATTTCAACGATGTCTGAAGAAGAAAAAGAAGGCCTGCACAAGGCAATAGTGGAAGTCTTGAACAGAAGTATCAAATTGGGCGGGTCAGCCTTTGAAGTGGACTTCTACGGAAAGAAAGGCAAGTCTGCGCTAGACGACTTTCTTGTAGGTTACAAACCAGGAAAACCCTGCCCAAAATGTGAGACAACCATAGAGAAAATCAGAACAGGTAGCACAGCGTCCTACATCTGTCCAAAATGCCAACAAGAAAACAGAAAAGAAAGGGAATCTGTGGGGCAAGCTTTCGACAGGAAAAGCGCACGCTATGCTGAGGATTGAAGTTTCTTGACGAGTTCCCCTTTCATCTTAGGGTCTGCTTCGATTTCTTTTCGGGCTTTTCTCCAGTCTGCGGAACAATGACCGTAGCTCGATTGCTCCCCTACGTATTTGTGGATTACGTCGTCGACCTTCTTTTCGTTCTTGGTTGTAACGTCTACTCCAGCTTCCTTCAGGACTCTGTTGAACCATTTCCAACAAGTCAGGCCGATCACACTCATTTCTCTATATTTCGGCACATGCCATGTAGGATCATCAGTTTTTCTGCTTATTTCGTTTTCTTTTTTCTCTTCTCTTTGTACCGCGTGGCACATTGTTCGCAGCAGAATACGTATGGTTTGCCTTCGATCGTGGTGCTGTAGGCCGCAAGTTTGCACGTTTCTGAAGGAATTTCAGATTTGCAGAAATCGCATCGCACAAATTCCGGCGTCATTTTTTCACCTCTTTCTGCTTCTTGTAATAGTCCTCAATTGCAGCGTGCAATGCGTCCGCGGCAAGGTTAGAGCAATGCATCTTAACTGGGGGCAGACCGCCTAGAGAATCAGCTACGCTTGCACGCGTGATGCTCATTGCTTCTTCCAGCGTTTTCCCTTTAGCAATCTCGGTCACCATGCTGCTGGTTGCGACCGCTGCACCGCACCCGAATGTTTTGAATTTGACGTCTTCAATGCGATCGTGTTTGACTTTTATGTAGATTGTCATCAAGTCCCCGCAAACGGGATTTCCAACAGTGCCCACGCCGTCTGCGTCTGGAATTTCACCCATGTTCCGTGGGTTTCTAAAGTGGTCCATAACCTTTTCAGTATACATCACTTGTTCAGTTCCTTTGGTGTTAATGGCGACATCAATCTTAATCTCTTAACGATTCCAGGCATTAAGCCTATCACATAATCAACGTCCTCTTCAGTGTTCTGCTTGCCCAAAGAAAACATGAGTGAGCCGTGAGCTTCTTCATGTCTAAGCCCGATCGCCAGAAGCACATGAGATGGTTCCAAGGTTTTTGCTGTGCAGGCTGAACCTGATGAGGCAGCTACTCCCATCATGTCCAAGCTCAGTAGCATTGATTCGCCTTCGATGAAGCTATAGCGGATCGAAACATTGTTAGGCAGTCGTTTGGTTGGATGCCCATTCAGAAATGAATATTGTATCGGTTCGAGCATGCCTTTGATCATCCCATCTCTGAGCTTCACGAGCCGCTCGCTTTCGGTTTGCATTTCAACGCGGGCTATTTCTGCCGCTTTCCCAAACCCTACGATGCCTGGCAGATTCTCTGTTCCTGACCGAAGGCCACGTTCCTGTCCGCCGCCGTGCAGTTGAGGCTCTAAACGGATTCCTTCCTTGACGTAAAGTGCTCCCACTCCTTTCGGCCCATACATGTCATTGGAAGAAAGTGAAAGCAGGTCAACACCGTCGTTCTTCACGTCTATTGGAACTTGCCCGTTTGCAGCCGTTGCGTCTACGTGCAGATAAGCGCTCTCAGCATGCACTATTTTGCTGATTTCTTTTATGGGCTCGATTGTTCCGATTTCGCCGTTTGCGTAGACTATCGTGACCAAGACAGTCTTGTCAGTGAGCTCCCTTTTCAACGCTTCAAGACTGACGATGCCACAATTGTCCACAGGAAGAAAAATGGCCTCGAAGCCTTTTGTCGTTAAGAATTTGCATGTGTTGACGACTGACATGTGCTCAACGCTTGAAGTCACGATGCGTGTTCCACGATCCTTGTAGCGGTAGGCTACTCCCTTGATTGCCAAGTTGTTGCTTTCAGTTGCGCCTGAAGTGAAAATGATGGATTCTTTCTTTTCAGCGTTGACTAACTGTGCAACTTTCGCCCTGGCCTCTTCAAGCGCATTTTTTGCTTCTTGGCCGAAAGTGTGCAGTGATGATGGGTTGCCGTAGAGCGATTTCATGTAAGGTAAGGTCCCTTCGATGACTCTTGGATCGACTGGTTTTCCAGCTGAATAGTCCATGTAGACTCGTTTCTGGGCTAGCATCGTTCTTCACTTAGAAGCAGAGAACTGCGTCTGCATTGAGGGCCAGGTCGTTTAGGGTTGCTGCGCCCACGATGCTGGCTTCAGACACAAAGTCTCCGCGCGGAATCCCCAGCAGGTTGCAGCTTTGCTCGCAGACGACAAGCTTTACTCCCGCCTTTATTGCTTGATTCATAACGTCCCTCAGTGATGGAAAGCTTCCGAGTTTGATCCTCTCTGCTTCGCCTTTCTTGACGAGTGTGATGCCCTTTATGACGAAATAGACAGTTGCTTCTATGTTCATCATTGCCGCTGTGGTGGCCAATATGAACGGCGCGTAGGAGCGTTCTGGCTGGTCAGTTCCGCTGGTTTGGACATACAGTATTTTCTTTTTTGAAGTCACTTTTTCACTTCCTTTTTTGTTTTATCATTTTACCTTTTTAATCAATATGCGAAGTGTGCTCCCGTCTTTGTTTATGCTCACTATTTTCTGCTCCAGATGTTTGACGAGACTCTTTATGTCTTCTTCTGCAGCTGGGTCGTCGGCTAAGACCTCGAGGATTTCACCCTTTTTCATTTCGTCCAATTCCATTCTTGTTTTGAAGACGGGTTCAGGGCAATATAAACCAAGACAATCCAGCTTACGGTCAGGCTTAACCGCCATAATTGTGCCCCTCTAGACAGTGCGAAAAAGATAGAATAAAAAGGTTTTCTGTCAGGCCTCTTCTGCAAGCGACTAGCAATCTAGACCAAAAAAGATGGGAAATGACGCTATTACGGGCGTGTACTGCTGCGTCAGGTTTTAATTTTTATTGCCTGTGTTGGACATTGTGTTTCGCAGGCTAAGCATTGAATGCAGTCTTTTTCTCTTACGGGGTCAGACTTCTTTTCTGAGGTCGGATGCCCAGGAGCGTCAGCCCATTCAAAAAGTGACACGGGGCAGACTTCGATGCAGACGCCATCGCCAGTGCAGGCTTCCCAGTCTACAGCAACGCTGGTCCCATGTATTCCCTGTTTCTTGGGCGGCTCAACCGGTCCCCAAACATCGTGTCCATTGTGCTGAGCGACGACTTTTCGGTTCTTTTGAAAATCAGGATCTATTGGCAAAGCAGGTTCACCTAGCCCTAGGTTGAGTGAAGGTCAAGATATTAGATTTTCCGTGCAAGACCGCAGGTCAGATAATACTCTCGCTGAGAGAAGAAGTCTCCGTCTGGCTAGAAGAATATTTTTTATAATTGGAAGTCTATCTTGTCATGGCGATTCTATGAAGGTCAACGATTTCTCTTTTCTGATCGGAGGAGAAGCTGGGGCTGGGATCAGTCGCTCTGGTTTCCTTTTGGCGAAGGCTTGTATGCGAGGAGGACTCAGTGTTTTCGGCGTCAACGATTATCAGTCTCTCATCCGAGGAGGACACAACTTCTACATTGTCAGAATATCCGATGGTGAAATATATTCTCAGCCAGACCATGTGGATCTGCTAATAGCGTTGAATGCTCAAACAGTGCTGAGGCATAAAGATGAGCTTGTCTCGGGCGGGGGAATAATCTATGACGAGAACGATATCGATCTCAAAGCTGAGACGTTTGACAGGAAAGATCTGAAGCTTTACCCTATTCCGTTGAAGAAGATAGTTGTCGACGAGTTGAAAGAGCCCCACAATCTCATAATGAGGAACACTGTGGCTCTCGGAGCGACAATCGCATTGACCGATTATGATTTTGCCTTACTGGAAGAGATATTGAGAGACACTTTCAAGCCTGAAGTTGCGGAATCGAACATTAAAGCTGCTCGAAAAGGGTACGATTATATCAAGCAGGACTTCAAGAGCGAATTTGAATATCGCCTGAAGAAGACTGAAACGGCGGGGAAAAAACGAGTCTTTCTGACCGGAAATGAAGCTGTAGGATTGGGCGCTCTGAAGGCTGGGTGCAAATTCTACGTGAGTTATCCGATGACTCCGACAACAGGTCTGCTCCACTTCATGACTTCAAACGAAAGAAGCTACGGCATGATTACAATGCAGCCGGAAGGGGAGGTTGCCGCGATAAACATGATTACTGGCGCAGCTTTCGCTGGAGCCAGAGTCATGACGGCCACTTCAGGCGGAGGCTTCTGTCTGATGAGCGAAGGTTTAGGAATGACTGGAATGACTGAGACGCCGGTTGTTGTCATGGTGGGTCAGAGGCCTGGACCTAGCACGGGACTGCCGACTCATTCGGCTCAGGGAGACTTGAGATTCGTCATTCATGCGTCGCAAGGCGAGTTTCCAAGAGTGGTCATTGCTCCAGGAGACATCGAGGAATGCTTCTACGAGACATTGCGGGCGTTCAATTGGGCTGATAAGTATCAGCTTCCAGTCATACTGCTGACGGATAAGTACCTTGTCGAGAGTGAAGTGTCAGTTGAGCCGTTTGACGTGAACCGCGTCGCTATCGAGAGGGGTTCGCTAATAGCCGACAATTATGAGGGGAAGGAAGAATATGGCAGATACGAGATTACTGAGACAGGAGTATCACCAAGGGCTGTGCCTTCAGCCAAGGGAGCCATTGTCCATGCCAACTCAGATGAACATGATGAGTATGGGTTGACCACCGAAGACCCGGTCATCACAACGGCCATGATGGATAAGAGAATGAGAAAGCTTGGCGCTATCGCGAAGGAGATTGAAGAGAGAAACATCGAAACGGTCAAGTTTTACGGTCCAAAGGAGGCACGGGCAACGATAATCTCATGGGGTTCAACCAAGGGTCCCATAAGAGAAGCCATGAAACTTCTCAAGTCAGAAGACATAGTGGTTAACTATCTGCAGATTCTGTACTTGCATCCGTTCCCAAGTGGTGAAGTGGAAAAGGTTTTGCACCGTGCCAAAAAGACAATAGTGGTGGAACAAAACAAGACTTCTCAGCTTTCAAGCCTCATCCGAGATTACAACCTGAGAAGAGTGGATCATAAGATTCTGAAGTATGATGGAAGACCCTTCAACCCAGGCGATCTTTCCGACCGCATCAAGGAGGTGCTCTGACAATGGTTGACACGGAAGATCTTACCAGCACCGCCAAGATCACTTGGTGCCCAGGATGCGGAAACTTCGGCATTGTTTCAGCTTTCAAAAGTGCCCTCGTGGAACTGGGCGCTGACAGAGAAAAAGTTGTCATAGTGTCTGGGATAGGTTGTCACGGCAAGATAGCTGATTATATGAACGTAAACAGTTTCCATGGTATTCATGGCAGAGTGCTACCACTGGCAACGGGCATAAAGCTTGCAAACCCAAACCTCACAGTTGTAGGTTTCAGCGGAGATGCTGACTGCTACGATGAAGGCTGGGATCATTTTTGCCATGCCATCAGAAGAAACGTGGATTTGACGCTGATCGTTCACAACAACATGATCTTGGGGTTAACGACTGGGCAGACAACGGCGACCAGCCAAATCGGGTTTAAGACGAAGTCTACGCCGTTCGGCTCTATAACAGCACCGCTTAATCCGATTGCGCACGCTCTCGTCAGTAGCGGAACGTTTGTGGCTCGCGGGTTCGCCGGGGATCCGAAGCATCTCACAGGCCTGATGGTGGAGGCCCTGAAGCACAAGGGCTTCAACTACATCGACGTTTTCCAGCCATGCGTGACCTTCAACTACCTCAATACTTACGAATGGTTCCGTCAGCGAATCTACAAGCTAGAAGAGACTGGGCACGATTACACGGATAGGCAGAAGGCTCTTCAAAAGAGCTTCGAATGGGGCGACCGAATACCTATTGGCATCTTTTACAAGGAAGAGCGGCCAACGTACCGCGACAATCTCGAACACCTGAAGGGCCGGCCGCTCACAGAACTGCCGTTGGAAGATGTGGACATAATGCCGATCATTGAAAGCATGAAATAGCCCTCAAACAAGCATCTCGAAGAGCGTCTGTACGCTGAAGTCCCATGAATGGCAAAGTATAAGAATAGTGCCACCACAAATTGTTAGGCGTGGTAAGTATGGAGCAAGACAAGCTTTACGTTTTGCCACAGCTACCTTACGGATACAAGGACCTAGAACCATATATTTCTGAACAGCAGCTGACGATCCATCATCAGAAGCATCATCAGGCCTACGTTAACGGTGCAAACAACATACTCCAGAAGCTTGACAAGGCGCGAAAAGAGAATGTAGACTTGGATATGAAGTCAACTTTGAAGGAATTGTCGTTCAATATAGGCGGCCATCTGCTGCACTCGCTGTTTTGGGCGAACTTGGCGCCCGCAGGCAAAGGCGGGAAGCCAGGAGGCGCCTTGAGCGATGCTCTGACGAAGGAATTTGGCAGCTTTGACAGGTTCAAGAAGGAATTTACGCAGGTAGCCGTCAGTGTGGAAGGCTCTGGGTGGGCGGCACTGACTTGGTGCAGACAAACGAGCAGGCCGATCATAATGCAGATAGAGAAACACAACACTAACGTTTACCCGACCTTCAGAATACTGATGGTCCTCGACGTGTTCGAGCATGCATACTACATTGACTACAAGAATGACAGAGCCAAATTCGTAGAAGCACTCTGGAACATCATCAACTGGAACGAAATAGGCAAGAGACTCCAAGAAATACCGAAATAATCTATTCTCTCCTACCTTTTCTGTTTTCTGACGCTTGCTTGTTGCGCGAGTTTTTTCACTCGCAGACGGTTCAGAGGTCATCAGCATCTTCTTCAAATCGTCAAGGATTTCTCCATTTGACAGCAATGAGCTTTTCAAGGCTCTTGGGCTTTAGATGTGCGAGTGCGCATGTGCCCTACCCCCTCCGTTCAGTATATGATCCAAATATGCTCCAAATATGACTCGAGAAAAAGTCAGACGCATTAATTGGTCTTGCTTCACGAGCGCGCGCACTGACGTGCATCTGCATTCAAGATATTTGGGCTGTTCCGAATCCAGAATGGGGGATGTTTTCTACTGCTTCTTCAAAATCCTTCAAGGACATTGCTATCATAAGCTCGTCTGGAGACCACTTACCTCCTCGCCTTTCAAAGGCTGAGATGAGGTTTATTTCGGGTCTTCCCTTTCCTAGAACATTTGTTATTGTTGAGCATATGCTACTTGCGGGATAATACGTGAAAGGCTCAGCACCCTTGAAGGAAACCAGCCCCAGAATTCTGTCAGCCTGAGCTGGGTTAGCGAAAAGAAAGACTATGTCAGGGTCTGTCTCAAATTTCCCGAGGGGGCCCAAGATGAAGAAGTTGCCTCTCTTAACAGGTTGTGGTTGTCTATTTATTGAGGCTACAGCGGCGTTCATTGATTCATAGACCTTGTGTCCTCTCTTCGTCAGTGTGACTGCGATGGATTCCAATGGAAGAAATTCCAGACCGGTAAAGTGTCTGCCGCCCGGGCAAATGCAATTCTCCTTGGAGAGGTTAAGAACGAGATTCTCACGTCTTACCACGTCAAAGGCTTCACAAATACTGAGCTTCCTCGCAGAATCTCCGATTTCTTTCGGGTTGACCGAAAACTTTCCTGCAATGGGTGCCCATTTCAAACCCAAGATCTCAACCGTTTTTTTGACTTTCTCTTCAAACCTGGACATATCACGCCCCTCAATACTGTGCTGCCTATAGGTTAGTATCGACCACTGGCACCTGATTTTTCACCCTTGGGCATTACTATCGCCTGCTCGGAGGTTCCATAAGTCACGCTTTTTCCTTCCAATAAGAGCTTTCCTACGAGAGCGCACGTGACAGCGTCCAGCTCATGATCGCTCATTCGATCGTTTAGCCCTCTTACTCCTACCTTCTCCAAACCAGCTCTCAATCTCCTAAGTCCCTGTTGCTTTCTGGGAATTCCCAGAATATCTTGGGCGCCTCCCGGATAGACCTCTATTACTCTAAAGTGCTTGTTTTCCAATATTCTTCTCAGGTTTATGCCTCGGTTAGTCAATTTTCTCATGGGACCAAGGGTGATCGGGAAGAATTTTATCCCTCTTCGTAGGAGTTCTTTGTCACATTCTCTCAGATGAACGTTCGTCCTTTGTTCTATGGACTCTCTTCCTGCCGGAAGACTCAAAGGCGCATCAATGGCAACTATTTTCGGTTTGCTTTCTTCTATTCTCTTCAATACTGCCTCATCGTCGTGGACTAGGAGAGTCTCTGCTTTCATATCCTTAAGGATGCAAAAACCCGTGGGTCTGCTTTCGACACCTGCCAAATCCAAGCCAACTATTGACATCCAACTTCAACGTACCAGTTCCGTAGCCGGTCCTTATAATCCTTCCATAAACGCCCTTCTCTACGCGTGCTCTGGACAAGCATTTAGACACACGCTAGAATTAACTTTCAATTCCCTCTACTTGGGATTTTTCCATGCATCCGACCCAGTTTTTGGCTTGATTCACCAATCACGCTTCTCTCTAATATGATTCGAGATATGTATACTCGATACTCGAATCCCATTCGCTGTCTCTATTCGGCATCCAGCTTCAAATCCTTTCTGGAAGCCCAGTGCAACCACCTCTCTTGAACACAAAGGTCAATCCTATTTGACACACAGAATAGGAAACGCCTATAAAGTAGTACGTCAACTCTGTTGTATGAGGCAACTCGCATGGAGAACGTCGTGAAAGTAACGCGAAGAGGACAAACTACAATCCCTGTGGAATTCAGGCAGAAGTTTGGAATCAAGGAAGGAGATCAACTGATGGTTGAAGCCACTGAGAAAGGATTGCTCTTTAAGCCGATCCCCAGACTTGAAGACATGGCAGGCGTAGACGCAAAATACGGCAAAGTAGAAGAAATCAAGAAGCACATAGACAAACTCCGCGAGGAATACTAGGCTTGAAAGAAGTCTTGGACACAAGATTCTTCACTGAACACTTCTACTCCGATCAGGTACAGACAAAGCAGAAAACAGCAAGAAGACTGAGAGAACTGACAAGCAGAAACGAAGGAATATTGCCCACCATCGTCATCTCTGAAGTCATCCAAATAACCTGCGAAAAAAGAGGAAAAGAACTAGCAGAAACCCGCTACCACGCGCTCATGGAAAGCGGACTACAAATCCAAAACTTGACCCCAACCATCGCCAAACAGGCCGGCCTCATCAAATGCCAACACAAAAACATCCCCATGGGCGACTGCATTATAGCCGCAACCGCCATAACCAGCCAAGCACGCATACTCTCTGACGACCCACACTACGACACAATAAAAGAAACCAAACGCACATGGATCCAAACCTGACTCACAGGTTCTCATAAGACTTTTTCAGTTGAACGCCATCCTTCTCATACGCAAGTCCCAAGAACCTGTATTCGATTCTGCTTTCAGATATTGCCCGCTTGATAGCGTCTCGCAACGTATGCTGTGTGTCATACTCCCTCAGCATTTGCTCAAGCACGTCCCGTTTCACGTCAGCAAACTCGAAGAGAGAAATGATGTCCACTCTGTCTTTCAACCCCTTCTCTGCATGCCACCTGTCCCGTGCAGCCTGAGCCTTCAGCAAAAGCAAAACCTCAGGAATTGCCACCTTGAAATGCTCAATCATCGAATACAATTTCCGATCAAACACGTCCAAACATGGAATCACTAACTTACTCAGAAAAGGCGTGTAAATATCAACTTCCACGTCACCTATCAAAGCCTCAAACTTCAACCGAACACTACGTTTCAACGCATAGCCTCTCTGGGTCAACTCAGACTGGAGCATGTAAAAATTCTTCTGATCGATGTAGATATCTATGTCACGGCTCTTCAGTTTCCTAGTCCATAAGTATACTCCCCAGCCGCCAATCAACACGAAATCGGCAAAACCCTTGAGCTCGCCCAGAACGCGCCAAGATCTTTCAAGAACTTCATCCCGAAACATTCCAATCACGCTCACCAGAGACTCAAACTCGGATGTACCAAAGCAATATCGCGCAGAAAAGGAGAAGCTTCAGGACCGTCCGCTGAATATATGTCTACATAAACTTGCGGAACGCAAACGACACCCTTCTCAGAAGAGCGAACAAGATGCTCATCGTCAACGCACAAGACGAACACGTTCGGATTCACCTTGCGAACTCTGGTCTTCCTGAAACCAAACCACGACTCGAAACTCTCCACATCCGTTACGTAAAAATACAAGCGATCATACTCAGCAGGCCTCCGTCCAGAAACACTAAACCACCCAGAAAAACCAGTAGCCAGCACATCCCTAGGAAGATCCTTCTCCACTTCTGCAACTGGGTCAAGCCGAAACGACTGCCAAACATCCCTACCTAAATCACGTTCAGCAGCCCACAAATTCAAAAGCCTAGCAGGCGACAACACTCGAACACCTCTTCGCGTGGCTTCCACTGCCATAGCCACTTCAAGCTTCCGCACAGTCTTATTAACCAAACCAAGCGAAACCGTACAGTCTGAAGAAATATCTTCCTGGCGCACCAACGAAACCTCACGTAGACTACTGAGGAGCAGCTCACGGTAAATCCTCTCAAACTTCCGCAATGCTAAATCCCTCATTCTCAACGAATCAATTTCACTTTCACAAACAACACGTATATAAGATTTTCACCGAAAAGCGAAACAGCACGAGCTAACACGCTGCAAATCAAACCGTTAAGGCTTCAACGCTGACTTAACCACTCCGAACCCGCCAGTCCTGTTCCCGCCGACATTAGCAAACTCAGCAAACCTCGCCAGCGCCTGTGTCATATTGTTCCACTCACTTTCTTCATCCTTAGCCTCGTACGTGACCCATCCCACAAACCCTGTCACCTTTTTGGCCCTCATGATCGCCAACCTCGTCCACAACTCATATTCACTTACACCTACATTCTTGCCCAATCACTCTCTATATGCTACATACTCCTCCTTGCTAAACTGTCTCCCATCACTAAACAAGTTCCAACAACGCATCAAACCCGAAAAAACCTGCACAAAAAGCGAACATCGAATCAGATGACGCGAAGTGGTTGTCGTTAATCAAGAAGGCAAGTCAACATCAGCAGTTTTAAACCGAAGCAGAGTACCATTCTTGCTCTATGATCATCCAACCACTATCTAAAGTTGCCCGCATTCCCTTATGTTTTCCAGTAAGCATGATTGGCTTTTTGTTAACCACTATTTTTCGGGCAAAAACGGTGCTTGCCCCAAAGTTGATTTTCGTTCCGCCTTTCGGGGTCAATTCAAATTCACTTGCCAACATCTTTCCCCCTAACTTTTTCCTGTTTTTCAAGTTTCCTGAGGACTTTCAAAACGAGATCTGGATCTAGATGTAGATCATAGATTATGTCGCTAGTTCGACAACCTGGATGTTGGCTAATGTATTCGGAAACTTTCTTTGTCGCTTCTTTCTCTGGAATCTTGACCAGTTCTAACGCTTCAGTTTCATTCTCCAAAAAACCTTCCAGTTTATCCAATCTGGAACCAATCAAATCGATTTGCCGAATAACTATGTCTAGGTATGAACCGAGTCTTCCAACTTCGCTCTCAAGAGCATCGATTCGAAGGTGTTCCTCACCCACTTTTTTTGGTCCTATGTTTTCCCATATTCTTCTGAGTTGCGCCCCTGAATACACGGTTTTTTTCATCACATTCAACCTCAAGATGACTATGCTGCTACGTTGAAGGAACGGACTTCTTGATTACTATCATCAATCGTCATTTGAACAGTACGCCATGCAGTTTCCCCTACCTTTTGAAACCAGAATTTCAGGGTCCACTCAGATCTGCCAGGGTCATATAAGGCACTCAATGGGTTAATACTTCCAGAAGCACCGTTGAGCTTGATTACGATGAATTTCCTAGCGACATCTAGCGCGTCTCCTACGTTCAAGCGATTCACCATTTCATTTGAATAAATCACATTCCCAATATATCTGTTTTCTTCAGCTCATCCGCACATGTTATGCGTCATGAAAAAGCGCCGATGGTTAACAGACCTCGCCAAAACTCACTTAAGCGCCTAAGAGTTACCAGAACCGTGGTGTGAATCTTTATTTGAAGTTGCAGTGCTCATATTTGAGATTGAGAGGGTTTCATGGAAGAATTTGACGTTCTCGTGATTGGGTCAGGCTCTGGAATGATTGTGGCTGCTGCGGCTGTTGCAAATAGCATGAAAACTGCCCTAGTTGAATCGGGTCCGCTGGGCGGAACATCACTGAATCGCGGATGCGTGCCATCCAAAATGCTGATTTATCCTGCAGATGTTGTGGAGACAGTTCATGAAGCTGCGAAGCTAGGTATCAACGTAGCGATCACCTCGATCGATTTCAAGAAGATCATGAGGCACATGCGCCAACTTGTCAAGGAGGACATTGAGCGACAGACCAAGGCAGTGGAGTCTGACTCCAACATTAAGTGGTTCAAAGATACGGGCGAGTTTGTTTCTGACTACGTGCTTAAAGTCGGAAACGCCATGATAAAGGCAAGAAGAATATTCATCGTTTCAGGTGCAAAACCAAACATCCCGCCGATTAAGGGAATACAAAATGTAGATTATTTGACAAGCGACACTGCGTTGAAACTGGAGACACCGCCACGAAGCATGACTATCATCGGCGGAGGCTACGTCGCAGCAGAATATGGCCACTTCTTCTCCAGCATGGGAACCAAGGTTACGATAATTCAAAGGGAACCTAAGATTCTGCCTGACGAGGAACCTGAAGTATCTGACCTGCTCAAGGAAGAAATGAGCAGAAGAATGGACATATTCACAAACTATGAGGCCGTCGAAGTCATGCAGAAGAACGACGCAAAAGTCGTTCTAGCCAAAAGCAATGAGGATGCAGGCGTCAAAGAATTCTCGGCAGAGTCTTTGTTGGTAGCGGCTGGACGAGTTCCCACCTCAGACGTCCTGAAACCCGAGAAAACCGGCGTCGAACTGGATGAGGGGGGATACATAAAAGTTGACGAGCATCTGGAAACTCGAAAGAAGAACATTTGGGCTTTCGGCGACGCCATCGGCAGAGAAATGTTCAAGCATGTGGCCAATTATGAAGCCCAAATCGCTTGGCACAACTCCTTGCATGACCACAAGATCAAAGCAGACTATTCAGCAGCTCCTCACGCTGTTTTCACTCACCCACAAATCGCTTCAGTAGGCTTGAAGGAAACAGAGGCAAAGCAACAGGGGCACAAGATTCTAGCAGGTACAGCCCTCTACAAGGATACGGCGTTAGGAGCCGCCATGGGCAAACCTGAAGGATTTGTCAAGGTCATCTTACAACAGAAGACTGGAAAGATTCTAGGCGCCCACATAATTGGACCTTTTGCACCGATACTCATACAGGAAATCGTGAACGCGATGGCAAGTGGAAACCAAACATTCGTTCCCATCCTCAGAGGAATGCACATCCATCCCGCCATGTCAGAAGTTGTCCAGAACGCCTTCGTCAACCTGCAAGAAGTTTAGGGCTAACGCTTGTCCAACCACCACCAACCAAGAAACGCTTTAACAGAGGACTACGCGCCACATGAAGTGAAAAATCATGAAACGGAAAACCAGAAGCATAGCAGTGTCTTACATAGCACTACTTTTGATTCTAGGACTCATTAGGACATGCATAAGTGGATATTTCCTACATCCACTAAATCCAAACGGTTGGTATTTTGATGGGTTTCCCGTAGGTTGGAGAAACAAGAGGACACTAGCATCCCGCGCTACCCACAAGTATTCACTTTTTTCAACCTTTTAGGATTTGCAGCAGACGTGCTCTTCGGGCACGGCGCCACTTTGGTTATCGTAGTTGTCTTAGGTCACATATGGAGCCTGCGAGGCTAGGTTGAAATAGACGTGTAGCCAAGAGAGATATGGGGAAGGGAGACTCATGCATGGTTTGAATGCTAGGATGAGGCCTGCATTTCTTTCCATATTGTTTATCATGTTCACGTTTGCAGCTTATGTTTCGCCGTCGTTCGCTGAAGGACGAATACACATAAGTGGCATCAACCCGTCCCCAGCGTATCCTAACGATACCGTGCACGTTTACGGGAGTGGTGCTACGCCTGGGGCAGCGGTCGTCGCTATGCTCGGTGAGCCTGTAAATGAGACCTTTATTGTGAACAACGACACCAGCCCGTGGATTATTGTAGGTTCAAGCAATTTGACCCTCGGGTCGACGTTTGCAGGGGAATCTGGAGACTGGGAGATAAGCTTTCTAACTCCGAATGTTTATCTTGGGTACTATAATGTTTACGTTTTTGATGATGGCGGTCTGACTAGTGATGCGGTCAGTTTTCGTGTTCTGATGAACATAACGGTTGTGCCTTTTGGGCCTGGGTTGAATATTACGTATGCACCCATGAACATGACAATTTGGACTTCGAATATGACGGGTCAGCCTTTACTCTTTTTTGTTGCCAGTACTGCTGTGCCGTCCTCTGGGCCTCCTGGTACATTTGTCACCATGTCAGGTCTTTTTGCTTCAGGCGGAGAGATCACCGTCTACTTCGATAATTTCCACGTTGCCACAGTTGTCGGCCAACGTTCAGGGGACTGGAGTGCTTCTTTCCAAGTGCCCAACGTTTCAGTCGGAAATCACACAATCAGAGCTATAGATGTGGGGGGAAGATGGATGAGCGTTGCTCCGTTCTACGTCACTTCATCCATCGTCAGTTTCTCCATGTCTTCGTTGTTCCTGCTTGGTTTGTTCGCTGTGGCCGTGCTCTCAGGCGTGATGCTGTTCATGTTGCTTGCCATGTTCTGCAGGAAACGGAAATAGAAGCGCGTGCTTCGAAAAAAAGGCAGTTATCATTTTGGGTTTGGGGCAAACTCTTATGGCTAAACTATTATATTGCACATAATCAAAAAACCTACAAGCGGTAAGTGAGAAAGATGAAGGTAGAAAAGATCCCTGGAAAAAACAGGAAAGACAAGGTTTTCCTCTATGCCCTAAGCACGTGCGCGTGGTGCAAGATGACAAAGCAATTTCTGAAAGACAATGACGTTGAATTCGAATACGTTGACGTTGACAAATGCGAAGATGAGGATTTGGACAAGATCAAGAAGGAAATCCTTGGGAAGGGAGGAAGCCTGAGCTATCCAGTCATAATCGTCAACGACAAGACTTTGATAAACGGCTTCCGCAAGGACAAGATTAAGGAGACCCTTGGAATTTGATAACGCTGGAAAAGGTGCGACAGAGGGCAGAATCAGACGCCAAAACCTATGGTTACTATCTGAACCCTGACGCGAAATTTCTCCAAGACCTTCTTGAAGGACTGAAAAGCAACGAAGAGCGTCATGGCTACCCGGCATGCCCATGCAGACTTGCATCGGGAAAACTTGAAATCGACAGAGACATAATCTGCCCCTGCGACTACCGAGACCCAGACGTTGCCGAATTCGGCACCTGCTATTGCGCCTTGTACGTCAGAAAAGACGTGTTTGAAGGCAAAACTCCAGTGCAGCCAGTTCCAGAACGCCGACCGCTAGGGAAACAAACGAGATCATACGCGGTTGCTCCAACGACTTCTGAGAGAAAACCCGAGCCCGGCACTGCAGTTGCCAAAGAACCAACTGAAATCAAGAAGAAACTCTGGTACTGCAGGCAGTGTGGCTACGTGGTGTTCCGCGAAGACCCGCCGTACATATGTCCCATATGCAAGGCAAAAAGGGAGATGTTCGCTGAAATAGCCGTGCAGATTGACGAAACAGGATAAAGGCTCGCCGAATCGAAGACTCTATTTTGTCACTTCTATCTTGATTTGTTTCCAGTCTTTCTTTATCCCTCTCAACGAGGTGACCGCCCCAACGACGGTTCCGGTCAGGATCTTCGAAACAAACTCGTTCAACTCTATTTCTTCTCCATCCACCAAAACCTTAATGCCCAATTATATCACCGTGGAATTATGATTGTGACCAGAAAAGTAAAAGCTTTTTGCAAAACACTTGCTAGTAATAGACAAGCAATTGGGTGGAAATGATTGCCTCGAAAATCTGTAGCCGCGGATTTGGAAGACAAAAGCCGAGTGGTGAAGACTATTGGGTTGCTTGAAAAGGAACATCCAGACGCAAGAATAGCCCTAAACTACGCGAATCCGCTCGAGCTTCTGGTAGCAACCATCCTTTCAGCTCAATGCACAGACGAGAGAGTAAACATCGTCACGAAGACACTTTTCAAGAAATATAGACGAGCACAAGACTACGCCAACGCTGATCCGCTAGAACTTGAACAGGACATAAAATCCACGGGCTTCTACAGAAACAAGGCCAGAAACATAAAGAAATGCTGCCAAATGCTTGTCGGAAAATTCAGGTCTCAGGTCCCGAAAACGATGGAAGAAATTCTTGAACTGCCTGGAGTTGCGAGGAAAACTGCTAACGTCGTCCTGTCAAACGCATACGGCGTTGTTGAAGGAATAGCAGTGGACACGCATGTTCGCAGACTTGCCAAAAGACTTGGATTCACGGCTAACGAAGATCCAGTGAAGATAGAACAGGATTTGATGAAACTGGTGCCGAAAAACAAGTGGATGAGGTTCACTGACTTGCTGATATTTCATGGAAGAAGAGTCTGTACCGCGAAAAAGCCAAGATGCGAGGCTTGCATCGTGAACAAGCTTTGCCCCTCAGCCTTCACCTTTGGGTAGATTGCCTTAAGGAAAATCATTTTAAGCTTAGCCAGTGATACGTGCAAAACATGAAAAGAAAAACTCTGGTTCTCGGTTTTGCAGGAAGCTTGCGAAAAGATTCCTATAACAAATCATTGTTACGCGCTGCCGTCGATTTGGCGCCCGATGACATGAAGCTTGAAACTTTTGACCTTGAAGGCATTCCTTCCTTCAACCAGGACTTGGAAATGAAAATGCCGGTAAAGGTCAAGGAGTTCAAGGCAAAGATCAGAGCAGCAGATGCGATTCTGATTGTCACGCCCGAATACAATTACTCGGTGCCCGGCGTTCTGAAAAATGCGATCGACTGGGCCTCAAGACCTTATGGAGACAACGCTTTCGAAGACAAGCCTGTCGCAGTCATGAGTGCTTCCGGCGGAATGCTTGGAGGTGCAAGGGCACAGTATCACCTACGACAAAGCTTCGTCTTCGTTAATGCACATCTACTCAATAGACCTGAAGTTATGGTGACCTTCGCAAACGAGAAGATTGATGAAAATGGTAAACTGACAGACGAAACGACAAGGAAGAAGGTTAAAGAATTGCTTAAGGCCTTGGTCGCTTGGACTGAAAGACTACGGAAATGAATTGGTCTAGAGCAGGTTCTGGAACAGTATTTGCAAGCGTAACATCAAACTCCAACCTGTCGCAAGCGGGTTGGTACATGATTGCTGGTTCTGCATGTCTTTGGGTTCTTGAGGTTGCACCACGCAAGGGAAGGCGTTAGAAAAGGACTAAAGCAAATTGGTCCTTCCCCATTTTTCTATTGTCTAACGCCTTAAAGGAAGAATAAACTCCTCTTTATGAATGCCAGCGTTTTCTTCGCCATCCCTTCTCACGCACCATGAATGTGACATCTGAACCCTTGTAGGCTCTGTTTAGCTCACTAGCTTCTTTTTGGGCTCGTTTCTTAGTGCGAAAACGCAGATTAGTGGTTGTGATAGGGCTCGTTCCTTTTCTTCTCGCAATAAGCCATTTAGGCTCAGGTTTTAGCTGATAGCTGATGTGGGCTCACAATAGAAAAATCGCTCAGGTACTCGCAAATATGGCTTATTGCTTGTACACTATTCATAATTTGTCCATTTCAGCTCGCTTGGCTTTCATCTTCTTCACGCTAATCATTGTGATAATTATCATCCCAGCAAAACCAGTGGCTATACTAACCAAGAAAGAGTTCTTAAGCAACGTTTCTGTTGTTGGCGTGGAAAAATACTCCTGCCAAGCTGCTAACACCATGGAAACGAATATGGCAATCCCACCAAAGCATATTGTTAGCCATATCTGAACATCGGTTCGAAGCTGTGCCAATGTGATCTGAATCTTCCTTTCTTCCTTATCCATGAAATGATCATCGCCAAACCTCTTTAAGCACGAACTGACTCTTAAATTTTCTCGGAAAAAACAGAGCAAGGTAGAACCTCTAAGCAAAAGCCTTTGAATGTTGAATGACGCGAGGCAAGTTTCTGGCGGTGGCACTTACGGGATTTTGGCGGATAAGCCTTTATAATCTAAACACTGCAAATAGCACCTTGATGGCCCTTGGATGATACAACGCACTTAGACGCAAAAACCGAGGAAGTCTACAAGGAAATTTATAAGGAAAAATTGGAGAGAGAAACATATACCCATGGAATTATATGGAAAGCAGAAAGTTACTTCACGGCCCTAGTTTCTGGTTTGATTACTGCAAGTCTCAGTATCGCGCGTTTTAGTTTGTATGCTGCTTATGGGATATTGCCTGTTGCAATCGTTATGACATTCTTAGGTCGCTACGTTTTGATCAAGGAAAGTGAGTATTTTCAAGAATATAGATATGAACGAATCATGATTTCTAAGAAGCTAGGATACGACAAACTGGCAATTGTGAAGGAATTTCCTGAAATAAGGAACATCAAAGGGGATCGGGAAGATTACGTTAAAGAACGTGTCAATAGTGAGAAAGGGACTCGTTATGCATTTAGACTAATCTATCTGTTCCAAGCGAGTATCTGTCTGCTCATTTATTGGGCATTGCTTGTGTCGAACTTATGGGGAAGTTCGTTATTACAACCAATAGACTTGGCCAATATGATGTTCATTGAAGTATTAACGGTAATAGTGATTCTATGGTTTGACTGGGAGATCAAGGTGTCTCTAAAAAAACTTGATCCTTGAATAAATTCGCCTAAGAAGACTGTATCACCCGACTTGTTACAGGGTGAAGTGTCACCCGATGATAGACCAGAACCCTAGAGCATAATAGTTATTAGTCTACCTGCTTGATCTCAAATCGCAAGCGGTGACTGACTCGATTGGGGTTTGACATTCAGGAACTACCTGACATAATAAGGGTAATTGTGCTACTGAACCTCAGCAAGGGCGCAACATCACAGAAATCTTCGCTCAAGAATCAAATAGACAGAGTCTGCACGGATTACGTATGTGTTGAAATGAGCGACCTTGACAAGACCTTAAATGCCATGGCTTCTGAAGGCTTGATTCACTATGCTGATGGTTCGGTCAAGCTTACAGAGCAAGGCATCAAACTTGGCAAGGAATGGCAAAGTCTGCTCTTGAAAAAAGAACCCATCCTTGAAATTGTTGCAGGACTAGTGGATGGTTCAATCACTGGCCTTGTAGTCATCGTTTCAGCATTTGTGGCGAAATTGCCTATCAGAGCAGCGGCTTTCGCAGCCTTCTTGACCCTTGCAGCCGTTGCTATAACCAATTTCTCCAGCTTTCTGCTTGGCGGGATCACTGAAGACCTGGCTGACATGCTCACGCTTCAGACCTTGATGAACTACAGCCTGAGAGACATTGCTGATCATGAAGAACGGAACAAGTCGCTGATGCTGGTTAAGCACTTGTTCACCGTATTGCACAAGGAAATAAGCAGGTCGAACATCATGGCAGCGTTGATCTGTGGCACAACCACTTTCATTGCAGGCGTCGTGCCAATGTTGGCTTACTTGATGCTGCCCAAACCCATCGACATCATCTTGTCTCTAGCCATAGTTGCAACAGTAGTGGGCGTGTTTCTCGTTCGTTATAGGTCAAGAAGGACGAAGGTTCACTGGAAAGTAACGCTGTTCGAAACAGCTGTAATAGTAGTAATCGCGACAATCGCCTCGTTAATAATTGGCGGCATCGCATAGACCTAAAGTCGAACTGGGACTTGCAAATTCCTATGAAGACCTAGTTTGATCCTTCATTGCTTCCAGAAAAAAGCTCATGCTCAATCCTCATGCACCTGTTCATAACGACTGTCAAGCCTGCTTTCCGAGCTAGTTCCGCTGCCTGTTCATTGATTATTCCAAGCTGCATCCAAACCACCTGCAGTACGCCATGGGTCTTTCTCATTTGCACGGCCTGTTCCACTATTGGCAGAACGTCTTCAGTCCGCCTGAAGATATCAACGATCTCGACGCTTTTCTGTATTTCAAGAGGCATTTCCAAGAGGCTTTTGAAACTTTTTTCTCCCAAGACTTCAGCAACAAAAGGGTTGACTGGAAAGACGTGAAAACCATGATTCTTCAGATATTCTGCTACGACATAGCTCGGCTTGGATGCATCACTAGAGAGGCCCACAACCGCCACGTTTCTGTATCTCGAGAGTATCTTTCTCAAGATGGTATGGTCCGAATCTTCATGCGAAGCCATTCATCAACACCTCCTTTCATAACCATCTATACAACATAATTTCTTAAATCTGAGCTTTGTATGAGGCAATATTTGTATCTTCCAAGCATGTCCTTAAGCACCTTTTCCAACTCTTCTATCGGCATGAAGCTCACAGTCTGCCCTAGTGGCCTTCCCTGACAGAAAGACATCAAAGTCGGAGTGCTCATCACTCCTTGACTCGTCGCTAATTCCTGGTTTTCTGAACTCTCAAGAACATTCAGCTTGACAAACTTTATCTTTCCATCGTATTCTTCAACGATTTCGTTGAATATGGGATTAAGTTAAGACACCATGGACATCGCTCATGCCAGAAGTAAACAGCAGTGAGCATGCTGGACTTCAGAATCTCTTGGTTCCAGTTGCTTGGATTCGCTTCTACGACACTTCCCACCGTTGCTCACACCTCGATTTCATGGAACAGAATGTATTAAACGTTTAAGAGCGAAGATAAGAGCTTCCAGTGTGCCGTTAGCGTTTCTTCCTGAAACGCTGGATAAAGTAGCCTAGAATTATCAGACAAGATACTGCCGTCAGCACGCCTGAAACAGCGATGATTATCATGTTGTCAGTTTCCAAGATAACCGCTATGGACACCACGGCCAGAAAGATGCCGACATAGATGCTTTCTTTGTTGCGCGTCAGTTCGGCGAATTCAGCGGCCATAACCCTCGAGTATTTGAGCAGTAGGATCAGCATGGATACAAGAGCTAGGAACATGATTATGAGCATGTAGGTCATTCCTGTCCAATAATCCCGCAGAGTCAGAAGAAGCCCCGTCTCGTCTCCAATTATCCCGCCTCCTGCTCCGAAGAGAATCGCAGCCAGCCGATTTATTCGGTCATTTTGATAGCTGATGCCCAGCCAACCTCCGATGGCGAGCATGGCTATGCCGTACCAGAAGTGATGAATGTGATAACCTCCACTTGTCCACGTAGTGGTAGGGTTCAAGGTGGTGAACGTTCTTGCAACAATGAAAGAGAGTATGAAAGACATTATGGCGAGTATAGAGAGATTGGGTCTTTCCTTCACTTTTTCCTCGTTGGGCGCATTCACTAGAGACACTGTCTTCTAGGTGTAGCCGTAAAGCAACTTAAACCTTGTTTCGTTCATCATCAGCAAGATGGTCTTTCAAATTGGGGGCAAGCCGAGGCATTATTTTGGGCTGCTAGAATGTATACCCTAGGTTGCATACGTGAGAAAAAAGAAAGACGATTTGATACGTAAAACCTGAGAAACTATGCTGAATGCATGTATAAGCTCTCAACAAGATCGAAAGCTTATCGCGCTACGCTTTGCCTATGGGATCTTGCTTAAGGTAACTTCGATGGACTGTTCGTGTCCTTTGCGGAAGATTGTGAGCCTTATTTTGTCATCGATTTTTCTGTTGTGAATCTCGCTCAGCAGATCTTCAATGCTGTATACTGTAGCGCCATCCATTCTAATTATCATGTCCCCAGCTACTATTCCACCGAGTTGAGCCGGGCTTTCGTCCACAACTTTGGTCACCAGAACTCCACGCTCAAGAGGCAGACTGTAGTAGCGAGAAAGCTCGCCTGTGAGGCTCAGGCCTATGATTCCAAGCCAAGGCCTACTAGGACGTCCACTCTTGACGACATCGGCTGTGCATTCTCTAGCTGCGTTTATTGGAATGGCAAAGCCTATTCCCTGCGCAAAAGGAATTATCGCCGTGTTCATAGCAACAACCTTTCCCTCAAGATCCACGAGCGGGCCCCCACTATTTCCAGGATTTATGGCCGCGTCCGTTTGCACGAGGTTTTCCAAGAGCCCTCTTTGAGATTCTATTGTCCTGCTCACTGCGCTTATGACGCCAGAAGTGACGGATGGCCCGCCTGACAAGCCGAAGGGATTTCCAATGGCATAGACTCTTTGACCCACTCTTAGCTTATCTGAGTCTCCAAGCTCAGCGGCTGGCAACTCTTTCCTTTCTACTTTGACGACTGCAGTGTCATGCACGGTGCATGAGGTTACCAATTTTCCTTGGAGAACTTCGCCGTTCCATAGTACAACGTCTATCTTCTCGGCTCCGCCAACCACGTGATTGTTCGTTAGTATGTAGCCGTTGGGGTCGATTATTGTTCCTGAACCCATTCCTTCAACTGGAACAGTCTGGTAGAACATTCGGTGTACAAGCTTAACTGTGCTTATGTTGACAACGCTTTTGGTTACTCTTTCAACAATGTCAAGGACCACTTTTTCGTCGAAAGAAGACACGTTTTCACCTCTTGCTGACATGCGGATCGTAGACTAGGCAGAAACTGCATTCTTCTATTACAATGTGAGGATCTGTTTTCCGGCAGAACTTGCACATCAGACTCTTCTTCCTTATTGCCACACACGTTTGACAGAACGAGGACAGCAGTTCCTGTCTCTGATAGTCACCGCTCAACAGAAGGACTATCATCTTGCTTATCAGCGGTCGTATGTCTTCGATGTCATCGACCTTTATGACGTGCCCTCTGGTCTTTCTAGTGTACTTACTCACCGCAGATTGAGATATGCCCAATAGTTCAGCAACCTCATCTTGTTTCAAGCCGTGCTTTTCAACCAGTTCATTTGCCATTAATGCCCTTACTGCTGGAACTACCGATCTTACAGCGACCTCACATGGAGTTATCAAAAGCTTTCACCGTTTGTACTAGTTCTACGTGGAAAAGTATATAAATATGACGTATGTCATATCATTATGACGTATGTCATGATGGGGAGGCAAACCACAATTTCCGGTACAATCGCGCTCCTTTCTCCTCTTCCCCTATCGTGACACGCGCTTAGGACGTTCAGTACATGGAAACCAAGAACCCAGCGGATTCAGCCAATGGGACAATGGGGCAAACAAACTTGGCAGACACGGTCAGAAGAATGGAAGAGACCTGCAAGAACTGCAACCCGTTGTCAATGCTAACGTGCATAGCAGGCTGCAGCATTTGGAAGCTGAAGAATGAGTTCAGAGGACTGCATAAGAAGTTGCAGGACCCTGATTTTGCCACACACTTGCTCAACGCGTTAAAGAACAAGAGACGCCTGCAAGTGTTAGAGATTATTTCTAAAGGTCGAATTTCCACCAGCAGGCTGCAGCAGGAATTGAGGAAGCTGAACCACTGTCACAGTCAGAAAACGATAGTGGAAGAATACATCGAGCCTCTTGCGGAAGTTGGCCTTTCAGTTCAAGATCAGGACAAGTACTCTGCGACATTATTCGGTTGTAGGCTCAACGAACTGACAAAGCATTTTCAGTACATTGTTGATGTTTTGCCCCCTCATTCCGAATGCTATGAAGAAACAGTTCTGACAACTCTGCTGAGTGGGCCTAGAATTCATGAGGCCCTAGAAGGCGTGATTCCAGCAGGAAACGTTGCACGAGTATTGAGTCGTCTTCAATCAGGCGGATTAGTCAAAACCGCAAAAGAAAATGACTACGTGTTCTTCTTCAAGACACAAAGAAACCCGAACAAGGAGATACTTGCACCCACTGAAAAGAGAGTATACGGAAACATCACAGAAGACGGCTTATCTGCTCGCAGACTCGCGGAAAGAACAAACATCTCGCTTAGGAGAACATACAAGTATCTAAGAATGCTAAAAGGGAAGAAACTAATTTTCACACGTGAAAAACCGAAGGCCTATGCTCTCACAGACGAAGGTGTCCAAGCAGCTTTGGCGCTGCAAAGCATCCGAAACTTGGCCAAGGAAATTCTCGAAGCAGCAAAGCAGGTTCTGAAAGAAAGAGAAACCAAAGAGTCTATGATAACGACCACTTGCGAGCCAAAATATGGGAAGAAAGTCGAAGTGGCCTCATCAAAAATCGTTGGATCCGCCAGAAGAAACCAAGTTAATCCGTAAATGATGTGTTCTTTACAACCCCCGAATCCGGCCGCGCTTTGCTAAAGCTCAAGATGACTTGCTTCGAATAGGATAAGTCAAGAAATTTAAATATGTTTATGATATATCCATTCACACGCCTGAGCATTCTGGAAATCTGAGCGTGATGAGCCCTTGAAGGTAAGCATAGTTTCTTTAACTTGCTGTGCTGGATGTGTCTGTTCCTTCTTGAATGCCGGCGAGGCTTTTCTGGAAATCCTTTCTGAAGACTTCGAAATAGTCTATTCGCCGACGTTTGTTGATCTAAAAGAGGTTCCAAACGTTGACCTAGCAATTGTTGAGGGCGGAGTGAGAACTAAAGATGATGAGACGCTAATTAGAGAAGTGCGGGCAAAGTCTCGCATTCTCGTTGCCCTGGGAATATGTGCAACCCACGGGGGAATAACAAGCTTGGGCAACATTGGTTCTGCGAAGCAATTGCTAGAAAAAGAGCATTCAATGCTTGAGTCGACCAGACTTCCAGAATTGGAAGATCTGATGTACCCCATATGCAACTTTGTCGACGTTGACTATTATATTCCAGGATGCCCTCCAATGCCATTTCTGATAGTTCACAGCTTGAAGAGTATAGTAAGCGGAAAAACACCCATCAGGCATCAAAGCGTGGTTTGCACCGAGTGCCACAGAAAAATAGTGCCAGCAAAGCTTGAACGTCTCTACGGGATCTACGAGAAGGAATCCGATCCTGTGTTGTGCCTTGTAAGCCAAGGCTTCGTGTGTTTAGGTTCACTCACACGGGAAGGCTGCGGAGCGCCTTGCCCAAGAGCAGGGTTCACATGCTTCGGCTGCAGAGGCCCCGCGGACTCTTTGCTTTACAGGTCAAGGGACATGTATGCTTTCCTAGTGAAAGTCATATCCGCAAGAACCAGCATTCCCGAGGAGGAACTGAAAAAGGAGCTTTACCGCAACCCGTTCATCTTTCACACTTTCATTTTCTCCAGGTTCGAACGTTTCAAAGCTAGGGAGAGGATCATTTGAGCAGTAAGAGAGAGATCACGATTTCGCCCACGACGAGAATTGAAGGACATGGAAAAGTCACCATCGTCCTTGACGAATCTGGAAACGTTTCAGAAGCCTACTTCTATGCCACAGAAATTCGCGGCTTCGATTATTTCTTGAGAGGAATGGAAGCAGACAGACTTCCGTTCATCATCTCAAGGATCTGCGGCGTATGCTCAACAGCACACGTGCTTGCATCTGTTAAAGCCATAGAAGCCATATGCGAAACCGAGATAACAGAAACGGCAAGAAAGCTTCGAGAGCTTCTACTCATGGGACAAATGATCAGCAATCATTCCCTTGTCTTCTTCTTCCTCACTCTTCCAGATTTCTGGTTTTCTTCCGACGAAGATCCTTCAAAAAGAAATGCGTTTCAGATAATGCGGGAAAGGCCTGACGTAGGCAGGAAGGCCATAACGCTGAGAAGTTACGCTACCCATATCTTGGATGTCATCGGGAAACGCGAAGTTCATGTTGTTTCTGTAATACCTGGCGGCCTAATCAATCCACTCAAAGAAAAGGAGAGAGAAGCGCTTCTCCGCGAGGCTGAAAGTGCCTGCGCAATTGGTAAAGAGGCTCTTGAACTGGGAAAGGAACTTTTCGAAAAGAACTGGCCAGACTTCAAGAAGGCTGGAGACTGCAAGACAAACTATATGGCTTCAACAAGAGAAGGCACATTAGAATTGTACGATGGCACAATCAGGATCATAAACCCCGAAGGCCAAACACTGTCAGACTTCCCTCCTGAGGATTACATGGAGTATTTGGAGGAGAAGAGCTACGAATGGACCTACGCGAAATTCGCCTATCTAAAGACGCTTGGCTGGCCAAATGGGATAGTTCAAGTCGGTCCGACTGCGCGTGTAAACGTAAACACAAGAGTCCCAACAGAACGAGCGAACAAAGAGCTAACAGAGTTCAAGAAGAAATTTGGAAGCCCGACACACGCTACATTGCTGTTTGATTATGCGCGACTTATAGACCTCATGTACGCATGCGAAAGAGCCAAAGAGCTTCTGGCAGACGAAGGCATAACAAGAACAGACACAAGAGTCAAAGTTGACCCTAAGGGCGGCAGAGGCATCGGGGTTGTTGAGGCACCTAGAGGCACGCTTGCTCACGAGTATGTCTTAACAGACAATGGAATTCTGAGCAACATGAAGTTGATAATTCCGACTCAAGTGAACAATGAAGCCATAAACCTTAACGTGAAGGACGCTGCATCGGAATTCATCCACAATGGTGAGGTCAAGCCGGGGCTTTTGAACAGGATAGAGATGGTGATAAGGGCTTATGATCCCTGCATAAAATGTGCTACACGGCAAGCTAATCAGGATTTGAGAGTAGAGATAAGAGATAACAATGGCAAGCTGCTCAAGATTCTGGAAGCGATCTAGGGTACGATTTGAATTGCCTGAAATGGGCAGTTAACCTGACATGTCCTGCACATCATGCAGTTTTCTTCATTCACAATCTCTGTTCTTCCAGATTTCCTAATCCGAAAAATCGACACGGGGCATATTTCCACGCATATCTTGTGAGGATCTCCAACGCATTTGGCATGATTGACGATAATTTTAACCACTTTGGCTACTCCTTTGTCGAATAGACTTCCGGAGGTTATTTAACCCTTCTCGCCTTCTGGTCTTTCTTGAGTATTTGTTGTCTTGACCTTGCAAACCAGCTTCAAATTCGTTTTGTTATTCTTCCTCAAGCGTAGGCGAACGCTTGGCCGTTACAGATAGTGGACTTTCATCTCGTATGATCGTCTTTCCCTTTTCCAACAATTCTACAACTTTGTCTACGTATTCAAAATACTCTTCTGACCTCAGATGTTCGGAACGAGGTCTTGGGATTTCAACCTTCGTTTCTCCGATGACTCTTCCTGGCCGAGGCGACATTACAATCACTCTATCTGCCATAAACACCGCTTCTTCGACGTTATGGCTTACCATTATGAAGGTGTTTGTTGGCAAGGCAGGATTTCGCCAAATGTTGAGCACCAACTCACGGAGGGTTTTCGCCGTAAGCTCATCTAATGAAGAAAAAGGCTCATCCATCAGCAAAACCTCGGGCTTCAACGCGAGTGCCCTTGCAATTCCCACACGTTGCTTCATCCCGCCAGAAAGATCATGAGGATAGGTTTTTTCAAAGCCTTCAAGCCCCACCATCTGCAAGTATTCCTCGGCGATGTGCAATCGATTTTGCTTGGGAAAACCCAAAACTTCCAGAGGCACTTCCACGTTCTCAAGCGCGGTTTTCCAGGGCAGTAGTCCGAAAAGCTGAAAAACCATGGCAATCTTTGGACTTGGCCGAGCAATGGGCTGTCCATGAAAAAGTATTCTACCTGAATCTGCCTTTTCTAGGCCTGCCATCATCCTTAGCAAGGTTGATTTGCCGCAACCGGAAGGCCCGACTAAACAGACAAATTCATCATTCGCAACTGAAAAGCTCACGTTGTCCAGAACCAACATTTTGGCATGATCTGTCAGAAAGGTCTTCGTTACATTTTCTACTTCAAGTATGGACACTGCTTACACTTCCACATGGTATCTTTCAAATTTTCTAAGCAAACGTCGCCAAACAAATCCTTCCATCAACAGAACGATTACTGCCACCACTGCGAGCATGAAGACAAGTATGACGGTATTTCCATATTCGTAACCTGCCTTGTCCAATAACGAGCCTATCCCTGGAATCGACGTTGGCGGACCTGTTGAACCCGTTGACGGAAGGTACTCAGCAAAGATTATCGTGTTCCAACCCGTTCCCCATGAAAGGATGCTCCCAGTAACTATCGCTGGCAATATTGACGGAATGACTATGTGTGTTATCCTTTTCACTCCCTTGAACCCTAGAAGTTGCCCCACTTCATTTATCTCTGTTGGAATGTTCTTCACAGCGCTCACGATATTGAGAAACATATACCATATCATGTCGAGGACCAGCATTACTATGCATGTGAGTTCAAGAGCGATTCTTTGATCTCCTATGACTTGGTTCAATCCGATAAAAAGGACGGGAAATAGAGCAAGGATTGGCACGCCTTGGCCGATGTCGTATAGTGGATAAAAGATTGCGGCAAATTTCTTGTGCTCTGCAGCGAGAACCCCCATACCGATTGCTGCTACGAGCGAAATCCCATATGCTATAACGAGCCGCCCCATTGTGAGAGCAGTCAACAGCGGTAGCTGTTTCAGCTCCTCTGCGGGCGGTTGACTGAAGCCAGCTCGGATCATATCGAAAGTGGGAAATTGACCGGACACCGTGTATAAGACAAACGCAACTGACGAAAGGGCCAGAATTGCAGCAATGATTTTCTCGATATGAGTGTATTTTCGCAAACGTTGAGAAACTATGGAAAAAGACTTTGGCCAATGAAGTCTTCCGAAATGCAACCAGCTGCTTGCCCCAGCAATTCCAAGCTTTCCAACTCCCGAGAGATCTAGCCTAAAGACAGGCTTGAAAGTGCCTGTACTAGCCCGCTCCATTAGTCTGTGCCAAGTCAGAGTGTTGAAGTATACTACGATGAAAGTTATGAATATCAGAAGGACCACTGCAAGGTTCATGTCACCGTATTGATAGGCAGCCTTTGCGAGTAGGTAACCTAGTCCCCCAGAAGGTGGCGTTACAATCTTATTCTTGTATTGAATGTATTCTGCAGCAATCATGAAAAACCAGCCGTCGCACCATGCAAGGTTTGCACCAGAAACTACTGATGGGGTGATCGCTGGCAATATGACGTGCCTGATGTATTTCCATCCTGTAAGACCAAAGCTTCGCGAGGACTCAGCAACATTTGTGGGAATACCACGGATAGCTCCTAGTACCCCAAAAAAGATGGCCCAAGCCATTGAAGTGAAAAGCAACACCATAACCGATAACTCGATGCCCAAAGGACCTAGGGCGAATAGAAAACCTATGACCATTGGAAAATATCCGAGTATTGGGATAGATTGCAGAAGATCTATGAAAGGCGTGAGAATCAGTGATGCCCACTTGTTCGTTGCTGCTAGTATGCCAAACGAGACCCCCCAGACAACTGATACCAGCAGTGTAATCGCAATTCGTGAGACTGTGCTGAGAGTATACAATGGAAGATTCTTAATATCGGGATATGGCATGAACGTGACAATCAGCCACGTCATAACGATGAGAATGAGCAACCCCGCGATGAAACTTGCTAGATACCTTCGCAAGCCTCATTCGCCAGCTTAACCTCAATACGCAGCATGAAAGTGGGTATTAGCCTCCAGGAGCGCCATGGAAAGGAACGCCTTTCCAGAGAATGTCCCACCAGTCTTGTTCGGTGATGGTTTCCCCGCGGACGATTATCTCCAGCACCGTCTTCAGAAGCTCATGATGTCTTCTCTCATCGCCCAATATGGCTTCCAACAGCAGTTTTACTTTGTCATCGTCAACTGAAGGTACGATCCTGCTGAGCTTTTCGATGAGCTCGGCTTCCATCTTTATGTGTTTTTCCACGAGTCTTCTCTGTTCGTCCAGATGCTCTTGTCTCAAGGCTTGTGACGTGCTGGTCAAAAGCTTGATTGCAGAAGCATACAGTTCTGCGTGCTTCACAGAATCCAGTGATATGCCTTTCAGAACGCCTTTGACAGATGGGTTATTTATGTTGACCAGCGCGCTGTTCAAAGAGTCAACAATCTCATTTTCAATCCCAATCTGCCTTTTCATAAATGTGACCAATTTCTCACTTGAACTCAAAACGTTTGCCTCCGTAGCCTAAGACATGCTAGGCTACATGCATAAGTCTTTCGGCAATCCTTTTTCCCAGCTCTCGACATTTTCCCAACCCTGTGGTATCCGGCACATACTTCACCAGCAGTGACGACTCAATCACGTTCATCTCAAACTTGTTCTTCACTATTTCGACGACCATTCGAGGCGCCTCGCCACTCCAACCGTAAGAGCCGAAAGCCGCGCCCAATTTGCCCTTCATGTTGACGTTCTTCACGGCTGCCTCCTCAAAAAGCTCTTTCAGGTCAAGAGTCATCTCATGATGGTACGTCGGCGTTCCAACGACTAAGGCATCAAACTGGTTCAGCACTTCAGATGCCACGTAATAGCTCAACTCCACATCCACTCTTCGCACTGCCTCGACACCCTCAGCGGCAGCCCTGGCCGTTTTCTCAGTATTCCCGGTTCGACTGTAGTATAGGACAAGAACTCTCGGCAAGACCAACGTCTCCTGCATTTGCCCAAGAGCCGATTGTGTATCACGGGAACCTAATCTGGCTTGCCCTGCGCTATTGCGGCTGAACAATCTCCTAAGGCTGTCTCATGAAAGCGACGAATTCTTCAAGTGTCCGCGTCTTCAGAGTGTAGTTGGTTCGTCTCTCCGCGCCGATTGTCGAATGATCCTTCGGTCCATAGTCATGTCCAGGGTAAACCTCGACAGCATCATCAAGTTTCATCAGTTTCTGAAAAAGACTGTTATACATGCTTTCAGAGTCTCCACCAGGAAGGTCTGTTCTGCCGCACTCTCCCACGAAGAGCGTGTCACCAGTCAAAAGCTTGTTGTCAACTAGCAGGCATATGCCGTCTGATGTATGCCCTGGCGTATGAATGATCTTGATAACAATCTTGCCAAGTTTAATCGTATCCCCGTCGACCACGCTCACATCCTTGCGAACACGAGACAGCTGATGGGCGACTATTTTAGCGCCGAAAGCTGATCTAACTTCTTCATTGCCTGCCGTGTGATCTGTGTGATCGTGGGTGTTAATTATGTATTTGACCTTAAGGTTTTGATCTTGGGCTATCGCGACTATCGCGTCCGCGTTAAAGCTTGGGTCGACAACGGCAGCTTCCGCTGTCGCTTCATCCGCAACGATGTAAGAGAAATTGTCTCCGTGATGTTTGACCTGCTTGAAAAACATTCGAGTCACCTGTGAAGTCTTGAACTCTGCTTTTAAAAGGATTATGTTTGAAAAACCATGAACTTTCCGAAGCAACCCAACGTCCTTTGAACTTCTATTTGCGAATGTATTGGTCGGTTGGAAGATGCTCCATTTTCATGCCGAAGTTGGCCAGATCTTTGAGGTTTTCCACGCAGCCTATGCTCGCGTCGATGTTGTGGTGCACTGGGTGACCCCACATAAACTTGGGATCGAGGTTGAACTGCAATGGAACTCTTGTAGCTACTCCATATTTTTCGCCCAAACCCTTGATGATCAGGTCTTTGGCGCATGCCATCCGAGTCGTTGTGTAGCTCTTCAGCAACTCTGATGCTCCGAATGCTCCGATACCGTGCCACAAAACTGCGTCTTCTGGCGACGCAAGAGAGTAGAGAAAGAACTGCGGCGAAGAAGGGGTCTCGCTGAAGCTGTAAGCTGTAAGCTTTTCTCCCTCAACAGTGAAGCTGTCATCGGCCTGTGCGGCGCTGACATCGCTTGGATCGATCGCGTTTGGATACAGCAATGCAGTTCGGTAGTCTACCTTGACACTTTTCAGTTTTGTACCTTCAAAGTAGATTCTGCCTCGGACAGCACGTTTCGAGCCATAACCTTTCTTTGAGTGTGGCACTGTCAGAAGTGTCGTTAGGTTTTTCATGCTTCTACCCATACATTTGTAGACACACTCGATGGACTCATAACCCGCGTGAGTCTGCCTAATGACGTAGTGCAACAGGCCGTCAGTTTTCTCCTTCTCCAGCATAGTTAGCGGCAGCCGCATCGAATAGAGGCATAGGTCTATTCCGAAAGATTCTGAAAGACTTGCAAGACTCTCGTACTTCACGGCATCCACCAAGTCCATGTAACTGTTGCCGCAGGATGCAAGGTGACGAGTTATCTGCTCAGCCTCGCCCCTAGAAATGAGCGCCCCATCATACTTCTGCACAAACCTCTGGTCAACCTCCAAATGCTCTGTCTTGACATTTGCTGCAGGCAATGCGCTTTGTCCACTGCTCGCTATGGATTCCTTCATTGGATTCATTGAGTACCTATCCGGTTCAATGTCATCTGTGTTTAGAAGAAAAGAGATCACAATTCCCTGTGGAGGTTTCTTCACAATTTCGCACAATGTAGTGATGTCTTTTTCATCCGGTTGGTGCAGCCCGTATTGATGAAAGTAGTTGCTACAGACTTCTAGGATGCGGGCAGCTATTATTCCTTGAACTTCTTCCACTGTCAATTGCGGATTTGAATATTCAACAGATGAGCGCAAGAAGAAGTGGCTGCCTTCCATGTCGACGTCGACTCTCCGTCCCTCTTTAAAGTGGAATAGCGGGATACTTGTTCGCCTCTCTTCTTTGAACGTTGCCAATTGCTTCACGATAGTTTCGATGCAGGGCCATGAGCTTTTGAGGAAGTCACTGACTATCGTCCTAGACAGATCCAAAGACATGTATTATCAACCTCTCTCCAAGGATTCCGCCACGTAAACACAGTTACTGATGCTGCTCGGATGCAAGAACATTCTGGCCACGTGAAAACTTGAGACAAATCCGTGTCTCATAAGCATGTCGAGAACTGATTTTTCCTTCTGTGGCAGACATAACGAGACTTCGAAACCTTTCAGCTCGTTGAGAACAGCCTCCATCAGGCTGATGGCGATGCCATCGCGTCCTTGCGAGCATACTAGAGGTCCCAGATCAGCTATGTCATCCCACACTTTTGCCAGGGCAAACCCCAGCATCTTTTCCTCTTCTACGTACGTGTACCCGAGATTGTTCAGGCTGCCAAGAATAGGCTCCAAAACCTTTCTTCGAGACGAACCGAAACAGATGCTGTCGCAGTTGACAATCCGTTGCATGTCTTTTCTCCTGGCCTCCACGATGTAGGCTCCTTTTGTGGAGGAAAATCCTTTGCCCGTCAAAACAGTGAAGCCTGAGTCATATTCGAAGCCGAGATTCTTGTAGAAAGGAATTCTATCGATGTATGCGTAGAGACCTACAGTATCTGCGCCTTTGCCTTTCAGATACTCGATGGAGTGTTTTACCAGTAAAGAGCCTGCTCCTCTTTTTCTCTGGCTTTCGGCGACGATCAGGTTCCCAAACCAACCTATTTTCCCGAAGCTCACCGTCGTTGCAATCCCAACTCTTTCTTGGCCATAGAACAGCACGAAGCACCCTTCTGGCTCTAGCTCCATCATGAACTTGAAATCATCTTCCACCATGTTCCAGTTCATCTGATCAGTGATCTGAACCGAAAAAGGGAAATCCTGTTCCGACATGTTCTCTACGCGAAACATACAGACAGACTCAGAACTCGCAGGAAAGGATAAACTTTACTAGTTCATGCCTTGTTGAAATACAGAAAGCAAGGAGGAACAGAAGCCATCGAATCACTACTGAAGGTCAAGATACCCCGAAATGTTCCAGTTACAACACATCCCTTTATGGATTATTTCAAGGGCTTCGAAAGAGTAGAAGCCGTCAAGCGAATCTTCGGAGAAAAAACAGAGGAGGCTCTGAGCAATCTTAAGGTGGAATTCTCTGGAACAAGGGGTTACATGGGAGTCAACAATCTCGACGGACACATACTGATAGGTGCCAACTATCTCAAAGAAGGGGACATAGTCGACATATACCTAGACATAATCCACGAGTTGGTTCACGTCAGACAGTTCATGGAAGGAAAGGAGCTTTTCGACGACAACTTCAGCTATACGGAAAGACCAACAGAGATAGAGGCCTATCGCCATACGATAGAAGAAGCGCGTAGACTCGGATTGAAAGACGATAGAATCTGCCAATATTTGAAGACTGAATGGATGACCGATGCGGACGTTAAACGACTAGCAAGGACTCTGAAGGTTAAATGCCCCTGAAATGGGCAGAAATTGCTGTGGTGGTGCGCGCCAAGGACGATAACCTATTTTCTCTTAGCGTTAAGCAAGTGTACTCCACCGAGAGTGAGCGCTGACCCCAGTAGTGATTCTGCACTGAAACTGTCCTCTAGGAATTGCCTATCAAAGACGCCCGACCTAGACCTGAGATGCATGATCATTAGACATCTAGTCGGATCGGAAAACATGCGCTTTATCTTGAGAAGCAGACTTTACGAGTCACTAAGGTTTGAGGTGAGAAAGTGAATTTGGGGTTTGATGTTGATGGCGTGATAGCTGATTTTGTCAGTGGGTTTGCGAAGGTCGTGAAGAGGAACTATGGCATAGTTTTGAGAGAAAAAGATGTTTGCTATCACGATCTTGGTCTGGTTCTTGGCATAAGCAGAAGCGAAAAAAACAAGATCATAAGAGAAACCCTGCTCGAAGATCTCCCACGGATCGCAGGTGCCAGCGACAGTCTGAATAGACTGTACGACGAGGGACATCGCATCATAATCATGACGGCACGCCCTAGGGATTTTGCGGAGGCTACCAGGGAATGGTTGAAGAGCAGCAGCATACCCTATTCCAAGTTGATCTTTTCAGATCATGAGCGTGGGTCTTTGGACGCAATTGACTTTGACATAATAGTCGAGGACAATCTCGAAAACGCGATAGAATGGTCGAAAAAGGCAAAAAAAGTCCTGCTATATGATCATCCTTGGAACAGGTCAATTAACATCGAGAGGCTGTTCATACGCGTGTACAATTGGAACGACATACTGAAAGAAATTAGGCTAGGCTTTGGAAATTAACCTGAAATCACCGACATCTTGTTTAGGTACTGATTATCTTCAAGTCGTCAACCATGAAATCAGCCAAGTCAGCTCGAGAAACGAGAAGACGTGCTTCAGTTTGACCCAAAGCGCGCGTAACTTGAGACTGCCAAGCACCTAGCTATTTTTTCAGGGCATCTATGACCTCTTGGATGTCAGGAAGTTGCCCTAGCTCATAGATTTTGAAGAAAACTACCTTCTGCTTTTCGTCGACGATCACGTTTGCTCGCTCTGAGAATCCGTCTTTGATTCTGAATATTCCGTATGTCTCTGCGACTCTACCATGCGGCCAGAAGTCTGAGAGGAGCCTCGTGTTCTTGATACCCAAGCTTATTGCCCAAGCCTTCTTCGAAGGTACAGTGTCAATGCTAACCCCAACAGCTACTGTATTCAGCGAATCAAAGACATCCTTGTTCTTTTCCAGGGATTTCATTTGCTCAGAACAGACGGGAGTCCATGCTAGTGGATGGAACGAAAGCAGCACTTTCTTTCCCTTGAAGGCTGAAAGTGTGAATTCCTCTTCGTTTTGATCATTCAAACTGAAGTCTAACGCGTTGTCACCCACTTTTACTTTCTTCATTTAACTTTTCCTCTTGGGTTCGACTGGAACTGATCTTACAGTTCGCTAGATATTAAACCTTAAGAACAAAGAAACCTAAGCTAGACAGTGCGGCGCCTAATGGTGAGAACAAGTGATTTTAAGTGCCCTCAAACTCGTCATCTCTTCGGAAGCCTGATTCCGACTTCTCGCAGACTTGCATGCACGATTTTCCCATGTCGAATCACGTGGGTGTACGGATCTATTCAGGAACAAGACCGCACATTTGGAAGATAGCTGATTTACAGAAAGGTTTGATCCTTGTTCACAATGGGACAGAGACGGTAGGGGAAGGAACAGGATTGGGACTTCCAGTTCTTGTCTATTCGAATGAAACGTATTTTTCAGCAACATCGAAAGTGCATATTTCTCAACATGAGAATCGTTGCATCATCTGTAAAGAGTACCTAATGGATAGGATCGCGAGGAACAGGTTTGGGAACGTCAAGCTGGAAAACCGCACAGCCCGTGCCTTTTTTGCCTACTTGGCCAGTTTGTATCAAAGGCACGCGCATTTCCGGTTTTTGACATTGAAAAGCCTGATCGGAAAAATGCATGTCGACACCGCATTTGCGAAGGCTGAGCCCATGGGCAAGGTGACGGTAACCTATACGATAACAAAACCACATATTTGGGTGAAGACGGATTTCAGGGACCTGAACAAGAAGAGACTTGAAAGAGTCTTCATGTTGAACGAGCAAGGGTCAAAATACTTCAGAAAATATGCTGACTCTCAGGGCATGGAATTAGTGGATGGAAAAATAGGCGCTTGGGATGCGATAGGCGCTGAGTGGGCATGTCTGAAGGTTCTAGACGGCAAGTTCGGCTTCCGCTTGTGGAGAGCAGAAGATGGCGCTTTGCGCAGAGGCCGAGAATTTCTTAAAGGTTCTCTAGATTGGGTCGGCCTGGACTACGAGGTCAATCCGCAAAATGATGTGTTCGAGTATGAGATTGAAATCTTGGGTGTGTAGCACGATTTGACGACAGTAACGTTGGTCTACCCGTATTTTCGGCCAGTAAATGATGATTCAATTTTCAGATTTCCTCCGCTGGGGCTAGGCTACATAGCTGCATACTTGAAAAACCAAGGAATCTCAGTTCAGCTAGTGGATTGTACCTTCATGAATCGCAAAGAGGCGCTGAAGAAGATCAAGCATTCGCGACCGAAAATAATCGGCATACAAGTGATGTTTTCCATGAAAGAAGCGGCTCTTGAAATTGCTCAACTTGTCAAAGAAGACTGCGAATTTCTCGTTGCCGGTGGACCGCTTCCAACATCAAACCCTACGGATTTCTTTCCATCTTTTGATGCCGTAGTCATCGGTGAAGGCGAACAAACGATGCTTGAGCTAGTCCACACTGTGCAAGAAGGCACTAGCCTGATGAACGTGAGGGGGATCGCATTCAAGGAAGAAGGGAGAATGTCAGTTACTCCTCCTCGGAGCTTCATAAGAGACCTTGACAGCGTTCCGTTTCCATCTCGGGAAACGTTCGGCAACCAAGCTTACAAAGACTATTATTCAAGAAAATTCGGCTACACAACAACGTCGATCATAACCTCCAGAGGCTGCCCGTTCAAATGTGACTTCTGCAGCAGACCAGTATTCGGCAACAGGTTCAGATCGAGAACCGCTAGCAACATAGCAGAGGAAGTCGAAGCGATCCGCAGACTTGGTTATGATAGGGTGTGGTTTGCTGACGACTGTTTCACGTTAGACCGAAAGAGACTACTGAGCATCTGCAACGAACTGCTTCACAGACACACTAACATTGGTTGGGAATGCCTATCGAGAGTTGACACTGTTGACTCGGAAGTTGCTGAGAAAATGAAACAAGCTGGATGCATCCGCGTGTTCTTCGGAATAGAATCTGGGAATGACTCCGTCCTGCGAATCATGAAGAAACAGGCCAACACAAAGCAGGCCAAGGATGCAGTTCACACTTTTAAAAAAGCTGGAATTCAAGTTGGAGCGTTCTTCATATTGGGGTACCCTGGCGAGAACGACAAAACGGTTCTGGACACTGTTAATTTTGCATCTTCACTGCCCTTGGACTATCTCTCCTTCACTCTTCCCTATCCAATTCCCGGGACACCGCTCTTCGACAAAGTAAAGAATAAGATGACCCTCGACGATTGGAAGGAACCCAGGAAGTTTCACCTCATAAAACATAAACTACTTTTTCGTTCTAGGTTTTCAGAGAACAAGCTCAAGTTTGCCATTTTCAAAGGCATGACACAGTTTTATTTGTTGAAGTATTCGGGAAAAAGATTATACAACTCAGTAGGCAAAATCTACGAACACATAACAGATGCCATGTACAGGATCTTGAACTGATTCTCGCTTAAGATCGTCGATTGTGAGCGTTCCCCAACCCTGGAAGGACATTCGGCTGAGTCTTCATGTTTGCAGACAAATCGATAGCTAGTACCTAAGCGCGCGCTATGCCTTGTTTTCTTCACGCTCTGACACGGGTTGTGTAGATTGTTTGGGATATAGTATCCCGAAGCTTAAGAACACGAATCCCAACATGAGAAGAAATGTCGCTAGAAATAGAAACCAATCGAAAAATTCCCTAGGAGACATATGCTCGAACGGAACAAAAACCCAACTAAGAGGAGGCCAATACCCCGACAACAGTTCCTCAATAGCCCTCTTTATTATCAAAACCAGAATCACACCAGCAAGCTCTAGAACCAGACCAACGCCCAATAGAAGCTTTCTAAGCATACTCTGAGTCTAAGAGCATGTTTTCTTTTATGTTTTCCTTACAAGCGCGCGAAACTAAAAACTAACTTTGCCATGGGAATAGTTAGCGAGTGATGCTAACCTTTTTTGAGGACTGTAAGAACTACCGCTTTGCAGTCGTCGCCGCAAAAAAAGAAAGGCACGAAGCGCCGCGCTTTACACGCAATGACCCACTTCTTAACAAGGCTTATTGACTGAAGCTTCCATTTGTGGAGCACATCTACGAAACGAGAACGTTTAAGAGTTGAATAGTTCATATGAAACTTTTGAACTCTCATGAGGTTGAAGGGTCTACCGCTCAATCTAGACATGTATAAAACTTCTGAGACGCTGACGAACAAGCATTTCAAAGAATTTAAGATGCCTGAATTTGAAGTGGTTTACCTTCCCGAAAGCATGAGACCTTTCATGATCCTCAACCCCTTAGACACGAAAGAGTTCATCGTAGACGACAACAGAGGAGCAGTTGCCGCCTTATCCTCCTTGAAATTGGACGGCACTGATTTTTACCTTTCAGTTAAGGGCGTAGGTTCAACAACAAATCCCTTCTCTCATCAGCTTCTAGGGAAAGCAGAGATTTGCAGCCTGCTGAAAGATACCCAACTGAAAGATAGAATCATAAACTCTGAGGAAAAGATTCCGCGATACCTCACAGGGGAATTATGGCTAAGAGGCTCCCCATATGGAGGACAGGGACTTGAGCACGCGTCTACTTCGATGAAAATCTCAGAAATGGCTGACCTTACCTCCATTCATGGATTTCGAGTCGCGCCTCTTGTCAAAATAGTTTTCATTCCTAAAGATGTTGAGAACGAAATCAAAGAAATATATTGGTACCGCAGGTTTGCTGGAAGGATTGTTCAGGAAACAAGAATTGTTCCTTCCAATGTGAGGATTTATTTTCATTCCAAAACCACAATCGGCGGGAACATAAGCGCAATCTTCAACTTCTTCGGAATAGATGAAAATGACAAAGCATTACAGTTTTTGAAAAACTTCATCAAAAGCGGGCTTGCATTCCTAACGTTGTTCACTAGATCAATAAAGAGCAATGAGGATGGAACTTTCAGTGGGCTAGATTTCTATGATGTCTGGCTGGACAAAGATGCAGTGCTCGCTCCTGACGGAACCATCTACTTTGTAGATCTTGAAGGCTTGGAATGGATAACTGTTCACGAAAAAAAAGTCCATGAAAAGATAGACGATCAAATATACAGGTCACTCTACGAATTCATGTTTGCCTACGAACAGATAGAACGAGAACGATCTAGAAGGTTCGGGCAAGTTACAGACAGGAAAACTCATTTTGAATGTCTTCTTAGGGAGGCTCTCAAAGATGATGAAGTTGTCGATCTCGCGCGTGAGGGACATAGTCTAATGCTTGTTGTAGGTAACATTCTGGGAGAACAAGGCTTAATTAAGAAATTTCCAATCATTGACTGGTAGTAAAAATGCAGTGCAACACCGCAAGAACATTCTTTTCTCAAATAGCTGGAAAGCAAGTTTCAATGCAAGTTTCACAAAGCGACTTGGATTTTCTTGCCACTAACGGCTACGTCTCGGTCATTCAGAAAGACCAGTACGATCAGGCTCTGGCTGAACTCTCAAACCTGTCAAGAATGACCGAAGATTTACACGATGAAACTGTGGAGGAAATGACCGCGGAGGCCACTCTGACAAAAGAAGAAAGAAAAATCCATTCAATCCTGTTTCATCTTGAAGGAAAAGAGAAGAAAGAAGCCGAAATGCAAAGCGTTGAAGCTGAAAGGAGCGTTGTCTCCAAAGAAAAAGCTGACATTGCAGAAAAAGACTCCAGAATAAATGAGCTTCTTAGGAAAAAATCCATGATTGACAGGATGGTTCCATACAACGGGCTGTATCTGTCGCTTACTGGCCTTGGGGTAATGACGCTGAACGATCTCAACGTCAGAAATTACAGGGTCTCTGAAACTGAGTTTTCAGACTTCATTCAGGAGCGCTTGGCTACTTATACCGAACTGCGATCTATAGCAGACAAGGGTAGCTTTTACGTATCCGCTCTTAAGATCGATTTTCCTGGCGCAGATCTCTCTCAATTGTGGAGTGTTTCAATAGGATTGGGGAAGCTTCAGAGCGACCCAAATCAGATTAACCAGAGATTTCTCCTTTCACTCGGTATCGTTCAGCATTTCAAATCTAACCTTGAAAACAAGATGATGGCAGCGGAAGTCATGACTGCTTCTAAGGTGAACCCTTCTCAGGTGCCTACAAACTCTGATCTTCAAAACTTGGCAGAGACCCTGCGGAGTCTTGAAAAAAAAGTCAGGCGTGACGCTCACGTTCCCAAAGAGCTTTCGGTTGGTGTTGCCGCTACTATTTTGTTTGCGAGAAGATATGACGGCACATATCCCATTGACAACCTTGTAGAATTCTCGAAGAGAACCCTTTCATGTGAAGCAGCCGCAATACTGTCTGTAATCAACGCGCCGTTAGAGGAAATTGGTGGCAAATTCCAACAGTTCAAATCACTGTTCAGTTCTTGGGGATATGAGGAATCAGAGGATACTGAAATCGCCTCAGCCTTCTTGGCAATTTCTGATTTGGCGCGAGATGAAGTGAAAGATAAGATGACCATAATCCTAGATGCCCTTAAGAATTACTTGGAATATCCGCTCGTAGCCACTGCAATTCTCACTTCGATACCGACGCTTGAAGCTAATGAAACTCTTGACCTGATGGAAAAAGCTTCTACCATGCTTGGAACTTTCGCGCCCAGTCTAGAACGTTCTGAACTGATAAGCCTCTCAGCCAGAATGATTCACGGAATCAAGAACGAACTTGTAAAAGAACTTGATCCAACTGCGAAAATTGCAGAGACTCCTGTCCAGTTCACGTATGTCCCGTCAATAGTCTTCTTCAGGTACCACACGCCCTTGATTATCGCACATTCATCATACCATTCTACGTTCAGCGCGCTTGGCGGTGCTCACCCTGCTCACGTGCACGGTGTTGGAGGTTTCACGGGTTGACTTCAAAATCGTTTGTTGTTATCGCACTTTTGCTGTCCTTAGCTCTGTTCTCGGTTCAGGCCTTCGCAGCCTATGTTCCTCATCAAGGAGATTATTTCAGTTATTATGAAGTTCAGAACTTGGGAAGCGGCACCGGCGATTATTCTGGATATACGGAACAGACAATCATTAACGGAACAGAAGCCATCAACGGGGTCACCGCAAACGGAACAGTATCTGCCTACTACAGTTACTCGTATGATTTCAGCAACAGTTCAGGCTCAACAGAAACCGGAGGCTCGTCAGGAAATTTCACTTTTTCCTCAAACAACTTCCTTTACATTAACGGAACCGACGACCAGACTGGATACGTTAACCCAACTGTCTGGTTCTGCATGGATAACTCGATCCCTGAGGGCGGAACCTTCACCCTTCTGAACACCTTGATGACTGTGAAGTCCACGAATTACAGCTATTTCCTTCCCTCACAGAACAGAAGCGTGTACGCGATTTACGCTCAAGGAAAGTCAAGCTACGAGAGAAACGACGTATACGGACAATTCACTGCCACATACACCTGGGACACCTACTTTGATCCGTCTTCAGGATACATCGTAGGGTACGACTATACTGAACACGACACTAACCCTTCAGGAACAGGGTTCACGTACACTGAAAATCTTTACATTAATTCAGCCAGCTACCCGCTGATAACAGCTCCCACCGCCAGCCCTAACGGAAGCTCAGACTTAATGAAGGATGCCCTGTACATGGCAGCAATAGTCATAATCATCGCAATCATCTTAATCATCATCTATGCAGCTTCAAGAAGAAGGAGAAGACTCCCGAAACACCCAGCCCAACAACCCGTGTACACACCGCCAAGCGAACCTCCCCCGCCGCCACCGCCACAAGATATCAATCTGACTCCAAAACAACCGCCAGTACAGCAAATCGTCATAAAGGAGGTAGTGAAAGTAAAGTGTCGTTACTGCGGAGCACTTATAGACTCCACTGCGGAGAAATGTCCTTTCTGCGGAGCTCCCAGAAGTTAGACACATCTGCTAACTCTTCACTGGCTCCTTCCTTGCCAGGTTCTTCTTGAAATATTGAAAAACCTGCCCAGACACTCTCATTTGAGCCTTCAATGCAATTCTTGAAGATGAAGGGTTATAACGAGAAATCTCTGAAAATGCTGAATGTGCATGCTTTGACTTCAACCATAGAAGTCGCGCGTAAAGGATGTCTTCGCCTATGCCTAGCCTCCTGAACTGAGGTTTCACAAAAAGAGAGTGTATCCTTCCGATACTCTTAACAAATGAAACCCATCCTAAACCAGCAATCTCGCTGTCCAACCTGACAAAAAAGCATTTGTCCCCGTTCTTTAGGGCGACTTTTACCCATCTCCTGTTCATTCCAGGGTGCGCCAAGGCCATGAATCGTTCTATCTCACCTATTTGCCCCTCATCCACCATGGAGATTTCATGGCTGAACCTGTGAACAATGTCATGATTCTCCAAGTCTATGATGTAAATGTCATGAATCTCACTTTCAAACTCGGTTGTCAACTCCGCGAAGAGAAAATTAAACGGCTTCAATGCACAAAAGTAGTCAAACACTTCCCTCGATCTCGTGTAAACCGTTCCAGCCTTCTCAAAGTCGTCGTAAATGAACATGCCTGAAACAGTATCCTCAGAAGTTCTAGATACGTAAGCCTCACCCCCGATTTCGAGAACCTCCCTGATGAAATATTGAAGATAAGGTTCAAAGAACGAGAAGCCGTCTGGAAAAACAAAGTCGATATCAAATGCACTAGATAATTTGGAGACTTCCATTTCTTCCGATCCGCTCATGTTTACAGATACAAAGTATCTCAATCTGATAAACTTGAGTTTTCGTCGCATTCAAGCGTGCGCGTGCTGTAGGATAAAACTTTACCCCAAACCAAACAAGTTTCCACGGGCTGATAGCTGGTTTTGATAAGAGTCTGTGGCAGTGCATACTGGATTCAGAACACATATGATTTCAGTTCAGGTGAAAAGAAGGGTAGGGTAGTAGAAGTCAAGTCATAATAGGGTACGTATATAGTATAGTCGGAATCGAGTATACGGCTATTTCTGACTGCGTAGATAAGAATTGGCACTCTCGCAATTTTCACCAAAATCTGGTGTTTTTTGCTTGCTGAGAACCTGGAGAAATCGGCAGATGAGACGTGCAAAGGCTTGATTTAGCTTACAAGAGAAGACCTTAAATGATTAATAGAGCGGATCCCAACTATCTTTAACGTAAGAGTGGGGACAGTTGGAAGAAGCTCTAAAAGGGTCACGGATTGAAAAGAAGATTTCCAAGATTCGAGCTATGACGGCTAATCAGTTACAGGATGAGGTTATTGAGAACCTTAGTAGACTTCCCACATGTCATAGAGCCGCTTTCGTCTTCATGTTGAAGAAAAAATGGGGTGAAATCGTTGCAACTTACGGGTCATTATCAGATAAGAGTTATCCAGAGTTGAAAAAACTCCGAGAACCATTAACCATGTTGGGTGACCTTTCAGGTTCAGATGCCCATGAACTTGCTGGCATCACTATGGCTAACGAAATGGTCTATAAAGACTCGAAAGTAGAAATGTATCTAATAAAAAGACTGACAAATACAAGATTAGCCTCAAGATTGACTGATAGAATCCGTTCGATATTTACTCCTTGATGATATATTGCTAATCGCGCGCAGTTGGACTAAATTTTGATCCACCACCATATGACGTGCGCGCGAGTTCCAGGAGTTCAAGTGCCCAAAGTTCCAGCTATTGTAGGACGGACGACTGATTGTGAGGATATAGTTGCAATATTACCTTGAACTTGGAATTAGCCTATTAACAACCTTCGCAAGCTCCAAGTGTCAATGCAAGTCTCTTAGCTTTACAGGAAATTAGCCGAAGAGGTTGAGAAACTGAGCCAGTAGTAAGCTCAAACCTGACAATGCAAGAATATCTATGAGCTTAGGAAACGGATGTTTACTTCTTTTTGCAACCTCGTCAATCAAGGTTGAGGTTTCGCTTAGGGTTAGAGCCCAAACCTTTTCATTGTAATTTTCAATCTTGTCAGAAAAGGCAATGAAGTTTTCCAACAAATTGTCAAGATTCTCACCCTTGAGAGATGAGATGGCACTATTTCTCTTAGTTTTCAAATTTCGAAGATGGTCATCGAAAGCAAATGGCATCTCAATCAATTCTTTCCTCAACCCTTTAAGAATATCCACAAATTTATCATCGAAATTTGAGATTCTTAGGTATGCTGGCAATTCGACGCAAAGCACGTATGTAATAAGCAAATCATATACAACCCAAGACAAAATGTTCAAAGACGATTGAGGCAAGAAGTAAACCAAAGCTATAATTCCAGATGAAAAGGCTGAAATATTGAGAATAGCGAGTTTCCACAGAATATTAGTTCTATCGCTTTTGCTTTTAGGCTTCTTCCATGCTATTAATGCACAAAAGAATGAGCCGAACAATAGGATTAGGATGACTGCAATCTCTTGGTAGCTAAGCGGCATTTGCTTCATCCTTCAATGGAGCATCTGCTGGTGTTTCTTCTTTGGCTCGTTTAGCTTTCCAAGACTCTATCAGGGCGATAAATTCCTCTTCTTTCTCAAACCCAATTAAATCTACTTGCTCCGACCTTTGGTAAAATCTATTTGCACCTTTCTTCAGTTCAGCAATAAATCCCTTGTTCCCCATGAAGGTTTTAAGCGCTATGGAAAGATTTGGCGCCTTAATATCAAGGGCTTTAGCTAAATCTTGGAAGCTTATTTCTTCCTTTGTAAGAAACAAAATTGCAGCTTTTATTTCAGACCTTCCAACTACTTTCCATAATTCTTTTTTTATTACTGGTGCATTTACGATACACGAAACTCTGTTTAGACTATGTGTATCGCTCTTGATTCTTTCGAGTTTATTGTCCATCTCTTCAAGCTTATCTATAACGGGTTCGGTTGTTTTCGCTGACTTCTCACTTTTTACCATTTCTTCACCATTTGGAATCGTCAGACTATTTCAAATCGGAAATAACTTCTTGTAAAATCTTCCTTTTGGCTTGTAGCTTTCATAAATTATACCCAATTCTTCCCATTCCTGAAGGATAGGGGACAAAGTGCTCTGGTCTACGCTTGCAATAACTGCAAGTTCGTTAACGTTGTGATTTCCATCACACGCGTTATACGCGGCAATGTACCCTTGTGGGTTTTGCTTTTTCTTCACTACTATGTCATGTATCTTTTCTGAAGTAAATGCTATCCTTCCCAGCAAAGATATGATTACTTCATTTTGTTTCTCAAGTTTCTTTGGTATATCCTCGCTCATTTTGAAGCCTCTGGCGTTTGTTTTGTTGGTTTTTCCTTTTCTTCTTCCTCGACTTCCTCAGCTTCCTGTTGACCTCTTTCTTTACGTATTCGGTGCAATGTGACTCGGACTTTATTTGGAGTTTCACCGACAATATCCGCAATTTGTTTGGGTTGAAAGCCAAAAGCCGAAAGTAGTGATACTTGGTCTTTGAAAGGTTTTCCTTCAACAAGATTTACAGCCAGTAACTTGATAATAGTATCCATCTTGTTCGAAAGTTGGTTGAATTGTTCTACATCCATTAGGGTTCGCCTGATTCTTTTTCTTCCACAACTTTTGGTTCAAGCTCTTTTTGAGGTTCTCCTTTTGTTTCCTCAATTACAACTGTTTTAGCAAGTTCAGTCCACGAGGGCGGGACATAATCCAGAATGCGCTTTGGGGGCTCGCCTTTCTTGTATTCGATTAATTCGGCAACTTTTCCCGCATTAACGAAGTTTGAAACTGTCATTGCTGTGACTTTTGCTTCTTGGGCTATATCAGCGGGCATCCTGTTACCGTCCATTAGAACCCAGATTTTTTTCCTATCATTTGTGGTGGCAATCTTTGATAATTCAGCTTCGATAACGGCGGCGTTTGCAAGTAGCAAGACTTTGGAAATCTTCTTGAGTTCCTTTAAAGAAGCCTCGGCGCTCACGGAGTTTTGGTACCCCCTGTACGGTTTTCTTCGGGTAGAGACCTGTTATCCGAAGATTGTGGGATTGTAATTTTAGGTATTTCAATTCCAAAATCTTCTAAATCAAAAGATTTCTTGTATCTATCTCCACCGCGAACTTTTGTTGATTCCACGATTCCTTGGCGAGCCCACGTTGCCCAAGCTCGTCTAACAGTCATTTCGCTGACACCAACGGATTTGCCAATTTCACTGCTGGGCTGGCCACCATCGCTTAGGTGATAAATCAAGCGCTTTTGTTCGGTATTCAGTGTATCAACCAACACGGTTTTTACTTCCTTCATACCTGTAAACTTAATCCACTTGAGAATCTCTTTTAGAAGTGCGGTTTGCTCGTCAGTCTGTTGGGTCATGTCTTTTGCTCCATTTTTGTTGTATTATCCTTCGTTTCCTCAGGTTTTGTTTTGGTTGCTAATTGTTTCGCTTTGGAATCTGTAATAGCATTTTTCTTTTCTCGTTTTTTAAGTGCGTCCAACGCTATTCCAAGTTCTTGTAAGGTAAACAATGCTCTATAACTGGGATAATATTCATCGGGTGGCGTAATAATTCGTCCTTGGAGGAACAATTCCAACCAACGATTTATAGTCGATTGGGGGATTTTCGTGGTCTGTTCCAACTTGACTTGAGTTGTGTGTCCATCAAGTTTCTCGTAAATTAAGCCTTTCTCGTAACTATCGATAATGGAAAATGCAGAAGCCTTTGCTGTTGCTGCTGCCGATAAGCGGAGGTATGCGCGGATGTCATTGAGCATTTTATTGGTTTCGCTCATATTATTCATCCATAACTATTCTTGAGTCGTCATTCGACTAAACGCTCAATTGCAGTATCAATATAAGTAACAAGTAATTAAACTTAATTCCAATGTTTATTTACGCAGTTTTGAAGGAAAAATTCAACATGATTAATCATTTGATAAAGCAAACAATTCCAATAGCTATCTTCTGCGGAAAAAACCGAGAAAATCGCGCGTATAATTGTTCGCTTCTCTTTCTTCTGTTTTTGTTGGGAGTTCACAGTCTTTGGAATAGATTAGATGATGATACAACTCGTGAAGAACTACTCGTCTCTTCAGGCCTTCTTTGGTGAAGTATGCTTTGTTTTTGGAATAATAGCCATAACACTCTTTGGGCACTTTTCTCCCGTCAAGAACTATTTTCATTTTCTTTATGCCGTAATATTCAGTCAAATAATCCACGGCTTTTTGACATCCTTCAAGCTCGTAAGTAATTAGGAATTTCTCTCGGACTGTTCTGGAAGGGAGCCTTACGCTTGGCGGAACCGAGGCGGATCGAGCCTTCCGCATAGTGACCGCCTAAGATAGTTCTGCGATTCTCGGAGTCCATGTCGGTCTTTCTCCTCTCAGATATTTGGCGAATAGGAGAGCTTCTTCTCCAATCAAGGTTTCAATTTCTTGATGTGCTCCTCGCCGTATTCGAGGAATAGTCACCTTTGCTTCGAAGTGCGCGTTCAAGCGGTTAACGAAATCCTTGTTCTTGGATTCGTTGAGGTACTGTCTTTTCCCGATTCTGTTACTGGAATACGCTTCCGTCTTCAGAACAAAATCCTTAGCCTTCACATCCCTTCAATACTCTATCACAAAATCATCTACTAGATATCGGTAAAGCTCTTGGAAGTCGCACACAAGCGACGGCGTTCCCCACTGCAAAGAATGCAGATATCCCAAGTAAGGCTCCAGTTTCGCCTTTAGCAGGGCTATGTGCACTTTCCAAGAAAGAATCCGATAAGCAAGATTGAACACGTTGTTCAAAGCCTCGTAAGCCTTGAATGTTCTTCTGTGTTCAGGTCTGAACGGTTCGGGGAATTGCTCCATTATCTGTGTGAAGTATTGATTTGAATAAAACTTTGCCCCCAAACACACACACTTGCATACGTCCACCCTCGTACACATCTACATCTTTACCTACGTTTTCACTCGCGTTCTCAGTTACGTACGTCTCTCACACGCCCAGCGCGCGCACACACGCACGCACGCACGCGCACACACAAGTTTTGCGGAAAAGTTATAGCTGAACCGACTTGACTATTTGGATTGGTGTTCGGATTGCTTGAAGGCAAGACTGTGAAGACTGCGGAAAGGAAGTCACTTGTCGGTGAAAGGGTTCTTCTTAGGCCCTTTAGCAAGAGGGACTTACCGCATATTCAACGGTGGTCGACTGACGCTGAACTCAGAAAGCTTATCGGAGAAGTCGCGCCTATGAGCGAGGCTGAGACAGAGAAGTATTACAAGGAGCTACGAGCAGACAAAGATCGAGTATGGTTTGTGATTGTCCTTAAGAGAAATGGTCGAGTGATAGGAGAGGCCGGATTGTTGAGAATGTTCAGACCTTGGCGAAATACGGACATGACAATCATAATTGGGGAGAAGGACGCTTGGGGAAAAGGATATGGAACTGAGGCGGGTCATCTACTCCTTGACTATGCCTTCAATCGACTAGGCTTTCACAGAATTTCTATTGGGTGGTCGGTTTCAACACGAGAGCACTGAGATTTTGGGAACGCCTTGGCTTTAAGAAGGAAGGCGTTGAAAGGGACGATTACTTTTATGACGATAAGTATAGTGATGGCATTATGATGAGCATCCTTGAGGACGAATTCAGAAAGAACATAAAGAATGTAAGATGACCAGGTTTGGCTCAAGCAGATCGACTAGCATCGAATAGAGGGTTCTTCTATCAGTTCCATCAAGCCAGTTTTCGATTTTGCGGAAGCGCGCGCATGCACTAAGACGCCCGAACAGCAGCTTTCGCTTTGTCTAGGAGCTTCCTCTTTCTTCTCTTGTGTTCTTTCACGAATTTCAAAACACAATCAATGACTTGCTCTTTGTGTTCCCCGCACAGAATCTTTCCAGTCTTGCATGCTTCGTATGTTTTCCTGATCGCGTCGTCGCTTTCAACAAAATGAAACAGACAGATTTCATACACGGGACAAATCTCTGGAACTCCACCGAGTTCACGCTGCTCCCTAATGCTGTTTCTTCCGCCGGTGAAAGCATTGGACACTTTCTTGGTGATGATTTCTGCTTTATCATGCAGAGTAAAGTAGTTTCTTAGCCTTTTTGACATCTTCGGAGAACCATCCAGTCCCTTGATGAGCTTGTGGTAGGTTGATGATGGAGGGACAAATCCATACTTCCGTTTGAACGCTTGGCTCAAGTCTCGAGTGAAGCGAAGATGCGGATCTTGATCAATACCTACAGGAACCACCGTAGGCTTGGGTCCGCCGAAGTCTTCAAGCTGAGGCAGCAAAATGTCTCCAGCTTGAATCAAAGCTGACAAATATAAACCGATTCGTCGTTCACCATAGACTGCTTTCATCGTAGCCAACGTCACTGGTCTTCCAAGGAGTATGGCCAAATCCTTGACTCTGTTTTCCCTAGATTGCCGGTAAATGTAGGTCTTTTTCGGATCAAGCCCAAGGGCAAACATGTCCGCAATGTTGCCGATCGCGGTCTCCTCGCTTCTATCGAGAGAAATCTTGTTGTCTTCATAGGCCTCTATGTCAGCGACGCAGTAGAATGTCTGAGCCCCGTGCTTTTGAAAATAGATGATCTGTTTGGCAGTCATCAGCGTGCCTAGATGGAATTCTCCAGTCGGTTTTATGCCGCTCAAGACCGCGAATTTCTTGTGGCTTTGCATAGCATCTAATACTCTGCTGAAATCCCTATGTCCAAAAACTATCCCACGTCTCATGTATAATGAGGGTTTCGAGACTTTTGATAGCAGTGGACCGAAAGGTTCGATACCGAATTCCTTGTAGAGATGTTCATAGTCCTCGACTGAGCTTGTTCCGAACGGGTCAATCGAATCCTCTTTTCTAGAAACTACTGTCAAAGCTAACTCCCTCCCATGGAGAGAACGCCCATGATCGGAAAGCTAGCTACAAGATGCAAGAAATCCTTAAGAAGGATTAGGGCCAGTCCAACGTATTCCCCATTTATATTCAACAAGAGTCAAAGTTAAGCTTTTCGCGTGCCCTACTGCGACTGTACAGGAATGTTTCTCAACATTAGCGCGCGCGCTTTGCCAGAAGTGCCGTCAGAGCAATAGACGGTACGCAGACAGATGCGGCTCTGGTTCTATGTGCATGTTGAAGTGTCCATGGTTAAGTGACTGAGCAGCTAACATAGTCGCTCATTGCGAAAGGTACTCGCAAGGCCCTCGGAATAGCCTGCACGTGGATAGTTGCAACTATTGCGGCAGAAGTGCCGAGAACTATACTACGACCTACCCTGAACATGGAGTCCAGCAACATTCAAACATCACCAAACCCAAAGCCGAAGAACCTGCTAATGACAAAGAAACCCATACGCGAACTAGCGCGCGGGCATGGTGAAAGTTGTTGTGCAGGAGCGCGCGCTTTATCCAGAGTCTATGGATGTATGCTGAAAAGCCGGGGATGGGAGTTGAACCCATATGGAGCGGCTCTGCAGGCCGCCGCTTCAACCGTTCAGCCACCCCGGCAATTCAGATATCTTCGAGACTGCAATAAATACGTTATTTAGCCAGTCCTAGTTTTCTCACAATTTCTCTGTAGGCCCTCAAAGCTGATTCTTCGTCTATGGCGTTCTTTATGAGCATTCGTCCATCGTTGAAAAGGCTGATTTCATAGTTTTTATATTCGAATATTATGGCAAGTTGAGATTTCACACGAACCTTAAACTGCTGCTTGATCAATTCGTAAACTTCGCTGAGCTTCAGCCTGAGCGGCTTCTCAGGGTTAACGTTAACTGTGTTTCGTCCACACAGCCAGGCAAGCTTCTCTCTGGCCTTTGGCGCGGCTTTACTCGCCTGACATGCTGGGCAATTGACTTTCTTGAAAATGTCGATTGAAGCAAAGTACATGTCACTGAAGTCGCAGATCAGTAGCTTACTCTTCAAAGTTGAGCCTATGCCTGTCAAGACCTTTATCGTCTCCATGGCTTGCATGGTTCCGATTATTCCAGGCGTCGCTCCGAGCACTCCTCGCACATCGCAGGACAGCAGAGTGCTGTCATTGACGTTTGGGAAGATACACTCTAGGCATGGAGTCTCAGGGGAAGCGAAAACCGAAATGCTTCCTTCGAATCCAATAGCTGCCCCGAAAACATATGGAATCCGAAGTTTTACACAGGCACGATTGATCAAATAGCGTGTTCTCATGTTATCCAAGCCGTCAACAACACAGTCAACCCCTGACAGCAGCTTCTCAACATTGCCCTCGTTCAGGTTTTGAGGAACAGCCTCAACCCTCACAAGTGGATTAGTCTTCTCCAGCCTCTTCGCCGAAACCTCAACCTTGGGATAGAGCAGGTCATCGGGGCCGTACAGAATCTGCCTGTGCAGGTTATCCATTTCGATGGTATCTTGGTCTATGAGGCGGAGATTTCCAACTCCGGCCAGAGCCAGGTAAAGCGATGAGACAGTGCCTAGTCCACCGAGTCCGACCACTGCAACCTTTGATTGAGCGAGTTTATTCTGCCCTTTGCGGCCGAGTTCTTTCAGGATTATTTGGCGGCTGTAGTATTCGTTGAAGCTTGGTTTCGCCCTAGTCTTAGGCATTTCAGAACTTCTCCTAATCTGATTCTGCTGCTAGTCAGTTCTATATCTACCTTTTTTCAAGAATTGCTTCTCAAAAACCTCTCTGACCTTTTCTATTGTGTCCGCCTCTTCGGCTTTTTTATCGTCTCTGATGCGGGTTATCCTAGCAAAGCGCAAGGCCATGCCACGATTGTATTTTGGACTTCTCTGAATCTCATTGTATGCTACTTCAACAACTATTTTCGGCACAACGACAACCATCCCTCGCCGTTCACTTATTGCCAGTTCCTTGAGCCGTCTCGTCATCTCCACAATTTCTGCGTCCGTCAACCCCTTGAAGGTCTTGCCAACCTCCAGAAACTCGCCAGTTTCAGCATCACGTGCTGCCAAGTGGTAGTCCGAAAGCCACCCATGCCTCCGACCATAGCCATATTCTGCCGCCACAATGACAAGATCCAAGGGTTCAAGAACGGGCTTGATCTTAAGCCAATGCTTTCCACGAATTCCCGGAGTATATGGGCTGTCAAGCCTCTTCGCCATCAACCCCTCATGCCCAGCATTCATAGCCTCACTCAGAAGCTTCTCAGCTTCCTCAACTCTGTCAGTGACTATCTGCTTGGTTAACGGTATCTTCCCGGCCTTTTCTGCCAGTATCTGCCTCCGCTGAAGATATGGAAGAGAAATGAGATTCTCTCCATCAGCGTACAGAATATCGAACAGATACAGCTCGACAGGTATTCTTTCCGCCATTTCTCTTACGGCATGAACCCTTCTAAATCGTCGCATCAGATGTTGAAAAAGAACAGGATGTCCCTGACCGTCAACTGCTATTACTTCGCCTTCCAGAATCGCCTCTTTCGCCTCCACATTTCCTCTCGCAACTTCAACGATTTCTGGCAGACTTCCTGTCACGTCCGTCAGCCTTCTGCTGTAGATTCTCACATCATCACTAAGTCTGTGAATCTGAACCCTAGCCCCATCATACTTATACTCAAAGGCAGTCTTGCCGCCATGCTCATTTAGAGCCTCCGCAACAGCGTTTGCCATTTGAGCCAGCATGAGACTGACAGGCCTGAACACTCTAAAACTGATACTGGACAAGCCGGCTACCCCCTCCGTCCATGCAATGGCAGCGACTTCACCAACGTCGCCAACAATCATACTTGTCTTCTGCACATCCTCAAGCGGAATCTTAAATGCTTCTGCAACGGCCTGTTCCATCAATCCTTCATGGAAACCTGTCCGCATTTCCCCAATGAAAACCTTGATAAGATATTTCGCTTCAACCGGCGAGGCCAAGCTTAGCAGAGCCTCAAGCAAACGTTCTTTCTTCTCCCTTGAACCATGCCCAACCGTTTCAGCAATAGCCTCGAAGGTACGCCTAACTTCCATTATCGTCAGAGTCTTTTCAACAAGCAACGTCTGTTTCTTGACTCTACTGTTCTCAAAGACTGTTTTTGCTGCTGAACCTACGTCACCAGTTCTGCTGAAAGCCTCAGAGAATGCCTCCCAGCGAACTCCGGTTACACGTTTTATGATTTCACTCAATGTGGCCCAACTCACGTCAAGCGTATGTTGGCTCCATTTTGGGAATGGCCTGCCCAGAATCATCGAAATAGCCGGTTCAACTTCTTGAGGTCGCAGAGCCTTCAAGAACTCACCTGCGAGGCCTATCATGAGAAGCCGCTTTTTCGTAGCTTCCAACTTCTCGCACAATTCGGCCAGCGCCATGAAACTGGTCAGCATGCTCCAGAACACTCGAATTTCCAAGTAAGAAGCCAAGACAAATAAACGTTGTTCACACCCGCGTCAGGCAGACTGGAAAACCATTATCAATGGCCAATATCAAATCACGTGCAAATGCATACAGCTTATATTATAATTGTCACGAAGGCCTAAGTGCGAAAGCAACAGGCGACGAGGAAATCGAAGAACCCCAGAATGCAATCGGATCTAATATGTGTTGTTGAAAAAGAGGGAGAAAATGGTTCAGATTTCATTAGCCATTAGAACACGTGATGAAGAAGAGCAGCTTGACAATCTGCTGAAAGCTCTGCTGGGGCAGACTCTTTTGCCGTCTGAAGTGATTTTGGTTAACAACTATTCCTCGGGGGCAACGCTGACTTTTTTTGAAAACAGGATTGCAGAGCTTGCTTCACTTTTCAAGAAGAAAAGAATAGAAATTAAACTTGCCAGTTTCCCAGACAGAGATTTCTCTCACGCATACTCCACGAACTTGGGAATCTTCCTTGCCGAGAATGAGCTTGTCGCCATGACAAATGCGCACGCACTTCCAATTTCGCCTCAGTGGCTGGAAAGAGGCGTTAGACATTTCAAAAACCATAAGGTCGCATGCGTCACTGGTTACTCCTTCCCCCTTGAGAATAACAGGTCCCTGTCAAGGCTAAGCAGATACGTCTACTATTGCTCAGAAAGAATCATTTTGAGATTTGACTGGACCTCCACAGTAAACTGCATAATCAGGAAATCGCTCTGGGATGCTTACCCGTTCGATGAGAACCTGCCAAAAATGATCCCTGCAAGTAAAGCATACGGATGCGAAGACTACGATTGGAGTAGAGAGATGAAGGCTAGAGGTTTCAAGACAATAGTTGACCCGGATTTCAGCATTTTTCACTCGCACAAAAGCGGATGGGAAGAAGCCAAAAGAAACGTTAGAATCTACGTGACCCATAGAAGAATCCAACAGTTAATCAACAGGCTTGAACGACCCAGGAAAGCCTACACTAGACTGAAAGATCATGAAAAACCCAACAGCATATGCTTCTAGGAATGCTAGTACATTGATTTTTACGATAGGCCCATTCACTCGATCGCGATTAACATTGCAAGCTATACTTGAATAACAGTAAGACGTAAATACGATACTGACTCAACTCGACATCTATGAACGTCTGCGTGGTTTCAGACCTATTCGATTCCACCTATGGAGGCGTCCCTGTAGTTGTCAATCGGTTCATTGAGAGGTTGATGGAGAGAGGACATAGGGTAACCATCATTACGTCCAAGTCCAAAAGCAGGGAAGCAGTGGAAAAGAGGGAGAACCTCACGGTCTACAGGTTTCCTTCATTTACCCTCCCCAAGTCAGAGGGCGAATACGCACTTTCTTTCCCAAGTTTCCATAGGATACGGCAGATCTACGAAAGAGAAGGAATCGACGTACTTCACTGTCACGTCCCATCGCTCCTGTCCCTTGCCTGTGTGTTGGAGGCAAGAAAAAAGGGCGTGCCCTCGATAGCCACTAATCATCTTCTTTCTGAAACGTTCTCTAGGAATCTCTTCTTCGACAGCGCAAAATTCAACAACTTCTTCTACAAAATAGTGAACTCGTTCTATAACCTAGTCGACATAGTCTTGTGCCCGAGCATCTATGGATTGAAGACGCTGAGGAAATATGGGCTGAAGGCGAAAGCACTTGTTCTAAGCAACGGGATAGAACTATCAAAGTTCAGCCCAAACCTGAACCATGAGCAATTTGACGCGGAATTTGGCCTAAAAGAAGAAAACAAAAAGATACTGTACGTCGGCAGATTGATGGAAGAAAAAGGCTTAGACGTCCTGCTCAAAGCATATAGTATTGTCAACGCGAAAATGCCAAACACAAATCTGATCATCGTGGGAAAAGGTCACCTCCGAGCAAATCTTGAAGAAGGAGCCGACAAACTGGGCCTAGAAAACGTGGTTTTTACAGGTTTCATCTCCGACTCATTGCTGAGGCAGGCTTACGCCTCTTCAGACCTATTCGTATTGCCATCATACGCAGAGATTCAGCCTCTGGTTTTGCTGGAGGCCTTAGCCATGGGACTGCCTGCGATTGGAACCAGAGTAGGCGGGGTTCCAGAAATGATAGTAGACGGAAAGAACGGCTATGTATTGAAGCCTGGAGACCATGAAGGCATAGCTGAGAAAATCATAACGATCTTAAACGATGACACGTTGAGGAAAGAATTCTCACGCAGCAGCCTACGAATAGCCCGAAGCCACGATATTGAGAAATCGGCAGACAAACTTGAAAGGCTCTACAATGAACTTGTGCCACACATTAGGGCAAGACTATAGAATGGACAATGTGTGAAGCTCCCATGCTGAGCAACTCATTCTTAAGGGCATAAGGCGGTCCGATTTTCTAAGACAACATGGAAGTGAGAAAAGAAATTTTCTGCTTGTTTAGAACGAAGCTTCTATCTTAGCTTTGACTTCTTTTATTTTTTTCTCTGTTTCAGCAACTCTGGCTTTCTTCTTCATTGCTGCGTAGCAGTCTCTCGCGTATTCTAGAGCGCTGACGCCATATCTGTCAAATCCTTTTTGGAAAGACAGATCTGCGGACTTCAGAAAATGCTCGACAGCTGTCTCATAATCCTTAAGTGCATATGCACATTCGCCGGCCTTGTAAAGCATGGATGTGGAGTCGAAATAGTTCTGTACTTTGTGATACAGTTCGGCAGTGTGCAGGAAGATTTCTTCAGCCTCTTTATACCTGCCAGCATCGTAAAGCGCCCCTGCTTCCTTATGCAACTTCACCGGATCTTCTTTCACTTCGCTCATAGCCACCAACCTGCAACTTGCTATGTATCAGCATTTCACTCACATTTAGGTTTTCCCGTTGCAAAGCTTAAAATGGAATTCACTGAATAACCACACATGATGCTTAGGAGAACTAGTTGATGAAAATCTGTGACGCACATGTTCACCTAGGAAAATCCGGACCATGGCAACCGTATGATGATCCAACAATCCACGTCAGCGATCTCGTCCACCTCCTTGACGAATACGACGTTGAAAGGGCCATCGTCTTTCCAAACCCAAACGTGGGCGACAAATACCCCGAAATGAATGACTACATAGCCAAGTCAGTCAGAAAATATCCGAAACGCCTCGTAGGCTTCGGACGTGTAGACCCGAGAAGAGAAGACGCAATAGAAGAATTGATTCGCATGAAGAATGACCTAGGCCTGACAGGGCTCAAATTGCACCCCATGGTAGAATGCTTCAGACCAGACCACCCATTCTTCGACGAATTTTTCCAAGAAGTGAGTAGACTAAATCTGCCAATCCTGTTTCACACAGGCGACGGCTTCTCCTCGCCAGGACTCATATCAAAAATCGCTAGAAGATATCCAAAGCTGCCCATAATACTGGGTCATCTGAAGGAGGGCGCCCTAAGCATCATGGAGCAATTCGACGATGTCTACGCCGAAACCTCAGGCACGCTGCCTGACCTCATTGAACTCGCCGCCGACATAGACGAAAACAGAATACTCTTCGGCTCTGACGCCCCATACTATCGTTACCCAACCCAAACAGCGATCGTTGAAGCGGCCAAAATTTCACAGAATGCCAAGAAAAAGATATTCCGTGAAAACTTCGAAAAATTGTTTTGCCAGAAATAGATAGGCGCCTTCTGCTGTCCTCATGCGGGCAGGAATGCTGTTCTCAATGTGAGCCTCCCAGCGACTGCGCACGTTGGTGCCTGACATGCTAGTTACACTCAGCATGTTCCATTAGATCCGTGCTGACGCTATTTCAGAACTTCAGGCAGTCGTCTCCGCACAACGTAGGCCACTGGAATTCCGACAACCGCACCTATGAGTATTTGACCAATGTTTCCAGGGAGTTCCCCCAGCGCACCTACTAATCCCCACTCTGGAACCCCCCAAATTGGAAGCACAAGCCATTCGACAAGAAAATAGCCAAGAATCATTTCACCTCCAGCCACGCATACTGCAAGCGCGTCACGAGGGATGCTTTTCTTGTTCGTAATCAAGCTGGCGAGGAGCCCCTCTAGTCCTTTAATAACTAAGGTTGGAATGACAAATAAGGGATATCCAATTGAATCCGAAATAGCTGAGCCGACGCCACCTGCGAATCCCCCGATAGCTGGCTTGAAGGTTAAGGCGACAACAAAAATCATCACGTCGCCAAGATTGAAATAGCCACCCATGGGATTTGGAATCCGCACGATGAACGTTGCTACAGTAACCAACGCAGTCATTACCGCTAAGAGAGATAGTTGAATTGTAAGAGTTTCTTTCTTTACAAAATGTGTTCGCATGATATACTTTATCCTTAACACTGCGTATAAAAGCTTGACGTTGAAAGAGAATAGAAGCTCAATTCTGGATGCTGGAAAGGCTGGAATTACAACTTAAAAGCTGGGGCTGAGAATGTATCATAGAAGTGGTTTGGAATGAAGCTACCTCATGGAAAAATCCCAGTGGACCTTCTAAAAGAAGTTGTCTTCAAAAATCTCGGCGTTGAACGACCAGAAGTCATTCTAGGCCCATCCGCTGGAATTGACGGTGCAGTCATAGAGATTGGAGACCGATCGTTAATCGTCTCCATAGATCCTATTACTGGAGCACTAGAACGGATCGGATGGCTTGCAGTGAACGTGAATGCAAACGACGTAGCCACTTTCGGCGTTGAACCTGCTTTCCTCTTCTCGTGCATTCTGTTGCCTGAAGGCGCAGATAGGAGTATTGTTAAGACGATATGCGTTCAAATGGACAATGCAGCAAGAAAATTGGGAATGGCAATTGCCGGAGGGCATTGCGAAGTGACTCCCGGACTGACGAGCCCGATAGTTGTGGGCTGCGCCGTGGGTATTGCAGAAAAGGGCAAATATGTGACGGCTGGTGGTGCTAGGAACGGGGATAAGCTCATTCTGACGAAAAGCGCAGGAATCGAGGGAACAGCCATCCTGGCATCAGACAGAGAGAAGCAACTAGCAGAAGCGATGGGCATCAAGACGCTGCAAAAAGCGAAAGAGCTCTTCAGCCAAACAACCGTGGTCGAAGATGCAATCACAGCATTCAAGGCAGGCGGAGTGGACGCCATGCACGACCCGACAGAAGGTGGCATAATAGGCGGGATATATGAAATGGCGGAAGCTTCAAACCTAGGCGTGAGAATAGTGGAAGAAAAAATCCCTGTACGACCAGAAACAGCGAGCATCTGCAAATTCTTTAAGATTAACCCGCTCCAATTGGTCAGCTCTGGAGCCCTGCTGATAGCTGCCAAGCCGAACGCCGCCAACAGCATTATTGAAAAGCTGAAACAAAAGAATATTCATGCCTCGATTATTGGAGACTTCCTAAAAGATCGACAGAATCGCACAATAGTAGCTAGAAACGGAAGAACCCAAGCTCTACCGAAACCAGCTTCAGACCATCTCTGGCTCGCCATTGCAAGAAGCTGAAGAATGCGAGCGTTCTGCCTTATCCTGCAACCGATTTTTGTCAAATCGCGCCTTTTGGCGAAAAATGGCTGCTTACCCCTGCCTGCGGAACTGAAAACGTCCGCTTAATTACATTAGGTTAAAATACCAATAGTGAATTTGATGAACAGACATAGATGAAGTGACGCATCTTTGGTAATGACCCTAGAAAAAGCCACGAGAATCGCCAAATGCTCTCTCATGCCAAACAGGCCCTATCATGTCCAGTGGCTATTGACAAGGAGATGCAATTATCGATGCAGAGGCTGTAATGTCTGGCGAAAACAAGATCGAAACGAATTGTCTACAGAAGAAGTGAAAAAGGGTCTGAATATTCTAAAGGAACTTGGCGTCGTGGAGATCGTGTTTTCGGGCGGAGCACCACTCCTCAGAGACGACATTGACGAGATCATAGAATGCGCCTCACGCTCTTTTGTTACAACAGTCTACGACAATGGAAGCCTGGCAGCAGAAAAGATTGAGGCTCTACGATACGCTGACTTCGTGGCCATCTCACTTGACACTTTGGACCCGCAGAAGAATGATCACGCTAAGGGCATTAAGGGGTCATGGACCAAGGCGATGCAAACAATCGAAACACTGCGCAACGAAAGAATCTCAGTAAGTATATCCCCAACGATTTCGCAACTCAACCTTCATGAGATCGTACCTCTCACAAAGCATTTTCTGGAAAAAGGCGTTCCAGTTTGGTATTGTCTATACTCTTATGATTCGGCTGTTGATTCAAACCAGCTTTTCAAGATAGGCAAAAAGAACGACGAGCTTGAAATAGCAGATAGAGATGCCATGGTTAAGCTCTGCGACTCACTAAATGAGATGAAGAAGCAAAACAGCAACATCCTTGTAACTAGCAAACTGTTGAATGCCATCAAGAACCTTTACTCGTCCGGCGAGAGAACGTGGAAGTGCCGTGCACTACAAAACTTCTTCATGATAGACCACCTCGGCAGAGTCGCAGGCTGTCACCTGCGCAATCCCGTGGCATCAGTTTTTGATTTACCTGAAGTTTGGCACAGCGCAGAATTTGACGCTTTACGCAAAACCTGCAATGAATGCACAAAATGCATCTACCTATGTTACATCTTCTATTCCCTGCACGGCAGCGTTCTCGGCAACCTTCAAATCGCCCAAGACAGATGGAGAAATGCAAGACTGCTACTAAAGAAAAATAGCCTTATGCCCCTGAGTCCAGCAAAACACCGATGATACCACTGCCTTCTCGACAAGAACGCAACCTGATTCAAAACGTCTATTCTCTCCAAGTAGCCAGGTTGCGTTGTCCAAAGTCTTACGTCCCTTTAGTTCCAACGATTCAAAGAACCCGGCAAAACCACGATGGAGAGCAAAATGAAACCCAGGAGAAAGTGCTACGAATGCTAATTAAGCCATATTAGAAATAGCATGTGTTTTCTTGGCCTCCCATCCCAATTCATGGTGAAAACACGAGTTCATACGAACATTCTGATATGATACTTAACACTTCAACTCTGCGAAGTAGCTTCAATGTTCTCAACGTGCTTAAACTTGGACCACAAGAGCGACAGCGCTTCAGAAACCCGTTTTTCTTCCATGCCCTTGTCCTCAAGGTCCAAAATTTCCATGTAGTCATGTTGTTATGCAGGGTTGATTTAAAAGAGTTGCGGAACACTCAAGACTTGACCGACAAGAAAAGCTCAACGTCCGCAAGAAGTTTCGCATAGGCAGGTTTTCTTGCGACACTCTGATAAATGCACGATTTGTGCTGTTCTCCATCTGCCAGAACACTATCTTCGAAGCAGATAATTGTCTATTACCATGCAGAGGACTTCAAACACTTCTTGTACTGCTAAGCTATCTGTGTCCAAAATCAGATGAAACGGCTTAAAGTCTTCGCCCAAGGCGAAACCGTAAAGTTTTTCGTAGATGTCTTTCGTCCGGCTTTCTTTTTTTCTTAGAGCCACTAAGGCTTCGTCAACACTTATGTTATCTCTCCTGGCCACCCTTTTGGCTCTTCTTTCAGGAGAAGCTTCTAACCATATCTTGAAACCTCGATTGAGAAGCCAAGGCATTGTCCAACTGTCTAATATGACATTTCCTTCTTGTGCTAATTCCAGCAGTTTCGTATCGATCGCCCGGTCAAATTCAACGTCTTCGCCCCTTTTCTCCAGAAAACGCAATCCCTCTTCACTCTCCCACCAGCCACGTTCAGCATTTTTGTAGCCTTCTTCCATCGCTAGAGCTTTGAGCACATCTCCTCCCGAGTAATATCTGAGGCGATATTTATCGGCAAGTCTTCGTGCCAACGTGGTTTTGCCGCTGCCAGCCATTCCGCAGACGCAGATTACGATGGTTTCCTTGGTTTCTTCGAGTTTTCTCGCCCTAGTCATCTGCCCGCCTCGAAGACTCTGTGCTAAATGCTTCTTGAAGCTCGTCTTAGACTGGTCTTAAGACAATTATGACATACTTGTCCGCCGTACGGACGCCAGATCTTCTTCTTGCCCCGATTGAGCTTGCTTCCGTTGGATTTTGAAATCCGCGGAAATCCTGCTAACAGTTGCCCACAAAAGCGGCAACGTTGTAGGGCACTAGCCTCTGCCCTGTAATGAATCCTTTGGCTACCGCCTGGTAGGCTTTTGTAAATGCGTTTTTGGCTCCGAGTGCGCTTGCTAGGTCTTGGCATTTATTCGGTCACCTCTATTATTCCAAATACATGTGAGAAGACCGTTCCAAACAGCATTGAGCACAGCAGGTACCACCATATAAGAGAAACGTTGAAAATGGGTAATGGAAGAACAGGGCCAATACCTGGAAGGTAGGCGATGTTGTGCCCAGCGAAGGATCCTCCTAAAACCTGCCATATGATGATTAGGGGAACGAAAAATATCAGTGTCACTTTCATTGATTGCCACATCATCTTGGACTGAAGCTGAAGAATCTGCTTCTGTTTCTTCATGACTTTATCCAAGCGTTTTTGGTCCCCTTCACGTCTGGCTTCCCGCAGTTCCTTATTCCAATCTGCAATCTCTCTTCTCCAAGCCTTCGACTTATCAGGGTTCGTCAGAAGACGATTCGTTAAGGAAGTCAAAAGCGAGATAAGAGCAGCTAGTAGAAAAAGGAACATCGTGGAGACAGGAATGACTTGCAGTTCAAACATTTTTCAGACCGCCCCGCAGGCTTTCAATATGTCTCTTGCTGCTTCTTCAGCTTTTCCTTTAGCATTAACGGCAATCTTAACAGGTGCACCTGTCAAGACGGAACATGCGCCGGCCATAAGTCGAGAAAGCATCAGCTCTTCCTTCACAACTTCTTCCATCGTTTCGTCTCTTTTTCTGCTAGTGTCTTTCATCCTTCGCGACGAAATATCATTTGGCTCGGCCTCAACGAGCACAAACATTTCTGGCTTCAAGAGCTGCAGAACGTGATTTGGCAGTCCAGGCATGTACCCACTGGACGTTTTTATTGCCATGTGCGTGTCAATAATCGTAATGTCATCAAATAGGTTAATTTTTTGCGAGATGACTTCAGCCACTTCCCTTTGCAGTTTACGTTGGAAACCCACATCTGCTTTTCTCATTACATCTCTTCCCATAGTTTCGCCATATTTCTGAAGAGTTTCCAAGGTGACGGTCCCATAGTTTATGACACTGACTTTGACACCTGCTTGCCCCGCAAGCTTCTCGACAAGATCACAAACTGTAGTCTTCCCAGTTCCCGGTATCCCGCTGACAATTATCGTCCTATTCATCGATTACTCTCCGAATATTCGCCTAAAAGCTGGAATCGTTTCTGCAGCTCTTTCTTTCACCAACGTCTCATAATACTGATAGATTATTCCAACCGAGAGCAGAATGCCCATTCCGGAACCGAAGACTCCAAAGAAGTCAGAGACTCCCGCAATCAATGCTACGAGTATGCCGCCTACGATTGTCACCGCTGGTATATAGCGCTTCAAAACCGACTCCACAGCTTTTCCCGATCGCCTATATCCTGGGATCTCCATGCCTGCGTCGACCAGTTGCTGTGCCACCGTTGATGCTCCTAGACCGCCCACTTCAAGCCATGTGAGCGAAAAGACGACACAGAAGACCATAAGGATTCCCAGATACCCGAAGGCTCTATCTGGACGCGCTATGACATCGATGAGATTGCGAGGCGCAGTTACATAGAATACTAAGCCCCCTGAGGGGTTAAATCCCGTTACTACGCTTTGACCTGAACTGTTCGTACCCATTACAGGGGTAAATTGTCCCAGCAGGTCAAGCCAGAAGTTGCGTCCAGCCGCGGGTTGGCCGTTCATACTCCAGAATAGTTGTGAAAAGAAATATACATTGGCAAAAAGTGCGGAAGCAAAGATCACTGGCAAGTTCGAAACGTAAAGAAGCTTTATCGGATACCTGCTGCGGTATCCTCTGTACCCCGCATAGGACAAGGGCAATTCCACTCTTACTCCCTCCATGTAGATTACAACTAGAAAAGCGACTATTGTGGCTATGAGGCCCACAAGGGACGGGTTCGATGGGTTGAACGCGAGCGGGCCAGTCCCCGGGTTGTTTCTCAACCACAGGAATGACACTGGTTGACCTGTCGACAGAACCTGCCCTAGAGCAACGAATAAACCGTATGCACGGGTCTCTCCAGGGCCAGGCACTGGCGAGAAACTCTGCAGGAATATGTGTTGAGCAACTCCTCCCATGATAAATAGGCTTATTCCACTGCCGAAACCCCACCCTTTTTGGACAAGCTCATCCAGTAGCAAGACAATAATTCCAGCTGCCACAAGCTGCATAAAGACTACGAGAGCGATTGAGCTTGAAAGTTGCCCATACATTCCGCCGATGATGTACGCTGATGCTTGGACCCCTGTCAGGACAATCGAAAAGACCTTGCTTGCGGTTGTGAACAAGCCTCGATCCTCAGGATTTCCCATGTCACATTCTATCATTGCAGAACCAGCCAAAAGCTGCAGAATCAACCCGGCTGTGACTATTGGGCCTATTCCAAGCTCCATAAGGCTGCCGCGGTTGGATGCAAAAATTATTCGAAGAGCAGCAAGTTCTCCCAATGGTTGTGGACTAATACCAAAAAGGGGGACTTCACACATTACGAAGTAGATTATCAGCACGAGCGCTGTCCAAAATAGTTTCTCGTTAAACCTGACTCGACGTTCCGGCGACTTGATTTCGGGGATAATTCGCGCGATGGGCTTGAAAAGGTTTAGGAATCTTCCCGCCATTGACTAGCAGCTACCCCTCATTTTCTTCAGATTCCGCTAACACTTCTCCGCCAGCATCCCTTATTTTCTGGGATGCTGATTTCGAGCAGAAAGCTACTTTTATTGTCAGCGGTTTACTGATTTTTCCGGTGCCCAGTAACTTGCTATAACCGAGGCTTTCCAAATCTATGAAATACTTGCCCTTCTCTATAGGAAGCACTCCGGTCACCTGATCCAGTTTTCCGATATTTATGATTTTGGCATTTTGTCCTAGGCTTCTGGGGCAAGTGAATCCCCTTTTGCCAAAATAATTAGGCTCATACCTTATGACGTAGGACCATTTATGCTTGTGGCGCCCGGCCTTTCTTCCAGGTTTGGCTCCTTGGTCTCTATGCTGGCCCACTTTGCCGTAACCGCATGTTCTCGAGCCGCGGTTTTTTCTGCTTTTCCTAAGGCGATGTGGCATTTCTCAACCTGCAACCTCGTCGATAGTTTTCTCCTGAATGACCTTCTTCAACTGTATTTCAAGCACACCATTCTTGTATGTTGTCCGTATGGTGCTTGGAATCACTCTCTTAGGAAGATTTAAACTTTTGTAGTATTTGCGATCTAGAGATTCAGCGCACAGGGTTAACCGTTGATTCTCAACGCTGATTTTTAGACTTTCTCTGTTAAAACCAGCGAATTCGGCAACGACTATTATCTCGTTTTTTTCCTCAAGAACATCAAGCAGAGGCTGTGGTTCTTTCATTTTCCTTTCAGAGTAGGTTTTTGGCCCACTGCTTCTGTTAGTGTACAGCCGTTTCTTGATTTTCGAGTCATTAGCATTGTGCTCCTGAGGGATTCTCTTGTTTCTGGCACTGCTAAAAGCTTTGAAAATGTTGAACCATCTTGGACTCCTCTTGCTCCTACGCCATTTCGCGCTCAACCTTTCCTTCCCCCTAGAATACAATGGCATTTAGAGTGTGGCTATAAAACGTATCGCCAAAAAAGATGTCAAAATGCAGCCTAAACCATTCGCTTTATCAGTTCGTTGATTTTTTGACCACGATATCCGAGTTCGCCATGTGCCCCATAGCCCTTTTTTATGTTTCCTTTGAATCCTTTGGTTGGAGGACGCAGCCTGAAAGCTGGTTGGACACTAGGCAATTTCCAGTATTTAACGCGACAGTTGAAAACTGCTTCTGCAAGCTCTTCCATGGTCTTATAGCCGGCTTTATTCAAGTATTCCTCAGTAGGCCTGTTGTTGCCCAACAGTCTGCTTCTTTCTCTCATTAGCGCGCTTACGATCTCCTCGGAGGCTTCACCCCATGTAACATAGCCTTGAACTGCCTTCAACATCCCAACGAATGATGGACTATTATCAATTAACACTGCATAATTGTTCCGAGTTAAGTGCAGTAACTCCAGAGTTTCCCTTGCCTCCCGTCGCGCGCTGACCGTTCCGCGTATCCTCACTGCTACGACGCATTTGTTTTCACCTGTCTCTTCGGTCATCTATGTCACCCAGTCTGCCGGTGTTATAAGGCTATAGGTTTTCTTTAGGGCCTGAAAAACGGCGTAGGCAAAGGATGGAACCGTTCTGGTTGAACCGTAGCTTCTGGTCCAGCAGTCCTTTATCCCAGCGAGGCCCAAGATCACTTTTGCAACCTCACTTGCAACCAGACCTAATCCTCGCGGCCCAGGAATAACGTCTACTCTTACGCTACCGCATTTTCCTTCGGTATTAAATGGTGTTGAGTGCGGTTTTCCGCAGCCGCACTCCCAACTTCCGCATCCCCTTCTTATAGGCACAATGTTCAAGCGGGCATCTGCAGCAGCTTTTTCTATAGCATTCCGAACTTGGCTTGCTTTCCCAGATCCCATGCCTATGTAGCCGTCTCGGTTCCCAACGGCAACTATCGCCTTGAATCTTGACTTTTCGCCAGCGTCAGTTTGTTTTTGAACGAGGTTGACGTTTATGACTTCCTCTTGAAGGTCTGGAAGCAAGGTGTCAACAATTTGTGGTTCACGTAGTTGAAAACCACCCATGAAAATCTCTTCAATTGACGTAATCCGGCCTTCCTGAATCATCTTTCCAAGTCTGGTTCTAGGAACCCACTGCTCTAGATTCTGAGTCGACTCTCTTCTATCGCGTCCTCGACGACCTTGTCTCCTCAAGTCTTCTTACCCCCACTTTTGAATGCGGCTACAATCTCTTTTTTGACTTCAGCAAACGCATCGGACAGATTCTCTGGAGGAAGTTTCTGTTCGAGATATTTGGAAAATTTTGCCTTATATTCCTCTGGATTAGGAGCAAGGTTTTTTGCGTATTGTGCAACGTGTTCGCCTCTCAACCTTTTTTCATCAGGCAGCTTCTCTTCGCTGTGTGGTACATCTATTCCCGCATCTAAGACTCCTTTTAATGCAGCGAAGACTCTTGCACCCTTCGATGGCGAATGCAGACCTATGTCAGATATTGCTTCTTCCATCCCCTGAGCCTTGGCTTTCAACCCGCAAAGAAGACCTGTCAAATAGGCCGCGGGCACGTTTCCTCCCGAAGCTTTCCATCCATACTTTCTTGCCAATTCGCGACTGTGAGCTGAGACTAGGACTTTGTCTCCTTCAGGTCTGGCCTCAACTATCTGAACTGTCATGTTCTTCAGAGAACTGCGAACGACCACTCGTGGCTTACCGGAAACTATGAGAGCCTTTCTTGCGTGGTAATCCGTCTTGCCCTCTTTCCTTCGCCTGTATGGAGTGCAATAGCGTGAATTTCGTGCCATCTACCGTTTCCTCCATACTTCATGTGCCTTCAAATAGCGCTCTAGGTCGGCCACAGATGCAAATCTTCCACTGCTTGCCATCCTGTACAGTTCTCGGTACGCGCTCTCAGTGATGACTTTTCTCGCCTTCAATCCCCTGAGCCTCTTCCTCAAAGCTCGGATCTTGCTCATCCAAGCTTCTTTCTTCGAAATTCTCGCACCAGGCGATCCTGTCCTGCTGCCGATTCCGCTTCGAAGCCCCTTCTTTCTCTTGGCATGCAGGACTCGGGCCCTTGCACGGCTTACTCCTTTTTCTGCCTTTGCCTTGATGATGCCTTCGTGAATCAGTCTTCTTACTTCCTCTCTCGTTATTGCCATCTCTGCATCGTCTGTTTTTTCAGGGTCCATCCAAACGCGGTTCTGGCCAACCTTCATTATTTGTGCTGCTAGGCGACGCTGAGTCTTTAGGTCCGTCATTGCTCCTTCTTCTCCTCCTTGCGCTTCTTGGTCTTTTCTGGTGTTAGCTTTGGTTTCGATGGCTCCGCTGTTTCTACTTTTTCTTCCTCTTCCGCGAGCTTTTCTTCGGCCAGTTCTTCTTTTGAGACCGCTTCTTTGACGTTTAAGACGACAATCTTCTTCTTTTTCGCCTCTGCGAGGATCTTGGCTCTTTTTCTTTTGCCAACCGTGTGTCCAATTCTTATGGCTTGAGTTTTAGGATCGACTCCTTTCAGCTGCTCAGCATTGTATGCTAGGACTTCTCTGTAGCCAGAGGGGTGAAGCCCTCTAAGGTCTTTAGGCATCCTGTATCCCACGTTTACTGCTGGTGGCCACCCGTCATACTTGATCCGCATCTTGTGATCTAGGCCTCGGGGTCTTCGCCAGTTTTCTTTGATGCGTACGTACCGCCAGCTCTCGGATCTGACAAATCTTGGCTTCTTTTGCTTAATTCGCCTTCGCAGTTTCAATGCCTTCTCCGTAATCTTCTGGTTTTGCTGGGTCATTCTTCCATTCCCTCGACTTGTTCATATACGTATATGCCGTCCAAGAATACTCTGGGATCTTTTCTTTTCACTTTGGTTGCTTGCTCAATGTTTGCAGCTGTCTGGCTTACGTTTTCCAAGCTCAGATCCTGAACAATTATGTCTTCGCTTTGAATCTTGACTCTAGCATTGCCCACTATCTTTGCTTTTCTTGGATTCCGTTCTCCAGTGAAGTTTTCAATTAGAACCGTGTTGTCTTTGACTTTGGCTGATATTGGAAAATGGGAAAAGACGATTTTGAGTTTGTATGTGAAGCCTTTGCTGACTCCCGTAATCATGTTCTGAATGTGAGAACAAATTGTCCCTGCAAGCGCCGCCTCTTTCTTTCTCGGCCACTCAGCCCAGATGCGCATAGTTTTACCAACGACTTCCATTGAAACAGGTGCGTGGCGAAAGTCTCGGGTTAATGTTCCTTTTTGCCCTTTTACTGTCACTTTTCTTCCTTCGATAGTTATCTCTACGTCTTCCGCGATTTGAATGGTTCTTGAGACTTCTACGGCTCGCATTGACAGACCTCTGTTGCTCAGTACATGAACGCTAGCAGTTTTCCTCCAACGTGTTTTTCTCTCGCTTCTCTATGGGATAGGACCCCCCTCGGTGTCGAAATCACTATAGTACCCACTTCTCTTGACGGAAGAACCTTCTTCTCCCATTCTTCAAATTCGTCTACCCTAACGGAGTACCTCGGTCTGACGGCGCCACACTTGTTTATTCTTCCCAGAAGCTGAACCTTGAACTTCCCGGACCGACCGTCATCGACAAATTCGAATTCTCCTATGTAACCATTCAGTTGCATAATCCGCAAGACTCTGCCCAACAGTTTAGATGCAGGACTGATTATGCATTCGCGCTTGTTGCGCATCTCATTATTGATGATTGTTGTCAAGCCATTTGCCAATGTGTCCATAATGGTTTTCCTCATTACTCATATTTCTTGAACCCAAGCTTTTTGGCAACCTCCCTAAAACATTGCCGACATAGATATAAATTGTAACGACGAATTATGGGTCCGTAAGACCCGCATCTGCTGCACGGTCGGGTTCCCTTTCCGTATTTTCTTTCCTTCTTAGGTTTTTGCTTGGCCATGTCACATGTCCTCCAATCCTATACAATTTCAACTCCCAGTGTGTCCTTGGCGAAAGCTATGGAGTCTTCTGGTGTCAGAATATGCCTTGAACCGATTTTCGCCTTTTCTCTCCGTCTGTTCTTGATGCGATATCCAGGTCGGCACATGGACACGCAAACATCCATGCCGAATATCCCCACGTCAGGATCATATTTTACTCCTTGAATCTCTATGTGCTCCTTAATGCCAAAGGAGAAGTTGCCCTGTTTGTCGAAGCTTCTCCTTGATATTTTCTTGTCAATCACAGGCAAAACCTTGTTAAGAAACTCGACTGCGTCTTGTTTCCTAAGCGTCACGATGCATGCTATCGATTCTCCTTTTCTGATTGCGAAATCCCTTATGCTTTCTTTAGCCTTCCTCCTGCATGGAGTTTGACCTGTCAGTTCTTTCAGAACCTTGACTGCTTTTTCAAGCGGTTCCCCAGACTTTCCCACGCTGAGGTTTACGACAACCTTCTCTATTTTCGGTTTCAACATGGGTTTTTCTTCCCATGCCTTTCGGATTTCGTCCTCAGACAACTTAGGCTGCCTCCGGCAGAGATATCAGCGGCTGTGTTTCGCCTATAGCAAAGACAAAGTTCAGGATCGTTTGGTAGCGGTTCGCTTTTCCGTCCTCGATTGTTACCAACGCGTTTCTGCGCTTCTTTCCCACCGCTTTCTCGATTTCAACTATGTTGCCGTGTCTTCCGACGTTCTTCCCGCCTGTTATGATTGCATAATCTTTCTCTTTCATTTTTATGGACTCGATGATCTGTTTTTCTGGCAAACCTATTTTTACCGTGTCAAGAGTTTCGTAAACATCTTCTTTTGGGTTCTTCAGGTCAGCGACTCTGAAGAGTACGTTTGAGCCATCATGGAGGTTCAGTTGAATGCCTTTGTTCCTAACAACCTTCTTGTCTTCTATTCTGCAGAGCTTGAATTTTGCTTCTTCCCTGTCAATCGGTTGGAGAATCAATCCCTTTGCAGATGGCAGTACGCGGAAGCTCTTCTCAACATCTGGTATGGAAACCACGTCTGCCAAGCCCACTGGAAAGCCGTCGTCCCGCCTAACTTGCCCATCAACACGTACTTTTCCCTGCGTAACTATCTTTTTAGCTTCTCTCCTAGTTTTGGCAAAACCTAAGGTATCCCGCATAACTATAGCTAGTGGCAGGCAATTTTCGCTGGCGTGAGAGCCAGGAGACGGCTTCACCGCCCAGGCAAACTCTTTTCTGTGAATAGGCCAGAATCTTGGCGCAGGCTTACGTTTCAGGCCGGTAGATGCTCCTTTCCTACCCAATTTTACGCTCCCCCAGTTTTCTTGCCAGTCCTTCGAGGCGCTCTCTGCTTCTTTGCCTTCGGCTTCTGTTCTGGCTCGATTTTCTCCTTTTCCTTCTCGGTCTTCTCCTTAGCTGGCTTCATGGTCACTGTCTTTTTCCTTGCTCTGGGCCTCTTTGCCTCTGGTTTCTTTTTCGGAACCGCCCTCTTCTCCACGGCTTTTTCTTTGGCCATTTCCTCTTTAGGTTTGACAATTTCCTCCGCGGGCTTCACAGCTACCTTTTTCACTTTTTTGCGAGCTTGCTTTTTCCTTTCCAGAATCTTCTTTCGCCATTTGTCGTCAAGAGTTAGCCCTGTGATTGTTACCTTCGAAGGATGAACTGGAACAAAAATGGCCGTTCCATCAACCTTTTCCCGTGTCAGTCCTTCGACGTAGATTCTATAACTGCCACGATCTATGTTGGTAATCTTTCCCTCGAATCCTTTGTGGTCTCCGCGCATGATTCGGACCGTGTCGCCACTTCTAACCGGAAGACGTTTTATTCCATGCGAGGCCTGGAGGCTCGACGATAGAGGCGCAGCGAATAGCTTCTGTCTTATGTGATCTGGTGCCTGATAGAGCATTCGTCTCTGTTTTGCTGGTTTGGCCGTTGGTTTCAACCCTTGCATCTATCATCCTCCTGTTACACTATTATGCTGGCTGCACTTGCTATCCTTGGCCATCTTTCAGCAGCCTCTTTTGCCACGGGCCCGCGGATTTCTGAACCCTTCATTTCTCCCTCAGGGGTGATTATCACAGCCGCATTGTCTTCGAACTGAACCCAGACTCCATCAACCCTACGGAATGGCCTCCTCTGTCTCACGATAACTCCCTGAAATATCTTCTTCCTCATGTCTGGGGTCCCTCGTCTCACAGAAAGTGTTATCTTGTCGCCCACTCCGCCAGATGGGTATCGCCGCAGTCTTCCCTTGTATCCCATGACCTGGACCAATCGGAGTATTCTGGCACCTGAGTTGTCGGCGCATCTCAGCATGGAACCAGGCACTAGCCCCCTTGCGATTTTAGGCCCTTGCCCAACCATACCTCTTGCAACCAAGGCTCTGTGCTTTGCCTTTGCTGCCATTTCAGCCCTCTCCCGTTTTTTCAACAACCACAAAAGACACGGTCTTGCTTATGGGGCGACACTCAGCGATTCTTACACGGTCTCCCTCTTTTACTTCCATACAAGGAGGGATGTGGGATGGAATGCGGCTGTGTCTTCTTTCATACCTCATAAATTTCGAAACATAATTAAGATAGTCGCGTTTGACAATAACGGCCTTATCCATCCTTGCGCTAACTACAACTCCTTCCAGTACATGGCCTCGAATTGAAAGCTCTCCGTGGAAGGGACAATTCCTATCCTTACAGCTTTTCTTAGGCTTCTTGGAAGTAAAAGACATTACCATAATCTCCTGATGGTCTTCTTGAGGCGATCCTCAGGTCTTCCTACCAAAAGCTTGCCATCCACCTCAACTACTGTGCTATCAGGAAAACCAAAGTGAAAGATAGTAGAGTTCTTCGCTATGACCTTTCTTTTGCCCCCATCTAAGACTGTGAAGGTGTTTCGGGTTTCATCGACTATCTTGCCGGATATTCCCACATAGTCTAAATTCGTGCTCTTGACGATTTTCCCTTGGGTTCCGATGAATTCGTGACGGATTATTTCAGGAGTCACCTTCATTTCTTCTTCTCCTTTTTCTTCTCCGTCTTCTTCGTTTTGACTAATCCAAGCTCTTGTTCTCTTTCTATTGTTAAGACTCGCGCGATTGTTTTGCGCAATTCTCTAATTCTGGCTGGATTCTCGATTGTTCCGCCTGCCCTAACCATAGTTCTTAATCTTAGAATCTCAGTTCTGAGTTCACCGAGTTTTTTTGTTCGCTCTTCAGGGGGCATGTCACGTATTTCTTTGATTCGCAGTATCGGCATCTAAGCGGCTGCCTCCTCCTGTTCATCAGTGCTGGCTTCTTCTGCTGGTGCTTTCTCCTTCGTCTCTGTTGATTCTTCCTCTGGAGGCAGTGTCTCAACTATTTTGATTTTGTCTGGGAATTGTGCGTCAGGAGGCATTATTCTGACTCTCACACCGAACATTCCTGGCTTAAGCTGGACATGGACCTCGGCTTTCCTCATGTATCTTAGCGGAGGCTCGCCACACTTAGGCAAGTAACCAGACTTGAACTTCTCGTATCTTGCTCTTTCTGTTCTCAGCTTGCCGCTTATGACTATTTCTGCGCCCAGTGCTCCGGCTTCAATAACCTGGTTTAGAGCCCAAAATCCGGCGCGTCTGAAATGCACGCCCCTTTGCAGGGTTGATGCGAGTTTTGAAGCGACAACATAAGCGTTCAATTCCGGAATCTCAATTTCGGAAACAGAGATTTGGGGGTTCGAAACATGAAACTTCTCCTCCAGAATGCTCGCAAGTTCTCTTATTGTTTCTCCCCCACGGCCTATCACCAAGCCAGGTCGCATTGCGTAGATTACTATGTGAGTTCCTAACGGAGTTTTTGATATGGTCACGCCCCCATATCCTGCTCTCTCAAGCTTATTCTCCAAGAACTCGTCTATCTCCGTCCTCTTGATGGATTCAGTCACGAAATGCTTTACGACGGCCACTAAGCCTCTTCTCCTATCTCCGGTTTCTCCTGAAGAGCTATTTCGATGTGACACAGAATCTCGAAATGAGGCGTGGCTCTGCCCTGTGCCCTCGGCGCGAACCGCTTCATTTTCATCCCTTGGGATCCAGACGCGTGAATGATGCGGAGTCTGTCAATATCCAATCCTTTGTTCTCTGCGTTGGCCTCTGCTCCTTCAAGCACTTTAAGCACATGCTCAGCCGCTTTGACTGGATATTTCCCTACACAGGCCTTTTCAAGTCCGTGACGATGTCCAAGTTTCTTCGTAAATCGTCTGTATGGAACCGGCTTCTTTTTGGCCATCACATCTCGAAGATACTGTTTTGCCTTGGGAAGCATCATTCCCTTTATTGTTCTGCAGACTTCCCGTACCGCCTTATGGGATACCCTAACCTCTCGTGCACTTGCTTTCACCGTTTTCTCCGGATCCAGCTCTTCCTCCGTTATCGAGTATCCCCATTTTGGCACCTTGTACTCTCTCCAACTGTGCAATTGAACAGCAACATGGCGATTTATATGGTTTTCCTTCACTGCAAATGCTTTCCAGACTGATTAGCAGTTTCAAACAGTCTTGAACTCTCGCTGCCTATCTACAGAAATCCAGAAGAGCGAAAAATATCCCCGCCGTCCCCATATAATGGATGCCGCAATAATTGAGAAATATCCGTTTGTTTCGGGCATAGCTTACGGAAGAACACTCTTCATTTTGAAGTTAATCAAACGCCTCTGCGTATTTCCACGATGTGTTTATGTTCAACCTCCAAGGTTATTATTCAAAGTTGAAGGCAAGGATGAAAAAATGACTCCTGAGACAGGACTCATAACAATGCTTCATGGTGCTGGCGGCACGGTTATGCACAATTTAGTCAAAGACTATATCGTGAAGTACTTCGGCGGCGTAGGCGATGCCGAAGTTCCTCTTGAAGCGATGGATGATGCAGCCGTTGTCGGCGACGTAGCCTTGAAGAGCGACTCACACGTTGTCAAACCCATTTTCTTTCCAGGCGGTGACATCGGCCGGTTGGCAGTATCAGGCACTGTGAACGACATAGCAGCCGTGGGCGCTGAACCCTATGCGTTGGCATGCGGCTTCGTACTAGAGGAGGGCTTAGCGATATCAGATTTTGAGAGAATCTTGGCTAGCATGCAACGTACATGCAAAGAGGCTAATGTCTGCATCGTTACAGGAGACACCAAAGTTGTTGAAAAGGGAAGCCTAGGCGGCTGCATAGTAAACACTTCGGGGATTGGGAGAAGAACATTGGCTCTGGAGAAGAATCTTAAGGTTGTTAGGAGATTTAGAAGTAATTTTCAGAAACGTTGGATACTTGACTCAAACCTCATGGCAGGTGACAAGATAATCTTGTCTGGAACGATTGGAGACCACGGACTCGCCGTCCTATCCGCCCAAGAAGGGCTGCACTTTAGAAGCGAGATCAGATCTGATGTTCAACCCTTGAATCGTCTGATTCAACGTGTGCTAGGAGAAGTCGGCGGAATAGTGACGATGAAAGACCCGACAAGAGGCGGTATAGCTGACGCTCTGAACGAGGTCAGCGAAAAATCCAACGTAGGCATATTGATTCATGAAGACAAGGTACCAATAAGAGAAGACGTGAAAGCAGCATGTGAAATGTTGGGGTTGGACCCATTTGAAGTTGGAAACGAGGGAAAAATGATAATAGGTACAGCAAAGGAAAAAGTTGAAGACATACTGAGCTTCTTAAGAACGATGAAGTACGGGAAGAACGCAGAAATCATTGGGGAAACAACCAGGGACTTCAAGGTTGTGGCCATGCAGACAGCTGTCGGGGGGAAAAGAATAGTCGCCAGACCTGTAGGCGACCCTGTTCCCAGAATATGCTGACGGCAATGGGTCTAGGCCTGAACGTGTCAGTCTGGTTTTGTCGTTGCCCATATTCGGCATGTTCCTTCGGTGCTGACCATGCATGCTCCGACCGGTCTCTGGGGTGTGCATTCTTTCATGAACATGGGGCATTCTGTGGGTTTGATTCGTCCTATTACAACCAAGTGACATCGACAGCCTAGCTTTGTGTCAACGCCGTATTCGATTTTTACGCCATATCTTAAATGAGCGTCATAGACCTTGTGTTCTTCTCTTAGGTTGAATTTTGAAGAGCCTATGTTTCCAAGCCCACGCCATCTGCCGTCCACGATCTCAAAAGCTTCTGCCATGATTCTCTGGGCCTTAGGATTCCCTTGAGGCCACACAGCACGCGCATATTCATTTTCCAAGGACGGCTTATCCTTGCTTAACTGTTTCAGAATCATGTAGATGCCCATTAGAACATCCAGAGGTTCGAAGCCGGCCACTACCACTGGCATTCGATACTTTCTTGGAAAGATCTCGTAGGGCTTCAACCCGATAATTGTGCTGACGTGGCCAGGTGCTATGAAGCCATCTAGGCTTAGTTCTTTCATTTTGACGAGTAGCTTCATGGCTGGCGGTATTATGCGGTGGGAAATCAGGAAACTCATGTTCTCGGGGGGCTTGCTTAGTATTTCGACGGCCGTTGACGGAGACGTTGTTTCGAAACCGACAGCAAAAAACACGAATTCTTTGGTTGCTTCTTCGCGCGCCATTTTGACAGCGTCGCCAACTCCATAGACGACGCGGACGTCGGCTCCTTCAGCCTTAGCGTCCAAGAGTGACATTCTTGATCCTGGAACGCGCAGAAGATCGCCAAAGCACGTGACGACAACTCCTTTCAACGCCAGTTGCACTGCTTCATCTGTTTCTGAGGCTGGCACTATGCAGACTGGGCATCCTGGCCCAGCTATCACTTCCACATTCTGAGGTAAGAGGCTGCGCAGACCATAGTGCGTGATTGTCCATTCATGAGTGCCGCATACATGGCATATCTTCACGGTCTCCTTTCCCTTTGTAAGCTGGTTTATTCTGCTTGTCACACGTTTTGCCAGATCAGGATCCCTAAACCTCAGTCTCTCGGCCATCTCAATTCAACTTAACCCTGATTCTGAGTCTAAGTTTCTACCTCGAGAATCTGGTTCCATAATTGTATAGTTTCCTGCGCCTCTTTTTCATCTAAAACTTGGATGGCGTATCCTGCGTGCACCAAAACGTAGTCGCCAGCTTTAACATTCACAAGCGTCACGTTAACCTCTCTAAGAACCCCTTCGCCAAAATCAACGCATGCACTGTTTTCTTTAACACTCACAACTTTTGCCGGAATCGCCAGACACATTTCTATCAGTATACATAGGCGAGAATATGCGGCAATAAATCAGTTATGGTCTAGGCTGAAGAAATCCACCTACCACAGCTTGACCAAAGGATATGCCACCGTCACCCGAAGGAACAACCTCATGAACCAGAAAATTCAGACCAGCACCTTCCACTGCCCTTCGCATGGCTGAAGCCAATATTTCGTTGCATGCAACCCCGCCTGAAAAGCCAACTGTTTTGACTTTGTTCTCCAATGCTTTTTCAATAGCTAGTTCCGCCAACCCTCTGGCTAGATACAAATGCGCAGAATACGCCAGATCTGATTTGGAATACTTGCATCTGTTCTCGAACAGTTCTCGCATCATTTGTGTGGTTTCCAGTTTGTCACCCTCTATTACAGGTTCCAGTTTCAGGGCATCTTTGCCCTTCGTCGCGGCTGATTCGAGTTTCATGGCTGGCTCACCCTCGTAGGTGCGTTCGTAGCATATGCCTAGAATGGCTGAAGCTGCATCTAGGACTCTGCCGCAGCTTGTCGTTTGTGCGATGCTGCGGTTACCACGTAGTTGGTCAAGGATTATCTTTATCTCCTGTTTACCATGCGGGAAATGCTTCGTATGGTGCATAAGCCACGGCTCGACGTCGGCTTCTTTATGGAGTATTCCCGCAGCCATCCTCAGCGGATAACGCGTTGCTAGGTCTCCACCTAGAAGTGGCTGTTTTTCTAGGTGTGCAATGCGTTTGAAGCCAGCTGATTCTCTTGCGCAAAGCAATATTTCGCCGCCCCACGCTTCGCCGTCTGTGCCGTACCCGTATCCATCGCAGCATACGCCAATCATCTCTTTGGCTTCATGTTCGATCATTAACCCAGCAATGTGTGCATAATGATGCTGAACCTGAACTGGTTGCCAACCGTTTTCTTCGGCCAGCTCACTAGCAAGTCTTGAGGTTACGAATTTTGGATGTAGATCACAGGCGATGGCCTCAATCTTGCAATTTGTTAAGTGGATGAGATGTCTCGTAGCCTCTTCCAAGAAGGTTTTTGCCTCAACATTTTCCACGTCGCCTATGTGTTGGGATATGAAAGCTTTGTCTTCAAGCAATATGCAAGAAGTATTGTTGAGTTCCCCGCCCAGGGCGACTACGCAGCGCTCTGTCTTTTCCTTAAGCCTCACTGGTGCAGGTGCATAGCCGCGTGAGCGTCTGATGAAAACTGGTCTGTTGCTGTGCATACGGATTACCGAGTCGTCACATCTGTAGGCTATTTGCCGATTATGAAAAAGAAGATAGTCAACGACGCCGCCAAGTGTTTTCAAGGCCTCTTCATTGTCTTTTGTGATTGGTTGGTCTGGGGGATTTGCACTCGTCATCACGAAGGCCGCATCGTCCACATTATCAAAAAGCATGTGATGTAAGCCAGTGTAGGGCAGCATCACTCCGATGTTGTGCAGGCCTGGCGCGATCAAATCTGACAGATAATAGGTTTTGCTCTTGTTCAATAAGACTACTGGACGGGCATAGGAATTGAGCAACCGTCTTTCTTCTTCGCCTATGTCCGCAAAGGTACGTACGGCCTCTAGGCTTCGCGCCATGATAGCAAAGGGTTTTTGGCTTCTGTGTTTGGCTTCTCTAAGTCTGATCAGTGGCTTTTCTTTGGTTGTTGATGCTGCTAAGTGGAATCCGCCGTATCCTTTTATTGCTATTATGCTGCCATCTGATAGAAGTTTGCCTGCCTGTCGGATTGGATCTTTGTATTTGATCATCCTGCCTTCTGAAGTGGTTAAGTGTGCTTTTGGGCCGCATCTTGGGCATGCAATCGTTTGCGCGTGGAAACGCCTGTTCAGGGGATCGGCGTATTCGCTATTGCAGAAGCTGCACATTGGGAATTCTTTCATGGTCGTATTATCGCGGTCGTATGGCAGCTTCTCGATTGTTGTGAATCTTGGGCCGCAGTTTGTGCACGTGATGAAGAAATAGTTGTATCTCGGGTTCTTTGAATCTCCAAGCTCTTTCAGACAGTCGCTACATATTGCTACGTCTGGCGGGATAGTTGATCCTGAAAGCTCTGCCGCGTTTGAGCTTCTGTGAATCGTGAACTCTTTGTGTTCTGCTATTCCAGCTAGCTTTGTCGTCGCGATTTCATAGATATGCGCAAGAGGAGGTTTCTTCTCTTTCAGGTCGCGCATGAAGTTCCCGATTGCGTGTTGGTCTCCTTCGAGGAGGATTTCTACGCCTGCATCGCCTTTGTTCTTGACGTAGCCTTTCAAATCGTTGTGTACTGCAGTGCGATAGATGAATGGGCGAAACCCCACGCCTTGAACTATGCCAGTGACGTTGATCTTCACGCGCACTGAAGCCATCTCTTTAGCTTAGAGGCGGAAGACGGTTCATATACATTTTGACTTCTTGTAGGGCTTTGCAATGTTCAGCCCGCGGTTCTCATCGTTTTCTTAGTGGTTGCTTCGCACGTAGCTCTAATATCAGCTTTGAACCTCGGCCCTCTGATGGCCAAGGACATGAAGAGAAGCCCACAATCAGCTGACTTATTGTAGGTTCTTGTTAAGCGGCCGTAGACGATTAGAGATATTAATGGCTTACTTGTTTAGCTACTGATTGTATCTTTCAGAGGTCAATCGGATGGCAAAGCAGGAACAGGAAACTGCAAAGTTTGAAGCTTATTCAACGAGCCTATGCCCCGAATGCATGAATAGGATCCCCATGAGAATTTACGAGCAGGACGGCGTCATTTATTTGGAGAAGGCTTGTCCTCAGCATGGGAAGTTTGAGGACGTTTATTGGGGTGATGCCGAGCTTTTCAAGTGGTTCTATGATAACTGGTATAACGCTCGATATACGGGCAGCGGCCTAGAGAATCCGCACACCAAGACCGTGAATGGTTGTCCTTTTGATTGTGGGATTTGCCCTCAACATAAGACGCCTACGATTTTGGGTATAATAGACGTTACGAATAGATGCAACATGGCTTGCCCCGTTTGTTTCGCTTACGCTGGAGCCTCGAACTACGTCTATGAGCCTTCCTATGAGCAGATTGTGGAGATGATCAAGCTTCTGAGGAATAATAGCCCATGGGCCTGCAATGCGCTACAGTTCAGCGGAGGCGAGCCGACAATGCGGAATGATTTGCCCGACCTGATTAAGGAGGCAAAGAAGGCTGGAATAAGCCATATGGAGGTTAACACTAACGGTTTGCGCATAGCCGAGGACATTGAATACTTCAAGAAGTTGCTTGATGCGGGTTTGAGCACGCTTTATCTTCAGTTTGACGGCTTGAGAGAGGACATTTACAAGGCGACAAGAGCAAGGATCAGTCTTGTTCCCATAAAGCAGAAGGTCATAGACAACGCAAGAAAGATAGGCCTAGACTCGATTGTTCTGGTCGTCACGTTGTGCAAAGGCGTGAATGATAAGGACTTAGGAGCCATTGTTGATTACGCTGTGGAAAATCACGATGTGGTCCGATGCATAAACATTCAGCCCGTTTCGATGGCAGGCAGACTTCAGAAGGACGAAATGCGAAAGCTGAGGATAACTATACCTGACGCAATTAAGGAGATTGAGGAGCAGACCAACGGAGTTGTCTCGCGGTGGGATTGGCGACCCGTCAACTGGCCAGTTCCGATGACGAAGGGAATGGGCGTAATCAAGAGCAAGGCGTACCCAGATTTTACGATGCATCCTATGTGCGGCGCTGCCACATTCTTGGTTGTGGACAAAGATGGGTCATTTAAGCCCATAATGAACTACGTGGATGTGGACAAGTTTGCCGACGTGTTCTGGGACATTTACTATTCAGGCGCTAAAGGTAAGAAGACGATGGCCAAGCTGAAGATGCTTAAGCTTCTGCCGATGGCAAAATCTGACTTCGTGCGAGGACTGATCAGAAGCGTCATTACTAAAGGAAGCTACGAGGCGCTAGGAGAATTCATGCGAAGGATAGTGATGATTGGGATTATGCATTTTCAAGACGTTTGGAACTTTGACTTAGACAGGGTTCAGAAATGTGCCATTCACTACGTGACACCTGACATGAAGATACGGTCGTTCTGCACTTACAATAGCATACACCGACCAAACGTTGAGAAGCAATTCGCAGTTCCAATCAATGAATGGACAAAGAAAACCGGAAAGAAAATCAACGAACCAGCATGATTAACCTGTGCTGAAAGCTCGGCCACGAACTGATGGAGCATTAACGTCAGGTTTTTGCCGCTTTTTGTCTTTCTTCTTCCTGCAGGACTCTTCTGAGAACCTTGCCTACTAAGGTCATCGGAAGCTCTTTTCTGAATTCCAATTCTCTTATGGCCTTGTAAGGTGCAACTTTTTCGTTCACAAACTTCTTGATTTCCTCTTCAGTGGCGGTTGCTCCGTCTTTTAGCACCACGAATGCTTTCGGTATCTCGCTTGCCACAGGGTCAGGCTTGCCCACGACTGCGCAAAGCTTTACGGCTGGGTGTTCGTAGAGCACATCTTCAATCTCGCGTGGATAGACGCTGTAGCCCTTATACTTGATTAGGTCTTTCTTCCTGTCCGTAATGTAGAAGTAGCCGTCTTCATCCATCTTTCCAATGTCACCCGTGTAGAGCCATCCACCTCTAAGGACGCTAGCAGTTTCTTCAAGCATCTTCCAGTAACCACTCATCACCTGTGGACCCCTAACGACGAGTTCTCCCACTTCGCCAGTTCCAAGCTCCATTTCGCCTGTCTCAATGTCCATGATCTTTGCGTCCGTGTCCGGCCAAGGCAAGCCAATGCTACCTACCTTAACAGTCTTCATTGATCTGTCAAGCGGATTGCAATGCGTCACAGGTGAAGACTCGGTAAGGCCGTAGCCTTCCACAAGGACTCCGCCTGTCACTTCCATCCACTTCTTTTGTACCTCTGGCGGTAATGGAGCCGACCCGGATATGCAGAAACGCACGGATTTAAGATTGTATTTTTTCACGTCCGGATGAGCGAGCAGTAGCGCGTACATTGTTGGGGCACCGCAGAAAACGGTGACCTTATGCTTTTGAATGGCCCTTAAGGTGCTCACTGCGTCAAATCTTGGAAGCGTGACCATTTTCCCGGCCAGATAGATTGGCGCGTTCATTCCCGTCGTCATGCCATAAATGTGAAACAACGGCAATACAGTTAGGAAACATTCTTCACCCATCTTTCCCTGAAGCCACTCAGCGCATGCGACAGCGTTCGAGACAAGATTCGCATGCGTGAGCATCGCGCCCTTCGAAAGGCCTGTAGTTCCTCCAGTGTACTGTAATGCAGCCAGGTCTTCTCTAGGATTGATTTCTACTTCTGGAGGTTCTGGCGGATTATCTCGCAGAAGCTCTTGCAGGAAATAGATGTTCGGCTTACGTTCAATCTTGAGCAAAGGAATCTTCTTCAGCAGCGAACCTACCGCAACTGTGGCGAAAGGCATGTATTCCTTCAGGTTTGTTATGATTGCCCTTTTTAGTTTGGTTTTCTCCCAGACTTTCTCGACAATCGGGTAAAGCATGTCCAAAGAAACTACAGTTTCAGCTTCGGAATCAGCCAATTGGTGTTCTACTTCACGTTCCCTGTACATCGGGCTTATGGCAGTTTCGATCGCTCCGATTCTGATTGCACCATAATATGAGATCATGAACTGAGGCACGTTCGGCAGAAAAAGGGCCACTTTGTCGCCTTTCTTCACTCCCAACTTGCTAAGTGCGGTTGCAAACTTGTCTGTAGCTACACTCAAATCCTTGTAGGCGATTCCCTTGTCAAAATAGACCGTTGCGATATTCTTAGGGTATTTCTCAGCCGTTTTTTTCAACAGGTCGGAAAGCGGAACTTGAGGATACGCGATGTGCTTGGGAACTCCTTCGGGCCAGAACTTGAACCAGGGCTTTTCAGAAGGTTGGGATGGCTCTTTTTTGACCTTCCTCTTAGACGCCATAACCTAGAACCCGTCTTCTATATATCAGTAGTGAGATGTAATAATACTTTCTGCAGAAGGCCTCGACGTGAAAATTGAGCAAATCTGGATGCGATGTGGTAACATAAAGCTCTACGGTGAACTGCACATACCAAATGCTGTTCCTGCCCCAGCAGTGCTTATCTGCCACGGCATGGACGCGCGAGGCTCGCAGGGCCTGAGAATCTATACGCGATTGGCAGGAGAAGCGCTTAGGGCAGAGTTTGTGTCTCTTGTTTTTGATTTTCGCGGGGTAGGGAGGAGCACAGGGGAATTTGGCTACGGTGACGGCGAGCAAGAAGATGTGAAATGTGCTTTGAATTACTTGGCGTCAAGACCCGAAGTCGCTCCGAACGATATTTTCGTTGTGGGACACAGCCTTGGTGGAGCTGTTTCCCTCTATGCACTTGAAGGCGAGACGCGAGTTCGAGGACTCGTATTATGGTCTACGCCGAAGAATCATAATTACAACGTTAAGAAATTCATTAAGCGCACACATGGAACACTTGGTCTGTTCCGTTTCCTAATCCTTTCTAGAATAGACGGAATTCTCGACATTTCAAAATGGTACAAACTTGAAGTGTATGGAATAGACCTTCGTCCTAGGCTCGTGAGAGAGAAACTTATGACGTTGAACGAGTGTGAGGCTGCTTCCAAGCTTCATATCCCGCTGCTAATAGTGATTGGGCAAAGGGACATTATTGTGGGTGTGGACGAAGCGCAAGAAGTCTATCGTTCAGCCAACGAACCAAAGACTCTTGTTGTAATAGACTCGGCAGATCACATTTACAAAGGAAAAGAACAACAACTGATCACTGATACTATTGAGTGGATAAGAAGCTGGCACCAGAACGCTGCAGAACCATGATGTTCTGTTGGCATGCGTTGGTGTATAGGCTGCGTACATTTTGCTTGCTCTTCTAACGTTTCGAATTTGGGGCCCCCCCTTTTTTCGGTTTCTTTCTAAGGGGTGCCTAGCTCAAACGTGAATGCAACGCACTCTGAAGGTCAAGGTTTGCAAACGCGAAGGCTAACTCACTAGGGAGGTACGAATTCGTATGTCGGGTTTCCTTCTTGTGAAGCTTTAGCCATTAGCTTGACCTTCATGCCCACCTTGATTTGTGATAGCTTGAACCCAGTCAGCCAAGCAAGTATTTTCACGCCTTCCTTCAGCCTTCCTATGGCCACAGTGTATGGCTTGTTCTGAGAGAAGGATGTTGGCCTGACCACGACGTGTGTAAAGGCCTCGATTTCTGCTTCCTCGCTCAGCTCAACCCAGCTCATATCTGTGCACAGACAGCCAGGGCAGTCCGCAGAGGGTGGAAAATACAGCTTCCCGCACTCGCAGCATTTTGTGGCGAGGACTTTCCCTTCTTTCAAGCCCTCCCAGAATCTGAGAGTTTTGCTTATTGGAATCTCTTCTACTATTGTTATGGGCCTGGACTTTATGTTAGGCATAGATGTCGAAGTCATACCATTCATCTCCTCAATACCGTTACGTAGCAGTAATGCCCCGTCCCGCCGACGTTGTGAGCAAGCCCAATGTAGTTCTTCAGCGGAACCTGCCTGGTCTTCTCAACAGCCTCTTCCCTGAGTTGACGGGTTAACTCGTAGATCATTGAGCAGCCAGTCGCGCCGATTGGATGCCCCTTGGCCTTCAACCCGCCGTCCATGTTTACCGGTATCCTGCCGCCGATTTCAGTTTGCCCTTCACGCAGGAGCTTCACTCCTTCGCCTCGACCGCAGAAACCAAGGTCTTCGTAGGCCATTATCTCCGCGTTAGTAAAGCAGTCATGAACCTCGGCGAAATCAACCTGATTTGGCGTAATTCCAGCAGCCTTGTATGCCCTCTGAGAAGCTAGCACGCTTGCATCCAAACCCACAAAATCCTGTCTCTTACTCAAGTTAGCTGTTCCAGACGAATAGCCGATCCCTGCAACCCACACTGGCGTGTCAATCTTCAGCTCCTTGGCTTTTTCTTCTGAAGCAACGATGACTGAAGCGGCACCATCAGTGATAGGAGAACAATCGTACAGCTTAAGCGGCGATGCGATTACCATGGATGAAAGGACATCATCTACGGTTATCTTGTTCTGGAGGTGCGCAACTGGGTTCATGGCCGCATACTTGTGGTTTTTCACAGCTACTAGAGCCAGATCTTCCTCAGTAGCGCCGTATTTGGCCATGTACGCACTGGCATACAGTGCATAGTACGCTGGAAAGGTCATTCCGAAGTTGTGAAACTCCCAGAAATAGTATCCTGCTCTTCCAATCCATTCCATGGCTGTCGGCGTATCAATCTCTCTCATCTTCTCAACCCCCAAGGCCATCGCGATTTCAGCATGCCCGCTCGCAACTGCCGAATAAGCTGTGAAGAAAGCTGCACTACCACTTGCACAAGCCGCTTCACATCGGACAAGGCCTGCCCCTGTCAAGCCGCAGTATTCGCCCACAACCACTGCTGGAAGCAGTTCCTCATACCATGCTCCGGCCCCGACAGAGCCTACGGCAACAATTTCAACGTCCTTCGCAGCTATGCCCGCGTCTTGGAGAGACGGCCTAACTGCTTCAAAAGCCAGTTCCGACACGTTAACGTCGCCTCTTACGCCGAACTTTGCGTTTCCAACACCAATAACTGCTACTTTTCTCATGACACTCACATTTTCAACATCTAAATTAGAGAAGAGTGCAAATATAAAGAAAAAGGATGGGTATGAAGGCTATTTACCTTTGAACTCGGGTTTTCGCCGCGCCATGAAAGCCTCTAGTCCTTCTCGAAGGTCTTCCGTAGAGAACGTCAGTCCCATGAGGCCAGCTTCCAACCGTAGACCAGTGTCAAGAGGCACTTGCGTTCCAAAATTCAGCGCATGTTTAGCGTATTTCATGGCCACGGGCGGTCCTTCAGAGAGTTTCTTAGCCATTTCGCGAACCTCATCGCGGAGCTTCTCGTAGTTCACAATCTTGTTGACAAGCCCTATTTTTAATGCTTCGTCAGCTTTTAGCCTGTTTCCTAGCATCACGAGTTCCTTGGCCCTTGGCAGTCCAATGAGTCTCACGAGTCTTTGGGTTCCTCCCCAGCCTGGGATTAACCCCAATGATATTTCTGGGCTTCCGAGTTCTGCATGTTCAGCGGCTATTCTGAAGTCGCAGGCTAGGGCTAGTTCCAACCCTCCGCCGAGCGCAAAACCGTTTATCGCGGCAATCACGGGTTTGGACATTTCTTCTATTTTGCCGAAGACTTTCTGTCCCATTCTGGAGAATTCTTCAGCCTTTACCGGCGTGGCTTTCGGGAACATGGTGACGTCAGCGCCTGCGCTGAAGGCTCTGTCACCGTCGCCCATTATCACGATGCATCTTATGCTTGCGTCCTTTTCAGCTGTGTCTAACGCGTCTGCAAGTTCTTCGATTAGGACGTCATTGAAGGCGTTCAGCCTATGTGCTCTGTTCAGTATTATCCACAGAACGTTTTGTTCTCTTTCCACTTTCACTGTTTCATATGCCTTGCTCAACTTTTTCACCTAGCTTGCTCTTAGGTCCACGTGCCTATAATGTTTTTCAGAATTTTCTGAGCAGATACTTGAGTACAGTGAGCTTTTGGATTTCTTTTGTGCCTTCGTAGATCTCGGTTATCTTTGCGTCTCGATGGTACCTTTCGACGCGGTATTCGCCCAAATATCCATAGCCGCCGAGAACTTGTATGGCGAGGTCAGTGACTTCCATGGCGATTTTGCCCGCGTAGAATTTAGCCATTGCCGTTATCATAGGATCCATCTTGCCCGCGTCAACTAGCCAAGCAGCCCGATAAGTCAGCCATCTTGCTGCTTCAATCTTTGTCATGGCTTCAGCTAAGCCTGCACCTATAAGTTCATGCTGAAGCAGTGGCTGCCCGAAGGCCTCTCTTTGCTTGGAATATTTGAAGGCTATTTCGAAAGCACCCTGAGCCATACCTACAGCCTGTGATGCGACTCCCACTCTTGTTTTGTCGAAGAATTCCATAGAATGGTGAAAGCCTCTGTTCAGCTCGCCAACTATATTCGGGTCGATCACTTTCACGCTGTCGAATCGGACTTCGCCCGTGACTGAGCAACGGATCCCCATCTTGTCATGCAGCTTTGAGGTTTCAAGTCCCTGCGTGCCCTTGTCTACAACGAAGAGGGTTTCTCCCCTGTAGGTCGGTCTGATCTTCGTGTCTGTTTGTGCTAGGACGATTATGAAGTCGGCGGTTGTGGCGTTTGTTATGAAGGTTTTGGTTCCGTTTATCCACCATTCGTTCCCGTATTTTGTGGCAGTCGTCTCCATGCGGGTAATGTCACTTCCGCTTACGTTCGGCTCAGTAAATGCTGCTGCACTTATCCAATCACCCTTGCATATGGGCGGCAGATACTTTTCCTTCTGTTCCTTGGTGCCAAGCACGGCGATGAATTCGGTTCCAAAGCTTCCACTTGACACGGCAACACCCAGTGAGGAGTCGGCTCTGCACATTTCCTCGATGGCCAAGCATGTTTCAAGCAGGCCGTAGCCCTGTCCGCCGTATTCTTCTGGAAAACTGAGACTCGTGAACCCGAGTCTAGCCGCTTGCTTGTACAGTTCCATCGGGAACTCTTCTTTCCTGTCAAGCTCCAGCGCCAATTCGGGCTTGAATTCTTTGGCACAGAATTCCTTAACCGCGTTTACGATCCCTATTTGACCTTCGTCTAAGTCAAATTTCACTTAGTAAAACCCCCTTCCTGACTTTTTTCCTGTCCAGCCTTTGTTGACGTAATCTTCGAGCACTGGACAGGGTCTGTACATTTCCATATTGTATTTTGCGTGAAGCTCTTTGAGCTTGTCTAATACCACGTCTATTCCCGTCCGATCTGCGTATTCGCATGGGCCTGATGGCCAGTACGTGCCGAGTTTCATGCCTGTGTCAATGTCCGCTGGGTTTGCGGCGTCGTCATGAATGAGCCAAGCAGCCTCGTTCACAGCAACTGCCCAAGACCTGCCAACGTCATATTCATCGAGCATGTTGAAAGGTATTCGCGGTCTTCCCTTCGTCCAATCGTAGAAGCCCGCGCCGGTTTTTTGTCCGAGCTTCTTTTCCTTCACCAACGGTTCTATAACCTCATTGCATGGCTTGAACCGTTCTCCATAGGTCTCGTAGAGTATTTTGCCAACTTCGTAGGCTATGTCGAGTCCGACGAAGTCGCCGAGTTCAAACCAGCCCATTGGGAACCCGGCGGTGTACTTGACTGAGGAATCTATTCCCTCCATCGTTGCCTCTTTGCGATGATAAGCCCAGAAGGCCTCGTTGAATACGGCCCCAAGTATACGGTTCACAATGAACCCGCGAACGTCTTTTCGCACTATTACTGGCGTTTTTCCAAGCTTCTTGGCAAGATCAGCGATTGTGTTCATCGTCTCCTGGCTCGTGTCGTCGCCCTTTATCACTTCGACCAACGCCATGAACAGTGGCGGATTGAAAAAATGCATCCCTGCAACCTTGTCCGGACGCTTGGTTGCCTTTCCCATTTCAGTTATGCTGAGCGTCGACGTGTTAGAGGCCAATATTGCATGCGGAGGTGCAACTTGGTCAAGCTTGGAGAAAACTGTTTTTTTCAGTTCAATGTTCTCAGGGGCCGCTTCTATTGCGAAGTCTATGTCCTTAGCAGCCTGCTCATAGCTTGTCGTTGTATCTATTCTTGCTAGAGTGGCATCTGCGTCTTCTTGTCTTATTCTCTTTTTCTCGGCGAATTTGCCAAGGCTCCACTTGATTTTTTCCATGGCCTTTTGCAGTATTTCATCATTGATGTCCACCATGGTAACGTGGTATCCAGTTGTGGCGAGAAGCTGAGCGATTCCATGGCCCATGGCTCCTGATCCGATCACTGCAGCTTTCTTGATTTTCTCAGCTGTCAATATGATCGCGTCCTCTGAATCTGTTATTGGTGTGAACCAAGAATAGTAATAAAACTTTTGAATGCCCAATATACATTTGCTTGCGGAACGATAAAGAAAAGATGCGGAAAAGGGTTTATGGTTGTTTTGCGAGGTATCCGGCGATGGTGCTCTTCTGGATTTCGCTCGTTCCTTCGTAGATTTCGGTTATCTTCGCACATCGATGGAAGCGTTCGACATGGTAGTCTGCCAGGTAGCCGTATCCTCCGAAGACCTGTATAGCTTGGTCTGTGACTTCCATGGCCACGCGGCTTGCGTAAGCTTTTGCCATTGAAGTTGCAACTGCGTTTGGCTTTTCCTTGTCGTAGAGCCAGGCTGCCTTGTGCATCATCAGGCGGGCAGACTCGATTTTGATGGCCATCTCCGCCAGTTTGAAGCTTATGCCCTGGAAGTTCATTATCGGTTGTCCAAACTGCTTCCTTGATTTTGCATAGTTTAGAGCTTTTTCGAATGCGCCTTGAGCCATGCCTACGGCTTGTGCAGCTACGGTGATTCTGGTTCCGTCGAAGAGCTCAAGCGTGTAGTAGAAGCCCTTGTTCAGTTCGCCCACAAGGTGTGTTTCTGGAATTTTCAAGTCGCACATCGCAAGTGACCCTGTGACACATGGCTTAATGCCCATCTTTCCATGCAGTTTTGTAGCTTCCAGTCCGCACATGCCTTTCTCAGCGATGAATATGCTTTGTCCCCTATGCGATGGCTGCACGTTCGGGTCTGATTGGCAGAGGAGAATGAACGTGTCAGCGGTTGTGGCGTTTGTAATGAATTCTTTAGCTCCGTTGATCGTCCATTCGCTTCCGGCTTTTACGGCGGTCGAGTCCATGCGGGTTATGTCGCTCCCGTGTTCAGGCTCGGTGAATGCAGCTGCAGCTATTTTTTCGCCTTTCGCGAGCGGTGGAATGTACTTCTTTTTCTGTTCTTCGTTGCCATGCTTAAGCAGCAGATCCGGAATCATCAGGTTTCCCAGCGAGATAGCGACGCCAATGCCTGGGTCGACTCTGCACATTTCTTCCACGGCTATGCAATCTTCGAGGACGCCGTAACCTTGCCCGCAGTACTCTTGGGGAATTCGCATGCTCGTGATGCCGAGTTGCGCGGCCTTCTTGTAGAGGGCCATTGGAAATTCTTCTTTCTGGTCGTATTCCAATGCTAGTTCAGGCGTCAATTCCTTTTCGGCGAATTCGCGTACAGCACGTTTTATTTCTTGTTGCTCATCGTTAAGTTTGAAGTCCATCTTCTACTTTCTCCTGGGTTAGCTCATGTTTTGTGTGTTCGTGACTCATTAATCTTGTTTTTCAGCGGCGGGATTATCTTGAACATATCTTCAACAACTCCGTAATCGGCGAAGCTGAATATCGGCGCCTTGGGATCCTTGTTTACGGCTATGATTAGATCTGAGCTTTTCATGCCTAGAACGTGTTGGAAAGCTCCGCTTATTCCTAGAGCCAGGTAGAGTTTCGGTTTGACTGTCTTTCCAGAAGTGCCCACTTGCCTGTCGCTTGGAAGCCAGCCCTTGTCAACTATCGGCCGTGAGCACGATAAGACGCCGCCTAGAGTTCTTGCTAATTCCTCCATAATAGGGAGGTTTGCCATGTCTTTTATTCCGCGGCCAACGCCCACGAGTTTCTCTGCAGCCGTTATGTCTACCCCACCTGACGTAGGCAAAACATATTGTATGAAGCGTTTTTCGGTTATCTCCTCTGTCAATGGTGAAGGTACCTCAGTGATTTGCCCGTTTGGTGGTGTTGCCTGTTTGGCTGCGGTGAACGCTGCTTGCCGTATCGTCACCATGTATGTTTCAGCCTTGCGAGCCGTTGCTTTGACGTTCACTTTGCCGCCGAACATTTGGCGCGTTACAATGAATACTTCGTTTTCGAACGAGAAGTCGATGCAGTCCGTGGCAAGGGGAAGGTGCAAGGCAGTCGCAAGTCTGGGTGCTAGGTCAATCCCGTAAGAAGTGTGTCCAATCATAACTAGTGATGGTTTGCGGTCAGCGATTAGCTTTGAAAGGACTTTCTTGTATGCTTCTGAGTTGAAATTCTCCAGCTTCGGGTCTTCAACCACTATGACGGTGCTTGCATATTCTGCTAGGGGTTTTGCAAGTTCCTTGACGTTCTTTCCTAGTATGACAGCAGCGAGTTTTGCGCTCGTTTTCTCTGCTTGTTCTCTGGCTTTGGTGAGCATTTCATATGTTATGTCTCTCATCTGTCCCTGCCGATGTTCAGCTAGTACGATGATTTCGGCCATCTTAGAGAAGCCCCCTTGATTTCAGAATTTCAGTAATCTTAACCGCGATTTCGTCTGGCGTCCCTTTCAGAAATTGCGCCTGTTTTTCTACAGGTGGAACGTACAGCTTCTCAAGTCTTATCCAAGAGCCTGCAAGGCCAACGTCATTTTCAGTCAATCCAGTGTCTGCCAGAGTCATGAGTTTTATCTCCTTCTGCATGGCCTTGCGTATGCCCATTATCGAAACGTATCTTGGCTCGTTTATGCCTGTCTGAACTGCGAACAAGGCAGGCAGTTTTACTTCGATCTGTTCTTCTAGGCCTCCTTCGAGTTCGCGGTTGATTTTGACTAAGCCCTGGCCAAGTTCGATTTTCTTGACCATCGTTGCGTGCGGAACGTTAAGCATCTCTGCAAGGATCGGGCCCACCATGGCATAGCCGCTGTCGCCTGATTGTACTCCACACAAGATGATGTCAAAGTGTAGGGTTTTCATAGCGCTGTGAAGGATTTTTGCTATGGCATAGCTGTCCGAACCTTCGAACCTTGGATCAGTTAGTCTGATCGCCTTGTCTGCTCCGCGGGCTAGACATTTTCTCAACGTGCTATCAGAGTCTTCGGCGCCTACGGTTATGGCCGTCACCGTCCCGCCCTGTTTTTCCTTCATTCGCACTGCCTCTTCAAGTGCGTAGTCGTCCCATTCGTTAATGTCAAAAACTAGTCCAGTCTTTTCAATGGCCTTTCCAGTAGCATCAATCTTCAGTTCAGCTTCTGCCGTTTCTGGAACATGTTTAACACATACGACTATGTCCAAGTTGTACGGACTCTCCTGAATACCGAGTTTGTCTAACATACAATTTCATATATTCCTGAACTTCTGGTTCTGAGTTTTCCTTCATAAACGAAAAAAGGAGGAATAAGGAAAGATGGATAACATGACAATTGAAGAGGAATGGTTATCTCAGATTCTGGGACAGGAGACTCGAAAGACATATTCAAGAACTCTCCACAACTTCAAGGAATTCATGAAAATAAACTCCACTGAGGACTTAATAAAACTTAGGCAATCAGAAAGAAACTTCGAGACAAGAATCATTCAGTATTTTCAATGGCTTCAGAAGGAAAAAGGAGTATCATCAAACACATCTAGAAACTACATCATTGGACTTCAGTCATTGTTCTCTTATGTTGGTGCTGGATTGAAGTTGAAGAATAAACTCCCAAAGATGCATATGAAGATTGAGAATTGGAAACCTAGTATAGAAGACTTACAGAAAATCTTCAAACTGAATGATATCTCTGTCAAGAGTTGGATGTCTCTATCTAGAGATGCTCCTGCTAGAATGTCCGATCTATTGAGGATAACAAACGAACAGATATCATCTGGAGAATTCCTCTTACTCTCGAAGAAAGAATCTGTTGTTGGCAAGTGCTATATTTCTGAAGAAACCAAAGTTCTGTTTGAACAATTGAAATCAGCTAAGATCACATTACCAAAAACTCAACGTGGCATTGATAAGATGATGGGCAATGCTTGTTCAATAGCTGGATTACAGAAGAGGATTAACCAACATTTATTCAGAAAGATCTGGATATCAACTGCCATCAACATAGGAATTCCCGAAATGATTTGGAAGATCTTGAGCTTCAAATCTGTTCCACAGGAGATCTTAACATATTATCTTGATCGAGAAGAACTCAAGGCATCTTGGAGAAAAGTTATAGAAGTAATGCCACTTGAATCCAAGACAAATGGACGAGTTTCTGACATGCAAAAGGAATTGAAAGAATTGAGGATGGTCATGAAAATCATAGGAAGATATGTTCAGCAGGGTTCAGAACCAGAGTTAGACATAGGGATAACAGAGACAAGGACAGGGTACAACAGGGACATGAAGATACTAGAGAAGTTCTTGAAGGGAGAAAGATGATTCCCATAGGTGAGGTATGCAAAGAATGTGGTAAGATCCATTTGATCAAATCTATAGAAGAATTGGGGAGACTCTCCCCTCGGACAAGAACAAAGATCTACAAGTCAGAACATCGAGTATTCAGAGATGGATATCATTCCTCCTTGGACATGAATTCCTCCTTGGACACGAATTCTGAAGTATGGGAGTTCTATGAACCTTTGACTGCATGGAAGTTATCCTTAGAACCTGAGGAAGAGGAGAAGACAGAACACCTTTGTCTCCTATGTGGAAGGCCTATTTCTGAAGAGGAATATGAACAGTTCCAAGGCTGTCATAGAAACTGCTTTTACATGGAAGAAATCCAAGATGCGGACGATCTCTGAGACCAAATGAAGCTGTTGTCATCCCATGGTTGATCACTGTGACGTACGATCGCAATGGTGCAACGGAGACCCGTGGCGATGCGCAAGCCGATATCATTTTCATAGGAGGGTGAAAGCAACACGCAAATTTTATGATCACGAAAAACAATACGTCGGTGAGACCCATGAGCATTGATAGTCTAGAAAAAAGGACATTACAAGTGCTGAGTTGCGATCCGAATCTGCCGATTCTGGAAGCGATCATTAATGAAGAATTTAATGGTGACCTCCAATATGTCTCAAGCGAGTTCCCGATACTGACAGACAATGGTTATGGCTTTCTTGATATAATAGGCAAAGACCAAGGTCAAGATCTTTTTGTTCTGTTCGAATGCAAATCAGATGATTCGTTACTGCCGAAAGCCGTCGATGAGGCAAATTACTATAAGAATTGCCTTAGTGTGTATGGTTCGTTTCAGAGCAGAAATCTGATTGGCCTCTATCATAGGGCCCTTCTTGGCCAGAACCTCAAATCTGGTACAGTTTTTGATGCAAGTCCTCTGATCCTAAGCCGAACTAGTATTTCACGACATTCAGGTCTTTCCTTGGTCGAACTTGCATCTTCATACAGAACTTTTATGTCCGAATGGATCTCACGCAACTATCAAATCTCAAATCGAGACATTGACGAAGCTACTCCAAATGATGCTATTCCTGTCTATTTGGTTGACCGTCTTGAAAAGGGCGAAAGAAATACCTATGTTGCTTTCTACGGTCTTAGACAGTCTCTAAGTTTTGCCAAATTAGCCATTTCATCAGCTAATGCACCGTTGAAACTTGAACCAGATAAAACCCACTACGAAACCATGCACAAGATTGAGGGGGCAAACGAAAATAGATTCTCCATTCAGTTTCATAGGCATGGTCATTCGAGACCTATGTTATTCTTTGAAGTCGACCAGGAATTTTCTGCTTGCTTTGTGCACAGTGGGAAAAATCAGGTCGGTTTGAATGGTTACTATGAGTCTGACAAAGTTCTAGGCAACACCAAAAGAGTCTATGGGCTTGTTCAAGCAGAAGACGGAAGATACACGGTTAAAGAGTCGAAAAACAACAGAGTCACACTTGAAATCTATGGAAGACGTTCCAGAGGTGAGATAAGACTGAACTTCCTAGATCGAATCTACATGGATGACGATATCACGCTGAGTTCTTCACGCCAAAATACCTTGGAAAACCATTAACTCCGTAATATACACTCTAGTCTGAGGGGAATATTTGCGAAAATTGTTTGCTCATCTGGATTTCCATTGCAATCCGGATAGCGACCCGTGCTCGCGAAAGAGTGATAGAATCTTTCCACGTTGTGATAATTGTCGAGTGTATGTTTTTGCTGACAGATTCATGGGTCCCACTTTTCAAAGCAAGATTCTGGGAGGGATAAACAAGAACCCGCACATTCTGGTTCTCGACTCCGTAGGGTGTCAGTATCGCTGCTGGTTCTGTTATGCAAGAGACATTCTTGATGCTATAAATCCTGTGTCGCCCCACTCTGGATGGAAAAACTACAAATTCATGAGTCCAGAAGACATTGCAACCTGCACCGAATGCAAGCTTACCACGAAGTACACTAACATTCCAACAGAGAGACCATTTGCCAGATTTAGAATCACAGGTGGAGAACCCCTTTTTGCGACCAAACAAACACTGGCAGAATCAAAGACAGAAAATCCTATTGAAGCCGCTATGGACTTCTGGTTAGAAACACTCAAGGTCCTGAACAGGACCTTCCGAAAGCTGATAAAAGAAAGGAAGATTGAAGTCATATCCTATGACGAATTCGCAGAGCGAGGAAGAACAGTCAATGAACAATTCTCCACCTGGTTGACTAAGGCTCCGGGGAAGGTTGAGGTCAGATTTGACACTAACGGCCAGCTTTTTAGTTCCAGTAACCTCTACACGAAAAACTTCGTACATAGCGTTTTTGCACTCCATAGCAATGGAGAACTTGACGCTATCCGCATAAATATAGACTATTCACTGAAGGGGCCAACACCGATCGAGTTCGAGTGGTCTCAGAGCAGATCCCTCCCAATAGACATAACTAAGGTTGAAGAGGATTTTGACATAAATGCCCATCCACAATGTCCGGGAATAAAGAATCTTGTTGCTCTTCTGAGCGAGGCTTATGCAAAAGACGAGACGTTTGAGCAAAGCCTACGACTAGACATTGAAAGAGGAATAAACTTCACTGACACCAGCAAATATGGAACGAGAAAACTTGGAGTCCTGTACGACCCAAATGCTCTCAACTGGGATCTATTCGCAAAGAAAGCAAAGATCACATTTTCTGAAGTAAACAATCCGATTCAGTTGATTGGGCAGGCACCTTACTCCAAGTACATAGAAGATCAGTTAAAAATGGGCGCAGAAGTCTTGATTGTTGAAACTGCCACTAACGTGACACTAATTAGGTTTGACCCGTTCCCGGATGATCCAATGGAATGGAATGATTACAGAAAAAGAATTAGGGAAAATCTCGAAAGAACCAACAAGGTCATTGCAGATGGAGTGGCGAGAGCAAGGACAACAGGCCAGTTTAGTATTCAAGTGGTCATCAGGCCAGTGAAAAGGATGCTGCTTACGCCAACTGCACAGAAGAAATTGGACAGCTTCTAGCCTGAAGGCCAATTGAATCACTCTTGGATCAACAGCTTCAGAAAATCTGCTCTGGTAATAATCCCGATTTTTCTCGCAGTAATTTCTTGTTGGACTAGGACAGCGTAGTGGTGCATCAACCCTTCAGCAACTTCAATCAGTGGTGAGTCAGAGGGATAAATTGGCACCTGATCAATCAACTTGGCATCCTCAAGTAGCTTATCGTTAATTTGCATATTCCTTACCTCTTGCAACCATTTCTCTTTGGATGTGGATTTGGGAGGATGCAGCATTATTCTGAGTAGCCCCCAATCTGTTATGATGCCAATGCACTCCTTGGTCAGTCTTTCACGTACGGGAAGCTGTGTGAAACCGCCATCCTTCATCTTCTTTACAGCCTCAAGGATAGGCTCGTCAGCATAGACAAATTCGACATCCTCAGAACTAACGTAATGCCTGCTTACGGGTTCGTCTGGTATCGGTGAAACGTGTTTAAGAATCAATAATGTGATTCCGCAGGCGTCTTCATATCTTAGTCGACTTTCCCCGCGTAACAATCTAGAGACATTGGTTTGATCTAAGGATAACGCGTCTCCAATCTCTTTTTGAGAGATCCCAATCCTCTTACGTTCTCTATTCAGATACTGGATGATTGTCTCTTCTGGTGGCAGGATTATAGATTCCTCTTCTGACATTATTGTTCACTCTATGCGTTTTTCGCATAGGATTAGGGAATAGTATGACGCTGTATATATTGTTTATTGAGGAAACAGATATGAACACGAACGTAAACCCAAAAAGAAAATCCTTGCTTATTCCACGAAACAAGCTGGTGGTAAGCGAGGCTAATTATAGAAAAAGATTTGAAAAGAAAGATGAGTCTCTTGGAAAGAGCATTGAAAAAGAAGGGATTCAAGAAGACATCCATGTCTGGCACAACAAAGAAAATGACATCTACGAAATCTTGGCTGGACAGAGACGGTTCCTAAACTCCGCAGATGATCAAATCCCTTGCATTCTCCACAAGGACATCACGAGTCTGGAAGATGCTAAGAAATGGTGTAGAAGAGAATATGCGACCAGAGAGGACTTGACCCCCGAAGATATGCTGCAAATAGCATTGGATCTCAAGGAGAAATATGGAACTCTGAAGGACGGCTGTGCCAAGGAAAATCTCTCATATTCGAGAATGAGACACTGGCTCAAACTCGAAAGAGTAAGAAAAGCGATTCGAGAAGAGGCTAGCAGACAAGAGACGTCATTGAAAGTCTTGGAAAGCCTAAGTTCTGTTCCACAAGAGAAGCAAGATGAAGCATGGAAAGACGTGAAAGGAAGAACTTCTGCGGAGGCAGCGGAAATCCTTAAGCAATACAACACAGAATCCCAAGAGAATTTCGGAGCCACCATGATCCCTAGGAAGAAGTTCTACACTCTGGGAATCACTAAAGAGAATGCCGCGATCTTGGAAAAACAAGCAAAGGAGGAAGGCCAAGTTCCAAACACTTTCCTCGAAGAAACACTGGAAAACAAAGCGCAAGAATTAGCTAAGGAAGGAGGAAGAGCAAAATGAGTTCAAGATGGCAGACAGATAGGGAAGACGAAATTCGCAAACTAATCATTGACCATCCAGAACTAGGGATTATGGAGTTCAGAGCTACTGGACCGAAGGGGAAATCATGCCTCAGTGAAATACAGAAATTCATCCAGAGAGAACGGATGCCCATCACTGTGCGGCAAGCCTACTACTACCTCTTACAGCACACGAATCTCATCGATAACAAGAAATATCAAGGAATAGTAGAACTTCTCGTTGAAGCTAGGCAAAAAGGACTGATAGATTGGAATGACGTAGCAGAAGGCACAAGAATAAACTATAGAGTCAATGCCCAAGAGAGCCTCATGACAGAATTTTCCGTGCAAAAGAAGCGATATCAAAGAGAAATATTCAGAAAGGGAGTCCAGAACAACTTCGTAATCGTGTTCCTCGAGAAAGACGCCTTGAGCACTGCTATCTGGAATGGCATAGCAAACTACCAAGTACCAATAATAGTGACAAGAGGATACATGTCATGGGGAGGATTCTACAACAAAGTCGTAAAGACATATGCCCAAACCCTCTCTCCACAGCAATTCCAATGGAAAGCCTTGTGTTTCTATGACTTTGACCCATATGGACTAGAAGCATACAAACTCATAGGAGAGCAATTCAAACACTTCAACATTCCAGTACAGCCTGAATTGATACTCTTCGATGAAAAGCAGATGACCAACTACAATTCTGCCAATTCGACAATTGACTACAACACAAAAGGAAAGCTAGGGAAACTCACTCTCAGAGTTATCCCCCAACCTTCTGAAGCAAAAACTACTGGCAATCCACTGAGCCATACGACAGTAAAGCAATGGCTGAAGAAAAGAAAATGGAGATGCGAACTCGACTCTTTGACTCCCACACAACTAATGACTATAGCGGAAGAACACGTTTTGAAATACGTCGATTACAAAGCACTGCAACTGGAAAGAATGAAGTCCGCATTAGAAACCACCTACATCACTCCTACTGAACCCTACGATGGATTCACCCAAGACCTAGAGATTGCAAAGAACACCCAAGACTTACAATCAATTGAAAAGAAAGCGAGAGCCCACATAGGAGTTCCCTGAAGCAAACAACGATCTCTGGGGTCACGGTGATCCCGGACATTTTTTTAGAAACTGAAATAGTTGAGACTGGTTGAGAAATATGCCCAGAAGAGAAGTCTATTGGAAGAATTCTGACAAATATAGACACCAATCTAGAGAATACAGAAGACGATACGTTCCACGCTCTGGGGAGAATAATACCTTTGGTAACAACATATCCAATGTAACTCTTGGGTTAGAAGAGGTTAAGAAAGTTCTAGAAGGATACTACTCCAAGAGATATGTTCCTAAGAAGCTTAGAAGGATGGAAGAATTAGGACAAGTCTTTCTATGTGATGGTTATGCTTTCATGCCTTTGTCCTCCTTCTCAAAGGCATACAACAACAACCTGTTTAGTACCTTGTCAGATTCACTCAAAAAGGGAGAAGAAGGAGTTCTAGGGTTCATCCCATACATTGAGAGTTGCTATCCGACATCAGAAGGATACATGATCTACACTAATCCAGTGACAGAGAAGGGTGTTGACTTCTTGATAACGAAGAATGGTGTGCCCAGTGCAGTTCTAGAGCTGACCAACTACGGAAGAGGATCTTTTCTGCATTCCAGAGAGATCCAGAGGTACATCCAGAGTCTGAATGAATGGTCAAAGAGGTATCCGAACATCTTCAAGGTAATAGTCGTTAGATATCCAGAGAACATCAAGAATAACCCTCAGTGGAAAGATGCATACTGCGAATTTCTAAAAAACGGAATCGGAGTCAAAATAACGAGGCAAGAATTCTATTCCACGCTCAAGCCTAAGGAGATGAAAAAATGAATCAAATCCTAGGAGATGCTGAAGAAGAATTAAGAAAAGAAAACAGACGCAGACGCAAAGAAGAAAGGCTGGTAAAAAAAGGAATAGACCCGCAGTGTCCAATAAAGCATCTTCAGAGACATGAACTTGAGATACTTGAAAGGCTCCTTAAAGACCAAGGCTACGTCCGTAGACCTAAAACTGGCAAGATACTAAAGAGGAAACATAGACCCCTGTCTGCTAGTCAGATTGTTTGGATAATGCAAGCAATATTTCTTGCCAAGATCTCCCACAAGAAAGTCTTGGAATATAGGCATTATTTGAAAGAGAAAGGAATCCTCTAGTTATCCAAGAAAGATCTTGAGCAATCGAGGATTAACCATGAAAAAGAGACGGACACCAAACACTCCATCAATCCTGTATCCTAGGGCCAATCTTTCACTTAACCATAAAAGAGATTCAGAAAAAAGTACTGTATGTGGTGCCACGCCTAAGTGTCGCATATTTTCGAATTCTCATAGAAATGACGATCACGTTATATCTGCTAGAAGACTATCTTAGGGACTATCCATTGGCTTTTCTCGAAATCAATCGCCTTTTTCTGCAGGGCAAGAAGTCAATCTGCGTGTAAAAGGAACAGTACCGCACTTTCGGATCTCTGCCTTTTTCAGAATTGACCTCTCAATCCCCCCGCTATATCTTTTGAGGGCCCTACAGAGGGAACCAGAAAAGAGAACTATTCTTTTTCTGCCTTGCTACTAGGTTAGTCACTCTTTTCATCGCTTATGCCGCTATGCATCTAGGATCCTAATAAAGAGAGTGAGAAAAGAGAACACTATTTTTTCCTTCTTTATAGGAATTTAGATTAAGATCCCATGTAAAATGAGACGGATACGAGGATCAGGCTGGTTGATTCTGGTTTTCATGTTAGTGGCTGGACAGATGAGTCTGCATCTGTATATTTTCCAAATCGCAAGGCTTCTAGGAGAGTATTCCAGATCACTTTGCAACGATTTGTGTCGCCGATGTGTTTAAATATACTCTCCCTAGATACACTCATGATACAAAATGGATAGTGGCAATACCAAGAACAGACGGGTTCAGGTGACGTTCACCGAAGAGCAGTGGCAGATCATATCGAAAATGAAGGGGTCCCTTGGAGAATCCGACGCAAATATTGTGAGGAACATTATCCTAGTATGGCTTGCTGAAAAATCTTTCATTTCCGAGTCTGCGAAAAGGAAGTGATGTACCGTAAACCAACCACGCACAAGCAATCTCGTTTCGGAACTCTCAGAATCTGAAAAGATGATCACTTACCTACGAAGTATACTATTGAAATGGTATAAAAAAGAAGGAAGGGACTATCCATGGCGCAGGACGAAGGATCCTTACAGAATACTGATTGCAGAAACAATGCTTCGGAGAACGAGAGCAGATCAAGTTGTGCGAGTTTATGAGAAATTCGTTGAAAAATACCCCACCGCCAAATCCTTGTCAGAAGGGAATGAAGAAGAAATACAAGAAATCACCCGCCCTTTGGGATTGCGGTGGAGAAATCAAAGAATGCAAGAGCTAGCACGTTTAATAGTTACATCGTTTCATGGAGACATTCCAAGAAGCCGCGAAGAACTGATCAAGTTACCAGGCATTGGAGAATATGTTGCGGGGATTTTCCTTTCGTCTGCTCTTAACAGAAGAGAATGGATAGTGGACACAAATGTCGTACGAGTTCTCAGCAGATTCTTCGGCTTGAAACCTAGGGGGGATGGAAGAAGAGATAGAAGGATAATCGCAATCGCAAAAAAGTATGCCAACTGCAGCAATCCTAGATTGGCGAATTTCGCCATAATCGATTTTGCAGCGTTGGTATGCAAGAGCAATAGCCCCGCACATTCAAAATGTTACGTCCATAGCGAGTGCGAATACTGCGAAAGATGTCTGGACCGCAGTCTTTCGCGGAATAAGGAAGAATACCGAACAATGCATAAAATAAAGAGACAGAATAAAGAAAAACACTTGTAGAATCCCTGGCAACGGAGGAAGGCTGTTGAAAGAGTATAGATGCATTGATCTCTTTGCAGGGGCAGGAGGCCTCAGTTCAGGCCTTAGCAATCGAGGATTTAGGATAGTTGGCTCGATAGAGAAAGAAAAGGCTTTTTGCAAGACTCACGAACACAATTTTCCAACTTCTGTGTCGCTAAACGCAGACATTCGAGAGGTTCCACCAGAAAGATTCGAAAAGGGAACCAAAATTGAAAAGAACAATGTCGATTTGATCATGGGTGGTCCTCCCTGTCAGACATTCTCTACAATCGGCGTTCCAAAGATCAAGTCGTTGAAGAATGGTGATATACAATCTGACCCGAGAAACTATCTTTACAGATCTTTCTTTCAATATGTGAAGTACTACCGTCCAACTGTATTCTTAATGGAAAATGTTCCGGCATTAAGAACCAAATTTGGAGGCCGATTGTTTAGGAACATCCTTGATCTGGCCCGTTCACTCGGTTATGGTCCTTATTCAAAGGTTCTCAATAGTGTTCAGTACGGCGTACCACAGATTAGAAAGCGTTTGTTCATAGTGGGCACTAGAAAAGGAATTGAATATTCGTTCCCCGAACCCGACTACTATTGGTTTGATGATAAGGCCCAAACCGATTTGCAGAACATCAGCGACTTGGCTGACTTACCTCTCAAAAGAGCGCCAACAGTAGGCCACGCGATAAGCGATTTGCCCAAGATAGAAGATGGGAACAGAGAGGATGAGTTGCCCTATTCCAAGAATGATAAGCTGACAGATTACCAGAAAGTGTTGCGCAACAGCAATAGGTTAGTGAAGAATAATATATGCCGAATGTCCAACGATAGAGCAAAAAAGGTATTTGCACATATGAAGCAAGGCAGCAAATACATGGATCTGCCAAAAGAGATTCGGGATATTCTTCCGTTCAGAGAGGACATATTCTTCGATAGACTGAAAAGGTTGGATGAATCTAAGCCATCTTGGACAGTTTTAGCACACATAGGAATGGATGGCTATATGTACATCCATCCGACCGAGAATAGAACGTTATCGGTTAGAGAAGCTGCGAGAATACAGGGTTTTCATGACTCATTCATTTTCTTCGGAAACATGAGAGAGCAATATAGAGAGGTTGGAAACGCCGTGCCACCTATTCTTGCGGAGAGACTTGGAGATTCGATCGCTGTTGCTCTGGAAGGTGTAAAAACATGATTGAGACACAGACACAGAAAATCACTTTTGCCGATATTTTCTCAGGCTGTGGTGGTCTGACAAACGGATTCTATCAAAACAGTCATTTCAAAGGTCTACTTGCCGTCGATTGGTGGCCGATTGCGAGAAAAGTCTTCTTGGAGAATCATCCTCGTATGCCGTTTGAACTGCATGATCTCTACGACCCAAATGAAGTGGATGGCGTTATTCAGAAGCTGAAAGGTAAATGTGACATTCTTCTTGGCGGTCCTCCGTGTCAGGGATTCAGCACTTTGGGATCGAGAAGAGAAAAGGACAGAGCAAGGGAACATGCACGCTGTTCGCTTGTAGAGACTTTTCTTCATATTTGCCTAGGCGTCGAACCTAAGATCATTGTAATGGAAAACGTTAGAGGCATTACGTCGAAGAAACACAGTACAGGCAGAACTTTCCCACAGGTCATAAATGAGATATTAAATAATGGAAACGGAGATGCTGCATACGATGTTTGCGCCCTTCAAATAAACACTTTAGAGTATGGTCTAGCGCAAACAAGAATCAGATGGTTCCTTTTTGCCGTTCGCAAGGATCGAGATCTGAACGGCCGTACATTGAATGGGATATTAGAGCGAATTGAAAGACAGAAAACCAATATGAAAAGAACTTTGCGAGACGTAATCGGTGATCTACCGCATGTCGAGAGTGGAGAGGGAGACGACGTCATCAATATCAGCGTGGACGGAGTTCAGAAGATTATCTATAACCATCGGGCCATGAAACACTCGAGCAAGCTCGTAAGAAAATTGTCTTATGTGTCCGTGGGAGGAGGATTGCCTGACGTCCCACGAGACCTACTGACCGATCATTTGAGGAAAATGGTTGATGGTTTCTACGGAGAAGGCGGGCACGTCAAAAACATATATGGACGCCTAGATTGGGAAAAACCGTGCGGCACAATAGTAGCAGGAATTGACAAAATCACATGTGGCAGGTTTGTGCATCCCTCTTCAAACCGATTGCTGACCCCGAGAGAGTGTGCCAGAATCCAATCATTCCCGGACTCTTTCAGATTCCTTGGCAGTCTGGTTAATCAATACTACCTGATAGGGAATGCTGTACCTCCAGAGATTTCCAGAGTAATTGCGAACGCCATATTCGAGACATTGATGTTAAAGGATCAGAACACCAAAATGGCGTCTTTGAATATTATCATGTCGGAAAAATATCCGTAGATCCTTAGAGGTTTGATTTTTGTGAATACACATCCATACTGAAGATGATGTGAGACGTTAAACTGATCGTTGAGACTCGGCACGCTATCTTCTTTGAAAGGGCAATCGCTTTCCCAATATCTGTGGTATCCAGCAGGGCAGAATTCTTGTGTAATCCGGGATATTGACTCACCTACTGGCATATAGACGAGATTCTTAAGTCTATTCTCCACGTTTGGACCTGTTCTGCAGAATACATAATCAAAGAACGCAAGCATGCCACAGTAAGGATCACCAGCATGATCGAACATACGACCAGCGGGTCTGAAAACTAGTGTTTTTTCGCGGCTGATGATTCTTTTGGGAAGTCTTGAAACCGTTTCGTTGATCCTGCTTTGCTTCATTTCAGTATTGTTTCGAAGAAATGATCCTAGGTCACTCGTATTGATCTCGGTTAAAGTATCGTAGTTCGAGATTGCTATAGTTGCGCCAGATCCTGTAAGAGATTGACGTTGAATTTCACTTGATATCCACGGATCACTATTCAGATCTTTGATTCCCTTGTTTTGGACCCTGTATGTTATTATTGTGTCGATTGTTCTGAATGCATTCCTAGTTTCTTGTGCAGTGAGATCCGGCTGATTTGGGTACGTTGTATCTGTCAATAGAGTTCCATTTCTATCCGGATATCTATAGATGAATACAGGTATCTTATTTATCATGCGGATCTTGTCGACTCCATAGAAAAGATCCTTGCCCACCGAGTACGTGCTGCGGCCACTCTTCTTTCTTTCAGGAATAATGTAGATTGATGGTACGCCGGCCTCCGCAGCAGCAACAAGTCTAGGCAGTCGCTGCTTTGCATGCTGACTTTGCGGTGTTGTGGTGGTTATTTCAATGCTGACGGTCGGGATATCTGTGCTGTCTATTTCCATCGTTGCAATAAGATCTGGGCTGTCTAGGCGCAGTATCTTCTTGAACGATTCAGGTAAGTTCAGGAATTCTGGGCTACCTGGTTTGGGGGTTATCTGAGGAGACCAGTTCATCCCGTTTACCTTCGAACCTGCGATAAACCATTTTGCACTGTTGAGATCATTCGGATGCCAGATTTTGTTGACCAATAATTGTCCTCTCTTTAGACTATCAACGGATGTCGGCTAGCTGCCTTGACAGTTATGTTTCCTTCCCTATCAATATATATCAAGTTAACGTCTGGAAGAGGATCGGGAATCTGTTTGCCCGAGAAACCATGTGCCCAGAACAGAGCAAAGGTATCATACGTTTTGATGTTGTGAGTGTAGCAGAAATTTCTCACGAAACTAACGATCTGACCGTTTGCACCTGGATCAGCCATCATTTTCCGCAGCTTCTCGATATCCTCAGCGTTATACCTGGGTTTGTTCTCCACCACGACAATTCTCGAATCTTTGCAGCCGATCAAATCGGGATAAAGCATTTCGCCTGAAATCCTGATGCCAAAGGATGCCTGTCCACCTGGCGGATGGTATTGTGCAATCATCCACCTATTATCCTTGAAAAACTGCATCATACTGTATGAGACAAAATCCTCCGACATCTCAAGGTCCGCTGCCGTTTACCTTATCTGGCTGAATGAGACTTAAGAATTTCTGTATTCAACTAGGATGATCAGTTCTCGACGTCTCCCTACATACGCTGAAACCGAGTTAATTCCTTCTGACTGAAAAATGAAAGAAGAGAGATTTTGAAGCCCATCAAGGCAATTGATTCGCCACCAGTGAAACAATCCATACTGGTAATAGGCAACCCATGGATTCAATGAAAAAAAGGACTTGGCAGAATTGGCAATCCCCCGGGTCCCAATTCTCCCACGATTCCTAATGCGATCATTTCGATCACAGACATTTGCTTCTTGTTGGGCTAGCAAAGCTTTTTGTATTGAGACTGCTTGATCAATCTAAAGAATCATTCGCCCCAAGCGACTCTTTTCGGTCTCTGCATGCTTCACATCTGTGACATTGTTTTCCGTTTCTTGGGATATAGCAACTCCACGTCGACTTGATTATGTCTAAATATTTCTCAAAATCCTTTATCATTCTAGCCTTTCCGTCTGGCCCGTAACCGATGACCGGGGCTTCTACTCTGATGGTTTTCTTGGTTTTGGAAAGAAGGAAGGACAGAAGGCAATTCAGCAGAGCGACGAACTCCCTTTGGGTGTCTGGGTATTCATCTCTGAAACCTGTTACTATCGTTCCTTCATCAGAATTGCCAATCTGGGACTCTACAAAAGACGCAGCTACCGAAAGCAGAATTAGATTTCTGTTTTCAGCATAGGGGCTGCTCGCGGAATTGCCGGTGATTATTTTTGACCTGCTCCATTGAAAGATGCTAAGCTTGCCTTCCGAGTGACAATATAAATCTATGCGCTTTGGGGTATGAAAAAGCGTTCGACGCATACCGAGTAACTCACTCATTTTGTTGGTTACAGTACGTGCAGCCTTCCATTCCTGTTCGCATGCCTTTTGCCCATAGTTAACAAAAATCGGTTGCACCTCGGCAAAATCTCCCTCCAGAATCCTCTTTATTGTAGCGATCGTAGAATCAATTCCTCCTGATAACAAAGGATACACAATCTTGCTCAACTATCTCACCTAACCATGGAATCATTAATAGTTTTAAACGAGGTCACCTAATAAATCTGGGGGATCTAATGCCAGAGAGGCGAGTATTTCTTTTTGGGGCTGGAGCTTCAAAGGCTGAAGGTGGTTTGCTTACCAGTGAATTGTTATATGAATCTCTTGAGACTCTTGGTGTTGCACAAAACTTTGTATCAATCGTCAAGCGCTTTCTGAGCGAGTTCTTCAGAGTCGCGGAAGGCTCCTCAAAGAAGCTCCCGCAGTTTGAGGAACTCCTTACACTGGTGGATATTGCTCTTCTGAAGCGTGAAGAACTCTCAGATTATTGGAACAACATGAAATTGGCAGAGCTTAGGGAGGCGTTAGTCTATTGTATTGCAAGAATCTTAAAATTGAAACTGCAGTCACGTCCAGAGAACCCCATTCCAGAATACCACAAGCAATTCATCCGAAGCCTTTTCGGAGACAGCGAGAGCGCTGACAGGGCAAGAATCGAACTGTATGAAAACTCTTTCATAAGCCTTAACTACGATATCTTGTTGGACTATGCTTTATTGGACGTATATCCAAGATGGGACATTGATTATGGTATTGGTTTCAGCAATTTTCATGCTCCCCGTGAAGAACGAGGAATCAAGCTGCTTAAACTCCATGGTTCGCTGAACTGGGCGTTCTGCCCCGCCTGCAATAGCATGAGTCTAAGTTTGGAAGGAAAGATTGCTGACCGAATAATAGCTGAGGGAATTCGTTGTCACCAGGACCAAGCTGTTCAACGTCCTCTTATTATCCCGCCAACTTGGCTGAAGGTGTATGATAATGCCTACCTGACCAAAATATGGCTGGAGGCTGAGCACATTCTGAGAACTGCTGAAACAGTGTTTTTCATAGGCTATTCTCTTCCGGATTCAGATGTTCACGTAAGATATTTGCTAAAAAAGTCTCTTTACAGACAAGGAACTTATCCGAGAATAGTTGTCATTACTAGCAAGGAAAGACGCAAGAAGAGTGCAGTTGAACTTCGTTCAAGGTACGAGAGGTTTTTTGGGCCAATTGAAATCTACCATATAGGGTTCGAAAAGTTTTCAACTGATGTCAGAGAGTTCGTCTAGATTGAAGAGTTCTTGATTCCAACTCTCGACACAATCGAGAAGCATGTGATGCTAAACATCAATCAAGAATTCAATCAACACTTCCAAAAATGGTGGAGCATGCTCGTAGAGGACCCAAGCAAAGAATCCAGAATTGACGAAGACTTCACGCCATTAGTCGAACAAGATGGCTATGAACAAGATGTCTATTACCTGAGCGGTGGTGAAAAAACCAGCCTGGCGTTGGCTTACAGACTTGCTCTTAACACCATAGTTCAAAAAGTCTCCGCAGGCATCAAGTCAAACTTGCTAATTCTGGACGAACCAACTGACGGCTTCAGCAAAGAACAGCTATTCAAGATCAGAGAAATTCTCGCTGAGCTAAAGTGTCCACAAGTTATCATGGTCTCACATGAGAGAGAGCTGGAAAGCTTCGCTGACCATGTTCTAAAAGTCGAAAAAAGAGAAGGTGTTTCCGAGATCAAAGTGACTTGACAAGCGAGTACAAGAATCATGTCAGACCTGATACATTGAGAATTGAGTGCCCTGGAAAAATGCAAGTAAGCCCAAATCTTGGCTCTTTCACCTCTAGCTCTTCTAGGACAGACTAGCACAGGAAATAGAGCATCAAGAGAACTATATGTTTTGTTCGCTTCTAGTGGAAATCAATGTGTGTACAAGAGCATACTGCTAAGTTATTTGTGATAGTCTAATTAAGTTCGCCTTGTTGCCTGAGGAAGTAGCAAGTAGTTTTGTCCACTTCAAGGTTTGTTTGCTCATGGCTCCACTTTCTGGATTCTGGATTGATTTGCACCCGCTCGCGTCAAGCGACTCTGCGGTCATTCTTTGCACAGTCCCTCTTCTTTTCTTCAGGATGAGTGAAAAAGGATCGAATTCTATGTCCCGACTCGCTAGAAAAGAGAGATTAACCTAGAGCACCATCAAAGTCTCCTGCTGTGTGCCATCCTGTGCCGGAAAGGTTTACTGGGCACCCAGCAGCTTCAAGGCGTTTCGCGAGTTCGAGTCGCAACTGAGTAGTGTTGTTCAGTTTTACTACGTGTCGGCCACCAATATCGCTAAAAGGACGCAAAACACCGAGTTCTACTAGTATTGTCCTTTCAAGATGGCGACCCATCGCCATGCCTGCTTCGAATATGACGTTTGCTCTTGCTTGAGGAGTGAGTTCTGTCTCGTGTGTCGGTTCTCCTGATGATCGGAAAGATTCTCGAAGGCGGGCTTCGTCATCAGGAGTCATAAGGACTACAATTGCTTGAGCTATTGAAAAAGCAGCGTCCAGGATTTCACCAATATATGGTGAGGTTTTGCGAGTGGCTTGGATGGCTTCTGTCCATTCCAACGGATACAAGCCAATTGAATGCAAAAAAGTGAACATTGCATCGCGTGCTTTCACATTTCGGCCATGAACGACAAAAACCACGCGTGGACCTTTGATTTTTGGTCCTTCAGGCTGATTTCGGGCGATTACTCCTGCTCCAGGCGGACCTTTGATGAACTCATCTGTAACATCCGCACCTCTATCGGCCACATACCACTCATCAGAGATTAGAGCAATCACGCTACTCGCTGCTTGTTCCTTTCTCACTATTGGCAGCAGTTGTTCAGAGGTCTCATCGGTGTAATTGATTCTTATGCGTTCAATATCATCTGGTGGAATAGTTTTGCCGCCGATGACGATTGGTCTTCCTTCGACATACGGGTTCAAGAATCGTTCTTCCAACTGCTCCTTTGTTAGGTCCAGTTTGACTTCGTCATGAGAACGATCTGATCTAGGCGTGATTCTGACGTGATAAGGCATTGGTCTCACCCGCTAACATTTGAAAGTACGTGTGTAATTCGATCGCGATTGATTATAAGCATATGGAATGCGCTCCATTCACCATTGAAGAGTTCTGTATCTTCTATTCGCTAAACACGAAGACTGGTTCTTCATAGAATCTAACCCTCTCGTCATCCACTCTTTGATTCACTACTGCTTGGATCAGCTTGGATTTCTCACCTATTGGTAACCTGACTCTCAGCAAGGCCAAATCGACAAACAAGCCCAAAGCTCTATAGGGGATAATGTGTCTGGTTATTCCGGCAGGCAGTTTAGTGGCAGATGAAGCGATTTTCAAGACATCTGCTTTCTCAAGCTTAGGTACAAATATCATGCCCGCTGCATCCCGAGTCTTTTTCAGCAAAGTCTCAGCTTCCTTTTCTGAAGCACGACGAATTTCTGCAAGTGACGCACATGTGCCCAGAATTCTCTGCGTTTTCTCGACTCTCTCTTCCAAGCTAGCATGATCTCTAACTACGTACAAATCGCCATTCCTTAGAAGAAGATGCACGAGAACCGGTCTCTTGTGACGCAATCTCGTTGTTTCATCCTCGCTCTCCTTCTTCAGCCTACCTCCTACAACACGTTCAATCTCTCTTAGAAGAGCGACCTGCTTTATGCCACAAATGAGTTGGCGCCATGTTTCAACTTTGACACTTTCATCCGAATAGTCTACCACTTGAGCGACCACGTCTCTGCAGCCCAAGCCTTTAAGAGCGCTAATTCTATGTACACCATCTAAGAGTAGATGTTTTGGCTTGGCGCCTGTGGTTCTCCCAACTATTACGGGGTTCTTAAGAAAACCATCAGCCCTTATCCTTTCTTTCAGCCTCGTTGTCCTCGCAGTATCTTCTGTTTCATGCAGAGTCAACTCTTCTATGCTAAGAACTTGTATGTCAGGAAAGCCGCTCTGCATAATCTCACTATCAACATGTCCAGAGATATTGTCAGCTTATGGCTTTAGTATTTAAGAATTGTCGATTGTTGGGTTCATCAGAATTCTATGCACAACATAGCTTAAAATATCCGCAGACTTCAAACATACTAAAGGCTGAAATGTTGACGGAAAACGAACTCTTCGACAGATTGCTTGAACTTCTAAGCAAGTCCCAGTTAGAATCACTTGAAAAGGCAGACAGAGGGCTAATTTACATTCCTTCAGGTCTTATGAATCGTGGCGGAGAAGCTTTGTTTGCCAGCCTTGCAAAGGGAGGGTTCGCCACGTTTGTAGTTTCAGGCAGAGCGCAATGGAACCCTAAGTCGACTTACTTTGAAACCGCACGCGAAGCCGCACACAAAGGAAGAAAGATAACTCGCCTCTTCCTTCTTCCGAATAGGCTGTACCTCAGAGATCCAATCGTGCAAGAGCATTGGGAACTGGACAGAAGAGCAGGCATCGATGTTCAATTTGCTCTAGTCGATAGTTGGCTATTGGAGCATCCGATTCCGAAGGGAACTCTTGACTTTGGCTTATGGGATGATCAAATAGCTTGCTTCGTATATCGACGACCGCTTGAAGGTATTGGCGGTTCGCATGAGTGGTGCGTTTCTAAGAGACCGGAAGATCTGGAAGCAGCAGTGAATATGCGGGACTCACTCCTAGCTCATCGAACATATGAAACACCAGCTACTATGAAGAAGCAATTCGCATTGGAAGAGCCCATGTTGAAAACGGCTCCACTAATGCGAATGCTGTCAGAAGTGCTTTGCAAGGGAGATTATGTAAGCCGGGAGAACTGCGCGTGGTATCACGGATCTTGGCAATATCTGCGAATTCTGGATTTGGTTTCTACTCCAACATGGCATCAGGAATTTTACAAGAAGCATATAGCAGTTGATTCTATTCGGGGGAGAACTCCACTCATTCTAATATGCGGCACCGCAGATTATTCGATGCTAGCTCACTTGCTATGGGTGCTTCAAGAGCGTAGCAAGCAATGCAAGATCACTGTTCTTGACCTCTGTCAGACTCCCCTATGGCTGAGTCAATGGTATGCGGTGCAGAAGGGTCAAGAAATCGTGACAGTGGCTGAAGATATGATGAAATACAAACCAGATTCTGCCTTTGATCTTATCGTCACCGATGCTTTTCTAACACGTTTCACCCAGAACGAAAGACGTGAGATTCTTCTTAGGTGGCGCGACATATTGATTGAGAAGGGCAAGTTGGTCACGACAGTCAGGCTTGAAGAGGGCTCTGAACGCGTAAAAGCAAGTTCTGATCAAGTAGACCTCTTTGTGGACAAGGCCAGAGAGCTCGGGGCACGCTGGCAAGATTTCTTACCGATATCCGTCGATGAACTTGCTGTACTAGCGGAAAAATATGCTGAACGTATTGACAGCTGTCCTGTTCCGAACGCAGAGACTCTTAGAAAGGAATTGGAAGCGTGCGACTTCTCAGTTGAGCACTTAACAGAGCGCCTTTTAAAAGGAGAGATGAAACCTACTAGATATGCCGAAGTTGTGGCTTCAAAGAGGAAAAACCCAAATACAGCAGAAAACGAGTTATGAGGGGAAAACAATGAATGGAAGCATTATCAGAGTTCAAACAACCGATAATATTGAACTGCAAGGAATAGCTTATTTGCCTAGAGAAAAGGTTCGAACTGGAGTTCTGCATTTCCACGGCAGTCATGGCAATTTCTATGAAAACCATTTTCTGGATGTGTTTGCTGATTACTACCCACGAAAAGGGATCGCATTTGTCTCAGGGAACAACCGTGGTCATGATGGGATGACTGTCTACGAAAGATTCGAGAAATGTGCTTTAGATACCGAGGCTTGGCTAGAATGGTTTGAATCGCACGGTATCAAGGAGTATATTTTGCAGGGACATAGTCTAGGCGCACACAAAATCACTTATTACTTAAACAATCACTCAAACCCGAGAGTTGTTGGTTGCGTTCTGCTTTCGCCTTTTGACTTGCTCGCTTTCTATAAGGCAGGTTCTAGTTACTCTCGGAAGCATAATGTAGAAGTTGCTAGAAAGCTTGCGGAGGAAGATCCTGACATATTGTTTCCAAAGAAGATATTCGATGTGTGGCCTATCTCTGCAGGAACTTATCTTGATCTGGTAGGGTATGAAACCAGTGCAGACATTTTTCCTTTTCGAAACGGCGACCTCAAGGGAAGCCCGTTTGAGAGACTCTCATTACCGATTTTTGCAGCTATTGGAGGAGATGATTTCGCTTCATTTCCATCGCCCGTAGAATGCACTAGGCAATTGTCAACCTTGGCATCGACTGGTAGAGACGTTGAAGCTCATCTTATACAAAACGCCCCTCACGACTTTCTGGGCCATGTCGATGAGCTTACAGAGGAATTGGAAGACTGGCTAGACAAAAAACTAGCTTTAGGCAAACCAAGATCACGCAGTTAGTGCAAACGGAGGTTTTTGATATCACCTCGAAAGCCGACCGCTTGCGTGAACTCGGGAGAACAACAAGCACCTATTGGCATGCATATGGTGCTAAGATCTGCAGAGGCGAACAAGCTTGGCAGACCTGGATGGATCTTCCGCGACAAGAGGAGATGTTCAAAGCCGCGATTGATTTGATGAAGGCGATCATTTCAGTCGATGCGCAGATCACCACAAAGCAATATCCCCACATTGATTACTGCATTGACATATCATGGGCTGCATTTCCAGTACGGATGCAAATATGGCGAGACTATGATAGGATCGATCCGAAAAATCGGGACCAAATCTATGAAACTCTTCCTAAAGACATGCTTGCTGTATTGATACTGCCTGGACGTCCTACCGAAGATGATTGCCGCTGGGCATATTTAGCGCGAACGAAAGGAAGCAACGTGGTTCTCGCTTGTCCTGATGATATTGATGCCCTAGGCTCTTTTGGTTGGACATTATCTGAAATGTTGTACTATAAGATCCTGAGGCTCTTTTTGGAGGGCGCGTTTGACGTTGATGCTATTTACGTGAAGTATCAAGTTGAAGGCTTTTTCGATGCTATTTCCAAGAACAAAAGAACATTGAAACTAAACGCTCTTTCAAAAGCTATCAAGTCGCATGGAGAAAGACCCGAAAAGTGGGTGGAGCACCCCAGATCTAGAGACTTGGAAGATCTATTGGAGAAGAACCCGATTGTCCTGCTTGTCGGGGAAAGCTCTTCAGGGAAAACTGTTCTTTCCATGAATCTCGGGAAAAGGTTTGAGACCAAAGGAGAGACTGTTCTTTTCATTGACGTTGGACAACTAACTGAAAAAGACGCGTTCATGATAGGAGTGAAGCTCTTTGATCATTGCATCAGGACGACTCAGAAAACCTTGGTTGTCTTGGATGACCTCCAGTGTCAACCTAAGGTTGCTAGTGATCTCATATCACTCTTTGACTTGCTTAGAAAAACACTCGCTAAGGACAGATTACATGTGTTAGCAACTTGCTGGTCCAGTTTCTCGAGTGAAGCATCGCGAATTAGACCTGATGTGCCTATCCTCGCAATCGAAGCAAGTGATGTGAAGAACAAAATAATACACAAGTTTGGAAAGGAACTTAATGAGAAGACCAAGGCGTCGATTGAAGAAGTCTCTGGTGACGACCTCCTCCTCCTATGCCTTAGCTTGGAAATGGCAGCAAACCTTCAAGGGACTATAGACAGAGAGAAAATTGCTGAAGTCATCTGGCAACGAAGAACTGCTCGATTGGTTCGTGAAAGAAAAGTGCTCACCCGAACAATGTTTGTCGCCTCAGTTCTGGGACAATTCGAATGCGATTTTCCTGCGTCTTTTCTAAAAGAGGCCACGGGCATAGCTGAATCGCATCTCAATGCCCTCTGCAAGTTAAAACTACTAAGGTTTAGAGAGAACGAATATTCACTTCCACATCGATCATTTGCCAAGCTCATTGCAGAGCACCTTGGCAGGCAAGAGGATGTCTGGTCATGGTTTGAAAGCAGATGGAAAATGCATGGCCAAAAGGAGATTCTAGGAGAGATTATGTTGCGCTACCTTAACGCCATTGAACCACAGGAAATCTGGAGAACGTTAGAGCTCGTTGACAGGGCAGGAGGAATACACATAACTTCCGAGGCAAAGGTTCAGACACGAACATTGACAGAGAGTTGGAAAAGCATAAGGGAATTACTCACCAAAATCTTGGAGCAACAAAAAGAAGACCCCACTTGGGGGAGAGTACCTTCATCCGCAACATTTGCTTGCGAGGCATTAGCTGCAGTGGGCAAAGTTGATTCTGCACTTGGCACCTTGTCGTTTATAAGAGAATGCTACAGACTGTGTTCAAACAAGTTGGAAATAGACATCTCAAACGTGGCTACTACGACTGACTTTGAGCAGATCTCTGAAAGAATGAAAGTGGAAGATCAAGACAGAAAAAGCACTGAATTGCGGGGAATAGAAGCCTACGATAAGATCGATTTCGACGTCTTTCACAAGAATTGGCTCTGTGGCTTGATTTTGTGTGCAGAAAACGCGCTCAAGAAGATTGACCCTGAGACTATTGAGGAACTCTCAGCAGAAGTTGAGAAAAGGATTTCTCCTGATGGTTATTACTATCCATCACGCGTTCCTTGGTGCACCGCTAGAGTACTCATGGGATTGGGTGCAAGCGGAAGAACAATCAAAAACAGTGAGGTTGTGCGGCAAGCTGCTAAATGGTTGCTGAGATCTAAGAAAAGTGGAGGAGCACGCGAAGGCAGATATTGGAAGCCTGGCACAGGAACGTGGAACACGACGATAGAGACAACTGCATTGTGCATAATCGGTTTGAGAAAAGTTGAGGTGCCGGCGAATGACCAAGTTCTCAGCGATGCCATCAACTGGTTGTTCGAAGAAGAACAGATCAATGAATGGGGAAAACCTGGGTATGAGCTTGATGCTGCAACAGCACTTCAAGCTTGCCTAGTCATGGGACGCAACATCGACGATGTTGTGATTGAAAGACTACGATGGTTGAGTGAGTGGGCCAATGGACAAGCCATTTGGAGAAATGTTCAAAGAACGGCTATAGAAACAAGGCAGCAAACATGCCGAATTGCACAAATAGCTGCGTTTCTTATGAAAACAATGTGGGATATCCTCCGAATAGACTTGCCCGACTTGCTTGTAGGTTTGGGAATAGTTGAAGCGCAGAAAGAGCAGAAACCAACCAAGCGGACCTCTATTACAAGTAGATGGTGAATAAGATCATGAGCAATAGTCAGAGACACCATGATGCCGACGAGCGCGCACATTATGATACTGTAGCAGCCACTTTTCTTGCAGTATCGAGTTCTATGGTGGCGATAATCGCAAGTCTTTTTCCATTCCTGAAATCTCAAGGTAGCCTCGATGCCACACATGCTATTCTTTTTGCAATCACTATAGTGCTACTATTGTTTGCTACAATCTCTAGTGTCATAAGTCTGTTAGAACGAGGACACACAAGGCTCAAAAGAATGTCGTGCATAGTAGCAGCCTTTCCTTTGGTAATTGCCATCGTCATATTGCTAGTGATAGTGTTGCCTTAAGTTCCTCTATACGGAGATGGAGCATTCAAAAAAGACAAAATAATATAGGAGATAAATGAAGCACTGCTAATCATAGCCAGGCACACTCACGAGAGGGTTTGAACATGGTACTTGGACAAGGCAATCTGAATGGTACAATAGTAGGCTTCAGGACAACAGATGGCCTCTCAATGAAAGGCTATCTAGCACTGAGCTCAAAGAACTATTCCACTGTAATACATGTTCATGGCGCATGTGGAAATTTCTATGAAAATGAGTTTTTGCCAGTTATGGCAGAGTCTTATACAGAAAATGGAATTAATTTCCTAACTGTAAATACAAGGGGACATGACTGTACGGCCGAAGCCTACAAAGACCGGAAATTGGTGCACATAGGAGGAGCATGCGAGATACTTGAGGAATCAGAGTATGATATAGAAGGTGCGGTGCGATTTGCCCGTAAGTTCGGGCGCAAAATCGTACTTCAAGGACATTCTTCAGGCTGCCTCAAGATACTGTATTACCTTGCTAGGTCGAGAAATGATTTTGATTCTATCCTTTTGTCTCCCACAGATCCATATATGCTTCATCAGAATTATGTTTACCCTGAAAAAATCGAACATCAACTGGCTCGTATAAGGCGTGAATATGCAGATCGATTAGACGATCTGTTGCCTCCTGAGGAGCACGGATGCTGCCAGAAAGGAGTTGAATATCCAACTCCGATTAGTGCTCGTGCATTAATCGCGTTTTTGGAAGGCCCTGGGTTGAAGATACTGAGATATGATGACCCTGCAGACTATTTTATGAAATCAAGGGCGTTTATCTATTATGGCGCCGCCGATCCCTTATGGACAGCGGATCGAAAGAAAGTAGAGCAGTTTTTCTTAGAGCACATTAGAAATGTCCATTTCTTCCTTCTCGAAAATGGCGATCATCATTTCCACGGTTTTGAAAAATGCGTGACTGATGAGATTGTGAAATGGATTTTGGGAAAAGCCAGTAGTTGATTAACAAGAATCAAGGCGGCCAGGATTCGAATTGCAGCACATAGGTCGAAAGAGTGTTTGCCAAGTTGTTTATTCCTTGAAGCACCAATCAGGTTTTGATACAAAGGTCAGCTGAGTAGGAACTATATCTAAGAAATCGTTTTAAGGTACCACACTCGCAATAAAAAAGTAGTTAACAGAGAGAGTTGATTGGGAAATATGTCAAGCAGAAACGATTCGCTTAACATACGAAGACTGCTAGGCATCATTGTTGCTTTTGTTACCGCATTAATTACGTGGTTTGCTACGAGAGACACTATTTCATCGTTTCTAACAGGGATAGTGACCGAAGTAATCGCTTTACTGCTAGAAATACAGGGAGACATAGCAAGTACAAAAAACGCCGTGATTAGCACGGTGTCCTTGTCCGAAAAGACTTCGTTTCACAGACCATTAAGGGAACTGGTCTCAGACTTCGATGCTGTCATTATAGGCGCTGATCCTCTCTTCGCGACCGAGGCCCAACATGTCATCATAGAGGCAAATGAGACTATGGCTGGGCTTAAGCGAGGATGTATGCGTGTTCGTGGACCCGTGGCTGCATATGTTAAAGGAGTTTCAGTAATCAAAGAACTGCGAAAAGGAGGCATTGCCACGGCCATTGTTGAAAGCCCCGAGGATTGGTCAGGCGGAGAGATTAATTACTATCATAAAGTCAACATCGAAAGGGCGAAAGCAGGCCTGAAAATAACTCGAATCTTCATCGTCAAGGACAAATCGTTCTTGACCTCAGGTTCGCCCCTAATACTTGCTATGAAGGAACAACATGATGCAGGAATCGAAGTTCGATGTGCATTGTTCAAAGAACTTGAACGTTCTCTAGTAAGAGATGTTGGTCTGTGGGACGACCAATTGGTCGTAACAATTGAATATTCGACAGCAGGAGCCTTGGATGTCGCCACATATGACAAATCGCCAGCTGCTGTTAAAGAAACCCGTGAATACCTAGAGCGAGTGATAATGCGTTCTCATCCCTTCGTTGACTTTCTGAAGCAGATGGCATCGACATGACAGATTCGGCCCCATGGTTGATCCGCACGCTAACAGCGGCAGATCTTACAGCTGCTGTGGAACTAAGCGAAAGAGCGGATTGGGAAGACACTTACAATGATTGGCGACGAGTACTAGATTGGCAACCCGATGGATGCTTACTGGCCGAATTCAATCGGCATATAATTGGCACTGTTACCACAATCCGCTACGGAACGGATCTGGCGTGGATCGGCTACCTGTTAGTAAGTCAGGAGCATCGTCGACGAGGCGTAGGGCAATCACTAATGCGAGCTGCCCTAGGATCAATTGCTGAGCATGGTGTCCGCTCTACAATGCTGGATGCTAGTGTGCCAGGGCAGCCACTGTTTGAGCAGCTTGGCTTCCACACTGTATGCAAGATAAATGATTGGGTAGGTATGCCCAACAAATCTGGCGATTACTGCCCTGAACTTGCTGCAAATCAGCTAGAAACCGTAATCGCTTACGACCGACCGCGGTTTGGTGCAGACCGTAGTCGCGTCCTGAGTCGTCTCGTTACCGAGTTTCCAGAATTGTCACGAGCAGACATGGATAGTCGTGGAGTATTACGCGGCTATCTATTGGGTTACCAGCGTCGCAAAGCAATACAAATCGGTCCATGGCTACATGAGAATGTTCAGGGGGCTGAAAGATTGTTCTCCTCAGTAATCGAGTCGTGCAAAGGGCAGATTTTGTTAGTCAGAGTTCCCAATGTCAACCCAAACGTTGCCAAGTTTCTTAGGTCCGTCGGTCTAAGACAAGCCGACGTATATACAAGAATGATCTTGGGCAATGTCAACCCAATTGGTCAGTGGCAGTCCATATACGCCATTGCTAGTCTGGCTGTAGGATAGTTCTCCCGATGATGCCGAGCTGCAGCAGGATGTGCAGGCTCCGCTTCCGGATTTAGCAGTAGTGCCTTTCAGTCTTTCTCCATACTCCTTGAACCCACAACTTCGTGATCCCAATGCGCAGGCACCGTTTCATATGTTAATCCAGCTTACTCCGATCTCGTTGAAAATGTGCTCAGATTCCTGAAGACAGATCTGCTCAAGTGTTTTGATTTTCAAGCCAGGCCTTGTGGAAATGCTCTCTCTAATACAATCTCGAAAGACCACAACTATTAAGCAGAATCCTTCTGTTTCGACGTCATCCAGCAACTGCTCAGCCAACCTATTTGAAAAAGAAGCCCATCTGGAGGAGATCAATATTTCAGGTTCACTGCACCACTGCTCAGATTTAACTAATGAATAGAAGATTCCGTTCTTTTGCCATGTTCTCACCGTATCCTTTGTCCTCCCTATATGTTCAAAGAAGTCAATGATCATGTTATGAAACATCCTTTCTTGATTCTCTTTTTCCTTATCGATTCGTTCCTCCAGATTCTGCTCCAGATTTTCTTGAATCACTTCTTTCGAGATTTGTGCAAGTCTGCCAATGATTTCCTGTTGCTTCTCAGCTGAGAGACTCTCGAGTAATCGCCTGAAACCATCGCGGTCCAGTGGGGAGGTATTCTTAAAAATTGGGTCTATCACGCTTAGTGTTCTGTATTTCCTAGAGAATATTCTCGCCACGCTATGCACAGCAAGACTGTGTAGCACTTGGAACAGATTTGCTTTTTCTGAAGGACTCTTAATCCTTGACCCAGGATTTCTAGTCAAATCGTCTTCCCTAGGTCGTTATCAAAGATCTCTTTAATAGAGTTATCGCCCTTGTGTTTTGTCCAGAGCTTCCAGTTCTTGCTGCAAGGATTTTACTAGCTTCACTTAGTTGCCAGTCTCGTCTTAACACTAGCTTCGACCCAATTTCAAGCCTTCAGATGAAGCTGAAGGTAGGCTTGAAAAGAATAGATCTGTTCTAGGAACCTTCCCAACAACCGCTGGATTCACTAACAAGGTGCAGAATTGCCCTGAAAACAGACTACCCAGAAGTTCTATTGTCGCAATCTGCTAACGCTAGCTGTCACAGATAACGACCAAATAAACGTGCTACAGAGGCAGTGCAAAAGACAAAAACAACACATTCCACAAACTCTAATAAGCAGCTACAAGCAACAAGACGAGCGAAGATGAGTTAGGGGATAATCGCGGGGTTGCCCTAGCTTGGCAGGGTAGCTCTTGAGAAACTGACCGTGCCAGAAATCGTTTTTGAGCTTGTCCACTTTCCATAAAGCTTTAAATTGCGTTTGGGTCAGAGAAAGAGATGCGCACTATCTTCAGGCCTATCCGAGGGTGATGGTGAAGTATAGTTCCCCGTGCCGAGGTCTCCTAGCTACGTAAGGAATCTCGATTCCAGTTGTAGTGCTTTGGAATGCACAAGAAACCTTAATACTTTGGAAAGCCATTGTTTATTTGAAGGTTCGGATATCCGGAATAGTATTCCTGTTTTCTCCCGAAGTCTGCTATTCTATGTCAGAAATCCTTGTTCTCCAACAAATGATAGGTTAAACCGTTGCTTAAAAAACCGATAGAAAAATCCTCTATGGGTTAAATACGGATGATGATACATTGAGCAAGTTCACAATCTTCACGGAAGGATAATTCTTACTATACTTATGCCTCAAAATCCGCTCAGTTCTATCATCTATTACGAAGAAATATTTGTGTTTCTCAGGCGAATTCTCAAGTCTTTCTAAGTCTTTTCTTATTTCTCGTTTCTGTGCCGCTCCAAAATCATTCTCAAGATAGGGAATCGTTGTTTTTATCTCAGCTACAATTTCCTCTGACTCTATGTCTAAGCCTGCACTTCCAGCCGCTTTAGTTAAGTCAATTGTCACACAATGTCTTTCTTTCAAATAGTAACTTGCAAGACATAAAGCTAGGAAATGAAGGTCATTGCCAATATTCCCGATATATTCTTTCAATTTCAGGAATTTGGGCAAAGCAGTCTTGACATCGCCATTTCTAACGTGCAAGTCTTCGTCAACGATGAATGTTTTCAGTCTATCCATTTTTCTGTTGATTGAGTCTATGCTTTGAAACATGACTGGGAAGCCTCTATTCCTTCAACTCTGTTTTTGGGTTCAGCTATAACTTTTCCGCAAAATGAAAGACTGGTTCAAAAAGACTGATAGAAAAAAGCTCTATTCTTTAGGTTTCTTCATGCCTTTCCTTGCGAAAAACACTCTCTCAATGACAAACTCTTTTCTGGGGCATTTAGGGTTTTGACAAGGCACGTTAATTGGTTTTTCTGGTGAAGGCCTGAATTTGTCAATACCTGATTTTTCACGAATCTTGTTCCATTTTCCGTATTCCTTGCATTTTGCCCATATTTCTCTTCTATCTAGGAATAACCAACTTGCGTTCATTTCTTGCTTTTTGTTCATTCTTTTCCCCTTCACGATTGGTTCTGTTGGTTGTGCTACAAGTTTTCCGTTTATCTGACTATACGTCTTTCTCTTTTTTCTTTTCTTATCAAGTCAATCTTGCCGTTGCCAGCCTCGGTCTTCTCCAATCTGCTGATTATTCCTTCAGTCACGATTCGATATCCTTGTTGTTTGAGAATCTCATCTATCTCTATCTTGACCTCAGGTTTAGACTCGGTAGTAGCCACAACCTGTTCTTTCATTTTTTCCATGACTATCGGGTCCGTATCTATGAATCTGTTTGGCCCCTTAAAGACAGCCGCACTTCCAGACGAAATCGCAAAAGAGGAAGCAACGAAATTTGACATTCTCTACAGGCATGAAACCTTCTGGAAGAGCTTTCAGGTTGATGAAGTGTGACCACTCCCATTCGCGCTTGGAATCGGATTCAACTACACCCATTATTGGCATTGGCAATATGACTTTCCCAGCATTTTGGGTTTCTCTTTGTTTGGCCGCTCCAACTGAGAAGTAGAACGGTTGCCCGTTATACCTAGTCTCTCCGTATTTTAGGTCTGCATCATTCAGAAGTAGCGAAGCGTCAAGCGCGTGCGCTTCATCGAAGCTTTGACTTGTCAAAACGTTCGAGCAGCCATTTGTAAGGCGGAAAGACTCCCCCAAAACCGCAAACACGTCTAAAGCGGCTAAACTGCTCTAATTTTTCTTTATCCCAAAAAGGACCTATGTGATTATTATATTTCAGTGTGTCCAATGGTTGATATCTTAACGGCATCGCCAATGGGCCCGAGATCAGTTCGTAGAGTATGCAGTCTGTATCGATTGGCCACTCTAAAGAAACAATTGAACCATCAAGGGAGCAGATTTCCTAAGGTTGATCGATATCCACTAGGAGCTGGACAGGATTTAGTCCTGTCTGCTACGATGTGGTTGTGACATCACTCTTTGGCAGGAAGGACATAGATGTCTTTGAAGAAAAGGTTCATCGGGCATTTCGGTTTTCTTTTCGTGCTTCTCAATGTCTTTTTCGATATAAAGACTATCCAGCATCGACGCGAGTTGTCTCTTGCTTATATTGTACATGATTCCACGCGGGCCTTCATATACGCATTTTAGAGCAGCTAAACATTGTGCGAATCTGAGAGCAACCTCAATTTCGTCTTCTTTGATTTGGGAGAATTCCTCAAAACCACCTTGGCCCAGAAAGTGGATTAGGCCCGCAGTACACCAATCGCCTGCCCCAGCAGAGTCCGCAAGATGTGATAGCCTGACACCTTCTATCATTTTCCATTCGTTCTTCTTGAACCGATATCTCAGACCCTTGGCCCCAATTGTCTGGATCTCCAAAGGAGCGTCAATCCTCACTTCTATGTCTTTCACCTTTTCAGCAGAATATTTGACTACATGCGCAACTTCTAGCGACTCTTTGAATAACCTTCCATCATTGACCTTGTGCGGCTCAAATACTATCAGTGCGCCTTTGGATTTTTCAATACTCGCGAGTGCAAGAGTCGCTCTAGAAACCCTATCAAAATAGAATACTTGTGCAGGTGGTATGCTCTCACGTAATTCTTCGGCGATCTCTCTAGGTATAGCCCTGTTCCTTGGTAGTAAGGAACCACAAAATGGGCATTTGAACTCGAAAACATGAGTGATCCCATTGTTGCCATTTCTTATTTTTTCTACTACGATAGGTGTGGATATTTCTTTGCTGCCAAAAATGAAGTCGGTCCTAACTCCCCACTTCTTCATGTCGTTGAGTATTATTCTGGAGGCTCTGTCCTTTCCTATGTAAGCTATTGGATAGGACAACCACCCGAAAAAGGCAAGAATGGCCATCACATTTCCGCAAGAGCCACCAACCCAGAGGTGCGGACGATTTTCCTCTTTCTCATTCAATACAACATCAAGCACTATCAATCCTGTACCTACTGATACCGGCGTTGGATGTCTTGCGTTGAGTTTGATATTGTTACTTGCTATAGCAATCACCCGAAAGCCATAAAGTGGACATTACTGTGCTTTCTAGGTCTGCGTTTATATCCCCTTCTATTTGATACCCTTGCGTGTCGACATTAATCACTCCTACGCTTTCACCTCTCAATTCATAGGCAGCAAGAAGTGCCCCAATTGAGAGGAGTTTGCTTGAAGACGCTGAAATAACAACTTGACAACCTCCAAGATCCTGCAATGCTTCTTTGTATCGACGAACGGTGAGATGTATTGCTCGATAGACTTCAAATGGATTTTGCTCTGATACATATATAAAATTCCTTGGCTCGATGCGCAGTTGATCGAACAATAATTCGCGATATTCGATGAGCAGATTGTCGGCCCTACGCGGATTAACTGAAGGCATGGGAAGTATTGGACAGACTTCATCGGGGGATATTTTGTTTGATATCAATGAAAGTTGTTGCTCTTGATTTTCGCCGAGTACTGGTATCCAGATTTTGGGCAAAATGGCGAATGTTTCACTCTCAAGAGTCCCAGTGAAACCATGCAGATAATTGGCATCCTCATCAATCCCTGCGTCCTTTATCTTGCTATCTAGAGAAGGATTTTCAGAAACGAGCACGTGAAGATTCGGCCATTTTCCTGCTGCTTTTTCGTTTGCGCAAGTATCAAGAAGATAGAGTGCCTTTCCAATTAAGGAGAAGTATACTGCTCTGGGCACAGCGCTAATGTCAATAACGACATCTGAATAGCCGATGAAATCGGAGAGATCTTCAAAAAAGCCCGCTGCACTCCTTGAGGTTATTCTTCGGTGATCGGCTGACCACATAGATATTTCTTTGGTTTCCTTCCTGCTTCCGGAAGGAATTAGTTGATCTAGTTTCTTGAGATTAGCTTCGACGAGTTGCGAATACCTGTGAGACATGGAACTTGGGCCTTCATTGAACTCTGCTAATCTGCAGTCGCGTTTTCCTGAGCCTCCCGCGTTCAGGAGTGCTTCGTACCCCATGCACATTCTTGAATCAAAACCCATGCCCAATACACAGAGTATGTCCCTGGTCTCGTTCTGCAGATAATTCTTCCAGAACGATTGAAAATCATTGCCACTTTTCAGGAAATAATCTGACCACCTGATAGATGAGACGTCGCTACTTGCCATCGAATAGTATTCTCCTACCCTTTTCAGATTTGTCCGGTCGAAAGCCTTGTTCCATATAGGAACATAGTTGATCTAGTGTTCTCGGTCTCCACCCGCCATACTGAAGAGGAAGGCCGAAATGAAGACACAGCAACCTGTTTAGATAAAGAATCATCCAGGTATTGCCTCCTTTGATTCCTTGTTTACGATCAAGAGATGCCTCGAGCAAGTTGTTCGAAATGCATGCAGAGACTACCCGGGCCAGCTGGGCGTATCTGGATTGAGTTTTTTGAACCTCGGGATCAACTAATCTGTTGCGGTCTTTCATCGAAATAGCGACGCCCGTAACGCCAGGGGCATAAGGGGCATTTGTCCTGAAGGTTTCCACCAGACATAATTGCTGGATTGCTTCCAGTAGCCCAATTACGTCTCGTCCGTAAGGGATGGTCTTCGGGATTTCGCTCCACCGAAGCTTTGCAACATTCTTCAATATCTCTTCTTGGCGGGAGGGTGACAAAGCGAAGGCCTTTCTCAACAAGAAAGCCGATATGACTTCTTCAAAAAGCTCACCTGCCAAAGTCAGAAACTGCTCTATGTTTGATGAAGCTAGTCTGGCCAGACGGTAGAATCCAAAGTAGTATGGAATACCGAATTCCTTCGAAAGAAAGAGTTCGGCAGCAGCATCAACTGATGGGTCAATTTGCTTCTCAAATACCTTCTGTGAGATAGGCATATCAAGCAATTGCTTCTGAGCGGAAGACATTTGGCGGTTAATCATTATCTCCAAGGAACGCACTGCAATTGCTTTTTCGCGAAGCGTGCCTCCCATGGTCTCGATTCTAGGCTTCCATAATTCAAATCTCTTCGTTGGACTTGTGAGTTCATTTACACGTTTTGATACAGCAGAGAATGCTTTTTCATAGACTCTGCTGTCAGGGGCACCAGTCAAAGAACTATCAAAAGGTCCAATCTGCACGTCAGGATTCAACTTTGCCCGACGATCAGCGATATTTGCTACTGTTTTCTCAAACAAGTCAGACCTTCCGAGTCTCCAGAACTCCTCAAGAACAATGGGTGGAATGTACTCTCTGCCTGGAAGTGCTCCTTCAGACAGTAGTTGTTCTGGGGTTAAAGCCTCAAGTCTTTCTGCAAGCCATATTCCTATCGGCGCCTTTAGGTCAAAAAGAACCCTGTGCAAATTCTCTCTTTGGTGAAAAGTCAGTTTGTGAATGTCATCCAACATTAATAGCACGCGATTGGCGATTTGCACACCATCTATTGAGATAGTTTCAGGGCTGAGAAGGAAAATACAGTAAAGGGTATCATGGCCGATCAATGTCTCAGTTCTGGCAGTAGCGAAACTATCGATTGCATTACAGACCTCTCTTTCCAGTTCTGATGCCCAACTGTTCAACTCCGAGCCCGAGCATGGAACTGGAATCGTAGAGGGGATATCTGAATTGTCGGGCCTTCCTATTTGCAGTTTGGGCAAATCATCAGGATATGTCATTCTCTTTAACGACAATGCGCCTCTCAGTGCTGCCAGGGTTATTCTACAGTTCAGAAGTGAAAACAAAAGCCTATCCTTGAGACTTCTATCAAGACTGAGATCTTCTAACCCCGCATAGTTTCTGGCACAAGATAGATAGATTCCAAGGATATCTGGTCCAGTTTCCGATATAACGTTAAGACCTTTCAGACGGAGATACAGTTCTCTGTATTCATCAGTGCTCTGTGATTCATACAGTGTCAGCAAGGATTGAGGGGTAAAAAGACGGAAGAGGGAAGTCTTACCGCCCCCTGGTGCACTACGAAAAGTCTGGATTCGATCCCACGCTTCACCTCGTAGAAGATCCAAAACTCCGGGTCCAAAAAGACGCAGGAAAGTCGAATCTGACGCGATATGCTCAGAAGACAGCATCTTGAATGGGTTTCTAGGATCTCTCATACTTCCTCACGGTGTCTACTTACTCTCGGAAATAACCCTCGATATCTGCGATTCTCAGGCAGCCATAGAATGCTGACTGAGTTATTGGGAGCATTGTGGCTTAGTACGAGCGGGAGGGCACCTTCGTTGAAACCCAGATAGGGCTTGTCGTGGCGTCCTTTGACAAAGTGCTTGTCTACTACTGTTGGATCAAAGTATTTCTTCAAGATTTTGACAAAAGACTCGTCGTTTTGCTCGTCTATTTTTATGGAATCAGGAAGAGGACAAACAACTAGAACTTCAAATGGAACTTTGTTGAACAGACTTCTGCCGACTGTCTTCAGGTAAGTACAAGCTTGAGAAGAAGCGACATACAACAACAAACAGACATGCAAATCATCAAGGTCAAACAGACTTCTTATGTTGCTGTTCTCAGTGCAAGCAATATTATGAAACTTCCATATCTTGCCCGAGTAGTTTGAGTCTGTTCTGTTTATGTAACTTAGACCGCTTCCCGAAAAGTCATCGAGAAGAAATACACAACGAAACTTCGTTTCTTCAGATTCAGGCTCTCGACATAACAAATTCGTGAAGTCTGTTCTGAGTTCAGCAATCATTTCTCTAGCGCGCTCTGCGGGAATCTCATGGGTTCGCAAGACTTGTTCGTTGGATATGGATGGGTTGCTTCTTCTGAATTCGTCAATATGTGCACCATCGCTTAACGCAAGAAATAGACTCTGACGTTTGAGGACCTTGAATTCGAGACTATTCGCTATTCTAACAACGTTCCACTCCGGGATGCCTGTTCTCAAAGAGGTCATCTTTATCAAGAACGGCCGGATGTAATCAGGGTAAGCTATTGTGACAAGATGATACATTTCCTTTGGAGAGACAAACAAGAGTTTCCGTCTGACAAATTCGTAAGCAGTCTTCCTTTCTTCAAGGGTCTGAAATTGCTTGAGCCACAATGCAAGACTTTCAATGAACCGCATTCCTGGGGAAAAAGGTTCGTAGTCATCATACTTGAACGCGGCTAGAGATTGTAGAATTGGCCTTTCTCTGGCGACGTCACTAGGTTCCCATTTCATTATGTTTGCAAGCAAACGCTCAGCCAGGTTCTCATTCATTTCACATCTTGTCCCCAAGTTCTTGATTTAAATCGCATTTTCTTTCGTGCATCCTCAAGTCTACTTAAATAGTGCATGGTGGCCTGCACTCCACGATAACCTTCTGGTGCCAGGTTCCAACAGCTATCAGCTTCTGAAGAGACTGTATCCACACTCAAAGAGTATTTGCCGCTAAGGAGTGCATAATCGTTACCAGGCCATTCGCCCTTGTCACCTATGCAAAGAACGTTACATCTTACATGACTCTTTCCCATTTCATCCTCTATTGCTTTAACTAGATTGAGTTTTGAAACACCAGGAGCCAGCATATCAATTGTGTGCGAAGACTCGAATATCTGTATACCTGATTGCTTTGAAATCTCAACCAGATTATGAAGAAAAGCAAATAACGATTTCAAAGAGACAGATCCGATAGGTGAAAAAGTTATCTGCATAGGTCGGGGTTCGTACGTAGCCATTTGACCGAAATACGCATTTTTATCAAAGATTGGAAGCAGTCTTGCAAGAGCAGGATGCATATCTAAGTTCTTTTCAGGATGAACATTATTGTTTAACAGCCCGATATCAGATCCATTGTAATATCCCACGAAAATTCTTGTCCAATATTTTTCCGCAATGATGTTGCGCAGGTCGTTCTTGACTGATTGCCCTCTGCCTGTGGCAACACCAATTGTCACACCGCATTCCAGCAACCTAGATAATTCATTACCTATTTTCTTGGATGCACCGACGTAACGACTTGAAGGATCACAAAGAGTACCGTCATAATCAAAAACTATTGTATTGTAGTCGACTCCCCCAATACATTTGACAAATGAATGGTAGGCGTCTAGCCAAAATCTGATCAGCCTTCGGTCAGTCATCAGATCAACGAGCTTCTTTGTCTTACGTTCGATCGCGATCTGGGTTGACTTTGATACATATCCCAAAGAAGATTCTCCTCCGGTGATCATTTTTGGAGAAATTCGCAGACGATAAATTCGCCTCCCGAACGAAGGAATTCTGGGGTGCCCTGGATCGACACCTTTTGCGTCACCGAAGAACTTGGTCACAAAGAAAGCCTTTACTATCAGGTTCAAAGCGGCCACTGGGCCTGATTCTTGAGCTGCGATTCTGGCCACTGGAATATCCTTCGGTATCAAATCCAGTGTTCGGTCGGCGATCCCTTGATCCTCTGGTGTCACAAAAGCGACTACACCAGTGCTGGAACCATTCTTAGCGAGCCAATTATGCCTGCCATGAGCAAAGTTACGGTAATCACTCAGCTGTACAGATGCCAAGGCAGCCTCTGTGAGTTTTGATTCCAGATCATATGCAGCGGGTTTTGCCCACTTGCCATATAGAGCAACGATACTGCTTCTGCGTACCAGTTGCTCTACATTTTTCCCAAGTTCTTCAAGAAATGTTTGTTGATTGTTGCCATCACGAACTAAGTAGTCGAAGGAGATTGGAAGTGAAAAGGGCAGATCCTGGGCTTTTTTGTAAGCACGAACCAGCAAAACAGCAAAAACAAGGAGCGAATTTGTTGCAAGAAAACCATCTCCCACGAATGGGCAGGATACTTCACATAATTTCACAAGATCGTATTTCCGGGCAGTTTTGCTTACTGCACTTCCCTTTGTTGCGCAAAGCATCAGTAGTTGACGCGGTTCCCTTCTTATAATCGCTCTCAGGCAAGCAGCAATATCGGGGTTATTGCCTTTCGCAGTAAACATGATGACTGATATGTCACGGAAATTATACGTCGACGATATAAGCTCAAGAGGGGTCAGGAATTGTGAAACATATCCTGTTTGTTGATGGAGGATAGAGGCAAGGATTGCGCTGGTTAGCGAACCACCAGAGCCAAGTGACACTAGAGGTAGATCATTGGACAGCCTTATGAATTCTGTCAGCTCAGGTACAGGCGTATCAAGTGCCCAAGCGTATGTAGAAGCTAGTCCATTGAGATCTGACGCGTATGATTTGATCACTATCAATCCTCATAAGAGTGAGACCGGTTGAACTTTTAAATTTTTAACTCTTCATCAGCTCAGAACAGTCAAAGCTTTTTTCCAAAAAGTCGATATGATTTACCATGAAGAAGGCGCATGCAAGAATCAGTGAATGATGATCTGAAACCTGATCAGAGAAAGGTTTGAATTGAAACGATAGAGGTTTCTTCCATAGGAGTCTTTAAACGTGTTATTGGTTCCTTCTTCTTTGGGAAAGTGGAAATCGGAAGTAGAATTTCGGATTGCGGGAGATATCTCCGAGTCCAGATTTTTCAGATTCTTCTTTCCAACCTTGAACTGTCTCCTATTAGAAGAGAAGTACTATTCTTTTTTACCCACTATATAGGAACATCTGGTTTAACTCTATGTTCCTTCAACTATCATCTCATGATAGATAACTCCATGCTCCTCTAACAACAAGAGCTAGGAACAGGTAACTCCCTAGACCAGATGAAACAAAGTCTGATAGTGGTAGAGAACCAAGAATCATAATAGTCAAGAGTCTTCAGAATCTTCTCGAATCCCCCCCAGCAGGTGACAATTCAAACAATTATCATGGTTAACCTTGGAAGATGAAGAGTCCAACACTTCCAGTAGTCATAGTCTACAGAAGAAAGCAATTGACAGCAGGTAGAAGATAGTTCCATACTCCTTAAATCCCTGAATGACAAAGATACTCTAGAAGAGAACTCAGAACTGAAAGTTCAGGCTTTCATATAACTTTTGCTCATTGCTGCACGTTCTAGACATAGCTCTGCGGTAGTGCGATTGTCTTGAATGCTTAGTGTATACACGGTCAGCTAGACAGGAGGCGGCGGGGGAGGAGGCGGTTGTAGTGTTTGAAGAGAAGGCTGCTTTACTGCAGGTTTCCTTCTGCGCAACGCTACAATTCCAATAGTCGCAGCGTCGTTCAATCTACGTGTTCGCGTTTTACTCGAAATCTGCAGGTTGAGGCCTTATTGGCGTTCCGAAGAAAAGGCGGAAAGGGTCCATGAATTGATTATGCGGTTCTTTTTGCTCCGCAATGCGGGCAAGTAGTATCTGTTTGCTGCATCAGAGCTCCGCAGTATTTACACGGTATCATTACGACTTCACGGATAATCTCTTTTTCCCTGATAATAGGGGCAGCGCTTGGCGCCGTTACTTGCAACTCGATTATTAAACTTGTTACGTCCGGTCTTCCTTCAATGGCAATCACTGCTTTAGTGGTCCATGTGGTTTTTGAGTCGATGCTTTGGAAGGTGGGTTTTGCACCTGCGGGGATGTTTATGCTACACTGGTAAGTTTGCGAGAAGCCTTGGGTTATGTGCAGTGGGCCCGCCATTGTAGGTCTTGCGGAATATAGCGTCGCAGACTCCCAGCCTTCTCTTAGGACCTCACGCTTAGCTACCGCGTCATATACTGGCCTAACCCTTCTTGCCTCTTCAACACATTGGATTTCGCATCGTATTTCTTTAGCGTCAAACTCCTCGTCTGAGGTCACATTTACGGACCCATCAGCATTTTCGCCCAAGGCAAAACTACTTTTGCTGAACTGCAGCGAGATTCTTGCTTTAGGTGATGTCAAACCTTGTTTAAGCCTTTTGAAAAACGACATGCTAACACCATTACTGGGTAACTTGCGTTTGAATAACTTGGTCTGATAATTTAAGCATTGTCGTAAGCGGATGTGCCAGCTTTTCAGACCTGACAGTGTGCTCGAACGTATTTGGCGACATGCGGGTTCATTAGCTTAGCGCACACGCTATATTTTGGATCTTATCGTTTGCATTGATGATCACGCGCGGCAGAGGTCAAATACTAGTCTATGGCAACTCTGAAATATTCATGGTCAGACGGCTTGCATTTTCTTTCCTTTGATGACTATTCGATGGACTATTCTCTTGTCTTTCAACGGCTTATCAGGTTTAGCAACGGCAATGATTTCACAATAATCTTCAAGCGGTCCACCGACGATTTTCTTGCCAAGCGTTTCTTGTATCTGAAAGACGCCTGCGCTGTTACTCAGTTGTATCAGTATTTGAACAGGCACATCTTCTCCTTGTTTGATCTCAACTTTTTCGATGCTGAGGGCCGAGACTGTGTGAATGTTGACATTTCCTTTGTCAAAAGCCAGTCTTCCACGACCTTTAGTCATGTCTGTTCCATCAGCAATACCAACCAAGGCAGACTCTTCGGTCAAGTCTAATATTTCGAATTCATGCGAGTATATGCAATGAAGTATATGCCCCCTCATTTCGTACATAATTTCCTCGTCCTTGTAGATTTTCGGCAAAAGCCTATTTAGCAGGGGTATAGCTAAGTAAACGCCTGAAACGTTGTGGTTCTCACGGTGGACCTGATTCCCGATGTCATGGAGGAGCGCCCCCGCAAGGACTACGAGGTAGACATCGTCTTCATCGCCAGCTTTTTCCTTCATGACGCTAGTTGACACGCCATTATCGAGAAGAAGCTTCAGCATTTTAAGCGCGTTTGCCGCCACGATTTTTGCATGAATTTCTCCATGATCATTATACTTCAGCTTCGCAACGGCGATGTAGTTTGCCATGGCCCAATCTGCCTTAGCTTCTACATCTTCCCTTAACAATGTCCAAATCTTTCGCGCCTTAGGCTTTCCTGACACTAGCTCAGAAATCGTATTTTCAGCTTCTTCCTTCATCTTCACGTAAGATGTTGGCAGTTCTAACTCGAATCCCTTACCTGTCGCAACCTTCGTCACGTAACCACTTCCATTCGATACTTCAGTTCTAGTAGAATCGTTTGTTCATAAAAGAGTTCGTAGTGCACATATAATGTTAAGGATTTGCTTTTTGATCCTAGAATTTTCGGCATTTCTCTTTTGATCTTCTAGCCTTTTCCACTTGGAAAAGGATTTTGCTCGATGGCGCGCGTCAAGAACCAGACGAAGTTAGTAATGCAGCACGCCTAGATTTGGAGTTTCTGTTTGATGTTGTTTCGTTTCTCTTCAGCGATGGGCCCGAACTTCTTGATTCTGTCAGTGAACATCGTGAACAGTTCAGCGGCCTTCTTGTAAACAGGCAAGGGCACGTAGCTGTATCGTACCCTCATGCTCTCGATACCGTACTGCGCCAGTTCTCTTCCCGCATCAATCATTCGCTTCTTTGTGAAATGTTCATCAATCTCCTCGCTACCCTCTATTACGAGCACGCCGTCCGCACCGTATGCAAATGCGCTTAGCAGAAGTTTCTTTCCAAGAATGGCCGTGGTAGGGACAGGCACAATCCTGATGTTCTCGGGATACTTCGCTCTGTCTAAACCTAGGAAGTCCATGCCCGTATAACCCACATTCTTGTCCACAAAAGCCAGAACTCGAACCTCGGCCGGATCTTTGTCGGTGAGTACTCCACGCATCTGAGACAAGACTTGCTTCAACGTGGCATTCTTGAAATCGATAGCTTCTTGAGGACAGACAGGGATGCATGCACCGCAGCCCGTGCACATGAACGGATTAATCACAGCCTTCCCATTCTGCATGCTAATCGCGTTTGCGGGGCAAAGGGGGACACATGCTTGGCAACCATTGCACAGATCTGCAATTACGAAAGCCTTCTCGGGACTGGTTGTAACATAATCGCTTTTCAGGAATAGTGCCGCCTTGGCCGCTGCGCCCAAGCCATCGGAAACTGTGTCGCGCACGTCTTTGGGACTAAGAGCGCAACCGCATGCGAAAATGCCTGCGACTAGAGAGTCAACTGGATCAAGTTTCGGATGCTTCTCTGTGATGAAGCCGTCTTCACCTGTAGCCACCTTCATTTTGTCCGCGAGTTCCTTCAATCCGGCAGGGGGAACCATAGGCGTTGCCAAACCGACAAGATCAAACTCCTCATTCGTCAACTCGCATGACAATGAATCCTCTGCCACAACTACCAGCTTGTTTGTCTTGGCATCCCTATAGACCTCTGCTACCTTGCCACGAATGAAACTGACGCCAGCTTCTTGATCGCGCCAGTATAGGTCCTCATAGCCTTTGCCTGTGGCACGTATGTCCGTGTAGTAAACAGTAACATCTATACCCAACATTTTCTTCAGCACAAAAGCCTGCTTCAACGCGTACATGCAGCAGATCCTGCTGCAGTATGGAATGTAGTTTTTGTCGCGCGAGCCTGCGCAAAGGAGGATCGCCATCCTTTTAACATCTGTGCCATCTGCACGTTTCACGTACCCGTCCGTTGGACCCGTGGCTGAAACAAGTCGCTCCAGCTCCATCATTGTGATAACGTCTTTGTAAGTGCCGTACCCATAGGTTTCCAGCTTCTTCGCATCAAACAACTCGTAACCTGTGGCCATAATGATCCCGCCAACATGCAAGTCCACAGTCATGCCCTTATCATCAATCGTTATTGCTTTCGCCGGGCAGAGCTGCTCGCATTTTCGGCACTTGGTGCAAGCTTGGAAGTCAATCGTATATGCAGATGGAACAGCCTGCGGAAATTCTTGGTATGCGGCTTTGCGTTGGGCCAGGCCCTCGTTAAACTCGTCAAGCACTACAACTGGGCAAACTTTGGCACAAACGCCGCAGTTCCGACACTTCTGAAGATCTACGCCGCGAGGCTTCATAAACACTTTGACATCGTAGTTTCCAGGACGCCCACTGACCTCCTGAACCTCAGCGTAACTGTACAGGGCCACATTAGGATTTCTTCCAACTTCAGCCATTCTCGGAGTAAGAATGCACTGTGCACAATCTAGGGTCGGAAAGACTTTCGTGAGCTTCGCCATGTTGCCGCCGATGCTCGACTTGCGCTCAACCAAGTGAACCTTGTAGCCCAAATACCCAAGTTCTAATGCAGCAGTAATCCCTGCAATTCCACCACCGACAATCAGGATCTCCCTTGAGCCCTTCTCGCTGACAGTCTGCAAAGGCTCAAGCTCACGACTGCGCTCGTACCCGCCACGGATCAAACTTATAGCCTTCTTCGTTGCCTCAGCAGAAGGATGAGGACCCAAAATCCATGAATCCTGCTCCCTAATATTCACAAACTCAAGCATAAACGGGTTCAAGCCCGCCCTCTCGAGAACACTCTGAAAAGTCGTCAAATGCATACGAGGGGTACAGCTTGCAACCACGACACGGTCCAAATTCTCCTTCTTGATAGAATCAGCAATGATCTCCTGGGCAGGCTTGGAGCATAAATACTTGTGAAACTTGGCAACAGCAACGTCAGGCCATTTCTTAACCGCCTCGACTACGGCCTTAACGTCCACAACCTCGCCTATGTTGCCACCGCATTCGCAGACGAAGACTCCGATTCTAGGCTGCTTCTTCTCCATGAAAAGCGGTCTCCGACTTCCATGATACGTTTTAATTGATTCACGGGAAAACGCTTTAATAACCTTATGCTCCCATTCCACTAAAAAGCGATGGAAAAAAATGAATGCTCAAGAGCTTGCCCAGAAACACAAACTCCTCGAATGCATCCAGTGCGGAACCTGCACTGGAAGTTGTCCTGTAGCAAAAAAGGCCAACTTGAACGTTAGAAAGTACATGCGCGAAGTCGCCACGTTCGGGAAGCTCACGATACATCCACAGAATGAGCTCTGGAGCTGCACAACATGCTCCACATGCGGTGTGCGATGCCCTAAAGACCTGAATCCTTACGAGTTCTTGATTGACATTCGCGGCATGGCAGTAGAAGAAGGACAGATTGCCCCAACCATACGCGACGCGTTAGAAAGCATCTTCAAAAACGGCAACCCATGGGGAAGAATGCGTAATAAGCGCTCAGAATGGAGCCAAGGCCTGAACGTCAAACACATAAGCCAAGGCGCAGACACCCTATTCTTCGTCGGCTGCACCTCAGCCTACGACCCCAGAGTGCAAAACGTGCCCAAAAGCCTAGTGAAATGCCTCGAGAAGGCAGGCCTAAACTTCGGCGTCTTCGGCGACGAGGAAGACTGCTGCGGAAGCGAAGTCTACGGCATGGGAGAAAAAGGCCTCTTCGACTATCTCGTCGAGGAAAACATGAAGACCTTCAACAAATACAACGTTAAACAAACCGTAACAAGCTGCCCGCATGGTTATCATGCCTTCAAGAACAGGTACAATCAGACAAGTTTTGAGGTTCAACACCATACACAACTGCTTGCGAAGCTTATCGAAACAGGAAAACTCACGTTCTCAAAACAACTGGACAAGAAGGTGATTTATCATGACCCCTGCTTTTTGGGCAAGCAAAACAGCATTTATGACGAACCGCGGAAAGTAATTGAAAGCGTTCCAGGCGTTAAACTTCTCGAGTTTGACCGTTCAAGAGCCAGAAGCGTCTGCTGCGAAGGAGGGGGCGGAAGAATGTGGGTCGACATACCAGGAGAGCGACTGGCAGAAACGCGGGTTAAGGATGCTGCGGAAGCGGGAGCCGAAATCTTAGCCGTAGCCTGTCCGTATTGCTTATTAACATTCGAAGACGCCGTCAAAACAGCAGGACTGGAAGGAAAACTCCAAATATTGGATGTGGCAGAACTGCTGGCTCAAGCTGTCTAGAACTCGATTCTTAAGAGCGCAGTTTTTCGATTTCTTCGGTTTGTATCCTTTGGAAAAGTACTGGGGGCTGGTTGATTCTGTGCCTTTCCCCGCAAACTCAACGAATAATTCATAAATGAAAGACAATAAGAGCTAGCATCAAAGGTCGTCTCCAATGGATGCTTGGGATCTAATAATCATAGGCGCAGGTTCAGCTGGTTTGGCAGCCGGAATTTATGGTAATAGAAGCGGGTTAAAAACACTTATTCTTGAAGAGAAGATTGCGGGAGGAACTATGGCAGAGGCCCCCCTCGTCGAGAATTATCCGGGCTTCCAAAGCATCAATGGACCTGAACTTGCTCAAAAGATGATCGAACATGCCAAGAACGCCGGCGTGACTATCAACGAATTCGAGACAGTCACAAGCCTAGACCTTAAGTCTGAGCCCAAGGTTGTCAAGACCAACAAGGCAACGTACATGACGATGACCGTTGTCATTGCCTCTGGAAGTCACTATCGAGAAATCGGCGTTCTAGGTGAAAAGGAATTCCGAGGAAGAGGCGTGAGCTACTGCGCAATCTGTGACGGCCCACTATTTAGCGGTAAACGTCTACTAGTCGTCGGCGGTGGAAACTCAGCGCTAATAACAACCCTTTACCTTGCCGGAATTGCCTCAGATGTCAAGATAGCCCATCGCCGAGAAGCCTTCAGGGCCGAAGAAGCCCTTGTCAAAGCATTGAAGGAGAAAAGAAACATCGAGATTCTGTGGAACACCGAAGTTAAGCAAATAAATGGCGAAAAGCTCGTCAACAAGGCATTATTGCTCAACAACGAGACTGGAGAAACAAAGGAGCTGCCTGTCGACGGCGTTTTTGTGCAAGTAGGCGAAGACCCCAATAGCCAATTGGCCAAGGAGGCAGGCGTTGCAGTTGACGAGAATGGCTACATAATCGTCGACACGTTGCAGAGAACAAACATCGCTGGAGCCTATGCTGCAGGCGATGTCACAAATCATCCCGTCAAGCAGGTTGGAACGGCTGTGGGACAAGGCATAACGGCGGCCATGGAAGCCTACGGGCACGTTCGCCGACCCTACTACAAACAATGAGCAAAAGCGCGAAACTGCTGCAAAACTATTATATTATTCAGAACTGCCTTGAAAAATCCCGTGAGACATGAACCGGCACGCTTGCCTAATGAAAATGGAAATCATAGGGAGAAAATTGCAGATGAGCCAAACATGCACAGCTGCGATAAACATTAACCAAGACCTGTGCAGCAAGTGCTCAATCTGCCACTCAATTTGTCCATATGAAGCAATAAAGCGGGACCCAGAAACCGGCAAGGTTGAGATAGACCTGCAGAAGTGCCAAGTCTGCGGAATATGCTACAGTGCCTGTCCTGTGCTAGCCATAGAGATGGTCTACTATGATTATGACAGCCTCGTCAAATACGTCACGATGATGCGTGAAAAATGCAAGAGCGATACCCTTGTTCTGATGTGCCGTGGAAATTCTCCTTCAACATGCGAGATACAAGAAATCCTCAAGGAACAAGGCTTGAGGGTGACTGATTATATTCCGCTGCGTCTGCCATGTTCTGGACGTGTTCCGGCGGAATTCATTTTTCAAGCTTTGAAATTGGGAATAAAAAGAGTAATTTCCATTCAATGCGAAGACGCGTTCTGCAGGTTCAAAGAGGGCACTAGGATAAACACTAGACGAATGTTGCTGAGCAAAACCGTTCTTGACGACTTAGGTCTCGGCAAGGACGCTGTCAAAGTGATAAAATACTCGCGAAAAGTTGTTTATGACACTGAAAAATGCGTAGGCTGTGATAAATGCGTATTCATCTGCCCATACAAGGCTATTGAAGCAGAAGAGTTCGCTACGCCTAAGATACTTTACGAAGACTGCATGGGCTGTGGAGCCTGCGCTCTAGTTTGTCCGCACTCGGCCATACAAGTCAAGGGTTTTGAGTTTGAAGATGTTTTAAAGCGCTACACGGAGGTAGCCAAAAAGCTTAAGGAAGCGGGCAACTTCCCCGTAATTCTGGTCTTCTGCTGTCAATGGTCAGAATTCTCAGTTCTGGATGACCCAGAAAGCTCAATGTTCAAGAAGAAAGCTGTGGCGCTGGAAGTTCCATGCTTCAAGGCGCTTGATCCAGTTCATGTTGTTTTTGCATTGCAGAGCGGTTTTAACGGCGTTATGGCTGTGGTCTGCTCGAACGAGGATTGCAAGCTTCAAGAGGGAAAAGACACTGCGGAAAGAAACATGAGCGTGCTCAAGGACTCGCTAAAGAAGATGAACTTGCTTGATCGTTTCGAGCTTTACACAGCTTCACCCAGATGTGTCGGAGACTTCAACCAGAAGCTGGAAGAATTCTTCAAGAAGATAGGTTCGAAGCCGCCCCTGCAGATGGAGGTAAAGGCAAGTGTATAGGATATTAGCCAAGAGGGAACTGGCTCCGAAAATCAAGCTGTTCGAGGTTTGCGCGCCAGAAATGGCTGAAAAAGCCCGTCCTGGCCAATTCATAATACTAATCACACGTGAAAGAGGAGAACGCATACCCCTAACATTAGCAGGGTATGATACCAAAAAAGGCACGATAACGTTCGCGTTCAACGAAGTTGGCAAGACAACCAAACAGCTCGGACTCTTGGAAGAGGGAAATTGCATCTGGAATATTACGGGACCCCTCGGCGTCCCGTCGGAAATAAAGAATTTTGGCAGAGTTCTCTGCGTGGCCGGCGGCGTGATGATCGCACCGATGCTTCTGCAGACAAGGGCATTGAGAGAAGCCGGAAACAACATCACCACAGTTATGGGGGCAAGGATAAAGGAGCTACTCTTCTTTGAAGAGGAAATGAAAGCTGCAAGCCACAAGTTCTACGTGGCAACTGATGACGGGTCAGAAGGCTACAAGGGCTTAGGTTTCTTGAAGGAGATTCTGACAAAAGATAAGTTTGACCGCTGCGTGGCCAAAGGACCTGTCGTTTTGATGAAAAATGTTTCAGAAATCACGAAGCCGTTTGGCATTCCGACGACCGTCACTTTGACGCCGATTATGGTTGACGGCATGGGAATGTGCGGCGTTTGCAGAGTGACTGTCGGCGGGAAAATGAAGTTCGGATGCGTTGACGGCCCAGAATTCGATGGACACAAAGTGGACTTTGACGAGCTCATAAGCAGACAGCGGATGTTCCTGCCTGAGGAAAGGTTGAGCTCGCTCTTATGGGAAATGCAAGGAGGCTGCAGCTGTGGCGGAAAGTAAACCCAAGCCAAAGCCAAAGAAAGAAGCAGTGCGCATGCCCAAACAGGAGCCCTTAACTCGAAGACAAAACTTCAACGAAGTCGCCTTGGGATACACGGAAGAACAAGCCCTTGAAGAAGCAAGCCGCTGTCTACAATGTCCCAAGCCGCAATGTATATCCGGCTGTCCTGTGGGAATCAGCATCCCGGAGTTCATCAAACTGCTGAAAGAGAAAAAATACGAAGAAGCAATTAACAAGATTAAAGAGAAAAATGCGCTCCCAGCAATCTGCGGCCGTGTATGCCCACAAGAAGAACAATGCCAAAAACTGTGCATCATGGGCAAAGCCCGCGAACCTGTAAGCATCGGCAGACTGGAACGCTGGCTGGCTGATTGGGAAAGAAAAAAAGGAAACGTCAAAGCAGAAAAAACTGCTCAGCCAACAGGCAAAAGAGTCGCAATCGTGGGCGCCGGCCCAGCTGGCCTTACGGCGGCAGCTGATCTGGCAAAGCTTGGGCATGATGTTGTGATTTTTGAGGGATTGCACCTGCCAGGTGGCGTGCTAGTGTACGGCATTCCCGAATTTCGTCTGCCGAAAAGCATAGTTCAAGCAGAAGTCGATTACATCAAGAAGTTGGGCGCAGACCTTCGACTCGGATATCTCATCGGGAGAATATACACAATCCCCGAGATGCTCAGAACAGGATTTGACGCCGTCTTCATAGGCACAGGCGCAGGATTACCAGCATTCATGAATGTGCCTGGAGAAAACCTGGGCGGAATCTACACTGCCAACGAGTTCCTGATCAGAGTGAACCTGATGAAGTCCTACGCGTTTCCGATATTTGACACACCGATACGAATCGGCAAGCACGTTGTGGTCATCGGCGGAGGCAACGTGGCCATGGACTCCGCGCGCTCAGCACTGCGTCTAGGCGCCGAGGAAGTCTGCATCGTCTACAGACGCTCACGCGAAGAACTACCTGCCCGACAGGAAGAAATCGAAAACGCCGAGGAAGAAGGAATTGTGTGCAAGTTTTTAGCCGCACCAATCAAGTTCACAGGTGACGAGAAGGGCTGGGTGAAAGCCATGGAATGCGTCTGCATGGAACTCGGCCCCCCAGACGAGTCGGGCAGACGAAGGCCAGTTCCGGTTAAGGGTTCAGAGTTTGTCACGGACACCGACACGGTCATAGTGGCCATCGGAAGAACGCCTAACCCAATAATACAGAGCACAACCGAAGGCCTACAGGTCACAAAATGGGGCACCATAGTGGCAGACGAGAATGGCAAAACAAGCATCGATGGCGTCTATGCAGGCGGAGACATAGTCACAGGCGAAGCCACCGTCATAAGCGCCATGGGAGCAGGCAAAAAGGCAGCCCAGGCCATACACGAGTATTTGATGAAGAAATAAGAATGCCCACTTTACAATATTTTTAAATGATGGTTAAGTGTAAGCTTTTTCATGCATGAATGGGCTTTAGCTGAGGCAGTGATTGCGGCCGCTTCAGAGGTAGCTGAAAGAGAAGGAATGAAACAGGTTACAGAAGTTAAGATAAAGATTGGAGAACTGCAGCAAATAGAACGTGACATTTTTGATTTTGCACTTGCACAGCTTAAGCTAGCCAGATTTGAGAACGCAAAATTCTATGTGGAAACAGAAAGGGCCAAATTGAAATGTAGAGCTTGCGGCCACGACTGGCTGTTCAATAAGAATAAGCTGGACAAAGACTCGGCTGAAGCCATACACTTTGTTCCAGAAGTCGCGCATGCATACGTCAAATGCCCAAAATGTGGAAGCCCAGACTTCGAAATAATTGAGGGACGGGGAGTCTGGCTGGAAAGCATAAAAGGAGTGAAGTGAGCTTTGGTCGACCCGCGAACTGCCACCATAAGTGAGAGAATGAAGGGAATAGCCAAAATTATTGCTGTTTCAAGCGGCAAAGGAGGCGTGGGCAAGAGCCTAGTGGCCTCAACACTGGCTCTCACGTTGGCTAAGACTGGTTATAGTGTAGGTCTCTTCGACCTGGACTTCACAAGCCCATCCACGCATCTGATCTTAGGCGTTGAGGACGTACGACCCAAAGAAGACAAGGGATTAGTGCCTCCAAATGTGCACGGAATGAAATATATGTCGATAATCTACTACTCTGGCGAACAGGCTACTCCGCTTAGGGGCGCCGATGTTTCAAACGCTCTGATCGAACTGCTCTCAATCACAAGATGGGGCAAACTGGATTTTTTGGTCATGGACATGCCACCAGGCATCGGAGACGCAACACTCGATCTAATACGATTGATCAAAAACATTAGATTCCTAATCGTGACGACACCTTCACAGCTAGCCTTCGAGACTGTTCGAAAACTCGTCGGCCTGCTTAAGGAATTGAAAATCCAAGTCGTCGGCATCGTGGAGAACATGAAAATGACCTCAAACAAATCAGTGCGGCAACAGGCATTGAAGCTGAGTATAGATTTCCTCGGCGAAATTCCATATGACCCAAAAGTCGAAGAGGCAACGGGGGATGCGAATAAGCTTCTAAAAACGACTTTCGCCAAGAAAGTGCAGCAAATAGCCTCAAAAATCTAGAGTGCAAGCATCTGCCTTTTTGTAAACTCATATTTGGATCATATAGTGAACCGGGGGTAGGTTGTACACACGCATACGGAAAGCCCAGGAACCGTGAAAAACTAATTGCTGTTGAGCGGGAAATCCCTGACGATTTGAAGATGCTCACGAACCCTGAACTGTCTGCGGGCAAAAGAATTCGCGCGCTAGGCGCAAAGCATAACCAGCCAAAATGCCCAAACGCCTTTGGCCATCGATTCCTGTTCTGTCTTTCCCCCTTCTCTAAACGTTAACATTTAACACTTAGCCAGAGGGACACGCTTCTACCCTGCCCGCAAATCTTATTATTCGAAAACATGCATTGCATGACCCAACAGTAACCACACAAGAGGACCAGAATTGGCTTCCCCTAAAGCCGTGATTTTTGACTTCATCGGAACACTGGCAAACGTGAAAGGATACAACCTTGAAGATTCAAAAATGAAACTGGGCAAGGCAATTGCAGAAGTAGGTTTCGATGTTAGCACTGAATGCTTCCTAGACGCTTACAGTCACGCACACGAGAAGTACCGTGTTGTCCGCTATGAACAGCTGGTTGAGGTGACAAACGCCGTCTGGATTGCAGAAGCCCTAAACGGTCTCGGCTTCAAGACGAGCCCCGAAGACGCACGTATAAAAACGGCCGTCAATGTCTTCTTTGAAGACTACCTGACCTCACTGGAGCTTAGGCCATGCACCGAAAACATGTTGAGGAAAGTCTCAGAGGATTACAAGCTGGGGCTGATCTCAAACTTCACCTATTCGCCGGTGATTTACGCAGGACTTAGAAAGCTGAACGTAAACCGATTTTTCAATGCGGTTCTGGTTTCAGAAGAAGTCGGTTGGCGAAAACCCCACAGGGAAATCTTTGAGGAAGCACTGAGAAGACTGAGAGTCAACGCGGAGGAAACTGTCTACGTTGGAGACAGCCCGCTTGAAGACATCAAAGGCGCGAAAACAGCTGGCATGAAAACGACTTTTGTTTCTTCCCAGTTCTACTCAGTTGAGAACCTGTTTGAGAGCCAACAGAAACCAGACATGACCGTCACAAACATCTGCGAACTTGCCGAAAAGCTGCCCTTATTTCTCAAGCGTGCGGCTTAAGGCGCTTTCACTTAGCGGCAGACTGGCCAAACTCCTCGTAACTTACGATTTTGGTGAGGTCTTTCCTTCTTTTAACGAGGTACGCGAGCTCTCGGGTCAGACCAAACCTTTCTCGTGAGTAGCCAACTGCCAAGAGGGCGACGATCCTATAGTCTTTAGGGATATTCAGCATCTGCTTGACTTTTTCTTCATCGAAACTCCCAACCCAGCACGTACCCAAACCTTCGCTTGTTGCAGCTAGAACTATGTTCTCCAACGCAATGGCCACATCAACCATGTACCATCGAGGCGAGGTTTTAGGATCACCGCACCCCACGATCACGACTGGTGCTTCAACAAGGAAACTTGCAAACCTTCCCTCGCTAAGCTTCTTCCGCTTCTCAGCGTCAGTCACCACAACAAAGTGCCACGGTTGGAGGTTGCTTGCGGAAGAGGCGAGATGAGCAGCTTCCAGAACTCTCATCAGAACATCCTTCGGAACAGGTTTCGATTCATAGGCACGCACAGATTTCCTAGTCTCAATAGCCTCATGCACATCCATCATTTTCAGCCTCAAAAAAGAGGCGCAGCAACCAACATATATCACTTACGTGCCACACTTCTCAGCCATTGCGTTCTGCAGTCTTGCGCGCGAAAGAGTCATTAAGACATCCGCCACAACTATTGGACGAACAAAAGAAGAGGGAAACCAGCTTTGGATGAGGTTATTGAAATACTCAAGAAGACCACGAACAGAACGCAGAAGCTTCTCGATGAGAGCAAAGACTTGGCTTCGAAACGAATTGAAATTTACGAAAGCACACTGAGATCGGCAGAATCTTCTGAAGCACAAAAGGTTCAGGCCTTGCTGAAGAAAATGCTTGAATATGACCGTCTGGAGTGGATGTCCTCGCAGCTGAGCCTTCTGTACGTTCTTCAGATCTTCGCCTTCAAAGTCAAGATTCTGCAAATATCAATCGAAAACGTGGGTGAACAACTTCAGAAGTCTGGAATTCTAGGAAAGGCACAGGACATTGAAGATACTAAGAAGAACATTGACAAGTTAATGATTCTTCTGGAAGCTCAATACGAATTCATAATGAATATTGCAGAAAACAACAAAAAAGATCTCCCCTACGTCTCCTGACGACTAGACCTGCACGATCTCAGCACTGCAATAGAAAACCACAAAACGATGTCTGCAATTTGCACTCTGTCGAGTGGTCATCCAAAAGGGCATTAGGAATATAGTGCTTTGCAAAAAGCTTTATGCGAAGATGGAGTATAGGCAAATTCTGGGTGTCAGATTTGACTAGATCACCCGTTCTAATCCTCGTACTGTTATCATGCGCTATAATCATCCCGGCTAACTCCGCAATTCACGATAACCTGAATCAACATAGGACGGCTTTTACGTCGACTGCCATTTCAGTTCCAGAAGACTATACTACCATACAAGAAGCCATAAACGCCGCTGCCCCAGGGGGCACCGTCTACGTGAACAACGGGACGTACTATGAGAACATCATCATCAACAAGACGATCACGCTAGTCGGCAAAAGCCCTGAAACAACAATCATAGATGGGAGCACATCCAATTCCTCCTATGGTCCCACGGTCTGGGTCTACGGTACAAACGTTAGAGATGTCTCCATAAGTAACTTCACCATCAAAGGAAGCGCCAACGCCTGGGGACTCTACCTTCTTGGAACCCCAAACACCACGGTTGAAAATAACATAATAAGCAACAACCATGGCGGCGTCAATGCAGATGCTTCTGACAACAGCACGTTCGTAAACAACACAATAACGAACAACATGTATGAAGGGTTGCTTTTCTTCGAATCATCGGGGCACACCATGAAGAACAACACGATACGTGATAATCTGTACAACTTCGGAATCGAAGACTCTGCTTTTGACGACGACATAGACGAATCAAACCTAGTAAATGAGAAACCCATCCACTTCCTCAGAAACCAAACAGGTATCACGATTAACCCAACCACTTATCCTAAGATAGGCTATCTAGCGCTGATCAACTGCTCAGACATAACCATAGAAAACCTAAACCTAACCAACAACTACAACGGAATACTGCTCGCCCAAACTTACAACGTAAGCCTGACAAACAACACTTTCGCAACCAACGCGATGGGCATAGCCATCTACGACTCAACAAATAACATGCTACGAGATAACGACATAGCAAACAATTGGCAAGGCATCATCCTGACGAATTCACCAAACAACGCCCTTGAGAATAATAATTTGACCACAAACTACGAACACCTCATAGTCAACGGAGGCCAACTGACTGACTTCCTACAGGACATAGACACATCCAACACTGTCGACACGAAGCTTATCCGCTACATGATAAATCAAACCAGCCTAACCATTATTCCGTCAACTTTCCCAAACACAGGATACCTTGCGTTAGTAAATTGTCAAAACATCACCGCCCAAGCGCTGTCCCTGCAAAATAGCAGCCTACTTGTTGCCTTCTCCCAGAACTCCACAATAACACAAAACAGCATTACAGGAGGGGGAATGAGCCTTCAGCACGTTTCTTACGTCAACATGTCGGCCAACACTTTGGTCGGCTGTGACAGCGCAATCACAATCGCAAATTCCTACAACTGTACGATCACGTTGAACAACATGACTCAAAGCTACAATAATGGATTATCCCTTACATCATCGGTCGACAATCTAATCGTGGACAACGACATAGCTGGAAACACGATAGGCATAGACATTGACGATTCAACAGACAACACCATCGTCGGAAACAACGTAACTGCCAACAAAGACTATGGCATCCTTCTAACGAGCTCAAACTACAACACGATCTACCACAACAGCTTCATCAACAACGCCGTGCCTAGATGGCAAGTCGTGTGCTCTGATTGGCCAAGATTCGCTAACGACACGTGGGACGCTGGCTATCCAGCAGGCGGAAACTACTGGAGCGACTACGACGGAACCGACCAACACAGTGGCATCAAGCAAACTGTAAATGGTTCAGACGCCATCGGCGACAAGCCTTACGCCATCAATTTCCTGCAAGGAGACCGTTACCCACTCATGAGCCCATACCACAACTTCACCATAACGTATGGACAGGCATACCATGTCGAAGTCATCAGCAACTCCACCATAGCCAACTTGACCATTGCTATCTGGCTCTCCTCTCCAACACAATATTTTCAACCTGGAGAACAGTTACTCTTGTTCTCAGTCAGCGGTGCCACTGGCACCACAGGATTCTGCCGAGTTACCATCCCCCGAAATCTTATTGACGGAACCTACACGGTGCTTGTAGACGGACAGCAGGTTCCAGCAACCGAACTGGAAGGATCAAACAGCACACATGCCTACATCTACTTCACGTATGGACAATCTGAACACGAAATAATTATAGTACCCGAATATCCAGCAGCCATAGCCTTAAGCATTGCACTTATTGCAGTCGCCACTATCACTGCGATGACAGTTAAAAAGCGCAATAAGTCTAGAACATGAACCATCAATTTCTCAATCCATAGACTTCCCACTGTTACAATTTCGTAGGTGCAGGCACCGTATACCTTGTAGAGAAGAGGCTGAAATCAGTTCGACGTATACATCCACGACTGAGAAAGCAGGAAAAGAAAACTGGAGAAAGGATGCTGACTTAGTTCCTAGGCGGAGGAGGTGGAAGCTCTGGAGCTTTTCTTCGACGTACAAGGACGACCACTGCTGCGGACACTGCTACAACTGCGCAGACTGTGATGATTATGGTCAGCGTTGACGAATCCATGGTCCACCCTAATGGTACGTTTTGTCCATGTGCAATAGCAGAGTTGCATTCTGCGATCAAGTTTTTTGCTCGCCAATGACATTCAAACAAGCCTGCTACGGTTTCGAATTCTTTCTTAGCTGCCGAGTAATGCCTGTGAAAATAGTATGTTAAGCCGCGTATGAATGCTTCGTCAACAGGTCCTTTTGCATTGTTCACGTTGGATTCTGTTAGGAACCCCTTCAGAACATTGCTCTGGATGAGAAAGTCGAATCCTGCGCGCGCCCCAATAGGGCTGGCCATTCTCAATATTTCACGATCAAACTCTCGCGTGGTGGTGCCGAGGGCCGGGTTTGAACCGGCGACGACCCGGTCTTCAGCTTCGCCCTCAAACACAGATGTGTTGAGTCGAGCGCTCTCCCAGGCTGAGCTACCTCGGCGACGCTAGCAGTTCAAAAAAAGGGGCAAGTGTGCTTTTAAGTTTTCTGAATCAAACTTTGGGAAAGGAGAGGTGCAAGTGTTCTTCCTCCACTATCGAGTAAGGGAGAAGGGAGAAAGGACGAATATAAGTTTCTGACTTGCACCCCTGATCGAATGTGAGCGAATCTATGCTTAAAAGATTTATGACAAAATGTTTCATAGCTTTCCCTCGTGGACAAAGTTTGTAGCACGTCATATTTGAAAACATTAGTAAAGTATCATATACGCAAGTAATGTGACAATGCATAGCCGAAGATTGCGAAGGCCAGAAAGCACAGAATCATCAACCGTTTCTCATTCTTCAACTTTCGTTCAATATCCTTGTAATTTTCAGAGTTTTGCAGCATTATCCACTCCGCATACCTGTTCCAAGTTGTGGGAAAAAGGTTTTGTGAAGTAGCAATAAGTATGCCGAGTCCCTATAGCAAAGAATATCAGAACCAAGGCTGCAAGTTAAAACTGTCCATCGTGGAAACTGGGGGCCCGTAGTCTAGTTGGTCAGGACGTCGCCCTCACGCGGCGTGTTAAAGCATGCTGGAGGAAGCGGCGAAGATCCCCGGTTCGAATCCGGGCGGGCCCATTAACGTGCTCTATTGTTGTATTTCGACTCAAAAAGGTTTATTAAATATTACTATTTAATATAATTGCAGCTGAGGACGCGGACATGCAAAGAAGCCCAAGTTCACGGACGCAAGATAAACAGCACAAACGGCAAACAGAAGAGCGAACAAGCTTCAGGTGCACCCAATGTGGACAAGAATTCCAAGAGCCGATTTTTGCGAGCATTTCTTCCCAAGGCCTTGTCCAAACCTACAATGCTTGTCCACGTTGTCTAACCAAGATACCTGAAGCTGAGGAAAAAGGCACAGAAGAAAGCGAAAACACGGCCTCTACAAAAGAAGCAAAAAAGACCCAGACAAAACCTGAAATCCAAAACTGCCAGCATTTCCTCGGATACCTTAACAAACGACCAAAAGATACAGCGATACCTGAAGCTTGCCTGACATGTGAAAAGCTGATTGAATGCATGGCCAATTGAAATAGTCCAAATCTCGCACCGTGTGGCTTCGAGTTTGATCAACTTGAAAGTATAAGAAAAAATGAACAATTATAATAATCTGAGCCATCACCGTTAGATCAGGTTGGCAACTGTTGCTTCCTTTGAAGGATTTGAACAGGTCTTCAACTACTCCACACATTAATCGTGGCCTATTAATCGCGAATATAGTCATTTTCACTGTCTACTGGTTATCAGTCAATAACATTCTTCTTGCCGACAAGTTCGCAATGGCGATTGAGGACAAGTTCACGATGGTTCCAGTTGACATCATTCATGGGCAGCGACTCTTCACACTTCTCACTTCGATGTTCATGCATGCAGGCTGGTTTCACCTTTTGGGGAACATGCTCTTCCTCTACATTTTCGGAGACAATGTAGAAGACACGTTTGGGCATAAAAGTTATCTCATATTCTATCTCGTCAGCGGGCTGACTGCAGCTCTTGCACAGATACTGGCGACCGTACTCTTTCAGGGCGACTTGACCGTTGGCATCATAGGTGCTTCCGGCGCGATTTCAGGAGTGCTCGGAGCATACCTTGTGCTCTACCCAAAGGCAAGAATCGTAGCACTTGTCGGCTATCTCATATTCCCGTTACCGGCGATCATTTTTCTGGGCTTCTGGTTCGTAATGCAGTGGGCCTATGGACTGTTCGATCCTTTAGGCGGAGTCGCATACTTCGCCCACATAGGCGGCTTCATAACCGGCATGTTCTTAGGCTTAAGCATTGGCCGAAAAAGGAAGAAAGCAAGAGATGCCAGGCTACGTTTGTAAGCAACCGGGTTTTGGGGTCTGTCCGTCATAAGTTCTTCATCTCATAAATCAGACTGGGACGGCGACATCATCCCCCAAACTAGAACACCGTCCCCCAAATGATAAAGTTTTTGCGACCCTCTGGTTCATGAAGAAGGAGGCTTATGCTGAAAGCACCATAGTTGCTGTTGGCAAGAGACTAAGACACTTGGAAAGAAACTGCAATTTGGCTGATTCTGAGCATGTTAAAGGATATGTTGCAAGTAAGACGTGCAGCATGGCATTTAAGGAAAGCCTTGTGGAAACTTATGACATCTATTGCAGAGCAAATGGAATCACATGGAATAAGCCCTTCTACGAAAGATACGACAAGCAGCCTAGGATTCCCACAGAAGAAAAGCTAAACATGATCATTGCAGACTGCTCAAGAAGACTAGGATTGGCATTGAGCATAATCAAAGATTTAGGACTTAGACCTATTGAATTGACTTGGTTGAAAGTTAGAGACGTTGATTCAGAAAATGAGATAGTCACAGTCACAAGTGCAAAACATTGCGTTGGGAGAACGCTGAAGCTAAAGAACTCAACATTGGCTATGCTCAGGACATACTTGACTTCGAAAAACTTGGGCTTGAATGATAGACTATTCCCAATCAAGTCATGTAGCCTAAGTGAACACTATCGCATCGTCAGAAACAGACTCTCACAGAAACTCCAAGATCCCTCAATGAAGACAATACGGCTTTATGATTTCAGACACTTCAGAGCCTCAATGGAATATCACAGAACCAAGGATTTGCTTTATGTGAAGAAGCTCCTTGGGCACAAAGACCTGAGAACCACACTACGTTACATACAGTTAATAGAATCTGAGAATGATGAATTCCATTCAGCCACAGCCAAGACAATTGATGAAGCCAAAGCATTGATAGAACAGGGCTTCGAATACGTGACAGAAATAGATGGGACAAAACTGCTCAGAAAAAGAAAATAGCAAAGTTCTCCTTCCCTCTTTTTTTGCACAGACCTTCTCAAGGGATCTGCAGCCAGATGGATAATGTAGACTGATAGATCTGTTCTAATCCCTAGAATTATAGGTAAGCCAGCATTGCCTATCTTGTGGAAGAGCAGTCATGAATAGGATCTTCTACAGTGCTTTACTATAGAGGTTTGTAGATGAGACATAGGAATCTTGCCATACTCGCCTTCATTCTTTTAACAATAGCTTTTCTTGCCATTCTAGTAACCAGAGACATTGTTGAAGATCCTGAGTCACCAGAGATATATGGATATGATTTTCTGAGTTCTGATCTTCTTTCAAGAGGTCAGAACGTAAGAATCAGAGGATTTGTAAGGTATCCAAGACAAGACAATGAAGTAAGTGCTTTCTGGCTTGTAACAACTTTTCCTCCGACCACAATTGTAGTATATGCTCAGCTTCCTGCACCTTCTTCTGGCTCATTTGTTGAAGTCAAAGGCACTTTGTCTAGATGGGAAGAGGGTTTTCCTCTTTATCTCATCAATGCTAATTGGCACTATGCTTCTCCAATCATCGTATTTCTAGACTTCGTCAAAAGTGCAACAATCACGGTATTGCCTTTCCTGATAATAACATTTCCTTTGATTTTAGGAGCTTCATTAATCAAGTTCTTAATCTTGCATAGAAGAAGCAAGAGGATAGACGAGAACTTGGGATTCGAATATGATTAGCTCAGAGCATGTATTTAGACCAGAGATTTCAGGGACTCCCTAAAAGTTTTTCATCGTAGTTCTAGTTACTCCAAGCCTAAAGAAGTCAATCACAAGTCATAAGAACTGAGCCAGAGAACACGGCAGATGGTGATATAGATTGCTTGAAGGTAAGAATGTTAACCTGAGGATAGTGGAGAAGGAAGATCTGCAATTGTACGTGAAATGGGTTAATGATCCAAGCTTCTTTGGAGAATATAATCCTCTTTTACAAGCAACGAGGGTAGAGATGGAGAAGAACTATGATACTGCTCCTCCAGAAAGGAAAAGATTCTTCGTAGAGAAGAAGGATGGAACAAAGATCGGTGTTGTTGGTGCCTTTCCAGTTGGAGACCTCTGGGAAATAGGTTTTGCATTGATTCCAAGTGAAAGAGGAAAAGGTTATGGCACTGGAGCAGTCACGATCTTTGTTGATTATCTGTTTCTGTCAAGAGATTTGATTCGTATTCAAGCCACAACTGACCTGAGGAACACAGCTTCTCAGAGAACACTTGAGAAGGTTGGATTCAAAAGAGAAGGAACTGTTCGCAAGTCAATGTTCATACGTGGAAAATGGAGAGATCTTCTGCTTCACAGTATACTTAGAGAAGAATGGAAAGAACCAAAGATACTGACAAGATAGTCTCCAAAGTAAATTTCATGCGGCTATCTTCCAAAAGGAAAAATTGTCAAGAATCTTTCTTGCTATGGATTCGATGGAATGTTTGCGAATCTGCCAATAGAAAAAGGAAGGGTGTAGTGTTTTGCCGGATTTAGATTTTTCTTTTGCCTGTAGCAGCTCTGAAGGTTTTTCCACAGTGTTCGAAGAGTCCGATTGTTAGTTCTGTTTTCTTGCCACTTTTGTCTGCTCTTCCAGCCATCTTCCATGTCTTCTTAGGAGCGCCTACTTCTTTTCCACATTTAGGGCATTTAGCCATGAAACCACTCTTGAAACAGTATGTTCTCATGGAAATAAAAGACTTACTACATGGCAGACCTCTAGATAGCACTTCACAATGGTTTTAGGGACTCAACAGAAGTTTGGAGTCGAATCACAGTTCAAGTAGGTCAATCGAAGATTCTTCCACAAGCCATAAGCTGACGGGTGAGGTACTGAGCAATTGATGAGAAAATGAAGACTAGGGTAAAATGGGGTCGTTTAATGATAATTGCTGGGATGTCTCTGCTGTTGGTTGTTGGTATATTCAGATTCGAAACCGATATCACTTGGGGACTAGTGGTTTCTGCCTTCTTTCTCTTAGCACTATGCTTGATTGTAGTTGGATTGGCATTGACGTACAAGGGAGCCTAAGCAGGAGAAATCGTATCTAGCAGATAATCTAGTTCTTGTGAACTCCTCTTTGTATGGACTCCCTAGAAGTTTAGAGTCGAAAGATACCACTGAAAGAAGAGAGAGCAGTCATCTTAGCCTGTCTAAGACTTGAAATCCAGCTAGTTGAATGAGGCTTTTGCATTTGTTGCATTGTAGGGCAATCTGTTCCAAGTTCTCTCCTTTCATAATCGTCTCTAATATCATATAGGTGTCCTCTGTTTGGTCATCTGGAGAAATCCTTACTCCACACCTTGGACACTTGAAATCTCCTTTTCCACCTATCTTCGTAAGGTCAACTGTAAAGACATTAATTATCTGCAATTGGGGTCTCTCCTTTCCCCAACAGCACCTAGCCTTCAATAAGCTTAAAGCATTTATGAAAAAATGTTCTATAACCAAGTTCTAACTAGTGCATGCATGGAGCCTACTGGTATTGTGTTATGTTATTGTGTCTATGCATGTGTGGGTGTGTGTAGTATCTATTGAAGTAAACTAGCTTGTTGTCTGTTTCTTTTTGGTTACTAGAGTCAGTATGAATGAAATTATGAATAGAAACATTGAGGGATAGGTAAGCCAGTAACCCAGTTGGAGAGGATTCAGCCCTATATTTGATTCTTGGAGTCTGACGTTTGTGTAAATCATCAATATCGTGTCTGTTAAACACAGTAAGACTGGTGCAAGTGCAAGAACCCTTCTTCTTGTGAATATGGAAGCTATTCCAGTGATCATTGTCAAGACTTGAACTACAAACATTGACAGGAAGACCAGCCAAAGGTCAGATCCATGCGAGTAGTAGCTCCCCCAATAATCAAAAAACCAAGGTTCTCCAAATTGAGAAGATGGACCATGCTTACCATTTAGAGTAGAAGACTTAAAGGACCAATAGTAAGTCTTGTAGAACACGATTCTCTCTCCAAACCAATCAGACCTTAAGAGAATTGTGTAATGGAAAGGAAGAGTGATTGAAAACAAAAAAGTCAAACATCCAAGTATAGCGGGGAGCCTTTTCAAGAAGTGAATGCCCAAAGATCTGGGAGACTGATTCCTCAGATTGATCACGATAATACCCAACTCTCAGGAAACATCAAGCCAGACTCTCTTAAGATTCCACGTATCAGAACGATATGGTACCAAAAACAGAACACATAGTAACTAAGGAAGATTTCATGGACTCCTTAGAGATTTTTCATCGTAGCTTGTAAATTCTAAGTATAGAAAGTTGCAGAGACTGTTACAACACCGAATGGAGTATGAACAATATAGTAATGAACCTCAAGAGTTGTCTGGGCTTCATTTTGCATCTCCATGGGAAGGATCAGTGATTTTGTATTTGTTAGAGGCCTTTGTCACTTCATTCAATACAAAGGCAGACAGGAACAGACCAACTGGATAATAACTAAAATAGTAACCCTGTTCATAATTTCTAAGCTGGAATATTCCAAACAGTGTGTTGATGGTGTAGATCATAAGTGCTAGAACTGTTACGGACAAGCAGACTGGTGCCAATGACAGGATTCTCCTATTGGATATGATTGAGATTATGCCAAAGACCATTGTCAAAACTTGAAGGATAAACATTGGCATTATGATCCATGTTAGTTTGAGATAATTCTGTTTTGGGAAGCTGAACCAGTAGTCAGAGAACCAATACTGTCTGGGTCCAATGAGGTGAGTTCCTGAGGAATAGTAGAAATCACTTCTATAGGACCAAAAGAAAGCTCCTTCACCTATATCAAACGACATATTGCTTCCTGCTGAACAGAAAGGTGAGGTTATGGAAATGATCAAAAGCAAAATGGCAAGTATGGAAACAACCCTTCTAACGATACTAGTAGCAAGAGACTTAGCTGCCAAGTTCTTGAGATTAACCATTTCTATCTCTACAGGAGATTAGTTAGTCTGAAATCCCTTAAGATTCCATTGATTAGAACACCACGGTACCAAAAACAGAACAAGCAAACCATTGGAGAAACTATGGCATTTCAGGGGCTCCCTAGAAGTTTTTCATCGTAGTTCTATTGCTTCAAGCATACAAAGAAAGAGGGTTTTTTTCGATTTGTTTCGAGTCTAGTTTAGTATTTGTTCCAATTCTTTGACTGCTTGTAATGTTCTGTCTTTGACCTCTCTGTTTTTAGAAGGCTTATTAGGCAACTGAGGTTTTAGAAATAACTCTAGCAGCTAGAGAGGGATTGCGTTTGAAAGATGTTGAACTTAGGCTGATTTCGGAATTGATGAAGAACAGCAGAAGAAGTGACAGGGAGCTGGCTAAGGTGTTAGGGATCTCTCAGCCAACTGTAAGCAGAATGATAAAGAGGTTTGAGAAAGAAGAAATTATACAAGGATATTGTGCAATTCCCAACTTGGCTAAACTGGGAATGGAGATAGTTGCAATCGTTCTTTTCAAACTGAAACATCAATCACAATCAGACTCAAGTGCAAGAATGGAAAAAGCTGAGGAATTTGCAGAAAAACACTCAAACCTGATATTTGCCTCCAGTGGAATAGGCTCAATGTCTGACAGAGTAGCAATATCAGTCCACAAGAGCTATTCAGACTATACCAGGTTTGTACAGGACCTCAAAGAGCACTCAGAACTTTACACAATAGTTGACACGTTTCTCATAAGCTACAAGAGTGACAGCATTCCAAAGCCATTGTCCTTCAAAACCCTAGGAGACTACATAAGAAAAGAAAAGCCAGAATGATCGTTCCCACTTTGGATTTCCAGAGAGTATGAGACTTCACAACTGTTCTAGGGACTCCTTAGAGATTTTTGATCGTAGTTCTGTTGTTTGATGCATAGAAAGATCAATCAGGTTCTGTTAACTCTTCGGGACTTGAATGATGGAAGATTTTCCTGAATCACTAGCCAACTCAAAATGGAAAAATAGAGACTTGCTATGAAAAAGTGCGCGTGCTCCAAAGCCAAAAGTTAAGGTCTTAATCCCGATGTATGAACCTCTACATGTTTCTAACAGCTAGAAAAATGCGAAGGTTGTTGTTTCTTAGAGTTATGTCAGTCTACAGGACCACGAGTAATCTTTGTGTGTTCAGGTAGTATGTCGAATACTTTTGCTTCGATATCACTTAGGGCTGGATTGCTCTTTAGCCCTGCAACTATTTCTCCTTTCAGGTACGCCTCTACTGAGGCATCATCTTTAAACAGGTAGATTTCACCTGCTGATTTTTCAGACTCATTCACAAGCCAGATCTTTCATAGAAGTCCCTTGACATCGCCACTAGGACCAAATCTAGGGGCAACCTTCAGAAAGGCTTTCTCAAGCTCGGATCTTGGTGCCTTGAACTTAAAATTTATCTGCAGAATCTTCTTCATTTTTCTTTCTCCTTCAATCTGTTGTTTATTGGAAAGCTGTATTTAACATTTCCCAATACCCCTAAGAGTTAACAGATCCGTCAAAAGACTTGATTTGCCTCACCACAAATAACTTCAGTATCCTGAAAGAGAAAGATAATTGTGTGTGGGATTAGATCTTAATAAGAAGAAGGCAATATTTCTTAGATGAGGAATAAGTAGGAGGTGAGTGACATGTCTGAGATGAATATTGAGACGCTTATACGCAATTTTCTTGATGCATACATGAAGCTGGATGTGGATGGCACGCTTTCCTTCTTTGCAGAAAACGCTGTCTGGCAAGTTCCCGAGGGAGTGTTCAAAGGCAAGGAGGCGAAGCGCTATTTGACTTGGGTGTTCAAGGTGAATCGTCAGATAAAGTTTAGGGATGCTGGAATAGGACTTGTGGTAAAGGGTAACAAGGCTGTCTACGAGTATATGATAGAGGCAGTTACCAGTCAAGGCATGAAATATGAAACGCCTGGGGTCTGTATCTATGAAATTGGTGATGGCAAAATTAAGCAACACAGAGTTCTTTACGATAGGTTATCAGTTGCGAATCAGGCAGCCAAGGGAGTAGTTTCAAAACGGGTAATAAAGTCTGTATTAAATACTATGGAGAAAGGATTACGCTAGCTAGATCGATCGGTGTGTGTGGATTAAGATCTAACTGAAAATTTCATCCAATATTTCTCTATCGGTTATTGCTTTCCACCACTCGTTACGATCTATACGAAGCCTATTAGCTGGAAAGATGCCAATAAAAACCCAAATAGTATTTAGTGAGATTTCTTCTCCCATTAAGTTGTTACCAGAGCCCTTTTCTGTAATATGCCCCTAAGAGTTAACAGATCCCCAAAAAATCCAAACCGTTTATCCCACGACAGTTAACACATCAAAGAATCCCATGACAAGTTAACAGAACCATCAATCACAAACCATTTAAGACACTTTGAACTATGCTAGAAGTGCAGAATAGGGAGGAAAAGGAAAATGGACGAAGAGAAACCTTTTGAATCTAGTATTGAAACTTCTTCTGCCTGCAAAAGCCCAGATCAGACTGGGACGGCGACATCATCCCCAAAGGCATACAGTAGAAAACGATCAAATAAGCTTTCCAAGCCTACCGCTGTTTGACTCTTTTTTGCAGCGCTTTTATGGTTCCTGAAACTGCTATGACATGTATGCTTGCAGGCTTGTCACCTATTTTTGTAATCGTGGCTAACGCGGCGCGAACCATGTCAGACGCCGCATTTGTGACGCGTATGAGTGCAAATTTTCTTTCCGGGTCGTAGTGGATCATGACTAATCCAGTTTGGCTTGCGCCATGCTCCCCGTAAAGCCTGGTGATGGCTGACCAGATTCCGTCCGCAAACTCCTTTGGCTCGAAGGTTTCAGCCGAATCTACGTCTAACGCCAGATAGCGGCGTTTCGTTCTCTTCAGCAATCTTTTCCTCTCCGGGCCACGCGTATTCCAGGAGCAACAAAGTGCGAGCTCAGTTTTTCCCTGTTTCTCTTGACAATTGCTGCGGGGTTCTTGGAGACGGCGTCCAAGGCTGAATGTTTTTCCAAATCAAAAAGTGAAGCCATGATTGCAAGTTCCATCGGCTTTCGCATCAATAACTCATTTGACGCTCCGCTTGAGACAACTATTGGAACGTCAAAACCGCTGGCGATTGAGGCTTCCCTTCTCAGGTTTGACAGAAGCTTGACCCTTGCTTTTCCTTCTAAGGTAAGCAATGGTTCCATGTCTACTTCAAGCGAGGCCAGAGAATTTGAGGCCAGCTCTGCTTCCGCCCTGTCGAAGAACCTTCTGCGAAAATCAAAGGAAGGAAAGCTTAGAAGATCAACTCGGCGGTCTCTAGCAGCCTGTCTGGAAACGTTCTTAGATTGGCATGCTACGCAGATTATTTCGAACTTTCTTCTAAGCCTTCTAAGATCACGTATCAGTTCATTCGGCGTGTTTGGCCGCAAATCAAGACGTGAAGCAAAATCTACTCCAGCTTCTATGCACGTTTCCTTCATCTGTTGATGTTCTTGTTCGCCACAGTTTGACGGGAACGTCAAACCTAACAGACGGTATCCAAGCTTCGCGGCCTTGTTTACCATGTTCACGGTCTGTTTAGGGTCTTTCATGTTTGGGCGCAAATGCAGGTCTGAGTAGAGTCTTTTCATGGGATTAACCCGTATTTCCTGCAGGTTTCAATCATTTCTTCCGTCTCGTGTCTCTTGAAGTGCACTTTAAAGTGTATAGGGTCGATTTGGCAAATCCTAAGCTCGTTCATGTACGCAGATTGTTTGTCAAGCCTAATGTACAAGTTTCCCTTTTCTAAGTGCCGCTTGATTTCGCTGCTCAAGAGTTCTTTGTCCATAATGCTCAGTTCAGAGGATAGTTTTTGGAAGGCTTTTTGTGCAGCGTTTTTCTCTTTGATTCGTGTTTCGAAAAGCACTATTGGGTTTCCATGGTGCCCGGTCAAGTTGCTTCTTTCAAGCAATATTGCATTGACAAGTTCAGTTGGAAGAGTGTTTCTTACGGCTTTCTCAACCTTTTCTGTGTCTTCAGTCGCGTGTGCAAACGTTCTTATGTCGATGTAGGCTACGGGAACCTTAGAAGACAAGCCGTACCACAAGGTGAAATATTAGTCGAGCTCACTTTTAGTTTTTCGCTTAGTCTTCGCAGCGGGTTTTCTGCCCATCAAGAAGGTCTTCAGAGCTTCGACGTTTTCTTCGTGGGCCGTCCTCCGTTTCAAGTCCAAGCGAACGCCGAGTTTCAGAATTTGCTTCGGGTTTGATCCTGCTTTCGTTATCTCTCCTCTGCTGAAGCCTCTTCCTCGCCGTTGCTTCCCGCTTTTCTTGAACACTCTTGGTTCGATTGCAACCATAAACCTGTTCTTCCTCTCCTCAGGCTTTTCTGCTTGGCCTGAACTTTTCTGCGCCGCGCCCTCTTCTTCGCAGACTTCTTACTTTTTTGCCGGCGCTTGTTAAGCTTCTGAAGACTCTCCTACGATGTTGTTTCTGACACATCCAGTTGATGTTGGCGTCTGTCTTGATAACCGGGTGGCTAGTATCCACCATTATCACTTCAAACCATTTTGAACGGCCATCCTCGCCTACCCAGTAGGAGTTTAACACTTCAAGATTTGGAAACTTTCTCGCGGTCCTCTCCTCAGCTATTAGTCTTATGCTTTTGCCGGGCTTGAACTTGTTGACACCCATTCTTTTTGGTCTTCTTCCGGACCTCGGCCGCGGCTTTCTTGATCCTCCTCTTCTGACGCGGACGCGAGCGATAACAAAGCCTTGCTTTGCCTTGTAGCCCAGCTTTCTGGCCCTGTCCAAACGCGTCGGCTTGTCTACCCGTGTAATCGTTGACTGTCTGCGCCACTCCACGAGTCTCTTGCGCATCAAGGCGTCAACGAACGATTTCTCAGGTTTAGCCCAGGCCTCTGCAATGTACTTGTATGCCATTATTTGTTCACTTACCTTCTTTGATTATGGTTCAGCCTTTACGGCTACATCCCAGCGGACGCTTAATCCGCCAGTGGCTTGATTCATAGCATTGAGCCGCAAGATAAACTTTTCCAGAAGAAAAAGCGGCCGTCCAGCGAGAACCGCCCGCTTCAGTTTACTGCATTATGAAGATTCGTTGACTTGATTGATCGCTGGTTTGATCGGGTATGCTTATTTCAGAATCTTTGACTCGGCTTCCTTGAACAGATGCGTTGTCTGTGCTTCCCATTCTTCGAAGCCTTGGGGATTTTCAGGATAACTCCTATAGTGAGCCCCAACCTGTCTCATCAGGCTTACTGTAACACGAAGCTTGTTCAAGAAACGCAGATTCTTCAACCCCCTGAACGTGCGCTTGACAGTCTCGCTAATGTTCAGGTGAAAGTCATCCCCCATTCCTGCTTTCAGAACATCCTCTTCGGTTAAGAGCCTGTAGTTCATGCCATAGTTCAAATCCTCATTCCGAGACGAGATGAGGAGTCGGCGGAAGATATCCAGTCCAGCCTGTTTTCCCCCATACAATTCCATGTACCTGCGATTGTATGGCCATAGAGCTCTTCGGCTAGCACCTCCCTTCTCTAGGGCTTCAATTATCGTTTTTCCAGCTAGAAAACCGCTGAGCATCGATGGTCCAATTCCACCGCCGTGAATGGGATTTACTAGGCATGCTGCATCGCCTAGGACTGCAATGCCATTTCCAACCATGTTGTCTAATGGTCTTCGTGTAGGATCGTACCAAGCACCAGCATTCAGAAGGAGAGAGCCCTCAAACAGAGGCTTAGTCAATACGTGCTTGTAGAATTGGGTTTTCGGGTTCGGAAATTTGCCGCGCATGCAGATTCCCAAGCCAACGTTAACTCTTGCGCCTGTTTTGGGGAAAATCCAAGTGTAGCCGGCTGGAGTTACTTTCTGGTTGAGGTAGATTTCGCAATACTTTGATTCTTCATTCTCGTGGCTGAGTTGCCTAATCTCACGATAGCAAGCTTCAACATCTTCATTTGCAACTTCAGTTTCAATTCGCAAGTTTTCAGGAAGTTTTCGCCTGATGACAGCCACGTAACCGCTCGCGTCAACGATCACTTTGCCTTCTAACCGATCGCTCTTGCCTGTTCTCATGTCCCTGACGGAAACGCCCGTCACAAATCCTTTCTCTATTATCGGCTCAGAGCATTGTGTTAGATCAAGAAGCGTTGCGCCTTCATCGATTGCCATGTTCAACAACCACTGTCCAAAAGCGCGTCTGTTTAACATGTAACCTGTAAAGTCCTCATGTCGAATAGTAAATATGGTCTCCAAGTCGGGCGAGTATATCTTGATGCCCTCAATTCTCTTTTCCAATTCTCCACTCTGTGGCTTCTCCAAACCCAGATTGCTAAGATGATGCTCTCCCAAGGCGTCACCGCAGACTTTCTCCCCGATCTCCTCTCTCCTCTTGTTCTCAAGTAGGCAGACCGTTAGACCTGCTTCCGCGGTAGTTTTTGCGGCCAGACAACCTGCTGTGCCTGCACCGACCACGATGACGTCAAACTTCAACTAGTTCGCACCATCAGAGTGATTTATCCGCTATACCTTGTTGTATTAGTAAACCTTTATAAATTGTGAAGTAGGTTGCTCCACACTTGGTGTGGGCCAACGAAAGCGAAATTTACGCTAGCTGACGAACTGCGCAGACTCGTTGAGACACGCGTAGACCGCACGTTGAAAGGAATAGAGGAAACGCTGCAGCATATAATGCAAAGGCAAGAAATAGGTCTAGAAGACCTGAAAAGGGACATTCAAAGCCTTGAAGAAAGCTTTGCTCTACTTTCCCAGAAATGGAATCTCGAAATACTCTACACTTTGTTCCTCAAGAACACGATCAACTTCAGCCAGTTGAAAAAGATCCTCAGCGTGAACTCTCGAACATTGTCTGACAAGCTGAAAAGCCTGGCAAGATGTGGATACGTTGAAAGAAGGGTTAAGATAGAACCGCCCTTGAGGGTGGAATACATGCTAACGGCAAAAGGAAAAAACGTTGTCCTGTTGGCGCTGCCTTTGCTGTACTATTCAAGCAGCATGTCCTCACTTTCAACTTAATCTTGAAGGTAGCACCAGCGGAAAAGATGCCATCATTTCATGTGGATTCAGAATTCATATTAGAAAGTCATAACTATTTAATATATTATGGGCCAAACCATGGAACAACGCTGAAAAACAAATATGGTGTATAGAAATGATGAAGAAAACCTCAATGAAGAAAGAGATCGCCTACACGGTTGATCTGACGAAGATAGATGGAGACGGAGCTTTTCCGTGCCCAAAATGCGGAACTGTTATCTCTCCTGACGACGAGACAGATGATACCTATCAGATCGTGGAAACAAAAGTCAAGAAAGACGAGCTCGCAGAATTAATATTGACCTGCAAGAAGTGCGGAACCGCTATTAAACTCACGGGCTTCATGTCAAGTCCCGAGGCCTAGGCCGAAAGACCGTCTTTTAGGCTGCCTCTCCTTCAATCTTCCGTCTGCATAGGCGAAAGTAAGCCACGACACGAGGCCAAAAAGGGTTATCCTCAATTTTTGACCTAATTTTTAATAATCCATGCTGGGAACGCCCGCTGAACGGGGCTTCTTGTTTCAGAGTTCTAGCCCTGCAAAAAGTGGAATCTCTATTCTAGAAAGTAGGGGGAAAAATGCATAGGATAAAGATGGCTACGAGAGCAATCGACAGAAGCTTCCTTTTTGTAGATAGACTAGAAACGTCATCCAACGGACCTGGATGCTTGTACATGGCCATGAAAAGCACAAGAATACCCATCGGGTAGAATCCCTCAAATAGCAAGTAAGCAATTGAAAGGCCAGTCAGCCCAAGTCTCACTTTTTCGCCTGCTACGGATCGCGCGACGTGACCTCCGTCAAGCATGGCTGCGGGTAACAAGTTGAGCATTGTAACGATTATTCCGGCCCAAGCAGCAAAGGTTACTGGATGCAACAGAAGATCCTGGCCCGCGGATGCGATGGGCATCAGTTTCAGGCCTTGCAGAAGCCGGGCAAGAAACCCCCACAACAATGGTATTTGAAGTGGAGTAGCTCCCTCAAGGTGAGGTGTGGGAATGACCAATGTTAAACCTATGATGCTGACGATGGTTGCGATTACAAAACCTGCGATTGGACCGTCAGCCCCGATGTCGAATAAGGCATCCTTGTTCGCAGGTAGAGACTTCTGCATGATTACTGCGCCGAAGGTTCCAAACGGCGGAGGCCCTGGAATAAAATATGGCAGTGTGGCCTCCATTCCTCTTCTGTTCGCGGTTATCTTGTGACCCATCTCATGCGTGCCCAGCACAGCCATCATGGCTATTGTGAAGGTTGCCCCGCCGATGAGAGGGTTTATCGCTTCAGGCGAAAGCAGGTACCCCGTGACGAAGGTGGTTGCAATCGTCGCGAACAACAATATCCAGTTTATGTAGATGTTGCTTGGTTTCACTATGGGCTTCGGAACAACTCTTAGAACGATTCTTCCATCCATTCTTTGCAGGACGGCAATCATGTTCATCGTTCCGAGGTTCTTCAGCAGTCTGAGAAAAGGCTGTTTTGTTTCTTGCGGCTGCTTGAGATAGTATGTAGGAACATTATAAGACAACACAGCTTCTTCTACCTGAAATTCCGCAGAAACCATCTGAGTTATCTTTTCAAAATCGCCTTGCTGAATGAAAGGCTCTTCAGCCGCTTCGCCGGGTACTTCGGTCATGCCACTCTTGCCTTGCTTTTTGTCGTTACTCTGTACTCGGGAGTAGAAAAGTCTATTGGAATCATTTCATTATTCACGTCAATCGCAGAACTATGGTCGCTGAACGTTTGAAGGCATATATGCTTAATCGTCTTGCAAGCCCGCTTTGTGCTAGACTGACGAAGATTATCATGCGAAAATTAATATCTGGAACTGACACTGTGCGGACGGTGTTGAATTTGCTATTGACCAAATGGTGGTAGCAAGTTTTTTGTGGGTACGCTGTTAAGATCGTTATTGGTCGAACTGCAACAGCAAGTTCTTCATCTGGAAGATTAGAGCATATCACGTTTTTGTTAAGATGTTAAGCCTACCTTGATATTTTGAGCACTGTTCTTAACACGTACATCAGGAAACTCAATATTTCGCTATTTGTGAGTTTTGATTTTCCTTTTTTTCTGTTTGTGAATGTTATTGGAATTTCTGTTACCTTTGCATTGTGGATTCGTGCCTGTCTAAGAGTTTCTATTTGAATCTCGTATGTTTCACTGTGCAGTTTCGGCAGGATCTCTTCGACATACTCTCTGGAATAACATCGGAACCCGCTGGTGAAGTCGTTCACTGGAAGTGCCACAAGTTTCGCCGTTGCTCCGTTAGCTACTCTACTTATTACTAGTCGTCTCAGGTTCCAGCCTTTCACTTTTCCTCCATGGCAGTATCGGCTTCCGATTACGACGTCGTAGCCTTCTTCAGCCTTTCGCAGCAGTTGCGGAATGTCCTGTGGGTTATGCGAGTAATCAGCATCCATAGCCATGATGAAATCTGGCGGGTCTGGCTGACTTAGTATAAAACGGAAACTGTCAGTGATCGCTGTTCCTAACCCAGCCTTAGACGGCCTAGTCACCAGAAGTATGTTCGAATAAACTCTCTGCAGCCTCTTTACTAAATCTGCAGTGCCGTCAGGGCTCGAATCGTCCATAACAACTACTGAAGAGTTGATCTCCAAGTTCTCAATCATATGAATCAGAGCTTCAATATTGCCTGCTTCACAGTATGTTGGTAGAATTATTGCCACCCGAGAATTGACTTTGCAACAGCCTTTATCAATTTCCACTGTCCGAATCAGTCCTCATGCAAGGTCGTGTTGCTAAGTGTTCTATATGTTCAATATAAGAAACTTTCGTAGACTTCCGTAGCTTAAGCTTGCGAACAACGAGTTGCGCAGGTTCACCTGAAGCCCAGACTGCTGGAATAGTTAACCTCCTCACTCAGATTAATCCTTAATCTGTCGAAAATGTTATAAAAAACGAGTAATCATAGTTTGTATCGGTCTTAAGAGGTCGTAAGTGTGGGTTCCACTTTAATTCATGACACAATGATCCAGTGGGTCTGCTTGGGCAACTGTGAGTGCCTGGCAATTGTGTGTGAAGGGCTTGAAATATGTTCGCGCAAGGAACAGTAGTTGGATTGGAGATGACTGAAGGATACATTCAACCAGCGCCGTCAAGCCTCAGTATTGGGATCTGCGCGTATAATGAAGAGAAAAATATTGAATCTTTGCTCAACAACCTCTTAGCCGAACAGTATCTGCCGCAGAAATCAGAAATTATTGTAGTCTGTTCAGGATGCACAGACAGGACTCCTGAGATTGTAGGAGAGTTCGCTAGAAAAGAGAATAGAGTGAAGTTGATTCTGGAAACAGAAAGGAGAGGGAAAGCCCCAGCGTTGAACCTTTTTTTTGACAATGCCGTAGGCGATATTCTCGTTGTCATTTCAGCCGATACTAAACCTGCGGAAGGATCAATAATGAAACTGGTGCAATCAATTAAGTCACAGGTAGGAGGAGCATGTGCTAAGACTCTTCCAGTGAACGAAAATGGAACCGTTATGGAGTTTTGTTATTGGTTCCTATGGAATATGCACAACAAGGTCCTGCAAAGAGAATCTCAGAAAAAAACCTTAAACCATTTGGGTGGAGACTTGTGGGCACTCAGGAAAGGAATCGTACCGCGTATACCAGAAGATGTAATAAACGACGATGCTTATCTAGGGATACTTCTGAAGAAAAAAGGTTGGCAAATAGCCTTCGTTCCAGAAGCGGTCGTGTTGATTAGAGGCCCAGCCAACCCAATTGAGTATATCCAGCAAAGAGAACGGATCGTAATAGGTCACAAACAGGTCAAAGAAATAACGGATGTTGAACCTACTACTATAGGAGCTGTAGCGCTGAGGAGACCTTTTTTCTCAATAGGACTGCTCGCGGAAGAAATGGGAACACGAAGAATTCGAGATTATCCGAAGGTCTTTGCAGGTCTTTTTCTGGAACTGTTGGCTCAGACCTCTGCAACGATGAATTCCAAGAAGAAAAGCACATATCTGAAATGGAAACAAATACGAGGAACTAAGAAGTTTTAGAGGAATCCGTGCATCTCGATGATCTTCAACCCTTCCAGGGTAGTTTCACTGTGGCTGGCATTAAGAGAAGGCATCGCCTTTTCGTAGAGTCTCAAACGATTCTTCCAATCTCACTGTGTAACGCTCGTTTTCTTGTTGCTGCCTTTCAACTTGCTTTTTCAGCTCTTACATCTGGTGTTGAGGGACTTCAGTCTGCGCGCGAGCCCGAGTAGTTGGGTTGAAAGAGATTGTGACCGAAATGCGCGTTTGGCAAGCTTCCTCAGTCGATTATTCTTGCTTTTTGTTTGATCCCGATGTGGCAAGTTTTATTCCAAGCGCATAGATAATAATAATTATCGAAGGTCCGATCAGAAGACTTATTGGGAGCCTGACTTCAGTCGGCATTGGAAAATAATATGGAGATAAGAAATAGGAAAGGTCATAATGGTATATAATGTCCAAAAAGAAGAAGGCGCTTATTCCCCAATAGAAATATCTCAGTGGCATGCTATTCTTCTTTGCAGCTAGAACCAGAATTAGCGGCAGTACCCATATTAAGTATTGTTCGTTTACGACGCTGTAAGTAAGGTAGACCACAAAGTGTGCCACAACCGCATATACTATGACATCTTGTTCCGACATCGATCTGCTTCGGAGAATCCGAAAAGCAAGAATGAACAGAGCGATGCCCATCAGGACAGGCGAGACTGGAATGTTCGAGCTTACCTTTAGTTCCTTAAATGTCACGTTCAAGAACGTGAGCGGGGAGAGGTTCTGAAAGAGGTTCTCGCCTCCCCAATCTGGGGAGGCTCGTTTGTAGAATAGGTTCATCGTTAGTTGAGTCGATAGAGAGAGTGGGTTTTGACCAGAGGCAGAGGCAGCTATTGCGTAGGTTCCGAACGTCACTACTAGAACTGTGCATGTTGAAAGCAGGAGATATTTCAGCGTCTCTTTCTTTTCGCCTCTCTTGTAGATCATGAGGCACATTAGGGGGATGAGTATGATTGAGTATAGCTTGAACAACGTAGATGCAGCCAAGAACAGAGCGGAGGATGCGTATCTTTTCGCTATCAAGAGATAAACGGACAGCAGTACTAGAAGTGCCGGGATTGCGTCAAACATGCCCCAAACGGATGAGATCCAGATAACGTAAGGATTGAAGAGCCAAGCAATGAAAGCGTAGTAAGCATGCTTTGGCGAGTCTCGCTTTATGAGCTCATACAGGACCAAGCCAATTAGTAGGTCAGTCACTATTATAGGCGTCTTGTCAATCATATCCAACACAGGAAGTCCGACTGGGACAAACGAGCGGTAGATTTCAAAGAGGTTGCCTGTCTCCGCCCATTTTTTCCATAACAAAGCAATGTTGGCTGGTAGTTGAGGACGATAGAATATTGAGTAGACAGGATAGATTGCCAGGAGTATAAGAAGCCAAAGTGGAGGATATGACCAAACAAGTTCAAGAGGAACTCCAGATTGAGGCCAGAAGGGGTTGATATGATAATTGTAAACCAATGCTTGTTCCAGCCTCCAAGTGTACATGTCCCATCGTTGCTCCATGAAGGGAGCGAGGGAAAAGCGGATGATGGCTCCCAGAATAAGGGGAAAAAGGATTTTTCGAGTGGATAAATTCCTGCCTACTTGTACAAGCCTATGAGTCCATTCCTTGATGATTCCTGATATTCCTGCTGAAGCTCTTCTGGCACTATTGTTTGCCATCATGCAATTCGATCAACCTTGTGTATAGCCTTCGAATGATGAATGTAGGAAGCATAAGAAGTCTCTGCCTTCCATAGAACTTGTTAAGGAACTTGCGGTGGTTGCGTATTACGTAGTATTCGTAGGCTAGTAGTTTTCCGTTCACGTTTGACCATTGTCCTCCCCTCGTTAGGCTTTTTTGGCAATAGATCCTCGCTCTAGGCTCGTAGTATAGTTTATAGCCTTTGAAGCTGAACCGCAGCCAAAGGTCGGTTTCTTCTCGATAGTAGTTGCCCTTATACGTTTTCTCGTCGAATCCACCTACGTTGAAGAAGGCTTCTTTTTGCACTATAGAGTATCCATGGAGGATTGGAACTTCAACGGTTTTTTGGGCTTCCACGTTGAAGGAGCCTGCTACGTCTCCTGTGTATGTTTGTAGGTAAGCGTATTTTTTGTGGGGCCTTCCCTGCGTTGGGTTAGTGATGTCTGGAGCATAAATGAGTCTGGGAGCAACAGCGCCGAACTTGTGTTTGTCTACAGTTTCTATCGTTCTATTCAGGATTGTTAAGCAGTCTGGTTCCAGCGTCACATCGTCTCCAACTAAGAACACGAAGTCTTGTTCTGATTGGTCAACGCCTAGGTTCCAAGCGTGAGGCGTTCCACAGTGGACTGTCTTTATGTATTGGATGTTTCTTTGTAAGTATGGTTGAACGACATTTTCGGTTGCATCTGTTGATCCGTCATCTATAATAATGATCTCGAATTCTTTGCAAGTCTGTTTCAGCAGGGAGTCTAGGGTCTTCGTTATGGTGAATGAACGGTTGAAGGTCGCTATTGCAACGGACATTCGCAAGCCGCATACCCTTCCTAGTCAATCCTGCGAATTGTACCTTCGAGAAAAAAGAGAAAAAAGATTGGGAAATTTTATGGGTCGTGTATTCCGCCCTTATCGCCTAAGGGTGTTCCTATTATTTTTGCGTGTTCGCTTATTGTCCCTAGCACTTCAGGAATAGTGAATGTTGGGTGCATCGGGTCCTTGTAGTCGATCTTGATTACTATTGATGTTGCACATGGCGGGAACTTTTGCAGCTCGTATATGATTTCGCTTTGGAAGATCTTCGTGGCATAGTAAGTGTCTCTTCCCCATACGCCCCATATGCTGAAGATGACTGTTCCGTTGATGTCCAAGTATGTGCTGATTGTGGCGTAACCCGTGGTGCTGTTTGAGAAGTAACGGTTCTTGGCCCAGCATGTCGTTGCTACGACGGCTCCGTTCCACGGGCCGTAAGGCGTGTACGATGGAATTCCATAGATTGCCTGCACATAATCGTTGAGGTAGTATGTTAGCTTGTTTATCAAGGGGCCACCGACTGCGATAAGGTTTGAGCTCGCAACTGGCCAAGTGTGACACCAGTCGTCTTTGAGGGCAGATCTTCCCTTTGCGTCGTTGTAGTCGTTTGTGGTTGTACCCGAGCCGAACTTGCTCATCACGCTCGGAAACTGGTTAGCGACCGCTGCGTCCTGCATGTCTTCGCCTGCCAGACCATACTCAATTTGCTTGTCCTTGAAGGCTGCTGAGACCATCGATAGGCCCGCAGAGTCAACTGATACAGCGTCTCTTCCAACCACTCCCCATTCGTATCTCGGCATTGGCGTGTGTTCGTCGTAGGCGAAAACTATGCTTCCAGAGTCAACCGTCACGTCCCAAACGCCGGTCATTTTGGGCCATGTGGCTTTGTTTGTAGGTGTGATGGTGACTGGTAATGGTTGACTGTTATCGCAGCTTATGAAGATTTGAACGTACTGCATGCCGTTTTTGTTGAGCATCCATCCAGGAAACGGAAGTTCTGTGGTTACCCATGTCATGCTATCGCCTTGAAGCATGCCCAGCAAGTAGCCGTTCAAGTAGACAGCGTCGGTTTCGCCGTATCCAAGATCCACGTCATAGTCATGAATCTTCAGTGTGGCTACCTTCCATGAACTTGTCGGGTCTGGAGTGACAATGTAGAATTCTATTGGTGCCAATGGGTCCGTGCCACCAAGATAGACGCCCATGTCGCCATCAGAAACACCGTATGTGCCGGCATTGTTGGCGTTGTCTTGTGTTGTCACGTACATGCCCATCGAGGAGTACAGTATCTTCATGTTTCCTTTGATAGCGAACGTAACACTTGCCGTGCCATCGCTATTCTGCGTGATGGTATAGTCTACTCCTCTCATCAACAGTGTGCTTGTGTTCAAGTCTATTATTCGCTCGCTGTCGACGCTGTACTGATCCCATTCCGTCGGGTCAGGAATGTACTCGTGGGGTCCTATCTGGACGTAATTGCTCGTTGGGCTAGGCCTAACGATTACAGGCACGTTCTCTAAGTTTGTAGTGAATACTTGGCCTACGCTCGTTATGTTTACGAATTCAACCCATCTTGCAGATTGCTTGTGCACTGCGTCTACCAAGTCCCACGGGTTGAAAACCTCGTCGAGCTGGTACTTGGCTTCTCTGTCAATAACATTGTTTGCGCCTTGCCACATTTTGGTATCACCAGCATCGTGAAAGTCTGTCAATCCAACCACTTCAACTCCTCTGAACTGCACTGGATAGTTCTTGCCAAGCAAGAAGTCCCATTCTCCAATTGTGAATGGGATTTCAGGCTCCTTTATCATATCAGGTTGACTTACGTTGAGCAAGGGTTCCAGCGAGTTCGTCCACCCGTCCACTGTGTAGTCTGACAGAACCGGCCAGAAGGCTTTCCAGCCTACATATTGGGGTGCAAGGTTGCCGTTTGCGTCTTGGTCAGCGCTTATTATTTGAGCTACGTCGTAGAGGTGTGGAACTCCGGTCATGATTTGTTTTAGCGTCATGTCTGTGTACTTGTAGAGTTTGTATATTACCTTAAGTTCATCCGTGTGAGTGGGCGCGGCTATGTGCCATGTGATCACCCCTGTGTTGTAGTTAATGTCGTAGTCCAAACCCTCTTCCATGAATACTCCTTTGACGTAGACTCTGACTGAACCAGCAGCTATTGGTGGACCGTATGGGTCTCGAGAGTCCTTCACTGCTACTCCTGCGATGTCACCTGGTCCCTTATACTGGTATTCTCTCATTATGCCAGGTGCCAGGTGCCAATCTGGGCCGTAGCATGTTGTCAGTTGTTGGTGGTAGAAGTGCGCGTAGCTTGGCCATTCTGGTGTTGGCCCAAGGTCCCATTCTTCCCTGTCGCTGAACTGCACATCAACTGGAGAACCTAGTTCTTTTCCGCTCATCAAGAGTTTGATGTCTTTGAGTATTATGACCTCTTTCTTGTCCTTTTCGAATATGAAAGTTATTCTCAAGTCAAGAACGGGCCAAGTTTCGCTTGGATGATCAACCACGCCGTTGCCGTTGTCGTCGGTCCAGTCGAAAATGTGTGTGACTGATAAGGCTATGTAGCTTCTGGGTCCGTCGTAGAGTATTGTCAAGGGGTCTGTCGTAGCATAGCCTGTGCATTTTCTTCCACCGTGCGGGGCTGCTGCGAGGCCATTTATTTTGCTGGCGTTGAAGCCGTTCAGCCAGTCTCCTCCAAAAGCAGCCATGTCAGCGAACATTGCCATCGCAAGTATCTCCCTGTCTCTGAGGGTCCTGTGGGTGTAACGAATTTCCATGAGCCAGCCGTTGAGCCACAGCTTCTTCTCAACCCCCTCGTTCGCAAACGGGTCGCGAGAAGTGCCCAAAGTTTGATCGTATGTCCCGACTACCTCGTAGCCTGGGTACTGTAGTCCAACGCTGACGGCGCCGTTGTCACTTATCATTTCACCATATTTTGACAAGCCCATGTCAAGACTGTCGTTCACGTATGGATATAGAGAGTAGTAGTCACTGGAAAGAACACCATTCTTTATCGTGTACCATGATGTTGGGTCTGTTGCTTTAACGTTTTGAATTAATAACGCGGTTCCTAGAAAAGATAGCAGAATCACTGTAGTCATCAATATTGCTGTTATAGATTTTTTCATTTTCATTCCTCATTTAAATTTGTCTTTTTATACTGTTAATGCCTAGATTTAAAAGGTTTTCCATTCTAAGAGCAAAAAGAGAGAAAGACCTATAAAGTATGGTCAGCAGCATCATCTTGATAGATTTTGCGCGTTCTAAGATGAAGGTATCGCTAGTCCTGTCGATCTTTGCCAGCTTTCTATTCGATCGACTACTAAAAATGGCCGATTCCTGCTTGATTTCGACAGTTTTTGTTTGCCATAAGCGGTAGTATTTAGGCAAGTTTTATATGTTGAGCGTTTCAATCTTTAGCCAATATTGATGGTAGAGACCTTCGAGTGCGTAGTATTAGGCAGACGAGGATGGAGCAGATGAGTAAAATAGGTTCAATGGAAGGTGCCCGGCTTGTAGTGTTCAGGATCTTTTTTTCGAAGGTCAAGCGATACCTATCTATGAATCCTGGAGCAGTTTTCATAGTGGGGTTTCAGTCGTTTCTCTTGGCATGCGCATGCTTACTGATTGAGGGGAATTTCGCGGAGGCCGACAACGTGGCGATGTATGCATTCTGTTTGCTGGTTGTGGGAGTCGTTCTGAAAGCGATTTCCTTTTTGAGACGTGAAGGCGAAGGTGATCTCGGCTGAAACTCGACAGCTTAGAATTTTCCGTTCTCCTGCCGACTGATCAGCCAAGGCTATCCATCGTGATTCCTGCATACAACGAAGCTTCCACGCTCAGGCAGAATGTAGACTCTATAGAAAAAGTTGCTTCTCAAATAGCAGATTCATATGAAATAATAATTGCCGAAGATGGGTGTTCTGACGAGACTGCGAAAATTGCATCTGCAATATCTGAAAATCGTTCAAGTGTGTTGCACCTTCACTCTGATCACAGGCTTGGAAAGGGTTTGGCTTTGAAAAGGGCGCTAAAAAGATCTGAAGGACAAGTAGTTGTCTTTATGGATGCGGATCTATCAACTAGATTGGACCACCTGAAGGAGGTCGTAGGAATGGTAGAGAACGGTTACGACGCTGTAATAGCTTCAAGGTACATTCGAGGATCCCATGCAAGGCGGCCTGTGCTGAGAGACATAGCAAGCAAGGCCTATAATCTTCTGGTAAGATTACTCTTTCGTGATAGTATCTCAGATCACCAATGCGGCTTCAAGGGTTTCAAACAGCAGGCGCTAAAAGATGTTTTAGACGAAACCGTGGAAAACGGTTTTCTGTTCGACACCGAGTTGATGCTAAGAATGAAACGTAGGAAGCTGAAGATTATCGAGATCCCTGTATGCTGGCTCGAGCCGAAAGAGAGGGCTTCCAGATTCAAGTTGCTCACCGACGGAGTGATTATGGGACTTGAGCTGTTTAAACTGAGAATCAAGTTTAGAGACAAAAGAAGTGTCTGATTTGCTTCATGCTGGCAGACCACCACGCCACATAAGCTACTATAGCTCAAAGAATAGGTGGTCAAGGAATTATGCGATGGCTCTAAATATGTGGCAGGAGGAAGTTGCGATGAGCCTTGAGGCATATCGAAAATGGCTGCTTGAAACGAACCTTTTCTGAGGAGAGGCCTATTGCGTATTTTATGGTTTAATTGGCGTTGCTGGGTCAATCCACAGGCAGGAGGTGCCGAGGTCCACGTTAAGGAAGTTGCCAAGAGATGGGTTGAGTGGGGCCATGAAGTCACGTTACTTTGTGGGAAGTATGAGGGATGCAAAGAACATGAGGAATTAGATGGCGTGGAAATCATCAGGAGGGGTTATCGGTATACTGTTTACCCTTGTGCGGCGGAGGAATATCTACGTGTCTTGAGGAAAAGAGGCTACGACATAGTGATAGATGATATCAACGGAGTCCCTTTCTTTACACCTCTCTACATAAAGAAGCCTAAGGTTGCTATAGTGCACCACCTAGTCAAGGACATATTCTTCAGAGAGTTACCTTGGGACAAGGCTGTCTTGGGTTATTCTGCCGAAAGAATGATTCCACTCGTTTATTATGGCACGCCGTTTGTAGCAGTTTCAGAGAGCACAAAAGAAGATCTTATGCGGCTGGGAATACGCGAGAGGGGCATAAAAGTCATTCATAATGGTATTGATCACGAACTTTTCAAACTCAATCAGGACCCTAAGAGCTCTCATCCTCACGTAGTCTATGTCGGTAGGATTAAGCGGTACAAGAATCTTGACCAATTGCTTAGGGCCTTTAGTATTGTTGCAGATACCCTCAGAAGAGAGGGAATAGAGGGCTTCAAGCTAACCATAGCTGGCAGAGGCAATCATGAAGACCTAAGAGAATTGGCCGAGAAACTTGACATAGCAAGCTTTGTAGACTTCTTAGGAGAAATAGATGACGCAGAGAAAGTAAGACTTCTTCAGGCTGCTTGGGTTTTTGTGACAGCTTCTATGCGAGAAGGATGGGGACTGACGACGGTAGAAGCGATGGCCTCTGGAACTCCAGTCGTAGGCTACGATGTACCAGGGGTTAGTGACTCAATCATCAGCGGCAAGACTGGCTTTCTGGTTCCTTACGGAAATGTCGAGGAAATGGCTGAAAAGCTGGTCCGCGTGATACGTGACGAACGCTTGAAGAAGGAGTTCTCGCAAAATGCACTCGAATGGTCAATGAATTTTGATTGGAACAGGACAGCTGGAGAGCTTGTTGATTTCATCGAGTCTATCATGCCGTGAGGACCAGCAAATCAATGAAACGAACAATGAACACAAGGGGACTGTCAATGCAAAACCCTAGCGTGCGTATGAAAAACCTATAAATTAATGAAAGCAGACAAAGGCATCTAATGGTGAGTGAAGAAGTTCTGTAGACGGCAGCCTTTGGTCTCAGTCATAATCCCTGCCAGAAATTCAGAGGCCACTATCGAAAAATGCTTGCAGTCAGTAGTTGGGCAGACCTACGGGAGTATAGAAATCATTATTGTGGACAATCATTCAAGCGATGGAACGATACGGATTGCCAAGAAATATGGCGCCAAGGTCTTTTCAAAAGGCCTAGAGAGGAGCGCACAGATCAATTTCGGTGTAAAAAAAGCGATGGGAGAGTACATCTACAGGATTGATTCAGACTTTGTTCTTCAACCCGACGTTGTCCGAGAAGCCGTTGAGATGTGCGAGAAGCACAAGTGTGACGCGGTTGCCATTCACAACACGTCTGATTCCACTGTCAGCTTTTGGGCAAGGGTTAGGAAAGTGGAGAGAGACTTTGTCAAGAATGACGAAGTTAATGTTGCAGCTCGCTTTTGGAAAATAGACGTGTTTGAGATCTTGGGAGGATTTGACGAAAGTCTTGTGGTGGGAGAGGATTATGACTTTCACAATAGACTTGTGGGAGCTGGTTTTAGAATTGGGCGAATCCAAGCGGAGGAAACACATATTGGCGAACCGAGAACCTTGTCGGAGGTTGTTCAAAAGCACTATTATTATGGTAAGAATATAGTAAGGTTCATCAAAAAGAACCCAGAAAGGGCTCTTAAGCAACTAGGCCCGTTGAGAGAAAGCTACTTCAAAGGTTTTTCAAGTTCTCTCAACGAGCCTACTCTGGCAGTAGGCTTTGTCATTTATCAGGTTGTAAGATATGCAGCGACGGCTATAGGAATCACCTCAAGAGCTCTGGGAGCTCCAAAGGTCCCAGCAGAATGAGGCGGGGACAAGTCCATGGATTTGCCATCGAAATTTGGTGAGGGAATACGGGTAGGTGCAAGGGAGCTGGAAACTAGAGTTGCAGAAGCTAATGTCGATGTTGAAGGATTTCTTGAAGGCAAAAGGTTAAGAGTCTTCAAATATTGGGATTCGCCCAGCCGAATGAAAAAAGGTGACCATAAACTTTCGGAACTGGCCCACACACCAAAAAAGAAAATCACGTTCATATTGCCAGAAGTCTCCTATGCCGGAGTAGCAAAGGTAGGCTTGCTACAGGCTAACCTGCTTAAGGCCTATTATAATCACGACGTAGAGGTCATAAGCTTAATAAAAGAGGGACAAAAGTTTGAAGAGCTTCTTGATAACGTAAGAATCACGTATGCCTTGCCTATTGCAGTTCTCTCAAGAAGTTTCTATCACATCTCTACTCGGTTCATGAAAGTGAGGTCGGATCTTATGCTGGCCCACAACATACCTGCAACGATAGTAGCGAACAGAATGTTTAGGAAAAACAGAGTCTCCTACGTTGCCTACGTTCATGACGCCACCTATAATAGAATTCCAGGCAGTTTTCCTTCATTTGGGTACAACAGGATTAAAGAGTCCTTGAGCAACGCGACAATTGTGTTTACAAACTCCCTGAAGACCCTTCAAGAACTCAGGAAACAATACAGGGTGGACGGCTTCCCACTTCACCCAGGTTGCTTCCCTGCTGAACAAATCAATGATAGAAGAGGCGACTACTTTTTGTTTGTACATTTCATTTCTCCACGAAGGTCCTTTGATTTTCTGGCCAGGCTTTTGGAAAAAGAGGATTTCAATCTTATTATTGCAGGCGGCAGAAGATGGGGTTGGAGAGGGGTCTTCCATTCTTTCCAGAAGTTTGGTAACAGAGTCAGATTCATTTTTGAGCCAACAGAAGCGGAATTATCAATGCTGTATCAACATGCCAAGGGATTAATATTTCCAGAGGTGGAAAATTTCGGTCTGCCCCCTTTGGAGGCTGGAGCTTATGGGTGCCCCTCCATAATCGCAGAAGGATCTGGTGTATTGGAAATCCTAGAGAAAGGAAAGGAAGTTCTTACGTGTAGAGAAGGAGAAATCGAGGAATTTAGCAAGGCGATACGAATTCTAAAAGAAGATGCGGAATATGCAAAAGAATTGGGAAAAAGAGCATGGGAAACGGCTAAGAGACATTCATGGAGGGCCCATGTAACTGGGCTGGCGCAAAACATAGCAACTCTTTAGGCAGGAACTCGAATGAAGTTCGCTGAAAGCTACTTCAAAGAACGACCCAATGCACGATCATTCAAAGACATGAATATAATGAAGGAGTATATTTCCCAAGGGTTCTTGAAATTGCCAAGTTGAACAATGGCTCAAAAGTGCTAGACATCGGATGTGCTTTTGGCTATTTTCTTAAACTCTGCGACACTATAGGATGCGACGGGCGCGCGCAATCCCCATTATTAGAGGTTGAGAACCTGATAGCGCACTGACAAGCGATTTGGCATTGAATCAGGATCTGTTCCACAAGTCATAAAAGCAGAATGGGAGAGAACGTCACTGGAGTCCGTTATGAAGCGTTCGCCGGTCAACGATGTGTTATGATGACTGATGATGTTGTCTTATTTAACTCCCCCTCAATCAGACAGAGAAGGGACGTCTTAGAGACTGGTAATGTCTATCCCAGAATAGGTATAGCATCTCTTGCCGCTTATCTTTTGGAAAATAACATAAAGGTTCATATCATAGATCCAGAAGCGAATCACTTGACTCCTGAACAGATAAAGAATAGAATACTTGAAATAAAGCCAAGCATCGTTGGAATTCCAGCGTTTACAGAAGAGGTTCATGATGCAGCATATACTGCAAGTTTGGTTAAGCAGGCTGATTCTAGGATAGTTGCGGTGGTGGGGGGACCACATTCATCAGCGATGCCTATAGAAACCTTACAGGAATTCGGTTCCTTTGACATTTCAGTTTTTGGTGAGGGAGAGTTGACGCTTTTAGACGTTGCTTCAGGGAAGGATCTGGAGGAAATAGATGGAATAGCATATAGAAATAACGGTAACATAAAGCGTAATAAATCACGTCCTATGATTTCAGATCTAAACAAGTTGCCATTTCCCGCCTGGCATCTCTATGATCTTGAAAAATATAGGGGAAAATCCTTAGCTTCTGGTTTTGAGAAAAAGGAAAGCGAGCTAGAGTTACCGGTTGAAAGCGCAAGGGGATGTCCTTTCAACTGCATTTTTTGTTACAGAATTGCAGGTAGAACAATACGTTTCAAATCCTCAAAGAAAGTTGTTGATGAAGTTGAAAAGAATGTTAACGAATTTGGAGCGACAAAAATTCATTTTGTAGAAGGAACTTTTGGTGTAGATAGAAAACTAGCTATTGAGATGTGCGAGGAACTTATACGTAGAGGTTTGGGAGAAAAAATCAAATGGTCTACTGGTGGCAGAGTAGATGTTGTTCACGAGGAATTACTAGAAAAGATGAGGAAAGCTGGTTGTGAGTATATAGGGTTTGGAGTAGAATCCGGAGTTCCAGAACTACTGAAAATAGTTGGCAAGAATACCAACATAACTCAAATTGTTGAGGCATTTAAGCTATGCAAAAAAATCGGAATTAAGACTGAGGCTGATTTCATAATAGGCCATCCTTATGAAACCGAGGAGACTATTCTTAGGACCATCGAATTTGCCAAAAACCTTGAAGCTGATCATGCGACATTTGCTATAATGGTCCCTTTCCCCGGAACAGTAATCAGAAGTATGGCGGAGAAAGGTATTGGTGGTCTTAAAATCTTGTCAAACGATTGGAGAATGTACGGAAAACAAATTGGTGGAACATTAGAGTTACAACAACTTCCACTTAAGAGACTAATCGAATTGCAAACTAAAGCCTACAAAGCATTCTATTTCACTCCAAAGAGATTCTTGAATTTCATCAGTCGCTTGACTTTTAAAAGACTCATATACGGTCTAAAACGAAGCTTATGATAGAAAGCTTAGCGCGCGCTATTGGGCACATACAAAAAAGCTTATAGCAACAAATCACGCCAAGTAGTCGAAAAATGTGAAGAAGGCAATCTTGATGCCGCACAGAAAGGCCGAGATTCTTCCCCTCCTGTTAATATTTATGGCTGCCATAGTAAGCCTCAGAACAATAGTATTTCAATCCGGCTTTGTTTTTAGAGACGATATGGCTTTTCCCTTTGCGGCTGAAGAAGGCAGAGAAGCGCTCATCAACCGTTTCTCTATATGGTATGGAAAGATTGGCGGTGGTTTCGATCCGACTCTCCCATCTAACATTCCGTTCTGGTCGATGTACAACGTGCTTGCCATAATTCTTAGCGCAGACTCCTTGAATAGACTCCTTGTAATAATGCCTTTGATAATAGCTGGTTGCTCCATGTACATGTTTTCGAGAAAGATAATTTCAGTTCCAGCTAGTTTGCTGGCGGCTTTTTTCTATATGTTTAACCCATGGACCTTTGACCACTATATATCTGGTCATCTTAACCTGCTGATGGAGTATGCTCTAACTCCCATTCCTTTGATTTTTGTCTTTAAACGTCAGGGAAACCTGAATTCCAAAGACGTTATTTTTGCTGCACTGCCATTGGCATTGATACTGAGCTTCAGCGCACACACTTTTGCCTTGATATTCTTTCTTGTCGCTTTGCATGCAGCATTCGAAGTAGTTTCAGCAAGAAGATCTTATGATAAGAAACAAATTCGGAATTTAGTGTTGATATTTGTGCTGCCCTTGATACTGAATTTTTTTTGGCTACTTCCAACGCTTGTTTATTACCATACTGTTAGTACCACAATGATAGTTCCAGAGATAGGAGGCTCAATTGTTGAAACGCTTAACAATCAAGCCAGAATACTGAACACACTACGTCTTACTGGTTATTGGTTGCCCTATTTTCGTAACTCTGTTGCCGAGTCAGGTCTTCTTTCGGTAATCTGGCCCATTTTCTCCCTAGCTATCCCAGTCTTTTCCTTTGTGCCCATCTGCCTAAAGAAAGACAAGACAGCAACCTTTTTCAGCGTTGCAGCCATAACGTTCCTTATACCGACGATAGTTGCTAGCTATTTCCCCAACGTCTACTTGCAGTTCATTAACTATTTTCAGCCTCTGGCACTGTTCCGAGACAGTTACAAGTTTATCGCTATCGTTTGTTTTTCGTACTCTGTTTTGATGGGAAAACTACTAGAAACGTTAATCTCAATCGGCTCAAAACTGAGAATTGTCAGTGCACGCATTGCAGGTCGAGCTCGTTTAAAGCATATTAAACTTGTTTTCATATATTTTCTCTTAGGCTTGCTTCTCATTTCGACTCTAGTGTATTCAGCACCTAACATAATATCCGGAGACTTTATGGGCCTGCTAAACGCAGCAATTCCACCGCCATACTGGTTTCAGGTTAGAGACTTTCTTGCTAATAGAGTAGATTATTCGCGAGTACTATGGGCCCCACCATACCCATCATTGCACTACGACTGGTATAACTCCTCTGGTAATGACCCTGTAGATGAGTACCTCTCGCCTGTCTATTCAGTTTCATTGAAATCGCGCAATCCTGCATTAGATGCTTATCTTCAGTTCCTGATGCCGCTGCTTTACGGAGATTCGACTGATGGCCTAGGAAAATTCTTGGCCCCTCTGAGTATAAAATACATCGTTGCAAGGCTAGATGCAGCCCCAACGTGGGAGGAGGCTCAGTACCCTCCAGACAAGTTGCAGGAGTTCTTTGAACGTCAGCGGGACTTGATAAAGGTCTTTGAATCGGGCAAGTGGATCGTGTATGAGAACAATTATTCAATCCCTTACATCGCAGCTCCGCCATTAGGCGCCGTGCTTCTCTTTGGCAACTTATCTACGGTTATTGACTTAAATGGCTTATCCGGAAGTAGATTGCCTCTTGTCTTGCTTATGGATGTTGGGAGTCTTTCCCAACATGACGTTGGCAGCCTAGTCTCATTATCTAACATTATAGCGAATATGAGCAGCCTGACCGTAGCGATACCGGTCTTCCAGTCAGTCGCAATGAACGGCCTCGCGGAGCAGATCAAGGGAAACACGAGTCTAATGTATTTCCTGCAAGGAAAAGAATTTCCGCCTGAAGAAAAAAGTGTGGTGCCGAATTATTCTTTCGAAGAAGGGTTAGATCACTGGCATTTGGGAAACGACGCGTTTTCTCTGAAGTTAAGTGGAGATTCCGTTGAGGGCAAGAATAGCCTTCAAGCAACGACAGATTCGAATGCTTCCCTTTCCTGGAGCTGGATTTCAAGCGATGACATACCAGTAATTCCAGATACGACCTATAAGTTCAGCACAAATATGAAGTTGTCTAACGTTGTGGCATCTCACATAAAGATACTAGGTTTCAACAATACGGGTGAAAAATGGCAAGAAGTTTGCCAACTACCAGCCGGTATGGATGGCACGCTCAACTGGACTTACAATGAATTTTACTGGACATCTCCACAAGACTATACTAAACTCAGAGTGGTGCTTAATGCCGGCTGGGTTAAGGATCCCTCTAAGGGAAACGCCACAACACTGTTCGACGATATTAATATAATTCCTCTGACCAGTCATAACGCTCTGTTTAACAATGCAGAAGCTTTGCCCCTGTACGGGACAGCCAAGACGGAAATAAACATCTTAAAAGAATCGAGCTATAAAATAGGCTTAAGGGCATATTCAGCGGAAGAAAATGGAGTTGAAGTGAAGCTTTACACCGACAGCGTTGAACAGACCATAAAGGTACCTCTAGCGTCGAATTCGCTGAACTTCTCCTATTCTCAAACAGTCCATCTTAATCCTAACAACTACACTTTAGAAGTTACGTGCGAAAAGCCGGCGGCCCTCGACACTTTAACGATCATGGAAGTCGACAAAGAAAATGAGACTTTGCAGGATCTTTTCAGTTCAGAAAAAGCACAAGCAGAAGTTGTCAGCTTCAGAAGAATTAACCCAACGAGCTATGTAGCAGAAGTGAATGCAACTCGCCCTTTCCTCCTCACCTTCGCCGAAACATATGACCCATCATGGGTAGCATACGTTAATGGACAGAGAATAGAGTCAACCCCACTGTACTCTGTGATAAACGGCTTCTGGATAAACCAGACCGGACAACTTACAATCACCATAGAATATGAGGCTCAGAAATGGTTCTATTACGGGTCAACGATATCGGCTGGGACTCTCATTGCAATCGTTGCATATGCAACTTACAACTCGATGAGGAAGAAACGAATTTGGAGGCAACGTGCACCACTAATATCTTCACGCGCGAAACCTGTGGTAGCAGATTAGAATTCCACAGAATCTGCTGTTTGGTCAACGTGTACGAAGATTTTTTATTTGAGATTGGGCATATGCTGGTTTGGCAGACTTGTTGAAGGGCGGGTTCTTTGGATCAGGCGGTATAGGGAACTGGGAATTGACAAGAGATAGTGAGTTTCGAGTTTATTCAGAGAAGCACGTGCATTTCTACGTTCAAGACGTTCCTCAACTACTTGAGTCAGCTTTGACCTTGCTGAGCAAGTCTGCAGGGTTGAGCATAATTGATGTTGGATGCGGAGATGGTGCGCTCATCTTCGCTTTGCATGAAAAGGGGCTTCTCGAAAACGCCAGAGAAATCGTTGGCGTAGACATCTCCAAAGACAGGATAAGACGGTTAACGACGAATCTGCCATTTGTGAAGGGTGTAGTTGCAGACGCTCTAGAGCTTGGACAGTTCCCTGATTCCTCGTTTGATCTGGTCATCTGCTCTCAACTGATAGAGCACTTGGAGAATGATAAGTTCTTGATATCAGAAATCAGACGTCTTCTGAAGCATGGTGGTTTTCTATATGTATCTTCAGTAATCAAGAAGCGATGGGCCGTCTACGTGTATTTCAAGAAGGGCTCTTTCAAGCTGGACCCCACACATGTTAGAGAGTACTCCTCCGTGCAAGAGTTTGTGAGCTTACTGGCCAAGGGGGGGTTAGAAATAATAGATGTGGAAACGCGCCAAGTGAGTTTTCCCCTTTTGGACTTGGTCATAAGGTTGTTGATCAGAATTGAACTGCTGGAACCACATGTTGGATACTTTCAAATGCACAAAAACCTGAGTAAACTGAGGGAACCACGATTACCCATAATTGGGTATCAAATCGTGGAAACGCTGACAAAAAAACCGTAGGCTTGACACGTAGAATGTTGCCGCGCGCGATAAGCTTATTTCAGTGTGTGGTTGTAGCAGCTAAGGGGAAGATTCAATGAAGAAGAAACAGCGACGCGCCCTCTTGCTATTAATAGTTGTCATTGGCGCTGCAGCCGTAGCCTACTTTATCATCAGGAATCCGCTTGCGCAAACTGGTGCATGGCAGTTGTCCAGCCAAGTTTCAGGCGTAGGAACCCAAGACACGACAGAATTTACCATGAACAATCACTGGCGCATAATTTGGAGTATTCAGAACCGAACTTTCAACTTGTTCATCGTCGCTGCTTACGTCAAGAACGGCACTGGATACTCGCCCATCGCGGAAGATGATGAATCAGACACGAGCGCAACACAAGGCGTCATCGAAGTGCATTACACGGGCAACTTTTTTATTCGGGTAATTGCAGCGAGCGACCAAGAATGGAATTTGCGAATCGAAGAATTCGCCAAACCAACCTAGCAAGCGCCTCAGGAACCATAGTTTTTTCTTTGATTTGAAACCACATCACATCAGCAGACCCTCACGACAGGAAAATGGACTGTAACCCATCACACGCTCGAATTTCGGTGCTAAGAACTTCCCGTTCCTATATTGAGAATGTAGGCAACCCTCAACAGTGTGAACATCCTTCCATACCCTTGAGCATCGTCAAACTCATGCCTAGAGAGTAACTGAATGTAGCGCGTATACCTGTTCCTAAATTCGTCTTTTGATTAGAATAGGTGAGTCGCGTATCTCTGTCTTGAGGTGAATCGCGCACGCTCGAAGCGAATTGCCCGTCGCCATGACCAGCGCATCGGCTAACGAGAACGAGAAGAAACACTCCGTAGGGCTGTTAGAGAAGGCTTCAGTCTACGTCAAGCCCAACAGGTTGGTTGCTGGCCTACAGTACATTTGTGCTGGTCTTTTCTTGGTATGTGTCTCAATGTTTTGACGGAAGGATAGTTGCCGAATAAAATCTATTTTTGTCTGAATTTAGCAACAAGCTGGCGCGCTCTCGTCTTCACTCTTCTGTCTTCACTTTTCTTGTTCTCGTTCTTGGTCGTTGCAGATGCACCAGTACCAGAACGAATAGCTCCAGCGTGCGCTAAAATTTGATGTGGAAAAAAATAAGAAAAAAAGGAAGTTGGCGACTTACTTTTCCCAATCTGCTATGGGATCGTGGTTAACTTTTTCGCTTATTGTGCCGATGCGTTCTATGTCCCCTTTGACGCCGCCTGTTGTGCCGACCGTCACTGTTGGGATGTGGGTGCTGTAGCCTATGTGGAGGATGATGTCGGTGACTCCGCAGTTCTCGTGCTGCAGGTACTCAATTCCTGAGTACACTAGTGTGCAGCCGTCTGGGCACAGTATTCCATCCGGGTAGCTCCAGAACCATTGGCAAGTGTAGTAGAAGTCTTGTGCTGACATGCCCCAGAACGCTAGGCCGATTGTTCCGTTCAGGTCCTTGTAGACGGATATTACTCCGTAGCCGTCGGTGGCGTTTGGATAGTAGACGTTCTTGTTCCAGCATGGTAGCGCGAAGATGTTGTTTGCTTGGTTTAGTGAGTTGTTTGTGGCGTATTCGCTTCGTGGGTAGAACACGTTTGTGAATTCGTTCATGTACTCTGTGCCGAGGTTTGCCCGTGGTCCAGCCATGAATATCATGTCGCTGCTGGCCACTGGCCAAGTGGTGCACCAGTCATCTTGCAAGCCTGGTCTTCCCTGCGCATCCACGTAGTCGGTGCGTGTTCCTGTGCCGGGTCCAGCCATCACGTAGGGCATGTTGGGTCCCCACGTTACGTCTCTGTAGTCCATGCCTGCCTCCATCACGTGAATGTCCTTTCTGGAGTCGAAGGCCTGTGAAACGTATGCTGTGCTCAGAGCGTCAACGGTCGCGGCGGGTTTGCCGACGACTATCCACTCGTAGCGGCCCTTGTCGTTTTCTTCAATGGTTGAGTAGAGAACCTTGATGTAGTGTCCGTTTATGTCCCACGGGACATACTTATGTGCCGTGGAAGACCAGTTGTAGAATGATAGCTCGCCTTTTGCAAAGTCAATGCAGTAGTATGGTGGGTGTTTGGGTAGGTACCAAGACGGGTACGTGGCTGGAGTGTAGAATGCGTATGTCGTGCTGTTTTGGAATTCCCATCTTGGAATGAGCACGCCGTCTATCAAGACTCTTTCTGCATAGCTGCTTTCCAGCACGCCGTCACCCATGCTTTTTGTGTAGCTGGAGTATGCGGCCCAATCGCTTGGAACCATCTTGTCCTCTTCCATGTTGTAGACGCGCTCGTAGCGAATGCCAGAGGGCCTGTCGAGATATCCGATGGAAAGGTCGTCAACGTAAGCGATGCTCGTGCCAGCCAGCGGGCCACCAGAACTCATGCCCCCACGGTCCAGCTGGACACTAACAGAAAGCACTTTAAAGTATCTCAACCTGCGGGTCCAGTTCTCATACGAGTCCTTGACATTGACTGGGATTAAATTGCCATCACTGTCTTTGAGAAGCGGGTCGCTGCCAGTGCCTGATACGTAGAATGCTTGACTAGCTTGGTGGCTTGCTACGTATTTGGGTATGTCATTCAGGTTGTAGTGTGTCCACCATGTGTTTATAACCGGGTTCACGTCTGCGCGGAGGTTCACCCAGTTTTCGCTGTTGCCCGTTCCGTTGTAGGCCAGCTTGATTTCGATGTGGGGTCCGTAGTTGGCAGTGGGGATAGTGGTCCCGCAAGTACCGTTCATCCTGTACCAGAAGTCGAAGTCAGTGAGGTCTCTGAAAGTCTGATCGCCAAGCGGTCCGAAGCCAAGGTTGCTTCCATCGGTGCCTGCTAGATTGCCGTAGCTTGGAGACGGTGTGACCTTCAGCATCACGTATGGATAACTCTGGCCTTGTGTACTACCAATAACTACAGTTAAGTTTGCTGCCCAATTCTTGTCATAAACATAGCTTCTGCCGTCTTCGTACGTGTTGACCCATGTGCCACACGCATAATCATTAGCGTTGGAGTTATAGCGCGCTCTGAAATAGTATCCTGTCCAGTCTGGCTCTGCCATGCCAAGCTCTGTGAGCTCTGAAGTGGCGTTCACGTAGTATATTCTGTCATCTAAGCCTCCGTTGCTGTTCGAGGGGTCGTGCAGGTCCCACGTGGTCGTGGAAAAATCGACTGGGTCCCCACTGTACATGTCTACCCATCGGGAGTCCTGCTTCTCAACTGCTTGTAGCAGGTCCATGGGGTTGAACGTTTCGTCCAAGAGATAACACACTTCATGGTCTATGATGTCGTCGCCGTTTGACCAAGGCTCTGGTATGGGCGTTTGCTTCTGCCCGCGGTTTATCGCCTCATCATCGTCTGCGTCGTGTCTGTCCACCAGACCATAAACGGTCACTGCTCTGAACATCTTCTGGCCTTCTATGTTTCTAAGGTCGAACACCCATTCGCCGATCACGAAGGGAGTGTCTGGCTCTAGATTTGAAATGTCTAGCATGTCGAGGTCTCCACTATGCACCTTGTGCTTGTAGACTATCGTGATGACATCATCATCATGTGGCTTACTCCAGAAGGAGATTTTATCTGAAGAATCCCATTCGTAGTCGTAATGGCTTCCTGTGCCTTCCGTGAGCAGAATCCCATTCTTGAACACCATCGGCTGATCGTCCCATGTTCCTCCTCCTACTGGGAAGTAGTCCGCAGAATCCCACTGCAGATCAGCGCGATGGAAATCCAAAATCTTATTGGTTGGGTCGCTGGGGTCCACGAGGTTTGCCCATGTGTCATTCTTGACCACTGTGCATAGCGATTGGAATATTTGGGAAATGTCTATGTGGCTGGTTCCGTCGACCAGTTTTCCAAAGAGTGGCGGCCAATAAGCTGCGAATCCAACATACTTTCCATCCTGGCTTATCATTTGACACAAGTCGTACGTATCGCAGTCGTAGCTGCCGGAGTAGAAGTTGTGGTAGTCATAGTTGTAAACCGTGTCCAGACCGGAATAGAAGTGTGCATATGCCGGCGGAGCCGACGTGTAACCTATGTCCCATTCTCCGCGGTTGCTGAACTCGATTTGGAACATCCTGCCGAACTTTCCTTCGTCCAGTCTTTTGATGTCTTTGAACAGAACTACGCATTTCTTGTCCTTGTCGAAGACAAAGGTTATCGATACGCTCAACATCGCGTTGGCTGCCGTCTTGTTTGAGGTGGCATAAAGGACTGTTCTCGTTAGGGCAACAAATCGTCTAGGCCCGTCGTACAGAACCTTAATGGGATCAGTGCTTGCCCATATACTTGTCTTTCGTCCACCTTCAGGTAGGCCCAATGGTCCTTGTGTGCAATTCTCTTGCCAGATTCCGCCGATGCCTCCACCGTCCGGTGACAGGTCACTGTACATGGCGAAAGCCCATGCGGTGTTATAACGGTTTTGTGAGTCCGCCCAGTGAATGTCGATGAACCATCCTTGAACCCAGTCCTTCTCAAGCACGTGTGGGTTTGCGAAAACGTCCATACCACGGTAATCTAAGCCTCGCGGTGCAACACCGTTTATCATCTCTCCGTATTTGGAGAAGCCCCAAATCAGGCTTTGATCCCTCTCATATGGATAGAGCACGTAAGAGTCGGTGGCTAACACGCCGTTAACCGTCATGTTGTCCGGATTATAGTTAGTAGCGAAACTGAGCTGAGTGAATAACAGTGAAACAAGTATTGTGGTCGTGATTAGTGTCGTCGCCAATATTGTTAAGGAATGTTTTCGATTCATTTTTCTTCCTCTCATTTTATGTTTCTCTAGTATGTTTGGTGTGATTATTTAAAAGGTTTTCCATTCAACACAGACACGCAGAAGAACATGAAACACTAATCCCGCAGCCTGCTCTCTCGTTATAACGCTAACATAACTCCATAAATCACTCATTCCTGCATGACGACTTGAGCGCGCAGGATGCGAGGGAAGTGGGAAAATAACGCAGACACTATGACGCTTGCTCATCCGTTCGCACATGAAAACGGACAACATGAAAAACTATGCCAGCCCAACATCCTCCTTTACACCCGCGCGAGCATTCCAGCACTCGGCTTAACCTTCACTTTCTCCAAAACAACGCCTAGCGCCACGAGAATCCCCCCTGCCACCGAGGAATAAAGGCCCCAAGAAGGATGACGCCCCGTATAGATGAACAACAGCGCGGCGAAGAAACACAGGGGAATCGACACTAACATGATAAAATGAGAAACATTCAAGTTCTTCACATACTGGCGAACAATAACGCCCGCCCAAACAACAACCACGGCCACTCTCACGAACACACTAGCTCCCGACACGTAACTATCCCGCTGAATGGACCACCCAGACAGACCTAAATTCAAAACAGGAGAACCAGGAAGAAAACCATATGCAGCTCCAGTAGAAGCCCAAGGAAGAAAAACAGACAAAACCTCCAAAACGGCTCCCAAAACAATCAGACCAAACGTCAAAGAAGGCGAAGATCGAAGCTTGATATTTCTCAATCCAAATTCACCTCAACATCAAAGCTGCCAAACAACAAGAAAGTAACCAAGATCTACGCGACACAAAGAATCTGCCTCGCCACCCAGTTGCATATCATTCCCAAAGTATCAAACATTAAACTTTTAAGCGTTTACCAAACAAACCGCCTACACATTCGCCCGGCTTCACAAGACAACCGAATTCGCACGGCCTTACTAATACAAGATATCAAACATTTAAAGAACTGCCTAAAGTTCTAAATTGCCCCCCCTTCATTTGCCAATTCTAGAAGTTCATCAAACTTGGCTTCATTCACAACTCGCAATGAAACGATTCGGGGACACGAACCTCTCATCTACGCCACGCGTTTTCGCCAAGATTGGCGATTCCTTTGCCGAATCAACAGGCAACATTCCTTGTTTGTAGACTCACACATCTTCTCTTGCGCTTCTCGCTCGTGCATTAGCCTGTGAAGTTTCAGCTCAATTTCTGCGTATGCGAACATGCTCACCGACTTCATAGACTGTCTCATTCTTTCATCAGCCATAAACCGATGTGACCCCCTATGACGGAAAACGACGACATCCGAAACTTCGGAAAAAACAATGAATTCAACAAACTCGCCAAGGCGAAACCCCAAATTCAAGATTCGAGCACTAACTAAAACCGTCTAACTCTAAGCACCAGATACCTGAGCAAAAATAAGTAAAAACCACGTGAAAAAGTGCACGGGCTACAGAGAACCAGCATCAGGATAAAAGCTCTATCCATGTTCGCGCGCGCGAAGACTCTGAAAAACGCCGCATTATCTCAACATCTGCGATGCGAACCCGGCGCAAATTCAGACTTGAAACAAAGCATCGTAGAAGAATTGATAAAGGACCGCTTAGGTCGGTATACACGAGAAGCATGACCTCACAAGAGAAGTTGAAAAACGTGAAAGTTCTTGTGACTGGCGGCGCAGGATTCATCGGCAGTCACCTAGTGAACGAACTGATCAAGGAAGAGTGCGAAGTAAGCGTATTAGACAATTTTTCGACAGGCAAGCTCGAAAACCTAGAACAGAACTCAAGCCAACCAAAGCTCCGGCTGGTTAAAGGCGACATACGTGAAACCCAGAAGGTGAAGGAGACCATAGAGGATTCAGAAGTGGTATTTCATCTAGCCGCCATAACCAGCGTGCCATACTCAATCATGCATCCGGACGTGACACGCGACGTAAACGTGAAGGGGACGCTCAACCTGCTTGAAGCAAGTCTGAATGCTAGTGTTGAGTATTTTGTCTTTGTCTCCTCATGCGCCGTGTACGGCGAAGCAGAGCACTTGCCAATCAGCGAGGAAGAACCAACAAGGCCTCTTTCACCCTACGCAGAATCAAAGCTAGAGGCAGAGCACAAATGCAGAGAGTTCTACGCCAAACACGGGCTGAAAACAACTATTCTAAGACCATTCAACGTGTACGGGCCCAGGATGCGCAACGACCAGTACGGCGGAGTAATCGCAAAGTTCATCGAACGCCTTCAAAGTGGCAGGCCGCCAATAATTTACGGAGATGGCACACAGACAAGAGACTTCATACATGTGCAAGACATCGTTAGCGCTATGAAGATGGTCATAAGCAATGCGAAGGCGGCAGGTCAGACATTCAACGTTGCCACAGGTATTCCAACAACGATAGACCAGCTAGCTCAACTGCTTACGCAGCTTGCCGGCGACAAGAAGATTAGACCGCAATACCGGGCTGCCAGACAAGGCGATCTAATGCATAGCTATGCCAATATTCAGAAAGCAACGAAGAGCTTAGGATTTGAGCCGAAAATGACGCTGAAACAGGGATTGCTGAACCTCATAAAGTAAAGTCATATGCGCATAGCAAGAATTCCGTCAACATTGTTATGCTTTGTCAGCCTTCATCCAAAGGATCTTTGAAGGCTACGTGAAAATCTTTCCACGAGATTTTCTTCCGAGCTAAGAGTTCCTGATCATGAGTGTAGACAGCCGGAACTTTGTTCACTATGAAGTTGGCCATTATTAGGGCGTCTCTTCCGCCGAATTTGTGTTGCATGGCCAAATTGAGCGCGATAATGCAGGTTTTCTTTGTTTGGCTGAAAAATTCGATGTACGGGTGATTCAAAAGCATTTTCAGTCTTCTTCCGGCTTCGCTGGGGACCCATTTTTGGGCGAAGACAAGGGTATGGTAGGTTTCGTGTAGTATGGTGGGGTTTATGGCCACTCGGTCTTCTAGAGACAAGCCGATTAGCAAATTCTCCAGTTTTTCATGTTCGGGGTATGCGGGATCAAGCGCGTAACACAGGATATTAGTGTCTAATCCTGTAATCATGCTATGTTGGGCTCCATATTGCCTTCATCTTCGACGGCGGCCAGTTCTCAGGTTTGCCGGTTCTAGGAGGTTCAGACGCTATGACCTTGCGAAACTCGTCTAAGAAACTTCTAGGCTGGCCAGGCATTATCAGGAAACCTTCATCGGTCTTCTTGAGTATAGCCGTGTCGCCGATCTGTTCTCTTATTTCTGGCGGAATGCAGAGTCTCCCTTTCGAGTCTATTTTGAGCTGAGTCTGCTCCAATTTCCCACCACTATAAAGTGGGACAAACATTCATTTAAAACTTCCTATTGAACGAATGGGTCAAAACCATGACAAAAAAGCGCGCGGGTTTTACGTAGAGCAACTCGAAATCGATTTTCGCGAGGGCTTTAACGTAAGTTTATAAAAGGGAGCATTATATTTTATGTATTGCTGGTAAGTATAGTGGATGCGAGCTACACAGAAAGTGTAAGAGCCGGGCTGACTAGAAACGAGAGTCTACTGTTATCTTCTCTATCTGAGAAAGGCAGGACTATCTTCAAAATAGAAGATATCTCAGCTGAGTTAAAGTGTTCCTACAAGTATGCGAAAGTGCTTGCTAACAACCTGACGAAGAAGAAATGGATAATTGTCCTGAAAAGAGGCGTTTACCTCATCGTTCCGTTAAGTGCAGGAGTAAGATCACACTACACTGAGCATGAGTTTGTGATCGCTTCTTACCTTGTTTCACCATACTACATAGCATACTGGAGTGCCCTCAACTTCTATAGAATTACAGAGCAAACACCCTTCACGGTCTTCGTGGCAACGACGAGAAGAGCGAAGACCCGCGAGGTTCTGAACTCCAGATACAGCTTCATAACGTTAAGCAAGAGAAAATTCTTCGGCTTTGAACCAACGGCAGTCAGCACATACAAGATCAACATCTCAGATCGTGAGAAGACGCTAGCGGATGCGTTAGACCACCTTGAGTACAGTGGAGGCATACCTGAAGTGGCAAAGTCTCTGTGGAATGCTAAGGAAAAGGTATCGATTGAAAGGATTGTCAGCTATGCGGAAAGAATGGGAAATGCTGCAATAGTCAAGAGACTCGGATACTTGGTGGAGAGTTTAAACATAAATGTAGATTCGAAAATCCTTTCAACGATGAAGGGAATGATTTCACCAGGAATGGCAGCTCTTGATCCCACACGCCCCAGAAAAGGCACGTACAGTACGAGATGGAACCTCTTATTGAATATCTCCAAGGAGACTCTTGAAGAATTGAGGCGGAGTTTTTGATTTCAGCGGACCACATAAGGAGAATTGCCAGAGAAGAAAAACTCGGGGTTGGCATCGTGGAGAAGGATTACGCACTTTCATGGTTACTGAGAGGATACTATCTGGTCAATAGCGGTTTAGATGATAGTTTCATTCTGAAGGGTGGCACTGCAATTAGAAAAGTGTACTTTCCTCGGACTTGGAGATTCTCGGAGGATCTAGACTTCACTATCGCCAAGGTTATGAAGCCCGAAAGCATAAAAGAATTCATGCAGAAGGTTTTCGAAACGCTTCTTCGAGAAAGTGGAATCAGCTATTCATTCGAATCGTTCCACGCGACGGAAGGGTCAATAATAGCCAACGTCCAGTTCCTCGGCCCGTTGAAATTCACAAATCGAATTAGGCATGACATTAGTTTGAAAGAAAAAATGGTACTGGTACCCGAACGTCGACGTGTTAGAACCAACTATTCGGATTTAGCGGAGTTCGAAGCACTGGCCTATTCTCTGAGTGAGATCCTTGCAGAGAAGATTAGGAGCATTATGCAAAGAGGCTACTCGCGTGATTACTATGACGTTTGGAGATTACTGAAGGAAGGCAAATTCAAGGATTCTGAAATCAAGAAACTTGTGAAGATGAAATGCAAATTGAATAGGATAAGGTACGAGCCAAGTTTACTCTTTGATGAGAACAGACTAAGCGAGGCGCAATCGTTTTGGGAAAAAGGATTGCTGCACCTGACCAAGGAACTACCTGAGTTCGAGATAATGATCTCTGAGACGAAAGAGAGACTGAGTTTTCTGCAAGAACAAATTTTTGATTCACAGGTTTGAGCAGTAAACTGCTTTTGAACTTAGGTCTGGGAAGAGTTCGCGGACCCACGCGACCCATTTTAGCCGCTGGTTGAGGTTTATCGGAACCATTTTTCTATCGCTTCTTTGATGCCTTATTTCACCTTTAGCGATTCGTACTGCTACTCTGAAGATTCCCTCGGGGTTCACAGGTGCCTTTTTCAGGAGCTTCTGAATGCCAGCCTTGGGAGTTCTCTCACAGAGACGCTTATGACTGGTAGAAGGTAGGTGGTGTCTAGCAATAGTCTCAAGACTCGGCCTTCCGAGACAGTTCCTTTCTGTGCTTGTGGAATTCTTCAAGGACTATTTCAACGGATGGAGGCTCCTTCAACACTTCTTCAAGGCTTGGAATAGATTCAACTACAAGCCTCCCGTCTTCGATTTTGTAGATTACCCTTGCATGAGCCCGAAGACCCAGTTTTTCCCTAATTTCTTTGGGAGGAAACAGTTCGCCCTTCGAGCCAACTCGACTTTTTTGCATTTGCTGAATTCACCGAATAAACGAACCATTTCCGATTTAATAGAAGTTATGGTCCTACTTTGGTGGATGGAAAATATGGCAAAGCCCTCACCTTCGAAGGCACAGCGCACGCGCATAGCCAAGCTCCAAGCTCAAATGGACCGAACGCCACCAAGGTTAGGGCGTGTGCGCATGCCCCAAGATTTTCATGATGTATCTTGTTGCTCTTTTTCCCATGATTTGTCTCAGTAGTTGAAAGCCTTCCACGCACGCGCGTGCTTAAAGCTAGTCTGGAAACCTCAGTTTTAGGTACACGAAAGTTGGCGATTTCATAGTGAACCGCGCGTGCGTGCTAGCTTTAAGCCTAAATGTGTCAATCTCTCGAAGTGTTCATCCTTTGTTTTTAACGGTATGTCATGGGACATTGCTGTCGCAGCTATGAGTAGGTCGGCGTCTGGTATTAGTGTGCCTTTCTCTTTGAGCTTGTGGTATAGCGTACAGTAGGCTTCTATGATTTCGTTGCTTAGGTTTAACAGGCTGAAGCTTTCTTCGAGTAGCTCTTTGACTTTGGCTCTTTTGTTAGCTTCTAATCCTCTTAACACTTCGATAAGTGTCACGATTGAGATGGCTCCGACTTCATATCTTCGCTCTCGGAGCAACTGTACTACCGTGTCTGTGTCAAGCAGGTTCATCTGAACGCGAACCTTTCCTTGAACTCTTCACTGCATTCGATTATGGCTTTCAAGTCTTCTTCTGTGAGCGTGTTTGTCAACTCGTCAAATGCATTCTTACTCTTCAACCTCTTAACCTCGGCGTACAAGTTCAGCAGAAACTTGCCCCACTCATCTCTGCCCTTAGCCTTTTCCAAGAGCTTCTTGACATCAGCTGGAACCGAGATTGTTACGTACTCCCCCAAAGATACCACTATGTAACTATGTAACTGCATAATGACTTATAATCTTTTCTTGATAGTTGCCATTCTTGATCCTGCTGATCCCTGTGCCTTCTGCTGCGTGTGGGATTCCAGTCGTCTTTCTTTCTGCGATTTCGACGAGCGCGCGCGTTTGTCGTTACTTGACGAAGATCACGTTTTCCAGTTTTTTGAAGTGTTCGTCCGCTGTTATTACTGTGGCCTTTTTTGCTGTCCCGGTTGCATAGACTATGGAGTCAGCCAGTCCCCAGCCGGTGATCTTCTTTTTCATGACGACATCCATCTTTGCAGATTCTATAGCGATTGCTTCGTCCAGCGGAGAAATTGCGCTCCTTTCCTTGATGAAGATTCTTTGTTTTTCTGCTAGTTCCTGGTTTTCTGTTTTGAGGGTTTTTGCGTAGATTTCTGCTAGAGCTATTGTTGACGTTATTTTTTCGTCGGTTTGTTCGATTATGGCTTTGACTTGTTTTCCTGCTTTTGTTCCCATAAAATATTCTATCCAAGCGTAGGAGTCGATTACGTATCTCATGATCGTTCCCTGTGGTCTCGCAGGTCGGCTACGTCTGTTTTTTTCATGGTTCCGAACATGCTTTCTTTCGTTGTTAGGTATTCGATGAGAATTTTGTTTATTAGATTCGAAGCGTTTCTGGCTCCTGCCTTTTCTTTGATGGCTTGGTACACGTCTTCTCTTAGGAAAATTGTTGTTTTCTTCGCCATAATCATCGCCGTAAACGTCTATGTATACGTCTATGCATACTTCCTTTATATATATTTCTGCATAAATGCACGCATTAAACACAAGAGGGCTTGATTTAAAGAGTAAAGTGGGGCTGGTATTGGATTCCCATGGAAATCAAGGATCTCTAGGATTTCTTGGAAAAGGACAAGAACTTTAAGGTGATTTCTGCTCAGACTGCTGCTTCTTTCCGGAATGACGACTTTGTTCACAGTGATGTTTACGTCTTGAGGTCAAAGACAGGTCGTATGGAAAGGCGTTGAAGGAATTCGCAAAGAAAAAAGGCTGGAACGTTGAAGCGGAATATTCAAAGGCCCCTCAAAGCGCGTGCGCTTTAACAACTTCACTCCAAGAGAGCAGTGGAAGCTTCGACAACTACCTCAACCTTTTCTCCTCTAATCTTACCATGAAGAAGCTTTGCTTTAACTTCCAAATAGCCCTCTATGGCTTCCTTGATGTTTTTTAAGGCTTCCTCCCTTGTTTCGCCTTGAGTGGCTACTGGAAGCTCCAAACAGTTAACTACGAAGCCGCCCTCCTCAGCAGGCTCCAAAACAACCGTGAAGTTGCGGGTAACCATAAAACCGCCAGCAATACAATATTTGCGGCATCTATATGAACCTCTCTTCAATGCTAAATTACCAGAGGGGAGCTGCATTAGATTGTGGTTTTTGGGATTTCTGAAATCTTTTCCTTTTTGTCCAAGTTAGGCTCACCCCAGAAGCCATGATAGAAACCACGTACGTATAGTCATATTGATGCAAAATTGCACGCGCGCAACTCAGATTGATCAGAGATGCCCCTTAGTTTTGCTTAGTCACTGTCAAATTGTATTTTTGCTGTTTTGTTTATGGAGTGGGCTGTTAGTATGAAGCTGAGAGCTGGGCTTTAGTGAGGTATTGGTTTGGGCAATTCTTATATGTAAGAAAATATTTATTTATATGAATGATGTCGATGAGCGACGTTGAAATTCACGTTAAAGTTGCGCGTGAGAAGCGGTTGGCGACTCTAGAAGAGTTTGAGAAGAGGCGCTACATGGTTGTTGGTGATTTAGCGATAAAGACTGTTGAGCAGGCCATTGAGGCTTCAGCTGCATTGGAGGGGAAGCATTTTCATTTGCAGCCAAGGAGTGCGCATAGTAATAGGCAACGTTGGATGAAAGAAAAGTTTCCTTCGTTGTCTAAGGATGTGGACGAGTTGTGGGGTGCTTATGGAGCCCTCGGCTACGAGGGAATCGATGGTGAAAGAGCTAGGAAGGCTATTGATGCTATGGAGCGTGTTTTAGGTGAGATTGAAAGACAGACACGTGTTAGATTTAAATAGTGTTGTTGATGTGGTATCGAGAATTCGTGGTGCGGTTGGGGTTTTTCTTTTCGGAAGCTTCGCTAGAGGAGATTATGATGAATATTCTGATTATGATTTGCTTGTCCTTTTTGAGGATAAGGCTTTAATGTGGCAGAATTGGGATGAACTGTTTCAGTCTGTTGGCAGCCTCAAAATGAATTTGCACGTGATTCCTGAGACTCTCGAAGAACTCAAGACTGCTAACCCAGTGTTCCTAGGTGAGTTGTTCAAGTATGGGAAAGTTCTTTTTGCTAGGTTTCCCCTTGAAGTTTTTTTCAAGCCAGTAGAATTGGAGCTTTTCTGGTTAATCGTTTATGACATGAGTAGTTTAAGCTACAGGGATAAAATGAAGGTGGTTTACTTTCTTTACAGGAAAGGCGGCGTGGGAGCTATTACTAAGATGGGAGGAATCAAGCTTACCGAAAGCTGCGTCTTGGTTCCAAGCAGTGAAGGCGACGAGATTGTTAGCATGCTGAACTCTTTCGGCGCTAACGCGAAAAAGCTAAAGATATACGTGAGCGAAGACGTTTTGAATCATGACATAGTCAGAGTCCCGACCAGTTCATAAAGGAAACCGTTAGACGACTTTTTTGATGAATTCTGGTTTAACCCCTGATGAATAAAGCTTGGTTGCAATCCATTTTACCGGGGATGGAAGAGTTCAAGCCGAGATCTGAGATCAGCTGAACCAGGCCTTCCAGGAGTGCAGTGACGGCGATTATGGTTGAGAAGATTTTCTGAGGGGTCAGGTAGATTGAGCCCTCGGCGATTCCTGCTTCCGTGAGGTCAGTTTGATCTATCAAAGCTTGCCTTTCCTGGCCACTCACAATCTTACTTTTCTTGCACTGAAGAATATAAGAATGAGACTACGGGGAATCACGATTTCTCAGACATGATGCTTAAATGCATGGTTATTGATCGCACTTGTCAGCCTTTGTTCATGATTGGTGCAGGAGCGCATAGGGTTCGGAAGAAAGTGCGACGATAGTGTTCAGAAGAATGAACGGCCGTTCATAAAAACGAACATTATAAGCCTAGAAACACGATCTAATAATTATGTCAGAATTGCTCACTCCAAAGATTGTCGTGATTCTGAAGGCCATGAGCAGAGGATGCTGTTAAGTTATTTGTGATGAGGGTTCCTGTCTCTTTCTCTTGCGGTTTGCAAAATGCCATTTGATGAGGATAGATCCTATGAAGAAGAAAGGAACGGAAAATCCTAAAATGACGTATAGAAATGTTGTTCCAGCGTTCAGTATGAAATAGAGAGCCACTCCAACTGCGAGAACAAACGAACCAATTAATATTGAGATGAGTCCACGCTTAAGAAAGTTAATCTTTCCCATTGCACTTTCCATAGTCAGTAGCTGTAAGCGGTCTACAGATAAGTTTTTTTGGCTGTGAATATCTATGTCTGTTTGACTTTTACTTTTTCAGGGTATCAAAAATCATAATAGTCAACTGTCCCAAGTAATTTAACAGTATTCCTCAACACGGTTCTGTTGCATAAACGAGATTAGTGTTGCATTTTAAGGTTTAGCCTTCACTGACCTGTTGCAAACTGAGGTCTATAACTATAGTCGGAAGAACACTATTGCCCAACTAATTAGAGCTAGAAGCCCTGCAGAAAAAAGCATTATCCAAGCCCAGATTAATCGGTATCCTCTCTTTGTTTCTGAGACAGTCGCAACAATTCTTAGTATTGTTGACTCTTTCATAGCTTGTTCTCTCAACTGAATGTGAAAGGTAGCGAAATTCGGATGTTCTAAAATCTCATCGATAAGCTTCCCAATTTCGAGGCTTGTGAGAATGACGTGCGGAATTTAGCTTAATTTCTCGTATACCCTTTTTCTAGTTTCCGCATGTGTGACGTAAATTGTTTTTTCCGTCTTGTCAACGTGGAATATTATTCTGTATTTGCCTATTCTTATTCTGAAGGTTTTCTCCAAACCTCTGATCTTTTCAATGTCCATTTCTCTTAGGGTCATGGGGTAATTTTCAAGTTTTGTTAGGGCGTCCTTCATCGTGCTCTTGAGGTTTTCATCCTTAGCGTCGCTTAGGAACTTGTGAACCCTTCGATGAGCTATTACTCTGTATTTAGGCACGCCCTAGTTCCTCGAGTGTTACATAGCTTCCTTTCTTCATCTCTTGGATAGAGCGTCCTATTTCCTTCATCTTCTTCTTGCTGAGTTCTATTTCGGGAAGATTCTTTATGACGACTTCCTCAATGATATCTTCGATGAGTCTCAGCCGCTCGTTTACTCTTTTGACCTCGTCATAAATCATTTCAAGCGTCACTCGAGCGTTCATTCTGCCCACCTAAACAAACATTGGTCTATGACATTTATATTCTTTCATTGAAGTACGTAAGCCCTCAGCCGTTCTTGATGTATCGTTCGTATGTGCTTTGTTCATGCACAGTGCGCATAGAATTAGGGTTATTATTGATACTGTAGAGCTTATCGTGGAGAGTTCTTGAGGCAAGAACTCGATGTGGTGATGTTTGTGCCTGTTTTCCTCCTTTGCCGAAAGGCCAAAAAGACCGTGCCAGACACGGGAAAGATGGAGGGACTGTTTAGATGGAAGCCAAAAGCTGTTCCAGAACAGGGTCTTAAGAGAAATAACTATCAGATGATTTCGTGAAAGACGGTTTTAGAGTCAGACAGGTTGGTTAGCTACCTTATTAGGCTAGATGTAATGTGCTGGAGCAAACATTATTGTGGTGTCTTCGATTTTTTCGTGGCCCCAAGAATCTTTTGTGATCATTAGTGTTTTTTTGGGTTTGTATGTTTTTATGAAGCTTCGCAGGCTTCTTGAGATTTTTGGTTTTTGGAATGTTTGGTACTTGACTTCTATGGGGATTAATTCGTCGTTGGGTCTGAGGATGAAGTCGACTTCTGCTTTGGCTGTTGTTCTCCAGTAGTTTATGGTCTTGTCGGGGAAGCTGTTTCTCAGGCGTAGGAAAACAAAGTTCTCCATTAGTGCGCCCGTGTCCGCTCTTTTTTCTAGTTGGTTAAAGTTGTTGATTATGTGGTTTCTCAGTCCCAAGTCGAGGAAGTATGCTTTGGGGTTTTTGTCTAGTTTTTGGATGAAGTCGTAGACTGCGCCGTGTTTGCTTCTAGGATCATATTCTATTTCGATTAGTTTGTCAATGTTCGCCGAGTTTTTCTTTGCTTGTGCGCTCACAGTCTCTTCTCAGGGTCTTCTATATGATCCAAATATGATCCAAATAGGCACACGGGCTGAAGCTGGTTTCACGAGTCACGGCGTTTTTTCCTTGTTCTCTTAGGTTCGTTCTTTATTGTTTGCTGTCCGAGTCCTATGGCTTTGAATTTGGGTTTTGGCGAAACTCCTCCCGTTCAGTCATGAGGGCTAGCCCACATATTGTAGGCGTCTAGGCACAGAAGGATGATAGGTGCTTTTTACCAGAATTTTTGGCGTTTCTTGCAGAGGACAGTATTTTTGTTCCGTCGAGCATGCGCGATGTCCTAGCTTATTCGCTCGATCGAGACGCCCATGTCGTGAAATTCAGCATCTCGACCTACCAGCAGATTCGCCTTCTTCACCTTTGCGGTCGCTACCGCGAATGCGTCAGCTAAGGAGAGAGCGTGTGTTCCCTTAGTCTTTGCTGCCTCTTTCCAGAGTTCGTTGTCGTCAACTGGAACTATTTTCAACCCGTAGTCCCTGAGGTTCCGTTCCTTCTCCTCGGCGAGGTCAGGGCTCCGGCGGTACAGAATATAATAAAGTTCCGTGAGGTTGATAATGCTTAGGTAGCCCTTTGTTTCCCCTTTCATTATCTTTGTTAGGTACCTCTCAACATTTTTTCCGCCGGGTTCTCCGAGGTAGAAGGTTAGGAGGGCCTCGGTGTCGAAGACGACGCTCACCTCTTGGCTCCCTCTAGCATCTTCTTCTCTCTCATCCTATCCTGCGTCCTAGCCTCTTCCAATATCTCCCTCGCCGTCTTTCCATTGAAGAGTTCCTTCAGAGAGCCGAAGTCGTCTTCGGGTCTGGGTAGAGGCTTGAAAAGGATGCCCTCATCCGTTTCAACGACAAGGACCCTGTTCTCTACCCCAAACTTCTCCCTCAAATCTTTTGGGATGGTCGCCTGCCCTTTCCTAGTAACACTGACTATCCTGGCCATTACGCCCACCGAAGTAATACAAAAGATAATGGTATTACTTAAATCTTACCCCTTCGTGCACGACATTCTCATGGGTACTCTTATGCACAACTTATGGTGACCCATGCAAAATCACTGAACTGCCAGCATAGCCGCCCATCGCGAGATGCAATAGCAGGACATTCCTCATGATGAAGTGCACATAAAAGGTGCACCCACACTACAGCCTACTCAAACAAAGAGCCAAGCGTGCTTCAAGCATACCACGCACGAGGAACATTTACCCATAAAACGTTAACGCTTGGCTTCACACGTGATTCAACCTTCCCCCTGTGACGGCAGCGTTCCATACGAAAGTCACTTAACGGCCAACATAGTCGCACATTGCGAAAGGTACTCGCAAGACCTTCAAGATGGGCCTTATATGGATAGCTGAACTATTGCGGAAAAAGTGCGGTGAACTATACTACGACCCGTCCCAACATAGAAAAATCACGCGGCAAACATACAAGGCTTGACATGCAGGCTGAATAGGCCCCAAAACCAAAGCTGCCTCCACCATGCGCTACACGCAAACTCGCAACGACAGCAAAAAAAGATAGGGAAAAAGGTTGTGGCTTCTTGTGAGATGCTAGCTTCCCGAGGCTTTCAGCGATATCTCGTTTGATGTTTGTACGCCATCGCCATTGAGATCCTCCCAGCAATAGATGTAGTACGCCTCCCCGAAGTTGGCAATGTGAGGCCATATCAAGTCTGCAAAACATATTCCACTTGCATAAGTTCCTACTGCCGAAGAGATCCCGGTAAGAATGAGAATCGCCCTGTCCCCATCCCTGAATGCTTCGACTGCAAAGTAATCTTTGACGTTAGGGTTGTAGGTTGATTTCGCAACTGCATACACGATTGTTCCTGTTCCGATATGCCTGAACATGACGTGTGTCGCATTCTCGCCGAACCCAACCTTGGCTAGATTGTTGTCTTCATAGTACTTCGTGATTTTGTTTGCCATCCTTCCACCGAACGTGACTATGTTACCCGAGAACAGGGGCTCGCCTGTAGTTTGGTTAACGCTTGTGGAGTTCCACTGTGCAATGATGATTTGAGCGTGCTCTGACTTGCTATAAACATAGCCCAAGGCAGAGTCATCGTAGATGTTGCCTGTCCTAACGTAATAGACCGTTTGTGCTGGATCCTGCATTATCTCCGATGCTAGGAACTGCAATGATGATGTTTGTATGCTCGAAAGCCTCAAAGCAAGGTTATCGTGCAACGAAGGAGTATAATAGCTGTATTGCGTGCCCCACTCTGGGTTGTACTGAATTCCCACGGCGGCGCTTGCACCATAATCATAAGATGGATCTTCGAAAGAAACATCCTGATACTGAAGGATTATGTCACTGCTGTTTTCGTAGAACATGATCTCGAAGGTAACACTGCCCGTGCTGAAAAAGTGGGCCACATCCTTCCATTCTATGACAAGCGTTCGGTTTGGCGAAGTGCCGACCACGCTGCAAAAGACTGCTCCGTGATCAATATAGGTTCTCATGTTCAGGTCGTCCCAGAAAACGGCGATAAGTCCATCAACATCGTAGTAATTCCCAGAGGGGATTGGGGTATTTGTGTACCCAAGGAACTTGTCCTCAAAGTTTACGTTTCCATTCGAGCCGATCGTCAAGTTTGAGTAGAGGTCACCATAGAAATCGATCGGAAACGGTGACGTCATCGTCAGCATTCCTTCATAACCTAGGCATAACCCAACATTCTGTTCACTTAGTTCTACCCATTGGTAAGACGTCTCGTAGAAAACGTAGGTTGGCATAGTCTTGACGTTCCCTGAAACTGACGCAGATGCTGGAGTAAAACTTGGTGCTGACGCGTTAACTCCGATTATAAGGCTTCCTGCAATGTTTGGAGTCCAAGAGGCAGTGTAGATTCCGTCATTGGCGAACACGTCAGGCGCAACCCCGTCGTCCATAAGCGTGATATTCGACCCACCAGTTGAGAAACTTGCTTGAACGTTTGCGCCCAAGACTGGATCGGTTACCGTGTGCACCCATGTACTAATGTTGTATTGAGCGCCTCTGATGAACGTGAAGTCTGTAGTCGGCTCGATTATGTTAACGTGTAATGATGTATCGGTTGTTGTCATGGCGCGCCAAGCATTTATTCTTCCGCCAGTAAGAACTTTGCCCGTCAGGCTTGGCAGAGTGTCGACTGTGGAGAGGATCCGGGTTTTCAACTGAGCGTAAGAGTAGCTTGGATGCAAAGCCAGAATCAACGCCGCAAGGCCGGCTGTGCAGGGGCAAGCCATTGAGGTGCCGCTCAGGTAATCGTAGTTCATACTGTAGCCCAAATCGTTCAATGCAACATGATACGTTGGCATCGTTGAGTATATGTAATCCCCAGAGGCTCCTACATCAACGCTTGTCGGTCCCACATTTGAAAAATACGCCAAATCGTCATAGCGGTCTGTAGCTGCTACGGCAATTATGTTGTTCAGGTCGTAGCTAGCAGGATAAGACGGCAGCAGGTCGTTGTTGTTGCCGTATTGATTGCCAGCTGCAGCGACGAAAAGTATGTTGTTTGCGCCCGCAGCCTGTATCGCATCGTACAATGCTTGATCATAGCCTGCGCCTCCCCAACTGTTGCTCAAGACTCTCACGTTTATGCCATGTAGCGTCTTCATCATGATGGCATAGTCTATGCACTCGATGGCGCCTGAATCGTAGCCATAACCTAGCGCACTGATGAACTTCAGGGCCATGATGCTAACGTTCCAGTTGACACCCGCAACACCGATGCTGTTGTTCCCAAGAGCTCCTACGATTCCCGCACAATGCGTTCCATGGCCAAAATCGTCTAACGGGTTGCTGTCATGGTTATAGGCGTCTATCCCATAGACATCGTCTACATATCCGTTGCCATCATCATCTAATCCGTTTCCAGGTATTTCACCAGGGTTTTTCCACATGTTGCCCGCTAAGTCCGGATGGGTATAGTCTATACCGGTGTCAATCACAGCAACTACAGTCGCGTTACTGCCAGTCGCCGCGCCCCATGCTCCGGTAGCATTTATGTCGGCACCAGGGGTACCGCCCCCCTGCCCAGTGTTGTAGAGAGCCCACTGGTTGCTAAAGTAGGGATCATTTGGGAACGTTGAGCTAACGTTGCGGATATAGTTTGGCTCCGCATATTCGACTTGAGCATTATTCCTAAGAATATCTAAAGCTGCTTTCACTGTCAGGTCCCCAGGAAGGCGAATGTGATATATGTCCATCATTTGGAAATGATGCAGAATTCTTGCATTGAGCCCTTCGACCACGCTGTTGACACTGCTTGCGCTCACGGTTCTAAACTTGACGAGCAACTCGTCTGGCTTGAATTCGGCCTTTCCAACTTCACGCTTGTCATCTGCAGTTGCGAGAGAACCACTGCTTGTTCCTAGATCTAGCGGCTTCACAGGCACACTGTCTCTTTTATTGGTAAACATCGTTGTCTGATTTGCAAGTGTTCCTACGATGCTGGCTAAGAGTAGCATGCACACAATTGCAAGTGTGATAGCATTTATGCTGTCAACTTTGTATTTTCTATTCATCTCCTAACCCTCAGCGACAGTTTCTCTAACTAGATCAATAAAAGCTTTATGATTTGATATACCAGAACACGTTTCCACGTGATCCAACCACAAACGCATGCCTGAGACGTAGTCGGATACATTCAGGCTGTCCAAGATTCCAATCGACTCATCTAATAGCAAATTTGCAGTCAACCGACATAATTGTCAGGAGAAGGCCAGTGTCGAAAACGCTTTATTGCCACAGGAGTGCCAAGTTTTCCATACTTCTTTTTCCGTTTACGCTCTTTGAGAAACTCCTGCACCGCATTGGCTGAGTGCCCTAACCTAGGAGCAAGCTCCACATAGGTATAAGTAAGCCTGGCAAACTTAATCGTGTAAGGTGAAGAAGGTGCGAAAAAGAATCGCAGAAGATTTGATAACCTTCTTCAGGAGCGAAAAAAGAGTTACCGTAGCCTATCTGTTCGGCTCACGCGCAAAAAAAATCCAGACGCCTGAGAGCGACATTGACATAGCCGTTCTACTTTCTGAAACCCCCAAAAAAATGCTTCAATATTACTTGCACCTAACGAGTGGACTATCTAGGATAATCGGAAACGAAGTGGATTTGGTAATCCTCAACGATTCGCCACCATTACTCAAACATCAAGTGATAAAATATGGCAGGATTCTTTATCTCAGGAACGAAGAGGCAAGAATAGCATTTGAGGCAAGAGCCCAAAGCGAATATCTAGATTTCAGCAGAGCCATAGCGAGGTATAACGAATGTTTCATGAAACAGACCCTAGCGTAGAAAAAACCTTAATCACAACCAAACTAAGCAAACTGGGGCAATACGAAAGATTCCTGAAAGAACTACAGGCAAGCACCATCGAAGATTTTACCAGCGACTTCAAGATAAACGGAGCCGCTGAAAGATACCTTCAGGTCGCTATCGAATGCATCGTAGACATAGGCAACGAAATAATCTCTTCACTTCAACTCAAAAGACCAGAGCGCTACAGGGACATCCCGTACATCCTAGCCGAATCAAAAATCATTCCCAAAAACTTTGCAGAAACAATCGCTTCAATGATAGGCTTCAGAAACCTTCTAGTTCACGACTACGCATCTATAAACCTAAACCTGGTCTACGAATTTCTACAAACAAAACTTGCCGATTTTGAAAACTTCACAAAATACATTGCTAAATGGTTGGAAAAGAAGTAGAAATACCTCCTGGTACACAAGGCACCCCTATGACTGACTCTACCAAGATGAAACCGTTTTCACCTTGCAGCCGCCCCAAAAGTCAAATTGCTTCACCAACAAACCACCGCTTGCATCAAAACCTGGTCACCAACCTTCTCCGGAAAAAGAAGGCGCAACGAACGAAAAGCTTTGCTAAGCGAAACAAAAACCCACGGCTCGCGCTGGAGTTGAACAAAAAGATGCGGCCATCTTCTCCAGTCCTTCTGATCATAACGTGCCCTTGAAAAGATCTTCCTCCCTTGACATGTAAAGGTCTTCAACCCCATGCTTTTCACACTCGGCCACAACGTCACCTAAGCCCCTGAAAATAACCACGGGCCTCGCCTCGTTCCCCTGCCCCATCAGCAGCTCCGCTGACGCTGCTATTTCATCAACAACTGCAATATTCTTCACCTTGAGAATCTGCCCAAACAAGTCTTTTTTCCCTCTGTAGTCTCGAAATGGCCTAAGTCCAGCGAAGCCGATGGCAAAGTTCACCTGAGCCCGCCTGAAAGGGCGACTGTAAGTATCGCAAACGATCACCGCGACGTTCTTGCCCGTCAGTTCCTTAATCTCTAAACGGCATTTCTCAGCTGATCTATCCGGGTCTTCGGGGAGAAGAGCAAAATTATCCCTCCCTTGAACGTTTGACTTGTCTATTCCAGCATTAATGCAAACCAAGCCGTGTTTGTCCTCAACCAACAAGGTTTCACGAGAAGCTTTTACTACCCTTTTTGTCTCTCTCAGAACCAGCTCGATCAGCTTAGCACTCTTGCCGACGACTCCTGCAAGCTTCTCAGCTCTTCCTGAAGGAACCACTTCCGCAAGTTTCACCACTCTTCCTTCGGCCTTAGAAAACACTTTCTGGGCAACAGCTATTACGTCTCCATCCTCAAGTTCCAGACCATCCCTCGAGGCAACATCCACAATCATCTTCGCTATGTCGTCGCCTGCTTTTATCAACGGAAAATCTTCCAAAGCCAAAGCCGTAAAGCTCTTCAACCATTCTTCCCCCGCAAACGTCAAGCTGAGCATAGTATTCCTGCCCCGTTAAATCCCTTACCCGCTGAACTGCCAGAAAACCTGTTGCCCCTATGAATAATGAAGTCTTATTCAGAATTCATAATGCTTAAGCTGAAACATGACAGAGGTTTATGCACGATAACAAGTAGTAAGGTCGCATGTCCATGAGCAAACCATTTAAGTTAATGGCCATCATGCTGGGCCTAGTCATAATCTGTTCCTTTTTCCCTCTCAAGATTCCAATCCGAGAGGCAAGGGCAACATACGTCGAAGGCCAGATCGACAAAGATACGGTCTGGACTCTTGTCGACAGCCCATTCGTCGTCTCTAAGGATATCACAGTTAATCCTAACGTAACTTTGAGGATAGAGCCCGCAGTCGAGGTCAGATTCGGAGGCAACTTCTCACTGATCGTAGATGGTACTCTCGTCGCAGAAGGTACTGAAACTAAGAACATCAAATTCACTTCAAATAGTCTTAATCCCCAGCCCGGAGACTGGGGAACCATATGGCTACGTACCTCTGATTCATCTGCATTGGTAAGCAATTGTGTAGTGGAGTATGGAACAAACGGAATCGTATTGGAAAATGGCAGTTTAATCTTGAAAGAGAGCCTAGTCAGATTTGGCTCCGAAAACGGAATCAGCACAATAGGCGGAAATGCTCAAATCAATAATAACAACATTGAAAACAACACGGCAAGCGGCATCAATATCGAAGAAAGTAATGGAATTTCCGTCTATTACGACAATTTCACTTCAAACTTTGACGGAGTCAGACTGGCTGGAAACTTCACATCAGAAATTCCTATTCAACATAACTATTTCTTCAACAACAGCAACAGCGGCTTGTTCCTCGCGGCCCAGGTCGACGACAAGAATTTAATCGTCAATAACACTTTTTCGGCAAACAACTACGGTTTTTACGTATCAACCAACACAAGCAGCATATCTAGAAATTACTTCTTAAACAACACCGTTGGAATATTCTACCAAAGTGGAACCACACACGACGCGCATTTCAACAACATCTGCGACAATGGAATGGGCATGGATGTCTCTGCTGACGCCAACGTCAGTGCTGATTACAACTATTGGGGTGACAGAAGCGGACCTAACCACAAAATGCTGAACCCTGGAGGAAAAGGAAACCCTGTTGGCGGCAACGGCGTCAATTTGGACTTCATCTTCTTTCTGCGGGCAGCAATAAATCATGTCAACGAATTGCCAAGTGCGAGTCTCTGGGCTGACAAGCTTCTGGTCGCACCAAACCAAAACGTGACGTTTGTAGGCACCGACTCAAAAGATGAGGGCAGTGTTGACCAATACTACTTCGATTTTGGAGATGGGTATAGCAGTAATTGGACAACGCTTTCAGTCTTCAGTCACACGTACACTTCGATTGGACCGCATAATGCGAGTTTGACGGTTAAAGATGACTTCAACGAAACAAGCACAGAAAATCCATTAGTTGCAATAAACGTCCAGGATTTACCTTCCTTAATAGTAGGACTCACACTTGGCAACACAACTGTGAACTGCAACGAGAATGTTTCAGCAACGGTTTACGTCTCGGATGAAAACGGCCCGGTGAGAGATGCCAACATCGAGTTGCATTCGGTCAGAGGTGGAGACTTTTCACTCATGTATGGCCAGACAGGCCAGGATGGATATTTCAACACAGCATTCACCGCCCCGAACGTCACCGACATAGCCAACGTGAGGATCGTCGCAAGAGCCGCTAAAGTCGGCTATGCGGACGGATCCGACTTCAGATACGTTGAAGTGCTGCCACCACTCACGGCCCAAGTTACTGCCAAACCCCAAAGTATCATGTCAGAAGAAAATGCCACGTTTACGATTGGCGTGACCGACGCTTATGAACGACCAATCGTAGATGCACTGCTAACGTTAGAGACTGACGGCGGCAGTCTCTTGCCATACCTAAACGTGACGGATTCATCCGGCAATGCAAGCTTCCTCTTCATGGCTCCCCAGGTACTAGATCAGGCCACCGTCACAATCAGCTTCAGGGCTCAGAAAGCGGGATACGCTGACGGCTACGGCCAAACAACCATAATCATCGAACCAAAACAGCTTGACTTGCAGGTCAGTGTCGAGCCCAAATTGATTATCTCTGAAAACACGACAATCATAACCGCAAATGTGGCTTATAACTCAAACCCAATATCGGAAGCAAACGTGACAATCTCGTCAGACGCAGGAGGAACATTCTCCAACGCGACACAGACAACTGATCAAGACGGTATGGCCCAATTCATCTACACTGCCCCACGATTGACAACGCCCCAGTATCTAACGATTACCTTCAACGTAACCGCAAGCAAAGCCGGCTACGTGAACGATCAAACACAAGCAACGCTAACTGTAGTACCAAAAACGCTAATCGTCAAAGTGGACGCGGAACCTAATGCCACAATTTCTGAGGCAAACGTGAGCATCAGCGTTGCCGTGACCTATTCATACGATATGAGCCCCCTCTCAGAAGCAAACGTCACCGTAACATCAGACAACGGAGGCACCTTCTTGAGCAACACTGCACAAACTGACGCAAATGGCAATGCTGTCTTCGTTTTCGAGACACCTCCGACAAACGCACCTGTAAACATTAGCATTTTAGCCCTCGTGGAGAAAACAGGATACGTTAGCGAACAGAATCAAACAACGATAAAGGTCGAGCAGGGAATCCTTGCCATCCGTACACAATCAGACATACAACCTCTCACGTCTGGGGAAACAGCAATCATAACGGCATTCGCCGCGTGCAACGGTAATCCAGTGACGAACACCTCGATCACTGTGTCATCCAACTCGGGTAGCTTTGATGTTCAGAACGGCATGACCGATCCAAACGGCATGTGCAGATTCGTCTTCACTGCGCCCAACACAACCCAGCCGCTAGCAGCAACCATATCATCAACCGCCAGTAAAGACGGCTACGCAAACGGGCAAGGCCAACTCAGACTGGACGTTCTCCCAAGTGCTCCGCAACAAGGTGGAGGCGGATTTTCCATCATGACCTTGCTCTTAATCCTGATACCAATTGTTGCTGTAGTCATAGTGGTGGTCTTGATCAAGATGAAGGTTATCCTCGTCTCCTTCGGCAACGAAGACGAAGAATGGGAATGACTCGTATAGCAAGACGTAATATTTAATAGACCCTTACAAATCAATAATAAGCTATAGGAGAAAGTCGATGAGAAATCTGCACGCCAAGGGCGCACTCGCCAAGCTCAAGAAGATGAGAGTCAAGCTGAGCGTCAAGAAAGCCAAAAAGACTGCCATACCATCTGCCCCACCGAAACCATTGCCTAAGGGCTTCAAAATCGCGGAAAAATACCCACTGTACGAACCTTTCGCGCATGCTGCAATAGCTCAAAGCCCCAAGACAGGCGAGTACAAATACGTACTTGATGAACTTCAACTGGACACCCTAGAAAGAGGCGTGTACAACCGCGTACTGGAAATCCTTCTTGCAGAAATAGAATCACCGAAAGAGGAAATAGCTGATCCTAGAAGGTTCTTCGCAGAACAGGCCAAGAAAATCATCGACAAATATCGCATAAGTCTAGGCTGGCTACCGGACGTTTCATGGTACAAGATACTTTACCATGCTGAAAGAGACCTCGTAGGATTCTCACGGATCGACGCATTCATGCGAGACCCAAACATCGAAGATATTTCATGTGACGGAGTCAACAGGCCAGTCTACATTTGGCACAGAAACTATGAAAGCATTGAGTCGAACGTTCATTTCGAAAATGATGAAGAACTTGACAACATAGTCGTCAAGCTAGTCCACATGGCAGGAAAGCATGTAAGCTCGGCCTTTCCAATAGTAGACGCCTCATTGCCAGGTAAACATAGGCTAGCAGTCTGCTTCAGAAGGGAAGTCACACCTTTCGGCACGGCCTTCACCATAAGAAAATTCAGGGAAGACCCATACTCAATAATAGATCTGATAAAGATCGGAACGTTTTCAGAAGAGATGGCTGCTTACTTCTGGGTATGTCTTGAAAACAGCGCTTCAATAATGGTTCTTGGCGGCACAGCCGCAGGCAAAACCACAGCTCTAAACGCCTTGGCGTGCCTCATCAAGCCTGGCAGCAAACTGGTCACAATAGAAGAAACAGCAGAACTTAACCTTCCACAAGAAAACTGGGTTTCCATGATCGCTAGGCAAAGCTACGGCCTCGGCGGAAGCAACATAGGTGAAGTGACACTTTTTGACCTTGTCAAGACTTCCATGAGACACCGACCTGACATACTGATCGTGGGCGAGGTGAGAGGACAAGAAGCCTACGCGCTGTTTCAAGCTCTGGCCACGGGCCACGGAGGCATGTGCACGATGCACGCTGAGAATCTGGACTCGGCAATAAAACGCTTAACGCAGAAACCAATGGACATTTCACCGTCCTACATTCCCTTGATGAACGTGATTCTGTCAATACGAAGAGTTCACCTAGTAAAGAACAATGAAAGAAAAGCCTACCGCCGAGTTATTAACGTGAATGAAATTGCAGATTATGAAGATTACAGGTGCACGTTCAAGTGGAATCCCATAAAGGATGAATACCAACCTCTACTGGACAAAAGCGTAATGCTGCTGTCAATCTCCGAAAGGTCAGGCATAGGCAAAAAGGAACTCCTCGCAGAAATAGAAAAAAGAAAAAACATGCTGCAATGGATGAATGAGCGCAACATTAGGAGCTACAAAGACGTCGCCGCAATAATCGCAGAATATTACGCAAGGCCAAAACAGGTCTACGAGCAAGTTCTCGCCGGAGAGGAGGCAAAGATAGTTGCCGCTGTTAGATAAGTTTGAAGCCTTGTCTTTCCGCCTGTTCGGGGGACTTGCTCCATCCTTCTTGAAAAATGTCGTCGAGTTCAAGGACTATTTGGAAAAGGCGAAGATCAAGATATACCCTGAAACATACGTTTCATTGATGTTTTTTGTCACGGCATTGACGATTCCTGCTCCGGCAGTAGCCATAACAATCCTGTACCTTTACGGTTTCAGCTTGATGATTTTCCCGCTGATCTTTCTCATACCTTTGCCAATATTCGTAATGATTGGTTTCATGCTAGTGCCGATTTCTCGGGCGGGCGAAAGGGCCAGCAACCTTGAGAGGGAAATTCCCTTTGCAGCAGCTTACGTCAGCGTTATGGCTTCGGGGGGAATAGCACCCTATACAAGCTTCAAAAGATTAGCAGAAGTCGAACTGATGCCTGTCATGCGAAATGAGGCAAGAGAAATAGTAAAAGACGTTGAGATTTTTGGGTTTGACCCGTTAACAGCTATCCAGAACGCGGCAAGGAAGAACCCTCTTGAGATTTTCAAGGATTTTCTGTCAGGATATTCCTCTACAGTCATAATTGGAGGGGATATCGGACACTTCCTTGAAAGAAAGGCAGAAGAAATCTTCACGATGAGAGCGATACGCGTCAAAGCTACCGCAGAAAGACTTGGAATGCTGTTGGAATCATTCATAATAGTAAACGTTATGATGTCACTCTGCTTCTACATCATGTTCAGCGTCGAAAACATCAGTTCACCCGGAGGCGGCGGATCCACCTCGGGCATACTCATGTACACGTTTGTCCTTAGTCCATTGCTTTCAATGGTCTTCGTCTACTTGGCCCACAGCATGCAGCCGAAAACGCCCGTCACAGAAATGCGCCCATACAAGATATTCGGAGTGTGCACCATCATCGCACTCGGATTGCTGTTACTGTTTTACTTTTCAGGTCTCATGAACACAATCATAGATATGCCAATCGCCGTAAGCATAGTTCTCTTCATCACTGCAGCGCCTGCAGCAGTGGTCCATGGCAGACTGGCAACCAGAAAAGCAAGTATTGAACGAGGGACAAACAGCTTCTTGAGAGATCTGACAGAGGTCAGAAAAACAGGCTTGTCTCCTGAAAAATGCATAGAAAGCCTAGCCAAACGTGAATACGGCGAATTCAGCAAGGAGCTGCGAAAAATAAACTCGGAAATCTCATGGGGACTCCCCCTGAAAAAGGTGGTAATGGATTTTGTCAAAAGGACACGCAGCTGGATGACACAGATCATCATGTTTCTCCTCGTTGAGACAGTAGATGTGGGCGGCGGGACAATCGCGATGATCGAATCTTTGGCCAGATTCGGCAATTTGACTCAGGAAGTTGAGAAAGAAAAGAAAATGACAGTTCGTCCTTACATCATGATGCCCTACTTTGCGTCTCTTCTGCTTGTCGCCACGACGGTGATGATGCTCGGATTCACAACCGGAACACTAGGGATCACCCAAACAGGACCTCCTAAAGACTTCACCATGGTGAGATCTCTGTTCACCACGTCATGCATTTTCTACAGCTACATGATAGGCATCGTTGGCGGAAAGATAAGCGAAGAGTCCATGTCCGCCGGATTCAAGCACGCAGCAATCCTAGTGCTAATTTCCGTGGTGACCGCTAAAATAGTGCCTATCTTCTTAGGCCAAAAGTGAGAGGTCAAGGATGCAGTACAACAAGGTTAAGCTGGCAAAGCCAAGAAAAGGAGTAAGAGCAGTCAGCTCGGCGATTTCAACAGTCATAATGACGGGCGCGATTGTGGTCATGCTCTTGGTAGTCGTCACTTTCGCAAATAGCTACTTAAACGCGCAAATAGCGCAGAACGAGTTCGGCGCCATGGAGCAATTCATGCAGACGATTGGGCTTCAAACAGATTACGTAGCATGGATAAACGGGCAGACACAGACAACCCGCTTCGCAAGCAGATTTGGATTTGTTAGCTTTTATCCTGTATATCTGAACTACAGCGTTTACTTGGGTCCCTCATTCAACTTCAGCTATCTCACGCGTGTCCTGCTTTTCAACATGCCCATCAGCAGCTACAATATAGCGAACGGCCACTACGAGCAGATAATCCCCACGTCGAGCAGTTCCTTCTTGCAAACAGGCACTTCGGCGGTCGTGGCACGCGTTTTTGTGATTGAGAAACTGCCGATGACTGATGGTTCATACGTAAGGATAGTCGTTGCACCATGCATAAGGGCAATGAACTCAACATTATCAACAGGCGGATCCACCCAGACCAACTACACGAAGCTCTACCTGCCGTTACTCGTAGCAGGAAGTCAGCAGGGCAATTCCCAATCTGTAACGCTAGCTGGAACCGACGTAAATCGAAACGCCACAGTAGCAAACTCCGTTGTCGTAAGTGTAAGCTTTCCAAACCAAACTCTAGGTTTCGACCGAGATTTCTTCAGGTTCAGCAAGCTCACAGAAACTGTGGGTGTATTTCCTGGGTCCACAATCATCGAGTTTTACACAGGCGAGGTGACCGTGTCGCTAGGACTCTACGGCTAGCCACGACGGAGGTTCAGAAATGCCACACGTAACGATTGAATACACGATCCTGCTTCCAATGTTGATCCTGCAGATATTCCTCTTCCCTTTGACTGCGAACTGGATGATGAGCATCTGGACAGAGTCCAGAAGAACAATCGCGTTGCAGGAAGCTGCAAGCCACCTGGGAAGCACAATACAACAAACGTATTTTCTCCTAAACCACAACACAATCAGCGGTAACATTATCCAGAAGTCAGACCTTCCGTTGCTCATAGAGAGTATGCCCTTCACTGCGAATGCAACGCTAAAACCAGTGCTGGACGCAGGTCTGGACCCAACAGGAAACTCCAGCAAACTTCTGGAGCTTACGCTCAGACTGGGAACTACACAAACCAAAGCAACCTCACAGGTGCTCTTAGGCCAAAACGTACTGTGGCAACCATCGACCTTCTTGAGCTCTTCCAGCAACGCTGGAATAACAGCAGTGAAACTGGCAAATGGAACCATAAACATCCAATTTACGAGCTGAGGTGAAAATCAAACGGCAGGCGCAACGATAGATCACATCGTCTCTCTAACCATATTCCTAGCGGCACTTCTGATCTTCATAGGCTTCTATAACCAGACCATTCAGACAGCGATACTTTATCAACGTCACAGGTATCTGGCAACAGAATGCAGTGACCTGCTCGACAACATGCTTTCGAATCCAGGCAGCCCATCAAATGGGACTCTTTACTGGGGAACAAGCAACTGCACCATAACAGGCTTCGGTTTACAAGACCCTGAATCTACAGGATACATGCTGAATCCGTTTTCTCTTATGAGACTGCTTCCCTCCAACCAGGTTTTCTACGCTGGAACTGGAAAATGGTATGGCAACGTGTCATGGGGACAGAACGGGGGTTACCTGCTTATGCCACAAAGCGAATGCGTCAACTATTCGACGGTGGCCAAATTGCTGGGAATAAACGGAACATTCGGAATGTATCTGGAGATTGCGCCCACGCTAGCAATGAACGTCCAAGAAGCTGGAACAAATCCTTTGACTTTGAGCATAGAAGTCAACGGACAAGGTTCTCCACTTAGCAATGCAAGCCTGAGTTACTTGATGTTTTGGGCCAACTCAACAGGCCAAGAAAACATGCCGAACCTTAAATTTGACAGTGGCACCCTGCAAACAGATTCCTCGGGGAGAGTCACAAAACAATTCTCAGGTCTGAGTGTTGACAACAACGCGACTGCTTACACTTTCATCGTCAAGGCTTCTCTGAGCGGAATATCAGGCATAGGCTACAAGTCGCGAAACATCTACATAACAAACACTGGCAACGTTGTCCCTTTCATAAACAACTTCCAGAATGGAACAATCTTACTTACGCACAATTTTGAAAAAGCCCCTGATGATAGCAATGGTGTCCTATATTTCAACGCGACCTTCTACAGTCTACCAGACAACTTCCTGCCGACACCACGCATTTCGAACGTAACGGGAAATGTGAGCCCTGGCAGTGGACAATCCTTCGCTTTGCAGATTCCTCCCGAAGCTCGATCCATTCCGGGGTTTCTCATTGTAGCCTACCAAAAGGGCAGCGCTTTCGGCCTCACCGTGATGCCTTGGGGAATCGGCTCAATCGGATTCTCAGCCACTATGGGCCAGAACACCTTGAACACCGCCCAAGAGTGGGTTGCAGCAGACATACGCCAAGTCATCGTAAGCGACATTGCGTATCAGACCAAACTACTACTGTGGAGTCTGGAAGGATACCAGGTGACGAAATGACATGATGCGAACCGTCGAAATCTTGCTCGTGATCATCATTATGCTCGGAGCCTTCCTCACAGTCTCACATTTTGCAATCTTGCCACCACCTCGGACGGTCTCACCTCTAAACCTGAAAAAGCTAGCTTCAACCACCCTTCAAACTTTGGATGCAGACCACAGTCTAAGCGAAACAGTCTTCAAGAACAGCACTGACCCTGCATGGACGCAGTTGCAGATAGCACTCTCAGCCTGTCTGCCCGCGAACATCATCTACAATCTTACAGTGTACGACACCCAAAGCGGAAGTAATGAGCTCTACAGACTGAACTACTCGATTTCGAACGCTGAAAACGTGGGCGTAACCTCACTGGTATCTTCATACCTTGTCACATCTTCCAACGCGACTTTCAAGGTTACCCCGCAGAAAATCAACAATACGCTATACATTCTAAATTGCAGCGACGCTAACGGATGGTGGATCACAGGATACACCGCTCAAGGCTTGGCGACGGACCTTTACAGCCTACTCAATCCATACTTTGACCCAAGTTCAATAGTGATGGTAAACACTACAGATCAGCTTGGACTACTACTTAATGGCCGGCAATTAGGAAACGAAAGAATGCAAAACGCCATCGTGATAAACACCTTCGGAGAAAGCGTACCAATCCCCACAGCGTACTGCCAAGGTGGGCTGAACGCAAGTGAAGGTTATGACGCCACGATTAACTATCCTTATGCAAAATACTGCTACACCCTAGGCAACAGGACCCGTCTGTACAACTGGACATGGGCAAGCATCGTAGGGTGGCCACTGTACTACGTGAGCAACAAAGGAGTTTTTGCAAGCCAGAATAACACTTTTGGCATCTTTGGAATGATGAAAACATTTCAGGGTGGAATTACCGCGTTCCTTCAAGGCCTAAATGGTACAAAATTCCAATATAATGAGACATCAATCATAAATGGATCTCCTCTGACGGTGTATCTCTCACAGAACGCGTCGAACTACTGCAATCAGTACGGCATCTATCCTTCTCCAAGTCAAACGGCCACTCGATCTTTATTCTTATCGATAAACAGTACATACCGCCTTAACGTTACTACCTCCATTTTTGATATAAACAGCGCATCCCTTGCTGGAGCAGTCTACAGAAACGTAGACAGAGGTGGTCTTCTAGCTATCGGAGTCGCACGTACACCCGACGTTAGACTCACTGCACTTGGGCTCCTGTGCGACTATCATCCAACACTGATCCAATCTTCATTCACGGTTGCTGGAACATCAAAACTCGTAGTGCTACAACTCGGGAATGTAGGAGGAGCATAGCAATTGAACAGAAAAGGACAATATTCAATCATCGCGGCTCTGCTTGTCTCGGCAGTCCTCATAACAACGTTCATAGTCACCTATTCAATGATACGAGAAAATCCCATCGCAGACCAACCGCAAACGTTGAGCGCAGTGGACGAGACGAATTTCGCCATAAAACAGATTCTAGGATTTATCGTCGGCTATTACGGTTCAGTGCTCGAAGTTACAGGAAACACGACGGATGCATATAGCCGCACACTAAGCTATGCCTACGAAGGACTCGGACAAATTGCAGGTATGCATCCAGAATGGGGCATTTCGATAAGTCTGATCCCACAATCAATGCAAGTGGGCACTTTCTGGTATTGCAATGAAAGCTACAGCTCCGCACAGATGACCGTAACCTACAACCTGACCAAACTTGGAGTTTCAGGCATTACGTATCAACCTACGTGCAAACTAGGTGTGCAAGTGGTTAGAAACGTGACGAGTGCCCAAGCGTATCTAAACGTAACTGCAGATGACAGCGGACCTGCGTTTGACTTACATTCACAAAACTTCATGTTCTACAACTACACGACGGCCTCAACTTGGACCCGGGTGAACCCCAGCACTGAACCAGCATTTGGGAACAGCATGTACTCATTGGAGATCCCCCAAGGAATTGATCAGCAGTCTTATGTGATCGAGGTCCAAGATCAAAGAGGAATAAAAGTCATCGCCTCATCAATTAACCAGTACACGATCACGCCAACATGGAACTCAACGTTCACGCCAACGTCGAACTCCACAATAGTCATCGAGCTCCTGCAGAATGGGACAATACAATGGTTGGGACAACCCTTACAACTGGCCCCAGGCAACCACACATTACCAATCCCACCTATTCCAGTCAAGGCTCTTCGAGTAAACCAAACCATTAACGGCGTAAACCAACAGGTGCCCTTCCAAATCGAGGACTGGGGTGCAGAATACCAAATTCCGCTGGCCTTAACCAGCAACGCGAGTCTCTTCAACTCCAGAAACATGATAGTTTTCCTCACGACCCCGAACGTTTCCAAGGCCACGATATGGTGGAATGGAAGCGACCAAGCTACTCAAACGAGCTTTTCGATGCAAAATCCGACCACGTCACCATTCAAGAATGACAACATAGCCAGCGGATTTCTGACCAACGGGCTGCTGAATCTCACCATAGCAAAGCTGAACGAAGTCTTTAATGTAACATCGAAAATCGGCAAAATGACCGCCACAACACAATTCATGCGAGTGAACAATCAATCAGATTATTATGGAGGGACAGATATGGCCTACGTGATTACTAAGGGCATAGTTCGCGACATAGTGCAGATAGAACCACAATGGCAAAATGGTGTGCCCAACTGCCCAGACTTTTATGCTCACGTAGTAATAACATTGCCAGCAAACGCAACTTATTTCACCTACACGTCGACCATCATCTTCGTAAACTCACCGCAGCCCACGAGAAGCCTGACTGATCTATGCATTGTTAGGGTCAATGCAACCGGACTGACAGGAAACCGTTATCCGCTCACAGAGAATGGAACCCAAGCTTCGAATGGTACAGGGCTGTTTTACAATTACACGGGACCGCAATGGGCACATCACTGGAGTCAAATAGCCAACACTCCCTCAAACCCGACAACTGGAACGGGAATAATGTTTAGAGACTATACGAACCTGCAAATGTATTATTTTGACAATTCAACCAGCAAGACCGGGGGTCTTAACGTAAGCTCAGGCGACAAGGTTATCAACCTGGACCCAGTAAAACGGAACCAAACTCAAGACTTTCACGCACAGCAATTCCAGATAGCTTGGACCTGTGCGATAGTTACATTCGACAATTCAACGCCGATCTACGCAGACGACAAATCAGGACTTTGGTTGACGGTTGAATACCCACCAGTGCTAGCGGTAACCGCAGGAAACTAGAACTAGCCCGTGATCCTGAAGATGAATTTCAAGTTCATATGGCTTAAATAAAAAAGTGGAATCTTCATGAGTATGCCGAGAAGAAGGTTTAATCGTATGACTGGACACGTGAACGATCATCGAAGAGCCATAACTCCGATACTTGCCACGCTTCTGCTGGTTGTTATCGCAGTGGCAGCAATAGCCGTCACATACGCTTGGATAATGATGTACATGAACAATGCAACGAACCAAGCGGGAATCAACCTGCAAAAAGATGCCGTAAACTGGCTCGCGGGTCCTCCTGAAAAGATAGTGGTATACGTCAGAAATAGTGGTGTATCGGATGCGACGATAGATGCTGTATACGTAGGCACGTCAAACACAAATCTAGCGCTGCAGACAAGCGTCACTTCACCTTCGAAAGTTGTCCCGAAAGAAGGCGGAGCAACAGTGACTATCACATTCGACTACAATTGGACATCGCAAACAACGTACTACTTCAGAATCGTCCCGAGAATAGGCGAACCACTTCCATTCCAAGAACAAGCACCTTAGCTTGTTTTCTCAATTTCCTCAATAAGTTTATTTTGCCTTCAAGAGTAACAAACGATGAGCATAATGATAGAAGAATCGCTTGAAGGACTTCGTGTCCTAGTTTCTCTCATCTTTCTATGCTATTCCTCTTGGAGCGACTACAAGACGCGTGAGGTCAGCAACAACGTGTGGGTTCTGTTTGCCCCACTGGCCCTTGCACTGACCCTTTCTGAACTGCTTCTTTTTAGATTTTCAGACTTGCCTCTCTACGCCATATGCTTCGGGCTCACAGCAGCCTTCGCAATAATACTGTTCTATGCTGGAGGCTTCGGGGGTGCTGATGCCAAAGCTTTGATGTGCCTTGCACTGGCCATGCCATTCTACCCTGAAAAGCTGGTCATGCCAGTTCCGGTTGAGACTTCGCCCATCACGAAGAATTTCTTTCCGATAAGCGTGTTCAGCAACTCAGTCTTGTTCGCCGCTTTCACAGCGATCGCAATGCTTTTCTACAATCTGATTTGGCGATTGAGAACACATCAAGAGCTATTTGAAGGAGACCACAAGAACGAGTCAATAGGAAAGAAAATTCTCGTCCTGATAACAGGCTACAAGGTTTCCGTCAGGAAACTGGAGGAAAAATGGCACGTGTATCCAATGGAAGATACAGAGGAAAACTGGGAAAACAAGCCGAAGAGAAAGCTGATCATAATGCCAAAGGACGAAGGCAGAACAGAAATCGTGGAAAGAATTGATGCAGCAGTCAGAAGCGGAGCAATCCCGGACAGAGTTTGGGCAACGCCAGGCCTGCCTATGCTCATTTTCATCCTAGCCGGTTTGATAGCAACCCTGCTTTTCGGCGATATCGTATGGACCTGCATAAGAATCGTGCTTTAGCGCGCCCGGCTTTTTCGTTAAGTTATTTAAACGGATCAAGCATTCTAACCATGATGACAAGGGGAAGTTGGGAAGTTCGATTTGAAGACGAGACTGTTTGGGAGTTCAGGAGCACGTGGGTTGATCAACGTTGAGCTAACGCCCATTTTAGCAGCTCAAGTAGGTTTGGCTGTTGCGGGATTTTCGAGGGCAAGAGGAATTCTCATAGCTCGGGACACGAGAATTTCGGGGTCAATGCTCGAGGACGCCCTTGTTTCGGGTTCTTCAGCAGGTGGAGCAACTGCGCTCTGCATTGGCGTTGTCCCAACTCCTGTTCTAGCGTTTCTGACAAAAGAACTTCGCGCAGACGCCGGCGTGATGATTACGGCCTCGCATAATCCGCCTCAGTACAACGGCATAAAAATCTTCGATCATAATGGGCTAGCTTATGGCGAGAAAAACCAGAATAAGATTGAGAAAGTGATTGAAAACCAGGATTTCGCGTTCGCCGATTGGCAAACCATAGGCCAGCAGCAGCATGTTGACAAGAGTAGCCTTTATGTCGAAATGATAAAGAAAAACATAATGCTGAAGAAAAAATGGCATGCCATACTCGATCCTGGATGCGGGGCAACATACAATCTTGCCCCAACAGTTTTCAACACATTAGGATGCAAGGTGACAGCCATCAACGCACAGCCCGACGGATGCTTTCCCGCGAGAAGCTCGGAACCAAACTCTGAATCTCTAAAACCCTTGGCCAAAATCGTTAAGGAGCTTGGTGCTGATGCGGGAGCAGCCTACGATGGAGATGGCGACAGAGTCGCTTTCATCGACGAAAAGGGCAGCTTCGTGGATTTTGACCGCGTCCTTGCCGCGTACGCAGCCTACGTGATAAGGAAAAGAAACGGCGGAGTCGCAGTGACAAATGTCGAAGCTTCAATGTGCTTTGACAAAATGGTTGAAACAGAGGGAGGAAAGGTCATCAGGACAAAGGTTGGCGACATTTATGTTTCAGAAGCTATGAAAACCCACAAGGCCATTTTTGGAGGAGAGCCATGCGGCGCTTGGATACATCCAGAATTTCACCTTTGCCCCGACGGAATACTCTCATCAATACTGCTTCTCAAAGCATTAGAAGATGAAGACAAGACCCTATCGGAATTCACCTCAGAAGCACCACGGTACGAAATTCTGAGAAGAAACATCGCCTGCAAGAACGAGATGAAGCATAGAATCGTGAAAGACGCGGGAACACGTTTGAAGAAGGCTTTTCCAAAATACAAGAATTTCTCAGTGGTTGATGGTGTCCGTCTAACTCTTGAAAACGGGTGGGTCCTCGTTAGAGCCTCAGGGACGGAACCTTTAGTAAGGATAACTGTTGAAGCTAAATCGATGAAGACAGCAAAAAAGATGATGAATGCCAGCGCGAGGCTCGTGAAAGAATCAGTCGGGGGTAAGAAGGAATGAAAGCCGTGATTCTTGCGGCTGGAGAAGGAGTAAGGCTTCAGCCAATCACGTCAACTAGGCCCAAACATTTGATCAAGGTCGGCGGGAAGCCCATACTTGAACACTGTTTGCACGCGCTGAAAGCTTCAGGAATAAGCGAAATGCTGATAGTCGTTCATTACATGGCTGACTCCATTCGTCAACATTTCGGTGACGGACAAAAGTTTGGAGTAAGAATAGAATATGCGGAGCAAAAATCACCCGTTGGAACAGGAGATGCCGTGGCCGTAGCTGAGGAACACGTTAATGGAGAGTTTGTTCTGGTTTATGGTGACTTGTTGTTCACTGAAGAAGCGATTAGACGTGTTATGGATTTGCACCAAGAACGGAAACCTGCAGCAACCATGGCAGTAATCGAAGTTGACAGACCGGAAAACTACGGCATAGTGGAGCTTGAAAACGACACAAGTATCAAACGAATTGTTGAGAAGCCAAGCCGACAAGAAGCCCCATCGAATCTGGCAAATGCCGGAATCTACGTTCTTCCACCAGAAGTCTTCGGAAAGATAAAGGAGATTTCTGCCTCATCAAGAGGTGAATGGGAAATCACGGATGCTATCCAACTCATGCTAAAAGAAAACAAGACTTTTCTGGCCGCCAAGCTCTCACGTGAAGACTGGTTTGACATCGGTAGACCCTGGGATCTGCTTGAGGCAAACCGTTGGGCTCTAACCCGAATGAACCATGTTGTAGCTGGACTCGTAGAAAATGGTGCTCAGCTCGTCGGCCCCGTGACAGTTGCAGCTTCAGCCCGCATTCGTTCAGGCGCTTACATCGAAGGCCCAGCCCTGATAGATGAGGAAAGCGATATCGGACCAAACTGCTACATTCGCCCATTCACAAGCATGGGGAAGAAAGTGCGCGTCGGCAATGCTTGCGAAATAAAGAACAGCATGCTAATGGATGGCGTGCACGTTGGCCACCTGTCATACGTTGGCGACAGCATAGTAGGCGAAAAATGCAACTTGGGTGCAGGAACGATTACGGCCAACTACAGGCTTGACGGTGGAACTGTAAAGATGGTAGTGAAGGACAAAATTGTCGACACGGAGAGAACAAAGCTCGGTGCGGTCTTAGGCGATAACGTTAAGACGGGAATAAACGCACTCCTGATGCCGGGCGTCAAAGTTGGAGTCAACAGTTGGATAGGCCCGAACGTCGTTGTTGAGCGGGACTTGGCGCCTAACACGGCCATCTGGCTGAAACAGGTCGTGGAGAAAACAGAGTTAAAACCATAGTCTCGGCATATTGCCGAAAGCGTTAAAAGTCCTCAACAGCTTTTCTTGATCGAAGCACATGAAGCAGCAAATGTCGCTTGAGCTTTTGAAGGCATTGTTAAAGAATTCAAAGAGAAGCGACAGGGAACTGGCCAAAGTCGTAAAGGCTTCACAGCCAACCGTGACCAGAAACAGAAAGTCGCTCGCACAATACATCAGAAGCTACACGATTGTGCCAGAGTTCAGCAAGATAGGATATGAGATTATTTCATTTACTTTCGCCAAAGCTCGAACCTACGACAGGAAAGCAATTGAAGCAAGACTTCCTGTCATAAAAGAGTGGTTCATGAAGTGCGCTAACGTCGTCTTTGTGTCCGACGGCGAAGGCCTAGGAAAAGACGTGGTGATCGTTTCACTTCACAAGGACTACTCGCGATACGCAAACTTCATGCGGGACTCAATCCTCAACTTCGGTGACGTCATATCTGACTTCCAATCCTTCGTCGTCAGCCTAAAGACGGGGATGATAATGAAGCCCTTCGACCTATCGTACCTTGCCGATGACGTTGAGGACTTTCTGAAATAATCGCCTGCAATGATGTTTTTGCTAGAGTTCATGCCACAGGTCAATAGCACGCGCTGAGTCTCCGATCTCATTGATCTTAAATAGTTGTTTTGCAATTTCGTTAGGTAGAATGGAGGTTACATGATTGTCAGTTGCACAGAGAAGATATTTCACCGAAGTCTCAGCATTAGCGGATAGGCACGCGATCGTGTCAACTACGCTTGGGAAGACGTTCAGCGGAACGTTGATCGGCATCAACCCCGACAATTTGAGCCTTTGCTTGGCAGACGCGAAGGATGATGAAGGGAAAGTGTTGCACAGGGTTTTTCTTAACGGGAACATTGTGGCTCAAATATTGAGTGTGGAAAAACCTTTTAACCTGAAGGCTTTAGCTGACCGTCTTGAGAAGGTGTTCCCGACGATGGTTAAGCTCTACGAGGACAAGGGGTTCATTTGGGTTATGGACAAGGTTAAGTTGACGGAGAAAGGCGTAGTTGAAGGCTCAGGGCCTGCTGCAGAACGTGTGCAGAAGGTTTACGAGCAGTTCATGGGCGAAGTCAAAGGCAAAGTCTAGATAGACCAGCGAAACTGCTGTTCCTCTTTCTTCTTTTCTTTTGTGTAGTTTTTGATCAAACCGAAGGATTCGAGCATCCTCTTGGTTTCTTCGGTTGCAGCTTCGAGGCCTGACAGATCCAAGTTAAAGCTTAGGAACTTGCTCAGCAAAGTCAAAACGGTGCGCGCTGCTGTTGCGTCCGGATACGTGCCCTGAGTCTCAACTAGAAGCGAGAAACCCTTAACGCCTTTTAGTCTGCCAAGTCCTACTAGTAACCCTGCGACGCCGAATATTTGCCCAACCATCATTTTAGTGCCGAGGCCTAAGGCTTCGTTAATTGTTTCCGCGTCTGTGGCTGCGCAGAAGACTTGAGGAGCAGGTTTTGCCTCTTCTATCTTGAACCCTCCCAGGCTTATGAGGTATCGGCAGCCTAGTTCTTGAGCTACGTCTAAGATTCGCCCACAGAGCTCGTATTGCCCAAAGGTCGTTAGCGCCTGCGTGTTACCATGCCACAGTATGAGGTCACGACCGGCTGCCCTATTCTTGGCGTAATAAAGCTCATTTAATGGGGAACGTGTGCTGCCGGCTTCAGTCGTTACTGCCAAATCTTGAAAGGCGGAGGAATGAATTTCAGCGAAACGAGTGGCCTTCAATTCGCGGATCAAGTAAAGAACTGCAATGTTGGCCACGAACCCGATGCCTGGCAATCCTTCGATCAAAACGGGGCTGTCAAGCTTTGGTTCCTCGTAGGTTTCGATTGCGCAGACCATGTGGCAAGTTTCCCCTAGGAAAGCAAGTAGTTAGAAACGCGCTTATGATATAAGCCTGTCTAGTCAGAGCAGGGTGGAAATGGCGGGTTCAGACGAACTATTGGAAGGTGATGAGTCTTGCTTTTTCCAAGTCTTTCAGAAACTTTAGCACGTCTCCTGAATCGGTTATGCCATATTCCGCTGAGATGGCAGTTGCTATTTCATACGCTTTTCTTTTCCCATCCGTGAAATTCACGATTTCAAGCATTTTTCGGCCGAAATCCAAATCCTTTTCAAGGATCAGCTCGTACCATTCATACTCTTTTGAACCCAAAGCTTGCCTCAGCGTGTCGCTGCTGAGAGTGCCCTTGAAAAGGCGTCTAGGGACAAGCCTCTTCAACTCTTTCTCAGCCTTGGTTTCCCCAAGCTTAGTTGGAAGCTTTATCGCAGACGCCCCCTCGATAAACGCCAGAGTTTCTTCGATTCTTGCGGTTTCGCGTTTGCCCAGGTCTGTTATGTTTTTGCAGTATTTTCTGATAGAACCTTCCAATTCTGGGCTTTCAGCCAGCCTTTTCACGGATTTGACTGCTTGTGTTTCGCGCCAGACGATGTGTTGAACCTTGCTCCTGTAGTAGAAGACTGTTCTTGTCAACTCTGTTGCTCTAACAGTTGGTTTGCTCTCAAGTTTTTCATTTTTCTTGATCATTTCTTCAACGGCCTCCAAGCCAGCTTCATGAAGACGAGTCATACCCTTTAGCGCAGTTTGACTTGCGAACAAGAATGCTTCTTCAGTCTTGGCGTTAGCAAGCGTCAGAGCGGCCACTGTGGCTATCCAGCCTACTCTTTTCAGGCTGTCCTCGCTTACCTTGTCTATCGTGTCCATGCTTGTATGGTAGTAAAGGTCAGGCCACTGGAGCAGCATGACGCATGGGACGCTTGTCGTAGCCTCTGTGAATTCGGCGTGGTCGCTTCCGCCGCTGAAAGCGGTTGTGCGGTAGCGGAACGTGGAGCTTAAGCCAAATCTGGTCTGATGGTCAAACTCTTTGACCGTCTGCTCTATGAGGCTGAACACAAAGTCGTTCAGAAACGATGGCAGGCTATCGGGCGTTCTGTCAAGGTTAAGTGTGGATCGGCAGAGTTCCTGATTTTGGCCTACCATGTCCATGTTTATGCCTGCAACTAGTCGTTTAGGCACGTCTTTGTGTGTGGATACGTAGGCTACTGTGCCAAGTGTTTCAGGCACCCAGATGAAGCGAATGGTCCTGATAGGCGGCTTGATTTTTCTTGAAGCTATTAGCGCCTTGATCGTTCTTGCGATTTCGAGAAGCAGCCCGCTTCCTGAGGCGTTGTCGTTTGCGCTTGGTTTTGGGTGGCAAAGGTGGGCTATCAGAAAGACTTCCTCGTTCGCTTTCTGTGTGCCCTGTATAGTTGCGGTTATGACGTCTGCGTAGAACGGGAACAGCCGCGCGTCTACAGTGGCCTTGAGCTTTACGGTTTTGCCGTTTTTTAGGTAGACGCGCAGAGCGTTTCCTTGACGTTTGCTCAGTGAGAAACCAAATGCGACTTTTGAGAGTTCCTTTGCTGTCGGCCAGATGGCTTGGTAAGCATGGGCATCGGGTATGTCTAGGCTTTCTCGGACGTTGGGCATTTCATAAGTGACCGAGTCTGTGATGACTCCAGCGGCACCGTATTTGTAGACGGCCTGTTCGTGAACTGATCTTGCCCTGCCAGTAGCCAGAACGAACTTGCCCTTGACATCTTTCCCCTCATAGTCTTTGGGTTTAGTTCCTTCACCAACATCCACAAGTTCGGCAACAGTGCCATGCGAGGGCGTGCCATTACTGAACGTGTGCAGACTTTGAGGCGTGTCCTCGTAAGTTGCAAGCTGCATTTCTTCAGGTTCAACGAGCCGAAGCTCAGCGCTCTTGACTTCCCAGCCTACTGGACTCATGTGGGTCCAATATTTGGTCTTGCCATCCGCTGGAAACTGCTCGATAGTTGCGTCCTTTAAGCCAAGCTTCAGCAGTTGGTCTTTAACGTGTTCAGCGGCTTCATGGAACATCGTGGAGCCTTGAATTCTGTGGAACTGCGAGATTTGAGCCACAAAGAATTTGGCGTTGCTGCCTGAAATTTCATCTTTGACGAGTTTTGCAAAGTCCATAAAGATCAAATCATGTATGTTTCTGACGTCCTCTGAGTAAAAGGTTTGCGATCAATCAAGAATGCGTAAGCATCGTTACGACACAGTTATCTGATGGATTTTTTTATATGCCTGTTTGTTTGTTCTTGTTTCAGGTTCAACGATGTCTTTTGAGATTAGGGAAAAAGACCTGCTGGCAAGAATTGGGAAGCTTAAGACGAAGAGCGGCGCAGTAGAGACGCCGGTTCTGCTTCCAGTAGTAAACCCTGCCATTCAGCCTGTTTCTCCTGAGAAGATCAGAGGAGTGTTTGGTTTTGAAGCATTAATCACGAATGCATACATACTGAAGCAACGCTTCCAAGATCAACCCATACGAGAAGGCCTGCATAAGTTCCTAGGGTTCAACGGAGCCATAATGACGGATTCAGGCGCCTACCAAATTCTGGTCTACGGCGACATACAAACAGACCCAAAAGAAATAGTTCAGTATCAAGAACAAATCGATACGGACGTAGCCACCATCCTAGACATACCTACGGGCTGGAAGATAACTGAAGAACGCGCGGCACAAACCGTAGATGAAACCCTAAGGCGAGCCCAAGAACTCTTCAAGACCAAGACCCGCGATGACATTCTCTGGGTAGGTCCAGTGCAAGGAGGAAAATACCTAAATCTTGTAGCCAAATCTGCCCGGAAAACAGGCAAGCTTCCCTTCGACATCCATGCTTTAGGCAGCCCAACCGAAGTCATGGAACGCTACCGTTTCGACGTGCTCGTAGAGATGATAATGACGGCAAAGATGAATCTGCCTCTTGACAGACCGCTACATCTTTTCGGAGCTGGACACCCATTCATGTTCGCGCTGGCCGTCGCACTGGGATGCGACCTGTTTGACTCTGCGGCCTATGCGCTGTATGCGAGGGAAAATCGCTACATGACCGAAAACGGCACGCATAGACTGCACGAGCTGGAATATTTCCCCTGCGCATGTCCAAAATGCAGCGGCACAACGCCAAAACAAGCACTGGAACTAGGTCAGGACCAAAGGATCAGCTTTCTAGCTGAACACAACCTCTACGTCTGCAGCGCAGAAATGAGACGGGTAAAGCAGGCCATAAAAGACGGCAGGCTCTGGGAACATCTTGAAATGCGAGCCCATGCACACCCAGCATTGCTTCAAGCCCTGAAAAAACTGTCCAAATACGAAGAATACATCGAAAAACACAATCCAGCTACAAAGAGCAGCGGCCTATTCTTCTTCAACTCCGTTAGCCTGATGCGACCAGAAGTCGTCCACCACCGGAAAATGCTCGCGAAAAGATACACTAAACCCGAACAAGCTGAAACCCTTCTGCTCATGCCGCAGACTAAAACGAAGCCGTTTCATAAATCCAAAGAGTACAAGCAGGTTGCAAGAACGCTCAGAAAACGGGAAAATGGAAAAAACAGGATGCACACATGTTTCTATGCAGCACCATTCGGCGTGATCCCCATCGAACTCGATGAAGTCTATCCGCTGTCGCAGCACGAAACGGTTCTGCCTCTTGACGAGGAAACGATCGAATACGTCGCAAACCAGATAACAGACTACATCAACCAGGCAAACTACAAAACAGTCATACTCGTCAACGATTCAGATAACTGGAAGAAGACGATCGCAAACGCATGCAGCAGGGCATGCCGAAGAAGAAAGATCAACTTCAAGGCCCTCGACATCGAAGAGGCGCTATCAGCGAAAACTTTGGACCTCGGCTAGGCTTCATGGTTTAAACCCTGTGCAATGTGGACATGTGAAGTCTAAAACTGGAAATCAGAAGCAAAACCACTTTTAACTTGTACACTTATCTTCACACAAAAAAGCTGAGCGGACATACTTGGTACGAGCAGACCTGCACTTTCACACTTGCTATTCGCCAGACGCCACTAACCCGCCCAAGAAAATAGTCGAGAAGCTGAACACTCATCCAACCATCAAGGCCATAGCTATAACCGATCACAACACGTTAGAGGGCTACCGCAAGACAGCTGAGCTTGCAAAGGCTTACCCAGATATACTAATAATTCCAGGAGTTGAAATGAGCGCTGAAGAGGGCGAGATCATACTCTTAGGAGTAAGCGAACTTCCACCAGAACCGTGGACGGCCCGAAACATGATCGCATTCGCAAAGGAAAAGAAGGCTCTGGCAATAGCGCCACATCCGTATCGAGGCTATGGTCTCGGCGACCTTGCTGCAAAGTTTGACTTGGACGCGATTGAAACCCTAAACGGTATAACACCGCCAAGCCAAAACAAGAAAGCCGAAGAACTGGCGAAAGCCAGAGGCTTGCCAGGTGTTGCTGGCAGTGACTCGCACTTCAGCACTGATGCTTGGAATGTTTACACTGAAATCCAAGCTTCTTTGGATGTTAGCGAGATCCTAGAGGCCATAAGAGAGGGAAACGTTAGGGTTTCTTTGACTGAGAAGTCAATACATTTTTAAAATGGTGAAAAGCATGATTACTGAACTAGCAGATGAAAGGGAATGAGTCAACTACAAATCGGGTTTTTAGGCGGAACCCGCGAAGTCGGGAGAATCGCCATAACGGTGAAGACTGAGAAAACGCAGGTTCTGCTAGATTATGGCGCTATGCTGGATCACACGCCGGGATTTCCGATGCACATCCAGCCGAAGGATCTTGACGCGATAATCCTAAGCCACTCACACTTGGACCATTCGGGTGCAATTCCAATATTCTACGTTCAAGGAAAGAAACCGCTTTACACGAATAGATTAACGGTCGAGCTTAACCATCTACTCATTTCAGACTTCATACACCTGTCAAGCTACTACTTGCCTTTTGAGTATTTGGAACTCAAATCTATGACGAACAGCAGCATACACTTGGATTTCAACACTGAGCGAAAAGTGGGCGACATAACCTTCCAATTCAAAAATGCTGGGCACATACCAGGCAGCGTGCAACCTCTGATCGAAGCTGAGGGAAAAAGAATACTGTTCACGGGGGACTTCAACCTCACTGACACGAGGCTTCTTGCAGGAGCTAAAATGGAGTACGGGGATCTAGACGCTGTGATAATTGAGAGCACATATGCCACTGAAGAGCATACTGAACGGGGAAAGCTGGAAAAGGACTTCGTAGACGCATGCACAGACATTGTGGAAAGAGGAGGCACTGTTCTGGTTCCAGCCTTCGGAGTCGGACGATCGCAAGAGCTTGCATGTGTTCTCGCAGCTCATCATTTTGAATATCCCGTGGCGATCGACGGAATGGCACGCGATGTAAGCAGAGTATTCATGAACTACCCGCAGTTCCTGAAGGATCACAGGATGTACATGGATGCTTTGCATTCAACTGAGTGGGTTGATGGGTGGAGGGACCGTAGAAAGGTCGCGAGGACACCAGGTGTGATTATTTCGCCTGCGGGCATGCTCAAAGGGGGCCCCGCCATGTTCTACATTTCGAAGATCGCGAAGAAATCGAACAACGCAATCTTTCTGGTCAGTTATCAGATCCCAGGCACGCCTGGCAAAGAACTGCTCGAAAAGGGCATATGCGTGATCGATGGAAAGATGCAGAAGGTCAAGGCGCGCGTCCAACACTTTGACTTCTCATCACACTGTGGGGCAAGCGAGCTGAAAGAAGCTGTCAAAAGGCTTGGTGGAAAGCCGAGAATCTATGTGGTTCACGGTGCTGAACGAAACTGTGAATATTTTGCAAAATGGGCAAGAGACGAGCTTGGCCTAGAAGCCACAGCACCCAAGGCCGGCGACACCTTCAAGGTCTAGTTGACCGATATGAAAATGGGAGCCTTGCGCATAGGACAGGTTGACCCTACAGTCGTAGACAGAATACAAGAAAACTTGAACATGACTTTTCCTAGGACAACATGCGTATTGATCAAGGAAACCTTTCCGATGCCAGAAGAGGCCTTCGACAGTCGAAGAAAACAGTACAGGTCAGACATTATTCTAGCCAAAATGGAGGAACTTGCTGAGAAAGAGAAGACCTTGGAGCGGATCTTGGGAATCGCGAACGTCGACATCTTTGTGCCTTCACTGAACTTCGTCTTCGGAGAAGCCAAATGCCCTGGAAAAGCGGCCCTAATATCCCTGCATAGACTTAGACCAGAATTCCATGGAGAAAGACCAAACACCGAGCTCTTCATGGAAAGAAGCTCAAAAGAAGCAGTCCACGAGATCGGGCACACCTTCGGATTGGCGCACTGTGGTAACCCTTTCTGTGTCATGTATTTTTCCAACTCGATTTTCGACACTGACAGAAAGCAGGGCGTATTCTGCAGTAAATGCAGTATGAAGATCGAGAAGATCATGGACACGCTGGAGTGAGAGCCTTGAACGACAAGCCCAGAACAACATTGATGCATTTGGCGCCCATTTTTGCAAGCCTAGTATTCGGGCTGGCATGTGCATTCTTGATTGCAACGTCGTCGCTCGAATCCTATCAAGTCGCTCCCTTTTCCGAAGACACCTTCGGGTTTTTCGGGTCTTTCGGAAACGCATTTTACTTTGCTGTACTCGTTGGAGTTGGCGCCGGCCTGTTGCTTCTGCTGCTGAAACGAAGCAAGCAGAAGCTGATTGCAGTAATCACTGGCCTTGCATTGACGATTGCTACGTTCATGCTTTCGATGACTTATCTCTATGCTGCTCTTTCAGGGTTTCTGATTCCCCATGCGGACGTGCTAATTCTGGTAGTGTCCATATTCATAACGGCAGTGAGCGACTACGTGGTTTTCCGAAGCAAATACTCTAACATCATAGTTCTTGGTATAGGTGGTGCTCTGGGCACGTTTTTGGGGTTTTCGATCCCTACTACAAGTGCAATATTAATTCTGAGCGTCTTGGCAATCTACGACGTCTTTGCTGTCTATCGTGGGGCCGTTGGGAAAATAGCGCAGAGCGGGCTGGATCAGCTTCGAGGTTTGAGCTTCTCATTCAGAGACGTTCAGGTTGGCCTAGGCGATTTGACTTTCTACTCTATGCTTTCGGGACACATGCTTCTCGCGTTTGGCCTTGTCTCGTCCTTGGCCTCGATGGCAGGCATTCTTATTGGATGTGCAATATCTTTCAGGATGGCGGAAAAGAAGGGAATGTTTCCAGGACTGCCCTTCCCAGTGTTTCTCGGCTTAGCAGCTGGTTTTATGGCTTTTCTACTCTAATCCTGGCTCTGATTGAGCCAACTGAATAACCGCCATAAGCGACAGCTCAACGCTATCCTCAAAACCACGCTTGACATCGACTAGCTCTAAGTCAACCACGCTCGAAGAATGGACTATGCAGAATGAAAACCAAAAAAGAGAAACTTTCATAAGGTTTCAGCACAGAATATTAAGCATGAAACAAGAAAAACTCGTCAAGTTGCTTTTTGAACTCATAAAGAATTCGAAGCGAAGCGACAGGGATCTGGCAAAGACCCTGGACATTTCGCAGCCAACAGTGACCCGGCTGAGAAAAAGTTTGGAGAAGGAAGCGATTGAACAATACACCGTGATTCCAGATCTTTCCTACCTAGGCTTCGATATTGTGGCTCTCACCTTTGCCCGCTCAAAGGAGCTTGTCCAGCCTCTTTGGGATAAGGGGAAGAAGTGGGCGAGTCAGCAGCCCAACGTAGTTTTCCTAAGCTCAGGTCAGGGGATGAGTGAGGATGCACTTATGGTTTCAGTCCATAAAGACTATGCAAACTTCGTCAAATTCTACCAGGCTTTCAGGAGAGATTGGGGCCCAGTGCTTCAGGACTTCAACACGTTCCTCATAAGCGTACGAGGCAGCTTTCTGATGAAGCCCTTTTCGTTCAACTATCTGATCGAGGCACATAGGGAAACCTAACTAGTCACAATCTGAAAGAACTGCCGTCTTACAGTTGCAACTATAAGGCAGACTAATCATCACAAGCCCATTCACAGTTTGCACGATAGACAGAAAAGAAATGACAGTGGCTAAAACGAGTGGCCAACTATATCTCGCGGATTTCGCATTGAAGCTTCTTAATGACCTCTTCAGCCTTTCCAGGTGCCACCTTCAAAGTATAAAGCCTACCCGGCGTCCGAAGCTTCAACTTCACAACATCCTTCAGCCGCTTCACGGCACAATATTCTGCGCCGCCGCTTACTTCCACAAACCTATCAACATCGAAGATTTCCGCAGGCATAACTTTCACGCCAGTTTCATATCGGTTCATGCTTGCGCGACATATAATCTTTTTTGTAACGCCATTCAAAGCGCAGCGCGAGAGAAGATGACACATTAAAGGTACGAGTAGCTACAGATGAAAAATCATGTGACTGACACTGTTCCTATACCTCATAATGGTATTCGACATGCTTGCATCTGGAAGCTGTTTTATCTCACTTTTGATTTTATCGCATTTCGTCACTAACCGATGTACTTCAGTATCTGTTAAACGTGTTTTTGTCATTATACGATATATTTTTATATTGGATAATGCATACACTCGCGAAGGTGTAATCATTGGCCTTAATTAACAAAAGAATTCGCCAAAGGGTGCTGGACAAGAAGAAAAAGTTGGATAGATTGATGCCTCTTCCTTCGTCACTCGTTGCAAGGTTGAAGAATCAAATTATGATTGAGTACACGTACAATTCCAACGCTATTGAAGGAAATACGTTGACCTTGCGAGAAACACGGCTCGTTATTGAAGAAGGCATAACAGTCGGCGGAAAGAGTTTAATGGAAACCTTGGAAGCAAAGAATCATCCTGAAGCGATAAAGTTTATCGAGAGGCTTGTTGAGACAAGAAGTGAACTGACTGAAGATGTTATACTTCAAGTTCATAAGCTGATTATGTCAAACGTCGTGGAAGATGCTGGGCATTATCGAACTATGGGAGTGAGAATAACAGGTGCTAGTTTCATGCCGCCATCTAGTTTAGAAGTCAGACCCAGAATGAATGAGCTTCTGAAATGGCTAAGAGAAAATCCTGATGAACATACGCCAATAGAACTCGCAGCAGTTTTCCATCATCGTTTTGTTCAGATACATCCATTCTTGGAAGGCAATGGAAGAACCGCAAGGCTGTTGATGAATGCAATACTTATGAAGAACGGATATCCGTTCATTGCTATAGTGTCGAACCTTGACCGTCCGAAGTATCTGAAGACGCTCATGGAAGCAGACCTTGGAAACACTACGGCTTTCGTGAATTTCATAGCCCGTTGCGTAGAAAGAACCTTAGACATGTATCTTGATGCTTTAGAGGAGCCTGAAATACTTACTCTCGCCGAAGCCAGCAAGATAACACCATACTCCCAGGAATATCTCAGTCTGCTTGCCAGAAAAGGAGTGTTAGGAGCATCCAAACGAGGCAGAAACTGGGTTGTGTCCAAGCAGGAATTGGACAGATACCTGGAATCTGTCTGCAAACCCAAACTCAACGCAAACACAACTCAGTGATTACCCACCCTCAACCATACCTAGTCTTCTCGACGAATCTTATTCCACGAAAAAGGTTCTTTGGTGGGCCGGACCGGACTTGAACCGGCGACCTTCTGCACGTCAAGCAGATGTCCTACCGAGCTAGACTACCGGCCCACTGGACTAGTCTACTTTCTTTTCCTGTATATAGCCACTTCGTCTTTGTCGCTGTAGCGCACATATTCGAAGCCTGCATCTATTGGTCTGTTTTCTTCTTCCAAGTTTCCAGCGTGGGCTACGTGATATTGGTCGTTTTCAAAGCTTAGGAGCCGAGTGTAGAGGCATTTATTCTAGGGTTCTTTGTGTCAGACCCGATAAAGCTTCAGAACATCGGTGCTTGCGATTCTAACGAAAGAAAAGGCAAAAATGGAGTCGTGGAAGACTTCGCCATTTGGTGCCGGGTTCACGTCCCCGCCGGCTAGGATATATGCCTTTAGGTATCAGTCGAAAAACTTAAGTACCATGTGCTTTCCAAAACAAAAAGCAAGGTAGTGGAGAAATGAGTGAACACCTAACTGAGTCCACTACGTTCACTGATACCTTGTGAGTGACAACAACTAGTGAATTTGACTGAATAGGAAATAGAAAGTGAGAGACTGAAGAGAGAGTCACGGATTTCTATGTGCATGTCTTTCCAAAGTTTAACGCTACTGCGAGCACGTCGTCGACTCTAATACGGCCATCGCCGTTTATGTCAACGTCTGGGTTCCATTTCGGGTCTCCCGGAGAGCTTCCGAAACCGTTTGCAACCGCCAATATGTCGTCAACGCGCACCTTGCCGTCGCCGTTTATGTCGCCCAAGATTCTGACTTTTATTTTTCCATCAGATAGGGTGTTGTCTGCGGGGTTGGAGTCCGCGGGTATTGTCGCAACTGCTGTCAGCGTGTAGTTGTGGCAATAGGGTACGCCTGTAGTGTTCCATACGAACAGGAGCGTCTTGTTTTCTCCTATGAGGAGTGCCACGTTTTGTGTGCCTGCGATTTTGTTGGTTGTTATGTTGTAGTACAGTGTGACTGTTACGTTTTCGGGGAATTCTCCTTTGTTTAGGATCGTAACGTTGAGGTGAGCACTGAATCCTTGGTATACCCACGTGCGGTCCGAGACAACGTCGATTATTGCCACGTCACGCCGCCTAACTTCAACTATTTGCCAAGTGCCATTAGTCAGGCCTTCCGAGTCACCCACGGTCAACGTAACATTGTAGGTTCCACGCGAAGCGTAGGCATGAGCTATGAGTGGATCTGCTGTTGTTGTAACGTTTCCATCCCCGAAGTCCCATGTGAAGCTCGTAATGTAGCCGCCGTTTGGAGTGGAGCTTGAAGCATCAAAAATCACCGGACTGTTTTCTATTGCAGGCACGGGAGAATAGGTAAATGTAGCTACGGGAGCCTTACCTAGCTTTACGGTCCCATCATAGCACACATTATTGTCTATGTAGATTTCGCCTTGAACTATGTCAGCCGCTGCCCAAATCGTGTAATCGTTAGCAGCGAAGTTGGCTGTATTCCAAGTGAAGGTTAGCGATGTGCTCGCTTCCGGTGCAAGGTCAACAACGGGTATTGCTCCGATTAGATATGTCCCCGCAGGAGTTGAATCGGCATAAAGTGTCACGTTGAAGCTTTCCGGGAACATTCCTTGGTTTTGGGCAACAACGGTGATGTTAAGACTCTCTCCGATTAGTACTTGATAGGCCGAGGGCATAACGTTGGTGACAGCCACATCATGCTCAACTCTGTAAGGCAGGAAGAGTATACTGCGAGTATAATTGAGGCCCGTCACGTCTTCTGCGAGTATATGGTTTATGCCGTCTGAAATGCCTATAGTAGCTGAGATAGCGCCATTGTTGAAGCCGTAGTTGAATTGGACGGTGCCATCCATACTTAGTACTGCCTCAAAATCAGCGACGACATCTGAGCCAAATTGGCGGACATACCACCGAACGCCAGCATGCGTGGAATTCTGCCAAACGTAGATATCGTAGGGTTCATATGTCACCCAGTCATCCCACGCTGGAGCTATTGCCAGCTTCTGAGCCAACGCAGGTATGCTGTTGCTGTATTGGGTATCTGGCCCTCTGAAGGTTATCAGGCCGTTGCTTGAAACATAGATTGTTCTATAGCGGATCCCATAGAATGGAAAGTCAAATGGTAAAGTGTACTGCCAACTTCCGTCGTCGGCATGCCAGCCCATGGGGACTCCTTCGCCAATCCACTTGTGTGAAAGATACACCCGGATATAGAAGAAGACGTAAACATTCTTGGCTACGTTATTGTTGCTTATTTTTTCCTCGCCTGGCACGGGTGGAGCGTAAGCCGTTATATTGTAGTTTCCAGTCTCCGTGGGAGTCCATAGAAAGGTGATATTGGTCGACTCGCCGACTAAGAGTGCACAATTCGTCGTAGAGTTAACTACAGTGCCGTTGATCAGCAGATACAGCTCTACACCAGTTTCATTGTTTAGTCCTTTGTTGCGAACAGTGGCATTTAGCAACTTTGAATCGCCCAGCTCAAGAATGGTGGGAGCTTCAAGGCTCACCGAAAGGTCATGTTCATATTTTGTGGGCATGTAGAGTAGACTGTTTTCTAATATGAGGCTGTATCTGTTTTTGTAGGCCCATTCAAGTGTTTGGGACGAAGCGATTATTGTGCCTGTCCCATACGAGAATTCCAAGTATGCTGGCATCCTTGAGTATCGTTCGATTATTATGATATTGACGTTCGTTGGATATGTGCTGAAGTATCCGTGAACTGCGGCATTCCAATTGTTAAGCTCAGTTTCACTAATCGCGTTGGGTGTAGTCAACAGGGGATGTGTTGGATCGACCACAATAACATTTTGCCCATAGTAGCCCGTCCACTGTAGCCCTCCTGGAAGCAGCCCCGCCCATCCTCCGCCATGCCAGCCATGGTCTGCTGCATGAATCTCCAATATGCCCCCATTGCTCACGTAGTTCTCGAACCACTCTCGATAAACATCCATGCCATTGTAGAAGGATTGATCCTGATCCGAAGAGATGACTACCTTGGTGAACGTGCTCAAATCAACTTTGCCAAAATCATTTGAACCATAAACGACGTACGGAAGGCCGTAACGATCAAGGGCCTCTTGGTTCGATGCATAGTCCCAAGGATTTGAATTCTGGAACAAAGCCACGGAAAGAGCCGTGACAAGGACTCTTAGCGATTTGAGGTTGTTACTCATGTCATCTTCGCCAAACACTGGGGGTGCATAGGCTGTTATGTTGTAGATCCCTTCAGTACTTGGGATCCAAAGATGGTTGATAGTACAAGAATTTCCCGCAAATAACAGTGGAATCGTGGTCGAGTTGGCTACTCCACCGTTAATAAACAGTTGCAGTTCTACGTTGGTTTCATCGCTCAACCCCTCATTTGAAACGGTGACATTCAACAACGCAGATTTGCCTGGTTTGAGCACCGCAGGTGTTTCCAAGGATACGACGAGTTCGTGTTGAGGTTTTTGGTACCGCGACCATAAAATGGCATTGTAGAGTAGTTGCAGATGATGATGGTAGTACGGTGGTATGATTTCCAACAGGGGAGAAATGTACACCAAGCCTTTGAAAGTGACTATTGCGCTTTCTTGATAATGCCCGAGTGCAAGGTATTTGCCCCCTACCAACTCGTTTGAGTCCCAACGCCCATCGTAGGGAAGCGTCGTTCCTACTTGCGGAAACACCAACGGGTTTGGAACATTAGTGAAGACAGGATGAGTTGTGTTGATCAGGTGCAGCAGGTCTGTCCCCGTTACGCCCCACCTGATTGTTTCATTGAGCCCAAGCAACGCCGCCAGCTTATTGTTGTTGGGGACTCCGTAGTAGAACGTTCCTGAAGTGACTATCAACCCGTGTCCTTCAAGAACATACTGCTTTATTGCTTCAATCTCAGAGTCTGTAAATTGCCAGCCTTCGTACGGGTCGCTGGCGCATGAGATAATCAGAACGTCTGCTTCTGTGGCGGCAATATCCTCGTAAGTGATGTTTTCCTTGTTCAGAGTTGTATAGTCAATGGAGACCACTGTGGCGCCAAACATATACCACTCGTTGTTTAGCACTTCCCAATTAGCGATAATGTCACCGGCGATGTTGCCTGCGGAATGCAGTACGACAGCCTTCACTAGAAAGCCAACGTAGATGTACTTCCAGAGGACATTGTTTTCCAAGCTTGTCTCGCCGGGCACCGGCACCACATAGAGTGTAACATTATATGATCCCTGGCCTGTTGGGCTCCATGTGAAACCAACCGATGTCGAGCGTCCAGAGGCTAAAAAGCCTATTAGAGTGGAGCCCATCACGGTGCCGTTTGCCAAGAGTTGCACCGCCACATCGGTTTCACTGTTTTCTCCGAAGTTGAGTATGGTCGCGTTTACAGTTCCTGAAGCGCCGGGTTTGACATAGGGCGGGGTTGCCCAGCCATAAGCTATCAGTTCATGGGCTGGCGCTGCCTGCTCAGCAGCCTTTCTAGCGTTCACTCTACCATATCCATAGTATATGTCGAAGCCTAAATCACCTATGTCGTCAGCAGTGTATCGTAGCCATTCCCTCACCCAGTCTCTCGTCTTATTTTGGTATCGGCTCCATACGAGGGCAGCCACGCCGGCAACGTGAGGGCAAGCCATCGAAGTGCCGCTTGCGTATGCGTACCCCCAAGGAACAGTTGAGTAGATATCAACGCCTGGTGCCGAAAGCTCAATCCAGTCTCCCCAATTTGAAAACCAGGCTTTGTTGTCACTTTGGTCAGTGGCAGCCACGGCGATGACTTCATCGTAGCCTGCAGGATACAGCTTCGTGTTCGTATTATCATTTCCTGCGGCAGCAATCACCAACGCTCCTCTATCGTATGCATACTTAACAGCATCGTGTAGCAGTTGGCTGTAGCCATATCCGCCGAGACTCATGCTAATTATTCTAGCTCCACAGTCCGTTGCGTTTATAATTCCATTGGCTATCCAGTCCACGTAGCCTTGGCCCGAGCTGTCTAAAACTTTTTCGGCCATAACTTGAACCTGTGCCAAGCCAGCTATTCCTTCATCGTTATTTAACACCCCTGCAATTATGCCTGCGCAGTGGGTTCCGTGCCCGTTATCATCCATCGGATCTGTGTCGCCGTTCACCCAGTCGTAGCCCAAAGGCACATAGTTTGCCGATAGGTCTGGATGCGCATAGTAGATGCCTGTGTCAACAACCGCTACAAGAACTGAATGGTCGCCAACCGTCGTGTTCCACGCCCAATCAGCTTCTATCTTCTGCGGTCCCCACTGCGCATTCCAGTATGGGTCGTTTGGTACGAGCTGGGCTTGAACCTTCATGCTGGGCTCCATGTAGCTCGCCAAGCCCACACTATGTACTTCTTCCACCAGAGCTGTCACAGATTCCGACAGAAGCTCAACAACAAGAGCCCTAACGCAACCTCCCATGGAAACTTTGTCGACAATCTTTGCTCCGTGTCTAGTAGCTATTTCCTCCAGTTCAGGTAATTCCGAAGGCTTATCGCCATCAACCCCTATTATCAGCCTTGTCTTATTGCCATCCGCATAGGTGAAGTTGGCCCATTCGTTTGTGTTGCGCGCGCTTGAAATCGGGGTGGGACTCACCAAGGCCTCCGGCCTAGCGGCTTCGTTTGGACGAGGGTTTCCAATCGTTTTTTGCAAGAAACCCTCACTGCGAACGCTATCCCCATCATTTCCTGCGAATGAGGGTTTCACGATAAATGCTGTGCTTAGCGTGCTCATAATCAGCATTAATAATACCAATACACTCACTATTTTCAGCTTCAAACTCATTTCTCCGTCTCTCCAAGGTTCTTCGTTATTTCATAACCTCTTCCTTACCTGCACGAAATTCGGGTTCTTGCGCAACCGTGCACACTAAGGAGATAACTCTCATTTCATCGCTTTTAGCACTTAAGATTTGTGGACGAAAGTTCTATTGCTAAGACATGCATCAATTTCGTCATCATTCAAGGGAAATCTATTCGGGTCGGGCAAAATGAATATGAGCCCTATGATTATGGCGCCTATGATTAACACCCAAATTCCAACTATTTCTTCGTCAACTTCCGAACCTAGCCAATTCAGCGTATGCCATGAGCAGGCTAACTATCAGGAGAGTAGTCCCTACCAGTAGCATTTTGCGGTTGACTGGCTCTCTGTTAGCATTGTGTCTATCGCCAAACCTGTTGTTTCATATCGGATGTAACTATTTTATTATATTGTATAATTATTGCACATATGTAGGATAGGCTATGCACCGCGTATTGCAGTGGATTCTCTAAGCGGTATTCGCAGGCTGGATAGTTGTCTGCGTTGGTCTGGGATTCCTGGGATTGTACAGATGGTTATTTGTATGCGTGGCGGTTTCTTTCATCATTGTTCTTGGATATTTTGGTTCAGAACTCGTATTTCGTCCACGTGCACGTGCCCCACGTGGTCGGCAGCCTTTTTCCACTACGAAGGATAGCTATCCCACTGTGAAGGAACGGGCCCTTTTTTCACTACTGTGCCTTGGAGGCTCATTGGTTCTTTTAGTGTTTGTAATTCTCGACTTGCCAGTTATCACTGAACCTATCGAGGAGGCATCTTACATCATCGTACTAACCACAGGGCTCAATGGGGAGACTATCACGAGAGGTCTCTAGGACGGGTCTATGGCAGGTTTAGCGCTAGCAACCCATCAAAACTTTCTAACCCTCTTGAAAGAATCCCAAGGCTAAGGATTCTACTTTAGCGACAGATAGAAAACATGCCGCGCGCTAATAGGAACACTCTCATTCGACACGAATAAACATTTTAGGACGGAGCCTGTTAATTGAGCATGCCTGCTGGTGCCGGGGCAAAATGCCGGGATAATCGCTAGACAGACCTCTAGCATCCCGTAGGCAGAGCGGATAATGCGCAGGCCTTGAGAACTAAGTCTTGAGAGCCTGTGGACCTTTCAGGTCCGCGCGGGTTCGAATCCCACTCCCGGCGCCAACAACACATGATCAGAAGAATTGCGTTCTGAAGAGATCTAGTGAAAAGACTTGCGATTCGCTGGGATTTTGGTTTTCTCTTGACTTCTGGCTGTCATAGCCATGCGCATGCATGTTTGGATTAGGGATGGAATTGGGTTCAATTCTGAAAAACTGTTTAATAAGCGCGTGACTTGCAGTCTGTTTGGTGATGTAAAAACATGAGGAAGAGCTTAAAGATAGCTTCTGTAGCTGCGGTTGTGTTCTTAGCGTTAGGCGCTATCGCCTTCGTGTACGCAAGCTCGCAGAACAGTCTCACGGCTAACGCTGATGAGCGGCAGATGGGCATGATGAATTTCTTCGAACAGAACAACTGCACTTCACCGGACAACGTTACGATGTATGGTCACATGAGACGCATGCCGCAAATGCAAGCGAACGGTTTCCAGTGGTTTAATAGACTCTCGGAGAACACTACGATTTCGACGGTTCAGGGCACTGTAGTTTCAGAGGTCAGGAACCTGCTTGTCTTGGACACTGGCTCTGGTGAGATCCGAGTTTCGCTACCTAAAGACTGGACTGTGGGCAACGAAGTCGTAGACAGAGCTAGTCTATTCAACGGCACTTTCGCGAGCCCAGGTCAGAGCGTGACGGTTAAAGTGCTGGAAAGCGACGTGTTCAGCAACTCGAACTTCAGCATCAACACCATGTTAGGCTACGAAGCAACCAACGCAACAGGCACACACGCGTACGCAGTGCTACCCTTCAACATACAACCCACCAGCTAAACTATCCTCTTTTTTTTTGTTGTGCATCCCAACTCGGAAAACCTTCAAGTAAAATTAGATCTGCGTTTTCCCCTTTTTCGAACAATGCACGCGCTAAGTCTACGCTCGTTGTAACCTTAAGAAAGCACAAGAGTAACTGTGAGTCCCTTGGACAAAGAATTTTCTGTCAACCAGTCTATGCAGACATTTACTGAAGGCGGGCGAGTTGGAGGGAACGACAGGACGCACGAAGCACGCACATTCATCTCAGGATGGTTCATGCGCAAAGAATTTAGGCAAATCGTTCTGTATAGTTCAGAGCTATGGGACGGATTACAACCACTTTGTTCGGAATATTCATCATCATAATCGTCTTGTTCATGATGATGCACGCAGATGGTGCTCCTTTGCTATTCAACTTGGTCGCAATAGTGATTATTGTTTTGATCATAGTGCACTTGGCAAGAGCTTGGTTGCGTGGCTAATGAAGGAGATACACGCTCATGTTTCTGACACGCATCGGCTGTAACGCGTGCTAAAACACTTTCAATATTCGCTATGGTTGCACACGCGTGCGCAATCCGCCGCGGCGCCGGCAACACATTACTAGAGGATTTGCGTTTTAAAGAGACGAGAAAAAGAGAAGACTGAGAGACTATGTGAACCACATGAAAGTATTGTTTGTATGTTCTGGTAACGCGCATCGCAGTCCATTGGCAGAAGCATTGCTAAAGAAACTGAGACCTGACTTAGAAGTAGATTCCGCAGGACTACATGTTGCTATTCCGATTTCGACAGAAGTAAGGAATTACTTGGCAAAACAGAATGCTGATCAGTACCTCAAGAAGACCCCTGAAAGCTTAGTTGAAAAGAACCTTCAAAGCTATGATCTCATCGTAGCTATGGAACAAAGGCACAAAGACGCCGTGCTAATCAGGTGTCCAGAATGTGAAGACAAGACTGTTGTTTGGAATGTTGAAGATCCGTACTTTGTGACGCATGATGATGCTGAGAAGATCTACGAGAAGATTGAAGAAAAAGCCAAGGAACTGGCTGAGTCTTTGTGACGCTTTCCTTCAAATTCCTAGTATCAAGATGATTAATAGAAAAAAGAGGGATGTAGACTGTGCTAACGTTCACCCAGTTCTCATGTAGGCGCTACCATGCGTATTAACGATGAGGACTCATACTCCTCTATCAATTCCAAGCCTTTGCCTGTAGTATGATACGAATTACCATACTCTTCAATGAGACCAAAAGCTTTCAGGAACTCGATGTACCTGATCAGCTGTTCGTAGCTCAGGGAAGCTGAACTGAGCAAATGGGTTTTCTTAACACCACTTTTCGCAGCCTTCAGAACAGTCAAGCAAATAGCAAGACAACTTCTCCTCTTGAACGATAAGGTTGAACTCATCCTTCTCCCGAATATTATATAGAAGTAGTTTCTAGAAGATAAATCTACCTCTAGACAGGCCCGAGTAAAAAGGGGAGAACCCGAAAAAAAATCATTGAGGCACGAAAAGCGCTGACGCCGAAAAGTCGATTGATTTAAATGAACAATCAACGACAGATTCACGCAGAAAGCATGTCTCGGATGACGCGTTGCAGCCGGCGAGAAGATGCCTGATAAACACGTGTCCAACACAGGTTTTAAGGCTATGGCCCTGACCTTCAAGCTACGGGACTTCCTCAGACCACGTAAGGACGTTGTGAAAGAAGTCGGGATAAGAGAAGGTTTTCACGTTCTCGATTACGGTTGCGGACCAGGCAGCTACGTAAAAGCTGTTGCTGAACTCGTGGGAAAATCAGGGAAAATATATGCTTTGGACATCAATCCGCTCGCGATCCAAACGGTCAAAAAGATGACTGAGAAGAACAGACTAACGAACGTGGAGACAATCCTTTCCGGCTACAAGACCGAACTGCCAGATGACAGTATAGACGTAGTTCTGCTGTACGATACCTTTCACGACCTGACAGACCCGAACGGGGTACTTGAAGAACTGCATCGAGTGTTGAAGCCCCATGGAGTCTTGTCCTTCAGCGACCACCACCTGAAAGAGAACGACATAGTATCAGAAGTTACAAACAAGGGATTGTTCAGACTGCTGAAAAAAGGAGTAGAAACACATAGTTTTGTGAAGACATAAAAGAGGATTCAGTTAACTCGCACGCTAAATTCGATACTCGTAAGGCGGTTCATAATCAAGCCTGCTTGATTAGAGGGGTACTGCTCTCCACGGCTTGTGATGGCACGTTGTGTGAACCTTTGTCTTTCATGCGTCTTCTCTGAACAAGAAGCAGAAACCCTGCGACTATACCTATTAGTAACATGAATCCTCTAAGACGCACGCCGACGTCCATAGAAGTTGCTACGCCGATGAACGCCGTCGCGTCGTATACCCCGTGGATCAGTGAGGGGACGAAGAGGTTGCCGCCTGAAAGATAATAAGTTGCTGCCATGGCCATTCCAAACGTTACAAGGTCGGTGAATTGAATCAATGAGACTATCCCGTACACGACAGCATAATAGAGGTGCACGGCAGCAAACATCAGAGATGAAAAGAAAGCAAGCGTCACCCAGTGACGATTCCTGAAGATGTCCAGCAACCCGCCGAACATGAAACCCCTGAAAATGTATTCTTCAGCCGGCCCCACGACCAGTATAGAAACGCCTACCATGACCCAAGCAAATTCAGGAGAAACATTCAGCACTGGATTAGGTCTGTCGAGCAAATTCACCGCAGCAGGGTTATATATAGTCAAGAAATACAAAATCACTACAGAAACAAGGATACCTAAGACCGTAAAACCCCCGAAAAACCCTAGACCGAGTTTCAAGGCCGAAAAAGTCTTGCTGAAAGACCTCTTGATTATCGTCGTTCCCCAAAGCAGAGTGATCGCCAGTATCGGTATTCCATAAACGATCAAAACTCCGAAGATGGGCCCGAAATGTAACCCCAAGTATTGCGAGTATACGCATGCAAACACTATGATGAGGGCGATGATGTAGGATTTCTTTCCTTTAGGACCTCTTCCGCCGTTATTGGGTGGAGACTCTGAAAGACTGCTTTGATCTGCTCTATCAGATATTCTCATCAAATCACTGCTATGCAACCGCACCTTCATATGCAGATCCCGTCCGCTTTTTGCTTTTCGGCAGTTTTTGTTTACAGACGAGTGAATGTTGAACTAGCGTACGTAACGAAACAACTACGACGACAAACCCAGTAAGCCACGAAAAGGTGCAACTGAACCAACAAGAGAGTGTATAAAGGTCACTTGTGCGCGCGAACTGTGCTGAAACTTGAACCTAAAGAAAAGTGAAGTGTGGGCTAATACAGGCCTACTGAAGCCCCAGCAGCTTAAGCAGGTTATAGTTCACAATCAGCACTGCGAACAGCGAGGCAATCAGAGACATCACCGTAATCATCGTGTTAAGCGACGGCCCAGCCGTATCCTTGAACGGGTCGCCGACAGTGTCACCGACCACGGCTGCCTTGTGAGCATCTGAACCCTTACCACCATATTTACCCGACTCAATCAGCTTCTTAGCATTGTCCCAAAGACCACCAGCGTTAGACATCAACAAGGCCAACAGCAAGCTCGAAAATATCGAACCTGCAAGAAAACCCCCGAGCGCCTTTATCCCACAGACGAAGCCTATGATCAAGGTTGAGACAATCGCCATCATGCTTGCCGGCATGAGCTCTCGCAACGCGCCGACAGTTGCGATGTCAACGCATTTTGCGTAGTCGGGTTTGACGCCTGGTTTTCCTTCCCTGAGCCCTGGGATCTCTTTGAACTGCCTTCTGATTTCAGCGATCATTCTGGTAGCGTTTCTTCCAACGCCAAGCATGACCATTGCCGAGAATACTGCAGGAATCGCCACGCCTATGAGCGCGCCAAGCAGAACCATCGGGTCCATAATATCAAAGACGACAGGGTAGCCAGCCCTTGAAGCTATTTCCTGAAATGCAGCCAACAAAGCAATCACTGTCAGTCCTGCTGCGCCTATCGCAAATCCCTTCGTTATCGCTTTCGCCGTGTTCCCCGCCGAATCAAGTTCATCCGTAATGGCGATTACCTCTTCGCTGAGCCCGGCCTGTTCAGCAATCCCCTTAGAGTTGTCCACAATCGGGCCGTACGCATCGTTTGAAACTGTCAACCCGACGATTGAAAGCATGCCGAGAGCTGCGAGGGCTATGCCATAAACAGCATAGTCTACGCCTAAAGGTTCACAAAGCTTGTATGCCACGGCTGCTGCTACGGCTATGCCGATTAATGGGAAAATGATACTGCGGAGGCCATAAGAAAACCCAGTCAGAATATTCAAGGCAGGCCCAGTCTCAGATGCTTCCGCCGTCTTCAGCACTGGAGCTTTATCCTCTGAAGTGAAGTAGTCGCTCGTCAATCCAATCGTTATTCCGGCAGCAAGACCCACAATTGCAGCTCCCCAAAGCTGCCACTGATATCCCAGATACCACGTTGCTACGGCCGTCAGAACCCCGAAGATTATGCATGTTACGTATGTGCCACGGTTCAACGCGGCTCCTGGGTTGCCCTTCGGTCCAACTCTAACTGTTAAGGCACCTAGGACGGCGGCCAAGATGCCCAGCCCTGCAAATACAAGCGGTATCTGCACGTAGGTGGTGGCAACACCGAGCCCAACGCCAAGAATCATAACGACTACCACACTCGCGACGTATGAATCGAAAAGGTCTGCACCCATGCCTGCCACATCGCCCACGTTGTCTCCAACGTTGTCAGCTATGACCGCTGGATTGCGTGGATCATCCTCAGGTATCCCAAGCTCCACCTTGCCAACTAAGTCTGCGCTTATGTCCGCTGTCTTGGTAAAGATGCCGCCGCCGGCCTTAGCAAAAAGCGAAAGTGAGCTGGCTCCAAAGCTGTAAGCTAGTACCGCTGGGATAGTCCCTTCCATCCCGGTCAGTACGTAGACTATGCTGATTCCTAGGAGCCCAACTCCGACTACTGACAGCCCCATCACTGCGCCGCCGCGGAAACCGATTGGAAATGCCTTGTTCAGCCCACTTTTTGCGGCATTAGCTACTTTCGCGTTGGCTTTTGTCGCAATGTTTAGGCCTAGGTATCCAGCCAAAGCGGAGCAGAATGAACCGAACATGTAAGCTATTGGCAGCTGAAGGTTAAGCAGGAGATCATGAGACTGCCACAACGGTTGCGGTAAGAATATGGCGATCAGTATTGCTACAACAATTATGAACATTGCCAGCGTTGTGTACTCTCTTCTTATGAAGGCAGCGGCGCCTTCTCTAATCGCACCAGAAATCTCCTTCATTCTTTCGGTTCCGCTATCTTGCTTGTTAACGTAATTATAGAAGTAAAGTCCAACCAGAATTGAAACCAACGCAGACAAAGGTGCTATAATCCATATCCCAAATTCTATCATTTGATCTCCAACCGCTTCTTGGAAGAAGCTGTAGTTTGCCACGGAATCTCTTATAAGCCTATTTGTCAAATTTTGGCTGTGCCTAGAAAAGAATATAACTCTATTGCGGTTACAGCATTGGCTCTAAGCTGACCATAGAGGGAGAGAATGTCAAAATCCTGGCACGCCTTGGAAATTGAAGAAGCAATGAAGCAGTTGGAGGCCAAGGAAACTGGTCTAAGTCGAGAAGAAGCCCAGAAACGCCTCCAGCAGTATGGTCCAAACGAACTGCAAAAGGAGAAGCGCTCGTCTCCCATCAAGATGTTTTTTGAACAATTCACAGACATTCTCATAATCATATTGCTGATCGCGACGGCACTTTCCGTAGCGATTGGAGAAATCATAGATGCAATCGTCATAATTGCCATAGTCTTGGCAACTGCAATACTGGGGTTTGTTGAGGAATTCCGTTCCGAAAAAGCTGTGGAAGCCTTGAAAAAAATGACGGCGCCCACGGCGATGGTCCTCCGTGACGGAAGAGAAGTAAAGATTCCAGCAGGCGAAATCGTGCCTGGAGACATCATGCTCCTGTACACAGGGGACAAGATTCCGGCGGACGCACGTATCCTCAAATCATTCAACCTCAAAATAGATGAGGCCCCGCTGACGGGGGAGTCCTCTCCCGTAAACAAGAACGTTGAATTGTGCGGTGCCGAAGTGCCACTTAACGACCGCCGGAACATGGTTTTCACAGGAACCATCGTTGTTTACGGGCGGGGCGAGGCCATTGCCACCTCAACAGGCATGAACACCGAGTTCGGAAAAATCGCCAAGATGGTACAAATGACCGAGGAAGAGGAAACCCCCCTTGAAAAGAGAACGCAGTCCATCGGCAAATGGATCGGTATTCTGTCTGTTGCGATCTGTCTAGCAGTAGGTGGAGTAGGTATAGTTGAAGGACGCAACCCAATAGACATGATCCTGTGGGGAATCAGCCTGGCAGTGGCAGCCGTACCTGAAGCCTTGCCAGCAATCGTTACAGGCGCACTTGCCGTCGGCATGTACCGAATGGCCAAGGTCAACACTATCGTGAAGAAACTGCCCGCTGTAGAGACATTGGGTTGTACGAGCGTCATATGCTCCGACAAGACAGGAACGATGACGAAAGGCGAAATGACCGTTCAAAGAATATACGTGGATGACCAAGTCGTCAAAGTCTCAGGCATCGGCTACGAGCCCGAAGGCGAATTCATCGTTGAAGACCAGAAGATCGATCCCAAAACTGGAAAACTCGGCACACTCTTGACCGCTGCAGCACTGTGTAACGACGCCAAACTGGAAAAGGACATTGCAACAGAAAGATGGATTATCAAAGGAGATCCTACAGAAGGAGCACTAATCGTCACGGCGGCAAAAGCCGGACTCTGGAAAGAAGAACTAGAAAAACAGTCACCCCGAGTAGCTGAACTTCCTTTCTCTTCTGAAACGAAACGGATGACAACCATGCACATCGCTCAGGGCAAGAGAATAGCCTACATGAAAGGGGCACCGGAAATCGTCCTGAGCAAATGCACAAAAATCTTGACGAACGGCAAAGTCTCCAAGTTGACTGAGAGTGATCGGGGAAGAATACTCGGAGTAATCGAGGCCATGGCAAGACAAGCCTTGAGAAATCTAGGCTTCGCGTACAGGGAACTGCCGGAAACAGTGAACACATGCGACGAAAAGATCGAGAAGGACTTCACGTTTATAGGCATAATGGGCATGATTGATCCGCCTCGTGAAGAGGTCAAAGACGCAATCTTCACCTGCAGGAAAGCTGGAATCAACGTAGTCATGGTCACGGGCGACCATAAACTCACGGCTGTTGCTGTAGCCAAAGAACTCAACCTGCTCGGCGAGGACGAAGAACAAGGAAGGGTCTTGACAGGCGAGGAGTTGGAAAAGCTAAGCGACGAACAACTGACCGATCAGGTTCAAAACGTCGTAATCTACGCGCGTGTTTCGCCTGAACACAAGATGAGAATAGTTAAGGCCTGGAAAGCCAAGGGCCAAGTAGTGGCCATGACAGGCGACGGAGTCAATGATGCTCCCGCACTCAAGATGGCTGACATAGGCGTTTCAATGGGCATAACGGGCACTGAAGTGACTAAGGAAGCGGCAGACATGGTGCTAACAGACGACAACTTTGCATCCATCGTGAAGGCGACAAAAGAGGGACGCGAGATCTACGACAACATCAAGAAGTACCTGACTTACCTGATGCGCTGCAACATCATGGAAATCCTCGTAATGTTCATTGCAGTAATCTCTGTCCCAATCCTAGCAAGAATGAACCCGTCAGCCACGGATGCCGCCATAGTAGGCAGCTCAACGATAGCGTTGACGGCGGCACAACTTTTGTGGGTGAACCTAACTACTGACGGGTTGCCTGCAATCGCGTTAGGTATTGACCCCGGCGACCCAGACGTCATGGAGAGAAAACCGCGTGATCCAAACGAGAGCGTCTTCACGCGCGAAGTCAAAGCCTACCTGTCTCTGACGCCGATACTGATGACGGCCCTGCTCTTGTTCGGATACTTCTATTATCAACCATGGTTGCCACCTACCATAGACGCAGCAGGCAAAATAATATACAACCCCTTGCTTGAAGGCCGAACGCAGTTGCTGACGTCTATGATCCTCATGGAACTAGCTAATGCGATATCGGCACGATCTCTGAGATACCCCGTGTGGAAGGTAGGGGCGTTCAAGAACAAATTCCTGTGGTACGCTGTTGCATCGTCTTTTGTCCTTCAGCTCTTCGTACTCTACACGCCAGGAGTCAACTCAGTGTTCGACGTGGCCGCTCCCGAACCACTTGACTGGGCGTTTGCAATACTATTCACGGCAATAACCTTCTGTTCGCTTGAGACTGCAAAGTGGATAACGAGCAGAAGACGCAAGAAGCCGGTTTAGAAAGACTTAAATGCGAAGCAATGGGAAAAAAGCGTCTGACAACGGAAATTGAAGGACTGAAAAGAAATGAGCGAAAAAAAGGCAAATCCTGCACCACTTGGACTGCTGGGTTTCGGAATGACGACCGTTCTACTAAACTTCGTCCACAACGCGCGATTTGGCCCAATAGACGGCATGATTCTCGGAATGGGTATATTCTACGGTGGCATAGCACAGATAATCGCAGGTGTGTTGGAATACAAGAAAGGCAACACGTTTGGCACGGTTGCATTCTCATCGTACGGATTCTTCTGGTTATCTTTCGTGGCTTTGAATTGGCTCGGGGTACCTGGAGTCGCAAGTAGAGGAATCTGGCCTTTCTCCGCGTATGCTCCGGCAATATCAGACTACAGTACGCCTTGGCTTATAGGTCAAGAAGCACTTATGGCCTACTTCTTCATGTGGGGACTCTTCACGTTACTAATGTTCTTCGGCACACTGAAAAAGAACCGTGCAATACAGTTCGTCTTCGCTAGCCTTGCAACACTCTTCTTTCTGCTCGCAGTCAAGTCAGCAATACTCGCCTATACTTCGGTGACCGTAGCAGATCTAGAACTATTCACGCGCCTAATTGGAATTGAAGGCATAATCTGCGGACTAAGCGCATTCTACCTAGCAATGGCCGAAGTGCTGAACGAAGAACACGGAAGAACAGTGCTACCAATAGGTCCAGTAGGCCAGTTATAGCCTTCACCCTTTTTATTTTCATCCAAAAACGTTTATATTGATGAAAGAAGGTTTCTCCACAAATTCACGGAAGGTTAGAAGATGTCAGAAGCCAGTTTGCCGTTCGATGACAAAGTGTATCCAGGAAAGAAGTTGAAAGGCGAATGGGAGAAGTCGATAAAGAACCCGCAGGAGTTTTGGGCTGAAAAGGCTAAGGCCATCGATTGGTTTAGAACTTGGGATAAAGTGCTTGACGATTCTAACCCGCCCTTCTACAAGTGGTTCCCAGGCGGCAAACTCAACATATCCTACAACGCGTTGGACAGGCATTTGAATACGCCTAGGAAGAACCAGCTTGCCTACATTTGGGAAGGCGAAAGCGGCGAGGTCAGAACCTACACTTATTATCAGCTTTACAGAGAAGTGAATAAGCTAGCGAAAGTCTTCAAGAACTTTGGACTCAAAAAAGGCGACAGAGTGGCAGTCTATCTGCCTATGATTCCGGAACTGCCGATCGCGTTGCTTGCAATAGTTCGAATCGGCGGAGTTCACACCGTGGTCTTTTCAGGTTTCAGTGCTGAAGCACTTGCAGACAGAATGAACGATTGTGGGGCCAGAATACTCGTAACTGCAGACGGAGCTTACCGTCGAGGAAAAACAGTCATGTTGAAAGACACCGCAGACCGCGCCGTGGCAAACACGCCAGGCGTCGAAAAAGTGATTGTCGTGAAGAGGACGGGACAACAGATTCCGATGAAAGAAGGGCGAGACTATTACTATCATGAAGCGCTTGCCAAGGTTGAAGCAAACGCTTACGTTCCTGCAGAACCCATGGAAGCAACTGAGCCGCTGTTCATACTCTACACGTCTGGAACCACAGGCAAACCGAAAGGAGTCCAACATGGCATAGGCGGATACCTAGTGTGGGCATACTGGACGCTGAAATGGGGTTTCAACCCCAACGAGGAAGACATTTGGTGGTGCACCGCAGACGTCGGCTGGATCACAGGTCACACATACAACGTCTACGCACCCTTGGCTCTGGGAGTAACTTCATTCATCTTTGAAGGCACACCAGACTATCCAACGCAAGACAGATGGTGGGAACTAATCGAAAAACACGGAGTCACCATACTGTACACCACGCCAACCGCGATCAGAATGTTCATGAAGTTCGGAGAGCAATGGGTAACCAAACACGACTTGAGCACATTGAGGCTTTTAGGAACAGTCGGCGAGCCCATCAACCCTGAAGCATGGAAATGGTACTACCGCATTATCGGAAAAGAAAAGCTGCCGATCGTGGACACTTGGTGGCAGACCGAAACAGGCGGATTCATGATAGCACCACTACCGGGAATAGAACTCGTCCCGCTCAAACCAGGCTCAGCCACAAACCCGCTGCCCAGCATCTTGGCAGAAGTTTACGACGAGAAAGGACAACCCACACCGACAGGCGTCAAAGGCTTCCTCGTCATCAAAACGCCATGGCCAGGCATGCTTGAAACTCTATGGAAAGACCCTGACAGATACAAGCAAACCTACTTTGGCAGATGGCCAAACACCTACTACACAGGCGACTACGCAGTAAGAGACCCAGACGGATACTTCTGGCTTCTAGGAAGGGCTGACGAAGTCTTGAAAGTCGCAGGACACAGAATAGGCACGGTTGAACTTGAAAGCGCACTTGTCTCACATCCCGCAGTCTCAGAAGCCGCAGTAATGGGCAAAGAAGACCCCGTCAAAGGCGAAGTACCAGTAGCTTTCGTCGTGCTAAGAAGCGGCTTCTCACCATCTGAAGAACTGCGCTCAGAGCTCATAAAACACGTCAGAAACACGATCGGCCCGATAGCCACGCCCGACGCAATCGTGATCGTCAACAAGCTGCCAAAGACACGCAGCGGAAAAATCATGCGGCGACTGTTGAAGGCAGTGCTGGTCGGCGCGGCGCTAGGCGACGTTTCAACGCTAGAAGACGAAGCATCAGTCGAAGACATTAAAGCAACATACGAAGAGCTGCGAAAACAGCTGGACAAAAAGTAGCCTAGACACTCACTTGTCATTTTTCAGAAACAGATTTCTCATTCAGAAAAATATCAACCTTGAATTCCTCACTCTTTGCGAACATGCGACGCGCGTTGAGGATGCGACGTCTCATTTTCCAAGATATTCGACGGTTTTCACGTAGAGTCCCTGAAAATGCTCCCCAAAACTAGTGTCGACCTTCTCCTTTCGCAGCGCAAAAATCCAAGGCTCCAGCTTCTTCCAAGTCGAAACTATTTCGTGGCCCAGCCGGTCGACTATAACGTCAAGGTCGACAAACTTCTTATCCACCATGAAGCCGACCTGCTCGAAAAAAGCAGCCACTTCGTAAGCATAGTCAACAACCTCAACGTTGACTTTCTCCTCAGCCTTGTACATTTCATAATCCTCAAATTGAAACTCCTCTTCAATCCACCGTATAGCCTTCCGAAGCCTGTCACTCTCAGCCCAATCAAAAAGCTTCATCGAAATCTCCATGTTTCTATGCTGCTCCATATGCCTAAGCTGAAGCAAGATGAAAATCGCCGCAGACACCCCTGTGATAGCCGAAACTATGGCAGCCCAGTCCGTAAGCGAGACCAATCTGGCTTAAACCCCAACGACATTGAACTGAATCAACATATAAAGAATATGCGCTCAAGCGCGGCGCGCGCGAAATAACGCACTGAAGGATTGTCCTCTCCGAGCAACCAGTCTGCTGGGTCAGCTTTCAACCACAATCGCCAATCACTCATTTTTCAAACCTTCTCCTTGAATGCCACCTATCTTAACTTCACCCACGACCGCTAAAAACCACGCGGTTCTCTTCATCCTCAGCTAAAAATCAAGCAGCATAAGTCTAGCGTTTGACACGAATTTGAAACTGGCTGCCTCAACCGCAAGCTTAATCGTGAATATTGTAAACGTTATAGCTTAGATCAGCATACTACACTTCGGCAAAGCAAAAGCAATCGTAAACTTGGGGAAGCAACATTTGAAAACGGATGAGGCGCCAGACTCGGGCATTGCAGCTTCTGGAAAGGCTGTTCTCTATCAGGAATTCGACGGCACAAAGCACGAAGTTGATCTGCCGCTAACTTCACTTATCGATATCAAGAAGATGATCATTGAGCTCGGCTTGCCATCATACATCGATCTAGAATATTTCCCGATGCGCACCGCAATCGCGACGATTTGGGCTTCTCAGAAAGCACACGAAATTCACAGGCTCTATCCTCAGGCATTTGAAAAACAGGTCAGCAACAAGCCCATCTCAGCGTTGTTGTTCGGCGGAGGAGCGATGAAGTTTCATTGCAGCCACTCCAACGGCAAAGGATCACTGCCAAGAGCCATAAAAGATGTAGACATAATCGTTCCAAAGAGCCAAGGTGTAAGCTTCTGCAAACTTCTTCTAGGCATAGACAAGGCTTTTGGAACACAGTTCAAATATTTCAGAACCAAAGGGGACACACTCTTCAACGCGATGAGACAGGGACAGAGATACAGAATCAGAATGATAAACGGCGTGACTGCCGAAGGATATCCAACCACCACTGTGCTGGATATTTTCTGTGACCACATTGACTTGCGCCACAAAATAGAAGTAAAAGACAGCTTTGAAAGATGCAGCGAAAACCTGTACACGATTGGTTTGGAGTACATGATAATTTCCAAGGCTCAATTCATCGCTGATGCTTCAAGAGCCGATGCACAAACGCTCAGAGAGCATGGACAACAGTTCAGAATTCTGCCATACGAGCATTACACGCCTGAAAAAGTCGTTCTCGGAATGGAAGAAAAAGACATCAGAGATGTCTGCGCGGTCTTCCTTGACCACCCGATAGGCGAAGGAAAAGAAAACATCAGCCCAGAAAAGATGCGGAAGGTCTTAGAGAAAGACAAGAAGCTGGCCTTGACGGTGACGCTCAATCTCCGAAACATGACACAGAGAACCGAATTGCTGGACAAATGGCTTAACAAGAATGAAATCTCCACGGTGATTGACAGAATCAGTGCCCTGCTAAACGTTTTGCCCAAGGTCGACAAGAAATGGGACAAGCCATGGTGGAATACAGCCGTCGAAACGCCGAAGATTGAATAGCGCCTATTTCTTGGCTATTAGTTGCTTGATGGTATTGTAGGCTTCTTTCCTAGATATGCCTGCTCTTGATATGGGAAGATCAAAGCTTTCTTTCCCTGCATGAAGCCTCAAGCATGTTTCACGTCTCGGAGTTATGTAAACCGTCACATCAGTATAATCGGACCATTTGCCTCCTTTCACCGTGCTGCCTTCCTTGATCTGGAATCCCCTACTGTTTAGTGTTATCGTCATGTGGTAACGTGACTTGTATATGCGGTGGCCTATTATGAGGGAAAAAGTAGCCATAAGCAGCAGCGTCAAAGGCTGGACTGCCTGTCTCCATCCTGAAAATGCTAACGCAACTAGCAGCAGCGTGCCAAGAAAGAACACTATGACGAAGCTTTTCAGGTAGTTAGGCACGTCAAAAGCTTCGAATTGGGCTTCATTCAACTTAAGCTGCTTTGTAAGGCCCTTTCCAAGCACGTTGTCGGACGAGAATGATTCCTTTGAAGCTAGGCTGTAGGTAGCTATGCCTACAGTTTTGTCTGCGGTGTTTTTGACGGCGTCTTCTAGGGATTTCTTGAGAGGCTGGCTTTGAACCAATGCTAAGAAGATCCAGTCGTCAGCGCCGAATTTGCCCTTGCATGCTGTGATGAGTTTTCTTAGTTGCTTTGGGTCTATTTCTGGTGACGTATAGACAAGAAAATGGATTTTGTATTTTGGGGTGACGAGGCTTGAATAGATCTTGGACAGGAAGAAGCCTCTTTCTTGCAGGCTTCCTGAGGCGTATATCGGGAAGATCACGTCCCCCACCGCGTAGTCCTTGTGTATTTCGCTGAAGTTAGCCAGCCATCTCAGGTTTCCTTTGACTAGCTGCTCTTCAACCATGTCGACTATGAAATCCAGTTCGCGCATGTTTTAATCCTCAACAGTTCGGTGTGGAAAAATAAAAAGGGGGAGTGTATTTAAGACTATTCTGGTGGGATGCTTACGTAGAGCGTCCGCATGTCCACGCCTTTGGTTGTGTTCCGGTACATGAAGCCAATGTAGAGCAGTATTCCGACTACGATGCAGCCGAAGAAGCCAATCGCGCTGACTACGTCCGCAGTTGCTGCTGCAGTGGAGAACAGTGACCAGATCCAAGGTGACTCTTTTACGAAGATGTACAAGCAGAAGGCTCCGCCTAGTGTTGCCAAGAATCCTAGTCCTACGACTGTGCCTATCGAATGTTTGACCGCGGCTCTGTCATAGATCTCTTTTCTCTCCAGTGGAAGTAACATGCAGGATATGCAGAACATCGTTAGGAAGAATGCGTCGAATATGTCGGTTCCAATCACTCCGGCGAAAGCCAAGTAGCTAGCTGCTCCAGCTGGAAAGTTCGCCTCTGCCATGCATGCAGGAATGGCGAAAACAGCCGTTATTATTATCGCCCATACTGGAGCGTGCCATCTTTCGCTGACGTAAGAGAATTTCTCAGGCATCATTCTGTCAAATGACATGGCAAAGAATGTTCTGGAAGCCACGAGAAGGAACGGTGGAATGTCGTTTGCAACCCAAAGCACACCGCCGAGCGCGATGATGTACGAGAGCCAGCCCATATCCATGCCTCTTGCAATCATCGAAGCGATCCCTGTGCTCCATGCGTTCTGGAAATTCGGAATCGCAGCATTTATTGTTGATGAGGGAACTCCGCCATAGCTAAGCCAAGCGTAGGCTTGGAAGAAACTCCATTGATGTCCGCCGACGGTCGTGACGGCTACGTTCAGTGTAGATGCTGCTGCAAGCGATGAGGCAGTCAAGTAAACTACTATGGTTATTAGTCCTGCCGACAGAAGAACCATAGGAAGCTTCTTGTTTGCCTCTTTAACCTCGCCAGCGAGGAACGTGGTCGCGTACCATCCCATGTAAGCCCAGAATGCGCCTCCCAGCGCGAATGAGAAAGCGTCAAAGAAACCAGCAATGTTGCCAGTCATTCCGGTGCTTATGGCCAAGTTCACAAATGTCTGCGGTGGCGCACCCATTGAGGCTTGAACTCCGCTTTCGACCAAGCTTGGGTTCAGTGCTCCTGCTATCCACATGGCGAAGAAGATAATCGTGATCGCTGCAGGTATGTAAAATATGGCTTCCATGAGTCTGCCGTACATTTTTGTTCCTAACAAGGCAAGAATTGCAAATATCCATACTATGACGAGTCCTCCGATGAAAAGCTCTGTGGAGCCGAAGGAGACGGTATTTCCAGGTGCGAGTGCGATGCCGAAGAATATCGAGATTCCCTCAAAGACTGCAACCCCGATTAACCCGTACGAGAATGCTTCAGCGAGGAACATTAGCCAGCCTGACATGTATCCTGCTACTGGATGAATTACTCTTGATATTGTAACGTAGCCGCCTCCGGATCTTGGCATGGCCGCTGCAACGTAGCCTGCTGAGTAGCCTGTGACGAGCACGATCAAGCCGACGACGAGGAAGGCCCAGAACATTGCTGGAAGACCGAGCGGCATCATGTCAGTTGGCATCGGTCTAGCTCCAGTGAACTGAAATGCTCGTTTCTGCCAGCCTAAGCCTATGACGTGGGAGAGGATGATGATGACACCCAAAGTGAAGCCGATCTCTCTTACTAGTCCAGTTGCTTCCCTAGCGAAAAGTCCAGGTTTGCTTGAGGTCATTTCTTATATGACACCCAATCCTACATGTTTTAAGCCTATTGGAATTTAAGACTTTTCATGACGACACACGTCTTAAATAACCAAATCAGCTAAGACTACATTGAATCAATGGAGAATCCAACTTGAGTCCACTGTTTGGAAAGAAAAGCAGTGAAACGACAAAGATACTCTTTGCAACAGACATGCACGGGTCCGAAGGAACGTGGAGAAAATTCCTCAACGCTTCAGCCATGATGAAGGTGAAAGTAGCCATCTGCGGTGGGGACCTAACTGGCAAGATGATCGTTCCAGTTGTCGAAGGCAAGGACAAAAAATACTCTTACTATCTTATGGGCAAGATTCACACTGTCGGCTCAGACAAGCTGGAAGAAGCATTCAAGGACGTTCGAGGAATAGGATACTACCCATATCTGACCAATGAAAGCGAGTACAAGGCAATGACTGAAAACCCAAAAAAGGTCGATGACGTCTTCCACGACGTGATGACCACAACGTTGTCCCGTTGGTTCGACCTGATTCCAGAAAAAGTCCCTCCTGAAACGAGAGTTGTCGTGTGCCCAGGAAATGATGATCGAACTCTGGTAGACGACATGATCGAAAAACATGAGCGTGTAATCAACGGAGAAGGCAAAGTAATAGACATCAACGAATCGCATGAAATGGTAAGTTGCGGGTGGGTAAACCCCAGTCCGTGGAAGACGGCCCGCGAAGAAGAAGAGGACAAGCTTGAGCAGAGACTTGAAAGATACATTTCCCAATTGAAGAACGTGAAAACGGCGATATTCAACTTCCACGCGCCTCCCTACCAGACAAAGCTTGACGAAGCCCCACTGCTTGACAAGGACCTAAACCCCATCATTCAAGGCGGCAGTGTTGTAATGATTCCTGTGGGCTCAAAAGCCGTCAAAAAAACGATCGAGAAATACCAGCCCTTCTTGGGACTACATGGCCACATACACGAAAGCTCAGGCTCAATAAAAATCGGCAGAACATACTGCGTCAATCCAGGCAGCGAATATGCTGAGGGAATAATCAGGGCCTTTCTAATAGAGTTTAAAGAGGACAAACTAATCAGGCTTCAAAGAATTGAGGGTTGAAAGGTAAGTAGCTAATGAGCTGGATGCTTGACAAAGAAATCAAAAAGGAAATGCCTCCAGAATGGAACGGCATCATTCCCACTGAAGTTTTCATGCGGGAAGCCGAGAAAACAGTTGAAGAAGCAAACAAGAAGGGCATAACCTTAAGAGTCTTAGGCGGCCTCGGGATCGCCATCCACTGCAAAAATCTCAGAGATTTTGCAGTGAAACTGGGAAGAGTTGGAACTGGAACTTCGGGGGATCAAGAGTACAGCGACATAGACCTAGTTTCGTACAGGGAGCAAAGGGAGAAGGTGAAAGCCTTTTTTGCTGACAATGGCTACGCAAAACGGAAAGCAACGCTTTCATCAGCCGCCTCTGAAAGACAAATATACTATCACCCAAAAGGATGGTTCCAAGTTGACGTTTTCTTCGATAAGCTGCTCGTGGCAAACCATCCGATAGACTTCAAAGGAAGACTGGAGCTTGATTATCCAACAATCACAGTGACGGACTTTCTGCTCGAGAAAATACAGATTTGGGAAGCCTTCAGCGCAAAAGACCTCAAAGACTGCTTGTTGCTGCTCAAGGCTCACGAGGTGAAGGAAAAGGACGAGAAAGAATGCATAAACAGTGCGTACGTAGCCCAGATACTTTCAGCAGACTGGGGGTTCTGGTACACGGCCACAACTAACCTTAAGAGAATCCGAAAATTCATCGCCGAATTGGACACGATGGGCAAAGAGGCAGAATTGGACCCTCAGCAAATCCGAAACACGGACAGGGAGGAGATGAGCGGAAAAATCGAAACACTCCTGAGCACAATTGACGATAAACCCAAGTCTTTCGGGTGGAAGATGAGAGCGAAGGTCGGCACCATGAGAAAGTGGTATAACCCTGTTGAGAGGCCTGAAACCGTCGGCGGCTTCGGCATATGGGAAGCCGTAGGCGGAAAATGAAGATGCAATCATAGCGCTTGCTTCCATCCTGGTAACATGTGAAGAATCAGCAACAGTCGGCCACGAGACAAAGTCTTCAGGTTCATGAATTCAAGCAAATTCCTCTTTTTGGAAGAGGATAAACTTTAAACTGCCATCATCGTTCTAGGCGTGTTGGTGCCCAGGTTTGAGTGTAGCGGTCGAAGCCAAATCAATAATCAAAGTTTTTGGGAACATTCGGGCTTTGGATGATCTGAGCTTCAACATCAAGTCAGGAGAGATTTTCGGGCTTATCGGTCCGAATGGCGCTGGAAAAACCACAGCCCTGCGGATCATTTCCACTCTTCTTTTGCCCACTTCAGGTGAAGTGAAGGTTTTCGGCGTGGATGTGGTAGGAGGAGCAGACGAAGTTCGCCGGATGATCACTTATCTTCCGGAGGAAGCTGGAGCCTACCGCAACCTTTCAGGGTGGGAATACCTGGAGTTCATGGCTAGCTTTGCTGCGAAAAGCAAGGATGATGCCAAACAGATGGTTAGAGAGGCAGCTGAAATCTGCGGCCTAGGTGAACGATTGAAGGATCGAGCCAAGACTTACAGTAAAGGAATGAAGCGTCGCCTTCTCGTCGCAAGGGCATTGATGTCTAGGCCTAAGCTTGCCATTTTGGATGAACCTACAAGCGGGCTAGATGTTCTGCATTCTTACCACGTGAGAACCATAATCAAAGGCTACGTGCAGGAGCAAGGCGTAACCGTGCTGCTTTCAAGCCATAACATGCTTGAGGTTGAACATCTATGTGAAAGAGTCGCATTGCTGAACAAGGGCAAGATTGTGGCAGAAGGGAAACCGCAGGAACTGAAAGAAAGATTCAACAGTCCCAATCTCGAAGAAGTTTTCGCAAAGGTGGTTGGATTTGCTTAGAGGCTTTGGCAGCTTTTTGCTGAAAGAGCTTAAGGAACTGATAAGAGATCCAAAGATACTCTTGGGAATGATAATTGTCCCGCTGATAATGTTTCCGGTATTGGGCGCAGTGATGAGCTTTTCTGTCGAATCAGCGAAAGAAAGCGCAGGAAAGACGGCCATACTCGTCCTCAATCATGATACTGGCGAGAACTCCACGCAGTTTATCGCTTACCTCAACAGCTCGCTGAGAGTTTATGTGACAAATGCATCAACTGCAAACGATGCTGTGCCGCAGTTGGCTACGTACAACGCTACCGAGTTGGTCGAGATACCTGCAGGTTTTAGCCAGAACGTCAGCGCGAATAAAGGGGTGAAGGTTGAATTCTACAGTGTTTTTTCAGGAGGAGGCATACTTGAAGGCATCGGGTCTTCGATCGTTGATAGTCTGGTCGGACAATTTAACAGAAACGTGGCTCCTGATGTGATAATTCCTGAACCTGCTGTGATCATCAAGGGAAAAATTGTCGAAAATGTAGATTCGCGTGTGCTTTCGAGCCTCATGATCTCGCAGGCGGTTGCGCTTCCGATTACGATCTTGATACTGCTCACCTATTCTATGCAGATAGCTGCAACTTCCGTGGCTATGGAAAAAGAAGAGAAAACTCTGGAAACCGTGTTGACTTTGCCTATGGACCGTTTCTCGATCCTTATGGGAAAGCTGTCAGGTTCAATTATCGTTGCAGGAGTTGGCGCCGCAGCATACATGATCGGGTTCAACTACTATATGGGTTCTCTCTCTGGATTCTCTCAAACAGGTGCAAGTCCAGATCTGGCTTCGCTGGGACTCACGCCCTCACTTTTCGGCTATCTGCTCCTGGGCATCTCACTCTTCATCACCCTACTCTCAGCTCTAGCGCTAGCAGTGATTCTATCAGCTTTCGCAGAAGACGTCAGGAGCGCCCAATCTCTTGTCAGCTACATCTACCCGCTAATCTTCATCCCATCCTTAGTTCTAATGTACATAGACATCAGTGCCCTGCCAGTGTGGCTGAAATTCGTTCTTTACGCGATTCCCTTCAGCCAGCCAATCATAGCTTCAAAAGCTGTCATCATGGGCGACTATCTGACCGCAGGACTGGGCATAGTCTACGTAACTGCCTTCACGCTGGTCATCATGTACATTGCCTCACGATTGTTTGCAACGGAGAAAATCCTAACTGCAAAGCTGAAGCTCAGAGGTTTAAGAAAGCGGCAAAGGACATCCGCGGAAGAAACTTGACAGAGTTTCCTGTAGAACACCCGCACTTGGCTTAGGATGATTCGGACTGGACGCTCAGACACTAGTGTTCGCCAAGCTATTACGTTGCTGAACATCGTGCCCACATTTGCGGAAGGCAATGCAGGCTTTCACGTGTGGGCCGAAAGTATCTTTAGGAGACAAGAATCATTACCTAGCCTTTAGAGGTGCAAGTTTGGTTACATTAAGGGCTTTGGCGCCTTCCCTCACTCGTATCACAGTTGCCGCTGCTATTGGTGCTGCGCAGCACATTGGACAGGGCAATCCTGATTTGATAGACGCAAAAGCCGTCGAGTTTTCGCGAGCCGTGTTAGCTCAAACAGACGTTGATGGTGAAATAATCGCTTGCGAGGGACCTAAGGACAATGCGCCGGCTTTTATGCATAGGGAACTGGTTGGCACGGGAAAGGGTCCGAAAGTTGAGTTCGTCGTTGATCCTGTTGACGGTACGACTGCTGCTTCAAAAGGCAGGAAAGATGCTATTTCGGCTCTTGCATGTGCACCTCCTGGTTGTTTTCAGGTGCTTCCAGACGATGGATACTATTTCAAGGTCGCAGCAGATCGTGATTTAATCGGCAAGCTCTCCTTGGACATGTCAGTAGAAGAGATCGTGCGCGTGGTTGCCAGAGAAAAGGGCTTGCCTCTTGGCAGCTTCACTGTGATAATGCTTGAGCGTGACCGACATCTTGAGATCTTAAGGACTCTTAGGAAACTGGGCGTCCGGATCATCCTAATTCCCGACGGCGACATTGCAGCAGCCGTTGCGACGTGCATTGAAGGCTCGGGCGTTGATCTTCTGATAGGTGCTGGCGCGGGACCCGAGGCGACGATCGCGGCAACGGCGGTGAAATGTCTGGGAGGAACGATGCTTGTGAGGGTGTGGAGAGATGAGAAGGACGATGCAAAGAGGTTGGATAGACTGGTTAAAGAAGGCGTTGACGTGGACAAAACCTACGGCGAGGATGAATTGGCAAAGGGTAAGGAATTGGTCTTTGCAGCCTCAGGTGTGACAAAAGGTGAGTTGCTGGATGGCGTTCGGTTCGTTCCGAACGGCGCAATCGTCAACTCGATTTGCATGAGGCTTCCGAGCGGAACCGTTGAGAGGTCGGAAACTACGCTGCGGTTCAAGGTTCACCCTGTCTACCGCCAATTCCTGTCCGAAAACCGGTCTTAAAAAGTTTGAACAACGTGATGATTATAGCGGCAGCAAAGAGGAGCATGTAGACCAAGTGCGGCGGTTCCAACCAGAGGGGAACGCCTAGAGGAAAGTTCAGAATTGTTGGCAGTAGCACTGTGAAGACTGGAATGGTCAGCAGTAGGTTTGACAGATGAGGTTGAAAAAACCTGCCCATATCACTGATTTTCAACATGACAATTATGGATACCAGAAATATTGACCATTCTATTATTATGTTTGCTAGACTCCCCATGGGTATGCTGAATCCAAAGTCTTGGAGCAGGCTGAAGCTCTGCCCTGACAAGGGCCACAGCAGCTTGATCGGCCCTCCGATTAAGAAGTCACCTACCAACGGATGAGATACTATGGCCAAGAAGTATGGTATTGCTCTCTTACGGTAAATTGCAAAAAAGGGCAAAAAGACCACGAACAACACAATAATGGAATGTGTTGGTCCTCGATGCTCAATAAATGGTTTGAGTAGGATGTCGACATCAGGAATTATGGATAGGGCAAGGATCAATGGAACATTGATTTTCTTTGCCAAGGACTTTCCTGAACCCCTACCCAACAGGTATCCAAGTCCAAGATGGCCAACGGCGAACAGGTCTTTCCCTCTTTTTATAGCCAAGAAGGAACGTGAGCTGCATTATTAAGGTTTAAACAGAGTTTGCATGCAGGGCATGGGAAATAATCGAATATCAACACATTCCCTGATCTTGAACTCGATGATATCTCTCACGCCTAGGAGGCTTCCAGAAAAGGCTTAAATCCGTTTCAGACCAGACTTTCAGTAAACGTGGTCGCATATTGAAAAGAAATTTTGCGGTTGAGGCTCGCCAGCTATCGCGTGATTATGTTTCAACCAAACGCAGTCACATTCTTGGAAGGAAGTCGACAACGATCATCAAAGCGCTTGACCGTGTTGACTTCGAAATCCAAGAAGGTGAATTGTTCGGTCTCCTCGGCCCAAACGGTGCGGGCAAGACTACGACAGTCAAAATTCTCTGTACTCTGCTTGAGCCGACTAATGGCCACGCTTTTGTCAAAGGCTACGACGTGGTGAAGAATGCTGGACGTGTGAGGAAAATTGTGAACATGGTGGCTGGCGGGGAGCGGATGCTCTATTACAGGCTTACGGGCAGAGAGAACCTGAAGTATTTTGCTGATCTCTACGATGTTCCCAAGAAAGAAGTAACCAGCAGAGTGAACAATTTGCTTTCGCTCATGGGACTCTCCGACAGAGCTGACGACGAAGTCGAAAAATACAGCAAAGGAATGAGACAGCGCCTGCAAGTGTGTAGGGGGCTAATCAACGATCCTGAAGTTCTTTTTCTTGACGAGCCTACTCTGGGATTGGATGTGAACATCGCGAAAGACTTGCGTAGTTTCGTGCGAGAGAAGATAGTCAGAGAACAAGGTAAAACGGTTCTCTTGACTACTCACTATATGTATGAAGCAGAAGAAATGTGCGATAGGGTGGGCTTCCTTAGCAGGGGCAAGCTTGTGGCACTTGGAGAGCCACAGGAGCTTAAGAGAAGAATGCCCTCGGGATTCTCAATAGAGATACTTGTAACGCGATTAACAGAGGAAACCATCAGCGGCCTAGGAAAGCTGGAGTCCGTTAGGAAGGTGATTACGACGGATTACGAGGGCGAATCGGAAGGCGAAAAGATCGACCGACTCGTAGTCAACGTGGACAACGATAAAGCCCTACCGCATGTATTGAGCCATATGGCAAGCACGCACTGTAGAGTGGTCTCATTCAACATCCGCGGACCGACCCTGGAGGATCTTTTTATGTTCTATACAGGAGAAAAATGAATGTTCACTAGAGTTGTAATAGCTGAAGCATTGAAGAGCCTCAAGGTCTACTTCTTCAGTGGTCGAACACTCGTCTGGGCTTTGGTTCTGCCACTTGGAAACGGGCTATACTTGTATTTCTTGTATTTGCCCTTCGCCACCAAATCGGTCAATCTTCAGTTCAATGCTACGACCTACACAATAGACTTGGTAGGTTTCACAATAATTGGGCAGCTGCTCTACTCCTTCTTCACAATGATGCTGTTGGCAGGTGCATCCTTTGAAGCAGAGAGGTGGCAGGGCACTCTAGAGGCGCTCCTGCTCTCACCAGCGAACCGCATTGCACTACTCCTAGGCGAAGCTTTAGCAAATGCTGTCAATTACACGTGGATGCTAATTGCCTTGGTCCTATCATGGGTAGCATTCATTCGAGTGAGTATTCTTGTAACAGACCTTTTCGCGCTCTTCGCATCTCTTGCGTTGTCTTACCTTGCGATGGTAGCTCTTGGAATGTGCCTGGAGACTTTCGACATCTACTCAAGAAGAGGAAGTATATTCACCGCATGGCTTCAGGAACCCGTGATGTTTCTCTCAGGTCAGATCTTTCCATTGCAATCAATGCCGGGATTTCTGCTGCCATTTAGTTACTTGCTGCCATTGACCTTCGGCCTAATGGCTGTCAGGCTCACTTTGCTTGGCGGAGCATCAATGCATGAAGTGGCGGTTCCTCTAGTCGCACTTGCCATTATGACAATCGTCTTCTTGATACTGGCAAGAGTATTAGTGAACTATGCCGAACGCAGGGCCAAAGCGAAGGCGACTTTGACTCAATTCTGAGGCGAGCAGAATATGGTTGGTCACAGTCTCAGAGTCATTGCTTCAACCGCAAAAGTCAACCTAGTCATGACTTGGCGATTCTTTAGCTGGACGGGCTTTGCATTGAGGTTTTTTACGCCTATTATGACGCTTGGAGCCGCGTGGATATTGTACAACATGGTCTATGCAGGCAATCTGGCGCCAGAGTTTGGAATAGCCATAGGCAGCTCAGGCTACTTGTCCTTCATAACCATAGGCAACGCATTCTACGTGTTCGTTTTTGCAGCAGCCTTCGTGGTTGGCAGAGTCATGTTCTGGGAGCGCGCCACAGGCACAATTGAGGCAACGTTCATGACGCCTATGAGCCGTCTAGCATACATGTCAGGAATCATGGTAGCAGCAGCAACCAACTCTTTAGTCGATTTCACCGCCGTCTTTCTAATAGGCTTAGCATTCGGCTTCCGAATAGCCCTGTTTAATGCACCACTATTCTTGTGCAGCTTGCTGCTCACAGCTTTCGGCCTGTTCGGAATCGGATTGATAACCAATGCGGTAACGCTGACGTTTCGAGACCGAACCACGACGGCCAACAGTTTAATGATATTGTTCATGGTCTTCTGTGGACTGGTCTGCCCTGTGGAGTTCATGCCGTCATGGGCTCAATTGATTTCGAAGGCCTTGCCCTTGACTTATGGGATCAGACTGATGCGAGCCTCACTGCTAGGCATTGGAACTGTCGACCCAACGTATGACATCCTGGCCTTGCTCATCTTAGGCGCCATCTACGTTGCGCTAGGCGCCGTAACGCTTGCACAGATAGAGAAAAACCTGAGAAAAAGAGCGCTTTTTTCCGTCTTTTAGTCAAGCAATCCAACCGTTACTCAACCGCAACTTATGCAACGAGAAGATTGGAATAAATATGCCTCGTGAATTATGGTAGAATGATGAAGGTTTAGCTGTGACCGAGACCGTTACGCTGCCTTGTGGATGCCAGTATCGAGACAATGGTTTCCTAGTCGTTCGCATCTATGAATGTGATTACCATAAGCAAAGACGCACAAGAAAACGGCCGTACCGACCCAAAGCAGAATGCGTGAGACCCTGAATCTGAGAGTCACAGCACTAGGGCGCGTTTTGTGCCTAGGCTTTAGCAATGAACAGTGGTTTATGGCTACAGATGCCTTTTGAACGATGCAGGTTCTGACTATCAGGGCGGTAGAAAGCTATAAATAACAAATAGAAACAGAAAAAGGGTTTCAACTTTGGTTGAAATGATTTGGAGAAGGAATGGGAATGTCGATAAACCCTGGAGATATGGCATGGGTGACGACTGCATCTGCTCTTGTCATGCTGATGACACCTGCCCTAGGATTCTTCTACGGAGGGCTCGTCAGAAGAAAGAACATTGCCTACACGATAGTGCAATGTTTTGCCATATTTGCTGTCGTAAGCTTAGTATGGACGTTTTGGGGTTATAGCCTCGCCTTCAGCTCCTCTGTGAACGGATACATCGGAAACTTGGACAAGGCCCTGCTGAACAATGTTGGCGTAACTACGCCCCTAGCTAGCCAGTTTGGGACCACAGAAATTACAGAACTGTTGTATTTCGCTTTTCAGCTCATGTTCGCGGCCATCACGCCAGCCTTGATCGTAGGAGCATTTGCTGAAAGAATAAGATTCCGTTCACTGCTAGTCTTCATCGTACTTTGGTCAACCTTAGTCTATTCGCCAGTTGCACATTGGGTCTGGAACCCTGGTGGCTGGATCAAGCAACTCGGAGCGATTGACTTTGCAGGCGGCACAGTAGTGCACGTAACGGCTGGGCTTTCCGCTTTGGCCGCAGCTATAGTTGTGGGACCCAGAATGAATCGTGAGAAAATAGAGGAAAAACCAAGCAATGTCCCATTCGTGATTTTGGGAGCAGCGCTTCTATGGTTTGGATGGTTCGGTTTCAATGCAGGCAGTGCTTTATCTGCAAGTCCAATTGCTGTGAGTGCCTTTGTTGCAACGAACTTGTCAGCAGCGGCCGCAACTGTCAGCTGGATGATCGTGGACACGATAATGAAGGGTAAGCCTTCTGCGACTGGTATTGCAATAGGCGCCGTCTGCGGACTCGTAGCAATCACTCCAGCTTCAGGTTTTGTCACCCCGGCTTCGGCTATTATCATAGGTTTGGCTGCTGGAATCATATCAAATTTGGTCTCGACATGGCGAAAGCGAACACGTTTGGACGACACATTGGATGTTTTTGCATGCCACGGAGTCAGTGGGATATGGGGTTCGATCGCTACAGGATTATTTGCAACAACTGCGGTGAACGATAAAGGGGCGAATGGACTGTTCTATGGAAATCCAAGCCAGTTCCTTATTCAAATCGAGGCGGTTTTGGCGGTCATCGCCTTTGCCTTCACTGTATCATTCGTCCTTTTGAAAATCATCAACGTGTTCTCTAAGCTAAGAGTGACGCCAGAAGAAGAGGAACAGGGACTTGACCTGAGCCAATTTGGGGAAGAAGCCTACCACCCATCGGGCACTGCTTCGTGAGTACTCTCATCATTTCGGTTTGCTGGAAATACATAGTAAACGCGCGCTGACAACAAATGTAATGTTCAATGTCAGTGACGGAGACAGAAAATCACTGCATTAGAAAAGGGCAACCGCCGCTTCTTCTTTAACCAGCTAGCATCCTTCGCATCCCCGCGATGTTGTAGACTGATTTTCTGTAATATAGTGTGAGGAAGAGCAGAGGATCAGTAGGGCGCACGTGTTGTTGAGGGATTTTTCGAATGTCGCTGCTAAGTGGGCGCATGTGTCCCTTTTCTGGTTCAGTAATAACATGAAGTGCGCGTTCTAAGGCTCTTTGTGCGCGTGTGTTACGTTCATATAGCTGCGAACTAGTCTGTAGCCTGCTGGGTGCTAGGAGTTGGCGGGGCTTCTTGATCCTTTGGAAGTGAAGGGGCTGACTTTTAGGAATCGTATAGTTATGCCTCCCATGCAGACGGGTCGGGCCACGGTCAAAGGCGCTGTGACGGATAGGCTGGTTGGCTTTTATGTGAGGCGTTCGGCGGCTTTGGGCCTGTTGATTGTTGAGCACTGTTACGTTTCTGCGCGTGGAAGGTTGAGCCTGAAGCAGTTGGGGATCTGCGATGACATGTTGATCGATGGGTTGGAGAGGCTTGCGGGGAGCGTTCACGCGGTTGGCACTCCTGTCGTCGTGCAGATATCGCATGCTGGGGGCGTTGCGAATAGGAGTGTTATCGGCGCGGAGCCTGCTGGTCCTTCGGCGATTGGGGAAACTCGTGGGCTGACCAGAAGCGAGATTGAGGGTTTAGTTGAAGAGTTTGCGGTGGCTGCTGAGCGTGCGATCAAGGCGAGCTTTGATGGCGTTGAACTTCATGGGGCGCATGGTTTTCTGCTTAACCAGTTCTTTTCCCCTTTGTTTAACAAGCGCGGGGACGAGTATGGTGGTTCTTTGGAAAATAGGATGCGTTTTCCTCTCATGGTCGTTGAGAGGGTCCAGGAGACTGTCGGGAGCAGGCTTCTGCTTTACCGTTTGGGCGCGGACGACTTGGACCCGAATGGAACGCGGATAGAGGACTCGACTGCTTTTGCTGTGAAGCTTGAGCAGTGTGGCGTTGACGTTGTTGACGTGTCGGGCGGCATGTGCGGGAGCGAGCCTAAACAGCTTCGAAGCGTCAAGGGTTACTTTGTTCCTCAAGCTCATGAGATAAAGAAGGCTGTCAGGACTCCTGTTATCGGCGTGGGAGGAATCACTGAGGCTGAGTATGCTGACAGGCTGGTCAGAGAAGGAAAGGTTGACCTCGTGGCCGTGGGTAGAGCACTTTGGAAGGACCCGGAATGGGCCGAAAAAGCCGTTGAAGCGTTGAAAGCCTAACGAGCCTGCAGAGCATCCACCGAGATTCTGATGATAGCGCGCGAAGAGAAGTTGACAAACAATATCTGACTCAAAAGACAAATAGTCGTTCTACTGGATGCAACTTTGGGGGGTGTGCATGGTGCTCCCCAGATACTGAAGGCTGAGCTTCATGGTTGTTTTTGTCCGCATTGAGGGCAAAAACGCACGGAGGCTGGTATCCTACTCTTACAGTTGGAGCATATTTTCAACACGAGTTCAGGGCGCAATAAAATACCGCAAAAATTACAGTAGTTGGAAACTGAAGAGACTTGCCTCCCACACCTTGGGCAAGTCATCCATTGCCCGTACAAAGGAAGGGGAATCAGAACCCAAGCCCCAATAATCAATTGATCCACTTCGTCTGAATAAAGAGCATCCCTTCCTCTTTTTCCTTTCTAATCAGACAAGAGGAATTATCATCTTGGCTAACATTCGTACACTGCGCGCTAGGGCGTTGCTAAATCGCATTATTTGTGTCAATTTCTGCTTGTCTTCCGAGCACGCGTGCGTTCTCCTCACACTTCTCCATACTAGATCATGGGTGTCTATCCAAGCCTAGGCGCGACCGAACAAGTTCATGTCAATTCCCCGAATTTAGCAACACGCTAGCGCGCGCTATCAAACAAATCCATGGTCACCCCCATATATGCAAAAACCGACTTAAGACCATTTTTAACCATTTTAGGAACACGCATGCGCGCGACTTTAAGATCCTTAAACATACATGACGGTAGCACTGCAGCAGCGGTAGAACAGCAGAGCGCTTGTTAAGGGCCTTTTATCTTGGCAATCGACACGGAACCTGACAAAACACTGGAATTCTTAATTGATCTTTCTTTTCCAAGGTTTAACTCGCGCTCATGACACTGTCTGCATGCTACCATCGTTGCTTTGTGAACCCTTTAAGGCATGTTACCTTTGGTACTGTTATCGTTGGCAGGGTCTCGTGTAAGCCGCTACGGTTGGTATGTTCATGACATCTGGCGTACGCGAACTGAAAATCCCCAGCTGATGATGAATCCATACAAAGTTCACTGAACTATGGAAAGTTCACTGAGTCGCTAACATAGTCGCTCATCGCGAAGGGTACCCGCGAGGCCCTGAGGATAGGTCTAGTCTGGATAGTTGAACTATTGCGGAAAAAATGTGGTGAACTATACTACGACCGTCCCAACATAGAAGAACCACGCACCAAACATGCACAGTTTGACACATCAGCTGAACGCCAACGAGGACAACACTGACTGGTAGCACGCACTTGCCAATAACGAATGTTGGTGGGGCTGCCCGTTCCCATACCCAAATGGGTTCAAAACCACAATTAAAGAGTCTATGAAATTAGATTAAATTAAATTAGATTAGATCCCAAGGGGGTCAAGTTCGAATCTCAAATTCCCCTATCAGGCTAGGGCAACCCCGCAAATATACCCTAACTCACTTTTAAGGGTCCTTGTGCAGTCTGCCAGAGTGTAAAAGCTTGTCTATTTTTGTCTTGCGTTTAGGAAATCCTCAGAAATCATCGCATGGCCTAGACGAAAGTGAAACAAGTAATCGCGGTGGATGAAGTCTGCCAAAACATCAACTGTCCAAACATTTTGGTACTACTTTATTACTCTAATGAAGTGATTCTTAAGTTGGCCGCTGAGGGGGTAGTCGTTCAGAAATTGATCTCTTTTGGGATCACCTGAGTCGAAGAGATCATCGTACCTGACGAAGGTCGATCTCCTCATCCGATTCACAGTCGCCGCCGCAAAATCTGTTAGTTGACGTGTGCTTCGAATTAATGGGTTCAGTGCGATATAGTAAAGTGCCAACTTCTCGACGTTTTTGATTTCTTTGTTCTTCTTTTGGCCAATCCACTTGAAATTGGCTGCAGTAATGACAACTCTGTCTCTGGCAGTCGCGGGGGGAATCGAGTATTCATTACCAGGTGGCACTCTATCTAGCATGTCGGCGCCCTTTGGGTAGGAGATGATTTTCTTCTTCATGTCTTCAACACTAGACGGAGTGGAGCCCGCCATCAGAAAAACTATGGGCACATGCGAAGCTAATGTCATATGTTGTCGCAAAATCCCATATGGGTTCCACGACCAGTTGGTTGGGTCGCTGTCAATTTCATCTATGAAACATACAGCAGCTTCTGACTTGCTCATTCTTGAAAAGGCGCTCGTAAAGTCTCGCTTTTTTGGATTTGACAAATCTAACGGATAATACTCTAGATGATTTATCCTTTTCTTCAACTCTTTGTAAAGTTCTTGGACGAAGTATGATTTGCCTTCTCCGGGTGGCCCCCAAATTAGGAAATTTCGATGAACATCGTTGCCTTCATCTTGTAGAGATTCCTCAATGCTCTCCATGGCTCCTGTCAAATAGACTCGGGTGCTCTCCTCATAACGTACATACCTTCCAAAAATGCAAAACTTCGAAGGCGAAATCTCTTCAAATGCAGAGAGCATGGAAAAAATCATACGTGCGTGCGTTGCAGCAAGTCCACTTTCTTCAATACCCATTTCAATTGCTCTTTTCAATATGCGATTGTAAGCCTTCTTGTCTTCTTCGTTCAGCTTTTCACTAATGACTTTCTTAAGTAGCCAACGCATCTTTAGCTTCTGAATCTTGTCGAAATCCTCAGTTTCTAACAAAAAGGGTCCTTTTGAAGTGTATGCAAAAATGGGAAAAGGTGGATCTCCTCCATAGATGTCATTCCTAACTTTCTCGGCAAGAGTGATTCCACCCACGATGTCCTTATGCTCCCAAAGACCTTGATTCTTTCTTATGATTGCCTCCTCGATTTCTAAGCCGAGGGTTCGAATTCTCTCCGCCTCTTCTTGGACTTTTTTTTCAATCTCTATGGAGTCTTCTTCTTTTGGGTAGAAGAAAATGTCGCATAGCAGAGCATCTGGTGGCTTTTCAGCTTTAGCGCGGACGCGCTGTAGTTCCTTAATAACTTCGTCAGGAGTAGCAAAAACCTTTGCTTCCATATCCTCGCAGTTGAAGTTCTCTTCGAAATTTCTGCGAACATATGGATGGTCGTCGACCAACCAAATGAGTATCTTTTGTTTCTTCGGATCCAAGGACAAGGGTGGCAGTCCTCATTGGGTTCAAACTTCTGCTCACCTTAATTAAGAGTTTGCCTAACACGGTTGTTTTCACTCAGTAAGGGATGATGTAAACTATTGGTTTACATCAACTGACAGCAGATAACCAACAGCGCAAGATCCCGCTTGGAACTTCATATAGTACAATGGTTAGAAGGAAAGACACGCGCTAGTGTTTCAACTCTCTAAGAATGTCACTAAATATTGCCCCGACGGTGACACCGCTGTCCTTAAGGGCCCTAACCTTGTCCTCAGCAGTTCCTGTTTTCCCCCAGATAACAGCGCCAGCATGTCCTATGCGTACTTCGCGTGGTAGGTTGGAGGTACTACCAGCAATGTAAGCAACAACCGGCTTTGAATATTTCTCCTTTGATATAAATTCTGCGGCACGTTGTTCAAGATCCCCGCCGATTTCGCCAATCAAAACAACAGCCTCAGTGTGTTTGTCTTCTCCAAGCAGTCGAAGTACGTCAACGAAATCCAACCCAACTATTGGATCCCCGCCTAGACCAATACATACGGACTGCCCAAGTCCCTTTGCGGTAAGTCCCTCTGCGATTTCATATGAAAGTGTTCCGCTTCTTGAAACAATACCTACACTTCCCTTCTTGAACACGGACGAAGGCATAATCCCGACTTTGCATGAGCCAGGTACGATTATTCCAGGTGTATTAGGACCGATGACAGTCACGTTATGTTTTTTGGCACGAACCATAATACCTACGGCATCTCTGACTGGAACATGCTCTGTGATGATTACTATAGTTGTGATCCCAGCTTCAATTGCCTCATACGCGGCATCAGCAGCAAAGGGAGCAGGAACAAAGATCACGGACGTATTTGGACCGCACCTGCTCATCGCTTCCTTCACGGTCTCAAATACCGGAACGCCGCAGACGCTGGTTCCGTGCTTTGTCGGCGTAACTCCGGCAACAACGTTGGTCCCATATTCCAGCATCAATTGAGTGTGGAATCTTCCTTGCGCTCCTGTTATACCCTGAACCAAGACCTTTGTGTTATTATCGATGAGAATGCCCAAAGGGCTATTCTCCCGTCGTCACAACTTCCACGATATGTTTGGCTGCTTCCTCCATACTATCGAAGACACTAATCCCCTCGTGTGTTAGGATTTGTCTTCCTTCTTTCTCATTAGTTCCTACAAGTCTTGTGACTATAGGCTTGGCAAATTTGAAGGTCTCTCTTGCCTCCAAGATACCTTTGGCGACCTCATCGCATCGGGTAATGCCGCCTAGAACATTGATGAAAATGCCCTTTACAGCTGGATCACATAAAACAACACTCAAGGCAGCAGCCATTCTATCAGAAGAAGCGCCTCCACCCACATCAAGAAAGTTCGCTGGTTTGCCTCCGAACAATTTAACTACGTCCAACGTGGCCATGACTAAGCCCGCACCATTCCCGATTATTCCGATATCTCCGTCAAGCTTAATGTAGTCCAGCCCATTTTGCTTCGCCTTAAGCTCAAACGGGGAGAGTTCAGCTTCCATCTCTTCCTCCAATCGCCTCTGAAATTCGGGATGACGAAAAAGAGCATTATCATCTATCACAATACGGGGGTCCGCCGACACGAATTTTCCTTCGTATGTCTCAATGATAGGATTCGATTCTGCCAATTCTGCGTCGCAATCGATTGCCATCTTGTATATCTTGCGGAACAGCGTTGCCAATTCTACAACTTGGGCTCCAGTGTAACCAATCTCGAGGGCGAGTTGCCTAGCATGGAAGTCTTGAAATCCTTCCAATGGATCTACATTCATCTTGATTATCTCTTTGGAATCCAATCGCTCTTCTATGTTTTTCCCGCCCTTGTCAGAAGCGAGAATCAAGTAACCGCGGCTCGATCTGTCTACTATGATTCCGAAATAGATTTCCTTCTTAATGACAATCATCTTCTCTATTAACACACTTCGAACGGTATACCCCTTTATTTTCTCGCTGAACATTTTTCTTGCCACGCGTTCAGCATCGTCGAGAGAGTGCACAGTAACCACTCCGCCTACATCTCCTCTTCCTTTTGTGAGTACTTGTGCCTTCACAACCGATGGAAGCCCGATGATCTTTACTACTTCCTTAGCCTCTTCTGGAGAATGCGCTAGCATTCCTTCAGGAATAGGTATCTCATACTTCAAGGCAATTCGTTGAACCTCATATTCGTACAGTTTCAATATATACACCTCTCTTTCAATAATACTGGATTGTTTCTAGCATTTTCTCTCTTCGCTGTGGCAAGCGTCCTCGCCGTGGCCACCAACGGAAGTGGCAATAAGCATGGGCAATCGGTCCGAGCTTAGAATGACGGCTGATGCAGCACCTATCAAATTCAGTTGCGCTTCTGGCTTTGGCTGGCCCATTATTCCCTCACCTTTTCAGACTCCGATTTCGTTGACCACATTATGTTTCCGATGTCCTTATAGGTTTTTCCGCGCGCGCGGCGCGCGCGAGTGCCGATGACGACCATAGCACTACGGTCTAGGAACGAGCATCTCCATTAGGAATCGCGGTGTCTATGGTTCCTCTCTCCTTGCTCGCCAAGATGAAAGACTGTTCGTTCTAAGAAATTAAGTTTTTGGAATAGTGCTCTATACTATGAACCCATCTTACGGATTAGGTGTGGATGGTTACTATTTCGCTAATCAGACTTTAGAAATCACGATAAAAGCCAATAATCTGGGTGCTGGGCCAGATCATGCAGAAGCTTACATGATCATTATGCTCTGTAGGTGCCCTCTGACGTCGTCATAAACCTTTCCTGCAGAATAGCGCGCGCGGGTAGAATAATTCGGCAGTAGTTCAAATAGGGTCGATGCCTTTCCTATATGCCCTTTTTATACTGGCAAAGAATTTATCAAAACCGACCTTAAATTCAGTTGACGCTGAAAAAGGTGTCTTGTCATAATCAACGATTATGGTGTTCACATTTGTGCAAAAACTCTCCAAAATGAACGCCTCCAGATTGGTAATCTCACTCAGAGATGTTATCCATGATACCACCTTGCTTATTCTCATCACGTAGACTCGAGTACTCTTGTCGCAAAAACCCGCAATCGTACTCACATCTTCCATTATTTGGTGCAGTTTTTGCCTAACCATAACTGCTTTTTGTTCGTCAAGTTTATGGTATGCGTCATCTACATTTTCTCCTCTAGAGATTCTATCAAAGGCATACTTTTGGGCATCGTAAAAGTTTCCCTTTCCCAGTTTCTTAATACACTCCGATATTTCGTCAGTTGCTTTCCTTATGTCAGCCTTTTTTTCCAGAATTATTTTCAACTTGACTTCTTGAGGTATACTCAAAAGATGCGCTCCCCACTTCTTAATTCTATTTTCTAATTCAGGAATATTTATCGCAGCACAAAAGGTTTTGTAAGAACTAAATTGAGGCGGCATGTTTGGCTAGAGTGGGTGTCCCTTGGAGAAAACGTGGTTCGAAATGCGATTTTCGGCTAAGCTCGTGGAGCTGGAATGAACCGAAACCCATATAGCCTGCTCTTCTGCCCCTATACTATTCTAAAATCATTCGCAATTAAGTCTTTCTAGCGCGCGCTAAAAGCTTCCAAGCCGGCGTAGGCACACATCAGCAGATATCCTGGAGCCGCGGGCGGTGTTCTCATACCATCGGTTAACATCATGGTCCTCTAGCAAATATGCGTATTTCGCGCGCGGCATAAGCCAGAATTGCGTCTGTAGGCTCATAAGATTAATGGTTCTAAACCCAAATTGAAGTGGGGCTGCCCGGATTTGAACCGGGGTCTATAGCGCCCGAGGCTACAAGCCTAGACCAAGCTAGCCGACAGCCCCATGCAGTATATGATTGTTCAGAATCGTGAAAATAAGCGTTCCTTAATCTTTAAACCCTTGCCCAATAATACTAGTACCCTCGCTGCTGGGAGGAGGTTCTGCAAGGTTTGTCTGCTGCACGCCGGGTGCGAGGAATTAAGGTGCTTAAGGCCGTTTCCTCGTCTCTGAGACTGCAGATTCTCAACTTTCTTTTTGACAAGGGACCTCTTTCCTATACTGAGCTGATGAGCTCACTCAAGATGAACCCAAGCAGGGACGCTGGAAGGTTTGCTTATCACCTGAAATTCCTGCTCAAGGCAGATTTGATCGAGGCAGATGTTGAAGCGAGAAAATACTGCTTAACTGAACTGGGCAAGATGGTCATAGACGTTGCAGACCGCATTGAAAAGGACGCGTCCAAACAGAAAGGCATGCTTGTCCGCGCCTCCAGGTCTGCACTGGAAGAGTTTGACGCGAACAAGATTGCAAGCTCTCTCATCAGAGAGGCAAAAATGTCAGCTGACCTAGCTCAAAAAGTGGCCAAAGAAGCCGAGAAACGACTTCTTAAATCAAAAACGAAGTATCTGACCGCGCCACTCGTCAGAGAAGTCGTCAACGCCATTCTAATCGAAAAAGGACTAGAAGAATACCGCCATAAGCTCACGCGCCTGGGACTTCCAGTCCATGAAGTCACAATGCTGATGGATACAAGAGGCCCTACTCCTCGAGACGCAGAGTCAATACGCGAAATGGCCGGAGATGCAGTGCTCAGAGAGTTCATGCTTCTTAAGACGTTTCCGAGAGACATTGCAGACGCTCACTTAGCCGGTTCATTGCACATCAGCAACCTAAGCTCATGGACAATGAAACCCGCCGAAATTGTGCACGACTTGAGATTCTTCTATCAAAATGGGCTGGAACTAGAGAAAATAGACGCTCTCCAGCCCTCTTTCTCTCCACCGCACAACCTCGAATCCGCCTTGTCCACCACTCTCAACGTCCTCGCACATTCAGCTAAGGAAACAGCTGAAGCGCAAACGCTTGAATACTTCAACGTTTTTCTCGCTCCTTTCATCAGAGGGGTTGACCCCAAAAGAATCAGAGACGCTCTGCAACTATTCATTCACAACGTGAATCAATGTGCAGACACTTCGCTGAGCCTAGAGCTCACCACCCCAAGCTTCATCGCCGACAAGCCAGCGATAGGACTTCTCGGAAAGCCAATTGGCAACTATGGAGATCTGGCGGAAGAGGCACAGCTTTTAGCATCGCTCATCCTTGACATATTAATCGAGCAGAGCCAGAACAAACCGTTGCTCAACCCCAAAATCGTGGTAAAAATACGGGTTGAGACGTTCACGGATGAGAGAGCCAGGGCATTACTGCTGAAAGCTCACGGTCTAGCAGACAAAGGCCTGATCTATTTTGCTTATTTGTTGAAGAAAGGTAATGAGCAGACTGTCTTCTCTGGCTTTGGACGTAAATTCATGCCTGATTTGAACGGGGACTGGGAGATTGACACGCTGCGCACGGGCTGTCTGGGATCTGTAGCAGTTAACTTACCCCGAATCGCGTACGAATGTGAACAGGATGAAGCGAAGTTTCTTCAGCTTCTGAAAGAGAGGCTTGAGATGGCATCTCGGACTCTGGAGATCAAACATGCAGCGCTCAAACAAAACGGTGGTAGACTGCTCCCGTTCCTCATGCAAAACGTTAATGGTGACCAGTATTTCAGGCTTGATTATTCCTCACGCCTGATAAACCTGGTTGGGCTGAAGGAGATGCTGGAGTCCTTCCACGGCAGGACATATCAGCCCGAAAAGGCCGCTCCTCTCGTGGAAAAGATATCCCAATGCATGTCTGATGCCATTCACAGGGCAAGCAGGAAACGTGCAAAACGAGTACTTTCCTCCATGCTGCCCGACTCTGAAGCGTCTGAAAGGTTAGCGCAAATGGATATCGATAGGTATGGCTTTGGAAAGGTCAAGTATTCTGGGGCAAGAGAAAGGCCATTCTACTCTACAATCAGAGCGTTGCCGTTTGAGGCAAGTCGGGGTCCTTCAGAGTACTTTGTGATTGAATCGAAACTGAGCATATTGAACGCGGGAGGCGACTTGACTGTGATGGAGCTGGGGGAAGCTGAACACAAACCTGATGAGCTCATGTCCTTAACCAAGCAGGTCATGGAAGAATACGGCCTAGATTTTTTCACTTACAGTCGCAAGCTAACGTATTGCACCAACTGCAAAAGAAGCTGGTTCGGCCTTCTGCACAAATGTCCTTCCTGTAGCGCTACTGGCACTTTGGTAGTCTATGATCGTTTTCCGTATTTATGATCTCAATATTGGGCAAACGCGAACCCTATTTCACTGCTCCCAATATCAGAGCTAAGAGGGCCATTCTGACAACCACACCATTCCAGACTTGCTGGAAATATCGTGCATACGGAGTGCTGTCAACTTCAGCGGCTATCTCGTCAACCCTTGGAAGCGGATGAAGAATTATCAAGTCTTTCTTGGCTTCACTTAATGTGGCCAAATCTATCCTGTAGGAACCCTTAACCTTAGCATATTCAGCAGCGTCCGGGAAACGTTCTTTCTGTATCCTCGTGACATACAAGACGTCGATGAGAGGAATAATTTTTTCAAGATTCGTCCTTTCTGCTACGGGTATTCGCTCTTTTATCGTTTGCAGAACTTCCCGCCGCATCTTAAGGGTTTCAGGCGATATAAGATATAGTTCAATCTTGTAGAGTGAAAGAGCATATGCTAACGAGTGGACTGTTCTGCCATACCTAAGGTCGCCAACAAAGGCTATTTTCAGTCCGTCAATTTTGCCCTTCTCCTTCTTCATCGTGTAAAGGTCCAATAGGGCCTGTGTCGGATGCTCCTCTGCTCCACTCCCAGCGTTGATGATGGGTGTTTCCGCAAACTCTGCCGCCAGCCTGGCTGCGCCTTCAAGCGGGTGTCTCAAAGCTATTACGTCAGCATAGTTCTCTACAGTTCGAACGGTGTCGGCGAGGTTTTCACCTTTTTTTACCGAAGCTATTTCTGCTTCCGCAAAACCTATTGTGGAACCACCCAGCTTGTGCATGGCTGATTCAAAGCTTAAACGGGTACGAGTGCTTGCTTCGTAGAACAAAGTTGCAAGGATTCTTCCTCTGAGCATGTCTGAGCCTTTTGCGGCCACAGTTTCCATCGATTTGGCAGTTTTGAAAATGAAGTCAATTTCATCTCGGGAAAAATCTTTGATCGATATTATGTCTCTGCCTTCGAATTTCACTATGATACCCGAACCTACAACTCTATGCAACTCCTAAATAACTATTTGCAGGCGTCGGGCATACGCAAGCTGCCCCTTTGCGAGGACTGCAGCTTAAAACTCGTTCCATGCCATGCGCCTTCTTAGGCTGATCCGACCTCCAGCGCGTTCTTGAATTACAGCGAATAACCGCGATTGTCACCTCTGACGTAATCCTTTGTGATTTTGACAGCTACAACTTCAAATTGAGTTTATGACTACATCGAACACTATCAATACATCCGTGTCTGCGCGCGCGAACTCTGATCGAGTTCATAGAGAAAAAGTGAGGTCCGCCAGATTCTAGCTGGCTGTGGTCAAGTGCATCTGTCTCTTGCCTATGGTGGATAGAGATCCGTGGACTCGTCCCCGCCATAGCCCAACGGCGCTAGTTTGTAGTCATTTATCGTGTTGAGTGTGAACATGCCGTTCGCGCTTACGACTAGGTCGAACAGTCTCCAGATTGTAGCGTTCGTGGGTTGTCCCGTTGGGGGTGTGAACCTGTATATGCCTGTGTCGGGTATGACCACGTTGACTTCTGCGCCTGAAGTTTCAATCGTTCCATCACCTGCGAAGTGTCTGACTGAGTAGCGGTAGGTTCCTTGCTGTAGTTTCGAGATCGATACGATTTCTGGACCGAATCCGTTCGTGTCGTCAGTGTCCAAGTTAGCCCATGGGCTGTAGCTGAGTGAGCCTTCACTGCTCCAGTACACATGAAACGTTTCGTTTCCAGTTACTCTTGCGGTCAAGTGGCTGTCAAGGTCTCTTGGGTCCGCTCCCCATGTAAGGGTGATTTGCACGAGCGGTGAGTCTAGAACGATGTCTCCGACATTGATTTCTTGATTTTTAGCCAGCGGACCAGCTTGGAAGATGTCACTCTTGTGGCCGCCTTTTGACGCCTGATACTTGAAGACGACACCGACTTCAACAGGTATGCGCGTGAAGGTGCCGTTCGAAGTTGTTCCTGTCTCTCCAGAAGCCCATCGCTGCTGGTACCATCCTAGGCCCCAACATTTTACCTGTGCTCCCTGAACCGGGTTGCCGAGCGAATCGACCACCCGACCGCTGACGTAGCCTGCGGGGTACATTATGTCATAGTTCCACGTTGAGAAGTGCGTCACATTTCCTACGAAACATCCGATACTAACATCATATGTTCCTGAGCCTTCTTCTTTCCATGTTCCCGTAGCCGTGTCGAAGTACCACAGCGGACATGTTCCCAAGTTAGCTGCATCGGTCTGCATGTTTGCCGGTACTGGAATTGCCACTATAGCCGTCTTGCCTGATGCTAGACTAAGCTTGTCTCCGCTTGGGGTCGTTAAGGAGACATCCATGAACCCGAAGGACTTGATCGGCACGACCGTCTGGTTCTGCGCCAAGACGCCTAAATATTCTCCTGGGAAAGCATTGGCTTCCATCTCGTTGCTCGGGTCAAAAGTTGTGATCATAACAGTTGCGGTTCCCGAGTAGGCAGTACCTTGGGAAGTAGTCAATGAATTGGCTCCTATCGTTACGTAAGCGTTGTCTGCTTGGTTTGTGATCGTACCGCCGGCTGTAGCCGAAATGGAGCTTGTCAGGTCGACTGGGCTCATCGTGGCTTCGACGAAGCTGCTCTTGCCTGTTTGGATATCGGTCACTTGGTAGGCTGTTGCGGAACCGTTCCTGCTGAACGTGATAACTTGCTTGTTTCCGGGCGCTAAGTTCGATACCGCGTACCAGCCTTGGTCGTTGGTTGTACTCGTCTGGCCTCCTACGCTTACGGTAACGTTTGAGACTGGGTAACCGTAGGTGTCAGTGACTTTGCCCATGAGGACGCCGTAGTTTACTAGGCCCCCTCCTCCCCCTCCGCCTGATTTGAACGGCCAAGGAATTATGTTGAAGACGAAGAGGCCAACCATTGCGACTACTATTATTACGATAAGCGTCGCAGCAATCAAGGCTGACTTCATCTTTCGTCCTGACTTGACTGTTGGTACAGGCGGTGGAGGCGGCGGTGGCGGCATAGCGAATTTTACTGATTTTGCTTTCATGTCTTTCACCATGTTTTTTGAGTGTGGAATCTTACGCTTTCTTCGCACTAATATAGCTTTACCTATTCTCCATCGAGGAATCATACAAGCAGTTCGTCCAAACAATTTGCAAACAGGGCGCTCCAGTGATGATTGCTGTCTTCACAAAGAGAACTTGGGCCATTCCAATTGCGCGTTCGTTCGATGAGCATGCCAAGCCTTGCGGGCTTGTGTGCGCGTAGCTTTGGGGTTTGAGTTGGATATGTTTTACTCCTTCCAATTCCCATGTGCACATTGTCTGAATGAAGAATTGCATCCATTGACGTGCTTCTTGATCACTATTCAGGAACGCATGCCCAGAATAGACACAAATACCAGAACGGATCTAGAAATTGGCCATATCTTCCAGCGTGATCCACCAATGGGAGACCACCAAACGAAAAACACACAGCCAACTCGAAGAGACATATTTGTCAACCTTGGCTTGTTCCAGTTCTTATCCTTTGTCCGAAGAGGCGTTTTCTACACTTTCATGATAAGCTACCTTTTCGGTCTAATGCAGACTGTCACGTACACGGCTTTGCTAGGCACGCTTAACATGGTAGGATCCGCGCTAGGTCAAAACTTCCTTTGGGGAAGAATCGCTGATCGATACAACATAAGGACAAAACTCATAATAGCAGGTGAATCAATAGCCGCAGTAGCCTACTTCATAGTTTTCCAAGTTCACAGATCACTTCTTAGCGGGCAAACTAATTTTCAAGCTGGCCTCTCACTAATTGTAGGGCTTTCAATTCTGGAGTTCTTTTGGTCCATGTCAGACGTAGGTTGGGCCGCTTTGTTGACAGAGGTCACCACGACCAAGAACCGGGCAAGCGCAATCGGCACACTCAACTTCATCGCTTCACTGGGCAGAATGATAGGAATAAACTTTGCAGGATACCTTTACAGCAATGGAGAAGGCTTTCGCCAAGGAACAATTTTCTACATAGTCATAACGATGCTCCTAGTTGGTATGACACTGATGTGGATAACTTCAAGGTCAACAAACAGGCTTAACAAAAAGACTGAAGACATAAACGCGGGGAGTCCAACTGGCAAAGAATCGATCGGATACAACAAGAAAATTTACAAGTGGTTTCTCATATCCCTCATCGTCATTGTCATCGGAACTTCATGCGTCAGTCAAGTATTCCTTCTCTTCATTCAGCTCCCGGGTGGATTAATGGCCACAGATCCGGAAATGAGCCTAATATTGACCGCCTTCACGGTGGGTGGAATGCTTATGAGCTTAACGTGCGGATGGCTTGCGGACAAGTTTGGCAAGGCACTAGTCCTTTTCGCCGGACTGGTTCTAGCAATACTGACACCCTTGTTCTATGGCGCGGCTGCCAATGTTCCAATAATAGCTTTGGTCTACGGGCTAAACGGGGCATCATTTTGGATAATTCTCACCCTGGGTTTTGCATTTGCAGGAGACATCATACCGGAAGATAGAAGAGGCAGGTTGTTCAGCAGATACAACACTGTCATGGCCTTAAGCTGGGGTCCAGCGGGGCTTCTTATCGGTGGGCCACTTGCAGACGCGCAAGTGAAGGTATTACAGTTATCAGCATTTACTGCCTACGTAAACGTGTTCTACGTCTCATCAATTATTGTTGCACTAGGAACCATAATATTCGGATTCAAGGTGTTAAGACAAAAAAAGCGTTGACCAGGCTAGTCCCTAAACGCGCCAGTTTAAAATCTTTTATCTGCGTTCTGGGTATAGCCTTCACGGAGGATCCCACATGAGCGAAACGGAATTGCACGTTTCCAAGATCAAGAATGGCACAGTCATCGACCACATTACTGCTGGACATGCACTGGACGTTGTAAGGATACTTGGAATAACAGGCCGGGAGATGGGAACCATTACCATCGCAATCAACGTGCCCAGCAAACGTTTCAGGGCCAAGGACATAGTCAAAATCGAGGGCCGAGAGCTGAACCCGCAAGAACTTCACAAAATTGCGCTGTTGGCCCCTCGAGCAACGATCAACATAATTCGAGATTACAAAGTTGTGAGAAAACAGGAGGTCAAGTTGCCGAAGGCCATCCAAGACATTATCAAATGTGCAAATCCAGCATGCATAAGCAACGGCAACGAGCCTGTGCAAGCCAAATTCTACATCGACAGCGAAGATCCATTGTTGCTGAAGTGCCACTACTGCGGATACATAATGGAAAAGAAAGATGTTCTTCAGCAGTTCTGAGCTTTCAGCTACAATAAGAGATAGCTGGCACGCATATGTCACAAAACAAAATATTTCAGCACCCGATACGTCAGAGAAGAAACATATGGTATTTTCGCGAAGATCGTGCGTTTCGATTTTTCGCTAACGCTTTAATCTATCCGTTGAAGCTCTTTTGCATTTTGTAACTATTCGTCACATCTTCCATTTTGCCGTTCTCAAAAGCATAAACGTTAGATAAGCTCTTTTTCCAGTCCCGCTCATACATTAAAGGGTCATCAACTCTCTTTTCAGAAGGATCAACATGCACCCACCTATTCTCCGCTTCTTCCCACACCTCTGTCCACACATGATCAGTCATGTCAAGAATCAATCTAGCATGGTACCCGTTGGCTAGACAAAGAGCAGTGAATAGAATACTAAACTCGCCACATCTTCCCTTGCCATAAGCTAATATTTCCAAGGGGTCACTGTGCCGTTCCATTTCGTTATCACTCCAACTGACTTTTTCATGAATCCAGTCCAACAGCTCCACAAGAGTGTATTTTCTCTCAAGAAGCGTTCTCAACTTGGCAATCAAGACAGGATTAGCAAATTCGATGCTCACTTTTCTGTACTTCTCAATGGCAGTCTGATCCAGAAGAGTCATTCACTTTCTACCCTCTTACGCAGACACTCGGTGTGCAATATGTCGGCCGAACCTGAGATCTTGGAAATACATATGCTTGTAAGCTCATGCAGAAATTAGGCTTATGAACCAAGAATCAAGACTGATAGTAAAGAACAGGCAAGAGGCCGCAAACATGGAAACTCTTAACTTATTTTGCTGAACTAAGTCCAAACAAGTCCCATTCAAGAAGGCCTATACGAGTCTTATGTCGACCATGACAAAATACACTTTGATCGTCACCGAGAAGCCAGATGCTGCTCGAAGAATAGCTCAAGCTCTAGATGCGAAGCAGAAACCCAAACGAGCCGAGATCAACCATGTACCATATTACATCGCAAACCGGGATGGGCAGATAGTAGTCGTGCCAGCAATCGGACACTTGTACACGGTGGCCGCAGAAACACGAGGAAGAGATCAATATCCGGTTTTTACTTTCCAATGGAAGCCAAGATACGCGGCAGAACGAAATGCAAAGCGCAGCCGTTATTGGGTAGAAAGCTTCAAAAAACTTGCACAAAACGCTGACGCGTTCATAGACGCATGCGACTATGATGTTGAAGGGAGCCTAATCGGCTACACCATACTAAAGTATGCATGCGGCAACAAAGAAACTATCGCAAAGCGAATGAAATACTCAACGCTGACCGTGAAAGAGCTGGAGAAAGCCTATGCAGAGCTGCTGCCCCATCTGGATTTTGGACTCATAGAAGCTGGACTCACAAGACACGAAATAGACTGGCTTTTCGGCATAAACCTCACTCGTGCCCTTACAATTGCCGCAAAAAACTATAGCAGACAATACGCAACCCTTAGCACAGGACGCGTACAAGGCCCGACCTTGAAATTCCTAGGCTTAAGAGAAAGAAACATCCGAACCTTTGTGCCAATACCCTACTGGACGATCAGTGCTGAAACAGAAATCTGCGGGCACACTTTCGAGGCGCAATATGAAAAGGAAAGAATTGAAACCAAACATGAAGCAGAAACCATCCTAAGAGCGTGCGAAGGAAAAGGTGGAATAGTTGAGAAGATTGACGTTAGGCAATTTGGACAGGCGCCGCCATTGCCATTTGACTTGGGGACGCTGCAGAGCGAAGCTTACAGCCTGTTTGGGTACGCGCCGAAACGAACATCAGATATCGCTCAGCGTCTCTATTTAGACGCCTTGATCTCGTATCCGAGAACAAGCAGCCAAAAGCTCCCAGCCTCAATAGGTTTCGAAGCAATACTGAAAAATCTGAATAGAACCCCAAAATTTCGAAGGCTGACCGCAGAGCTTTTGGAAAAATCAGGACTGAGTCCCCGAGAAGGTCCTAGAGAGGATTCAGCACACCCTGCCATCTACCCGACAGGAGAAATACCAAGAAGAGCCCTAGATAATTCAGAAAGAAATATCTGGGACCTCATCGTCCGAAGATTCATGGCGGTCTTTGCTCAACCAGCAACAAAACAAAGCATGAAAGTCGACATAGACATCAACGGAAACCATTTTCACCTCAGAGGAACTCGCATACTAGACGAAGGTTGGCTACGCTTCTATGGGCCCCATGCAAGGCGAGATGAAGCTCTCCTACCACCAATAAGTAAAGGGGAGTCCGTCCGTATCAAAAAGGTAGTTTCAGAAGACAGATTCACAGCACCAGCACCCCGATACAATCCCAGTAGCCTACTTAGAAGAATGGAAGAAGCAGAAATCGGAACAAAAGCAACGAGAGCAGACATCATACAAACCCTCTACAATAGGGAATACGTCAAAAACGAAAGAATAACAGTGACAGATTTGGGTTTTGAGGTCCTGGAGATTCTTGAGGAATACTGCCCTACAGTGGTTTCGATAAGGCTGACAAGGAAACTGGAAGAAGAAATGAACAAAATTCAGGCAAACGCGGAAAAAAGGGAAAGAGTTCTGAAAGAAACTGTTGAAACACTGGGGCCCATAATGCAAAACCTGAAGGAGAAAGAAAACATGATCGGAAGACGGTTAAGCGAAGCCCAAAAGAAGTTGAGACTGGAAGAAAGAATCGTCGGTTCGTGTCCAATATGCGGGACAGGCCAGCTTGTCACGCTACGTTCAAGAAAAAGTGGCAAACGATTCGTGGGCTGCACAAACTATTTCAAAGGGTTGTGCAGAGCAGCATTTCCGCTTCCACAAAGAGGCAGCATAAGACCAGTCAGCAGAACCTGTCATGCATGCGGATGGCCTACGGTTCAGGCTAGAATGACTGGCAGGCGCGCATGGATCCTGTGCCTAAACCCACAGTGCCCGCTGAAAAAAGAGGAGAGGAAAAAGGATTGAAATGCAAGTTATGTGACAGGAAAGCCATAGAAAATGGGTACTGTAAATTTCACAAGAAAACCTATGAAAGCATAGCCACGAAGTATGATTTTTGGAGAAAGGCTTTAGGAATCACGTGGAAAGAGTATTTAAGTGAGATTGCTAAGAATCCATTAACAGGGCAATGGGCCAGAGAAATGGCCGAATATTTAGCCTACAATGGAGAGAGACAAAATGTCACGCAAAGTTAAGCGAGAAATCTCATCACTATCATTCTCAATGAACAAACTCTACAACAGAGTCTCAACATTTAGACCCTCTACGTTTATCCTGTCCGTGGCCGCCATGGCCTTCGCTGTTTTCCTGTTCGGAGGAGGCCTATACGATATAATAGTGAAGCCCTATCCAGCAGTTTATTATGGCGGAAAATTCATTTTCCTATACCCTCAGTTATCAGAGCAATTCATAGCTGACAGTGTAGTGGCGATGACCCTCTATGCACTTGGCATAGTGGGGCTTGTGGTCATGTACCAAAGCACAAAATACGCCTACAAGCCAAGACAAGCCTACATGATGTTCCTAGTGGGGGTAATCCTCGTCTTCATGGCATACACATTCCTTGAAGCCACGATACGGCTTAAACTCGGTGGATGATAAGGCTTCTACCAAGGATTCCTTTTTAGCCCCAGCTTGTAAGCCGCGAAATTCGTTAGCAGATGCACCGGCGGGGTTATGATTAGAACTGTGAGGACTATTTCCCAAGACAAGAGTGGCAAAGAAACAGGGAGCGAAAGCAAAAGCGCTCCAATGATGAAGTCTGTTTGATCAATAACCGGAAGAAGCTCGCCCGGAGCCAAGCCGATTCTCCTCTTCAGAAAAGCGCCCATCAAGTCGCCCATCAAAGCTCCAAAAGACAAAAGCACACCGAGCAATGCAGGAAAGGATTGGAACCCAAAAACCGCAGTCTCCGCCAACCCGGCAACTGCTCCAACAGCAAGCCCTGAAAAGAAACCCCGAAAAGTCTTGTTCTTCCCGAACACAGGCCTTCCATCTGGAAAGCTCCTCCCAAAATCCAAAGGAGGCCCTCCGCCAACGATCACCGGCACAGCGTTTGCGCAGTAAGCCGGGAAGACAAATTTCAGCGCTTCAATGATTATCAGTGTTAGGTCCATTTTCGCAACCGTCAATGAGACTTGTGCTCAAGCATTCCTGACTTTTCTATTTTTAAGTAGCAGATCGGATGTTGAACTTTAGGCTTTTCCAAGATCGCCTTAATCACTTGTGGGTTCTCAGATGGTTTCAAGTCTATTATCGTGTTAGCCCAGAATTTCAGAACTCTCGGAGCAACAGGTTCGACGCTTACGCGTTCTTCCTCAAAAGCTGTTCGGACTTGACTTGTCACTAGTACGGCGATCCTTGAAAGTTTCGCGATTTGAGCCAGAGATGCCAATTGCCTGTTTAGCTCACGATTCAAAGCAAACGCTTTATCAGGAGATTCAGCGATTTCAGCCCGGTAAAGCGATGTGATGGTATCAAAAATCAAGAGGCCGAAGTGCTCATTCACATAGTCCCCTGATCGGTCTATAATCAGTGTTTGCTCCCGAAAATTGCTCGGCCTCATCAGAACTATCAACTCAGCAATTCTTTCGAAATCCTTCGATGCGATCTGTGAGAGTCTTTCAGCGGAAAATGTGCCGTCACAGTCTACGAACAGTGTTTTGTAGCCTTGTCTTGCACAGTTGATGGCACATTGCATTGCCAGAACGGTTTTCCCTGTTTCGGCTTCTCCATAGATTAGACTGATGCTCTCGGATGAAATGCCTCCTTCTAGAATCTTGTCAATTACTCTGCAATCTGTTGGGATTTTTCTCGGCAAGCAAATACACATCAACTATTATAAGTCACGAAACTAATAATTTGTTTGGCGTTAAAACGGTCATGAGAATAGGAAACTGGCATGAGAGCGCACATTGTTGTTGCAACGGTTTCAGGAAAAGCCTACTACCTCATTGTTAGAGAACTGCAGAAGAGGAACATGCCCTTTCTGAGCCTGACGCCGAACGAGCCCATCCCCGTAGAAGTCAGGGTTGTTTTGACCACCGAGAAAGAGAAACACCTAATAAACCATGAAAAAATCTTAGTGTACGATGAGAATACGGATGTAGAAGCAATGATCAACACTGCACTGCAGATTATTCAAGGAAGAGAAAATTACGAGAAACTCGTTATAGGCATTGACCCTGGCGAAGCGCTTGGGCTGGCGGTCTTGGCAGATGGGAAAGTGATGAGAACGGAGGCCTGCTCAAGCGTTGGGGAAACGTTAGAAAAGGTGAGAGGCATAATCAAAAGCTTCGAAAATACTTCAGCAAGTTCGATTTCGGTGAAAGTTGGCGACGGCGTTCCTTCATGTAAGCGTGAGATCCTACAAGCTTTAGACACCGTCTTACCTCAAGGCATAGTGCTAGAAAGTGTGAGCGAAGCTGGAACGAGCCGTTACCTGAATGAAGCCAAGAACAGACGAGGATTAAGAGACATGGTTTCAGCCATAAGAATAGCTGGAAGAAACGGACACGCATTCCAACGGAGGAGAACAGATGAACAGAATAGTTGAGAAGGGAAAGACTCTGCTGGTCGACGGCCCAGCCTCAGTCACAGTGACTTCGGGCAATGTGGAAGTGTTTGGATCAAAACCAAACATTGCAAGCAAGATCATCATACGCGAAGGAAAAAGACTGCCCTTTGCAGTCAACGAAACAGCTGCCTTCGACATATCGCTAGCAGAGAAAGCCAGCGTTGAGGAAGTTGAAGGAAACACAATTCCACCCTCATGGGTCAAGGCGCACGAAGACCTATCAGACTTGCAGGCTAAACCTGCCACTGCGATGGTGCTGGGAACAACTGATTCCGGAAAGACTAGCTTCTGCACATACCTGATAAACAAGCTCACAGGTCAGAAAAAGAAAATCGCCGTCTTAGATGGAGATCTAGGCCAGTCCGACGTGGGACCACCATGCACGGTTTCCTACGCTCTTGTGACGAAGCCAATAACCGACCTCTTCAATCTGCAGGCGAAAAACGCGATTTTCATAGGCGCCACATCGCCGGACGGCGCCGTTGACAAAGTAATAGAGAGCCTGAGCCAGCTGAAGAAGGAGATCCTTGGCAGTGATCCTGACTTCGTTGTTGTGAATAGTGATGGATGGGTTGATGGAGAAGAAGCAGTTAAGTACAAGATTCAGCTTGTTGAGAAGATCAACCCAGACGCGATTTTCTGCATCCAACAGAAAGATGAGCTAGCGCCCCTTCTGAACGGCCTTGAAAAGTACAGGAGAACTACTGTTGAGTCCCCTTCGGTTATCAGTCAGAGAACGGTGGAAAAACGCAAGAACTTGCGTGAGCTGGGATACACGAAATACTTGAGGAATGCAAAGGTGCAATCAATCCCGCTTGGCTGGCTAAGAATCGAAGACAACGACTTATTCGGCTTGAGCAGGGGGCGGCAAAACGGTAAAGTTGCAAGGAGAATCTACGACCTTCTCGGAATGAAACCTCTTCAATTCATGGAGCAATCCGATAGAATCTCCATAATTATCGGTAAGAGACGCTGGATCAACGCAGAAAACCTCAAGAGAATTGAAGAAGAAACGAAAAAGAAAGTTGTCATATTTCGCAAGGGCGAAGAAGAAGGTCTGTTGACTGCATTGTACAACGGCGACGGAAGATTCCTCGGTATAGGCGTCATACAAGAAATCGAATACCTGAGAAGAACCTTGAAGATTCTAACACCTGTATCTCAGGACGTTGCGACGGCAGTGATTGGAAAAGTCAAGCTCGACAAGAACATGAAGGAGATCCCATTTTTCGGTGAGGAAAACCAATCAGAGTTCAAGGCTTTCAGCAAGCTTTGAAGAAAAGAGAAAGCTCTCGTGCAATCACGTTGTCTTCGTCTGGGAGAACCCTCAGATTATCGTGTATCCACGATGGAAGAAAGCTTTGGCAGTATTGCGCGGCAAAGCGATAATCAAGAAAAATCATCGCGCCTCTGTCTTCAAGACTTCTGATAGGCCTCCCTGCTGCCTGACAGGCTTTTTTCATCGCTGGGAGCACATAGCAGTATTCCCGTCCAAACCCTGGGAAGCATTTTTCGAAGTAGTTGATCTGCGCCTTCACTTTCGGGGTAGGCTCAGCGTAAGGCAGACCTACGATTACGACCGAGTTCATCTCGTCCCCCGGGTAATCCACACCCTCTGAGGATCGTCCGCCTTGAACTCCAAGCAGGACGGCTCCTGCATGCTTAGAATGTGCCTTGAATTCTGCAACCATTTTCTCGTTTTCGCGGGAACTCATGCTTCTATGTTCACAGAAGAGTGGTTTGTCCAAGGCTTTTTTTAGTCCTTCGGCAAGCAATTTCCCCAAGACCTCAAATGAGGCAGCGAAGATCCCGGTGTTTGCAGGCGTATGCTGGACCACTTCTTCTATTCGCTTTATGATTTTCCTGTACATGTCCGGTGTTCTTTTCTCCATTGCAGTTGTTACGCCGCATGAGACGATTGGCAGGATATGCTCTTTTGGGAAAGGTGAAGGCACGATATTCTGAATCGTGTTATCCGGGAGTTTCGTGATTCGCATGTACGCTTCTAAAGGCTGGAGTGTTCCAGACATGACTATGTTGGAGTATACTTGAGAAAACACTGGCGCAGTGATTTTCGAAGGATCTAGGGCCAATATTTCCAGTTTTGCGGTAGGTACACCTTGTCTGGAGCTGTATTTGGTCACTGAATTGACGAAGGATTGATCTTCAGCCGTTTCTAACCATTTGATCAGAAAATACCCCATCGTATGAATGAATGAGCGTGGATATTTCCCATCTGTAAGCAAGTCTCGTTTAATCCGCATTCCAGCATCATGCATGTGCTCGAAGAATTCTCTAGGCTCATTCAGACCAGCCTTTTCCTGAAAGATTTCTAGGAGAGATTCCGGCGAAATCAAAGCTTCTTTCTCGGCTTTCGTAGCCATTTCCTCAATTTCCTTCCTGAAGGTTTTCGCGAAATCTGCAACTTCTTCATGACCGAATTTTCTTGCTTCAATTTCTGCCTGTTTCATGCTGAAGAGAGATAGGCTGCTACTTGCGATGTCAACCGCAGTTTCAGGAAGGTTGTGCGCTTCATCGATGATCAAGATTATTTTGGAGAGCGGGGTTTCCAAGTTTCTCAGAAAAGCGCCTCGAACCACAGGATCAAACAAGTAGAGATAGCTGAGCGCTATCGTGTTGACATTGGCCAACGAGGATTTTATAATTTCATAAGGGCAGAAACCGCTTCTCCGTCCGATCTTGTGGATTTCCGAAGCCGTGCACGGGTGGATAGTGACTTGATGCTGCAGCTCTGAATATTCCTCTTCTCGCTTCATGATGCTCAGGTAGTATGGACACGCGCCCTTGGCCCTCAATAGTTCGCAAGCTTCTATGGCTTCTCGCGCGTCCAAAGCATGCTTCGTTATTAGACCGTTGAGGCACATTTCATGACGGCCTCGGATTGAGAGGCCGGAAACATGAATCTTCTTTGAGACCGCCTTCAACTCTTCGATGACGCGTTCATGTTGGCGATGGGTTCTTGCAACGTATAATATCTTAAGCTGCTTTTCCTCAGCCTTGGGTAAACATGCTGATAATGCTGCTATGGTCTTGCCTAAGCCATTGCTTCCCTCAATAAGGACTGAACGGCCATTCTCAACAGCTTCAAAAATCGTCTTAATGAACTCGTCTTGGCGAGGCCTCACTTCTGCATACGGAAAATACTTTGCAACCTCTTCGTTGAGTTCAATCACTATCGTCCCACGCGCGCCTTGATGGACAAATGTTGCTAAGTGGACATTCCGTGCACAATGGGGCTCTTGCCCCGCAATATTTTCTACCATGAGCAATTAGCAAACGATGAACTTCGAGGTAGTCTTTTGGGCTGTAATGTCTTTGGAGAGAGGTGCGAACAGCTTCGTAGTCTCCATCCTCGGGAGCCAAGCCCAGCCTCTTCGACACGCGAAAAACATGAGTGTCAACTGGGATTGTGGGTTTCTCGGCGCAGAAAAGGAGCACTACGTCGGCTGTTTTCGGCCCTACTCCTGGAAGCTCTAGGAGTGTTTTCCGCGCTTCTTCAAGGGGCAAAGATAGGATCGTTTCCAGACTACCATGAAATTGGTCGAGGATGATTTTTGAGACTTGCTTTATGGTTTTGGCTTTGTACCTGTATAGACCAGCCACTTTTAGGCATCTTTCGATTTCGCCTGTTTGGGCCTTCGCTAAGACTTCGGGTGTTATCTTGAACTTGTTCGAAAGGTTTTCGAAGGCTTTTGCCGTGTTCCTGTCGGCGGTGTTCTGTGAGATTATCGTCACGATTAACGTTTTGAACGGGTCCCTGCTTGACGTCGTCCATCGGGGCATCGTGAAGGTTTCTCTGAGGGTTTGCAAGATCCGCTCCGCGCGGCTATCGACCATCCAGCGGTTTCGCCTCTTGAAAGTGATAAATAGTGAATGCGCGAAGCTATTAATAAGCCATGGAGAAATCGAAAAATGGAACGTGCAAGAGTTGTCAAAGATGAGATAGTTGACGAGAATAGGCATTTTCTGGCAGTATATTTGGAGACGAAGAATTCATGTCTGGTTCTCCTGAGTGAAAAAGAGGATAAGCTCGGAACATTGGCCATCGCGGTCCCCAAGCCAAAAGGAATGTTAGGCCCAGCGACCTCTTCTATTCTCTTGGGCGACAGGCATGCGATCTCAGCCCGCATGTTCGCTGAATACGTGGCCGCTAAGAAGGAGAAGATAGCTTTGGTTTCAGTCTATCTGGAAACCATGGATGAGATGCAGGGGCAATCATTCTTCAAGAGGCTGGTTGAAAGAGTCGTTCATGCAGAAGAAAGTGGAGAAAAAGAGGGAGTAACAGCATGAGCCTAAGAGAATTTCTTAATCAAATGGAAAAAAAGAAGGGAGTTTTGCACGTAGAAGATCAGGTCTCACCGATTTTTGAAATCCCGCAGTTAATGAAGACCTTCGATGATGAAGGCCCCATATTGCTCTTTGAAAAAGTCAGAGACGACAATGTGAAGGTTGTGGCCAACGTATGCGGCACGAGAGGAAGAATCTGTGCGGCGCTTAACATCGGGGCAGACGGACTGTATCGAAGGCTGTTGTGGGCCTGGCGATCGCCTAAAAAGCCGAAGGTCGCCGATGCAGGAGCGGTTGAGGAAGTCATGGAGAAGAAGGTTGATCTTTCGAAGATTCCGATTCTGACCCATTTTGAACATGACGCTGGTCCTTACATTACTTCTGGAGTGATACATGCCAAGAGCGTTGACGGAAGTGTCGAGAACCTCTCCATTCATCGTCTTCAACTCTTGGACAAGAATCATCTTGCGATCCGACTGGTTCCCAGGCATCTTTTCAAACTTTGGAATGACGCCAAGGAAGCAGGCAGGGATTTGGACATAGCAGTCTCTATCGGAGTTCATCCTGCAGTCCTGTTAGCTGCTTCTTCGCCTGTTCCCTTCGGAGTGAACGAGTTTGACGTGGCAAATACGTTGTTAAACGGCCGCCTCCGACTAGTTCACTGCAAAAGCGTGGATGCATCCGCTCCGGCTGATGCTGAACTGGTCTTGGAGGGCAAGATTTCCGCAACTAGAGAGGTTTCGGAGGGCCCGTTTGTGGACATCACTGGAACCTATGATGTGCAGAGGAAGCAGCCGGTTGTGGAAGTTGTGGGTGTCATGCATCGAAAAGACTATGTTTATGAGGGGCTTTTGCCATCTGGGGCTGAGCACAGGCATCTGATGGGTTTGCCTCATGAAGTTTTGATTTGGGAAAGCGTGTCGAAGGTTGTGCCCAAGGCTCTCGCCGTTAACCTGTCAGCCGGAGGCAACGGGTGGCTTCACGCTGTCATAGCGATTGAGAAGCAGCTCGATGGTGACGGCAAGAATGCCCTGCTGGCCGCTTTTGCCGCGCACCCAAGCTTGAAACACGCTGTGGTTGTGGATTCAGACATCAACGTGTTTGATGCTTCTGAAGTAGAATGGGCAATTGCCACTCGCTTCCAAGCCAGTGAAGACCTGATTGTCATTGAAAATGCGCGGGGTTCCACGCTGGACTCTTCAGCTGATCAGGAGACAGGACTTACGAGCAAGATGGGCATCGACGCCACCAGACCGTTCACCAAGCCTAAGAAAAAGTTTGACCGGGCAAGAATACCTGTGAGCAAACATGCTGAAAAGATTCTTCACAAACTGCGAAAAGTCTGAGGAAGTCCCGCGCACCAGCTTATATACGTGGGTTACCGAAAATAGGTAAGGGTTCATTTTGGCAGAGCAGGATGAAGACGAGTCAAAAGCGACCGGTTTGTCATTGAAGGTTGAGGATGTGATGGTCAGAGAAGTAATAACTCTGGACGAGAATTCCACGGTTAGAGAGGCCGCTGAGATCATGAACAAATTCGCAATAGGCAGCCTCATAATAGTGAGCAAAGGAAAGGCCGTGGGCATAATAACAGAAAGAGACATCTTAAGGCGGGTCGTTGCAGAGGCGAAAAACGCTGAAAGCACTAAGGTCAAGGAGATCATGACCACGCCGCTGGTCGTTGTTGAGCCAAGCCTCGATTTGGAAGAAGCGGCAAAATTGATGTTCCAGATGAAAATCAAAAAGTTGCCCGTGGTTGATGGAAAGAAACTTGTGGGCCTAGTGTCCCTGACCGACATTGCACGTTTTCAGCCCCAAATGATAAAGCTGCTGAAGCAACTTGCTGCAAGACAGAAAGCACCGAAAAGCATGAAAAAAGTCATTGACTACTACGTTGTTTAGCAAGCCAACAACTTCTCATGCGTTCGTCTTCGATGAAGTTTAAATTCCCAGATTTTGCTCTAGTCCTCATGAGTTACGAATGAAGAAGACGTTAGTGTTAACTGTTGATTCGCAGCAGCCAGACTTGGAGAAAATTAAGATAGCTGCGAACTTCATCAGAAAGGGCGGCTTGGTGGCTTTTCCAACCGAAACAGTCTACGGCCTGGGAGCAGACGCGTTGAACGCGAAAGCCGTGTTGTCTTTGTTCGAGGCCAAGAACCGGCCGCTTGACAATCCGCCCATAGTGCACGTGTGTAAATTTGAAGATGTCAACACATTAGCCGAGAAAGTTTCTGAAGAGGCTAAGAGGCTTATGAAAACTTTTTGGCCTGGCCCTTTGACACTCATTCTCAAACGCTCGAACACCGTGCCTGACGTCACAGTTGCCGGTTTGGACACGATTGCCATCAGGATGCCCAGGCATAACGTTGCCTTGGCACTTATTAGGGAAAGCGGCTGTCCAATCTCTGCGCCAAGTGCCAATCTTGCTGGGAAGCCAAGTCCAACTTCGGCAAGGCACGTTCTGGACGATCTGGGTGGACGTATAGACGCGATTTTGGATGCTGGACCGACACATATTGGAGTGGAGTCGACGGTTTTGGATTTGACCGTTGATCCTCCTCAGGTTCTGCGCCCAGGAGGAACGCCGTATGAAGACCTGTTGAACGCTGTTCGCAGAGTTGAGCTCAATCCTGTTGTGGTCGCTGACAGAGCGTTGCCCGTTGAGAAGGCCCGTTCCCCAGGTGTTAAGCACAAGCACTATGCGCCCAACGCAGATGTCGTTGTCGTTGAGGGAGAAGTTGAAGCTGTCATGCGCAAAATGGAAGAACTGATCAGGCTCTACAGTGAAGCAGGCAAGAAAGTTGGAGTTCTTGGCACAGACGAAACAGTGAGGCACTATAGGACGGATGTGGTGAGGTCTATGGGAAGCAGAAGTGACTTGGCTGGTATTGCACGAAGCTTGTTCAGGCTGCTGAGAGAATTTGATGCTGAGGGCGTTGACGTTATCGTTGCTGAGGGCGTCCCCACTGAAGGGTTGGGTTTGGCGGTTATGAATAGGCTGCGCAAGGCTGCGGGCTACAACATAGTTAAAACAAGTACCTAAAAACGCGAAGCATGCTGTCTGCTTTCAGATCATAAGCGCGCTAGACTTTTAGCCACACACAAAATACTGCTTTTTGAAAAAAGACGATCATCCCTTCCGAGGCAAAAGCCTCACGACTGGCAATTTTCCGATGTGCCACGGGCAATATTGTGTATGCCAAAAGCTTATGTTGTGGCGACTTCAAGCTAAAGCTTGGGATGCTGAGACGTTTGAAGTTGAGCAGGCGACTCGTGGCTGTAATCGTCGTCATCGGGTTAGCCATAGGTTTTGTGTCGGGACTTGTTGAAAATAGCCCTGATTCTGTCGGCATTCCTGGGAACAAGTATTATGGCTTTCCACTCACTTGGCGAATGGTAAACACTGAGACAGGCCAAAAGTATACGTATGCCCCTGAATTGCTCGTTGATTGTCTTTTCGGAGTCGCAATAACCTCAGTAATAGCAGCAACAGCATTAGCGACAGATAAGTGGATGACCAAAAAGACTACTCAGGTGGTTAAGCAGCGTAAAAATCGTGCTGCTGAACCACTCTGTTGAAAGATGCTTTGAATGACAGAATCTTCGCAACAACGGTGTTGAAGACTGAACAGAAGAGCATTTAATACGACGAGAGTTCTATCCAAGTCTTCTCAACGCTAACGCCCTGGACCTTGGCGTATGCTACTGCATAGCAACCTTCACGAATAGCACTAGTCCAGTTTTTGAAGCACTGCTTCTCTATTTTAGCATAGGCATTTGGATGTGTTTCTCTTTCGCCACTTTCTGTGCTTTCTCGTAGCCTGCGTCTGCGTGTCTCACTATTGCTGTTCCCGGGTCTGTTGTCAGAACTGTTGTTATCCGTTTTTCAGCTTCTTTTGTGCCGTCTGCGACTAGGCACATGCCAGCATGTATGCTGTAGCCTATTCCGACGCCTCCTCCGTGGTGTACGCTGACCCATGTGGCGCCCCCGACAGCGTTGATCAGGGCATTCAGTATCGGCCAGTCTGCGACCGCGTCGCTGCCGTCTTTCATGCCCTCGGTTTCGCGGTTCGGTGATGCTACGCTTCCGCCGTCTAGATGATCGCGTCCAATCCAGATTGGGCCTGAGAGTTTTCCATCGGCTACCATGTCATTGATTATCTTGCCGAACTTTACTCTTTCCCCGAAGCCAAGCCAGCAAACTCGCGCAGGTAAGCCTTGGAACTTGACCTGTTCCTTTGCCTTTCTTATCCAGCGGCACAATCCTTTGTTGTAGGCAAATTCTTTCAGTATCACGTCGTCAAGTTTGTAGATGTCTTCTTTGCTGCCCACAAGTGATGTCCAGCGGAATGGGCCTTTGCCTTCGCAGAACAGTGGTCTCACGTAGCGTTGCACGAAGCCGGGGTACGTGAAAGCATCTTTGAATCCTGCGTCATAGGCCTGCTGGCGCAGGTTATTGCCGTAGTCAAACGTTACGGCTCCCCTCTTCATCATGCTCACCATGGCTTCCACCTGCACTCGCATGCTTTGCATAGCCTGATGCGTGTACTCTTTCGGGTCGGACTTTCTGAGCTCGTCAGCTTCTTCCTTCGTGAACCCCGCGGGGTAGTAGCCCCAGAGCGGATCATGCGCGCTCGTCTGATCCGTCACGACGTCCGTTATGACGCCGCGTTTCAGCACCTCAGGGTACACTTCAGCAGCGTTGCCCAATAACCCGATGCTACGGGGAACGCCTTCACGCTTAGCCTCTTCTGCGAGCCTTATTGCTTCGTCAAGGCGGTTAGTCCACGTTTCCAGATAGCCATGCTTGACTCTGCGTTCGATCGCCCACCTGTCGATTTCTACGACTAGGGCCACGCCTTCATTCATGGTCACAGCTAAGGGTTGAGCCCCGCCCATCTCGCCTAGACCGGCTGTGAGGACAAGCTTCCCCCGTAGGCTTCCTCCGAAGTGTTCCTTTCCAACGGCGGCCAACGTTTCATACGTGCCCTGCAAGATGCCCTGGGTGCCGATGTATGCCCAAGAGCCCGCCGTCATCTGTCCATACATGGTTAGGCCCTTCTGCTCAAGTTCAAGGAAGTAATCCCAATTGGCCCATTTTGGCACGAGCATGGCGTTTACGATCAATGCTCTCGGAGCCCATTCATGCGTCTTGAAAACAGCCACGGGCTTGCCGCTTTGAATAAGCATGGTTTCATCTGGCTCCAGCCTGGTCAGTGTTTCGACAATTTTGTCAAAGCACTCCCAGTTTCTAGCCGCCTTGCCTGTCCCACCATAAACGATGAGTCTCTCAGGGTCCTTTGCAACCTCAGGATCCAAAACGTTGTGAAGCATGCGCAAGATGCCTTCAATCTGCCAATTCTTGCAATGCAATTCTGGACCGGTTAAACATTTGACTGCCTTTCTAGCCAAGGCTGACCCGCCATAGGACAAGAATATCAGAATCAGACTTTAATCCTTTTATCTTAGAATGCTACGCGCCTATTCTTCCATGTGTACGATTCCGCTTGGACTTGCCTCTTTGTCCACGACGACTCTTCCGTTCTTAACAACTTTGTCGACCAGATTTGCGCCAAAATGATAGCCGAGAAACTTGTGGTTAGGCGCATTTAGAACGACGAGGTCACCCTTCTTGCCAACTTCCAAGCTGCCAACCTCATTTGCCTTGCCTAGAGCATGTGCACTGTTAATCGTGGCGGCCGTTATGGCCTCAGCCGGAGTTAGCCTCATGAGATGACAAGCAAAGGCGACGATTAACTGCATATTCTCCATTAGACAGCTTGGGTTGAAGTCGGTGCCTAAGGCCACTGGAACACCGCAGTCGATCATAAGCCTAGCATCAGCATATTTTCCCATCATCAGGCTGAAGGCAGCAGCAGGAAGCAGAACCGCAACGACATTCTTCGCTGCCATGGCCTTCAGATTCTCTTCAGAAGAGAAAAGTAGGTGCTCCGCAGATATTGCTCCAACATCAGCCGCAAGTCCCGCACCGCCTAACATGCTCATCTCGTCAGCATGAACCTTCGCTTTCAAGCCGTGGCTTTTGCCAGCGATCAGAATTTTCTTAGACTGATCCATGCTGAAGACGCCTCTCTCGCAGAAGACGTCGCAGAACTCTGCCAGCACCTTTTCAGCCACTCTCGGAAGCATTTCCTCAACGATGAGGTTAACGTAGCCCTGCGTGTTGCCCTTGAACTCAGGCGGAACCGCATGCGCTCCCAGAAAAGTCGAGACAATGTCAACAGTGTGCAGCTGATTCGCGCGGCGAGTCGCCTCCAAGATTTTCAGTTCATCCTTTGTCGTTAAGCCATAGCCACTCTTAGCCTCAACCGTGGTTGTCCCGTGCTCCAACATGACGTCAAGCGTTCCAAGACCATCAGCCACAAGCTTGTCAACACTGGCTCTCCGGGTTTCTCTAACCGTCTTAAGTATGCCTCCGCCAGCATTCAGAATTTCCATGTAGGAGGCGCCTTCAACCCGCATCTGAAATTCATCCTCACGCGAACCGGCAAAGACGAGGTGTGTGTGCGCATCAACGAAACCGGGCAGGACAGTCTTATCATTCGCGCTTAGAACGTTGCCAGACCTGAAACGTTTCATGATGTCGTAGGTCTTACCAACAGCCACAATGCGACCATCTTTGACGGCTAGGCTGCCGTCTCGTACTATCCCAAGCTCACGCATCTGCTTGCCCGTACGGGGCTTCTGGTTGTCCCCGGCTAAAGTGACTAGTTCATTAGCGTTCACGATCAGCAGGTCAGCTGTTTCTCTGTTTCCCCGTCTGCCTGCTTTTTGAGTCAACGCCATCCTTAGACCACTTGGAATTCTTCACCTTTCGACAACACGACAACTTGAATGTTTGAATTGGCTTCTACTTTTTTTCTGAACTCTTCAGGATCGGTGTCCCACCTGTGCATGGGAATAACGATTCTAGGGCTAATCGCTAACGCCGCTTCAGCAGCCTCAGCGCTGTCCATAGTATATGTGCCTCCGCTGGGAAGCAACGCCACGTCTATGATGCCGAGCTGCTTCATTTCAGGAATAAGATCCGTGTCTCCCGCGTGATAGACTGTTTTGCCTTCAGCCGATATTAGGTAGCCGACCCCAGACCCTTTAGGATGGAATGGGTTTCCGGGCAACCTGAAACGTTTGATGTTGTAAGCTTCAACAGCCCTAACTTTGATACTATCGATTGCCATTTCATCTCCAGGCTTGAGCGCCTTGACATTTCCCCCAGCTTTTGAAACGGAGGAAAGGAACAAGGGGAAAGGGGCAACTACGACAGTTTCTGCATTGTAAACTTGATTGATTTTGGACGTGTCACAGTGGTCAAAATGTGAATGCGTCACCAGCACTAGATCTGCCTTTTCAGAGTATTCGCCCTCGTAAGGATCGACATAGATGATTTTTCCCGCAGCCCTTATTTGGAAGCTGGCATGACCCAGCCACTTCAGAGAAAGGTTCACCGTCGTTTGCCACCTTTTTCGATTGCGTTTTGTATAGCTATTTCCAAGACTCTATCTTCAGTCAGGTTATCAACCTTTAGGTAGTACCCAGCAATATCGATTAAGGCTCTTAGCGGAGCCATCCCGCAAAACTCTGAACCCAAGATTGGAACATTATAGCGTGCACATTCGATCTTGAGCGCCTCGAAAACACGGTACAAAGGCGTTTTCTCAAAATCGTTTACGCTCATCCCTATCTGCGTGATGTTTTGCTCTGGAATGAACGCGGCCATGGCCTTAACGTTTGAGAAGCCTCCTTTCTTCGCGTGCAGGGCTTTGGCGATTTTTTTGGCAATCTTCAGGTCCGCTGTGCCCAAGTTGACGTTAAAGCCAGACATAACCCTGCGCGCGCCGGTAACGGTTGCACCTGATTTCGCGTTGAACTTGGCCGGGCCGAAATCTGGTTTACGTTCAGGCTTCACGATGTTCTCAGCCAATTTCTCGTAGTCGCCTTCGCGAATCCAATCCAGGTCGCCATGTTCAGGTTTAGGCGAAGCATCACCATAGAGGTAGACAGGCACGCCGCACTTGTCTGCAAGGGTCTTTCCGAATTTTTTTGTCAGCTTGATGCAGTCTTCCATTGACGCATCCTTTATCGGGATGAAGGGGACTATGTCAACAGCTCCTATGCGTGGGTGTTGACCTTTGTGCTTGCGCATGTCAATCGATTTTACGGCCTTGAATGAGGCGTTCAAAGCTGCTTCCAGCACTGATTTCTTGTTTCCTACGAAGGAAACGACGAGTCTATTGTAGTAGTTATCGTAGGTGACGTCAAGCAAGAAGGCGTTTTTGGTTTTCCTGATCTCGTTGAGTATTGATTCTACAGTTTTCGGGTCCGACGTGCTGAAGTTGGGCACACATTCAACAATTTCCATCATATCATTCACCTGTCATGGATATCGGCAACGCAAGATGATTAACATGATCTCTCAGTGGATTAAGCACTTACTTCTTACTCCCCACTCACATCTATTCTTTTTCTCTTTTACTCTCAGCGACACGACTGGCAGTTGTGGACAAGTAACAGACGTTGTTATTCTATTTTTTCTGCTTTCCATCTAGCATAGCTCTCTTAAAACCTTAGTCATTGTCTCGATCAAGAACTCTAGGGCTAAGACGACAACCTAGGCATTTGTGCTTAGGCGACCGTGCAAGAATGGTTGGGTTGAGGAGCACGCGTCTCTTTTGCTCACGTGCGCCGAGTATAATCAAGGTTCTTAAACTTATAAGGTGACAATGGGTTTTCTTAAGCGGGAACGACTGTGGGTTCGGAGCTTGAGTTTGAGGTTCCAACTTGGAACCAGATCTATTACATGCTCTTGAACTTGGCAGATAAGATACGCAGAGACGAGTTTAAGCCAGACATAATTGTAGGAGTCTCCAGAGGCGGATGGCCCCCTGCAAGAGTCCTTTCAGACTTGTTGGGCAACCCTAATGTTGCCAATGTGAGGGCTGAATTCTACGTGGGAGTCGCTGAGACGAAAGGCGAACCTGCCTTGACTCAGACTGTCTCTGTTCCGGTTGCTGGGAAGAAGGTTCTTGTGGTCGATGAAGTCGTAGACACTGGTAAGAGTTTGAAGCTTGTCAAGGAACACATTATGGCCGAGGATGCTACTGAGGTCAAGATTGCCACAGTTTACTATAAACCATGGAGCTTCGTTAAACCAGACTATTATGAAAAAGAAACGCGCTGCTGGATAGTTTTTCCCTGGGAGAGAAAAGAAACAGTCCGAAATATCCTGAGAAAATGCAAGGAGAAAGGAGTATCATTTGAAAAAGAAGAAGCGAAACTTGTGGAAGCCGGGATGCCTACAAGACTTATGAAGAGATTCATGAAAGAAATTCTTGGGGAAGCAAATTGCTGAAATCCATCGAGGAATTTCGGAAGTGTGTCTTGATAACCGGCTTTCGAAATGTAAGAATTGAGAATACAGAGGAATTCCTGAAGCTGATCCATACGGAAAAATCGTCAAATTGGGAAGCCCAAGTCTTCAACGCGGAGCGTGTGGCCACTTGGCAACATCTGTACTTTGCAGTTTTAGATGCGCTGACGGCATTCAAGAATGAAACGAATATTTCAAAGAGCCTAGCAATGGAAACGATGCTCTATGCCTCTGCCCAACGGCAAATTCGGAAAGCCACGGAGACTCTAGGAGTTAGGCCCAGCTCGACGAAGGTAGCGATGCTGATAGTAGGCGAAAAGCCTGAAGATCTGAAATCGACGCTTTCGAAGATCTCAAAACAGATCGAGGCCGAGAGGGATGATGTCATCCTCGATTTGACGGAGGAAAAAATAACAAATATCCAAAGAACTTTCGAGATATCGAATGAGGAACTCGGTACGGTTATGAAGGGACATGACAAGAAGAAAGCTCTAGTAGACCTCGTCATCGAACGAATGGCGCTAGTGGCCGCTGACCGCTAGCTTAGAGCATTTTCTCCTTCAGGACAGATATGATGTCTTCGGGCATTATGGCAGATATGCCTGTTGACTTGCCCATGACTTCGATTAGCAGTATCTTGTTTGGATTCTTGAGGTTGACTCTCCTGTCGATGTTTGCCGCCACGGCTTCAATTATTTCTTGAGCATGCAACGTGGTGAAACGTTTCTCGACCGTTAGACGGTACGTTTCGTCCCTTGCTATCTTCGAACTGAGCTGCTTCGCCATGTTGGCAATCGTCTCCAAGTCTGTTGTGACAATTGCTTCGATTGGGATTATTCTGAGCAGGTAGCGGAACTCGTATGGACGCTCAACTAGGATTTCGCGCAGTTTCTTTATAACTTCAAACGGGTCTAGGACCGTTTTTGTAACGATCACGCCGCGGACGCCGCTTTTGCTGACGTTCGCATCTGGGTCACCCACCTGTTCGAGCAGATACTTCAGCTCAAAGCACGCGGCTCGCTCAAGCCCACGTGAAGTAGTTGCTAAGATGTTGAATTCTCCGGGCACTTTCTCATCATCCTTTCTGATCGCACTTGACAGTTGTTTGTTCTTCAGATGAATTTAGCGCTTCTCAAAAGATTTTTCAGGGTCAGTGCAGGTTAGTGGCTTTGTCATAGCTTTTGGCTCTTAGCCGTCGCCTCACATCATCCCACATTAAGTGTCTGAGGGCGAGATTTATCCATTTTGATTTGCACATTAACATTAGGCTTAAATTCGGGTTGCACGAGTTGGCTTTTGTTTAAGCCAAAGGAGAGCAAGAGGTTCTTGACTCAAGGAGGAAAGCCTGTTATCGTTGTCCATGGCGGTGCCGGAACGTGGCAGCCTGAGCGTTGCGGACCTGGACTAGAAGGTGTTAAGAGAGCGGCGAAAACGGGCTTTGAGATTCTGACAAACGGGGGAAGCGCCTTGGACAGCGTTATGGAAGCCGTCGCGGTCATGGAAGACGATGAAGCATTCAACGCAGGTTATGGCTCAAGCCTGACTTTGGAGAAGACTGTGGAAATGGAAGCTTCGATCATGGATGGAAAAACGCTGCAGGCCGGCGCGGTGGGGCTCCTGCACAACATCAAAAACCCCGTTCGTCTGGCAAGAATTGTTATGGAAGAGACGGACCACGTTTTTTTGGTAGGTGAAGGCGCAGAAAAGCTTGCCAGGCTTCACAATCTTGAAAGAAAGAACCCAGTGACGGATCTTAGATTGAAGTATTATGAGCGGCAGAAAGAGCTACTGCTGAAAGGGAAGTCTGAGCTGCCTAAATTAGTCAAACTGGTAAAGAATCATCCTGAGCTCTTCGACCTTGACACGGTGGGAGCCGTGGCCTTCGACAAAGAGGGAAATGTTGCTGTTGCAACGTCAACTGGCGGTTTCCCGCTGAAGCTTCCAGGCAGGATTGGCGATTCACCGTTAATCGGATGCGGCACCTATGCCGACAATCAAAGCGGAGCATGCTCAGCCACTGGCGTAGGTGAAATAGCCATAAGACTTGTCTTGGCCAAGACCACGTGCAGCTACATGGAGAATGGAGAAGCAGCGCAGAAAGCGGCTGAACAGGCGATAGAGCTGGTTAACCAGAGGATTCCAAACGCTTACAATTCCATGGGAATTATCTCCGTTGATGTTCATGGGAGAGTCGGAGCGGCTCATAATTCGCCGAACATGTGTTGGGCCTACATGAAGCCTGAAATGGATGCGCCGGCAGCGTCTCTGACGGCTAGAATTGTGAAGTAAATCCTCTGAATGACGCTTTCGAGACACATCTAGGTTTTTAGTCTCGACAATTGACGAACGAGAATGTTTAAAGCGTCGCTATGGCGTTTGAGTATGCAAAACAAAATCTAGGAGGTGCAAAATAGTGAGAGATGAAGAAGAAGAATGGGAAGAAGAAGACTGGGAAGAGGAAGACTGGGAAGACGAGGAAATGTGAGAGTTGAGTGTCCGAGAACTTTTTTATGTTCTTTCTTTGCACAGGTTTTGAACCGGTTTTTGTGGGTTTTCAGGTTTACGTTTATAACCTACCTGCTGTGACCATCTGACTGATGGGTTGACCATGACAAGAGTCGCCGTGCTAGACCTTGACAGGTGCAAGCCAAAACGCTGTAGCAGGCCATGCGAAAGGTTTTGCCCGATGGTGCGAAGCCGCATAGAGGCGATAAGGTTTGAAGTTAACAAGCCCGTCATTGTGGAATCCCTGTGCACAGGATGCGGAATATGCGTCAAGAAGTGCCCGTTCAGCGCCATTTCAATAGTCAACCTTCCAGACGAACTGGAAAAGGACTGCAGTCACCGTTTTGGGGAAAACACTTTCAAGCTTTTCAGGCTCCCAACCCCTTCCCAAGGCATGGTTCTGGGGCTGATAGGACAGAACGGCATAGGAAAGACCACGACGCTTAAGATACTTTCCGGCGATTTCAAGTTGAACCTTGGCAACTACAAGAACCCGCCTGATTGGGGTCAGATAGTCCAGCATTTCAGAGGTTCAACGCTCCAAGAGTATTTTCGAAAAATGAGCGAAGGCAAACTCAAGATCTCGCACAAGCCGCAGTATGTCGATAGGATTCCGAAAGCTGTCTCCGGAAACGTTGGGGAACTTCTGGAAAAGGTCGATGAAAGAAGAAAGCTTGAAGAGATCGCGACAAGGCTCGAGCTTAAACAGCTGTGGAAGCGGCCGCTCGACGTGCTAAGCGGAGGCGAACTTCAACGAGTCGCTATAGCTGCGACGATATGTCGAGAGGCGGACGTCTACCTTTTCGATGAGCCGTCAAGCTACTTGGACGTGAAGCAGAGGCTTCAAGCAGCGAAGGTGATAAGAAGCCTCAAGAATGATCAGAAAACGATCATCGCCGCGGAGCATGACCTTGCAATAGTAGATTACTTGTCTGACCAGATCTGCATCTTCTATGGAGAACCAGGCGTTTACGGTGTCGTTTCAAACGTTCATGGAGTCAGAACGGGTATAAACATCTACTTGCAGGGCTACATCCCTGATGAGAACGTCAGGTTCAGAAAGGAGGCGATAGTGTTTCATGAGAAGCCCCCTGCGGCAACCGTTAGCGGCGGCGAAATACTGCTGCAATGGCCGCAAATAGAGAAAGCGTTTAAGGAATTCAAGCTTGTTGCTGCTGGCGGAGAAATCAAGAGAGGAGAAATCATAGGCATCCTCGGAGCAAACGGCATAGGCAAAACTACTTTCGTGAAGATCTTAGCGGGCCTTGAAGAACCCGATGGCGGCGGAAAGTTTGACAAGCTCAAAGTGGGCTACAAACCCCAGTACATTTCGGCTGAATATGAGGGCACGGTTCAGATGCTTCTCATGAGCATTGCCAAGGAGAGCTTCTCTTCAGGCTGGTACAAAACTGAAATTCTTCAGCCCCTAAAAATGGATCAGCTTCTGGATAGGAATGTGGCAGAACTCAGCGGCGGTGAACTACAGAAAGTCGCAATCGCCGCATGCCTATCCCGCGACGCTGAACTGTTTCTCCTGGACGAGCCCAGCGCATATTTGGACGTTGAAGAACGCTTGAACATGGCTCGAACCATTAGAAGGGTTGTTGAGAACCATCACGTCACAGCCTTCGTCGTCGAACATGACGTTGTGGCGCAGGACTTCATAGCTGATCACCTGATGATTTTCTCTGGAGAGCCCGGAAAAAAAGGCGCGGCACATCCGCCTACGACTCTGAGGAAGGGGATGAACGCTTTTCTGAAGGAGATGGAGGTTACTTTCAGAAGAGACCCAGCCACAAAGAGGCCGAGAGTAAACAAGGAAGACTCCAAGCTTGATAAGCTTCAGAAACAAATAGGAGAATATTACTATGTACGCACGATCAGAAAATAAAGCAGCAAGGGATAATATTGACAAAACTAGGTGAGAGCCAAAGGAAACTATTAGGAATAGCCTTAAAAGGCATGAATAATGCCTTCGTCCTTTGGGGGTTCAAAGTAGGCTCTGCCGTACTCGCTGAAGATGGCGAAATCTACGAAGGCTGCAACGTCGAAAGCTGGATTTCCGGACTAGGCACCTGCGCCGAAAGAAACGCTATCAATCACGCCGTTCTACATGGCAACAGAAAAATCAGAGAAATCGCCATCGTCATGGACTCAAAAAGCCCAAACGAACCGAAACCATGCGGGGCATGTTTACAGTATATTCACGACTTTGCCGAAAACTCCAAAATTAGAATTGTCATGGCAAAAGCCGAAGACAACAAAGCTCCTTTTGAGACTGTTGAAACAAAAACAGTCAAGGAATTACTGCCATTTCCTTACCGAAGATAGGTATTCTTTGCTGGAGACATGTCGTTAAGTTAAAGAATGGGCAGAGCATATCGTAAGAGCGATTTATGGTTGAAGTGTGCTGGGGGAGGCTTAGCTGGCTCAAACGACGTTTGAAGAAATTTCCGCAGCTGACTTTTTCTACAGGAACCGAGACATAGCTGGTTTCACGAATCCTTCCAGAGCGATCTTTGCGGCCATCAGAGAGCTTGTCGAGAATTCTTTGGATGCTGCTGAGAGCCTGAAGATTCCGCCGGACGTTTACGTGAGGCTTTCGTATGAGGGCGAAGCTGGCCCTGAGACTCAGATTTACAAGTTGAGAGTTGAGGATAATGGCATAGGCATTCAGCCCCGGCATATACCTTCAGCCTTCGGCCAAGTGCTTTTTGGCTCAAAGTATAAGCTGAAGCAGCAGAGGGGAACATTCGGCCTTGGCGGGAAAATGGCGATTTTGTACGGTCAGATTACTACGCATCAGCCTGCTACTATAACGTCGAGCACCGGGGTAGCCAAGATTTACTCGTATAAGTTGATGATTGACATCCAGAAGAATCGCCCGATAATCGTGGATAGGAAGGTGCTGATAAACAAGGAGCAGTGGCGTGGAACTCTGGTTGAGTTCAGCTTGGAAGGTGACTATCTGCGAGCCATGCCCAAGATTCTGGATTACTTTAAGCAGACGGCCATGGTAAACCCGTACGCGAACTTGACCTTTGTGGATCCTAAGGGCAGGTTGTACAAGTTCACAAGAGTCACGAAGGAAATGCCTAGGCCGCCGAAGGAAACTCTGCCTCACCCGTACGGTGTGGACGTGGAGCTTCTCCAACGTCTAATACAAGTGACACCGTACAACAACATGCTTGAGTTCTTGAGGAATCATTTCCACAGGGTCGGAGAGATTACTGCACGGAAGTTTCTGGAGTCCAGCCAAATAAGCCCGTCTAAGAATCCCAGAAAGCTGTCGCATGAAGAGATCGTCAGGCTGATGCACATGCTTAAGAAGTTTAAGGATTTCTTGCCGCCTGACGCAAGCTGCCTCTCTCCGTTGGGTGAAGATCTGCTGAAGGCTGGAATACAGAAGGAACTGAAGCCCGAGGTTATCGCGGTTCATCAGCGCAAACCGGCGACGTATGGTGGCCACCCCTTCATCATCGAAGTGGGAATCGCCTACGGCGGAGAAATACCGAAAAGGGGAAGCTTTCTGATCTACCGCTTTGCCAACAGGATTCCACTGTTGTATGATGAGGCAAGCGATGTTTCGGTTAGAGTCATATCAACGATGAATTGGCGAAGATACCACGTCTCGCCTGATATGCCCATAGCTATACTTGTGCACATTTGTAGCACGAAAGTGCCTTACAAGACTGTTGGAAAAGAATTCATTGCGGACAGAGTTGAGGTTAGAAGAGAAATGGCCAACGGGCTGCGAGAAGTGGCACGTCAGATCCAGCTTTTCCTGTCTAGAAGGGAGCACGTGGACCGAGATAGGAAGAGGCTTGGAGTTTTCAGCAAGTACCTGCCAAAGATAGCCCAGTTTTCAACCAAGCTTGCAGGTAAAGAAAAGGAACCAGACATAGAAAAGCTCTTGACGAGCGTGAAAAAGTATGGAGCAGAAGAAGAAGCATAAAAGTAGCATCATGGAAAAGCGGAAGGAAGTTCTAGCAGGTTTAGGAAACCTTGGAAGGAACATCTATGATCAGATTGATGAGGGCCATTTTCCAGCAATTGACATGCCCAGCCGCTCAACAGAAAACATCGCTTATGACCAGCAGCTTAGACAGTTCATTCTTGGCGACAGAAAGGTTCGAAGAAGTGCCCGCAACATTCGACACGTGAAACCCTTCACCCAGCTTGTCTGGGCGGCATTCTTTTCCAATGAACTTTCTTCACAACGCAAAACATCAACTCTGAGAGACGTCTACTATTCGGCCCAGGCCTACGAGATGACCTTCAAAGACCAGCAGGAATCAAACAATATCATAACCGATTTGGAAACCATTCTGGGCCTTTCACGGGAAGACTTCAACATCTTTCCAGAGGAACGCTCAGCCGTGTTCGGCGACTTAACGATAGAATATACCGTGCCAGGCTACGAGGGAAAAACGCTGAACCTGGCTTCACACCCCGACGGCGTTCTGATCGGGCCGGCCTTAACCTCATCCGAATTTGTGAAGACGACGGCAGACAAGGTCATAGCCATAGAGAAAGGCGGCCTGTTCACGCGGTTCATAGAAGAGAGCGTGCACAAAAAGTACAACGCATTGCTTGTTTTAACGGCCGGGCAGGCGCCGAGAGCCACTAGGCACTTCATCAGGCGATTGAACAGCGAACTGAAGCTTCCAGTCTACATTTTCACGGACGGCGACCCATGGGGAATGCACATTGCCATGGTCATAATCTCAGGCTCTGCAAACGCCGCGCACCTTAGAGAATTGAACACGCCTGACGCGAAATGGAGCGGAGTCTGGGCAACCGACATCGTGAACTATAAACTGCCGACGGACCCGCTTGACGAGGTGGATATGAAAAGGCTTAGCGAGCTGCAAAGAGACCCACGATATGTAGACCCGTTATGGCGAAGGGAAATCAAGACTTTCATGAAAATAGGGCGAAAGGCAGAACAAGAGGCTTTCAGCCGGTACGGTCTAACATACATTGTGGACGAATATCTGCCTGCCAAACTCGAAGAAACCAGATGAAAAGAAGGGAAATTTAAAATAACCCTTCGCTGTCATGTAAAGGCAAGTCTACATGGAAAGGCTTGACATGAGCGAAGAAGGCGGTTTCGGAATATCAATGGCTGAAAAATTCTTCGGCGTGCTAATTCTTGTTGTCGGCGCACTTACGATGTACTACCTGCTCACGAGCTTAGTGGAATTCGGCAGCTTCGCTGGGTTTTTCGGGTTCCTAGACGCCATACTAATAGGATTAGGGCTGTTGTTGATAACCGCAAAAACCGAGTAGCACGCGCTGAGCAACTGACCATCCGCAGAAGAAGCATTGCATTGCAGTAAGAACGTGGAATCCTTGAAGACGAATTTTCGGTCGTCAGGTGCGCTATCTGGGTTTGTGCCGTTGAACGTGCTACCAATCTGACATAGTGCCAAAGATTCAACTCTGGGCTGGAGGTCGCTATGAAGGCCAAAACATCCATCATCTGCCCAGTGTGATGGATTAGGTCAGTCTAGGTAGCCTTACTATTCCTTCTACCTGTTCGAAGTCTTCGTTGAAGGAGTATATCTCCTTTATGTTATTCATTCTCATCACATCTGTGGCCAAGGAATCGTTGGCTTCAAGTTTCAGATCGCCTCCCAGCTCGACGGCAGCGAAGTATGCTTCACGAGTTACTCCGTGGATTTTTATGTTGTCAAGCATGAACAGGCCGCGGATGAGGCCAGTCAGCTGCTCCAAGGGCATGCCATGCTTGAGGATGTTCACCATTTCAGACAAGTGCACAACGGTCGTGGTGACGGACTCTTTTCCTCTGGACACGTCGCTGATTATCTTTTTTGCATGTTCCTTCATTTGTCTCTCGTTTTCGGTGAGCTGCTTTTTCGGCTTGTAGTAGGCATAGATAAACACGTTCGCATCTAGAAATTTCATGCACCCGCCTCGTAGAATTTCTTCTGGAATTCTTTCCAGTTTCCAATATTCTCAACTCCCAGGTCGACTTTGTCAAAGTTTTCAGTTAGGTCAACTCGACGTTTGGGAACTATTTTCAAGTATCCTTTCCTCTTGATGACGTACAGCTCACGGTCTTCTCCAATTTCGGCTTCTCGCCAATCTGCAGGCAAGATGAGGCGACCCTGAGAATCCACTTTCTTAACTTCCACTCCAGTTTCCACCCGTTTCCACCACAAAACAATCTATTCTGCCACAATATAAGTGTCATTCCCATAGATGCTAACAAAAGCAACGCATGTGCAAAAAGCTTGTTTATCGCTTGCTTCCAATCATTTTTCTCATTTGTGCATAGCGGACACGTGGGATTTGTAATTGCACCGAGTGGCGAAATCTCCCGCACAACGAAACCTAGTTTCGCCTTTGTTGCCTTACCCAAAAGAATATGAATTAAACCCGCTCAAAAAGGGCGGACAAAAGTAATTTCCTTCGTGTAAATTCCCATCTTTTTCTCGATAAGTGAAACTGTTTTCACCAAACAAATAAATAAGCACGCGGTTCACTTTCAGTTGTCCGTGACTTTTCTTGCATAAAAACAACGATTGGAGCAATGAAATTCAAAGAGCAATGTCTCATCCCATGAATAGAAAAATTATAGACTGTTTGCGCTATAAGAATCTGTCCTTTACGGAACTGTTGAACATGGTTGGTAATGATGGTAATCATGGTAGTTTTGGCTATCATCTCAGAACGCTGAGAGAATTCGTTGAGCTTGAGCCTACAACAAAGAAATATTATCTAACGGACAGAGGAAAGTTGTTAGCTGAGGTGATTTGTGATTTTCGCTTTCTGGTTTCAGGAGAAGAAAAAGCTTCGAGATATGCCGAAAACCTGAGAATTGGAGACCATGCTCTTGCATTGTACGATGATGAATGTTTCAAACGAAAAATATCTTTTCCGTTCCTCAAGGCTGGACTATCAAGGGATATGGCGACCGTGTATGTTGTCTCTGAAGATAAACTGGATTCGGAAATCCGAGAAGTCCGAAAGTATGGCATAGACTTTGACAACCTAGGTAAGGAAGCATTCTCAATCATGTCGGCTCATGAATGGTATCTGAGAAAAGGGAAAGCCAGAGCCAAAGCAATCATAACGAATTGGCAGACGCTTGTTCAAGAGGAGAAAAAAGCTGGATTTGCAGGAGTCTATGCTGCTGGTGAAATGGCGGACTTCGTTAACAATGGAACAACTGAAGAGTTGCTAAGATACGAGGAGTCGTTAGGCAGACGGCTCGCTTTTGACCTTTCTGGGCTGTGCCTCTACGATAAAAACGCGCTCGAAGAAAGATACGTCACCCGAGTCTTCCATTGTCACGGTCACGTGATTTCTAAGGCCCTAGTCGGAAAAACAGAAGTGCACGCGCTTCAGGAGAGTAAATGATAAATATCAAAGTCACAGAGGAAGCATTCGAGTTCTTGGCATACCTTGCACGACAGGACGTAACGTTGCCTGCACTTCTCGTCGATTATCTCAAATGGGACTACTCAACAGAGCAAATCAAAGACCTTCTTAACATATTAGATTCTGCATGCATCGAAGCGAGGAGCAATAAACGCTTCTCCGGCGAAGCCTCCACCAAAAACCGTGCGCTACGTCACGAATTCCCAAGCCCATCAAGATAACTTTAAGCAAAACCTTTTCACTGAGTCCAGAAACTTTTTCCAGTTGTTGAACCTCTCCAATCGTGGTCAAGTGGTCTCTTGTTGTCAAGACCGTTCTACACATTCCAAGGCTTTTCTTATGTTTCGGGTTCTTATCAAGATGCTTCGGGTATTGAATTGAAGCATTGACCAAGTTTCTATAGGTGTTCTGAGCATGTTTTTCTTTTAGCCACGAAGGGTATTTGTTGATGACTTGACCAAGTTCATCATCTAGATTCCGAGTCGAGATTTACGCAAATGCGTTACGCAGTTCTCCCGCAAACCCCTTTTTCTGGTTAGTGTGTCGCGTGTTCTCGTTTGTAGTGTCGCCGAGCTTTGGCTAGATTACCGCAGTCTTTCATGTCGCACCACCTGCGACTGCGATTCCGGCTCATGTCCAGAAACAGCCAGCCGCAGTTTTCTCCCGAGCATCTGCGGATTCTATCCAGCTTGTCGGACGTCAGCAAGTCTGCTGCTGAGCGTGCTATCGACCAGAGCATCCGGTCAAGTGCGTTGTCTTTGAAAGCGTAGCTCCAATTGTGACTATCCGCCGTCTGCAGAAGTCGTGTCTGGGCCATTGCGTTGGACAGTTCAACGTTAAAGGCAGTTATGTCCGCTGGATTTGATAGTTGATGATTAATGATGGCAGAGAAGATACAATGCAGTGTCTCTCGCAAGATGGTGGCTCGTTCGAGAACTGCTTTTGCGTCACTGTGGTGCAGTTCTGCTTTTCGGAGAAGGTCTTGGGCTTCGTTTTCGGTCAGGGTGCCTGCATGTTGACTCCATGAGACAAGATCGGAGTATTTCGTGAGCCATTCATATGGATGCTTGCTGTCGCGGCAGCCTACTGTGTTGATGAAGTCGAGGCATAGCCAGCCGCCTATCAGTTTTAGGTCATTTGCGCGTGTCGCTGTTCCGCTCATGCTTTCTCTAACTACCTAAATGCATTGTTGGTGGTTATAAGCTTATATCTAACCTCCGTAAATTCTATAAGGTGGTTACGAACATGCCGACGAAAACGAACAAAACTCGCGCCAGCGTGTGCGCGAACGAACTGTTTCACCACTTGGCAAAGCTTGGGTATAAAGGACGCATCGTATCAATCCGACATCTTCCTGAATTGAAAGACTACGTAGAAGGCTGCCGTAGGCAAGGCTTGTTTGACAAGGATTTCTATCAGGAACGTCTCGGTTGGTTTGATTTCCGAGTCCCCAACAGTCTGCCAGAAGCAAAATCCATGATAGTGGTCGCCGTGCCTCGTCCTCAGAGTCAGGCCATCTTCACATGGGCCGGAGAGAGCCGAGCGCTCATCATTCCCCCGACCTACGTAGCGTATAAAGAAACGAACAAGCGGGTGAAGAATCTTCTGGCCAAGTTTCTTAGCACTAGAGGATACCACGTCGCGGAAACAGCATTACCTTTGAAACTCCTAGCTGTGCGAAGCGGACTTGGAGAGTATGGAAGAAACAACATCTGCTATGTTCCAGGCATGGGGAGTTTCCTCCAGCTTGTCGGCGTTTACTCTGATTTGCCCTGCGACGAAGATGACTGGCGGGAACCACAGATGATGGAAAAATGCCAACACTGTTATGCTTGTCGCCGGAGCTGTCCGACGGGCGCCATCTCTTCTGATCGTTTTCTGCTCCATGCCGAGCGGTGTATTGTCTTCCACAATGAAAAGAAAGGTGATGTCCCGTTTCCGGCTTGGATGGACCCGTCATGGCATAACTGCTTGTACGGGTGTCTTCACTGTCAGAGGGTTTGTCCAGAAGACAAGAACTTCCTGCATTGGATTGAGGAAAAGGAAGAATTCTCCCAAGAAGAAGCTGCTCTCCTTCTCGAAGGAGCGTCTCTTAGTCAGCTACCCGTGGCGACAGTAAGAAAACTGGAGCACCTTGATCTGATTGAAGATCTGGGCAATTTACCCCGCAACCTTGGCATTTTCCTCAGGAAAAATGTACACCAGTAGGAGAGCATCCCTCTGGGTTTGAAGGATTGCTTAGATGACATAAGCGAGAAGGTTGATCATCTATTGCAGGGCGGACTGACTTCACAGCAACTGCTCAGAGCAAACCTGGGCTTATTGCAGGCCAAAGTGAGAGAGGATCGCGGAGAAGGAGTCAGCAACAAAAAGACTAGTCATGAGCCTGAGCCAGGTCAAGAACAAACGATAAGCGGTCCGCTTGGCTTTTGGAGGTTCCCCATAGTAAATGCGTTCTTGCAGAGTAACCGGGAGCAGGTCACTCTCGATAGAATGCACAAGAACAGTCACGAAATTACGCCATCTTAACGAGAAAAAATCTGACCCGGTTGATTCGAGGAAGCCCGTTTAGAGTTTCCCGCGGGACACTCGGAAAAAACACCATTCGAGAAACTAAGCCTACCTACGGAGTTTTGGAGAAGCGAATCGTTCGGCTCTTCAAGCAGTATGCACATAAAAATGGTCGTTATTCATTAGGAATTCGATGCCTCTGTCTGGATAGACCTAAGCGCGCGCTGTTAACTTGGAATAGCTCTCGCGCTTCTCTTTCAGTCAAGAGGGCAGTCAACATCTCTAGGCCCATCTTCGCCTATCTTGTCCCATAGCGTCTGAGTGAGCCCTAGTGTTCTTCTTCAGACTACTTCAGTATACTACAGTCAACTGGATTTGAACTGTCTCCTAACGTATCTTTAGAGGTAAACGACTGGGAGGCAACTTCAAAGTTGACTGGCAACGAACTTCGCAGTTAACTGGGACATTTGGGGCAGTTAAGAAGCTCTTGTCTTTGTTGAAACTATAACTAACTAATAGATTATTGCCCAACACACACGCATGAAGGTCGCGAATTTTCTCTTGCCTGGTAGCAAGTGGCTACTGCCTTAACTGTCCTCAGTTCTCCCCGCTAACTTGGTGAACTGCATGCAGTCCTCTGAAAGCACTATAAGATCTATATAAATCCGAGAGTCCTGAATGGTTCGGAATATGGGGTATCGGAAAAGTCCATTGAATCCAGATATGGCATAAAGTCATACAAACCACAGTGGTTTGGACGATTATGTGTTAATCACAATTAACAAATATGCCATGGAAATTCTTTTGTATTTTCCATGCAGAAATAGCCCATGAAACCATTGTTAATGCGGATTAACAATCGGAGTTTCATTCGATTCAAACTCTGACACCATTGCCAATAGCACAACTCTCTGATAAACGCTCAGGCATAGATATTCATAGTGGAAATGTTGCATTCGATACTGTTTCCTCTCCAGACAAACCATTTTGATGCCAATAGAGGATGGTTCCATAAGACACTTATACATGAGATGCACAAGAAAGTGACTTTGTAAGTTTTAATGAAGAAAAAGGAGAAAGGAAAATGAAAAAAGCATTAGTGTTTTCAGTGATCTTTCTGCTAATAAGCTCAATATTCTTCTCAATAGTGCCAGTAAGAGCCCAAGACCACAATGATTGTTGGGATCAGGATGTCACCAGCATGTTGAACTACATCAAGCAATGCTACATCGCAAGTACACACACATTCAACTGGCAGTATCCTACGGGCGATCAAGCCAAATATGACCTGTTCTTCAAAGTGGCAAAAGACGTTGATAACATTCGCGACCAAAATAAGGACGTATCCCTCTTGAACCTCGGGACAGCGGCAGATGTTGCAAGCAAGTCAAAAGATATAATTACCGTCCTAAATGGTCAATATTCTGCCAACATAGAGAAGATGTTCGGTGTCCTTAGCTATCTCAAAATAACCGACGAGAGCGAAGTTAACACAATGGTCAGCACTTTCGAGAGCCACCTTACCGACGTGTCGGTGCAGATTGGGCAACATCAAGCTGAGTTTACCTCAGCAACAGACGTTGAGACTTTCATTGAAGCACGTAGCTACGATCACACCATCGCTTCAGCGAACTGGGCCCAAGCTTCCACAACGATGGAAGTGGAATCAAGTCAAGGAACATCTTCACTTTCAGTAATCTTCTCCATATGGGACTGTGTCAACGCATTCTACAAACATGAAATAGTAATAGCAGGCCAAATCGCCGCGTTACAAGAGGCCACCAGCGATCAGACAGACCAAAACATCCTGTCCAAAACCGAAGAGTATGAAGGCAAAGTTGAATTCGGAATATTCGTCACTGACCTGGCAAAAGCCGTAGGGAAAGCCGTGGGGACAGCGGCAGGGCAAGGCTGGGGGCTGGAGGTCGGAACCGCAGTTGGAGCCGGGTTCATAGAAACCTTCCCGCCAGCTCCACTGGTTGGGGCAGCCATAGGCTACCTTGCCGGAGGATACATTGTTGGAGCGACAGTAGAGGCAGCTGCTGGAAAAGCCGCAGAAATAATCACGAGCCAGCCGCAAGTTTTCGGAAAACCCCTGTTAAAGATTCTTGACGACCTTGGAATCCCCACAGTCGCCGCGAAAATCACAGATATCCACAGCGACGGCGACGATCGTGATGTCATAGCAAAAGAGAAGATATGGATCACGATACAGAACAATGAACCTTCTGGCACATCGGCCAAGGAATTTGTGGTAAGCGTTAACCCCAGCTATTGGACAGTAACGGATTATTGGGATGCAACGAATCCATTATATCCCAACGAGTACCTTGATTGGGACAACACGAGAAGCATAACGTTAGACCCAGGTGCTAAAGGAACCGTGTGGTTTGCAGCGAATCCAGACGAAGACCACTGGGGTGATGAAACGTTGACTTTCGTGCTCTGGTATAAAGAAGGCATGTTGTGGTGGACCAAGGAGACCATGCTAACTCAGCAGAAGGAGACGTTCTGCAGTTCTCCACCTAAACCGGTGATAACTTCTGTCGATTACGCGCACAACGTGATGCTTGGTTCAGCAGTCAATATCGATGTATACGTCAGGAATGATGGGTTCACTGCAGCTTGGCAGACAATCGCAATATCATTTCCTGCAAGTCAGCCGTTACCAACAAAAATAAGCATTGTTGAAAGCGATTTGAATTCCTACGGCCCCCACATCGCAGGGGAACCTATTTCCGCTGCCTACTCAACAAAAACGGTAACCCTCCAGACTTACTTGATTGAAGGCGCTTCTCCTGGGTGGTTCATCGGGGATACTCATTATCTGAAGATCAGTGTAACACCAAGCACGGCAGGAACCTTTACTTTCTATGTGAAAAGTGTTGCTGCGACGTGGGGAGTCGTCACTAGCGGGCTCGCTTCTCGCTGGACACCCGACAAGTCAACATCAACCACTCTCGATCAGCAGGAGGAATTCGTTAAAGTCTATGCAATACAAGTGGGCGGGGTCGCCAACGAACTTTCAGACGCTATCGTGGTGAACAAAGAGTCTTTGCTCAGTGTATCAACGACAGGAGATCCTAGAGCTTTTCACGCGTTCACATCGCCAGTCGGATACTTGACCGCGACTGAAGGAGACACTTTTCTGATAATAAGCACAGGAATAGCGGCAAATATTCCTGGATCACCTGAACTCTTCGAGTCAACTGATTTCGGTCTTGGAGGACCAGCGGGTGATACTGCTTCCCTCACTTTGAAATTACTCGTGCCAAGTGGCGCAACCACTCTTAGTTTTGACTTTCGATTTATGAGTGAAGAATACCCTGAATATGTAGGAAGTCAGTACAACGACTTTTTCTATGCTTACTTGACGGACTCTGCAGGAACTCGTCAAGTCGCTTTCGACGACAATGGCCATATAATCAATGTCAACAACAACTTCTTCAATCCAAATATCTATCCAATTGGAACAGTATTTGATGGTTCAACGAAAAGACTGACGACAACAGTCAACGTGAATGAGGGAGAAACAATCACGCTACAACTTATGGCCGGAGATGTAGGAGACGGAATATTCGACACTGCAGTATTTCTGGATAACGTCAGGTTCAATGTTGGCCCTACGCCGCCAGGAACAACTCCTACAGCAGATGCTATAGTGGTCAAGAATGCTCCTAACAGTGTTGAACAAGGTAAGCAGTTCACGTATACAATCAACTACTTCAATATCGAAGAAGGCATCGCTAAGAACGTTGCCGTTGTTGACAATCTTCCATCTCAAGTCACGTTTGTCTCAGCATCAAGTGGAGGCTTCTATTCTTCATCGTCCCACAGTGTAACATGGAATTTAGGCACTATGCAGCCATTCTCAAGCGGTTCTCTGACACTAACTGTAGTAACACCGAGTAACACACCGATCGGGACACTTCTTCAGAACATAGTTTCAATCTCTACTACATCGCAGGAAAGCAATAGCAACAACAATCAGTACACAAAGTCGACCACAGTTTCAGGAAGTAGTTCACTGCCACCAAACATAGAGATTGGGCCAACCGTCAGCAACTACAACGGAATCCCAGTACTCTACTGGACAACTCCCATTACATTCACTTATCATGGAGATGCCACTGTAATCGGAATAGACATCAACATCCATTTGCCTGATGGAGGCCCAGACATTGGAGGCCCCATGACAAACACTCCTGGAACATACAATTGGATATTCACCTATACATTCTATCCAAGACACGGACAAGGCACAGTCACTTATACTGTGCACTATGCAGATGGACACCAATCAACCACAGCCCACAGCATATTGGTAGACCCAAGTGGATACGTTTACAATGCAATAACAGGACACCGCATCCAAGGTGCCACAGTCACATTGTACCGATTCGACATTGTTCTGCAACAATTCGTCCTGATTGCACCAAATGACCTAGGAATCGAACCGCACACAAACCCGCAAATCACAGACGAAAACGGTGGATATGGCTGGATGGTGTCGCCAGGCATGTATATGGTAAGAGTAGAGAAAACAGGATACGCCACCAATTTCGTAATAGTCACTGTCCCACCATCCGCAACAGATCTCAACATACCATTGACATCCATTGATGCAACTCCGCCAACCACGAAAATTCTGATGGAGGGCCCGCACTACATTGATGCAATAGGCAACACATATGTTACCTCAGCTACCTCTTTCACTCTGATCGCTGATGATGGACCAGATGGCTCAGGTGTGGCAGCAACATACTATAGACAATACAACGCAACTCAGGACTCAAACTGGAAAGAACAACCTAATCCTTTCTACATGACGGGAATGGACGACGGTAACTACTCAATCGACTACTACAGCACTGACGTTGCAGGAAATGTTGAGCCCGCGAATACTCAGAACATAACCGTTGACAACACACCTCCAACGACCGCCCCAAGCATCGGCGATCCAAAATACACTTCAGGTAAAACCTATGTAACCCCGGACACTCCCTTCACGCTAACAGCAACCGACGCAGGCTCAGGAGTCAAGCTGACCACTTACAGAATCACCGATTCCAATGGCTACGACAGCGGATGGTTAACCTATGCAAAGCCATTCAACCTCACTTTGCTGGGCGACGGAAATTACACGATCGCCTACAACAGCACAGACAACGTCGGAAACGTAGAAGCCACCCATCAAATCAGCATCACATTGTTCTCTTGGAACTTCGTGTTCAAAGACTCAGACGGTAGAGGAACGACATTGAAGGTCAACATGGCCTACAAGTTCTTCCAATTCATCGCTCCTAACAAAGATTTCGGGTTAAGATATGATGCCAAGATGATTCGACTCTGCAAGCAAGTTCTAATCAGGTGCTACGAGGACGAAGTAATGCGGTTGACAGCAACTGCAGTTGACGATAAAACATGCTTAGCCGTCGCTTGGGACAAACAGACTTGCAAAGCCTATTGGCTGATCGAGCACCCGCCTGTCTACAAGCTAACTGTGTGCTGCAAGGACATAAACGGTAAAGCCATTTCGAGTGCAAGTGTCTACCTCAACGGCTGCTGCCAAGGTCAGACTGACTCGAACGGAAACCTGATGATCACCAACGTTTTTTCAGGCACTTACACCGTGACCGTTAAGAAATGCGGTTACAAAGATAGCAGCGGCACCGTTAACGTCACCGGCGACGCAAACCTCATCCTAACGATGACTCCTCAAACCTACACACTGACTGTATTCTGCAAAGACTCGAAGGGCAGAACTGTTTCTGGTGCAAATGTATACACAAACGGCAACTACCAAGGCGTGACCGATTCAAGTGGGAAACTGACCATTACCAACATCACAGCGGGCACATGCACCGTGACCGCCAAGGAGAGCGGTTACAAAGACACCAGCGTTAGCGTCTCAGTGAGTGGTGACAAAACAATCACAATCACAATGAAGCAGCCAAGAGAAAAATAGATTCTCCCTTTTTTCCTTATTTATCAACAGCGGAAGCAAGCATTATTGATGCCGGGCTTGCCCCAGCTGGCGCTCGCGAAATCTCGTTGCGCGAGAAGATTCCCCTTTCTTTTTCTGGAAATAACGAGTACACTGAACGCTGGGAAGTAGATAACAACTTCCGACAATTTCTCGGGTTGTCTCCCGCAATCCTCCTTTTTCTTAGAAACGCATATTTGAAACACACCCGATTCTGGAGAGTAGCGTATCGAAGCAGGAAAATTTGGGAGGCTCGCTCATGGAAGAAAATTCGATCAAGATTTTTCATTTGAGAGTTCGGATGTATCCGTTGCAGTTTAGACATGGTTCGGAGTTCGATCGCGATTGCGTGCAGGTCCACAGGTGACGGGATCATCGTCAAGCGTGCGTAATAGCGATGGGATGACCCTCGCAAAAAGGTCTGCAGTGGATTGCGAGAGATTCGAAATCCAGCGCGTTGGCGACATCCCCCCACGTACAACTTGAACATATCCAAGATCACGCATCCAAGAAGTATAGCAAAAAATAGGCAAATCTGTAAACCAAAAGCACTTCTTCTGTACTTCTGGGCCTTTTATGTTACACTTTGCGGAAGGCTCAAGCGGTCTCCAAGGCTGTTGGCACATGTTGGGTTTGTTTCGTCCTATTCAATATAAGAAAGATGTGGCTTTTTATGTGTCCTTGAAAAGGTCAATGCTGCTTTTCCTAAGTTGAAAATGAGACCGAATGAAAGAGCTAACAAGAACGCAGCTTTCCATAGATAGTCAGGCATCATGTCAATTAAGGTCTTGCTCGTGTATGTGCTTTGTACAACATTCCAACACGCAAATACGGTGACAGCACTCAACACTGCGACAAAATCTAAGAGCATGACAACAATAAACTTTCTGGAGTCTTGGCTGAGAAAATCGGAAACCCATCTTCCAAGTATACTCAAGACCACGTATATTCCAACGAATACTGGCATGTAGAGAAAGACCATTTCTGCGAAGCTGGTTCCCAAAGCTGTTTCCGGGACGTAAGCTCTGATGTTGCTTGTGAAGTTGAACAAAAAGAAAAGAAGGGCTATGTAGATCGTTAATCTCGCTGTTAGATACTCGAGGCTACTGAGTAACAAGCTAGCGCCAAGTAAGAAACAACAAGTAAGCAAAGGAATCAAGACAGTAAAAGCATTTTGCACTCTGCGTTCAAACTGGAATTTTGCAGTGATGGTATCATTTGCAGCTGTTGGTTTGTCGTAAGAAAAGTTCCAAACATTGGTAGTAGATTCAAGGAAGCCGATATTCTGGACAGTCGTCTCGCTCCTGTCAGCACCATACAACCTGAATTCCAGTTGTAGAGAATAGCTATCGAACGGAAACAAAGATGGGTCACCAATCAAATGCAGATTGTCTATTCTGACGCTTCCAGAATATTGATACCTCAAGTTTGATATTGATGAAACCGTTACGTATTGCTGATCAGTGTAGTAGTAATCATTTACTTTGTTAAAAACTTCAATTTGCAAGGAATCTGGATTGCTGTCCCAAACGATATTGAAACTGCACTCTATGTCAACTGTCAAAGTCGTTGGGTCAACGTTCGCGATCCCTAAATAGGTCAGAGTGAAAACCCTTTCGGGGCTGTATACTTCCCATCTATAAGGTTGATCAAGCGACGGAACTGGACCATCATAACTGCCATCGACGTAGTATACGGCATATGCGTAATACACACTAGTTGAGTTGGGCTGACCGAAAAGAGTGTACGTCCAGAAACCACTTCTGAGATCGCCTTCCGCCAGTTGCATTGCCACCATGCTGAAACTTGTGGGAATCGCCAAAGGAATCGGAATCGCCGAATTTATGGAGTAAAATAAAGTCACATTAAGAACGTCAATTCCCGAATTTGATACATTCACTCCGAATCTAATAGGTTCCCAAGGAGCTCCCACAACCCACTTGCTAATCACCCTGTTCCAGGTGATACTTTCTGCCGAGGTGTTAGAGATCTTGATTGCTCCGAGAATGCTCATAGCAATTATCAAGAGAATAATTGATTGACAGAGTTTCATGAATAATGCTCTATGCTTAACAAGGGTTTTATCCTTTTTCCTGCATTGTTTTGGGCTATGTAGCACGTAGGTGTCGAGGAGCTAGCCCGAATGATAACGGTCTGCGACTTCCTGCTCCAAAAGAAGGCGTATCCTTTCTGGTCACAAAACCATGAGCGCGCGCATTCTTCGAGTTAGCGCGTGCCTTATGGAGAGCCTGAGTAAGATTCTTTAGTTCGGGCATCATTCATCTTCTGGGAGTTTAAAGTGAGCAAAAGCTCATTTGGCGCACTTTACACGCACGAGCTTTCAGAAAGACTGCGCGAGCTCCAAGAATCCTATGTGAAGCGCCTGCCGTACATGTATATTGTGGTGTTATTTGTCTTTCCCTTTCTATTTCTTTTGAGTCTCTATTCCATTTCAATGTTCTGGCTAATCGGCGTTGCATATCTTGTCGTGATGTTCTTTCACATTCTTAGTGTCGGGGAATCAGCTAGAAAGCTCGTCTATGCCGAAAACTTGCTTAGACTTGAGCGGTGGCGTTTGTACTTTTTCATTTTCTCCGTTTCCTCGACTATTATGTATTCGGCAACACTTGGGTGGCTTTCTTATCTGGGTTTCAGAATAACACAACTTCCTGTTCCCTTCGATAAGATTACGGCCTTGTTTCTTGCATGGTTCTTATTCCTTATTGTAACAATGCTGCCTCTAAATCTACGAGGTCATCAGACACGCTATAGAATGGCAAAATTGTGTTTTAGAGTGACTATTGATGAGTTTGAAATAATACTAAAGCAAGGAAAAATGCCAATTAAAGATGCCCATAGACGTTTTAGGTGGCTTAAACTAGGATTCCAAAGCTGCAATGATCTTCTCATACGAGAGCCTTATTATGTAATGGTGAAGAACATTGATCGATGTCATCAGCGTATTTTTTCGTTTGCACTAGTTGGGGACAAGGATGACCTGCACAAGTTCTCTGTAGCCCTTCAAAAGGTGCTGGCATCCTTTGGGAACAAGTTGAGTGATTTTGACCTACCAAGTCTGCTCATGGCGTTACAACTTATATTGGGCAAGGAGGCAAAAGAGAAAGAGTCAACTCAGGAGTTAGCCGAAATGATATTGGTTAAGCCTTCTTCATGGGAGAGAACTAAGGCAGCCATCAAGTCACCTTACACGGTTTCAGTCGCCACTATAATCACTTTGGTGGTTGCCATCTTGGCAATAGTATTCCAATTCCTTCATTGGGGGACATAGTGCTATAACTGCAGCGTGGGCGCGCGTTAGTCACTGAGTCTTCGAGATCATTGCTAAAAAGATATTAGCATAGAAATGTAGAGAGCGGTCTAGGAGATCTGGCATGAAGATCTATGGATATGGAGAGGATGCTCTTACTCTCTGGGCGTTGAAGTATCATCTGTCTGATATTCTGCAGGAGTTTGGAGACAAATGCGAGCCCTCGGATTGCGTTGTGTTTTATCGTCCTAGTTTTGGTAGGCGTGGCGGCAGTAAGAGTCCAGAGTTCGGTGAGTTTGACGCAATAATCGCTTCCCTAGCAAGCATATACCTTGTAGAGAGCAAATGGGACAACCTAAAAGCAACAGACGGAGATCGAGAGCTAATCAAGAAAGTGCAAAGACTGAGACACAGAGTATTCTCTTGGTATCTTACACATTGGAACAGTAGTTATTATGGCAATTGGCAGAGATTCATTGATGAGCAGGGAAAGGATTTTGAAAGAAAATTCGAAGATGAAAAGATAATCGCTTCGAAAGGCCTACTTGTAGAGAACTTGGAATATATTCTGAAGGTTGTGCTCGACCACAGCAGAGACCTTTCTGGGGAAACAAGAATCAGAAATGTGTTACTTTTCTTTTCTCGCAACAAGTCTTCTGACAGTAAGGCCAATTACGAAACCTTCACTTTGATAAATCTCTGTTACTCAAAGCACGCTAGTAACAACTTCGTTGTGCTTAAGCAAGCGAATCAGAAAGATAAGGCGATGAACTTCTAGGATATCCTAAAGGCTTTTCTGCGGACATCGTGTCCATTGAGAATGTGACCCAGTGAAAAAAAGTGTTAATACAACTTCGCTATTGGAGAGAGATTGTGCAACCATAGGGGATGTTTTAGGTGCATTACAAGAAGCTCATAGAAGCTCACAAATTGTTTTATGGAGGCTCCGAGCATAGAGCACCCTTCTATGACGACTATATGCAAAGCAGGAATGGAGGGCAATGGGAAACGGGTTCTGTGTCTATTATGGAGATAGAAAAGCTTTTCAATTTCATACTGAGCTGGGACTGTCATTTCAATGGAGATTCCAGTCGTTTCAAGCAAATCTACGAGCATGTACGTCCAATCATCGACCAGTTGAGAGGCATAAGAGTAGAGGATTTGGAACTTGATGACAGAGGACTGCGGGACAGAATTCGATATGTCTTTGACAGAATAGCAGATTGCCCCAGAATTCGTAGATATGAATCCACCGATGCTTCAAAGATTCTTCATACCATTTTGCCCCAACTGATTATTATGTGGGATGATAAGATCCGAAAAGGGGTCTCTGTGGGAAGTAAGGGAATAGATTATGTCAATGTTTTCCTCCCGAAAATGAAGCAAGAGATAGAGGAAGCTCTCAGAACCTGTATGAATGAAGAAAGAATGAATCGTCTTGAAGCTGTTGCATATATCAGAGAACAGTGCGACAACAAGACTGTTGCTAAACTAGTGGATCAATTTAACTACATGAAATACACCAAGCAGCATCCATCTATGTGGCAATAAGACCCGCAATCATAGCTCGAATTGTATCCATTTGTTTCGCCTCTTCCTTCTGTATTGATTGCTGGCGATTTTATAGAGACCATAGAGGAAGAAACATGATATTAGGAAGAGAATCACGAATCCTTCAGCCATGTCAATCAACCCATTCCTTGACGCGCGCGCTCTGGTCAGGCTGCGATGCCCTGCGCAAACCCTTCTTTTTTTTGAAGTATAATGAGTTATTCAGTTCAACAGCGTTGAGCACTTGTAAATGTGGCTGAGGAGGAGACTCTGCTCAATGATATTGAGCCCTTATGTATCTGATTGAGCAAGATTAGTGATGGTAGGCTCTTGCGTACGCATCAACACAGAATGATTCAAGTGAACGAAGCTTCTGAAATCCCTGTAGCTCAGGATGTCCTGTCTAGGGTTTATTCTTTTCTTTCAACAACTATTCTGCATCTTGTGACCAATGCGGCTATTACGCCTAGGGCTGCAAGCCAAGGAGCAAGGACAGCGCCTATGACTCCTACGGTCGCCGGAATCTCCAGAAGAACCTTACCCTTGTCATCTTTCACAATTATCCTGTTCACGTTCCCTTCATGAATTAGTTCCTTAACTCTTTCAATAAGGTCGTCAGCGTTAACGGAGAATTCTTCGGTAACAACTCTTGTTACTTTGGCACCGCAAACATTGCAGAATTTGTCATCTTGTTTCAACTGCGCCCCGCATTTACTGCAGTAGGCCAATCACTTCACCACTCTGGGGAAAACCTCATTCAAACTAAAAAGCTTTCGGAAGCCAAAGGCCGAGTGCTTATTAGGTAGTAGATTATTAACTGCGAAGCACGACATTAAACATAGTCTATATAACGTGCCAAAGGAGGATGCTGCAAGATGCCCATCCGGCAACCTATCATATGCGTTCTCGGCCATGTGGACACTGGCAAGACCTCCTTGCTGGACAAGATACGCAAGACAAGTGTTCAGGCGCGTGAAAGCGGAGGCATTACGCAGCACATTGGCGCGAGCTTTTTTCCGGTTGACACTTTGAAACAGCTGGTAGGCCCTGCCCTTTCTGGGGTCAAGGCTGAAGTCGAAATCCCAGGCTTGCTAATCATTGACACGCCTGGGCATGAGGTTTTCACAAATCTGCGCAAGAGAGGCGGCAGCGTGGCTGATATGGCCATCGTCGTTATTGATGTGCTGAGAGGTTTTGAGGCTCAGACTTACGAGTCAATAGAGATTCTGAAAGCCCGCAAAACGCCTTTCCTCGTGGCCGCAAACAAGATAGACCGCATCCCAGGATGGAATGCTTATCCAGATACGCCGTTTCTAAAATCCTACCAGCTGCAAGACCCCTACGTTAGGCAAGACTTAGATGGTAGGATCTACGACATCATCGGAATATTTTCTCGCCAAAAGTTGAACGCAGATCGCTTTGACAGCATAAAAGATTTCACGAAGACCATTGCTGTAGTGCCTACCAGCGCAAAAACTGGCGAAGGCATAACTGAGCTGCTGATGGTTCTCGTAGGCTTGACACAGCAGTACCTGAAAAAGCGTCTGCAGACCTCTGAAGGCCCAGCAAAGGGCACGGTTCTCGAAGTTAAAGAGGAACCAGGGTTAGGATTAACGCTGAACACGATAATCTATGATGGCGTCTTGCAGAAGGATGAGCTGATCGTCGTCGGCGGCAAAGAAAAGCCTATTACAACCAGAATAAGGGCGATTCTGGTTCCCAAGCCGCTGGACGAAATCAGAGACCCCAGGGACAAATTCTCTTCCGTCAAATCTGTCTCGGCAGCAGCCGGCATCAAAATCGTTGCACCCGACTTGGAAGGAGCCATGGCAGGGGCACCACTATACGGTGTTCCACAAGGCCAAGAACCAGAGAAATATGAAAGGCTCATCACAGAAGAAATCGGAAGAATCAGGATCGCAACAGACGTTAACGGTGTTGTCCTGAAAACCGATACCCTTGGCTCCCTAGAAGCCATCGCAACTATCCTCAAGCAAAACGACGTTCCAATCAGGCTTGCAGACGTAGGAGACATTTCAAAAAGAGACGTCGTCGAAGCCTCAGTCGTGAAGGACCGTGACCCACTCTACGGGGCAATCCTAGCCTTCGGAGTCAGAATCCTGCCGGACGCTGAAGAAGAAGCCTCAACAAAAGGTATCCGAATTTTCCGCGAGAAAATAATCTACCACGTGATAGAGAACTATCTAGCATGGTCCAAGAGTCAACGCGAAGCAGAAGCTGAACAGAAACTCGAAACGCTCATCAGACCCGCCAAAATCCAAGTACTGCCAGGATACGTTTTCAGAAGGGCAAAACCAGCAATTTTCGGCGTTGAAATCTTGGCCGGAAAAATAGAGCCGAAAGTTTCATTGATCCGAGCTGAGGACGGCGAAGAGGTCGGTGAAATACAACAGATCCAAGAAAAGGGAGAAGCCCTGCCCGAAGCCGAAAAAGGCATGCAAGTAGCCGTTTCCATGGAGAAACCCATAGTAGGACGGCACATATTCGAGAAGGACATCCTGTACGCAAAAGTGCCGGAGCAGCACGCAAAAGCGTTGCTAGCCACATTTTTAGATCAGCTGAGTGAAGATGAACAGGAAACCCTCAAGGAGTATGTTGAACTGATGAGAAAAAAGATGCCCTTCTGGGCAGCATAAAGAAGACCCTGAACAAAGCACGTGATGGTCGAGTTGAACAAAACGATAGAGACTTTTAACCTTACAAAACGTTTCGGCGATCTTGTTGCAGTGGACAAACTCAACATCAGCGTGGAGCAAGGCGAAGTCTTCGGACTGCTCGGACCCAACGGCGCCGGGAAAACAACGACGATTTCCATGCTCTGCACGATCCTGAAGCCAACTTCAGGCACCGCGAAAGTCAACGGTTTCGACATCGTCAAACATGCTACGCAGGTGCGAAAGTCAATCGGCATAGTCTTTCAAGACCCAAGCATAGATGACAGGCTAACAGGACGAGAGAACCTCTACATGCACGCCAACCTATACGGCGTACCTTCAAGCGAGCAGAAGCCACGCATTGAAAGGGTTCTGAAACTTGTTGAGCTTGAAGATAGAGCGGACGACATTCTGCGAACGTATTCTAGCGGAATGAGGCGCAGATTGGAGATCGCACGCGGACTGATCCACTACCCCAAGATACTCTTCCTAGACGAGCCCACTATAGGTCTTGATCCCCAGACCCGAGAGCACATCTGGGCATACATCCAAGAACTGAAGAAGTCCCACGACATAACCATCGTCCTGACAACACACTACATGGAGGAGGCAGATAGACTCTCAGACCGCGTAGCCATAATAGATTATGGCAAAATCGTCGCCTCAGACACGCCTGCCAAACTGAAGGAAACGCTGGAAGGCGACGTGATAACGATCAAGACAAAAGATGCGGAGAAACTCTCGTCCGTAATGACCAAGATGGTTGCAATTCGGAATACCCGGATTGCGGATGACAACGTTGAGGTTACAGTACGAGAAGGAAAGAAGCTACTGCCAAAAATAGTTGATTTGGCAACGAAAAACAAAGTAGACGTCGAGTCAGTGTCTATTCGTGAGCCGAGCCTTGAAGACGTTTTCATACATTACACGGGGAGAGCAATTCGGGCGGAGGGCAGCAACGAACTTCGAGGAATGTCCGCAATCAGAAGGAGAGCTGTCAAATGACAGAGACAAGAGGCATCTACACTCTGTGGCTACGCGAAGTCAAGCGCTATTTGAGAGACAGAGTAAGAATAGTCAGTAGCTTTGTCCAGCCCTTGCTCTGGTTGTTGATCTTCAGCAGTGGAATAGGGAGCGCGCTCTCCGCTATCCGCAACTTTCTACCTTCAGGTGTAGAATATCAGCAGTACATTTTTCCAGGAATAGTTGGGCAGACGCTTCTCTTCACGTCGATGTTCATGGGAATATCAGTCATCTGGGATCGAGAATTCGGCTTTCTGAAGGAGATCATGGTTGCACCTATTTCTAGAATATCGATTTTCTTGGGTAAAATGCTAGGCGACTGCACGGACGCTCTGATTCAAGGAGTAATCGTTCTCATTCTGGGGTTGCTGCTTGGAATAAGATTTGATGCCTTTGCCTTCCTAGAGATTCTGCCGATCATGGTGTTGATCACGTTTGGGCTGGTAAGCGTAGGATTAGTCATTGCCAGCTTCATGGAAAGCCTAGAAAGCTACGGAGTCATTCAGAGCTTTGTAAATCTGCCTCTATTCTTTCTCAGCGGCGCACTCTTCCCAGTCAGAGGCCCAAACGTTCCAAACTGGCTGCAAACAGCTTCGAATTTCAACCCGCTCACCTACGGAGTTGACGCTCTGAGAACAGTAATTCTCGGTAGCGCAGCACAACCTCTATACCCACTCTACTACGAGCTTCTCGTCGTATTGGGCTTTGACGTCGCCATGATAGTTGTCGGAACTCTGGCGTTCAACAGAAGAAGATAGCTCATCCAACACAACGCATGTGCTGCTTAACCGCCGAACAGAACCCTTCATATGTTCCACATCCACCTCAAGATTCGATGAAAATGCAACTGCAGAAATCCTGAAATGAGGTTCTGTAAAGTCTTCGGTGAAAACGAGCCCACACGAGCCCTGTAAAAAATCGGTGAATAACTGCTAAAACGAGCCCTATGACTGGATTAGTCCTCTCCAGACAATCATTATGATTGAAGCGCGCGCGCTTTTCACTAGTGAACAAGTACGCTTGCAACAAGTCCAGTAACCTAGCTTTTTTCTATTCTCCATTTTATGCCTTGGGGTGTATCCTCAATTATTATGCCCATGACCTTAAGCTGTTTTCTAATCTTGTCTGCAGTCGCCCAATCATTAGCCTTTCTGGCTTCCGCTCTCCTGCGGATAAGCTCTTCAGCCTCTTTCGGCAACTTCTCCTCCTTCTTAACCTCGCCAATAACACCCAAGACCTTGTCAAACCGCATCATCAACTCATAAACAGCCTTCGCTTCATCCCTGCTGGGCTTATTTTCATCCATGAGCTTATGGACGTCTCTAACAAAATCAAATAGCGCAGCTAAAGCGGGACCAATATTCAAATCATCATCCATGGCTTCTTCAAAGTCCTTCTGCATACATTGCATCAGACGCTTTGTCTCTTCGCCTGAGCCGCTACCATCAGCATCCAATAATCTACGTACGAAGTTCACCAAACGCTCTATAGAATTCCTCGCAGCTTCTAACCCATCCCAAGTGAAATTTAACTGCTGCCTATAATGAGTTGATAAAAGCAGATACCGCAAAGCCCTTGGCTCATAACCTCTATCCGAAATGTGCTTCAACCTGAGAACGTTACCAAGACTTCTATGCATTGGCTTTCCTTCAACAAGCAAATGCTCATTGTGAAGCCAATAATTCACAAACTTTTTGCCCGTTACCGCTTCGCTTTGAGCAATCTCATTCTCATGATGAGGAAACAGATTATCAACACCACCAGTATGAATGTCCAATGTTTCGCCCAAATACTTCATAGACATAGCCGAACACTCAATATGCCAACCAGGATAACCCTTCTCACACCACGGCGACTTCCAATTCATAATATGCTTAGGGTCATTAATCCACAACGCAAAATCAAACTGATTTCGTTTTTCAGGATTAAACTCCACTCTGCCGCCTGCACCTAACTGCAATTTCTCAATCGTATTGTCAGACAATTTTCCATAATCTCTAGACTTTGCAACATCAAAATACACAGAACCATTTACAACATACGCATAACCATTATCAATCAAACGCTGCACTAACTCAATCATCTCTTTAATGTGCTCAGTTGCCCTTGGTCGCACTGTAGGCTCTTCGAAACCCATCTTCTGCCAATCATCCAAAAACTCTCTTATATAAAACTCGCCAATCGCCCACGGGTCTTTTTTCTCACGTTCTGCGGCAGCAGCCATCTTGTCTTCTCCAACATCAACGTCATGAAACATGTGCCCAACATCAGTAAAATTCACAACCTGCTGGACAACGAAACCCTGATATTCCAAATACCCTCGCAGAACATCAGCAAACGTGTACGCACGCAAATTTCCAATACTAGCATAATCATAAACGGTTAAACCACAATTATACATCGTCACGATTTTAGGCTTTAAAGGCTTGAATTCTTCTTTCCTCTTCGTAAGCGTATTAAACAAGTATAACATGAAACCTTGCCTCTTGTACTATTTCATTCTAATTCTAATAAACAAGCGCGCGCTCTACTATGTGTTCCAACCCTAACTGCTACTATCAAAGAGATGATTGCTAGACTTTATCTAATGCTGTTCATGTTTCGCATTTTGGATTAGTGTTAACCATTTATTCTTGCGGTTCTGGCAACTTGACAGGTGATGCTTCCCACAGGTAGACTGGTCGACGTTTTCGGCAGAAAGAAGCCGCTCATGCTGACTTCAGCATCGTTGGCCATGGAAATCGCGTTCTTCTTGACCGGTGAGGTGTTCAGACTCTACATTTTCTATGCGCTAACCGCGGTGGGCAACGCATTGGCTTTCACGGCTTATCCGTCTCTGCAAGCTGACTTGACTCCGCAGGGATACAGAGGAAGAGTGATGGGCTTTTCAAACTTCACCGACTGTTTCTTAGGCGCTGGAGCCGTGCTCCTAGGCGGTTTTCTCTACGAAAACATCTCGCCAGTCACTCCGTTCCTTGTCCAGCTAGCTGTCATGGCCATTGCCGTCCCAACAACACACCTGTTTGTCAAAGAAAGTGAAATCAAAGAAAAATGACACTGCACACTATGACGAAGTCTGCACTGTCAGCGCGCGCTAACAGATGGATTCTTGTTCTATAGGAATGTAAACCTACTTATACCCAAAAGACATGGATAGTATTTGGTGGTAGCATGTCTGCAACAAGAATTGGAAGAATTCAATTTGGAACTGTGATAGACCATATAACTGCCGGAAAGGGAACAAAGGTAATCGAAGCCTTAGATTTAGCCAGAAGTGATAAGACAGTTTCCATGTGGATGAACGTTCAGAGCAAGAAATTAGGCAAAAAGGATATTGTGAAAATAGAGGGAGTCAATTTAGACCCTAAAGAAATTGCACCGAAAATTTCACAATTTGCACCTAAAGCAACGGTCAGCCTAATAAAAAACTCTAAGGTCTTGACCAAAGTGAGACTGGAATCTCTATAAAATCCAGGGAATCCTAGCATCAAATTTTCTAATATGAAAGAGGCAACTTGCCCGTTTAGCAAGCAAACTGCTAATCCCCTTTTTTCTCTTCTTTTTGTAAATTTAACAGATTTTCTTGCTCGCTTTACTACTGTTTTCTTCAGGTCTGCACGCTAATCAATACGGCTGTTTTTCAGACTTCATCTTTTCAAATAGTTGATAATTCAGTTTCCAGATGGGAATAGAAAGGTCGCGAGTTCGTCGCGTGCATTTGCATGCTAGTAAATCTTAAGCAAGAGTAACGAATTATTCATTTTTCAGAGGTTGCGAATCTTGAAGTTTAGTATTGAAGGCATAACAGAAGCAAGTCTACCCGACATTCCGAAGTCTTGCAGAGGGTGCATCTACTGGGAGTTTCCTGAAGAGTTTGAAAAAGCTAAAGAGGAGAAGACTGAGTCAGAAAAAAGATTGGAGTTCGAGCGAAAGAAGCGTGAGTGGTTTGTCAGGACTATGAGGGAATTTGACACATGCGGCAAGATAGTCTACTACGATGATAAACCTGTGGCATACGCTCAGTTCGCTCCTTCAGAGGCGCTCCCTAATGCTGGTCATTACGAGTCTCACCGCGTTGGCAAATCAGAAGAGGGCGTGGTCTTCCTCTCATGCCTCTACATAGCCGACGAGAAATTGAGAGGAAGAGGATTAGGCGAGAAATTGCTAAGAAGCATAATTGACGACCTCAGGAGGCGAGGGTTCAAGGCTGTTGAAACTTTCGCCCGAAGAGACAACTCCGATAACCCTTCTGGTCCTCTGGAATTTTACGTTAAAAATGGATTCATCATCAGAGACCAGACGAACCCAGAGTTTCCGCTAGTGAGGCTTTCCCTTTAGAGCCCTCGTTTCGATCTTCGAATAGGTGAAAAAAAGTGTTCGACGAGAATACATTGACCACACTGGAAGAAGCGCTCAGATTCGTAAACAAGTACGGTATAGTCACTCTGTTTCCAATAAGGGGCTTAAGCTTCCCCAATCTGTACCAAGCTACTTTTGGAAAGAGCAAAGAAGAAAGATTCCAAAGAGCATAGGAATGGGCCGACTATCTTTCCGAAAAGAAGAAGATACATTACGGAAAGCTCGTTAGAGGGCAGGTCACACTCATCTCCTTAGAGATGTTTCCACACTTCTACGGCATCCGAAGAGGATGCAAGTTGAGCAAGTCTGCACAGAAGATTCTGGGTTTCTTACTGAAAAAGGGAGCAACTTCCACGACGCTTTTGCGGGAAAATCTCAATTTCACTGGTAAAGCAAAGAAAAACGAATTCACCAAAGCTATTGATGAGTTACAGGCAACATTTTACATAGCTATCGTCAGTCGAGAAAAAACTCCGAAAATGACATATTCATACGACTTAATCGAACGATGGATGCCTGAAAACCTAATCGAAGAGTCTCGCAAGATGAGTGCAGCTATTGCAAAAGAAAAAATAAGATCCAAACTGGCAGAAAGTAACATGCCCGGCAGCTTGAATGGAATTTTACCGCGTTAACGCGCGCCTATACTATGTTGGCAGAAAGTGTCAATCCAGTAGTGGTTACCGCGCGCTCTATGTCTTCATGATGCTTCTAAACATCTTAATGTTCTGAGCGCGTCATCATTTTTCCTATTCGTAGGGACGGCGGGAGAAGGTCGCACTTATTTTTGGAAATCGAAATATAGATGTTCCACCGAAAAGGACTAGCGTGACTGAAATGAAATGGAAAATAGCTACGTTAGTTTTGATAGGAATTCTGATTGGATTAGGAGTCGGGTACGCAGTTGCCTACATGATGTATGTTCCAAACATTCAGACAGAGTATCCGGATTACGCAACGAATTGGGCCTTTGTTCAGAACGAATTGCAAAATCTGACGTCTCAATTATTTGGAATAAACTCGACACTAAGTGCACTGCAAAGTCTGCAGTCCGAGGTATCTGAAATGAATTCAAAACTCAGCACGCTTGCACCGCCTTGGAGCAAAACTGTTCTGTATGCAGAATACAATCTCAGCTGGGGAAAAATCCCCAATACACAGGATCTGCTCAGTGGCGGCGGAAAACTTTACCTCGGGAACTATTCGAGCATGGCAGTTTTCCTTGAATTCGAAAACATAACGTCAGAGCATCATGGAAACTGGGCTGTCGATGCCATGTGGACTGTTGCAGCAGAATGGTCCCATGAACTCAGCAGCTCAGTGAGCTACGAGTTGCTGCCGTTTACTGTGGCTGATGTCCCCATCCCTTCAGTCGGTGTAGCTACGTCCCTCTACTTGGGAGTCTACTCGGTTAAGGCCCCTTACGTCGAATTGTGGCCTCAGTTGACCAACTATCAGGATTCGCAGAACGAGGACGGATACAATGCCACTGCTATATGCAAAATCTACGTTTACTTGACCCATAGTACGCAGGCAACGTCTGACCTAGCGCTAAATGCTCACGATTGGGCCATGCCTCACAAGGCGGCAACAGCAACCAACATGGGTTTCGGACCCTACCTAGTGAGAGGATACAGCGAAATCGACGTGGCATTGAGATCAAATGTCAGCTTTGTTTTCACTGCTTACAACCCAATGATTAGCGGAGGCTACACGTACGAGTCAAACGTCTACGTCCCTGCGTATACGGTTGTGCAGAAGACATACAAGGTGCAATCACCCTGGATTGCGATCACCTGCAGTAATCCATCAGCAACACCTTGGGAGGTAATAATCACCTTCTACGTAAAGCCCTAGCGCGCGAACAATTATTAAGGACTATGGACAATACGGCATTCTACATGATAATCATCGGAATAGTGAAATAAGAAAACAGAGAATATTGAAAAATGACTTATAAGCGAAGTAATCGAAAAACTCGAAAGATTCATCGTAGGCGCCCTAAGAAAAAGTAAGTAGATTTGAGACAAGACAAAAGAGTGGTTAGAGAGCGAAGATAGAAGCTAGAGCTTGTTATTTCTTGACAAACTCCTTGTATTTGCCGAAATCTTGTTTCCAATAGCGGGCACATCTCTCTGGTTGGGTTTGGGATAAAACTTTACCCCAACCAACCAAAACGACAGTTAATAGGAGTACAGACTGTCAGAATCAGTATACTGATGTACTGTAGAATAATCTGTATCTGATAGGAAGGACTGTATCTGATATGAGGGGTAATATTTGAATGAGAATATACCCCTTAGACTGCACGTAACACTAATACTACGAGGGGTAAAAAACATTCGAAAAGTTACCCCTCAACAATGCGCGCGCTAGACCCAAACCCCAAATTATATATGCAATGTTCTTGGCTGTATTTAGATGCACGAGGTTAGAACCGAAGTGAAGCGTTTTGCCTTCGGACACTCTCTTCTGCTGGTTCTGCTTTTATTGCCTGTTTTGCTTCTAGCATCAATGCCTGTCATGGCGCCAAGTGGTCCTACGATATGTGTTGAACCTCAAACAGTGAATGTTACAGTTGGAAGCACTTTCACCGTGAGAGTGTGGATACGCAATGTCGCCCAATCTGGTTTAGCCCTCTTTGAATTCAAGGTAGCATGGGATCCACAAATAGTTGAGCTCATTAACTGCACCAATCTTGTCATACACAATGACCCCAATTGGGCGGTTCTGGTTGAAGAGCATGATTCAGGCAGCTACCGTCTAAAAGCGTGGGATCCAACCATGCCCCAGTTTCCCACCAATCGTCGATTTTATGATGATGCAAGTTGGGCGACATTGACCTACCATTGCTTAGGTCAGGCAGATGCCACGATCGAGTTTCCGGTGACTGTTGAGCCCAGTCGCTGGGGCTATTGGTCAGATGGGAGCGACGGCTACCCTTTTGATGAATATCTTAATGGGATGGTTCATCAGACTGAGCTCTATCCGGTCGGGGGCATTATTCAACCTGTCGATAAACTGCTTGTATCTGCACCACTCGTCTTCTTTGTTGGACTGGTTGGAACCTTTTCAGTAATCTACTTCATACGGAAGCGGAAGCGCGCTTTGACAGGATGAATCCTCTTTGTCGAGATAGCGCGCATGTCTGTTCCCCAATTCCTTTTTCTAGCATGATAGAGTTGGGTCGCACCCTCCAGACGATGCTTCTCGTATTCGAAGGCATTTCATCCTCCATGGACTAGGCAAAGCCGGAAGCATGGACTGCCGCGCATGCCTGTTCCTAAATTTGTTTGCGCGGCAGTGAAGAGGTGCCAAAAAACTTAAGAGGTTACGTCCTAAGTAAAATGAAAAGTATTCTAGCGAGGAGACCGCCACGCGCAGAAGACAGAGGCTTAAATCGTCGAGAAAAGTACATAGCCCCGAGAAAAATACTTACGCTCACAAGAGACAGTGTGGTCGATGGCCGAAATCGGCCTTCACCGTGAGTCTGACTGCGGTTCTTCTTCTCTGCATGATTCTTCTTCAGCTAGATCAGCTATTCATGATCGAAAACATCGGCCGTGGTTGGAATAATGGTGGCATAGACACGCGGGTCAGTCGAAATCCAACTGGATCGAATTTCGTAGGTTCAAGGGCAGCTATTCTGGACGGCTTGTACAATACGGCACCAAACGAAGCTTTTATCAAGAATCTGACTGACTTCTTCGAAGAGTTGGGTTTCGACGTTGATGTGTACAAAGGGGAGAAAGTGACCATAAACCTCCTCCTTAACATTGGAGGTTACGATATTCTTGTTTTGAGACTACACAGCGCCATATATGTGGACGATTTCCTGTACCTTTACAGTGGAGAACACTATTCTGAATCAAAGTATGTGATGGAGCAGCTATCAGGAGGCGTGAGAAAAGGGTACACGCTTGAAAAAGACGAACCCGCCTACTTTGTTTTGAACGCGATTTTTCTGGCATCACGCGTGTCGCAGGGGTTGAATGGTTCCAGGATCATCGTGATGGGATGCAACGGAGCAAGCATTGATTCGACCACGCTTCGGAATCTGTTCAACAGAGGCGCCAAAGCATACGTAGGGTGGAATGGTTACGTGGACGTTTATCACTCGGACAAGGCAACGCTGAGGCTGATAAGCGCGTTGTACTCGGAGAACTCCAGTCTGCCCGAGGCCATTGAAAGAACCATAAGCGACGTAGGCGTGGACCCCTTCTACAAGACGACCCTCGAGTACTACACTCGAGCACCCAGATAGATTAGTGCGGGGACTGATCATGCCGGCCGAGAAAGAGGGGGGGAGGCCAACGTGTGATTCATCCTGTCAGCTTCTAGGACTGCGTGCTCGTCTGTTTCCAATTCCTTTTCATCGAGTGCGATAGACTTGATTTCGCTTTCCAGACGACGCTTCTCACATCTTAAAACGTGTCGTTGTCATAGAAACAGGAAAGCCAAAAGTGCTGGCTATTGCATAGACGAATTTCGGAACAGACATGTGTGCTCCTTTGCAGCAAGAGAGGCAAAGAGTGTTAGTGGGGCTGTTTTCTTCTCCCGATCGCCATTATGGAGACAGCTATTACTATTAGCGATGTAATCAGGAATGGTGCTAATAGTGAAGTCGGATTTGCGGGTTCTATTCTTCCGCCGACGGTTATTGCTTCTTCAGCAAGCTTGTCGTACTTGACATCATATGATGACACAGGTGCCGTGTAGATCCATTCCACCATGATTTTCATGTCGCCGAACACGTTAGGATTGTCATAATAGCTCCACCGCAACGATGGATAAAGCCCATTGGCCAACAGCAGTCGGTTTCCAGCAGGCCATGTGGACCCTAAGTCCAGACTATGATGTTGCCAGATGTTGTGTTCCAAAACGTTATTGTGCCACATGACGTAGACAGCTTCGGTTGATATGGCTATTGAGGGCCAATGGCAAACGTGCAGTTCATCGTCCAAAATTGTAGGAGTACTCCAGAGGCCTCCGCTGAATCGACGGTAGTTAACACGGTCGCTGTCTACGTAGACCAAGTGAAGATGATCATAGGCGTCCACCGCAACGCATGGTTGGCTACCAGTGTTAGAAACTGTGGTTTGAACCCATGACGTAGTGTACGTGCATAGGCAAATCGTGTTTCCGACCCCTGACCATCCACCCTCATAAACAACGTATAGATGATTGTTGCTGTCCACTGCAATAGAAGGTACAAAGAATTCCATGGAATCATCATCTATGTCCACCGCTGGCAAAATCCAACCTGAATTTGGCAGGAGTTTGGCGTAATATATATGGTGAGTGATGCAAGGCGGCACATAGTGTTCCCACACAACATGAACGTTATCGCCGCTGTCCACCGCAATCGCCGGCAACCTGTTAGCCCAGCCTCCTCCCAGACCAGCGGTGAGGTCAGTTGGCGAGCTATCCCACGATCGAGCCACATGATCGTACTTCTTATAGTAAATCTTTGCGTCTGATGAAACCCAGACACAATGTAGATTATCATGACTATCTATGGCCAGAGCAGGAGATCCGCCCATTGGATCCAGCTCAGCCCAAACGCTCTGCCAAGTTTCGCCATCATCTGCGCTTCTTGCCACATGAACCCCTGAATCTAAAACACCAGCAGAGTATGCAGCATACAGGTATCCTTCAGAATCCCGAACCAGCCTACGCGCATTGCCTACCGCAGTCGCATTGTCTGGAACATTAGTTGCCACAATACTCGCTGCAACGCTGACAGGCAATCCAAAACTCAGAACCAACAAGGCAAACAACGCAAATCCCCTTCGTAACACGTGCCCACCCGAACCCATCTCTGCCAACCACCCCATATTTATTTCTTGCCATAGCAGGTTCTGCAAAGTCTGTATCGGATGCGAGCTCATGCAGAAAGCTAACATCAGCAGGCGCTTGAGTTCTGAAATTCAGTTTTGGCCGAGCGCGCGCGCCAATGTAGGAAAGTAGAAGCATGAGAGAGTAGAAGTGGGTTTGGGTTTGGGATAAAACTTTACCCCAACCAACCAACCCAACGCGCGGTAGTCTTCTTTGAAGAAGCCTGAGACAGCGTGTGTGGACGCGAGATGTGTGCTGGGAGATTAAAGTTGATTTCAAAGAGCTGTATCAACGAGATTCCCTGTGGGTGCATGACAATAGATCTCGACTTAGAAAGACTTTAAGAGACACGCGCGCGCTCGTTCAGACAAATGAGAAAATAATCCAAAGATGCGCGCTAAATCATTTGTAACAATTGATGTTCTTTTCAACATTGCTCTAAGAGGTCTCAAGTTTCAGTTTGTAACAAAAAGCGTAGTCAAAAAAAATGGGCGAAGTCCTTAGCGCGCGCTGTTAGCTTCATCAAATGCGCTCAAACTGAAAGAGCAAGCACAAAACTGAAAAGGGTGAATTGACAACAACACGAAGCACGCGTGAAGACTGTGGAGCTTTGGGGCAAGGCAAATGCGCTCATACGATAATGACTTGAACAGTTTACTTCAGAAGACGGAAGACATTCTTCGTCAAGCACAGAACTCGCTAAGAGCTCTCTATGATGAGAATGGTTTGAAATACGACGGTAAAGGTATGAGCAGTGTGAAAGGCGATATTTATTCTAAGGTACTAGGCTCATACATTCAGAACCAGCTGGGTTACAGGATTGATTACGAACAGACGCTGGTAGGCAGAATTAGAGCGGATTTTGTGATCAACGATCTAATATCTGTTGAGGTGAAAAGTATGGGAGTCTTTACCAGCGTTGAAGATCTTGCCAAAAGGTTTGAAAGGATAGTCAAAGCAAAACCAAATATGAAGCATTGTGTTGTAGGATTTCATCATACTCATAACTGGGTTAGCAAGATTAAGAAACGATTAGCGCCGTTGGGCGTCGAGCATTTTATGATGACCGACTCCAAAAATGAAATTTATGGCAAGGAACTGGAAAGATTCGTCAATTTCATAAAGGAAAATGGTGTCTAGCACAGTAACTTGCGTGCGCGCGCGCCTAACCAAGGCCTTTTAAGAAAGCATCAAAGGAATAAGCGGGGGGTGATTGACGTGCCCTTGAAGCGAAAGAAGAAAGAAGAGAAAAAAGAGGAAAAGAAACCCGCAGAGAAAAAGAAGTAACTCTATTACTAAATTGTTGAGTCATTATTGATTGGGAGAATGGTTATACACGTAACTTTCCCTATTTTTCTCTCCGTGCGCGCTTGAATTCTTCCCTACTTGCAGCCAAAAAGGCGGTATCTCTCGAAGGGAGATTATGTCAAGGATAATGGTGAGAAAACGAGAATGTAGGCTTGCTTAGGCTGTAGTAGAAGGCGTTCCATGCTTTCCTAACAGCATCTAAAACCGGACTTAGCGCCATGTAAGGCATTTTTCTTGCAGCCACAAGCTCCACTTTCGCTTCACGAAGATGCTGAAGAGCCCAAATTATTACCGCAACTCTTTGACGGGCAAAATTCTCATTTAAGACTGCTGGCCCACTTGGGATCCTAATCAGTTAATCGTACATCGTGTAGAGGCGGAGCCGCTGGGATTTGAACCCAAGATCGCGTGGAGATATCTCCCGCGTCTTTCCCTTTTTTCTGTTTTGCTGTGACTGTTTAGGCGTTTCTCTTCTCCTCGGCGTATGTCTTCTGTTGGAGGTAGGTGGGTTTTGAATTTTCGTCTCAATTGCAAACGAAAGAAGATTGGGGGCCGTTCCTGAATATGGACTTTAGATAGATTATTGCACTTTCAATTGGGTTAGCGCGAGCAGTAAAATGCGGAACACTTAAGCCACTGAGGGGCGATAATCATATCATCACAAATGCAGAAAAAGGAAGATGTCAATGAGTCCGTCAAAAAGAAGCCCGAGAAATGCCAAGAGCAAACGTGGCAGAGGCGTTGAGAACTCCCCAGTTGAGACTGGAAAAGAATACGAAGTGGATATAACCGAAACAAGCCCTCAAGGGGAAGGCATAGCCAGAATCAAGGGTTTCTTAGTTTTCGTTGGTAACGCAAAGCCCGGAGACCATTTAAGAATCAAAATCACGACATTAGGACCTATGGACGCAGGAGCAGAAATAGTCACCTAGGACTTAAGCGCTCTTTTCAGTTCGACCATTTCACACCTCGCACGCTCAACTCTCATTACTGGTCATTCCAAAACGCGCGCGCTCACTATCTTGCTCTCTTTCTGTTTCTCCGAAGCAAGCGTTTGTTTGGGAGTTTGGGTTTCTTCACGCGTTCTGCATCCGTCGCAGCCAAGACTAGATCCTCAAAATAGTTTTGCCTCTCGGTTCTCTTAAAGCTAGTGTACAGCGCGCGCAAAGACATTTGTAACAATTCAACATTCTTTCAACATCACAGAAAGTCTCTTCTGACTCTCAGATTGTAACAAAAGCGTCGTCAGAAAAAATTTTTGCAACTGATTGTAACCGTCAAGTCTTGAGCAGTTCAGTCCTTCCACCTCTATCTGAAAGTTCTTGCAGAAGCAGAGCGCGCGCTAAGTGAGAAACATCGGTTTTTGATGGACTTTTGTTACAAAATACCTGTTACAAACTGTTTCTTTTCTGGTTTTTCGGATATTCCAAGAATTACAATTAACGCAACATCATTTTTGAGCAAGTGCGCGCGCAAGTCATGCATATTGCTCTAAACGGTGAGCGTATCGCTTGTAGAACAGTCTTTTCAGAACCTCCACTAACAGTAGGTAAGCTCCGACGAATCCTACTAGGAACGCAAAGAACTTGATTGGAGGCGCGACAAATCCGAAAAAGCCGCCCAAAGGCGTGAAGGGAAGGAATACCGCTGTGCCGACGATTAGTAGACTTGTAAGGAACAAAGGCTTGCTCGGTTTGCTCCTGTAGAATGGTGATTTTCTTGTCCTTATCGCGAATATGACTAGTGTCTGTGTGCATAAAGACTCGATAAACCATGCCGTCTGGAACAGGGACACGTTAGTGTAGCCGCTGAATACTTGGAGCATGATAAAGAATGTTAAAAAGTCGAAGATAGAGCTTATCGGTCCGAAGAAAATCATGAAGTTTCTAATGTATCTCGCGTCCAGTCTCTTCGGTTTTTGGATGTATTCCTGGTCAACGTTGTCCGTTGGGATGGTGACCTCGGACACGTCGTACAAGATGTTATTAAGGAGTATCTGTGTTGGAAGCATTGGAAGAAACGGCAAGAACACAGATGCTCCCGCAGCGCTGAACATATTTCCGAAATTCGAGCTGATACCCATGAGAATATACTTCATTGTGTTCCCAAACGTCTTCCTGCCTTCCAGAGCCCCTGCACTCAGTACTGTCAAGTCTTTGCGCAGTAGTATTATGTCTGCAGACTCCTTCGCAACATCAACTGCATTCTCAACGGATATGCCGACATCTGCCGTGTGCATGGATGTTGCGTCGTTGATGCCGTCTCCGAGGAAGCCAACGACATGCCCGTTTCTTTTCAACGCGCTCATGATTCTGTCTTTTTGGGCTGGGCTGACCCTTGCAAACACATTGGCCTTCTCCACAATTCTTGCAAGAGCATTATCTTGAAGCTGAGCAACGCCGCTTCCGAGAACGACCCCTTTGACCTCGAAGCCAAGTTGCTCACAAACCTTCCTGGTGACCAACTCATTGTCGCCGGTAATAATCTTCAGTTCTATTCCAGCCTTCTTCAAGAGCTGCAGCGATTCTTTGGAGCTTTCCTTAGGTGGGTCCATAAACGCTATGAAGCCCAAGAAAATCATGTCCCTCTCGTCCTTTACGGAGTAAGCCGGCTTTCCTTCAGTCCTTCTATACGAGACTCCGAGAACTCTGAAGCCCTGGGAGCTCAATCTGTGATAGTTGTCCTGCATCTTCTTTTGTTGCTCGCTTGTCAGGTCGATTATCTTGTTTTCAAGTTCAAAGCGCGAACACACGCTGGCAATTTCTTCAAGGGCCCCCTTGCAAATCATCAATCGGCCTTTTTCGTGCTCGACGACGACAGAGACGCGTCTTCTTATGAAATCAAACGGCACTTCATCCACTTTATCGAAGCCCTTCGCGTCCATTTGCTTGTACTTAAGCACAGCATCGTCAAGCGGGCTCTTCAGTCCGGTTTCATAATAACTGTTCAGGAAGGCATACAACAACACTTTTTCATTGTCTTTCCCTTCCATGTCCACGTGTAGAACGAGCGTGATCACGTTCTCCGTCAACGTGCCTGTCTTGTCGGTGCATAAGACATCCATGTTCCCGAAGTTCTGAATGGAAGCCAAACGCTTCACTATGACATCTTTCTTCGACATTTCAAGAGCCCCTTTTGAAAGGTTCACGGAGACTATCATGGGCAAAAGCTCGGGCGTCAGCCCGACTGCTAAGGCCACGGCGAAAAGAAGAGATTCCACAATGTCGGACTGCAGGTGAGAAACCACTGGTTTGAGGAAGGCGTTTATGAAAAACACAAAGATCACCAGAACCAAGGCGACTTGCATGATCAGAAAACCGAATCTTCTGAGCCCCCTTTCAAACTCTGTTTCAGGCGCTCTTCCAACAAGCTGTTTTGCAATCTTTCCGTACTCGGTTGACCCTCCGGTTCTCACTGCAACCGCAGTCGCCGTCCCGCTTACGACGGAGGTTCCCAAGAAGACGCAGTTGCTCGCTTCAGTGATCGTCGTACTCTTGGCCGCGATTGTTGCTGTGGTCGTTTTCTCCACTGGAAATGATTCGCCCGTCAATCCTGACTGGTCTACGTACAGGTCCTTCAGGCTAATCACTCTCGAGTCGGCTGGCACGATATCACCAGCGGAAAAATAGATTATGTCGCCTGGAACGACCTCGGAAAGCTGCACTTCTTTCCTTGCGCCATCTCTGAGAACCGTTGCGGTGGTGACTACCCTCTTCTTCAGCATCTCAGCGGATTTTTCAGCTTTTGACTCTTGGTAGACGTCTAGAACTACGCTCAGGAGCACTATTGAAAATATGATGATTGTGTCTACTCCTGGGTGGATGAGACCGGAGATCAAACCCGCAAAAAGCAATATGAACACCAAGGGGTTTCTGAGGTGGTAAAGGAACTCGACGGTACGCGTTCGTCTCTTTCTCTGCGGAAGCTGATTATAGCCATACGTTTTAAGGCGGCTTCTCGCCTCTTCAGAAGTTAGGCCTAACTGAGAAGTGCTTAACCTTGCAAGAACGTCTTCTATGGGTAGGCCCAAAGTTTCTTCTAGGTTTGCTGATTGCGAGCGGCTTGATGTTTCCTCCGCATCTTTCTTTGGCGTGCGTCTCGTCTCCATGACCTTCACCCTCGATGATCTCAGACTGCAACAGCTGGGCTACCTTCCTCATTCAGACTTAGAGTTGATTGCATGCTTGCTCTAATACGTGTTTTGGCTCCGTTACTGGGGCCCCTCGGTTCACTTGGAGAGCGTTTACCGAAGCGCGCGCGATGGGAACAGGGCAACTGAGTAGAGTATGAAAAACCCCAAAATGCTTTTCGAGTCTGAAAGCAGATTGATTTGCTCCGTGAACCTGTCTAACGCGCCTATGCTGATTCTTGCGAGTCGGCTCTCCTTAAGAGAACGCTTTCAGCTTGAGCTAGGGATCACCAGTCAAGTTTTTATCGTCATTGCGGGAATATTCTCTCAGTGCTTCCGCGCGCGAGTCTGATCCTGAATGGAAGATGCAAGAGAAATCAAAACCAGAGGTAAGCCACGTGGAGTGAAGTTCTGCCCAAAATGCGGTTCGCCCGACATCTATTGGGCTCGCGGTCTGGCGCAACTGTGGTCCATTTGGGAGTGCAGAAATTGCGGCTATTATGGAGCATTCATAGTCGAAGATGGCAAGATGTCACAAAAACTCCAAGAAGAATACGCGAAAAAGCACCTTTGCACCAACAAAACGCAGAGATAGAGCACTTGCTATTTTGATCTTGACAACTTGATGCACGTAGCGCGCCCTTGAAAGGGAAGAGGCATGATCCTGAGAAGCCGCTGGGCATAGTCGACAGCCACTTCAACTTCGATGTCTTCTCCGCGTCCCAGCTGCCTTAAGCGTTCGGCAATGCCGGAGTATTCTTTGCGCTCCTCGATGCCTGTAACGCTTCCACAGAAGACTTAAGCTCTTCAATCTGCTTCTCAATGTTCTCCCACTTCTCATAGCCCGCCAGCAGCGGACCGTACTCCTTTGCGGCCTGAAAAATAATGCGAAACCGCTCAAGCGCAAGCTTGTCAACCTCGACTAGGCTGCAGACCTGCTCGAAAGCCGTGCTGAACAGCTTAACAGCGTTTTCGATGCTCAAAACATCCTTTGCAGGCTGTACCGCGGCAACTACTGTTCTGGGCTTCGACAGGGACATGGAGCGACTTATCCACATCTGCTTCTTAATAGCATCAAAAGACCTGTTCGGAAGCCTGCAACTGTCAAATATCTGCTGGGGGCTTAACCCTGTCCAGCCATTTCCATCAGAACTTCAACTTCCGCATCCGTCCAACGCTTGCCTCTTGCCATGGCTGGTCACTTCTGAAAACTGCCCTCTCCACGAGAATCCATCAGAACCCCACACGCCTCCAAGTCTGGCGTAGCATCAGCGTTAACAAGCCCTGTTAGCGATGCAAGAACATCTGCCCCCGACGATCTGCAAGCCGTCTCGTATCTAGCTCTGCCTCGAAAACTGCTGGACAACATCATTCTCCGCGCCAGTTTCCTCTTTTTCCTTTCTATGCATCTTCTATGCGTCATGGCTCCCATTAGCACCACTCGAAGGCGGCGAAACTTGCAACGTCTACCGTGATAATGCACGTAATGAATTGAAGTGTTCTACAGAACCCTAGAGAGCACTATGGGAGAGTCACTGAGCGGTCAGCATAATCGCTCATTGCGGAAGGTACTCGTAAGGCCCTTCAGGATAGACTGCGTACGTATAGTTGTGACTATTGCGGAGAAGTGACTTCAAACTATACTACGACCTAGACAAACATAGAGAACACGCCCTCGCAACCAGCGCGCGTCTATTCATAATGGAAGTTTCGTTCCCTTTCCCGCTTTCTTTGCCCTGTCATAGACAAGCTTTGCAGTTGCTATGTCCCCTATAGCTGAGCCCAGATGCATCGACATAATGCGTTCTTCAGGCTTCTCTCGGCCAGGCTTCTTGCCGCTGACGATCTCGCTGAGCTCTGCATGCACTTCTGGTATGCTGGAAAAATAGCCCTGCGTCCTGTAGTAGGCCAGCTGATCTCGGTCATCGGTGCAGAACTTATCCACAGAACGAATGGCTTCCGGTTTCCAGTACGAATCGAAATCCAATGGACAAGCGAACCCGCCTGCCTTAAACCATGAAGCCTCGATGACCGGCTGAGGATGCTTCAATATCGGACCTGAAGTAACCACTATGTCACATTCTTCAACTGCTCCTCTAGGCGAATCGGCAGGAACGATTCCTAACCCGTGCTCAGCCGCCATCTCCTCAACGTATTTCTCCATGTTTTCCCTGCTGATATCATAGGCTCTAACCTCTTCCAAACTCGTGCACACAACCGCCAAAGCTTCAAGGTTGCTCCTACCCTGCGCGCCACATCCAAGAATTCCCAGCGTGTGAGGCTTGTCCCCTGCCAAGTGTTTGGCTGCCACGGCGGTTGCGGCACCTGTTCGCTTCGCCGTGACCCAAGTGCAATCCATCACGCATACGGGAAACCCAGTGTCAGGATCGTTCAATATTAGGAGGCCAGAAATGTAGGGAAGACCACGTTTGGGGTTCTCTGGGAAGCCACTCACCCACTTCATACCTGCGGATCTCATCTTCGGCAGATAAGCAGGCATAGCATGGATGAAGGAATCTTTTCGAGGGTGAATCCCAGGCTTCGGTGGCACTTCAGCATTGCCTTCTGCCCTCTGCTGGAAAGCTCCTTCGACAACCTTGATAACCTCTTTCATCGGTATGTGTAGCTCCCCGACGTCACTCCTAGAAAGATACAGAAACTCTCCCAGGTAGCTCATGCAACACACAGCGTTGAAACTGTTGCAACTACAAGAAAAGCTTATCGAGAACCTCTCAACAGGCATGATTCAACAAAAGGGCAGCCAAGCACCATTGCCTAGCCGCCGCCGACGGGCGGTATCATCGCCAACACGTCGCCGTCTGCAAGCTTAGTGTTCAACCCGTCAGATGTTCGAGTGCTTCTGCCGTTCACCAGGAACTGGAGGAAACTCTTGACTTGGCCAGTCTTGTTGTCATAGACGTATTCGACAAAGTCCTTGCCATATCGCTTCGCCAGCCTGTTAAGAACACTGTTGATAGTCGTGTTTCCAGCATTTTCGAATATCATGTCTTCTTCTCTCTTGCCCGTTATCTCTCTCAGGGTTGTGAAGAACCGCACTGAAACCTTCAAGGCTCTAGCCCACAACAGGGGGAACCGCATGGCGCAATTTAAACTGTTACGCATGAAAGCATGTGATTTGATCGTGTTTGCCTAAAAGTTTATATTTCTGGGCATTTTTGCTTATTCCGATTAATAACATGTATATATTGAATGGAGGATTTGTATGGCTGTTTTAACAACAACTTCGACGGGACAACCCGTCCTGATCCTTAAGGAAGGAACGTCGAGAAACAGAGGAAAGGAAGCTCAGAGAAACAACATAACTGCTGCACGTATCATCGGCGAAGTTTTAAGAACCACTTTGGGACCGCGCGGCATGGACAAGATGCTCGTGGACAGCTTAGGAGACATAACCATAACCAACGATGGAGCGGCAATACTGGACGAAATAGAGGTGGAGCATCCAGCCGCGAAAATGATGGTGGAAATTGCCAAAACGCAGGACACCATGGTAGGAGACGGAACAACCACAGCCGTAGTCCTAGCAGGCGAGCTGCTGAAAAAAGCAGAGGAACTCTTGGACCAGAACATTCACCCCACAACACTGATCAGCGGCTACCGCAAGGCAGTACAAAAGGCAATGGAAATCATAGACGACAATGCAATACCAGTGGAAAGGGATGATCGCGCAACCCACAAGAAAGTCGCAATCACGTCTATGGGAAGCAAGGCTGTAGGTCAGGCGAAAGAACACCTAGCAGACATTGCAATAGACGCTGTCAAACAGATAGTGGAAAAACGCGGAGACAAAACAATAGCCGACATCGACAATATCCAATTGATAAAGAAAACTGGAAAAAGCCTTTTCGAGTCCCAACTCATCACCGGCCTAATAATAGACAAAGAAGTTGTCCACCCAGGAATGCCCCGCAAGGTAGAAAAGGCAAAAATAGCCCTTCTGGACTCCGCGCTGGAAATTGAAAAAACAGAGATGAGTGCCGAAATAAGAATCCACGACCCACTCCAGATGAAAGCGTTCCTAGACCAGGAAAACAAGATGCTGCAGGACATGGTTGAAAAGATCAAGAAGTCAGGCGCAAACGTGGTTTTCTGCCAAAAAGGCATAGACGACATGGCACAGCATTTTCTAGCCAAAGAGGGAATGCTAGTGGCAAGAAGAGTGAAAGAGTCAGACATGGAGAAGCTAGCACGGGCAACAGGCGGAAGAATAGTCACACACCTAGGTGACTTGAAACCACAAGACCTAGGAGCAGCAGGCCTTGTTGAAGAACGCAAAATGGGCGACGACAAGATGATCTTCGTGGAGAAATGCAAAGACCCACGCTCAGTGGCAATACTCATCCGAGCCGGACTTGAAAGGATGGTCGACGAAGCAGAAAGAGCAATGACAGACGCGCTGTCAGTAGTTTCAGACATCATGGAAAACAACAAGATAGTCGCAGGCGGCGGAGCAATCGAAGTCGAAATAGCCAAAGGACTGCGAAACTACGCCACCAAAGTAGGCGGAAGAGAACAACTCGCCGTAGAGGCATTCGCCGACGCAATGGAGACAATACCGAAAACACTAGCCGAAAACGCGGGACTTGACCCACTTGACATAATCGTAGAACTCAGAGCCGCACACGACAAGCAAGAAGGTCAATACCGCGGCTTGAACGTCTTCACGGGAAAAGTTGAAAACATGCGAGAAAAAGGCGTGCTTGAACCAACAATCGTGAAGGAGCAGGCCATCAAGTCAGCCGCTGAATCTGCAACAATGATACTCCGCATTGACGACATAATAGCATCTACGAAGCCGAAAGAAGGACCTGGAGGACCAGGAAAAACACCAGGCGAATCTGAAGGCGAAGACTAAAAAACCCCAAAATTTTTTCTCAAACCCATTTTGTTGCTTTGCAAGCGAAACTCAGCTTGAACCTAGATTTTTCTCAACTGACCCACGTCCAAGGTCAATGAGCCTAGGTCTTTAGCTCAACCGTCGGCGCGTCTCTCAGTCATCTGGGCACGTATGCTGTTGTAGTCAAGCCGCCTTACATGCTCATGGAATTGAGTGGAAAGCTGTTAGAAAGAAACCTGAGGGCTTCAAAACTCTCAAATAGACAAGCTAGTTCTGGCAAGTGTTTCAGCTAGAGCATCAGTCTTTGGAGAGTATTTGCCACAGGGCGATGAGCAAGTATGCTGGAAGAACCATGACAAGCAGAAGGGCAAAGAACAGGCCTATTGACAACTGCCATGAACCATAGCTTGATGGATAACCTAGAGCAAGCACGACTACTAGAGATAATGTGACAGCGATAAGTGTCCAGATGGCAGCAATCGCCTGTTTTGAATTTATTGAAAACTCCAACACCCTCACCTCCTTTGGCATGTTACAACCGTTTCCGAAGCCTTCTCCCAGCTTCCATACTGCTTTTTGTCGCAGATAAACCCATATTAAGAAAACTTACATATGTAGACTAACGAAACATTCTGACACTGCGATGTTTGCCAAGGCGGTGTCCATGCAACAATGGTTTACACTGTATTTGGCAATCTTAGCAAGCGCTATATAGTCTTTGTTCAAAGGAGTCGCGGGGAGAAAAAGCGAACTCAGCGTGTAATCACCTATAAGGACTCTTAATCTTGATCAGTGGTTCATAACTGATTTATCTGAATTCATGCGAAAACCTTCTTAACCTATGATCTGGCTCACGTGAGAGATTTGTCATTGTCTGGAAGAGATTTCGAGAAGCTTCTGCTTGAGGCCATAGACGAGGGACTATCCGCCCTAGGCGAATCCCCAAAGCAGGCGATCTACTTCCATCTAGACAGAAGCTTCAACATCAAGAAAGAAGAGATACCCAGCAGGATAATGGCTTTCACGCAGGCCATCGAGAACATTTTTGGAGTGGGAGCCAACTTCGTCGAGATCCTGATCATGAAGAAACTCTATGGAAAGATCGGCGAAGCCTTCAACTGGAACGAATCTGAAGGATTCGGATTCACAGCATACTTAGCCGAGGCCAAACGCGTTTTCCAAGAGAAAAACACCATCAAAACAGTGGAGGAACTGATTGAATGCGAAGAAATAGCGAAAGAAATCTGACTGCCTCCTTTTTAGAAGGAAAGACTGAAGATAAATTCGGGAACGAATGCAGGAAGTCAACAGACAATACATTTTCTACGATTGAACCTGCAAAGCGGAGAGAACAACACAGAGAAGCTGAGGAGGCACTTTTGGAGTCAGAGTCAAAGTACAGGAACCTTTTTGAAAATTCTCCGTATGGGATTTTGATATTTGACCTGAAAGGAAATGTTACAGACTGCAACAGAAAGTTCCCTGAGTACGGATTCAAAACCGAAGACATCATTGGAAAACACCTTCTGCAGCTTCTTCCAAAGAAGTACTGGTCACGTGTTCGGCGCGACCTTCCAAAGCTGGCCAAAGGACAGCCGTCACGCGGGGAACTTGTACTCGAAAGCTCAAAAGGCATGTTGCAGGTAGAATTCAGCAGCAACCCTATCAAAAAGGAACAAGAAATAATCGGCGTCCAATGCATTCTGAAAGACATCACGGAACGCAAGAAGACTGAACAGGAACTTCAAAGATCTCTTTCGCTTCTGCACGCCACAATTGAATCAACGGCAGACGGCATTCTTGTCGTTGATAGGGAAAATAGGATGGTCAGTTTTAGCCGTAGGTTTGCGGATATGTGGCGCATCCCCGAACCTATCCTCGCGTCAAGAAGTGACGACGAAGCGCTGGCCTATGTCTTAGATCAGCTGAGGAGACCAAAGGATTTTCTGGCAAAGGTAAGGAAACTGCATGCTCAATCGAATGCAGAAAGCCATGATACCTTGGAATTCAAAGACGGCCGAATCTTCGAACGTTATTCCAAGCCTCAGAAAATAGGAGGAAAAAGTGTTGGAAGGGTCTGGAGCTTTCGTGACGTCACTGACAAGAAAAAGCTGGAGGAAAGACTTTCCACGCTGAATTATTACGGCGCGAAACTCAACTCTGCCCATAGCCTTCAGAAGGTCTACAAGCTGACGTTAGACGTGATGGAGCGAGCATTAGACATCAGACATTCAACGTTCGAACTCGTAAACAAAAACAGACTTGAACTTGTGTGCCAACACGGGTATCCCAAGCCCCTCCTTAAGCGTGCACTTCTCTTGACCGGAGCAGGAAAAGGCATCGTGAAAAAAGCAATAATCACGCGTAAACCCGTTCTTGTCCCCGACGCCAGCAAAGACAAGGATTACGTCGCAGGATGCCCGGGCATCAAATCAGAACTTGCCGTTCCAATCCTAGCAGAAGACAAAGCTCTAGGAGTTCTGAACGTGGAAAGCAAGAGGCTCAACGCTTTCGACGAGAAGGACATAGTGCTGCTTCAGATTTTGGCTTCGCATGCCGCAACCGCCATAGGTAACATAACGAGAAGAAATGACATAGAGAAACGCAGTCGCCAGCAGGCATGGCTTATGAAAAGTTCTGCACAGATGATTCGGACCATAGACCTGCACGAACGCCTTCAAGCAATTTTGGACGCGATTAGAGGCTTTGGATGGCGAAGAGTCGTATTGTCTGTGAGAGACGAAAATTTGGAAATAGCTAAGCCTGAGGACATAGTGACAGCAGGCCTAACTAAGGATGAAAGAGAATATTTGTGGACAAACAGGCAGCCTGGCCGGGTTTGGCTGGAACGTTTCGGGCCGGAATACGAGAGATTCAAAATCGGCGAGTTCCTTTATCTCCCATGGAATGATCCATGGGTCAGAAAAAGGTTCAGCGAAGGCACAGTGCCGAGCCATCTTAAGGCTGAAGACATGGTTGACTGGGACCCGCAGGACCTGTTGTACGCCCCGCTCAAGCTGGCTGACGGCCGCATCGTAGGCATCGTAAGTGTTGATGATCCCGTGGACGGCAAACGGCCAAATAGAGAGTGCCTGGCACCTCTGGAAATGTTTCTATGTCAAGCGGCCGTAGCCATTGAAAACGGTAAACTGCTTGAGCAGTTGAAAGAATACGCTGGAAATTTGGAAGAAAAAGTGGAGGAGCGCACTAAGCAGCTTGAACAGGCGCAGAGGCTACTTGTCAAGTCAGAGAGGCTAGCTGCGATTGGCGAGTTGGCCGGAATGGTTGGGCATGACCTGCGCAATCCCTTGACAGGTATCGCAGGCGCTGCCTACTACTTGAAATCGAAGCTAGGTTCTAAAGATGACAAGAAAGTACTGGACATGTTGAAACTGATCGAGAACAACATAAAATATTCAGACAAGATCATAGGCGATCTTCTGGAATACTCAAGAGAGATAAGACTAGAACTGGTGGAAACCACTCCAGAATCAATCGTGCAGGAGGCATTGTTGGCAGTTCAAGTTCCTAAGAAGATAAGAATTGCAGATAAGCTCAAGAGCAGACCAAGGTTGAGGGTTGACAAGGAGAAGATGCGCAGGGTCTTCATCAACATCATCAAAAACGCTCTCGACGCCATGCCTAAGGGTGGAACTTTGATGATAGAAAGCAAGACTGTGGGAAACAGCGTGGCTTTCGACTTTTCAGACACAGGGGTGGGAATGTCGAAAGAGACGTTGGATAAGCTTTGGTCTCCGTTGTTCACGACGAAAGCAAAGGGCATGGGTTTCGGCTTGCCTATCTGCAGAAGACTCGTGGAAGCCCATGGCGGCAGGATCAGCGCTGAAAGCCACCTTAGCAACGGAACCAAGTTCACGATAACAGTTCCGATAGAACCGAAGGTCAATGGAGGTGAAAAAGTTTGGGTGAACATACCAGAGTCCTTGTCGTCGACGACGACGAAAGCATACGGAAAACACTAGCAGCCATCCTTGAAGAGGAAGCCCACGCGGTTGACACGGCTGCGAACGGACGAGAAGCCATCAGAAAATCCAAAACCCGCGCCTACAACCTGGCCTTGATAGACATCAGGCTTCCAGACATGGAAGGCACAACACTGCTGACAAAAATGGCGGACACAACGCCCAGAATGCGCAAGATAATCATCACAGGCTACCCGTCACTGCAGAACGCCATGGACGCCCTGAACAGAGGCGCAGACGCCTACATACTCAAGCCCTTCGACCTTACGAAAGTCCTGCAGACCATAAACGAACAGCTGAAGAAGCAGGAAGAAGAGGTCAATTACAGCCAAAACAAGGTCGCAGAGTTTATCGAAACACGCGTAAAAGAACTGGAAGAGAAAACAGTAAACAACAAGAAGCCACGTCGAAACGCCTAACCAGTTTTTGTTTGCTGGTTTCTTTTCTAGCAAGAGGCAAGGTAGGCTATTCTGAAGGTTTATTAGGAATACTCAGAACCATTCTTCGGGAACACTATGTCCGAGAAAACCTGGAAGGAAAAGCTGAAAGATGATAAGGGCCTGCCGAAAGTCGAGAAGATCACTGGTAAGATGAGTAAACGGTGGGGATCAGGCACAGTCGTCATTCCAGCGCCCAGAGAAGTAGACGAACTAATGAAAAGCGTGCCTGAAGGAAAGCTGACCACCATAAACGAGATTCGCGCAGCCTTGGCGCGGAAACATAAAGCCACAATCGGTTGCCCCATTACCACGGGCATTTTCGCTTGGGTTGCAGCCAACGCCGCTGAAGAGAGCAGGCAAGAAGGTGAGAGAATGATTACGCCCTATTGGCGCACGCTGAAGACTGGTGGCGTCATAAACGAGAAATATCCAGGTGGAGCAGAAAGCCAGAAGAGGCTTCTGGAAAAGGAAGGACACAAGGTCATTCAAAAAGGAAGAAACTACATCGTCGTGGACCATGAGAGAGCCCTAGCAAAAATATGACTGTACATGCGAGTCTGTTTTCAAAAAAGGCATGTGTGACAGTCTCTTTGGATGCGAGTGCGCACATTATGAGAATATGCGGTTTTTTCGATGTTTCTGTAACAAAACGGTGCAACAAACCGTTACAAACCTTTTTTGCCCGATCGCGCGCTAAATTTGGTCAAGCATGCAAAACAGGTCGACTCGAAGGATCATGAGGAGATAACGAAGATGGGAATAGAGCGTGCTAGGCAAGGGAATTCGCCTGAGACCATCATGGCTGAAAGAGGGATAGGGCTCGGCGATAGCGCGCGCGCTACGGCTCAGTCATACTTTCATACGAGAAAGACTATTCTTCCTACTTGGAACTCATTGGAAGGCTCAGAAAATTCCAGCACCTAGACTTAGGCAGCATCCAGAGCTTCTTGGTAGATCTCAACGACCCTGTTCAGTATCGCTACCTAACCTTTGCAGGTCTGGCTAAGTACATATTAGATTCCAAAAGCGCGCTAGTCTGTTGAAGTTGGTAAAAATGGTATTCATTCTTTTTTCAGGATTTGGAGGCAGTTTTGAGGCGCACACTTGTTTCTGATTTTCTTGCAGTATCCCCCTTTCTCGAACCTGCACAGGTGCCGTAGCTTCTGGAAAAGCCAATATACCCTAGCTAAGTATGATTTTGTGGGTGCACAATGGTCGAACCATTCATTCTCTTCTTTGACGACAAGTCAGTTAAAACCCTAAGGAAAGAGTATGGCAAAGACTTTCTCAGTCAAGGCGCGCGGCAGCAGAAGCTGCACGTTCGTGAAATGTCCAAAAAAGAATTGGACGAATGGAAAACAAGTTTCAACAAGATCATCGGTGATGATGCCCAGTTTTTCAGAGACATAGCGAGAGCAACTGTTCTCGGACCCTATACGAGAGTCAGCCTATCTGAGGTTGTGGGCGGATTCGAGCTTAAAGAAGCAAAAAGCGTCGTCTTGACATGTATATTTGAAATCGGCACCTTCATAAGAAAATTCGTCCTTGCAACGATCGTGGTTCCAGACACGATGGAAGGCAAAACCCGTATGTTCCAGTATTTTCGCAGACTTGTTGCTGACGTGTCAACAGAGCCGATTTCCCGGGGGAACTGGAGAAAAATGGAAAAAATCCGAAAGAGAATAGGTTCAGGCTCTTCCGGGCTCGAGGGACTCGAGGAAAACCTCTGGGAGAAAATACGCTATCACTAGCGCAATTCAGCATGACGCTTAGCGCGCCGCACATCAGCTTTTTTTGACGATAGGGGTTCGCTTTCATCAGCATTTCGACTTCTTCGCGATATGCTCCGATAGCCTATGCAAAAGAGACTCCAACCGATCATCCAGATGAAGAAAACAAATGGCAGAAGCAGTAGCACAGCTGCCCGATTGCGCACACGCTTGTTTGTGTGTATAGTCAAAGCCACGCCTAGTCTGTCCATGTACAAAGTGAGAATATGACTTTTGTTGACACCAAGATGCGTTGAACCGGCGAATGCTAAGTCTCTTGCTTCTATGCTGCTCAAAAACGGGCTGACACAAGAATGCATTAATGAGCATCTATCTTTTCTCGACGGTCTTCTCGATTCTGAAGGCTGATACGTTGCCAGTTTTAGCGTCGATTTTGAATTTCAGTTTCTGCTCAAAATAGTCTGCTTCAACGTTCCAGGCCTGTGCTTTCCCATCATATTCAACCTTGTAGAAAGAGCCTGGGATGGTGTATCGCCACATTGCTTTGGCTGCTTCGATGGCAATTTCCTTTGCTGCTGCCGCATCAGTGACACGTAAGGCGTCGTCCATGAATGTTTCCCACCTTAACCATTTCTGATAAGTCTATAAGCGTTTTGCTGGAGTGCTGGATCTGAAAAAAATAAGGGTTGAGTATTTTTTCTCTGCGTATACGAACGTATTCTAGAAGCCAATCACGAGGGTCTCTGTCGTTAGTACTCCGTTAATGCCCCTGATGTCGTCTGTGACGATGTTGCCCAGGTCTCCGAGTGTCTTTGTCTCGACTCTTGCAGCAAAGTCGTAACGGCCGAAGACACCATAGACTTCTTTGACGCCCTTGATCTTAGACAGATGCTCCTTGACAGTTTTCATGAAATTCGCTGCTTCACCTGAACCTACACGAACGAGAATTAGAGCTTCAACCATTTGAACACCGTTAGATCCATAGACGCTAAGCATATAAATCATTTACGACTTGCCACAAACGAGTCAGCTGCACCCTTTCAACCGATTGTATTTACGGGAGAACAGGTGAACCTAACACTTTACAGAAACAGCCGTTCGTGCATGGCACGTTTTTGGGTTTGAGCTTGGCTGGCACGGGTTTGATGTTTTGCGACATAGAACTTTGTTCTAGAAGATTGTTCCATAAACTTTATGGAACCGTTTTCCGTTTGTAAGCTATCATAGGAGAAGAATGGCGGCAACGTGAAGGGAAAAAGGGAGAGAAGGGAGAAAGGAGAAAGATATCCCTTTTTTTGGCCGCCATCCTTCTCAACCTGCACTTAGTTATATGCTAGATTTAACCCTTTACCTGGTTCTCACCGCTCTGAACGCCCGTTTTCCCATGTGCGCTTAATGCGGTCTTTCTCACGTCTTTGCTCTTGAACTGTTTTTTCCATGTTGGAATTATGGCTCTGTCAACCATTATGACGATTCCCAAGGAAACGAAGCAGAGCGGCACGCCTATGATTAGTCCCTGCGCAACCAGCACCAAGCCGTTGACAAGCCAGGGAACGACGAGTCCAACTTGGCTTAGGACAGGTGAGCCGCCTCCAGCAGGTTCGGTTAGGCCTATGCTTATGTCTGAAAACTGGTTTTCAGCAAGGTCTGTCTGGTTCACTATGGTTTCTGTGACGCTTACGGTGATGTACGTGACTTTTCCGTTGTCGTTTATGAGTTTTCTCACGCCGAAGGTGAAGTCAGCCACATTCTCTGTTGGAACGCTGCAGGTCATGGTTCCGCTCCAAGACTCGCTCTCGTAGACCATGCTCAAGTATGGGACTATGCCGCCCCACAGGGACGTGAGGTTCCTCAGACCTGAAACCACGGTTTCGAACGTGCCTTTTCTCAGTTCTCCACGAATGTTTTCCCTGACGGTCTGCTGAACGTTACTTGAAGAACCGAGTCCCGACTGACTCCGAAGCGCCAGCGAAATATCAGCTTGACTTACAGAACCTCTCGTATTCGAGAAGTTGATTGTCTGCGCCGGCTGATTCATGTAAACCGCCAAAGCCGAAAGTGCAAACGCCATGATTATGGCTGCAACCAACTCTTTACGGATTTTCCTAATCATTAGTTTCACCCAACTAAGACAAGCGACGGCAACTGCTTAATGCTATGCATTAGTACACGATGGTCCTAGAAAATGAACAGCAAGAACATAGCCGAGAACACATGTCAATTTGCGACATGTCGCGCGCTGGTTTAAGTATCTTCTGTGGATAAACATTGTTCCACGTGGAATACCAAGATTTCTGCAACGGTACACTTTAGCTGTTCCTTTGATGAGCGCGCGCACGCTGGTCCTTGCCAAAGCTCACGCTGGTTATCGAGTAGCTGTCGCCTCGACGTGGCAAACAGATTGGCTCTCGACAATGGGTTTGTCGCTTCGGAGAGTGCCGGCAGAGGTCGTGAAGAGTTCTTTTGGAGCCTACGCAGTTTTGGCTTGCTGCCGCGTTCTAGCCATGTGGATTCGATGTTCTCTTGTTACGCCAACTATTGTGCAGATCAGAGTCAATGTTAGAAGGCTTAGTGTTATAGAGGTCAGTCGTATGCCCCATGGGGTGTAGTTTAAGAGGAAGCCTGTTACGGGAACAAGGGCAAGACTCATGCCTAGGCTCAGTGCCACTCGTTCTATGGTATCAAGGCCTTTCTGGACAGTTGTGACTGGTGCTTCCTGTGGGAATAGGGCTTTTATGAAAGTGTAGCCTGGTAACCAGAGAACGAATATGACGCCTAGTACGTTTCTTAAGTAGATCCAGGGATAGGAGTCTTCTGAGACTGTAAATGTGACTGTTGCTGTTGCGATTGTTATGGTAAGTGTCAGCCAGAACCAGAGTGCTTGGCTCTTTTCGAGGTATATTCCAAATCCTGCTTGGGAGGAGGTTCGTAACGGCTGTTCAGAAAAGGTTATTTTCCCATCGTTTTGCAGCTTCTGAATGGCTTTGAGTATTTTCTGTTCGGTGACTGGAACCTTTTCTCTTGCTAAGGACACGAGGTCTCTGAATGTTTGCGGTTTCTGCTTTTCTATGATTTGCATTATCGTTTGGGTTAAATATTCTGCTGAAAGGTCCTTGTTCAACGCGGTTTAGTCTCCACTCTCTAAGCGCGCGCGATCAGCTTGGACGCGGGTGGCATGTTGAAGAGTGATGGATAGAACTAGTATGGTGAGTGTTAGGAAGATGAATGATGCGCGTTTTGCTGGCTTCATTGTTGTTACGCCCTTGTGCGACAGTTTTGTCGCTCTTGAGGGGTAAGGAATTTCGCAGGTTGTTTTCTATAGGAAGGTTCCATAAGGCAGAAAGAAGTAATGCGCAAACTTGTTGTCTATCACTCTATGATGCGTTACATGTGGCGGCGAATGTCGCACGCGCTCGCAGTACACTAGGAGTAGATTATGCCGATTATTCTTGTGGCCACTGTTATCTTGAACATTGTGGCGAAGGCGACTGCTATGTTTTCAGTTTTTTTCGGTTTATGAAGCCGTTTGTTTTCCCGTAGTATGGCGAGGTAAACTCGGCAGTTATCAGCAGTACGCGCGCGCAGCAGACTCTCGTTTCTAGTCAGTCCGGCTCTTACGTTTTCTGTATCGTTTGCATCTGCCACACTTACCAACTATACATAAAATATAATATTGTCGTTCATAAATCTAGGCACAAAAACATGTGTCTTTTCAAAGATATTTGAGAACGCCTTTAAACTCAGCTTCCACCTTCACTATAATGAACAGCTATTGCTGAAAATACCTACGAGTATCCAGGATAGTCGTAGTAACGAAGTTTTCTGGCGTTCTTTTTTTGTCGTTGTGTATTGATATTGTGTCTCTGTGTTCATTGTGTAGAATATGCGTTTTTCTTCGTTGCATGTACTCTGAAAGTGAGTTTGATCGTGCCTCTGGTCCTTCATTGCATTTGATGTTTATGGCTGCACCTCTCTGTCGAGAGTCGTCGCTGTAAGACTCGCGGCAGAAAGGCTGTCGATAGACTCGCTCTCGTTCGATTAAAATGAGCCCAAGCATGCGGCTTCTATGTTGCCGTTATGATTCCAGGGGACACGTTCTTCAGTCTCTTCTTGTTGATAGACCGGTTTGTCTGCCCATAGTAGGGTGAAATGAGTTCTGATGTTGTGAGTAAGGTTATGGATGTCACTGCGAACCAGAGACTTATGTCCCAGAAGCCTGGGGGAAACTGCATTTTCATTCCTTCAATTCATGACGAAATTCTGTTTCTGTCAAGACCTTGACCTCAGATATTTTCCTGAAGTCTGGGTCGTCGCTTATGATGGTTGCACCTTCAGAGTGGGCGGTTGCGGCTATGAATGCATCTGCTATTGGTATGCCGTATTTTCCTTTGAATTCTCCTGCCTTGATAGCTGTTTCTTCGTCTATCAGACACTTCTTGAGGTATGACGCGTGCCTTATTTGTTCCGTTCTCGTTAGCGCCAGGTCTTGTCTTCCCTCTTGCAAGTATTTGTAGTACACTTCGGTCAGTGTAACAACGCTCACACTGGCTTCAAGTTCGCCAGTTTCAATTAGTGACAATATGTCTCTGACTGCTTCCCAGCCTTGCTCTTCGGCAAAGAGCTTGATTAGGGGTTTTGTGTCTAGCATTATTCTAGGCTTCTTTGACGCGCTTTTCAAAATCCTTGTCCCACTCTTTTCTGATTTTCTCTATTTCTTTTGACGGTTTCCTCTCTTTGAAGATCTCTTTATCTGCCCCTGCCAGCTTTGAAAGTTTGGGAATCGGGATGATCTTGAGTGTTTCTCCCTCGCAAACAATCATAAGCTGCTCTCCTTCAGCTATCTCCAGCTTTCTTCTCAAGTCCGCCGGGATTGTGATCTGCCCCTTCGCCGTCACGGTCACCGTCACCATCGCATTCCTCACCTTACATCTGTCAAGCATTCCTACATTTATAAAGCTGTCGGACAATTGACCCTCAGTCGGATACTGCTTCAAAATGTAAGATTTGACAGAAAGCGTTAGAGTTGGAAAAGAAACGCGCCGTGAATTTTCCGTTTTGGTTCACGTCAACCCACACGTCATATTTCCATCTGTCCAAGGTATGATCCCAGATCTTCGTTATTGGCAGCCGGCCATCGGCGTTGACTGTTTGGCTTACAGGTCCTGCGATTTTGTTTTCTGGTTTGATGTCTTTGATCTTGAGGCCGTTCGGCATAACGTATATTGAAACGTCTTTTCCTACGCGTAGCGGGAACCACCCGCCTTTTATGTAAACGTCGTCAGCGGGTGAAAAGACCCCTTTCTTGTTCCCGTTTATGTCACATGATGTGAAGCCATCCCAGCTGTTTACAGACCCAGTGCTTGGATCTCTTAGTTGTGGGGGGCGTGTTCTCTATGTTTGCCTAGGGTCGTAGTATAGTTCACCACATTTTTTCCGCAATAGTTCAACTATCCAGACTAGACCTATCCTCAGGGCCTCACGAGGACCCTTCGCGATGAGCGACTATGTTAGCGACTCAGTGAACTATCCATAGTTCAGTGAGCTTTCTGTGGTTCTCTTCAGGGTTCTGTAGGACTCTTCAATTCATTCCGCGTATTCTCAGGGTAGACGTTGTGATTCGTTCGCCGCCTTTGTGTGGTGCTAGTGGGAGCCATGACACATATCAGGGGAAAAGAAAGAAGACAGCGGAAAGTGATACGAAGAATGATATTGACGAGCAGTTTTCGAGACAGGATCAGGTGCGAGACGGTTTGTAGGCTGTCGCGCGCAGACATTCTTGCGTCGCTAACCTGCCTCGTTGACGTTGATGTTGTGCCGGACGTGGAGGTCGGTGAGGTTCTGCTGGATTCGCGTGGAGAGGGCAGTTTTCAGAAGTGACCAGCCATGGCAAGAGGCAAGCGTTGGACGGATGCGGAAGTTGAAGCTCTGACGGAGATGGCTGCCCAAGGGTTAAGCCCGCAACAGGTTTATGATAGTTGCAGGCTTCCAGGCAGAACTTTTGAGGCTATTAGGAAGCAGATGGGCCCGAATCGCTACGTATCGAAGCCTAAAACCGCAGTTGCGGCAGTACAGCCTGCAAAGGATGTTTTGAGCATAGAAAACGCTGTCAAGCTGTTCAGCACGGCTTTCGAGCAGGTCTGCAGCCTAGTCGAAGTTGACAAGCTTACGCTTGAGCGGTTTCGCATTATTTTTCAAGCAGCCAAGGATTACGGCCCACTGCTGGCAGGCTATGAGAAGTGGGAGAGCATTGAAAAACAGATTGAAGAGCTTAAGTCTTCTGTGGCAGCGTTACAAGCAGCGAAGGACGCAGAGAGCATTTGACGACGTTGCTCAACGAGTAAGGCAGCTGGAGCACCAAGAAGACATCAAGGTCAAAGACGCTGTCGACTATGCCAAGCGACTTCTCCGGATCAAGCCTTTTCCTTACCAAGCCAGACTCTTAGAGGACAAGAGCAAGCGCATCGTAGCCTGCATGGGCAGGCAGACGGGAAAGACAACGACGATAGCCTTGAAAGCCATTTACTTTGCGAATACAAACCCAAATGTGACTGTACTGATAACGTCGCCAAGCCTGCGACAAAGCATGATAATGTTCGACCGCATAACCGATTTTGTCTTCCAGTCCGTAAGGTTGCGGAACAGGATATTGAGAGCAACCAGAACCCTGATCTGCTTCGACAATGGTAGCCGCATAATCGCCTTACCATGCAGCGAAAACCTGCTTCGCGGCTACAGCGCGCAAATGGTGATCTGCGACGAAACAAGCTTCATGCCCGAGAGAATCATCGTCCAAGTCGTCTTTCCCATGATTTCAGCAACCAATGGCTACGCTATATTCCTCAGCACACCTTGGGCCAAGGACCACTTTTTCTACAGGGCATTCGTGGATCCTAACTACAGCGTGTACAAAGTGAAATCAAGCGAATCCCCTTTGATCAAGCCCGAGTTCCTTGAAGAAATGCGGCAGAATATGACGCGTGAAGCTTACCTTATGGAATACGAAGCAGAGTTCGCTGAGGCCATAAACAGCTATTTCCCACAGGCCCTGATTCGCAGGTCCGTTGAGCTGGCCCAGAAACTGGGCCTAGAGACATACGCAACTCTTGAAGCATCGCCTTCAACTGGAGACTACTACGCGGGCGTCGACTTCGGCAAGCTAGAAGACCACAGCGTAATCGCGATCTTGAAGCGTGAACCCAGTGCCCTCAAGCTTGTCTACCTATACCAGTTTCAACTTGAGACACCGTATACGCAAGTAATAGGCCACATCGTTCGAGCAACTCAAAAATTCGGATTTCGCCAAGTACTGGTAGATCAGACCGGCTTGGGAGAGCCAGTTCTAGAAGAGATCCGCAATCAAGGCGTGAGTTGCGCTGAAGGTTTGACACTAACCGTTAAAACAAAAGAGGACCTGCTCACAACGCTGAAAATAGCCCTAGAAAACAACCAGTTGGCGATACCCTATCACCGGCAACTCTGCGAACAAATCAACGAACAACGATACGAATATGGGAAGAGTGGCCATCTGCAGTTCAGCCATCCGGAACGTAGTCACGACGATATGCTGTGGGCCCTAGCTCTGGCCGTTTACTCTTGCCAAATGACTCCACTTCCTGGAACAGGGGCCGTTATGCTTCCCCATTAAGAGGTGTTAAAAATGAGTTTTCTCGCTGAGAGAATTCGAAAGAGCCTGCAGGCTGCAAGACAGTTTACGGGCAGATTTGCTGCTCAGCGACACGTTCCACAAGAAATCAGCAAGCGGCAGATGGAGGAGGAAGTGCCCTTCAGCTGGAAAGCTGATAACATGCTCTGGGGCTACGTTAACCGGTACATGCTTAAGGGCAGCGGCGCAGGGTTTGTCACTCCACCTTACACTGCCTATTGGGATCGGCTCTGGGGCGCAACGCCCATAGAAGACCTCCCTAAGTACAAGGATATTTACACTTTTACGCCGTACATCAAAGCTGCTCTTGACGTGACTATTAACCTGGCAATCAGCAACGGTTTTGAGCTTGAAGGCGGAGACGATGATGTAAGAGAGTGGCTGACGGATTGGCTTGACGAGCATAACGCTTTAGAGACTCTCCGGATCTCAGGCGTCGACATGCTTGTCTTCGGCAACGCTTACTTGGAGATCTGCCGCGAGGAAGGTATGCCACCTGAAGAGTGGTGGCTCAAACCATTAGATCCCGTGCACATGCGCGTCCGCCGTGATGCTTACGGAAACGTTTTCGGCTACATTCAACTCCTAACGTTTCCCCCCGTAGCCTTCACAGCGCAGGACATTATTCATCTTCGCTGGTCGCCCAAGAGCTGGTGGTACGAGTTCAGCTATGGCACTTCGCAGCTGAGGGCCCTGCTGAAAATTCAAGCGTTAATTGACCAACTTGAAGACGACATGGCCATCATCATTCACACTTACACTAAGCCGATGCTCGTGGTCAAGGCTGGGACGCCTGAAAGGCCGTTCAGCGACCCACAGCTAACAGCACTGATGGAAGCTTTCAGCACTCGCCAGGCCGCAACAGACGTATTCGTCCGAGGCGACGTCAGCGTCGACGTGATCCAAAGCATGACCAAGGACGTTAACGTACAGTTTTGGCTCGACTACCTCTACACTCAACGCGAAGCCGCCCTAGGAGTACCCAAAATATTCATGGGCAAAAGTGAAGGAACAAACAGGGCTACGGCTGAGGTTGTGATGCAAGAATACGTTACCAGGCTACGCATGCTCCAGGAAGCAATCGCAGACGTGCTTGAAACCGTGCTCTTCAAACAGCTTCTCAATGCCAAGTTCGGCGAGGGCGTCGAGATCCCGAAGGTCAAGTGGCGGCCCATCTGGGAGCCCACAATACAGGACAAGGGCAAAATGTACTGTGACCTTGTGGATAAGGGCATAATCTACGCGAAAGAGGCCCGACCGAGGCTAGGCTTTCCCGAAGACTACCCTGAAGGCAACGGAACCGACGGAACGGTTGAGATTAGTGGGGGCTCGGCCGCAGTGGTCAAGCAGAGGGGCAGGCGATGGCTTATTGCAGAGGCAAGCTGACATCGACGACGTTGAGCAAGAAGAAGACGCTGGAACGTTCAGAGTCTTCCAGGCGTTTCAAGCGTTTCGCTCGGCTGTTGCAGATCCGCGTGTGAAGTATTCAGTTTGGCGCTTCATAATCGTTGACGACAAACGCTTGTGCGCGAAATGCTTGCGGTATGATGGCGATGTGTACGAGCTTGAGGATCCTGACGACTTGTGTGGCATGTTCCCATATGGAGAGTGGGTTGATGAGGACGTGTTTGCACCGAATGTGCATCCTAGCTGTCGCTGCGTGATCGTGAAAGAAGAGGACGTTTGGAAAGAGGTACAGCAGAATGAGTAAGCCCAAAATTTCAAAGTGGTGGCCTAGAATGGCATGCAGTAGCCTTTGCGGGTACACTAACGATATGCGTAGGCCCCACTTAAGCTGCCTATTCTGCAGGATTCGGCGCTTCTTCTACGGGAAGATGGACCCGAGAAAGTACCATTATAACCGTTACATGCGAATCGTCGTACCAGCCGATCAGACGACGTATGTGCTGCTGATTGATAATAAGCGTAGGCTCGCGCACGTTAAGGGTGCAGTTCTGAAGCGTTTGCTTACGATCTGCGAGTGGCTCGCGAATTAGCGGGGCTAGAGCTTTGTTATAGAGGAATGTTCTATGCCAGGCTTGGAAGAGGATAAGACTGTTTGGCGCTACGGGGTTCAGGACCCAGCGAGGTTTGACAAGTTACGTGTCAAGGAGCTTGGCAAAGGCATCAAGATCACGCTTGGGAAAGTGAAGGGCTCTGACCGGTGGGAGATCCAGAACTACATGTTCGAAAAGCAAGCTTTCAAGGATGCAGAAAGTGTACGCTGCTGGCTTGACAGTCATCTGAAGGGCCAGATCCGAACATTGTTGGATTATAAGGCTTGGGATGAGTGGCGAAGGCGGTTTGTCAACGCTTACGTGGAAATCAGCAGCGTGAGATAACCATTATGCCCAACCCAGACGAGCAGCTGGAGTATCGTTCTTTCAAGTTTCGCTATGACCCAATTGAATGCATTTGGGTTGCAGAACATCGTGGCACAAGGTGCCAAGGCAAGACGATTGAAGCTGTAAAACATGAGATAGACGTTTACTGGAAGGACCATAAGATTCAAGATCATAGTTATGGAGATGTCTTGAAATGTCGTTTGACGAACAGGTTGCCTTAGCCTTTTTCATGGCTCAGGGCAAGTCGCAGGAAGAACGCGACAAGCTTGAAGAGGCAATTAAAAACCGCGAGAAAAAATATGGGTACAAGAAAGGATCAAACGCAAGCTACACTAAACCGGCAGACTATGCGCATCTCAGCGAGAACCAGTTTGCTGATCCTGTCGGCTACAATTATCCGATTGACGACGAGCATGTCAGGGCAGCTCTAGCCTACTGGAACCACATGGATAACAGGAAAGCCTACGGACCAGACGGAAGAGCATTCATTACCGAACGTATCGTACGTGCTGCACTCAAAAAGGGAGTTAGAGTAAGCTACTACCCGAAAGACCCTGACTATCGCAAGCTGCCTGAAAACCTTAAGAAGCAGATGGGCGGCTACGATTCCGATTCCAAGAAAAGCATGCTTGACACTGAATGCTTTAGAGCCTACCAAGAAGCCTACTTCAGAGCTAACGGTAAGCAGGTTCCAGTTTTCTAAGAGGCAAGAGAGTTTGCAGCTACAGTATTTTGTTCCATTCAAAACCCAAGAGGGTAGCGATGCACAATTCGCCCTAAAAGAAAAGCTAATCAACATTGAAGGCACGGCCATAGACACCAGTGTTAACGCGAATAAGTGGCAGGTGCCGGCTGAAGACCTGGACTATGTTGTTCAATCGCTTCTTGGCGCTCAGCTTCGCGTGGATCACGCTGAAAGCGCGTTGATGGTCATCGGGAAAGTCCCAGAAGCCAAACGTTTCGGCGATACTGTGTGGTTCCGCGCTGAGGTAGGCGAGGAAAAACTCATTGAGAAGGTCCTGCGTGGCTATGTTACGCACGTGAGCATCCAAGTTGATAGTGATGATGTTGAATGCAGCAAGTGCAAACGGTCCACTCGGAAAGAGGGCATGCTTGTGCACTTGTGTCCTGGTGCTTGGGAGATCGTGCATAAGCCCAGGGTCCGCGAGCTCAGCATCGTTGCGAGCCCAGCGTACAAGAACACTGAGTTTAAGCCAGTGGGCTTCGCCGCGGCAATGAACGATTCCCAATGGGACGCAATCGTAAAGTCCGTGGAAAATTCACAGTCATTTAAAAATGACAAAGATGTGGGTTCTAGGCTTCAGGAGCCGCAAGAACCTGAAAACAAAAATGGACAACAACAAGAGGTGAAGCCTTTGTCTGAAAAGGACAATCAGGTTTCTTCACATCAGGCACAAGCAGTCGTAAACGTGTCACCAGGCGAGCAGGCCCCTAAGCAGGTCGAATATGAGGACTTGATGAATCAGCTTACTCAGCTGGAAAAGAAGATCAGAGAGAGACCTTCAGCTTCAGACGCGGACCTTGACGCTTTGAACAAGAAGGTTGCAGAACTAGAGTCAGAGCTTACCAAGAAGGCAACGAAGAAGAACCTTAGCAAGAAGATCAGCGAACTATCGAAGAAGCTGAGCGAGGAAGGCGAAGAAGCAGATAATCTGGAAGATGCAAAGAATACTCAAAAGGCCCCCGAAGGAGATTCGACAGCGCAGAAGGTCGCTGGGAAAGGCATCGTTGCAGTTAACGAGATCAACCGTGATGCCCTTGGCAACTTTGACTGGTTCCAGGACATTCTGAAGGCACACCGGAAACTTGTCGGCTTCAAGTAAGGCGATTTGAATGAGTGCACCAGTATTTGAAGGAACAACCCCGCACGTTTCTGATCGCTATATCACGACAGAAATTGCAGGCGAGGACATTACAATCGGCCAAGTTGTCGAAATAACCGCTGATTGGACAGTTAAAAAGCCCACCACAAACCCAAGCCTCAAAAAGTGCGGAATCAGCCTGACAAGCGCACTTAATGGCAAAGCAGTCTCAGTACTATGGCGAGGGCTAGCACGAGCAAAAGCCTACGGGACAATAATCGCGGGTGATTATGTTGGCTCAGGACCTCTAGGGACAATTCAAACAATCCCTGGGGTAACATCCGTAGACTGTAACACAAGCGCTGGAACAGCATCAGCAATTAATCAATCGCGTGCCGGAATCGGCTGGGCGAACGCTGGCGCCACAAGCGGCGGCACAGCTTACGTCCTGGTTTTGTAGGTGGTTTTAAATGAGTTTTCAAAGGGATGCTTTAACCTGGGTTGACTCAGGCGCAATTGCGTATCCGGCGTTGCACAAGAAAATCATTGAATTAACCATGCCGGCACTCGTCGTCAAGAAGCTATTCCCGGAATTTCCGCTGGTAGCCGGGAAAACAGCGACTTTCGTAAAGGAAAGCGGTTCAAGGAGCGCTGCGATCAGCGAGATAAGCGAAGGCGTTGAGATTCCAATGGATTTCACACCACTCACCTACGTTACTGTCACGCCGTACAAGAAGGGCCACCGGGAACGCATCACGAGAGAGCAGATCGAAGACCTCTACATTCCTGTGATTGAGCAGCAGCTTCGCCGTTTAGCGCGGCGAATGGCCTACACTATTGATCTCGACTGCATGAACGTCATCAGCAACGCAGCGGCAAACAGTTCATCAGGATCGGGCACAAGCCTAAGCGCAACCGGCACAGAGTTCACGATCAGCGGCGGCCTCGGCACCAAGGATATCTTGAATGCGAAGTTAAAGATTGAAAGCTATAGTTTCATTCCTGACACCATACTGCTCAACCCTATCAACGCCCGCGACGTAATGTACTTGCCCCAGTTCAGTCTTCACATGGAATACGGCGAGCCGGTGATGCAATCAGGAATACTTGGAACTATCTATGGCATGGCAGTGCACATAAGCACAGTTGTCTCAGCGGGCACCGCGTACATTCTGAGCACTGGCCAGAACTTGAGCGCTGCATATGCTCCTATGGGATTCTTCGTGATCAAGAGGCCATTGATGAGCGACGTTGACCCGAAGAAAGAGTTTGACAGTGTTGACGTGTCGTTAACGACCAGGTATGCGCCTGTTGTCTTGTGTGGAGAAGCCATCTTCAAAGTTACGAATCTAGCAACCGGTTAGACCTGAAACATATACAGCGAGTTTCCCCTTTTTTTTCGTTTTCATTTTTTCTTCTTTGTTGTTTCAAAGCCTACTCACATGCGGGGTAGGCGAAACAAGTCGATGTAGGGAGGTGAATGGCCAAAATGAAGAAAGTGTTTCTTCTAGCTGTGTTGGTTCTAGCAGCAGCTCTATGCTTGGCGAGTCCAGTGTTTGCTGACACGACAACGCCAACCGCCACATTCGATCCATCATTCCTGATTGAGATGGGCGTCGTCTTCGGTGGAATAGCAACTCTGGCTTTCGTAATAGCCGAGCTAGTAGGCATGTACACTACGAAAAGCTCGCAAACGGGTCTCCTACAGACAAGTTCAACCGCTATTAACGCGATAGTTGCCATGACAGGCGTGGGAGTGACAGCAAATCAAGCCGCAGCCGTTACAGAAATATCTGGCATACCTACAGTGATACCAACACCAAAACCAGAACCAACCAAATAGTCTCAACTAGACCCCCTTTTTTTTGGTCTTGACGTAGACATCAACCCGCAATTGTAAGAGCACACTTTCATTCCTCAAGCAGTCTCCTTTCGGGTCGGGAGTTAGGGGGTTGCTCCCGGCGGAAAGTTGACGTCAGCACGTAGGTAGATACGCATGAGCAAGGTCCTTGGGAAGGGCAACTACATAGTTGCCAGGGTGAACGGTGCGAGGCAGGTTTTGACTAGCGCTGAGCTTCAGAGGCTCATTGACGCTGGATACGACGTTGAAGTCGTGACGGCGTTTTGACTGAGTTGAAGAAGCTTAGCCAGATCATCTGCGAGAAATGCGGTGTTAGTGACTATCAGATCTGCCTGCGATGTGACGCTAAAAAACTGATTGATAGTTTGGTCGAGTCAACATGATAACATATATTGAAAACGCTGATGTGGCAGCGCAGCTAAACGCGGCGTATGATGCTGTGAACAAGGTCTACAGTGTCTACGGCCTTAACATTGCCGAGTCAAGCCTTACGGCGCACGTTGCCTTTGCGAACAACTACGTGAACGCGCTCTTAGGCACTGACCTGTCAGCTGCTGACCCGAAGTATCAAGGCGCTTGGATGGCAGCGTTAGACCTTGCATGCATGCGGATCCTAGTGGTTTCTTCAGGCGGAGCCTTGGTAGGCGCGTTTGACTATTTCCTGGGAGATCTGCGTGTTGCAAGGTCTGGACCTTACGCTGAAGCTATACAGCGCACGATAGATGGGTTGAAAGAAGACTTTGCACGTCAAATCGTGAACCTTTCAACTCCCGTTAAGGTTCAGGATGCTCAGGCAGCAGAGGACGTGCCGACTTATCGGGGAGGCTTGATAACCCCGTGACTGCTGCATTAGCAACATGCCAGCTGCTGCAGCAGAACTGGAGCTTGCAGAGCCCAGCGGCAAGCGACATCTATTGGGCTGATACGAAAGTCGAAGCTATGGACTGGACGAAAGTCGGCAAAAACTTTGTCATCGCATGTTATAGCCCGTCAGGACCTGTGCAGGCTGTTCCGCTTAGCAGGGAAGCGTGGCAAAAAACTGAGCAGGTCATGGTTGACATTCTTGTTAAAGTCACGGGCACGGTTGATGATGCGTGCACTTTGCGAGAGACAATGAGAAATGAGGTTTACCGCATAATGCATAAAGTTGAGCTTTCAACGCCCGGGTATCCAGACGTGCATGTGCAGCGTGAAGCGTACAAGACTGAAAGCGGTGAATTGGCAAGGATCGTGATTCAGGTTGCCCTTGTGAGCTTTGATATTAAGAGTTGACGGCCTTTGAGTGTTCCTGTACAGATCGCGGTATCTGATACAAGGGAGCTCATCATGGGGTTGAAGGAACATTTCCCAACCGCATTGGTAAGCGGAATTGAGGGCGCCATGCAGCGGGCTTTACAATCAATCTATGAAGAAGCAACGAGGCTTGTCCCCGTGCGCACAGGTTACCTGCGGAGCACGATCGCTATTGAGCCGGGGGGCAAGTGGATTCTGAAAGTTGTTGCCCGGGCAAGCTACGCTGCTTATGTGGAGTGGGGCACAAGCAGGATGGCTCCACGCCTGTTTATGACGCGTGCTGTCGAGATGCATGGGAGAGAGATGCAAGAAGAAATTGTGAATGCTGTGCAGGACGCAATCGCGGACACGTTCCGTTAGGGGGGCTTAAGATGCACTGGGAATTGCGGATGCACTTAACAAAGAAATTCGTTAACCTTGCGACCCGGATCTTATGCCGTTTTGTCCCAGAGGCGAAGGCAACTTATCCGCAGACGAAGATGCTTGAGGACATATTCGCTAAGTTGCAGCATACTTACAAGATTGAAGTTTACGCGGGTCGCTTTGATGATGTGCCATTCCAAACTCTCAAGGGATTGAAAGACAAGCATTTCCTCAAGTTCCTTGAGCTTTCCAAGAAGATCATCATTTACTTAGGTGAGAACGACCGTTATTATCGTCAATGGCTCGGCTTCGCCATGTTGCTCAACAAAGATAGGGTTCAGCAAGAACTTGAGAAATTAAATTTTGAAGATTTTCTCAGGCTCACGAACAATCAATGGGATTTCGACTTAAGAGGCGCTGTTCGCGCTGAGTATTTCGAGGTACATAAGAAAGAATTCCTCGACATCGTTCTCGCTAATTTCTTGATGAATCTCGCATAGTAGCGCGAAAGAAGGCTCGCATGCCGAGCTTTCCGCGATACAGAAAAAAAGAGAGGTGAAAATGTAAAATGAGCGCAACTCCAGTGATAGGCCGGAACGCAGTCATAAAGATGGGAACAACCGTAATAGGCTATGCGCAGGGCGTAACAGGAAGCATCAACGTTGACAAGATCGAAGACTTCGTTCTGAACTCTGATAAAGCTGCGATCTTGGCCGCAGGAAACAAGCACTTCAAAATCAGCGTTGACAAAATGTGGGTTGACAATACCTATGCAACGCAGATTCTCGCAGGCACGCCAGTTGATTTCGAGATCGGTCCAGCGGGGACATCAACGGGCAAGGTAAAATACACGATCAAGAACGTGATCCTAGAAGTCATGGACTTCAAGGCCGATCAGAAAGGCATAGTGACGGAAAAGATCAGCGGCATAGGAAACGACTTCGTGATAGGCACGTACTAGGCTCTCTCAGACTTAGTGAGGTAATATGCCATGAGCGAATGGGAGAGAACAGCAGAATTCAAGAAGGCTCTCGAAGATTATGAGGCGCGAGAGCATAAAAAAGCTGAAACATTTGATCCGAAAGAACTTCTTTGCAGAAGCGTGATAATTCGAAGTCCTAGACACGCAAAGTGGCAAGATCATAAGATACGGGAACCTTGTCTTTGAAGATTTGCCAGCAATCAGAGCAGCAGAAACCAATGAAGAAAAGAGCATCGTGATCCTGCATAGAATGCTGAAGAAGGCGTACAAAGACTTGACTCTTGACGACGTGAAGCATTTTGAGTTCACGGAAGCAACAAGAATACTATCGTTAATCTCCAACCCGAGTTTTTTACAAACTCAGAAGCAATTGCAGAGTGGATCAGAAGTGACGCAACAGCCCAAAGAATCGGCCTCCTTGCCCACGAATATCACTTGAGCCTAGATGCGATCGGGCAATTATCCCCCTTTCAGGTTGAGTTTTTAGTTCAATGGCGAGAATGGTGGAGTAAGCAGCAGTGAGCAGCGATGTTGAAATTCGCTTAACAGCGATCGACGAAGCGAGCGCAATTATCAACAGCGTCGCGTCTAACGTCGAGTCAGCTACGGGGCAGATTACAGCCAGCGTTGAGCAGAATGTTCAGGCGACTAAGGACGCATCAGCAAGCACGCAAGATACAGCTATGGCGTTTAATAACTTGGCTTCAGCAGGCTTCGGCCTCTACGTCGCTTTTGACAACATTAACCGTTCAGAAGTCGCGCTCGACAGATCGAACTTAATGGTCGAGAGAAGCACAGAATCTCTTGAGAAAGCTCAAACTGCTTATAATGATGCCGTAGCACAGTATGGTCCTAACAGTACGCAAGCGCAAGCTGCAGCAGAAAAACTAAAGATCGCAACAGATGCTCATGCTGTCGCTTTGGAGAGGGCAGGACTCGCACAAGATAACGTGAACAAGAGCATGGTCTCAGCGGCATTAACCGTTATTCCGTCAGTCATAGGCATGTTTACGAGTTTCGTGCAAGCTTCTGCTGGAATGTCTGGAGCGATCGATGCCATTAGCGGTGCGCTTGATTTCCTTGCTGCGAACCCAGTAGTTCTAGTCATTGCAGGCATCGCCGCTTTGGTAGTAGGCCTGATTTACGCTTACAATAATTGTGCTCCACTCAGAGACGGATTGAACACTATCGCTGCTGTTCTCGGAGGGGCACTTACGGAAGCAGCGAATGCTATTATTGCTGCACTAACATGGTTTTGGCAAAACGTGCTAGTGCCGATAGGTAACTTTCTCCAAGGCGTGTTTCTTACAGCGATTAATATAGTTGGAACAGCCTTGAATTGGCTCGGAGGAGTTCTCGGCCCGGTCATAAGTGCCATTAGCTCGGCTGTGAACGCGATCGGCGGTGCTTTTGCTTGGCTCGGCGGAGCAATAGGCGGCGTTTGCGGAGATATCGCGCATTCGTTCGATGTGTTGGATGGTAAGACAACTTCATTTACCGTAGCCATCATGGAAAGAATAAAACAAATGCATGATCAGTCAACAGCAGAGCTAGCAAAGCAAGCTGCTGATAACCTTGCAGTCGTAAGTAAAGGCTTGGACGATCAAGCTGCAAAACTTAAAGCTTCGTACGATGCTCAGGAAGCTGCGATCGATAGGAGTCTCCAGAGTACACTAACTGCTATCAAGAAATACTATGATGACGAAACTGCTGCTGCGAATACGCAGTATGATAAAGACTATGCCGCGTTTATCGCTTATTGGAACCAGAAATATACGACGACGGAGACAGCACTTGATAAGCTGATTAACAAAGTTTCAACATACTACGATCAACAACTTTCCGCCATGCAATCAGCCTATAACCAGCAAATGAGCGAGACAAACAAGTTCTACGACGATCAAGTAAACGCCGCAAACGCAGAAGTCGCACGTATCAGAGCAGCACGTCAGGGAGAACTTGACGACCTTGAGCTTAACATGCTAGAGCAAAAAGAAGCTTTGAAGACAGCCCATGAAGCCGGCGTACTGAGCGACAAAGATTATCAGCAGCAACTGTCTGACCTTCAGAGAACTTACAATAGTCAAAGAAGCGACGCGAACGACAGTTACCGCTTGAAAGAGTTAGAGGCCGAGAAAACTGCCAAAACGGACATTATCGCGATCAACCAAGAGCGAAGCACTAAGCTTGGTGATATAGCTGCCAAAGAAGCAGAGATGGCGCAAAATGTTGAAGAGAGTAAGAATGAGACAATTAAGGAAATTCAGGATAAAGCCACGGCGCTTAGCACGAAACATCAAGACGACTTGAAGAAGATAGAGGAAGATGCTGCTAATGCACGGTTAACAGCGCAGAAGAATGCTGAAGAAGCGAAGAAGGCTGCGCTGGAAGATTATCAGAGCAAGAGTAAAGCTGTCGTTGAGAAGGGCGAGGCTGACAAGCAAGCAGCAATCACCAAAGCGAACGAAGGAGCTTTGAGCAACACAAAATCGATGTTCGACAGCCTTGTTACAGTCGTGGCTAGTGGCTTAGGGACCGCTTGGAACACGGTTTCAAGTTGGTGCAACAATGTCGGCTCGGCGATCGTAGGCGCAGTGAGCGGGGCATGTAGTTCTGCTAGTTCAGCGTTGCAGAGTTTCGCTAGCTCTGCTGCGAGCGCGTTGGGTGCAGCTGGAAGTGCGGTCGCTAGTTTCATTTCAAGCATCTGTTTTGCCCATGCGATCGGAGCCGCTGTTGAAAGCAGCCAGAAAGACCTTGGCGACTGGGTTGACGTCGTCGGCACGAGCATGGATAAGGCGAAAGAGCACGTGCAAGGATTCATTGCGAACATGAAAGACGTGGGCCTCGACGTGAATGCTAAAGTTCCTGAGCCTGTGGGCATGGGTACGATGATCGTTCCTCCAACGGTGAGCAGGCCTAACATAACCGTGACAATCACGGCTCCTCTCGTACAGATTCAAGGTAGCGCGGATAGGGCGACTGCCGAGTTGGCAGCGAAAATGGTGAACGATCAGTTACAGAATGTCATCGTCGAAGCAACGAGCGGAAGCGCTCCAGCGACACAAAAGAGGATAAGGCAAGGAGCAGTGTTCACGTAAGATGGTTCTCCTAGTAGAGCAGGAAAGGCTTTACGCCGATGAGCTTAAGATTGTAGATGATGCTACGCAATATGCTCAAACCTCAGTAGCTGACTGGACAACCAAGAAAAGTGTAACATTCACGCTTTCAAAGCAGTTAATAGTTATGATTAAGGGAACATTTGTTGCAGACGCTGGCAGTACCGTAACAAGCGATGTTAGGGGCGCCGGAAGAATAACTGTCGACGCAATACCCATCTGGTCGACAGGAGGCATACGAAATCAACAAAGCGCGCCTCCAGCGCTAAGTATAGCTTCTCCTGATATTTACATTCTCCTAGCTGCTGGCTCGCACACGATCAATTTCGACATTTCAATTTTCTACACCTACAGCTTAGGGTGGAAAATCTACGTAACAAACATCTACATTGGCCAGCTGAACTTCAACGACCTACTCGGTAGCGGCCCATGGGACAGCGGTAGCATGCAGATTACCGGTAGTGACACAACGCTGACAGATAAGACAATAACGATCCCAGCAGGACGACAAACACCGATAGGGCAAATTCAACAATATTCGCTTTTCATCTTCGCAGTAGCTAAAGACATTAGCGGAGGCGCCGTAGGGGGAAAACGTGCAACACACATGAAGAATGCGGGAGAATCAGATGAGTATGGTAAGGTTAATGCTAAGCTCTTTCTTAACGGGACACAGATAAGCTGGACAGCGAGAGCAAACGACGATGCTGATGGCGATACTTCAGATAATCCAACTTATGCCAAAGGTTCAGACGGTTATTATTATGCTCTTGTTTCGCCAAATCAGAACTTGGAAATTACAATAAAAGCGAACACAGGTGGCGCAGGCTTCGAGCAAGCAGAGGCTTACATGATTGCTTTTCTCTGCCCATGGATAATCTCACCCGTAAGTTATGATTACAGCGTCGTTGATCTTGACTTTCCGCAGGGTTCAACGTTCTACGCTTATCTTGAGCCCCTGTACGTAGACGCTACGAAAGCTTCAAAGATTGGCATGGTGCGTTTCAAGAGCTTTGGTGACGCAACAGATTATTACAGCGTGGTCTCTGGCACGGGAATACTCGTTCACACTTACACGTTAGACGTTGTGGATGTTGCTTCGGCTCAATGGGTCGTGAATCCTTCAGGAAATGTCGTTTGCATAAGCTACATCGCGGTGGACGTGAGATGACCATAAAAATAACGCTGGTAACGTCTTCAAGCGGGGAAGTCATCCTAACCATCACCTATGATAATCCAGCAGGCAGCGGGAAACTTTCTACGTTCAATCTTCGCAAGCAAGACCTTGCAGATAGGCTTATTCAGATCCGAAGCCTTCTCGGAAGAGCCTTAACCCTCACCGACGCACAACAGGCACTTGTCGAAATCATCAATGAAGTCAGACGAGGCCGACAGGGCATTCCTGAAAATTTTGATTTCACGCCTTACATCGGAGTTGAGCTTGAATGACAGGCACGACCCTTGGCACAGCGACGCTCATCGTTAATCGAATCACAGAAGGATTCCAAACATTAGCTTCGCTGTGGCATGCTTGGAATAATGGCGTTGCTGGCATAAAGAGCAATGTGTACGGACTTGCGAGAAATTGGACTTTAGAATGTGTTGAAAGCAACGTTGTGTATGCTAATGGTGCTGTGTTGTATCTTCGCAATCAAGCCTCCGCAGGAGCAGCGCTCTCTTTTTCATCTGATTATGGCGACCGTTATCTCGCATCAGCAACCGTGAAGGTTGACGGCGTCGATGTGACCCTTGAAACGGTCGGCACGAAGAACATCAGAAAATTCACCGTAAGAATACATGAAACGATTTAGGTGAAAGAATTTGAAAAAACGTTTTGAAAACTCGGAAAACATTGGAACTCAAAACAACATGCGTTCTAGCATGCGTGCAGGGGAGGTGCTCGTTCAATGAGTGTTTGGGGTGGCGAATCGATATACAATGCCATAACCAGCTATCTGACAAGTCCGCCGAAGGACAAAAAAATAAATAAGCTTGCCTTCACGTACAACGGCGACGGCACAATCAACACTATCCAATATTACCAAGACAGCGACTTACTTTTCACTCTCACGTTTGCTTGGAGCAGCGGAAGCGCAATAACAATAACGAGGTCTTAAAAATGTCAGCAGAAAGCATTCATCTTCTCAATCTCCCATTAAAGCACAGGCCAGCCGATATTTCACCGCAAGGCACAGGGAGCGGATTAGATGCGGACAAACTTGACGGCCTTCATGCGAATCAGATTAGCGTTGATGATTACAAATACCTAGTCGTTCAAAATGGCACTTCAGCTGATGTTTATGATGCAACGGGCACGAAAGTCAATTCCGGCGCACAAACAACAATGCTCCAGTGGGCACTCGATAATCTCACGGCTACCCGAACATCAAAGGAAAAAGTCATAGCAAAGGGTAACTTCACAGTCAACATTATTCTTAGCGTCTCAAGCTACACGACCTTCAGTCTCATTGGCAAGCTAACGGCTAAAAACGCACTAAACAGCGCAATGTTGTTCGCACAGAACACGCAGACCGATATTGAAGTAAGAGGCGGAGAATACGACGGAAACAAAGCAAACCAAACAATAGAACAGAGCATCCTGACTATATCCGCAAGCCGAACTATCATAGAAGGCTGTCACATTCATCACGGCTACGGAGACTCAATAGAAGTCGGCTACGGTGCATCCGACGTTCAAATCATCAACAATTACTGCCACGACAGCTATGAGCAAGAGATACACGTCAACTCAAGCGGCGCAACAATGACAAACATCGTAGTCGCATTAAACATCTGCGAGAACAACCAAACCGTTGAAGGCATCCTTATCGGCGGGAGCACCGGCACACTCACAAAGGTGACAGTCTCGGCCAACATCTGCAACGGCAACCATACAAACGGAATAACGATTGGATATGCTGGCGGAACTTTGAGGGAAGTAACTGTCTGTAACAACGTCTGTGATGGCAATGTCGCGAAAGGGATTTATGTTTTGAATGGCGAAACCATAACGGTCGAAGCAAACAACTGTCGGGCAAACCAAGACGGCTTAAGGGCGTCAACATCAGGTGCAGATGTTCTCATTGTATCAAACACATTATCACATAACACACGGTACGGACTAGATATGGTCAATATGAGCGGCCTTGCGGTTATAGCTAACTACGTAGATGGAAACACAAGCTATGGACTCCACTCGTACACTTGCACTTATTGCTCGATAGTTGGGAACACTCTTCTCAGCAATGGTGCCAGCGGAATAGACATCAGCGATGGCTCAAATTACAACCACATAGCAAGCAACATGGTTAAAGGTTCAACGGGTGCAGGAATACTTCTGTGGGCTTCGAATGGCAATATGATTTTAGGCAACACGTCCACGGGAAACAGCACATATGGCATAAGGCTTGACGGAGATTCAAACCTTAACGTCATTCATGGCAACGCTACATTTACTAATACGACAGCCTGCGCACGCCTGAACACAAACACGGAAGACAACAACCGCATATGGGGCAACAACTTTGACGAAGGAAATATCAGCGACGCGGGAACTGGCACCGTAGCTTTCGACAATTTTGACCCAAGCGCAGGTACATGGATAACAAGCATTAATGCGCCGACGGGTGGCAGATGAAGTGGCTGACCCTGAAAAGTTGAAAGAGGAGCTCAGAGTAGCGGCCCAAAGGCAACTGACACAGTTTGAAAGGAACAAGGCAAGGCTCATTGGCAGCAAAGCGAGATTGCAATGTCAGGCTGAAGCAATCAAAGCAGCAGAACAGTTGCAATGTGTACTTCGAGATCCACACTTAAAAGAGATAGAAGAGAAAATATACAGCAAAAACCGCACCAGTCAACTCGTATGCCCTAACTGTGGTAGTCTTGACAGGCACAACACACTAAACGGCACACCTTTTTGCTTCGCATGCAATATACCGCTGGTTGACAAGAGCAGGTTTGATCACATCCATGGAATTAGAGTAGTGCGAAAGTCTTTGAGAGATTTCGCTAACATACTAAATCCAGGATTGAATCCGAAGGACTCAGATTTCTCGTTGAGCACCAAGAAATTGACATAAGGTGAGAAATAAATTTGAAACGTAAAGTCATCGATGAAATAAAGAAGCTTAGCCTTGGCGATCTTGTTCGTGTGGAATGGTGTGATGCGAGCATAGGCAAAAGCCTGAGTAGCGGAATTGATATTGACGTGCCCGTGGAAAGCTGGGGCGTATACCTGGGCGTCTTAGGCGAGAAGGCGAAGCACATAATTCTGGCACAGAACAATTTTCGCTACGCTGACGGCCTTTTTGACCTCGACTATACCGCTATACCGCTTCAGTGGAGTGTAAACGTAACGGTCCTTGCGGAGAATCACGTACCCGCTGATGAAGCTAAGGATATGCTTAAGAGCTTTCTGATGGGCGGGCGCAGAACGCTGGCCCGGAAGAAGAGGCAGCAGGGAGTGCGGAATCACCATGGCTGATTGGGTTAGAAAGGCACTTACAAAAAGGGTGCACAGGGGATCTCGGGGAAAAGAGCGAGTAATAATCGTGGACCCTGATGAAAAGCTTGTTTACACTATCAAGTTTGCTTTGGGCATGACTGTCTGTCTCGCTGCTATCGAGGTCACGCATATTGCTTTTCTAGGCCGCTGGAACAGTGAAGTTTTCGCGGCGATAACCGGGCTGATTGGAACAGTTTCAGGCATTTTCATCGGGCAGCAATCCTAAGTTTTGTCATTTTCTTGGTGGTCAGTGGATACTATGAGGAAGCGTGAGTTTTTCCGCATTACGAGGGAAAGGCGCACCTATGATAGGAGAACTGGCAACTTCATCATTAACATTGCCTACGAAACTGCTGCACCTGAACCTTCACGTCGGGTTGTTTCGGTTGCTGAAGGCTTCGGTCTCGGCTTGGATAGATGGGAAAAATTCGTTCTGTATGATGATGTCGAGTTGAAAATTGGCTGTCGAGACATCGTGTACATTACGGGTGATTCGGGGAGCGGGAAAAGCGTTCTTCTGAGGGCCCTAGATGACGACCTTGTTAGGGCTGGGTTCACAGTAGTCAACGTTGCAGATGTTAGGCCTGAGCTTGGAAGGCCGCTGATCGAGACTGTCGGCAAGGACGTCGACGAGGCTCTTGAGCTCTTGAGTAAAGTCGGCCTGAATGACGCTTTCCTTTTTCTGCGCAATTTTGAACAGCTTAGCGACGGCCAGCGATATCGCTATAAAATCGCGAAGATGGTTGAAAGCAATGCTCAGTTTTGGGTCTTGGACGAGTTTGCAGCCACATTAGACCGTGATACGGCTAAAACTGTGGCTTTTAACCTTCAGAAGCTTGCCAGGCAAACTGGGAGGGCAGTCTTAGCAGCTACAACACACACGGATCTCATTGGAGACCTGAGTCCTTCAGTGCACATTCACAAACGGTTCGGGAAGGAGATCGCCGTCAACTATTATCCAAACGTGCCCAGTTCAGAGTGTAGCCTCATCAAAGAGATGCATGTTGTTGAAGGCACGATGGAAGATTGGCGTGCGCTTGCTGCCTTTCACTATCGCAGTCACAGAGTAGCTGCACCAAGAAAGATTTTCTGTCTCAAGCGTGGCCACGAACTCTGCGGGGTCATCGTGTACTGTTATCCGCCACCTGCCGCGTTTGGGCGAAGGCTCGTTGTTCCAAGGATGGACATGAAGGAATTGAACGAGAAGCTATGTGTCATCAGCCGGGTTGTCGTGCACCCGAAATATAGAACGACTGGTTTAGGAGTCAAGCTTGTCAAGGAGACTTTGCTTCTTGCCGGCACGGAATACGTTGAGATGTCTGCCGTCATGGCCAAATACAATCCCTTCGCTGAAAAGGCCGGAATGAAGAAAATAGCAGAGCAGCCTCCGCCGAAAGAAGCTGTAAGAATCGCTCAAGCACTCAGCCAGCTTGAGTTTGACGTTCAACTGCTCGGAAGCACAACATACTTGCATCGGAAACTTCAAAACCTAAGAGGCCAAGACTTGACCGGAATAAAGAACGCCTTCATAAAGAACAAGCACCCTCGTTTTATGAAGCAATTTTCCACTGAACTGCCCTTCGGAAACAAAGAAGCCTACACACAAGCGGTAACTTATGGAAGTATCGAAAAACTTGCAAACTTAATCAAAGTTTGCGGCTTCCTATTGCAGACCAAGGTCTATCTTCTTTGGATAAGGCTTCATGCGAAGAATGGCGCTCAAACAGAAGGTTAACCGTGCTTGCAAATAAGAAAACTCGAAAACCACCGCTAGACGCCACTCGAAGGCGGCGAAGAAGGACTAACTATAAGATTATATGCTCCATGACATAAGCTGAATTGTACAATGGGATGGCAACGGGTTGCCAAGAAACTACATCGCTAGAGTTGTTTTGAGCCCTCAACACAAAGAAATGCTTGAGAGGATATGCCTAAAGCTTGGGCAAAGTGAAAGTGAAACCCTTCGAATAGCTTTCTTGGAGCATGCAAGAAGCATAAGCCTGGTCACAGAGAAGGTCCACGAAATCTGATGACATTCGCAGAAAAGATGAAGTCATCCCAGCAAACAGATATCTTTGCGTAAGGGGGCTGCTCAGTGGTGGTGCGAGTCTACCAAAAAGCTGATATTGATTCAATGAAAGTACAGATTAAACGAGTCGTTTACTACCGATTTCGGAGATTGTAGATGACGCTGCCATCATTCCTCGACGTTCCTCTGGTTTATCAAGAAGACGACTTCTCTTGTGTCCCCGTTTGCATGAAGATGGTCTTGGACTTTATTAGAAATCAAAACCCCAAGAGTTACATTCCCCCCATTGATATTAAGGAAATCTGTAAAGTAATAGGGACCGACGAGCTAGGAACGTCCTTAGAAGAAGTCGAGAAAATCAACGCGAAACTGCTGAAGGCGGTCCCCTCTATCGAATTCAGTGCTGAGATGAATTGCACTTTCCCTGAAATAGAAAAGGAAATTCTGCAAGGAAAGCCAGTGATCGCCTGGGTGAAAATTCCATACCCACACTCAATAGTGGTCACAGGTGTAGACACGACCCTATTGACTGTGTACTATAACGATTCGCAAAAAGGAAAGAAGAAAATGGAAATGGGCAAGTTCATATCTAGTTGGGGAGAGACGGACAATGTCCTTATAAAGGTTAAAATAGGCGAAAAGTTACAAAGAATCATACCCGAATATGCGGAGACAACCGAAGCACAGGGTGAGGAGAGATGAGTGTTCTTCAACAAGTTTCCAAGAAATCCAGAGAATATGTTCTAAGTCATTACGGCAACCTTCTCTCCATAGACCAACCCATTTTCAGCGAGAAAGAAAGGTTGTGGAAAGTAAAGCTAAAGACGGACTATCCGAGACTAATCAAGAACGATAATCCTGAAGAGAGATTTGTGCGAACACTTTCAATCAGAGACTTGGGAACAGTCTGCGTCAACGAGGACATGACCATCGTCAAAGACCGTTCTACTCCGAGAAGCGATATTGTAGGAACTCTCAGAACTCGTCTCAAAACATGGGAAGAAAGGGCTGAAAGCATCATAGTCAAGACCTCAGCGCTTCAGCTTGCAAATACCGGCGTCGCTCAAGTCTTTCTCAATCCAATCAGAACTATCTTGTCCAATTTTCTTGAAGAGGAGACAACGATAATTTCGTTTGACGAATTGGAAGGACTCAGAGAAAACTACCTCAAGTGGATCCGCTTGCTTGAAGATTTGCAACTAATGCGAAAAGAGCAAGATGGCTATACCTATGGAAATATGTTTACAGAAATGAGAAGACACGTGACCGATGATCAGGAGTTTCTGACCCACGTATTAGCCTACGTCGTCAAAGAGCGCTACCCTATGCTCAAAGAAGTGTTCCATTTGAGGCAGTTTGAAACTCTTGTGCATCTAGACAGCTGCTACTACAGACCGGCACTAGAAGCTGAGAAGATTCTCTTTCTAAAGTCAGAGTCTTTGTTCAATCGCTATGTTGCTCAATATCGAGTCAAATCAAGGCTTGAGCTCAGAGCCAGCTTGCTCGAATTGTGCAGCTCCGACGCACTCAAAAGGAAAAACAAATATTTCTTTGGAAATGATAAGCTGTTCCAACAAATGCTGGAAATGTCAAAAGAATTCCTCACGCTCTCTTCTCCAAAGACTTGACAAGGCAAGCTCCGCCGAAAGAAGCGGCAAAAATCGCCCAGACACTCCAGCAGCTTGGGTTTGGCATTCAACTGCTCGGAAGCACAAACTACCTGCATAACAGACTTGAAAATCTAAACGACCAAGACTTGACGACTATAAAGAACATCTTCATAGAAAACAGGCATCCTCGCTTTATGAAGCAATTTTCCACTGAATTGCCATTCGGAAGCAAGAAAGCCTACTCGCAAGCCGTAACAGTCGCAAGCATGGAGAAGGTTGCAAATTTAATCAGAATTTGCGGCTTCTTATTGCAGACGAAGGTCTATCTTTTTTGGACGCAAAACCCCCTGCTGGTTAGGTTCAGAACTGCCATAAACTCATGAATGTCGATCGACCCAGTGCTTTTTTTGTCGTTGTGTATTGATATTGCGTCTCTGTGTTCATTGTGTAGAATACGCGTTTTTCTTCGTTGCATGTACTCTGAAAGTGAGTTTGATCGTGTCTCTGGTCCTTCATTGCATTTGATGCTTATGGTTTCACCTCTCTGTCGAGGGCCGTCGCTCGTCTCAGCGGACAGAATAGCTCAGGACAGATTTGTCTTTTCCAGAAGGTGATGATCTGACGGTCTGGATGAGAAATGCTGGATGTTCTTGCTCGCACTTGAGCGAGCCAGCGGGAGCGCGCAGATTCGGTTTGAATCTTCATCTTCACAAGAAAGGAGAGCTTTTGCGCTCCGCTTGATGTTAGTTTCCTGAGGTTATCAGCGATATCTCGTTTGATGTTTGTACTCCATCGCCGTTGAGGTCCTCCCAGCAATAGATGTAGTACGCCTCTCCGAAGTTGGCAATGTGAGGCCATACCAAGTCTGCAAAGCATATTCCACTTGCATAAGTCCCTACTGCTGAAGAGATCCCTGTGAGAATGAGAACTGCCCTGTCCCCATCCTTGAATGCTTCGACTGCAAGGTAATCTTTGGCGTTAGGGTTGTAGGTTGATTTCGCAACTGCGTATACGGTTGATCCTGTTCCGGTGCGTCTGAACATAAAGTGCGTTGCATTCTCGGCATACCCGATCTTGGCTAGATTGTTGTCTTCATAGTGCCTCGTGACCTTGTTTGCTATCCTACCACCGAACGTGACCATGTTACCCGAGAACAGAGGCTCGCCTGTAGTTTGGTTAACGCATGTTGAGTTCCACTGTGTAATGATGTTTTGAACGTGCGCTGACTTGCTATAAACAAAGCCCAAGGCAGAGTCATCGTAGATGTTGCCCGTTCGAACGTAGTAGACCGTCTGCGCCGGATCCTGCATGATCTTTGGAGTCAAGATCTGCAAAGTGGACGGTTGCTGGATCTCCACTCCTGCTATCGTTATGTCGAAGTCGAAGTCCGTGATTCCGCTAGCATATGGGGACACCGCTAGCGACAACAGAGCCGTGGCGACGGAGCCGCTGTCGAGGTTGTAGTTTGTGCAGTTCCAGCTTGGGATGATGTAGCTTGAAGCGTTTGCGGGGTTCCAATTGCCGTAGTCGATGCTTAGGGTCACTGGCAGGGGATCGCTGGTCTTTATGTAGATCGTGTAGTTTCTTGTCCCGCCTGGCTCTATTGTTCCCCAATCAATCGACGTGACCGCGTTAGTGCAGTTGGAATCCCAATAGACATCGACGCCGACTGCCGTGACGGCCCCGGAATTTGGAATCGTATGGGGTGCAACGAATATACCCAGCAGCAGCGACGTTGCTACACCTAGAGCTACGAGTGACAGTCTCGTTACCTGCGGTCTCTGCATGTTACACTCCGACACAATATCGTGAATAGCGAGTCATAATAAACGTTTCTGTCCACGTGAACCACACAAATACACATCCAAGCTCGATGACCGTTCAAGCCCACGCCCCCGAGCGAGCGAACCCTACAAGAACAGTGAGTATTGGAGTAGTTCTTTACATTAAGGCTACTCGGCTGCGGGCTCTGAGGGGGCGCGCTAGCAGTACCCATAGTTAGGCTTAGGGTGCTGATGAGCCGCCAATGTTTTTGTTGGCAGAATAGCTTTCAGCACGTCGATTAGTCTGTGTGGGCGAGTGTTCGTGTGTTGTGTTCTTTTGCGACTGCAACTGTGGCGGATGTGAGTGTGAACGCTACCAAGCTTAGTGTGACGGGTGTTAGTCTTATTCCCCACGGTGTGTAGTTTAGGAGTAGTCCCATTATGGGCGTGATGGCTAAGCTCAATCCTATGCTTAGCGCCATTCGCTCAGTTGGGTCGAGACTCCTCTGGGATGCCTCAACATGAGGTTCTGGAAAGAGGGCCTTTATGAGAGCGTAGCCTGGAAGCCATAAGACGAACACGGTTCCCAAGGCGTATCTTGCGTATACCCATGGGTAGAGCTCATCCGGAACCGTGAAGACGAGAATCGCAGTCACGATCGTTACCGCGACTGTTAACCAGAACCAAAGTGGCTGGGCAAGTACGCTCGCAGTTTTCAGTTGGCTGGTCAGTTCGGGTGAGGCAAGGGCAGGTTGTTTAGTGAGCCTGATTTTATGAGTGTTCTGAAGTTTCATGATGGATTCGAGTATTTCCTGCTCCGAGTGTCCGCGCTCTTTTGCCAAGCTGATGAGGTTTGCGACTGTTTCTGGCTTCTTTTCTCTCATGATCTCGATTATCGCTTGAGACAGGTCTTTTCTTGCATCGTCTGACAAGTGTCTTCATCCCTGAATGGTTTTTCTCTATTATTCTGTGTGATCACGAAGCTTGCGTTGACGCAAGAGCATGTCTCTGTCAAGTGCGCTTTTCGCCTGACGATAGCGTGCGCTATGACTGATCAATACGGTGGCTCGGACTCGGCTGTCACCAGCAGGTGCGTTCGCAGAATTGCCTTCGAAAGGCTTAGGTTGATGTTATGATTCCATAGATGTCTATGGCAACTGTTGCCAGAAACAGTATTCCCATGGCCAGCGCAGCAGTTCTGAGTCTTTTCTTGTTGAACAGGATACTTGCTGTGCCTTTATACGCAGAGGCAAGCTGTGCGGCTATTAGCAGCATTATGGACATGACGGCTAGCCACTCGCTTATGTCCCGGAACGTGAGTGTGATCTGCATTTGTCATTCCTCAAGCATGCGGTATTGGATTCTTGTTGTTTCTCCGTCTTGCGTTTCTTCTTCTATCGTCACTGGTTTTCGGGTTGCTTTCGCCAAGGCGCAGGCTATTGCACTCGATAATAGGCAGCCGAGAACCTTGTGTGTGTTCGGCAGTTTTCTTGTTTCCTCGCAAAGCGCTTGAAAGATCGGGTTTTCCAGTTGAACCTTGACTATGCTGTCGTCTACGTTTATCTCTGCGCCTTCTGCTATTTCCAAGTTGTTAACTAGCAAGTCAGGCAGTTTTTCCTGCAGAAAGTCGAGGTCCACTGCCAAGAAGGATGTTCCTAATCGTTTCTCGAAAAATCTGGACAGTTCATGCCCTGGGGGTGTTAGAAACATGCCTCGGGGGTTTTTTATGTGCATTTCTTCTTTGTCTGCCTGTCTTGTTTTCGGAAGTGAAGCCTGCTCGTTGCAGGAAACAAAAACGATGCTTGACTCGAGGTCATGCATATACTCTGGCGGCAGGTAGATTCCTTTTTCGCGTGGGTTCATGTCTGCAAGGAGTTTTTCCATGTTTCTGAGTGTTGAGGATGCGGTTATTGTGAGCATTTCCAGTGGTACATGTTTTTTTGGGGCTATGTACAGAAGCAGTATTCCCCAGAAAGTGAGGCTTAGGCCTATGAATGCCAGAACAGATGAGGATGAATAGGCTGAGAAAGCCAGGGATATCGCTCCTAGGGCGATCATGGTTGAGACAAGAAAGCCGGTAGCCGTAATTCTCACGATGTACACTCCTCTTGGGCCTTTCTTACTAGCTTTGAACATCACTGTGTCTCCGTATAAATATGTGCTAAAACCTTGCCAGGACGTTGTTCACGCATGTTTTCATCTTGAATATTCGTGATTTGCGCGCGTGCCACCCCTGATTGGCGAGTGCTTTGATGCGTAAATGTTGTTAACACTTGGGGCTTCTTTGTGCAGAAGTTGAGCCTGTGGCCCCCTTGCTAGGATTGAGTCATGTGCGATCTTGGGATTGGACGCTGTATTTCTGTTGAACGCTTGTACCACAAGCTTTATTGGTCTGGACCTGTACCGTGAATATAGAGTCTTAAGTCATAAGATAAGTGAGCGGACAAATGAGCACTACTAAAACCCGAGTAAGTATCATGGCGTTCACCGTAGTTCTGGCAGCGATGACCATAGTGTATGCAGCCACAAACGTCTTCACATTACACAGCACAGGGATTGTGAAGGGCATAGGCGTTGGAATATATTGGGATAGTGGCTGCACCAGCAAAGTCACATCAATCGACTGGGGATTAGCCGAACCGGGAACGATTCAAAACAAGACAGTCTACATCAAGAACGAAGGCAACGCAAACGTGACACTAACCTTGCAAACGTCCAATTGGAACCCAACAAATGCGACAACATACATTTCCTTAGGCTGGACCTACAACAACCAAACAATATTAGTAAACCAAGTGATACAAGTCACTTTGCGATTGACAATAGCATCAAACATTACAGGAATAACAACGTTCAGTTTCGATATAATAGTCACTGCAGTCGGCTAAATCAGCGCGAACGCCCAATTCCAAACCAATGTCGCTGCGACTCACGTGCGCTATTCTAGCGCGCGCCCAGAAGACGAGGCCCAACCCTATGAAAGCTGTAACGTAAGAAGCGTAGACTGCAGAGCCCGAGAGCGAGACTAGGCCGAGAGCGCGCGCGCTATCGCACGCTGGTGCTATGAAACCCCTACTCCAGTCGAGATAAGAAATCACTGATTGCTGATTTCGCTGCAAACGCTCTTGCTCCAATGTTCGTTGTGACTTGGGCAGCAAACCAGTTACAGAGTTTTCCAATAGACTGGAGTGGAATATCGTTGACCAGACCGCATATTAATGCGGCTGCGAATGCGTCTCCGGCACCAGTTGTGTCCAAGCAAGTTACCTTGAATGCTGGAATCCCAATGCGTTTTTTGTTTTCGACCAGAATGCAACCATTTGCTCCACGCTTAAGTGCTATAAGCTTGCCTTTCCCTTGCAATTCATGGATTGCTGTTTCCATGTTGCATGTTTGGGTTATAGCCTTTGCTTCCTCAAGGTTAGGACAGAAGACATCACAGATTTCTAAGAGGTTAGTAAATAGCTCAAGATTGGATTTTATCAAATTGTGAGCACCAGGGTCAAAAATCACTTTCAAACCATTTTTCTTGGCTAGCTTGACTGCTCGTAGAACCGCACTTCTTTGAGGATTTTCAGCAAGTGAATATCCTGAAAAATACAGACATTTGGAGCCTGTGATTAAATTGGCCCACCTGTCTATTTCTTGGGCAGTAAGTCTGTTGTTTGCTCCTCTGAAGACGCAAAAGGATCTCTCTTTTTTTGCGCCCGAAACTATTAGGGCGAGCCCAGTAGAAGCACGTCTATCGAGAATAATTCTGGTTTTGACACCGAAAGTTTCCAAATCTTTCTTGTACAGCCTGCCCCATAGATCATCTCCCCCTTTGCCAAGGAAAGAGGTCTTGGCTCCTAGGAGTGACAATGCAGCTGCAACGTTACCAGCGCCTCCAAAGTCAATCTTTGCAGAATCACAATAGCAGGTGCCTCCGCGTACAAAAGAAGTAAAACTTGATTCGCTACCAATAAAAACATCAAGAATGACGTCTCCTATGATGAAACAATCGTATTTATTCTTCATGGGTGTTGCTCCGTCATTCATGATGATGATCGGTCAAACCTGAAAACATGGCACACGTGACAAGCTTGCTTATACTTGAAATATGGGTTCAGTCGGATCCAGCAAATCTAAGCTGAGCTTGAGATGTAGTGTATTTGTGTTCTTCTGTTGTGTGAAAAAGTTTAAGTATGTTTCTATAGTAAGTCTTCATAGACCATAGAATGTTACGTAAGAAAATCACTTTCACCTCTGCAAGCGTCTTTATGGTAATCGTGATAATTCTATCCAGTCTGGGGCTTGTTCCAATCAAGGGCTCCTTGACAACGTCGATAACCCTACAGGGCTATGGAATCGTTGAAGATACAAATGTTTTGAGTTTACATCAGGATGGGAGCGAAATTTGTGATCAATTTGGACATCCGGTTCATCTTACGGGCATCTGGGCAAACATGAAAACTCGTTGTTGGGGTTCATCTTGGGCAGTCACAAGTGAAGCTTCCCTCGATACTTGTGAGAACTTGGGAATCCATTTGATTAGGGTGCGAATTGAGATGGGGAGATTCGCGCCAGGTCCATACACTTATAATGACTCATTTTTCTCTCAACCTTACGGACTCGATTGGCTCGTCTCGGAGTGCAATAAGAGAGGCATTTACATATTACTTAACTTCAACGTCGAAAATTTCGGCGATTACTTTACAGCTGTTAACGGCGGGGGATGGCCAGCCTGGTGGATACCTGCTGGATATTACGCGAACTCTGAAGCGGGGGCTTATACGGCTTGGGATGACTTTTGGATGGAAAGAGGCCCTTTTACTGCGGATAATAAGGCGCAAGTGATAGACGCTTGGACACATGTTGTTAACCGATACAAGAATGCGACAGCTGTGTTGGCTTGGGGGATTCCATGCAATGAACCTGTGAGCTGGGACATAAGCGAATCTGATGCTAAGGCCACGTTTTACCCTTTCATACGAAGCTTGGTGGATGCGATCAGAGCCATAGATCCCAACCGCTTGATTGTAATGGAAACAATGAATTACTGCATTCTTGACCCCAGGTGGGACTTCGGCAAATTGATGAATATCGAAAGAGAAAATGTTGCCGTTGAGTGGCACATCTATTATCCCGGGTCAGCTGTTTATGGCAGAAGTTATGATCCCAACGCACCATATCAGTCAACCACGCCTCCGCCGACTGTGTGGAACAAGCAAATGATGGAGGAATACGTGAAGAATGTAACTGAGTTTGTATACGGAAACATCAACAGGCCGTTAGTGATTGGAGAAGCAGGAACTTACTTGTCAGATCCCAATCACCTAATCTGGTATCAGGACTTGTATGAAATCCTCCACACGTACGGCGTTTGGATTTCGACCGGATTTTATGGAGACCGAGGAACTGGAAATACTGCTCTTTGGACAGATGAAGGCACCCTGAAGGATTGGGGTGAAGTGCTGAAGCAGGAATGTAGCCAAGATGTCTTCTAGATCCTTTTCCGAAAGTCGTTAATCCAGAATGTGATCGTAAACCTCAACCAACTTCTGAGCTACTTTGCTCCAAGTATATTTTTCCAAAATCAATTCATGACCTCTATCGCCCAGCCTCTTCAACTGCCTTTCATCGCTTAGCATACTGATGAGAGTAGATGCCCATTTTTCCGGCTTAAAGGTATTCATCACTACACCGCCTCCTTGCGAAACGACATCCTTCATTCCTCCTCTGTTTGAAACCACAACGGGTTTCTTATGCGCCCACGCTTCGAGTATGACTATTCCAAAAGCTTCATATTTCGAGGGGAGAACAACCAGATCCGACACCTCGTAGTAGTATGGCAGATCGTTTTCAGAAACGTTGAAGAAGAATCTGACATTTCTAGCAACTCCAAGTCTTCTGACCAAAGCCTGCAATTGCCTTGCATGCTGCGTATATGATCCTACGATATAAAGAAGAATCTCCTTACGATCTTTTGTGATGAACGGAAGGCTTTCTATGATCACTTTGAGGTTCTTATTCTCAACTGTGCGTCCGACAAAGAGGATTTTCGTTTTGCCCGGATCATGCGCTTTGTCAAAAGCTTCCATTTTTTCCTTACACACGGTATGATTCGACAAGTCAACTCCATTTGGAATTTCATATACACGTTCGATATCCTCATTCTCATAATACTGTTTCTCGGTAGGCGTTAAAGCAACCACTGCATCTACTCTCTTCAGCAACTTTTTAGCCACGAGTTCAAAGTACGCTTTGAACTTCAAGCTTTCCAATTGCAGACGAAGCGGATGAAAATGAGGTGTAACAACAATAGGCAATTTCCTCACACTTGCCTGTAATACCAAAGGAACGAAGAGGGAGTCCGTATTCAATGAATGAACGTGCAAAACAGTATCTTTGCTAGACGTTTTGGGTCCTAGGAATGCCATTGGGCAAATCGTTATGGAACCCATGGTAAAGGCAAATTGTCTGGAAACTGTGATGCCGTCAACCATGCCTGTTTTGGGCAAAGTCTCTGGGCGAAAATTCACCAGGTTAGTAGTAAATATGCTCAGTGTGTGACCTTGATACTTCAATTCACGAGATATAGAATAGACATGTCTTTCGATACCTCCGTAGTTTGGAACAAACTGGGAATATGCCTGCACTATGTTCATTTGAATATCGCCTTGGCATTGCTTTGCATGTCGCCTTAGTAAAAGGACTCGTCGATAGAAACGAGTTGAACGTCTTCTGGCTCAAGTTTCAGGAATTCGAGTAGCGCGCGCGCCAACTGATTACATCTACATGATTTTCAATATTCAGCTATATCTCTAATAATCTCAGCGCGTGCTAGATGGCGGAATGACGAAACAAGAACTCACGTATGAACCAGTTTCTTATATAGACTGGAATATTCATCCACCGTTTTTCTAAAAGAAAAGCTCTGTTCGATCTTTTTCCTTGCTCGATACCCCATCTGTTCAGCGAGATCGGGGTTGTCAGCCAGATATACGATTTTTCTCAAGGCACTATGGACATCGCCATTCTTAACTAAGAACCCGTCATAATCATTGCGAATAATCTCAGGGCCCCACGATGGGAATGAATAAGCTATCACTGGAGTCCCGCAAGCCATTGCTTCCATAGGAGCTAGACCTCTACTTCCGCGAGATAGAAAAACCAATGCTTTTGCGTAGTGCACAACAAGCTCTTTTTGGGTCATCCAAGCTATTGAGTTTACATCGTCGTTCTTGACGTTCCCGCCAATCACTCGAAACTCCAGTTTTTCCTTATAACGTTTCTTGTACATCTTAGCTATTGTCAAGAAATCCTGAATACCTTTCTCTGTCGCGAGTCTCCCGACATACAAGACATATCTTTCTTTCGAAGCCCTAGTTGGGCTGAACAGTTGCGTATCGACTCCCATATGAATCGACACTATCATATTTGGATCGTACCCACGTTCAACAAGCGCTTGATGCATGACTTCTGTCGTTGCTACGATGATGACATTATTTTTCTTGATCATGTTACGTCTGCTTAGCATATCTTCTTTGATTCTTGGAGAAACCATGAACTTGAATAGATTCTCAAATCTGCCAAGTCTACAATTTGTGATGCACCCCTCCCAGGTGGTATCATGACAGAGTTCTCCTTGAAGGAGAAGGTCAAGCTTTGGGCACAGCCAATAGAAATCATGCAGAGTAAAAACAATTGGCAACCTCTCGGCGTGTGCAGCTTTTAGCACCGAAGGCGACAGCAATTTGATATTGTGAAAATGTAATATGGAAGGTGAAATGTTTCTGATTATTCGCCTCGTTGAGGCATAGGACAATGGATCGAATGAAGTACGGGTCATACGCCATAATCCGTACCAAAGTCTATCGCCAAATTCGCCTCCGATCCTAGACATGCTAAATATCCGTATACCTCGATTCCCTTCAGAGGTTGCCACATAAGGTTCTATTTCCCCTGTCTTTGCCTGTGTGCTTGCAAGTTGCCAAACAAAAGATTCCGCTCCTCCACGCACTTCTCGATCGTTGATATGGAGAACTTTCATATCTTTCGCTTCGGATCGGTGGATTAATTAAGTGGTTTATTTTGCTCATGAATATAGATTATATTCGGTCCGTTGTCATAGACCTTATTATAACCTGGAGTTGTCGTAACAAATGTCGTTGCATTTTGGTAAGCCTCGGTTCCCATGTCAAATCCCATCAAATTCACATACCTAGGCAAGGCACTTGCAACAAAGATTATCGTGTCAGCTTCTTGCAGATTGAACAAGGTATACATAAAAGGGGTAGTGGAAGAATTGTAGTTCACCAGCGTATAGTTCCACTGATCGTCAAAAAAGAGAAAGTCAGAAGGGATCTCTGCGCACAGACGCGTTTGTCGAGGAATGTAGGCAGGAGCGAATGCCATAACAGCCACCTCAGATTTTCTTACCATCAATTGGCTTTCCTCAACATAGGGAGCTATGATGCATGGAAAGGCGAGCAAACATATTAGAGAAGTGATGACAATTACGCGTTTCCCAGAAGGCTTGAACAAGAGAAGCGCCACAGACATTGAAGAGAAAAAAATCATATAGTCAATTGGTCTTGCAAAATAGGTAACTGACTGATAAATATACGAAATCGCGAAGCTTGAAAGTATGAAGACACAAATTAAACTGAATAAGCTTAAGCCACGAATCATTACATTTGACTTCCTTCTATATGCATAATAGGATCCTGCCAATCCCAGCCCTCCATAGAAGACGAAAAGGCCTCTTCTCAGGAAGCTGACTTCAGGTTTGTAGGGTAAGGTCGTCTGAAAGGCGCTGAAGGTTCCTTGAACGCGAGACGCAGAAAAGATTGTTTTATAAAAATCATTGAATACGTTTGCGAAGATACTTACTCCATACGTGCCAATGTAGATTTGCCAAGCCGCAAACACAACGCAAAGAAATACTATACGAATTGGGTGAAGCGTCATTCGTTCCATTTGCCCTATTCTATTTCTATAGAATATTTTCGTACTTAGAAACAAGATTAGCACCGTTGCAATTAGCAGGATGGGTGTAATTGGATGCATACTAACTATGACAGAAAACAAGACTATCGACAATACAGAAAACACTGGCTTTTCTGAGAGAAAAAGCCAGAGGAAAAGAGGTGCCAGAGCCGTTCCAATAGCTGCTGGAGAAAGATGGAGTTCCAAATACGTTTCCCCAAAGATCATGAAGATACAAGCGAGAAACACAATCTGGTCATTTCGCAGAATTTTTCTCGAAAAAACGTAAAAACCCAGCAACAAAGTAAATGAAACAAAAATAGGATACCATCTTATGAGGCCTATCGCTGATCCACCTGTAATCAACAGGATGATAGCGTCCAAGACGTAAGAGGTTGGCCAGTTATCAACATAACTATGTCCAGCCAACTGGGAACTTCCGAACCCGCGTTGCAACACTCCCTTCACCAATGCCGCGTGCCAATACGCGTCATGTTGGCGACCGAAGGGTTCAACGAAACACGGTGTCGCCAAAAAAACAAGAGCAGTCATTACTAAAAGTGAAAATCTTTGTCTACTCGTTCCATATTTCAAAACTAACCCATCAGATAAAGCAAGCAGGATAACTCCTGCCCAAAAATACCACGGCATTAACTGCATTAAACCGAAGGTCGTTGACAACGGAACATCTTCGATATTAGTATTTAGAACAGCAACCAGCCAAACCAGGATGCCGAGTATTCCGATTAGTAAGGGCGCATTTTTCCCTAACTGTAAATGGAGTGATGAACCTCTGGTATTCATTATTCATCTGCTCCTGATGATGCCAGGCGGCTTTGTTCTGCCGTCTTTCTGTAAAGATGTATGTATTTTTTCACCAACAAATCCCAGTTGTGGTTTTGCACGACATATTCGCGGGCATTCTCTCCAAGCTTGCGCTGCAGATTTCTACTAGACAGAAGAATACCAATCCTATCAGAAAGATCTTTCACATCGGCGGGCTTGGCAAGAACACCGTTTTGCATGTCCGTGACAAATTCCCGTGAAAATGGAAAATTAAAAGTTACCAATGGCTTCTTGCAGGCCATGGACTCCAAGGCAGCTATGAAAGGGCCTACTTCATAAAGACTTGGGAGTGCAACGATGTCGGCGTTTTTGATCTCTCTTATCAAATCAGCATATGGGACATGGCCTAGCATTCGGATTCTATTGTTCATGCGCAAATCAGAACTTAGCTTCTTTATCTTTTGTCTAAGTGGGCCGCTTCCCAATATTTTCAGATTGACGTCTCGGAATTCAGATGCCAAGTTTGCCATGGCCCTAACTAAATGTAGTATTCCCTTTCTCCATACAAGACGACCGAAAAAAAGTATTGTTAGCTCGGTCGCTCTACGATCATTTTCAGTTTTGATTTGGTCGATCTTATCGAGGTTTATCCCATTGGGAATGATAGATACCTTTCTGTCATCCACACTAGGATAAATTCTCTTCAGCTCAAGAGCCGTGGTACGCCCGCACGTTATTATTTGGTCAGATTTTTTCATGCAAGTTCTAACCATCATCTCGTTTATTGGGTGTTCTAGAACGTTCAGTGCGAAATCACCAATTGCCCATTCTGAAATGGGTGAATTGATGAATACGCTCATGTCACGAGCAAATACTTCGTGGAGTGTTGTTACGAATCGCTTTCCGCGCGCGCGCGCGAAATAGGCACAAAGAGCCGATGCCTGAGGATTGACACCATGCAGTAGGTCGTAGTCTCCAAGCTTCTTGGAAAGATATTTGAAGTTTTGAACCTGAAACCATATGAACCTTGGTGGGAAATTCCAAAAAGGCAAGCGAACTATTTCCAAATACTCATTTATCCTCTCTTTTGTTGGTTTCTCAGACCTGCCGCAGAAAACCGTAGTGTTCACACGTTTTTTTGATAGACTAATGGCCAAGTCATAGCAATGTGAAGAGACTCCGCCGAATGTGAACGGCGGGAATTCTTCCGAAATCAGCGCTACTTTCAGAGAGGACAGATGCTGGCGCCTTCCTTTGTTTGCTCAAACCGTGCATACAAGCGCGCGCGCTCTGCTACAAACGCCCGTTTACGTTACTTATATCGCAATAACGTTTGTTCTGGTGAAGTATAGTTTTTGTGATTTGACACAGGCTTGTCTGACTGCATCCCAGTTTGCGCGGTCAGACGAGTGATTTTCAATCAACGGGTATGCTTTCTTGATGTACTCAACTGCTTCATTAAGCAAGGCCGCGTCAATGCTTCCGTCAATGTTAATGGAATTCAATGCAAGCGTCGAAGCACAAAATATCTTAATCAATGGTGAACGCCAAGACAAGATTGGCGTCAGATAGAATACCTTTTCGATCGATCTGATTCTGTTAACAAAATGAAAGTTGTCGTACAGTTGACCAACCAAGGAAAGAACAGGTAATAGTCGACGATTATATCCGGCGAAATCGCGGAGGTTATAGTGAAGATACTCTTTGAAGAATTCGGAGCTCAGTTCTCGATAGAGGCTTTTTGAAAAATCGATCCAACCGCCATCTGAAGAGTCCAAATTGAGAAATTTATCAAGGTAGTATTTCAGGATCTCATCGAAGTATTGTCTTGTGACAAACCATAGCTGCACAGGATCTCCGACGTATTCATCGAATCGTGAAGTCAGTTTGAGATCAGTGAAAAAAGCGACTCTTGATGAAAGATCCGGGAGTTTTTTGAGCAAGCTCGGGAAATTCTCATTCAACAATCTAGGCAAGTATTCTGCCCGTTTAGCATACGACGGAGAATACTTTCTCGCCAATATGGTCAATGCGGTACACATTTCAACAAACGTTTTTCCGCATTCATAAATCATCGAATTTCTTTCTTCTTTGCTTGGTTCTTCAATGAAAAAGCGCAAGTTCATGTTCTCAAGTAATCCGATAGTCTTGTTAAACAGTACAAGGGCACCAGTCGACAGGATTATGTCGTCTAAAGACAATAGGATCTCTTTTCTCAGATCCTCTCCGTACAAGACCTTGCTGGCAAACTTCAAATCGATTGTAGCTATATCAGGTGGTAATCGCTTGAGCTTGTCAAGACGTATTGCCTGAACCCCGATGTTAAAAGCACCAGGTGCAACGGAAAAGTACCACGATGACTCAATTGAGATTCTATCATGAATCCTTCTTATCATATCTATGTATTCTTTTTCACTTATCTCAACATCGGTGATTACATAGATATCATAATCTTTGAGTGGCATCACCTTTCCGTCTTTCGTGATCTTTATGCTTCCTTCTCCCCTCCCAAACCCTCCCGCAAGAAGGATTGAATACACTTGGTCGTATTTCCGTTTGATTTCATCACATATTATTTTCATTTGTTCCATAAGCTGCGAATCTATATTTTGGTCTTGATGGATTGTGAATCCTCTGCCTTCTTTAAATGTCAGGTTGTCATTGCTCATCTAGCTTCGAGACCCCTACACAATTTCTAGGCTTAGAAACTTCAAGAAGATCCAAAATCGTTGGTAGCACATCTACGAGTCTGGTGCCAGATACTTTCTTAGAAGCCATTTCACTATTGTAAACAAGAAAGAGCGTATGCATATCAAGGATGTCTGGAGTGTAGCCGTGCATACCCAGAACTTTGGTGTCGCCTTGATAGTAGTTTGGAAGTATAACTACGCCAGGATCTACCAGATATATCAGATTCCCATAAAGTGAAGATCTAGGTATATGATAATGCCGTAGCTCCCCCTCTGTCAATACTCTACCGCACCCAAGATCGGCCAAAACTTGCGAAATCCTTGCAATTGTAGGGTTGTCACCCCAAAAACGAGCCATGGTGGAATCAAGGAACATTGTAAAGTCCTCTTCTGAAATTCCAGCTTTTTTTATTTGGCGCATTACATCCAAGTTCCTCGAAACATTCATGAATCCATGGTCAGCAAACAAAACAACAAAAGGATGTAACCCCATTCGTGTGAAATGGCTGACTATCTTGCTTAGAGCACAGTCCAGATCTCTAAGACCATTCCTACGTTCCGCCGAAAACACACCATAAGAGTGGGAGATTTCATCTAAATCCATAAACCGTACATAAATCACTTCGGGTGGACTCTTGATTTTCAATACTTTGTTCACAACATTCTGATCATTCCTGAAGAATGAATGATCAACAATGGCGTAGCTTATGCCCTTCTCTCTTAGCAGATCAAAGAGCGTAGGAAGAGTACCAAACGCATTTTCTTCATAGAGATTTTGCCTCATTGCGAAGTCAAACTTTGCCAATTGTCGAAAAGGGATTTTGTTAATTCCTGGATAGAACTTTCTTTTGCTCTTGAAAAGTGACGCTTTCAACAAGGCAAATCTGAAGCCTTTCCACAACCAGCCAAATTCCTCGATACTTTTATCAACTCTTTCGAGGAAAGGGGAAACAGAACTGGTCCAGTTGTAGGGTCCGTCTTCTTGAGCTAACAAATGCTGAGTCCAGACGCCGTGCACTTCTGGATAAGTGCCTGTCAAAAGCGTCGGGCCGATGCCATCATAAGCTAGAATTGTTTGCATAGGACCAAAGATACCTTTCGTGGTCAAATTATAGAGAAAAGGCGTGTCGACAAGGTTGATGTCGTCATATCGAACAGCATCCAGGAAGAATACCAGCATAACTCTTCTCATCACGATCCACACCACATCATGCTCTTGGAGAAATCGAGTTTAGAGGTCATGCGAGGAAGCATGCAGCCCTGTTGACAAAAGACTCGGCAACTGACAAGATGCGACTGTTATTGTACACCCTGGTTGCAAGCTTCACTGCCTCTATCCCATGTATGCACGGGCACTCCATATTCCAGATCGGTCACCTCGTGCAAAGTCCAGGTAACCTAGCAATATTCCTTTGAACGTGTGATAGCCATTCCTTCCCATTAGAACGAACATTATCGCCGCAAATGGTAAAAGCGCATACAGGATTCGTACTATTGGCGGCGGCCTAGTGAAAGAGATTGCCTGGTAAATTCCAGCAACGGTCTTTCTCTTGTAGATCTCTTCCTTACTCCCGGTCTTCGTTCTCTCAGTCTCAGCATAACAGTCATGACAGAAAATCACTTTGTATCCGAGCTCAATGGTTTTGAACATTATGTAGGTGTCTTCGGCCTTGCAGGGTTTCAAAGGTAATATTCTGCGCAAGACATCACTTCTCATCATCATAAGTTCGCCGCTGGCTGCAAGAGGAAAGAATCTTCTTAGAGGATTGAATATGGCGAAGAAATTGCGCTGAGGACCTTCTCTGACTAGTTCAGCTGCGAAAACAATGCCAACTCTCGGGTTTCCGAAGTAGGTTATCATTTTCTCGAATCCGCTGATTTTTGTATCAACGTCATTGAAAGCTACTATTTTGGTTCCTTCCGGAATCTTGTCGCCCAGCAAAACGGAATTTATAGCATCATATTTTCCGATGGGGGCTCGATACACAACCCGTGGCTGACAAAGATCTTCCCCGCAGATAACAATGTAATGCAGTCCAAGCCTTTCAAGCTCTTCTATTTTTTCTCCCACATAATTTCTGTCTCTCGCTAGTACCACAAAAAAGGGAACATCAGAGTTGGTCATATTTGTCGCCCACTTAGTTTTCTTGAACTCATGTGACAATTGTCCCGGTGTGGGCAGCAGCCAAGCATTGCGACCTAGTGTTATCATTCAGAATTCCTCATAGAGAACGATGCTGTCAACGTCAAAAAGCTTGTACCCAGGATGCAACAGCAGAATACAAGAGCCGCCATGTTTCTCGATCACAGCAGCGCACGCGGACTGCAAGAATATCGATAGAGGAGCTTTTATGGCGTTAGTCTCTCCAGAAACACTCGTCCACCTATTCTCCAAAAAGCAGTAGAGAGTCTTAGACCAGCTCGCCCCCCTTGACGTTTGGGTTCATAATATGGGATTTCAATGATGTCTACGTCTCTCTTTAGGGCTCGACATATTATTTGAGCGTCGAATGACCAGTGGTCTGACTCTGGGCGAAGGCAATCCCACACCTTTCTGCTCATGAGATAGAAGCCGTTTGTAATATCGGATACATTGGATCTGAAAAGCAAATTAACAGAAATCACGGCAAGCCTATTGCCAAAGTAATGGGAAAAAGTATGCTCTTCACTCCATCCAAGCGGAGGAAAACGCGTTGGGGCTACAATGCATCCAGGTTTGTAGGCTTCTAGTAATCTTGGGATATATTTCGGGTCGTGATTTCCGTCACCATCGATTAGACAGATCAAATCAAAACTTGCTGCTTCAATGCCCATCCGCAAAGCATAACCTCTTCCGGGACGGCCGATTTCCAGCGGAACTATTCTTAACGAACAACTTTCGCCTGTTTCCACAGCCAATTTCAAGGTATCATCCTCGCTGTAATCGGCAATTACGAGTTCAGTATCCAATGGCAATCTTAAAAGAACCGAAGCTAGCTTTCTCACGATTTCCACTATACACTCAGATTCGTTTCGAGTTGCCATTACCAGAGATAGGCCTTTTGCCATGACTACATCACTGACTAATTGGATGCAAGAACAATGAAAAAAAGAAGCGTTATTTGAACAGATTCTATTTGGCAGCCTTTTGGATTTCTTTGATTGAATCGCAGACATATCTTATCTGGTGTTCCTCAAGGGAAGAGCTGGATGGTAGGCATATTCCCTTCGTATGAAGTTCATCAGCGATCGGAAAGTCTCCGCTAGTCAGCCCCATTTTTTTAAACACGGGTTGTTTGTGCATTGGAATAAAAAATGGCCTAGTCTCTATTCCTCTTTTCGCTAGCTCATTCACTAGTTTGTCTCTGCTGGTTCCAAAGTCCTCCTGTATCAAGATTGAATATAGCCAGTAAATGTTCTTTGCCCAGTCGGCTTTCGGAGGCGGTGTTATGCCTTTGACATCCTCTAAAAAGGACGTGTACAATTCTGCATTCTTTCGCCGCGCGCTAATATATTCTTCGATTTTTTCCATTTGCGCTAGTCCGATCGCAGCTTGGAGATTCGTCATTCTGTAGTTATATCCTATCTCATAATGCAGGTAACGCTTTTCCTTACTATGAGCCAAGTCTCTGAATAGTTCAAGCTTCTCTGCGGTTTCATCATTGTTGGTAATAGCCATGCCTCCCTCGCCGGTGGTTACTATTTTGTTTGTATAGAAACTGAAACATCCAATATCGCCCAGACAGCCTACGACTTTACCTTTGTACTCGGCTCCATGTGCCTCTGCGGCGTCTTCTACCACAAACAAGTTGGACTTTTTGGCCAGTTTCAAGAGTGGATCCATGTCTACAGGATGCCCGTATATATGAACTGGCATTATTGCTTTCGTCCTATTCGTAATCTTTTCTTCTATAGCGTTCACATCAATATTCCATGTGTAGGGTTCTGAGTCGACAAATACAGGAGTGGCTCCCGCGAAAATCACTGGATTGGCGCTTGCAATCATTGTGAGAGTTGGCATGATAACCTCGTCATTCTTCCCTATACCCAGTGCTATCATGGCCAAGTGCAGCGCAGTTGTACCACTTGAGGTGGCTATTCCATGATTTGCATTGCAGAATCTGCTGAATTTTTCTTCGAATTTGACGAGATAGTCACCCTTTGAAGATATCCAATTTGTCTTTATGCAATCTGTAACATATTGAAGCTCACGCCCAGCCAATGTTGGTTCACATACGGGCATTTGCAGTCTTTTCACATATCCACCACAATCTAACAGGGTTGACTACTGAACAATATATTATCTTTTCAAGCTTAGAACGAATCTGTCAATATCCATCAGCTTGTCCAGTTCTTTGTTTATGCACTCGTCTTTTCGGTCACAGACTCTGCATTTCATATCTCTGACAGGCATCTCCTGCATTCTTTTCCTTTTCTCGGAATTCCAAATGCTCCAGAATCGATGCTCAGTTATGTTTCCCCAGCTTAAGCTCAAGTAGTCTTTCAAAGCAACCTGTGGACAAGGGAACACATTCCCTGCCTTATCAATTGTTGCGTTGAATCTCTGTGCCCAGCAGAATTCGAACGTATCATCGTGAGTTGACTTCCTAAAATCTAACACCGTTATTTTCTCGTTCACATACTTCTCAAGCCGCCTAAAAATCCTAGCGGTTTCCCCACGATTAAGGTAATTTATGGGCCTTGCCACGTTAGGCACTTGTGGGATAGAAAATCTTATTACATCGGCATAGTCTCCGAAAGTTTGTATGAATTCGTCAATGTCTTTCTTTGAAGAATTGTTGGCGAGCAGTAAGTAGGCAAGATTGATTCTTAGACCTGACTGTCTCCTTATTTTCTCGGTGTAAAGGCTAACTGTATTTTCCCTAACTTTGTGATAGATGTTGCTATTCGGAACCAACCCATGCAGTCGATTGTAAGTATAGGCATTTGCGGAATCGACACCTATCGTTATGTAGGATTCTTCGCTGTGTTCAGAATTTAGCAGTTTGATTAGTTCTCTGCTGAGAAGGACTCCCTTCGTGTGGATTCCAAAGCTATATCCTTTTCTTCGAATGAGTTTCAGGAGCGCACAAAAGTATGGATAACTTAACGGATCACTCCCTATTCCCGAAATTTCGATGAACGGTTTAGTATCCTCTAAATCATCGAGCAACTGTGAATAATGATCGATAGACATCAATCCATCACAAAGTACCTGCCGGCGAGAATAACAATAAGAACACCGCAGAAACCCACATTGGGAACCAGGATGCAGTTCCACTTGTAGAGGAAAGTCGTTACTTTTCACTAACCGTGCTACAAGATCCCCAACATAGTTATATCTGAACCCACGAGCGCGGTCTTCCCAACGCGCGCTAGCACTATGCTCCTTCTCTTGCATGAAGGAAGACTTCATCCTAGTTACCACTAGAAAGTCCCTCCCTGATGGGAGCAGGCAAGAAAGCACAGCGCACGCGCGGAAACCGAGCAATCAACTCCGCAGTACCTCGCAAGCTCCTCGTCAAACTTGTAAACACTTTCTCCAAGCACAAAACGCTCACTAGAAAGAGCCTCAATAGCCGCTCTCCGCATCTCCTCGTTGAAAACAGGCTTCGCTAGAGGAATCTCCATCGACGTAATCTGCACAGACTTCAGAACGACCAGATCTCCTTCTCCGCTTATTTCCTGCAATGGCGATTGTAGCTTGCCAGCTCTTCAACGCTGATCATGAAATGTTCATAGCATGCTCAATGGTGTTCTCTAACACAACAGCCAATTACCCGAATAATATAACTTGTGAAAAAACAAGACCTAGTCTTCTATAAATCAAGGGGCAGAAACATATAGCACTCTTCTACACGGCAAAACCGCGAAAACGCTATTCTACGATTCTCAATTTAACCACAAACCAACCTTAATGTGGTATTAAATGCTAAATCCATCATGATCGTATTTCCACGGTCTTGCCTTGTTTTGGAAAGGAATTCTTCAGGTTAATACCGCTCATCTTCGCTACGTAGTTCTCTTCGAGAGTAGCTTTCTCTTTGACGATAGCTCGCTGCTGCTCCTCCAGCTGCTTGCTCCGCAACGAATACTTGTTGTACTTCTCAAGAAACTCGTACCCCTTCGGCGTAAGCGCATAGCAACCGTCACCCGAACATGGCACAGAAACCAGCTCAATCTCCAAAGCATAGCCCAAATATCGGTTCAAAAGCCTAAAACTCAAGTTCGCCTGATACATAATCCTAGTCTTCCTAGCACCACTTCCAGCAGCATCTAGAATATCGGCCAGAATCTGCAGTGAAGTTCTATGTTGACCCAAAAATCATCCCGACTGCCGCGCGCGGATCTAGACTGTCACGTTAAGCCACAATCCAACGAACCTATTATCGTACTTGAGAGTCTTGGCCTCAGCATCGTACATCCAAAGCTCAAAGAATAGCTGATAGAAGAAACCTTCGCCATCAGAGTCCCAAAGACTAGTAGAGTTCACTTCAAACGTGATTCCATTTACGGACAAATGCAACTCCCTTCAACGTTCAGGTAGATCAGACTGAAGCACTCATCATCTTGTCTTGCTTCAAAAGAGAGCTTTTCGGCCCAACATCGGCCATTTTTGCCATATAGTTATCCAACATCGCCTTCTCTCTAGCTAATGCTTTCGACATGTCCTCTAACTGCTTGTTACGTAGTGAATACTTGTCATATTTCTCAAGGAATTCGCGTCCTCTGATTGTAGCAAGATAAGTACGGGTATTTTCCGACGGTACAGCGATCAACTCAGCTTTCAACGCATAATCCAAGTATTTCTCCAACAACCTGAAGCTCAGATTAGCTTGATACATGATTCTCGTCTTTCTGGAGCCACTCTTAACTGCCACTAGGATTTCAGCAAGAATCTCCACTGAGGTTCTATGTTGACCCAAACGCTGACCATCCAAAAAAGCTGAAGCTCTCAAATCCCTCCCTGAACGGAAGCAGATTGGAAAGCTCACCACCATGATTGAACTATCATGGCAACAACCTTGTCAATAGTCACCAGCGTTTTTAAGACTTGAGAAAACTCGGCCTATGCCGAAATTCTATATTTTCGAGCCTCTTTCTCTATAAGAAAGTACCAGCAAATGCTGTAGAAACGAAGCAGAATGTCTGTATCACTGCTATGCGACTTCCATAAAAGCTTCTACTCGTTTTATAGGACGAGTTTTCACAAACCCTTTATCCTCAAACCAACAGCAAACTAGCGCTGAAAGCGGGGAATAACAAGAATTGGAACCTATCGATCAGATCCTTGAAGTACTAGCCACAGACAAAGCATGGCACAGCATAGACGAGATCGCCAAAAAAACGAACCGTGACAGGCAAGAGACTGCAGAGATCATGCACTTCCTAGCAGCACACCAGTTCATATTGCTAAACAAACGTGGCAAAGAGGCCAAAATCAAAGAAGACATAAGCAGATTTCTGATGGACATCCACAGGGAAGAAGAACGATCAGCGAGTTAAGAACTCCTCGTGCAGCTGACGCTTCAAATCATGGTAAGCCTTAAGGAAGGACAAACCGTCTTCCGTGATCTTGAAGACCTCAACTTTCCCGTTCTTTCCGTTCGCATTCTTGTTCTCACAGCTTAGCACGGTAACGCTCAGGAAACCTTTCTCTCGTAAGAGCTTCAAGTAGATCTTAAGCTGCCTGAAGCTAAGATTGCATCTGTACATTAGCCGCGTCTTCCTCAACCCGCCAAGAGATGAACGCGTCTCACTCAGGATGTTTGCTATTATCTCAATGCGGCTCCTTATGGGAGCACTTCGAAGCTGAACGAGAGAGCCTCTGCTGTTCTCCATCCTTTCTCACCGACTAGAAGGTAAGCTTAATACAGATACGGGCGGGATATTTTAACTTTGCTTTAACTGCTACGCGAACCATGCGATATGATGCGGCCCTAACGTTTCAGATTGAATCAAACGATGCGCAGATCAGCTAGGTTGATCGTGGAAAGAGTGTAAGCGGCTCCGTTCGCCTAAAAAGAGTCTTGAAAACCTGAATTGTCTGATAAATTTCGCAATTTGAAGAGACAAATCATCAATATAATTCAAGAGAAACTGTTCCCACCGAATATTGATCTGCGCTAAATATCGGATCGGAATCATGTGAAGCTTCAGAATCGATGTATCCAGCCTCTGCCACCTTTCTTCTTCTGCTGCACAGGTGCCTTCTCGTCTGCGCTAGGAATCTCACGGGCCCTTCGGCTCCTGAAGCGTGGCTGCACCTTCAAAGTCCGGTTAGCGAACTTGGTCCATCCGCCCACAAAGGGGTTGGCACATCCACCATCAGCATCAATCCCTAACAGCCTGCGCTGTCGCTCCACAATCTCAAAAAAATCCGGAGCCCTATACTTCCTCGTAGCAACAACAATCGTTCCACGTACAGTAGAGAGCAAAGAATAATCCTGCACAGCAACCCCTTCCGCAGCTACACTGTCATCAAAACGCTCACGCCACATGGTCCTCCACTCACCTTTCAACTCCTTGAATAGCTCAGCCCACTTCTCCCGCAAACCGGCTTTAGAATCCTTCTCCAACATGATCACTCATAGAAACACTGCACAGAAGAACCATATAATACACTATGAAACGCCATTCTATGCTTCAACTCTAGAACCCACACACATGCGCGCGCTCGCTTTCTTGACCAGAACAAGTAGACTTTCGTCCGCATCAAGAAACCGACATGCAAGCAGAGCAGGAGAAACCAACCAACTGAAGTGGACAAACTTGGATTTCGAAAACAACACAAACGCGCGCCGGGGATGGGATTCGAACCCTTCCCACAGTGGAGACATCACCCGCAAAACCCCTCTTTTTTCTGTCTTTTATGGTTGAATATTGATCTTTGTTGAATGTGATGTGGTTTTGGAGGGGGTTGCTTTTGAGTATTGATTCTGTGTTCATAAGTGTTTAATCAGGAGAAAGACGTTCAAGACAACGTAACTGGTGCACGTGCGTGTAGCGGCCAGTATGAAGTGCGATTTGCATGGTTGAATCTGTTGTTCAGTCACATGCCGAGATAGTTGTCGATTCCACAGAGAAGTCGAAGATTCGTGTCTTGCATGTTGACGATGAGCCTGCTTTGCTGAAGGCTGCGAAGCAATGTTTGGAGATGCAGGGCCCGTTTCGAGTGGACACTGCGAGCTCTGTTGAAGAAGCGCTAGTGAAGCTTGAGAAGGAACGATATGATGCGGTCGTTTCGGATTATCGGATGCCTGGAAAAGACGGTCTGGACTTTCTGAAAGAGCTGAGAGAGAGCGGAAACAACGTTCCCTTCATCATGTTTACGGGAAAGGGAAGAGAGGAAGTCGCGATAAGAGCCCTTAACCTGGGAGCCAACCAGTACCTCAACAAAACAGGAGAAACTGAGACTGTCTACACGGAACTGGCCCATACCATAACAGAACTGGCTAAAACCAAGAAAGCAGAAGAGCTGCTTAGACTGTCTGAAGAAAGGTACAGGAATCTTTTCGAAAACGCAAAGGACGTTATCATCCTATTTGACCTAAAAGGAAACGTGACTTCCGCCAACAAGGGGGCTGAAAAATATGGCTTCAACAGGAGTGGGATGCTTGGAAAGAATATGCTCAAGTTCGTCTCCAAGAGATATTGGCCGAAACTGCTCAAAGACGTTGCCCAAATAGCTTTGGGAAAAACAGCAGAAGGCAGAATTGAAATACACACGCCGAAAGGAGACAAGATAGCAGGGTATAGAAGCAACCCAATATTCTCCGACAACAGAATTGTCGGAATACAAACCATTCTAGAAGACACCACCGAACACGAGAAAACAGAAGAAGATCTGAGGGAAAGTGAGGGGAGATATAACGCGCTCATTGAAAGCATCAATGATGTTTTCTTCGCAATAGATAGAGATTTCAGATACACTTACTGGAACAAAGCCTCTGAGAGGCTGACAGGTATTTCAGCGAAAGATGCAATTGGAAAATCTCTCACCGAAGTTTTCCCAGATGTTGAAGGCACAGAAGTTGAACAGTTCTACCAAAACACTCTGAGAACAAACCAGCATCAGACATTCGTAAATAAGTATCGGATGGGAGATAGGGACTCTGTCTTTGAAATAGATGCGTACCCCACCAAGGATGGTTTATCTGTCTTCGTTAAAGACATCTCAGAACGCAAGAAAACAGAAGAGACTTTAAGAGAATCTGAGGAGAAATACAGGAACTTGTTTGAAAGCGCTATGGACGCGATAGTTACATTAGACCTGAAAGGAAGCATTACCGCAGTAAACAGTTCCGTATTGCGTTTTGGCTACGAGAAAGAAGATCTGGTCGGAAAGAACATTCTCGATTTTGTGTCCAAAGAATACTGGCCAGCAGTTATGAGGGATTTCTCGAAGGTAGCTCAGGGAGAGCCTGCCAAGAATGAAGTCGAACTAGTCGTTCCTGTAGGAAAGATTCTTGTGGAATACCACGCGGGTGCTGTAGTAAAGGAAAACAATGTTGCTGGAGTGCAAATAAATATAAGAGATGTAACTGAACGCAAGAAAAGCGAGGAATTGCTAAGAGAGTCTGAGGAAAGGTTTAGGGACTTGTTCGAAAGCATTCAAGATCCTGTAGGTATCTTCGTTGGAAAAGAAGGGCATCTGATAGAGTACAACGCAGCATTCAAGAAATCATCGGGATACGCTGATGAAGAACTGAAAGGCAAAGTGTTCTTGGATTTTGTCCACCCTGACGATCGCGCCATGGTTCTAGAAAAATATCAGACAAAATACTCAGAAGAGGAACTTCCCCTGGTATACGAAATAAGGGGAGTGAACAAGAAAGGAGAATCCGTTCCGCTTGAGCTCAGCGTTAGCACGTATAAACAGAAAGGCAAGGTCATCGGTATAGAAGTCATACATAGAAACATCACTGAACGCAAGAAGGCTGAAGAAGCATTGAGGGAGACGAAGGAGTATCTTGATAATTTGTTGAATTATGCTAATGCCCCAGTCATAGTTTGGGACAATGAGCAAAAGATCAGCTTGTTTAATAATGCTTTTGAGGCTCTTACGGGCTACGAGAAGAAGTCCATGCTTGGAAGAAACATCGACGTTTTGTTTCCGCCTTTGCAGAAAACAGAGATTTTGCAAACTATTGAGAGGGCTACGCGAGGCGAGAAGTGGCAGTCTGTTGAAGTGCCTATTCTATGCAAAGATGAGGAAACGAGGATTGCGCTCTGGAACTCGGCAAATATTCAAGATAAAGACGGCAACATAGTGGCTACGATAGCTCAAGGACAAGACATTACTGAACGCAAAGCATTGGAAGATGCATTGCAGGATGCGAAGCAAAAATGGACGTCTCTGACAGAGAACACCGATGACATTGTCATGATTGTAGACAGCGAAGGCATAATTCAATACATCAATAGAACCATACCACCTTACACTCCGGAGGAGACAATTGGAAAGACCGTTTATGAATACGTGCCAAGAGAACAACATGATACGTTGAGGAGTTCTCTTAAAAAAACTTTCGAAATGGGAGTACCACTTAGCTATGTGGTTTCTTCAAACATTCCAAAAATCGGCACTATATGGTTTGAGACAAAAATAGTTCCTGTAAAAGATGATGAGAAGACTGTCAGCGCTATACTGATGTCTACAGACATCACAGAACTGAAAAACACAGAAGAGCGTTTGAAAGAAACGAACATGAAACTTGTGGTCACGAATGAGAAGCTGCACGTTGTCGGAGGCCTGACGAGGCATGACGTGCGAAACAAGCTTTCCGCGGTGACTGGAAACGCCTATCTGCTGAGGCAAAAGCTGGTTGGAGATGCTAAAGCGTTGGAGCAGCTGAAAGACATGGAAGCAGCAGTTCGGCTGGTGGAAAAGATTTTTGAGTTTGCAAGAATCTACGAGAAACTTGGTACCGAGCAATTAGTCAACACAGAAGTTGGTAAGGTTGTTGGCGAGGCGGCGTCGCTTTTCTCAGACTTGAAAGGCGTCAAAATAGTGAACGAGTGCGACGGGTTAACCGTCTTGGCTGATTCGCTGCTGAAACAGCTCTTCTACAATCTAATCGATAACTCGTTGAAGTACGGCGGAAAAACTGGGCAGATCAGAGCATACTACAAAGAACGAAGTGCAGATCATCTCGAACTCGTCTACGAAGATGATGGCGTAGGCATACACGACAACATGCGAAGCAGCCTCTTCAAAGAAGGCTTCACTTCGGGGAAAGGCACAGGCTACGGCCTATTCATGATAAAAAGGATATGCGAAGTGTACGGCTGGACAATCGACGAAACGGGCGTGCCAGGCAAAGGTGCACAATTCACCATAGACATACCTAAAGCCAAACCAGATGGAAGACAAAACTACAGGCTTAGTTGAACCCAAGCCTAGACAGAGCATTGACAGGAACTGCAATAGCAAGAGAGAGCATCTTAGATTTCCGTGCTCCAGAAAAGGTACACGCGCGCGCTACTACGACTCAGCAACAGTCAAATCGCAGTTGAGCGGCATTTAACTGATTCGCTCGTTTCAGTTGGCCTGTAGCTTTTCAAAATTCATCTTTTAGGGTTTGGGAAAGTTTTTCACCAATTTAGCAACAGGCTAGCGCGCATAGCCCCGCCGCGTCTGCTCGTCAACGAAACAGAGCTTAGCAATGGTGCGCGCTTGGTTGGTTGGATAAGACTTATTCCAAAACGCGCGTGCTTCCTAGAAGAAGCTCGCCGTCCAGGTATTTCTGGTTGCTCATCTTCTTGATCTTCAAGTATTTTCCAGGACCCTTTTCAGTCTCTTTCTCGTGGATGCTGACCTCTCCTTCAAAGAGACCGAGAATTGCATAGAGCTCCTCCGAAGGGTGCATCCGAGGGTCTATCACTGCTAGGGTGGTGAATCCCGTTGACTTTAATTCTGCAATCAGTGCGGTCAGCCACCTTCTGGTCTGAACAGCATGATGCTGCAGCAGAACATCTGAGACCAGGTCTATGCAGATTCTTCTCAGGCCCTTCAGCGAAGGGTCCAGCTTGCGGATTGCGGAAGTCAAAGCGATGCTAATGTCGGTGAGATTTTCGACCCCCTTCAACGTGACTATGTTGGGCGCGCTTTTGACGATGGCGTCTGCCTGAGGGTTGCAGACGAAAAGGTGGAAGTTTGACTGGAACTCTTCTGCGAGAGCCTTTGCTGAACCAGGGCTCAAGGTGACGTAGAATGTGACTTCGCCGTTCTTTGCCCCTGTCTCAAGAAAATTCCTAACCAACGAGTCTCTCTCATCGCATGAAGGCGCAGTTAATGCTACTGCGTAGCTTGCGGGTATTCCGCCGTACAGCAGCTTGTCAAGATCAGCGTGTCCAGTGGCAACGTGGCCCATAGGCTTAGGCATTGAGGCTGCTTGACCTGTTTCTATGCAAATCAGTTTTGCTTCTGTTTTTTCGACGTCTTTCTTAGCGCCTATCTTTTGGAATATTTCAAGTGCCTGGTCAAGGAGGCTGTGGGCTTTTTTTCTGTCGCCTTCCTGATCCCTTTCCAGGTACAGGCGAGCGTATTCAGAGAGAACCATTCTAGCGAACCAATAGACGTTCCAGCGCCTTGCACCTAGGGCCTCAAATTCCTGAAGGCCCTTTTCGAAATACTCGATAGATTCTTCCCATTTCCTCTGGCTACGGAGCAGCATTGCCGTCAGCACGTCCGCATAAGCAATGCGATCCCTATTCTTCGTTTCGAGTGCATACTCGCGCAAGTTGCCAAGCAGGTTCTCGGCTTTCTCGATTTCCCCAAGCTCCAGATATGCCCAAATAACGAAATGAGAGACCCCCATTTGCGATGATTTTGCCCCATGTCTTTCGGCCGCTTCATACATCTTTTCATAGTATTCTTTTGCTCTTACGTACTCCCCTTTGTCAAAATGGAACAATCCGAGGAAACCCTGACCGCCCATAATGGCTTGGAAATCGTCCAGTTTCTGGGAAATACTCAACGCTTCTTGGTAGTATTGTTCGCTTTTATCCCACTCTCCCAGTATCTGATAAGCAGTACCAAGAAAATCTAAAGACATTGATAGATGAGTGATGTTTCCGGCTTTCCTATCTGATGCGACTGATTCTTGCAACAAGAGAACCGCTTTGTTGATATTTCCCATGCCTACGTACGTCCATGCTAGATTCGAGCCAATCCACGTTTGCCAGGAGATGTCGCCAACTCTTTTGGCGAGTTCAAATCCTTTCTCCAAATGCTCCAAGATTTTTTCATGCTCTTCTGCTGGGATAGCTCCAGCGTCATTGTACACCCACAAGGCTGTATCTATGGCTCCATTGTCAAGGGCTATCTTCAAAGCTCTCTCCATGCATTCAACGGCTTTCTTCGTGTCTCCAAGCCACATGCTGATCTCTCCCAGACAAGCGTAAGAGCGCGCGATAACTTCATAGGCATTCAGTTTCTTGGCAATGTCAACCGCCTTCTCAGCCCAAGAAAGAGCTTCCTTCATGTTTCCAGTAGCCCCCATAGAAATCATCTCTGCCTTGTCCTCGTAGAGTCTCGCCAATTCAACGCTTTCAGCTTCTGCTTCCAAGATTTCCGAAGCCTTTTGGTGGCGCTCTCCGGCTTTCTCTCTGTTTCCTAAGTTGTTCCAGAAAACATTTGCCATTTTGCGGTGCAGCGTTGCAGTTGTTCCTTTCTCACCCAGCTGTTTCCACGACAGCAGCGCATCGTTCCAATATTTTATGCTTGTCTCATAGTCCCCGATGAGCTTCTTGACGTCGCCGAGCTTCTCTAGCAAGCATGCTTTTTTCCGCCGTTCATCCTCCTTATCTTCGAGGAGGCCGAGTGCCGATTGAAGGTAGGAAACTGCCTCTCCGTTAGCGTAGATCTTCGCGGCCCTTTCTCCTGCCTTCAAGAAGTAGTCTAAGGCTTTTTCCTTGTCTCCGCCCTCTAGAAAATGGTAGGCAAGCTCTCCGAGATGTTCGTCGAGGCCTTTAGCGTAGACTTTCTCCAGAGCGCATCCTACAGTGTTATGGAGTTTCTTGTGCCTCAAGAGGCTGACTTCCTCATGCACAACGTCTCTCACTATTACGTCAGCGAAGGAGAATATGCCTTCTCCGCGGATCAACTTCTCTTTGACAAGCCCTGTCTTGAGCATTTTCTCCAGCAACTCGAGAAGTTTGTCCTCTTCGACGCCAGTGGCACCGCTGAGAGCCTCGAAAGCGAAGTCATTTCCAACAAAAGAAGCCGTGGTCAACACGTTTTGGCATTCATCATCCAGACGAGATATTCTTGCCTTTATGACGCTCTTGACGGTTTTTGGGAACTCGATTCTTGAAATCTCCCTGATTTTCCATTTGTTCTCTTCCCGGTAGATTGCTTCTTCTTCTTTGAGGGACCTTATGACCTCTTCAGCGAAGAACGGGTTGCCCCTCGTCTTCTCATAGACCAGTTTGCAGAACTCTGTTGGCACGTCCTCTTGCTCCAGGATCTGTTTGATCATCTCAGAAGTCTCATCCAAAGACAAGCGCTTCAGTTGGACTGATTGGGACAAGCGTTCCCTGTTCAATTCGGTCAAGACCGGAGACAAGGGATGCCGCTCATCAACGTCAGTGTCACGATAATCACCCAAGAGCAGCAGAGATTCTCTTTGGACACCCCGAGTCAGATAGTGCAGCAGCAGAAGCGAAGACTGATCAGTCCACTGCAGATCATCAAGAACAATCAACAATGGTGCTTCTCTGGAAATGTTAGTGATGAACTGCGAGACAGCTTCAAACAGCCTGTCACGCTCATGTTCGGGGTTTATCCGCAGAGATTGCGGAATCGTACCGAGCTTCTGCCTGACTTCAGGGACCAGCTTACAAACTTCACCTGGGTAGTAGCCAATAACCTTGTACAATTGCCCAGGAGTACAAACTTGGAGATAATCTCTGATAACTTCGTTCCAAAGAACATAAGGAGGCACGCCGTCCATCCTAAACAACGCCGGACATCTTCCATACAGAACCTGCATTCCACGAAGACGAGCATAAGCCCCCAATTCCCTAGCCAGCCGCGTCTTACCGATCCCAGCTTCTCCATACAGAAACATGAGACCGCCCTCACCTTGAATTGCCCTGTCAACAGCTTCTTTGAGAAGCTTCATTTCCTCAAGCCTATCGATGAGCGGAATCTCTCTTACAGGAATAGCACGGGGACTTGGAACACGGTCGCGCTCAAGAGATGCCAAGGGAACTTCTCACATCAACCTGTCAATAGGATATTACTAGATGCTACGTTCTTATTGCTTGTGGAAGAACTTCTGATTCAATCATCAGCTCCAACTGCTCAGAAAGAACAGATCATTTGAGATCGGCATGTAGCCCAGGATTCCTGCCAACCAACCAATCAGTTTGAACTCTCCGTCGCAGGGTCTTGGGACAGAACTTCCGCGCGCTATGCTAGGGTATACTCGATTCCGACAAGCATGCGCCAGTAATTTGGTTTGGGCTAGCGCGCCTATTCAGTGAGGGAATGGTGCCAGTTGATTATGTATTCGGGCAGCCTTAGTCCTCTCTCGCCTAATCTTTCAACCAGTCTTACGGGCAGTGGGCTCAAGACATACGCGGCCCTCATGTAAAACCTCCTGGGCTGTCCCAGCGGGGCCTCTTCCTCGAGAACTATTCGGAGGTCCGACTTCCCCGTCAGAGTTGATTCTCTCGTACCCGTGATTGACAGGACCGTCCCATTCATTTTCTTCAGGGTGTCGCACCAGGAGATCACGGGTTTTGTTTCTCCAGAAAACGACACTAGGATCTGAACGTCGCCAGGCCTCGGAGGCGGCGTGTTCACGCCTCTGGCTATGTACACCGAGTCTCCCAGCGTGTTCTTGATGTGAGAGAGCCTTACGGCCGTCATCTTGACTATTTCGCTTGCCGTGCCTTTCCCGCCTAAGAATAGGCTTGTTCGCTTTTCCAGCACGTCAACGAGCCGCGAATAGGTTTCAGACTCGACTGTCGAGTCGACCAATGGCCCCAACTTGGCGAATTCTTCTTCGCAGAGCTTGACCACTTCGTCTGCTTCCAAGTTTCGAAAGATGGCCTCAGTCATCATGGATAGGAGAAGAAGGCTTCCCAGCTCGAAGATGTCGCCCATGATGCCCACCTCGCTGTAATCAAACGAAGGCTTCGCTCTTCCCCGTCCTCTCAACTCAACAACGTGCCCATGTTTGCCGACGATTTCCGCCAACGGGGACTTCAAGCCCGAGGTTATGAGCCCCATAGAAAGCTTCGACGTCCTCTTCTCCTCGATGTACCTTGAAAGATCCTCAGCCATCACCGAAGGGTCTCCCGACACGCCGCTTCCAGAATTCATCAACAGCAACGTTTTATTGTACCGCCTTTCAAGCTCCGCCGCAGCATCATACATGCTCTTCCCCGGAAAGCCAGGATCATCCGGCGTTAGCACAACCTTGTTCCTCCAGCCTGTCTGGCTGATCGCAATCTGGCTCATCGCCGCATTGAGAGAATAGAGCGACCTGCCCGATCCTCCGCAGACCACACAGTCAGCTGACTTCAGATCTTCATAAAGAGGTGACAGCTCTCTCCTTCCTATGTTAAGAAGATTATCCCTAATCCTGTTGATGTACCCGATACGGCTGACCTTATTCCTGATCTTCGCCACCGATTCTATCACAAGCTCGGCCATTCTATATTTGCCTTGCGCGCACGCCGAAAAACCAACGCTTAGGTCTGCAAGCGTTCAAAGCGCACACGAGCTTATTACGAGCGCTTATGGTCAACAATATTCCGCGCGCGCCTTCCCTAGGTGCGCATACTAAGCTGAACAAGTCTCCTTAAACAGCAATAGGGTAATTTCCCAATTTAGGACTCTAGGGTCTAAACATTTCTTGCCAGAAAAAGAGAGATTGCGCGCGCTTTCAGCGTGGGACCCGTTTTGTTTGCGGTTGTTTGTCCTAGATAAAGTGGGAAATTTCAAGTTTTACGGCGCGCGTGATCTGTGCGGCACAAAGCGCGCGCTTGCGCGAAGACAACAGGACAAGCAACCATAGATGCCAGCCAGACCAAGAAAAAACGCAAAGATGACCTTCTTCACCTGTTTCACCTTCCCTTACCTTTGGAGAACGATTGGTAAGCGTTACGGATGTTCAACGGATGAACAGATGGGGGATCTGCTGGGCGGTCCGTCCTAAATCAAATGATGCGCGTTTCTAGCCGGTCGTCGTGCTCGTTGAAAATTGACTACGTGAAGAAGAGCCACTTTCTTATTATTTATGTTGCGTTTGATGCTTTTCGTCGCCGGCAGGATATATTTCGACTCGGATAGAAGAGGGTTCCATAAGACTTTAATAAGCAAAAGCAATCCTTTGTTTTAGACATAAGAAGAGGAGAAAGGAAAATGAAAAGAACAGTATCTCTAACGCTGATTACTCTGATTGCTTTTGCCACCTTTGGGGTCTTTACGCCCTCTTTGAAAGCAAGTGAACCGCAGTTGCCAACAACGATAAACGTAATTAACCCGTTGACGGGTGACAATTGGTTCAACTTCACGACGGCCAACGAGAGTGTGGGCGACGACATAATAGTGAACATCACAGTCTCAAATGTCGTTGACTTGTGGGCGTGGCAGATTAGGGTCGGGTGGAACAGCTCCCTCCTGAGCTACGTGAACATCAGTCTTCCGTCAGACTATGTGTTTTCTGGTTCAGGCAAAGAAATATATATCGGGGGACCCGCCCTTGTACCTGAAGTTGACCCTGACAGCGTTGTGTACGCCTGCGTTTTTCGCAACGTTGATCCCTACTGGTCATTCAACGGAACTGGAACCCTGTGCCAACTGACGCTGAGAATAATCCAGAAAGTCGGCTTGCCACCCCTGCCGTCAGAGGTTAACTGCAACTTAACACTCATCAACCCTCCGCCTGGCCTCGCCGACACATTCATGCAGGACCCACGCGGCGGCGACATAGATTTCAGCCCAATCGATGGCTACTATGACTACAAAGCCGTCACGACACTCTCAGTGTCGCCAAGGAATGTTGAGTTCAATACGCCGGTTCGTTTCGTATACTTCGATGTTTACGTTCTTGTAAAGAACGTCGTTGGGCTGTACGGATACGAGTTCAAGCTTACGTGGAACAGGACGCTGCTGTATCTCGTACGTGTCAACGTGACCCCGCCTGTCTCATGGGGCTTTGGTAACTCCTCGAATTATTTCATCGGCGTGAACAATACAGATGAGCTTTCTGGCACCTATTGGCTTGCAGTGACCCAATTTCCTAGCGCGCCCACATTCAATGGAACCGCTTCTCTCGTGACTTTGACGTTCATAACAATCTACGATCCAATATACCCAGAAAACGTATCCTGCCCGCTGCATCTAACCGACACCTTCCTGAGCGATAATCAGGCAAACCCGATACCGCACACCGATGTAGACGGAAGGTACAGCGTGATTAGCTGGATACCGATGATAGTCTTCGAACCAAATCGCTTTTCCAATGGCAATGGTGTACTGATCAATCAGACCAGGACCTTCCAAGTAGGAGTAGAGGCATGGTACGTGGTCGGTCTATACAGCTATGAAATCGGAATAAGCTGGGACCCGCACTACCTGAAGCTAACGGGTTTTGTCCCCGGGGACTTCATCGTTCACTTGGGCCACGTCTACTATTCTTACTTCAACGAAATGAGCGGCTATCTAGGGCTTGGATGCACGATAGACCCGCCGTATGGGCCTATAGATGATTATGTCGTTGATCTTGCGATCTTGAATTTCACGTCATTGCCCTATGTCTGGCCCGATCCAGACGTCAACACGACGATCGCCATAGATGTCGAAAATCACTGTCTGATGACCAAGCAAGGGATGAGCATCGAAAATAGCATTGGTCTTGCGCAGACCCCCGTCATGATAAAACCGATTCCAGGAGACATCAACAACGACGGCAGAGTAGACCTCGTCGACATGAGGCTCGTAGCCAAGGCCTACGGAACACGGCACGGCGATACTTACTGGGACCCCAGAGCAGACCTAAACAGAGACAACCTCATAAGCGTGTTCGACCTCGTACTAGTCTCAAAGAACTACGGACTAGGAGTACCCGCACCATAAAGGTGGAACACAACGCAAATTCTCCACCCTCTTTTTCTTCATCCCACGAGTTGATCACCACGAAAAGGTTTTCAACCCTCACACTCATCTTCATCCTATGCTCGTCCTGTGCTATTTCCTTGGGACGGGCTTCGCAAGCCGTGCAACCGCTCTCCTCCTGGACGCTAATAAGTGTTGAACCGTTCCCGGCTAGTGCCCAGCTCGGAGAAACGTTGACAGTGAACATTACGATCGTCAGCGTCTCAGACCTCGCCGGTTGGGATTTCAAGCTTTACTGGCTCAGGGAGAAGCTTAACGGCACGGGAATCGTTGAAGGATCGTTCCTGAGGCAAGCCGGACAGACACAGTTCAGCTTGTTAAACTTCACGGATAACTACAACGCCACGCATGGCTTAGCATGGGTTTCAACAGTTCTGCTCGGCCCCGGACCGGGAGCATCCGGGAATGGAACGCTCGCCTCGATAAGCTTCCAAGCTAAGAACGCAGGTTCAACTTGGCTTTGGCTAAGGGAAACCTTGCTAGTCGACTCAGCAGCAAATCTGATACCTCACACAGATGCAAACGGCGTAGTATACATATTGTTCCATGATGTAGCCATCACCGCCGTCAGCCATTCCAAGACTATTGTTTGCCAAGGCTACAGTGCGAACGTAAGCGTCACAGCTCAAAACCAGGGGAATTATACAGAATCCTTCAACGTGACTGTCTACGCTAACTCGACAACGATCGGGTCTCAAGGCGTCACCTTGGCAAGCGGCAACTCCATAATTGTCACGCTAATCTGGAACACAACGAGCTTTGCCAAGGCCAACTACGTAATAAGCGGTTCGTCCAGCATAATGCCAGGTGAAACCAACACAACCAACAACAGTATGACCGATGGCATGGTTCTTGTCACACTAATTGGAGACGTAAACGGCGACAGAAAAGTCAGAGTCGACGACATACTCGCTGTAGCCTCGCGTTTTGGAACAAACTATGGCGGCCCACCAAACTCTAACGGTTACAGCTACGATGCCAACTGCGACATAAACGACGACCTGAAGATTCGCGCCGACGACGTGCTCGCAGCAGCACTGCACTTCGGACAAGGCCCATGGTGAGCGCGCGTTCTATCGTTCTAACTCTTGGAATGGAAGTGTACTAACGCTTAGGATAATATAACATGAGGTCTTCATAGCTTAAGCAGATGGTTAGCTTGATGGAAAAACAAATCAGGAGAAAAGCCATTTTTTACGGAATCGCGGCGATCCTTCTTGCCTCAACCTTCGCCGCAGCAATCTTCAACCTAGGAGTTTTCCAGACGACGCTTATTCCCGCTGGTCCCCCAATCCCGGCCGCACATACTTCTTTCCTGGGCACTTTTCCCTCGGCTGGAGCACTAGCGAGCTTCCTGAAGAATAATTCACAGACCCAAGGACCATTTTCGCTCTATGGACCTGTAGACGTCAAGCTGTTCAACTCGCCCAACAGTCCCCTCTCGCCCCTCTTGCCCATGAGCGTCAACTCGGTCAATGCTTTTTCCTCAATTTTGGATACTGCAGGTGGAAGTTATCAACACTCAACCACGAACATTCAGGTCACAGGAGTCGACGAAGCAGACACGGTGAAAACAGATGACAACGGCTACATGTACGTTCTTTCAAAGGACACCGTCTATATACTGACCGCCTATCCAGCAACACAAGCCAGCGTGCTTGCCAAAATCAAGTACACCGACATGTATCCAATCGGAATCTTCGTGAGCGGCCAAAGACTAGCAGTACTTGGATCAAAATACAGTTTCCCCACACTCTCCATGTTTCCACTCTACAACGGATTCTACGTCGCCGACATCGAGACCTTCATACGGCTCTACAACATCAGTGACAGAAGCAACCCCGTCCTCATCAAAGACTTCGCCCTAACTGGCAGCTACTTCAACTCAAGAATGATCGGCGACTACATCTACCTCGTCGCGAGCAAACCAGCATACACGATTAACGACACAATCTTCCTCCCAGAAATCATCATGAACGGAAGAAACAATGAGATAGCCCCAACTGAAATCCACTACTTCAACGGAACAGAAGAGTACTATCAATACACCACGTTTGTCGCAATGAACGTCCAGAACGCCACAGAAGCACCAGTATACCTGACAACCCTGCTAGGAGGAACAAGCAACATGTACGTTTCACAACAAAACATGTACGTAACATTCCAAGACTATTACTGGGGCGGAAACACCACGATCTACCGCATACAGCTACAAGCCAACAACATGACTATTGAAGCCAGCGGCAAAATCCCTGGATACGAACATAACCAATACTCAATGGACGAATACGGAAACTACTTCCGAATTCAAACCCAAACCATCACTGACGGAGTCACCACGACGAACGTGTACGTCCTCGACATGAACCTCACAATAGTAGGAACACTCGAAAACATTGCGCCAGGAGAAAACTTCCACTCAGCCCGCTTTATGGGCGACCGATGCTATCTAGTAACCTTCCAGAAGACTGACCCCCTCTTCGTCATAGACTTGAGCAACGCGACAAACCCACAAGTCCTAGGCAACCTCACAATCCCAGGATACTCAGACTACCTCCACCCGTACGATGAGACACACCTGATCGGCGTGGGCAAAAACACGGTCGAAGCACAAAACGGATACTTCGCCTGGTACCAAGGAATAAAAATATCCCTCTTCGACGTGACCAACGTAACCAACCCCATACAAAACGCAAGCTACGTAATCGGCGACAGAGGATCAGACACACCAGTCCTATCGGACCCCAAAGCATTCCTGTTTGACAGATCCAAGAACCTCCTCGTGATACCAGTCTTGGTGGCAAAGATAGACGAAAGCAAATACCCCAGCCCCGTTCCACCCTACGCTTACGGAGACCCAGTGTGGCAAGGCGCCTACGTCTTCGACATATCACTGTACCACGACCTAGTGCTCGAAGGACGCATAACCCACATGGCAAATGGCACAAGCATCACCGACCAAGGATACTGGATCAAGAGATCACTATACATCGAAGACGTGCTCTACACAATCTCAGACCGAATGGTAAAGATGAACAGCCTCGAAGACATGAGCGAGATGGGCCAAATCCCACTCTCCTAAACCCCCCATCTTTTTAGCGCGCGCGCTAAATGTCGGAATCGTGGAAACAAGTTTCAAGTGATCTTTTTTGTAGTGTGGTGAATTGTTTGATTTGAAATTCATAAGGCTTTTTTATGCTCTCTTTCGAGTTAGATTGTGTGAGGACAATTGAAGAAACCCACTCAATGGAACATTGCGGGTATCCTTGCTCTTTTGACAGGTTTGGGTTCGGGGGTGACAGTATTTTCTGGGAATTCAGCCCTGGTAGTTGGTGACTTGTGTGTTCAATTCGGAAGCCCTTTTGTGATAGTATTCTCCGTCGCGTTCAGTATCACTTGTTTCACAATCGGATTAGTACATGGGCTCTTCGAAGATTGACTAAGCTGAGCCTGCTTGTCAGTCACTGTGGTTTCTGCAGCGTTAGTGGTGACTGTTCGGGAGTAGTTGGATTTGAGTGGTGATGTTGATGGTTCACATGTTCCAGTTGATCTGGAAGTGCGCGCGCGACCAAACGCCGAGAGTAAACGCTAAAATTTCAAGTCCCAGTTTGCCAAAGTCAGGTATGATCATGTACTCCTTGATCACTCACTCCTTCTTTAGTTTCCTGAGCATCCTGCTTACGGTTGGCTGAGAAATTCCAAGCACTCTAGCTAGTTCCCTGTCGCTTCTGCGGCTGTTCTTCATGAGCTCAGAAACAAGCCTAAACTCTACGTCTTTCAAGCCATTCTGCCCTGCCCTGACAATGGCTGAGTATTACAGTGATTATGCGCTAAAAAGCTTTGATACTTTCAACTACGTATTGCTGAAAGTCAAAAAAAAGGAGCACCTATTTCTTCTATTCACTTTTTTCTTTGCAGAGTTCTACCTAGCCACAGTTCTGGCAAATTGGAACGCTGATTCTATCTCTCGCGCGCGAGATCAAGTAGCGGCCTACGGAAGCATAGAGCGCCAAATGATTCTTGCATTCACACGTTCTTATCTGTCTAGAACAGTGCGTAGGGATGGGAGTATCCGCCTGGGTGCAGGTGGCCCTTGATTGGGATTTCGTGGCCGCAGACTGGGCAGCGCATGTCCTTCGTTAGGTTCCACTTTGTGATCTCGAAGTTGTAACGTTTGATCAGCATTTCGTTACAGTTTGGGCAATAAGTGTTTTCACAGGGGTGTCCGGCCACGTTGCCGATGTAAACGTAGTTCAGGCCTGCGTCCTTCGCGGTAACGTATGTTTTCTCTAAAACCTGAATGGAGGTGGATGGAATCGTCGTCAACTGGAAATCTGGATGAAAACGCAAGAGGTGAAACGGCGTGTCTTTGCCGAGTGATTCTCTTATCCAGGTGGCAAGCTGCTGCACCTTCTCGATCGAGTCCCCGCTCTTGGGCACGACCAGATTCGTGATTTCGACGTGAATGTCATTTCGCTTCATCTCTTTCAAAGCTTGGAAGATCGGCTCAACCGACGGAACTGCCGAAAAGGTCCTGTAAAATTCCGGGTCTGCACCGCCCTTGAAATCAACTGTCGCAGCATCCAGGTACGGCGCGATGGTCTTCACGGCTTCGGGCGTCATGTAACCGTTCGTGACAAAAGTGTTGAAGAATCCAACCTGTCTGGCAAGCTTTGCCGTTTCGTAAGCGTACTCAAAGAATACCGTAGGCTCAGTGTAAGTGTAGCTTATCCCCTGACAACCGTTGTCTCTTGCAGCTTTAACGACCTCCTCAGGAGGCAGATGATGGCCGGTTACGTCCTTTTCCTGGCTGATCATCCAGTTGTCACAGAATTGACAGCGGAAGTTACATCCAACCGTCGCGATGGAAACCACCAAGGCTCCAGGGTTAAAATGCGAAAGCGGCTTCTTCGTTATGGGGTCGACGCATGCCGAAATTGCCTTTGCATAGACAAGCGAAAAAAGAGTCCCGCCATCATTCTTGCGGACAAGACAGAACCCCGTTCCGCCATCACTGATGAGGCACCTTCTCGCACACAGATTACACAGGACTTTCTTGTCTTCCTTCTTTGCATAGAGCATGGCTTCATGCATTGACATCTCATGCTCTCCTTCAACCACAAACTTGGGCATTTAGGAGTATATGATTCATTCGCTCGCCTCATGACCCAACTTCTTCTCTTTCATCTCAAACACTAGCGGCGGGGACATGGTCTTTACGTCCAATTCTATGCCGAGCAGGCTTTCCAAGAACCCCGCCCAGATCTGTGCTTCGTTGATGAAGGGGTTTTTTATGAGTATATACTTGTCTCTTAGGTAGATGTCTCCGAGTCCTTGCACTCTCAGGCGTTTGAAAACGTCCGGCCACTTTCCGCGATCGGCCGCCTTGATGCCCAGGGTGGTCTCTATGGAAACTCTTAAAGCTTCACCCATGTTTCTGCCTATTTCCCGATGTTTCTCCAACGCCACGTGCTGGATGAGAATGTTAATCAATTCAACGTTGACGAAGGCTATGCGGCTTATCCCGCAGTAGTATTCTCCGGGGAAACGCCAATCATACACCATCATACTTCTGTAGACGTCAAGCATCTTAGAGATGAGAGGCTTGATGCCCGGCTCCTTTCCTTCTCGGATCAGGGAATCGATGAATTCTCGCTCTTCTTTCTCAAGAATAATCGTGGTTCGCTTTGCCGATTCTCCGTCCTTTTTGATCATTTCTTGAAGCCTTTTTTCTTTGTCCTCTTGCATAAACGTTATACCCGTCAGCATACGTTATATGCTTTGCCGTTGCCTCATCTCAAACCGAACAGCTTTTTACAAGGCTCACGACTATTTCAGTTGCCGATGAAGAACCTGATTATCTGAAAAGAATGATGTACTCTAGGGTATCGGAGGCAAGAAACAAGCTATTACTGTGAAATAATATTCTTCTTAATCAAATACATTATCAGTGCTAACCCGACGGCGAAAAGCGCAAACCCAGAAACCACCGACAATATCATGCTCATCTTGACGAGATGAGTCAGCACATAGACCACGTATGGCCCGCCAAAAGTGAAAAGAGCCGCAATGACCGCCAACAGGGCATTTCGGAATCTCACGTCTATCCTGCTTGAGCCGCTGCTTCCCCGTTTTTGCTCACTCATGACCTTCACTTTCCATGTTGTTGGTTTAAGATCAGCGTTTTATCTTATAACCCTTCCTTCACTTCGTTGCCCAGAGCTTTCATGAGGAACTTGAAAACAGAAAACCCAGCGCCGCGGTCCGTCCTGAAACCGCTCGTTGCGCCCAGTAGGCACAGGCCTTCCAGCCCCCGTTCTTTTGCAAGTCCCAGCATCAGGCCTGTGGCTCCGACAATTCTTCCCTTGCTGTAAATCACTGCACCTTTGTCCATGAACTCTTGCGCAAGCCTGGGCGAAGTGGCAGCCACGTACACCTGTGCTTTCTCCTCCGTCATGGGCATGCCGCCGATCGTTACGATCAGGCTGCAACCATACTTCTCGACAACATCCAGAACTTCACCGCAAATCGCATAGTGCCCAAGCACATCGTCAAACGAGGGCTGCGCATCCCCGGCCATTATTATGAAGTCGTTCTTCTCCATAGGTGCAGCGTAAAACTCGTACCTGGGCAGGTTGCACGTACCTTTTGAACTAACAGAAACATAGTCTGGAAACGAAGGCGAAAACAACTCCAAAAAAGGCTTCGCCCCGCAAAACTTCACCAAGAGGTGAGCTGCGATCTTCCCAACATTTCCGAAGCCAGGAAGCCCCTGCACAAAAATCGGGCTCTTAAGAACGGGCTTGGAAATCTGGCGGAAATAGGACTTGTCCATGCTGCTCGCACCTAACTCGATAATACTGGTGCGGTACTAAAACGTTTTCACAATGAGAATACTAATATATGCTTGCGGAGTACTTTTAGAAGAATCCCAGAAATCTGCTTGGCATAGAGCAGCGGGGTGGGGTAGCCAGGATTAACCCGCTGGGCTCATAACCCAGAGATCAGTAGTTCAAATCTACTCCCCGCTACCAATAATCTGTGATGGAATGTGGAATTTTCCACATGATGGAGTTCCCTGATTTAGGGCGCGTTATGCAATCAACGGCTATAGAACTAGTTTTTCTTCTTGCCTTTTGGCGCGCGCATTTTGCCTCGCACGATAAGGCAAACAGAACTTGTGTTAGCAGTGTAGAAACCTTGATAAACAAGAATGGGGATTAGACTGTGCTTTGAAGGGTGAGGCTTATGTCCAAACCATTCTACGTGAAGTATGAGGTTCCTAAAGAGATTGCAGATGCGGCCTATGAAGCCCTGCAAATTGCGGCAAAAACAGGCGTGGTCAGGAAAGGCACGAATGAGACGACAAAAGCCATCGAGAGGGCTCAAGCAAAGCTCGTGGTGATAGCTGAGGATGTTGACCCGCCGGAGGTTGTAGCTCATCTGCCTTTGCTGTGTGATGAAAGAAAGATCCCCTACTTGTTTGTCGCGACAAAGGAGCAGATAGGAAAGGCCATAGGAATAGATGTTCCCGCCGCTGCCGCATGCATCGTGAAAGAAGGAGACGCTACAGGACTCGTCAAAGAAATAGTCACGAGGATCGAGCAGGTCAAAAGAGGAGCCTAGTGATGAGCAAGGAAGTGAAGGCTGAGAAACCAGAGCGAGCCGAGAGAGCAGAGAGGGCAGAGAGATCGGAGAGATCAGCTGAAGCCGAAGGAGGACTTACTCCCGCAGAAGTAATCCAAGTAATAGCACGGACAGGCGTGACGGGCGAAATCTCGCAGGTTAGAATTCGCATCTTAGAGGGAAGGGACAAGGGCCGAATCATAACGCGCAACGTTAAGGGACCCGTTAGAGCTCAAGATGTCCTGATGCTGAGAGAGACTGAAAGAGAAGCAAAGAAGATCAAGAGATAACGAGTCGAATGTACGCCCGGAGGAATCATGCTTGCCTAGACCTAGAAAATGCTCATTCTGCGGGAACGAATTCTCAGCTGGCACAGGTATGATGTTCATCAAGAATGACGGTTCAATCTTATGGTTCTGTTCGAGCAAATGCAGAAAAAGCTCCTTGAAACTGAAAAGAGACGCTCGCAAATTCAAGTGGACAGCGTACTTCGGCAAGGAAGAAAAGGGAAGAGCCTAAAACAATCCTCTGACGTGCATTAACGTTTCACTTGTTTTCTTTTGGCAAATAAGCGGCACAGAGCATCCCAAAATATGTGGGCACCTGATAAGACAGCAGACGCCCAGTCATCTCAGCGTGTTCCAAAATGCCCTCCAGCATGGCCAATTGCCACAGGCTGTCGGGTTTTGCATCTTCAATAAACTGTGGTGGCAAGCTCAGCAACGGCGTCAAATCACTGTGCAGAACAGCCTGCTTGACCATCTCGTCATATTCTGCAGAGGCCAGATTGAAACCATAAGGCCCTTTCGCGTCGTGAGCGTGACCCTGATCAGCACTCGCCACGAACGCGATTCTTCTGGTCGATGACTCAGCAGTTTCGGCAATAACGCGGCCAAAACGTACGAGGTTTTCCAGTGGAATTTCCCTCGAAGGCGTGACTATCACAACGTCAGGGCTCGTCTGATCATGTTCGACGAGGAACCACAACGGTATCAGCGTGCCCCAGTCCATGGGCATGCAGGAGGCAGGGCCTTCGTTCGAACCGTAGTTGACGCCCACGACGGGAAGCCCTGATTTCCTGACGTTTTCAACGATCTCTCTTGCCATTTGACGGTTGCATTTGCAGCGAAGTCTAACCATTTTATCGTTGGCTTCTAATGATCCCTCAGTAAACTCTGACGTTACAACGCCTATGGTGCCTTCCAAGCGCAGATTGTGAGGAGTAGCAAGAACGATTGTTCCAGGCTTTTTCTGTCTCATCTCTTTTCCCAGTTCTTCCATGCTCATGCGCGATTCAGCAAAAGCTTCAAGCATGTCCCCGGCCAATTCTGGAATGATTTCAGCCCCATGCGGCGCAATGCATGCAAAAACCACGCTCATTTCCACATTCCCTCACTAGCTGATCTGCAAGGTTCAAAGTAATAAGCACATATTCTGGGATTCACGTGTGAGCTCAGTGAGTCTTTCACAAATTTCAGATGTTCTGAGACTCAGCGATGGACATGCTGGAACATAACGTGGGGTTCTCCATGTTTGCCTAGGCCGTAGTATAGTTCACGACACTTTTTTCGCGATGGTTGCACCATGCTGTACGCGGTCCAGCTTGAGGGCCTTGCGAGGGCCTTCCGCGATGTGCGGCTATGTTGGCCGTTGAGTGATCTATGGATAGTGCGGTGTTCTTTGTGGATCCTTCATCATATGGGTTGAACCTGCATCGCACGCGCTTTGCCTCTTATCCCATCTTGCTCAACTGACCCTGAACAGATACTGTTAAGTTATTTGTGATGAGGGGACTGTTAACTTATTTGTCATAGCTTGGTTACCTTTCGTTTCTAGTTGATCGTGAAGGCTATGGTTGGAGTTTCGTAGGATGGGCCATGTGCAACAGCTTTATCTTCTACGAAGAGGGCGACGTTGGGAACAATTCCGTTGATGAAGTACGTACCCTTTGGAACCTGGTTATCCCAAATCATTTGATCCCACAAGTACTCAGTGGCAATGTATGGGTAAATCTCTGAGAGCTGTTGGCCAGCCTTCAAAGCTATGTTTATTACAGCGTCGGTATGGGCATGATTCCAACTCCATTGCCAGATCAGAGTGCTGTTCACGTCTTTGATGGAGAAATCGAGAATCAAGCCATTTCTCCAGCTTAGACTTATAGTTTTATTGCTTATGTTTTTCAGCGTAAAGGTTACGTTGATGGGTTCATCCTGGTCAAATTCTGCCTTTTCTAATTGGATGGAAAATTCCAGCGGCAGAGAGATCATAGTGGCTTTCGGTCCTCCACGTGGAAGCAACGAAGCTCGGTAGGCAGTGGCAACGAAGACGGCAACGACGAGAGTGACTATGCCTACCGTCACGAAGAGTTTTCTCGTGGTTTCCACCAGACGAACAGTGTCAACCATGACTTATAATTCTAGTGACTAGAACAATACGCATTAGCTCTACTAAACTCCAAAATCTGAGTATGACAAATAAGTTAACAGTATCCCCTGAACATATAAGATATAAGGAAGTCTTACAATTACAGAATGCACTATCGGGATGGCCACAATGACCGAAAAGGCGCAGACGTTGACTCTTGTTTCATGCACAAGCTGCGGGAAGCCAATTCCGCCTGCAGTGTACGCCACGAAGTTTGCATGCCCAAACTGCGGCGAAATCCAGATAAGACGCTGCGGAAAATGCCGAAAGTTCGGTCGCCCGTACAAGTGTCCAAAGTGTGGGTTCGTAGGACCATAGGCTAAGATGGAGAGCTGAGAATGGGTAGCGTCATAATCACCTACAAGGTTTTCCCCACTGATGTCATCATCAATTTTGACGATTTGAAGAAGAAGATTGAGGCCAACATGCCAGAATTCGCTTCCGTTGAGGGATACGGCGAGGAACCCATAGCCTTTGGCTTGAAGGCTCTGCTGATGCAGGTCAAGTTTCCAGAAGATAAGACTGGCGTGCTTGAGGAATTTGAGAAGAAGCTGGAAGGAATAAGCGAGATAAGCCAGCTGCAGACGCTTATGGTGCGAAGGACGAGCAGATAGCTACAAGGCGAGCTTAAACGTTTATATGAGACAGGAAGTTTATCTCGAAGTGTATTATGCGTATCGTCTCAAGAAGGGTTTTGTTTGAGTGAAGTGCAATTGCGTGTTGGAGACGCAAGACAAAGAGACGTAGGCCGGGGCATAGCCCGCATTGACCAGACAACGATGCAGAAGCTCGGCATATCTGCAGGTGACGTTCTGGAAATGTGCGGCAAGAGGACCACTTCGGCCATAGCGTGGCCAGCCTACAGTGAAGATCAGAACCGAGATATTCTGCGCATAGACGGTTTTTCACGCAAGAACGCCGGAGTAGCCATAAACGAATACGTTGTCGTGAGGCCCGCCAAAGTTAAGAACGCCCTGAGTCTCACCTTGGCGCCCGTGGACATGAGACTTAACGTGGATGAGGATTTCACGAACTTCGTTAAGAACCGTCTCATGGAAAGGACGCTGGTTGAAGGCGACACAACGCTTGTTATGATGCTTGGTCACTCCATCCCATTTACGGTGACGAAAACCCGACCGCACGGCATAATAAAGGTCACGGCGGAGACGAAGCTCACGATTCTGAACGAGCCGACTCCAGAAGGAAAAGGCCTGCCCCGCACGACGTACGAAGATGTCGGAGGCTTACATGAAGAGATCCAAAGAGTAAGAGAGATGGTTGAGCTTCCCCTCAGACACCCTGAACTGTTCCAGAGGCTTGGAATAGACGCTCCGAAAGGAGTGTTGCTCCATGGGCCACCAGGCTGCGGCAAAACCCTGTTAGCTAGGGCAGTTGCAAACGAGTCAGAGGCAAACTTTAACTCGATAAACGGGCCGGAAATCATGAGCAAGTTCTACGGAGAATCCGAAGCCAGGCTTAGAGAAATCTTTCAGCAAGCCCAACAGAACGCGCCCAGCATAATATTCATCGACGAGCTTGACGCGATTGCGCCCAAAAGGGAGGAAGTCACCGGAGAAGTTGAGAGGCGAGTTGTTGCCCAACTACTCGCATTGATGGATGGCTTGTCCGGTAGGGGAAACGTCATAGTAATCGGCGCCACTAATCGTCCCGGCGCCCTTGACCCTGCTCTGCGCAGGCCTGGCAGGTTTGACCGAGAGATTGAGATAGGTGTCCCAGACAAACAGGGGAGGTATGAGGTTCTTCAGATTCACACTCGCGGAATGCCGCTGGCAAAGGACGTTGACCTTAAGAAGCTCTCTGAGATGACTCATGGATACACTGGTGCAGACGTGTCTGCTTTAGGCCGAGAAACAGCCATGAAGGCGTTACGTCGCTATCTGCCACAGATAAACCTTGAAGAGGAACGCGTACCGCCAAGCGTGCTGGAGAAAATGGAAGTCACCATGGATGATTTCGCCAACGCTTACAAAGAGGTAACGCCGACAGCCATGCGCGAAGTGTACATTGAGATCCCCACAGTACATTGGGACGACATTGGAGGGCTTGAAGAAGCAAAACAGGAACTCAAAGAGGCAGTTGAATGGCCGCTTAAGAACCCTGAAGTGTTCACGAGACTAGGAATAAAACCGCCTAGGGGAATCCTGATCTACGGGCCGCCGGGCTGCGGCAAAACCCTCTTAGCCAGAGGAATTGCGACAGAGAGCGAGGCAAACTTCATAACCATTAAGGGCCCTGAAGTCTTCTCAAAATGGGTTGGAGAATCTGAAAAGGCGATAAGGGAAGTTTTCAGAAAGGCCCGAATGGCGGCGCCCGCAGTGATATTCTTTGATGAAGTAGATTCACTGTCGCCCCGCAGAGGTCTAGGCTTCGCAGACAGCGGCGTAACAGAACGGGTCATCAGCCAACTTCTGACCGAAATGGACGGACTCATAACGTTGGAAGACATCGTCGTAATAGCTGCCACAAACAGACCGGACATCGTGGACCCGGCAGTGCTTCGTCCCGGAAGATTTGACAGGCTCATATACGTGCCTGAGCCTGATGAGAAGGGCAGACTCCAAATATTCAACATTTACACAAAGGGCATGCCAATGGCAAAAGACGTGAACCTCCCACAATTGGCTGTGGCAACAAGGAATTACACAGGCGCTGATATCGAAGCGCTCTGCAGGGAAACAGCCATGCATGCTTTAAGGAAGGACATGAACGCCAAGGAAGTCACGATGAAGGATTTTGAAGAAGCTCTGAAGAAGACAGGCCCATCGGTAACGGCTGACATGGAAAAGTGGTACAAGGGCTTCATGCAGCAAGTCCGCCAAGTACAGAAGCCGACGACGCCAGTTGCCTGAGAAAATGCGGTTATGCCTATGAAAACTTGGAAAACACACCCAGCATACTTTGTCATGCTGGAAGTCTTAGGCAAGAAGAAAGCCATGGCAGACACGGATCTGTTTGACGTACTAGGCGAACAGTTTGAAGACTTGGGCTTCAAGGACTTCAACGAACTACTGATGCGGCTGGAAATAAGCGGGAAAATCCGCACGAGCTCAGTGGCCCGTGGAAAAAGGCGGATCGAGATAATAAGCTAAGCAGCATCATTTCTCAAACTGTAAGCGTGCCATAAATGAAGGGTGTTCCAGACGTAGTAGTCGTCGGAGCAGGCCCATGCGGCTCAGCAGCGGCATTCAACTTGGCAAAGCATGGAGCAAACGTAACAGTCTTCGAGGAACATGGGCAGATCGGCGTTCCATCCCATTGTCCCGGCCACCTGAGCATCAACGGCCTGAAACAGCTAGGGCTGCTCCCGCTTCCAGCAGGAATCATCGAAAACACTTTTTGTGGAGCCACATTCTACTCCCCAAAAGCTAATGCCTTCTCGCTTCGCTTCTCATCACCCGTAACGTGCACTGTTGATCGAGTGCTTTTTGACCAGCACATCGCAGAACTGGCCAAAGCCAGCGGAGCAACCTACGAGCTGGAATCACGCGTCGAGTCATTGCTGATCAAAGAAGGCTCCGTGAAAGGCGTAATCATCAACAGGAGAGGTTGGACACAGAAAGTTTCAGCCGGAATCATCGTCGATGCGGAGGGAATCTCCTCAAGGCTTCTCAGGCAGCTTGGCCTGCGACCGCTCGACCCGCATAATCTCGTCAATGGTGTCCAAGTCGAGGTTGAAAATGCTAGGAATCTCGAATCAGGCATGGTTGAAGTATTCTTAGGCAGCGAGTATGCTCCCGGCTTCTATGCATGGGTGATTCCGAAGGGGGACGGAAATGCCAAGATCGGATTGGCCACGAAGACTGGGAACCCGAAGGAGCTTTTGCAGAAATTCATGTTCAAACACCCTGTGGCCTCTGGCAAGTTGCTGAAGGCAAGGGTCCTGCGAACTGCGTTTCACCCTGTGTCGCTGGGCGGTCCGATTCCGCAGGCTTATTCAAACGGTTTCTTAGCCGTGGGCGATGTGGCCTCGCATGTGAAGCCTACAACTGGAGGCGGCGTAGTCCTTGGGATGACCTGTGCAGAAATCGCGGCTCAAGTCGGTGTTGAATCCCTGCGAAGCCGCGATTTTTCAGCCGGCTTCCTGAGTCTGTATCAGAGGCGATGTAGACAGGCTTTGGGGTTTGACATGAACGTTATGCTCAGAGCGAGAAGGATGCTCGATGCCATGTCTGATGACAAAATTGACGAGCTTATCCGTTCATGCACAGCTTTGGGACTCGACAAAACTCTGCTGAACGTGAAAAACATAGATTTCCAGGGCAAATCTCTCTTGCATATCCTGCGAAGTCCAAGAACGCTGGCCTTCCTTGGTTATCTGTTCTTCCTCTATCTGACTGCGAATCCTTAAGAACTTCGAGAGAGCAAACTAGTGAAACGGGTGGAACCACGATGAGCGATTTCCTGTACAAGCAAGTGATTGTTTTTTACTCTGATTTGAAGCTGAGCAAGGGCAAAACTGCCGTTCAGGCTGGGCATGCTGCAGTTTCCGCAGCCGAAGAGGCTCGTAGACATCGCAGGAAGTGGTGGGAGGACTGGATTGATGAGGGGCAGCGGAAAGTAGCTGTTAAAGTCAGGACAGAAAAGGAATTGCTGGAGTTGGAAAGACAGACAAGAGAGTTTGCGTTGCCCCTTGCTCTAATCGTTGACCGAGGGCTCACGGAGATCCCTCCAAACACGATAACATGCTTGGGAATCGGACCCGCGCCCTCAGAGAAGGTCGACAAGCTAACCGGCCGACTTCCTCTCCTGTAGACGGACGTAGGGCTCTTGCTCGTTCCCAGACTAGAGAAACAAATGGGCATAGAGGTATACGCCACACGTTCTTTAGGAATCGGCGGAGCAATCAGACGCTCTGTCGAGGATTTTGCCGTTGAAGAAGTGCTAGTTGACGGCTCCAAAGCAGCCATAAACCAAACCCCCAGAACAGGGCATCTGGGCTCCTCCCTAGCCAAGAATCGTTTCCTGCTCTGCGTTCTGATCAAGCGGAACTGGGACACTATTTCAGCGGTCAAAGCTGTTGCCGACCAACTTGGAATAGGAATGAGCAGAATTCAGTTTGCAGGCTTAAAGGACACGAGGGCTACAACTGCTCAACACATCACCATTGAAGACTTGGCTGCTGATGAGCCTGAGAGGGTTCATGTCAAAGACATAGAGATTCATCCTGTGGGCTATCTTCGCACCGAGCTTTCTTCGTACTACTTGCTGGGAAACAGTTTTCACATAACAATCAACTCGATAGATCATCCAAGATCAACTGTTAAAAAGCGAATTGCACAGACAATTGATGAGCTTGAACAAATCGGAGGCATTCCTAACTTTTTCGGGCACCAGCGGTTCGGCACGACTCGCCCGATAACTCATCAGGTCGGGAAGGCGATCGTCAAAGAAGACTTCAAAAAGGCTGCAATGCTCTTTCTGGCTGAACCAAGCCCGTATGAGCATCCTGCCTCGAGACAAGCACGAGAAGCGTTGCAGGCAACAAAAGACTTCAAACAAGCTTTACAGGATTATCCAAAACAGCTTCGGTACGAACGTCTAATGCTCAGACACCTTGTTGGAAAACCAGACGACTATGTCGGTGCCTTTAGAAGACTGCCGCTGCGACTTCTGGAGCTTCTTCCGCAAGCCTATCAATCATACCTTTTCAACATGTTTCTCAGCAGGAGGCTCATCGGAGGGCTCACGTTGAACGAGGCAGAAGTCGGGGATTACGCTGTGAACGTAGAACGTTCCGGCTTGCCAATATTGACCATGCACAAGATGGTAGGTTCTGAAAACGTTGCAGAAATTAACCGTGCAATTCAGGCTGGAAAAATGAGGCTAGCCGTTTCACTATTGGGCTACAAACAGAAACTCCAAGCTGGCGTTCAGGGGGAAATTTGGAAGCAGATCTTTGAGGAAGAAGACATTTCACCAGACAACTTCAAGATCAGCACTGTTCCAGAAATCAGTCTGAGGGGGAAGCTGAGAACCGTCATGACGCCTTTGAGGGACTTTTTCGTAAACGAAGTTGCAGCCGACCCGGTTGATCCGCCAAAATACAGAGTAAGCATGAGCTTTGCGCTATGTCGAGGTTCTTATGCGACAGTTGTCTTAAGAGAACTCATGAAGCCGCGCAATCTAGTGAAAGCTGGATTCTAGCCCAAGATCGACACCCGACACAAGTGGTAGAAAAACTAGTACCTTCTGATGATGGGCGTCCGCCTGCATGTTCGATAGGTTCTGGATTACGGTGTCTCGCACACACATGACGTAGCGCGTATGTTTATACGTTGAGAATTTTGTAAATATAAAGAAGCAAGAAGACAACTCCCATGACGCTTAGTAAGCTTGTTAATGAAATGATTGGCTGGCGCGTGCGCTCAACAAAAATGTCGGCATAGCAAATCACTCTCGGAATTGCTCTTTTATTGAGACCAGATAGAAAACTTTCGACGCTTTGACCTCAAGCTCCTGCCCGCCCTAGCCTTAGTGCCGTGCCGTCCCTCTTGCAGTCTTTTCTCGGGCACATATCCACATCGTCATAATCAGAAGTGGGAATCAGGCTTGGGGGGTAACGTTTTATCCAACCAACCACGGACGACGACGACGGACGACGACCACGAACCACGACGACCACGACGGACGACGGTTAGTGGGCGAGTGGGGAAAGGACAACCATAGGCTCCTAATGGACGGCTAGGAACCGTATACTCGATTCAGTATACACTTATGGACATTAATGGAACAGGAAGGATATGTCAGAATCTACTATAGATAGCTGTTATCGAAATCGAGTATACACTTCAGCTGGGAAAGGCCATAGCTGAGCAAAACAGTTAGCCGAAATCCGAAGCCCGCGCTAATGACTCAGTCCTTTTGTTAGCCATCGCGCGCTATCAGACCATAAATTATCAAGTCCCCAGGCGCATTCAGGCTATTCTTTGATTGCTTGTTTCATCGCTTCATGTATTGCTTCGCTTATGCCGCCAGGATACTTGTGGGCAACTCTGAGTGCGAACTCTCTGACTAAGCATGCGGGCACGCGGTACAGGGTTATGTCTACGAAAATGTCCTCTTTTTGCAGTTCAAGTTCATTTTGAAGATAGCTGACTATCCCTTTCTGCTTAACAACCATCATGTTTCGCCTTCCTATACGCGCGCTAAAATCTCCATTATAGAGACCTTTGTCATCCTTTTCTTTGGTTGATTTAAAAGATTTTTCTATTGGTGAAAGCATTGGCACAGACGGATGCTATCGAGAAGTTTCTGGTCACGAAGAAGCCTGGAACACGAGCCCTCTACACTTACGGGCTCGGAGAGTTTAAGAAGTATTATCAACCGCAGGGAACAGTCGAGGACTTTGTCGACCGAGTTCAAGAGGATCTGAAGCGCACGGACTGGAGAGAAAAACAGCAAGTAGCCCAGAACATCCTCAAAGGATTCAGCGAAAGTCTACAGGCGAAAGGCATGGCTCCCAAAAGTGTGCATACATACGTATCGTCGGTGCAGAGCATGCTTAAACTTCACCTCGGAGTCAAGGTGTCTCTCTTCAGCGATACCCTACCTTCTCCTATTACCCAGAGTCGACCGTACGGATGGAGCCTGGAAATGGTCGGCAAGTTTGTTGAAAGCATGACTGACCCCATGTATCGAAGCCTCACAACTTTACTATTTCAAAGCTCGCTGGGAATCCATGAGGCTTTATCGCTGGAGTACGAGGACATTAGAGAGGAATACGAAAAGGGCGTCATGCCTCTCTGTCTCGACTTCGGCCTGCATGGCAGAAAGAAAAGCGCGCGCGAACTGGAGAACAAGATTACCAAAACCTTGCAGGAAATCTCCTTCTCTTAGATCACTCATCATGGAACAGAGCAATCGGTTCGTTAGATGAAACTCAACGCGCGCGATGTGTTAAGATAACGAGTACACATGAAATCATATATAGAGAACTCGCCAAGTATTATAGATTCGAGGACTCGAAGTGTCTAAAAGTCCAACCGGAAAGAAGAAAAAAGGAAGTAAAAAGAAAACTAAGTAGAGGGCTAACACGATAGGTTGCTCTCCCTTTTTTCTCACATTTGGATGGCGTTTGACTTTTTCCTTGCAACTCGCGGAGCAGAAGTAGTATGTCTCGCCCTTCAAAATTTATCCTGAAATTTGCTGTTTTCCATCAAGCACGGTACTGCACACGCGCGCGTTCATAACTTTGCACGCACGCTTCAATATTGAACAAGCGCGCGCGTTCTGCTTTGCTACGATGAGGATTGTGCAAACGAAGGCGATAGGCGATTACCGTATGAAGTTTATTCGTAGAATATGAGGTTTTGTTCCTCCAAGCTTCCGTGAAGCTTATGCACTGCGTCATAAACGTCCTGTTCTTTCTTCGCTCCGGTGCAAACAAGGTTCCCGCTTGCGAATATGAGTATGACCACCTTAGGCTCGTCCATCCTGTAGATCAACCCTGGAAACTGCTCCGGCTCATACATGGTTTTTCCAAGTGCGCCCACTGCCAGTTCCAAGTCTACCCGACCGCCCAAGCTTGCAGAAGCAACGATGTTCTGAATCTTTAACTCCGGCTTGCTGATGATGATTATTCCGCCCTTTTTCAACTCTTTAACAACCGTCATAACAGCCCTGCGCGCTTCCTGCTCTGATTTCGCTCCTGTGCACACCATTTTACCAGAATTGAAAATCAGCGTGGCTGTCTTCGGTCTCTTCAGCCTAAATACTAATCCTGGAAACTGTTCTGGACGATACTCGACACCTGGAAAACTCTTGACAACAGCGTTCAAATTGACCTTCTGGTTCAAGGTGGCAGCAGCAACAACGTTTTGAACGTGTATTATGGCTTTAGTCTTCGGCATTAAGCACCGCTTCTTGTAGTGTGGCAGATGCTTATATGCCCTTTACAAAAGTCTTATGGTGCCAGTGTATAGAAGCTTCCCGCGCATTCCCTATTTTTCTCTGATACATAAAGTTGGCTTGAAGGAGATTTCTTAAAGGGATAAGCAAGCTTTAACAGCGATTTCCATTCTATAATAGCTGGAGCGAAGACATGAAGTGACGAGACTGTCGATTCATAGACTGTTCTGCTATTTCCCTTGAGGAGGTAAAAGAGGAATGAGATTAAAAGTTTTGCAAATAGGCAGTTTAGTTCCCTCAGGATGGGGATTTACAGAGACCGAGGTCAAGAAACCAGCTGGATTCTGTACGATTAAACAAGCAACAGAATGCGCCATGCAAAATTTAGGTTTGAAACAGGGCGAATTTAAAGTGTTAAAGGGCAGAGGAGTCGATTTAGACGGCAATCCTAAAGGAAAATGGATTCTTAAAGTTAAGATGGAGTGATTTCAAATGAGCAGAATGGTAATTCACGATTTGGTACTTCCGATAGTTCTTAGGAAAAGAACAACATTAGGATAATTAAGCGAAACGTAAAAAGCGCGCGCGTGCTTGCGCTTATCTAGGCTCTTCTTTTTCTTCCGGTGCTTCTGCTTCTTTTTTCAATTTGGGAATTAGCTTCCTTGCCCATTCTATTTTAGTAGAGTAAGCTTCACGCAATTGTGGAGAAGTAATGGGTTTCCATTTTTGAGCCGTTGCAAGCATTCGACTTTTGTGTCTACTAATCTTGCCTTTTCGTTTGGGCTTTTCTTTCCTTATCGGTTTATAATGTTCAGGTTTCATGTTCGATCTCCGCTAGTTCAAGCTTAGATACCTAATATATATAGAAGTTTTGTCACCTTTTTAATTTAGCGCGCTACTAGAATTACATAGTGACAATAAACAAGGATTATGACCTATCACCTAAATGCGAAGTGAATGGTGCGTCTAGAACCGGAATCTGGGATAAGGGAGCCGCGCGAAAATATCCTCGGGATGCTCTGTTGTTTAACCCGTTTATAAGCAGGTTTGCGTAGTATGGTGCAGTAGCGTTCTGTTGTTGAAGGACGAGAAGAACACAGCAGCGTTACACGTTACAATCAATGATGAAAGATGTGATGGAAAATGTCGGAAAAATCGGGAATTGTTTTCATTGGAAGTAAACCAGTAATGAGCTATGTTCTAGCGATTATCACAAGCCTATCGGCATCCAATGCTAAGGAAATAACCTTGAAAGCCCGAGGACAAGCGATCACCACGGCAGTTGACGCAGCTGAAATAACCAGAAATCGCTTCCTAAAAGACCTAAAAATAAGCAAAATCGCTATCGGAACAGAGGAGATGCCACCAAGAGAAGGCGAAAACAGAGCACGGATGGTTTCAACAATTGAAATAACGCTTACAAAAGAGTAGGAAAACCCTGCCGAACAAAGCATCAACCCGTAATATCCTCCTTTCTAGCGCGCGCTGCGGACTAACAATCAAATCGCTCAAATTCTGAAACGCAACATGAGGAATTGCGGTTTGTGAAGGTTATCCTGTTATGACCATACTCCATATGATAGAGACAGAAAAGATGGAGAAAAGAAAGAAAGTGGCACGGTCTCATCAAATGTTGCGGGATAAGTGCCCAGAATGCGGTAGTGCAAACCTTATCCATGATTATGATACTGGTGAGACTGTTTGCGGCGACTGCGGACTCGTCTTATACGGGCAAATGATGGACAAGGGACCAGAATGGCGCGCCTTCACCCAAGAAGAGAAAGCCTCAAGAAGCCGCGTTGGGATGCCAACATCTTATTCTGTCCATGACAAAGGCTTGTCAACAGCCATAAGCCAAGTTGACCGTGACGCTTTCGGAAGAAAACTTCCATTATCAACGCGCCTGCAGATGTGGCGCCTGAGGAAATGGCAGATCCGTTCTAGGGCGCATTCTTCAGTTGACAGAAACCTAGCCCAGGCAATGGCTGAGCTTGACCGCCTCTCAGACAGGGTCTACATTCCACGGCCAATCAAAGAGAAGGCCGCGGTCATTTATCGTAAAGCCTTAGATAAGGGCTTAGTCCGAGGAAGGTCTATCGCGGCCATAACGGCTGCTGCGGTTTATGCGGCTTGCCGTGGAAGTGGAACCCCAAGAGCACTTCATGAGATCGCAGGGGCAAGCCTGGTTGATAAGAAGGATGTTGCTCGTTGCTACAGGCTTTTGCTACGTGAACTTGGCATGCACATGCCCATCGCTGACCCTCTCACGTACGTTTCGAAAATCGCTGAAAGAACAGGAATTTCGGGCAAGACCCAGGGAATTGCTATACGGATTCTTCGAGAAGCCAGAAAGAAGCGGGCTGCTGCCGGAAAAGACCCTATGGGATTGGCTGCTGCAGCGTTGTATATTGCTTGTTTGCAGAACAACGAGAAGAAGACACAGAAGGACATCGCCGAAGCAGCAGGCGTCACTGAGGTCACGGTGAGAAACCGCTACAAGACCCTGAAAAGGCAGTTGAAGCTAGAAGTACCAGACCAGTCATCTTTGCTTTCTTCCTCGTAGATTCAAACGATAGGGCGCGCGCTAAAATCGTCTAGAGGAGCTGCCTCTAAATGTCCGTGAAAGGCTAGATTATGCTAAGCACTTGGTTTTATTTCTCCTCTGAAAACGTGGTAGCACCTGTCTGAGCAGAAGCCTTGAAAATCATTGTCGGGCATGAACAGTTTTCCACAAGCTTTACACTTCCGCTTAGCCTCTTCGTGCATTCACTTCTTCCCCAAATCAGGATATCCTCTTGATTGGTTATATGTTTAACCGAAGGTGAAGGCTACCTCTTCGTGCACAAAGCGGGCGCTTTGCTCAATTAACTTTGATCGATCGACCAATGTCTGGTGAAATGGAAAAGATACGGAAGAAGCTTGATGAATTTGAAGAGAAAATGACACACACACGCGCGCTCGTCTCAATTGCAAACGAAAGAAGATTGGGGGCCGTTCCTGAATATGGACTTTAGATAGATTATTGCACTTTCAATTGGGTTAGCGCGAGCAGTAAAATGCGGAACACTTAAGCCACTGAGGGGCGATAATCATATCATCACAAATGCAGAAAAAGGAAGATGTCAATGAGTCCGTCAAAAAGAAGCCCGAGAAATGCCAAGAGCAAACGTGGCAGAGGCGTTGAGAACTCCCCAGTTGAGACTGGAAAAGAATACGAAGTGGATATAACCGAAACAAGCCCTCAAGGGGAAGGCATAGCCAGAATCAAGGGTTTCTTAGTTTTCGTTGGTAACGCAAAGCCCGGAGACCATTTAAGAATCAAAATCACGACATTAGGACCTATGGACGCAGGAGCAGAAATAGTCACCTAGGACTTAAGCGCTCTTTTCAGTTCGACCGATTTCACACCTCGCACGCTCAACTCTCATTACTGGTCATTCCAAAACAAAAAACTTGCTAAATAATGAAACTATCTTAGCGCGCGCATCGTGATCGCCTGAGAAAGTAGTTGCCTTGCGCCATGATAACTGTTCCGGGATGACGTATTCTCGACCGTTTGGGGACATCTCCTGGAGACCAACTCTCCTTTTTTGGTGACTCACTCCATTCAAGTTCACTCAGAAAAGAGAGTGAAGACTAGATCGGAACTACTGTGCAGCCTTCGGGCGCACGCTAGCGCGCGCACCTCACTAACCTAAGCGGCGCGCGCCCACGCCATGAAACAAAGTTTAAATGCAACATTGCTCTCCAAGGAGGAGGCTAGAATGTCTACAGATCAGTTTCTTTCTGTCAAAGTGGGCGACCTAATGACCAAAATGGTTGTTAGCATAGATGCTACTGTGACAGCGAATGAAGTAGCCAGACTCATATTGGAGCATAGAATAGATAGCTTTCCCGTCACAGAAAACGGAAAACTCGTTGGAATGGTTACAGGATGGGACGTACTAACAAAGGTTGTTGCCAAAGATCTGAATCCAGGCAAAACAAAGGTAAGACAGTTCATGACTGCGTCTCCAATAACATGCTCTCCCGACTATTCGGTTCTTCAAGCAACCAAGTTAATGATAAAAAACGGAATAAAGCACATTCCAGTAGTCAAAAACGACAAAGTTGTCGGAATCTTCGCCACCTATGATGTAACGGCCTACAGACAGCTTGTTCAACAAGATGACTTCAACTCTTATCGTCAAGAATCGAGACATAAAACGGTCCAAGTGCCCAAACCTCTAGAACCAGAGGTTTCGAACACTGTTCTTCCATTTCGTATAACCACAGGATATAGATACCTTGACAGCGTGCTTCTTGGTGGAATACCTGAGAGTTACGCAGTTATTCTAACCTCACCACCATGTGATGAGAGGGATTTGCTGATCGAGAAGTTTCTTGAAACAGGGGCAAAAGGAGGTGAAGTCACATTTTACGTAACCATCAGCCCCCTTGGAATGAAGACCCTCACCGAGGAATTACAATCCCACTTCTACCTCTTCATCTGCAATCCCCAGGCAGCCGCAATGACGAAAAACTTCCTTAACGTATTTGAACTGAGAGGAGTGGAAAACTTGACCGACATTAGCATTGCCTTATCTTCAGCTTTCCGCATACTAGACGACTCGAGGAAGAAGCCAAGAAGAGTATGCATAGAAATCATCCCAGACGTTCTATTGCAGCATGGGACCGTTCAGACAAGGAGATGGCTAAATGCACTTATTCCGGAGTTGAAGTCAAAAGGTTTCACCACCCTGGCTGTAATGGATCCCATGGTGCATCCGCGTCAAGAAGTCCGTGCAATTCTGGGTTTATTCGAAGGAGAGATCAACATCTACGAGAAAGGCTCGGAAAGATTCCTGAAGGTCAAGAAAATGAGCAACCAGAAATACGTAGGAAACGAAATAGCTCTTACAAAAACCAGCGGAGCCAGCTAAACGATTCTACTAAACGATTCTACTAAACGATTCTACTAAACGATTCTACTAAACGATTCTAGTAATGCCTTTCTGTAGATCTCTTTCAGCTTCCCCGGATCGTAATTGGGTGTAATACCTTGCCAATGCGCGCGTTGGGTTTGGGGGTAAAGTTTTATCCAAAACCCAAAAACTGAAGAAAAGCTTATTCCATATTGACAAGATATTATGCTGGGGGACGTTGGGAGATGAGCGAGTCTTTCGAGCTTCAGAAGAAGCTGACAAAGATACGGGAAGAACTTCACAAGAGAGAAGTGGATGTCAGAGATCGATTAGCAGACATTGAGAAAAAGAAAGTAGAAGCGTTGAAGAAAGTGGAGGAAATGAAGCACAATGCGTTACACGATATCCAAAAGGTTGATGAAGGAATAATGAAAGCGAAGCTGGACCCAGAGACAAAAACGAGACTTGCCTCAGAAATCGTAGAATTGAAGCAAAATACCGAAAAGGAATACTCAGAACTTAGAAGCATTGTCCTCGGCAAAGCCACTTCGCCTTAGAGACGAATCTCAAGCGGGCGTGTTCTCACCCAACCCAGACCAGAAAAAAAAGAGAAGCGAAATAGTTTTGCAGGATTGCTACTCTTTGGCTTCTACTATCTTTGCAATCGGGGCGTTTTTCTTCACTGATTCAATTCCGTTTACACATGCTTCCTTTGATGAATAGGCTTCGCTTGCGGCAATCTTCTCTCCATTAGCTGCTACTAAACGGAACCTGAATTTTCCTGCTTTATCTTTGTACCATTCGAATTTTGGTTCGGGCAATCATATCACCTGGTCAATCCTATCACTGGAACTTGCTAAAAAGACCTTCGTTTGAGCATACTCTGCGCAGGAGAATTGGTCCAAACAAAACAAGTGGATTGAGACGGGCTGTCAAGGATTTGCTTAGAGTTTCTTTTTTGCTTTCTTGGCTGTCGACTCTACTTTTTTTGCACCTTTTTTTCCAAGTTCAGCGCCTTCTTTTTCGACTTTTTCAGCTGCTGAAGCCGTCTTCTTTGCAGCTTCCTCAGTCTTTCCTTTTACTTTCTTCAAAATTCCCATATTGAGCACGATTCTTTAGAAGCTTTTGTTCTATTTTTCATTTGGTTTGGTTGGTTGGGGTAAAGTTTTATCCCCTCCTCTTCCTAGGCTACTCTATGTAGTTCTGGATTTGATTTCCGATTCGACTATACCTCGCAAGTAGATGAGACGCGCCATCCTATCAGAAGGCTCTTTGGCTGAGGCTCTCTGTTCATATTCTTTGTTCAGAGAACTCTCAAACTCATGAAGCTCATCTAGGCTCATCATCTTTATTTTGTCTTCGACGGATTCAACCTTCAGCTCATCGCCTTTGTCTTCCCATATTGGAGCCAATTCCTTGGCTAGGAAGCCATCGATGAACGCATAGATGACGAATAGAACCATTGAGACAATTATGCTTGGAGGTTCATATATCAGTGCATAAACGGTCGGAATGTGAACCAAGATCAAGGCTGCAGTTAGGTAAAACCCGCAGCTTAAGAGGTTCTGCCAGCCATAGTCTATCGATAGGTTCCATATGGCCTCTGACAGAAAGGCGTTGAGGCCGCCTACTATGAGAAAAAGCAGAACTACACCTATTATCAGTCCTATGAATGAACCAAGAACTATCAAGGTCCCAAAGACGAACCCCCACACAATCGCCGATACGAAGAACAAAATCGAGAACGTGACTCCGTGCAAGAAATACTTCGCAAGTTGCGTTTTCCAAGGAATGCTTCCTATTTTCTGTTTCATTAACCTTCAAACGATGATATCTCACCTCGACGATAAATGACTTGCGCGCGCTCGAACCCAAGACCAGTATGCTTAATCACTTTTGGAGACGTATGTTCTTTCAACATACGCTCAGAACCACAGATTGAAATCATGCGATGCGTGTATCTCTGCTGGCGAGAAGTAGAGATTTATGCTGAAAGAAAGCCTCCGTCAACGACTATTAGTGTTCCGTTGACATAACTCGACAAATCACTCGCGAGAACTAAAGCCATGCGTGCAATCTCATCTGGCTTCCCCAGCCTGCCCAGAGGAGTTCTCATACAATATTCTATGCCCGACTTGACGACGTTCAGCTTGAGCTTCACCACTTCTTTTGCCATGTTCTTAGTTCCTGATGTCCATATTCCACCCGAGACGAGGACGTTTATTCTGAAGCCATGCTTGCCGTATTCGCTGGCCAGGGCTCTTGAAAGGACCATGACCCCTGCCTTGCTAATATCATAATGGGCCAATTCCTCTTTCAAAGGCATCACAGCTTCGATTGAACCCATATTGATGATCACTCCGCCCTTCTTGAGTCTGCTCCTTATCATGTGCTGGCACATCCAAAAGACCGAGTTCAGATTGATGTCCATCACCTTCTTCAGGAACGCTTCATCCACGTCTAGAAAAGATTTGGTGGGGTGTATCCCCGCATTGTTTACTAATATGTCTGGCTCTTTTCCTTCCAGCCTTTTCCAGAGAATATCTATTTCCTCTTTCTTAGACAGATTGACTCTTTAGACGTTTAGCTTCGTGTTAAACTGCTCAAGTTCTTTTTTCACTCTGTTCAGGCTTTCCTCGTTGATATCGACGAATTCCAGATTCGCACCTGCTTCAGCGAACCTGCTTGCAATAGCTTCGCCAATGCCTGCTCCAGCACCAGTAATCAACGCTCTCTTGCTCTTGAGAGAAACAAGCTCCGAAAATGGCGTCAGACTTATCTTAGCCTTCCCTTTCATCTGGGCGAACGCTCCACGGTTTCCCTCACGCAAAACGCAGATATGCGATTCTAGGAATTAAGCTGTCAGTCCAGCTTTCGCAGTTTTCTTCTGACCGACACTGTAACCTTGATTAGTTGGACAAAACTTTACGCCAAACCGGGAAAGCCAAGATGCCCCTAAGTCAACCGATGCTCTATCCGTCCATTAGCACGTGTCTTTTTCAATACATAAATGACCCAAGGTGCAATCCTCGTTTCATTGACCCATCTATACGGCTCACTCTCTCTTGCTAATGGCCTATAGGTTTTGACTAGCCCTAGTCCAGCCCTCTTAAAGACTTCTTGATAATACTCATGCGTCCAAACAACATCCTCTACTGGCCTCTTGTCCTCTAAGTCCGTTTGAACTATTCTTACTTTGTCTCCGCTTTTTGCATATTTATTCTCCGGAAAGTCCTTAGTAGAAAATGATGCCCATTCATGCGTGTATATTTCAGGTGATGAGACTAAGTTAACTATCCTTCCTTCACTCTTCAGCAAGCTCCTGATCTCTCTGAAATTCTGAACCTTCTTTTCCATCGTAGGTATGTTATCAAACGTAAAAACAGACACTACAAGATCGTAGTCAGTGCCTTTGAACTGGCTGAGGTCGCCATCTTCAATAAGCCGATAGTCCCCTTTAGGGTCTAGTTCTCTTGCCTTCCTTATCATCTCCTCTGCTATATCGACTCCGATGGCATTAAACCCAAGTTTCTGCAGAAATCTTGTGGAACGGCCTGTACCACACCCGAAATCTATCGCTTTTCTTCCCTTCACATGCTCGAATATGATTTCGGGTAAATCCCTGTATGCTAAATAATACGTGCCAGGAAACTCCAGTTTAGCATAGGCCTCTGCACGCTTAGCATCCTCATAAGAATTGGGAAATTCCATTGTTGCAGCCTTCTCTATTGTTTGTTCCTTCATGCTCAAGTGTCATGTCGCACTCTCCAAGAGTGTCAAGTTAGAGTCATAAAGCTAACGGATCTGCAACTAAGCTATCCGCCTTCAGACTGGTTATTTACTGGCCTGTAGACAGTAAGCAGACCAATATCCTCCACGGATGACGCGTGCACCAAAAGGAGCAAGGTCCAGCGTGCGGGCTCTCTTCCCTATGAGTGCCACCGGCTCAGTCATTTCAATGTAATCATTTAAATACTGATGTTTCGAGACTACTTGACTAAAAGAGGTTTGAACGATGAAAGCTAAACCCAAAGAATCGATGGTCCTTCTGAGACTCGGCCTTATGGCTATTCTACTCGGCATAATTGGGACAGCCATTTCGCCCTACTCTCCTGCGCAGCTTTCTGCTGCTTTTCTCAGCATTGGAATGTTCGCCCTTGGGTTAGGCGTTGGATGGATAATCTTTTCAGTCAGAATGAGCAAGCTTGAGAAGCAAAACCCACCGCCGCCTCCACCGCCATAACCTCACCGATCCTCTCAAATCATGCAGCCCGTAAACGTTTTCATCTACAAGTCCGGCGGTCGCGAACGGATTTGCCGCTGGAAGAGGAAAAAACGGCTGGAAGTGCAGAACACGTCAAGCTCCGGCAGACTAGCGCGCGTATGGACAACGTCAAACACAAAGCAAGCGATCAATTGGACTATGAACTTGGAACCATACAGAAATTCCGCATGAGACTGGCGCAGGGAAAGATGAAAACCTGCAAGACTCCAAATCGGGCACTGCAAGCTTTAGATTGGCATTCCTTATTAGCATAACTTTAGCCAAGGTGTAATGGTGCAGACTGGTTCAGTAATAACCTTAGCAATCGTTGCCTGCATATTCTTCTTCACAAGCAGCCTCTCAGGCAGCTTCCTCACAGTATACTATAACAAGGAACTGGGCCTCAGCATACCCGTGATCATTGAAATCCTGCTCTTTACTTTCCCACTAATAGGCCTGCTTCCGATCGTATTGCTGAGAAACGTCAAGAGCTTTGAGAGAATACTCAGCTTCGGGATTTTCTTCACGCTTCTCTTCTACGTGATCCTAAACCTGGTAAGAAGCCCCGTGATCCTTGGGTTGCTTTACGGATTGAGCCAGGCAACTTTCTGGCCAAGCTACAATCTTCTCCAGTTCCGCTTAGCTGGATCACACACGCGTGCTAGAGTCGTCGGCCTCTTCACCTCGATAATTCCATCGTTGACCGGCATCGCCGGCCCAGCCGTCGGAGGCTTCATCATACAGAACTCGGGATTCGGCATACTGTTCGTCACCTCAGCCATGCTCTACGTTGTCTCGCTTGCCCTTTCCTTGCGCATACAGTTTCAGCCTGAGGCCTGCAAATTCTCAATTCCGAGAACCAAGACTTTCGCCATATTTCTGGGCACGTTTATTCTTCGCGGTCTGTCAGAAGCCTATTGGATCGCCTATCCTCTTTTTGTTCTCAGCGTTTCAGGAACGGTCTTCAACATGGGGGTTGTCCTGACCCTCAGCGCAGTCATAGTCTGCGCGGTCACATTCTTGGTCAACTGGGTTTCAGACGTCAAGAGAATGCGCGTGAGCTTTGCCGTCATAGGAGCATTACTGAACGCTTCATGGTTCTTCGCGTTGCCATATGCGTCAACGACGTACGAAATCGTGGCGTTATCCCTCCTTTCTGGCTTGGCCTCCGCCTTCAGCATGTCATGGTTTGCCCACTACGGCGACTGTTTTAGCAAAGAGTACTACGCAAGCATCCTAGTTTTAATGGAGACTGGACTGATGATTGGCAGAATGGGAAATCTTGCGCCAACCTACGTTTTTCTGGGCAGGACTGATTATGCAAGCTATTTCAATCTCTTGGCGCTGATTTTGCTTTTTTCAGTTCCATTGTATGTTGTGGCAAAAAGGGAGAAATGGGCATCCTAAAATACAAGTCTATCATTTAGTCCGTCATAATCTACTCTGGACTGATGCAAGTATGGATGCTCAAGAAGCTGCAAGAAACGCGCTCAGTTGTGTTTTGGAAGCAGAAAAGGGTGAAAGCGTAGTCATTTTTTGCGATGACGAGAAGATGAAGATAGGCGAAGCATTTGTGACTGGCGCCTTAGACCTCGGTCTTCAAACACGCTTAACTCCGCTAAAGACAGATCCAGAAAGCTTTCGGAAAGACATTCCGAAGCAAGTTACAGAAATCCTGAAACACCCGCCAGACATCTACATCAACCTTTTCCGTGGGGCTCGCGAAGAGGCACCATTTCGCATAGAACTTATTAAACTCGAGACCAGAGGACGCAGGGCACGGTTGGGGCACTGTCCAGGCGTGACGATGGACATGCTCACCGAAGGAGCTCTTGCTCTCACTGTAGAAGGACACAGACAAATGCAGGCTTTTGCAAGAAAACTCATGCAAAAACTAGACCAAGCAGTCAAGATTGAGATCACAAATCCCGTCGGCACAAACATATCACTTGGCGTTGAAGGAAGATCCTTCTTCACAGACACCATAATTGATAGAAAGACCATGAAATGGATGAATCTTCCAACAGGTGAAGTTCTCGTCGCTCCCGTGGAGGATTCCGCTGAAGGCGAATTGATTTGCGACATGGCAATAGGAGGAATTGGGCCAATAAAGACTCCTGTCAAATTAACTGTGCAAAACGGAAAAGTGCAAGACACGTCCTCAAAAAACCCTCAGATCCTAAGAAATGTCAGAGACTCGCTGAACACGGACGGCCGCTCAAGTACAATAGGAGAATTCGCCTTTGGCATAAACCTGAAAGCAAGATTCGTTGACGAGTTCCTCGAAGCTGAAAAGCTGTTCGGCACAATTCACATAGCTTTCGGCGATAACTCAGACTTCCCCGGCGGCCAGAACCCTTCAAAGAACCACCTGGACCTGCTGATATCAAAGCCATCAGTCAAAGCGTCCACCAAGGACGGATCCAGCTTCGATGTTCTCGTAGATGGCACTTTTTCTCACGTGTGACCCGCTTAAATGTTTAAATGGCTGAGCATTAGACTTGATTGAAAGAGGCCTGAAAATCATGGCTGAGAAGACTGAGGAAAAATTGCCGATATCAGACTTCTACAAAGTGATAGACTGCGTCACAGTTTTCAAGAGTCAAAAATGGTGGGAAGCAATAGTCGTCTTCGAGTACGGTGGAAGACGCGCAATCGGTCTTTATCTCTGGCAGAAAAGAGCAGACGTTTGGAAAAGGAAACACAAGTTCAACATCAGGAATGCAGAAGAGTGGAACAAGCTCAAGAACGCCATCGAACAGCTAACACCAAAGCTTGCTCCAAAATAGCAAGATCTATTCCACATTGCGACTTTTAACTGAGTGTTTTGTCAGGTTGTCAGCGTACGCTTTTCCAAAACTCGCCCGGGTTCCCCGTCCATGCTTGTCAACAGTCACTAACTAATAGCCCACCGTAATATTGTGAAGCCTTATGCGTCGCCCTATAAGGCAATTTTTCGAAGGAATTGCGGCTGAAAAAGCTCAGGGTCCGTCTTTGAAGTTTCAGTCTTTCACCTGCTACTTGCAATGGAACTTGTAGCAAAGAAACCTATGGGCCGCAGCAAACTGGCCCACAAGCTCAATGTCTGGGAAGGGGCTATCCGAACCATAATAGGGCGATTGAAAAATGCTGGATTGATAACAACCTCGAAAGCCGAGTGCAACCTTACAAAAGAGAACCTGAATCTCTGGAAAGAGTACAGTTCCATCGTTAAGAAGGCTAAGATCGGAAAAAGCGAACTGACCAGCACGGAATACAATTTCGCGGTCTTGGTCAGAAATCAAGGGCACGAGCTCAAGTCGGGAATCGAACAAAGGGACGCGGCTGTGATGGCCGACGCCAAGAATGCCACAACAATGGTGCTGAAAGGCGGAAAACTCGTGATTCCATCCGTAACCAACGATTTGGCCAAAGACTTTCCCAGAGCTGCAAACCAGATGAAGATCCTGCAGGCTAAAGAGAGGGATGTGATAGTGATTGTGGATGCAGATAGCATAGAGAAGGCCGAATACGGGGCGTTAGCAGCTGCATGGACGCTTCCCGACAAACAGTAGAGATCGCTTATGGAATTTCTAGCTAGTACGTGTATTTGTCTCCGCCAGATAGTGCACGTTCCAATGCCATGTTGAAGTTGATCATTCCCTCGCTTGTCTTAGCTGAAACGGGAAGCAGCGGAAACTTTAGACCAAGCCTGAGGATTGCCTGTGCCATGCCCTGGCTCAGTAGACGTTTTGTTCCCTCAAGCTTCTGTTCAATTGCGTCTTCCAGAGCCGCTTGATTCGTCGACCAATTCACGATTTCATTAACTTGCTCTTTTGGAAGCAAGTCGCATTTCGACACGAGATGGATTTGAGGTAGAAGGAAACGGTTGTACACTGCTGCTGACAGGAAGAGGTTCGAGACATAGTTGAGCGGGTTAACCGAGAAAACTGAGTCAAACAAGTAGACCATGGCCTTGTTTTCCTTCGTAAGCTCACTCGTGATGTAGGGTCCGCTTGCCCTGAAAGCAAACAGCTCCATTTGTCCCGAAGTGTCGACCAGAACGATGTCCGATTGCAGCTCTTCAATTTCCCGTGAAATCTCCTCAATCCTATCTGCGACCAAATCAGAAGCCATAACTAGTGCACCGTTTGGCCCCAAATGATATTCTTCCATAAGATTCTCAACATCAACATAATTACGAACATCCACATCAGGTGAATACGGAAGCGTTAACACTCCAGGATCGAGATTTACTATTGAAACATCTTGTTTTGACATTTTCAGCCATTCCCCGAAGGCTGCCGTAAGCAGAGACTTACCTGCCCCAGCGGTCCCAATAACGAAAACTATGAACATGCCCCAACCATCCTCAGCTCAACTAAACAGCCGTATTATAGTATCAAGCCACGGTTCCTCAGTAAAAGCCTTCTTCTTCAACGCGGCAAGAACCGCCACGGTTAAGGATCAACTAGCCAGCACGGTTGAGCATTAAATGAATCTTCTGCTTGGTGCTCAAACGTAAGCCAAAAGCAACATTCTCAACTTCTCCCTAGCAGCATCCCTTTGCTACTGTTTTCTCCCTTGGATTCTGACCTTTCCACCGTTTTTCTCTATGAGTTCTGACAGCTGGATGATGGCCTCACCTAAACGGCTCTTACCCGTTCTGGAATCCTTGGCTGTTGTGGAGAAGTGCAGTTCTATGTGTGGTATGTTCTCTTCTCCTTTCGGATGAGACTTTATGTAAACACTCGCGTTATCATGCATCACTTTGTCGATCAGAGGGGCCAGAGTTGACTCCATAATGGAGCCCGCAAAGATGCTCGTCTCAAAGAAGGTAAGATCTCCAGCGCACTTCTTAAGCAAAGGAACGACAGATTCCTCAAAGATCACCCTCATTTCAGATGGCACTCCAGGCAACGCTATAAGGAACGCTCCTTTGGCCTCTATCAACACGCCTGGGGCCGTGCCAACAGAATTGCAGAGCGGTTCTGCACCTTCTGGGAGCATGGCCATCTTCACCCTGGGCGGCGTCAAATCAACCTTTTCCATTCTTCCCTCTTTGGCGTAGGCTTCGTATTTTTCCTTGACCATTTTCAAAGCTTTTTCGTTGGTTTCCAATTTGCATCTTAGCGCTTTGGCGATTCCTTCCAGTGTTTTGTCGTCGAAGGTCGGGCCAAGGCCGCCTGTTGTAATTACAAACTGGGGTTTCCGTTCGAGAGCTTCAACTGTAGCCTCTGCAATTTCATCAACGTCATCGCTCACGACTGTTATTCTCCTGACTTCTACGCCCAACGAAGTGGCCAGCTTGGCCATCCAAGTCGCGTTTGTGTTCAACGTCTTGCCGATGAGAAGTTCGTTGCCGACGCAGATGATTTCCATCTCCGTGCTCATTCTATCTTACTCCTATCAGGTGCCAGAAAGAGATGCTGGCTCATTCTTTTATGCTGTTTGCTGACTCCGTTCTAAAAAGCTGGGGCGCGTATTATTTCTTCTTACTAAGCCACCACTTCAAGTATTCTCGTCTTCTCTTTTCCTGTTCAGTTTCGCCGGAGTCGATGTCAGGCCTGTTTTTCTCCCTGAGCTCAACAAGTTCTTGTTGGGTCACGGATAGCCCACAGCTCTTGCAAACGTAATGCTTCGTCCCTATCATGTATTGCATTTCGCCACCGCATTCAGGACAGTATGGCATATTCGTGCTCCGAATTTCTTCCGTAACAAGGGGAATCATCCGAGAGAAATAGGTTTTGGTTCTTGATGTTTACAGCTTCCCTTTGACTCGAAAGGTGCGAAGCACAGCGAGATAGGCTATAGCACCGACTATCGTGAAAGGCAGACTTGTCAGTAGAATGCTGATGAGAAGAAGAGGCTGCACGGGATATCCTGAAAAGGTGTATTGTCGCATCGCTTCAGCTGCTAGACTGAGCGGATTCGCTGACACGATGTTGGTCAGGATCGTTGGGAAATAGGCCTTGACGACCTCTATCGGATAAAAGACTGTGCTGAGGGTCAGCAACACTGTCTGTACGACCTGTTGACAGGCGAAGAAGTATTCTCCGTGGGTTGATGCCAAGGCTGCAAGAGTAGCTGCGATTCCTGCTAGTCCCATGGCCAGAATGAATAGGAATGGTAACAGGATAAACGTGTTCCATACAGCCTGTGCAGGAAGAACGACGAGTGCAATGAGCAGGAGCGAAGACGAGTAGACAACCGCGGCAAGTCCACCGGCAAGCAGGTAAGCCACGACAATTCCTCGTAAGGTGATTGGCAAGGAGAGGTAGTATTGGATTACACCTTCGCGGATGGCTAGCCAGATGCGTCTTCCGGTGTCCAAAGCGGCTACGAACAGGCCCATGACAATGACAGCTGGGACAAAGAACTGGAAGTAGTTGATGCTCATCAGGTTCTTGTACACTAGGGCCACGACCAGCATGTCTGAAAGATGCAGGCTTATGAGAATTGCCATAAGCCATTTTGTTCTGAAGAAGTAGGAAAAGTCATTTCGGGCAAGTCGCAAGATAAGTGAAAGTTCTGTCATCCGCTTCTCACTCCTTCCACCAAACGTCCAAGAAGAAACGTGCCCAATCCTAGCGTGCTCACGGCAAGTGCCGTAAGCACAGCGACTGCGGTTGTCGGGTCAAGCAGGATTCCTGGATTAAATCCAAGAAAGAGCCGCACCAGATCTGCGCCATAAGTCAGCGGGCTGAACATTGCTGCTGAGGCATAACTTGGAGAAGTGCGCGCCATGACCGCAAGCGGGTACAGTACCGTACTGAAACGGACTATTATCGCGCTTAACCCGGTTGTGATGGCAGAGTACAAGTCGCTTGATTTGAATGCAATGAACGATAAACCCAGCATTAGCCCAGCTACACCGAAGCCTAAGCAGAAGAGTGTTGCAGCTGCGGCTGCTATGGAAACAACCGTCAGATTACCAATTAATGTTAGCGTGATAGCAAAGGGAATCATGAGCATCAGCGCTAGCTCAAGCCCACCCTTCAGAGCTATGGAGAGGAACAGCTTTGACCTTGAAATTGGGAGGCTGAGGAGATATGGGAGTCTTCCTTCATGTGCAGCTTCTACGAATTCTCTTCCAGCATGGGAGCCCACGTCAAAAGTCATCATGACAATGAAGCCCACTGCATAAAACTGCTGATAGTTGGGCATTTGAGGGGTGGACGGGACGAGCTGCGATATTAGAGCGCCATACAGGAAAATCTGTATTGCGAAAGAGAACCATTGCAGTGTTATCCATACAGGTGGGTAAATCTCATGTTTCAGGTCGAACCATACTAGCCTAAGGACGTCAAGCATTCTCGTTCGTCTCCAGCTTCTTGCCCGTGAAGCTTAGGAAGACGTCGTCCAAGGAAGGTTCGGTCACTCTTACTGATGAGACACGGACCTTTCTTTCATAGCATAGGCTAGTCATTTTTGGAACCCAAGCTTCTCCGATCGAAACATAAGCTTTGTACTTGTTCTTGTCCGTTGCTGTCAGCTTCACCGTGCCAGGAATTCTTGCCAGCTCCTCCTCGATTTTTGCATCGTTTTCAGGTTGCTCCAGTTCAAGTTCAACGATGTCGCCTCCAGTGATCTTGTCTTTCAGGTTTTGAACCGTGTCGCAGATGATGCTTTTGCCCTGGTCGAGGATGGTTACTCTGTCTGCAAGGTATTCTGCTTCGCGAACCTCGTTTGTAGCGACCAGGAGTGTTGAGCCTTTTTCTCTCAGTTCAAGTATCTTTTCCCAAATTGTTCGCTTTCCTCGCAAGTCAACCTGGCTGCTTGGTTCATCGAATATGGCAAACCTCGGACTCTGTACTAGAATCTTAGCTACTTCAAGTCTCTTGGTCTGACCGCCTGAAAGCTGCATAAATAACTTGTTGCGCGCATCCCAGAGTTCCAATTCCTTTAGAACTTGCTCTATTACGGCGTTGCGCTCGCTCTTCTTGACTCCGCACATAGCAGCATGAAACTGCAGAATCTCCGCTGGCTTGTGTCTCCAGAAACCCCTTGCATCTTGGAACGAAATCCCCAGAATCTGACGAACTTTGGTCGGCTCCTTGACTACATCAAAACCCATCACTTTCGCCACGCCTGACGTAGGTTTTAAAACAGTCGCCAAAGTCATCAATAGGGTTGTCTTTCCAGAGCCGTTCGGTCCCAGCAGAACCATGATCTCCTCTGGGTTAACGGCGAAGTCAAGACCCTTAAGCGCGTACGTCTTGCCGTATCTTTTGACCAAATTCTGGGTTTCAACTGCGTACATGAGCTATATTCCTTTGAGGATTTGCCTTCACAAGAGATGATAGGGAGATATAAAAACACTGCGAATATTCCGAGGCTCCTGGGGACATTCACTTTCATCCATGGATGTGCCTAGCGCGCGCTCATCACGTTATGAAGTTTGCCAGTTTTGCTTCTTTTGCCAGTTGGAAGGACTTCTCCATTTCATCCCGTGACAGCCTCCTATGAAGTTCCGGTATCTCGTAGGCTCTCCATTCGGGTCTATACTGAAACATGATGTTGACTCTTGTTTGTTCGCCGAGGTTTTTTCCAACCCAATTGACTATCGGTTTCGTGCAGCATTCCAGATGGTTTGGTAACACCAAGATGCGTACGATGATTTCACCGTGTTTTTTCGCTTCTTGATGGTTGCGTGTGCAGACTGTCCAATAGTCTGGCGCGTCAGAGATTCTTGCTGCACATTCTCCCGGTCCATACTTGAAATCGAGAAGGTAGATGTCAGCGAATCCTGCAAGGAGTTGAGCCGTTTCTGGACTGTAGTAGCTGTTTGAGTTCCAAACAACCGGAATGTTCACGGCCACGTGCTTGAATGTTTCGAACCATTGTCTAATCCAAGGGGTTGGTTCCCCGCCTACTAAGTTAGCGTTTCTGCAACCATTATTTTGCAGTCTCTCGACTTCCTTGGCTAACTGCTCGGGGCTGTAGACTTCACCGACTTCCATCCATTGAGAAATTGTCCAGTTTTGACAGTGTTTGCATCGCATCGTGCAGCCCATGGTGAAAATGGTTCCGGAAGGTACCAGTTCTGGCTCTTCGCCCATGTGCTCGAAAATGCTTGAAACCGTCATCTTTGAGCCACAGTTGCAGTAGCCAAGTTCTCCTCTAATCCTGTCGACTCCGCATCTGCGAGTGCAGAAGTGGCAATGACGAAGAATTCTGTTTGCGACCTCAATCTTCAAATCCAAAAGGGACTTCGGCGGCAACGGCATTTCATGCAGGCTCTCCTGTCCTCTGTCAATCTTTCTCTCGACTATCTGCAGTTCTTCTGTCAACCTTGCATGTTTCTGCCAAAGCTTCTCCAGGGAATCATGTTCACTGAACTCCGCTGCGACCTTTTTGGCGACCGTAAATTTTGCTGGTTTCTCGTCTTGCATAATAGCGAAATATCTAGCCAAGCTTGCTCGAACTTTTTCTTCTTTTAACATTGCCAAAGCGTCAGGTCTCAGATGCTGCCACATGCCAAACTCAACAATACGTAGCGCGGACATCGATTTATACGATAAGGCTCCTAGCACGCGCGGGATCTTGATCCGTTTAGAGTTTGGCTCGCAAGTTTATTATTGCAGTTCCATGCCAATAATTCACGTGATCGTTTTTGGGTGTAAACCTCCGCGATCTTGTTCCTAAAACAACCGTGAAGCTTGAAGATCTGAGTGGAAGATCGATAGCGATAGATGCCTATAACGCCCTTTACCAGTTCTTGGCCATAATCCGCCAGCCTGATGGAACGCCGTTGAAGGATAGCTCCGGAAGAGTCACGAGCCACCTGAGCGGATTGCTGTACAGGACAAGCAACCTTGTTGAGATGGGCATCAAACCGATCTATGTTTTTGACGGGATGCCGCCTGCGCTTAAGGAAGTTGAGATCAAAAGACGAGCGAAGGTGAAGGAAGAGGCGGCTGTGAGGTACGAAAGAGCCTTGAAAGAAGGAAAGATCCAAGAGGCGCGCGTTTACGCACAAGCTACATCGCGCCTGAAGGATTACATGGCAGATGATAGCAAAAAACTCTTAGACCTGATGGGTATCCCGTGGGTTCAGGCGCCCAGCGAAGGGGAAGCCCAGGCTGCACATATGACGAAGCGTGGCCATGCGGACTACTGTGCAAGCCAGGACTATGACAGCTTGCTGTTCGGGGCGCCGAAGCTCATAAGAAACGTGACCATCTCTGGAAGAAGAAGGCTTCCCAGCAAGAACGTTTTCGTTGAAGTCGTGCCTGAAGTCGTAGACCTTGAGCAGGTTCTGAAAGAATGCATGATAACGTATGAGCAGTTGGTTGATGTGGGTATTCTGATCGGGACAGACTTCAATCCTGACGGCATTGAGGGTTTAGGACCGAAAACTGCCTTAAAATTGATAAAGGAGCATGGCACAATAGAGAATGCGCTGCCATTTGTGAAAAACGCGCAGTTTCCCGCTGAACCTCAAAGAATCAGGGAGATATTCCTGAAACCAGCAATAACGGACAATTACAGGGTAGAATGGAAAGAGCCTGACGTTCAAGGTGTAGTGAACTTCATTGTAAGAGAAAGAGACTTCTCAGAAGATCGAGTGAAAAACACCTTGGAGAAAATGCAGGCAGGAACCAAGAAGCTCAAGGGGAAGACCACGTTGGAACAGTGGTTCGGTTAGCTTCCATGTTCATGGAAATCTTTAACTGTTATCTTGACATAATACATTGCTCCAAAACGGTGACTGTACTTGGAAAAGAACCAGATATCTCTCCCAGTGGATGATCTGCCAACTAAGTGGTTTAACATAATTCCATATCTGCCTGAGCCTTTGCCACCCCCAAAAGAACCTGAAACAGGCCCTTCGCGAATGGAATTTCTCAGCAGAACAATGACCCAGGAGTGCCTGAAGCAGGAAATGTCAACAGACCCTTGGATTCCAATTCCACAGGAAATACAGGAATTATACATTCAAGCTGGACGTCCACGTCCCCTCCATCGCGCAAGAAAATTGGAAAAACACCTGAAACTCGAAAAGGTCCGGCTCTACTACAAGCGCGAAGACCTCTCACCCACAGGCTCGCACAAGGTAAACACAGCGTTAGCGCAGGCCTATTATGCTGCCAAACAAGGAAAAACAGCACTTGTCACTGAAACCGGAGCAGGACAATGGGGCAGCGCACTCGCCTACGCGGCCACTCTGATGGACTTACACTGCGTAGTCTTCTGGGTCAGAGCCGTGCACAACTGGAAAACGGATAGACGCACTTTGATGAGACTGCTGGGCGCCGAAGTCTATGCTTCACCTAGCAGGGAGACAAACGTCGGGCGAAAACTTCTCGCCCAGAATCCGATCCATTCAGGATCGTTAGGAATAGCCGTTTCCGAAGGTTTAGAGTATGCCGAAGGCCACGAAGGAAGCGTCTATTGCCTCGGTTCCGTTCTGAACCATGTACTCATACATCAATCTGTCATCGGCCTGGAAACCATCAAACAGTTTGAACTTGCTGATGACTCCCCAGATCTGATCATAGGCTGTCTAGGCGGAGGTTCAAACTTCGGCGGAATAGCCCTGCCATTCGTCGGTGAAGTCCTTCAGAAAAAGCGGAAATGCGAGTTTCTAGCCGCTCAGTCAGAAGCAGCGCCGAACTTGGTGAAAGGTGAATACCGCTACGACTTCGGCGATGTCGCAGAGCACACGCCCCTGCTCAAAATGTACACTCTTGGACATAAGACCGAGATGGTTCCGATAAAGGCAGACGGCCTGCGCTATCATGCCGCAGCACCGTTGATAAGCGCTCTTCGAAACCGAAACATCGTAAAGGCAATCGCTTATCCAGCAAACGAGAAGACAATCTTTGAAGCTGCGAAGACATTCTTGCAGACTGAAGGATGGTTGATTGCACCTGAGTCAAGCTATGCGGTGCGAGCTGGGATAGACGAGGCGCTGAAGGCCGAAAAAGCCAAAGAAGAAAAAGTCATATGCATGAACATAAGCGGACATGGGTTCCTAGACCTGCAGGCCTACAAGGAAAAACTCTCAATAGAATAGAACTAGAAAGCATGGCCATGGCGGCCAGTTAACGGAACGAAAGCCACGCCGCCCAGATTTTCTTCCTTAATCTTCCCGCCGCTCTCCTTAGTGATCTTCATTAGACTCTGGAACAGAGACAGATCTCCAACGGGGATAAGCATGATTCCGCGAGGTTTCAACTGTTCAACCAGCGGTTTAGGAACACCAGGCGCTGCAGCAGTAACAACAACCCTATCATACGGAGCCTCTTCTGCAAAACCCATTGAGCCATCTCCATGCATTATTGTCACGCGGTCGCCGTACCCTGCCTTCATAATGGTCCTCCTCGCACGGTCCGCCAGATCCTGCACTATCTCGACAGTGTAAACGTGTCCCCAATTGCTTCTAGGCGAGTCACTAGGCGCAATGATCTCCGCTATCGTCGCAGCGTGCCACCCTGAACCCGCCCCGACTTCCAGCACTTTGTGGCCTACTTCCAACTGTAGGGCTTCATTCATTATTGAAACCATGTTTCGCCTAGCCAAGCGTCAAAGCTATGGCTATGTGGCGCCGAAATCGTCTGCCCAGAACCAATCGGAAGAGGCGTGTCCACGGCGCTGTAAGATTGCATGTTCTCTGGCAGGAATTTAACACGTGGCACTGAACGCATAGCCCTGATCACATTAGGCGACCGAAGAATCCCTTCCCTTATCAGGCTTTCAATCAGTCTTTCCCAGTCCGTTTTCTCCAAATCGAGGCACCAAGATAGATAATTGTGAAATGGACTTTTAACCTATTTGCAGTCGAAGCGAAGAAAACCTAGCATGAACAGATGTTGGACCGCGTGAAGGAGCGCGCAATTGACCCTTTTCCTGGCTGAAGAAGACAGAGGCTGTGTCGCATTCAGGTAAAACAGGCACCATTGATCGTACGATCTAGTTGTAGAAGCACTTCAGGTCTCGATACGGCATGAAACCCAAGGCTCTCGCGACTCTAAGTGACGGCTCGTTCGTTATGTCAGCAGAGTACACGCCTATCAATCCCTTGTTGATTAACGGATCTGAGGCTAGGGATGTCAGCCATTTGGCTATTCCTTTATTTCTGTACTCTGGTTCGGTCTCAGTGTAGCTGATTGCAAAGGACTTGCTGTTGAGAAAACCAACACCTGACATTGCCACCAGTTTGCCATGTTCATCGACGTAGGCGTAGACGGGCGCTGTTTCTATTCGCTTCATAAAGTGAGAAGAGGCGGAGGGTTGAAGCCTTGTAACGTTACTAGGTGTCAGGCGAATGGCCTTTTCTTCATGCAGATAATGTGGCTTGAAGGTTTTGGAGTCAGCACGACAATAGCGCACAGTGTAGGTTCTGGGCAGCCATTTCAAAAACTGATTAACATAAGGTTCATTCTCAGCCGAGGTCTGTAGATGCACACTAAAGTGCCGCATTTTCTCCAGGATTGCTGCAAATTCGCGAATAGTTGAAGCCTTGTCAGCTGACACGTACGCGCTGAGGCTCTTGCTTTCCTGATCGAAGGAGGGCTTTCGGAGAACAAGAAAGTCTCGCATGCGTCGTGGATCATCAACATAGACCGAAACGTTTTGCCAGAGGTAATACTCTTCTATCAGCGATATCTCCTCGGCATAGCAAACACAGTCTTCATAAAGACGGTGCAGAATCAGACCGTTCTCTTTCAGTTTGTAGATCATTCTTCTTTCGACAAGCTCAGAATAGGCTGAACTTGTTTTATTTTACTGTAACTGATTTTGCCAGATTCCTCGGAGTGTCTGGATTGTAGCCCCTTTCGACAGACATGTAGTATGCCAGAAGCTGCATTGGAACAACAAACGATATTGGCGACAGCGCCTCTGGAATGCCCTTCGGGACTTCGATGTAGTCGTCAGCCAGCCGCCTTATTTCTTCGTCGTCTTCCTCTATCACGGCGATTATTGATGCCCCTCTGGCTTTCATTTCCATGATGTTGCCGATCAATATCCTGTGAGTCTCGTCTTTTGGACAGACAAAAACCACTGGGAAACCAGGTTCAACCAGGCTTATCGGCCCGTGTTTGCTTTCTCCAGCTGGAAACGCGATGGCTGGCACGTAGGCTATTTCCATGAGTTTGAGTCTGCCTTCATACGCTGTAGCTGTGCTTATACCACGGCCGAGGAAAAAGAAAGTCCTTGCGTCCTTGTATTTCTTGGCAATCTGTTTCACTTTCTCTTCTTGAGTTCGAATTATGGTCTCAACCGTCTCGGGCAATTTGCACAGTCTTTCATCCAGATAGTCCATCTCGTCCTGGGAGATCTTACCTCTCTTCTTTGCAAGCCTCAGCGCGAGCTGAGCTAGCACTGAAAGCTGTGAAGTGAAGGTCTTAGTTGCCGCCACCCCGATTTCCGGACCTGACTGTTGACCTACGTAGACTCTCGACACCCTCGTCAGAGTCGAACCAATAACATTAGTCAACCCAAGAACGGTTGCAGCTCTTTGGCGCGCAGCGTTCACGGAAGCCAGAGTGTCAGCCGTCTCGCCTGATTGGCTCACAGCCAAGATCGTGCTGTCAATGTTAACTGATTTGCCATGTTGCTCAACAAACTCAGACGCTATCACAGGATACGTTCCCAAGAAGGCCAGTTTAGAGAACATGTATGAAGCGGCTAAGCAGGCATGATAAGATGTTCCACAGGCCACAAGATAGACTTCGCGTGCCCTGTCAAGGAAAGTGGCCATCAAATCAAGATAGTGCTCCTGCAGTCTGAGCGTGTTTCTCAAGCAGTCCGGCTGTTCATGAATCTCCTTGATCATGAAATGCGGATACCCCTGCTTGACAGCCATTTCGGGCGCCCAATCTATAAGCTTGGGTTCGCGCACAACAGGTTTGGAATCAGCGATTTTCCTGATTTCAATCCCTTTCAACGAAAGCGTAACGAGCTCTCCGTCCTCGACTATGACCGCCTTGTTAGTTAAAGGCAGAAAAGCAGGAATGTCTGAAGCGCAGCAGACCGTGTTCTCGTTTACTCCTAGAACAAGTGGACTCTCGTGTCTGGCACACACAATCTTGTCAGGCTCTCGCGCTGAAATCACGGCGATGGCGTATGAACCGTCAAGCCTCTTCACACTTTCGAGAACAGCGTCAGCCAAACTCAAAGAAGGATTACTTTTCAGAGTCTCCTCAATCAGATGCACTATCACTTCAGTATCAGTCTTAGACTTGAAACTGTGACCACGACTCTCAAGCTCCCCCTTCAACTCGAAGAAGTTCTCAATGATACCATTGTGGGCAAGAGCGATTTGCCCGCTGCAATCAACATGTGGATGCGCATTGACTTCCAACGGTGCGCCATGAGTAGCCCAACGCGTATGCCCAATGCCCACGCTGCCGGGCAAGTCATCCAGGTTGCGGGCCTCGTGAACCTCATCTATTTTGCCCTGGTCCTTTTTCAAATACAGTCTGCCTTCGAATATTGTTGCCTCGCCCACAGAGTCGTAGCCTCGGTATTCAAGTCTCTTCAAAGCTGCATGAATTGTGGGCGCAACGTTTCCATCCTTCGAAATGCATCCGAATATTCCGCACATCTCTAGGCCTCATTGTTTAGCTTTCAGTTCTGTAGGCTACATTCAAGCTTCTTCGGCGGTAATAAGCATTTTTAGGAGAAGATTCTCAGTTCTAAAAAGTTTTTCAAATTCTTGACCAACGACGGTATGGTTTGTGCCTGAGACTGCCGTCGGTTTCTGACAAGCGTTACGAAAAATCTTATAATGGTGATCCCGCATGGTCCTGAAGCTACCGTAATAAAAATTTTAATAATGGATGCATGTTTTATGCTCATGAGCGTATATGGACAAGAAACTGCTGCTGCAAGAAGAAGATGCGGTGCAAAGCGTCAAAGAAATTGCGGTGATGAAAGATCCCGAAAAACTAAGAATGATCTTGGACAGGTTGAGCTGGAAAATCCTGGTCATGCTTTCTGAAAAGGAAATGTACCCTCTGGAACTGGCGAAGAAGCTGGGCATCCACGAGCAGAAGGTTTACTATCACATGAGGAAACTGGCAAAGGCAGGAGCAATAGCCGTCGTCAGAGAAGAGGAAAAGAAGGGAGCGATTGCAAGGTATTACAAGCCGGTTTCGCCAGCATATGGCATAGAGCTCCCACAGGAATACAAGACGATAAGAAAACTGTCACTCTTGAGCATGGACAAGCAGATCCAAGAGTTCTTCAAAGAATTCGTCAAGCAAGATGGAACGTTCGAAGGAAAAATCGTCGTCGGCAGTCCAACGCCGCACGGTCCTTTCAAGACAAGCGCAAGAGACGGACACTACGCTTCCCACTTAACATTCTTTCTAGGACAATTTGCCAAGATGCCTGACGAATTTGCAATAAAGCTTGACGTTGACATGAAAGCTGAGAAGGAAGAAAGAAACAACCTTATTCTCGTCGGCGGCCCAGGCACAAACGTTCTCACCCAAGAAATTAATGATAACCTGCCGATAAGGTTCAACATGCAACCTTCAGAACAGGGTTTCCTGCTAGGCGGGTTGATCTCCAAGAAAACCTCACGCGCCTATACTGCGGACACAGCGGGATTGATCGCAAAGATCACTAATCCATGGGACAGCACCAAAAAGATCATAGTCTTGGCTGGAAACAAAGCAGTTGGCACAAAAGCATGCGTCTTAGCCCTGACGAACTTCTGGAAGAAAACCCTCAAGAGCTATCATGCCGAGGACACGTTTGCCACGGTCATCCAAGGTTTTGATCTTGACAGCGACGGGAAAGTTGATTCAATCGAGATCCTCGAATGAACTGACCTGGAAGAAGTGAGCCATGAAAGTCACAATTCGGAAAATGCAAATGAAGGATCTGGCTGCCGTCTCCGAATTAGCCATGATGGCGAACCCGCATGCAACGAAAGAGAAATACAAAGAGCACGTCTTGAGCGAACTGAGGGAAAATCCCGATTTGTCCCTTGTTGCTACTGACGATAGAAAAGTAGTTGGCTACGTGCAAGCGGACATTCAAGAAAACAGCGCGGTGCTTGAAGATATAGCAGTTGCCGAACAATACCAAAAGAAAGGGCTGGGGAAAACGCTTCTAAACGAGGAGATAGAAGCCTTAAAACGAAAGGGAGCAAAGACTGTTCTTGCCGAAGTTCACTATTTGTGTGCTTCAGCAGTACCGTTCTATTACAGGCACAGTTTCCGCATAGTCGGTTTTGTACAAGATTACTTTGGCACCGGGCACGATGCGCTAATATTGAAACTGGTTCTGCAGTAGCCCAGAGATGCAGGCCATGGAAGCTACTGAAGTCATTCTTGCCTACGGACACGACAACATTCAGGCTACGCATAAGGCAACACTTGAGATTACGAAGGAACCAAACCTCTCTAAGACGGGCACGTGCATCATCGCAGTTTCAGCAAACAAAGCACTGGCAGACTTAAATTCAAGGTTCAGAGAAATCATGTGCAAGAACGAAGCAAAGTTAACCGTCCTAATCGAAGCAGGAAAAGATACTGAGCTGGTGAGGGCTTCAGGCGATTCACATCTGGTTTTGACTCATACTACAGATATAGTGATCAGGAAGAGCGACTATGTTTGCAACAGGACTCTGGCAATCAAAGCAGACAAGGCAGCCTGCGACCTGTCAAAGAGTATCGTGGCCAAGCTGAAAAACCCGGAGCAACAGGTCAAAATCACGTTGACAGCACGGCTCTAGATGACCTGTGCATCCAGAACTGACTGCCACTCATAAGGCGCCGTGGCCCGAACAAGTCTTGAGAAAAGGATTTTTCCCACTTTTCTCCCACACTGCCCAACAGCCTCGGCGAAACCAACCTGCACACTCTCCAACGAGTCAGAAGCCTTGACGAACCTATAAAAGTGGACTATGCCACCCGCAGGCTTCAGCGCCTTGCATGTGGCACTGATGAATTCTGCTGCTCTTTCAGGCAAGTTCATGATCACACGGTCCACCACACCCGATATTTTCTCTTCCACAACATCGCCTGCATCTCCCAGAATCGGAAAAACCTTGTCCTCCACCCTGTTAAGCCTGACATTCTTCTTCAGAAATTCTATCGCATACGGGTTCGCATCTACAGCATAGACCTTCACGTTCTCCCGTGCTTTCGCAATCTGTACTGCAAAAGGACCGACGCCCGCAAACAGGTCCAATACTGTTTCACCCTCACGGACGAGGGATGCTACTCTGTGATGCTCGTATGAAAGCCGCGGGGAAAAGTAAGCCTTGGCAAGATCTACGTAATATTGGCAGCCGTACTCTTTGTGAATGGTAACCGTGCTTGCTTCTCCGGCAATAACTCTAAACTCTCTCAGCCGATAGGGTCCCGAGACGGCTCCTGCCTTGGCAAGCACGGTTTTAACATTTTTGTTCGTTTTTAATAGTGCCTCGCCTATGAGGGCCTCATGAGCTTCCAGCTCGGCTGGGACTTCGATTATGGCTATGTTTCCAACAACGTCAGCCGACCGAGGCAGAGATGCAATCAGGTGCGGAGCCAGCTTGCCATCAAGCAAGTCAGCAAGCGTTGCCACGCGTTCGGCTTTTTCTGGAAAAGCGCAGGTTGAGACTTCGATGTATGGCACTTGACTCGTAAGCTCTTTTAACTCGTCTTCTGATGGCTTATGAACAAACGGAATGTACACGAAGTCTCGGTCACTTCGGACTTTGAATTTTCCCTCAAAAAGTTTCAGCTTCTTTGCCAAGATCATCGTTTTCTCGCCGTAGATCCTGCGGACTCTAGCGCCTACAGACTTCCTTCGCATAACACCACTAGTGCTCGTCCTTCTTGACTGCTTTGATCAACGTGTAAAACAAGGTTAATTCATCACTGCCTATGGAATACAGTTTTCTCTCATCCACAGAAGCAGCTTCTACACATTCACTGACAGCTTCGGGCTTCACCCCAAAGTATCTCGCCTTGTCTTTGATCAAGTAATCGAAGCGTTTGCTGTATACGACCGTGTCTGCAAAAGAAACTTCAAATCCGCTGTCCTCAAGCATTCTCTTGATTTCTGAGGGTTTGGAATAACTCTCATGGACGCGGGAAACCGTCTTTTCAAGTCTGTTGAGAAATCCTCGGTTGTCAAGCTCATGCAACGTCAGATCGCCAAAGACTAAAACTCCACTCTTGCGCAGCATTCTTGAAAACTCTGCGAGGAGCCTCTCAGGATAAACAAAATAATGCATTGCACTTGTACAGATCAGCGCATCAAAAACCCCACTCTTGAAAGGCACGTGCTCTGCATCGCCCATGATTAAGCTGGATATGTCTTTGAAAGCAGATATTTTCGCCTGTGCGACCTTCAGCATTTCTCTTGATAGGTCAAGTCCAACAAGCCAAGGTTTGACCTTTTCCAGCAAGGGAAGACTGGTTCTGCCAGTTCCCACGCAGACTTCCAAAACGTGTTTGCCCTTCAGTTCCTCCAGCGAATCGATGAGTCGCCTGAAGACTTCGTCTCCGAAACCCTGTCTCGACTTCCAGGTTCGAATCTTCTGGCCATCGTAATCTCTGGCTCTCCGCGAATAGTATTCCTGAACAACCCTTTTTCGAGCAACCACATTCATTTCGTTTGTACCTCAAGCTTCAGGCAACTGGCCTGTTTCTGCGACTCTCAACCGAAACGGTCCTCAGCAAACCCTCTCCACCCTGTGAAGGCGACCTGACTTTTCAACGGTAAATCGTACACCCAACAACTTCCCGGCAAGCCAGATATTCGTTTCCAAATGCTCTGAAATCGTCCGTGTCAAGAACACAGACTTGCCCTTTGCCAAGGCCATGTACGGAGTGAGCATGTCTGCAAGATGCAAGTCAACGGTGGGCTCAGCTGAAATCTCGTCGAAAAGCTTCTCAGCGGCTTCTTTCCCAACTGCTTCGCTTGGCTTTCCTAGCTCGCCGATGGAGTCTGCGCCTAGGATTGCACCAGTATCTGTCTCAGCCCACAAAACAAGTGAACTGCCCTTCTGCAGAGGATTAGACATGTCATTCATTATTTGGATATCCGCCACAAGATGCTTTGTGCTCAAAAAGTCTCTTGCCGCTCTTGATTGCCGTTCAGCCACCTTCCTATCAGCCAAGAAAGTGCAGACGGAGACACCTTTCACTGCCTTAACCTTCCCGAACCTTTCCAAAAGTATCGGCCTGAGCGGTTTGCAGGGTTCAACGGTTACCGTTACCTCGCCCATGCCCTTAGGATAGTACCCATACTTGTGAACCGTCAAGGACGCGCTTAGCCCCATGCGCTTCAGCGTTGGCAGGAACACAAAACGCAGATAGTTGATCGTAGGTGAATGCGAGACGTCTGTTCCACCTCTTGACACGTGGAGCTGCACTGTCTGTTCAGCATAGGAGCATATGGGAAGCACGGTCATCAGCAACATCGGAATACTCCCAGCCGTACCAATGTCAGCCTCAACTCTGCCGCTCTTCACTTTTCCCGGCTTGAACCAGAGCTCCCGCGATTTGAGCCCAGCACCCCTCAGTTCAGCATCGCAAAGCCTTGCTGCTGTCAGGACTGCCTCCAAATGTTGAGGCTTAAGTCCTGGCTCTGGTCGGTTCCTTCTGATGTTGAAGATGTGTAGTGATTGTCCAGTTATGGCTGATAGGGCCACAGACAGTCGAAGAATCGTGCCGCTTCCGCTCTTTTCGCTTCCGTCAACCTCAATCATGTGGGCAAAGGCTCCTCTGTTCCTGCCGAGTTTAAAAGAGTCAAAAACAATTAATAAATCCGACAAGTAATAAGGATTTGAAGGGTAGAACGGTTATGAGCGAGGATAAAGAGAAAATCGAAGGTTTAACGAAACGTGTTGAAGAGCTTGTCGTGATACTGAATGGGATTATGGAGGATCTGCGCCAGGTTTCAGCATCACTCAAGTCGATTGCGGTTTCGCAGATCACTCGGCCGATAGCTGCACCGCCGATTTCGTATGCTTTGCCCCAAGCCGTAGAGAGGTCGAAGGCCCTAGAGGACGTGAAGATGGCGTTTCCAGATGATCTGGAAGACCTGCTGAGCTTCGAAGAAAAGGACGATTACGTCATCATCAAACCGCGACAATTCCTAGGCTCTGAGAACTTTTCCAAGATAGCTTCCACGGTCCGTGGAATGGGCGGGGAATATGTAAGCGCTGGAAAAGCATCGCATTTCAGGATACCTAAGAAAACGCCTTGAGCTCTAGAAACGTAATCCATTTTCTACTTCAAAACTGCGAAATTCGCCCGTGTACGTCTCCCAGACGACGTTCACGTTCGCTACTTTCGCGCCGGGCGGCCCTTTTCGGCAGAAATCTATGAGCTGTTTCACGTTCATTTCCTCTCCCTCAAAGACAGCTTCAAGCCTGCCGTCGGCCAAATTGCGAACCCAGCCTGCAACGTCAAGCCTTTTGGCTCGAAGACTCGTTTCGGATCTGAAGAAGACTCCTTGCACTCTGCCACTCACAAGCACGCGGGTTCTAACCTTCAAAGGAACCACCACTTTCGAATACGACTATTGATTTCGGTTCAGCAGCGGTCACTTTAACCCGTCTCTCTCCACGGTGCGAGTATGTTGATTCGACGCTGTTCTTAAAAGCGTTCCTGACAGTGCAAGTTTCGGCGGAGAATATGCTCGACCTTCAAAATGGAAAGTTGCTGGTTTATGCTTCCAGTTACGCCTCTCGAGAAACTCGGCTGAAACCCGTAAGCATGGCAGCTGAGAAAATGGCAGGCTTGCTGAAGATGGATGTTGAGGTTAAAATGTTCAGGAAGAAATTCAAGTCTATATACGTTTATTACAAGCATGGTGATGAGGAACCCATCCCCATCTACTGCAACAACGGTGAAATGTCAAACGCACAGGAGATCTACATTACCTTGAGAAACATGATGTTTGTGCTGTCTTTTCATCCGAAGCATCTGGCTTTAAGGCAGGCGAGAGAAGAGATCATGCAGTTTTCATGAACTTTATGGCCTTGTTTTCCAGCGTTATGTCGTAGACTTGGTTAACGTCAAATTCTATGCCGAGGCTTTCATATTCCTGCTCGGTTAAGAACAGGATAATCTTTGGAATGGCTAGCTGCGCCTTCGGCACGAACATCGGCATTTGCTGCTGCAGCGCTTGAAGGACATCCTGCACGACTTGGGCCTCTTCGGATTGCGGCCTGACTGCAAAACGTGGAATCTCTCTGTCTTCAAGCAGTTCTATGCGCTTGCCAAGGTTACCGTCTAAGTCCCGAATCGATTCAATCTTATTCACTCTTACCCGAAACATGATTGGTCACAGTTGAAGAACTCGGTAAGATAGTCCTAGCGACCCTATTAGTACTTTGTGCCGAGGCAGCGTGGCTCCGACCTGTCTTCTTTGTCTTCGTCCGAATTCAATCTTGGACTAGCTCAGTCGTTCTTTGCTACTCCATCTCGATAGTTGCAGGCGGTTTAGGAGTCACATCATAATATACCGTTGATACCTTCAGGCATTTCTCGACAATCTTCACTGCAGTGTCGTTCAATGTTGACCAAGGAATTTCCGAAACACTCGCCGTCAAGAAATCCCTGGTCTGAACGGCTCTTACGCCTACAACATAGGGTTTCTTCTCGCCTGAATCTTTGATCGCATAGAAGACCCGTGTGATAGCAGGGTTTTCAGTGATTATTTTTGCTTGAAGCGCAACGACGTTCGGGACAGCTGCCTGGTGAAGTTGACCGCCCACGGCTTGGACCTTCAAGCCGACGATATCGCCGTAACGCCTTTTCCCCCGCTCCACTCCTGTGGCCTTGTCCCTGAAGATTTTCACCTCAACGCTTCTAGACGGCACGTTTAGCAGTCGTGCCGCAGTCTCTTGCAAGCGCGCAGTTTTAGCTTCTTCTGAAGCTTCATCGTCAAGGATCACGGCAAAATATTGACTTGGCTTAAGCTTGGCAAGTTCGCTTTCAACGATGGCTGTTGCTTTCTTCACTGTTTCAAGCTTGTCCGCCATGATCTCGCCGACCACGCGCACTGACAAGCCTGGTCCTGGAAAGGGCTGCCTCTCAGAGAATTCCTTTGGCAACCCCAAGTACCTTGCCACCGTTCTGACCTGTTCTTTGAACAAAGTCACAACGGGCTCAACGACTTTGAAGCCGAAGCTTTCCATCGTGTTTATGCCCATTTGCTCCAGAACGTTGTGCTGGGTCTTTATGCCGCTCACAGTTTCCATAATATCCGCGCGAATAGTGCCTTGAACCAGAATTTTGCAGCCTTCCTTCCTAGCTGTCTCACTCAGGACTTCATAGAAAGTTGCGCGGAACATCTTCCGCTTCTCCTCTGCGTCTCTTAACCCCTTCATGGCATGCTGGAAACGATCGCGAACGTCGACTATTTTCATAGGCACGTTGAACGGTGGTTCTGAAAGTACTTTGGCAACATGTTCAGGTTCGCCTTCGCGCATGAAAGCGTCATCCAGTATTGCGCAGACAAGGTTTTTCCCTATGGCCCTATGCGTCAAAACAGCACAGGTCGTGCTGTCAACGCCGCCTGAAACAGCCACTAAGGCTTTGTCTTTGCCGATGCTTTTCCGCGTTCTCTCAACTTCAGCATCGACAAACACTTTGGGGTCGAATGTTTCAGACATAATCGGCACCTTCTAACTGGCTTATTGCTGTGCTGTTTCGCGATTTATGATTTGCCATCAGAAACAATCTTCAGAATTTGCGGGACAATATTCGTGATATTCAAGTGTGAGGCAAGATGTCAGAAGGGTCTGATGCCAAGTCAAGTTTTATATTTGCAGCATGTTTTATGCTTAATATGTTTAGGGGGAGCATCTGAATGAAGCTTGTAACAGTCTTGCTGCCTGAAGCTTACCTGGAAGGTTTAGACGAGCTTGTAAGAGGGAACATGTACCCGAGTCGAAGCTCGGCGATCAGATCGTCAGTGAGGGATCTGCTCAAGAAAGAGCTTTGGGAAAGACGGGGAAGATGAAGTCTTGCGGTGAAAGGAAACCCTACACTATTCCTTTCCCCGCAAAGCTTGTTAGTTTTCTCAAAGGTAAATCGGCAAGAGCCGTCTTGGAACTCGGCTGTGGGTATGGAAGAGCCTGCTTTTTCCTACATGAGAACAATCTTGACGTAACTGGTATCGACTCAGACAGAATACAGCTTGAGCTGGCTCTGCAAGAGGCGAAATCACGCGGAATCCACGAAGGAATAAACTTCGTCATTAACGATGCCCGAAGCTTATGTTTTCCAGATGGTTCTTTTGACGTGGTCACGATGCTGGGCGTTCTTACTCTAGTCTCTGAGACCGAAAGGCCAAGCATAATGAAAGAAGTTGACAGAGTCCTTAAGCCGTTTGGCTCCGTCTTCATTGAGGAATTTGGCAGAACCTGGGAAAATCTGGTCTACAGGAAGAGATACATAAACGACCTTAAGATCACAAGCGAATTGGGCACAATCACGGTCAGAGACGAAGATGGTAAAATTCTTCATTTTGGTCACCACTTCACTCTTCAGGAGCTACGCAGTCTCTTGAGAGCCTTCCAGATCATAAGTCTCGAAAAGGCCATCTTCACAAGCTACTATCACAAGAACTGGGTCAACGGGTACAACATACTAGCACGGAAAGGAAACAAAACAGAATCTCAGTACATACGCTAGGAATGTTTGATCGCCTTGACCGTGAATCTATGTAGCAGATTTGGTCAGGTCTCTGATTTTCTCTGCTGCCTCTGCTGGATCCTCTGAGAGGGTTATCTCCCTTCCAACAATCAGGTAGCGAGCACCGGCTTTGAGGGTCTCTTGGGCTTTTCCACCTTGAGCGCCTATTCCTGGCGAGTATATCGGAACCTTTTCTCCAAGTATCTCATGTACTTCTCTTATCTTTTCAGGATAGGTTGCGCCCACGACTGCGCCGTCCGCATCATATTTCAGAGCTTTCTTGGCAAAAGATACGTACTGAAGCATTTTCACGCCAGTCCCAGCCTCGACGATTGTTTGCCCGTAGCCTTCAACTGCTGCTTTGTGGCTCATGTACACGAGAAGGATCACGCCGCGACCTAATGTACCTGCAACATCGAAAATCGGCTTCAGGCCCTCTTCCCAGCCGATGAAGGGGTTAGCAATTAAGGCGTCAAAACCGGCAGCATAGTAGTACTCAGCGATGGCCTGATTCGTGGCGCCAATATCGTTTACCTTGCAGTCCATTATGGCCATTAACCCATCCTCGTGAGCCTTCTCCACGAGTTTCTTGACGCCGTCAAACGTGCCTAATGGGAGAACTAGATGATGATTAAACTTCACAGCGCAAACATACGGATAAGCCGCATCCAAAACTTGATCTGCCTTGGCAAAAAGGCTCGCACGATTTTCGGGTTTCTCAAAAGGAAAATCCAAGGCCAAAACGATGTTAGATCCTCTTTTCCTTGATGCCTGTTCCATCTTGAGACAGAAGGCCATGCTTGAACAACCGGTTTCTACTATTGTGTTGAGCTAAAAACCTTTTCCTATCCTTTCCAAGCTTTGATTTAAGCGCGAGCGAAACGTTTCGCTCGCGGATAGTCAGAGTTCGTCAACATCCTCTTCAAATCGCCAAGGATCCCTCGCTCGACAGCAATGAGCCTTTCAACGTTCTCAGGCTTTCTCTGTGTGCGTGTGCGCAACTGCCCTACCCCCGGTTCACTATATGATCCAAATATGGTTGGAGAAAAAGTAAGAAGCATCAGCGAGCCTTCCTTCACAAGCGCGCGCTTCACAACCTTCACTTCCTTCACTAATGATGGATAAAGAGGCCAGCGCGCGACTCAATCGAAGCTTCGCCGCAAGTCATAAAACTTGAACAAACAACATTAGAGTGATGCCACATGAGAAACAGAATTATCATGCTGTTTCTTCTAGTTTCATTCTTGGTTTGCGTAATCGCATTGGCATTTCATGTTCAAACTGCCAAGGCTGCAACGCTTATGGTGCCTAACAACTATGCGACAATACAAGAAGCGATAAACAATGCAAATGATGGAGACACAATTCTTGTCAAAGCAGGCACGTATGCGGAGCATGTTGTAATCAACAAGACGATTTCGCTTGTCGGAGAAGACGAGAACACTACGATAATTGATGGCAACTATACTGGAACAATTCTCACAATAAGTTGTAGCAGTGTGAATGTAACAGGATTCACGATGAGGAACCATGGGGAAGAATGGTTTGACAGCGGTGTTACGATCCAAAACAGCATGAATTGTAATGTTTCCGGAAACGTGGTAATCACAGACACATCGAGTCACCCACTTGCTGGAGAATCATCCCAGAACATGAAGGTTCAGGACATTCCCCCTCCAGAAACGTATGGAATCTTGCTAGACTCTTCCTCCAACAACTATGTTGTCAACAATTTGATAATTGAACATGTAAGCCGATCGTTTCCCCCTGACCCAATGGAAGCGGCTGGCAAGGGAATTGGTTTGCCAATGGATTCCAACGGTAATTTCTTGGTGAATAACAGCGTTCTGAGTTGTGACTTTGAAGGGATATATCTAGACTGGAGAAGCAGCCGCAACACAATCTCAGGCAACAGAATAACCAACGCAAGTTTCGGCATAACCTTGAGTAATTCCAACAACGAAAATCTGCTGACCAACAACTACATTGCTTACATACACTACACAGGTATCGTAGTCTACTACTCAAGTGACAACAGATTGCTCAACAATACTATCATCAGCAGCAACACAGGAGTCTGGTTGGAATACAATGGAGGGCATATTCTAGTTGGAAACAAAGTGACCGGTGGCGAGCTGGGGATAGAAATCACGCAGACGCACGACAACGTCATCTACCACAATGAGTTCGCCAACAATTCCCTGCAAGCACGCGCTGAACTTTTGTACCAGCTTTGGAACAACTCTTGGGATGATGGTTATCCTTCTGGGGGGAACTATTGGAGCGACTACAATGGCACGGACATATATCAGGGTATTTATCAGAATGAAACTGGTGGCGATGGAATAGGAGACACATTATACTTCGTTGATGTAAACAATGTCGACAGATACCCGCTTATAGCACCATGCACCACATTCGAGGTCAGTACTGGAAGCCAATCGGGAACTGAGGTTGACGTCATAACTAATTCAACAGTCTCAAACATTCAGATTGACGAAGGACTCAAGACCTTGAGTTTCAATGTGAGCGGTGCAAATGGCACCTTCGGTTCCTGTAGAATAGCAATTCCCAACAGCGTCGTAAAAAGTCTTTGGCAGGGCAATTATACTGTTCTCTTGAACGGTGAGCCTTGGCCTTTTACAAACTGGACAGATAGCGAAAACACTTACATATACATCAACTATACCCACTCTGAACATCAAATAGTCATAATCCCAGAGTTGTCATCAATCCTCATTCTGCCATTGTTCATGACGCCAACGTTGCTGGCTATAATTGTCTACAGAAGAAAGCACACGGCGTACGTGAAGCATTAGCGCGCGCGAATTAGGACCATTTTTAACCATTTTCGGAACATGCATGCGCGCTAAATTCCAAGAACCGATGAGCGCCCTTTCTATTCAACGTTGCTTCAAACTTGAATTGCACGGATGGCTAGAAAGGTTTAAGGTCATCATGATTGTCTTGGTTCAACCTTGCAGTGACGAATTTGGACTCAAGCCTCATGGGAGAGTCAGCCGCCGTACTTACGTCATGTCTTTGGACAGGTAGCTCTATAATGTTCACGTCGGCTGGGAGGAGGATCGGGTCGTTTAGCGTCAATGCATATAGGACGACGATGGCCATTGGGCTTCTGGTCTGTGCGCACATCATCTTGCTGGGTGCCATATTGCCTGTTGCAAGCAGTGCACAATGGTTCTGGATGGGTTTAAGCGGCATCGTTGGTCTGGGGATCGGTGATTTCGGGTTGTTTGCGGCGTATGTTGCGATCGGCCCCAGACGCACAGTTCTTGTTCAGGCCGCATCTCCCATATTTGCGGCTATAGGCGCATACTTGATGCTGGGAGAGGGGTTCTCGCCGCTTTCTGCAGTCGGAGTAACAGTCACTCTAACGGGTATTGTTGTAGTCTTGCTTGAAAGAGGAGAGAAGTCAGAGGAGAACCTAGCAGCAAATAAACGGAAGAGCTGGGGTGTGTTCTTCGGTCTGGTTTCAGCGATGGGTCAAGGGTTCGGTGTCGCTCTTTCGAAGAAGGGAATGTATCTCGGCGTGAGCGTGGCGATGAACCCTTTGTCTGCGGCTTTGATACGGATGCTGCTGGCAGGTTTGTTCGTGTGGACATGTGTTCTCTTCGCGGGGAGGCTGCCGGAAGTGCACAGGGCCCTGAAGGACAGGGAAGGTATCAAGTACACTGCAGGTGGCGCGTTGATCGGCCCGTTCTTCGGCATGACGCTTTCGATGGTTGCCGTAGCCAACGCTCAAGCAGGTGTCGCTCAAACGTTAATGTCCTTGATGCCCGTGATCATTATCCCCGTGGTATGGATAATCTTCAGGGAAAAGACCAACTGGCGCGGCATACTAGGAGCCATCGTAGCAATCATCGGCGTCGCGATCCTGTTTCTGACTTGACAGTCGACTCCTGTCGCGCGCGCTAAATAATGCGAAGGTATCAAACCTGCAATTGCAATCGAGCGCTAATGAAGTCAACTTGGTTGCGATACTTATCTGCCTCTGGCGGGTCACAACTATATGGTGTGACGAAACTCCAAGCCTAAACAAAGGTTGTAGCCTCTATTCCTACGATCATGCATAGGATTCCGACGATCACGAGGATGATCCCAAGGTTTCCTCGTTCTCTTCTCCATGCGTAGGCGCCAAGAACTATCGCCACGGAACCAAATATCTCAGGCAGAATGAACAAACTAACGATAGCACTGATAAATCCTACAATGGCGTACGTTCTCGTCCTATCCCTTGCTGGAGGATAAGATGGAGACGATGGGGACGGCGTCGATTGGGACGATGAAGACGTAATGGGTTGTTGCTGTGTTCCTTCTGGAAACCTAGAGAAGTGCTCGTGAACCACTTTCCATCCTGAATCTTCCTTCCGCAAGACAGATGTGACACGCGAAGTTACCTCAAATGGCTTGTTTCTGATCGCTCCCTGATAATGTATATGAAAAGTAGCAACAGCTACATCCCCAAAAGTATTTGCTTCAAAATTCTCCAACTGATAGCTATAGTCGGAGAGAACCTTGAAAGCCCCGAACTCATTCTTCAGAGCTTCCGCCGCCTCCTGTCTCGCAAAAGGAGGCCAATCATCAAATTTGCTGTAGCGCTCATCAACGAGTGCTCTAACTGCCTCTTCATCTCGATTCTTTATCCCGTCAAGCCTCCTGATCACGACGTTCTCGACCCCCTCCCCCGTTGGAGACCCAGCCTTAGTCTGATTTTCAGGTGATCCGATCAGCTTGGTTCCGCAAGATTTGCAGAAGCTATCTCCCTCTCCGACTTCTTTCCCACACTTCAGGCATTGCGGCATTTGGTATCACCACACAACTTCTCTGCCCTTGTCTATTAGACTTTTGAGTTTGCATGCTCCATCTCCCCTTGAATCATGAAACAGGAATAAAAGCCACTTTTGGCCAATTTCGGAGCAAGCCTGGGCGCTTACTCTCACGCACTTAAGGGCACACTCTAAGATCGCATGTATCGAGAGAGCGCAAGCTAGCACATACCATGGATTCTCTCATTCGCTGGTCATTAGAAGGTAGAGAAATGATAATGCATTTGATATTATGGTAAAACCCAATATTAAGTCGTGAAGTGACAAAAACGAGGGATAAAAATAATATTCTATTTTGCCAGTTGGAAGGTATATGCCTTTCCAGTCTGGGCTAAGGTAAATGATTAGTCCACTTATGAATATTGACATGATTAATGCAAGAGATGTCACGTCGTATGTTTCTTTTGCTACTAGACCGGAGGAAATGATGAAATTGAGAATTCCTATGCCCAATATTAATGATATTGTCACAATGATTGTCTGAACGTTGTAAACTAGAACTATCGTGGTGTAATCACCCCATTTGTGGTACCACCCTAACAACTCCAAAACAAGAAAGCCAGAATAAACAAGACATGAAAGCCCAACTATAGCCTCCAAATATTGTAGAGTCGCCACTAGTCGAGACATTGCCCTTCCCTTTTCTTACCATTCACTAAGAATGCTGCTTGAGGGCTCACCAATGATAATGCCACTCACCAAAAAACACATTTTTTCTCAACCAATTCCTAAACTAGGTGTGCAAGAGATATTTGAAATTATTGATTTGAGTCAACTCGCGCGCTGGCTTGTCCCTTAGATGGTTAAAAATGGTCTTGAATCTTCTTTTTTCTTTTTGCGCCTGATTTGGGCTTGTTTGACGGGCGGGAAAGGACAAGTATGCAAGACAATGACGACGTCGATGTCCATCATTGTGCGAGGAACACCATAGTCGCTGCTAGAGCTCCGGTGAACATGTAGTTCAAACCAAAAATGTTAAAACAGGTAACGATTCTTCTAATCAGTTCATCAAAAGATTGCAACAGTTAAACCTCAAGCCGACGCCATCTTTTCGCATACTCGATCCTTTCTCTGAGCTACTTCAAAAGCTCATCCTCTTCAATGTTCGGGCATTGGGCAGTGATACCCTCTGCACAAACGCGGACACATGCATCTGTCATGTCAATGGCAATATTCACCTTCTCCTCAGGCTTCAACCTGCGCAGATTCAACTGAACTCGCCACGACAATACGTTAGCACTGTCACACTTAAGAAACATTTCTTCACAATCTTGCGCGTTCTCACTATTTAGACGTTGGATTTCGAGAAACTAGAGCCGAGAAAACCATGTGGCACCACGTTGATGAACCACTACGAGCGTTGATGGCTCCGATAAAACAGCCTGCAGTTCCTTCTCAAGAGGTTTCATCATTTGTGGTGGAGAAGACCTTTGTCATCGTGATTCCTCCCTGCGAAGTCTGCTCGACATACGAAAGCGCTGTCTCAACTGCGTTTCTTAGCTGATTCTCGGTTATCCCTGGAGAGCCATAGGCGATGATTAGCACGTCGTGCGTTTGCAGGGTAATCTTCGACTGATCGGAGTCGCGATAGGGGTAGACGCATAAGACCTGTTTCTCATCAGTCAACACAAGCGTCTTGTCCGTCAGCGTTACTGGCTTGCTCATGCCGATCCCCGTGAAAACCTCACCGTTCGTTGCGAATCTGACTTGAAAAGGCGGATTCAGATGGTCTGAGTCAAACCCACTTATGGGGATTATCGTCTTCATCGAGGCCAAATTGTACGCGTCTACTACCGTAGATATGCTTGGAAGCTCATCTCCGTGCAGGACTCTTCTCAGCAGTGCCTCGCCTGCTGGCCTCGTCTTCGTTGGGTCTATGTTAAGCTTCCAATAGAAGTCTCTGTAGGCTCTCACTGTCGGATCGTCTTTCAACGTTTCAACGTTGTATCTGGCCCTAACCAGCTCATACACGGTTCTGCTGAGCTCTTGAATCCGATCATTCGCTTTTTCATTGCATACGTTGTTGATTGCACCGACACAGATAGACAACGCTGGGAACCTTCTTGTGACATCCGCATCCCAGTGTACTTGGATCTTCATGTTTCTCTCGCGCTTTCCGATCTTGTGCAAGCGTTAGATATTTAACAGCTTTAAACGATTTCTCCAATAGCCCTGTGTGAAATGATGATTGGGGAACTCGCAGCCTTAGGCGCCGCTATCAGCTGGACGATCTCAGCCATGCTTTACGGAAAAGCCTTGCAGCAGACAAAGCCGATTTCGGCAAACATTGTGCGATTGTCATGCACCAGCGCAGTCTTGCTAATCATTCTAGCTGTTGCCGCAGGATTCGGAGCCTTGCCCACCCTGAGGCTTGATATAGCTGCTCTTGCAGCCATAAGCGGCATAGTCGGGCTAGGCTTGGGTGACACGCTGTACATGGTGAGTTTGAAGCTTATAGGTGTGGCCCGTGCCGTTCCGATAACTTGCACTTATCCGCTATTCAACCTTCTTTGGGCGGTTTTCTTCATAGGCGAGAAGGTCACTTTGTCTCTAGTGCTCGGAGTCGTGATCATCTTCTTGGGTATCTGGCTCTTGAGCCACGAAAAGGAGAACAGCGATAGTCAAGGACGAAACAAGTTTCTGTTCAAGGGCGTTGCTGCGGCACTTGCAACTGCAGTCTTGTGGTCTGTAAGTATAGCGATGATGAGCATAGCGATGATGGGCATAGCCGTAAAAGAGACACCTAGCCTAAATGACGCCTTGATCATCAACACCATCAGGACCGCGGCGATCGCAGCTCTCTTGTTGGCTTTGTCACCAATAATCGACAAACACCGCAACTTTCTGAAAATGAAGAGAAGAACCGTTGCTACCCTGATTATCGGAGGAATCGTGGCGCTTGGATTAGGATGGTTTTTCTTAGCTTACAGCTTCATAGGAATCCCAGAATCCCAGGCTGTGCCAATTTCTTCGACAACTCCGCTTTTTTCAACATTGGTCGCCGTCGTTTTGCTACGTGAAAAAGTTACGGCAAGAAACGTCTTGGGTTCCGTGATCGTGGTTATTGGGATTTTCCTAGTTTTCCTCCTCAAATAAGATGCGTGTCTTTTCGTCCGATACATAGAGGAGACATCGCCACTGGCCATAGGTTCAAGTCCTATCGGAGGCGCCACAAGACTATCCGCGACAGACTTACCCACGGTGTACTTTGGCTTGCTGAACTACGTGTTCTGGCGCACGCCTCTATCAAAGCATGCAGAGGCTACGGTCAATAGTTTTAGAAGTCTGCTCAGTTGAGCGTCTGTCACGTCTGTACACCCCTATTTATAGGGGGTACATATGAGCATGTTCTTTCATGATAGGGGGGTCTACCATAGATGAGCAGTTCGGCACATTTGATTTGAGTCTGTTGTTTTGTCATAATCGCTACAAACCTGATTTGCTGACCACCTTCTTTGTCATGAGACGTATGCTCCTAGAAGATTGTGCTGGAGGTATCTCCCGAAGACCCTACTTTTGGTAGGATTTCGGATTGACATATCATATCGCCAAAAGAAAAATGTCAAGACAGAGACATATAAGGAATATGTCGAAAGCGTTCAACACGAAGACGGCTTAAACTCCATTTAGAAGAACAATAGTGGTGGAGTAAAGTTTTGCCCAACAGCTTCACGATGAGGAGTTCTGTGATTTTCAGTTGAGAAATTATTTACGGATAGCTCTTCTGATTTGTTCAGCGACTGCATCCAACTCTTTTCTTTCAGGTTTTAAACCATAACTGGGACCGAATTTTTGTTCAAAACCGTCTCCTTTGAACCTTGGGATTACGTGCAGATGAACATGGGGAAATAAGCGGGAAGCAGCCTCCTTGTCACCCAGAAAAAGGTCTACTCCTTCACACTTCACGCCTGACCTCCTGAGACCTTCAGCAACAATCATTGCAACCTTAAACATTTGACCACCAACCTCAGGGTCAAGCTCAGAAAGCTCTTTTGCATGTGCTCTCGGAATGACCAAAACGTGTCCAAGATTTACTGGTTGAGTATCAAGAACAGCCATAACCTCCTCACCAGAATAAACCACACTTGCAGGAGTTACACCTCTAACAATCTTGCAGAAGACGCAATCATCCATATTCTCAACCAATCAAACCTGTTATTACGCAAAACATGCCATGTGTGCCCTAGTTAAAGTTTTACCCCCAAGCCCAATTAGCGACAAACGTTCTTGGAAATAGGACCTACACAGTTGCTTTCGGTTCAGCTATAACTTTTCCGCAAAACCAAACAACTAGCTCAATGGGACTGATAGAAAGTGTCTTCTATTTTCGTTGTTCTCTTTTCCTCATTTCATTGTAGAGGTATTCAAACCACTCCAAAAGTTCTGGGTCGTGATATTCCTTTCTCATACCTTCTACGAGGGGTTTCGTCTTCTCCCACATTACAGAAATGGGAAAGAGTTGACTAATTAGAGAAGCATCAATGAGCTTATTTCTGAAGAGGACCCCAAGTTGTTCGAAGAAGTTGCTGATTATCATAAACGACATGGGAACTTGGTTCTTAGAAATGGGTTTTCCATATTTTTTCACAAAGTCACCGTAGTCTTTAAACTCAACCTCCAAGATATCCACAAATGCTTCCAAGAATGGTCTGCTTGTAGAGAAATCAGAGGAGAGTTTAGTTACAAGGTCTGTTTGTCTTTGTTTAGCCAGATGTCTAAGCTCCAGAACAGTCAGAACAACACCTACCAACACGCCTGCTGCTGCAACGATAGCCGAAATCTCTGTTAAGTCAACCATTCTTAACACCCGAAAATTGCTAATCAATGTAGTCTATCTCGGTTAAGCTATAACTTTTCCGCAAAACGAAAACTGCCTTTAGAGAAAGTCAAGATAATGACTTTCTGATCCCCTGCTTTTTCTGTCCAGTACATGCTCTATTAATTCTTATATGATATGTCAACAACCTAAAATGCACACTGGAGGGAATTCGGCTTGAGCAAGACCAAGCACAGAATGTTGGTGTCATTAGAGAAGAATGTTGAAGCTGTTGCTGGGGAAGCGGTAAGCAAGAAGGTTATGGAAGGCAGTGATGGAATAACCGAGAAGACTGACAGGACAAAGATAGCTAAATGGGTCAGAGGCGCAATGGAAAGATTGGATGCCATGGTCAACGAAGAAACAAAAATTCAGATCATGGAGAACTGTGGCCACAACTGCGCTGATGTGAACAAGAAAGTTATCGAAAGGGCTAAACTAAGGCGCAAGAAGTTCAAGAGCACAGACCAGTTTCTTGAGGCAGAACAGAAAAAGCCTATAGCTGGAACAAGACTCGTTAGAGAAGGCAACACGCTCTACCAGTTCTACACGCCGAGGTCATTCACCAGACCGATGAGATGCTACTGCGGCTTGCTGAGAGGACTCCCAGATGAGGAGACAGTGTCAAAAACGTACTGCCACTGCTCGAAAGGGTTTGTCAAGAAATTCTGGGAAAGTGTTCTTGAGAAATCTGTGAAAGTTGACCTCATACAATCAGCCGTGTCTGGCGCCGATGAGTGCGAATTTGCCATTCATCTCTGATGGTGGAGAGGGGGCAAAGAAGGCTATGGAAAGCGAATTGCTTGCAAAACTAGCAGATAAATCATTGACTACAAAAGAGCTTTTCCAGATGGTTGAGCAAAACTTTGGCTTACTTGATCTGATAGTCAATGGTGTTTCTTCATCAAAAGCTTCAATCAGGTATGGTTGCGCCAAGATCTTGACAGATCTGAGTGAAGCGCATCCCAGGGAGTTATACCGATACATGAACTGCTTCATTAGCCTCTTGGACAGCAAATACAGAATTCTCACTTGGAACGCAATGGCCATTGTTGCGAATCTGACCAGAGTTGACAAAGACAACAAGTTTGACGATCTTTTTGAAAAATACTACAGTTTCCTGAATGATGAATACATGGTAACAGTCGCCAGTGTTGTTGGTCACTCTGGCAAGATTGCTTTGGCAAAACCGTACCTAGTGGACAAGATAACGAACAAGCTTCTGAAAGTTGATGACCTCTCCATAACCTCTCACTTGACAGAAGAATGCAAGAGAGTGATTGCTGAAAAAACCATCAGTTCATTTGACATGTTCTTCGACAAAATCAAACAAAAGAGAAGAGTAATCTACTTTGTTGAAAAATATTCCAGCAGCCCAAGAAAAACCCTGCGAGAGACAGCAAAGAATTTTCTCAAAAAATGGGGCTACCATAATGACGCATAAGAAGTCTTCCGAACAGTTACGAAAGAAGTCTGTTATCTTGTTCGATCTTCTCTAAGAAGGAACGCCATAAACTGGCTTAAAAGCATTGTTTCTAAACTGTTCAACGGAAACACGCCTGTCAGTTACTCTTCATCAAGTCTCATTTTGTCCCAACAACAATAATGTCTTCACTATTCTCATGGCTGAATCTGGCAAATTTGAAGTCTCCATAAATCTTCAATTGCCTGTATCCTATTTCCATCATCAATTCTTTGAGTTTCTGTGCCGAAACAATCCTGTAGTCCACCGAATCCGCCTCAAACGTGGGTTTCTCATTGAATTCAAGAAATGAAATGACGTTGAATTTCACCTTTGTTCTGTAGAAATCAAGCACATAAAAGAAGATTTTTCTATCTCCGTTTGGCTCTTTATGAAAATGTATTGGAAAAATCCGTCTTCTTTCTTTGACCCACTTTGGCAAGTTTCTTATTTGGATTATGACAACGCCTCTGTTCCTCAAAACATCATACATGCTTCTTAGAGCGGACAGAATTCTTTTCTCTTCTAACTCGTGAGTGAGAGAATTGCCCAAACAAACAACGCAATCAAACTTCTTGTCAAACACATCAGTTAGTCTCTTGAAATCAGCTTGAACAAAATCCACGTCTGCCCCTAACAATTCCGCGTTCCTTTTTGCTTTATTTATCATTTCAATGCTGACGTCACTACCTGTGGCCTCAAAGCCGAGTTGCGAGAATTTTATGACATGTTTTCCCGTTCCACATGAACAGTCCAATATAGATTTCACATTGTGTTTCCTGAAAACGCTGTTGAAAAACGGCGAGTCTTCATCATATCGCTTATCTGAAATCATCACGTCATATTTGCTGGCAAACCTATCATAGAACCCTGTGGACTGATTCTCCATACAATAAGAGCATTTGCCATTCCGTAAAAGTCTTTCTAAAATCAATTGTAGTTGGGCTACAACTTCTCCACAAAACCGCCGACTAACTATCTTCAATGGGTTTTTGTTAGTATTTTGAGTTCTTTCCATTCTTCTCTGAGAATGCTGTACAGACAGTCGTCTGTCCATTTTCCACGGGTGAAGCCACTCTTTCGAATCACCCCTTCCTTCTTGAACCCAGCCTTTTCAAGAACCCTCTGAGAAGCGAAATTATTCACATCAGCAGTAGCCTGAACGCGCATCAGGCCTCCCGATAGAAACAAGTAGTCCACCATAATCATTATGGCTTCAGTGCCGAAGCCTTTTCCTCTTTCACTTGGAACGAGATAATAGCATATTTCTAAGAGGCTTCCGAACATAAAGTGGCCTATCCTCCCGATTTTCGTACCATCTTTTTTCTCTATGAAGAACTGCTTGGCGTCAGGTGGGAGATTGTCGTATTCCTTCCCCTGCTCCGTTCTAGATTTCTGTGGCCACCACATGAATTCACCCGCAAATTCAGGATTGTTAAGCCATTCTGTTAACAACGGCAAATCCTCTCTTTCACAACCCTCAAATTCACATTCATGCCTTCAAGCAATCTATATCACCATCTGCCGTGTTCTCTGTCTCAGTTCTTATGACTTGTGATTGACCACTCTATCAATGAATAACCAGAACTGCCATGAAAAACTTCCATGGACCCCCTGAAATCTTTCAAGCTTTAGGCTTTTGATCGTTGAAGCTTCTGTTCTCTCTTCTGCATTTCATTGTAGAGGTACTCAAACCATTTGCCTGCTTCTGGCTGATTAAACTCTTTTCTCATGCCTTGTACTACGGGTTCAGCTTTCTTCCATACGATCTCAACCTTGTAACTAAAAACGTCTCTAGCTAAGCCAGCATTAATGAAGCCTCTATACAGAAGGATGCCAACTTAGCGCGCTGCTTTGTCCCTAAATTAGAAAGCTTATTCTAAGAAGAGGGACCTCGTATCAATTGAGCAGTGCGTGCATCCATCAAGAAGCAGGCTTGGATTTCTTATGAAGCAGTAGGTAGGCACAGCACAAAATCACAATAACATCAATCACTACAGCTATCAAAGGAGTTGTCGTTTGAGTCGTAACATAAACGAGAGTTCCGCCTATGCCGCCTATCAAGGGAAAAATTATTCCCAAGTAGTAAAACAGCCGTTTGTCCATAAAAAGACCAACGCCGATAATCATGTAAGCTATTCCGAATCCCACACCTACTGCTAGGTTGACAACATTAGACCAAGAGAGAAGCCCGACAACGAAATGAAGAATGCCAGAGAAAAAGATAAGCACAGCTGCTAGAAACCTCAAGCTCTTGCTAAAATCCATTTTCTGACACCTCGAAAAAGCAGTTATCGTAGCATTTGCATTTAAGTATTGCTCAATCTGAAATTTTGGCGGATAAACTGTGAGTGCCCATCTGCAAAACAAATGTTAAGATATTTAGGGACAAGCCAGCGCGCGTGAACAAGACTGAAAAACTTTACTCCGGTCTTCTCCCAATTAAGATAGTGAGCTTTGACGACATTGTTCAAGCCTCGTCTGGCTTAATCGATGGTCGTGCAAGCCGCAAATACGTCTATCACAAATATGTCAAGAGACTAGTCGAAGCCCAGTTTTATGAATTTCAGTTGAGGAATCATTTACTGATCGCTCTTCTGATCTGTTTAGCGATTGTGTCCATCTCTTTTCTTTCAGGTTTCATACCATAACTAGGGCCGAATCTTAGTCCAAAACCGTCTCCTCTGAACCTTGGAATTATATGTAGATGAACGTGAAAGATCTCTTGGAAAGCAGCTTCGCCATCAGCCAGAAACAGGCTTACTCCCTCGCACTTCACGCCTGACTTCCTTAGACCTTCAGCAATAACCATTGCAACCTTGAACATTTGACCGCCAACCTCGGGATCAAGCTCAGAAAGCTCTTTTGCATGTGCTCTCGGAATGACCAGAACGTGTCCAAAATTAACTGGTTGAATATCAAGAAAGGCCATAACCTTCTCATCAGAATAAACCACACTTGCAGTAGCTAAACCTTTGACAATCTTGCAGAAGACGCAATCATCCATTTTCTCAGCCTATCAGATCTGTCATTATCATCGAGGTTTGGAATAAGACTTTACCGTTTGGGTTTGGTTTGGATAAAACTTTACCCTTTTTCTTCTTCTTAGACAGAGACAGACAAACACTTTAGTAATTTGTGAGGTTTCAGTGTATTGACATAGTCAACAAGGAGGTAATCTCTTGGAACTTCTTGGCGAGAAAATTAGACTGAGACCTATCGAGAAGTCTGACATGGATGACCTATTCAATTGGTGGAACGATCCAGAGTTCGCAGGGGAGTATGCTAGCGACTATCCAAAGAGCAGAATCGAGGTGGAAGAGCTGGTGAAAGGAGGATGGTTCTTCATAATTGAGGATCGTTTGGAACACAGGAAGATCGGTTTCATCGTGTACTACCTGGTTCGGTCGGACTATCTCCATCTATTCGAGATTGGATACCGAATAAAGCCAAGCGAGAGAGGCAAGGGCTACACGACCGAAGCCGCACGGCTCCTCGTAGATTACCTCTTTACGACGAAGAAGGAAATCGAAAGAATCGAGTCAGTAACCGATGTGGAGAACGTGTCCTCCCAGAGAGTGTTGGAAAAGAACGGGTTCAAGCGAGAAGGGGAACTGAGGAAACGGTTCTTCAACAAGGGGCAGTACAGAAATGAATACATGTACAGCCTTCTAAGAGAAGAATGGAAAGAACCAAAAATACTGACAAAAACCGCCTGAAGAAAGCCAGTTTTTGGTTTTGCGGAAAAGTTATAACCAAACCATTTCTATCGGCTTGAGCATTCTCCCACGGCGAGGAAGAATGACCCAATGGCAAACGCACCAGAATGCTTCAAGACAGTTTCGATTTCTTTGACGCCTTCTTCATAATCTCTTGCTGTTGCCACGCCTTCCTTTATCATCGCGTCTTTCTCCTGCTCTACGATGTCAACAAGAACGTAGACAAGCATCCTCAACTGATCTGGCTTTTGTTGGGTGGCAAAAGTTGGCAGAGGATATATCTTTGTGGATTTCAAGCCTGCTTCTGAAAATATTGAATAAAGCTTTCTGCCAATGTAGCGGTCATCTCCCCTAGCCTTTACCCACTCACCGTATCTCTCCCACAAACCGAAGAATCTAGGTGCAGGCGGATAAGTCAAGAGAGCGCCATCATCAGTGTCAGACGCTGCAACGATACCACCTTTCTTGGTGACCCTCTTTAACTCTGCAATAGTCTTGACTGGGTTTTTCACGTGCATCAATACCAGTCTACAATAGGACAAGTCAAAGAACCCGTCATCATATGTTAAATTGTCAATGTTTCCCAGTTCGAAACGTGTGTTCTTTGTGCCTGCGTCAAGTGCTGTCTTCTTTGCTTTGTCGATAAATAGAGGATCAATGTCTATGCCGAAAGTCTCTGCTGGGAAAACCTTTGAAGCTATTTTCCGCGTGACAGCACCTGTTCCGCATCCACCATCGAGGACTCTCATGCCTGGCTTCAAACTTAAAACTTCAAGTTCTCTTTCAATTATCTGATCAAGCGCCTTGGCTTGAGCTTCGAGCCTGATGGTTTCGCCAGGTTTGCCAGCCTGCGCATATTTACGTGGTTTGTCGATCAAAAATCACCCTCAGATGATACACTCTCAATCAAAATAAAAAACTAGCGCACGCAGTTAATAGAGAACGTAGAATTTCTGTTCTACTCGTTCGACACATTCCTTATATCGATCTCCTCGTTCATGGTATATCGGAGATGTCTAAAATGTCGAGTCAAAAGCGACATTTCGGGAGACATCGCCACTCGGCATAGGGTTCGTATCCCGCCCCTCGTTTAAGGACACAGACTTCTCGAGCGATTGTGTGAGTCCACTAGATTCAACTGCTTCATAGCCGTTATGAGAAACGCGCCCGCGTGTAAGTACAGCCGACAAAGATAGCATATGTTTCTTGCTGTTACCCCTTCCTCTACAGGTCTCCTTTCTTCAGAAGTAGCTCGTCATCCAGATATTTCTGATTGCTCATCCTCTTGATCCTCAGGAACTGCTCTGCTCCTTTCTCGCAGATGTTGATCTCTCCATCAAACAGTCCTAGAATGGCGTGAAGCTCCTCTGGAGGATGCATCTGCGGATCAACTACTGCTAGGATGGTAAAGCCTGTTGACGTCAATTCCGTGGTGAGAGCGGCCAGCCATTTCCTAGTTTGAACTGCATGATGCTGAAGCAGTGCGTCTGAGACTATGTCGATGCAGGCTCTTCGTGGGGCTTTCTGGGATGCGTCCAGTTTGTGAATGGCTGAAGTCAAAGCAATGCTAATCTCGGTAAGGCTTTCGACACCCTTCAGCTTAAAAACGTTAGGTGAACCCTGAGCGATCAAATCTGCTTGAGGATTGCACACGAAGAGGTAGAAGCCAGACTGAAACTCTTCAGCGAGAGCTTTCGCTGCCCTAGCACTAGTCGTGAGATAAAATGTGACTTCACCTCTCTCTGCTCCTGTCTTGACAAAGCTCTTGATTAGCGAGTCCCTCTCGTTACATGAGGGTGAGACCAACACTACAGCGCTGCTTGAACGCAGGCCTCCGCACAGCAGCTTGTCAAGATCCGCATATCCAGTGGCAACAAGTTCTGTAGGCTTGGGCACTGATGCTGCTTTGCCTGTTTCTATGTAGAGCAATTTTGCTTCTACTTTTTCAATGTCTTTCTTGGCTCCCATTTTCTGGAATATCTCCAGTGCTTGGTTGAGCAGGTCACGGGCTTTTTCTTTGTCTCCCTCTTGGTTTCTTTCAAGAAGGGCCCGAGCATATTCGCACAGAACCATTTTAGCGAAGACATACACGTTCCACTGCCTCGAGCCCAAATCTTCAAATTGCCTTAGACTCTTTTCAAAAAGGACCATTGACTCATCCCACCTCTTCTCTGCGCGGAAAAGCATTGCTTGCAGCGCATCAGCGGAAGCAGTAAGCCCTTTATCCTTTGTTTCGAGACCAGACTTTTGCATGTCATCGATCAGTTCGTCGGCTTTCTCGTTTTCCCCAAGCTCTATATACGTCCAAATAAGCCATCTCTTTCCCAGTTGTAACATATCCATCAGGGCGCTTTTCGCTCCAACTTTTTCAATGATTTCACATGCTTTCTCAAAGAGTCCTCTAGCTTTGACGTGTTCCCCTTTTTCAAGATATAGCCATCCGTGCGCCCAGTTACCGACAGAGGTTATTTGCCACTCGTTTATCCTTTGGATAATGCTCGAAGCTTCCCTGTGGTATTGTTCGCTCTTGTCCCACTCGCCCAATATCTGGTAAACAACCCCAAGAAGAGCTAAAGAAATGGCGAGATGAGTCATGAGGCCAGCTTTTCTATCCAACGCAACTGATTCTTCCGACAAGAGAACTGCCCTGTTCATGTTTCCGATGCCAATGTTTCCCCATCCCAGCCACAGGCCAGTCCAAGATTGCATGTAGATGTTTCCCACCTTTCTTGCTAATTCATATCCTTTCTCGGCACATCCCAACATTCTTTCATTTTCTTCCGGTGGAAGTGCTGCACCAAGATTATTATATGAACGCAAAGCGGTTTCCATGTAGCCATTATCGAGCGCTATTTTCAAGGCTTTCTCCAAACACTCAGAGGATTTCTTCTTTTCTCCTGCGAAGATGAAAATTGTTCCCAAGCTGGCGTACGAACTTGCCACAACTTCAAGCGCATTCAGTTTTTTGGCCAGCTCAAGCGCTTTCTCTGCCCAAGAAAGAGCCATGGCTATGTCTCCAATGCGATAATACATGTGAGCCATGTCCTCATAGAGACTCGCAAGTTCAATGCTTTCAGGGTCAACTTCCAAAATCTTTAAGGCGCTATCGTGGTGTTCCCTCGCCTTCCCAGCGTCGCCCACTTCTTCCCAAAGAACATTCGCTATTTTACGATGCAGTCTTGAAACGTTCCATTTCTCATCCAGCTGTTTCCAGGTCAACAACGCATCATTCCAATACTTCATGCACGCATCGTATTCTCCAACAAGCCTTTTGATGTCTCCAAGCCTCTCAAGAACACGTGGTCTTTCCCGAGTTTCGCCTCCTTTCTCTTCAAGAAGCTTGAGAGCAGACTGGAAGTAGGAACCTGCTTCGCTGTTTGCATATATCTTTGAGGCCTTGTCTGCAGCCTTCAAGAAGTAGTCAAGAGCCTTGTCTTTGTCTCCTCCTTCAAGAAAGTGAGAGGCAAGTTCGCCTAGGTGTTCATCAATCTTCTTGGCATAGACCTTCTCTAGAGTCGTTCCGACTAATCCGTGGAGTTTCTTGCGTTCGTAGGTTCCAACTTCCTCATTTACCACGTCCCTCACGATTATATCAGCAAAGGAACACACGTCTTCTCCACGCACATCTCTGTGCTTAAGCAATCCCGTTTTGAGCAGTCCATCTACTGTCTTGCGTAGTTTGTCTTCGTTTGAACCAGTGACAGCTTGCAAGACCTCAAAGGTGAAGTCGTTTCCAACAAGAGAAGCCATTGTCAAAACATTTTGCTGTTCATCATCCAGTCGACCTATTCTGGTCTTTATCACGCTCTTGACGGTCTCAGGAAACTCGATCTTCGTGACTTCCTTGATTTTCCACTTGTTCGCCTCTCGATAGATTACCTCCTCTTCCTTCAGGGATTTTACAACTTCCTCGGCGAAGAAGGGGTTGCCTCTCGTTTTCTCGTAGACCAACTCGCAAAATTCCATCGGAACATCGTCTTGCTCCAATATCTGCTTAATCATCTCTGAAATATCGTTCAGAGGCATTCGCTTCAAAGAAACGGACTGCGGCAGGCGTTCCCTGTTCAATTCCGTCAAGACTGGAGTCAAAGGATGCTTGGAATCAATGTCAGTGCTGCGGTAAGCCCCCAAAAGAAGCAATGGCGTTTTCTGCACGCCACGAGCCAGATAATGCAATAGCAGAAGCGAGGATGGATCAGTCCACTGCAAATCGTCAAGAACCACTAGCAGCGGCGTCTCTCTAGAAATGTTCGTGACAAACTGTGAAACAGCCTCAAAAAGCCTATTTTGCTCCTGTTCAGGACTAATCGGAAGAGACTGAGGAACTGATCTGAGCATCTGGCTAATCTCTGGCACTAACTTGGCAACTTCCGCCGGATAAAAGCCGATGACCCTATACAACTGCTCGGGAATGCATGCTTCCAAATAGTCCTTGATAACTTCCTTCCAGAGAATGTAAGGGGGAACACCGTCCATCCTGAACAGTGCTGGGCATCTGCCGTACAGAACCTGCACACCACGTGATCGTGCATATGCACCAAGCTCTCTGACTAATCTTGTTTTTCCAATTCCAGCCTCACCATGAATGAAAACGAGACCGCCCTCACCGTGAACTGCCCGGTAAACAGCCTCCTTCAACACATTCATTTCTTCGGTTCTGTCGACAAGCGGAACCTCTTTCGCAGCGATAGGACGAGCACTCGGAACACGATCACGCTCAAGAGACGACAAGTAGACTTCTCCACTTCAACCTGTCAATATGGCATATCATACTCTGCGTTCTTATTGCTTGTGGAAGAACATCTGATTCAAACACTGGCTTAAACTCGCGCGCGCAGAGACGCTTCAGCTATTGGCACCGTTATGCTACCTGAGTTTCGCTCGATTCTAAGCAGCAAGCCCTTGAGCCAACTGAGAGCTTGGTTATGAATTCGAGATGGAGAGTTTCTGTCTTCTCTTCTATTACAGAGTCATTGGATCATCAAAGGTGAAATAATCCAAGTTTCCTAATGATTGGTGTTCCTCTTTTCTCTTCCTTTTAGGAGCCACAGAATCCCCTCCACTACTTGCCTAGAATTATCCGCATGTATGCAAGTTTCTACTTTCTCTTCTTCTCAAGAGTCATTGAACCCTCAGACGCTTATGTCCAAGTTGGAAACCCGATTTCTACGTTTCTGTTTTCTCTTCTTCTTAAGAGTCACTGAATTTCTTCTCGCCTTTCGTAATGATGAACTGGGCTTTCTACTTCAAATTGATGTTTTCTCTTCTTTTCAAGAGTCACTGAATCGTATAAGTTTTTATATTGCGTTTGGTCTTTAGGGGGAAATTGTCGGTTGGGAAAGGAAGACTATTAATGTCTGTGTCTCCAAGCGTCCGCGAAGTTCTTGGCAGAAGAGTTGCTGGCGAGATAATACTTTCAAACAAGCCAGGAGCTACGATGCGCAAGTGGCGAGAGCTCTTCGCAGTCTCACAGATGACCCTGTCTGAAAGGATGGTTGTTTCTCCGTCCGTGATCAGCGATTACGAGAGTGAAAGGCGCAAGAGTCCTGGAACCAAGTTTGTGAGGCGTTTCGTGTGGGCTCTTCTGAAGATTGACGAAGAACGCGGCAGCCGATTCATCAAGGAGTTTGCCAAGCTGACGAGCTCGCCAAGCATGGCGATCATTGACCTACGAGAGTTTCCAATCCCTGTGCGCGTTGAATACTTGTGCAAGGCTATCAAGGGCGAAGTGGTATCCACGTCAGGAAGCTTCGTCAAAGAAGTCTTAGGCTACACGGTGGTGGACAGCCGAAAGGCCGTTGAGACACTTTCTGGGCTAGAATATTCTCAACTCTTCGGCGCCACAACGGACCGGGCACTCATCTTCACAAACGTGGAGAACGGCAGCCTGCCCATGATGCTCGTGCGCGTGAGCAGCCTGAAACCTCGCGTCGTGGTCTTTCACGGCTCAAGACCTGATGAACACTCGATAAAACTGGCAGAGTACGATCAGGTGCCGCTAATCTATTCTAGCCTGCCAAGCCTCGAGCAACTTGTCAAATCTTTGAGAAAGCTGTATCGCATTGCGCTTCGCATAAAGCTTGGAAGACGAGTACGCCCTCCTCCCAAGATAAGCGCTTAAGGGTTGAAAAAGTGCCACGAAAAGGCCTTAATGACTGCTTGAGAGTGAACAAGAGGCACTGGGATGCGATAGCAAAGCGCGACCGCACTAGAAAAGCCGACATGCTTAGGCAAATAAGGGATGATACTCCTTATCTCGAAAAGTGGGAACCGAAGCTAGGCCCATACCTGAGGCACATCAAGGGAAAAAAGATAATCGTGCCCCAGTTCGGCGACGGCTTAGTAATGTTGGCTTGTGCAAAGAAAGGAGCCATTGTGACTGGCGTTGACTTCTCAAGCGAGCAAGTTCGAAATGCAAAAAAAGCGGCTGAATATTGCGGCGTTAACGTGGAACTGGTCGAGGCAGACTGGCAAAATCTCCCTGAAAGCATTCCAAATGACCGCTTTGACTTGGTCGTAACAGAATGCGGCATTTTCATCTGGATAAACGACCTTGATGCCTGGATGAAAAACGCTTACCGTGTGCTGAGGAATCGCGGCAAATTAGTGGTCACTGATTTTCACCCGTTCAGCATCATTACAGAGCAGGTGAAAGGGGAGATAGTTGTCAAGAAGAGCTATTTCGACCAAGGTCACGGGATTGAGAACCTTCTGTCCGAGGAAAACGAGCCGCCCGCCATCGAGTTCCTGTGGAAGCTCAGTGACGTCATAAACGCTGCGATAAACGCAGGTTTCCGGATTGATCGAGTGGAAGAGTTCTACGTTGAGCCAAAAGTCAGATGGATTCGCCTAGTACCAACCGATTTTCTCATAGCCGCAACAAAAGAATGAATCCGCACGATAAGGGTCGGATGTTGCGGTTTCCCAGTTGCCCTGAAGCACGCAAGAGAGACCGACTAGATTATTCCCCTCTTCGCTAACTCGTTCTTCAAGAGCTCGAAGTCAGCGGCTATCTGATCCTTGTACCTTGCGCTGTAGAGGGCTGCAGCCGGATGGAATGTTGGAAAAACTGTCATACGCAGGCCATCCAAAGCTACTTCGTAGATTTTGCCGTGAACCGCTGTGATGCCAGCGAAAGGCAGATGGTCTTTTGAGAAAATATAGGCTGTGGAACAATTTCCGAGCGTAACGACAAATTCGGGCTTAATGATTTGCATCTGTCTGTCCAAGTAAGGGGTGCAAGTTTGAACTTCCTCAGGCTTAGGAGCCCGGTTTCTAGGAGGCCTGCACTTTACGACGTTGCAGATGAAAACCTCTGCTCTTGAAAATCCGATTTCAGACAGCAGAGTCTCAAGAAACTTGCCAGCTACGCCGACGAAAGGCTTTCCCTGAAGATCCTCCGAAGAGCCAGGCGCTTCGCCGATGAACATTATTCTAGCTTTTGGACTGCCTTCGCCCGGGACAGCATTTTTGCGAGCCTTCCAAAGCGCGCACCGCGTGCAAACCACAACTTCGGCAGCAACATCATTAAGAAGCTTTTCTCTAGACAATTGCTATGCTCTCCAGGGCAATTTCCTTTTCGACTACTATCTCCCTTGTTCTTACGTTTAAAATCTAGCCTTGACAGTTGTTGAGCTTAGGCTCGTGGATGTGCAGATCATCCTTTCTTGCTTTTGCTCTGGTAGAAAGCCAAACACGTTTTCAGAACATGTGCTTCAGAGCATCTGCGCCCTTCATTCCCTCTTGAACCCCAAGGCTTCTGGCTTTCGTCGTTGCGTCCTTGACAGGTGCGTTCATCACATCCTCAAATGCTTTAACTCCGCTGACCATAGCTGCAGAAGCGCCGGTTCTTTCTGCTGCCTCAATGCTCAAGAAACCGCACATGACAAAGCCTTTCTCAGCAGTTATCAAAAGCAGTGGCGCTGAGCATTCGGGCAGGTCCACGCGTAATCCTAAGCAGTTTTTTCCATCAACTTTCAAACCTGTGATGGTGATCATTCTAAACACCTTTAAACTGTCAATAGTATCCTTAACATATTTCCTTAGCTTAAATAAGAATTGCTGGAGAATCTGCCCCTATGCTTACTAAGCTTAAGCAAAAGGTTCAGGGAATGCTTGCAATGGAAGCGAAGGCAGCGCACAGCATAGGTTTGACGCCGAATAGAATAAGCGGCTTGGGGATAGTTTTAGCTCTTTTCGCGGCTTTGTCCTATGCAAAATGGCAAGATCAGCCATTCTACCTTGCTCTGGCAATCGCTTTGCTATTGGCATCTGGTTTTTGCGACGCTCTAGATGGAGTTGTAGCTCGGCTTTACCAGCAAACAACAGCATTCGGTGGCTTCTTAGACTCTATGCTCGATCGATACGCGGATGCAGCAGTCTACGTCGCAATAATCATAAGCGGACTCTGTGACCCTCTTTGGGGAACGGTGGCCCTGACTGGCTCGTTGCTTGTGAGCTACAGCCGTGCAAGAGCTGAGGCCGCCAACGTAAGGATGGAATCAGTGGGCATAGCTGAAAGAGCTGAACGCATAATCATCCTAGCTGTGGCAACGGTGATAGCCATCTTTTGGCAGCCCGCGACAGTTATTAACGCGGCCATGATTTTGCTTGCTATCCTTACGAATCTAACCGTCGTGCAAAGAGGCATCCATGCCTATGGAAAACTAAGAAAAAGGAAATTGACTGAGAACTAGAATCTTCTCGCACGCATGTGCCGTTCTTTCTCGGCTCTAACCTTCACGATTCCACGATGCACGGCACAGGAAACGCAGTAAAGTCTAGTGTCTACGGACGAGGCTATGTACGTGCCCTTCTGGCGAAGCTCCTTCGCCAAGGCATAGTCAACGAGAGAAATCCTGCGAGTAGACCGCTTAGCCTTGTCACGGGGAACAATCTGCCCACAACCAGCACATTGAACAACAGCGCCGCTGCCCTTGCCGCCTTTAGACCTTCCCCGACTCTTACGCTTAAATGGCAATTTCGTAATACCCCTTAGGTTTCAACCAACAAGTAATTGCGATGCCCTCTTTATATATATGTTCCCACGTGAAAATGAGCAGCATTTTCCTGCTAAATTCGCTCTTTATCATGCCCGTTGACAAAAGGGTCAACATTGTTATAACATTGAATTTTGTCCAATCTCCTTCTGATGCTTCAGTTCCATCATGATGCGTTATTGATTGACTCTGATCGGGAATTGCTCCGGAAACAATCTGTCTTTTCTGTTAGCAAGTTTTAAATTCGGGATGTCTATTTTGAGTTGATTGAAGTTTAGCATGGCGTGCACCGTTACGTGGATGAGACAATGGCTGAAATCGGATTAAGATCTAAAATGTTGGTCAAAGATGTTATGAGCAGCCCAGTGATAACCATCAAAGAGGATGCAGCGGCAAACCGCGTTGCAGAACTCATGGACAAGGAAGACTTGGGTTGCATAATAGTAACCAATGAAGAGGGCAAGCCCCTCGGAATAATAACGGAAAGAGACCTCGTCGTGAGAGTATTGGCCAAAAACGTCAAACCTGACTCTACAAAAGCCAACGAGGTCATGACCTCGCCTCTAATCACGATAGAACCCGATGCCACAATAAGTGATGCAGCTAGGAGAATGAGCCGGCTTAACATCAGAAGGTTGGGAGTCTTGTATAAGGGACAGATCACCGGGTTGCTCTCAAGCAAGGACGTGTTAGCCGTCATGCCTGAACTCATTGAAATCATCCAAGAACGAGCACGCATAGAGAACGAAAACAGAACTCAGGAAGAAACAGAGGAAGAGGCTGCGCCGCTCGCCGGTCACTGCGATCGCTGTGGAGTCTGGTCCGACGGCTTGAAACAGCACAATGGCGAATTTCTCTGTGAAGATTGCAGGGATGAGCTGGAAGAAGAAGGCGAGGAGTAAAAACGGTTGCTCATCAAGGAGATCATGAATGAAAGGCACCCGTTTATCTATGAAGATGAACTCGCCACAAAAGCCCGAGCAATAATACGCGATTTCGCCTTAAGAATTCTCCCAGTAACAGATGATCACAAGAAGCTTTTGGGGAAAGTTTCCCGCCGAGACATCATGACCATTTCCTCTTCCGTTTCTCCGATAAGGGTCAAAGGGATAATGACCCCTGCAAAGCACGTAGCAGCCATGGACGATGATGCCGCAACAACCATAAAAACGATGCTCAAAGCAGACGTATGGTATGCACCAGTCGTAACGTCAGCCCAAGACAAGACGTATAGAGGAGTTGTAGGCTTAGAAAACTTCATCGAACCGCTAATCAGAACAAACCCGGAAAAACTTCTGAAAGATGTTTCAGAACTGATGACAAAGAACGTTGTGACCTGTTGTCCCGAAGATGAGGTTGGCAATATTTGGCGTTTGATGCAGGAGAAACGCCTCGGTGGCTTGCCAGTGGTGAAGAATGGCAGACTTGTGGGGATGGTCACCCAGAAGGATCTTCTTGAAAGCGGCTCAGTCTTGCCCACTTTTGAAGCTCAAAAAGGGCGTTTTCAAGCCTCTTCCAAAATCTCTTCAATTATGAAGACAGGAGTAACAGCTGTGAAACCCTCGACAAAGATGATTCAAGTCGCCAAGGTCATGGTTTCAAAGGATGTTGGAAGAGTTCCGGTAGAAGATGACAACGGCAAGCTCGTTGGCATAGTTGATCGAGAAGATGTTGCTAGAATGCTTGTGAAGTGAGTGGAGGACAGTTGAGTAGAGAAAGCTTTAGAAGAACTTTGAGGGGAAAAGGTAACCTCTCTCTGAAGGTTCACCCTTCGAAAAAGCATGAAGGGGAAATACTGAGCATCGCAAAAACCGCTGTTGTGACCATGGCGCCGACGACCCCTGTTTATGACGCAATTCAAATGATGGCAAGGGAAGGATTCCGCCGAATACCGATAGCTAATCCTGGAACGAAGGCGCTAGAAGGAATTGTTACGGCCTCGGACATAATCGATTACCTAGGCGGCGGAAAGAAATTCGAAATAATCCATCGGAAATTCGGCGGAAACATCTTCAAAGCCATAAACGAGCCCATAAAGCTCATCATGACCCAAAAAGTCGTTTCGGTACGAAGTACGGCGAAGATAAGCGAAGCAATCGAGCTGATGACGAACAAGAACCTGGGTGGCTTGCCAGTGGTTGATGATGACAACCACGTGAGGGCAATAATCACGGAGCGAGATATCGCCATCTTGTTTGCGGACAGATTGAGTGGTGTATCCGTAGCCGAGCTAATGTCAGAAAAAGTTGTCACAGCCCTATCCAAAACCACGATCTTCGAGGCTGAGCGATCAATGGTGACGCGGGGATTCAGAAGACTGCCCATAATTTCTGACGGCAAAGTAGTAGGCATAATCACAACGATGGACGTGATACGGTTCTTCGGTTCAGGAGAAGTCTTCAAACACCTGCGGTCAGGAACAATCATACAAGTCTTGAACACGCCAGCGCTAACCATAGCATCAAAAGAGGTTTCAACAATCGAGCCAAACGCGGACATAGGCCAAGCGGCAAAGATAATGCGAGACAAAGACCTAGGAGCCATTCCAGTTGTCAAAGACGAAAAACTTGTCGGAATCATAACCGAAAGAGACTTCTTCAAAATAATCCAGTAACACGCTGTCAACACATGCACTGCTCAACGATGGGCCTACGTGAACATCATAACCGTCCGAAAAGCAACAAAGCGCGACATCAGATCTCTCAGCAGAAAACTACTGAAGTTACTAGAGGACAAAAACGGCCCAATCTACATGGAAAACGTTGCCAAATTCGACATACCCGAAGAATACGTCAGAAAAGCTTTCTCTGAGGCCTTGTCACCTATGAACTTGAACTCACACCCAACTAGGAAACTCAAGTTTTCGAAACTGACTAGTTAGCCATGATGGCTCAATGGCAAACTTTTAACATTCCATCCTCTGTTATTGAAATATCAAGAGAGCGAAGGATTTGACCGTTGACCTAGTTCTAACCCGCGCAAAGGCCTACCTAGAAAACGAGATTGCAGATTGCAGCCTTGCCATAGACGATGGCAGAATTCTCAAAATAGGCAAAGAGAGCACCATGCCAAAGGCCACGTCGAAAAAGGATTTGGGCAACCTTCTGGTTCTTCCTGGTTTGATAGATGCTCACGTGCATCTCAGAGATGAAGGGAAGGCATACAAAGAAGATTTCTGCAGTGGCACGGCTGCTGCTGCCGCCGGTGGATTTACGACAGTTCTTGATATGCCGAATAACGATCCTGCGACTATGAGTGCCGAGACCCTGAGGGGCAGGATGGCAATTGCTGAAAGCACGATTCTAGTCAATGTGGGTTTCTATTCGGAATTTCCAAACTGCTTGAGCGAAATGAAAAAAATAGTGGAAGAAGGCGCAATTGCGTTCAAGCTGTACATGACTGAGCAAGTTGGCGGTCTAGACATCGACGATGATGCAGCCCTGTTGAAAGCGTTTGAGGCTGTCAAGAAATTAAGGACTCTAGCAGCCGTACACGCTGAAGACAAGGAATGCTTGGACCGTGCAACAGATGAGCTCAAACGAGTCGGCCGCAACGACATTGACGCTTATCTAGAAGCACACTCAGAAAACGTTGAAGCGCGGGCGGTCAAACATGTATTGAACATCGCCAAAACAACCAGCGCGCATGTGCACTTTTGCCATGTAAGCACGGAAAAAGGTCTCAGAGCGATATGCGAAGAGAAAAAGTCCGGAGCCTTAATAACATGTGAAACGACGCCTCATAATCTTTGCTTGTCAGCAGATGATCTAAGAAAAATAGGAACGTTGGCAATCACGATGCCACCAGTTAGAGCAAAACCTGAGATCACTGCACTGTGGAATGGCATAAAGAACGGCTGCATAGACATCTTAGCTTCAGACCATGCGCCGCATGCTTTAGAAGAGAAAAAGGCGAAAACTGTTTGGAATGTCAAAGTCGGCATACCAGGATTAGAGACCACGCTTCCACTAATGCTTACTGAAGTAAAACGCGGACGGCTGTCGATAGCAGATATTGTGAGACTAACGTCTGAAAAACCAGCAGAAATCTTCAACCTAGAAGGCAAAGGCCGCTTGAAAGAGGGGAATGCTGCAGATCTAACAGTTGTGGACTTGAGAAAAAAATGCAAGATTGATGCTTCAAAGTTCCAGTCAAAAGCGAAATACTCGCCTTTTGACGAGTGGCAAATTGAGGGGAAACCGGTCAAGACATTCGTTAACGGCCAACTAATCATGGACGACGGAGAAATCGTCAGCCAGCCAGGAAGCGGGAAAATAATTCGGAGCAGATAATTCTTGAAATTCATCGCTGACGGCATGCTGGGAAAATTGACCCGGTGGCTTCGCATACTGGGACATGACGTGAAATATTCCAATAAGCTAGATGATGCTGCACTAATTACAACGTCTAAGAGGGAAAGAAGAGTATTGCTCACCAGAGATTTTGAACTCTACAAACAAGCTATCGCAAAGGGAATTGACGCTTTCTACGTGGAGGGCGAAACAGGAGAAGAAAAACTGGCAGAGATTGCAAAAAGGTTCAACATTGACCTGAACGTTGACATGGCAACTTCAAGATGCCCAAAATGCAACGCAAGAGTAAAACCAATTGCTAAAGATCAAGTGGCAGACAAAGTTGGAGAAAGCACGTTTGCCCACTATGAAGAGTTTTGGAAATGTCGAAAGTGCGGACAGATCTACTGGCAAGGAGCCCACTGGAAAGGAATCAGGAGAAAACTCGAAAAAACGAAAGAAATGCTGAAGGCAAGTCAAGAAAGCTGTAGTCGAAAATCGCTGAAGCTTTGAGGTCTGGGCAAGGAAAACAAAAACGAGAAAAAGGAAGAGGCTTGATTTTATGCGGGATGTTCTAGGCTGATCCCATGAGCCATCTCAGAGGAATGTCCTGGTAGGCGCCATCGGGCAATGTTCTTCTGATTGTTATTGGCAGTACGTTCATCTCTAGTTCTTTCAATGCTATGTCGATTGGACTTGAAAGTCCTTCAGAGATATCAACAAGTATGGGAGCGCCCATGGAAATCTGAAGGGCTCTAGCTCCCACTACTCTCGCTTTCTCGAACCGTGTGATCTTCGGCGGGCCAATCGTGACCTTGCCTTTCTCAGACGTGTTCTAGTACTCCCCCATTCCTGGGTATCCACCGCCTGGGGGCATACCTCCTCCTGGCGGTGTTGGAGGAGCTCTCATCTTTCCAGCAGCTATCACATCGTCGATCTTCAATATCATGCATGAAGCTTCGGTTCCAGATTTGATTATTTGTTTCTTGACGGATAATGGTTCGAAGACTCCTGCCTTAGACATGTCCTGAACTTTTCCGCTGTTGACTTCTATTCCAGCCCAAGTTTCGCCCTTTTCGTGTCTGGCTCTGAGTTCAGACAATATGTCGATTGGGTCAAGACCAGCATTCTCGGTCAGTGTCGTTGGAATGACTTCAAGTGCTTCTGCAAAACCTCTGACTGCAAGCTGCTCTCTTCCTGGAAGAGTTTCTGCATATTTTTTGAGCATGCGTGACATTTCGAGTTCGGGTGCGCCCCCTCCTGCAACGATCTTCGGTTCTTCAACTACGTCTCTGACTACGCACAGAGCATCATGTATTGACCTTTCTGCTTCGTCTATTATTCGCTGCGTTCCGCCTCTGATCAGAATTGTCACTGCTTTGGGATGCTTACATCCTTCTATGAATGTCATCTTGTCTTCGCCGACTTTGCGTTCTTCGACGAGGTTTGCATGGCCCAAATCTTCAGACGTTATGGAGTCTAGTTTGGTGACTATTTTTCCGCCAGTGGCTTTCGACAGTTTCTCCATATCAGACTTTTTGATTCTTCGAGCGGTAAGTATCCCCTTCCTGGCTAGGAAATGCTGCGCCATGTCGTCAACGCCTTTCTCGCAGAGAACAACATTCGCACCAGCCTTGACTATTCTCTCAACCATTTCCCTCAGCATGTCTTCTTCCTGTTTGAGAAATGCTTCCATCTGTTCGGGTCTTTCGATGTTTATTTTGGCGTCAAACTCGGTCTTCTCAATCTCCAGAGGGCAGTCAAGTAAGGCTATTTTGGCCTTCTCTATGCGCTTGGGCATTCCTGAATGCGAAACATCCTTGTCTAGGATTATTCCCTGAACGAGTTTTGTTTCCTGCATTGATTCGCCGGTTTTCTTCTCAACTTTGACATCCTCGACATCTGCCTTGTACTTGCCATCGTCCTTTTCAGCTACTGCAAGAATCGCCTTCACAGCTATATCAGCCAAGTATTCTCTGTGTTCAGCCACAAGCTTGCTCGCCATCGAAGTCATCGCCACTTTCTTGGCGTAATCTTGTTTCTCTATGTCCACTGGTATTGCCATTTTCTCCAAAACCTCAAGTGCCTTTTCAGATGCTTTCCTGTATCCGTCAATTATGATTGTGGGATGAACACTCTTCTCAACTAACTCTTCAGCCTTGTTGAGCAGTTCACCGGAGACTATGACTGCTGTTGTCGTTCCATCGCCGGCCTCATTGTCCTGTGTCTTGGCAACCTCAACCATCATCTTCGCGGCTGGATGCTGAATGTCCATTTCATCCAGAATGGTGCGACCATCACTGGTTATTGTGACGTCGCCGAAGCTGTCGACAAGCATCTTATCCATGCCCTTTGGTCCTAGGGAAGTCCTCACAATTTCAGCAACTATCTTGGCAGCCATAATGTTAGTATGCTGCGCTTCTTTTCCCCTAGAACGGTTTGAACCTTCTTTTAGTACTAGAACTGGCACACCGCCAGCTGATCCTTGTGCTGACAAACCTTTTCCATCCTCCTTTATTGCGTCAACAAGAGAAACAGCATGAAAATATAAGTTTTTCTGAAAGCCTAAGCGAAAGTAGATTCGTCAGACCTTAGATTCTCGGATTTATCGTCAATCAGGCTTCAGTGTCGTCTTCAGACCTGTTCCAGTTAAGATTATCACGGTCTCGTCGCTTTCTGATGCTTCCTTGTTTTCCAGTTGCTTCTTGTACGCTGCGTATGCAACGGCTGAGCTTGGTTCAACGAAAAATCCGTTCCGCGCAAGCTCTTTGAAAGCCTTGAGTATCTCGCTTTCCTCAACGATCACTGCATCGCCATCTATTGCCTTCAACTGCTTAGCCATAAGACTCAACAATGGAGGATTTACACTCACCAACGCGTCTGCGATGGAGGTCAGCCTTTCGGGTGGATGGTAACTCATTTTTCTGGAAAGATAGTAGAGAGGCGAGACTTGCCGGGTTTGGCACGCCATGATTTTGGGCATTGTGTGCAATGTGCCAGACTCAACTAGATCGTTGAATCCTTGTATAACGCCCAATAGCAAGGTTCCAGCTGAAACAGGTAGATAGACGCAGTGTGGACTATGCCAGTCCAGTTGCTCTGCAATCTCGTACGCCAAGCTTCTTATGCCGTCTCTAAACAGGGGATGCAGTATGTGTCCAACGTAGAACCCGCTCTTCGAGGTTTTCTGTGCCTCTTCTGCAACCCTTGCCCGGCTTCCTCGAACCTTGATGACTTCTGCGCCATAGAATTGAATCTGGTTGAGCTTTGGGCCTGAAACATTTTCAGGAACATAAATCTTGGCTTTCAGCCCGGCCTTTGCAGCGTATGCAGCTATAGAGGCTCCTGCGTTTCCTGAAGAATCCTCAGATATGTACCCGTTTGCTTCTTTGACCAACTTATGCAATGCTGAGATCAGCACAGTCGAACCACGGTCTTTGAAAGAGCCCGTTGGATTCAGATTCTCAAGCTTGAAATGGACATTTTTTGAGAATCGGACTAGAGGTGTCCAGCCTTCACCCAGAGTTAAGACGTCAGCCCCGTTCACGTATGGAAAGAATTTGGCATAACGCCAAACTGTAAAGTCTTTTCTGCGAATCTGGCTCGTTTCGAATCTTCTGTTTTGTCTGATGTCTAATGGTTGACCGCATGATGGGCACTTGAAGCCAAGCAGGTTAAGTGCGGAGTGGGTGCAAGCTGAGCATTTTACTTCATATTCCATCAAGACGCCTCTTTGTGCTTGTTCCTGCGTGTTGCCACGACTATAAACCAGTCATGAAAGAATTTGACCCTGTTCTCAACCCTAGCTGCAAACCTCGATCAGCCAAGAGCCGCCTCGCTTCTCTGGTAGTAAAGGCGTGAAACGTCAACTTGTCGGCGTGATGGTCAAGTTTTATTGTCTCCGTGTAGTCGCCATATTCCAAGGATTTTCCAACTAACTTATGCATGCCGCGCGCGCGGCGCGTGCCGCAGCCGACGTCCAGCAAAGTTTTAACAGAACCGAGATGCTTTGAGAGAATGGCCATTTCCCAATTTAAAGGGAACACTTTAGCAAACTGTTCATCGTAAAGCCTTGCCTCATCCAAGTGAACCGCCCTCATAATAGCTTCAGAAGCAGCCCATAGTACTTAGCCTTGAGCCTTAGAGTTTTCATACTGAAACTTTTTTATATTTTGTCATAAACCTTCATTTTCTCTGGACAAGATCACCAGGAGTAAGACGCTTTGAGGAGAATAATAGTCTGCCTGAAACAAGCAATAGATGTTTCACAGTTGAAGGTTGACCCTGCGACAAGACAACCCATGACGACCAGTGCTCCCAGAAAGATGAGCGATTTCGACAAGAACGCGCTGGAAGAAGCCACAAAGATCAAAGAAAAACTTGGAGACATAGAAATATTCACCGTTACCGTGGGCTCTGAAGATGCAAAACCTGTCTTGCGAGAAGCCCTTGCAATGGGCGCAGACAAGGCCTTCTTTGTCAACGACCCAGATTTTAAGGATATCGACACTTCCGGCACGGCCTACATTCTTGCAGAAGCCACAAAAAAGATCGCTGAATACAGCTTAATTCTCTGCGGGGAAACATCCCTGGACAGTTTCTCCGGACTTGTCGGCTCCAGACTCGCGGAATTGCTGAACCTGCCGCAGATGACTTCGGTCAGAAAAATCACCGTGGATGACGCCACCATAACCGCGGAAAGGACGCTAGAAGACGCTATTGAAACTGTGAAGGCAAAAATGCCTGCCCTAGTTTCAGTGACACGTGAGATAAATCAGCCTAGGATTCCATCTTTGATGATGATAATGAAGGCTTCAAAAAAAGAGATAGTAACTTGGACAGCCTCAGATCTTAAGCTCGACAGAGACAAAATCGCTTCTAAAATCGAGGTAGTCGAGGTCCTAGCACCTAAGACAGAGCGGAAAAAAATCAAGATAACAGGAGAAAACGCACAAGAGATCGCAGACAAACTGGCTAAGGCATTGGTTCAAGAAGGCGTCATTGGAAGGTGAAAAAGCATTGAGCGAAAACAAAGGTGTTTGGGTTTTCTCAGACAAACATGACTTGGCATTGGAAATTCTTGGCAAGGCCAGGGAAATCGCGGACAAATTACAAACAGAATTGATAGCTGTTCTAGTTGGGCGTAACGTAGAAGACAAAGCGAATGAGTTGATAAAGTATGGAGCAGACAAAGTGTACATGGTGGACAATCAGGTGCTGGAACGCTTCCAAGCAGAAGGATACTTGAGCGTTTTGCACCATTTGGCAGTGAGCTACAAACCAGAAATCATACTGATCGGCTCGACAAAGAACGGGAAACCATTAGCAGCCAGACTTGCCACGCGCCTAGGAACTGGATGCGTGCCTGATTGTGCCAAGCTAAGCCTTGACGAACAAAAGAGACTCGTGGGCGAGAGGATAACCTATGGAGGAAACGCGGTTGCTAAGGTAGCTTTCAAGACGAAACCCCAAATAGCAACCGTGCCGGCAAGGACTTTTGAAAAACCAGAACCGGAAAATCGCCACGGGCAACTGATGAAGTTGGAAGTGAATGTTGAAGAACCGAAAACTGAAACCGTTGAAACAAGGCCGATGGAAACTTCAAACGTAAGAATTGAAGATGCTCAAGTGATAGTCAGCGGTGGCAGAGGCTTAGGGAAGAAAGAAGACAAGATCTTGCTCGAAGAGTTGGCAACAGTCCTGTCTGGACAAGTAGGCAGCTCAAGACCACTGGCTGAGGATAGAAAATGGTTCTCAGAATGGATCGGCCTTTCAGGCCACAAAGTCAAGCCTAAGCTGTACGTTGCATGCGGGATCTCAGGAGTGATTCAGCACGTGGCGGGAATAAGAGACTCAAAGGTGATAGTGGCCATAAACAAGGATCCAGAAGCACCCATATTTGAGGTTGCAGACTACGGCATCGTGGGCAACCTTTACGAGATCCTGCCTGCGCTGAAAGAGGCCATCAAAAAGCAGCTACAACACTAGACTTTCATCGAACCGCCAATGGCAAACACTCCACAGACGCAATCGTTAAGTCTCTAAGGAACCGCAAAAGAAGTAAAGGCATCCCGGATGCTAGAACGATTAATGCTTACTTGTATGGTATGTATTCTTTGCCCAGCAATTCCCGTCCTATGACGGTTCTTTGTATGTTGCTGGCTCCTTCAGCTCCAACGCAGTAGCTCATAATTCCTCTGAGCCCCATCTCCAACGGACATTCTTTAGTGTAGCCGTAGGCTCCCATCCATATCATGGCATGCTTGTACACGTCGAACGCGAAGTGCGGCGCAATGAGCTTACATGCGGCGATCATCCTGCTCACTTCCAGCGGGCTGAACTTGTTCTCCTTGTAGCGCATGTCATTCATCCATGCAGTCCGATAGGTCAACGATCGCAGGGCCTCAAGCTGGGCCCAGTCGTCAGCCAGCTCGAACTGGATGCCCTCAAACTTCCCTATGGGTCTGCCGAAAGCCTTTCGCTCTTTGATGTATTCCATCCCGATGTCTAGGGCACGTCGCGTTGCACCTACGCACACTGCGGCAATCAAAATGCGCGCATTGTCGAATCCTTCCATAGTCAAATAGAAGCCCTTGTCTACCTCGCCGATCCGGTAAGCATCAGGAACCGTAACGTTCTCCATCTTGAACCCGCCGGTTGAAATTGCCATGCGTCCCATGTCCTCAAACCGCTTGTTAACTTCAACTCCTCGAGCATTCATGGGTAAATAGAAGCCTGTCATTCCCCGATGTGATGCTCCTTCAGGAGCAGGCGAAGTCCTAGCAATGACAAAGTAGCCTCCCCCCAGCTTTTTCGCTTCTTCTGTGCCGCTGATGTACATTTTCTCACCGTTAAGAAGCCAACCGTTGCCTTCTCTTCGTGCAGTAGACTTGAAGGCCGCAACATCTGAACCACCACCACTTTCTGTCGAGGCAATGCCGATGAAAGCGTCGCCCTTGAAGGCTTTTTGAATAACTTCATTTCGCACTTGCTCAGTGCAGTACTTGTCCACAACGAAACCCCAGGATGACTCAACGAGCCACAGTACTGGCAGGGCAATGCTAACATCCGCATATCCAAGCTCTTCGGCCGCTATGCATGCCGTAACCCAGTCGGCACCCGTACCTCCGTGCTCTTGCGGAGCAGTCATGATGAGCAGGCCCATTTCACCCATGCTCTTCAAGAGCTCATGTGGGATCTCCCCCTTGCTGTCCATCTCCCGAATCTTGTCCAATGGCAGATGCTTTTGGCACCATTCGCGCAAAGCGTTGCGGAAAAGCTCTTGTTCCTCTGTGAAGCTGAAGTCTACCATGCTTTTCACCTTGAACCGTAACTACTGACGCTGTAAATATAAAAGTTGTTTAGAGACTAAGCGGAAATCTTCGCTAGAAGTTTATCCACTGGGCTTTGGTTAAGATGCAACCCAAGCTTCTCCTGTTCAATGCCCAAAGCTAAACCAAGCAACTGCGTATAATACAACACGGGCAGGTTGAGTTTGGCTCCAACCGTCGCTGCAGCATCCTTCTGCCTAGCATCAAACATCATTCCACAATCCGGACAAGAAACAACCAGTGCGTCCACGCTCAAGCCCTGCAAAGCCTTAAGCTTTGAACCGGCGAGAGAAAGTGCAGAATCGACATGACTGTAGGTTAGGGCTGCGCCGCAGCAGTCGAGTTTCTCCGCATAGTCCACACTTTTGGCACCAAGCACGTCGATTAATTCGTCAAGCTTGCGAGGATTTTCAGCATCATCAACTCTTCCAAGGTCGCTGTAGCGGAGAATCTGGCAGCCAACATGACCGGCCAACTTCAAACCATTAAGCGGCTTCACAACGGCCTTCTGAATGGCACCTAGACCGATATGATCGTGCAGGAAATCAATCACATGCCACAACCTTACGTTCGAATCGTATTTCAGGCCTTCTTCCCCAAGTAAACCCACGATCTTGCTGCGGATTTTTTCATCACTTTCAATAAGACTCTTAGCCTCTGAAACGACGAAGTGACAACGGTTGCAGGGAACAAGCAAGTCCTTAAGCCCAGTCAAGTTTGCTAGCGCAAGAACTCTGGCAGCCAAGTAATTGGCTGCAAAATCATTAACGCTCTTGACAGGGTCGCCACAGCATAGAGCCTCATGCAAATCAACAAGCTCAGCACCAAGCTTCGGCAAAACTTCTCTAACAGACATTTCATACGCATATTGGCTTGTTAATGCTCGGCAGCCCCAGAAGACAGCAACCTTCAAGACTATTTCTCCTCCAGAGCCTTCAGAAAAACAGATTGAAAACCCTCTTTAGGGGGCTTGATCTTCGGCAATTTCAAGTTTTCGCGGTCACAGGTTTCCATTTTCCTAGTCGTGACTTTCTGAATTGGCTCTGCCAGCCCGTTTTCCAAGATCTGTGAGACCGCCTTCATGTATGCTTCGGGCACTTTTGCTTCCCTCTCCACTGCCAAGTTGCGCAGGGCCATAATCACATGATAAGGCGAGGCCTTTTGCGGGCATCTCTGAATGCACTTCAGGCATGTTGCGCATGTCCACACGATGTCTGATGAAGCCAGTTCATCGACGAAACCAAAATTCACTAATTTTTCAACTTCATGAGGCTTCAATTCCAGAAGCTTCAAAGCAGTGCAGCCGCTCGTGCATTTTATGCACAGAAAACAGTTTATGAGCTCTCTTCTACGGAGTTTTGCTAGGATTTTCTCTCGCGACTCAAGGTTCGGTTTGGCCATGGACATCAGATCAGTCAAGCTCAACGCTAGCTTCCTCCTTTTGACGTTGCCTTCGCAAGAGCTGCTTCAACTTGCACCAAGACCTGCTTGCTACTGTACTGCTGTATCTTAATGGCACCCGTTGGGCACGCTGCACTACATAGGCCGCAGCCTTGACACATGGCCTCAATGACCTCAGCTCTCAGCTCTTCTGTTCCGGCTCTTTCCTGCTTTTTCATCTCAATAGCCACGAAAGGACAGAGCGACTCGCAAATTCGGCATCCACTACAAAAGTCCTCATCCACAACGGCCTTCAAAGGCTCAAGCTCAATCTCGCCACTTGATAACAGATCTATGACTTTGGCCGCTGCCCCGCTTGCCTGAGATACAGTGTCAGGAATATCCTTCGGGCTCTGGCATGCGCCCGCAAGAAAGATTCCCGCCGTAGAACATTCAAGCGGCCTCAGCTTCGGATGCGCCTCCAGCAGAAAGCCATCTGCACTTCTTAAAGCGTGGAAAAGCCTGCTGATCATGCTAATATCATTGCCAGGAACAAGCCCATTGGCAAGCACAACCAAATCAGCATGCAATTCCAGAAGTTTGCTTGTTCCACTTTCAAAAACGTCGAAGTAAAGCGAACCATCCACCGTGCTTCGAATGTCAGAAGGAATCCCAGCCACAAAGTTGATGTCCATGTCTCTGGCCCTTCGATAAAATTCCTCGTAACCCTTCCCGAAAGCTCTGAGATCATTGTAACAAACATAAATGTTCACGTTCTTCCCGAGCTTCTCGCGCGCAAGAATCGTTTGTTTCAGGCTAACCATGCAACCTACGCGGCAACAGTATTCGTGAAACCGCTTGTCTCGAGAACCAACACACTGGACGAAAACTATGCTCTTAGGCGGCTTCTCACTTTTCAGGCTCCGAATCTTCCCCCCAGTTGGGCCAGAAGCGTCTGAAATCCTTTCAAACTCGATATTCGAAATGACGTTTGGAAATCGGCCATAACCGAATTCAGGCATTCTAGAAGCATCAAAAACCTCTGATCCGACGGCTAGGATAATGCCGCCCACTTTAAGCTGGATAGTTTCAGGTTCCTGATCGAAGTCTATGGCTTTGGCTTCGCATGCCTGAACACACTTGCCGCACACAGTCTTGTTCTCTGTCTTCAATCGAAGACAATACCTCGGGTTTATTGCCGCCACTTTGGGCACGGCATTAGGTGAATAGATCGATATTGCGCGAGTCTGACTCAGGCTCTCGTTGAACTTGTCAGGAACTTTAACAGGACAGACTTTCGTGCATAGTTCACATCCAACACATTTAGCCTCATCAACAAATCTGGGATTTTTCAGCACCGTAACCTCGTAGTTTCCAACAAAACCCTTCACGTCCGTTACTTCAGAATTTGTCAACAACGTGACGTTTTGATGCCTGCCAACATCAACCATCTTAGGCGTCAGAATACACGCACTGCAATCAAGAGTAGGAAAGGTTTTATCCAACTGTGCCATACGTCCGCCGATGCTGGGAGCCTTCTCCACAAGGTAAACTTTGAAGCCTGCATTAGCCAAGTCCAGCGAAGCCTGTATACCTGCAATCCCGCCTCCGACGACCAGAACGTTCTTTTCAACGCTCACTTTCTGCCTTTTCAATGGTTCCAAAAGTTTCACACGGGCAACACCCATGCTCACTAATGCCTTAGCCTTTTCAGTGGCTTTTTCCGGCTCCTCAATGTGAGGCCAAGAAACCTGCTCACGCAGGTTAACAATCTCCACCAGATACGGGTTTAACCCGGCTTCAGCAACTGCTTTGCGAAAGGTTTCTTCATGCATTCGAGGCGAACACGTGGCAATGACTATTCTGTCGAGCTTGTGAGCCTTAATGTCATCGTGGATCATGCGTTGTCCCGGCTCCGAACACATGTACCTGTAATGCTTTGCAGTAGCAACTCCATGCAAGCTCTTGGCATAGTCTGCAACCTTCTCTACGTCAACGACGCCAGCAATGTTTAAGCCGCAATGACAAACATAGACGCCTATCCTAGTCATGTTCGAAACGACCGGGATCATGTTTAGAATACTTTGAGGGGTACGCCTTTCTATTATCCTTTATGTCAACGAAAAAGCCCTTCCAAGGTCAAAAACTGTGGGAACTTCTGCAACAGCTGACCAGCGCCGCTTAAAGCCCGCAGTGTTCATGGTCGCCTATCTAGTACACGGAGACTTTCGCTACGCCGTTCACTGCCAGAAACTTCTGGATTAATTCGCCAGGGATCTTCCTCTCGGCTATAAACGTTAGTTTTGGTTCGGGCGAAAGCTCCGGATCGTCTACGATTGCCTGCCTTATGCTCAAACCGTTCTTGGTTAGGATCATGGCACAATTGGCAAGTATCCCCGGAATCTTCGCGTCCACTGGGGTTATCTCAACTACTCCAAGATCTAAGTGCTTGGCAACCTCTTTCAACGAGTGCCCGGCCGATCTTAGACCTTCAAATATCAGGCGCAATTCGCGGTTCGCCTTGATGGCGATCAACGTTTCGTTCACAGTTCGTCTGTCTACTCCTGCAACACGAGCTATGCGAACGGGGGGAACTTCGATCTCGTTGAGGTATATTTGCCCATCTCTCACACTGAGCCCGTTCTCTACTAGGACACGGGCCACTTTGAGCCTTTCCGGATAACCCTCCAAGTATTTCTTGATGTTGCTCCACATGTTGCGGTTTCCTTAATGTACGTTTCTGTGCAATAAAGTATAAATATGTTCTTGCACTCCTATTGTAGCTTAACGGACATAAATGTACGTAAATGTACTTAGAAGGCCATAAAATGACACAGAACGAAACCTTCATAACGTTAAACCCTGACGAGATGCCTACATCTTGGTATAACATACAAGCAGACCTGCCAGAGCCACTCCCACCTCCGTTAGACCCAACAACGCTGAAACCCATAGACCCCAAATTGCTTCAAAGAATATTCGCAAAAGAACTGGTAAAACAGGAAGTATCTGCAGAACGCTACATTAGAATCCCAGACGAAGTGTTGGAGGCTTACTTCAGACTTCCTCGCCCAACACCACTGTATCGTGCAAGAAGACTTGAAAATCACCTGAAGACACCCGCGGAGATCTACTTCAAATGTGAGCATTTCAGCCCAGCAGGCAGCCACAAGACCAACACAGCTATCGCGCAGGCATACTACAACAAAGAACAAGGAACCCGCCGATTAGCCACAGAAACCGGGGCTGGGCAATGGGGCACAGCCTTGGCCTTGGCATGCGCCTTGTTCGAATTGAAATGCCGAATATACATGGTACGAACAAGCTACGATCACAAGCCCGGCAGAAGGACCATGGCGCAAATCTACGGAGCAGAGATGTTCCCATCACCCAGTGACCAGACCTACTTCGGGAGAAGGTTGCTCAAGGAAAACCCAAACAACCCTGGATCACTCGGAATAGCCATCAGCGAAGCCATAGAGGACACTCTTGCTAACGAAGACACACGCTATTGTCTAGGCTCCGTGCTAAATCATGTTCTAATGCATCAAACCATACTGGGCCTAGAAGCCAAGAAACAGTTCGAACTCATCGACAAATATCCCGACGTGATTTGCGGATGCATAGGCGGTGGCTCAAACTATGGCGGCTTCTGTTTTCCGTTCATGGCAGACAAGTTCAAGGATGCGACGGAAACGGAGTTTGTCGGTTGCGAATCGAAAGCTGTTCCGCACACGACCAAGGGCGTTTACACCTACGATTATGGGGATACTGGAAAGATGACGCCACTACTGAAGATGTTAACGATTGGACACGACTATGCGTGTCCGCCTGTTCACGCAGGAGGTCTGAGATATCATGGAATGGCGCCGCTGATCTCGTATCTGATCCACAAGGGCTACATGCACTCGGTTGCCTACGGTCAGACTGAAGTCTTCGAAGCTGCAAGGTTGTTGGCTCAGACAGAGGGCATGATAACCGCTCCTGAAACCGCTCATAGCCTAAAATTCGTGATAGACAAAGCCCTGGAATGTAAGAAGACCCATGAGAAGAGGATAATCGCAATGAACTACAGTGGACATGGCCTGCTCGACCTTTCAGCGTACGAACAGTTCCTCGCTGGCAAACTCGTAGACTATGAACCCGAGAAGGTTCAAGTCCCCACCTTCAGCCATTAGAGGAGAAAAGGAAATTGACACACACTGTTCTAGCTGAGAAAACAGACTTAAGAATAGCAATAATGCCCATCGACAAGCTGAAACCCCACGAAAAAGGCTCCCCAGTCTACTTGAAACTACTCAAACAAGAGCTTCTCAAGGACGGCATACTCAAATATCCAATAGTAGCGGATGAAAAAACTGGCGTTATTTTAGATGGAATGCATCGTTGGCTAGTGCTGAAAAGTCTTGGCTACACACTTATACCGGTCATACTGATCGATGCTCTCAAAAATCCCAGTATCCATATTGGAAAAAGAAGAATACACCGGTACATAGACGATTCGCCGCCGAAGATAACCATCGAAAAAGTCATCTCGGCAGCCCTCAGCGGACGGTTGATGAAGCCCCGATCGACAAGACACTTCTTTCCTTTCTCAAAATTTCAGCAAGTAAACTGTCCGTTAGAATCGCTCGGAAAGAAGAGCCCTCAAAACGTTTCAAAATACCTTGCAAGAATGACTGAGAGCGAATGCAACTTAGCTATTGAAGAGTGGCTTGAAGAGATTTCTGAGGAACTGGAGTTTCTCACAGGAAGAAAGGAAGAAGTAGAAAAAGAAATGGGAGAATTCCTGAATCGAGTCAAAAACCTAGACAAGGACATTTCCATTTTCTGATCCAAGCTTTCTGTGATCTTGGGCGACCAAATGAAATTATTAATATGGCGATAGCATAGTAGCTTCAAGGCGATTCGATGATTCAGATAAACGCCCCTCAAATCGGGCGGGAAGAAATCGAAGCTGCTATCAAAGTGATGAAAAGCGGGGGACTTACTCACGGACTGGGCGCTGGGCCGATGGTTACGAAGTTTGAGAACGCGTTCGCAAAGTTTGTGAAAACAAAAAACGCCGTAGCCATGAACTCGGGTACAGCGGCTTTGCATTCAGCACTTGTAGCGATCGGTGTGAAAATAGGAGACGAGGTTATTCTGCCTAGTTTCACGTTTGTCGCAACGGCCGAAGTTGTTGTCATGTCAGGTGCCAAACCAGTCTTCGTTGACATAAACCCAGACACGTATACTATTTCCCCGAGAGCAGTTGAGAAGGCCATAACGAACAAGACTAAAGCCATAATGCCAGTTGACCTTTACGGCTTGCCAGCCGACATGCAGCCCATAAGAGAAATTGCTGACGAACACGGACTAAAGATTGTTGAAGATGCTGCCCAAGCCCACGGAGCTACGTACAAGGGAAAACCCCCTGGAGCTTTTGCGGACGCTGCGTGCTGGAGTTTCTACGGCAGCAAGAACATGACCACGGGCGAGGGTGGGATGCTGACGACGAATTGCCAAGAGATTGCAGAAGTTCCTCGATACATACGAAGCCATGGGGAAAAGGAGAAGTACCAATCCCTTATGCTTGGACACAACTATCACATGCCAGAGATAGAAGCGGCAATAGGCTGCGAACAGCTGAAGAAACTGCCAAAATTCGTGGCCAGAAGACGCCAAAATGCAAGAAGGCTAACACAAAGGCTTGCAAAAGCAAGGAACCTGCAGTTGCCGACTGAACCGGACGGGTTCAAATGCAGTTATTACCTTTACACTGTCAGGCTGAAGAATGCAAACGCGCAGAAAAGAGACAGGGTTGTTGAACAGCTGAAGGAGAAGGGAATAGGCGCTTTTGTCTGCTACGTAAACCCAATACATCTTATGCCTTACTACCGCAAATTTGGAAAATGCAAGCTTCCAGTAACAGAGAAAGTATCAAAGCATGTATTTTCGCTGCCCGTGCATCCAGGTGTTACGACAAATCAGATAGACTTCATAGGAGAAACGGTTCTACGTCTGGTCAAATAGCCTTTGCACGCTAGGTTTAAATAGAATCGCCGACTAGTATTGAAACCCCCTGATCTGGGGTTTTGTCGAAGGTTTACATCATGCAAAAAACCAAGGTTATTATAATGGGCGCCGCTGGAAGGGATTTCCACAACTTCAACGTCTACTTCAGAAACAATGACTCCTACGAAGTTGTGGCTTTTACAGCCACCCAAATTCCAGGAATAGAAGGCCGAAGCTACCCAACAGAGCTTGCTGGCCCAAAATATCCGAAGGGCGTCCCAATTTATCCAGAACAGGACCTGTCTAAGCTGATAAAAGAACATGATATTGACCAGGTGATTTTTGCTTACAGCGACGTTTCACACGAGTACGTCATGCATAAGGCTTCTGAAGTACTAGCAAGTGGAGCTGACTTCCGCTTGATGGGGCCTAAGACAACAATGCTGCGGTCAAAGGTTCCTATCATCTCCGTATGTGCCGTCAGAACAGGCTCAGGGAAGAGCCAGACATCGCGGCAAGTTGCGAAGATCTTGAAGAACAAAGGCTTCAGGGTTGCAGCCATCAGGCACCCAATGCCTTATGGCGACCTTAGAAAGCAGATTTGGCAGCGTTTTGCCTCATATGAAGACCTGAGCAAGTACGAATGCACTATCGAGGAAAGAGAGGAATACGAGCCCCATATTGATATGGGCATTGTTGTTTATGCGGGAGTTGACTACGAGAAGATACTGAGAGAAGCAGAGAAAGAAGCAGACGTGATCGTATGGGACGGGGGAAACAATGACTTACCGTTCTATAAACCTGACTTGCACATCGTTGTGGCCGACCCGCATAGACCAGGACACGAACTCACATATCATCCAGGCGAAGCCAACCTGAGGATGGCCAACGTTATCATAATAAACAAAGTCGACACAGCTGATCCGCAGAAAGTAAAGCAGGTTAAAGAGAACATAAAAACGGTTAACCCAAAGGCAACCGTTCTAGATGCAGCCTCGCCGGTCACCGCTGACAAGCCAGAGCTGATCAAGGGAAAGAAAGTGTTGGTGATCGAGGATGGACCTACACTTACGCACGGTAGCATGCCCTATGGAGCGGGGACAATCATGGCCAAAAACTCGGGCGCAAGCGAGATCGTCGATCCCAAACCATATGCTGTTGGTTCAATAAAAGAAGCCTACAAGAAGTACCCGCATCTTGGTGCGCTGCTCCCAGCACTGGGTTACAGTGGGAAGCAGGTGGCCGAGCTGAAAGAAACTATAGATCATGTACCTTGTGACGTGGTGGTTATTGGAACTCCCATCGATCTTAGAAGAGTCATCACCATCAACAAACCAACTGTAAGAGTAAGATATGACCTTAAGGTCGTTGGACCGGTGTCACTTGAGCAGATCTTGGATGAATTCCTCAAAAGACGTGGGAAATAATGACCAGCGAAGAAGGAGACATCTCTCGGATAAAGATAAAGCTGATAGTTGAAGGCTTAGGAGAGGCAGAAGGAGAACTCGTACGCTTCCTAGCGCCTAGAACGATAGACATGATTGTGAGGAAGCTCCCAGTAGAAGGCAGAGCGGCCCTGTGGAAGGAGGAAGTCTACTTTGAAACTGCGATCAAGATGGGAGAAGAAAAAGCCAAGGGAACTGTTGAGAACGCAACTATCGCTTTTTGGCCCATGGGAAGCGCCATATGCATATTCTACGGCGAGTCCCAGCCCTACAGTCCAGTAAACGTGCTGGGCAAGGTAACCAAAAATCTGGAATTGTTCAAGCAAGTGAAAAGCGGAACAAAAATCAGAGTTGAGCCACTAGTAAACCAAGAAGCTGTCCCGCCACAGCCTTAGAAGACGCTCACATTCAGCTTTTACTTCTTTTTGTCGGCTTCTACCTTTCAAGATTTCAAGGAATTCGATGCGTTTTGCAACTGAACGTTTCTCCGCTTCGCCGCCATAGTAATGCTTCAGTTCAAGGTACTCCTGCATGTGATGGGCCTTCTGTATGAACATGCTGGCAGCATCAACAGGGTTTTCAACAGCATAAACGTTTGCCCAGATAGCAGCATCTGCATTTCGAAGCTGGGTCAAACCGTCAATCTCCTCTATCCTGCGAATATATGCCCTTAGAGAGTCGTAGTAGCCAGCAGTCTTGACGAGTTCAAGGGCTCTTCTCACTTTCTGCCGAAAATTATTACTTCCCTTTATTGTTATTCGATGCCTGTAGCCCTTGTCAACGAGTTCCCGAGCCTTTTTGACTTCTTCCTCAGTGTAGATTCTTGTTGGAAACTCCAAATATGGTATGAACTCCTAGACTTGGTTCAGAATCCTACCAAAAAGATCAAGCGAGCGCAAGAGACCTAGTTTGCTCTGTAGATTTTGATGTTGTGGCTTCCTGAAACCAAGTGAATTGTGCCATTTTCTTCAAGGTGCTCCAGAAAGTCCTTTGCCGCACTTATTCGTATGTTCAAACGTGTAGCCACGGCGTAAGGCGTTAAAAAGTTCATTTTCTTCAATTCGTCAACAAGCTTCTCGTTCTTCACGTCTGGAGCAACTATTCCAAGGAGCTTCTTCTCCTTCGACGGCCCGGCTGGTTTTTCCTTCTTCTTCTTTCCCTCTTCTTCCTCGTCCTTCTTTACTTGCGCACGTTCCATCTGCTTTAGGTTGAGTTTCTTTTTTCCACCCATTATTACCAACTTCCATTAGGTGAAGGCTGTTCCGTAGTTCTTTAGGCTTTCTAAGACTAACAGTCCTAATTATTTCAACTTTGCGTCGGGCTGACGACAAAAAAGAAGGAATGGGAGAGACTATCTTCCCATTACTTTCTTAGCTGCAATTTCGATGTCTTCAGATTTTATGGTCTTTCTTCCAGCGTGCATTGCAAAATCTAAGGCTTCTTTGGCGATTTTAACGCCGATCTCTTCCAAGGCTTTTGCCAGTTCCTTTGCAGCTGCCTCGCTGACGCGATCTGCTCCAGCCTTCTTGCACAGTCTGTGCATGGGAGCTACGGCCAAATCCAAATCAACCATAAGGACTACCTCGTAGCGTCTTTTTCTATTCTAAGCCATATTTAACGTTTGTTGTTCCCTATTTGCCGAAAGCTGTCGCTAATAGCTTGGACTATCAAGATGAAGGGGGAAATCATAAAAGCAATTATTGCTAGTCTAATGGAAGCCGTTGAAGCAACATGAAGTTTGTCGACGCCCACATACACCTTTCAGACGAGGAATACGCCAGCTACGTTGACGAAATCATAGCTGACGCCCAAAAGTCACAAGTTGTGGCCTTGGTCTCGAACTCTGTGGATCTGAAAACCTGTGTCAACAACTTAAGACTGGCCGAAAAATATCCTGAGACGGTCTACATTGCTTTAGGGGTTCATCCTTGGAACGTGCAGACAGTAACGGAAGATGAAGTTCAGCAGATATTGAAGCTAATTGAAGAACAGAGACAGAATGAGGCGCTTGTTGCAGTCGGCGAAATCGGCTTAGATTCTAAGTACGACAAGATAATGGAGAAGCAGCAGAGCGTTTTCGATGAAATGTTGCATACGGCTGAGAGATTCGACTTGCCAGTCATCGTCCATTCAAGAGGTATGACAGGCCAAATTGTTGACATGCTTCCTTCTTACAATCTTAAGAAGGTTATGCTGCACTGGTTCAGCAGTCCGATAAGTGCGCTGTCCAAGGCCGTGGAAAAGGGATACTACATTACTGAGGGGGCACCGACATTGTATTCAAACGGAATACGCGAAGTCGTCAAAAAGGTGCCGCTGACCAGCTTGTTATCTGAAACAGATGGGCCCGTACGCTTTTTCAGACCTCCGTTTGACGGGAAAAGGACGACGCCAGCATTCATTCCAACAGTGGTTAAGGCGATAGCAGAGATCAAGGAACTTGCCGTGGAGGATGTTGCCGAACAGATAATAGAGAATTTTGAAGAGTTTTTCAAAGTGAATTTCAGTTGAATGGATTGACTTCCGGCTAATTTTGGCCCTAGTCATGTATTTCATTCTAGTGTACTATTTCCATTTAAGTCCAAATGGTCAATTGTGCCATTTTCTTCTGAAGATCAAGACCGGCACAACTGTGATCACTATCAGCAGTAGGATGAATCCTGCTGTGGAAAACTCAGGTATCCATTGTCCAGCAGTTCCACTCCATCGGATTATGGTTCCGAAGGCGCCCACTGCCCAACCGTCAGTGGCATTGACCATGGAGACCGAATAATAGAACTGTGCCGTAGGACTGCCTACAGAGTCCCAGCTTGTCCCGTTCCAACGTATTATTGTTCCGGAATCACCTACTGCCCAGCCGCTAGTCGAGCTGACCATGTCCACTGACAGGAGATATTCTGCTGTTGGACTCGCAACAGAACTCCAATGAGTCCCATCCCAATGTATTATTGCCCCATCTATTCCCACTGCCCAGCCGTTACCAGAGCTCACCATATTCACAGAATTAAGCCATGAAACTGTTGGACTTGAAGCGCTACTCCAATGGGTGCCGTCCCATCGAATTATCGTGCCTTGATCACCCACGGCCCATCCATTGCTAGAGCTCACCATGAACACCGAAGAAAGCCATGAAGTTGTCGGACTTGTGACTATATTCCACGCTGTTCCGTTCCAGCGGAGAATCGTTCCATAGGTGCCTACTATCCACCCGTCACTGCTGCTCACCATGTAAACTGAATCTAGAGATTATGCCGTTGGACTTGTCACAGTGTTCCATGCAGTTCCATTCCAGCGGATTATCAGTCCATAATTGCCCATAGCCCAGCCACTGCTTGAACTTGTCATGTACACTGAATTGAGCCGAGTACCTGTCGGGCCAGAAAAAGTGTTCCAATCAGTTCCGTTCCAACGAAGTATCGCTCCAACGGAACCTACTGCCCAGCCATCACTGCCACTTACCATGAACACTGAAGAAAGATCCCGTGTTGTCGGACTAGCCCAGTTTAAAGACATGGCTTTTCCATTTGCAATTGGGAAAATTATGCACAGCAAGATCAGAAACAGTAACAAACCTGTCTTTTTGACCACGTTCTTCAGCACATGAAGTCTGTACTATTTTTCCACGAGTGAGTTTTTATTTCCTGTGGTTATAGTAGCTGGCCTGCTTGCACCCTTCTTGGGCATAATCGGTTCCCAGCTCGCGTTTTATGAAACCTAAACAAGGTTTCGGGTTTTGGGGATAGAATTCTAATTTATTCGGCAGTTCGGATGAGTAAAGTTAAATTAGGCTGGCCTCTTTTAAGAAAGCTAACTTCGCAACTCAAAACTGTGAACAAGGATAACCCGTTACGTGCTTGGAGGAACTTGGTTGGGAAATGTGCGAACAGACCAGATCAAACGTACAGCTAAGGAGCTTATCAGGCGATTCCCTGACAAATTCTCTAACAATTTTGAAGAAAACAAACTATTAGTCGGCAAGCTCTTAGAAGGCCCAACCACAAAGATCAGGAACCAGATTGCAGGTTACATTGCAAGCTTGCTTTCCGGAGAAGAGGCAGAAGCCCCGCAGGAAGAAGAAACTCCCAAAGAAGGCGAAAGCCAATGATGGACGGATACAGAAGGAGCTGGGCTCTCCGTTATCTACGTGAAGCAAAGGCAGAGCTTGAAGCTGCAAGAAAAATGCCCTACATGGCTCCAAGCCTAGTTCTGGAATCCATCAGAAAAGCGCGAAACGCGATCTACTATAGCCTGGGTGAACCGGCATTCGTAGAAATCGTCATAAGAGAGGCAGCTGAGAGGACACAGGCGATAGAGGATCCAGTTTTGAAGTGCCTGGTAGAGGTTGAGGAGACCGTTCAACGTTTGGCGCAGACGCAGGAAGTAGACGGAGAAAAAGTCATGAAACAGGCTGACAGCCTGCTGCAACTTGCAACAGACATCGTTGAAACGTTAACTGAAGAAAAAATCGAGGAATAAGAAGACTAGTGCTTCTCAACAGCCTTGGCTATGCGGTCTAAGGCTTTTTTGATGTTTTCAACCGAGTTGGCAAAGGACAAGCGCAGGTGGTCTTCACCGTATTTGCCGAAAGATGTTCCTGGTAGAACAGCCACGCCTGCGTTGTAGAGCAAGTGATCGCCGAGCTTCCTGCAATCCATGCCCGTGCCTTTTGTGTTTGGAAACACGTAGAAAGCACCGTGCGGCTTCTTGCATGTTATGCCCTTTATGCTGTTCAGACCTGAAACTATGACTTCTCTTCGCTTTTTGAATTCCGCAACCATCTTCTCCGGCTCGGTCTGCGGCCCTTTCAAGGCCTCCATGCCAGCTATTTGGGTGAAAGTGCACGTACAAGAGTTTGAGTTGGTCATCAGCCTGGCCACTTTCTGGGCTAGATCCTTGCGCATAACACCGTAGCCAAGTCTCCAGCCGGTCATGGCATAGGTTTTCGAGAAGCCATCCAGCAAGATCGTCTTGTCTTTCATTCCTGGCAGTGCAGCAATGCTTTCATGCTTGCCTTCATAGATTATTCTGCTGTAGATTTCGTCTGCAAGCACGATAACGTCATCCCGGTTGGCTATGCAGTCAGCTATGACCTTCAAGTCTTCTTTGGTCACGATTCCGCCTGTTGGATTTTCAGGATAGTTCAATATTATCATTTTAGTCTTCTTTGTTATGTTCTTCTTAACGTACTCCGGGTCAAGCCTGAAATCGTTCTCCTCAGGAAGCGGAATGGGCACGGGCTTCGCATCAACAAAATTTATCAGCGACTCGTAGATTGGGAAGCCAGGGTTCGGGTAAAGAACTTCGTCTCCGGCGTTCACTAACGCGAATATGCTGAAGAACATGATTGGCTTGGCGCCGGGCGTCACGACCACCTCGTCTGCCTCAGCCTTTATTCCCCTCGTCTTCGAAACGTACTGCGCAATTGTCTCTCTGAATTCAGGAAGGCCTGCAGACGGACCATAATGAGTGTATCCAGCATTGATGGCCTTCACGGCCGCTTCCTTAATGTTTTTGGGCGTGTCAAAATCTGGTTCACCGATCTCCAAGTGAACAACTTCTTTTCCCTGAGCTTCAAGACCCCTTGCCCTCGCAAGCACTTCAAAAGCTGTTTCTGTCCCTAAGGTTTCCATTCTCTTCGCAAAGATGGAACTCACTCAAATCACCTTGACTGGAAAGGAAAATAAAGGTAAAAGGTAAGAGGTATTTAACTATTACAGCCTGGCCTTTTGGGAACCGATGTTCAAATTAGCTTTGACTGGGGCTTGATCTTCATTACGTCAGGGTTCACCAGGTTTGGTGGTTTCTTGCCCTGGAAGAAAGCGACGAGGTTTTCAGCGACCATTTCAGCCATTTTTGACCGCGTTTCCAAGCTTGCACTTGATATGTGGGGTGCTACGACCATGTTGTCAAGTTTGAGCAAAGGATTATCCAGAGGCGTTGGTTCCTGCTCGAAAACGTCAAGACCGGCGCCTGCAATTTGGCCTTTCTTCAAGGCCTCGCATAGCGCTTTTTCGTCGACTACTGGTCCGCGGGAATTGTTGATAATGTATGCCGTCTTCTTCATCAGCTTGAATTTCTCTGCATTTATCAGGTGATGCGTCTCCTTCATCAGTGGAACATGAATGCTGACAAAGTCCGACTCTTTCAAGAGCGTGTCCATGTCCACCTTTTTCGCTCCCAAGTCCTTCTCGATTTCAGGCCGGGGAACCACATCGTAGAACAGGATCTTCATGTCGAATCCTTTTGCCCTCTTTGCAACGGCATAGCCGATTCTGCCAGCTCCTACGATGCCTATGGTCGCGCCGTGAATATCTCTGCCAGCCAGCATGGCTGGGTGCCAGCTGACCTTCCACTGTCCAGTTCGAACATACTTGTCAGCTTCGACAACACGTCTTGCGACCGCCATTAGCAGGGCCCAAGCAAAATCGGCCGTTGTGTCAGTCAAGACTTCAGGGGTGTTCGTCACGTAGATGCCTCTCTTTGTGGCTTCAGTTATGTCTATGTTATCGAAGCCCACGGCCAACTGCGTCACGATTTTCAGTTTCGGAGCCGCATTGAAGACCTCTGCATCTATCTTGTCCGACAGGAGCGAGGCAAGAGCATCAACATTCTTTGTCTTCTCGATTATCACTTTTTTTGGCGGCGGGGTATATTCAGGCCAAACTTCAGCTTCGAAGTATTTCCTGATCAGGTTTAGACCTCTTTCCGGAAGCTCCCGGGTAACGTAGATCTTGGGTTTTGGCATGCAATTCACCACTCGCTGATTTGCGAAACTGTTTATTAGCATTGACTTATTACACTTACGCATCTACCATTGAGAAATGCATAAGGGTTCGCCAACATGATAACGGTGAGAAAAAAGGACGAGCTTATCAAGAATGGCGAAACAAGCCTCGACAGAAAAGCTCGGAAGCTAGCCCTAGACTGTCTTGAAGCAGCAGTGAACTTTGTTGATCCTAAGCAGATAATCAGGTCAAGGCTTCTGCTCAAGAATTCAACCCTCAAAGTCGGCCAGTACTCTTTTGACTTGAAGAAGTTCAGGCATGTTTACGTAGTAGGGGGAGGCAAGGCAAGCGGTTCAATGGCTACTGCTTTGGAGCAGATTCTAGGAAGCCGCATAACATGCGGGCTTGTTAACGTGCCAAAGACGGACGTGAACAAGACTGAAATCATATGCTTGCATGAGGCAAGCCATCCAATTCCAGACGAGTCAGGCGTGGAGGGGGCACGCCGCATGCTGGAAATAGCCGAACAGGCAGAAAAAGACGATCTTATCATATGTTTGATTTCAGGAGGAGGATCAAGCCTCATGCCTTTGCCGCGGGGCGAGATCTCAATCATCGATAAGAAAAGGCTTACAGATGCCCTGCTCAAGTGCGGGGCGACCATAAACGAGATCAACACGGTCAGAAAGCACATTTCAGATTTCAAAGGAGGCTGGCTCGCTAAGAAAGCCTACCCCGCCACGATTCTGAACCTCGTTCTTTCCGACGTTGTAGGCGATCCTCTGGATTTCATTGCTTCAGGCCCCACTGCCCCAGACTCAACGACCTTCAGCGACGCCATCAACGTCTTGAAGAAATATCGCTTGTGGGACAACGCTTCACCGCATATCAGGAAGGTTCTGGCGGACGGCGAGAAGGGGACAATTTCTGAAACTCCGAAAGCTGATGACGAGACATTCAAGAAGGTTTACAGCGTCATCGTGGGAAACAATCGGTCCGCAAGCTTGGCCGCGGGCGAATATCTCAGAGCATCTGGCCTAAACACGCTTTTGCTCTCGGCAACGCTTGAAGGAGAAGCCAAACAAGCTGGAATCATGCTTGCCTCAGTAGCCCGCGAAGTTGCTGCCTCTGGAAACCCTATTCCCAAGCCTGCTGGCATAGTTGCAGGTGGAGAAACAACGGTAATCGTGACTGGAAAGGGCTTGGGCGGAAGAAATCAGGAGATTCCTTTGGCAGCCTCGCTGAAACTAGGCGGTTTGAACGGCGTGATCGTAGCTTCGCTGAGCACAGATGGCGTGGACGGGCCGACAGACGCAGCAGGCGCAATTGCAGATGGAAAGACAATGGCTCGAGCCGCCAAGATCGGGTTAAAACCTGAACAATTCTTGGCTGACAATGACTCGTATCATTTCTTTTCGAAGCTTGGGGATCTGATATTTACGGGGCCCACAGGTACGAACGTTAATGATGTTTCAGTGATCATAGCTCTTTAGCATTGAAGAAGGCGAAAAAAGGTGGTTGTAACCGTACGCTTTATTGGGTCCCTACGGGCATCAGCAGGGAAAAGCAGATTCGCGCTGGAGCTCGAGAAGGCCGTTTCGCTAAGAGAACTTGTAACGAAAATCGTTGAAGAACAACCTAAGCTTAAGCGGGTGTTAATCGACCCTGAACTTGACGACCCGAGAACGAATGTGCTCATGCTTGTCAACGGAAAAGAGATTAGCGTCCTAAAAGGTTTGGACACCAAGCTAAAAGATGGAGACGAACTAACCCTGATTCCAGTTGTACATGGAGGATGAAAAAGTGAGGCTCTACGCGGTCAAGACGGAGCAGGTAAAGACTGGCGACAACCTAGTTGAAGTAGCACTCAACGCGTTGAAAAAGCAGAATCTACAACTAGAAAACAACGACATATTGGCTTTCACTTCTAAAATCGTAGCCTACGCTGAAGGACGCATGGTCAAGCTCGCTGAAGTTAAACCTTCCGAAAAAGCAAACAGACTAGCCAGAGAATTTTCCTTGCAACCAGAATTTGCGGAGCTGGTTCTACGCGAAGCAAACAAGATATACGGCGGAGTTCAGAAGGCAGTCCTAACGCTGAAAAACGGCATCTTAACGGCAAACGCAGGGATAGACAATAAGAATGCACCGCCGGGTTTCGCAGTCTTGTGGCCCCTCAACCCTAAGATAATGGCTAGAAAAATAAGAGAGGACATCAAGTCCAAAACAGACAAACAAGTCGGCGTGCTGATCCTAGATAGTAGCTTGGTGCCGCTTAGGATTGGAGCTTCAGGCTTGGCCTTGGCTGTCGCAGGATTCAAACCAATAAGAGATACGAGGGGACAATGTGACCTTTATGGAAAGCCGCTGATAATCACGCGGCACGCGGTTGCTGATGACTTGGCCTCAGCAGCGCACTTGCTGATGGGAGAAGCCGCAGAAAAAACGCCCATAGTACTGATCAAAGATGCCCCTGTGGATTTAGACGACGCGGCCTATGGTTCTGAAGAAATGATGATGCCCTTCAAGGATTGCATCTTCATTGGCACGTTTCTCAAATGCCCTCATGACTAACCGTTTGAACCAAGTTTGAAGACTTCAAAACTCTGAGCAAAGGTGCACCGATTAGTGCTGAGCCAAGTGCGATTATCACTCGTTCGGCTGGATAAAGAAACGTAAGGCTTTGCCACTGCGCTGTCCATCCTCCGAGTATGGGCGGAAAGCCAAAGATTACATACGCCAAAGAACCCGAAATCTGGCCGGCTAAGGTTGATGTCAAAGACATTATGAAGAAGGCTAGTAGAAGCCTCGGATTTCTATCAGACTTGAGGCTTCTTCCAGCCAGAGACTGCAAAGGCGTGACCAGAATCAAAAGGCCCATTACCTGAAACCACATGGACCATGGGAAAAGCCATGCTGGCCCTACAGAGGGATAGAACCCAAAGGCCACCAAGAGCAAAAGGTAAACCAAAATGCACAGCATCCGCTTGCCCTTAGATAACAGACCAGCACACAAAGTTGTGATAATACCCGAAACAAAGCTCGGCGGGAAGAAAGAACCCACAAAAAAGCTGATCACTCCCCCTAGAGTTGCAGACAACGTCCCTAAATAGGGCCCGAGAAGAACACCTATAATTGGCGCCGTGATCGCTGCGGCCGTTATGCTTCTGCTAGGTACACCGAGTATCTGGAAGATCGGAATTGAGGCAAAGACAGCATATAACGCAGTGAAGCATATGATGAGGGCTACGTCCTTTGCAGTGAGCTTTCTCTTAATGGGCACTTTTCTGGCCACTTCTTTTTTGTTTATGGAAACTTAATATTTTAAACAGTTTATAAAGGGTAACGTGCCCAGTTCGATAATCACTCTAACGACGGATTTCGGGTTCAAAGATCCCTACGTAGCCGAAATCAAGGCTGTAATCCTAAGTATAAACCCCGATGCGGAAATTGTTGATGTTACGCATGAGGTGGAGAAGTTCAACACAAGGATGGCTGCCTACGTGCTGGCTTGCGCTGCCCCCTATTTCCCCAAAGGAACTGTCCACGTGGCGGTAGTTGATCCTGGCGTTGGAACAAAAAGACGCGCTGTGCTCATACAAACGCAGCACGGGTTTTTCATTGGACCAAACAATGGCGTATTGGCTTTGGCCGCAAACAATCAGGGCATAGAACATGTTTTCGACATAAAAAACCGCAAGCTCATGCTTCCGAGGATATCAAACACGTTTCACGGAAGAGACATCTTCGCTCCAATTGCAGCGCACCTAACTAATGGAACACGCCCAGCAGCGTTCGGGCCAGAGATTCACATGATCTCAACGCCCAGATTCGCAAGGATAGTCAGACGAAAAAACATGCTTGTCGGCGAAGTACTCCACATAGATGGTTTCGGGAACATAATCACAAACTTTGGGGAAAAGGAACTTGACTCAATGAACATAAGAGAAAACGTCAGCATCAAATTCAAAAACATAAAGCTTAGACTCAAGCTTTGTAGAGCCTACGAAGAAGTAGAAAAACAAAAAGCCCTCGCTGTGGTTGGAAGTCACAATTTTCTGGAGATATCAGTAAACCAAGGCAACGCAGCACAAAAATTCAAAGCCAAAAGTGGAGATCAAATCGCGCTTATCAGCAACTAGATCTTGGATACTCGCGGCACGATAAAAAAAGGAAAAAGCAAGAGCGAACTAAAGCTTGTCGCTTCTAGTCAAGTCTTGAATCCTGTTTATGCCATCTATTCCTCTTATGAAGGCGGCGACGCTTTTCGGGACCAGTTCTTTCCAGCCTTCGTTTTTGAGCATCTTCTCTCTGATCAGAGTTGAGGAATATTGCTTTCTTTCGAAGAAACGTAAAGCTTTCACTTTGTAGCCGGCTTCGGTGAAAAGCCGACGTGTTAGCGGTTCATTGGAGTAAACAAGGTCGAATTTTGGCGTGTAGCCAACAAGGGATGATACCCACATCATGTGCAGGTGCACGTCAGGAATTGGCACGATCCAGAAGCGGGAATCGTCTATTCCAGCTTCTTCTAAAGCTTTGCGAATCATGACCAGTCTTTCACCGGCAGTAAAAGGATTTGTGACGTTGTGGCTGTATTGGGCGCTACCAATTACGATTACTAGTTCGTCAACCTCTTCCAGAGCATCCATTATTGCATGAAGATGCCCAGAATGGAATGGTTGAAATCTCCCAACGTAGAGCCCGCGTCTAACCATCTAACATCCCACATCTTTAATTGCCGTTTGAAAGAACTACCATTTATCTTTTGTCAGCCTTCTTCAACGCGAACTCGACAGGAAAGACCTTCAACCGCTTATTCCTGACCTGAATTTCCCGTTCAGAGGTGTAGCCTCTTCTTTCACGCTTCAAAAACTCCAGCTTAGCGCTGAGACCACCACCGTATCCAACTAGACTAAAGTCCGAACCGACAACTCTGTGGCAAGGAACAATCGGTGCAAACGGGTTCAAAGCCATCACGCGGCCAACGCCCCTAGGGCTTCCTCCAGCTGCCTTAGCGACTGAACCGTAAGAAGCAACATACCCCAATGGAATCAAAGATGCTGCTCTGAGCACCTTCTGAGTATACTGAGACAGGTGCTGCATGGACAAGGAGGGAATTTGGGCGATCTCTTTGCCATCATAAGCATCTTTCAACGTGGCTACGACATGTTCAGCAAATGCAGAAGGTTTCTCAACCTGTTCAAACGAAGCTTTGAATGGCAAGCTATGAAGCAAACCCTGCAGAACTCGTCTTCCATCTGAAGCAAAATTCGTCGCGAAAACTTCCTCACCATCGTAAGCTACCCCAAACCAGACGTCTTCAACATTTCTTGCATAGAGGTCTATCATTATACTCCCAGCTCGTGAAGCATTATAGATCAAAACAAGATATTAAGCTCTGAGGAAAACAAATAGAGAAAAACAGCTTGCATATACAAAGACAGAGAACAGAAAGGCAGCATTGACAGACGCTATCGGCAACAATGACATTAAGTTTAATAGGATGCCCGTGAATAGAGACGAGAAAGGTGGACCGCATGGAAAAACAAGCCCAACAAGGCGGATATTTATGGATTCCCGGAGCGACAACAATCGGCGTCGTGTGTTCCGACGGAGTGATTCTAGCCTCTGAGAAACGTGTTTCATACGGTTACCTTGTCGTCAGCAAGGGCGGCAAGAAAGTCTTCAAACTAACAGACAACATAGGCGCAGCATGCGCAGGGCTCGTTTCGGACATGCAGATACTTGCAAGAGAGATGGAAGCCTATGCAAGTTTGTTCAGTCTAGATGTTGGCAGGTCGATATCTGTCCGATCAGCAGCCAAACTCATGTCAAACCTACTTTTCAGCCGGCGACTAGCACCGTTGATAACCCAGACGATAGTTGGGGGAACAGACGAGGAGGGCCCATCAATATACGTCTTGGACGTGCTCGGCTCAGTGATACCTGACAAGTATGCAGCGGTGGGTTCTGGAACAGAAATTGCCATAGGAGTACTTGAGGAAGGCTACAAAGAAAACATGACAGTGAAAGAAGGAAAAGACCTGATTGAGAGAGCCATGAAATCCGCAATAAGCAGAGACGTCATGAGCGGCGACGGAATAGACTTTCTAATCATAACCAAGAACGGGATGCAAGAAGAATCGACTAAATTTTAGCCCCTCGCCAGTTTTTGGCAAAAGTTTAATCAGATTCAAAGCTCACACAGTAGTATCTACGCAAGAGACCTTGCCATAACACGGAGAGGAGACAAAGTGCCATTTGAACTAAGCCAGAAGGAAGGAGAATTTCTAGTTAGGCTTGCACGCAAGGCAGTGGAAGAATATCTCAAAACCAGAAGACATACACCTGTGCCTGACAACATCTCGGAGAAGTTGAAGCAACCTTGCGGCGCGTTCGTCACGATTAACACCATGGAAAAAGGAGAAAAAGAACTGAGAGGATGCATCGGCTATCCATACCCAACTGACCCATTGGTCCAAGCGGTCATACAATCTGCCATCAGCGCGGCAACAGAAGACCCGCGCTTCTACCCACTTTCTTCAACAGAGCTTGACACAATAGTATTCGAAGTAAGCGTGCTCACGCCACCAGAGAAAATAGAGACAAAGAAACCCAAAGAATACCCAGCGAAAATAAAGGTTGGAGAAGATGGACTTATCGTGGAAAGAGGCATGTACAAAGGATTGCTCCTTCCACAAGTGCCCATTGAGTGGAAGTGGAACGAAGAAGAATTCCTATGCCAGTGCTGCATCAAAGCCGGTCTGCCAGCAGACAACTGGTTGTTAGACGGCACGAAACTTTACAAGTTTCAAGCCATAATTTTTGAGGAAGAAGCACCGAAAGGCGAAGTGAAACGCAAAACCCTCGGCGGCTAGCAACATGCGAGTATACTTTGCTCCCTGCGGAATAGGTTTAGGCCACGTTGGCAGAATCGTGCCCATAGCAAGAAGGCTTCAGGAAGAAAACTCTGAAGTGGCATTTTCCACCTATCGGGACGGCATATATTATGTCCAGCATGAGAAGCTCCCGCTTATGAAGGCTCCGCCAATAGGATTTCAAGTTAAGCCTGACGGATCAATAGATTTCAGACAGACAGCAGTCAATCCGGGTCCATTCTTTGCTTCCTTCACTCTTCTGAAGCAGATGAACGCTGAAGTCAGGTTCATGGAAAGCTTCAAACCGGACATCGTTGTTTCAGATTCGCGTGTTTCAAGCCTGCTGGCCGCGAGACTTCTCAGAATACCGAGAATCTGTATATTAAATCAGTTTCAGATCATAGTTCCACGAAGAAAACGTCATTTGCACTTGGCAAGATTCACTGACTCGATGGCTCTTACACTTATCGGAAAGATGTGGACCAGCGGAAACACTGTGTTGATACCGGATTTCCCACCTCCGTACACAATATCCATCGGAAACTTGAGCATCCCAAAATCCTACAGAAAGAATGTGAGGCTAGTAGGACCAATATTGGAAGTTCACCCAAGCAAACTGCAAGATGAAGATGCACTGCGGAAAAAACTGGAATTACCATCTGATAAGCCCACCATCTTCGTACCAATAAGCGGTTCAATCAAAGAAAAGGCCTTCCTCACAGGCATCCTGAGAAAGATCTTGCTCGAGTTCCCAGAGAACTATGAAATAATCATGTCACTAGGTTATCCAGACGACAATAGCAAACCAATACGGCACGGAAACGTAACGATCTATAAGTGGATCCCAAATCGTTTCGAGTACCTGAAAACCTGCGATGTGGTAATTGGGCGCGCTGGTCATGGAACAATAATTCAGGCCATGTGTTACGGCAAACCAATAATACTTGTACCTACGCCCGGCCACACAGAACAAATCAACAATGCAAAACAAGCCCAAGACCTAGGGGTAGCCAAAATCCTTCTACAGAATGAACTAAGCAAAGATACACTCCTGAAAACTGTCCGACAAGTCCTAGGAAGTGGAACTGAGGAGAGACTCAAGCTGATTCAAGAAGAAGTCCTACAGTATGATGGACTCGAAGAAATCGTTACGACAATAAACCACATGTCGAAGAAATAGGCAAGCGTTTTAAACTTAGATAAACATGAGATGAGAGCATGTTCTTACCACGCAGAATTTTGGAAGATAGACTCCTTAGAATACTTGCGGAGGATTTGGGACAAGGGGACGTAACAACGGCGCTGATTGTGCCCTCTGAAACTACTGCCGAGGCCGTGGTGATAGCTAAGAGTTCAGGAGTTGTCGCTGGAATTGAAGAAACAAGAGTACTTCTAGAAAGCCTAGGATTAAGAGCTGAAACGTTGGTTCAAGAAGGAGAGAAAATCAAGGCTGGCCAAAGACTGCTTCGAATATTTGGAGACGCGAAAACAATGCTCTCCTCTGAACGCACCGTTTTAAACATCCTTTCGCGAATGAGTGGCATCGCCACGATAACAAGAAATCTTGCTGAGAAACTTCAAAAAGCCCGATTGCAAGCGAAAGTCGCTTGCACACGGAAGACGGCTCCAGGATTAATGTACTTTGACAAAAAGGCAGTCCAAACAGGAGGTGGCGACACTCATAGACTCCACTTGGACGATATGGTCCTGATAAAAGACAACCACATCGCATTTGCAGGCAACATCGAGAAAGCTGTTAAGAAAGCTAGGGAAAAAGTGTCATTCAGCAAGAAAATCGAAGTCGAAACGACAAACGTTGAAGATGCCTTGAAAGCAGCAAAAGCCGGGGCAAACATAATCATGCTTGACAATTTTTCCCCACAGCAGGCAAGAAAAGCTTGTGAATCACTCCAAAAAGCTGGATTTCGGAAAAGCATATTGATTGAGGCGAGCGGAGGAATCAACGCAGAAAACATTGTGCAATACGCCTCAGCAGGAGTGGACATAGTGAGCTTGGGTGAAATCACACAGAGCCCCAAGGCGCTGGACATAAGCATGGAAATAACGAAGGTCAACAAGAAATAGTTCTACGTTCATGGGGCTGGAAAAGACACGATTAAATAGTCTTCAATGAGCGCGCCGAGCAACAGCAGTCCAGCGCAGATTGCGATAAACATGCCTGTTCTCGCTAGTTCTCGTGTTCCTTCTCGCCGCATTATGCGCCAAGTGAGCCAAACGCTTGAGGCCAACGCAGTAGAATATGCGATAAATTCAAACCAGGTGAAGGGGAGAATGAACAATAAGAGAAAGACTATGATTCCTTCTCCGGCAATGTACAACCCCGTATTGTAAAGCACATAGGAGCCGTACAAGGGTCCTACAACAGGAACAAACATTATTAGGCATATGATGAAATTGTTCTCGAAAATGGAGGCTGTGCCCTCCCAAACATTCATGCGCTTCAATGAGTCCTGCAATTGCTTAAGCTCTTCACTCTTTGTGTTCGAATCTTCAGGACTGAGAGGTGTCAGAACTCCAGCCGTCGTCATGATAATGGAGAAAAGGAAGCATGCCAAGATCGTCAGAACCCTCTTCTTCCTTGAAGGTGAACTTGCCCAGAGACCATAAGTCAAGATGGTGCCTCCTTCAGCATTCACGCTTTCAGATCTATTCTTAGGATTCGGAACCCTCTTGCCACTGGGTTCAACATTTCAGTGATATTGACTTTCATCAAGACCCCGGTCTGATCTTCGGCAAACCCTTTAATGTCGTGTTCTCCAGCCATAAGAGAATGAAGATACACGGTCTTACCAATCAGTCTAGATTGGCACTTGGACGGCAAGCCAAGCAGTACTGATTGTTTCTCTCTTGCTGTTTTCTCACAAGCATACAGAATGGCATGCGCACCAGACGTCAACTCTGCAATTCTGACGGGAATGCTCTCTTTGCCAATAGCTAAGACGTCTATCCCGTATTTTTGTGTAATTTCGCCGGCAATCCGGCGTATCCTAGGCAGAATCTTCAGGAGATGCCGTTTTGCCTTGTTCGAAATCCTCATGTTAGTGAACTGAATCGGCGACAACTGTTCAAGCGAAATGGCTCCCAGAGACATGTCCAGATGGACAATGTCGGCTTTGACTTTTCCGAGCAGGTCTCGGCATAGCTCTGCTTCATGGACTACAACTTCGTGCCCATTGCTGGCATCTGCAAAAATAGGCTCAGCCAGACAAGCGTTTGGCTCTCTGTAAGGCGGATTCACTAGCACAGATGACGTTGCCACGATGGTTAATGGTTCAAATCTCTCATTAAGTATAGCGGCTGAAGAATCTGCTGCAACTATCCTCAAGCCTTTCACCTTTCGACTATAAGCGAGCCATTAGAATTTAGCTTTGCCGTTCATCTTGCCACTTCTTTAGGCTCAACCCCAACATGAACAACTCTGAGCTTCTGCCCCTACTAGCCTGAGGCTTAACTACTTTAGCGACCTGAAAATGAGTTTTGACCTTACTTGTGAAATCGTCAAGCATGTCGCCCTGAAAAACCTTGGCAAAGAAGTTGCCAAGCGGCCTTAACGTCTCCAAGGCTATACTTAATCCCTTCTGCGCTAGGTCCATCTGGCGAGCATGATCTACTTCCCATATGCCTGAAATGTTTGGCGAAACATCAGAGATTACCGCATCTGCCTTTCTTGGCAGTAACTCCAATATTTGCTGTATCGTATCCTCTTCATTGATATCACCAACTATTGTTCGAACGTTATCCTCCTCGAAAGGTTCAACAGGCCTCAGGTCGACTCCCAGAACAAAACCTTTGCTCCCAACAATCTTACTTGCGGCCTGAACCCAGCCGCCTGGCGCCGCGCCCAAATCAACGACAACGTCCCCTTCTTTTATGAATTGATACTTCTTCACGGCTTGAAGCAGCTTGTAGGCGGCCCTGGAACGGTAATTCTCCTCTTTAGCCTTCTTATAGTAATAATCTCTCTTCCTATCCTGCATCCATGCCTTTGGCAAAACTAACTGTCACCAAGCATGGCGGATCCACTTCCGCATATTGAAAGAAGCCACCCTGTAAGCCTCTCGCAGTTCTGGGGCGAGATCGCGCTTGACGGATCACAGCGAGAGTTATCGGGACACATGAGGCATGGGCAATCTGCTATTGAATCTATTGAGGCAGGAAGTCTCTTCGGGAAAAGCCTATACGTCCACCTTCCATCACGGAGCTCTTTCTCTCTTCGAATCAACCCTTTATTTTCCAACTTAATGGATATTCTTGAACCTTCCCTGCTGCTTCCCCCGAGTTTGTGCCACAAATCTGACTGAAGCACGCCTTCATGACCAGTATTCATAACAAATTGGAGAGCCTTCTGCTCTAAGTCGTTGCGTTTAGGCATCGTTACCAGTTCCAAGTCATTAATATGCCAGTATTTAAATAAAAAGTTGTGTGTCTAAAGTTGAAAGAAGTCACGTTGCAATATGAGAAAATCAAAAGATAATTCAAGTCAATCCTACTGCCTAGGAATCGAGTCAACAGCCGACGATTTCAGCATTGGAATATCAACTTTCCAAGGCGAAATACTGGCAAACGTTATAGACTCATACATTCCTTCAGAAGGAGGCATCCATCCGCGAGAGGCAGCCAGGCACCATGCAGAGGTAGCCAGCAAAGTCCTCCAGGAAGCTTTCACAAAATCAAGAATAGAACCGCAAGAAGTATCAATAATCGCATTCTCTCAGGGTCCAGGTCTGGGGCCGTGCCTCCGCACGGGAGCAACAGTGGCACGGGCGTTGGCCTCCTACCTCAATATCCCCCTAGTAGGAGTGAACCACTGCATAGCGCATATTGAGATTGGAAAACTCAAGACAAAAGCGAGAGATCCAGTCACCCTGTATATCTCAGGCGGAAACACCATTGTGGCAGCTTTTGATGCTGGACGTTACAGAGTCTTCGGCGAGACCCTTGACATTGCTTTGGGAAATTGTCTCGACGTTTTCGCCCGAGAAGCCGGGCTGCGCCAAAAACCTGGTTTGCCCTTTGGAGCTGTAATTGAAAGACTTGCCACGAAAGGAGGCAGGCTGATTCCTTTGCCGTACACGGTCAAAGGCATGGACACATCGCTGAGTGGCTTGTTAACTGCTGCCGTGAACCTGCTCAAGAAAGGCGAATACAGCCTTGAAGATCTTTGCTATAGCCTTCAAGAGACTGCGTTTTCTATGGTTACAGAAGTGACGGAGAGAGCATTGGCCCACACTGGAAAGAGTGAGGTCTTGCTGACAGGCGGAGTGGCCGCCAACAAGAGATTGCAGTCGATGGTCAAGTCCATTGCCGAGGAGCATGATGCAAGATTCTGCGTCGTGCCAAGCCAATTTGCAGTTGACAATGGAGCGATGATTGCTTGGACAGGAGTCCTAGGTTACACTCACGACGTCGTCACACCGATAGAGAAGAGTTCCGTGAAGCTTAGGTGGCGGCTTGAAGAGGTTGAAGTGCCTTGGATAACGTGAAATTGCCGACGTTGATTAAGAAAGGAGCTGAAGCCAGCCTGTACTTGATGAATTGGCAGCACAGAAAAGTCATAGCTAAGAAGCGATTGCCCAAAAAGTACCGGCCTTTAAGCCTAGACGAGCAGATTCGAACGTATAGAACTGTTCATGAACCGCTACTCATGCATGGAGCAAAACAGGCTGGAGTGCCCACACCCGTCGTCTACCAGGTCAACGTCAAAGAAGCCATGATCATAATGGAGTTCATAGAAGGAAAGCAGGTCAAGGAGTTGTTGAGCAGCCAATCTGAAAAAGAAAGAAAAAGCATTTGCCTCAAGGTAGGCAAGTCAATCGGCAAGCTTCACAAGTTTGGGATAGTCCACGGAGATTTGACGACGTCGAACATGATTCTTGACTCTGAAGGGAAAATTGTCTTCGTGGATTTTGGGCTTGGCGAGAAAACGAATGAACTTGAAGCTATGGCGGTTGACCTGCATCTCATGAAAAGGGGCTTGCAGAGCACACATTTTCGGTTTGCTGAAGCATGTTTCAACACTGTAATAGAAGGCTATTCCAGCGTTCTGGGGGCGGAAAAATCAAAGCAAGTTCTAGAAAAGATTGGTGAGATAGAAAGAAGAGGCCGTTACGTTACTGAAAGAAAGATGTGATTTGACATGGGTTTTCAGCTAGAAGGCAGGGTCATTTTCTTCGCTACAAACAATGTTAACAAGTTCAACGAGGCACGGAGGGTTTTAGCAGGATACGAGATCGCGGTAGGCATGCTCAGAGTTAAGAGCTTGGAGATTCAGAGCGAAAGCTTAGAAGAGATCGCGAGCACAAGCGCTGAAGATGCTTTCAGAAGGTGCAATCTGCCTGTTATCGTTGAAGATGCTGGACTATTCATCGACGCATTGAAAGGCTTTCCAGGACCATACGCAGCTTACGTGTACAAAACGGTTGGCAATGCAGGGCTATTGCAGATAATGAGAAACGTGAAAGAAAGAAATGCTAGGTTTGAATCAGCCATAGCGTACTACTCTGCAAACCTAGACTTGCCCATCTGCTTCAAGGGCGAAGCTGCTGGGGAAATAACGCTTGAAGAGCGCAGACAAAATGTTGATGGAGGTTTTGGTTTTGACCCGATCTTCAAACCTATGGGCAGTGAAAAGACTTTCGCAGAGATGTCCATTGCAGAAAAGAATAGGCATTCACATCGGGCGATGGCCTTGTCCAGATTCGCGGAATGGTACAAGAAGTCCCCTAAGTCGAAGCCTTTACAGCATCAGCCTCAACACCCAATCAACTCGAAAGAACATCATTAGTTTCCTCTTCCCAGCAACAAAGCCTCCCATGGCGAGGATATTGGACCAAAAAGCGAGAACAATGAAATCCGCTGTTCTTTAGCCATCAATAATCTTAAATATTTGTCCAGCCTTGCTCATGCAGAGTCTAAGGGACAAGTTTATGCCCAAGCAAGAAAGCGGAAAATCACATCAGATACGACCGGTGAGCAAACGCCCCCCAAGCTGGTGCAAGTACCAGCCAGAGGAAGTTGAAGCCATGGTTATCAAACTGGCGAAGGAAGGAAACTCCACAAGCCGCATTGGCACGATCCTTCGGGATCAATATTCGATTCCTCTAGTCAAGCCGATAACAGGCAAAACGGTTACAAAAATCCTCAAGGACGCGCAGCTTGCGCCAACATTCCCCGAGGACTTGGCCAATTTGATGAAGAAGGCCGAAAGTTTAGGCGCACACTACGAGAAAAACAGGACTGACGTGCACAACAAGAGAGCACTGCAAATCATTGAGGCAAAAATCCACAAGCTTTCAAGATACTACAAGCGTATAGAAGTACTGCCGAAAAACTGGAAGTACGAAGCGAAAATAGCCTCTGTTGTCTAGTCGCTTTTGTCGTAGAAGGCTTTTCGTTTCAATATCAGGTTTAAATGTTAAATAATCTGTCTACTAGCTTAGTGTGACCGCCATGGAAACAAGCGAAAGTCAGATTGCAGGCTTCTTGGATTCAGCAAAGCTAGCAGCAAAAGCAATTGTTGAAACAGTCGAAGACGACGGCCTGATCCATGTGTTTTCACATTTGGATGCTGATGGGATTGCCGCAGCCGGCATCATCGGAAAGGCCCTGCTCAGACTTGACGCGAGGTTCCGCATCCGAATAACCCAATGGATTGAAGAGAAGATCTTTGAGGTCCTTTCAGACAAGCCGCAGTTGATAGTTTTCAGCGATTTAGGAAGCGGCTACACTGATTTGTTAAGAGAGAAGCTTGCAGATTTCAAAATTGTCATCTTGGATCATCATCAAGTTGTCGGTCAGGATTCACCCAATTTTGTCCATGTGAACCCGCATTTGCATGGAATAGACGGAGCTAGAGACATTAGCGGAGCTGGAGTGGCATATTTCGCGGCTAGGGCAATTGACGAAGCGAACGTTGATTCAGCACCCGTAGCGGTAGTGGGTGCTCTAGGCGATTTGCAGGATAAATACGACCAGAGAATGCTGGGAGGGATGAACGAAAGGATTGTCCAAGAAGCTGTCAAAGAAGGTATTTTGACAGTTGAAAAAGACCTCATTTTCTTCGGCAGAGAGACACGGCCCATTCACAGAATGCTGGCGAACACAACCACACCATTCATCCCAGGCATCAGCGGAGAGGAAGGAAACAGTCTGGCTTTCCTAAAAAACCTCAACATCGAGCCGAGGAATGGCGAAAAGTGGCGAGCTCTGAGAGATTTGTCGGATGACGAAAAAAGACGATTATGCACGGCCCTTGCGGATTATTTGTTGTCAAAGGGCTTGCGGTTTGACGTAGGTGATCTTATCGGACATGTCTACGTTCTGAATCATGAAGAGCCTTGGACGCCGCTTCGAGACGCTAGAGAATTTGCGGTATTATTGAATGCGACAGGCCGTATGGATCGGTCAAGCCTAGGTGTGACAGTATGCATGGGTGACAGAGGCTCTGCCTTTGAAGAAGCGGTTAAGGTGCTTGAAGATTACAGGCGAGCCATTAACAAGCATCTTGGTTGGGTGATGGAAAAGCCTGAGCGCATGCGGGAAATGGAGAACATCTACGTTGTTTACGGAGAGAATTTCATCAATGACAAGATTGTGGGCGCAATAAGTTCCATCCTTTCAGGCGGCTTGCCAAATCCCGAGAAGCCGCTGATCGCATACGCTAACGTTGAAGACCAAGGATTGGCCAAGATCAGCGCGCGCACGGTGGATGCTGTCGTAGCAAGAGGCATCAATCTAGGGGATATCATGCAGGCTGCAGCCGAAAAATGCGAAGGAAAAGGCGGAGGACATAACATCGCCGCAGGAGCACAGGTCCCGCTGGAGAAGATTAACGCGTTCATCGGCATAGTTAATGAACTCGTCGGGCGACGGTTGAAAGGCGAGAAAATTGGAAGCTGAAATAGTTCTAGACTATGAAGATTCAGCCATAGCAAAGGCCGTTGCAAGAGCTGTCTCGCCTGACAACGCGAAGACACCCCATGGTTTGACAGTCAAGACAGTCTGCAAAGAACAGAAGGTCGTTACCAGAATAGAGTGTAAGGAAAAACTGTCTACGTTTATTGCAACGATTGATGATCTGCTTTTCTCCGCCTCCATCGCAGAGAAAACAGTGCAGACAACAGCACGCGCGTCGAAACAGGCCTTGAAGCCGGTCAAGGAAAAATGAGGAAAATCCGCGAAATGTGGCCCCATCAGTTGACGACTTTATCGCAAGGTTAAATAGTTTACTTAAGGCTAGAGTTAGAAAGCTAGCCTAAATCGTGGGCAAAGTTGCAAGTGGAATAAATGCTCGACATCAAACTGATCCGCGAGAACCCGGAATTCGTGAGAACCAATTTGCAGAAGAGGGGAGACCCTGAGAACCTACGCATGCTCGATCAACTTGTTGAGCATGACCAAAGGTGGCGGGAGAACCTAACAAGGCTCAATGAGCTCCGCCATGAAAGAAGACAGATAACGGCAGACATTGCCGCCTTAAAAAAGAAGGGAAACGACGCAAACAACGAAATTCAAAAGGGAAGAGCAATTGACACTGAAATCACCGCGTTGGAGAAGCAAGTAGCTGAAAAAGAACAGGAAATACAGCATTGTCTCATGCACCTTCCAAACCTGCTGCACGAATCCGTCCCCACAGGCAAAGACGAAAACGACAACGTTCAAACGAAATCGTGGGGAAAACTTCCCAAGTTTGCTTTTCCACCTAAAGGGCACATAGAAATAGGCTTGGGCTTGGACATAATCGACATTGAGAGGGCCGGAAAGATCGCAGGGGCCAGATTCTTCTACTTGAAAAGAGAAGGCGTTCTACTCGACTTGGCACTAAGGAGCTTCGCGCTGAGAGAAATGTTAAGAAAAGGCTACATGCCAATAGAGCCACCATTCTTAATGAGGCGTGAACCCTACGAAGGCGTCGTGGCTCTGAGCGACTTCGAAGATGTACTGTACAAGGTTGAAAATGAGGACCTATACCTAATCGCAACATCAGAACATCCCATGGCAGCAATGTTCATGAATGAAACCCTCAAAGCCGAAAACTTGCCGCTTAAGATGGCGGGCATAAGCACAAATTTCAGAAAAGAAGCAGGAGCACATGGAAAAGACACGCGGGGAATATTCCGAACGCATCAATTCAACAAGATAGAGCAATTCGTGTTCTGCAAACCCGAAGACTCATGGAAGATACATGAGCAGCTTTTGTGCAACGCCGAAGAACTCATCCAAAAACTGGGGCTTCCCTATCGTGTTGTCAACGTTTGCACAGGCGACATTGGCACAGTCGCGGCCAAGAAATATGACATGGAAGCATGGATGCCGGCGCAGAATGCCTATCGCGAGATAGTCTCATGCAGCAACTGCACTGACTATCAAGCCAGACGCCTCAAAATAAAATACCGAGAGAAAGAAGGGGGGCCACCAAAAGGTTTCGTGCACACGCTCAACTCAACAGCCATAGCTACTGGCAGAACTATTGTGGCAATACTTGAAAACTACCAACAAGACGACGGCTCAGTGATCGTGCCGGAAGCCCTAAGAGAGTACATGGGTGGCATAGAGAAAGTAAAGCCGAAACAATAAAACTTTTAATACTATGATGCGAATCAACAAGCTACACTCGGAGGATAAGTTTGTCTTCAAAAACAAAGAAAGTAAGGGACAAATGGCGAAGCAAGACCTGGTACATGGTAACAGCACCACCATACTTCGGAAACACCGAATTGGGCTCAGTGCCAGCCGCCGAAACAGAAAAACTAATTGGCAGAACCATTGACGCGACGCTCTATGACGTTACGGGCGACTTTGCTCATCAATACTTGAAAATGTATTTCCAAATAAACGAAGTTGACGGCAAGACTGCGCATACGATCTTCAAGGGTCATGAATACTCGCGAGACTATCTGCGCAGCCTTGTGAGAAGAAGAACAACAAAGGTGGATGGCCTGTTCAACGTGATCACTAAGGACGGATACAACCTGCGTGTGGCAGTTTCAGCTTTCACGTTGTCCAGAGTCAAGACGTCGCAGGAAAAGGCCATGCGTATGATAATGACCAAGATCATCAAGGAAAAATCTGCAATACTCACGATAGATCAGTTCGCTCAAGAGATGGTGCTGGGCAAGATAGCATCAGACATATACAATGAAGCAAAGAAGATAGCCCCGCTGCGGCACGTAGGCATCAGAAAGTCAAAACTCGTGAAACAAGTAGCCCAATCAAAACAACCAGCAGTCCCACAGCCCGCTGAGGAAGCCTAGACTTTCAAGAGATTCTTTCCGCAGTCAAACCCTTTTTGGAAAGCCGTAAAGTTCAGTTCTTCAGTTCCCCTTGGGATGTTGGCTTTAACTGATTCTTTGAGGGCATTCTCGTCTAACGCGTTTGTAATCGCCACAAATGCGCCTAACATGACGATGTTAGCAACTATTCTTCTTCCGAGTTCTTCAGCAATCTTAGTGGCTGGAACACGGAAGACCTTGACCTTCTTCAACTCTTTTTCTCGGGGAACCATGTCGGGATCGAGAATTACTGTTCCACCGCTTTTCACGTCATCAACATAATCGTTGTAGGCATGTTGAGACATCACGACCAATATGTCAGGTTCAACTACCTTCGGAAAGTCAATTTCCTCTTCTGAAATCACCACTTCAGACTTACACGCACCACCCCTTGACTCGGGACCGTACGATTGAGTTTGAACAGCATTCTTCCCACTGTAGATAGATGCGGCCGCTGCAGTAATTATCCCAGATTTAATTATGCCTTGACCGCCAAATCCGGCAAACCTAATCTCAAGCCTCAACTGTCAGCCCACCTGCTCCAATGCTTTCTCATTAATCTGAGAAATCTTTTCATGAAGCAACTTCTCATAACTCAGCTTCTCCACATCCACAAACTCGCCCACGACAATGCGGTCAAGCGTGATCTCGGCCTTGGCAGGATCTGAAAAGCTCTCAACTGAGGAAGCCTTCTTGAACCATTCCATCATCTCAAGCCCTGAACGCATCTTGTTGTATCGGCCGAAGATTTCAGGACAGGGAGAAACAACTTCGATAAAGCAGAACCCCTCTTTCTGCAGGACTTTCTTAATAGACTGAGTTAGCCTGCGCACATGTAGTGTGGTCCAACGAGCTACGTATACTGCGCCAGACGCGGCTGCCAAGTGAACCAAGTTAAACGGATGCTCAATATTCCCATAAGGACTGGTGGTTGTGAACGCTTCAAGCGGCGTCGTAGGACCTTGTTGTCCGCCGGTCATGCCGTAGTTGAAATTGTTTACACAAATCACCTTAATTCCCATGTTTCTTCGTGCAGCATGAATAAAGTGGTTCCCTCCGATCGCGAAAAGATCACCGTCCCCGCTGACGACCACAACTTGCAATTCCGGGTTCGCCAATTTCACTCCTGACGCGAAAGCCAACGCGCGGCCATGCGTGGTGTGAAATGAATCAGTGTTCGTGTAACCGGCCGTTCGACCAATGCAGCCTATGCCAGACACGACGACAAGCTTGTCCAGATCCGTCTGCAGCTCGTCCAAAGCGTGGACAAAACAGTTGAGCACGATGCCGTTGCCGCAGCCTGGACACCAGATATGCGGGATCATGGCTGACCTCAAATATTTCAAGAACGGATGTTCCATCATTGCCTCAACCATCAGCAATTCCTCCTTATGACTTCAAGAATCTCCATAGGAGTATGCGGGTCTTCCCCAAGCTTTGAAAGAAAAGCCACAGGCGTCTCCTTGGCTGCTCTTTCAACCTCTCTCACCAACTGCCCGCAATTCATTTCTGGCATAACAATGGCCTTCGCGCGGCTGGCTATTTCAGCCACTTGCTTTTCTGGAAAGGGCCACAAAGTGATCAAACGTAGCAGCCCAGCTTTTATGCCAGAGGCTCTAGCTTTCCTTACGGCACTCAGCGCAGCGCGGGCAACAATTCCGTACGCTACGACAGCAACGTCAGCGTCTTCCAGCATGACCCTTTCGACTCTCACGATTTTATCCTCGTTCTGGCTTATTTTCTGGCATAACCGCCTCACAAGTCTCGATTGTACTTCTGAGCTTGACGTCTGCGGGTACCCTTGCTCATTATGCGTCAGCCCAGTGGCATGAAAACGATATCCTTCTCCAAAGCAGGCCATGGGCGGGACTAAATCATCATCAGGCATGAAGGGCATGTACTTATCACGTGGGACGTTGGGCTTCTTGCGATTTACCGTTCTTATTCCCTCAGCAGATGGTATCACCACTTTCTCCCACATGTGAGCAACGATCTCGTCGCCCATTAACAACGTTGGAACCCTGTAAGTCTCAGACAGGTTGAAGGCTTCAATAGTCAAATCAAACATTTCCTGAACGGAAGAGGGCGACAAAGCTATGATGCCATAGTCTCCATGAGAACCCCACTTCGCCTGCATAACATCCTGTTGTCCAGGAAGAGTAGGCTGCCCAGTGCTGGGGCCCCCACGCATTATGTCGACGACGACGCATGGTGCCTCAGTCATCACGGCTAACCCGATATTTTCTTGCATTAGGCTGAAGCCAGGCCCCGAAGTTGCTGTCATTGCCTTCAGACCAGCGTAGGAGGCACCGATCACAGCGGCCATTGAAGCGATTTCGTCTTCCATTTGAACATAGATTCCCCCGAACTCAGGCATCCTCTGGGACAAGTGTTCAGCAATTTCCGTCGCTGGCGTAATTGGATAGCCTGCAAAGAACCTGCACCCGGCAGCGATTGCGCCTTCTGCACATGCGACGTCGCCGTTCAAGAAGTGGGCACCAGTAAGTAAGGCTCTTTTTCCCGTCATGTCTTACCCTCCTCGTCAGGTTGTTTTTCAACTACGTAAATAGCAAAATCTGGACAAACTGCCGTGCAAAAGCAGCACAGAATACATTTACTTTCATCCACGATCCTCGGAGGATGTACCCCTCTCGCGTTTATCTCGTCTGACTCTTCGAAAACCTTCTTGGGACAGAACTCCATGCAGTAATCGCAACCTTTGCATTGATCTTTGATCAAGTGAATTTCTGCCTTCGGATGCTTCAAATCCTTGCTGTCAAGGGCTGCATGCCTAATCCTTTCGGGCATACTCAATCATCCGCCAGAGCCTTTTCAAATACCTTTTTAGCCTTTTCTATCTCCTCGGGTGCGACGGCTTCAACTATGGTCTTCATTTCACGCACTTTCGAAGCAAACCTTTCTCCTTCGGCCGCTGAAGCCCAAAGCAGCTGCAGCCTCTCCTTGTTCAATCCACTCTGCTCCATCTTTTCCCACAGTCGTTCCACACGCTTCTGAGTCTGATAGTTAGCATTTATGTAATGGCAGTCTCCAAGATGACAGCCAGTCACCATAACGACTGCGGCCCCTCTTGCAAATGCCCTTTCAACAAATTTTGGAGCAACACGTCCCGAACACATGGTCCGAATTATACGCACGTTAGGTGGATATTGCATTCTACTGACTCCTGCAAAATCAGCACCTGCATATGAACACCAGTTACAGCAGAAAGCTACGATCTTCTTGTCCGCATCGTGCTCTGTCAATGCGTCTATTTGCGCTGTGATCTGCTCGTCAGTGAAGTGACTCTGAGTCAAAGCGCCAAAAGGACACTCTGCCGCACACGTGCCACATCCGCCGCATGCAGCCTCTATGATGCTGATCTGTTTCAGGTCTTTGTTCAAGGTTATGGCATTGTATGGGCAGACTTTTATGCATAGCCCGCAAGCCTTGCACTTTTCAGGATAGATAATAGGCGTGATGGCCTCGACAGTCACTTTTCCCTTCGCCATCAGAATGCCAGCGCGGGCCGCAGCGGCGCTTGCCTGCGTCACGCTGTCCTTGATGTCTTTCGGTGACTCGGCACAGCCTGCGAAGAACACTCCGCCCGTGGCGGCGTCTACTGGTCTCAGTTTCGGATGAGCCTCTAAGAAGAATCCGTCCTGGTTTCTTGAGAGCGTCAGTAAACGCTGTATTGCTTCGCTGTCTTTTCTTGATTCAAGGCCCACAGACAGAATTGCCATGTCAACGTTGATCTTGTAAAGCTCTTTCTGAAGGGTGTTCTCGCCCATAAGCCACAGGTTGCGGGTTCTCTTGTCTTCTTTTATCTCAGACGGAAGCCCCCGAATGAATTTAACCCCGGCTTTTCTGGCTCGTTTGTACAGGTCTTCGAAGCCTTTTCCGCAGGCTCTTATGTCCACGTAGAAAACGTATATTTCAGTGTCAGGCCAGTGCTCCTTGATCAGCAGGCTATCCTTGATGGTGTTCATGCAGCAAACATTGCTGCAGTAAAGCCTCCCATTCTTGTCAGTTCGAGAGCCCACACATTGGACGAAAGCCACGCGATTAGGAACCTGCTTGTCACTGAGTCTTATCAAATGGCCGCCTGACGGGCCTCCTGCATTGATGAGCCTCTCAAACTCTAGCGATGTGATCACGTTTGGAAATCTGCCATACCCGTAATTCGGCAGTATTGACGGGTCAAAAACATCTGCGCCCGTAGCCACTATTATCGTGCCTACTTCAAGTTCCATGGTTTCGGGCTTCATCTCATACACTATTGCTTTTCTTTCACATGCCTTCATGCACTTGTCGCAGACAACAACGCCGTTTTTGTTAAGGCACAAGTTCATGTCGATTACGTACGTGGCGGGAACAGCCTGAGCAAACGGCGAGTAGATGGCATGTCTTGATGCTAGGCCGACGTCAAACTCGTTAGGAGCAACTATAGGACAGACTTCCGTACATTCTCCGCAGGCAGAACAGTCTTTCGTGACGTACCGTGGCTTCTTCAGCACTTTAACATGAAAGTTCCCGATGTACCCTTTAACCTCGGCAACTTCGCTGTTGGCCAAGAGCTCAATGTTAGGATGATGCCCAACGTCAGACATTTTAGGAGCAAGAATGCAGATGGAACAGTCCATCGTCGGAAAAGTCTTGTCTATCCGCGCCATCATTCCGCCAATACTGGGTTCCTTCTCAACCAGAAACACTTTGTAGCCCGTGTCAGCAAGGTCAAGGGATGCTTGGATGCCTGCAACGCCACCGCCAATTATCAGTGCCCTCCGGTTTATCGGCACCTCAATCTCTTCCGCGGGCTCAAGCAGAGCAACCTTAGCCACGGCCATTTTCACAAGGTCTTTAGCTTTTTCCGTGGCTGATTTTCGATCATACAAGTGAACCCAACTGCAGTGCTCACGAATGTTTGCCATCTCAAAGAGGTATTTGTTCAAGCCCGCGTCTTCGCATGCTTTTCTGAACGTGGGCTCATGTAGACGCGGTGAGCATGAGGCGACTACCACTCGGTTGAGCTTATGTTCCTTGATGTCCTTCTTTATTCCCTCTTGTCCCTGATCTGAACACGCATAACGGTTATCCTGAGCTAGGACAACATGCGGAAGCCTCGCGGCGAATTTTGCAACATCTTCACAATCCACGGAGCCGGCAATGTTCAACCCGCAATGGCAAACGTAAACTCCGATTCGAGGTTCTTCTGCGCTTAGCTTTGTTTCCGGTTCCTTCTTCTCCGCCATCGGATCACCCTTTTGACGATGTTAGATAGTTTTCAATAGACGCTACGGCTCGCTCTCCTGCACAAATTGCCTCAATGATTGTAGCAGGTCCAGTAACAGCGTCTCCCGCTGCGAACACGCCCTTCATGCTGGTTTCCATGGTTATTGGATCAGTCCAAACCGTGCCATCATCGTTTAACTCGACCTCTTTCGGCAAAAACTCCACGTCTGGACCTTCGCCGATTGCCAGAATCACCATGTCCGCTTCGCGCTTGAACTCCGAACCTTCTATCGGAATCGCCTTTCTTCTCCCACTCTCGTCGGGTTCGCCGAGTTCCATTCGGACGCACTCGATGGCGCAGACTCTCCCGTTCTCCCCAACGATTTTCTTTGGTGAAACTAAGAACTCGATTTTGACACCTTCGTTTTCCGCCTCTTTGACTTCCCAAGGAATTGCAGGCATTTCGTCCCTTGATCTGCGATAAAGAATCGCCACGTTCTTCGCTCCTAATCCTGAAGTCTTTCCTGCAGCTAAGACAGATCTGGCAGCGTCGACCGCCACGTTCCCGCCGCCGATCACGACGATGTTCTCGCCGATTTTCACATTTTCCCCAGAATTAATACTCCACAAGAAGTCTAAAGCGTGGACTACTCCTTTCAGGTCTGCCCCTTCAACCTTCAGTTTTTGGGCTTTGTGAGCTCCTATACCGATAAAAACTGCCTTGTAGCCTTCTCTCCACAGCGCAGTGAAGCTTAGATCTTGACCAATGGTTACACCTGTCTTTATTTCCACGCCCAGATCCTTTATTGACTGAATTTCCTTTTCCAGAAATCGCTTTGGCAGACGAAAATTCGGTATACATTTTCTAAGCATGCCACCGGCTTCTGGAAGTGACTCAAAGACTGTAACACCGTATCCTTTTCGGCTCAGTTCATACGCGACTGTGAGACCAGCTGGTCCAGAGCCTATGATTGCGATTCTCTCTTCATGCACCTCTTGTGCCCTCTTCGCCTTTTCGCTCTTCAGATGTTCATCGTACAACTGCCAGATTCTCTCAAGTGTTTTCTCTTGTTCAAGGCCTGCTCGTTCGGGATGAAAACAGGCAAGCGTTGTTGTCAGGGGAAGAGGGATATTCTCTGCTATTTTTTGAAGAGCTCTTTCTGACGAGCGACTACCTCCGTGCTCTAGGGCGATTTTCCGCATGGAGAGAAATATCTCAGGCAATTTTATGGCTTGATTGCAACGTTTGTAGCAGCGGTAGCACCATGCGCAGAGCCAAAGCTCATCTGAAGATAACGTGTTGTCCGGGTCTAAGAGAATGCTTTGCAGAAGACTTCTCGGATTGTATTGGCTTCCCAACATTTCCGCCATTGGACAGCTGCCCGTGCAGATACCGCACTCGTAGCAATATTTGAGTTTTTCAGCGTCTAGAAGCTGTTCAAGGATGTCCTTGGAAACGATGGTCCTCGAGGTTGACAAGCTCTGAGCCTTCTTTAATACTGGAAGAGTCTCGAATATAAAAGTTTACAAACGTAAAGGTTTCGCCTCAGAACTCAAAGCTCGACCTAGCAGCACACTTCTTTTTATAAAGTGAAAGCACAATACAACATGAAAGGTGAGTGGTATTCACATGAAAAAAGTCAAAATCGTCCTCTACGGAGTAGGCGCTGTCGGCACGCTGATCGCAAAATTTCTGCTTGAAAAGGAAGGAGTAGAAATCGTAGGAGCAGTCGACACGGCCAAGGACAAGCAGGGCAAGGATCTGGGCAAAGTCTTGGGCTTGGAAAGAGAGCTTGGCATAGAAGTCTCAGCTAATGCGGACTTGCTTCTTAGGCAAGCGAGACCAGACGTGGCTATCCATGCGACCTCATCTTTCCTCAAGGACACGTACTCACAAATAGCCACAATAGTGAAGAATGGAGTAAACGTTGTCTCAACATGCGAAGAACTATCATATCCACACGTTGCCAATCGGAAACTTGCGGAAAAACTTGACCAACTTGCGAAGAAGCATGATGTCACGGTCTTGGGCACGGGCATAAACCCAGGTTTCCTGATGGACACGCTTGTGATCGCACTTACAGCACCTTGCCAAAGAATAGAGAAGATCGAAGCAACAAGAGTCATGAATGCTGCCACTAGACGCTTACCATTCCAGAAGAAAATCGGCGCAGGCTTGACCACTGAAGAATTCAAGAAGAGAATCGAAAACAAACAGATCACTGGGCACGTAGGGCTCGAACAGTCTATCAGCATGGTTGCTGATGCCCTAGCATGGAAACTTGACAGAGTAGTAGTCGAACGTGTTGAGCCAGTAATAGCCAAGAAGGCTGTTGAAAGCAAAGGCGTAAAAGTCAAGGCTGGAAATGCGGCTGGACTGAGGCAGAAGGCAAAGGGCATAGTGAAAGGAAAGGAAGTCATAGTCCTAGATTTCCAAGCTTACATAGGCGCTGAAGAGGAATTTGATGCAGTCAAGATTCAAGGTGTTCCAAACGTGAATCAGAGGATCCAGCCATGCGTGCACGGCGACTTGGGCACAATAGCGATGGTTGTCAACTCAATTCCAAAAGTGATTAATGCGCAAGCCGGCTTAGTCACCATGAAGGATTTGCCGGTTCCGTCAGCCGCACCGGAAGACATGAGAAAATACATTTCCGCCTAGACCCATTGTCAACGAGGAAGCGGTATTGAAAGCGAAAATTGACATAAACTGCGATCTGGGCGAAAGCTATGGAGCGTTCAAAATCGGAAACGACGCAGAAATAATGTCACACATAACATCCGCAAACATCGCATGCGGATTCCACGCGGGAGACCCGATGACAATAGCCCAAACTATCACGCTTGCCAAAAAGCATAGAGTTGCAGTTGGAGCACATCCAGGCTTTCCTGACCTGGTCGGTTTCGGGAGAAGAGAAATGCAGCTTACATCAGAGGAAGCTGAGAATTACACGCTTTATCAGGTTAGCGCGATTCAGGGGTTCGCGAAGGCAGCAGGCTTGAGCCTTCAGCATGTGAAGCCGCACGGGGCCCTCTACAACATGGCAGCTAAAGAGGAAAAACTGTCCAGGGCAATAGTGAAGGCTGTTCAAGAGCTCAGCGATGATCTGATAGTTTTTGCCCAGCCCAGATCTGCATTGGCCAAGATCGCCGCAAAGACCAAGTTGCGCGTTGCATGGGAGTTCTTCGCTGACAGGGCCTATAATCTGGACGGAAGCCTTGTTTCAAGAAGCCAGAAAGGCGCGATCATCCATGACCCGCGAAAGGTGCTGCAGAGAGCCGTCACAACCGTAAAAGAGGGAACCGTTCAAGCCTTCAACGGCGAAGTGCTGAGGCTAGGCACGGTGCACACGATATGTGTACATGGCGACACTCCTGGCGCCGTAAAACTGGCAGAGATCCTAAACAGGGGATTGATGAAGGCGGGCGTTAAGGTTGAGCCTGTAGGCAGCTTCATTTAGCTGGATTTTGGGTTCCCATCATGAAAAATAACATGCATATGCCCGCACGGTACTTGCCCTTCGGCGACGCCGCCCTTGTTGTCGAGTTTGGCGATACGATAAGCTTGGAGATAAACCGCAGGGTTGTCGCTTTAGACAGTGCAATCTTGAAGGCAGAAATCCGAGGAGTCGAGGAGCTCGTGCCAACCTACAGATCGCTGCTGGTTCGCTACGATCCTCTGAAGATAAGTTATGAACAGCTTGTTTTTCGCGTTAGAGACCTTGAAGAAAACCTCAAAGATTCTCATGTGAAAATGGAGGGCAGAAAAGTGGTTGTCCCTGTCGTCTACGGAGGAGAGTATGGGCCTGACCTCGGGCACGTTGCACAGTTTCACGGGTTGACTGAAGAACAAGTAGTCAGGTTGCATTCTGAAAGAGAGTACAGGGTTTACATGATTGGGTTCGTCGCCGGTTTTCCCTATTTGGGAGAGGTTGCTGATGAAATCGCAACGCCGCGTCTTGAGACGCCACGCCTGAAGGTGTCAGCAGGCTCAGTTGGCATAGCAGAAAAGCAAACGGGCATTTACCCATGCGAGGCTCCTGGCGGGTGGCAGATAATAGGCAGAACGCCAATCAGGCTTTTTGACCCGTGGCAACAGCCGCCGACGCCTCTCAATTCTGGCGACACTGTCAAGTTTAAGCCCATTTTGGAAGCTGAGTACAAGATGCTACTCGGGAGGTAGGAAGCAGTTGAGGCTCTTCCATGTCACCAAGCCTGGACTGTCTACGACGGTCCAAGACTTGGGCAGAGTTGGCCTTCTCAGGTATGGAGTGCCGGTTTCCGGGGCGATGGATCAGTTTTCGCTGATCGCGGCCAACCTTCTGGTAGGCAACAGGCCTGATGATGCTTGTCTTGAAACGACCCTTATCGGCCCGGAACTTGAAGCCTTGGCAGAAACCCAGATCGCCGTGACTGGCGGAGGCTGTTCTCCGAAGATTGATGGAAAGATTGTTCCCATGTGGTATACTTTGAATGTGAAGAAGGGTGACGTGGTGTCTTTTGGGAATATGCAAGATGGTTGCCGAGCTTGTCTTTCGGTAAGAGGGGGAGTGAGTACTCCGTTGGTGCTTGGAAGCCGGTCTACGTATATTCGCGGTGGGTTTGGTGGATTAGACGGTGGAAAGCTCAGAGATGGCGACGTGATTGAAGGTTTTGATGTTTCGCCGCTCAGCTTTGCATATTCAATGCCCGAAGCGCTGGTGCCGCAGTTGGCCGATTGTGTTGAAGCGCGTGTGATTTTGGGTCCGCAGGCCGATATGTTCACTGAGACTGGAGTCGACACGTTTCTTTCCGCACCATTCAGGGTCTCAGCGGAAGCTGACCGCATGGGATATCGCCTTGAAGGCCCAAAAATCGAGCACAAAGGCAAAGCGGATATCGTTTCAGATGCGCTGTTGCCAGGGGCTGTTCAGGTTCCCAGGGATGGGAAGCCGATCATATTGATGCGGGACGCTCAAACGACAGGCGGTTATCCGAAGATAGCGGTGGTTATTACGCCGGACGTTTCGATGCTTGGCCAAGCTGGACCAGGCTGTTCGGTGAGGTTCTCAAAGGTGACGCTGAGGGAGGCACAGGAGAGTTTTCTGGAATTCAGCAGACTGCTTAACAGTTTAAGTAGTATGCTGGTTAAGAATCAGTGACGAGCTCGTTGAACGGCGATGTTGAGGGTGATTGTCATGTCAGTCAAGGCGGGAGTTCATGAAAAAGGGACGTTTTCACTTGCGGACGGCCTGAAAAACATACGAGGCAGGGCTGATTTCGAGAAGGCCGGCGCGATCGCGGTGTTTGTAGGTGTGGTGCGCGGGGAGACTGCTAAGGGTGAGCAGGTTCGGAAGTTGACGTTGGAAGCGTATGAGGAGAAGGCAAACGAAGTGCTGATGAGCATCTGCGACGACTTGCGAAAGAAGCCTGACATTGTGGATGTTCAGATTCATCATTTGCTGGGCGAATTTGATGTTGGAGAGGATCTTGTCTATGTGCTGGTTGCGGGTTCCCATCGTGCAAGCGTCTTCTCGGTGTTGGAGGAGGCTGTGGAGAGGTACAAGAAGGAGGCTCCAATTTTCAAGAAGGAGCAGGTTCTCGCTGGTAAAGGTGCGAGAAGAAGCTATTGGGTTTCAGAGGGTGCTGATTCCCAGTCCTAGGTGCGTTTGGCCCTGTGCAGTCAGGGCATGCCGGACGTGTGTGACTCCATGTTGGGGTAGGCAGTAGTATAGTTCACGACACTTTTTCCGCAATAGTTGTACTATGCGTACGCGGTCCAGCTTAGAGGTCTTGCTAGTACCTTCCGCAATGAGCAACTATGTTGGCCGCCAAGTGAACTATCCAAAGGCCAGTGAACTATGCACGGATTCCTCAACACACGCGGGTGGAAGCCGCATCACGCACACAATGTTTATCTCGCGTTAGTCAGATGATGGTTCAACCGATAAAAGCAAGAAGACCATGTAACTAACAAGTGGGAAAGCACATGGACCCAAATCTGCTATCACCATGCAACTATTACTGCGGCAACTGCATCGTGCACAAAAAGGGAAAGTGCCTAGGATGCCCAAAGGCAAGTGAAAAAGCGCACGCCGAAGGAAGAGTGTTCTGTGACATTGCTCTCTGCGCCAAAGACACGAGAACAGCCACATGCTCCGACTGCAGAAGCTACCCATGCGAGAAATACAGCAACAGCATCTATGCTGAAACCTTCATCAAATGGATAAAAGACAAACTGAAAGAGCCATAGCGATCGTCAACCTGAACGCATCCTCAGACCCTACCTTCACTTTTCTGATAATCTCAACGAGGATGCTTGGATACGGCTCATGACAATCCCTCAGGCACATCGGTAAGAGGCTGTTTTCAGGGGGGTTCTGTTAACTCTTAGGGTCCTGCATGGACTGGGGTTTGTCCATGTTAACCAGAAGGGCTTTTTGGTCTAAAGGGCAAAGCCTCTCTCTTGAATTTCTTCCACAATTGTTGTATTACGGTTGTCTTATAGCCGTGAGACATGCGTGCAACAGACATGCAACAAGTGTGAGACACATTTAGGTCGCTTACGAACAGGACACAAATCTTAAATATGCGTACGAGTATCGCATTATTGCGAATGGTTCCACATCGGCATCATCCGTCATCGTACCGTAATAATGAATGTTCATGGAGTTTCTATTTTATCCTTTAATTCTTTGAAAGGCAATATTGCGATTTTGTACATGTCTTGGAGAGTCGTTGCCAATTTCTTAGAATCTTCGCCTGCATAAACGAATATATCACCATTCTTTACCTTTGACGAATCCGATTCTTTGTCAAAACCCTGCACACAGCCATTTAACTGTCTTGCCAAAATGGTAGCATCTGGGTAAACATTCAACTTTTTTAAGTCGTCAACTTTGTAGCCATCGGCCTTTAAGAAAATCATTGGTCGTGCGTAAAATTCAGTCAAATCTATGTGATCATCAGTGTACCATTTTACCTTAGAAAGTATCTTATCGTCTAAGAAATGCGGTGTTTCTACGTTGAAGGTATACCCTTTCCAAACTTCTACCAGATTTTCTGGTGTCAATTTCAGGTAGCCATCCCACAGTTTCTTGTCTGAAAGAAAAGCTATAATGTCTGCAGTAGCAATAAATGGATTACATTCATCACCATGCTGATAGATTTTTGGCACGCATCGAGCCAAAAGGTCATCCCAAGCAGGAGTTCTCTTTCCATTGAATCCATCGACGACTATGGTTTCATTTTCCCGACTTTCGATGCCAAGATAGTGCCATGCGGTAATATATGAGAAATAACCAGATACTTGCCTAAGAAAATCGAATGTTTCTATCTCTTTTGTGGGTCCTCTGTACCCACCAACTGGCACCTTTGGGATTTTTGCTGAAGGAAGAACTATGAAAGTGAAATAAACTGAATCAATAAACTTCTGCACTGAGTTTAGTAATTTCTCACTGAGGGCACATACTTTCGCTGGACCAATTTCCTGAAAATATTCAGCAGATGAAAAACAACCAGACATTTGCGTAATTCCAAAATCTTTTGCAAGTCCTTTCAAGCTTTCAGCATATTGCTTGGCGAAACTCTCTTGATTTGAAATGGCCACTCCACAACCTAATGGAGTGAACCACTTTAGCTCGCCAGCTGCATTTGATCGTTTGAAATCCTTTGAGTCAAAAGCAATGACTTTGTTCATATCACAGATGTAACTCATAGTTAGCTATATCTTTTCTCTTTCTCGTCACCACAATAAAACGCATAGTGTAATGCATGTACCTTAATCGAACAGAATCCATCTAGGAAATGTTAATAATTTGCCATGTCCAATAAGTTTACAGTATCCTTCAGGAGCAACACAAATAAGCCATGTTTCTGCTGTAGAACTCAAATGTTCCACGGGGAAAGCAGTTTCGACATCTTTCAACCCATGATAGGCTCATGGTACGATTCCTTGAAGAACGCTCACGATTTTCAAGACCGAATTCTCACAGACTTAACCAAAGAATACGCCAAGACAGCATATGGGAAAGATCATCATGTCTCTGAGGTTAATGACGTTGCCGGGTTCAGAGCAAACTTCCCCATCATAGACTACGAAAAACTCAGGCCATACCTGGCTGAGGTCAGCGCAGGCAACTACGACGCGATTCTCCCCGAACCCCTGCTATGCTGGGTCATGACGAGGGGATCAACGGGCCCAGCGAAAGTGTTGCCCGCTACAAAGACCCACATCGAACAGATACTTGCATGCGGGTCTAGAGGGCTCATAAACTACGCGCTGAGAAGAAGGGATTTCTCGCTCTTGGCAGGAAGAATATTGAACCTGAACTTCCCCTCGAACGTTCACACGACGACCATCGGCGGCCGAACAGTAAGCTATGGCTACAGTTCTGGGACCTACGCAAGACTCAACCCTATGCTCAACGAGATAAGCTTGCTGCCCAAACAAGAGGAAATAGACGCTCTAGGCCCGGGAATCAGCAAAGGAGACTGGGAAAAAAGGTTCGAATTGGCCTATCAGAAGGCAACAGGCGAGAACGTGACAGCCGCGATGGGCGTTACACCAGTCATCCTGGCCTTCGCAAAATACGTTAGTCGAAAGCATGGAAAGAAACCTAAAGAACTCTGGAAATTCAGAGCTCTATTCTGCACGAGCGTCCGAAAGATTCAGTTCCGATATGCACCAGTGCTCAGGAAATACTTCGGCGAAGTGCCCGTGGTCGAAATCTACAGCGCAACCGAAGGAGTCTTCGCACAGCAGCTAGACGACCTGCCGTACGTTACGCCGAACTATGACAAGTACTTCTTCGAAGTTGAGACCGGCCATGGACCAAGAATGCTGCATGAACTTCAACGCGGCGAATGGGGCAGACTGATAGTGTCTTCGTGCATGTTTCCAAGGTATGACATCGGAGATATTGTAGAGGCAGCTGGAAAAAACTATTTTCGCGTGGTCGGCAGGCAGAGCATTTTGACGCTTCTGGAACACAGGCTTTACAGACTATTCTTCGGCTGGTCAATCTAAGTTTTGGGGTGTCTCCTCGAAGCCAGCATCGCCCCGTAGATTGCGCCGAAAATTATCACTATTCCGATGAGGATGAAGAATAGGGCTATCCAGACTCTCCTCTGAACTACGTTAGCTATGGACAGATAGGCCATTGCCCCTAAGAATATTAGGATTAAGCCTCCAATCAACGGTCCTATAAACGCGTACTCATGTTTTTCACGTTTCTCTGACTTCTCTCGTTTCTCCCCTTTCTCACTCTTCTCGTCTTTCTCATGCCTATACGTCGGGGGACGTGCAGGTTGTGCAGTTGGCTGTTCGGCTTTCAGCGAGGCCCCGCATTTCGGGCAGAAAACCATGTCCTCAGTGACTTTGTTACCGCACTTTGGGCAGAACGACATACAATCACCCTAACACTTCTGCTCTCATATTCAACTACGGAATATTTAAAACATATCCATCGGGGTTCTGTTGAATCTTTCGGTGTTCTAAATCGGTGTTGCAAATTCTGTGCTAAAGCTACCTCTTCATTTATTTCTCGGATGATGCTCCTTGTTTGCTGAATGAGGAACAAAAACCTATCTTCAGTTGGGAAAGGCACACCATGTTTTTCAGTATATTCCTCAATGAAAGAATATGTTTGAATGAGAGTTTCCAAAAGTTCGGTGTTAAGATTCGTTAGCTTCTGTAACTCCTCAATGGTCAACATCAGTTCTTCAACCCACATAGCTTTTCAATCCTATCAAGATGCTTTCAACAAAGAGTTCTTCACTCTCAGAAACCCAAGAACAGAGCATGTCTGTTCTGCTGGAATCAGAGCAACAAGAAACAACAATGTTGTTGAACGACTGAATGGAACGGTAAGAGAAAGAAACAAGACAATGAGAGGACTGAAGAATGAAGATACACCGATAACGAAGGGATTTCAAATATACTACAACTTCGTTAAGCCACACCAATCGTTAAAAGGTCAAACGCCAGCACAAAAAGCTGGAATAGACATACTAGAAGAGAATAATTGGCTTGATCTGATAAAGAGAGGTGTGAAACATGTAAATTGTAGAACTAAAGCTTAGATTCATAAAGAATATATTTCGTTTGACCGAAAAAGATTTCAATAGCACACATATAGTGACATATTGCATACTATATAATAAGCATTCAATGGGGAAAAGAAATGGAAAAAGCAGAACTCTTCAAGAATTCGAAAGAGAATATTGAGTGGTTTAAAGAAAATTATGAAAATTTGAAGAAGAAATATGATGAGCGTTGGATCGTAATAGAGAACAAGACAGTTGTGAAAAGTGCCAGCACTTTTGATGAAATACTGGCTGTTGTTAGAAACCGTGATCCGAATAAAGTAATAGTTGAATACATGCAATCAAACCCAATCGCAATGTTTTTCTAAAAACCTCAATAATAGGGTGAAAATTTTTAAATTCGTAGGTTCAGTTGTAGGGAAACGACCTATAATTCCAGTTTTCTTTGAAGTTCGAGCATATAAAAAAAGCAAAATGGTTGATTTTCTGGTTGATACAGGTTCCATTTTTTCTGCACTTTCAGAGAAGGAAGCGACGATCATGGGGATTGATTGCTCAGATCTCCCTGAAGCGAAAGGCGAAGCGATTGGTTTCGGTGGATTATTCAAGACGAAGATGATAAATAGGCTCGCTACTCTTACTTTTAGGTCGAGTAACCGACAAGAATACAAAATCAATTATGATAGCGGTTTTAGGGTAATATGCGTTCCTTCTAATGCAACTAGGGAGGAAAGAGAGAAAATCCTGAGGTCTACTCCATCTGTGCTTGGGATGGATATTCTTCTAGCCAAGTTCAAAATATACGTAGATGGACAAAAAGTTGAACTTACATCCAACGAATAAAACCGTGATGGGTTGTAGTCTATCTTGCCACCGAAACTGCAACACCGAGATCAAACACCCTTAAAAGCAACAGAACCCACTTTCATTGCGTTTATAAGGGACGATGTGAACTGTTTTGCGGTAACGTTCTGGTGTTGACGACCGAAAAGACACAGCAACGTTACACGCGACAATCAACAACAAAAGGAGTGAAGAAAAAATGGCAGAAAATACAGGAATTGTTTTCATTGGAAGGAAACCAGCAATGAGCTATGTTCTGGCAATCATCACAAGCCTATCGTCATCGAACGCCAAAGAGATAACCCTCAAAGCACGTGGACAAGCAATCACGACAGCCGTTGACGTAGCGGAAATAACAAGAAGCCGCTTCCTAAAGGACCTGAAGGTAGGCAAGATTTCCATAGCCACAGAAGAGATGCCAGCCAGAGAAGGCGAAAACAGATCGAGAATGGTTTCCACGATGGAAATAACGTTGACGAGATAAGAGAAAACACTGTCAACAGAAGAACCCAATGGCGAACACTTCGCCTTATTTTTTATAACACAAGCACACAATTCTCAGAGAATCCTTTTTAGTATAAGATAGGATTAGCCTCACGAACACGGCCAGAGCTTCTGACTACGTGTGATGAGGGCTTGACAAAAATCTTAAATTGTTCTGCATCGGCTATTAGTGAATGTCAACGCAGGCGTGCTGAAATTCATGAGCGCTTTCAAAAACGTGGTGGAGAAGCTCAAGAGCCTAGAAACTGAACGCAGGAACCTTCTGCTTGAAATTGAGGAACTCAAGAAGATGGCTGATTCCAAGGCTAAGGCGTTGGAAAACGAAGTAGGCATGTTAAGGGAAGAAGTCAAATCCCTCAGAATTCTGCTCGGCTCAGGTGAACCTGAACTCCCACCAGAACCCAAAAGAAAAAAGTAACCACGTTCACAGTGAAAACCCTTAGGCAGCAAACTGCGCCTACAGCTTAGGCCTTGTGAGTAACGGACGTGTTGTTGTTCATGCCGATAAGATACGTTGAGGCTCCTGACGTCAAGAAGCTTGCTGACGAAATCGTTGACAAGCTCGGTCTCTTCCACGTGGTTCCACAATTTCTGTTCTGCTTCAGAAGCACGGGATCGACCTCCGAACGTACCATCGCCCGCATATACGGCTTGGGCAAAATCTGGCAGGAGGCTCTTAATCTTCCACCGTCTTACACGATTGAGGTTATCTCGGAACGATTTGACAGGCTAAGCCAAGTGGAAAAGGAGAAAACAATCATCCATGAGCTTCTTCACGTTCCCGAAGCGTTTGCAGGCGGTTTCCGACCTCACAAAGGCTACATAAATGATCGAATCGTGGAACGTCTCCACAGAACATTGCAAGAGCAGAGAAGGGACACCGAGGCAAACCGCGAATGATTTGGGCGAAAAATGCGCCGTGAAGGTTTTTAAGGAGGTTTAAGAATGAAAGAGAAAACTGTGAGTGTTACCTTTAACGGTGCAGCACTGATGGCCTGTTTGATCATTAGACTTTGCCAAGCAACGCTCTTGAGGCGGAAGCATTGAAGTACGTTATGAAAAGCCTCAAGCACAACGGAGTCTACATTCCACCTTGCGAACTCCTCGGTCTATCGGTGAAAATTCAGGGGAACACTCTGAAACTAGGTCGAAGGACCGAACAGATGGCGTTGGCGTGGGTCAGAAAAGAACAGTCGCAAACTTCACCTCCAGATAGACTTTTCTACAAGAATTTCATGCGTGTTTTCCTGGAGGCATTGAAGGCAGAAAACCCCTCGGCAGGTTTCTTGAGCAATTTTCAACTCAGAGACGACGTGGATCCTTTGGTCGACGGGAAGCCCAGAGAAGACATGGAAATCGATTTCTCACAAGTCAGGCAGTACGTTTTACAAGAGCAACTAAAGAAGCTTAACATGAGCAAGGAAGAAAAAAAGAAACTTGCAGCTGAGAGAAAAACAAGAAGGGAAGCACTTAGAAAAACATATGGTTACGCAACAGTTGACGGGAAAGAGATAGAAATATCCAACTGGACAGCAGAACCATCATGCCTTTTTGCAGGCAGGGGCGACCACCCTAGACGAGGAAACTGGAAACAGGGCCCAATACAATCAGACGTGATACTCAATCTTTCTCCCGATGCCCCCAGACCTTCAGGAGATTGGAAGGCCATCATCTGGGAACCAGACAGAATGTACGTGGCCAAGTGGGAAGACAAGCTCACGGGCAAAATCAAGTACGTATGGTTCTCAGATTCCACGTTCATGAAGCAGTTACGAGAAAAGGAAAAGTTTAAGAAGACAGAAAAACTCGGCAGCAAAGTCAAGGACATTGAAGAGCACATAGTGGAAAACCTAAATTCTGAAAAAGAGGAAAGAAGAAAAATAGCCACGGTGTGCTGGCTCATCTTCAACTTGAACTTGCGAGTCGGGGACGAGAAAGACCCAGGTGAGGCTGACACCGTCGGAGCGATAACTCTGAGGCCTGAGCACATCAAAGTAGAAGGCGACGTGTTGCATTTTGACTTCTTGGGGAAGGACGCCGTAAGGTGGACCAAAGACGCGAAAGCTCCGCCAATCGTGATTGAGAGCATCAAACGTTATTCAGGCTCATGCAAGGAGTACCTGTTTGAGGGAATAGATTCTGGAAAAGTAGCTAGATTCTTCTCAGAAACGATGAAGGGGTTGACGGCCAAAGTCTTCAGAACATGGCGATGCACAACAACGGTTGACGAATACTTGAATGGCTGCAAAACCAAAAGGGAAGACCCGGAGCACAGGAAGAAATTCTGCGCCAAAAAGGCCAACCTAGAAGCCGCCATAGTGGCTAATCACAAACGCAAGATTCCTGCAAACTTTGACGAGCGCTTAGCTAAGAAAGAAGCAGGTCTCAAAGAGCTTGAAAACGACTTGAAAGTGAAAGTTGAACAGGGAAAGAAAACGGACGCACTTCTCAAGAGAATAGAGAAGAACAAGCTTGATGTTGAACTGACCAAAGCGACAAGAGAATACAATCTGGGCACTTCTCTCAAATCCTACATTGATCCGATGACATACGTAAGATGGGCCAACAATGTGGAGTTTGACTTGGACAAATTCTACCCTAAGACGCTGAGGAACAAGTACAGCTGGGCTCTGGGTGGAAAACGATAGCAATGGTCATTCTATTCTCGGCTTGAGAGTATCACTATGTAGTCGGCTGTGTCAGCGCACATGTCAGCGGCTTGTTCAATGAATTCGATCAGGTCATCGAAAATTACCATTGTACCGCAGTTTATCCCTTCGCCGAGTTTAACGAATGAAGCCTTTGTTTTAAGGTAGTAGTCGTCAATTTGATGTTCGAATTCTTCAACCTTCTGGGCGCCTTCTATGGCTCCCACTGGGTTCACAGTGATTTTTTCTATGCTTCCGCGCAGTGCGTAGGAGCAGTCAACGAGCAGAGCGGTCATGTGTACCGTGTTTTCAAGGAATTCTCTTGGGATTTTGGCGTCTGCAAGCATTTCTATACATCTTGCCGCGTCCTTAACGTGGTCCGCAAGGGTGTCAAGCCTCTTGACAAGGTGAAGCAGGTCTTCACGGTAATCAGCAAATAAAGCCGCTCCCTTGGATAGTTCTTTGAAGACCTCTACTCGGAGTCTGTCAACTTCCTCTTCCACCTTGAAGACGTCTTGGATGTGTTGGGTCGCCTCTTTTTTCTTTCCTTCTGAAACACTCTGTATTGCTTGGTGAAGCAAAGTTACGGTATCGATGGCTTTTGTTATCTGGTCTTGGGCTAGATCTAACGCTTTTGTTCTTCTGCGTTTTTCGAACCAGGCGTAACTTCTTTTTTCCAAATTCTACATCTCCACTAACATTACTTTTGGCTGTATGCTTATAATCTTTTTTAGGATCAAAAACCTCACAGCTAATCACCTCAGAATTATTTTCTGACCAGTCGCGATGTAATGGATAGCTTCGCCCACGTAGGTCGCGTGGTCGGCTATTCTCTCTAAGTATCTGATCACCAAGAGATTACAGATTATGCACTTTGTAGCAGGAGGAGCCTCTGCCAGCTTATCCAAATAGGAAGAGTATATTTCGTCAACCTCGTTCTCGGTTTGGGCAAGCGACTTGGCCATTTCTCCGTCATTATCTCTAAGGGCCTCTATGCTCCTGCGAATCATGTGCAGGGTTTTCTCCACCATTTTTTCCATGAGATCCCAATGATACACACATTTTTCTGACGTTGCAAACTTCTGATGCGTGAAAGAGATGTCCCAGGCATATCGGCCGTACCTTTCAAAATCGTAGGCGATTTTCATGTACGAGTTTATGATCCTTAAGTCTGACGCAACAGGCTGGTACTTCACTATTAGTTCAAACGCCTTGTCTTCAATGCTCACAGTCATCGTTACTAGCATGTCTGATAGTTCCCGAACTTCTTGGTTGACGTCTTTGCCATCCATGAAGCCTCTAATTGCCGTTCTAGCTGTTCTTTCAGCGGCTTCGCCCATCTTCAAGACCATAGCCGTGAGTTGTTCCAAACCGGTGTCTAGCAGTCTGCTCAAGTTTTCACTTACCCAAACTTTCCTGTTATGTATTTCTCCGTGATTTCGCTTGTTGGGTTCTCAAACATGTCTTTAGTGGACCCATACTCTATGAGCTCTCCAAGGTAAAGAAAAGCCGTGAAATCTGAAACTCTGGCAGCCTGTTGCATATTGTGTGTAACGACCACTACCGTGTAGTCACGCTTGAGTGATACTATCAACTCCTCGATCTTGGCTGTGGCAACAGGATCGAGGGCTGAACATGGTTCATCCATTAGTATGACCTCAGGCTGCAACGCAATCGCTCGTGCAATGCACAGTCGTTGCTGCTGTCCCCCTGATATACTTGTCCCCGGCTTCTTCAAGTCATCCTTCACTTCATCCCACAAGGTTGCTTGTTCGAGGCTCCGCTTCACGATCTCGTCGAGGTTCTTCCCCTTCTTCAGTCCAGTCAGCCTTAGTCCTGCTGCTACGTTATCGTGTATGGACATGGTGGGAAACGGGTTTGGCTTTTGGAAAACCATCCCGACCCTTCTGCGGATTAGCACTGGGTCGACTTCTTTCGCGTAAACGTCTCTTCCGTCGAGGAGTACTTGTCCCGAAACCTTAGAGCCCGGAACCAACTCATGCATTCTGTTGAGGCACCGAACGAACGTTGATTTTCCGCACCCAGAGGGGCCGATGATGGCAGTGACGGAGTTGGCTCTGATGGAGAGATTTATGTTCTTCAAGGCTTGTTTGGCGCCGAACCATGCATTCAATCCGATGCTTTGCATCTTTTCGCTCGTTAGCAGTGAATTTTGCGTATTAAGAACCTCCTCTGTGTCTGCCCTGCCTGTCATTTCTGTTTTCTCACCTGCGAAGCCGACCTCTGCTGGCCAGTCTAACGCCAATGTTAAGGCTTAGTACTATTAAGATCAGGATCAAAGCGGCTCCCCAGCCTTGCGCCTGGATTTTCGGGTCTGGTTGGGTTGCATCCCTAAAGATTCTCAACGGGAGAGCATCCATCCATTGATTGAAGCCTTGGAAGAAATATGGACTGCCGACAATCGTGGTGATCAAGGGTGCAGTTTCCCCTGCGATCCTGGCCACGGCTAGAAGAATGCCAGTCAACAAACCTGATTTGGCATCGGGCAACACAACGCTGACTATGGTTCTCCACCTGGGTACTCCTAGGGCAAGTGATGCTTCACGAATAGAGTTCGGGACTAGCTTTAACGACTCTTCTGTAGTTCTGGCAACTATGGGGATCAAGATAAAGGAAAGGGCAATGGCGCCTGCAAGAGGAGAATAGTAACCGAGAGTGAGAACAACGACGAGGGTGACTGTGATTCCGACGACTATGGAGGGAAACTCGGTGAGCACGTCGTTGAACATTCTCATCGAAGCGGCATACTCGTTGTTGCCGTATTCTGCCAAGTAGATTCCGGACATTAGCCCGAGTGGTATGCCCATAAGGCCAGTAAGGCCGATCAGGATTAAAGTGCCCTGTATGGCCTGACCGATGCCGCCCGCAGACGCGGCTTGAGTGATGAATTGAATGCTGAGCTGTGATGCTCCTCTCGTAATGACTTCGAAGAGAATGCTAGTCAGGGGCAGAACAGCGATAATGACGCATCCTAGGCTGAGCACAAAGAATAGTTTATCCTTAAACTTCCTGTAGGCGTAGCTGGTCATCTACTCCACGGCACCTCCCTTGACCTTTAGGACGCGAGTCACCATGACCTGAGCGATAGCGTTTATGGACAGACTTAGCAGGAGCAAGAGCAGTCCGACACCAATGTATGCTGAGTATTCTAGAGACCCAGGTGTCGCTTCCATGAAACCGCTGGCTATAAGAGATGACATCGTCTGGCTTCCTTTGAAAAGAGAAGTAGGGATTGCAGCAGCGCCGCTGGTGTTTCCGATGAGCATGGTGACTGCCATCGTCTCGCCGACCGCTCTGCCGAGACCTAGGATAACTGCCCCAAAGAGTCCGGAACGACCGTAGTTTAACACCCAGTTTCTGATGACTTCCCACTTCGTTGCGCCGATGCTGTAGGCTCCCTCCCTGATTGAGTTCGGAACCGCTTGAATGACTTCCCTCGAGACTGACGAAACCGTGGGTGTTATCATGATGGCCAGGATTATTCCAGCAGTGAGCACATCGAGACCGAAAGGAGTGCCGCTAAACACGGGAACCCATCCCAAGTAAGTGGATAAGGGAGCCTCGATGTAGTCAAGAATCCAGAAGCGAAAAACGAAGAGTCCCCATAGCCCGTATATGATGCTAGGAACTGCCGCGAGCAGTTCCACAAGGTACGAAATCGGTACTCTCACGGTTCTGGGAGCCATCTCTGCAAGAAAAATCGCTATTCCCAGGCTCAGGGGCACACCTATTAGAAGAGCAATACCAGAAGTGACAAGCGTTCCGAGCAGGTAAGGGAGCGCACCGAATATCTCCTTCCCTAGAACTGGGTTCCATTGCGTTCCTGTGAAAAAATATAGCCCAAACCGTTGTAACACGGGCAAAGAGCCCTTGAAAAGAGTGTACCCGGTGACTGCGAGAATCAGGGCAGCTGACGCTGTGAGCGTAGCAGCCAGTATTCTGAACAGATTGTCCCCTGACAATCTTGGATTCATGTAACTCTGTCCTCGGGCATACTGAAATCAGGTTCAGAAAAAAGATTTCGGGTGGTTTCGTCTGACAGTTTCTGGCACCACTGTTAACTCGTAGGTAGATGTTGTCCATTGAACGTTATCGACTGGATAGAGACCTCATCTATTTGCACTACGTTCGCTGGAAGTGGCACGTACTCTAGGCTCGGTGAAGTCTGTTGTCCGTCGTGTATCACCCACCAGAGAAACTTGACAAGAGCTGTTGCTTTATCCTGCGTCATTCCTGGGATTACGTTGAGTTCTTGGTATACTAGAAGATACGTGAAGCTGACTATTGGATAAGCTTGCGGGTCGGGAGCGTTGAGAATATTTACGTTTGTCCAATTTCCATTGCCTGCCGGTAGACCTCCTGAAGATGCTGATTGTACCGCTAGCTGGATTGTATTGAGCGAAGGTAGAATCCAGTTGCCCGCCGGGTTCTTGATCGCTGCTACCGTCATATTATTCTGTAGCGCGTAAGCCAACTCGACATATCCAATAGTATACTGGGTTCCTTGGACAACACTCGCCACCCCTGTGTTACCGTTCGCACCGAGCCCCGCAGGCCAAGCAACCGACTTACCTTGTCCAATTGCCTGTCGCCATGCAGAACTGGAAGCGCTCAAGTAGCCGGTGAAGATGAAAGTTGTTCCGGAACCATCGGATCGATGAACGACAACTATGCTCTTTGCGGGCAAGGCCGAGTTTGAATTGAGGTCTTGAATCTCCGTATCGTTCCACGTCGTTACATTGCCAGCAAAGATGTCAGCGATGACCTTACCAATCAGGTGAAGACCCGTTGGGATTCCTGGTAGACTGTATGCCAATGTGACGGCCCCGATCGTTTCTGGGATGTGAAGCGAGCCTGGTGCCTTCGCCATGTCAACGGCGCCGAGTGGTGCGTCTGAGGCTGCGAAGTCGACTGTCTTGCTCTCGAGGGCCGAAATGCCTCCTCCGCTGCCTATCGGTTGATAGTTGATCTGGACGTTGGTTCTTTGTTCTTGATACTGCTTGATCATAGCATCCAGTAGCGGGTATGGAAATGTGGCTCCTGAGCCGTTCAACGTTACCGTTGTCTGCGTGGGCGATGATAGATATGCATAACCAGATATTCCTGTTGCGATGATAGCAATTGCGACTATTCCAATAACAATCTTGTAGTTCATTTTTAACACCTCTTTCTTTTCATTTGATTTTCGGGTGTAGAAAGGTCTGCTAGAATTATATAGGTTTCTTACGTAGTCTTTATAGACTATATAGAAAAAAGTTTAATAAATAGATGACATTTTGAACTATAAAGATGACCAAGTTGGCACACACTTCTAGAAAGCAAGAAGGAGAAATGAGGAAGCTTCAGGTTACCGGCGGTTCCACCTACATAATTTCTTTACCTAAGAAATGGGTCATAAAAAACCAGCTTAAGAAGGGCAGTTCCCTGCTGTTTCTAGAAGAAGACGATGGTTCGCTGTCAGTCACATCATCATCTGCATTGATCAAAGAAGAAAAACCAGACGAGGCACTCATCAAAGTGTCTGCAAACGACAACCCAAACACGATAATCAGAAAAGCCGTGGCGGCCTACCTAGTCGGCTACAACATGATTCGCATTAAAGCCCAAAATCCTGAACAAATGATCTCTAGGCAGAGAAACATGCTGAAAGACTTCGCCCGCCGTCTGCTCGTTGGGACAGAGATCGTGACTGACACTCCAACGGAACTGATACTACAGGTTCTTCTGAGCTATCCCGAACTCTCAATCCAAAGTGCCTTAAGAAGAATGTGCATCATCACATCCTCAATGCATAAAGATGCCATGACTGCAATGAAAACGTCTGACTCGCAACTGGCCAAAAGTGTTATCGCAACGGACGATGAGGTTGACAGGTTCAATTTATACGTGATACGCCAGCTCAAGATGGCCATACAAAACCCCAGAATAATAAGAGAAATAGGCTTGAACAACGCAAGAGACTGCCTTGGTTACCGCCTTATCACGAAGTCCGTGGAGAGAACAGCAGACCACGCGGCGAACATCGCAGGAAATGTTCTGCTTCTCAAAGAACCGGTAGGTAAAGAGAGCTTGAAGAACGTCGAAGAAATGAGCACTTTGGCTGTTTCGATGTTCGAAACTGCTGTAGACTCATTATTCAGACTGGACTTCAATCTTGCTGAGAGCGTGATTCAAAAAGCGAAAGATGCTACTGCAATGATGAAAGAAGTAGTGCTCTCTTCCCACACAACGCCAATCGAAGAAATCGCTAACCTAAGACTAGTAATGGAAAGCTTGAAAAGGACAGCTGAGTATGCCAGCGACATTGCAGAAATCGTGCTCAATCTGACAGTGGAATCCGTCATAGGATGACGCGCGCGCGTCAAATTTAAACCAACTCGAAATAAATACTCGTTGAGTAAGGAACGTTCAATTTGACAGTCAGGTGAGAAAACAATGATCGATTCACTATTCCGTCTGTCTTTAAGTGAGGGAACATTAGTCGGCTTTTCGGCAGGTATTCTATGCGTGCTTCTAAGCTGTCTGCTTATAATTTTCAGAAAGAAACGAATTGCTCGATTTGTCTTCCGCGATATGATAACCATTGTTGGTCTAGGTGTTATATTGCCGGTATTGTGGGTAAAGGTAAACGGTTTCTCTTTCAATGAATTCGGGTTGCCTGGAGAAAATTGGCTATGGGCCATATTTGCAAACATGATATTGGCATTTTCATTGGCCACGATTTTCTATTCTGAAGCGAAGAAAAAAGGTCAGAGACCTACTCTTTCTGGCAAATACGGAACGATCTTCTATTTGACAATAGGGGTGCTTTTTGAGACTTTGTTCTTCTATAGCTTCTTGAGACAGCTTTTTGAGCAGACCTTTGGCATAATCCCCGCGCTTTTGCTGACTTCGATCTTTTACAGCTTGCACCACATTGGCTTGGAGGAACAAATGAGGGGCACAACGCCCGCTCAGGAGTTGATAAAACTCTTCTTTGTAGGTCTTCTTTATTCCATTGCCTACAGAATTTTCAACTCTGCTCTCGCAATTTTCCCATTTTTCATTGGTGTCGGAGTGATTTCTGATCTGATCGTTGAAAAGCAAACCGAGCCTCTTTCTTGGAAAATCGCTCTTCTATCATTTTTCCTAATGGTAGCAAGCGCACTAATTATAATCAACCTTTGAGCGCGCTAAAACTTGGAAAAAGCGCGCTACGATTGGCGCGCTCTAGAGTTTGAGGCCTTTTGCCACTCGTTTGCCCAACTCTGGATCAGCTTGAGTAAGGTTCTCGACCATCCGTTTCTGAATAGGCTTTTCTGCGTGACTCAGCGGATCCACGATGTTATCAACCAGGTGGTCCTGATCCATTTTGCCTAGTGAGCGGTAGCGTTCGCCTGCTTGCTTGAAGTCGTTTGTCAAACTGATTTTCTGGCGCACGATGTCTGCGTCAAGATGCTCGTGAATCGTGCCAGTGGCCGGAGCTTCATGCGGCATTCCATCTGCTAGCGTGTTGGGTTCGTAGTTGACTGTTCCTCCACTGTAAGGCGCATACTGCATGGCGCCGTCGCGTTGATTGTTATTGACCGGTGCCTGTGGCCGATTGATTGGGAGTTGCAGATAATTGGCACCTAACCTGTGTCTTTGGGTATCTGCGTAGGAGAAGATTCTGCCCTGCAGGAGCTTGTCAGCGGAGAAATCGATTCCTGGCACGATGGAGGCTGGACAGAAAGCAGCTTGCTCTGTTTCGGCGAAGAAGTTTTCGGGGTTGCGGTTCAACACCATCTTGCCCACGGATATGAGGGGGAACTTGTCTTCAGGCCATGTCTTCGTGGCGTCAAGCGGATCGAAGCCCTGCTTCAACTCATCCGCAATTTCCATGATCTGAACGCACAATTCGTATTCAACTGTCTTCCCTGAAGCAATGGTTTCGTGCAAGTCGCGAGTGGCAATGTCAGTATCCTCACCAGCTAGGCGAGTGGCTTCGTGACGGTCAATTGTTTCTATTCCTGCTTTTGGCTTCCAATGGTACTTGACGTAGACTGCTTTGCCCTTGACGTTTACCCACTTGTAGGTGTTGACGCCAAATCCTTCCATTTTTCTGTAGCTCTTCACCGTGCCTCGATCTGAGAAGAGCCAAGTGATCATGTGAGTCGATTCAGGAGTGAGCGAAATGAAGTCCCAGAAGCGACTGTTTGCCGACGAACTTGTGGGATAGCCAGTGTCAGGCGCAGGCTTGAAGGAGTGCACCATGTCAGGGAATTTGATAGCGTCTCGGATGAAGAAGACTGGCAGGTTGTTGCCTACCAAGTCGTAGTTGCCGTCTTCAGTGTAAAACTTCACAGCAAAACCTCTTGGATCGCGAGCAGTATCTGCGGAGCCTCTTGAGCCGACAACCGTTGAGAAGCGAACGAACACAGGTGTCTTTTTATTGGGGTCTTGAAGGAATTTTGCGCAAGTGTATTTTGCCATGCTCTTATACAATTGGAAGTATCCGTGGGCGCCGGCACCTTTAGCGTGCACCACACGCTCGGGAATGCGTTCACGGTCAAAGTGTGCAAGCTTCTCGATTAGATGCACGTCCTGCAGTAAGACAGGACCGCGATCGCCTGCCGTGAGCGAATTCTGGTTGTCAGAGACAGGAACACCCTGATTCGTCGTAAGATGTTTCTCTTTCATAACTTTCACCTCCCTTTCCCGTTGTTTTGTAACGTCTTAGGCTGTCAGAGACCTAAAGGCTTATTTAAGATTTGTTATTATCTAATAAGAGGTATGAGTCGCTCTCAGAAATCAGACGCGTTGATAATCGAAACTCTCCGGAAGAAAGGATACAAGGCCACCACCCAGAGGATAGCCATTTGTCGATTTGTGCTTCACAGCCGAGACCATCCGAGCGCGCAAAGAGTCTACGATGAAGTAAGGAGGGTTCATCCAACTGTCAGTCTTGCAACAGTCTACAAGACACTTCAGATTCTGAGGGAACACGGCCTAGTCCAAGAACTGGATTTGCCAGAAAGTCAGGCAAGATTCGATTCTTATGTGGAGCCTCACATTAACCTGGTCTGCATGCGGTGTGGCACCATTCAGGATTTCGATGATAGTGCTGCTCGAGAAATGGTTGAGAGAGTGGCGACCAAAGCAGAATTCACGCGGAAGGGGCAACGCTTGGATATTTATGGCCTTTGCAAGACTTGCCGCAGCGGAAACAAGTAGCACAAAGCTGGAATTCAAAGAGGTTTGGTGCGCGCTACTCAATGTGAACGTTGTATAAACTTATAACCGATAAGAAGAGATAAAATACAAGGAAATTTCGTGAAAGCTATCATTGTGCTTGTTATGCATGGTGTGCCACCGAATGATTTTCCTGAACGTGAGACGGCTGAACTATTTAGCTTGAATGCTCGGGTGGGAGGAACTGCCGGAGTGGAGCGCGCGGCGCTTGAACGTCGCCGTCTGGAGCTCGATGTTAAGATGCGCGCGTGGCCACGTACAGCCCAAAACGACCCTTTCTATGCCGGCTCCCAAGAGCTGGGAGCACACCTGAGTGAGGCGACTGGGTGTGAGGTGATCGTGGGATTCAACGAATTCTGCGCTCCCAGTCTGGACGATGCACTTAGCCATGCAATAGCGCGAGGAGCCGAGAAAGTCATCGTGGTGACACCGATGATGACACGCGGGGGTGAACACGCCGAAGTAGAAATCCCTACTGCTGTACAAACCGCGCAAGCACAACACCCTGAAATTCAGATAACATATGCATGGCCCTTCAGGGTCTCCGAGGTGGCGAGTTTCTTAGCCACACAGATAGCACCTTTCATTTAGCGCGCGCGTCAAACCAATCGTCAAAGACCCAACAAACGTCCGTCCAAGACTAGCTACGAAACCTCGTCACAAACCCCGTCACATAACTCGTCAAAAAACCCAGTCTAACAAACAACATAACTCCCTCGATAATGCCTCGGAGCAATCCTGCGATGACGACCAAAATGACGACGAAAATGACAAATGACTCTCGCCCATTCGGTCTAGACCGAATTTTCGCGCACGCTATTATGGCGTGTTACCTTCTGTAATTCTTTTAACACGCGCGCTCAAGTGAACAGCGTCAGCACTCTTAATGCGACCCCGCCAAGAATTATTGCGAAAGCTATTTCAAACAGGGTTATGAATAGGGCTTTCTTCCCGCCAAGCTCTCTGACCAGAGCGGAGATAGTCGCTACGCAGGGTATGTAAAACATTGCCACCAGCGTGAAGACGACCATCTGAACAGGCGTCAAAGCCTGCAAGCCCACCGGCGCAAGAAGGGCGGCCAGCAAAATCAGCGATAACTCCTTCCTCAGCACACCGAATATCAACGTTATGCCCGTGATAACCGGCAATCCGAGCCAGACGACAGTGACGGGGCTGAGCAGATTTGCAACCGGGTTCAACAAGCCAAAAACATCCGCGGCCTTTATCACGAGGCTCCCAACAATTATCAATGGAAAAGCTATCTTTATGAACTCGGCCAACCTGAACCACGTCTCCTTCAACACAGTCTTAAGCTGTGGCATCCTGTAATCAGCCATCTCCATTATCAGAGCGGTTGGCTCACCTGGCATGACTCTGAAAGCCAACCGTCCGAGCGCGAAGATGACCACCAAGTCGAAGACATAGAGGGCTAAGGCCCATTGAATACCAAGGAAATGTCCCACAAGACCCAGTATGATGACCGTGCGGGCGGCACACGGCACGAGCGTCGTCACAAACGCGGCGAGGGTCCTTTCTCTTTTCGTTTCCATTATCCTACAGCCGAGGCACGCGGGAACGTTGCAGCCGTAGCCAAGCATCATTGGAATGAACGCTTTTCCGTGCAGCCCTATCTTGTGCATAGCGTTGTCCATCAGGAATGCTATCCGGCTCAGGTAACCCGAATCCTCCAAGAAGTACAGCACGATGTAGAATGGGATTATGTAGGGCAGAGCCACGGTCACGCCTGCTATAAGGCCCTCTGCGACGCCGCCCCAGACGAGGCTGCCCACGATTCCTGTTCCAAACAGGTTCGTGGACAGGGGCTCCAGTCTGTTAAGGAGGTTGCTCAGAAGATCTGAGGTGTAATTCCCAAAGGTGAAGATTGCGAAAAAAATCAGAAGCAGCGAAGAAACCATGATTAGGTATCCTGCGATTCTGTCGGTTGTGAGGTTGTGAAGTCTCTCCTCCGCTGTTAGTTTCAGCGGGGGCACGAGTTTCTGAGCTTGTCGGGCAACGCTGCCAGCGGCTTCGTACCGCTCGGACGTTATTACAGTTGAGCACGCGTGGCCGTGGAGATTTTCGATTTCGCCAGCAAGCTCTTTTGCCGTGTTCAGAGCCTGGGGGGCCAGTTTGGCGATCTCTCTTGCGATCTCCTCGTCACCCTCCAACAGTTTGATCGCCACGTATCTCCTCGGATAGTAGAATTGAACGCCTTGAAGCGTTTCGGTGATCTTTGCGATTCTTTCTTCGACTTCCTGTCCGTACCTCACCTCGTGTCTCGTGGTCTGTCCCTTTTCGATGACCTTAATCGCCATTTCCAGAAGTTGGGATACGCCTCTTCCTTTTGTGGCAACGGTTTGTACCACTGGCACTCCCAGTAGCTGCTCCAGCTTCTCAGTGTCGATTTCGATGCCCTTCCCCTTAGCGATGTCCACCTGATTCAAAGCCACTATCAGTGGAGTCTCAAGTTCCATCAACTGCATGGTGAAGAACAGGTTTCTCTCGAGGACCGAGGCGTCCACGACGTTTATCACGAGGTCGGGCCTCTCAACCGCTATGTATTTTCTGGATACCAGCTCCTCCAACGAATAGGTAGAAAGAGAGTATATTCCTGGAAGATCAACTATGTCTATGGTGTAGCCTTTGAAGCTGAGGGTTCCCTCTGCCCTTTCAACTGTTTTCCCAGGCCAGTTCCCGATGTGCTGATGCAAACCGGTGAGATAGTTGAATATGACGGATTTTCCGACGTTCGCGTTTCCTGCCAACGCGATGATCAGTTTCTTTTGGGTCACTGTTTTTCAGCCTCGACGAAGATTATCTCGGTCATGCCTCTGCCAAGGGCCAGTCTCGAGCCCCTAACAAGGATCTCCAGGGGGCCGTGAAACGGGGCTGACTTCACAACAGTTACCTCTGTGCCAGGGGTTAGGCCCATGTCAGACAGTCTTTGCAGAACCTTGTGTTCTCCTCGTATGAAGGATACTTTGCCGCGTTCGCCCTTCTTGAGTTGGCTTATCGAGACAGGGATCTGCTTGCGTCTTCCTGATTCCTCGAGGTCCTTCTTGTGCAGTTCTACGCATTCCTCGCACGTCGAGAAGGGCAGATCGCACGCTGGTATGATCTTGCTGTCGTCCGGACACAGGTCAGGGTGCTTGAGAAACCGGCAAAGAGACTCTTCCGCTTCATCAGACAGAGCATGTTCCATCTTGCATGCTTCTGAGTGAACTTTGTCCTTCCTTATTCTTAGGACATCATGCAGAAACCGTTCCAGCAGCCTATGCTTTCTCGTGACTTTCTCGGCGACTTGAAAACCCTTGCGAGTAAGTTGGGCGCCGTGATACGGTGAATATCTCACATAACCTTTTTTGGCTAGCTTCTTCAGCATCTCCGTAACACTTGCAGGGGCAATATTGAAATGTTCTGAAATCTCGGTGGTGGATACAGATTTTCCGTTTTGGGAAAGAATGTAAATTGCCTTCAGATAGTCTTCAATGCTTTTGCTGGACATTGGTTTCACCTTTTTTTAGTTATACCTAAATTTCTCACGGGCACAAATAAACTTTTAGGTAGGCCTAAATGTTTTAGACCTTGAAGACACGAAAATTTGCAGCGCGCGCATTAACTGAAGGGTTCAGAAGCGCGTTTTACGCTGACTGAGAAATTCGAAGCAATTCTGTCAAACATAATTGTGCCTATTAGCCCAGTTTATCTACACTCGAGTACGGCACCACAAGGTACTCAGAAGTGTTTTTCAGCATGTAGGTTTCTGAATGATGGATTGGTGGATACTCTTTCTCTTCATATTCTCTTAGAAAGCTCTCGACCAGCCGCAGGATTCTTGGCTCTTCAGTTCCAGGCTCTATCTTTCCTTTTGCTATGGCGTCGACCAGTTTCTTCAAGAGGTTTCTGTATTCCTTCAGTTGACCTTGTTTCATGCTCTTGGCTTCTGCAAGAATCTCGTAGATTCTCTGATAATCATTCCCGAATCTCTTCTTGTAGGGTCCAAAATTAACCCTGATCCATTTCTTGCCATACAGTTTCTCTGTCAAAGGTCCGTTAGAAGGTTTTGCATCTTCAAGGTTTTTTCTTATCCAATCCCTCAATTGGGTTTCATCCATCATTTCGAAAAGATGAAAAGGCCCAAGACATGATTGATACAGGAATTTCAATAGGTCCACGAGGGTCACACCTTCATGAAGTTTCATTTGTTCTTTCAAGGCCTTGGTAAAAGAGTCTTCAGCAAGTCCGATGAACTTTAGTTCAATCGAAGCCAAAGGTTTGGCTTTGCGCATCATCATCTTTCTCCATGGACAATCTTGTTCAACCTAGTTTTGATAAATCTTGTTGTGCAGAAAAATTCGGGCTTCTAGCAGGCGTTTGTGCGCCGGAACGACGCGCACAACTACTATTCTAAAAGAAAGCGATAATTGATCACTGCTATCGTTGGATAAGATGAAGCAATCCCGAATTCTGCTAAAGGCTTCCTTCTTTTAATAATTTTTTTGTTGCAGCTACTTCGTCAGGAAAGTTCTTGATCAACCTGTTCTTCTTCAAATTCTCTTTTATTACCCAAAGCATATCTGCCTCTTGCGAATCTATAAGTTGCTGCATATATTCGAAGCCTTCTTTTGGAATTGCGCAAACGACCACACTTAGGGAATACCCTAGTGCTTGTCTTAATGTTTTGAACTCATCAGATTTCCGTTCTCTAATAGCAAGTATCTGGGCGAAGATTCTTTTGTGTAACTCCAAGGCGCCTATTGCAGTTGGCTGATCTCTCAATAAGGCTGGTTCAGCCACCCCTGCCGCCACCGCCCTCATGGCAAGCCAATCATTTTTCTCAATCCAACTCTCTAACCCTTTCAAAGTGTTCTTACTTTGTTTTGCTACCAATTTCTGAATACCCATAGCAACAGCTTCTCGTGTTCTCCAGCGTGGGTCATTTGCTAGTTTCCTCAAGAAAGTGAATGCTTTTCGATAGAATGTCGCACGAACTGAACCGATGGCCCCTATTGCAACTACTCCACAAAACGGCAGGAATTCTTTTGGATTGTTCACCGGAGCCTCATTTGAGGAAATGTCAGCTAATCTTGATGCAAGGCCCCATATTTCCCGAGGATGCATTACGGAGTAAATCTCGACTACTTCAGCAAATGCCTCAGCCAATTCTAGATTACCCCTGGGGCCAGGAAGATTGCTATTTGAAATAAGATATTCCATGATTTTTTCTTCATTTCCCGTTTTGAGAAATTCATTAAGGGAACCGGTTAGATCTTCTTTGTAACCTTCTCTCCTGCTCATTTCAACTTCACTTTCATACGTCGTGCGCTGTGAGATTTTCGAGGTTGAGCTTTTAAGTTTTCTTCGTGTACCGGCAACCTCGACAGCACGCGCTGAGGGGAATCATAATAGCGCGCTGGCCGCAAGTCTTAAGATGTCTTGAAACCATAAGTCTTGAATGTTCGGACCGCCAGGAAAAGACGGAGATGAATGGAATTGATGAATCAGGTTACTGATGCCGGAACTGCAGACTCCTCCTGGAAGAGTCTCTACAGAGTTGGCGGAGCGGCTGCCCTGACCATAGTAGTGTTATTCTTCATCCAGATCATCGCCTTCGCCATGGGTCCAATACCTAGCACCACAATCGACTGGTTCACGCTACTTCAGAACAATAGGCTCCTGGGACTCCTCGACCTTGATCTCGTGTACGTTGCTGACCAGGTTCTTCTCCTCCTGATCTTTCTCGCCCTCTACGTTGCCCTCAGACGAGCCAATCAATCTTACATGGCGGTCGCTACGATCCTCGGCTTCGTAGCGATAGCGGTCTACTTCGCAACGAATGCGGCCTTCTCCATGCTTTACCTCAGCGACCAGTATGCGGCTGCGACAACGGATGCGCAGAGGTCTCTGTTCTTGGCAGCAGGGCAGGCGACGCTTGCTGTAAGTCAAGGCACTGGTTGGTACGTGTTTAACGTTCTCGGGTCCGTTGCCCCTCTGATAGTCTCAGTTGTCATGCTACGGAGCAATATCTTCAGCAAAGTGACCGCTTATGCGGGAATTCTGGGAAGTGCAGTCGGATTAGCCTTTTTTGTGCCGGCGATAGGTGTCTACCTCTTGCTCATTTCTGCCGTGTTATTTCTGATATGGTTCATCCTGATTGCCCGAAGGCTTCTTCAACTTAGCGCGCGCGCTACGCGTGCGCCGTGATAGGCAGGTCGATGAACGATGCGTGGAGCTTGTTTCTAGCGACTGTGATTGTTGGAGTTTCTTCTGCTGGTATGCGAGCGAATGTGCCCTTGTCGTGTCCCGCTATGGCAACGCGAATCCGATGCTTCTTCTTGATCAGCACGGAAGTCGGCAACAGGCCAAAAGCAAGTTCGGCCACTTCGCCGGGCACCAGTGGTATGGCGTCTTTTCTTCTGAACGAGTGATAAGGTACAAGTGTCTTGTACGGTGGTGGATCGATGGATATCTTGCGGTGGATGGCTCGCAACTGGCCTTCCGTGACGTAGGTGACTTTGCCAGTTTCGTCTACGTCTTCGAAGTATACGAAGAAGGCGCCGTCTGTGGCTGTTGAGGTCACGTATAGAGTTATGATGGGGTGACCTGTAATCTCGGTGTTTTCAGCCAGCGGAGGACTTGTAAATGTGAGCAAGCGACGATCCTCTTCGGTGCGGTTCGGATAGATGACCGCAAACCCTCCGAACTGGGTGTGCCATCGATTGGTCTTTCCCGTGGTGGCTTCGAAATTGACGGTGTAATTATCGGCTCCTGATTTCTCTGCAGACGGACTTCTGGACAGAGAGTTATCTGCTGCCATATACCAGCGCTGAGTTGTTGAGCCGACGGGTGGCCAGACATTAGCCACTTTCCATTTCTCCTCGCCGAGCGTATAATAGATAAGAACCTTTTCTGACATCACGCCGTTGTCGACATCCTTCAAGTAGTAGTCTAAGAAGCGGAGGCATTCCAAATACTGCCCAGTTACGTTTGGACTAACCGGCGTATCAGGCGGCAAATATGGGCTCGCATGGAACTGTGCACCGTGACTCCATGGACCTATGACGGCCCTCTGGGGATTGCTGAGGGTTAAGAAGCGCCTGATCACGCCGTCAGCTGTTCCAGCGTCAAGCCAACTGCCCCAAGCATAGATGGCCACTTTGGAGCGCTCGATTTCTTCCTTGAATGAATGAACACTGAAATCATCGATCGTGTATTCTTCGGTGCCGACCGTGCGTTTGTCGTCGCGGTAACTGTATCCTTGAGCTGACTTGTAAAGGTCGCCGTTGTTTGCATGCGCACGAATGGCCTCCTTCAATAGGCGTCGTGTCCTGTCGGAATCCACTGGCTTTACGCCTTTCACCAGTAAATGTCCCATTCTCAATTCGCGCGCTCGAGGCAATAGGCGAAATCCCTTTGGGAGTTCAGTTCCGACAAAGGATTCCTCTGCTTCCTTCAGCAGTCGATTCAGGTTGCCAAACCTCTCTTTGGTGTTGTTCTCGTCCGACGTGAGGTTGTTGTAGCCCCAGTACTTGACAAGCCACTCGTGGAACACTCCGCCTGGAAAGACGAGATCAGCAAAGAGGTCGAACTGACTGAATCTCGGGATGACAGCTTTCACTGCAGGATGATTGGTTACTGCAGTCAATTCGGCTGTCGCTCCCGTGTAAGAAACGCCGATTGTCCCGATCTTGCCGTTGGACCAAGGCTGATTCGCTATCCAATTAGCAATTTCGCCGGCGTCCGCGATTTCATCCCTAGCCCAGGGGTGAGGCTGCGTTCCAAAAGATGCTCCAGTGCCCCGAACATCAACAAGGACAACGGCGTAGCCGTAGCTCGTAAAGAATTGAAGGAACTCATCAGGCTTCTGAAACCACTTAAATGGCAACCTGGTTTCTGCGGTTCGCCAATAACGAGTTTGCCACATGAGAGTAGGAACTTTCGAACTAGAAGGCAGGGCCTTGGGCAGTACGAGATCAATCGCTATTTTTACGCCATCACGCATAGCTAGATACAGAGACTGTGTTACGAAGCCCCTGTACTCCGACTCCTTGCAGCCTTCATATTGACCAAACTTCACATCTTGGACAAGCTTCACCCTTTCCACTCCCAAGAAATCCCTAGCTCCTGTGAGTCGAGCTGTACGTGAACTAGACTCTTAAGAGCTTCGTTGCAGCGCGCTCTTCACGAAACGACGAAGAATCGGGGTTCTAGTGCGAAGATAGGGTTTGGGCGCGTAGCCAAGTGGGGATATCTCCCGAACAACGAAACTGGATTGCCGAGTTCTTTCCTTGCCTACCCAAGGATGATTATGTCGATCTAGTTTAAGAAAGTCGGCCCGAGTTGTTGTTAGAAGTTGTCAGTGTATCAGAAAATCAAAACGAAAAGCGCGCGCTACGGGCGCGAAAATAGAGCGTGTAGAATGCCTTGGAAGGTTGTGGTTGCCGGAGTCTCAGTTATTCTATGGACATTATGGAGAACTTCAACTGCTTAACGTGTTTGTTAGCCTTCAAGCCATCCATTAGGTCTTTTAGGCGTTTTGAGGATCCTTTGACTACCATGACCTCCAAGCAGCTGGTCCCAGCCAAGTGAGAATGCAAATAGGTGGTCATTATATCCCCAAACTCGTGCTGCAAGTGCGTCAGTCCTTCGCTCTTGTCCCTTTTCTCATACGACGCGGTTATGGTAGCAACGATAGTTCCCTTTATGTTTTCAAGTTCCTTATATTCGGCAATGTACTTTCGCAGGGCTTGTCTCACTACTTCAGATCTGCTAGCATACCATTCCTCACCCAGAATCCTGTCCAGCTGCTTCAGTAGCTCATCAGGTATAGAGAGGCTAATGATTACCATTCAATTTCGCCTTCGCTTTACAATCAAGGTGCTCAAAAGGTTATAAAACCCCCACTCATCAAAAGACCGTGACAGCCTGCAATCAACGCCAAGTCTAGCGCATAACGTCACCGCGTTATTTTTTTGCCAACAACGACGAAAAGAAAGATCCCTAGACCGACGATAACTATCGTGGCGCCAGGTGCTGTGTCGAGTATGATGCACAGCAGCAGGCCGAGAACAACGGTCATAAGGCCGAAGACGGGAGAGAGAATCATCGTTTGCTTGAACGATCGGCTCACTTGAAGGCTTGTGAGGGCAGGAAGAACGAGCAGGGCAGATATCAGCAACACACCAACAATCGGTATCGCTGCCATAACCACCACGCCGGCAAGAGCACTCACCAAGTAGTCGAAGAACCATGTCCTCACGCCAGCGGCTTTGGCCTGAGTCTCATCGAAGGTGACCAAAACTAGCTCCTTGTAGAATGCGAACACAATGGCCAAGGTGGCAATGAGCACCGCCAACGCGATGTATATTTGCTCGTAATTGACCAAGATAATGCTTCCGAAAAGTAGGCTCTCCAAATTGACGCCGAAGCCTCTAGCCAAACTGAGAAGCACACCGCCAGATGCCAAGCCTAATTGAAGAAATAACGCCACAGCTGCATCTCCAGACATTTTGGCGGAACGGATTGCCTTCGTTATTCCAATTGAACCAAGTACCACGACGATCGATGCCACCCAATTAACCAATTGTTGGACGCCGAGGAAATAGCCGAGCGCCAAGCCTCCGAAGGCTGTGTGGCCTAGGCCGTCGCCGATGAGTGAAACCCTTTTTAGCACGATGAAGATGCTGAGGATAGAACTCAGGATCGCCAATATGACTCCTGCAACTATGGCTCGTTGGATGAAGACTTGCTGCAGCATGCCGAGTAGAGAGTCAAGGATGATCGTGATGCATCATCTCCACTGGATAATCATACATCTTGGGCAGCACCGAATTGGCGGAGAAGTCGGACTTCTGACCGCAGAAGAATAGTGATCTGTTGATGCAGACAACCCTGTTGGCGAGCTTGGTGACAACCCCGATGTCGTGAGAGGACAACATAATGGTTATTCCCATCTCCTTGTTTAGGCGTTCCAGTATGTCATAGAATTCTGCTTTCGAAGCCACATCTACTCCGCTTGTCGGCTCGTCAAGCAAGAGCAGCTTCGGTTCTGCCACAATTGACTTGGCCACGAAGACTCGTTGCGACTGCCCGCCTGAAAGTTGTCCTATCTTCCTATCCTTCAGCTCGTATATCCCAAAGAGCTTCAGCGCTTCCACGACTTTCTGCTTGTCGCCTGCACCAAGTCTGCGCAAAAGGCGTGTTCGTGCAGTTCTTCCAAGCATGACAGTTTCAAACACGGTGAAGGGGAAGTTGGGGTCCTGCGCCTGTGCCTTCTGGGGAACATAGCCAACGTACTTGAGGTTCTTTGCCAAGACTCTATCGCCGAACAGCTTGACCGAGCCTGAGGCGGGTTTTATCAACCCCAAAATCACGCTCAGTAGCGTGGATTTCCCTGCTCCGTTGGGACCGATTAGGCCTATCAGGTCTCGGTCGTTTACGTCGAGTGTGATTCTGTCGAGAGCTAGCACTCCGTTGCTGTATCTGACGCTGAGGTCGCGGAGTTCAACGATCGGTCTAGCTTTATCCAAGGGTGTTCAACGCCAAGACAATGTTTGAAAGATCTTCCTGCATTAAGATGAGGTAAGTCTTGCCGGCGATTTGATCCTGCTCGGTAAAACCTTCGATAGGGTTCATCAGTATCAATGTGGCGTTGGTTTCGCCACCGATCGCCTGCGAGATAGCTGGGTTCTCGAGTGACTCGTAGCCGACATAGCGGAGGTGGTATAGGTGTATGGCATCGATGACGTTCTGGATGTCGCTCGTAGTGGGTTCCTCTTCAAATGGGCCTGCGATGGGTATCTGTGTTAAGTTGTACTCTTTGGCGAAGTACGCAAAAGCCTCGTGGAAGGTAACAAAATACCTTGTCTTCACGTTTGAAGTGGTGTTGACGATTTGGGAATTCAGGTAATCGAGTTTTGCTTCGTAGTTCTGGGCATTTGCAGTGAAGTATTCCTGGTCTGCTGGGTCCGCTTTGATTAATCCCTGAAGGATATTGTTCACTTGCTGCTTTGCAAGGACTGGGTCCAGCCAGATGTGCGAATCTACGGTCCTGTTTTCCTTTTGGAACTGGGGTGACACCGGCAGCAATGATATGCCTTGGCTTGTGTCCACAACCACCAGTTTAGGATTGCTAGCCGAGCTTACTACCTGCGGGATCCAGGGTTCAAGCCCCGCGCCGTTGTAGATGAGCAGGTCAGCGCTGGCCACTTGCTGTATAGATGAGGGTGTCGGGTCAAAATCATGAACATCCACAGTCTCAGGCACGAGAATGGTCAGACTTATTTTGTCTCCTCCAACGTTCTTGGTGAAATCGTATATTGGGTAGAAAGTGGTAAGAACATTCAACGTCTTGCCTTGTCCAGACGGAGAACTGGAAGATCTGAACAGGCCGAATTCGTATATCGCTGCGAACGAGCCGACGACCAGAAGCACTAGCGCCAGCACAATCAGAGTCCTTCTGTCGAATAAACTAGGGGCCATTTCGAGTCATCAATGATATTTTTGGTTGAGGGTTTATTAACTTTTTTGTTAGACTTAATAACAAAATGAATAACTATGGGGAAAAATTAATAACCGGATGGAAAAGCGCGCGTTTCGAGAACTGGTCGCTTGTTACAGAACTTGAAAATTCGAAGTTTGATGTTGCGCCAATTGTAATTCTGCTTGCCATATCCATACATTTTCACCTTCTGGATAAGGCACTTCGGAACCCAGAATCCAGATTCGAAGTCGAGATTTCGGAAATTCAGCTTCCGTGTTCTCCCGCAAATCCCTTTTTAGTGTTTGGAGAGCTTAGAGACCGGGGGCGACGCACGCGATAGTTTACGTGTCAGTATTTTTCTTAGCTCCTCTAGCAGAAGAGCCGCGGGGGCTAGCAGAAGAAGGAAGAGTAGGTCCAACGGAAGTAGGGGGGCTGTGCCGAACAACGGCTGAAGGAACGGTATGTATATGATCGTTGCCATTATAGCGAATTGACCCAGTATCCCTAGGAAAATCCATCGGTTTCTGAACGGGCTTAGCCGAAATGCTGATAATGAACTCGTTCGTGCGGAAAAGAGGTTCCCAAGCTGACCCATCATTATTCCTGCCATAACTATCGTCGTACCTCTCGCATATACCATGGCATCGCTCACGGTGCTCTGGCCCAAAACCCATCCTCCAATCCCCCAAACGTGGAAGGCCCAGTAGATCGCACCAGCCGATACAACCACGCCTAGATAGAGGCCTTTGAGTAGTGTCGAAACATTGATCAGTCTGGTGCCAGTCTTTCTGGGGGGCTTCATCATAACGTCGGGCTCGGGAGGCTCCATTATCAGGGCAAGAGAAGGAAGGACGTCCATCCCCAGGTCTATCGCGAGCACTTGGATAACAAGCAGCGGAAGCGGGGTTTGAAGTAGTACAAAGACGACGAACGCGACTAGTTCAGCCCAGTTGTGCGTGTAGACATAGTAAACGAATTTCCTTAGGTTGTCGAAAGTTGACCTTCCCAGCTTGACCCCTTCGATTATCGATGTGAAATCATTGTCCAGAAGCACCATATCAGCGGATTCTCGTGCCACATCGGTTCCACCTGCCCCCATGGCTATGCCCACATTTGCTTCAGTAAGCGCGGGGGAGTCATTCACGCCATCCCCGGTCACTGCCACTACTTCACCCATGGATTTCAGGATGTGCACTATCTTTAGCTTCTGTTCGGGCGCTATCCTCGCAAACACGGACTCACCTCTGACGAGGATGTCTGTTAGGTCTTTGTCACTCATCTCGCTGAGTTCTTTTCCAGTGTAGACTTCTTGATCCTCTGACGTTATGATGCCCACTTTTTTTGCTATGGAATATGCAGTAAGTTCGTGATCTCCCGTCAGCATAATGACTCGTATGCCTGCACTCTTGGCTTCTTGAACAGCAGCCTCTACCTTTGGTCTAGGCGGATCGAGTAACGCTGCCAAACCCAGAAAGGTCATGTTTTCTTCGACACCTTGAGATAGATTTTCAGGTTCGTTTGGGAGAGCTCTTGTTGCCATTGCGAGAACTCGAAAGCCTTCTGAAGCAAAATCATTCATCTGTTTTGTTACGGCTTCTTTGATCTCGTCTGTGAGAGGGATGCACTTATTGTCATAGAAGACATGAGTGCATCGTCTAAGCACTTCCAAGCCAGCTCCCTTGGTAAAAGCGGTTATGTTTCCCTCCGGACCCCTGTGAACACTCGTCATCATTCGCCTCTTAGAATCAAATGGAATCAGGCCAATTCTCTGATTCTCCGCGAGAGCTTTACTGACGTTGAAATCCCCCTTTCCAGCGAAGACTAGAAACGCCCCATCAGTGGGATCTCCCAAAACCGTCCATCTGCCGATTCTGTCCGAAGGCGCGCTTAGTTTGGCATTGTTGCAGAAAGCACCAACCTCCAAAAGCTTAGAGACGGCTGGGTCCTCACTACGACCGATTCTTCTGCCATTGAAGGTGATATGGCCATCTGGACCGTATCCGTCACCAGTAGCTTCAAAAATCTTGCCTGCAGCCCAAAGTTTCTTCACCATCATCTCTCCACTCGTAATCGTGCCCGTCTTGTCCACACATAGCACGGTCATTGACCCAGCCGTTTCAACAGAGGAAAGTCGTTTCACGACAACATTTCTCTCAGCCATCCTACGAGCAGTCAGAGCTAGCGAAAGAGAGACAGTCAGCTGGAAGCCCTCTGGTACTAGACATATCATCACACCAATTGCGAATAGCATACTCGTGGCGAGGTTCAGCTTAACAAACAACAGAGCTGCCGAAAAGAAGATTAGACTCACACCAATCGCCAACAGGAAATTCAGTCTAGCAGTGTGGTCTATATCCCTCTCAAGTGGGCTCATAGGTTCATGGACTTCGCCGGATAGGGAAACAATTCTCCCGAACTCGGTATTCTTTGCTGTTGACAACACAACACCTCTGGCGACTCCTGAAACCAGAGTGGTTCCAGCAAAGAGAATGTTGTGCACATCATAGGGAGTGCTTGTCTCCATCTCCGGAGACATCGTAGCAAATCGCCTTTGAGGCTCAGACTCTCCTGTCAGTATCGAGTTGTCAACAGAAACCTCAAATGCACTGATTAACCGCAGGTCAGCTGGCACTCTATCTCCCTCTTCGAAAGCCAGAATATCTCCAGGAACAACATCGGTCACGTCAAGTTCCCTCATTTGACCGTCTCTGATGGCCTTCGTCTTGGTGGGGATGAGGCTTCTTATCACCTGCACAGCCTTCTCGGCTCTATACTCTTGAAAAAGGCTGAAGATTGTGTTTAAAACAACTACGACAAATATTGCAAGACCCATCTGAACTGAAGTTGGATCATTGGAGGTGAAGCCGCTTAGAAACGAGAGGAATGAAGCGACCAGTAGAAGGATGTTGAACATGTTCTTGAATTGTGAAATAATCTTCCTAGCTAAGCTGGTCTTTTTGCCCCCAGGAAGGACGTTCAAACCCGTCTTCAGAAGGCGGCGTTTCGCCTCTTCATCAGAAAGACCCTCAGGTCCAGTTTGAAGTTCTTTGAAGAGATCTTCGATCTTGGCTAGAGCAGCTCTCCCATACGACATAAAGTTGCATCCTAAAAAGGGTATAATTAGATTGGAGGGAGACCTAGGAGAGACATACGCTTAGCCTTATCAACATTACTTTAACCCCAGCCATTCGCAAAAAGACCTTATTAATCTTTCCGAAGTGCACGCAAGAAAGAGGTCTAGTAAACTGAGTATTCAAGAACCCATAGATTGCATACACGTGTATGTGCTCGGACCAGCCCCGTATTATTCAAGACCCTGGTGGGTTTGAACCCGAGACAAATGGAGACATCTCCCGCAAACCTCCATTTTTCGAGAAATTTTGCGATTTCAACGATGTCAATCCCTTCAGAAATCGCAAGTGAGCATGTGATGGGGCCTCTGGTATTTGTGGTGGGACCGCTTAGGTCAAAGCCCACGTTTGAACCCACATCTGTTTGTATGATTGCCTTCGCCCAAGACTAACACAACTTTAGTCGGAAGCTTTATTTTCCGTCAAAGCTGACCCCACTATTTGTGGCCACGATGAATACTTTGAATGAACTGAAGATCAACCCCGTGAACTACGTTAATAGCCTAGATTCGTCCATTGGCATATACCTAAGAAGAGAGATACTCAAAAAGGAAAGCAAAGCTGACGCGACCTTGAAGAAAGAAACATACCAGAAGACGGTCGCTGAACAATCCCCTGACGGAAGCTGGGATCAATTGTTTGTCAAAACTGCCAATAATCTCTTGAACCTTGCGCTTCTGGGCTATAACGCACAAGACCCAAGTGTTCAAGGAGGCTTAGAGTGGCTTTTGTCAATACAAAAACACTCTTACCGCGGTTATCCAGGCTTCTTCTGCTCAAGCAACAGAAAAGACCCGAGCACTATGCGATCAACACTCTACGGTGAATTCGGACTAGGCTGCACAATCTTTTACCAGACAACCTACGCAGTACACCTACTGCACGTTTTCAGCTTCGACCAAGACAAGCGAGCTGAGACAACCGTGAAGTCCTATCTTCAATTCTGGAAGCCCACATGGTGCGGAGCATGGTGCACCATCAACGTCTTACGCTTACTAATCGAACACCCACTAAGCAAGGAATCAACTCCAGTTGAAAACGGCCTCAAACACTTAGCCAAGCTGCAAACCAAAACAGGAGCATGGAAAGGTTTGCCGTTTTACCACACTTTCCATGCCTTATCCAGAGCAGCCGCCCCCTTGGCAAAGGAACAATTGGAAAAAGCACTTCCTTCGGTCGTCAGGAGACAAAACGAGGATGGCAGCTGGGGCAGGAAAGAAGAAGAGACTACGTCATTCTTGGTCTTGGACGCTCTCAGGAATATCGGCGACATTTTTGCAGAAGAATAATGGCCAACATCGAGTACCATAAGCTCGCATGATTGACGCTCAAAATGGGCTTATTTTCCAAAAATAAGGCAAAATCGGGTTTGGTGAGGCCGCTGGGATCTGAACCCCTTCAAAGCGAAGACGTCTCTTGTGCATTTCCTCTTTTTCTGTCTTTGTGGCTGCAAAGTGTACCTCGAACCATCCATCCTTGTTTCGTCTCGCGGCGGTTCTTTTCATGCCCTTCTCCTTCAACCTTGAGACACCGATCCTAAATGTTTTGACATCGCAGACACAGCCTTAAAAATGTGTAAAATAGAGCGGTTCAGCCAATTTCTCACTTTGCTTCTTTCTTCTGCGATTCTTCTGCATCACAATTCCCCCTGACACACTCTTCGAACGCGTTACTTGTATAGAATTCCCAAATAGTGTATGGAAGGATACGCACACTATATAGAAGGAAGCACCAGGTCCTTTGCAACCTTTTGAACTCTATGGGTGCTTCCGATACAAACAGCCAAGCTTGGCTGTGAGCCCGATCTATTCTTAAGAAGCAATGCGGTTTTTCGGCTTGCTCACTGGGGAAAACTTATCAACTGTTCTCCTAGATGAGGAACGGTAACAGATCAGAGTGAGGAAGGCTTGTTAAGACGTAGGATCAGCGAAGCTTTCAGTGATGCATCTTCGAACAGAATCATCAAGTACGGGGTTTACTTAGCCTCTGTCACCGTATTCTTAGCTCTGATACTCTTTCCGCCGCTAATCGGAATCATGACTAGATTAGGTGCGATACAGCAAGTTTTGTCCGAATCTCCTCTTGTTGCTCGTGCGCTTAGTGCAGTCACGAATTCCCTCTGGGTGGCCCTGCTTGTTTCTGCGATGGATGTGATAGCGGGAATTCCCATGGCTTGGCTTGTGGCAAGGGGCAAATCAAGATGGCTCAACGTCGTAGACACGTTGGCCGATATACCCTTCGTCGTTCCAACCGCTGCTCTCGGCTATTCGCTCATTCTGTTCTGGAATATGCCCGGCGGCATATCGGCTCTTTTCGGCGGTCCTTTGGTTTCTCAAGGTTGGCTTCTCGTCATTTTGCTCCACTTCACGTTTTCTTACCCCGTCGTCGTGAGAGTGTTAGTTGGAGCTCTGCTTGACTACAAAGTGGAGTATGAAAGGGCATCGAGGACATTGGGCGCGCCACCGTTCACTGCGGCAAGAACGGTGACATTCCCGATTCTGAAGCCCTCGCTAATAGCCGCGTTTATTCTTGCTTTTGCCAGGTCATTATCGGAGACTGGAGCAACGTTTATCGTAGCGGGTGTTTTCGAGAATGGACCAGTTTTCATTCAGAACATCGCGAACGATTATAATATCGCTAAAACGGTCACTGTCGGCGTCTACGATGGCTCCGTCGCTCTGGCAAGCCTGTTACTCATAGTTGCCGCGACCGCGGTCTTTGTTTTGATCCGCATCGTCGCGCCGAGGCTCAAGCTTCCCATAAGTGGAGTATGGCCAGGATTCGAGAGAAAGCTGAGCTACTCAAAGTCATCTGCCTCAAGAAACAGTGCAACTTTGCTGATCTTTCTCGCGATAGTTCTTGTCCCATCTCTTTGGGTTGCATTACCTGCATTTCAAGCGGTTTTCACGAATACTCTGCCTAATTCATTGTCCGGTGCAGGCGTGTGGGGAGGATACTGGCAGAGCCTGATTCTTTCATATTCTCTTGCCGCCGCTGTTACAATACTAAACTTCATTATCGGCCTTCCAATGGCGATACTCATAGCCAGAAAGAGGCTGGGAGGTCTACCATCAACCATATTTGACGTCCTCATCAACGTCCCATTAATCGTCCCGTCAATAGCCCTCGGCGTCTCACTCAAGTTCTTTTGGACACAATATTTCCCTTTCATCCCCGAGATGTGGCTACTCATATTTGCGCACATGACCATAACTTACCCGTATTTCGTAAGGTCAGCATCCGCTGCGGTTGAAAGAATAAGCGTGGAGATGGAAGAAGCAGCACGGACGCTCGGAGCAAAACCATTAGACGTTTTCAGAACGATTGTCCTTCCGCTCACGAAGTATTCATTGCTTTCAGGAGCCATAATCGTTTTCACGCGAAGCTTGAGCGAGACAGGAGCCACGGTTGCCGTGTCCACAACTTTGCAGACAACACCCGTGATAATTGTCAATTGGGTGAAGGCCGCGCTCCTAGGGCACAAGCTGATCGCAACGCCTCTCGAGATTGGTTTGGGCTGTGGCCTTCTCATTCTTTTCTCTTTCATAATTCTGCTGGTTTTAAGATTTATCTCGAAGGAAAAAGGAAGATCTTGACATGCTGCTACATAAATTCACATACCGCCTAATGCATTCTAAAAGGGGATAACATGGCCGGGTGATTCTGAAAATGCCGGAAATCCGAGTCGTCAACGTTACAAAGAAGTTCGGAAAGATCATGGCAGTGGACAACGTCAGCCTCGAAATCCGGGACAAAGAGTACTTTTCTTTGCTCGGTCCGAGCGGATGTGGGAAAACGACGTTGCTTAGGCTAATCGCTGGTTTGATCGAACCGGATGAGGGGGAGATATACATCGGTGACAAACTTGTTAATGACGTTCCTCCTGAAGACAGGGACATAGGATTCGTGTTCCAAACATTTGCACTTTTCCCACACATGACTGCTTGGGACAACGTGACTTACGGGCCGAGAGTCAAGGGATTTAGCGTCCAAAAAGCGAGAACTATCGGGCACGAAGTCCTAGAACTGGTTAGACTCCACGAGCGCTTGGACGCATTTCCAAATGAACTGAGCGGCGGAATGATGCAGAGAATAGCCGTGGCTAGGGCTTTAGCCGCAGGCGCAAAAACACTCCTCCTTGATGAACCGTTGGGGCAGTTGGACGCGAAAGTGCGCAACGAGATCAGGTACGAAATAAGAAGAATGGCCAAGGATCTTGGCCTAACCGCTATCCATGTCACGCATGATCAGGCGGAAGCCATGTCAATCTCAGACAGAATAGCTGTCATGAGAAGAGGAAGGGTATTACAGGTTGGAACGCCTGAAGAGCTTTACATGGCCCCAGGCAGCATTTTTGTGGCACATTTCATAGGCGAATCCAATTTTCTGGAAGGCCATATTCTTGAAGTGTCCAGAATTAGGTCTGTGATAGAGCTTCGCGGTGGTTTGAAGGTTCAAGCGATCGATAAAAGCGGAAAAATTGGTGATAGAGTAGTTTTGGCCATCAGACCCGAGGCTCTCTCAATGGAAAAAGGTGTGAAAGGAAGGGAAAACTCGCTCCGAGGCACCGTGGAGAAAGTCACATTCGAGGGCAACAGCGTGAGATACGACGTTAGACTCGAAAACCAAGACTCCCTCATGGTCGTCCACCCTTCCCTGACCGGTGAATGGCTCAGCGCAGCGGAAGAGGTCACGCTCAGCTTTGAACCTGAAAAAGCACACATTTTCGCCTACCCTGAAGCAGGGCTCAAAGGAGAAACAGCAGCAGAATAAACCGAAAGACCACTTAAGAGAGATGCCCGAGCGTTACTACCTAATCCTTCCCTATTAGCTTCACACGACAAGGTCGCATTGCTATTTCTGACATTTGGAACAAAAGTATGTTTGACCTCCTCCAATACTCAACTTCTCTATGAGAGTTCCACATACGGGGCAGGTCTGCTGTTTCATGTTTGGGCCCATGGCTGGCCTGTAACTTCCTTGGTGCCCATAAAGGTCTGAGAACTCGTCTTTTCCTCCAAGTCGAATTCTCTCTTTAAGCACAAGCCTTATCGCATCGTAGAGTGCTCGGTTTTCGTTCTTGCTGAGTTCAGAGGTTTTTCTCTTCGGGTGTACCCTGGCTCTATAGACGATATCCTGAAAAGCACTGTTGCCAAGACCTACGATAACAGCGTCTCTGCCCACGAGCGCAGACTTGAGCACAACATTCTCTTCAGCAAGGAACTCGGAGAAGCGGTCGAAGGTGAATCCCTCGTCATCTATCGGTGAAACTGCTTCAGAGAAGTCTCGTCTGTAGACATAAGACTGTTTGAGCTCATCGTCTTTCAATACTTGGATCACGCCCATGCCTGTCAGCCTTACCGTCAAAAGTGTGTCATCACTGAAATCGACCCGCAGGTGAAGCTTGTCTGGAACAGTCTTTCCACTTGTGTGATACAGAACCCTGCCACCATACTCGGGTGCAAGGATAAGGTTCACCCCGTTGTCAAGTTTAACGCGAATGACGTTGCCTCTGGATATGACAGATTCGATTTTTCCATTAACAAGCTGGTCAAAGGATCTTGTATCCTTGTTAATGAAGCCTAGCCTTTGCAAACTCATACAATCCTGCAGATGATAAGAGCTGATGCATTTTCGACGAAGCTCTTTGTTCATTTGTTCCGCAAGAATATGTGCTTCAGGAAGCTCTATACTCATCAGTTTCTCACCTTTCTTGCCGATTTCTTACTCTCGCTTTTAGTCTTTCCCTATCAAGAAGGAACTCGGACGAGCTCCTTCGTTGGTGACGGGCAGGCGGATTTGAGCCGCCCAAGAAAAGGGGAAGACACCCAACATGTCCATTTTCTGCAAGTACGACATGAGGCGTGCCCCCAGCTGACTATTGTCCGATACCAATGGTGTTGCCAACACCGACGACGATGACCGTGTCTCCTTCTTTGGCTCGTTGTTGGATAATGTCTTTGAGTCTTGAAGACACAACGTCAGCAGATTGAGAAATTGCCTCTGTCATTGACGCTAGCACCTCTTTCAGCGACTCCTTAACGATTATGGCATAAACTGGAATCTTGTATTTAGTAGCCGCCTCTTCAATCTTGTACTTGTCAACGCCAATCCCGCCTATTGCAGCTCCCACGCCCTCTGCAACATCACCAGAATCTTCCCCTTCCAACTTGAGCCCAGCGTCAATCATCACAACTAACGACACTTTTCCGTCGCTTGCCTCAATCAGCTTGTCCACCGCGTCTCCCGGTTTTCCAACAACCCCACCAGGACCTTTAGCCTTCGTAACCAGGACTCGTCTACCATCAATCGTTGCCTCTGCAGCTATCATGTCCTTGGCCACTTCAAACTTGTTATGATCAGCCATCAGTTTTGAGGCAGCTAGCGCGCCTATTCCGTCACCGATCGGCTTGCCCTGCTTGAAAGCATCTAGAAAAGAAACGTAGGCTTCGGCTTCTTCCATAATCACGGGAAGCTGCATCTGAATCTGCATCGCGCTATACAGCGTGCCCTCCTTCTTCCCTAGCAGGTAATAATGACGCACGACACGATACATAGTGTTCAAAGCCTGAGCTGCTTCCACGAGATTTTGCAGGTTTTGCAGTTGACTTTCGTCGGCATGAGGCGCGATTGCTTTAACCTCATCTTTGATTCGAATGTCCGCTGTGTCAAGCAAGTGTTCAAACCTTTGAACAACTCCAGATGGATCCATGTTCGCAGGTTCAATGGTAAAGAATTGAAGGAGCGCTTCTAGCCTGGGCTTTGGGTCCCTTTCAGGCCTGCCTACCTCGGTGATCGCTGAGATGACTGCTTGTTTAGCTTTGTCCCGCATGACGCTCAGTTTGGTCAGAGCTGCAGATATCTGTCGCATCATAAGAACGGCTTGTATTTTTCGAGAGAAAAACATGAAGACGAAGAAAACCGCTACGGAAACAATGTTCATTATGGTACTCAGGATGTCTGAACCTGGAAGCATGGACATCTTGCATTGCCTCCTTTTATGGCTGAACCTCGCTCTGCATTGTTTTTCTCCTTGGCTGTTTTAGCTGAATTAGTCTTTTATTGATTCGCCCTAGCTCTTTTTCCAACTCTTCCACCATATCTTCGATCTGTGTGCGCCTGTTTTCTATGATCTTGATTGTATTTTCAGGTTGTTCCTTTCTTTCTTCGAGGAATACTGTGAAGAAAGGTGGCCTTCTGGGCATCGCCGTCGGCTGCAGCTCTACCTCGAGCACATCTGTCATGAACTCTTTGAACAAGCCGCTCATGTTATTGGCGATTTGACTCTCCCTAGCAAGGGCTCGCTTAAGAACTATCTTGCCCGTCCGGGTGATTCTATACGTCTTTCGCTTCCTTTTTCTTTCAGAGTCCCATTCTCCCTTTACGTATGCTGACTTTTCCAAGTCTTGGAGTATGGGGTAAATGCCGCCGGAAGTCGGTCTCCAAAAACCCATGGTTCTTTCTCTGATTTCCCTCATTATTTCATAGCCATGGTGTGGTTTCTTACTCAAGAGAATTAAGGCTACGATTCGTATGTAGCCCTTCTGCGTTTCCTTAAGCCAGTTCGCGGCCGTTTTTTCCTCTTCCGAACGCATGGTCATTCATTCCCGTCTAGACATAATCGGAATATTTATATTTTATTGCGACATATTGCGTTCCACAATATAGCCACGCGCTGTTTCAAGATTAAGGAGAATGAATAAAGTGGTAAACGAGTTGCCTGCAGAAAAGCTGAGAAGGGAATGTGATGCTGGTCTCATGCGTTGTGATACCACACGAGGATTGGTGCCCCTCCAAAAGATCATTGGCCAAGAAAGGGCTGTCAGAGCACTGAAGTTCGGGTTGGAAATCAAGGAACGCGGGTTTAATGTTTATGTCGCTGGTCTCCCTGGAACAGGCAGGACGACCGCCGTTACAAACTTCCTGGAAGAAACGGCCAGAACCAAGCCTGTGCCCCCTGACTGGTGTTACGTGTACAACTTTCGCAACCCCTACGAACCTAAAGTCATAAAGCTCGCTCCTAGCAGAGGGAAACATCTTCGAGAAGGCATGGCCACTTTCATTACAGAAGCGCAGAGGATTCTGCCGAAGTCCTTTGAAAGCGAGGATTATGGCGCAAGAAAGGCGGCTACCATCAAGGCTGTTGAAGAAGAAAGGCAGAAACTCATGGGACAAATTGCGAAACGGGCCCAAGAAGAAGGTTTCATGCTACGGGCGTCACCCGTTGGCTGGCTTATGATCCCAGTAATCAAAGGTAAACCCGTAGGCGACCAAGAATTTCTGGCCTTAGACCAGAAAACTCGCGAGGAAATTGAGAAGAAAAGGGAACAGCTGACCGAACAATTCACAAGCGTCATGAGACAACTCAGAGAATTAGAGGGAAAAGCTAACGAAGCACTCCAGAAACTGGACCATGACGTTGCCCTCTTCGCCATTGGACATATCGTGGCTGACTTGGAAGAGGAATACAAGGACTTCCCCGATGCCGCCACATACATAGATGACGTGCAGAACGACATCTTGGACAACCTGCCCAAGTTCATAAAGGGACATGAAGAGGCCCCACAAACGCCTTTTCCAGTTCCGTGGACGAGACAAGCCCCCGTCAAAAAGTATGAAGTAAACGTTATCGTCGACAACTCAAACGTCAATGGAGCCCCAGTCGTAATAGAATCTAACCCAACATATCAGAACCTCTTTGGGAGAGTAGAGAAAGAAGCTCAGTTTGGCGCTCTTGTTACTGACTTCACCATGATCCGCGGGGGATCCTTACACAAGGCCAACGGTGGATACCTGATTCTTCCAGTCGAGGAGTTGCTGCGCAATCCCTTCTCGTATGACAGCTTGAAAAGAGCTCTCAGAAACGAGCACATCGTCATCGAAGAGGCTGAAGAACGTTTGGGTTTCATGACCACGAAGAGCTTGAAACCCGAGCCGATTCCTCTAAGCGTCAAGGTGATCCTCATTGGAGATCCCTACCTCTATCAGCAATTGTACGTCTTAGACATGGAATTCAACCAGCTCTTCAAAGTTAAGGCGGATTTTGACACAACTATGGATCGAACAGAGGAAAACACGCAACAATACGCGACTTTCGTCTGCACACTATGCCAGAAGGAGAACCTGAAACACCTTGACGGCTCAGGCTTGGCCAAGCTAATAGAACACAGCTCAAGACTGGCTGAGGATCAACAGAAACTTTCAACCAGGTTTGCCGAGGTCGCCGACATCATCCGCGAAGCCAACTTCTACGCTACGCAAGAGAACTCGGATTTTGTGACTGGAACTCACGTGAAAAGGGCTGTTGAAGAAAAGGTTTACCGTTCAAAACTCATCCAAGAGAAGATTCAAGAGATGATCACAAGAGGGATCCTACTCATCGATACGGAGGCCGAAAATGTGGGTCAGGTAAACGGCCTCTCTGTGATAGACATGGGCGACTTTACCTTTGGCACTCCTTCACGCGTGACTGCCAGTGCAGGCCTGGGCCGAGAAGGCGTCGTCGACATTGAGAGGGAAGCCAAAATGGGAGGACCGATCCACACGAAGGGGGTTCTAATCTTGAGCGGCTACCTAAACGGGAAGTATGCACAAGACAAGCCTCTGAGTCTCTCAGCTCGTCTTGTTTTTGAGCAGAACTATGAAGGAGTAGAGGGTGACAGCGCCTCAAGCACCGAACTATACGCCATTCTGTCTGCCCTCTCCGAGCTGCCACTAAAGCAGAACCTTGCTGTCACCGGCTCCGTGAACCAGAAAGGCGAAATCCAAGCCATAGGTGGAGTGAACGAAAAAATCGAAGGCTTCTTCGAGGTCTGCAAAGCCAAGGGCTTCACCGGCAAACAAGGAGTCATGATACCCGAAAGCAACGTGCAAAACCTAATGCTGAAGGAGGAAATAGTAGAAGCTGTCAAAGAAGGAAAATTCCACATCTTCTCCGTCAAGACCGTTGACGAAGGAATAGAAATTCTAACAGGCGTTAAAGCCGGCGAGAGACAAAAAGACGGAGCTTTCGAGGAAGCAACCGTGAACTACAGAGTGGATAAACGCCTTGGAGAAATGGCTGAAAGACTTAGGGAATTTCCATCATTCCTCACGGAAGAAAGGAAGAAAAACGAAGGCTAACCGCAGTCTGCGAGTGCTGTTATTTTCGTCAGATAATTGGTCAAGTCTTCCTCAAACTCTTTTTCCGTTGTCTTTTCTCTTAGGTTTATCATGAAGCCTTGAAAGTATGCGAATTCTCGTTTCATCCGCTCGTTGGTCTGAGACAGAAATTTTTGAATTTTGCTTTCTGCTTGTTTGTCAATATCTGGTATATTGTGCCTTATCATGTTGCTGAGAGCAAAACAGTTGTTCAACATTATGCCTATGTTCAGCCACACGCTTTTGACGTTTTTTGAACCTACGGGCTTATCGTTTATCCAACTTAGAAAGAAGCTGAAGGCTTGGTCAAGTGGAAAAGTCTCGCTTTGGCTTAGAACTCGGAAGGCCACATCATCAGCGTACAAGTCCTGTATGTGATTAACTGCCTGCTGCACAACTGCAACTTGATAGTCTTCCGTCAAATAACTCCTGCGCATGATGAATTGCCCAACCCTGTTCAACAATTCACTATTGTGCGATGGATGATTTGTGTTAGTTCTGTAGACGTGGCACATCTCGTGTACTAGCAACGTCTCAACCATCCCGGACCTTAACGCCATGCCAGATACCACGATGACGTCGCTGCCTCCTCTCTTAGTTGAATACCCCATAAAGGCCAGCTTGGGATCAACTGTAACTCTTAGCTTATCCGAAATCTCAAAACCAGCATTCCTCATAATCTTCAAGGCATTGCGCGTCGCTCTCTCTACGATGTCCTTCTCAGAAGACACTCTTCAGACCACCAGCGTCCGAAGGCACGCGTAATTCATTCAGACGCATGCCGACTGTCGTTATTATCGGTTCGAAACCTAGCCTTTTCCAGAATCTCTCAGCCTCCCTGTTTCCGATTATGTATCTCAGTGTCACATGTTCAACCCTCTCCGAGTTGAAAAATTCACGAATCTCTTCAACCAAGCGCGCGCCAACGCCTTTTCTTCTGAACTTCTTGGCTACATATATTGTTGAGATGGCGCCGACGCTTCTGGGCAGATAGTCGGCTCTATGCGTAACTTCACCATGGATGAATCCGATGACTTCTCCGTTCATTTCAGCCACTAAAACCTGACTGTTGACGCCCACAAGAGCATTCTCCGCTTTTTGTTTGAGAAGTGCTTTTCCCTCTTCGGTGATGCGCCATACTGAGGGGTTTGAATCTTCACCATGTTGCTGCAGCAACAGCCGAAGCTCAACTAGCTTCTCAACGTCTGAGGAAGCTGCTTTTCGAATCAAGAGGCCGCTCATAATACTCAGTAGTGCAGATGCGGGTTTTTAGGTTTTTGACTTTTCTGAAATATGTGCAATCAATTAGTTCAACTGAAGACGCAGAAGAGTCTTCCCGAACCGCGTTGAAAGGTGTCTGGATGTGATTTGAATCCTTCAAAAGCGAAGACACCATCCAGCTTCCCTTATCTCCTCTTTGTGCCATGCGCGTGGAGCGTCGAAACGACGGGCGCGATTGCAGAACGCCTATAAGGGAACTTTCCCTTGGGTGAAGCTGGTGACTTGGCCTCGTGAAGTACAGAAGCTTCGGAAAGCTGAACTGGAAAGTCTCAGCTCTGGGCTTCGGAGCGATGAGACTGCCCATAATCTGCAACGATGCCGCAAGGATAAACGAACCCGAAGCGATAAAGATGATCAGGTATGCCATCGACCACGGCGTGAACTACGTCGACACTGCCTACGTATATCACGGAGGAAATAGCGAAAAACTAGTTGGCAAAACATTGAAGGACGGATATCGCGAGAACGTAAAGTTGGCCACCAAGATGCCAACGTGGCTCATCAACTCCCGCGAAGACATGGACAAATGCTTGGAGGAACAGCTGAAGAGACTGCAGACTGATATTGACTTCTACCTTCTGCATGGCCTAGACAAAGAACGGTGGCAAAAACTTCAAGCACTAAACGTGATAGACTGGGCTGAGAAAAAGATAAGCGAAGGAAAATTCAGACACTTGGGCTTCAGTTTCCACGACGAATATGACGCTTTCAAAGATATAATAGACAGCTACGAAAACTGGACACTCTGTCAAATACAGTACAACTACGTAGACTCGGAATACCAGGCTGGCACAAGAGGGCTCAGGTACGCAGCCTCCAAAGGACTCGCAGTAGTCGTGATGGAACCAATAGGAGGCGGAAGACTGGCCATCAAACCTCTTAAGCCGATACAGGACCTGTGGGAGGTGGCGGGAGTCAAGAGGACACAGGCAGAATGGGCGCTGCTCTGGGTCTGGAACCATCCGGAAGTATCCACTGCTCTTAGCGGCATGAGCAATTTGCAGCAGGTGAAGGAAAACGTTAGAACCGCCAGCCACTCAGGCATAAACAAGCTTACAAAAGAAGAGCTATCACTTCTCGATCAGGTTGCACTGAAGTACAAGAGCATGGGTTTCGTCGGTTGTACCGGTTGCAGATACTGTTTGCCATGCGCTGAAGGCGTCAACATAACTGAGATAATCTCGCTCTACAACGAGTTCTACGTCAAGAACATGAATGACGAAGTCAAAGTCAAGTACCTGGAGAGCATAACTCCAGAAAGTCGAGCCAAAAGATGCAAGGCATGTGGCAAATGCCAAGAGCTCTGCCCTCAACAACTGCCCATACCAGACATAATTAAAAGAGCCGCGTGGATTTTCGAGCAGGAACCCCCTAAACCAAAAAAATGAAGGATGCGATTGCTATTGATAAAAGCTGCCATATTCGACCTAGACGGCGTAATCGTTGAAAGCGAAAATGCCCACGTTGAGGCTGAAAAGCAAACGTTCCTGAAATATAACGTTCAGATATCTGCTGAGGAACTTCACAGGTACACCGGCACTACGGCCAAGGTGATGTTTACTGAGCTGATAAGAAAATACAAGCTCAACACAACGTTCGAAGAGATGTTTCGCCAAAAAGAAAACATCCTCTTTAGACTCTTGGAAGAAGATGCAGAGCCGACAAAAGGAATAATCACATTACTAGGCAAACTGAAATCAGGAAGAGTCAAATTGGCAGTCGGCTCAGGCTCTACCAAGAAGCAAATCAAATATGTTTTGAGCAAGTTGGGCATCGCACGGTTTTTTGATTCTGTTGTCGGAGCAGATGACATCGTTCACAGTAAACCAGATCCAGAGACATTTCTCAAGGCGGCTGCCGAACTGGATGTGGACCCAAGTGAGTGTTTAGTAGTCGAAGATTCGGAGCTAGGCGTTGAGGCTGCGAAACGCGCGCATATGAAGTGCGTTGGATACAGAAACCTGAACAGTGGCAACCAAGACTTATCAAAAGCAGACATTATAACAGATGATTTTTCAAAACTGAACATTGCAGATTTACTTCGTTGAATATATGCATAACCGAAATATTCAAATGTAATCCGTCAAAACAAATCGAAAACCAGCAGTCCCTTTCTTTCCGCGGTATCTTTCGACTCTAAACTTCCATGGGGTCCCTAGAATCTTGGAATTATGAGGTTTTGAGTCTTTGCTCTCTCTTTTTCAGTTCATCGGCAAGACATTCAAATGTTGCACCTAGTTGTGCATATCTTGTAGCTTTCTGGCTTCTTCAACGAGAGGCTTGCTTTTCTCCCACGCATGCACAGCACCTTCGTAGAGGAATTCTTCAATTTGCGCTAAAGACCTATATATGACATATGTCATATTGATCATTTGAAAACAGAACGGAATAAACCAAGAATGAAAAATAAGTCATTGTTATTGTCTGCATTAATGTGCATGATGTTGATAAGTTCCCTCTTCCTAGTGGAGAATGGGCTTAAGACTGTTTTCTCAACAATGGAAACGCCTAGTTGGCTTGCAATAGATGGTTTGGTTGAAAATCCTCTGAATCTTACTTACGCTTCACTTTGGAGCCTTCCGCTCTTGTCTGAGGTGGCCACTCTCCAGTGTGTAGGAGCGGGACAAGGCGGTCCCAGCGTTACTTACAACTGGACTGGCGTGCCTCTCTTCTATCTTCTAAGCATGGCAAGGGTTATGACGGGAGCTTATCGCAAAGTTGTCTTCAACGCCACCGACGGTTATTCAAGCAGCATTCCATTGGCAACGGCGATGGATCCGACCACGATGTTGGGCTTAGAGGCCAATGGAACGGATCTAAAGCTGGTCGGAGGCCTTGGAGGAGGATATCATATAGTTCTTCCATCCATGTGGGGTTACAAATGGGTTTCTAACGTGAAAGACATTATCATCGTTGATTATGATTACAAAGGGACCTATGAAAGGCTCGGGTACTCGGACGAAGCGCTCAGGCCGAATTGCCCGATGCCTTCGACTGTTCCACCACTCGAAAGCTTCACCGCGGCCAACTATTCTGTTCATGCTTTGACCAATTCTCTAATAGAGTCTTTCAGCTTCGACCCCGATATGCTCGTGGGCTTCAACGTCTCTGGGCTAGAGCAAACCGACAATTACTTCTACGTGTCCTTCCCGGAAGAACTGATGCGGAGCCCCTATCAGGTCTACGTGGATCATAATCCGATAGGACAGAGTAGAACTGATGCAAAAGGCAACGTCTACGTCGTGTTCACTTATGCAAACAACGCTAGCACTGTTGAAATTGTTCATACAAGGGTGAACGTCACGGCTTCCAAAACCGTTGTGGGTCTAGGGTATACCCTCCCTGCAAACTGCACGGTGAGAAACGAAGGGGATCTTTCCGAAACTCTCAACGTGACAGTCTACGTCAACTCAACTTTCATCTTGTCACGAGTTCTGACACTGCAGGGCAGAAGTTCGTCAACATTCATTTTCACATGGAACACTACTGGCTACGCTTATGGGCAGTACGACGTAGGTGCCATGACAAACGCAACGCAAGGTGGAACAGGCGCAGAATACAATGCCTATATTGACGGCCCCGTTTTTGTAACGATCCCCGGCGACGTTAACGGGGATGGCAAGGTCAGAATCGACGACGTTCTCGCAGTCGCCCAAGCGTTCGGAAGCAACGTAGGTGATTCTAGGTACAGGGCCAACTTAGACATAAACAGTGACCAGAAAACACGCGTAGATGACGTTCTTGTAGCCGCACAGCATTTCGGACAAGGCCAGTAGGTTCCACAAAGCTTTCTTGCTGCTCCCGAATTGCGTGCTCTCATTCTATGGCTTGGCAGTCGATAATTATGCTTATCGTTGTGATTGGCCTAAAACGTGGTTTTAAATAGTTCGTTATACAACCCCTTAAACAGAAGGTGAACCGAAATGGGTGACCTTTGGAAATGGATCGTTATCTTTTGCGCAGGACTTGTCATCTTAGGTTTAATTCCAAGATTGCAGTCTACTCTCAATAATATAGTTGCTTCTTCAACCATGGAAAAAAGTGTGAAAACAGATTTGAAAATGGAAGAACCTTCTCTTGTCGCGAACGGTTCCTCATCCCAAGTGGAGACACCTCCCTCGTCGACACTGGTGATGCAAGAAGGGACTTTGCTTTGTGTGTGCCCCCCGACTTTGAATGTAACAGCCAGCGACGGCTTCACGATCAACATAAGTGTAATCAACGTGAGTGCCCTCGGAGCATACGAGTTCAAGCTTAGGTACGACAGCATCATCATCAGCGCAACTGAGGTTAACCCCGGCGACCTCTTCCCTAAAGATTCTCTAGTCATTATGAGGGAGATAGATTCAGCCAATGGAATTGTGCGGTTTGCAACATGCGCTCCTCTGGGTTCTTCGTTTGTAGCCTACGGAAATGGAACGCTTGCAACAGTCCGCTTCCATGCAATATCATCAGGAAACTGCACTTTAAACCTGTATGACAGCATGCTCGTTCACGGACCCAGAGACGGCGGACATATTGCACATAGAGTAATTGATGCTCAAGTCTGGTGCAAGATCTACGAACATGAGACTGCTGCCTATCTTGATGCGCCTACTCATGTGCAGCCTGGATCCTCTTGTCTGATTACTGGAGTAGCAGTTGACAAGGGTATATGCAACGAAACGGACGTGAGCTTGCAGCTTCTCATTGATGGTAATGTTGTTAACTCTACGACTGCGAGCACATTAACAACAGGGTCAAGCATCAACTTGACATACGCATTCGTGCCCACTGAAGAGAGGATTTACAACCTGACAGCATGGGTCAAACCAGTACCAAACGAGGAATATACACAAGACAATCTCGCTCCGGCAAATGTTGTAGTGAGAACCCAAATAAGAGTTCCACAAGACTATGCAACTATTCAAGAAGCGATTGACAATGCTGTTTCAGGAGAAACCATCAGCGTCTCGTCAGGAGAATATCACGAACACCTAGGCATAGACAAGTCTCTGACGCTACTGGGCGAAAGCTGCAATACAACGATAATTGACGGAAGCAACGAAACTAAAGTCATCGTAGTCATACAAGCAAGCCACGTCAAAATCAGCGGTTTCACAATAAGAAATGGAGGTGGAGGCATTCTCTTGGATCACTCAAACAGCAGCGTCGTCACAAACAGCTTCGTTACCAAAACCTTGGACGGCCTCTCTCTACTGTTCAGCTACAACTGCACGATAGGCTTCGACACGATGAAGGACAACGAGAGAGGTCTTTTCCTTGGAGATTCAGACAACAACACAATTCAACATAACGACTTCATCAACAACACGAAGCAGGCTTCAACTGTTGATTCGCAGAACAGTTGGGACAACGGTGCACAAGGCAACTACTGGAGTGACTACAGAGGAACAGACACGGATGGTGATGGAATCGGAAACACACCATACGTAATAGACGCAGACAACAACGACAACTATCCGCTCATGACGCAAAACCTCGACTGACCAAAACCATACAACAAAGAGTGCCAAGCAAGCTAAGAAACTGGACTATACAAGAGCAACCGCGCTGTAGAATATCGAATCTCCAAAACTGAATCTGGAGTACAAGTTACGCGGAACGTTTTCTCCTGTAAACTATGATTGCTAGTGTTGCTATCATGAACAGGGCCATTAGTGGAGCGAATGGGAATTCTGGAACTATCACTATCTGCAGCGTTGAATGCTGGTAGCTGAAGTAAATAATCGACAAGGTGTCATTTTCGAACGTCGAGGTGTATGGGACAGGGTTGCCGTTCATCGTTATGTTGTAGGGAGGGGACATTGCGCCGTGAGGAATCGCCAGTCTGCAAAAACCACAGATCTGGTCTCCGGTCATGCTGGAGACTTGCATGACGATTGACGCGTTAGACCCATAATACTTGACCGTGCTGTCAGGACCAGAATATTCGAAAGACTGTATCGTGGAGTTTGATATGACATCTACATCAGCGCCTTCAGAAGTGCTGAAACTTGAGAACAGACCCATCAAAGGATAATGATCTGTATTGTTTGCGTCTAACACGTGTGATGTCTCACCTATTCCATCAATGTCTGAATCGACCCCGGTGTAGTTACTCCAGTAGTTCCCCTCGGCGCCGTTGTCCCAGAAGTCCACCGAATTGAAGTTTAAGACATGGCGTGTGTTCCCCAGAAAGCTATTGTGGAAAATCGTGTTGTTGCTTGACTGCCTCACGTAGATTCCATAGTTCTTGTTTGAGGAAAGAGTGTTGCCAGAGAAGGTGTCATTGTTGGAGTTCGAAACGAAAATTCCTGTGAAGCTGTTCAAGACAGTGTTACCCGAAACAATGGTGCCACTGCAGTTCTCAATTTCTATTCCGTTCAGATTGCCTGTTACGTTGTTCTTGAGCATTAGAACGGTTGAAGAGTTAGAAACTAAGATGCTCCAATCTCTATTAGGTCCCGTAATCGTGTTGTTGGATATGAGAACCATCTGCGTCTGATCCAGTTTGATGCCATAGCCGTTGGATGCCAAGTTGTTGTTCGTTATATTGACGTTTTGCTGGTTCCCTTCTACATCGATCCCGCAGTAACCTTGACATGAGCATCCGCAATATTGTATGGTGAAATCACTGATGGAAACGTTGCTGGCTGTCACGTAGAAAATGGTGCCATCGTCAGTTCCATCTACTATGGTCGAGTACTCATTTTCCCCGATAAGAGTTATGGATTTGTTAACTGCCAAATGCTCAACATAAAGCCCTGAAGAGACGAAAACCGTGTCCCCCTCATTTGCGCTGTTTATAGCTTCTTGAATGGAAGGGTATCTGACGTATGCTGGGTATCCCTCATTTGCCCATGCAGTTATTCCGCCAAGCATGTTGTAAACATGCAAGAAGCCATCGTCCACAAGAGTCTGGCTTGCTGTAGCGCTTCTTGCTCCCGCCTTACAGTACACCAGGATTTCATCAGATACGTTCAGTTCATTCAGCCTTGCACTTAAATCCCAGACTGGGATAAGCCTTGCATTTCTAATGTGCCCCAAATCGTATTCGCTCTGATTTCTAACGTCCAATATCACAAGGGAGGGCTTGGATTCAACCATAGTTTTTGCGTCTGAAACTGCAACGTCAGTATAACCAGTTGCCATGGTTGGCCCTCCGATCCAAGTTGAAAGGGACATGACCAAAAAAGGCGTCAAAAGGAAAAGAAGCAGAAATTTCCTACCCATCGTATATCATTAATTAATTCTCCCGTCTGTTTTTATGGCTTGTGGAAGCATCTTCGATCGCATGCTTGAAAGCACTTGCAAACACATTTAGATTGAAAACATGACAAACAAGAGGCTGGAAAAGAATGCAGAGAAAAAAGCAGGACCCAAGGCAGCAAGAAGAGGCTGGGCTACTCGAATAAGAAGGCAAGGTTCTCAGCAGGCTGTTAAAGTCCTGGCAGGCTCATAATCATACGCATAACCGTCAACAAGATTGCAGAAAACAATTCAGAGAGAAAAGCTGAAGTTACTTTATGTGGAGGCTGTAGCACAGGAGCTGCGCGTACGCTTCCTCCGATAGACTATCAGCGACAGAAGTGCTGCTCCACCTACTAGTGCAAGAAGGACGAAAGATGGATACTCAGGAATTACGATTATTTCTATGGTTGAGTGTTGATAGCTGAAGTAGATGATGCTCATCGTGGCGTTTTCGAATATAGTGGCATAGTTGGTTTGATTGTTGTTGATCGTCACGGTGTACGGAGGAAGCAATTCGTTATGCGGAATCGTCAACCTGCAGAAGCCATATTGTTGGTTCTCGGTCGTGTTGGTGACGTGCATCTTGATGGTGTTGTTTGAACTGAAATACTGAAGGTCTTCCACTGTGGAGTTTGAAGTGACGCTCAACTTATTCTCTGCAGAACTGGCGATCGTGGAGAACATGCCCATCAGAGGGTAATTGTCCTGGTTGCCTGAGCCTAGAACTTGGGGGGAGTCGCCTATTCCATCGTGGTTTGAGTCAATCCCAGTGTAATTGTCCCAGTAGTTTCCGCCGGTCACGTTGCCTTCGTCCCAAGTATTCGTTAAGTTGTCGTAGAACTGCACGTGCCGACCGTTGTCCGTGAAGCTGTTTTGGTAAAGGCCGTTGCCGGTTGAGTTTTGGACGTCAATGCCGATAGCGTTGTCTGCCACGACGTTTCCGTTGAAAGTGTTGTTGAAGGAAGAGTATAGCCTGACGCCATGAGAGCTTTTCGTTATCTCGTTTTCTGCGAAGACGTTTTCGTTGGAGGAAGAACGGAGCATGATATCATAGTTAGTATTGCTTGTCATGTTGTTTCCGACTATTATATTGTCAGAGGAAGGGTTTAGGTCAAAGCCGTACTCATTGTCCGCATTCGTGTTCCCAATTATCGAGTTGCCAGAGGAGAAGGTAATCTCTACGGCATAGGAGTTGTCTGCTATTTCGTTGTGACTCAAAGTGACGTTTGACGCCTTGTTCAATTTGATGCCAAAACCACTGAGGACTATGGAGTTACCTGTAAGATTCAAGTTCTGGCTAGATGGCTCTGCGTAGACTCCTGCGTAGTCTGCGCAGCTGCAGCCACTTTCTTGTATCGTGAAGCTGGTGAGTGTCACGTTCTCGCTCGTAACGTCGACTACTGTTCCGTTACCGTTCCCGTCGATTATGGTTGTGTCTTTATTTTCGCCTTGAAGAGTTAGCGTTTTGTTTATGGTCAAGTGTTCGTAGTAGAGCCCTGAGGAAACGTAGATCGTATCTCCTATGGTCGCGTTGTTTATCGCTTCTTGTATTGAGGAGTATTTGGCATAAACTGGATACGTTGCGTTGATCCAAGCGGTTATTCCTAAAAGCATGTTGTAAACGTGCAAGAAACCGTTGTCAGCAAGGGTTAGACTTGCTGCGGCGCTCCTTGATCCCTTCTTGCAGTAGACCAAGATTTCATCAGTCACGTTCAGCTCATTCAGCCTCGTTGCCAACTGCCAGACAGGTATTAGTCTTGCGTTTCGGATGTGTCCAGCATCATATTCACTCTGGTTTCTGACGTCCAAAATCACGAGCGAAGGCCTCTGATCAATCATCGTCTCCGCGTCCGTAACCGAAACGTCAGCGTAGTTGGCAGCAAGAACTCTCAAGACCAGCATGCCGGCAAAGGCAGACGTAACAAGCAAAAATGAAACTAGAACTAACAACAAAAATCTGCGGACCATGCGAGATTCCTCCATTTACACGTTGACCCCCAGTTTCTTATACTTTGCTGGAACAGGCGCTGTCAACTTGCCGTTTGATCTCGACTATTCTAGCAAGCTGCTAAAATTCGTTTGACGCCCACCTAAAGGCGCAGTTCTTGGGGTTAAGAAAGGAATCAGGCACTGCAGGTTCGCTAGAATTTAACAACTCTGAAAACGCTCTTATCAAAGACAAGCCAGAAACACGGCTTATCACAGAACAAACAGTATGGTGCAAGAGTGGGACCCCCACCAAATTTACGGGCAAGAAACCATCAAGTATTGTGAGACTGCCCAGATCAATAACCAAACGGGTTCAAGCCCCGCGGAAGTTTTCTAGCAAAGAAGCTATCTTGGCCATGACGCGAACTCAATGGAGTGTAAACTAGAGCTGTCTTCTGAATAGGCTTAAATAGAAAATGGTGAGTTAGATAGAATCAGAACTAAGCAAATTAGCTAAGGAGTTGAACGATTCTTGGCAAAATTGACGAAAACCAAAATTGGCACTGTCATTGTTATCACGGCGTTCATTCTCGTTGTAGGCTTTCCAAGCTTTGCATCAACTGTATCAGCAGCGCAGCCTGAAAACGACTGGTCAGCGCATCCACTGACGCATGTTCGTCCAACCGCGGCAACTCCCTCTCCAACAGCTCTTACTCCAACGCAGATACAAAACGCCTATGGCCTTCCTTCCACAGGAGGCGGGGGAACAACTATCGCCATCATCGACGCCTACGATGACCCAAACGTCCAGAACGACTTGACCGTCTTCAGCGCCCAATACGGTCTCTTACCCATCAGTTTTGTTGAACACAAGATGGCATCAACAATAAGCGTAGACAGAGGCTGGGCGCTTGAAATATCCTTGGATGTACAATGGGCTCACGCCATAGCGCCAAACGCGACGATACTGCTGGTTGAGGCTAGGTCAAGCAGCCTGAGCGATCTTCTCGCCGCCATTAACTACGCTAAAAGCCAACCGAACGTTGTGGCAGTATCTATGAGCTGGGGCGGAAGCGAGTTCAGCACAGAAACCTCATATGACACCTACTTCAGTTCCTCCGGAATCACCTTCTTTGCATCGTCCGGAGACAGCGGAGCTGGCGTAATATGGCCTTCAAGCTCACCAAACGTGGTCGCCGTCGGAGGAACAACCCTCAATCTTGGCCCCGGATCGGTAGTTGAAACAGGATGGAGCGGAAGCGGCGGCGGTGTAAGCGCCTACGAGCCCAAACCAGCCTATCAAACAAACTTCGGCCTCACAAGCAGCATGCGAGCGGTACCCGACGTTTCCTACGACGCAGACCCAAGTACCGGCGTTGCGGTGTACGACAGCTTAGGCTATTCTAGTCAGTACGGATGGTTCCAAGTAGGCGGCACCAGCGCAGGCGCACCGCAATGGGCAGCAATCCAAGCTCTTGGACTCACTGCGTCAAACAACAACTTCTACCAAGACGCAAAATCATCGACTTATGCATCATACTTCAGAGACATCACAAGCGGCTCAAACGGCCCATACTCAGCAGGCCCGGGTTATGATTATGTCACAGGTCTAGGCAGCCCCCTCACCACGAATTACACGCCGTCGACAACACCACCGCCGCCACCGCCAACGAACCCAGACTTCACGATGTCGGCATCACCAACCAGCTTGAACATCAGGACAGGGTCCTCCGGAACCTCGACGATAACGATAGCATCTGTCAACGGATTCACAGGCACAGTCACACTCTCAGCGTCTGCCCCATCTGGCTTAACCGCTACCTTTAACCTAACCCAAGTCTCTGGAGGAACAGGCACATCGACACTAACAATAAGAGTGCCGAACTACATTAGAACTGGAACGTACACGGTCACAGCAAGGGGCACAGACGGTTCGTTGAGCCACACCGTAAGTGTAACAGTAACAGTGACGCGACGATAGACGACTCAAACACATCCTCGCCTTTTTTTTGCTAGCCCCAATTGCGCACGCTCAATACTTCTTGACTCACTTGCTAAGAAGCATGCTAGTTGCCTGATTAACAGACCTTCGATTGACCAACTTGTGACAGAGTTCGACTCTTAGCTTCTATGGACTCCTTGGAACCTCCGTGAAAGAAGACACTGAGCTCTGTCTTGGCGTCCTACAGTTCTCTGAAAATGTTTATTAAGTCTTAATATACATGTTAGTACTCGACCAGAGATGAAAAACGAACCAAAAACCGCCAGCATCAATGATCAGTCGCCCTGTGCTATAGCATCTGAACGAATCGGAGAAGAGAACACGGCACAAATACCGCATGCAAAATCATTGAAGGATACCACATCAGAACAAAAGAAGAAGGAGGCAAGCAAGCCAATCTACCTAGTTCGATATGAGTAGCCTCTTGATTCATTCAATTATTCATTACAACGACTATGGCAGACAGAAATTCTACCTAGGAAAAGATAGAATATACTGACTATCTGGTACGTTTTCTTCTACAGATTACGATTGCTACCAACGTTGCATCATTTTGTGAACAAAAGCCAGTCTCTATGATTTCTTAGGTCTTGCTCGTTTTCTTTAGGTTCTCTTGTATCCTAACTACGTCAGCCAACTGTGGGGTCGAAACTTCAAATAAGATTGAATCCTTTTTTCCTATTATCCTGTGTATCGTCTTTGGAGACAGTGTAATATCCTCGCCTTCTCTTAGCGTGACCATCTTATCAGTCAATATGATGTCCACCAAGCCTTTGAAACAGTAGATTGTCTCTTTCTTATCCTTATGATAATGCTGAGATGTGCTCTTATTTTCTCTTATGACTAGGATTTTTCCGCCATACTCTGCTTCCTCAGCTATCCAAAGCTCCTTACCCCAATCCTTCAGAATTTCTTTCAAACACAACCCTCAACGAGAAATTCTATGGCTAACGTGTCTTAAAAACTCAAAGGTGACAGTGTTCGACTCTAAACTTCTGTTGAGCCCCTAAAACCATTGTAAGTGTTTATCTAGAGGTCTCCCGTGTAGCAAGTCTTTTATTTCCATGAGAACATACTGTTTGAAGAGTGATTTCATGGCTAAATGTCCTAAGTGCAAAAAGGAAGTAAGTAAACCAAAGAAGACCTGGAAGATGGCTGGAAGAAAGGACAAGAGTGGCAAGAGAACAGAGCTTACTATTGGACTCTTTGAATGCTGTGGAAAATCTTTCAGATCTGTCTTGAGCAAGAGAAAGATATAGCCACAACAAGAGCAAACTCCCAATCACTTTTTCTATTTTTACATTTACCAAAATTCTAGAGAGTCCATAGAAAGAAACCATCTAAGACTGTCTTAGTGAGAAGGCTCAATGGCAGCATGTTACTTCAAAGGAAACATAAGAAACTTTTTATTAATTCTGGAATAGCCCCTTTGAGTTCTGGCAGTTCATCACTTCTTCCAGAACCAAGCTAAACCAACAGCTACAAGTGCAGAACCAATGGAGCCAGAATAGAATGGTGCGGGGGGTGGGATTTGAACCCACGAACCTCTGCAGGATAGCCGCCTCAGTAGTAGAAAACAAGATTGACTTCAACAACTATGCATTATGGCTATCTCAGAACTACAGACCATTCACTGCAAGAACCAGATTATGCTATGCTAAGAAGTATGCTAGTTGCCTAATTGGCAGAGATCTCAGCAGTCTGAAGATGTTCACTAGCTCAAAACGAGAGCATATACTCAAAGCACTATCAGCTCTCAGCAAGTACATGGGAATGCATGAAAACTTTGTAAGACTTGTTAAAGATAATGGATACAAGTGGAGTGGCAGAAACTCTGACGATCTCATAATAGCAAGACTTCTCAAGAACGTGGACAAACAAGCAATATTCCAATGGATAAGAGACGTTAAGGCTAAAGCCAGAGAAGTAAGTGACCTGATGGATTTCATGCTTGTTTCAGGATTAAGACTAGTTGAGGCAATAGAAAGCAACAATCTAATCATTAGACTGGACAAAGAAGGAAAACTGGACACTTACTACCGAGAAGATAAAGAAACATTAGAGCATTTTAGATTCAAAGATCTCTTCATTCGTAACAGCAAGAAGACCTTCATCAGTTTCGTTCATCCAACACTTGTCTACAGATTGGCTATGAATGAACCCTTGGAATATAGCAATGTTCAGAAGATGGTAAGCTGGAGAACAGGAAAACTTAGATTTGCAGACATCAGGGAATTGCATAACACATTACTGAACAAGTATCTAACACAACCAGAAATAGACTTCCTAGCAGGCAGAGTCTCAACTAATGTCTTCATGACAAACTACTTCAATATCAATCTTGTCGATGATGTGAAAGTCAGATACTTCAAAGCTATTCACGACATCCAAGATCAATTGGAACAAACATTCACTTGATATCGAAAATAAACCGAAATACCTCTTTTTTTCTTTGTGCATAGAGCTTCTCGTACTACGATGAAAAACCTATAGGGAATCCTTGAAGCAGTTGTCAGACCTCAACTCTCATTATGGAAATTCCAACACCAGAATCTTTGAAAAGCAGGAATTCGCAAAGCAGAATTTCAACAGCAGGTTCTTCAAAGTGCATTTTCAATTCGTTCTTGATAAATTTGTTTTCTAACTCGGGAACGATGGAAAATGTTTTATGCCTATTGTATATAATGTCTGAAAAGGGAATTCTATGGCTAAATGCCCTAAATGTGGAAAAGAAGTAGGCACTCCTAAGAAGACATGGAAGATGGCTGGAAGAGCAGACAAAAGTGGCAAGAAAACAGAACTAACAATCGGACTCTTCGAGCACTGTGGAAAAACCTTCAGAGCTGCTACAGGCAAAAGAAAAATCTAAATCCAGCAAAACACTACACCCTTCCTTTTTCTATTGGCAGATTCGCAAACATTCCATCGAATCCATAGCAAGTAAGATTCTTGACAATTTCTCCTTTTGGAAGATAGTCGCATGAAATTTACTTTGGAGACTATCTTGTCAGTATTCTTGGTTCTTTCCACTCTTCTCTGAGAACGCTATACACGTAAACATCCCTCAGTTCTCCTCTGAGAAAATAGTATTTACGCATTGTTCCATCCTTCTTGAAACCTCCTTTTTCTAAAACCTTCTGAGAAGCTAGATTTCTTGCATCTGTAGAGGCTTGAATACGCATCGTGTCTCTTGATAGAAACAGGTAATCCACCATAATCTTGGTAGCTTCTGTGCAGTAGCCTTTCCCTCTTTCACTCGGAACTAGAGCATAGCCTATTTCCAGTTGCTTGCCACAAAATGGGTGCAGGACACAAAAATGGATTATAAAACCGATTTTGCTTCCGTCTTTTTTCTCTATGATGAGCTCCTTCATTTCATACGCTTTGTCATTCTCAAGCATCTTCTCTGTCTCTAGTCTAGAAACCTGTCGAAGGGGATTGTATTCACCCAAGACCTCAAGACTACTAGCCCATTCTGCAAATAGTGGCAAGTCCTCTTTTTCCATAACCCTCAAATTCACATTCTTACCCTCAAGCAATTCAGAACACCAAGCTTTATGTCCTCTATTTCAGTTCTTATGACTTGTGGAAGAATCATATGCACATAGTAACTGGAACGAAGATGAAAAACCTCTAGGACTCCCTGAAATCTATGAAATCCTAGGTTCATGTAAGTTTCGAATCATAATCACGAAGATCCGACAAGAAGAGAAAAGCTCCATATACTGAATTGCATGAAAGCAAATAGGTAAGAATAGCCCATATGTATTTGGTTGCAGAAGTTGAATAAAGAATATCTTGAGGACTATCAACAGAAAGAAAGAAATGAATATGAAAGATTGGTTCTCAGGAGAGTAGAGAAAGGAGAATTTCGCTTCGGAAAAGACAAGTATCCCTCTGCTGAACGTTTTTCAGAGCTTCAGGAGCCGATCGCTTATGCAGGTTTAGAAGCTTCATCTTGGAATAATCTTTGGGCGCAAATTCCTTTTTGTGGCTCTTTGGTTCTTTTGATTCCACCTCTGCCAGAACGATCTTTTGAGAGATATTTCTTCAAGAAATCGAAGATTCCAGAGACGATCGATTTCATTAAGAAAACTGGAAAACTTCAAGTGGTTTTCTGTGGTCACAGGATGGAAGAATATATCGGATTAGACTATTTGGATCCATTTTTCATGAGTCTACGTCCTCCATTATATGGCTCACTCCCATTCAAAGCCTTTGGCGATGAGAATGAGATCCAAAGAGCAAGAGATCATTTTTCTAGTCTTGCCATATGGCACCTTAGTAGAGCTCTAGGAGATTATAACTACTTCACTGATCTACAACTACCTGAAAGAAATCTAGAAAGCGTATACATCGTTCTCAAACTTGCACGATACCAAGTCATTGACCAAATTGAAAATGCGATGCTTGTTGATCCCCTAGGAGCAGCACAACAGCTTCTGGTCTGCTTGCATTTCATTTGTGGTCCTATCTGTGATTTGCTGTCCGATCAAATGAACTGGACGCTTGAAGAAGTTGAAGCAATAAAAAACCTTCCTAATGCCTTTCATCCTAAAGAAGCACAATTCCCATGTGAGATTGGCAAATTTCTTGTCAAGAAATTGACTTATGCTGCCCGAGATATAAGGGCATGCTATGAACTGATGGATCACTATGACTCATATGACCTGAAAAAAGTGCAAGAAGCTTTGAATGAAGCCATTGCATCAAATCATCCTGATATGTTAAAAAAGAGTACAAAAGAACTCTCCGAAATCCTTGATAATATGTGGAACGACAAAATGATCCCAAATAGAATAAAGAACATTGAGATCGGTGTACCAGTCTCAATTGCTGCCATAGGAGGAATAGTAGCAGGTTTGTCAGGATTATTTGCAGGAGGGTTCCTTTCCGAGCTAGGCTACAAAGTCATAGAGAAGGCTACAGAGAAATATGCTGAGAAGCTCTTTGGCGTTAAAGGAGAAGGTCTTACAGAAAGACTAGCCAAGCTCAGAACGAAGAGCTATCAGGCAAACATCTATGATTTCAAAAAGAAATACAACAAATAGGCAACAAGCACTTTTGGCTAAATTGGGCTCTTGTCATGGCATGTTACTCTCTATAGAATTGGAGACAATGACAAACTGACAAACGAAGAAGATCGGATACACATCTGAACCGAACCTTCGATGAAGAACTTCTAGGGACCCTCTAAAACCTCCATTCATCTATGGAAAAAGCCTAAGCTTGGTGAAAAAACCTAACCGCTTTCTCTGATTCCGCTTTCAGCTTGACTAGAGTGAATAAATATCAGATTTTGAAGTAATTTTCTTCAATCTTCCTGGTTAGAACTTCGATAAGAGCGATGGCAATGATGTTAGTCTTTTTAGTTTCAATCCAAAATTCATACAATTGCATTTCTTCAACGTCTTCGAGATAGCTGTTTGTTGCTAAAAATATCTTAGCATTTTCAAACCAAAAAGTGCCGTGTGCCAATGAGTTTCTTATTCTGGCATTGATCATTTTCTTAAGACTCTTTCCTATCTCAGGAGAGATAGTCTCAATTTGCCGAAGCAACTGCCCAAGTGCCATTGTTTTTGTTATGCCCTTCTCCTCTTCTAAAAAGAAGAGCAATGAAGTTCTAAAGACTGATTCAAGATTGATGAGTGCAGTACCTACCAATTGAGAAATGAGGACATAGGTTGCCGATGTTGAAGTCAAACCAGCACCTTTCAAAAACTCCAAAATGCTTTTCTCATTCCTAAACTTTTCAATCATTTCATTCAAAGCAATCCCAAAATACCTGCTATTATCCCAAATCAATGATAGCCTTCTTCGGTCCATAGGTATAGTTCCTTTCCGAAGTAGATCCTTCGAATTAAAATCATCTAACATCTTCTCAAAAAGAGCAACCGCATTGTCCCAAAATGGCTTTTCCGCACCTGATAGCTTGTCTCTATAGCTCAATTCCATTCCTCACTTTGTCTCTTGTTGCTGTGCAGATTTAAGATTTCTCTAAATTCTATTTTGTCGGATTCTTACGTTGAGGCTAGAATATGAAAAACACGATAGTCAGGATCAAAAGCATAGCAAAAAAGGAATACAGTATCAATCCTCTGTGCTCTTCACGCCTCGTTTTCGGGAGAGCAATCATATTAAGTACAATTGAGAGGACAGCAACGGCTACCGATATTTTAGCAAGGTTTTTTGTGTTACCAACTTCCACTTTTGACTGTGCGATGTAGGCTTGAATGCTGTTCATATAGTTCTCGTTTTCTTGGAGGTATTGATTCCACCTATCGTTTTGCAGTTTCTGATAGCTTGGCATGGCATCTATGTCTAAGTGGCATAGATTATGTTCTACAGTGTATCCTCCTGTTTCGTAGTAGCGGTAGAATGACATTAGTTTGTCACAAGTCAGTTCTACAGCATATGTTCCGACCGTATCCATGAAGTATATGTAAACCTCTTCTTTCCCAAGTCTAGTATAGTTAGGGTAAAGCGTTGTCGTGTCATTAGGTTTGAGGTATTCTTTGTAGGTTTCAACCTGTCCGAATATGCCCCCAGTTGTGTTGCGAACTGTTACTGTAAATGTTGCATTGATGTCAGTTGTTCCGCTATCAGTTAGAGTGATGTTATACCAAAAATAGTCTCCAGTAAAGCAGTCTTGAGTGCCTGAACCAGTCAGTATTTCAAACTTCACATTTACGCTAGTTTCTTCATCGCACGAGACTAATGGAACTATGCTGGTTACAAATAAGAGAAATGAGCACAGAACTATTAAGAAAATACACACGTCTTTCCATTTGTCCTTTGGTTGCATTTTCTCACAAGTGTAAATCTAGTTCTAAATCGTTTAAGATTTTGCTAATTCCGTGTTCTTCTTTTCTACGGTTTCAGTTCTGCTTGTTGAGGTTTGGTCTGAAGAGTTTTCAACCATTGTTCAGCGACTTTCTCGGTATTGGATTTGATGTTAGTTACTATCTCATCTTCCCAATCAAACCTAATCGCACTCCATATCTGGCTAGCAATCCAACTTGCCATAGAAAACAGAGCATAGTCTTCCTCTGACAATTCTGCAAGGATGGGTTCAGCGTGTATCTTGTTCCTAGCTTCCCTCGCTTTGTCCAAAAGGCTGTAAGAAGAATCTTGAAGGATTTCGTTTTTGTGAAGATAATCAATTTTGTCCTTGAATCCCATTATCTTCTCGATTCTTCTGAAAGCCTTCACATCAATGTAATCAGCGACTTTCTCTTCCTCACCTTTGTTAAACGAGATAACCCAAGTCTTGCCTTTGAAAACTCCTTTGGTTTTCATTGCAATCTGAGTGACATATGCCTCCGCTTGTCTCCAATCACTCAAAGGTTTAGCCAGCCAATTCTTAATGGTCGGTTCAATCAACGCCTTGTACTTCTGAAAACAGTTTTCACAGAGATTCAACTCTGCTAGATTCCTCAAATATTCAGTAGTTATCATTTTAACCGCTATCTGAATGAAACCCAAAGGTCATGATTAGTTTTTCTGTCCTTTGTTGCTGTGCCGATTTAAGATTTCTTGATTTGAGGTTTTGCTAATCTGTTGTTTGAATTATAAGTTTGTCCTTTATAAGTCCAATTTTTCTTTCGTAAATATAGACAGGAATTTCATAGGTTTTGGCTTCATCTGGTGTTACAATCATGATTTCATAGACGTCTGTCACGTCTACATGAAGCAAATTATCATGAACCTTTGCTGAAACATAGTTTGGAAAATCTATCTCTTTTATGTCCAATTGCTTGATGACTTTGTAATACGGTTCAAATTCTTCCACTTTAAAGACTGGCGGAAAATGATGAAAGATTTCCATGTCCTCAGCCACATCTTCTCCTTTATTCCTGAGACATAAGGCAAGTGCTGTTCTTTTATTACGCTTGATTCGTATTGTTTTCGTTTTGTTTTCAAAATAGACTTCAAGTTCTGGGAGTGGAAATTTCCTTGCTGCAGAATCAATCACACCAATAACAACCAGAAGGAAAGAAAAGCCAACTGCTAGGAAACTAGTAGACATGTTCATTAAACCATACACTAAAGTATTCGGGGTTTGTGAATTTGTAAAGAAAATATCCGAGTTCATTCCTATCCCTACACCAACCAAAGAAGCAATGAAGCAAATGGATGGAAGAATAACAGCACCTACCCATGACAGAAAAAAGAGTCTACTGCCCAGTCCCTTTATGTCATCTTCTGCTTCTTTAGTTTCTTTCTTCAACTCTCCAATTGACAGTCCTTTAGCTTGAAGTTCTTTTACTGCTTCATTGAGTCTCTGTTTTCTTTTTTCCATTCTCCCTCTTGTTAAGCGGGTTTCCCTACCAAGATAAGACGCTGATATTGCATAATTCGCAATACTCACCGAAATCAATATCATATCAAAAGTTCCCAGAAGGATGAATGTTTGTAAGATACTTTCTATCATTAGATCATGGTCTGAAATGTTTAACTATAAAGAGTTTTCCCAGACACATCTATTGCTGTGCAAATTCAAGATTTCGGTTCTGCTCAGGTGCGGTCCTATTCTTCTAGGTTTGGTTATGCCTTGAATCTCTCATAATACAATATGATAGTTATGCCTATTGCATTTATGTAGAAACTAAAAAAGCAAAACCCAAGGGCAATAGCAGAGGAAAATACGTCTAGTGCTGTTAAGAAGACAAACATAGTGGATAGTGCAAATAAGAAGAAGGGAATAAAGAACACTTCAGCAAATATATGTTCAAATATCCATCTCTCCCTCTTTTTTTGAGGTTTCCTTTCAATGACTATCGCCCAAAATGCAAATAGTATGCCATTAGCCGTTAACATACCACTAAGATATTCAGCTTGTACTTGAAAGTCTTGCTTGAAAGCTAACGGTGAAGCATGTAAACCAATCAGGATGAAATAGATAATCAAGCCCATTAGAATTAAGTAGCCTATCGGTTTCATGTCAGCTATAATGTAACCTCTTTCTAAAGAAAAGCTTTCCTTTTTGACTGTGGCAGAAATCTACGCCTAGACCATGATTCTGCATTAAAATCCTAAGACTGAGAGTATTTTTACTATTGAATACCACCGAATCAATACCTCTAAATGAGAAGTATCCATTGTTGAAATAAGGAATTTAGAAATAAAAGAAAGTGGTTCTAAGGTTTTTTCTTTGAGGGGCAATCTGGATTTCTACAATAGTAATTTCCTGTACTTTGGTCAAACCACATTGGTTTGCTACATGATGGGCAAGGCTTAGCAGTAATTCCCTCTTTCAAATAATGTTTTTTTTCATTCATTCTTGAATCCCCTGCGTGTCCTATCTTGCTGTGCAGATTTAAGATTTCTGTCTTATTGGTTTTTAAGCTAGTTTTGGCATGGTCTTCTGTTGGTATTGCTGAGAAGTCACATTAACGATAGTGGAGTTCTCCCGCAAAAGGATGTCTTTCTTATGTTATCCGCTTTCCCCAATAATGGAAAGGTCAAACTGGCTTAGAAACCATGATAGAAGTTAGTTCTGCTTGAACTGGACATCTTTTAAGCCTATGAAATACAAATCCGTGTTTGTGCATGAATTGGAACTGCATCTGTTAGGTTTCATAGATGACTCCTTGACTTCTGTTACATTCTCGCACTTCTTACACTTCCATCTTCGAGTTCCCTTCCAAGCGTGAACCGTAATGTCATTTATACTAAATAGTTGTGCGTAATCCTCTTTGTATTCTTCTGGAAGTCTTAGGACTGAAAGAATGTTTGAAATGGAAGACTGATCCAATCCAACTCTGGCTGCTAGGTCTTCCTGTGTCCATCCACTTCTTATCATGTCAGAATAGAGTTTGGCTCTTTCTATCACATTCAGTTCCTCTTTCTGGAATTCCTCTATTGCTATCAGCATTTGGATTTCCTTGTCAGACAATTCTGCTATTCTACATGGAAGTGTCTTCATCTTGAGCTTCTCAGCCGCATACCTTCTCCTCTCTCCAACAATTACCTCGTATCTTCCATCTCTCTCGACCACTATCAGAGGATTTATTATTCCATCTTGGGCAATAGTGTCGCCTAACTCCTCTATCTGACCATAGTTCTCTCTAGGATTCCATTTACTCTTGGAGAGCTTTGATACTTCTATATTCTTTATTTCTTCAGAGATCTTCATAATCACCCTTCCTCTTTGTATTCTACGGCTCCATCAGGCTTCTTTCTGACTGAAGCATCCCTCATCTTTTTTCAACTCTTTTCAGTGCAACCTTCTCTCCTCTTCTTATGAGGATTATATCAACGCCAAGTTCCCTCAGTCTACCTTGGGTTTGAGCTTTTCTTTTCCAAGCATAGAAGGAACTGGCAAAAGTGTCCTGCCTTGTACTCTTGACTTTTGACTTATCTTTCCTTTCAGGCTCAGGCAGCCCTTCCAGTTCTATCTCTGCCATCACCATCTTGGATGACAGAAATGCTTCTATCAGTCCAATTGCAATACTTTCTTTCTGAGGTTTCCACTTCTTCGCTTCATCATCTTTTATCTCTTTAAGGAATTTACTATATTCATTCATATTTTTTTCACTTTATATTTTATATTCTTATTTCTACACTATATAGTGTGTAGTCACCTATATTAACCTTATTGATTGTACACCATTAAATTTTTCGTATATAATCATCTGGTTTTTTCGTGGAGATACAAAATGAAGGAAGTGTGCTTAGCTGTATGGCAGCATTCCTTTTCCCAGAGAATCCCATATTGCCCATGCAACTTACTAAAATAGCCATTCATAATGATCTATAACCCTTCCAGACAGTGACAGTTTCGGGTGAAAGGCTTATCAGAACCCAATGGAAGGACCATCTACTCAGGAAGAAAACCAACACAAGTCGAATAAGGCTTATAGAGGCTTGTGAAGAGTTTCAGGATGTTTTCCATGTAAAAGTGATTGTTAAGAGAACTGGACAAATTGTCTTTATACAAACAACACACCCCTACCAGTTTTCTTGGGTCTCTTTGCAGGTTTGAATTTTATTCTGAACCCTAATGCAGTGTTCCAAAACAGAAAAAAGAGGGAAGGAAACTTTGCTATTTTCTTTTTCTGAACAGCTTTATGCCGTCTATTTCTGTGACATGTTTACAGAGGTACACAAACCTTAAGTGTCGAAATGCTCATAGATTTGGGTACACAAATGTAGGAGAATGAAGAATGACAAAAGTCAAGTGCCAGAAATGTGGAAAGGAAGGATATCTGATTGTGAAGCAGACTGTCTCAAAGGGAATCAGATACCAGTACTGGTATGTGAAGCATAATGTTGATGATAAGATCAAGTGGTGCTATGTTGGCAAGATTCTACCAGCAGAATATGAAAAGCTCATGCCTAGACCACAGAGTACACAAACAGGTACACAAAAGAGTACACAAACAGAAAACTCTAGAATTGAGCTCCTTTCCAAGAATAGAATGGTGCGGGGGGTGGGATTTGAACCCACGAACCTCTGCAGGATAGCCGCCTCAGGGCTACGCCTTAGACCAGGCTTGGCAACCCCCGCCTGGCAAAGCCAGCCGTTCTATCTTCTAAATTGCGGTCTGAATTAAATCTTGCCTATCCGTTGCGAACTGAGAAAAGAAAGAGGCTATTATGCCGGCGCTGCTAGGTTATGCGGAAATCTTCCTTTATCGTTGTCAGTACAACATGCGTGTTTGTACGTTCAACGTAGGGCAGCGAAAGAAGGTGCTTAGTGAATTTGCTCAGCTCTTCACGGCTCTTGAATTTTGCAATTATGGCCGCGTCAGCCAGCCCCGTCAAGTCGTAGACGCAACACACGTTTGGAAGTCGCGCAATCTCATTTTCCATCTCTAACAATCTTCCTTTAGAAACTGTTATCTCGGTGACAACTGTCAGTTCGTAGCCGAGTTTTTCTTGGTCCAGCAGGACTGAATATCCCTTTATTACTCCTTCTTCTTCCATTTTCCTTGTTCTTGCCAGCGCCGTGCCTACAGAAATGTCGCATTGCTTAGCGATTTGCCTCGAAGAAAGCCTAGCGTCAAGAACTAGTGCCTTCAAGATTTTGACGTCTGTCTCGTCTAAACGCATACTCTGCCACCCACATTATACACTCATACAGTTTGAGCCTCGTATATTTAACATTTGTCTTCTCTTTCTGCAATAAGACTTATATATTTACAGACAGTTCTCGTCTTTCTGTAAATCCGCCTACTGAGGTTACGATATGCTCCGCAACAGATTGCAGACGCATCCAAGCTTTGACGCCCAGCTCAAACTCGTGAAGAATGCAGATTATGTCCTTCTCCACTTCACGGACATACTAGGCTACTTGAAGGGGAGAACAATACCAGCAGAGCAAGCTGAAAATGCCATAGCAGAAGGCGTACCTTTCGACGGTTCTTCCATGGTTGGCGGCACCAGCATAGAGAACAGCGACATGATAATGAAACCGGACCTGTCCACGTTCACAGTCTATCCTTACTACTTCTATGACAAAAGCGTCGCAAGCTTCCTCTGCGACATAAGAGAACCTGATGGAAAACAGTTCGAAACTGACTCAAGAAATATCCTTCGAAAGGCCACGGAAAAGATGTTGACACAGGGGTATCAGCCAACAGCCGCAGCCGAACTGGAATTCTATCTTGTCCGGAAAAATGGGCAGGGCGAAATCGAACCCGTTGAAAACCACCTGATAGACAAGCAGCGATACTTTGACAACACACCGGGCCGAGACATGACGGAATCCTACAGGATGGAATTGTCAAGCGCGCTATCCACGATGGGAATGACCGTTGAAAGGCAGCATCACGAGGTAGGTTCAGCGCAAAATGAAATCACCATCAGATACTCAGATCCTCTGACCACATCTGACAACATAATGCGCCACAAGTTTGCTGCTAAAGCGGTGGCCGACAAGAAAGGCGGCTGGATAGCCACGTTCATGCCCAAACCATGGTTCGGCAAAGCTGGAAGCGGCATGCACATTCACATTGGACTCTTCAACCCGAAAACGGGTGAAAACCCGTTTTATGATGCTAACGGCTATGCACATATTTCGCAGAGATGCCGATACTTCATCGGCGGACTGATGGAACACGCCAAAGCCCTCTGCGCCATCGTTGCCCCAACGGTCAACAGTTACAAGCGGCTCGTGCCAGGTTACGAAGCGCCAGTCTACCTTGCCTGGAGCCAGAGAAACCGTTCAGCCTTGGTAAGAGTGCCAGCCTTTTCGCCAACCAACGGGAAGGAGGCAAGAATAGAATTCAGGTGCCCCGACCCGCTTTGCAATCCGTACCTTGCCTACACAGCAGTTTTCGAAGCAGGATATGATGGCATCCGAAAAAAAATCGATCCAGGCGACCCCGTGGATGCCAACATTTACCATCTTAGTAAAGCAGACCAAAGAAGACTAGGCATCAAGGTACTACCCGCATCGCTTAAAGAAGCCCTAGAAGAATGGAAAAGCGATAACATTTGTGAAAAAGCGCTTGGTAAAGAACTCGCAGAAAAGTATGCGGAATTCAAAACGCAAGAATGGCAAGAATATGAGCCAAACATTCAAGACAATACAAACCAAGTAACCGCATGGGAAGTGCAGAAGTATCTCTACGGATAGCCCTTCATCAAGCTTTAACCCTCAGCCCACGCACTCTAGAGTTGACCGCTAGACTTTAGGCTTCTGAACTAGGTCCTCAATCTTCGTCTTCTTGAGCAGGTTGACGTGCTTAACTAGTTCAGCGACCACAGACTGAAAGACTTTCTCCCCTTTTTCCACAGAAGCCGTTGTTGACTTGCCAAACACCCCCGAGTCTGTCTCGTCCACCGTGCTTAGTGGAAGTGTCATGCCATCTATCTGCAATGCATGTTTGCGAGGCTCCGTGTCCACTGCCCTGCTCACGTTCACGAGATTTGCATGCACAGCCAAGTTCACCGAAGTTTCTTCGGCACCTGCATGCCTTCTTTCCTCAGGCGCGAAAAGGTCTGGCAGGAGCTTCGCTGCCGCTGGCCACCATTGAAATACTGACACAAATATCCCTTCTTGTCTGAGCCTTCTGGCTAACTCTGTGAGAGACGGTAAATTGCCTCCATGTCCGTTGATTAATGCTATTTTTCTGATGCCGTAATAGCTAAGCGATAGGCAAGTTTCTCTGACATATTTTTTCAGAGTTCCAGGTGATATGAAGATGGTTCCCCAGAATTGTTTGTGATGGGAGCTCACACCGAAGGGAACCGCAGGTAAGCAAAGCACTCCTGTGCGTTTAGCTGTTTCTTCAGCTATGGCCTTTGCTATCAAGAAGTCAGTGCCAAGCGGGTTTGCTGGGCCATGCTGTTCGGTTGAGCCGACTGGAAGTATTGCAGTGTCGTTCTTTGCGAAGTATTCTTTGGCTTCAGGCCAGCTCATCTCGTAAAGCAAAACCTTCAAGGTCTCACGAGCTTGTTCACGAAATCGTTTTATTAAACCGATTGAATATAAGCTTGCCATTTAAGCCACGGGGAAAATCTTTGAAAGCTTTGATTCTTGCAGGCGGCTTCGGCACGAGGCTAAGACCCATAAGCTGCACTAGACCCAAAAGCCTCTTTCCAGTGGTCAACAAGCCTCTGCTGCAATGGACTTTTGAAAGGCTTGCCAAGAGCAAAGTCAGCGAAGTCATATTGGCGGTAAACTATCAAACCGAAGCTGCGATAAAACAGCACAAAGTCCCAAAGTGCGGTATACACACCAAATACTCGAGAGACCCGCTGGGAAGACCGCTCGGCACGGGCGGCCCAATAAAGAAAGCAGCAAAATACATCGGTGATGGCAGCCCTTTTCTGGCATTGAACGGAGACATATTCGCCGACGTAGACTACACGGAGATCTTGAAGCTGCATGAGCAAAAGAAGGCGATAGCCACGATTGCTCTTCACCGAGTTGATGATCCAAGCAGATACGGAGCTGTGCAGCTTGCTAAAGATAATCGGATAATGAGATTTGTTGAGAAACCACTGCCCGAATCTGCCCCGTCGGACCTGATAAATGCGGGTGCCTACGTTCTCAGCCCCGAAATCTTCGACTACATACCTAAAGGCCAAGCGGTATCCATCGAAAGAGATGTCTTCCCAAAGCTTGCCGAGGAAAAAGCGCTCTACGGATACGTCTTCGACGGATTGTGGATTGACATAGGCAAGCCTGAGGATTATTTGCGGGTAAACAGGATTCTGCTGGACTCAGTAAGCAATCAGCAGAAATTCAACGTTGAAAAGATGAGAATCCACAGGCCGGTGGCTCTTGACAGAGAAGTGTCAATAGGAGAGGGATCAATCGTAGGTCCATACGCAATCCTTGGAAGAAACGTCAAGGTAGGACAGAATGCACGCATTCGAGATTGCGTAATTCTTCCCAACGCTGTAATATCAGATTCTTGCCTACTGGACGGCGCAATAATAGGCGACGGCACTTTCATCGGAGAAGGAGCCAAAATCAAAGGATGCATGCTAGGCGACCACGTGAGAATAAAGGATCATGTAACGCTTGCGGAAGGAGTTTCAGTTTGTCCTGCTAAAGAGGTCTCTCAAAGCGTATTAGTCCCAGGAACGATCTGCTAAGAAGGAGAATGCCGCTTCATGTTGAGCCAAAAGCGCTTGTTTGGAACGAATGGAATCCGAGGAGTCGCAAACAAAGAACTGACTCCAATGACTGCAATAAAGATTGGAAGCGCAATAGGAACATTCTTCAAACATGGAAAACTCATCGTTGGATTCGACGCCAGAACAAGCGGCCCGATGCTTGCAAAGGCCGTTGTCTCCGGCTTAAATGCCACGGGATGTGATGTTCTTCTCGCCGGGATGGCCCCAACGCCGACACTGCAATATGCAGTCAAGAAACACAAGACGGCCGGAGCAGTGATAATAACCGCCTCCCACAATCCGCCTGAATACAACGGAATCAAGGTCATCTGGAAAGACGGAATAGAAATCTCCCGAGAGCAAGAAATCGAAATCGAAGAAATATACTTCGACGAGAAGATGTGCTACGCAGAATGGAACAAGCTTGGAACGACGCGAGATCTGCCCGGCGTAATCGACGAGTACGTAGAAACCATAAAAACACACGTCAACACGGCTAGAATAGCTAAGAAAAACTACCATGTGGTTGTCGATGCGGCCAACAGCGTCGGTAGTCTGGCGGCGCCTTTCCTGCTCCGCGACTTGGGCTGCAGAGTCACAACCATAAACGCCAACATCGACGGCACATTCCCAGGGAGATTGCCTGAACCACGCCCAGAAAACCTTCAGCAGTTGGCCTCGACTGTTAAGGCCGTCGGAGCAGACCTAGGCGTGGCGTTCGACGGAGACGCTGATCGCTCAGTTTTTGTCGACGAAAAAGGCGAAATCCACTGGGGAGACAAAACATTCGGGCTGGTCGAAAAATACTTTTTGATAGAGAACAAAGGCGAAAAAATCGTCACGCCTGTAAGCTCCTCGAGCTTGGTCAAAGACATAGCAGATGCGTACAGCGGAGAACTCGTGTGGACTAAGGTTGGAAGCGTAACAGTCTCTCAAACCATGAAGAGGTTGAAAGCTAAACTTGGCGGCGAAGAAAACGGCGGCATATTCTACGGGCCTCACAACGCAGTTCGAGACGGAGCGATGGCAACTGCTCTGATTTTGGACATTATGGCCAGAACCAACGAGAAACTATCAAAGCTACTTGCCGAACTGCCGATATATTTCATGGCGAAAGGCAAGATAGAATGTCCAGAAGAACTCAAGGAAAAAGCCCTGCAGAACCTGATCATACAATTCAAAAACCTGAACATAAACACCATCGACGGCGTCAAAATATGGTTCGACGACAAAAGCGCCATCCTGGTACGACCAAGCGGCACAGAACCCATTTACCGATTGTACGCAGAAGCCAAAACTCAGGAAAGAGCATCGAAACTAATCAGTCAATACAGCCTGAAACTCAAGAAAACGATCAGCAGCCTAGGTTGAACAGTTTCTTCAAACATGACTATGGAGGCAATACATGTCATCAACCTTGCACATGAAACCTGAAGATGTCGCTACGAGCGAGAAACGGACAAAATACACGGTTACAATCATAGGTTGCGGACAAGCGGGTGCCCTGTCCTCGTGCCTTTTCGCTGACGCTGGATTCAAAGTGATATGTGCAGACGCCGATCAGACATTAGTGGATCTTTTAGCCAAGGGAAAAACTGCCTTCGCACATCACGACATGGAGATTAAACTCAAGAACCATGTTAAAACTGGCCAACTTACTGCAACAAGCGACATCAAAGCGGCAGTTTCCAAGGGCAGCATAATCATTATCAACACGCCTGTTGAGATTGACCAAAAAGGGAAACCTGACTACTCAAACATTGAGAAAACCTGCAAACTAGTAGGTGCAAGTGCCCACCAAGATTCTGTGATCATCGTAACAAGTACTGTCGGAACTGGCATCTTAGAAAGCACAGTGCGAGAAACGTTGGAAAACACTTCGGGATTCAAGATCGGAACCGATCTTGGCCTAGCCTACAGCCCGCTTCGAATCTCGCAGGAGCAGACTTTGGAAACAAGACCCAGTTATGAACAGATCGTGGCAGCACTTGACAAAACCAGTTTAGACGCGGCCTCAACGATACTGGAGACTGCAACGAGAAGTGATCTAAGGAAGACGCTTAGCGTGAAAACTGCAGAGATAGCTGTACTTTTCGAGGCGGCACAACGCGATGTCAACAATGCCCTTTTCAACGAGCTTGCCGTCTTCTGCGAAAAAGCAGGTGCGGACTACGTAGAAGCACAAAGGCTCCTTAGGACTAATGCGTCTGCCACTATTTCGCCTGCACCCACCGAAGGAAGTACTGAAGATGCAGCCTCTCTGTTATTGGAAGACGCTGAAGATCTTAACGCAAAATTGAGAACAGTTGCAGTTGCTAAGGAAATAAATGAAGAAATGGCGAAGCACATAGCCAACTTGACCCGAGACGCATTAAGAAACTGCGGAAAAACCCTAAGAAGGGCCAGAATCTGCCTGCTTGGAATTTCACAAGCGCCCAACATGAAAAGCTCTCCCAAGAAACTAGCGAAAGAACTTGCTAGGATATTGGAGGCAAGAGGTGCCAAGGTAAGCGTCTACGATCCCTATTTCATACACGAAGTCACTGAAACTCAACGTTACCTCAAGAAGAGTCTGACTGAGGCGCTGGAAGGCGCCGACTGTCTCGCGTTAGTTACTCCGCATGATCAGTTCAAACGTTTGAACCTGAGGAAGTTGAAGGCTGTAATGAAAATGCCCGCGGCAATAATTGACCTTGACGGGGTCTTTGAGCCTGACAAGATTGAAAAGGAAGGTTTCACATATCGTGCATTAGGAAGAGGAGTCCAGCCGAAATGAAGAAACTAGGCGTAGCTGTCATCGGCACGGGTTTCTGGGGAAGAAACCATGCTAGGGTGTTCAAAGAGCTGCCTGACACGGAGCTTCTGGCCATATGCGACATAAACGCTGAAAGAGCCAGAACAGTGGCTAATCAATTCGGAGTAAAGCCCTACACGAACACTGGAAGCATGCTGAAAAACAAGGACATTGAAGCAGTAAGCATCTGCACGTGGTCAACAAGCCTTGCCGAAGAAGCACTCAAAGCCTTGAAAGCAGGCAAGAACGTTCTGGTCGAAAAGCCAATGGCTACGAATGCCAAACAAGCTAAGCAGTTGCTTACCACAGCTGACCGGGAAGGCTTACACCTTACAGTCGGCTTCTTGATGCGGTTTATTCCTGGATTACAACGCATCAGAAAAGAGGTTGAGGCCAAAACACTGGGCGAACCAGTATGCGCCACCGCAAAGAGAGTCTCTCAATGGCCCGAACGAATAGGCGACGTAGGAGTCGTTAAAGACACTGCCATCCACGATCTAGATGTGATGAGATACGTCTTCAACGAAGACCCCATCGCAGTATACGCGAAAACTGGCAGCATGAGACACGGAAAATTTGAGGACTACGCCCACATAATGCTCACCTTCAAAGGTGGGCAGAGCGCTTTTATCGAATCCAACTGGCTGACGCCCTACAAGACGAGAATACTCACCGTCACCGGAAGCGAAGCCATAATGAAGCTCGACTACATTACACAGGAATTGACCATTGAGAATGCAAAGGAAACACTTCAGCCCAGATACACGTTGCAGGAACCGCTCAAGCTTGAACTTCAGCACTTCGCAAAATGCATAGCCGGCAAAGAAAAACCCATAATAACCGGGATGGACGGTTTGAAAGCCCTTCACATAGCTGAGGCAGCCCTGAAATCCTCAGCCACAGGCAAAGCGGTCAAACTCGAGTAGGGTACTATCACTTCTTTTTCGTCTGGCCTCCGGCCGCGCCAAGCCTGAATGGTTTGCCTTCGAGCAGAATCTTCTCAGGGATTTTCTCCCTCCACTTCTTAAAGAACGGCAGATCTTCATTCTCCTTCCGCAATTCGTCCGGCAGCATCTCTGGAATCTCGTCTCGGATCGGGTACCACCGTAAGCATTTCGGGCATACAATCAGGCCTTCAACTATCTCTTCCTTTTCCTCAAAGACATGCAGTTCAAGTGGATGATGCTTATCGATCGGACAGGCCAATATCTCCATCAGCTTCCTCTTCATATGATCACGATCCTCGACAACAAGTATCGGTGAAGCACTTATTAAATTTGCCAAACTAGCCCTTGATGACGATGTCCAAAGCAACCTGATACCAATTCGGCCCAGTCGACCTGACCACACGACCAAAAGGCACACCAAAAGCATCATGCAAGCCAGCAAGCTTCTCAACGACCTTCAGCCTTACTTTCTCAACGACATCTTCTCCTTTCTTCGCATGCTCGAAAGCATAGTAGTGTATCCAGCCACCAGTGGACTTCAAGGCTAGCAAAGCATATGGCAAGTATTCTAGGGCCTTCTCAGGCAGGGGCATAAGGACCCTGTCTGCCACGTGGCGAAGCTTCGCTTCAATAACTTCTGCTGCATCTCCAAGTATCGGAATGATCCGTCCATAAGCCCTGTTCACCCTGATGTTCCTCTGCATAAATTGAAAAGCAGCTGGATTGACGTCAATCGAATACACTTTTGAAGCGCTTGAATGCTTAGCGATTAGCAGGGAAAAGCAGCCGACCCCAGCAAACATGTTCACAACCACGTCACCATGCTTAACCTGCTTCGCGACCCGCATGCGTTCGTGGGAAAGCCTAGGTGAAAAATAGCACTTTGACACGTCAACAGAGAAGAGGCATCCAAACTCGACGTGAGTTGCGGAGGTCTTGTCTTCCCCTGCTACGAACTTGAGACTGCGCGTCCTGTAGTCTCCGCGAACAGGGCTTGCCTGCGCTAGTACTGTCTTGACGTTCTGATGAACACGCATGATTGCTTCTGCAACCTCCTGACAATATCTTCGAGAGACTTCTGTCAAGCGAATGACTGCAATGTCACCCACGATGTCATAAGACCTGCAAACCTGCGCCACTTCTTCAGACGAGAGAGACTCTGAAAGAATCTCCTTCAACCTATTCTTCAAAGGATGCCCAACCGCTTATAATGTACTAGAAACTTCTGGAAACATTTAAAAGCAAAATCTTTTCCCTCTGTAGAAAGAGGAACTGACATGGAGAAGTCACCCACTGGAATCGTCTATGAATGCGTGAGATGTGGAGCAAAAGTGCCATCTGAAGAACTTGAAATGCGGGGCGGTGAGATAAAATGCATAATCTGCGGTTACAGAATACTCAAGAAGGTGAGGCCGCCCGTTGTCAAGCGCATCCCCGCCAAATAGAAAAACTGACCCATGAGCTATGATTCAGACCGTGACAAAAAGGGGTTAGTTGGTTCTTGAAATTCCGGTGTTTCTGCTAGAATATTTCTTTCTCGCCGATTTTGCGAAAAACCCTTCCCTTGAGCTTCACTGGCGGCCCAACAAGTTCTTCAGGTTCTTTTTCAACGGTTTTTCTCTTTATGGTCTCGCCGCATATTCCCTTTGGCAGCAACCGGCGCTTCACACATAGAGCGTACGTGCAGCCTGCAATGTCACACATTTCATCTGTCAATCTGCACCATACGCCGTCTCGACGATAGACGGTAGCAGTTTCTGCACATTTGAAGGACTGACATGTTGAAGAACATGTTTTGGTTTGTGCCAATACACGCACGACCTTTGATCGTCTCATCCTAACAAAATTTCACTAGAGCGATATTGCTTCCACACTGAATATGTCATGCATGAGTTGATATAAACTTTTTTCCCTCAAACTCCTAATTTCAACTCTAGCTTTCATTCTGTCTTGGCCTTGGTCCGTCTTCTCCTAAAAATCTCCAAAAAGAGAATCACGACCACTATCAAAACAATCATTATCACAGTCGCAAACTGGCCTGTCTCAACAAGCATCCCAGCCAACATGACGTACCTATCCAGCCTTATCTCAATCGTCGTCGAGTTATCGAAGGAAGCGGGCACGATGGCAGTAGCATCCGACTGCCCGACAAAACGAACTGTCAACTGTAGGTCTCCTCCCACGATGCCGTTGAATGCAATAAGTCCGTCGGAGCCAGATACACCTGAGCTTTGGAACCCGCTTCGCTGCAAGGTCACGTTTAAGTTCGGTATCGATTGACCAAAATAATCTACAACTCTGACTGAAATATTTAACCCGTAGAGTTCACAGATGATCGTGGTGCTCACGGTTGTGTCGTTCAAATCCACTGTAGTCTCGTTAAGTTTTATCCCGCCTGCGTAAGCTCCCACTTGATACCTGCCAAAAGTGCAGCGTAGGGTCACGTTGCCACTTGCTGACGTGATACCTGAATAGATAAGTCCGCCCTTCAACTCGGCGGCGGTCACGTTGGCATGGCTGATAGGCTGCAAGTTCCCATCTGTCACGTTTACCTGCAGGTTCATTTTTGGACAGATGATCCTCACAACATACTCAGCAGCCACAGGCAACTGCAGACCAACTGTTATGTTAAACTGCATCCCGTACCGTGAAGCATTCAGATCATAGTTGATGGAGATGCCATTAAGCAGAGGCAATAGAGAATGTATGATCGATGATCCATTGACGTCTGTGGGGTCAACGCTAATCGTGGACGTCTGGTTCTCCTCAGCTAAACTCAGTTCGACGTCGGGTATCAAGACTCCATCTTCATCAGCAACGACGACCATCAGGTTAGTGAAGTTGCAGTAAAGATCAAACGAGGTGCTTGTTTCATTAACTTCCATCGTAAGCCCTCCCACCGCTTGATCTCTATATGAAGCATTGCAGACGTAGCTGCCACGTTCAAGTGTTAAATTTAGCAAACCCGCCGTGCTGCTAGTCAGGTTGGCAACAGATTTCAAGTTTTCGAAAATGCTGACAGCCACATTTCCAACAGGTTCACTGGCAAGATTTCTTGTCACAATGCCCACAGCAAGGCCTGGAACGCTGAAGCTCTGAACGTCTGGTGGATCCTTCGTGGTAGGACCAGACACAGAAGTTATATTTACCATGTAGACTCCTATTGAAGCATTTGACAGCATAGTGGAATTCACGTAATGAACTATTCCTGCAGTATCAGCAGTCAGGTTTGTTGAATAGTTCAGATCCATCCCAGTTATTGCCATATTCACATCTTCGCCAGGCCTGTAGACGGCCTTAACATCTACTGTTTGGTCTCGATGATACTCTGACGAGTTTGTTAATCCGACGTTGAAGGTTTTGCTTGCCACTGTGTCATTAAAGAAGATGCTATATTGACCTGTGAAGTTGGTGTTTGCCCCAGCCGTGAAATCTCCGGGATAGTTGACGATCAACGTGCCATTTCCATCGTTTTCAGTTGAAATGTTCCCCAGACTCGTGTACGATGCACCGTTCGGAACCGTAACCGTAATGTTGGCAACGTTAGTCTTTCCCTGCTCGCCCCCGGTCATGTTCAGGAAAACCTGGAATGCATCGCCTTCTTGCATTTGGGTAGGAGAAACAAGTTGGGGGAGCACATCAACTGAATATGCGGTTGAAACGCTGAAGCTTCCTGTCGCGTTTTCTCCCTGCGCAACATCAACTAGAGCTACAACGTGCGTGCCTGATGTTGTCGGCGGAACTGTGAACGAAGCGTTCACGTCATTTCCAACAGCGGTTGCATTTGGAATGATTACTCGGTCGTCCCAAAGTATTTGAAAAGTCCCATTTGCACTGGTTATGTTGGCTGTTAAGTAGATAGTTGTGCCAACATTCCCCGCTACCGGAGTCATAAGAATGATCGTTGTCGCAGCTTTCACTCGGGGCAAGAACGAAACAGCCACAAAAACCGATGTTAAAACGAGAAGCAAACACAGCAAAGATTCAGCCTTTCTACGTTGAAGCTTCATCAAACAACTTACCCTCGTAACCCACATCAAAGATTGTGAACACTTCTAACACTGAGAACATTTTAAACTTTACCTTTTATTTCCCATCTTTATCTTTCGTTTCCGCTTTCGTAATAGCCCAGCCACGTCCATGTCGCTAATGCATGTGAAGCTTCTGTGCAGGCTAGTACCTTGAGTTGATCTTCAAATGTGTGTTTCTAATACGGAGGGATGTAGATTCTCGAAAAGTTGATTAGCCTGAAAAAGCCAAGTACATGAGGGTGTTTTAGAGTTGACAACGGCATATGTGCTAGCGAAGGTTGAAGCAGGAAAGGACAAGGAAGTCCTGAAAGAAGTCAAGAAGATGTCCGGAGTCAAGCAGGCAACCCCAACTTATGGCGTCTATGACCTGCACGTTGAAGCATCATTCGACACCATGGAAGAGCTTGACAGGTTCATCTTCGAGGCCATCCGCAAAGTCCCCGGAATAAAGGAGACAGTAACCCTGATCGCTTTCAAAGGGATATGAATGCCCAAGATGGGTTGCAGGGAAGTCTACTTTATCAATGCGATGCAGTCGCGTCAAGTCGATTTCTTGATCGACAAAGTCAAAGAGGCTGTGAAAGAAATGAGGCTTCCCCGTGAGTATGACATAAGAATCTACAAAAACGTTTACGCTTGCTGCGGAGTAGGAGGCCTCGGCGTGATCATAGAAGTCATCGGACCAGAAGAAGAAAAGATAAAGTCAATTGATCTGAGAGCCATGTCGAAAATTCTCGAGTTCTGCGAAAAAGAAGGCTACGAAGTAGGACACCATTCTTTCGGACAATATGAATCCATTTAAAACAATTCCTCGACATTTCCTCGTCTTTCTCAGGTTTTGCAAAAACCGATTCAGCCACGCCCGATTTTGAAACTGCGCGCTTCCACCGTACCAATTATGACCGTTGTTCTTGAAAACATAATGCTACAACAGATTGCCTCTATAGTTGACGTAGGCTGGGCAGCCTAAGCACCTATCACCAATGTATAGCGTGCAAGTGCTACAATCCGCATTGCATGGCGTGACTTTCTTCTTATCCATGTTAGGTTTGATGGGAACTATCAAAGGCCGAATCGGCGTCACTATGAGGTCGAATTCCATGTTTCTTACCTGCAGGCCTGGCCTTAGGTGAGAATCTACGCATGACATTATGGACCTTATGTTTTCGCCCATAAGCAGAATAGTCATATTGTGTTTTCCAGAGGTCAAGAAACTGTTCAGATAGAGAGGACAGGATTCTAAGAATTTCAAAACCTGCTCGACATGATTCGTGGAAACGTCGACCTTTGCCAGAAAAAGCTGAGCCTTCTTCACGTCGGTCCCAACCAAACGTGCTAGCGTTCCGCCTTCCTCAAGCTTGCGTACTCTTGCACTTACCGCCGGTTGCGAGATCTTCAATCGGTCTGAGATTTCAGCCTGAGACAATTGGGGATCTTGGGATAGTAAGCATAGAATTTTCTTATCTAAGTCATCGATTGCTCTTGTCATTACTTTCTACTCCCACTGAAGGGCGGACTGAGATCTGATGTCTTACCACATATATAATGCTTCTGGTTCATAAGCACTGTCGCCGTTTTGCTTATATTCAATAAAGAAAATGCTTATAGGCATGTTCTCACATTATTGGTACATAGGTCTCTTTCAGGGTGAATGGTAATGTATGAGCTTGAATCTTGGGAAAACAAATGCTGCCGCTGTGAAGGCGACGTTCAGGTTAATTTGTATCCTGGAAAAAGGGCTTGCCATCTGACCTGCGGTCCCTGTTTGTACCCGGAAGACTGGGGCAAATGCAATTCATGTGAAATCGTCGGGCACTGCAAGTACGCTTTGGACTACCTGAGGAGCTTGAAGGAGAACGGCATCAAAAGAGGATGCTACTTCGAACAACAGTTAACCGGGGACGAAAGCCTATACCATACCATGAACTTTGTTAACGGCCAACAGCAGCTTATGAGAACGACCGGTGAAAAGGCATATCTGGAAAGCCTGAAGAAAACAAATGCCAGAAGCTCCTGTCTGAAAAAATAGCACTTTTCACCACGACAAAAGGACACTTTGAAAACACGTAGTCCTTTCCCACAGAGCCTTGCACTACAGATTCTGCCTAGGCACGATACGATTTGCAGAACACTTTTTCGATTAACTTCATTTTTGGCCAAGAAAACATACTATGAAGAAAGCCAAGTCCGCAAGAGCCCAGCTTATTCTTCAGCATTGAAAGGCCAATGAAAAGCAACTTAAGCTGGAAAGAAATAGTACTGTTCAAGTTTCGAGGCACCTTGCATGATTGAGGAGATCCTAAGCCTAGTTAAGGAGCATGAACAGTGGCGTGGAAAACAGTGCTTAAACCTTATCCCATCCGAGAACATTATGAGCCCGGCTGCGCGAAGACTGCTTTCCTCCGAGCTTTCACATCGCTACACTGCAAGAGACCGGTTCTACATGGGAACACGGTTTACAGACGAAATCGAACAGTATGGCGAGAAACTGGCCAAAGAAGTCTTCAAGGCCGAGACTGCTGATCTGCGGCCACTTTCAGGCCACATCGCGGACCTGATTGTCCTAGCCAACTCAGCAAAGCCCGGCGACGTGTTCATGTGCGTCTCTCCCAAAGACGGCGGCTACCCTGGAATGTGGAAGGAAGGACTTGCTGGACTTCTCAAATTTAAGGCCGTTTCTTTTCCGTTTTCCAAGAAAGACTGGAACATAAAAGCTGAAGAAGCGCAAGAGACTATAGAGCGTGTCAGGCCTAAGATCGTGGTTTTTGGTGCAAGCCTGATCGTTTTCCCGCATCCTGTCATCACGCTGGCTAAAGTTGCTCGCGAAAACGGTGCATTCGTCGGATTTGACGGCTCCCATGTCCTAGGGCTCATCGCAGGCGGACAGTTCCAAGACCCCCTGAGAGAAGGCGCACATGGCTTGTTCGGCTCAACCCACAAGTCCTTCTTCGGGCCGCAGGGAGGCATAATATTGGCCGACAAAGAGCATGGAGAGCGACTGAAAGAGAAGATCTACCCAGCCTTTGTTGACAATGCTCATTGGAACCGCATAGCCGCGCTCACATTAGCGCTGGCGGAGATGAAGAAGTTCGGCAAGATCTACGCAAAGCAGGTTGTCCACAACTCTCAAGCGTTGGCCAAGGCTTTGAGTGACTATGGCTTCCCCGTCATCTGCAAGCATTTGGGGTTCACGCGGTCACACCAAATCATCCTAGACTATGGCGATTATGAGAAGGGCAGAGCCGTGGCCGAAAAGCTTCAAAATGCAAACATCATCGCGGACTGCGTTGTCAGAATCGGCACATGCGAAATTACCAGACGCGGAATGAAAGAAAGGGAAATGCTGAAAATAGCTGAACTGCTGAAAAGAGCAATCGTTGACAAGGAAAAAGCGGGAAACATCCGAAAGGATGTGACAAAGCTGAGCCGCGAATTCCAAAAAGCCGAGTATTGCTTTGCAGAATAGACTGTTTATCAACCTTTCTTTTCTCAATATTCTCGCCCTAAGGCAGGCACAAGGGTCAACGTAATGTCATTCCTAGAAGACTCGGTTCCAGCTAGGCTCATCCAGACTCTGAGAAAGCAAAAGTATCACCTCATAGGCCGACATTCTGCAGTCAAAAGGTGCAGGTGGCTTCATGAAGCCCTGGTTCACAACAGGCCATGCTACAAGCAGAAATTCTATGGAATCAAGACGCACCGATGCATACAAATGACGCCTGCACTCTTTTACTGTACACAGCAATGTCTATTTTGCTGGAGGGCCCAGAGCGGCGACGTTCACCTAGCGTGGGATGAGCTGAAACTGCCAAGATGGGATGCGCCAGACGCGATCGTGGAAGGCAGCATCGAAGCGCAACGGCTGATCCTGACTGGATACAAAGCTAACCCTAAGACAGATCAGCAGAAATTCAGAGAAGCCCTGACGCCTAAGCATGCAGCAATAAGCCTGACCGGTGAACCAACACTCTACGAGCAAATAGGAGACCTAATCCATGCCTTTCATAGAAAAGGGCTGACAACATTTCTTGTGTCCAACGGAACCATCCCGTCAGCTCTGAAGAAAATAAACGAGGAGCCGACACAGCTTTACATTTCAGTATGTGCCCCCGACAAGAAGACGTTCATTCAAGTCTGCCGCCCACAAATCCCTAAGGCTTGGGAAAATCTGAATGAGACTTTAGCGATCTTACCGAGTTTCAAATGTCCAACCGTGGCTCGGATAACACTGGCAAAAGGATTAAACATGAAAAACGTAAGAGGTTACGCCAAAATTATCCAAAAAGCCAACCCGACCTACATTGAGCCTAAAGCTTACATGCACGTTGGCTTCTCAAGACTGCGAATAGGCTTTGACAACATGCCGAGCCATTTGCAGATACGCGAATTCGCTGCGCAACTGGCACATGAAATCGGCTATAACATCATTGATGAGTCTGAGGAAAGCCGAGTTGTACTCTTGAGCAAACTTGGGAAATCAATCTCATTTGACAAATGACAACAATAATTGCAAATGATTCTATCTTACACCACATTTTGTTGGGATGATAGTGACTCTGTGAATCGAATGAGAACAAAGCTTATATAATATCCTGACCATTGCCCTTCATCTTAAACCAGAAATTGAATCTAGGTGCGACACATGGTCAACGAAGGAAGAGGAAGACTATTCAGAAGAAAAGACGGCAAATACCTAATCTACGTGCCAAAAGATCTAGCGGAAGACAGCATGTTTCCCTTCAACGAGTCCGACTCAATATTCGTAAAAGTAAGTTTCAAAGTCGGAGACTCCACAAAGCTTCTCGTGGAGAAATGGAAGGAACCAGTGCCAGAAGAATAGCAATCAAGCGTCACAGAGCACGCTCCGTCACATTCCCCTACCCCTATTTTTTACAATATGCAAAAATACTTATCCTTCCCCATGCCTAAACTGCCACAGGCGCTGATCACATGCCATCCCTTAAACTAGTTCTCAAAGCAGTAAAGATTGAACTCAAAAAGAAGGAAAAGGTGCGAGAAAACGCGCAAGATGACATGCGAAAAACAACAAGCCTCTCAAAGCAAGCAATACTTTACATTCACCAGAAAAAGATGGGAGAAGCAAAAAAACTAATCGAGAAAGCCAAAGAAATCATCCTGAACCTCAGCAAGACTTCCGAAGCATATCCAGAAATCGTCCACGGCGGCCTCTTCGACGCCGCACGGCAAGAATATTCAGAAGCAAACATATTCCTAAAACTAATTGAAGAATCACGGTTTGCCACGCCTGAGGAAATCGGCGTACCCTCAATAGATTACGTGCTTGGATTGGCAGATGTAATAGGTGAATACAGACGTCTGGCCCTGGACGCACTCAGGGAAGGCGACGCAAAAAAGGGAGAAAATTGCCTACAGACTATGGATGAGGTTTACGTCGAACTCATGGCCCTGGACGAAGCTTACATGCTCGTTCCAGGACTTAGAAGAAAATGCGATGTCGCCAGAAGAATCATTGAGACGACACGCGGAGACATAACACAAGAAGTGCGAAGAAACGCGTTAGAGAAGCATCTAAGGCAACTGGAAAGAATAGTGAAGAAAAAGTGAGCATAGAACCGAGAATCTATGAGTAGGATGAAATGACCATACTTCGCAAAATGCCTGGCTTTTCGGTTGAAAGAGCTCATGAAGCACAACTGCAGATGTCCAAACGCATCATATTTGAAGACAGACTGCCTAGAAGGATCCGCTCTATCGCCGGTGTGGACGTTGCATACATGAAGGGCGTATCTTTTGGAGCCGTAGCCGTTCTTGATTATGAATCTCTCAACCTTATCGAATCCCAAGTCGCAGTTTGCAACACGCGCATGCCATACATTCCGACGCTGCTTTCCTTCAGAGAAATCCCACCTTCAGTTCTCAGCCTCAAGAAACTGAAGCTGCAACCTGACCTTTTCCTCGTTGATGGCCAGGGATTTGCCCATCCGTACCGTTGCGGACTTGCCAGCCACCTCGGCCTCGTGATAGGCCGGCCGACAATAGGCGTTGCAAAAAGCAGGCTGTTCGGCGAGATGGAAAACACCAGAACTAAAGAAGATATCGCCCTTCTAAAGCATGGACATGAAGTTGTCGGCGCAGCAGTTACGACAAAACGAGGAAGCAAGCCTGTTTACGTCAGCGTCGGTAACATGGTCTCATTGAAAACGGCCATAAGAATCGTCAAGACATGCGCACGCGACAACCGAATTCCAGAGCCACTTCTGAAAGCTCATCAGATAGCCAACGCGGAAAAGCGAAAAGTCCATATCCCATCCGCGGTTAACGATTAGACAGTGAAACAAGAATTGATCCCTCCGCAACTGAAAGCTTTAGCCAACAAGATTCAAAACGAAAGCCTTCGACGAAAAGTTCTCGACCTGCTGCGAAATCCGACGTTTGTGATAGACGGGAAAAAACATCGCGGCCTGCCCTTCGACGTCTCACCCGCGGGAAAGTCGAATCATCATTGCTATTCTGGCGGTTACGTTGAACATGTTGTTTCAACAGCGAACGTCGCTTTGGCCATGTGCACCTCTGTCGAGGAAGTCTATGATGGAAAAGTGAATCGCGATCTCGTCTTGGCAGGAGTATTGCTGCACGACGTCTTCAAGCCTGTCACGTACTCTCTGGACGAAGGCGGCGGCTACGGTTCAACGCGTCTAGGCGATTATCTGGATCATTTGTCAATAGCAACATCGGAGCTTGTTCGAAGAGGCTTCTCGTTAGAACTGGTTCACATCGTCGCGGCCCACCATGGAAGCTATGGTCCGATTAGACCACATACTATTGAAGCCCTGATCTGTCATCTAGCAGACTTGGCGGATAGCAGATTGAACAGCGAAATTCTCAGCGCAGCATCATATCTTGCCAGAAAAGCTGTCGGCCAAGAGCTGTTTGAACTGAATTCGCAAGAAGCCTTCGAAATAGTTCGCTCGAAAGTGACCAGCAGTTGGGATGGCGTGGCGAAAACCGTTGAAAACATAAAACAAAAAAGGCGGGCACACAAGGCTTAATAGTCATTTCAGGCGAAATTTGGGAAACGGTGCGCCAAGATGGAAATATCGTTCGACGAATTTCAGAAGCTGGATATACGCATTGGGAAGATTCTGGAAGCAAATCAGATTCCAGGATCACGAAACCTCATAAGGATGATCGTGGATTTCGGAACCGAAAGAAAGCAGGCAGTAGCTGGCCTATTGCAGTTTTACAAGCCTGATGACCTTGTGGGCAAAAAATGTGCCTTCATACTGAACCTTCAGAAGCGGAAGATGATGGGCGTTGAGTCCCAGTGCATGATTCTGGCTGCTGAAGACGACAGAGGCAATGTTGTAGTTCTGCAGCCTGAGAAAGACATTATTGAAGGCAGCAAAGTCCATTAGCGAGATTTCTGCGAGTTCTTAGCTCAGCAATTGGGTAATGGCCTCTGCCTTTTCTTCGCTTCCAGCGAGATATCCAATCATTTCCGACTCCAAGTCGAGCCACTTTGCGATTCCTGCCCCCATTTCCGTGTCGTTCTTGAAGATTATTCTCAGGTATGGAAGAATCTCTCTTGTGGCCCTGAAGGCTGAAATGTGGCATCTTCGTTTTATCTTGTTTCCTATGCTTAGCTGTGTTGCGCGCTCAGCCCTCGATCTTGACAGCATTTGTATGCGGGTTGGAAACCTGAAGGGTATCCAGCCTGAGGCTCGGCTGTTTTGTCTGGCCATGGCCACGCCTGCAGCCATGTTGTCAATGACGTATCGCATGAAGCTCCAATCATGCGTGGCCCTGATTCTACCACGGTATATGTCTGCGATTGAAAGAGCATCCATAGCCTCGACTAGATCATGTGGGTCGGTCAGGTGGTCTGGAACGTTTTCGTATATCCATTCGAAAAGCATGTCAATGTCTATGTCCGCCATGTTCACCGCTTGCTTTGCACTGGCGCAGGTTTTCCCGTAAACTATCATTCTCAACACGTTGAAGATGCTGTCTTGCCTGTCTCGATAGCCAAGCCAAGAAACATCGTCGAATCCCAGCTTCCTCTTGCCCTGAGCTAGCGCCTGCAGGTCATTCACGGCTGAGCGAACGTCGCCTTCAGAGCGTTGAGCGATGAATTTCAACGCTTTCTCATCAGCCTCAATTCCTTCGCTGTCGCATATCGCCTTCAAATGCTTCGCAACTTCTCCCACGGGTGGCTTCTTGAACTCAAGCAGAAGGCAGTAGCTACGCAGGTTCGAGAATCTAGGATCATAAGCACTGTTAGCGATCAGGACTATTGGGCATTGGGCGATTTTGACAACGTCAGTTATTGCCCTCACTCCGCCCTTGTCTGCTGTGCCCGTTAAGCCATCAAGCTCATCGAGCAAAACGATTCTTTTTCCGCCAAACAAGGATCCGAACTGTGAGGCCAAGCCTGCGAAGCGGTTTACTGCGTCTTCAGTCCGATAGTCACTTGCGTTTTTCTCCACAAGCTCCATGTACAGATCGTTCGCCAAGGCTTCAACAGCAACCGTCTTGCCTACGCCAGGGGGCCCGTAGAGGAATACGGCTCTCCTCTTGGGTACGCCTTTGTCCCAAGACTTAACCCAGTCAACAAAACTCTTGATCGTTTCCTTATTCCCTATGATATCAGCCAATGCTTTAGGCCTGTACTTGACAGCCCAGGATGCATACAACAGGCTACACCTAGTCAACTTTCTTCAATTCTGAACCGGCTTCAACAAGCCTAGCTAACAACGCGCTGAGCTGAACCTCTTCATCTGCACCCTCAACAAGCCTGAAGTCAACTTCTCCCAAAATGTCAGCCAGTCTTACTCTCCAAGGCTCAGGAATCTCAGCCCTGAAGATCTCAGAATGAACTTGACGGATTATGTCGCTTCCGGCCACGCCGTATTTCTGTATCATCTCCCGCAGCTGTTTTCTTGCCTCAATGAAGTTGCCGTCCATGGCGGTCTTGAGCATTTTCTGCACATCTGCGGGGCCGGCTCTTCCAGTGATCGAATAGACCACTTTCGCGTCCACAGGCTTCCCGAGCGACGCTGCAGCCTGCAACGTATTTATGGCCCTCCTCAAGTCTCCACCGCACACCTCGAAGATCGCATCCAGACCTTCACTCGACACTTTGACTTTTTCTTTCTGCGCGATTTGACTTAGATAACAATCGTGTTCTTCCCTAGGCAGATAAGCGAACCGAAAAGGAGCACACCGAGACTGAATGGGCTCTATTATTTTCCCGCTGTAGTTTGCACACATAACGAACCGGCAGGTCTCCGTGTAACGCTCCATCGTTCTTCTCAGCGCCTGCTGGGCGTCAGAAGTCATGTTGTCGGATTCATCCAAGATCATTATCTTGAAGGGTATTTCGCCAATGGATTTCATTCTTGCAAAAGTCTTCACGGTCTCTCGAACAACATCGATTCCCCTTTCGTCGCTTGCGTTCAACTCCATAGTATGTTCCCTGTAAGCATCACCGTAAAGACCTCTAGACAGGCAAAGCGCTGCGGTTGTCTTACCAGTCCCAGGAGGCCCAGCAAAAATGCAGTGGGGAACGTTCCTCGATTTGACGAAACTCTTCAAACGCTCAACAATTTCCCTTTGGTTAACTATGTCATCCAACGTTTTGGGGCGATACTTCTCCGCCCACATTTCAAAACTCAACTAGCCAGCCTCACAGCTTATAGTCTGTTTCCAAGCGTTAATAAAAGTATATTTGAAGTGGAAAGATGCGGTCGGCTACTCCTCTTCCAAGAATCCTGTTAAGAATATCGCATATTCGCACGGATGCTCGTTCTTCAGCAGTGACCTGATTATCTTTATCTTTGCCTTCTTCCCGTGTGAGACTCTTAAAATTATGTAGTCGAGGAGCCTCTTGCGCAGACTGCAGAGCCAAGTTTTCTGCCCAGATTTGACAAGCTCATAGTATGGGCAGGTCTTGTATTTGAGGGTGAAACCTCCTTCAAAATATTCGGTCTCCACTTCAACGTCGAGTTCTCTGTACATGTCCATAATTCTGTCTCCAACCTCTCTAATGGTCCATGGATAATCCTCTGGAAACATCTCGTCTACGGGCTCTTTTATTTTTGCAAAAGCTTCATCGCAAGAGCTTGCCGACATCTCATTTATCAACGCCTCCATCAGTTTCTTGCGGGGCACTGGCTCAAGGGCTGGTTTTTCAAGTGGTCTGAGTTTGAAGCTTAGGAGATTTTGGAAAGCCGTTGTCTGGATCTCATAGCCAAGCTCCTTGAACATTGATTCGATGAGTACGCGCTGACTGGTCATGACTAGTGGATCGATCTTCTTGAAAATTACGGTAAAGTGTTCATCGTCGACGTACCTCATTTCCGCATCTGGCTGAATGGACCCTATGTTCTTGAGAATGAAGTTCTGCGCTAGCTTCTTGACCTTTTCAGGGTCATTCCTCGCCAACATGCGGATCGCATTTGAGACCCGGACGCCCATAGTGCGATATATCTCATCGAATTTCTCCTTGTTGGTATCATATACTCTGGACGCGAATGAAATGTAGACTTCGCGCGGAACCGGAATGACATCCAAGAATTGCTTGCCTATTGTCTGAAAGAGGCTCACTTCCACTATTTGATCTAGTAGACTTTGATCTTCCGGACCCACATATTGAATCGAAATGTTGGCTGTTGTCTGCTCTGCTGAAAACTTGAGAAGCTTCCAGCCTCGAGTTGCAAGGACAACAGAGAGCATTACTATGGAAAGTTTCGCAACCGAGGGCGTAGTCGACTGGAATGATACGTCTAGCGTTCTTTCATCAACCTCGCGGAGTATCTTTGCCTGCTTGAACCAGTTCATTCTTATGAAGGCAGAAAGCAGGCTCTTCACAAACTCTTTGGGATCTTTTGGAAGCTCACCAGTGCCGAGCGCGATCCTCACGTCTTCTAAAAATGAGCCGAAATCCGTTATGGGCTCTTCAAGATGCTTTTCAGCCCAATTCATGAATGCTGGCCCAACTAACATCAGCGTGTTCCTGAATAGGCTCGGAGTCGCGTTAGAGAGCCTTCTTTCAATCTGGTCGCTCAAAGATTCTCCGAACTCCTTCTTTCCAAGCGGATACATATCCTGCCTTGTCATTTTGACTGCGATATCTTCTCCCATGACACGCAGTTCGAAGGAAACTCGAAGTCCCTCCAAAATTGTCGACACTTGGAAGGCCACAATTTCTGGAAGACGTTTGAAGACGTTTGGCCTCAAGATCACTGTATTATCAATTTCGCTGTGCGAGGCAATTTCGAATACTCGGGTTAGGTCCTTCATTTCTTCGAGGATTATCATGAATTCCTTGAAGTTCGAGGGTCTTTTCCACGCGACTGAACCCTTCAACACCTCAACGGTGTTCTTTGCCTCTTCTTTCTCCTCAGCAACAAAATCCTGAATGGTCTTGTCTCCAATTGCCACTTCCAAAAGGCTGTCAACCGCTTTTCTCCCAATAGACGTCAAGTCCAGCGCTTCTCTGAGGTTCATTTGCTCCTTCATTTTGGCCTTTACCGCACAGTCTTCGCATGAACCGACTCTTTCAACTCTGAGCAGGGTCTCTAAAGCTTGTTCAATGACGCGGTTCTTCGTCCCATAGGTCTTTGCCAATTCCTCAATCAGGTCATCTGTCTTTCTCGTTATCGTCGTATGCAGATGAACAGACATTTCTTTCCCCGAGTTATGTCTTAGACCTGCGTCTATTAAACATGTTCACAGAACTCATTCTGTGAACAAAATCGGAAAAAAATAGAGAGAATGATAGGAATTACTTGTCGACAACTGTCGCAAAGGCTTTCTTTTTGCGCAGAAACATTGCGCCAGCCACTCTTTTTATTGCGTTCATGTATGCCGCGATGCGCATGTTCACTTTGTACTGCTCGGCCACAGCCAAAACATCCTTGAACGCGTTGACTATTGTGTTCTGTAGCTTTGTTCGGACTTCCTCTTCAGTCCAGTAGTAGTTCATCTGGTTCTGCACTTGTTCAAAGTAGCTAACGATGACGCCGCCCGAGTTGGCAAGTATGTCTGGGATTACGAAGACGCCATTTCTGAACAGTATTTCGTCCGCGTCAGGCGTGGTCGGTCCGTTTGCACCCTCTGCGACAATTTTCGCCCTGATTTTGCCTGCATTCGCTTTTGTGATCTGGTTTTCCAAAGCTGCTGGAACCAGAATGTCGCAGTCCAATTCCAGTATTCCCTCGTTCGTTACATCTTCGCAGCCCTTGTAGCCGAGAACGGAGCCCGTCTTGTTCTTGTGCTCCATAACCCTCTCTGGATCCAAGCCCCCAGCGTTGAATATCCCGCCCTTTGAGTCTGAAACTGCTATGATTTTGCATCCAAGTTCGTTGAGTAATCTAGCAGCGTGGAACCCGACATTGCCGTATCCTTGAACTGCAACCCTTGTACCTTTGAGTTCTATGCCAAGATGTTTTGCAGCCTCGATTACTGTGTACATTACGCCCCTTGATGTTGCCTCAGTTCTTCCGAGTGACCCTCCCATTTGGACTGGTTTTCCAGTGACTATCCCGAAGGCGTTGTAGCCTACCATTTCGCTGTATTCGTCCATTATCCAAGCCATGGTCTGAGAGTCCGTGTACACGTCCGGTGCTGGTACATCGTATTGAGGCCCTATGTTTCTGGCCATTGCACGTGCGTAGCCTCTTGTTAGTTTTTCCAATTCTCCTGGTGACATTTCCTTTGGATTGCATCTTATCCCGCCCTTGCCTCCACCGAGTGGCAGTCCGGTAACAGCCGTTTTCCATGTCATCCAAGCTGACAAGGCTATTACTTCATCTAACGTTAATTCAGGGTGGTATCTTATGCCGCCTTTTGTTGGACCAAGCACATCATTATATTGGACTCGATAACCGGTGAAAACCCGTATGCCACCATCATCCATGACTACGGGAATATTCACTATTATGGTTCTCATTGGTCTTTTTAGCATCTCATGCAATCCGGGATCTAGATTCAGGTTTTTTGCCGCTATGTCCAGAAGTTTTAGGACAGCTTCATATGGGTTCGGGGAAGCAACGATCGACGCCAACGTTTCCAATCGAATCGATACTGAAGTCTGAAGTTTCTCCACGAGGTTCTGGAAATTCTCTTTGACTACTTCGCCGTTGCCATTTGAACTTCCGAAAAACCAGTGATAGGCCTCGATGATAGAGTCTGATCTTTTCGTGGTAAACGAACCAGCTGGACTCATTTTCGGATTTGCTGAGAAGTAGTCGATCATGGTACGAAGCATGTTGATCTCTTCGTTCGACAGTTGAAGCCACTTCTTTATCGGGCGCGGCGCTTCCACGTTAACGTACTCTGCCTCGTTGAGCTTCTTCTGAAGCTCTTCAAGTATCCCCCAAGCGTCAGCTTCCGAAATGCCAAAGTTTTCTGAGTACGTGGTTACAAGTGCATAGTGGGCCGTTGTGTAGCTTTCAATCTTCGCCGTCAGCTCAGGTTTCTCCACGAAGAAGTCGGTCATCAGTTTTATCATTCCTAATTCTCGTCCAGAAAGTTCTATTGGGTTCAACACTCATCTTTCACTCCATTTTTGTGTAGCATAAGTAAAGCCATGTTCATATATAGAAAGCTAATGTACATAATGTACACGCTTGAACAGCAGTGCACCAACCTAAACATTTTTAACATTGCCCATCAATCAAAGAATGTGAACTTGCCATGCCGAAACACGAAGACAGTATGCTCTCTACAGGAGTAAAGCCTTTAGACAAACTGCTAGAAGGGGGACTCTTTCTCGGTGAAAATGTCGTATGGGAAGTGGAATCTGCAACATTTGCACGTGAGTTCCTTTACACGTTCATAAAACAAGGCATCATTGATGGAAATCAAGTGATCTATCTTGATTTCATATACCCACCACAAGCGATAATGCTGCAGCTGAAACCTCTAATCAAAGCCTTTCCAGATGGCTGGGAAAACAAGCTTCTTGTCCTAGACTGCTTCTCTGAATCTTCAGGACAGGGCGAACTGGTCTTCGTTGATTTCTATGATAAGGCACCATCATGGATCAGAAAAGTCCCAAGCTCAAAGGACCCTGAACAGTTTCACAGATTCTTTGGGAGAATCGAACGGGAATTTGTCACGTCTGGAACGAGGTTCGTCTTCAACAGTCTATCATTGATGGAGCACGTCTGGGGAAATGAAGCTGTAATGGCCTTCTTCAGCCATGTCTGCCCGGCTTTGTATGCTTATCAGACATTAGCTTACTGGACAATAGCTAAGAACGCACACCCGAAAGAATTCTGCGCCCTACTGGAACACATAACGCAGGTCGTAATTGACTTATCCAAAGTAGGTGGAAAAAGGTATATTGAAGTCAAAAAAGCTGGTGGACGATACAACCCGGAGACTTATGAGCGCCGCGAGTACTCAGTTGAGGGCCTAAAAATCGAGTTTTGACAAAAGCACTGTCGATTTTTCCATGTTCATAAATGTTCATAATTCGAGTAAGTCAAAGCAATACTTAAATGCCAAGTCAGAATAGTGATTTACTCTAAAATTTGTAAAGATCAAGGAGAGAGGAAAAATGACTGAGCGTGTACATAAAAACAGTTCATACCTAAACGGCAAATCAACAACTGGAACTCAAACCCGTGTCAAGGACACAAGCCCAACGAGTGGAATGTGCCCCATCTGCATCCGCGATTGCCCATTCCTATGCGAAATAAGCCTATCAGCTTTCAGAGGAAGAGAGGCACTTTACCCAGAGCCTGTGCAATTCGGCTACAGCACAGCTGGAGCGTTGAAAGACTTTGGATTGGACTGGTCACATTTCAACATACAGGCAAGCCTCTTCGAAGCAGAAGGAATTGAACCAGACTCAGACAAGACCATTTTCCCGAACGTCAACATAGAAACCAAAGTTGGAGGAATACCGCTAAAAGTCCCCATTCTAAACGGAGCATTTGGCTCAACTGACGTTGCAAGACTGAATTGGGAAGGCCTAGCCGTGGGAGCAGCGATTTCCGGCGCATCCGTGATTGTCGGAGAAAACGTCTGCGGCATGGACACGGAAGCACAGATCACAAACGGAAAGGTCACACAGTCAAATGAACTAAAGCGAAGAGTTGACCTGTTCAGAAAATTCTGGGACGGAAAATACGGCGAAATAGTTGTCCAAACAAACGTTGAAGACCAAAGATTAGGTGTCGACGTCTACGCCATCTCAAAACTCGAAGTGAACGTCATAGAAAGAAAATGGGGACAAGGAGCAAAAGCCATCGGAGGTGAGGTCCGAGTAAGAGACTTGGAAAAAGCAAAGCTGCTGAAGAAGAGAGGATATGTGGTAATCCCCGATCCAGAAGACCCATCAGTCCAGCAGGCCTTCAAAGAAGGAGTGTTCAAATCCTTCGAAAGACACAGCAGGGTGGGCATACCAAAAGAGAAGAGCTTCGCCGAAGACATAGAATGGCTGAGAAAACAAGGCGCAAAGCACGTAACGCTAAAGACTGGAGCGTACAGGCCTTCGGCTGTCGCCTACACAATGAAGATGGCATCAGAAGCCAAGATTGACTATGTATCCTTCGATGGGGCAGCAGGCGGAACCGGCATGAGCCCCGTACCCATGATGGACGAGATGAGTATCCCAACGGTTTATCTAGAAGCCATAGTCCTGAAATGTGCACAGTTGCTGAAGAAAAAAGGACGCTATGTTCCAGACTTGATCATGGCTGGCGGTTTCATCGAGGAGACATCCATTTTCAAGGCCATTGCAATGAGCAATTTTGGAGATGGCCCATTCGTGAAAGCCGTATTGATGGGACGGTCGCCAATAACCGCAGCGTTCAAAGGAAGCTACTTCAAACAGCTCGCCGAAGAAGGCAAGTTGCCAAAAGCCTTTGCAGACAAGTTCGGCGCCACACCAGACAAATTCTTCATTGCTACGCCTGAATTGAAGAAGAAATATGGCGAACGCTTCAAGGAGATACCATGGGAAGCCGTGGGAGTCTACACATATCTAACCGACCGAGTAGGTGTTGGACTCAAGCAACTCTTGGCTGGCAATAGAAAATGGAAGCTGGAACTCGTCGGCAGAAACGATTTGATGAGCCTATCTGAAAGAGCCGCAAAAGTCACAGGCATACCGATGCCCGACGAAGTAGAGAAAGGCGCCATTGAGAAGATCTTAGGCTAGCACCCCCAATCTTTTCTTTTTCCCAAAGTTCCGCAGTAAACCTTAAATTACAGCATTTTATCAAGCTGAAAAACACGTTGGGAGAGGTCATTATGGCAAAAACGCTATCACCATATGGCGTCGCGTTAGAACAGCTGAGGCTTGCGGCGGAAAAACTCAAGTTAGACCCTGGAATACATGAAATGTTAAAGGTTCCAAAACGATCACTCACAGTTTCTGTCACGATAAGAATGGACAACGGCAAAATCGGGGTGTTCCAAGGCTACCGCGTGCAGCACATGGATGCAAGAGGCCCATTCAAAGGAGGCATCCGCTACAACTCAACTGTTGACTTAGACGAGGTCACAGCGCTTTCGATGTGGATGACGTGGAAATGTGCAGTCGTCGATATTCCTTACGGCGGCGCAAAAGGCGGAGTCTGCTGCAACCCTAAAGAAATGTCAAAGGGCGAATTGGAGCGACTAACAAGAAGATACACAAGCATGATCTTTGACATCATCGGCCCATATCGTGACGTTCCAGCTCCGGACGTTTATACAGACTCTCAGACCATGGCTTGGATAATGGACACTTATAGTCAGATGAAGGGCTACAGTGTTCCAGAATGCGTCACGGGAAAGCCCGTCAGCATCGGCGGCTCAGAGGGAAGAGCAGAAGCTACCTCTTTCGGCGTCGACATATGCGCAAGAGAAGCAGCTAAGCAGCTGAACATGAAGATGAAAGGAGCCACGGTTGCAGTTCAAGGCTACGGCAACGTAGGCTGGAACGCTGCCAAAATAGCCTACGACTGGGGCGCCAAGATCATGGCCGTGAGCGATTCAACAGGCGGAATCTGCTCCAAAGAGGGACTAAACCCCTACAAAGTATACGAGCACAAGCAAAAAACGGGATCTGTCGTCAACTTCAAAGGAAGCGAAAACATAACAAACGAAGACGTGCTTGAAACAAAATGCGACATACTAATACCAGCTGCCCTGGAAAACTCGATAACAAAAAACAATGCAGACAACATTAAAGCAAAAATCGTTGTAGAGGGTGCAAACGGACCGACCACACCCGAAGCAGACAAAATACTCTGCGAAAAGAAAGCGATCCTCATCCCCGACATCTTAGCAAACGCAGGCGGAGTAACAGCAAGCTACTACGAATGGGTTCAGAATCTAGAACGCGAACATTGGCCAGTAGAAGAGGTAAACAGTAAGCTGGAAACCAAAATGGTCAAGGCCTTCAACGATCTCTACTGCACAGTGAAGAAAGAAAAATGTGAAATGCGGACCGCAGCGTTGACGCTCGGCGTTGGCAGAGTTGCCGAAGCAATAAAGGTCCTAGGGCTTTGGCCGTAACATAAGAGAAACCATTTTCCCACTTTTTGTTTCTCTCCAGAAATAAGGTCGATTATGATTTCAAAATTTTCTTTAGGCATAATCTAGGTTTTTAGACTACGGTTCTTATATCTGCTCGTAATACTTAGTTTTTAGAAGGAAGAGGGGGAAATCATGTCTCAGACCGTCTCATCAAGAATCGGTAGCCTAGATTTTGGTTTTGAACACTCGCCTACAAAGATTATCGCCAATAGGAACTGCCAGGAAATCAAGCTTGCCGGGCTAGATGTGGGCCCGTTTGAAGAGGGAAACGAATATGAGCCCTATTATTGGGTTGCCTTAGAACTGGAAAAATCAGGGATTGCCCATTTCCGCGAAGACGAGAATCTAAACGCGGCTAAGCTTAACAAACTCCAATGGTCTGAACGTGTCCAAGCAGTAGGACAGATTTCAAAATTGCCTGAAGGTTTCTACCCGAGACTTCGAAGATATCTTTCAGACTTGAGAAGGGACGCGGCCAAGACTCCGGAGAAAATGTTGGAAAGCGAAAAGGCTAGACAACTAACACGCGACATTGTAAATTCTAGGCTCAGGAAGATTGTTTCAATAGCCTCTGCTCCAGCACAAACAGAACAAGCACTTATGAATTTGACAGGCGAGGAAAGGTTTCTCTACGAGCAGCTTTACGCTCTCATCAGTCAATGGCGGACGCAGATAGTTGAACATGAGGAGGTTGAAGAATGAAGGAAGGGTTAGAAACTGTAGATCCGCAAGAACAGTTTCAAGTGTTTCTGAAAACTGAGAAATACCGCCAAAGAATATCACAGATGGCAGTTGGCGGCAAAACATCGGTAATGATTGACTTTGAAGACCTCTTAGCCTTTGACCAAAGGCTGGCTGACGAGCTATTGGAGAGACCTGATGAGTACCTAAGGCACGCCAACAACGCCGCCTATGATCAATTGCGAATAGAAGACCCTGAATACGGTGAAAGACTAGAAGCTCAAACTGTCACTGCAAGAATAGTGAAGCTGCTCCAACCTGCACAGTTGCGAAGACTTGGCTCAGATCACATCGGAAGACTCGTAATGGTTGAAGGCATCGTTGTTCGTTCGACGCCAGTCAGGCCCATGGTGATGCAGGCAGCGTTCAAATGCAAAAGATGCGGCGAAATCACGCCTGTAGACCAGACTGGCCAATTCGTTAAGGCACCCTTCGCTTGCAGCAATCCCTCCTGCGCGGCAAAAGGCCCCTTCGATTTTGTGCAAGAAGAATCGACATTCATAGACTCTCAGGATCTTCGCCTTCAAGAAAGGCCTGAGGATCTTCCTCCAGGACAGCTTCCACGCATATTAAATGCCAAGCTCGTGGGAAGCGAAATAGTTGATGTGGCACGGCCGGGAGATCACGTTTCCCTAGTTGGTGTAGTCCGCGCTTTCGCTCCTGCGCGGCCAGGAGTCGGAAAACTTCGCGCCTTCATACTATTCTTGGATGCCAATTCCATTGAGGTCTTGGGCAAAGAGCCTGAAACATCAATGCCATCACCGGAAGAAGAAGAGAAGATCCTTGAACTTGCAAAAGACCCGTGGATACACAGAAAAATCATAACCTCAATTGCGCCCTCCATCTATGGATACGATCATGTGAAAGAGGCAATAATGTATCTTCTTTTTGGTGGCGTGCACAAAGCTCTTCCCGACATAGCAATACGGGGAGAAATCAACTCGCTGTTGGTTGGCGATCCTGGAACTGCGAAGTCTCAGCTTCTTCAGTACGTGGCCAGAATCGCGCCCCGTGGCTTGTACACTTCTGGACGTGGAACGACTGCGGCCGGTTTGACGGCGGCTGTCATAAGAGAGAGGGGCGGTGGGATGACTCTTGAAGCCGGTGCCCTCGTGTTGGCCGACAAGGGAATCGCATGCATCGACGAAATGGACAAGATGCGCCCTGAAGACCGAGTTGCCATCCATGAGGCCATGGAGCAACATACTGTTTCAGTGGCGAAAGGAGGCATAGTCGCGACTTTAAATGCCAGAACAGCGATCCTTGCGGCTTCCAACCCGACCTTAGGAAGGTACGAGTCACATCGCACAGTGGCCGAAAACATCTCACTTCCAGTCACAATACTTTCCAGGTTTGATCTGATCTTCGTCTTGCGAGACGTGCCAAACAAAGATTCAGACAGCAAAATGTCGGCGCATATCCTTGAAATTCACAGGAAAGGACTAAGCCCTGTGGAACCTCCAATACAGCCTGAGCTTTTGCGAAAGTACATAACCTATGCAAAGGCGATTAGACCAGCTCTCACTCCAGAGGCGATACAACGCATAAACGATTTCTACCTAGCAATGCGATCAGTAAGCGACGCTGAAGGCTCACCCGTGGCGATAACCGCGCGCCAACTGGAATCTCTTGTCCGCATAGCTGAAGCAAGAGCCCGATCGGCCCTCAGAAAGGAAGTCTCAGCTGAAGATGCTGAAGCAGCCATAACTATCATGAAGAAGTCTCTTGGAGAAGTCGGAATAGACCTGTCCTCGTACAAAATGGACATAGACATCATAATGACTGGAAAACCCAAAAGCATGAGAGACAGACTGCAGACCATTCTGTCAACGCTGATGGAGCTAGAAAGAGAAACAGGCATGGTTGAACGCACAACACTCTTGAACGAGTTGGAAGACAAATACAAGGTCTCAAGAGGTGAGGCAGAACGTCTAATCGGACAACTCCTGCGCGAAGGAACAATCTACGAACCTAGAGAAGGATACCTGAAGAAAACATAGGTGCACTAGAAAAACGGCAGAAGAGACTATAACCACAGTCCGCAAAGACCAACAGTTCTATTGCCTTTATGAAATGTAACTGATCTTCTTGTCTTCCTCTTTTCGCGTTTCCTCAGCTTGCAGAGCCCTCTTTTCTTCAATCTTCTGCAAGCGCGTAACCATTTTTTCCGCCTTTACGATTTCCTCGTTTAAGCCAGTCAAGTTCAGGTCAAACTTGAACAGGGCATGTAATATCTCCAACACGCTCTTGGCGGCCTCTGGGTCCGGCAGGTACCCTCGGGTTTCGCCCAGCAGGCAAAGAGCTTCGACCTTTCTGAAATGTGCCATGCCCAACACTAGGCCGGCAGTGCCCACGATCGGGCTTCCCGTGGGGCTGATCACAGCGCCGGCGCGTATGGCTCTGTCTAGAAGCTCCTTGTTTGTTGCTGCCGCCACAACTTTGGGTTTGTCCCTAGTTTCCATTCGATATCCGCCTATCGTCACAATCATCTTCACGTTATGTTTCTCCGCGAAATCCAGCAGGTGATCTGATATCTCATACTGCCCCTCAATCGTCTGCGCCTGACTGTCACCCGTGAAGAACACTAGATCGCTCTTCTCATTCTTGCTCTTCCAATAGTAGAATCTTCCGCTGAGAAGTCTGACGCTGCCTTTCTTGCTCACAAGAACGAAGTATGGGAAATGTGGTGAATAGAGGCTGGCGAATTTCTCGGCCTTCAACTGTTTGACCAAGTATCGTATGGCGATTTTGCCGACTAGGCCTAGGCCAGGAAGCCCTTCGATCAGAATTGGATTATCCAGCTCGACGCTTGCAGTTTCTTTGATGAAGGTTTCCTTCATTTTTTTGAACCCTCCCACTTCAGGCGCATTCTATACTTGAGGTATTTGTCGTCTGGAGAGAATTTAGCTGGATGCGGGATTCGAGTTTTTCCTCCGCAATGTGGACACGAGTCCTTCGTCAGCGTGTAGCTTCTGCATTCCTCACATTTTCTCAGAAGCCAAACCACTACTTTTCCCTTCTGAAAACTCCGTGCCCGCCTGCTTTAGTAACGTTCGAAACGATGTTTTCGGCCACCTTTTGCAAAACGTCTTCTCCATTTTTGTAGTTGTCCGCCATGACTTCTACGCGGTATTTGGGAGCAGCAACTACATAGAAGCGCAGTTTGGCGTTTTTGGATTTTTCGGCTTTTTTCGCGTTTAAGAAGGCTTCTTTGATGATTTTGACGCCGTTTGGTTTCATGCAGCTGACTTCAACGATGCCTTTTACCTTCACCATTGGAACATGTATTCTTTCCTGTGCAACCGTTACGAAAGCGTTTGCGAGTTCCTCAGATACGCCGATCTTGGTCAGAACCTCTGGTCCTTCTTTGACGGCTCTTTCAAACCCCTCATACAAGCTGTACTCTTCCTCAATGGCTGCGCCGGCCTTTTCATAAACCTGCTCAGGCGATAAACCAGTCTTGTCGGCGACACTCCGAAGGAGGCCTTCAGCTTTCCGTTCCTTTTTCCAAGCCATCATCTTCTCGATTTTCTCTCTCTTCGTGACTCTTCTAAGAGACAAGTCTATGTGTCGCTTTTCCACGTCCACGCGCAGGACTTTCAGAACAGCTTTTTGGCCTTCCCTTACGAAGTCGCGGATGTTTCGGATCCATGATGAGGATATTTCGGAAACGTGTAATAATCCTTGTTTATCATACTCGTCCAGTTTTGCATAGGCGCCATAATCAGTAACGTTCTGTATTGTGGCGATTACCAAATCACCAGCTTCAGGCCATTCCTGCTTGGCTCGAACCGCCATCGCCGCGTCCATCCCTATTCGAAAATTGCTACTATTTCACCCTTGATTTTAGCCTTTCCACCAGAAGGTTCAGCCAATTCAGTTCCGCAGACGTTGCAGTTAACCTTGTTTACCGCGCTACTAAAGATTATTTGCTCATTGCCACATTTGAGGCACTTCACGCGCACGAAACTGCTTCTGGGCCTTGGAATAAGCTTTTCCCATTCTGACATAACATAACCTCCATGCTTAAGCAATAACCAATTTTCTTAATCGTATACCGTCCTTATGTCTCGTGTAGCCGCAGATCTTGCACTTCAGCTTCAGAGTCTGTTTCTTAGTCGTCTTTGAAAACTCTCTCTGAAGCGGATATTTCTGCCCACCATATCCGCGTTTTTCCCGCTCATGGTGGCGTTCCCCTTTGGCTAGGGCCCTTCGTTTTCCGGCCTTGTAAAGAGAGATCGAATGAACTTGGTGCTTCTTACACTTTGAACAGTAAGTCGTGACTTCCTTCGGAACATTCAATTCTACCACTACCGGTCTTCCATAGAAAAGACAACCATGTTCTTATACTTTTTCGCTATTCTTTCAGAATGTTGATTCGCATCAACTCTAGGCCAAACAGCTAGAGCAGATAATAGGCCACATTTTCTCGATTTCCGCCAAATCCTTATATCGCATGCAAATACTAGGGACTGCTCATGCAGAATAGCGCAAGAGCAACCCATAACAAGATAGATATCCTAATGAAGATCCTGCCTATTCTCGCGTTCCTGGTACCTATGCTCATGCTGTATTCTCTAGATCCGCCTTCTTTCGAAGCAACATGGAAAGGCAGAACGTTCTACATTTTCTTTATTTGGTTGGCATCTTTGGAAATCATCATGAGCTGGGAGAAACTTGCGCCTAAAGTGAAAAAACTAGCATCCGCAAGAAACGCCATGTTCATAATTGCACTCCTACTCCCCACAGCATATGTGGTCATTTCCAGCTATGGAGGAGTAAACACTGCGATAGCAGAGTGGGCTCATGCGAACAGCATTGCCTGGTACAACTGGATGCCACTTTCGACAGAATACTTGATCTTGGCAACGCTCTTTGCTCTATTGATGTGGTCTGAGTACGGATCTGCAGGTTTGAAGGACTCCGCAATTTCATCGTTGTTTCTGGCAACAATCGGAATCATATACACGATAGACAATCTATACCCCTACGCAAGTTTCACACCATTTCAAGTTCTCGTCCCTGCAACATCCACACTTGCAGCCAACTTTTTGAACCTGATGGGCTACAGAACAAGCTTCTTGAACTCGCAGATACCAGGCGCGCCACTACTGCAAGTTCAGAGTGGAAATGGTGTGAGTACGGCACTCAGCATAGCATGGCCGTGCTCGGGCGTTGAGAGCCTCCTGATCTACACTGTGACAATTCTCTTGTTTCTGAAGAGAAGCACAGTTACTTGGACACGGAGAATAATCTATTTTACCATTGGCGCCATTGTGACCTATTTCATTAACATCTTAAGAATAGCCACTATCTTCATCATTCAAATAAACACTGGCGGAGGAAACACACTCACCCCTCAGGCAGAAGAATTCCATAGTCTTTATGGTCAACTCTACTCTATCGCGTGGATACTATCCTACCCTTTGATAATAGTGGGAAGCCAACTCCTTTGGAGTAAAGTTAAGAACTGGAGAGATGGAAGAAACCTTCGAGCCCAAGTGATTTCTCCCCCATCGCTACCTAGTTGACTTCGATCTTTCCAGCCAAGTGTTGTTTGACTAGGATCTTTGCGTTGTCCAGTGGCAGGGATGCAACGTCTTCAGCTTGGAATGGTCCATAGGGTTTCATGTCGGCGCCGATTATTGCTGGAACATGCGTTGTGAAGCGCAGAACTGCCATCTTACGTTCTTGCCTGACTTCAACCTTAGGGTTGCGTCCTTGAAGAACCTCTTTGGCCAGATTTTGGAATGCTTCTGAAAATGTGGAAGCGCTTGCGAAGATCTTTTCCTCGTCACCTGTCAAGACGTCAGGGGGCGCCTTCTCTCCCTTGTTAGCTTTCTTGATCATTTTTGTGTAACGAGCATTGGTCAATTCTCGAATCATGTGCTTAGCGTTCTGTGTCTCTTTCTTGAGAAGGCTTGCCTTTGCACTTCTTTTATCAAGCATTCTGGCTTCTTCTGCCAGTTTCTTGACATAATCAGCAGTTTTGAGGTAGAAATCGGAGGGAAGTTTTGTCAACTCGTCATTTTCAAGTTCTTGCTTCCAAGTCTTGTACAACTCATCATACATTCTACTCTGCTACCTCCGCTCTTTTCTTACAAATAAGGAGTATTGCTGCTGCTGTTGGCAGCTCCACCTTCTGATTCTTGTAGGGACCAAAAGTCTCGTCACCAAGCCTAAATTCCGGCGCATCCGACACCAAGACACACGCAGTTCCCCTCTTAAAGGCTACTGCACTTTTGAGCGGGTCAAAAGCTTCAATGCCTGAAATTGGACACTCGACCTTCTTCAAACCTGTTTTTCCATGCAAAGCACCGACGAGCCTGATCAGTCGATGTATGTCCGTCGTAACAACCGTATCTACTTTGGCAGACGCGGAATCTATGCAAGAATCAACTATTCTCTTCCATGTTTCAAAGCCCACTCCTTTCACGGCTCGATATGGCCCCACGTCATTCCAGCCTTTCAAGACAGCCTCCCTTTTTCGAATAATTGTCTCAGCAAGATTTTTCTTCAGCCCCAGTCTCGAGTAGTCATCCTGTCGGCCTTTAAGGATGAAATCGTACATGGATCTCGCGATTCGCCCGCGCCAACCCGAATCACCTAAACGAGGTGCAGCCGGGAAACTCGGCTTACTTGGGCCTCTTCTGTCTAAGCTGCCAAAACCCATGTCTAAACCCAAAGCGCAAACGTAGTCTACAATCTCTTTTCGCGCAACAACATCAAGCGTTCGGACCACGTCGCTCTCAACGTGAACATGATAGCCACGATGGCCTGAAAAGAAAGCATGCATATCTTTTTCGGAAAGACCAAGATCCTTCAGCAACATATCTAGAAGTTTAACAGTCTCATCTTTCGCGGATTTCAGGCAGTCTTCGCAAGGCCAGGTCTTGACATCGAATTTTTGTCCATCACATATCGGGCACTCTTCAGGCACGAGACCTTTCCCATCAAAACCACATCCGCCGCAAGTCCAAGCGTCATGAACCTTACCGCAAGACGTCGTGATATGATCAGCATCAATGTCAAAAATCAAATCTGCACCTAGCCAGCCCTTCTTATCCATCTCAGCCTCAGGGTCATCGTAATACGCACATGAAAAATAGGCATCAGAAGGAACACGAGCCCGCAAGAATGCCTTCAATTCGTCGCCTTCGCCAAAACAATTATGTCGCAACATTTGCCCTTCAAACAGGGCGAAGCCGAATTCACGTCTTTCCATAAACGAAGGCAATAAGACGGAAGACTGGTTTTCTTGGTAATACTGCCCAAATTTTTCTTTGATGAACGTTAACGAAGGTAGAATCACTCAGTTCAACCTTCAAAGAGGAATATTCAAAGAATCTAATAAGACTTGATCACCTATGGCAATAACCCCTGACTGTCGTCAATTGAGCGGAATTGGCGCGAGAAAAATCGACTGTAAGGGGATTTTGAAAACGCTGTAATCATAATGCCTGTGACGTTCTGGCTTTGGGGCAGAGGCACGTCAAGACTTGCTTGTCTGACCTCATCTCTGTCCAGCTCATGCAAATTGAATGCTGACTCCCCTGACGTGAAGGGGAAACCCGAGCATAGAATCTGTGCGATGTCATGGGCTATTACGTCTTCCCCATTAGCAGTGAATGCTCTCGCAATTCCGCCGCCGAAGAGTATTAAATGCCCACTTCCAACAGGCAGATAACTGATCGATGCTCTTACATTTTCTGACTCGGTAACTTTGCCTAACACAATTCCACCAAATTTCAGAACGTTGGAAACGAGTGCTCCCACAAAAGCATCAGTATAGTGCAGATCAAGTGCAGTTGAGAAGCTGGATGAGATGGAAGCATATCTCTCGACTTGGGATGATTCGTTGAACAATTCGAATCCTAATATTTGATTTTGGATCTTGCTGTAGTTGTCTTCGGGGAAAAGCTCCATGCTGCCGTCGCTATGACCTGAAAGATAACCGAAGGCGTCTCCCATCCAAATCAGCGTTCCACCCGATCGAAGCCAATCACCGACCAGGCTCCCGTTATGGGGGTGTACTGTTTCAGGAAAAACACCTGATGGAATTATGATTACAGAATCATAATTTGTTTCCATTATGGTTCTCAGTTCTTCTGCATCTACAGCCTTTATTGGCCCATTGTATCCCCTGAGCTCAAGCTCAACTGGCGCATGATCCAGGAACCCGAGCCATCGTTCTCTGCCAACAAACGAGGACGGATAGGCCTCGTCATAGTATATGAAAACGTCTTTATCCGCCGGTCGGCCTGAAGCCGAGGTAATCGGAGTGCCAAAAATCTGCATGTCGAGGGGATAGCTGTCGGACCTTACGCTGTAGTTGACCCTGATCCAGTTCTCATGTCGACTCAAGTCAAGAACGGTGAAGCTAACATTCTGCCGTGTCAAAGACGGGATAAAAGCCAAAGACTGGCCGACCAACAGTACCACAAGTGTCAAAGCTAGAACTCTTGAAGGATCAATCAGGCTCCATCTGTATTTCTTCGGCAAGTGATAATAGTTCAAGAGCTTATCTTTCTTAGAGGAGCTTGAAGAGTTTGATTTCTTCTCTTTGCCTAGAAGAGATAGTAGTGTCTCTCTTAGACACAATACCAAGATGGCAACTCCCAAGATTCCTGAAAAAAGAAGAATAGGCCACCCCAACGTTTGTTCGAAAAGGTACACGTTGGCATATACCGTTCTAACGCTTAGAACTGGTGTGAAAATGGCCAAGGGATAGAAATAGTAAAGAGGCCCAGTCAGCCCGATCGAGAAGATCAAGGCGGATGCTGACAATAGGATCAGTTTCCTCAAGTTGCGTTTGAAGAGACCGTAGCTTAGAGTCAAGAATGGAAGTATCCACAGTATGTACTGCGGGTTCACAGTCAGTGAAGTCAAGTAGGTTACGAGCAAAATCGCGATGTGTCCAAGAATAAAACCTTCCAAAAAGTCTCTCCGACTGAAGAGCGCAATGAGGCTGATGAGCATTGTCATTGCAAGTAGTAGTGCTGTCAAGCTAGTAGAAACTAAGCGGATGTGGTTGGCGATGAAGGGCAACAACCATTCGAATCCAGGACAATATGCTACGTTGAAGAGCGACAAGCCGCCAAGAGTCGTCGCGACTGTTCTGCTGAAAATATCGTGAATTATATTACTATTAACAAGAGGGGCCAAAAACACGCCTACAGAGATCAACACACCTGCACCGAACTTGGACCAATTGATGAATATTTTCTTGAAATTCGTGGCCTGGGTTTCCAACTTGGTAGTCTCCAAGGTGGCAATTGAGGTAAGATATAGTGGCGTCAGAAGCACAGGATATATTTTGAACAAGGCTCCGAGACCTATCGATACTCCAGAGGCAAAGTATTTGCGCTTGCAAAACAGGCAGAATGACAACACGGTCATTAATGCGGGGAGAACATCAAACTGGCCGTGAACAGAGTCTATGTAAATCACAAGAGGATTAAAGAACCAGAGGATGAATGATAATCTTGCATATTTCTCATCCCTGAGCTCTTTAACAACATTATATGTGATTATGCCTATTAGCACGTCGGCGGTTATCAATGGAAGCTTGCAAAGAACATTGAACAGGGGAGAAGTAATCACGGGAGGCAGTTTCCAGTATTCGACAGGTAAACTCAAGGTACTTGCTTGCACTCCTAACAGCTTAGGACTTGCGAAAAAGCTGGCCAATCTTAGCGCAGGAAATTCAACGTACGCCCACAGTGGAGGATAAGTGAAGGAGTTGGTTGTGTAGACATTAAGGCCCGCCAATAGATCGTTGGTCACCACGTACAGAACCTCAACATCGTATGGGTGAGATGTGAATGGTGCAAGAGCGAATCTTAATGCAAGCCCGACAAGGAGCAAGGTCAGGAGCTTGTGTTTCCGCAAAACTGAAAAGCGCCCGAGTATCCGATCTTCAAGCGGTAAACGCAGATTCATAATGAACAGCCCAAGTTCCACACTTTACGTAGGTTTTCGCTCATTTTGTACAAGCACAACGTATTTAGGACATTGCCTCTTAATGGGCGTAATAAAGATAAAGCTTTTCAGTTGAACTATTGTGACCGAAATCCAGTGACTTTAGGTTTATGAAAATTTAAATCAAACGTTGCTTCTAGTCTGTAACGTTCATAATTCATTCGCGATATGTTTAGGGCGCTCTGGAGGAATGATGTTCATCAACAGGGACGACAATAGAGGCGAAAACAACATCGAAAAGTTGCCCTTGGTGTCTATTATTGTTTTGAACTGGAATGGAGAGCAGGTGATCAGGCCTAGTCTTGATTCAATAAGAAGACTAGATTATCCCAATATAGAGGTAATAGTTGTTGACAACGGCTCCACGGATAGATCTGCTGACATAATTAGCAAGGAATTTCCTAATTTTCGCTTATTGCGAAATGGAAAAAACTTGGGTTTTTCTGCTGGAATGAATGTTGGGATAAAGGAATGCCGAGGGGATTTAATCGTTTTATACAACAACGACGCCATAGCCCACCCAACAGGCCTTTCCGCGATGATCAAAGCAATTCGTTCAGAAGAGGTCGGCATGGTAGGTGGTATCATCCTTTACGCCGAGTCAATGAATGTGATAGGGTCGCTTGGGGGTAAATTTGATCCCATTACAGGTGTAATATGGGCCGAGGGACATGGCAAGAAACTGACGGTAGAAAAGCCTGAAAAGGGTTTGATTGAGGACTTGGATTACGTTTCAGGGTGCGTGCTTCTCACGAAGAGAGATGTCATAAACAAAATTGGTCTGTTTGACGAGCAGGTCATTCTCTTGGGACAGGACTTGGATTGGTGTCTGAAGGCCCGAAGAGCTGGATTTAGATGCGTCTTGGTTCCTTCAGCCGTCATTTGGCACATCGGCTCCCATTCATTCAGGCGTATGCCTCTACGAAGCTATGCTGAAAGGCTGAAGTCTGATCTTCAAACTATCATACTTCATTTGCCTGTGGTTCCTATGTTCTCAGCCCTTTTCTTTCAGATTGTGATTGCACCATTTTTTGAGCTATATTTCTATAGCCAATCCGACATTTCCATCCATTCAAGACTGCAGGCTCGCATGAGAGCTTTTTGTGAGAACTTGAAAACCTTGCCAGACCTTATGTCTAAAAGAAAAGAAATCGCCATGTTAGGGCATCTTCAACTAAGACCCAGAACGTTCGAGTTGGTCAAGTTCGCCCTATTCAGAGCAAAGTCCAAAGAATTCTACATGGGAAAAATTCTTCAAAAGCTAGAATGATCTCTTGGTTGGTCAAGCATAAGAGCTCACAGCTTCTTTGCAAACGATTTGGAACTTTCAGCTCTATAGCGCGGAGAAACCTTTCCTTGAATGGCATCAGAAAAAGCAAATAGACGACACAAGGATTCGAAGATTACCATGGCAATCACGTAAAGACCTTTTTTCCAATACTTCGCGGCCAGTCTTCCAAATACAGGGGCCAAAACGTCGATGCGTGTCGACGGGACGACGTAGTGTGATGTGTTCTTGATGAGGAAGTGCCCACCAAGGACTCTCCTTCTCTTTGCCAGATAGTCTCTCACGTTCATTGGGTCCCTAGCATACACCTTGGCGTCCGAGACATACGTTACTTTATGACCTTGGGTTTGTGCACACCATGAGACATATTCGTCATCCGAAACTACCATCTGAGGAATGTGATCAACAACCTTCTTTCGGAAGGCGAAAAAGGCACCATTAACCTTTGGCGCCTGATTCTCGTCAAGAAGCCTTTGCGAGAGGAGATCATTTAGCTCACGCTGAAAACTCGACGCAAAAGAGAAGAATCTGCTCTCTCCCGACGAATTCAACGGGAGAACATTTCCGCTCACAACGTATATGTTCCTATCATGTGAAAAAGGGTCAACAAGTCTTTTCACGCAGTTTTTGCTAAGCTTTGTGTCCGCATCCATCAGAACTACTACGTCTCCTTGCACCACCTTCAGGATTCTGTTAACAGCAGCTGCCTTTCCGCACCTTTGTTTTCCCTTGATCAGTCTGATTACGCCCTGAGGGTTCCCTATTTCACCACCTACCCTAAGAACTTCAGCGCAGGTTCTGTCAGTGCTTCCATCGTCACTGACGACAATTTCGACAATGTTTGAATCTACTTGAGCAAGAAGCTCATTCAAGAGAACCCCAATGTTTCTTTCTTCATTGTAGGCAGGTATTCCAATGGAAACCTTAAGTAGATTGTCATTGCTGAAATGAACACGGGAAGCAATTATTGCACGAGTGTTTTTCTGTTGAACACGTGTCTCCATACTGCCTACTCCTTCCCGCTATAGTTGTACCTTGTTTAGCATGTTTATTAAATTCTTTCTGGAAGGAGTGTTTGTCGTGACATTCAATCCTATGCCAGCCTATGTTTAAGGACATGATTCGGTTTCTTTAGCTTGCGAGAAAGCACTATTTTATGAACTCGCGGTAGAACAACATTCCGTTGCTCTGCCTAGATGTATATTCGAAAACAAGAAACCCACCGACATCAGACTCAACCGTTAAGTGGCAAACGTCAGTTTCTACCTCTTCTCTTGTTAGGTGATAGCCCTGATGATTCTGCGTAGAATCTGGGTTCATCTGCAGAACCCCTGAACATAGGATTTGAGCGAGGTCCCAAGCAGCAAGTTCAGGGCCGTCCAGAGTGAGACTTTGCATCAGGAAGAAGCCAAAGATCACGATCTTTCCCATACCCACCGGAATCATTGATATAGAGGGTCTAAGCCTAAACGGATCGTCTCCTCCGATCTTCCCTAAGACCGATCCATTCCTAGCCAACACCATGTGAAGAAGCGGTGCCTGTTGGATAAGATCATAAGTTGTATCAAGAGCTTCTGAAACAGATGAAGAATAGATGGCCACTGTTGGGTTATCTTTCATTTCCAGATATTCAAAACAACCATCCAGCCCAAGCTGTGATGAACCATTTTCGCGGAGGTTCTGCGTCATATTGTCGGTTATATCTTCTCTTTTCATCCCTCTCTCCACTACGTAATAACCTATGTGAAACCCAAACCACACCAGAATTCCACCGGCTTCGACCCACGGCTTAACCAAATTTGCTTCTTTGGAAAAGACATCCGAAGGAAAGGCCCCTGAGGCCATGATCACGATCGCTGGTTCTTTTCTAAGCAGAATGCTTTTCAATTCTGTTGCGTTTACCAAGTTCGCCTGATAGGGGTACCCTCTAAGGCGAAGCTGAGCGCTCAGATGTGCTTGCAGCATAGCGCTGAATATCCAGTCTGTCCCCACTGTTGGAAAGTCGGCGTCGTAAAACACGTAAACTGCCAGATCTTGAGGAGCTTCTCTGAGAGGCGTAACCACCACCGTTGCGTCTATAGGGAGATTGGCATTAAGTTGAAAGGTTATGTTCACTTCACTCCCGGCCTCCCCTAGTTGCTTGGTCACGCTAAGAATTTTGAAAGATCCTGCATTCGGGGTAGTGATTGGTGTGTACCACAATATCTCGCCTACTAGTAGTAGTATGAGAATCGCAGCAGGCACGTATTGCCACTTACTTAACGCCATCTCTAGCCTTCCATAGACTTTTAGTTAGTAGCAAGACAGTTAAGATCTGTGCAAGAAAACCAATTCCTCCAAAGATCGTAGATAAGTCTTGTCTAAGATATTGTGATATGATTCCTTGCGCGTTCTGGTATGCAGCAATGTTGCTGATTAGTTTTTGTGGACTATACAATGATGTATACATCGCCAATGGATAAAGAAAAATCTGTGGACCCTGCAAGGAGAGGTAGAAGAAGAATCCGGCAACCGAAAGAAGGCCCAAGGGCCAGATGAAACTTCTCCATTTAGAAAGCAGGATAACTAGTAAGGGCATGATCCACAACAGGTACTGCGGTTGCAGCGTAATGGGTAGGAACAGATAGATCAAGCTTGTGAAGAAGGTCGTTATGAGCAAGACTGTTTCATGGGTCAACTTGAAGAATTTGCAGAAAAGCAGAGCGAGAACGCTGCATATTAATGGAAAGTATGAAAAAGTGATTTGGATTACACCCGTGTATTGACTGAGCAAGTGAGACTTGCTTGGATCTGCAGCGAAGAACCACTGGTTGAGACCTCCCGTGATGGCTATTTCTTTTGAAATACCTGAGTACATTAGATTCGCGTATTCAATGAACAAGGGTGCAAAGAGAACAAGAGGTGCAACGCAACCTAGTGCAAATTTTATGAACAGTCGTGCATTGGTTTTGAGGCGTTGTGTGTTGAAGGAACCCACAACCTCCTTGAAAAGCAGAACCACGCCCAAAGGGATGGCTATGAAAATCGGAGAGGCCTTGGCTAAGGTTCCTAATCCAAAAGAAAGTCCGGCTGAGAAGTAATTGCCCTTGAAAACAAAGAATACTCCTAGAAGGATGAAGAATGCAACAGCGATGTCATATGAAGCAGTCAGATAAGTGATAGCTAATGTGAACGGGTTAAAAAACCAAACTGAAAAGCACAGTTTGGGCATTTTAGAATCGGGCATGAGATCTTTGACAAAAAAGTAAATCAAGATCCCCGTAAGAAGATCAAAGCAGAGAAGGGGGATCTTCCAGAGGACAAGGAACCATGGGCTAACTTGGGACATTGCGACCAATCCTTCAGGTCTCGTTCCTGTTAGAACCTCTGAGATGGAATGGAAATCGAAAGAGGCGCCTAGTTGATACGCTAGCCCAAACAAAGGGAAAGTAATGAAGTGCACAAGAGGCGGGTAAATTGAGGCGTGAAAAGCGTATGGATCATTGCCGCTAATGAGATAGGATAAGCCAGCTTGATACGCACTCATGTCATAGGGCCAAATGAGATACGGCATCAAAACGAAGCGCAAAAGCAAGCCTAAGATCATGATACCGCAAAGCTCGTGATTAAAGTAGTTGCGGAAGCGTGAAATGAGCCTCTTCATTTCCCAGACCATTCGACGCCTTTCTCATTCAGGATTTTGGTTGTCTGAGCAGCGCTCCAAACGCGATACTGCCTCCTCCTGATATAGAAGTCCCAAATTCCTAGGAGTCTTCCAGTGACTTCAAGAATCACGCATCCAATTATGAGGCTGACTTTGCTTGGCCTCTCGTGCACACATTTAAGCAACTCTTTGGCAGTTTTCAATAAACCCTTGATTGTCATCGACGAAACAACGTAGGATAATTTGGTTTTGATGAAAAGATGGCCAGCATAATGCCTCCTGATCTGATTGAGAAATTCTAGGATACTTTCAGAGCCTTTGTTGAATATGAAAGAGTCGCTTGCTTGGACGGTCCTGAAAGCTTTTCGGCGCACGATCGCCTCAACGTAGGCTTCATCTGCAGAGATCTCGTCGGGTATGTGATTCACCAGACTCTTTCTAAATGCTATGGTCTCCCCATGTCTCTCTAACAGACGATGCAGTCTCCAGTGTATGTTGGCTATGGTTCCCATGAAACTATGAGCATCATTGATTGGAATTGGTTTTGGGCTACTCAGTCCAATCTTTTCATCTTTGATGAGTGGAGAAATCAAGTTCTGCAAGGTTTTCTCGTTGAAGACTACGTCACCGCTCGATATTACCACGATGTCACTCTTGCTTATTTTCAAGAACTCGTTAATAGCCGAAACCTTGCCCTCGGCTTCGTTCTGGACAACAAGGCGGACTCTCTTGTCTTTTGTCAAATACTTTAAAACCAGCTCATCTGTTTTGTCTTCTGACCCAGAAGAAACGACAATGACCTCATCAACCACAAAGGCTTTCAATCTTTGCTCTGATATGCTTTTCAGCAAGTTCAGAATGTTTTTTTCTTCATTGCGAACAATAATGCCCACACTCACGCTTGGCAGCGAGAGTAGAGGTGACTCAGTCATATTTTGAGTATCCGAAGAGAAGCCAAAAGCAGTTTTGAAGCCGACCTCGCATTTTGCTGTATCTTCTGATTTCAATAGGATCTCCTTTGTGCCAGAATCTTCTCAGAGGCAACGTATAGTGAGCTCATATTGAACATAAAGCTTGTGATATTCACATTATATCGCGCCGCTGAGAGTTCGACTATCCCAATTGGATGATCACGTGTTAACGTAGAAAACGGGATTGATCATCCATCGCTTCAGATGATTGTATTTAGCAAGAAATTAGACTTACGTTTCTGCTTGCCTGGAAGTCAGCCTCGCTTGATGACAACCTTCAGCAGGATGTACCGCATGAACTCTTTTATTTCGTTTATAGTAAGCTTTGACTTACCCCTCTTTCGGTTCACAAAAGTTATGGGCGTTTCTCTTATCTTGAACTTGCGCCTGTAGGACTGCCTTATTGTTTCTATTTGAATTTCATAAGTCTGGCTGTGCAGGTCGTTGACTATCTGCCTGACTAGATCAGTTGAATAGCACCGCAAGCCGCTCGTGTAGTCGTGTATTGTTGCACCTACTAGAAAGGAGGACAGCAGATTAGCCACACGGCTTATTACCCACCTGACCATGCTCCAGTTTGCCACTCCGCCGCCCATGCAGTATCGGCTTCCTATCGCAAGGCCTTTTACTTCCTTTGCCGCTGAGACCACTGACGGAACATCTGCAGGATTGTGCGAGTAGTCCGCGTCCATCGTGACTACGTATTCAGGAGGGTTATCAAGTGACAAGAACGTTCTGAAACCGTCTGTTATTGCTGTTCCAAGTCCTGATTTCTTGGGCCTTACAAGAAGAAGTATATTCCTGTATTTTCCCTGAAGCCCTCTTACGATATCTGCCGTGTGATCTGGACTTGAGTCGTCTATGACTAATATGGAAATGTTAAGGTTTAAGCCTTCAATTTCATGAACCAGCCTTTCAATGCTTGCCGCTTCACAATATGTCGGAAGAATGACCCCGACATCGGAACTTACGCTAGTGTTGCCTTCAACCAGCGGAAATTGCATTGTTGACTGTTCACCTTTGATGATAGCGTTCACTTAAGAGCACTTGATATATAAAAGCTACTACATTGCAAACTTCTTCTATAGGCTTCAACCAGATGTTTTTAGTTTTCTTCTGTAGTAAGCCAATGGATGTCGTACTCTTTGGCACAATTCGTTGGGTCCCGGGCATACTCCATGCGTTTTCAGTGTGTCACACTGTGGAGGAACGTAGCGGGTTCTTGAGCCCTTTTCTCCTGCAATGTGTTCGACTTGGTAGCGTGTCATTCTCTCGTTGAAGTCAGAAAAATTCCTGAACAGTTCAATCACCTTCTCAGGCGACATTCCCACGTTTATCAAGAATGAAGTCAGCGTGAACCGTCCCACATGGGACAGATGTCTACCAGAAGTGAACGCTTGGTAGAGAACGTCTACGCACGGCGGAAAAGCTGCTTGCACCATGATTCTTGGTAAACCTTCCATCTCAGCTTCTCCAATCTTTTCAATTGCCAGCTTCCTTATTTTGTCAGCTATCTCGTTTATCGTGGCTGGAAAATTAGGCGGCTTCTTCGCATCCAATCGTTTCTCGATGTGCTTCCGGACTTCTTCACTAAGCAACCTTGTTGCTTCATTTCGTGTTAGGTAAACGTTGCCGCCGCGCAAGAGACGGTTAACGAGTTTCCATTTCTTATCGCGCAAATGCGTAGTGTTGCTTACGTAATCTACGAAGCTCAGCGAAAATTCGCACGGAATCTCGGCGCGATCGTTTGCCTCAAGATTCCATTCGAAATTCTCTGCAATTGCCATGATCTTTCCCTTAATTTCAAGCCTCATTTCCTCATGTGCCTGCTTTGCCTCAGCCAAAGCATATCGTTTCTTGATGAAACTATTTTCAGTCGCAATCACCAATAGGATTGCGGCGGGAAAAGACAGTATCTCAATTTCAGCGTTCCGCAGCTTCTTGCCCGTCAACGTGTACAAGATTGCTTCTTCAACCCTCTCTTCAGCGCGTTGAAGAACGCTCGAAAAATCTGGAGTGGCCAAGTCTTCGACTTTCAGATCAAGCCCCTTAACGTAGTCTGTAGTTTCTCTGAGAAACGGGTACTTTGCTAAATCGTTCCTTGTGAACCTAGCAGCTGCGCGTTGCATCTTGTTTTTCTCGTCACTCTGTCTCAATTCTTGGCGCTAAGTAGAAAGTCAGCTTTCCACCTTTTACCTGCTGAAAGTCAAGCTTCACCGGCATGTCTGACGAAAACTCCAACGTTGCGATGTCAGAGGTAGCAGATGCTGCCTTGATGATCTCCGTCAAGTAGCTCAAGCTGAACGTTGCCTTTGAAGGCTGATTCGCCTCCAAGTCCAGCAGAGTGTCGCTTCCTTTTTGAATAGTTATAATCGCACCCATAAGGTCGCCTGCCGCGTTGAAAACGAGCTTCTCAGGATCAGCCTCAAGCCTGACGTGGTCACTTACGAGTTGAGCATCCTCAATTGCCTGACTCAAACCGTCAGTGGTGGCTTTGACCTTAACGTTGAAAGTGAGCTTCGGCGTCGGCACCTCCTCCTCTGATGCTTCAAGAGTAGGCATCGTAAAGTTCCTCGAGTACTTACCAGCTATAGCCACCTGCAGACGCCCAGTCTTCTCATCAAGAGACAACTCCACGACTTCATCCTTGCCAGCTCGTTTCAACAGCTTCAGCAACTCAGTTATGTTTACGCACATTTTGGCAGGAGCATCACACACGTACTCCTCAAAAACAGTCTTTGGCCATTCAAAGTCGACCATCGCAACTCTGGACGGATCCATAGCACGCAGTTTCATGCCTTCAGAATCAAGTTTAAACGTGGCCTCATCAACAAGGATCGAGATAGACGTAATCATGTCCCGCAGAAACTTGGCATCCGCGACCTTAAGCTTAAACATCGAAGTCACCAGTCTTATTCGATATGCTTAGTTTCTAATAAAAGACTTTACATATTAACCTTCAGCCATCAAATCGACCAGTTCTCAATCATGCACACCAACCCAGCCCCTTTTAGAGAAAGAGTATCTTTTTCACCAAGACTGCCCCCGAAGCAACGTTTAGTGCATAGGTGCTTGCGATGAGGGTTCCATGGAAAGTGACTGAACAGCCAACATAGCCACTCATTGCTGAGGACACTCGTAAGACCCTCAGGACAGACCTTATTTGGAAAGTGACACTATTGCGGAAAAAGTCTCGAGATCTATACTACGGCCTACCCACACATAGAGCCGCCACCATCTCATGTATGCCGACGACTTGAAGCCAGAAAAGCCTGAATCATGATTCAAACGAACGGCACATCAGAACCCGGAAGCCTACGAGTATTCCCTGAAGGTGTACTCGCATTTTGTACAGCGCAAGAATTGTGTCGAGGATTCATCTGCGCCTCTGGTCTGCACCTGCCAGACGTACGCCAGATTGTTGCCACATTTTGGACATTCGATTCTCACAGTTGGCAAAGTTCGAAGCTTCTGCTCCTCCTTGCCGATCACCGCCACAAGCTGCCGAGGGTTAGGCTGAATGACTTTCGCAGCTTTCGGCTCAATCTTCTTCTCAGTTGCCCTCTTCTTGTAGCCACACTTCGGACAAGTCATCACTAACGCCGCTTCTTTCCCAGCTTTTCCCTTCTTAGGCACGAGACGAGATCCACACTTGGGGCAAAATTCCATGCTGGTATACTCCACTGTCCGTTTGTTTTCCCTTAGCATAGTGTCTTTTAAACCTTTTTCTTGTCTCAATAATGATTGCCGCTAAGCGTGACCTATGCTGATCCCAGAAGCAATCAGGTGTGCCACTCGCAAAGCTTCGGGAACATTGCTCCTAGTAGAAGTTATCTGCAAAATCCTCCTCGCGTCCTCCTCACAGATGCCTGCTATCTGCATGTAAACCCTTGCGCTCTTGCTTCTTGTGCACACTTCAAATAGTTCTCCTGTCCCTCGTATGGCATTCCAACGTTTTTCACTGTGAGGCAGATTCTCTAGAGCATGCCGAATTTCCGCGAAGTTTGGTTTCTCCCGAGTTACTGCTATGACAGGAAGCCTTGTTTCCGCGTTAAGCTTCTTGATGTCGATGACATTGAAGCCGGCGCATGTTACTCCGTTGAGCATTATTACCCTCAGTTGCTTGCGATGAGGCGAGTTGACAATCATGGAGACTATCTTGCGAGTGGCGTCCAACCCGTCAACTCTCACTTTGGTATGCATGACGCCGTCAAGCCAGTATCCGCCGCGAAAAACTACGCCGACAATTAGGGCAAAACCCTTCACATGAGGAGTGAATACCCCATCGTCAACTCCCAAGACTCGAATTTCAGGCTTGACAATTCGAAACCTTTTGCATGACAAAAAAAAGCCTCAGCGCCGTTAGAAAATATAAAGGCGTATAGATTTATAAGCTGATACTTTGGTCAACTAACACCATGCTGATGGAAACGATCATAGCATGTTTCCTTCTAATCTGCTCTGGATTGTTCTTCTCGATTAACCTTCACAACATTCTTGTAATGCACAGATCTGATGACAGCGTGAGATCACATGCAGAGATTGACACTCCCTCAGGCTTCGTTGTAAGCGTCGCTGCCTTGGGCACTTTTGTGTATTTTCTCGAAGCTTTGTCGTACCCTTTTCTCGTCTTGGCTAATCTTCTATCATTGCTAAACGTTTTAGCTTTCAGCCTCCCAACCACGCTAGCTTTCTCGACGCAGGTCTTAGGCCTACTTTTGACGGCGATTGGATACTTCCTATTTCTGTGGAGCATAATCGTGCGCGGAAGATATGCAACCTCATGGGCGATGCGGAACAACCACAAACTTGTCACTTGGGGCCCATACAGGTACGTGCGCCATCCATCCTATCTCGCCTATTTTCTCATGTTCATCGGTCTATTCGCCATCTGGCCAAGCTGGCCTGCAATAGTTCCTCTGATCGCACTTCCGGGCTATTTCCGAGTCACCTTTCGAGAAGAAAGATTACTTGAACAGCGCTTCGGCAGCCAATATCTGGAATATCAAAGGAGAACAGGACGCTTTATCCCCAAACTCTGGCTGAAAACCTATAGTGTGGAAGAGCGAAGCCGTTGAAGTGTTCAACATTGAAGAAACATGACAGAAGGTTCCCCTTCGTACAGACACATAACAGCTTGACTGAAGTCCTCACAGACCACAAACTTGCATCCCTAGGCGACGCATTCGTCAATCTTGTTTACTCTCTAGCTTTGTCGAACAGGAAGAACAAACCTTCTGGTGGAAAAGTGAAGGGCAGCTTGCTTGCTGAAGGGCTTAGAAGAGCTGGATTAAGGCCATATGTTCCATCAAGCGTGTCTAGCCACACGCTGGCTGATGCTGCAGAAGCGCTCATAGTCTATGCATGGCTGAACAGCTCCATTACTCTGGAAGAAAGTGTGAGACTGCTGGAAAAAAGCGATGATCTGGCCGATGGCTTAGGCAATCTTCTTAGAAAGATAGTGAACAGGGTCAAGCTTTCTTAAGGGCTTTCTGAAATTCTTTGCCGAACTCGTTGTTCAATTCACGCGCTTTTGCCGCAGCATGCTTTAGAACTTCTTCAGGTTTGGCCTTGCCCTTCGTGCGGACATATACTATTGCGCTTGGTGTCATAGGATGAGGAATGTCGTAACCAGCCAAGTCTACATTCTCCTCTTCCAGAATCATTTTTTGGAGCAAATTGCAGAGAGTGTGCCCGACACCTTCAATTTCCAACTTCAGCTCGTCTGACTTCTTGCTCAAAACTTTGACCTTCATCCACATGGTCTCCTGTTCTCAGATCAATTCTTTCCCATAATCAAAGGCAGTCTTCCTCGTCTCAATTCGTCCACACTTGGGACAATGCATGTTCTGCCGCCTGGATTCCAACGTGGCCCCGCAGGTTGAACAAAAAGCGTAGATAACGCCTAACTCCTTGTCCTTAGTCGACAAGTGATAAACCTGATTCTTCTCGCTGATAACCTTGGCCCTTACAATGTCGCCAGCCTTGCAGACTTCAAACATGGAATCAACATACCTCAAATGCACATCAGAAATGTGCAGAACTCCCATGAAGACGCCTGAAATCGCCTTGTGTCCCACTTGAAAGATACGCACATTAGCATTCTCAGGCTGAGCTCCCACGACTTGACCGACTACGATGCTCCCGACTTTGGGAATCACTACGCCGCGACCAACCGGATGAACTGAAACATGCCTAGTCGCAAGGTCATGCAGGGCCCGGCCCACAACCTCAGAATAGATAACTCCATCCTTCACGAAGGTTCCTGCATCCGGAACAAACTCTTCAATCACGCCTAAGCGTTCGCCTGGGAGCACGAGCTGCTCACTTTTCTGTTCAGCTGGTTTTGAACTCATTCAAATTCCCTTTTCTTATCCTCGTACACGTTCAAGCAGTACTAATTTTCAAGCATGCACTAAACGTAATCATTTGCTTGATGGTATACTGTAGTTTTCTATGCCTCTCAATAAACCTTTTGATTCATCGACTCGCCAAGCGACTCTCAACTTCACGACACACACGATCCAGAGGCTACAAACGACCTTCTGCAAACAGGCTACGGCTATTCTCCCAACAGGGTCAGCCATCTATGACGTATAGGTCAACTATGAACTCATGTCTCCTCTTCGTGTGGAAACTGAACATATGCGGAATCGACATAACCATAGCGTAAACAGCTCTAATCTTTCGACCTCGTTCTTCAACGAACTCCTTGAAGAAAGAAGCAGGAGCAACTTGCACTATTCCATCGGAGCCAGCCTTCAACATGCTATAGAAAGCCTCACTCTTGCGCGGACTTTTATGAAGCGAATACACCGTTTTGCCCACCTCCAAAGCCTTTTCAAGAAACTTCCTATCAGCCCTGAGAACCTGTATGCCATACGGCGGGTTTTGCAGAACCGTGTCAAAGTCACTACAGACAGCATCTACGTCAGCAACAAGCCAGTCCACCCTGTCTTTCAAACCTGTCCTCAGCGAATTTTCGACCGCCACGTTTATGGCAGTTCTGTCCACATCCACCCCTAGCACGCTTTTTGCGCCTAGAAAAGCAGCACCTAAAGCCAGTCTCCCTGTGCCGCACCCTAGATCCAAAACTGATTTGCCAGCAATGCAGTCGTTTGCGTAAGCAGCAATGTAAAGCATCGTTGCAGCAACGCCAGCGGGGATGGTGTATTGTTCAATGTCAGGTCTAGGTGCGGGATGTGGTTCAACACGAGAAAGCAGCCGTTCCAACTCTAGTTTTCGAACAATCCTTTTCTGCATAATTCTTCCCAAGACATTTCGCCGATAACCACTAGAGCTTCATTCTTTGAGAGCATGGGTACCTTGAACCTCTGAGCATCTTCAACTGACAGCCTCGGACAAGCAGTGTTCACGTAGGCTTCTATCGTTGGAAACTCAATAAGCGCTTCTGGCGTGATTTCATTGATGGCAAAAAGATATGCAACCTTCGCTTTCTCTTCAAACTGCCGTTTTATCTTATAAGCTTGCTCGAGGCTTTTCTGTCCTGGCTTTAATCCAACTAGGATTCCGAAAGTCTTCGCTTTTTGGGCTTCTTCTATGCTTCTCCATCGTTGCCTGATAATTCTTTCAGCCTCTTCGTCAATGGAGGAAGCTTCGTTAGTGTATGGGTCAGCAATTATCGTGGGTCTTGAGGTTGACAAGGCTACTCCTAGGGCATGGAATCGACCGCCGCCGATGAAAAGAAAGGCTTCAACATCCTTCGCCATCGATCTAGCATTGCTGTAATCGCATCCGATAACTTGTCCAGGATAGCCCAGTCTTCCAGCGTCGCCTATCATGACGGTTTTTCCTGCTCGGACCAGAATTTCTCTGGCTGCATCAAGAGTTTGCACATGTTGCACTGTCGTGGTCAGACCGATCCTACGCCATTTCTCAAGCATTGGCAAAGCTTTTTGAACGGCTTCATTAACGTCTACGGTTGATCTTGCCTCAATGTACACTGTTGGGACAGGCTCATACTTCAGAGACTTGGCATGCCCGTAGTGAACTATTAGATCTGCCCCCAAACTCTCAGCTGTTTCAGTCGCTAGATCGCATGCGCCGTAACACGGGTCTGCAGAAACTATAGGCAAGGCGCCTGTCTTTTCAATGGTCCTTGCCAAACGTGGTGCTTCAGGCTTCAAGCCTTCAGGAAGTTGTAGCAGAACGCGCTTGGCTCCGAGTCTGAGTATTTCCTGTTTCACTCTTTCCTCTTCAAAATCGAAGTTTTTCATTTGGACACTCTCAAGACTCGAATTTGGTCAGAACACAAATCATGGAAAACGGAACGGGTGGCGACTGCTATTCAAGTGCCCATTCCAAGTCTTGCTTTGACCTTTGGGTTGGACGACGAAGGGTCCTTTCATGCTGTTCAGCAAGTTCCTCAAGCATGATCTTGCGTTCTATACTCGCCACGAGTCTTTTCGTTGCAATAACTGCGTCGTTGTTCACTGAGATGCTGTCGATCCCAACTCTAACAAGGAACTCTGCAAAGTCTGGCAGATTTGACGGACCTTCACCGCATATGGACACTGTTGTCCCATTCTGATGCGCCACCTTGATCAAGTGAGCAATTATCCTCTCCACTGCCTGGTCCCTTTCATCGAAGTAGCCCATTTGGCCCAGGCGTTCCGAATCTCTGTCAATCATCAGAATGCCCTGCGTCATATCGTTTGAACCTATCGAGAATCCGTCGCAGAGCTTCGAGAATTCGTCGGCAAGTATGGCGATCGAGGGGGTTTCAGCCATGAACCAAACCTTGAAGTCCCTTGATCTTTCCAATCCTTCTTCCCGCATGATTTCCAGCACTTTCTTTGCTTCCCACACCGTGCGGACGACTGGAAGCATGACCCACACGTTCTTGAGCCCCCATTCTCTACGGCACTTCCGGATCGCTTGGCATTCGAGCCTATAAGCTTTCTCGTACCATTCACTTATGTATCGGCTACATCCACGCCATCCAAGCATCGGGTTGGCCTCCACAATTTCGTATTTGTCGCCTCCCTTCAACTCGCGGTACTCGTTGGTCTTGAAATCGCTGAAACGCACCACAACGGGGCGTGGCTGTATCGCCCTTGCCACGGTGGCTATTCCTTCAGCCAGCTTATCCACGAAAACTTGTGACCGACCAGTGTCCACAAAGGACATGGGGTGCTCACCTATGTAACTGGCTAAAATGAACTCCATTCGCATCAGCCCAATGCCTTCAAACGGCAAGTCTTTGTAATCTTCAACTTTCTCTGGAACACCCAAGTTCATGTATATCTTCGTCGCGGTTACAGGCACAGACTGGAACACGCCTCCAGAAACCGCGGAGCTGGAAACGGTTGCTCCACTGGCTGATGAAAGTTGCGCAGTCAATGTTTGCAGCACGCCTTCATACACGATGCCGCTTTTTGAATCAACAGTGTATTCTTTTCCGGTGACCATGAGTTTCGTAGCGTTCTCAGTTCCGACTACGCATGGAATGCCAAGTTCACGGCTCACGATGGCCGCGTGACAGGTTACTCCACCTTTATCAGTGACTATTGCTCCCGCCATCTTCATGAAAGGCACGTAATCAGGATTAGTCATGTCAGTAACAAGCACGTCGCCTTTCTGCATGACTTTTGAGGCTTCTTCTGGGTTCGTGACTACCTTTGCGACCCCTATGCCAAAGCTCCTTTTCCCAGCTGCAATCCCCCTCACAACAACGTTCAACATTTCTGTCGGCTTGATTTTCTCTGTCTCAGCGTTGACCGGTGCTTCTGCGATCTTCTGGGTCCAAACCGTTTCAGGTCTGGACTGCACTATGAACATGTTAGCTGGAAACGACATGTCCCTGTCAATTGCCCACTCAATATCTTGAGGCTTCCCGTAATGCTGCTCAATATGCTTCGCAAGGTCTGCTAGTCTCAGGATCTCCTCGTCACTAATGCACGGCTGCTCTTGCTTCTCAAAGGCTACTTCCAGATGGACAGTCTTGCCTGTGTTCGGATCACGAATGTACTGGATAGTCTTCTTGGCCAAACGTCGCTCCACTATTTTCAGAGTCTTCTTATCAACTACGAAATCATCAGGTGTGACAGAACCTGAGACAACTGCTTCGCCCAGGCCATAGTTGCCCTCGATTACTATTTGGCTCAGATCTCCGGTGACAGGATTTATCGTAAAAGTAACCCCTGCCGCTCTGGAATTCACCATTTCTTGGACTCCGACGCTTATGAAAACCTTCTCATGCGCGAAGCCTTTCTCGGTGCGATAGAATATTGCACGCGGGGTGAAGAGGCTTGACCAGCATTTGACAGTAGACTTGATAACCTCTGGGACACCTCGTACATTCAGAAAAGTCTCTTGTTGCCCAGCGAAGGAGGCATCAGCCAAATCCTCAGCTGTTGCGCTCGATCTTACGGCTACAAAAACTTGTGTATTCAGCTTCTTGCACAACTGCTCATATGCTAACTTGATGGCGTTTTCGATATCTTTAGGCATTGGTGTTGCTTCTATTAGTTCCCTAATCTTCTTAGAAGCAATTTCGTACAATTTCGGGTCGTTCGGATTCGTCACTGTTTCCTTTATGATCTCGTAGATTTTCGAAGATATCCCCGTCTCTTCGATGAATTTCTTGTATGAATACGCGGTTATGGCGAAACCAGGCGGAACAGGCATACCCGCGCTAATCATCTCGCCAAGATTCGCGTTCTTCCCACCTACGGAGGGAATATCAGTTTTCCTTAATCCTTCGAACCAAATTACCAGATCTTTTCGCATTTCACTCAACTATTTTCGCCTCTTCCTTTTGCACTTTCTCAATGGTGATGCGACATGGTATTGGAAGTTTGGCACTTCCACGTTTCAAAGCGGTTTTCGCTGTTTCAACGCCTTCTGCATTGACGCCAACGTTGATTATGGTTTGGTTGGCTCTCACTCGCGCGGCAGTTCCGATTGGCCTTCCAAAAGACGCTCGCATGCCCTGCTGCAAACGGTCAGCATGAGCACCGAAAATCATCTTGTTCTCCCTGAGAATATTGTGCGGGTAGGGCAGAACATCCAGGCGATAATTGTTGACGAGTTTTTCCATAAGAATACGGTTAGAAGCCACACGTGTCGCTTCCAACGCGTTGTGGCGGATCTGAGCCTGTTCCAACGCGATCAGTTTTGCTTCGTATTCAAAATGCGCTTTGGTGTCTCCCATCGTAAACTTGGTTATTTTCGGCGGGGGAAAACCCTTCGCATATTCTTTTCTCGTGTTTGGTTGTCCCTTAACAGGTCGATAGTTCTTCGCATGCATTTCAGATTCCCCTTCAGCATACCATAATCGTCGTATTTAAACGTATATTCAAGCAAGCTTAGATATACTTTCAGAATTCCTGATTTACTTTCTGGTTTAACAATACATATTCAGCATTCACAAGTGCCAATCTCAAGCTGTGCCCCACTTGTTAGCAACATGAAATTCCTGAACTGCAATGCTAAAATATCGGCATCATAGTATTTACAATCGCTGTGTCCAAAATATGTCTGAGAAAATCATCAAAACGTGAAGATTTTGCGTCTCGAAGAAGCGGTCTACGTGTTCATCCCGGGAAAAAACTGGAGACTCTCCTTAGCCGAGCTTGTCACATTTTTTAAAGCCAGAAACTTCAAGTTCAAGGTCGCTGATTTTTCGAAATCCTTCTTCGTTGTCGCTGTGGATGGCGTTTTGGACCCAGCGCTTGCTGATTGCCTCGGAGGCACAATTAAAGTTGGCAGAATCCTATCTCAAGTATCCTCCGAAACCCTTGAAGATGCCTTCGTTCACAGAAGAGAGAAGGCACTTTTGGAGATTAAGGCAGATCTCTTGTCGGATTACGTCTTTGATGGACTATTCGAGACTCCTATGACTAAGCATGTCTTTGGTGTCAGCGTTTACTCTGAAAACCCTCGCCTTTTCCGTCTTTCCAAGAAGATACAGAGATTTGTGGGAAGCTGCTTCAAGAAAAGATTAGCCTCGCAAGGGACAAAAGCAAGGTTCATGGGATTTCCTAAGAACAGACAGTTACCACAGTTAACCCATGTTGAAGTACTGAAGAAAGATCTGATCGAAAGAGGGACCGAGATATTACTTTGCCTTGGAAAAGAACATGTCTTTATATCAAAAACTGTAGCTGTGCACAACCCGTTTGAGTTTCAAAAAAGAGACGTGAGCAGGCCTGTGCAACGAAAGATCTTCTCAATCCCCCCGAGACTGGCTAAGATTATGGTAAACTTGTCCCTGTGCTTGCCAGGAAAGGTTCTGCTAGATCCTTTTTGCGGGGTAGGCACGATTCTTCAAGAAGCTTTGATGGCCGAGGCACAGGTAATAGGGATGGACATAAACCCATGGTGCGTTGAAGCCTCTTGCAGGAACCTTGATTGGCTAAAAAGCGAATACAATCTGAAAGAGGCAAAGTACACGGTACAGCGGGGAGACTCGCGCCATCTGACGGACAAAATTGATGAGAAAACAGTTGACTGCATAGTGACAGAACCCGATCTTGGGCCAGCCCTGCGGCATCTGCCCACAGAATCATACGCAAGAAGAATCACAGACAATTTGGAACCCTTATACTGCGATTTCCTTGAAGGAGCCTACAGGGCATTAAGAGCCGAAGGAAGATTAGTATGCGTTAATCCTTACGTCAAGACACGTTCTGGAAACTTTGTCAGTCTGAAACTTGAAGAAAAGGCCAAAGCCATGGGCTTCAACATAGTCCACCCGTTTGAAGTGGAAGCATTTGCCAATGATACACGCGTCGAAGAATTGACAAGAACGCCATCTTTTATTGACATGGAAAAAAGGCACAAAGTAGGTCGCGAAATCTACATTCTTCAGAAATAGAAGCAACCATCAAGACATAAGATGATGTTTAGGCCGTGGAATGATCACGTTCAAAGGCCATACCAACGCTCTTCTATCAACTAACGGCAGACAGTCCTCTCACTCGTCATGGCAGTAATCGTTTGTTTCGGGACCAAGTTTTCGCGAGTTCGTCATAATTTGAAAATACCTTCTTCATGATTGGTATGTACATCTGCATTTCGTCGTCGGTCAAGTATTGGAATTGGTATTCCCCGTTATAAGGTGCAGGTTGGCCTTCTCTGGTCACGAATTCTATGTGCATGAACGGGTCTCCACGCCTAATCGTGATCGGATGTCTATCATTGCTCAGGTTCACAAGCTCCAAGGCCAGCCTTCCCACGAACCCGCTGTGAACCTTCGCAGCATTAAGGAAGGATAACCCCATCCTGCCGTACTTGCTCTTTGCTGTCAGATGGGCCACAAAGTTCGGCGGAACAAAAACTACTTCGTATGATATTAGGTTCTTGTGCTCCAGATAATGCAGGGTTGTTTCTTCTTTGACGGTTAGGATGTACCCGTCTCCGTCAAGCAGGTTATAGTCATGCGGGTATATGCACTTGTAGTTTTCAATAAGCTCTTTTAGCTTGTCTTTCCCTAAGATGCACATTCAACTAGACCCCCAGAGCTTTCCTACAATACTGAACCTTTCACGTTATATAGTTTTTCAACAGTACAGACGGAGAGAAGGGAAGGCAAGTGAACTGCAAATATTGCGGAAATGCGGCAATCTACAAGTGCAGTGTTTGCGGCACTCTCGTATGTGAATCCCATGCAAAACAGCTGACCGTATGCCCCTCATGCGTAAGGACAAGCAAAGCAAAATATGCTGTTGAGAGAGCTTCATCAAAAGAAGAAAAAGCCGATATCCGAAAGCTTGTCAGGCAGTTCTGGGGAGAAGAGGAGCAGCTGACTTTTGATAGGAAGTTCAGCGTTTCAGAACAGCCTGCTTACGTTGCAAGCGTGGGCAAGAAGACGGTTGGGTTTGTTTCCTTCGTTGAAGATGAAGATAATTTGATAATTGTGGCTTTGGCAGTGCAAGCTGAACATCAAGGCTTGGGAATTGGCCATGCTTTGATCGAGAAGGTTGAATCAGAAGCCAGACGACAGCAAAAGAAAAAGCTGTTAGTCTCAACCTCAAATGACAATTTGCCAGCCTTAGGGTTCTACCAGTCTCTTGGCTTTCAGATTTTTGAAGTGAAAACAAATGCTATCGCGGAAAAGCACGGCCAGATTCTAGCAGGCATTGGTGGATTGCCAATGAGAGACGAGCTAAGGCTGCAGAAAATCCTTCGCCAGCAGGATGCCCTTTCAAATCGAGCTTCAAGTAATTCACAGCCGTTGTCTTGCCTCGATCAGGACAATTGACTCAAAGAAGGGCAAATCCCGTGTGGCAATAATTTGAGCCCTCAAACCTTTCTCCTCAAAACTCTTCAAGGTCCTGTCAAGATCACCCAGTGTTGACTGCAAGAGGAGAATTCGCCCGCCAGATGTTAGACGATTTGACAATTGACAAATGAACCTGTCTATGATCTGCCTGCCAGTAACCCCGCCAGCCCAAGCTCGTTCGAGCCAAGTTACATCTTCACCGCTGCCTGTCGGAAGGTATGGAGCATTGAATAAAATTAAATCGAATCTTTCCCCTGTTCTCAGCGGTGCAAGTAAATCCCCTTGTACGAAGAGCAACTTGTCAACTACGCGATTGAGTTTCGCATTTTCTTTCGCACACTGAACCGCGCAAGGACTGATGTCGACCACAACAACTTTGGCCGCATTGGTTGCCGCAATTATGCCCAGAATTCCGCATCCGGTGCCGACGTCAAGAACGCTGTCGCCTCGTTCAACTACCAAATTTTCAGCAAACATAAACGTGTCTTCAGCGGGCTCGTAAACATCCTCAGAAACATTGAAGACATAGTCTGCAAAAAACACCTGCTTAGCTGGAGAGGGCATTCAGTAATTCTCCAAAATCTTCAGGTGCCAACTGTCTTACCCGCTCATCGCGAAAAGGAAGACTTCGAGTGGCCTTTTCGGCATCTTCAGCAGTTTTTGCAAGCACATTTCTCAGAAACTGATGAACGGCATTTCTGACCTTCCTGTTGCGTTGAGTGAAAATGCTCCGCACCAGCCGAGTGAACAGCTCCTCGTTATTCACTGTGAAAGGCGACGGTTTCTTGGGTTTCAAGCGCACGATAATCGAATCCACTTCGGGCTGTGGATAGAACATCCATTTTGGCACATTTTCTAAACGCTCGCACTCTGCGTGATAATAGGTGAGAACCGTCAGCCATCCGTAGTCTTCGCTTCCGACTAGGGCAGCCAAGCGGTTCGCAAACTCCTTCTGAAAGATTAAAACTGAAGCGTCAAAATCTCTCTTGAAAAACCATAGAAGGAGCCGCGAAGAAATCTGGTAGGGTGGAATCGACACAACCTTGCTGAACTCTGGAATCTGAATTTTGAGCACGTTGCCCTCAAGCACTGTGACGCTGGGTAAATCCCCAAGTTGTTCACGCAGAACCTGCACAAGTCTGTCGTCCGCCTCAACTGCCAAAACACCTTCACACTTTTCGGCCAGAAAGCGCGTCAGGAAGCCGAGGCCGGCGCCGACATCCAGCGCCACATCGTCTTGGTTGAGCGAAGCATAATCATTCATGCTTTCGAAAATTGAAGGCTCAATCATGAAGTTTTGGCCTAAGAGCTTGTTCGGAGAGATTCGATATCTTCGAAGCAGAAGCTTCGTTCTTTCTAGGAGGCTCATATTACTGGCGGACAAGTTCAGCTGCACTATTGGGCTCTTGTGAAGAGTCTGTATTTGCTGTCGCCTGACAGTTCCTCAAGAACTCTCTTGGTTACCAACTTAACTGGGTTAGGCAGTTCTGTGCGTTTCTGCAGGTCATCATAGCTCTCAAAAGGTCTTCTTTCACGCTCATTTATGACCTGCCACATGTACTTCTTCCCTATTCCTGGAATTAATTCCAGCGCATGCATTCTAGGTGTCATCGCTCTTGCGCTGTTAAAGAAATTTATGAACCAGCTTTCGCGGCTCAACACTATTCTGCTTATGACTGCGGACAGTTCCATCTTTGCCGCGGCTGTTAGCTCGTCGTATCCGATTCTGCCAATGATGTAAGTTATTTCTTCGCGCGGTTCCTTTCCGACGTAGACGCGGTCGTGGGCCTTCAGAGATACGCCGTCCTTGATCAGCGCTTCTAGCAGCGTGAAGAATTCTTCACCCATCATCTGAACTAGAGCTCCCGCTCGGTATCCGGCTCTTCCAGTTGGGCGTACCCCAGGGCGGCCGTGCGCCAGGAAATCTAGAATGTAAGCGTACTCCTCGTACCGCTTCTCCATCATGGTCATATTAGCCTCTATCTTACGCTTTTATTGCTTAAAAATAGTTGCTAAGCCGCTCTCTGCCTACTTCACTTTTTGATGTTCACTGAGAAGGCTAGCAATTGTTTTCAACGTTGAAACATCAATAAGCTTACGGCCGCCAGCAAGGAAAACCCTCAGCTCATCGACGGTTTTCGGCAAGCAATTAACTATCTCAACTGCCTCTTCCTCTTCCAAACCGAATTCTTTCACGAGTCTTTCCACAAGTTTTTCAGCTACTTCAGCGTCTACTTTTGAAAATTTGGAAACGTAATCAAACGTTCGACGCTGCAGCTGATCCAGATTTTCTTCACCGACAGATTCTAGCAGCTTCTTGACTTGGGGAAGTGTGAGCTTCTTTTCCCCAACGCTTTCTTTTGACATCTAATCACCCTTGAATGGTTCCAAATGCTCAGGCCTAACAATAATCTCCTTGACCGCGTCTCCTTGTGAAACAGTCACAACGTAGCTTCGCCCACGCTTCTCGGTCACAGTGCCGACTTTGCCGTGAAAGCGTCTGTGCGGCATTCCTTTCTGAACGCTTGAATCTATTCTGACCACGACACGGCTTCCAGGCTGATATTCATGGAGCAACTTGCTCAGCTTGATCTTTCCCCGTTCTCTAGGTTCCTTCGTTAATAGTCGCCGCGCACCTGAACGATAACCCTTTGACCCTCTCATCCCTTTTACCTCCCTACTCGTTCATAATCACGTCTAAAACATCAAGGTTCACTGGTTTGCCCTTGTTTTTGAGAATCTCTGAAACGCTGGGCGTTGTTCTTCCTTCATCTCCAGTCACCAGCTCCTTAACATAAAGCCCTCCTTGACAACGTAGCTTCATCTCAACCTTTTTTGGCGCCAACTTCTTTATATCCACGTCGTATATGTACTTTTCCCGCATCAGATCCGCACGTCTATGCAGAACACGAACTGGAGTCTTCTGAGCAATCGCAGCGTTTGTTAGCCTCTCTTTCAACAAATCCAAATCCTTAACCGTGATACTATTTTCAAACTCGACAACCACACGATATTCCTTCTGCGCTGACTCAGCCTTCTTCAGTTTCCTCACAACATCTTTGTTCGCAAACCTCAAATTCAAAACTTCAACTTTCCCCTTCCCATAAACGTTTATGGCCTTCTCGAGTTTCTTCAGATCCATGAATCGTGTTTTAGGTCTTGCTACCTCGATGACGAATGGCCGTCCTGGCCCCAGCATGCGAGCATCGATATCCTCCCTTCCCGCCGCATGGAATGATGAACCGCCACCTCCAGTTGCATCCAAAAAGGGTTTTCCAATGATTTCCTCCACCGACTCAGGGTACATCTTTCCTGTCCAGTTGCATTTTTCACAGCCTCTCCCTCGACAATCCGAGCAGAACCATTTTGACTGCGGGATGTCTCTGACGAGTTTTCGATATCTCCCAGCAACGAACAGTGGATTTACCTGAAGCCTAACCGCCTCAGCATACGGATCGGCAAGCACAACCACCTCTGGCTTCATAAATTCTACGGCCTTTCCGCTTTCTTCAGCAACTCTCTTCCCTATCAGTCTCCCAAACTCGTTCCGCATGCTCTCTCCGTCCTCGACTGAGAACTCTGCCTTGAACTCGTCTTCACGCTCCGCCGCAGCCAACGGCAATTCTATTCCAACCAAGAAGTTGTGGCATTCATATGACTCAAGGAGTTTTAGAGCCTTCTTCGCCAAGGATTCAATGCTCTTGAATTTGTCTTCGCAGAGAAAACACTTCTTCGGGAAGCTTCTGCTTGGCAGACGTTTTTTCGTTTTCTGCAGTATTTCTTGTGCTGTCCTAGAGAAACCGTTAGTCGCGAGGGTTTTGAGAGTCTTCACGCCCTCTTTGCTAGTTAGCGACGCTTTGTGCGCCTCTAATGCCAAGATTAGCTTTATCGATTTTCCCCGTTCGTCATTTTCAACGCCGTGACCGAGCATGGCGAATTGTCTTCCTAGACAGTGATCACACAAAGGATATTTCTCAATTATTCTCAGCGACTTCTCCAAAGTACTCATGGAACAACCTTCTAGACTTCCCAGCCTATTTCAAGCCAAGGGGCATGCCTTTCCCAAAGAAAGGCAGCTTCTTTCTTCTGAGAGTTTTAAGCATACGCCGCATCATCACGTATTGCTTCAAAAGTTCCTTCACTTCTTTTTCGCTCGTTCCTGAACCCTTGGCAACCCTCTTCATTCTCGAAGCGTTGAAGACCTTTGGGTTTTCCTTCTCTTGAGGAGTCATGGACTGAATCATTACACGCCATTTCTCCAGCCTATCCTCGGCCGTGTTTAACATTTCTTCAGGTATGTCATATGACATGCCTGGGAGCATTTTCAGAAGTTTTCGGAAGGTGCCCATTCCCTTCATGGCTTCAAACTGTTCATACATGTCTGTCAGCGTGAACTTGCCGCTGAGAATTGCCTTCGCCTTCTTTTCAGGGACCTTGACCTCTGCTTCACGCACCTTTTCAAGCAGGGTTTCTAAGTCGCCCATACCCAGAAGCCGTCCAACAAATCGAGAAGGCATGAAAGGTTCAATATCTTCAACTTTCTCTCCTGTTCCGATGAACTTGATAGGAGCCCCAGTTCCCGCAACTGCCGATAGTGCCCCGCCTCCTCTTGCCGACCCATCCAGCTTTGTCACCAGAATTGAGCCTATTGGTGTTGCTTCGTTGAAGGCTTTGGCTTGCGCCAGTGCCTGCTGACCGATTGTTCCGTCGATCACCAGCATGACTTCGTCGGGTTTGATGTGGTTTTCAAGCATCTTCATTTCTTTGATTAATTCTTGTTCCTCTTTGTGCCGGCCGGAAGTGTCTATGATTATGACGTCCTTGTCTGCGAATTGCTCCAGTCCCTCGTTAACTACTTTGAGGGGGTCTTTGGCTTTCACGTCGCCATATATGGGCACGTTTATTCTGTTGGCCAGTTGTTGAAGCTGTGCGTAGGCGCCAGGCCTGAATGTATCTGCACATAGCAATGCTGACTTGAGACCTCTCTTTTGGAAATATCTGGCGAGTTTGGCAGCATTGGTTGTTTTCCCGCTGCCTTGGATACCAACGAGCATGATTGTCTTCCTTTTCCCCGGCTCAAGCGTTACTGTGATGGCTCTTTCTCCTAGGAATCGTGTTAGCTCTTCATAAACGACTTTTATTACGTGTTCACGTCTGGAAATTCCAGGTGGAACTCTTTCCTTCAGAGCCCTTTCTTCTATTCGCTTGGAAATGTCAAGCACAAGCTTAACGTTGACGTCAGCTTGTAGCAGAGCCCTCTGTATATCACGCACAAGTTCCTTGACAGCAGCCTCATCTACAACAGATGCTTTGAAAAGCTTCTTTATCGCATCGTAAAGCGAAGAACCCAAATGATCTAGTGCCATGATTTTCTCCAGACTTACAAATCGTCAGGTGTCTAAATAGGTATTCTGCCCTTTAAGGTTGTTCTCCATAAACTTTTTACGGTCAACGCATTTCTAAGTATTTGAGGAATCACGTTTGAGTGAAATCAACATCGTAGAAAAGAAGCAAATTCCCCAAGGTGCCACTATGCTCTTCGGTTTTCCAGACGTCGGATTGGTCGGCGTGATAGCGGCCTCGCATTTAATAGAAGAACTCAACCTAACTGAAGTAGCCTACATGGATTCGACACTGCTACCGCCGCTCATCGTTCTACACGAAGGCCTTCCTCATTCTACCATAAGGATTTTTGGGAACCACAACATTCTCCTGGCTGTTTCCGAAACGCCAGTAGCCGCAGACGCCATCTATCCAGTGATTGACGCTTTGATCAATTGGGGAAAGGGAAAGAAGGTCAAGATGATGGTTTCGCTGAGCGGCATGCCCATCCAAGACAGGCAAGATGCGAAGGAATTGAAAGTGTTCGCGGCCGCGTCAAGCCCAGAAATGCTGAAAATGGTTCAAGACAAGGGCATCGAAGCGTTGATGGAAGGCTACGTGGTTGGTCCTCAGGCAATCATGCTCATGCGTTGCGCTCAGATGGGCCTACCAGCAACAACATTACTTGCGCAGTGCTTCCTCAACTATCCAGACCCGGAGGCAGCAGCAGAGCTACTGAAGAGTTTGACGAAAGTAACTGGAATAAAAGTGGACATTGCAAAGCTGCTGGAAAAAGGCGAAGAAATCCGCCTAAAGGCGAGAGACGTGATGAAGCGAACTCAGGAAGAGATGTCCAAGATGAAGAAGACACAAGAGTACGACATACCGATGTACGTGTCATAGGGAGGAAGATGACGATGGCAATTAAGAAAAGACGCACAATCATGGACATTTTTGACGATTATTTTGAAGATTTCGAAAGAGAGTTTGAGAGACAGAGAGAGATGCTAGTGGAAAGGCCGAGCTGGAACCAGAAGAACTCCACAATTGAACCACTTCGCAACATGATAGTGACCCCGACTGAAGTCATAGTGACCGTTGACCTGCCTCTCACGAAGGAAAAAGCGGTTCAAGTCAAACCACTTGACGAAAATACACTTGAAATATCGGCAAAAATGACAAGAAAAATGACCTTCAAAGAAATGGGCATGACCCACCAAGAAGGAGAATTCCAAAAGTTCCATTTCCATTCTCGTCTCCCAGTACCCGTGCAAATGGACAAGATGAAAATCCGCTTCAAGAAGGGAATACTGGAACTCCACCTACCACGCAGGCGGGAACGCCGAAAGCCAAGAGCCTGAGATTTTTTGAACGCCATCACACAATTAACACGTTATTTTGAACACGTTGGAATCCGATGTCCCCACGGACCAATATAGTGAAGCCTCAGCTCAATATGATTATCGTCACAAGTCAGACGGCTCTTCTTGCATCATCGGCTCTAGAGTATGCTATACGACGCAGCGAGATAAACTTTGACGACAAATCTTTTAACACGGCAAGAACTAAACTCTAGGACTGTCTAATGAGTTGGAATTAATGCCGGGAGAACGAGCCATCCACGTATGCATGTTCATTCTATTACTGATAGGTCTATGTTCACTGACCGCTTGGGTCAGCCATGCATATTTGACAGAATTGATTCTGCAGGTGGCAGCTATTGCTTTAAGCTGGGGAGTAATTCTTCTGGTCCTTTACGTGGGCTTCAGGGCGCTCGGCTGGAATTGGTGGGCTGAACGTACTTCGGAAAAGCAGAGCAAACCTGATCAATCAGAGAATTGGCCCCATTGCCAGCTCATCAGTATATTTTCCATCTTCTCCAAACTATGAGTCTTTCATTGTTCCTCCAATGTTGAAGCCAAGTTTCTCGTAAAGGTGCATTGCCCACTTGTTGTCAGCTATGACGTGCAGGCCTATTCTGTGCATTCCTTCGCTCCTTCCAAGTTTTATGAGTTCAGTGAGAATGGCTGTGCCCAATCTAACATTATGAAAGCTCTGATGAAGATAAATGACCAAGTCGCCTGATCCTTTCCTTCGAGGATGAATGAATTTCATGATTTGCTCATGTCCAACGATTTATCATCGTGCAGGGCCACGATAGCAATCACGTTTTGCAGACCGCTGAACCAGGCTCTTTCAATTCTCTCCCTCGTACAGGCGACAGGGCCCAACGTACTGCCTCATCAGAAAGCGACTCGTACATCTGGAAAAGCCTCTCCTTATCGTCTGTCTCGAATCGACCTACAAGAACAGTCCTATCATCCTTTAGGGTGACAGTTTTCAAAGAGCAAGGTCCCAGAAAAGGCAAGAAGGGTCAGCAGGCAAGCTTTGATTGTCTTCCCATTTCTTACTTGGCTCTCATGATTTTCATTCTGCCCATTATCTTCCAGTACTCAATCTCAACGCCGGGCACAAGCTTCGCCTTCAACTCTGCGTCTTCTGGGTAAGGAGCGTCCAAATACTCGTAGGTTTCAAGGTCCATTATCTGAATGCCTGAAGGGTTAACTGCGTAGACTTGCCCCATTCTCTTGTCAATTATTGGTACTTCAGTGTTCAAGTCCACGGGCTTAACAAACTGCTTCTTTGTACCGTCAAAAACGCCTATGGCTACGATTCTTGCTTTGGCTGAACCGTGTTTTCCGGGCTTCGACTTTGTTATGTCCACTATTTGGCAAGGCTCTCCTTCGATAATCATGTATCCTCCAACACGGAGACTGCCAACGTCAATTGGTCGAGTCATATTAACACCAATTTTCGCAGCCCTATACTCAGAGCAATTCTTAACAACACCCATATATGGTTTGTTATCTATCACCGTTGAATCTCTAGCACTCTGTAGATTTGACGGTTTTACCGTTTTAGGGTGTCTTGCCATCTCTTCAAGTTGCTGATTCAGTTGTTCTTGATGCATCACTTTGTAAAAGCTTTGAAGGTCAAGGTATGCTCGAACGATCTTAGCACTTTCAGCGTAGACTATCAATTCCTTTTTCGCTGACATTTTCCTTATTCCTCTTTTGTTCTGCCTTTGAACCGTGTTTCTAATTCTGCTAGAGCACTCGGTTCTTATCTTGTGCCCTAGCTTCACCATCCTAATCTATAGTAGATTCAACGATATAAACGTTGTTTCAAGAAACAATCTATAACAGCGAAAACTCGACTTCGAAAGTGCTGTCAGTGTGACTGATAACTCGTAGTGCTGTGTGGAATATATTGAACACGGTCACGAGCAAATGTCCACTGATTTCCCATTATATTGTAAAATTCACTTATTGTTCAATATAATCAACACAGCACTACGAGTTGTCTGACACGCTGACAGTCATTCCGAAATTCCCATGCATTTTCCATAGAGGATATATGGTCAGTGTGACTGATAACTCGTAGTGCTGTGTGGAATATATTGTGCACATCCTGAACAATTCAATAAGCCAAAACCGATGGAAAACCTTTTAAACTCAGTAAAGGACGTGAAAAAGCAGGTGTTAGAAAGTAGGCTTCTGGAAGAGACAATATGGACTTCGATATAGTTCGCAAAAGATATAAGCAAGGTCAGGAAAGAGTATGGATGGGCTGGTATTATAGCTTGGATAGTATCTCATGCTCGCACATGAGAGAGGTGAGTTCAAATCTCACCCAGCCCACTCATACAGGAAGTACAAATGAGTTCTCCATTGCTAATAAGCCTTACTCATAGGTAAGACCTATAGAACAGAAAAAAGAGAGACATAAATCTTAAATCTGCACAACAACAGAATAGAAGAACTGAAGGAAAATGTCTCAGGAAGACGTAAAAATCACTTTAATCTGTGATACAATTGTCGAAGAAGAAATTGAAAACGCTCTTACTAACTCTGGGATTCAATTCACTAAAGAAAAGCTAAAAAAGCCAACAGAAGCGTATGTTATCCACTTGCCTAATGTATTATCTCTTATTTTTCATATGCTTCACATCTTAGAATCAAAAAGAGATGTTGTCAAGGGCAGTATCGAATTACCCGATGGAACGAAATATGAACTTACACAAGAGGGAATAGACCAATTAAATGGACTTCTAATTGAGAGTATGTGCAAGAAAAGAGAACCCATCTCTCCTCAAATTGTATGGTGGACTCCATTTATACCTGAAATAAAAGAATTCCTGAGAAAACTCACAGAATTAATGGATTGGTATCCTAAAGCAATTAGCAAGGGAAAGAGAGATGTAACATTAGTCTTCGCTGGTTTAATAGGGATTATTGTACTGGGTATGTGGTTCCTTACATACTTTGGCAAGGTAAGCGGTGACGCTTTTGTTTTTGTGATTGGTGCATTGATTGGGTACATTTTCGCATTTCTTGCCAAGTTCTTAGGAATAACAATAACCTAGTTCAACCTAGACTCTTCTAGAGACCACCCTTGGATAGTCCTAAACTTCAGAAAATACCATAGCGGTATCAGACCGTGGAGACCCTCATTTTTGCCTAGCTCGGTTCAATTAAGGGTGGGGGAGTAGATTAAACTTGATGTTTGAGTTGTGTATCCATATAGGGATTGTGCAGTTTTACTTCCTAATCTATGAGCTAGGATTGTTAGTCTAGCTCTTAAACTCTTGGTGATAAGCTATATAAACAGAAAAGTCCATGACTGTGTACATACGCCCCTCACGAAAAAATAGGACTTTGATCTTAAATTATTCAGTATGATCTAGGGTCTAGGGTGCTCACGTCCGAGACTGTCAAGGCTTTTCTAAGCAATTAGTTAAGCACTTCATTAAACAGAATCCGTTATTTAAGCAACTACTTAACTAGACATTCAAATCAATAAGGCATAGAGTCTTCTTTGAAGCTGAAACATTCACTAGATGCCCTAGTTTTAGGTGTTATCACTTCGTGTTAGATCAATGAAGTACACACACACTCCTTCTCTCTCTCCTTCTCTCCAACAAAAGTTGTCTAGGAAGGGTGTCAGCCCTATTACGGGGGAATTTAAGGTTATGCTTAAGTATGGTAGTGTTAGTGGTGTGGTGTGTGTGTATGTGTGTGTGTATGTGTAGTATAGTAGTACGTCCTCAATTGATATGGGAAAGTTTCTTTCTCAGGTTTGGTCTAGTGTCTAGTTTGGTGTGTCGTGTGTGTGTGAAAAATCTGTATGGCAGTTCAACGGAACAACAGGTTATATAAACTGTGTGGTGGGCTATGTTGAAAGTGCTTCAATGACCTGAACATTAACTCTTGGCAGATTTGCTTAAACAGGCTTGAATTGGGCTTCTTTCGGGTTCCGTGTCAACTGTATATGATTCTCTTTCTATTAGAGAGAGATAGAAAGAGCGTGTGTGTATGAATCGTAGAAATAAAGAATATGCGGAAGAAGTTAAGGAATTGATGCTTAGGATTTTGAGAAAAACGGAAATAGAAGCCAAACAAAAGCACGTATCACCCTACGATGTTGAAATAGACCTTAAGGACGTTATTAGAGATCATATGACTTACCGCATGATTGCCACTCCTACGTGTGCCATGAGACACTTTGAAAACTTGCTTAATCGCAAGCTTGTGTTAGTGACGGAGAAACAAGGTTCGAAGATCATAAAGCTTAATCCCGAATTTGCAGGGCAGGACGTTAACTTTATGGTTCTCACGTTTGTCATGCCTAAGCTGGAACCCTAGAAAGATCGTGATGAATAGAGCGGTTCAGGGATAGACCGTAGCGATAAGCGTGTGTGAGATGCGAACCGCTCCGTATGATGAATGGTTCTGAAACTATAAAAGCTTTATGGTTTGGGCTTCATTTAAGTAATTACTTAATTATAAGGCTCTGTTTCCGAAAAGGACTGTAAATCAAGCCAAAACTTTTAAATAGTAGACTTTCTATTATAGAATAGTAAAAGAGGTTAGAATAATGGCAGAAATCAAAAAAGAAGAGAAATTCGAATCTATTCAGGTCAAAGCGTCAACAAAAAAGAAGATTGTTGCTTATGCTGAAAAGTGCGGTTTGAAACATTACGAAATAATCGAAGCTTTGCTTGACTATGCGATGTCTAACGATGTCATTTTTCACAAGGGTACGACAGTTATCAAGGTTTCAGGTTCAATCAAAGATTCTAAAGGAGTTGTTCATGAATGACAGAAGAAGAGAATAGAAAGCGACAGAAAACTGACGTAAACGTAACAATCGAAGACAAGAGCAATATTGCTAAGGATGAGTTATGGAACGAAGTACGGAGAAGCGTTCAAGAGAAATATAAACAGTATGGTGTAGAATTCGACCCTTCCCAAATCAACACGAAGGAAGAACTAAATCAACATGTTGAAATTTTGAAAACCATGGAAGGTAAACGTAAAGCTGAAGAGAAACAAGGTGCTCCGAGAGGCGGAGAGACTGAAAATTTCTACAGTCAAGGACAACAAACGGGAAAAGCTGAAACTCTGAAGAACGTTGAAGATATGCCTTTGACATGGCTCGAATTTGATTCTACTGAACAAGCTATTGCCGAATTAAATAGACGTAAGAAAGAGGGTTCTGAGAAAGAGAAACGTGAAGCTGAAAGAATCTTATCGAAGCTGGAAAAGAAGGTTTTTTCCAAGAATTCTGAGAGGCTTGACATAGAATTTTCTGGAAATTTGAAAGACCTGAGTAAACGATGTTTACCAATAAAAGAGGGTATGACTGAGGAAGAGAAACAACGAATTCAAGCTTTCAACGAGTCAATAATCAAAAAAAGAACCGCATGGAAAAATAAAAATGGTGATTGAAATGTCCGAAAACAGAAAAATCTTGAATAAAAACGGTTCTTGGGCAATGTCATCTAATCCAGCAACACCTGACGAAATAGTTTACCGTGAAGAGATTCATTATGCAGATTCAAAAGTGGAAATTAAAGAATCAAGTCCTGAGAGTCAAGGCTTAACGAAAGAAATCAAAGATTTTCCTATATTATTCGTGCGTGAAATCGCATCTACTGAAGAACTAGATGGAAAAATCACGTTGATTTTCAAGCAACTGATAACCGTGAAAGTCCGTGAAGACCCTGAAAACCGCTATAAATATCTCTGTGTTGGTGACAAGGGAAAAATCTTTTTGAAAAACCTCAATCTAGGATTCACAACTCAGATAGACCTCAATGGCTCAGATGACGTGAGCGTTATCAAATCCAAACCCAAGAGAATTACGAAAGAAGAAGCTACTTCGCTGATTCTAGAGAAGAAAACGGGATATTTCTATGGTAAGATCGAAACGGATGATCTAGGCAACATAACAAGCTATGGAAAAGTCGTTAAAAGTGCATGATTATGGACGAAGAAACGGAAATTAGACTTAGACGAATGCTGAAATCTGAGGGCAAAAGTCACGAAGAGATCAATTCCATAATCAAAGCTTTCAAGCTTGACGAAAGAAAAGAAGCGTTAGACAAAGAAATCGAACAAGCTGTTAGCGAAGCTGAAAACGAGCCGATAGAAGAAACGACTGAAGAAGAATCTGAACCAAAAAAAGTAAGTGTTTTGCAAATCGATGAAAGCTTAGTCGTTTCTGCAATTTCAGATGCTTTATCAAAAAACAATGACGAAATTACAGCTAAAAAGCTGGAAATTCTAGGACGAATTGAAGAACAACTTTCTGCAAAATTAGAGCAACTGAACCGTGAAATTGCCAATGTTGAAACCGAAAAAGCCGAGTTGAAAAAGCTGTATGAAAAGGCTCAAATCGAATTTGTCAACGATAGAGTCAAGGCAAGAGAAGCTTATACGAGAGGTCTAGAATCGTTTTTTGGAAAAGTCTTTGAGACAATAACAAACTTTTCGGACAGTCCGACAGAGCAATCTTTGATCTGTCTTTTCACTAGATCACAAGGCTCCTCAGTTGTCTCTTTGAGCGGTGTTCTAAGTTCGAAAAAGACCCTTTCAAAAGACGACTTGAAAATAGGTGCTGATTAATGGCTTACAATCGAAGCAACCGAAAAAGCCGAAAAATTCATCGTAGACATACCAAGAAAAAGAAGGATTAACCATGGAAAAGAAAATCTGTCCTCATTGTGGAATAGGCTTTTTGGTTTACATGGAAGACGGAGAAATCCGTTGTTCTAGAGGATGCGGTTTCAAACTTCCAAATAATCAGAAATCACTTTTGAAGAGGTGATATGATGGCAGAAGATGACAAGAGATCACCGCAAGAGAAACAGCGTGATAAGACCCTGAAGCTGATCGAAAAAGACCAAATTGAAAACAGCTTAGGCAAGAGTGATCTTGACGAAGAATTAGAGGATTCAGTCGAAGACACAGCTAAAGACGAAACTTTCACAGAAGAAAAAGCTGAAGGTGAAGACGTGCATATAGCTCCTATTAGTGACGCTGGGAGCGAATTTCTAGACCGTTCAGCAATCGATAAACGATTTTCCAAAGAGCACGAATCTCTAGAAAGTGAACTTCGCAAGAACAAACAGAAGAACGCTAAGAGTGGAATAGACAAGCCGAGCGATGAAACACCTCAAGAATAATTTCAAGGTCAAGGAAAACGAGATAGTGCTAATTTGGTAACTCCTTGAGTGCCATATTTAACACTCACTATTTCGTTTTCCGAGACAAATAGTTTCTTTCAAAATTAATGGTGATATGAAGAATGGAAATAGAGAAATCAGAACAAGAGAAAGAGAATATGGTTAATGGTTATGGTAGTGGAATCTGTAAGCATTGTGGTCAACCGTTCAAGAAAAACCATAACTTGCAAATCTACTGTTCTGAAAAATGCAGGGAAGAAGAGTATTTTAAACGAAAAGAAAGTGAAAACGCTCAAAAAAGAAAGAAGAAGACGCCACACACTTGTTTGTGGTGTCATACTTCATTTCTAGGTAGTGCACACCAGAACTTTTGTTCAGGTGAACAATGTTGTCAAAATTATTTTAACATGAAGCAATCAATCTATAAGAATTTTCAATTTCTCGATTACAAGAGCGAACTTGCGAAGCTGGAAGAACAAGGTAAAAATTACGTTATGAGAGATTTGGAGAGTGATATTAACGCCGACAACGATAGCGAATGACATTCTAAAACTTGTTGACAAGGACGGTCAACCATTGGGAAAAATCGACTTTATAGACCCTGAAAGCCCTCTAGTGCTTATAGACCCTCAAATTGGACGCAAGTACGAAGCTGTTTTCTGGTTGCTTAATTCTTCTGAATGGAAGGTTTTGCACGTCCGTTTTCATCATGACTACGAAGACGTGAAGCTTGAACCCAGCTATATCGACAGTTTAAAACCTCACAAGTCCATAGCAATTTTGATAAAATGGTCTCCTTTCACGACTCAGGGCATTGAAGAGAAAATAAAAAATCACAAGATCACGGTTAGCATTCAACCGTCATGCACGGTTGAAATCGAACAAGAGGTAAAACAGTAATGCACATCGAAGAGAAAATTAAAGTCAAGTGCAGTCAATGTGGTTCTGAATTCGAGACTAGACTAGAGTTTTACTATGATTCATATTTTGTTAGACCGTTCTGTTGTGATAGTTGCCGAAACACATGGTTCTCGAATCGACAGCACCCTGAAAACTGTCAATGCGAAAGATGTACTAAAAGAGATGCTTCAGATTAATGTGTCCTAGAAAGAAATTTTGTGACGCTCACAGAACTGAAGTTTTGGAGAAACAAAGAGAACGTAGACGCTTAGAAAAAGAAAAAGTTGCTCGGTTTCTTGCAGAACTAGAGAGACTTTCGAAGATTGAGCAACAAAAATTAGACCGTGAAGCTTTCGAAAGTGCGGAATTGAAAAAGCTGATTAGAAAAATGCAAAAAGAAGACCATGAAGAAAACGAAAGTCTAGGAGCGAAAATTTGGTAAAAAAACGCTGTCCTAGTTTCAAGAAACGATAAGCCAAAAAGTCATGCATGGAAATAAGAGGTTAGATTTATTAGGTTATTTTGACTCGAAGGTCTTTAGGTTCTAGGTGATTGAATGAACAGAACCCAGAAAATCATAAAATTCTGTTTTGAGTATAAAGGACAACAACATAGTTTTGATGTTCCAGAAGAAATGATTCATGGATGCTATTGGGAAAGGTCAAAGGCTTCACGTGTTCCGATTCAAGACCTCATAAAACAAGATTTCATTAGAATGATGGAATCAAAAGAACAGATAAACGAATAGAAAAAAGGGAAATTAGACTTGTCTACTCTGAATGTTTTGAAGTTCTGCAATTACTTGTTTCAGGAGCACACTTTGACCTTTAATTTCCTTCAGGATTTCGGTTAAGATTTCGTCCGTGACCATGTTCTCACGACACTATGAACCCTTTCTCTTTCTTCTTGGGTTCTAGTTTTTCGATTCTTGCCGTCAACGTCTTGAACGTTGTCGTCATTTCCGTCATGGTCTGGTTTTGCTGTGCTTTCAGTTGTACGTTTTCGTTCTTCAGTTCCGTCATGATCTGAGTCATGGTTCTGAGTTGTTCAGTAAATTGTTTTTCTAATTCCTCAATCTTTCGAGACTGAGAGCCGAAACCGTTTATCGTCAGAAACTTGAACCCTTCAGAATAAGCGGTCTTAATGGTTTGCTCAGTTAATCCGTATGCTTCTCTTGCACCTTCACGCTTGTGTCCGACCATTGAATCTTTGACTTCTTGCGGTATTCTAGCTTGAAGCAGAGCATTCATAAATGCGTCACGAAGATGTTTCGTTTTCCAGAGTTTGACTTTTCCGTTAAATGCTCTCTCCACAAGCTGTTTCAGTATGTCGTGAATCTCTCTTACGTCTAAGGTTCTCTGTTGCTTCATGCTCACGAATAACGAACCTTCTTTCGGAAAACCACGTTGCTGAAGCATAATGCGGATTTCTTCCAGAGCCTCACGGGAAATGCATGTTTTCTGTGCAATGTTGGTTTTTTCTCTCAGTCTTTCGTGGTAAACGTCTTCTGAAAGCGGAATCTTCCAACTGCCTTTTTCATCGTAGAATGGGAAATCTTGAATTCGCATTTCGGTTAAGTCTATCTCTGAGAATCCGCTCTGGTAAAGCGTTAATATGATTGCTCTGTCTCTTGCACTTGAAGCCATGCGGTAAAGCAGTCTTATTTCTTCGTTTGTCGGAATCCACTCTTTACTTGCCTTTTCCTCTTGTGTCGGCTCTAGCAGTCCGAAAAGTTCACCACGACTGTATTCTAGTCTAGCATGATGCTTACTGAAGAATGACATCGTGGTTCTTAAAAAGCTGATCTTCGTGTTCACTCGGTAGTTTTCCTTATTAAGTGCTAAAGCGAATTTCTTCCCGACGTCTTCCCAATATCGCACTTGATTCTGGTCTGTGCTTCGCTTTTGCTCATGCCTTGACTCAATGATCTCTGAAGGTGTTCTGTATTTTGTCGTTGCCTTCACGAATTCGAGAAACTTGGGAAATTCCCTTGAATAGTTGATTTTCGTGAGTTTCGCATTTATCAGCTTGAACCATTCGACTACTGCCTTATCCTTCTGCCACTCCATGATTAACACCCATCCTTCCAAATCTATAGCTTTTGCGTAGATTCACGCTTTTCCCGTTGAATCTCTGAGTGTAGATTAGACTCCACTATTGCGTTATCTATATATAGATTAAGGTGCCGCTAATAGGTCGATGGTGAAAAGCGTGTTCAAGAGCGTCGGTTTGGTCGCACGCTTCGACAGGAAGAGAGCAACAAAGCTTGTAGAAGACCTAGCTGAACACCTGAGCAAGAGAGGGTTGGAGGTATTTCTGGAAGTCACACTAGCCAAAAAGGTAAGGGCAAAATGGAAAACTCTTCCTCTGGAAAGCATGAGAACCGACTTTATCATAACTGTCGGCGGCGACGGTACCATCCTCAGAGCTTGCCTCGCACTCCCAAAGCCTGAGCCGCCAATCCTCGCAGTAAACATGGGAATTCGAGGCTTTCTTACCGAAGTGGAACCAAACCTAGCTTTCGATGCTGCGGACAGATGCCTTCAGGGCGAATATAAGACGGAAAAGTGCATGAAACTCTCCGTCAACGCGGACAGCGTCATATTCCCAAACGCATTGAACGAGGTTGTAATTACTCACGACGAGCCCGCAAAACTGTTGTACATGCGAATTCTTAAAGCTGGAGAACCCATTCTGAACTGCCAAGCTGACTCTTTATTGATATCCACGCAAACTGGGTCTACAGGCTATTCGCTTTCAGCAGGCGGACCCGTTTTAGACCCCGGCGTAGATGCATTCGTGCTGACGCCTATATGTCCATTGACCGATTTTCGGCCAATCGTCTTTCCTGCTGACTCGCGCCTGACGGTTGAAGCTCGCAAACCCAGAAGAATACTCATCTTGATCGATGGCCAACACACTCAAATAATAAGGTCTAAGCTTCCAAGCGTAACTATTACACGTTCGAAGCATGAAACATCTTTCATAAGGTTCAGAGAGGACTTCTACCACCGACTAAAGAGCAGGCTGCTTTTCAAGGGAACAGGTGAATAATCCATTGGACACCGCTCAAAAGAGAATTGCAGTCTTGGACACGTCTGCATTCATAGCTGGTTTCGACCCATTTTCTTTAGATGGAGAGGAATACACGGTTCCAATGGTCAAAGAGGAAATAGCAGAAAGCTCCATGTCTGAGGTAAGATTTGAAACGGCAGTAGCGAATGGCAAGTTGAAAGTCAAGGTACCGAGCGAGGAATTTCTTGATAAGGTTAAGGCTTCTGCAACTTTGGTTGGCGACAAATTTTTCCTGTCGGAAACCGACCTTCAACTCTTGGCGCTGGCGCTCCAGCTTAAAGCAGAGGGCCATTCTCCATTGATTGTCACCGACGATTACTCGATACAAAACGTTGCAGATCAAATGTGTATAGAGTTTGCCTCCTTGGCAACCTTTGGCATCCGTCTTCGTCTGACCTGGATAAGATATTGCCCAGCTTGCCACAGAAAATATCCTGCAGATAGTAAAGCCAAAACATGCGAAGTATGCGGCACCAGACTGAAAAGAAAACCGCTAAAAAGAAGCCAGTTGAGCCAAGACGTTCCAAGAACATAAATGAGAAAGAGGCTTTCAAGATGAGCCCAGGAGAGCGACAACCCATGGAGTTGGATGAGAAGAAGACAACCTATTTCGCAGAAGCTGGCAAGCTAAACACAGATGCCTTGCTTGAGCTTGTCAACAAGTACGTCGATAAAGAGGACATTGGAGACATCGTGATCGCTTCAACAAGTGGTGAGACAGGAGCCAAGGCTTCTAAGATGCTTAAAGGCCACAACGTCGTTGTCGTTACGCATTTCTCTGGTTTTCAAGAAAAGGGGAAAACGGAGCTGCAGGAAGAACATAAGCGCGAGATCCTCAAGAATGGAGCAAAGATTTGCACGGGCACTCATGCTTTAAGTAGTGCTGAACGGGCAATACGCAAGGATTTCGGCACGCTACAGTCGTTGGAATTGATTGCAAATGTGCTTAGACTTATGGGAGAAGGAACAAAAGTATGCGTAGAAATCACATTAATGGCTGCGGACGCAGGACTTATTCCAATGGACAAGGACATCGTTGCCATTGCCGGAACGGGCAGAGGAGCTGACACTGCGCTTCGTATTCTCCCAGCAAACGCATCAAGATTCTTTGAACTACGAATAAAAGAAGTGATAGCAAAGCCCAGCAACTTCTGAGCCTGCGCTAGACATCCTCATTATCGCGCTTACTGAAGTATGTTATATCGTGATGTTCAACATAGCCGCATTTTTCGAAAAGTTCTTTCGACGACATGTTGTCAACATCTATGAAGGCACAGAAAAGTCTAATCCCGCGTGTTCTAAGTACTCTTTCAGATTCTGCGATCAAGGCCTTGGCAACACCGAGGTGTCTATGTTTTGGATCGACGGCTAATCTGTTTATCCAACCTTTTCTCATGTCACAACTAATGATGACTACGCCGATCAGACAATCTTCTTCAAAGGCTCCTAGAAAGAACTCGGGATTTGCCGCCATTTCTTTGGACATTGCGTCCCTGCTATCTCGGCCTTTGGGTCTGAAGGATAGTCTTGCTCTCTCCCAAAGGTCGGTTATGGCTCCGTAATCGTTCGAGGTCAGTCTTCGGATCTGCATGCAGATACGCAGACTAGCCTTCTTTCTCAACTTCTTTCATCGAATCCTCTATAATGTCCAAAGCCGCATCAACTAGGTCTCTGGTGATGACAAGTGGCGGGGCGACCCTAATCGTTGATACTCCACAAGTAATGACGTTGACACCGCGCTTCCATGAACGTGTCATGATCTCGCTGGCTTTCTGGGGGGCTGGTTTCTTGCTTTCTTTGTTTTCAACGATTTCCACCCCTATCATTAATCCCTTGCCTCTCACGTCGCCTACGATTTCACTCTTCTCTTGCAGTTCTCCAATTCTTTTCATGATGTAATTGCCCTGCTTGTTGGCATTCTCCAAGAGCTTCTCCTCCTGTATAGCATCTATGACAGCACTCGCTGCAACACATGAGAGCGGGTTGCCCCCAAACGTGCTCGCGTGTGATCCTGGAACCCAATCCATCACTTTTGATTTTGCGATGGTTGCGCCCAGCGGCAAGCCTGACGCCAGTCCCTTCGCGCTACAAACGATGTCGGGTTCAACGCCCCAGTGTTCAATTGCAAACCATTTCCCAGTTCGGCCAATGCCAGCCTGCACTTCATCATCTATGAGCAATATGCCGTATTTGTCTGCAAGCTTCTTTATCCGCGGGAAGTATTCGGGGGGTGGAACGACGTATCCGCCTTCTCCCTGAATGGGCTCGAACAAAATTGCCGCAGTGTCTTCAGGAGGAACATATTTCTGTAGAACATACTCGTCGATGAAATCCACGCACCAGTAGTGACATTCAGGATAGGTTAACTTGAAGGGGCAACGGTAGCAGTAGGCATATGGAACGTGGGCTACGCCAGGCATCAATGGGAAGAAATAGCGTCTCTGAGCTGGCTTGCTGGCAGTGAAGGACAAAGCACCTACTGTGCGTCCGTGAAAAGCACCTATGAAGCTTATGAATAGTTGCCTGCGACTGTGCCACTTTGCAACTTTGATTGCGGCTTCAATGGCTTCGGCTCCGCTGTTGCCGAAATAAACTTTTTTGTCAGGCGTTCCAGGCGTGATTTTCGCAAGTTTTTCCGCCAGATTGACGACTTCCTTGTAGTAAAAGTCAGTGTTGGAATAATGCAGAAAGCGGTCACATTGATTCTTTATAGCCGTTACCACTTTAGGATGATTGTGCCCAACGTTCATGCATACTAAGCCAGAGTTGAAGTCAATGAATTCGTTTCCGTCAACATCCTTGATTATGCAGCCGTTTCCTGACTCAACGACAAGCGGATAGAACCGTCCGTAAGAAGGAGAAATCAGGCTTTCGTCTTTCTTGACAAGTTCTCTCGCCTTGGGCCCAGGCGGGCTAACAACAATCTTTGGGTAACCACTCATTCTACATCGCCGACCGAAAACTACCGTTAGAAAAGATGGCTTATATAGCTAACGATGCCTCTTCACAGAAAACTACAATAGATGATTAGTTGATGCCTTGCGAAACCTGCGACATTGTGACAAGCACTATAACAAAAAAGCCAAACTGCTACGCCTTGGTTAGGGTGATTTCAATAGCGGAAACGTTTGCCTTTCTGTCTCCCTCTCTGGCCACCTGCTCCGTGCAGATGCTGATGCCTTGAAGCTGTGCACCTTTCATGAAGGCCCGTCTGAGCAACTCAACCGTGTCCACAGCTTTGCAGATCGCCCGCCCTCTGGCTTTCAGAACGATCTTGTTCGAGCCTGTACTAAAGGACGTTAGACAAGCAATCACGTAGTTCTTCACTGGCTTCTGACCGACATAAACAACCTTCTCGCTAATCTCTGCCTTTGGCTCTGCTTTTGCCTCTGCCTTTGGCTCTGCTTCCGGTTCAGGCTTTGGCGATTTTGCTGGTTTCGGTGACTTTTGCTTCCTTTCAGTTGCTTTCTTCTGTCTCGGTTTCGCCATAATATACCTCCATTCTTCGCTGATTGACAGTGGTTTACCCGCGTAGGGCAGTTATATCATGGTTTTTGGCTTCTTATATCTTTTCATGCACTGCAAGGCCCGCAACGTTGGCCTAATACTTTAGCGCCGAAAATATTCTCTGCTAGGCGACTCGTTTCGCACACTGCTTGTCTGCAAACTTCATTCCCTCCTCAAATGCACGTACATTGGCTTCGAAGAGGTCGATTTTCTTCCCAAATAATTCCTTAAGACCCTCAACAATGCTTTCTTTAGCAACAATTTTCGTTAGGGCAACGTAGGCGCCGAGCATAACCATATTCGCTGACCTCTCAGCACCAGTCGATGTCGCGATTTCGCTTGCTGGCACGGCTATGATCTTGACGTCTCTTCTTGTTGCCGGTCTATTCACAAGTGAGGTGCTAAGAAGCAGTAGGCCATTGCTCTGCAACTTTGGTTCAAAGGCTTCCAACGAAGGATTGTTCATGACGATGATTGCATGAGGATGAGGCGTCACTGGCGACCCGATCTCTTCGCTTGAAACAACCACCGTGCAGTTGGCCGTTCCCCCGCGCATCTCAGGCCCGTAGGATGGGATCCAAGTAACGTGTTTCCCCTCCTTCATGGCGCTGTAAGCTAAGAGTTTCCCGATGAACATGAGCCCCTGGCCGCCGAAGCCGGCCATTACAACGTCTTCGTAGAAGGCTTTCTTCCCCACTTTTGCGATCTCTATCCCTCCTTCGGTGACTTAAACTCTCCAAGCGGGAAATAGGAAGCCATTTTCTCGTCAACCCATTTCACCGCTTCGGTGGATGTCATGTGCCAGTTTGTAGGGCATTGGGACAGAACTTCTACAATTGAATAGCCTGAGCCTTTGATTTGAGTTTCAAACGCTTTCTTGATGGCTCTCTTGGCTTGAACCACGTTTTTGGGGCTGCTTACGCTGACTCTTGCAACGTATGCTGCGCCTTCAAGTGTTGCTAGCATCTCGCATACGCGAATTGGGTAACCGGCCCTCTCAGGCATTCTACCTTCTGGGGTGGTTGTGGTTTTCTGTCCGATGAGTGTTGTCGGGGCCATTTGGCCGGCTGTCATTCCGTAGATTGCGTTGTTGACGAAGATGGTCGTGATTTTCTCCCCTCGCGCTGCTGCGTGCACCATCTCTGCCGTTCCTATTGCGGCAAGGTCGCCGTCTCCTTGGTACGTGAGAACAACTAGCTCAGGGTGTACGCGTTTGCATCCAGTTGCAATGGCAGGGGCTCGGCCGTGGGCAGCTTCGTATGAGTCTAGGTCGAAGTAATCGTATAATAGTACGGCACAGCCTACTGGGGCTACAACCACTGTTTTCTCGCGGATTCCAAGCTCGTCTATCACTTCCGCGATTAACCTATGGATAATCCCGTGGCCGCATCCTGGGCAATAGTGTGTGCTTGCCGCAGTCAGAGTCTTAGGTCTTTCATAAACGGTTTCCATTTTTACTTTGCCCCCTTAGCAATTTTCTCTACTTCTCCCACGATTTCGTCGTAGCTCGGCACAATTCCACCGACCCTGCCATAGAAGTGTGGTTGACTCTTGCCGCAGAGAGCAAGTTTTACGTCTTCAAGCATTTGCCCCATGCTCATTTCAACAACCAGGAAGCTCTTTACTCGTTCAGCTATCTGAGCGAATCCTTGATACGGAAACGGGTACAGCGATATTGGCCTTAATAAACCGACTTTCAGGCCTTTTACGCGGAGAATCTTGATGGCTGTTTTTGCGATCCGAGCAACCGTTCCATATGCTACGATCACTATTTCCGCGTCTTCTGTCATGTAGGATTCGAAGCGCACCTCGTTCACAACTGCTTCTCGAAGCTTCTGAGCAATGGCCAAGTTGCGTTTCTCCAAGATTACTGGATCAAGATAGAGGGTCTTGATCAGTTTTCGACGTTCGCTTGAAAGCCCAGTGATGGCCCAGTCTTTCCTTATGGGCGCAAGCGTCTTGCCTAATGGCTTAAATTCAATGGGCTCCATCATCTGGCCAATGTTTCCATCTCCTAAGATCATCACCGGGTTGCGGTACTTGTCAGCCAAGTCGAATGCTAGCATCGTAAGGTCTGCTGCCTCTTGACCTGTTGATGGGGCCAATACGAGCAGGTGATAATCACCGTGGCCGCCTCCTTTTGTCGCTTGGAAATAGTCTGATTGCGAAGGTGCGATCCCGCCGAGTCCTGGGCCGCCTCGCATCATGTTCACTATCACGCATGGAAGCTCGGCTGCGGCAATGTAGGAAATTCCCTCTTGCATCAAGCTGATTCCTGGGCTTGAAGAAGAAGTCATGGTTCTTGCACCTGCACCAGCAGCGCCAAACACCATGTATATAGCAGCTATTTCGCTTTCTGCCTGAAGAAAGGTTCCGCCGACTTCTGGCATCCTCCATGCCATGTATTCGCCGATCTCGTTCTGCGGCGTTATTGGATAAGCAAAGTAATATCTGCACCCTGCTTGGACTGCAGCCTCAGCTATCGCTTCGTTTCCTGCCATGAATCTTTTCTCGGTCACTTTTTGTCACCAACCATCTTCTTCTCTCTATAAACTGTGACGGCAGCATCCGGGCACATCATAGCACACAAAGTGCATCCTGTGCATTTCCCCTCAGGATCGGAGAATTCCGCTGGGTGATAGCCTTTCTTGCTGACGGAATGGGCAGTTCGAATAATCTTTTGGGGACAAAAGCTGATGCAAAGTGTGCAACCCTTACAGTATTCTTCATTTATGAAGATCTTAGCCATCGTCAATTCAACTCGTTTTGGGTTGTGACTGCAAGCTCTGCCTATTTCAGGCAGATTTGTTGCCGATTTAACTCTCGGGATATTCAGAAAGTCCGGCCATATTAATATTGAGCTAAACAAACAGCAAAAACAACATCAATAGAAGGCCGCTGACAAGAGAGACAGGCACAATTGCTTTCTTTGCCCTTTGAAGGCCCTTGTCTGTCAAAAGAGAAAGACTTTCCAGCCGCTCCCTACCAATGACTTTAACGTTAGAAACTGATATGGTCCTACAGCCAGCCCGCGCACGTCTTAGATCAGTCAAAGCGCCAAGAGTTGCTTGCTTGATGTAACCAATCAGCTTCTCATGGTCCATGACCTCACCGATTGGATGATAGCCTCGTCTGCCCAAAACTACACCATTGACAGAATGCGTGTCCGTAGTGAAGACTTCGCCAGTGTCAACACCCATGGAACCAAAAACAGAAAGTATCTTTTCTCGCAGTCCAGAGACAACATTATTGCCATCGATTACCACATAAGCAGCTTTTTGGTGCCCAGCTCCAGACACGACCACTGTGATGCCTCCATGGCCCATGCCGTCTTTGACGCTAAATTCCTTTGGAAAAACCGTGTTTGCGCCTATGTCAAACGGTAAGCGAGGCGCCGAAGCAGCCTTGTCTAAACAAGAAGCAGCGACTGCCCTCAAGGAAGAGAGAGCTTCAGGCATACCATTCATTCCATCGATACTGTTGTGAGCGTTGACAACTGCGCAACAAACCAACCCAAGCTGTTCTGCCTTTTGCCGAATGAACAAACCCAATTCCTGCGGTATGTCTTCGGTTGTCCGAGGTGCCAAGGTGACAGAGAGGAATGCAACACTACCGAAAATCTGACAACACGCAGATGCCAGATCGTCACTCGCCGTAACAAATGGTGAAGCCACTGCCCAAGAGGCTTGAAAATCCATGGCATCAGCAACATTGCTTACCACTTTCTGATTTTGCGCCTGTGAAGCCAAATCAAGTTCATGGCCAAAGAGACCATGGGGCACGCATGCCACGCATCCAGATTTCTTTTCCAAAGCGTCCTTCAGCAAAGATGGCAAAATGCTGCTTCCAATATTCTTGAAGGGCCCAGGATGCACAGAAGGAATGACCACATACACCTTTCTGTCAGACGAATCAAACTTGAACAAGGTAAGCTCGACATTCCGTTGTTCGCCAAGCCTCTCCAAGAACTCCTCAAAAGGAGCATTGAAGTCAACTATCCAGCTGAGCAGAAACGCCTTGAAAAGGGATAAAGCAGGAACACCGAGAGTTTCGTCGGCCACTTTGTCTATGAGATAGAGGAAAAGGTAGCTTGCAATTACGCTCAGAACTGGAGAGAAAATGAAAAACAACAGCATACCTTGGAATGGAATCGTATACCCTATCGTTGGGCCCATCGTCGCCCAGACTGCAATGAATGGAATAATGTTTAAGCACGGCGAAAGTAGAGAAACTAGAGCAAGGCGTTTGCGGTCCACAAAAGATGTTGAGTTGAACACTATTAGGCGAAAAATCAGCACAGCTGAAAACCCTAAAAGACAAAGTCTGACCCACCATGACACGCCGTAGAATATGCCGGCCACTGTGCCTATCAATATGAAGAAGAACCAGATTATCCAGCAGAAGAGGGAAAGCGTTGCAGTCCGTCTGGAATTGTAGATTGGGTCTCGCTTCAAAGCTAGCCTGCTCATCGCATAGTCAACGACAAAGGTCGTCAGGAATAAGGAAAGGCCCAGGAAAACTCCATAAGCCACGCTCTCATATGAGCGAAACAGAAGAGTTACGGAGAGCAGCACGCCACCTGCGCAAATCAAGGCCAGAAGCAAGACGACCTTCTTGTAGGACGGAAGCTTGAACAATGATGCATAATGCTTAACTGCAGCGTCCATAGACTGAGCCAACGAATCGTGAGACCCCACTTCCATTCCCTCAAGCGAATTTCCTAGAAGGTAATTTCAACCATATTAAAATGTTGTTAAACTCGCCCAACATAAGCGGTCATCACATCTTAAGGATAATCGACTCATGAGGCGGTTCCTGCCTTTTAAGATGAATGTTGAGAAAATTAAGCTTCCAACAGAACTGGTTGCCTTCAAGGTAACATCGGCTCCGAAGGCCTTAAGAGGAGCAACTGTTTTATTCTTAAATAGTTGACCATTAAGGTTTTGCGGACTCCATGCCAGAGCAGAATGTTCCTCCGTCAATATTTCACATGTTGGAGAAGAATGTGGGAAATCAGATACGTGTAATTCTGGATCCAGCCTATGGTTATGAAGGAACTCTGGTTGCAGTAACCCGTGAACCTGCGGGAATATGGCTTTCAGATGCGGAGGCCATCATCCTACGTGCTACAATCGCCCAACCCATACCGCAAGTCACGAGCAGGGAAGAGAGAAGTGAAATATTCGCCCACCTTAATTCTGTCCAAAGAATAGAAGTTCTGCATGCACCTGCTAGGCGCTAGCATTCAATCTTTAGAAGAACACGTGCGCTAGAGCACACACAATTATCAAAGCTACGGAAAAGACCACAAGCATCTCTGGCCTGACTTTGACGCCCTCAGTTTCTTCTTCAAAGAACCTTAACAGTCCAGCACTCGCTGCAGGCATTGGCCCAGACTTTTCCTTCTTCTTTTTGCTCATCCTCGAGACTCCTGAAATCTATCACTCAACTTCTATTTTCTTCATTATTAAGGTTATGTTGTTTCGAAAGGTTTTTAATTTTTGAACTAACGATAATCTGATGCAAAGGTGCTTGTAATGAGTACACCCAGAGACGAGTATAATCACGTTTTTGATCTTCTGCAACAGCATCACAAATGGTTTCAAGAGAGTATCCCACTCATAGCAAGCGAAAACGTCCCAAGCCCAGCTGTGCGCGAGGCGCTCATTACAGATTTTGGAAATCGTTACGCCGAAGGGTGGCCTGGAGAACGTGTCTATGCTGGCTGCCGTTTTATAGACCAAGTAGAGTTCAAATGCATCGAGCTCATGAAGAAGCTGTTCAACGCTGAATTCGTGGATGTCAGACCTATATCAGGGGTTGTTGCCAACCTCGCTGTTTACACGGCTTTCACGGAGCCAGGCGACAGTTTGCTCGCGCTGTCCATTCCGTGCGGCGGGCACATTACTTCAGGAAAGAAAGAACTCGGTGGGACAGCCGGCGCAGTTAAGGGTCTAATCGTTGAGTACCTACCCTTAGACTATAAAGAACTGAACATAGACGTGGATAAGGCCAAAAGCAAGATCCAAGAACTAGCTGCAAAGGGCAAACCGCCCAAATTCGTCATGTTCGGCGCAAGTGTTTTTCCATTCCCACACCCCGTCAAAGAGCTAGTTGAAACCATCCACTCGGTGAGCGCAACCGCGGGATACGACGCGGCGCACGTGGCAGGATTGATTGCAGGAGGGCAATTTCAAGATCCACTCAAAGAAGGCGCGGACGTCGTAAGCTTGAGTACGCATAAGACATTTTTCGGACCTCAGCATGGCGGGATCTTGTCTTGGGAGAAGAATGCGGAAAAGATAAAGAAGGCGACCTTTCCAGGAATGGTGAGCAACCATCACCTTCACGCGGTTGCAGGCCTCACCATTGCATGTGCTGAGATGCTTCAATTCGGGAAGGAGTATGCGGCCCAGATAGTGAAAAACGCCAAGGCTCTGGCTCAGGCCCTTTACGAAAGAGGATTCAACGTGCTCGCTGAACACAAGGGCTTCACGCAATCTCACGTTATCTTGATAGACATAACAAAGCATGGAGACGGTGGCACAATCGAGGAAACCTTGGAAAAGGCAAACATAATCATAAACAGGAATTTGCTACCATGGGACATTAAGGAGGGGAGACACTTCATGCACCCTGGCGGCATAAGGATGGGCGTTTCAGAAGTCACAAGGCTTGGAATGAAGGAATCAGAAATGGCTGAAATGGCGGATTTCGTCAAACGCGCCATAATAGACAAACAACCACTGGAGAAGATACGAGCTGACGTTGCAGAGTTCAGAAAGGGCTATCAAAAAGTACATTACTGCTTCGAGAACACCACGGAAGCCTACAAGTACGTGAAAATTCGCTAGAAACCCAACAATTTGAGAACATGCCCGTAAGATTCAGGGCGAGAAAGAGAGGATAGCCAACTGAAGAACAAGAAATCAGGAATAAACTGAACAACTTGAAATATGGGTATTTATAGGTTGGGAAAGCAAGCGATGAAGTTATTGGCAAGTAGTTAATCTGTTGAAGTGTGGGTAATCATGCACATATGTGAGTTTCAGCAAATGATGCGTCGCTTATACTTCCATAGAGATTCTAGGCGAGGCGTTAAGAGGACATATGATTGGCTTGCAGAGGAGGTAGACGAACTTGGTGAAGCCTTGCAGGGTAATGACAAGGAAGAACTAGAGAAGGAATTTGCAGATGTCGCTGCATGGTTAGCCTCGTTAGCGAATGTTGTCGACGTGGATCTTGAAACAGCCGCGCTGAATAAATACGCGAACAAATGCCCTAAATGTAAACGTTCACCTTGTCAATGTATGTTTTAAGGCTTATTCAGTAAGCGCTTCTGCCCGACACCAGTCAGAGTCCATGGGTGCGGCCGACCGCCTTTTCGCTCAACAATTTCCTCCGCCTCTAGAAGCTTCAAATGGTGCACGACAACTCCATAGTGCATTTCAGCTTCACCAGCTATGGTTCTGGCATCGACAGGATGTGTCTCCAGCACATTCAATATTCGTGTTCTAGCCCTCAAGCCAAGCTGGACGTTCTTTATTCCTGACAAATACGCTTTTGGATGCCAAGTCTCTTTGACCATTCTTATCTAGTAACAAGTAGGCTATCTATGTAGAAAAGCCTTGTTCAAACAAAGTCTGCAAGAGTGATTTGTTTAGGCTTTTTGCCTTCAAACATGGCTCCAATCTCCTCTTTCATCAGCAGTATCCTCTGGGCGTAGTACTGTGGCAGCCCATATTTTTCAATCAACTGCAACGCCACGTCTACGTATTTTTCGATGCCCCCACGATAGACAGTAAGAGATAATTGTCCTCCGCATGCTGGGCACTTGCCCCGCAAAGGAATCCGCCGGTAACGTTTGTTGCAGGTCTTGCACCTGAACGCCTGCGTGGAGAAGGCCCGCAGATTTCCGGCGATATCTCGAATGAAGTGGGTGGTTAAGACTTTCAGCGCAACTTTCCTAGCATCTACAGCCTCAATCTTCTGAGACAATGCCAACTGACCGTCCAGTTTTTCAACCATCGTTTTTAACCGTTTGTAGGAGCTTTCAGCATTTCCCATATTGATGTTGGACACGGGCGTCGTGAAGTTGAACCCTTCAAATTGTGCTTCAGTTCCTAGACGTGATCCAATCACGTCTATTATTGAACTCACCTGCCTGGCTTCCGCCTTCTCGCACGTTTTACCATAGAACTCGAGAGGATAGGCAGCTGCAACATCAAAATCATGCGCCTGCCTTTGTACCTCCTCGGTGTTCACGACCGGAATTAGAAGAAGTGGCGCATCCATTATGCCACCTATTTGTGAGGGTAAATACGCACGTGAGAAGTTGATCAAAGTGTCCAACGCCAACATCAGGGAATCCTCGTCTCCGTCGCAGTCCCTGCGTTTAGCAGAGTGCCAAATTGGATGTGCATAACAGAGGTCCAGGCTTGTGAATCCAATTACGCGGCCAAGAATCCCTGCACACGTGTGCGGAGCCAGCCCTACTATCAAATGTCCAACGAGGTCTTCCATACGCTTGACGTTGTAGTGTTGAGGAAGGCCGTAGACTTTCGTTAGCATCTCATCTATGAAGTTTGAAACTCTTATGAAGTAGCTAGCACTCTTCCTTGGGACAACAACATCTTGCAGTTTCAGTTCACAGGTTTGATTTGCATTCGTCAAACTTGTGCCATAAATGTCGTGAGCGTAGCCAAGCTCTCGTAGTTTTTCAACTGAGACTCCGATTTCAGCAGCCTTGAAGTGTGTCAACGGGGCGTTTGTAGCATCAAAACGGATTGTTCCATCCTTGTATACCGACAAGTCGTGTTTTGCGCGGAGAACTCCTTTTTCAATGGGCTCAGGAGTCTTCGTGTCATTCGTCAAGCCTTTAACTCCTTTCAGAACCTTCGGAACCGAAACACCTAAGCTCCTACACGAACTGTCAAGCAGTTCTTTGAAGTTGACAGCCTGTTTCTGATACTGCCTTGCAGGCACTTTGCAAACTGGACATTCGTTTTCTTTCAGGTTCTTCCCGCACCGAGGACAGATATTCTCAGCGATGGTCTCGGAGCCACATGACGGACATTTGACTCTTGAAGTGAAAGTCTTGCAGCTCGGACACTTGTGTTTGACAGTTTCGACAAGTGTTGGCCCATGTCCTCCTGCCTCAACAATATCTCTATGGGTCCCCCCCGCTAAGCCCACAGGGAAGAGCACATGCACAAGAGGCTTCATCTCACGCCTCTTCGCCTTCTCTGGCCTCCCCATTCGCGCACCTACAAAAGTGGGCGCCTTTTCTCTTAATTGGACACCCGAAATCAAGGAGAGAGCATCTAGGATGGACTTGGAAGAAGAGAAGTCCGCAGGATCGACGCGGTTACAACCTAGGCAAAAAGCAAAAGCATGCGCTTCCTCGCCTTCGATGATGATCTTGCCATCTGAAATCCTGTGTGGCACACAGAGCACTTCCATTGCCTGTTTGACACTGGTGTCAAAATTGCCCGTAACCTGAAGGACTATGCCTTCCGAACGCTGCAATTTTGAATCGAGTAACCATTTCCTTAGCATCTGAAGTTCTTCAACTGAGGTGAGACCTGACCAGAAAAAAGTGAAACGCGGGTGAAGGGACACATGTAATGCTAATGACAGGGCTATGGCTTCTTCTACTGTAGGCTTGTGAGTGAATGGGTCCTTTAAGAAATCCTTCAGCCTTCCCGAGTGAATTTTGACGGCTTCTGCGACGTTTTCAAGGCTCCCGTTGAATCGCACTGCAATGGCATTTTGCAGGTCTTCCGCCCACCATTCTTCAACGTATCCTGAAGGTGCAAGAGCTTTGCTGTTGTACAAGAAGTCGCCGAAGCTGATCAAAATGTCGCCTAAGAACAGAATTCTCTCAATTTCGGTTTTCAGTTTCTCAAAGTTGTCAAGCGAGATTGCAACGACTGATCCGTCCTTCAATCGAACTACTGGCAGTTCCACTGTATCAACTGGCACCGCAATTCCACCTTTTCCTGGAAGCTCCAAGCGGAGCTGCGTGCCGCCAGCAAGAAAACCCTGAAGAACAAGCATGGTTGCTGGATGAACCCCCACCGAGGACAAGCCAGTGTTCCTGGCCCTCCCATATCTTAGGCGGAACCCCCCATGTCTAGAGGGAAAAGAGAAGATTGGCCGACCAGCGATAACTTCGTCCATAAACCCTGCAGATTTCTTTTCAGATTTTCTTCGAACGTCTCTCAGCCAATCCCACCCCTGGAAGCCAAGCCTCTCTATTATTGTCAGAATCTTTGGAGCACGTCCAACAATGCCGTCGTTTACGACCCTAAGCGCTCCCCCTCTCAGTCGGTTGGTCTCTACACGCGGGAGGTTTCGGAAGGATGAAACCTCAATTGGGTTAGACTCAGTGCCCGTGACCTCTATTGGAATCCATTCAAGTGCCTTCCGAAGCTCCTCATCAGATACGTGATACTGAAAGCGTGTCACAGAACGCTCGTAAAGTCTTACTTCTTCAATGAATCGCGAGATTTCCTCTTCTGTAGGCTTATAGCGTTCAAGCCCGAGCAAACGACGAACAAAATCTCCAACAACTAGAGTTAATGCCTGATCCGTGCCCCCAGCAGAACGCATAGGGCCCGCAAAATAGATGGCAAGATAATGCGAGCGGTCATTATTTGTCTTGATTGCTACTTTGGCCACGCCCTGCAGTGGCGCTGCAGTAAGACCTTCCGTGAATATTGCAAGTGCAGTACGGATGGCTTGGTTGGCAGCATCTTCACGCTCCATATGTCCGAACTTGCCATAGACGATTTCTTCAGCGACTTTGAAAGCCAACTCTTCCCTCGGAAGTTTCGTGCTCAATTCTCTAATGCTTGCAGCAACGCCAAGTGGTCCCACAAGTCCCTCCACGAGGTCAGCCAGATCTTTCGCCAACCTACATTCCGTCTTCAGTGCCGGATCAAGGCCCTTTTCTCTTGCCTTATCACTCATCGCATACAATAGCCCAATCTTGTCCTCCAAGTCTTTAGTGTACCGTCGATATGCCTCGCTTATCTTAAGCCCCAAGCAACCCCCCTCTCGAATTCCAGTCATCTCCACAGCTTATTTTTATATTCTGACAAAAATAGATCAAAAGGCCATCTGGAAAGTGCCACTATTCCATCATATTCTACGCAAAAACGCTTGAATTATTATTCCTGGACCGGCGCGTCTTTGGCCTATGATCTCTCTTCTAGCTTTCACGCGTTTCCCACAACATACTAAGGATCTAGGTAAGTGCATAAGAGCTTTTAAGACGGCGAAGCGATTTTTATCCTCTTCGGCGTCTTATGCCCTCGATGATTTCAGAGACTTTGCGCTTTACTCCGCCATCTTCGACAATGTTACCTGTGACTATTACGTCCGCACCTGAAGATGCCGCCGACAAAGCTTGCCCTCTCGTTCGTATGCCGCCTCCCACGATCAGAGGAACATCAATGTAGCGCTTAACAGCACGAATCATTTCCTGCGGCACGGGCATTCTGGCTCCTGAACCTGCTTCCAGATATATGAAACGCATGCCCAAATATTGTCCTGCCAAGGCATGAGCCGCGGCAAGTTCGGGCTTGTCGTATGGAACCGGGACTGCTTTGCCCACAACACCTGCTGTGCCACCTTCCCCGACAATTACGTACCCAAGAGGGATGGGTTCCAAACCATATTTCTTGACGAGCGGTGCCCCCAATACTTGGGCACCAATCAAGAAGTAAGGATCAACCGAGTTCAGAAGAGACATAAACCAGATAGCGTCAGCGTAACGACTTATGCCTGTGATATTGTTTGGGAAAAGAATTATTGGGATATGCACCGTGCGTCTAACGATTTTGACAACGTCATCCAAATGGGCCGCTGAAACGAATGTTGACCCGCCGACCATGATGGCAGCCGTGCCACTTGACTTAGCCTTCATGGCAATTCTGGAAGCCTGTGGAGGCGTCACCTTCTCTGGGTCTATCAGAGTAATGTGAATAGAACCCTCCGACGTTATACGTTCGAGCAAGGACTTCTCAACGGGACCCGCCATAGAAGCCAGCTCTTCATGCGTCTGTGATTTTAGCTGCCGAAGGTCTCCTAGGACTTCCGTAGAACTTGTCAGTAAACATGCAGTACGCGTCAATCTCGCCCTGCACAGGCTTAATCGGAAATTCCTCCTTCACGCCGCAAGCGCCGCAAGCCACGAGAGCACGCTTTTGATCGCGATATGTTTCAACCCTTACAGTTTCCTTACCGCACTTCGGGCAAGAGAAAAGCTTAGGCAACCGCTTCTTAGGAATGTGAACGACCTTTCTCCTTCTCCGTCCCATTTCTCAATATCCTTCTATGTCTTAGAATGCACGACACTCCAGTATTTTATGTTTACCTTTAAAAATGTTGGGCTAGTGTCTTGTACTTCGCAGTGGTTGACCATTGATCAGTGTTTGATCTCCAGCGGGATTATGTCAAAGCCACGACACTCACAAACGTACTCCAACCATCGCGATAAAGACTCCTCATTATTCGACTCCAGTTAGGAAATCCCGACCTGATTTGACGTTAGTGTATTTGAACGTGTCTGTCTTACCTTGTCCTTAAATATCTCACAACAGGCATACAGCATTGAGGCTGCACTTCCGTGGAGTTGACACCTTCAACTCTAGACCTAGACTGGTCAGACGTAAAGACGAAAGTAGTACGATTCATAGCGGACTATGTGGAGAAGTGTGGTGCAAACGGTGCAGTTCTGGGATTGTCCGGCGGAATTGACAGCTCCACTGTAGCAGCACTATCTGCTTTGGCATTGGGTGGAAAAAAGGTGTTTGGACTCATGTTGCCAGAGGACGAAACGTACAACACCGCAGATATTCGCCACGCTACCCTTGTAGCCAAGAAATTCAAGGTTGAAGCGGAGAAATGTGATATCACACCAACCTTGGAAGCCTTCTACCATTCAATCCCAGTCTTTGATCCTTCAGAAAAAGTCTGTAAAGGCAACATAAAGGCCAGGACACGAATGATCTACATTTACTATTACGCTAACAAACTTAGCAGGATAGTCTGTGGAAGCTCAGACAAGTCAGAAACGATGATGGGCTACTTCACGAAATGGGGCGATGTCGCAGCGGATATATCGCCAATAATGGACTTGTACAAGACCCAAGTCCGGAAAATTGCGGAACACGTAGGAGTTCCGAAAGAAATCATAGCAAAACCGCCTTCGCCTGCTCTATGGCCAGGTCAAACCGCAGAAGGAGAACTCGGGCTGAAATACGAGGTTCTTGACCTCATTCTTTATGGACTGGAACACTTCATGAAGGACGAGGAAATAGCCAAACAGTTGAATATTGAAAAAGGAGTTGTTTCTAAAGTGAAACAACGATGGCTTGATACCGAGCACAAGAGAAGAATGCTGTTAACTACCAAAATTGAATATCGCACAGTCGGAGCAGATTTCAGACTTAGGAGAGGATAAGCATGAAAGAAGAATTCAAGATATCTCTGGCACAAATACGCTGCGACGCAGCCAACAAGACCGAGAATCTGCGGAGAATTGAGAAGACAGTGATCAAGGCCAAAAAGCAATCAGCAGACATGGTAATATTCCCAGAGCTCTCGTTGACAGGCTACGTTGTTAGAGATCAAATCTACGAACTTGCAGAAACGGTGCCAGGACCATCGACCATCATTCTAGAAAGCATAGCAAAGAGGACAAAGCTGCACATAATATTCGGGATGCCAGAGCTAAGCGGCAAAACCCAAGCCACGATCTACAACACGGCCGTTCTCGTTGGCCCTAAAGGCCTCATCGGGAAGTATAGAAAAATGTATCTGCCAACCCACAGTGTATTCGAAGAGAAGAGATATTTCCGCCCCGGATACGAAGCAGCAGTTTTCGACACGGAACTCGGCAAAATAGGCCTAATTATATGCTACGACATCTTCTTCCCAGAAGTAAGCAGGCTGACACGGTTGAAAGGTGCCCAGCTTATCGTATGTATCTCCGCGTCCCCAGCAGTCAGGCGAACGTTCTTCGAGACGCTAACGACCGCAAGAGCCTTGGAAAACACTGCTTTCCTGGCGTTTGTGAACTTGGTAGGCATTGAGGACGGATTACAGTTTTGGGGAGGAAGCAGACTCATCGGCCCGCAAGGAAGAATCCTCGTGAAGGCCAAGTACGACGAAGAGGATCTAGTAACGGGCAAAGTTGACTATGCTGACATCAGGCCCGTTGAGACATTTGTCCCTGCGCTGAGGGACCTGCGCCCGGAGTTGTTTGACAAGTTGAAAGAAGGCGCGGAGAAACTCTAGAAGATTTACCTGAGCCCTCTCACAGCAGTTTCAACACGATCCAAGGCCTTTTCAAGTTGTTCATAAGCCGCGGCATAGGAAATTCTGATATAACCCTCGCCACCGCTTCCAAAAGCAGAGCCCGGCACCGTTATGACCCGTGCATTTCTCGCCAGAAATTCCGAGCATTCCTCCGAAGACATGCCGAAGGCTTCTATGTTCGGGAACGCATAGAACGCGCCCTTTGGAAGAGTGCAACAGAAACCCTCAATTGAATCAAGTCGCTTGTGAACAAGACGTCGGCGTTTGTCAAACTCTCTCACCATCTCCTCAACAAAATCCTGCGACCCTTCCAGTGCCGCCAAAGCAGCGTATTGTGATAAGCTGTTCACGCAGGAGACCATGTATTGATGCACAAGCCAGACTGCCGAGATTAACTCGCGAGGACCATAGACATACCCGACTCGCAGACCTGTCATAGCGTAAGTCTTGGAGAAAGAATTAACAACCAACGTTCGCTCACGCATTCCAGGAAAAGCTGCCAAGCAATGGTGCTTAGCATCATCATAAAGTATCTTCTCGTAGACCTCATCGGAAATCACAATCATATCACGTTCCACTGCAATCTTGGCCAAACCAGCAAGTTCATCGTATGTAAGAACGCCGCCGGTGGGATTGTTAGGCGAGTTCACGACAATCACACGTGATCTCTCCGTGATCAGTGACATCACATCATCAATCGACAACCTGAAATCACGTCCTTTCAGCAAGGGAACACAGATTGGAACACCACCCGCCAACCTTACACAAGGTTCGTAAAGTACGAAGCCTGGATTCGGAACAAGGACTTCGTCGCCTGGGTTCACCAAACCAAACAATGTGGCGAAGATCGCTTCAGTCCCACCTACAGTAATTAGAATCTCATCGTTTGGGTCGTAATTCAGCTCATAGTCTCTACTCGCCTTTTCTGCAAGCGCTTTACGAAGCTCAGGGATCCCATTGGTTGGTTCATAATGAGTTCTGCCCGCCACTGCAGCGCGCGCACTAGCCTCCAGTACGTGTTCTGGGGGACAAAAATCGGGCTCTCCAACGCTCAAATTTACACAATCAGGCATTTCCTTGGCCATACCGAAAAACCGGCGTATTCCAGACGTCTTTATGCATTTCAGGCGGTCTGCGGGTTTAAAGTCTCGCGCCAAAAAGCATTCCCCATTACGCATTCACTTCCTTGGAATAAATGGTTTATGTCGACAAGACTGATTTGACAACTGAAAAACCCGTCAACTTTAAAGGCAGAACGTGTATACGAAACTGTATCCATTTGAAGGAGCCGGTTGGAGCGAAACATGAAGCTGAAAGAGAACGTCCAGACATGGATAAATGGCTCCCTAAACGACCCTATCGTTGGCATACTGTCCAAAAACAGCCACTTAACTAAAACGCAGCTCGAAACGTTGCTAATTGACCTTTTGGCTGAGGGTCTGTCGGGGAAACAGCTGAAATACGATGAAAAGGCCCAATTGAGGCTAACAAAGGCCAGGATAAGCCGCGGCGCCTTTAACAGAACTCTAGCGCAGGCGAAAGAAAACGTCGTAAAATCCATATACACAGTACTGCTCCTAGGCTATCTCGGCATCTTTGAAGACACGACTCTTGACCCGTACCTCGAAATATCAAACAAGTTGCACACATACTTGGAAGCTTACAAGCACATGCCTAACAAGGGCGAGGAGCTCGATAACCAACTAAAAGTTATAGAAATGGTCAGGCAGGAACTGGAAACGAGCCTAAAACAGCTTTCTAGTTCATCAGGAAGAGCTGTGTGACATCACAAGTCACAGACTGCCCGTAGCCAAAGCAGGACCCAAGGTACGGCCATAGACAAGAGCCCGAAACAAACCGCAAAACCTAAAAGGACCACGAACACGCCGACTCCGGGAACGATGGACTATTTGTATGAAGAGCAGCATATTCCAACCAAAGTGTGATGTGTGACGTCATGCTACCATGAACTGGATCGAAAAGACCATAAGGCTTAAATTTCGTACCGTGTGAGTGTGATCTGTGATGCAACGTGACGGAACTGTCTGCGATCACAGCTAGATCACGGAGGAGAGATCATTGATAGATCTATCGGTAATTCTCGCCAGTGCCTTGTTTGTTTTGACCGTAGGTGTTGCAGTCACATATTATGGGATCCTTCGCAAAGCTCGGAAGGAATACGAAGAGGCAAGAGAAGCTGTAGAGGACATTGTGCTCAGTTTTAATAGACAATTGCAACGTGAAGCTGAGGAGTTGGAGACCACAGCTTACAAAGTGGAGGGCCTGTCCTCCAAGTTGGATGGAACCTTGAAGCACACGGGCGAAGTGCAGAAAGCGTTGCAATCAATGGATGTCAAGCTAGAGTCTACCCTGCAAGAGCGCGACAGCATCTTGCCAAGATTGGAGGAAGTTGAACAGAAGATGAACGAATTCGTCACGTCCCAATCAACACTTACAACAAAAGTTTCGGGTTTGGATGAACAGGTCAGACAATTCTCTGCCGCTCCTGAGTCCAACGTACAGGCTGTGATCCCAATAAAGAGAGAACGGGCCTTAGCACCTTTGACTGAGACTGAATTGTCCGTTCTGGAAATGTTGGCTTCTGAGGGCCCGAAGACCGCTCCCGAAATCAAGGATCGTGTCAAACTCAGCCGCGAACACACAGCAAGGTTGATGAAGAAACTGTACGAAGGCGGCTACTTAGAAAGGGATACTGGCAAGATTCCCTTCAAGTATAGTGTTAAGAAAGAGATGGGGGCCCTTCTGAAAAAAACTGAAAACGAAGCAACCTAGATCATCGCATACCTGCAAAACCAGACGTAATGCACACTCTGCCTCACAATCGAGTCAAATGAGCAAATTGGCGAATGAGCTTCAGCCTTTGCTCGCCTTTGAGCCGGCTCTCTTTTTGAGTATGCCGAAAAACATAGATCCTCAATTATGAAGCGTAAAAGTACCCGAAGAATTTACATACTCCATCTTTGAAACGGTTGATCCGCCCGCCATAATCAGGGGATTGATTGTTTGACTTGGGCCGGTGGGATGCCTTGAACGGATTTGTACTTCAGGTTATTAAGAGCTCCTGTCTTCACAAGTGTTCCCTTCGCCACGAGCCTTGAAAGGTACGTGGCCACGGTGCTCAGTGCTATGGGCTCCTTAAATTCCTGTTCATATGTGTTTTGAACTTCTTTTGAGGAGAACCAGATAAGAGGAAGGCTTCTTTGGATCATCGTGCGGATTTTTTCATACTTTGATAGCTCGGCGCCCGTGGCGCTGTTTTTTTGCCCCATATTGCCCTCCTCGTTAGGCATCCCGCCTAGTAATTCGACTAGATCTAGCAGTCGGACAGCCTTGTCTCTAGTCACTTGCCCTTCAAACGCTATCGTATACCGATTACCATCACTATCGAATAGCTCAACGCGTATTTTTCTTGCGGGCATCGACTGGACACGGCTTGAAGCGTTCACAACTTTGCAGTTTACACGTTATAGGTGTTATGGTGAAAGCTAGCTACAGTGAAAACCCCTGGCGAGGCAGCTAATCCATAAAGAAGGAACAATTAAGGTTTTCAGGCCAATACACACTTCACAGCCGTCAGAAACACAAAAAAGAAAAAGGCGGAGGTCTATAAGCGGATCTCCAGTAGAAGTGTAGGGGTGAGTAGTTCACACAAAAGAGGCATAAAAAAGTAAATATTTTAGAATTAAGGCTAGAAATCAATCAGTATCAAGTTAATTTCACAAGGTCTTCTCAGAAAGTGAATGAGAACTCTTGAAAGCAGTAGGTAAATTGTATAATCCGCGCAGTAGATTATGATAAGATCTTAACGGTGAGCTTGGAGATGAAATAAATGCAAAGAGAGAGATCATTGAGTCCGTTAATAGGGGCACCCCATAGCTTCCACTGGAGTACTTGAGCTCCACGAGTCTTACATACTGAAAGTGTGATTTTGTAGTGTATATCTAAATTCTTGAACAATAAGTAATATACCCATTTTTGTAAGCTTAGAATTTAGAGCATAGTTCTTCTATAAAGAAGAAGATAACATTACTTTTACAAAGTAAGAAAGAGTTCCACAGGAAATTCTGGGGTGTGGCTCCACATTCGACTCGGTTCTGTCCAAGGTCTAGCTCCTTTCCTTTTAGGATTCTTGCGGGGTACATCTATTTTTCTGTACGACAGAGCTTATGTTCGCACTAGGACAGAGAAGCGTTACCTTCTAATCTGGATGAGAGGGAGAGTATATGCCTGAAACTAACATACTTGATGCTGTATTCGACAAATTCGTTAACAATACGAAGATATTTAAGGACAGAGAAGTCCTGCGACATGACTATCTTCCAAACAGGCTGCCTCACCGAGAGGACCAAATCAGGCAGGTTGGCGAGACGGTAGCTCCGGCGTTGAAAGGGGCTAGAAGCTCTAATATCTTCGTCTACGGGAAAACAGGGACTGGCAAGACCGCGGTAACGAAATATGTGCTAAGCCACCTTGAGACAAAAGCAAAGGAGTTCAGCGCGCCTGTCAAGTTCTGTTATGTGAACTGCCGAATGGTTGCATCTGAATATAGGGTCTTTGCCAGCTTATGCCAGAGTGTAGGAGTTTCTGTACCCTTCACAGGACTGTCGGTCGGGGAGTTGTTCGATCGATTCCGGGCTGGTTTGGACGCGTTAAAAGTCATTTTTATTATAGCTTTAGACGAGGCGGACGCGCTAATAAAGAGCCGGGGCGACGGGCTTCTTTACGAGTTAACAAGGGTCAATGAGACCCTGTCTGGTAGCAAGGTCTCTTTAATCGGCATATCTAACGATCTTCGGCTGAAGGAGTTTCTAGATCCTCGCGTTCTCAGTTCGCTCAGTGAAGAAGAAATAGTTTTCAGGCCTTATGATGCTGGTGAGTTGAGAAACATTCTTTCGGAACGTGCAGCCTCGGCGTTCCACGAAGGTGCATTATCTGATGCGGCGCTTAGTCTTTGCTCAGCGTTGGCTGCTGCGGAGCATGGAGACGCCCGACGGGCTCTGGATCTGTTGCGGGTTGCGGGTGAGGTTGCGGAGCGGCTGGGCGTAAATGCTGTAGGTGAGGATCATGTCAGAGAGGCTGAAAGACACATTGAGCATAACCGCATGACCGAGGCCTTGAAGAATCTGACCATGCATTCGAAGCTTGTGGTCTTAAGCATCTATCACCTAAACAAGACTGATGCGTCTAGAGCTATCACTGGCGAAATCTACGAGGTATACAGTGAAATCTGCGGGGAGATGGGAGTCGACCCCTTGACTCAGCGACGGCTAAGCTCGCTGGTAAACGAGCTTGACTCGATGGGTCTGTTGAATGCCAAGATCATAAATATGGGAAGGTATGGCCGCACAAAAAAGATCAGACTTGAAATGGCCAGCAGTCTCATCACAAGTGTCTTTTCCAGTGACAGCAGACTTGGTCGCTTGGTTGACTATCAGCCAAAATGCCTTACAAAGCACAAGAGCAATCATGGTTGAAGCAGGTCCCAAGCCTAAAGATCCTTACGTTTATGCTACTCAAAGTCGACCACTCTAGTTGAAAGGAATGACAGTGATTTCCAGCGTTTGGAGGTTAATGACGGGCACCTTGCCAGGGGTTGGGGTAAACCCGAGCCTTTGCATGTAGTCTGTCTGTTCTTGCCAGCCGCCTGAGTTAACGACCGAAACTCCGCGGTAATTGCAGTAGCCCAACGCGTGGATATGTCCCGCATGGAATATGTCTGGGACACGTTCTATGACCAGGAAGTCTCTGTTCTCAGGTGACAACGTGGTTTTGCCACCATAAATTGGCGCCAAATGTCGGCTCTGCAACAGCAAGCGCATCGCTTTCTCCGGGTTGTTGTTGTTCATGTTTGGGACTGTTGAAATCACGTCGTCTAGGCTGCGGCCGTGGTACATCAGGACTTCTACGCCGTGCAGGCTAAGATAGCATGGGTTGCCAAGAGAAAAGACATTCCTAGATTCTTGAAGAGTCTCCAAATATTCGTTTGATATCGCAGGCTGCGGGAGAGCTTTTCTGGGTACATCGTGGTTTCCGGGTATGATTGCTACTTGTATGTAGTCAGGAATTTGCTCAATATATTTTGCTGCGAGACGATATTGTCTGTAAACGTCTCTGATTGCCAATTCCCTTACTTGATTAGGATAAATTCCGACACCATCGACGACATCGCCGGCAATCAGGACATACTTCACGTGGCTTGCTATTTCCTTCATTTGTTCATTGCCGTATTTTCCGTTTAGCCATAGAATGAAGCGGTTAAAGGCTTCCTTTTGGAATTTTGTGCTGCCTACATGAATATCTGACGTTAGTACAGCGTAGACTGGTATTGGCGCCTTATGTTGCTGCCTTTGGCCTACTTCAGGCAGAATTATGTCTTCGGCAACTGCAAGGTTGCTTCTTGTCTTAACAACGCTCAGGCAAACGACTTGATCAAGCAAAAGCAGCTGTGCTCTCTTCTTAAGTTCTTCAGAGGCATTCTCAGGTACGAGCACGGTGATGTTTTCCTGCAGATCCTCAACTGATAGAATTGTTCGCTTTTTCGATTCTCTCTTCTCGGTTACCATGCCGATTATCTTCAACCTTGTTTTGGGCTGGGCCCTGAGGGCATCTGTGACTGACGATGCGCTTCGAACGTCTATCCTCTGTCTTAGCATCTTCTCAGTTCGCCTAAACCTGTCACGGAAGTAAGATAAGAAATCCTCAACTGTCCCGCTTGAGCTCAGCTTGATACTTGGATCTTCAATAATGTCAATGCTTGCCTCAACTTCCTTTGCGTAAGGGCGGAAGTATGCCTTCCCTTCTGTTGCCTGTGTTGCTTGTGGGGAAGGCTGTTCTTCAGTCGGTTTCTGGGCCAGATCCGCTATCTCCTTTGCTGCCTCTGCGTTTCCTAGCAATTGCTCCAAAAAGCCCCTATCGATAAATTGCGGCTTTTCGTTCAAGCCGTCGATCTTCTTTATCGCTTCACTCATTACTTCGGTCGGATCTGCCGAGGCCGCTATAATGGTTAGGAAGCCGAATGCCTCTTGATCCAGCGTGTACCCTGCCGCAATAGTTAACTCGACTGCTTTTCGCAGTTTCTCAGGTGTACTCACAGCTTAGTGGCTCTCCAACACTTACTTGGGTATTTCTATTTGGCTTTCTCGCTCGTCTCCCAGTATTTCAGTTTGACTGTAGACGTGGAAGCATGTGGTCAGAGCTGCTGCAATGTTCTATATCATTTTTCTGATATTAACTTGTTCAGTCGAATGGCCCATACCGTGAGGAGTTTCATACCTGGAAGGCTTGGAGACAAGGCTTTCTTAATCCTTTGCTCATCATTTCCTTATCCGCGCCCAGGATACTTTTTTTTGTAAAGCTGCAGGGTGCGTCAACTGCAATCAGCACCGGACGGCTGCCCTCGGCTTCCAGTATCTCAGTCTCTGAAAACCTGGTGTGTTCCTACCATTTTGCTTCTAGACAGTGCCAAACCTGTTGGGCTTGACAGTTTTGCTGCAAAGCCTATTCCCATCAAGGCTTTTCTATACAATTCTGACACGACTATTCAAATCTATATTTTCAGGTCTTGTTTAGATGTGTTATTATCCAAGATAGCATGCTCATCTACTCGTGGTGTTGCATGTGAGTACTGTTCGCAAGGTTCAACGCACGCCAAGCGGTACTTTCTTTGTTTGTGTGCCTAAACCGTGGGCAAAACGTCATGGTTTGAACAGCGGATCCATTGTCACTGTCAGCGAAACTGGAGATAACAAGCTGCTCATAGATCCTGAGTTCGGTGTTGCTCCTTCTCCTCGTACTGTTACTCTGAGGTCTGGGCCGTATTTAAGCCGTGAAATCATAGGCAAGTACCTGCTTGGCTTCGACATAATTCGCATCGAACCTGGGAATCGCGTCAGTTTTGCAGTGCGTGACACAGTTAAGAGCACTGTCGACCACTTGATCGGTCTGGAGATCGTCGAAGAAGATTATTCCAGCATTGTTTTGCAGTGTTTGCTGGAACCGTCAGGCTTTCCGCCTGAGAAGATTCTTCGGCGAAGCTACGCAATTGCTGCTGGAATGCATCGTGACGTGGTTAACTCTTTCGTGGACGGAGACGTGCCGTTGGCAAAGAGTGTGATGGCCCGAGATGACGAAGGTAACAGGCTTTACTTCCTTCTGGTTCGGATTTTGAGGACGATTGTTCAAAACCCTGGTTTGAGCGGGAAATTAGGTGTCACTCCTATTGAATGTCTTGATTACCGTTTGGTCGCAAGTTTGGTGGAAGCCATCGGGGACGAATGTGTCCGCGCAGCTCAAAAAATAATCGAGTTGAAAGGCACGAAGCTGGCCGATGATCTGAGAAAACTTTTCGTGGACTTTCACGCGTCCTGCTTCGGGGCGCATGAGAACGCTATAAACGCTTTTCTGAATGGAGACATGACTCTGGCTGAAGGCGTGCGGGAGATGCAGGAAAGAATCGAAGAGACCTTTGCCAACATAGAGGAAATCGCAAGGACGCAGTCGCTTGACGTGGTGTCGCTGGTTCTGGCGGTCGCTTCGTTCTTGAGACAGATCTTTGAGCACAGCGTGGACATTGCTGACTTGGTTGTGCCCAGGAAACCGTAGGTCGATCCATCTTCTCTCAGAAAGAGAGTTTGTCCACCTTCCTTGGCGCTCTAGACAATAGCGCGCGTTCTTCGCCGCTCGTCTGACAAGAGCCAAATTCTCCAATGTTGCACTATTATTAAGTTTCGGATGCCTAATCTTAATTGTGGTATGTAACGATGCGTCACGTAAGCTCTAACGGGAAACAATATCATATCGCCTGCGGAAAAGGTGATCTTGCCAACTATCTTCTCGTACCAGGAGACCCTGATCGCGTTACCAAGATCGTAAAGTTTTGGGATTCGGCGAAAGAGGTTTCCAGCCACCGCGAATTCCACAGCTTTACAGGCCGATACAAGGGTATCCCAGTTTCCGTGCTTTCAAGCGGAATCGGCCCTGCCTGCATGGCTATAGCCTTCAACGAAGCTGCAAACGTGGGAGTAACTACTTTCATCCGTGTCGGCAGTACGGGTGCCATACAAAGAGGCATCAAGTGCGGCGACGTGATAATCTCATCTGCTGCTGTTCGCCTCGACTGCACAAGCAACTGCTACATCATGCCAGAATATCCTGCCGTAGCCCACTATGAAGTCCTGCTTGCGCTTATCGAAGCAGCTGAATGCTTAGGCGTAAGCAAATATCATGTTGGAGTAACCGCGACAACCGCAGATTTCTATGCTGGGCAAAGTCGACTTACGGCCAAAGGCTGTTCAACCCAGAGCGAGAACCTGCTTCCTGCTTTGGAGAAGGCGGGAGTGCTCAATTTTGATATGGAAACTGCAACACTGTACACGCTTGCAAGCCTCCATGGCCTAAGAGCAGGTTCGGTGTGCGCTGTGGTGGCAAACCGCTGCACGAACGAGTTTGGAGATGATGGAGCCGAGGAAACGGCGATCAGAATTGCGAACGAAGCCCTCAAGATTCTGAATGAATGGGATAAACTAAAGGGGAAAGCGGGGAAACCCTTTCTTTTTCCGTCACTCGTGCGTTCCGCGCGGTAGTTGGTGTGCAATTGTGGTTAAGCCCGGCTTACCCATGTTCAACTTGTGTTTCGAGTCTTGAACGTTAGTGCCTGATTTCCCACGTTGCGACAGGTCGTGGCGTAGTTGCAACGTTGCTGCAGCAATAGTTTCGACTATGCAGTAATGCGCGATTTTGCGAACGAGTCCTGAGTACCAGCGCGCAAATTCTGTCACCCACGGATGGTTCAGGTTCCTTAGCAAATGTCAAGATTTCACGGTCAACAGTAGCGAGCTCTTCAAAGTTTCTTCAGCTTTCTGTGTGCGTGTGCGCAGATGCCCTCCCCCCGGTTCACTATATGATCCAAATATGGTACAAATATGATTTAAGAAAGAGTCAGACGCGACAATGGGCCTTCCTTCACAAGCATGTGGTAGGCTTGAGGATTGAGTAATATAAAATGCTATTATGCCTTCGTTGGATAAAGCTAAAAGCTACCTCGCAAAACCTCTTAACCAGTGCCGGGGTGGCGGAGCGGTTATCGCGCTGGCCTCGAGATCGAAACCTACAAGAAGGGTCAGAACAAGCAAGCCAGTGGGCCTTTGGGCTCGCAGGGGTTCGAATCCCTTCCCCGGCGCTATCTAGAACTGATCCTGAAAACAAGTGTAACCCAACGCAGGCATATGCTGAATGTCCAATTCGTCTATGAACTCAGAACAATCAGAGGAAACTGGAAGTCTCCAGAACGGTTCCTCTCTTGATCACGATAAACGGGGAGAACCCAGATGAGGATCAGTTTCGGCGAGAAAAAGAGTTCAGGGGTTCTTCTTAGGGCTTCTTTCTTCTCTCTGGTTTCTTCTCTTCTAGGGGCTGTTCGGGTGGTTTTACTTCCTTTTCTGGTTCTGGCGGTGGTGGCGGTGTCTCCTCTTTCTTCTCTTCGATTTCTGTGGTTATCTCTTCTATTGGTTTTGGCGGCGGTGTCGTTGCCATTGTCCATCCTATCCATGCGCCTATTCCCATTATGGCCACAAACGCTATGAACACTGGTACTGCTATGATCCAGAATCTGACAGCTCCGATGTCTGGTGCCCACATTTCAAGCCATTGCGGATAGAACAGTGTGATCACGTAGAAGATGGCGACGACGAGGCATACTGTGAAGATTAGTCCCCCTATCGATTGATCCTTACTTACCATTTTTGTTTCACCATGTAAGCCATGTTTACTTCTTTACACCTTTTAAAGTTTACCATGGCTTCTGCTCTCTGTTAGATTGTGCCCATTTCCCACGTTGTCAGATATTTCTTCTGCTCAACTGTCAGTTTGTCTATCTGAATGCCCATTGCAACGAGCTTCAGCTTTGCTATTGTTTCGTCTATCTCCTTTGGAACTGAGTAGACCTTCGGCGCCATTTTCTCGGTCTTAGCTAGGTGTTCTACGCTGAGGGCTTGATTTGCGAATGACATATCCATGACTTCTGACGGGTGCCCTTCTGCCGCGGCAAGATTGACGAGTCTCCCTTCTGCCAGAAGATACAGCTTCCTACCCTTTTTTAGGACGTATTCATCGAGGTTTGTTCTTACGTTTCGCTTTGAGGTTCTCAGGCCTTCTAGGTCTTTCAGGTTTATTTCTACGTTGAAATGACCGCTGTTGGCGAGTATCGCACCGTCCTTCATTTTCTCCATGTGCTCTTTTCGTATCACGTTTATGTCGCCTGTTGCCGTGACGAAAATGTCGCCTGTGGCTGAGGCTTCGGCCAGTGGCAATACGCGAAAACCGTCCATCGCAGCTTCAAGTGCTCTGAGCGGGTTGACCTCAGTGACTATTACGTTTGCGCCCATTCCTTGGGCTCTCATGGCTATTCCCCTAGCGCACCATCCGTAGCCGCATACCACGAAGCTCTTGCCTGCCAAAAGAATGCTTGTGGCCCTCAGGATTCCGTCTATGGTGCTTTGCCCCGTTCCATAGCGGTTGTCGAACAGATACTTCGTGTAGGCGTCGTTCACTGCAACTATCGGGTATTTGAGGTCTCCAGTTTTCTCCATGGCTCGTAGACGTAAAACGCCGGTCGTCGTCTCTTCAGTTCCGCCCTTTATGTGCGTCAAGAGTTCTTTTCTCTTGCTGTGGATTGTGCTTACGAGATCGGCTCCGTCATCGAGAGTTATCGTAGGGTCGTCATCTAATGTCTTCTCAATACACCAGTAGTATTCTTTTGTCGTTTGCTCACGCCACGCGAAAACGTGAACGCGTCTTTCCGCCAGCGCTGCGGCAACATCATCCTGTGTAGAAAGCGGGTTAGAGCCACATACCGCGATCTTGGCCCCGGCGGCAAGAAGAGTGTCAATGAGGACTGCAGTTTCCTTCGTTACGTGAAGGCATGCGCCTAACCTTATTCCTCTAAGAGGTTTCTCTTGGGCGAACCTCTTCTTGATTTGATTCAGTACGGGCATGTGTTTTGAAGCCCATTCTATTTGCAGATTGCCCTTAGCCGCTAATGTCATGTCTTTGACTTTGAAGTTCTCCAATATTGTCTTCCTCATCGTTGCTCATGCATAGCTTGGCTATTTAACGTTGGCGGCCAACTTTTCAGCAAGGCGACTTCTTGCTCGCTTGGCCTCTCCATGACAGCCCTGGTGTTCAGCGTTGTCAGCTTCCTGTTTTCCATGATTATTTTCCCATTTATTATTACCGTTTCAACGTCTGCGGCCTTTGGCTTAAGGCTTAAAGCTTTTCGCGTATCTTTACACATTGTCCTAGGGGAAGAATGCTTGGACGAGGTTGACAAAGCAGTTTGGGTCTTGCCCCTTCTTGCTTTGCTGGGTGCAGTTTCAGGTTTCTACGTCGGAAGCTTGGGCTATCCATCACAGTTCTATGAGCGCGGTTTCTTCGCAAGTCTTTTTCTTCAGTCTGGCCTGATGTACATGTACCTTTATGCTGTGATTTACCTGTTAATTATGGTCGGTGTTGCATATGTCCTGTGGTATATCAAGAACAGGGAGCTCAAGTCTTCTCGCATGTTGAACAAAGTGTTTTTTCTTGTACTGATCGGCGTCGTGTTCTGCGTCTATCTTAGATTGACGGCAACACTTGCAGTGAACTTTTTGCTGCCTTCAGTCCTTAATCGTAGGCTCAACGTGTTCTGGCTCACTGTGATCATATATGCGAGTTCTGCTTTAGGTTTAGGCGGTTATCTGCGGCAAGCTGTTCTTGCTTGGGTGAAACCTCATGACAAAAAAGAGAAAAAGTGAAGCTAAATTCACGCTGTCGAAAGAAATTCTGCGTAGATATCTGTCGAGTCTCTATGATAAGGAAGTCAAGATTTGCGGTGCTTGGAGGCTTGGCGGCCAGAAATCCGGGGGTTATGGGGATTTGAAGGGTTTTGGGTATGGTTTTCCATATGTCATCGAGTTTGTCGTTGGCGGCGGGACGAAACGTGTTGTTTTGGAAACCATGCGGCCTGAAGGTTTCGGGCATGACGATTTTTCTGATCGTGCTCAGGTTCTTCTTTGGCAGCATTCAGCATTTGGCAAATTGCCGCGGCATGTGCGTTCCCTCGACGTCGGCGCGTTTGTTCCTGGTTCCAAGTGTTTAGCATCGCTAGGCAAATGTAGGGAATTCTTCATTCTTACCGAGTTTGTGAATGGAAAGCTTTACCATCTTGATTTGGATCGCATGAAAGAAACTGGGCAAATCAGCCAACTGGATGAACAGCGCTGCCTAGCCTTGTCTGATTATCTCGTTGAGATCCACAAAGTTAAGCATGAGGCTCCATGGCTTTATGTGAGACGGGCCCGTGAGCTTATTGGGCATGGGGAATGTATCATGGGCCTGCTTGACAGTTATCTACCTGAGTCTGACTTCATAGGCGAGGCTGACTTGATCGATATTGAGAGGCACAGTGTGGTATGGCGTTGGCGTCTGAAGCGCAAGGCTCAGAGGCTTAGTCAAATGCACGGGGACTTCCACCCCTGGAATATACTGTTCCGTGAAGGAGTTGACTTCACCGTGTTGGATCGCAGCAGAGGCGAATGGGGGGAGCCTGCGGATGACGTGAGTGCAATGACGATTAACTATGTTTTCTATTCTTTGCAGAAGTATGGAAAGCTGACTGGAATTTTCGAGAATCTGTTTAGACTTTTCTGGGAGAACTATTTGCAGAAGACTAATGACATGGACATTCTAGAGGTCGTGCAGCCTTTCTACGCTTGGCGTGGCTTAGTTGTGGCTTCACCTATCTGGTACCCTCACCTTGAAGAGCAAGTGCGTATCAAACTGCTTAATTTCGTCAAGAACGTTCTGGCATGTGAGAAATTCGATCTGACTCGTGTGAACTATTACCTCAATAGTTCTTAGGCTCATGCCATGCGCTATCTAGCAGATTGTGTCGTAAATCGACATATTCCAGATTCGATATTAAAGAATAAATATCAATTTGACCACCTTACTGTGTTTACGGTGCTTAGCTTGAGGGCTGAATCAGTCGATGATCTGGCGAGGATGCTTAGAGAGATGGGCCACTCGACTAAGGCTGTTGAGCAGATTCTGAAGTGGTATAAGAACAGCAATTCATGACTGGACTAGTGTGATGAAAGGCATCTACGTTTTGATTATCACAGTGGACAAGGACATTGCTGCAAGCATTGGCGCTTTGCCTGAAATGGAGTTTAATGAGGGATTATACGCCTATGTGGGCTCTGCTCAAACCAACCTTGAAAAGAGAGTAGCAAGGCATCTGAGCAGGACTAAACGGAAATTTTGGCACATCGACTACTTGCTCGGCATGGAAAGTGTGAGTGTGCTGAAAGTTTTTCAAAAGAAGGGCCCGAGGTCAGAAGAGTGCAAGTTTGCGAAGAAACTAGACAAAATAGGCCACGCGATAATAGGATTCGGCTCATCTGACTGCATATGTACAAGCCACCTGTTCAAACTCAAAGACTATGAGTTTTTAAGAGAATGGATGGATGAGTTAGCATTGTAGCGGAGGGGCAGTCATCATTAGAGAAAGCGGCTGGTGTATTTGGATCAGTGGTTTGCCAGGCAGCGGCAAATCTGTGGTTTCTGAAGCTTTGTTTAAGCTTCTGAACAAGAGAGGCATCCCCGCTCAACTGCTGTCTTCCGACGCCCTCCGTAAGGTTGTAACGCCAAGGCCTACGTACTCCCTTGAGGAACGTGATATAGTCTATTCTACACTTGTTTACGTTGCAAGATTGTTAACGCAGAATGGTGTGAACGCTATCATCGATGCAACAGGCAACTTTAGGCGGTACAGGGAAAACGCTAGAGAACATATTCCCAGATTCGTAGAGGTCTATCTGAAGTGTCCCTTGCGAGTTTGCATGGAACGTGAGGCCAAGAGAGGCAAAACCTATCGGGCGCCAAATCAAATCTACGCACGTGCCCTGAAGGGAGAAGCATCCACTGTACCAGGCGTTGGTCAACCTTACGAACCGCCGTTGGATCCTGAGATAACTCTAGACACGATGAAACTCACGCCTGAAGAATGCGCTCAGAGAATAATGCAGAAAATCCTACTCTTTAAAGCTGCGAAAAAGCAGGATTCTACGTGCTGAATCCCGGAAACCCAAATCCCATACTCTGCTGTATGCTTCCTCCGCCGGCTCCTATGTTGGCCTTCACATCCAACTTCTTGGCTGCGCTCGCGTAGCCGTGCGTCCTGACTGAGCAGTGCGTGCTGGAGACTGGGCCCTCAAAGTAGGTTTGATCAACCGTCAGCCCTCCAGTGTCAACCTCGGCTTCATAGCTCACTCCGACTCGAGCTGTGTTGATGCCAACGTCTGTCATAACCTCGCCCATGGTGATGTTGGTGTTTATCGCGCAGTTTCTTCCCAGATCATCGGTGTTGATGTTCAGCAGTAATCCGCCGACGTCCATGCTAAGGTCAAGCTGCTCGAATGAAGCTCCACTTGTAACGTTCAATAACACACAACCAGCGTATCGTATTCCTACGGCAAGCTTGCCGACGTCAGAATACTGCCCAAGTTCCATGAACACTACTCCAAATCTTAAGCCCAAATTTCCATCATACTGGTAGTCTCTTCCAAGGGTCAAGTTCAGGCTTCCTGACTCGCCGTGCAGGCTGACTTGGAGACTGTTATTGCCGTCAAAGGTGTAGTTTGTCTCAAGCTCAGAAACGTTGGTCCCGTGTTCAAAAGAGGCTTGCAACGCGAGGTTTGGTTTATTGGAGAACACGACAAATATGGCGCCGAACTTAACTGTAACATTAAGATCTATGAATTTGACCGCATCAGAGACATTTGTCCCTTTGACCAAATCATATTGTTCGATTATTCCTGTTCCGCCCGTGAACCAGGGCACCTGAACACATGGTAGCATTATTGGCTGAAGCAAAGGTGCGAATGCAGCGTAGAGTATGCCCAGGAATAGAATCGCAACGAAGATCCCGCCTATGACCGTCCTTGCAGCCATGCTAGATGACTCCTCCTGCGAAAGAGCTTATGAAGAGCAATATCCAAAGCCAGAAGATTCCGACTATCATCAGCCAAACCAACATGGGACCAATAAAAGATGAGATGAAGGCTTTCCCAGTGTCGATGCCATAATTATGCTTGACCGCGCTGGTCATGAGAACAACAATCCAGAAACTCGCAACGATGTTAAGGAAAATTGCGAGAGGCCAAGTAATCCAACTTATCCCAACAAACACGGTGCCTAGGATGGCTAGGCTGTAGGGGGCAAACGAGTATCCATAGAGCTTCAATAACTGGACGAAAGAGCCTCTTCCTCCGAAGACAAACCTAGCAATCAGATGTGCAATTCCAGCAACGATGATCCACAAAATGAGAAAGCTAACAATCATCATAATAATCATCATTGTTGGGAGAACAGTGAGAAAACCCAGAGGTGTGCCGGAAGCAACGGACCCAAGAGAATTCATAATTGCTGACAAGACTCTGACTGCAAACGATGCGAGCACGGCTCCCTCGATTCCAACCAACAGGAGAATGAGAATGAGTGGTTCCCAAAAGCCGATCCTGCTGGAGATTATCTGATTAAAAGCGGCGTCTGGAGCCAAGAAAACTCCGCCGATTCTGTTCAAAAACGAAGCAAAGATCGAACCAGATCTCTTCGCAGCGGTTTGACTCTCAGTTTTTTCCATCAAGAAACTCTCCATGCTTCAAACAATCTTTCACGTTTCTCCATGCTTCTCATATTTAAGGCTTGTTTGGATTCCGCAACATATGCTGCGAATCCGCTCATGAGTCAAAGGGTGTTCTTTGGAAACGACTGCATTGTTTGTCCCTGCAATTGTAGCTTAACTGAATACCTAGAATCTCTTAACATAATCTAGTACAGTGTCAGCCTGTGTCTTCGATACTTGATCGTGTTCAAGGAGGCAATTGACCAGTTCGGAAATCTTTGCTAGGGCATGAACTTTGTAGCCCAATTTTTCAAGGTTTTCTTTGCCGCCTTGTTCTCTGTCGACCACAACCATTAAATGTTTGACCTTTGCGCCAAGCTCTTCCAAAGGCCTTATTCCTTCAACTTTGGACAGGCCCTCGCTGATAACATCGTCAAAAAACAGTATATGATCACCTTTGGCAACCTCTGCACCAGCTATTCTACCAGTCACACCATAGGCTTTCTCCTCTTTTCTCACTACGACACAAGGCAGGTCTACTTGACAGCCTATGCTGGGCAAGATCAATGCGCCCTTCAGCTCAATTGAAGCCAGCTTATCTATTCTGTCAATAGCCATAAGATCCCTTATTTCGGAAGCAGCAACCTCAGCTACAGCGCATAGCTCTCTCGGGGAAGAGATCAAACATGCAAGATCAATGTAGTAAGGGCTTAAGGCTCCTGATTTAATTCTGAAACTGCCGAACTTTAGGCATCCAGAACAGTAAAGAGCATTTGCAACGCGTGATGTGATATCGGACATTCGAATTCGCAGAATGATTACCTTGTGCTGGATTTAACATTTGCCAAGATGCACGAAAAGGCTGAGTGAGTGTTTTGTTAAAGAGTATCTGAGTCGCAACTTCTGAGGCTTGATGAGCCATGCTGTTGGACATTGCAGGGTTTGGCTTCTCTTTGAGATATATTCCGGGCATGGAAATAAAGTATTATATATTAAGATACCACATATTCCACGTTGAGCTGTACGGGTTGAAAACATGTTCACAAGGACGGAAACCGACGAACAGATGGCTAATCATGAACAGCTGAAAGTGAGGGAGGAGGTACAGATTACTCTGCGCAAACTGCAGATGTTGAAGAGTAAAATTGCAGAGTTGCGAGATCAGTGTGAAGAGCTTAGAGAGTTGAGCTCGCACGCACATACGCCACGTTCTGAAATCACAGACACGGCATTGCGGTGCAGTAAATGCGGAAGGACAGTAGAACCGGGCCAGGAAATCGTCATCAAGGACTCTGATGGGACGGAGACAGGCCGCTATCACAGAGAATGTTTCAAGTTGCTTTGGGTCTAGGTTCATACAACTTGAAAGTTGCACTGAGCTGCGCTAGGCACTATTCGTCTTCGATTAGATTCAACGTCCAAAGTTTAGGTTGTATGTTTTCTCAGTATCTGGCGTGGCCGGAATTTCTGGCCGATAAGGCGCGCGCCATGGACTTTTGTGGTTCCCATTCTAGCATTCAGTTGCCTCTCGCTTAGTGGAGACAACTGAGTTCGGAGTGCTGCGACGACCAAAATGTTAATAACTCGATGTTTTCATGTCTAGAAGACACGAAGCGGAAAAACGATGGGACATAGGAAAACTCATGCGCCGAGACATGGTTCACTTGCGTATCTGCCTAGGAAACGTGCTAGACACATTTTGGGGCGAATTCGGTTTTGGCCAGAAATAGAAGCAGACGCGCCTAGGCTTCTCGGTTTTACGGGTTACAAGGCAGGAATGACGCATGTATTCAAGATAGAGGATCGCAAGCGTTCACCGAACTTTGGGAAGGAAGTGATGAGTCCGGCAACGATATTGGAAACGCCTCCCATACTCGTATGTGCCGTGAGAGTCTTCACGAAGGATCTTTATGGCTTGCGGACCTTTTCAGAAGCTTGGATGAAGAATCCGCCAGATGATCTTGAGAAGATATTCACGCTTCCTGAGGATTTCAAGACGGAGGAGAATCTTAAGAAGATTGAAGATAGCTTGGCGAAAGTGGCGAAGATCCGAGTTGTCACCGTGACACAGCCCAGGCAAACTAGCTTATCAAAGAAGAAACCCGACATCGCAGAGATAGAAGTCGGTGGGGGAACGATTCAACAACAATTTGAATATGCAAAGGCCCTCCTTGGGAAAGCAATTGCGCCTACAGAGCTTTTCAAAGATGGAGAGTACGTCGACACTGTAGCGATTTCTACTGGAAAGGGCTGGCAAGGACCTGTAAAGCGCTACGGCGTGACTATACTGCAGGCTAAGGGGCGGAAGACAAAAAGGGGCGTAGCCACGCTGGGACCTTGGAATCCGCATCACGTGAGGTATAGCGTTCCGCGAGCCGGGCAGATGGGGTTCCATCAAAGGACGGAATATAACAGACGTATCCTCAAAATTGGGGCAGACGGTAAAGAGGTAACGCCAAAGGGGGGCTTCCTCAGATATGGTCTGGTCCGCGGTCCCTACATGTTGCTGGAGGGAAGCATCGCAGGGACGGAGAAGCGTGCAATAAGGCTGCGTTGCCCAGCTCGTCCACCGCGAAACGTTGCCGAAGAGCCGCCTCAAATTACACAAGTATCACTTGAATCTCCACAAGGGAAGTAGTGGCGGAAGCGTATGGTCAAGAAAGCAGCAAAAATCTTCAGCCTTCAAGGGAAACCTGTTGGCAAAACAGAGCTTCCACCAGTTTTCAGTACACCCCTAAGGCCAGATGTCATAAGGCGCGCAGTCTTGGCAATTCAGTCCCGCAAGCACCAACCGCAGGGACGTGACCCAATGGCTGGAAAAAGGACAACTGCTGAATCTAGGGGCACAGGCTTAGGCATGTCCAGGATACCGCGAACGAAGACACCTGGAGGAAGAGCTGCTTTTGCGCCGGGAACGGTGAAGGGGAGAGCGGGGCATCCTCCGACCTCCGAAAAGAGAATTGTTAAGCGAATTCCAAGGAAGGAGAAACGTCTCGCTCTGTTTTCTGCAGTGGCTGCTACAGCGTCCAAGGAACTCGTGGCCGCTAGGGGGCATTCGATTGAAGATGTTCTGGAAATTCCACTAATTGTTGAAGATGACTTGGAGAAGTTGAAGAAGACTAGGGACGTTGAAGAGGTTCTTGTACGGTTAGGCGTTCTGTCGGACATCTATCGGGTGAGGGAGAGCAGGAAGGTGCGGCCGGGGAAGGGCAAACGTCGCGGCAGAAGGATCAAGCAGGCAGTGGGTCCGCTTCTGGTCGTGGCTAAGAACGAAGGAATAGTTGAGGCGGCAAGGAACATACCAGGCGTGGATGTTGTTGCTGTGGACAGTTTGAACGCCGAGTTGCTTGCTCCAGGTACTCATCCTGGGCGGCTTACTATTTGGACGAGCGGTGCGATTGGAAAACTGAACGAGCTTTATGGTGGAGGGGAAGAGGTTTAATGGATTCGTATGAGGTCATTCGTTACCCGTTGATGACGGAATCGGCAAGCCTTATGGTTGAGAAGGAAAACAAGCTTGTTTTTGTTGTCAGTCTAAAGGCGAGCAAGGCTGATGTCAAGAGGGCCGTTGAGGAGCTTTATGAAGTGAAGGTCAAGGATGTTAACACGCAGATTACCCATCAAGGTGAGAAGAAAGCTTTTGTCAAGCTTCAGCCAGAGTTCAAGGCGGCTGATGTCGCAATCAAGCTCGGAATACTATAGATATGTTTGGGGAACTGATTCATGGGAAAGAGGATTCGTGTTCAAAGGCGGGGTCGCGGTGGGCCCACTTTCAGGTCGTCGACGCATAAGAGGGTTGCCCCTGCACAATATCCGTTGACTAGTGGGTCAAGAGAGTATTTTGAAACGAAAACCAATGGTGTTATTGAAGAGTTTATCCATGACCCTGGCAGAGGAACTCCACTTGCCTTGTTAAAGTTCGAAAATGGAGAAAAATGCTACACTGTGGTTCCGGAAGGGGTTCATACTGGTCAGCAAATCCAGATTGGAGGGAAGGCCACGGTGGAGGTCGGCAACATACTTCCAATCGGAAAGATCCCGGAAGGCACCATGATATGCAACATAGAGCTCCGCCCCGGGGACGGGGGCAAGATAACTAAATCCTCCGGGACTTATGCTACGGTAGTAACGCACACACCTCAGGGGACGATAATCAGGCTTCCATCGAGAAAGGCGAAATACATGGATGATTATTGCAGGGCCACGATTGGCGTGGTTTCAGCGGCTGGTAGACCTGAGAAGCCCTTCCTGAAAGCTGGCGAAATGTTCCATCTTATGAGGGCCAAGGGACACAAGTACCCGAGAACTCGTGGACGGGCAATGGTCGCTGCTGTGCACCCATATGGTAGCAGCAAGAGAAGTGCAAGAAAGGGCACGACTACTTCGCACGGCGCGCCGCCTGGGCAAAAGGTCGGACTCATCGCGGCTAGGGGCACCGGACGAAAGAAGAAGAGTGCACGGGAAGCTGCCATAGCAGAAGGTTTATAGTATTTGAAGCTAGCAATGGGATGAGAGCAGATGCCGAAAGAATTCACATATCGCGGGTACAACCTTAATCAGCTGCAAAACCTGTCGATGGACGAGTTCATCAACTTACTACCCTCAAGACAGAGGAGGAGTATGCATCACGGTTTCGCTCCTGAGCACAGAATACTTCTGGAAAAGATCAGGAAAGCGAAAGAGGCCCTCAGACAAGGTAATGCAGATGCAGTTAAGACACACTTGCGTGACATGATTATTCTGCCTGAAATGGTCGGCGTCTCAATAGGCGTGCACAACGGGAAAGATTTTGTCGCAGTAGAGATTAAGCCTGAGATGATTGGACATTATCTAGGAGAGTTTGCGATCACAAACAAACCTGTAAGACATGGGACTCCAGGCATCGGCGCCTCTCGCTCCTCAATGTACGTTCCATTGAAATAGCTGCGCCTAGCTACTTTTAGCGTTTCCTAGGCGCTGTAATCAACTTTCGAAGGTTTTTCACTTGGCGGCTTGCCTTCTGGTATTTGAGGCAGTGGGATTGGTGGCGGAATGTTCAGAGCCCTCGATATGACTACGGACTCTACGAAAACAACGTTGGATATTGACTGCACTATGACTTGTGGCGGTGGCTTCTTATCCTCGAAATCTTTGTAGACCTTTTCAAGCTCTCCCTTTTCGCCAGCTACATACGCCTTGCCCTGTAGGCTCAACTGGGCTATTGACGGATTGTAGCTTATAGTCAAGACAAAGGGAACCTCAAGCGAATCTGCCGACCTCTCCATCCCCATCAGATTGAGGTTTGTGTTTATCTGGATAGGCGGTAGAGGTTTCCTCACATCTAGGAAACGCTCAGCAGAAATATTGGTGATCGAAACATTTACCCTAATCATCTAGACCAACAAAAACATCAGAGCAGCGATCCATTTAAACATGCCCGTTTTCGGCTGGCTTGTAACGCGTGAAGCCACAGTGTCCACAAGTGTATCGGTTGCCGTGATCAGCCATGAAGTATCCTGTTCCGCAGCGCTCGCAAGTGGGTCGCAGTCGTTGGGCTTTGTCCGCTTCCACCTTGTAGAGCGTGAAGACGCCCTTTTCTTTTTTCCTCTTCTTCTCGGGCTTTGCAGCTTTCTCCGGTTTTTCTGGCTTCTCAGGTTTTACTTCCTCTTTAGGCGGCTCTGGAGGGGCTTTTTCCACTTTCTTGGGGGCTTCTGTCTTCTTTGACATGCTCACGCCTTCTTCTCTTCCTTCGCTTCTTTAGGCTGTTTAGGTTCTGGGGCTTCCTTAGTTTCCTTGGCTTCTTTAGTCTTCTCTGCCGGGATGTTCCTTTCTATGATGTATTCCGGCTCTATGAGTTTTGCCTGTTCAATCGTGTCATATACGTTTGCCATCCCATAGGCCGTTTGTGTCCCCGTTTTGGTCGCGAATTTCTTGACGAAAACGACATTCTCGTCCGTCTTGATCGTTGCAGCGATTGCCTTTCTGACCTCAAGCCTGGACGGTGTGCTGCCTGCCTGTCCATGTTCAACTTGAAAACTGATTTCTTTTCGTCTCAGCATTGGATTTTGCTTCTCTGATGTCACTTTGATTTCCATGGGTTTTCCTCGTTTGTGGTGTTGACTTGATGCAATGCGTGCCTATTTAGCTTTTCTAGCATTCTCCATGATCTTCAGTATTTCAGCAACTTCCGCTTTTTTAGCCTGAGTTGCTTTGATCACAACTATCCCTTCGTAAGGTTGGCCATAAACCACAAACGAGTCTTCCGGAGCATACAGGACAGCGATTAATGCTAACAGGTCTTCTTCCCCATTCACAACTATTTTGACGCGGTTGGCTTCTCTCAAAGAGTCTCTGATTGCTGTTATCGCTTCGTCTGTGATCGTTGCTTTTGGGTTCTTGACGTGCACGGTCTTTTCCGCTGTCGATGTGAAAGGTCGCGTGTTCTTTCTCATGGCCTTGTTGTCTATGATTGACAGCCGTGGAAGAATATGGTTTTTTTCAAGGTTCCTTGAAACCGTGTCTCCCACGGATATTATGTACTGTGGTTTCTCTTCTCTCAGCAAGTCTCTGAATCTATTCATCGTTTCGATAAAGGAGCCGCGGACAAGTGTGCCCAGCGGCTGTTTTAGCCTTGCACGCAATTCGGGCGTGAGGGTGTACGCAGTGGCCATTTCATCTGACCTTTAATGCGTAGCGTCCTTTTTCTTTGATGTTCATGGCTTTGGCGATCGATGAGTTTTCAGGTTCAAACACTATTACTAATCCGCTGAAGTCGTCGCTTAAGCTGGTTGCCCTGCATTTGGGGCAGATGTTTTCTTTGGTCAGGAAGTGGCATGTTGGACAGGCTTTTTCACTCATTTGGTTTCGCCTTTCTTCTGTGGCGCATTTTCAGGCGTCTTCTTCTGAACCGATTCTGCTATCTTTTGTGTCTCGTGTTCGATCCATTCCAGCTTGCCTAGGAAGGGTTGCCTGGCCGTTACGCCTATCTTCCCAGAGCTTCCAGCTCTGCCGAGCGAGGCAGCTGTTATCCGTACTCTGACTTGGTCGCCAGTCACGAGTTTCCTCTTTGTCTCTTTGCCGAGCAGAACGCCTTGTTTCTCGTCGTAAGAAATGAAGTCATCCATGAGCTGCGAAACATGAAGTAATGCATCGACGGGGCCTATTCTTACGAAGGCTCCGAAGTCAGCTATCTCTACAACTTCGCCCTCTACAACTTCTTGAATTCTAGGATAGAATGTTAACAAGGAGAAGGATACCTTATGGTACGTTGCCCCATCGCCTGGAATTATTTTTCCAGTGGGGCTCACTTTCACGTCCGTGACGGCGATAACATAACCTAATTCTTCGTTGACCATTCCCTCGTATTTTGCCTTAACTTGTTGGTGTCCAACTGCCTCCAAAGGTTTACCAAAGGTTTCAGGTGGAATGCGGATGGTGTCTTCCTGCGTTTTAAGTTTGAACAAGGTCATAACCTCCCGTCAATCTCTAAGCGTGACTTTTGCCTCACATAGATAACTGGCACATTTATATTTCTTAGCCTCTTCCTCAGCTTTATATCGTTAGTGAATACGGGGGAACGCATTTCATCGGCCGCCTTGACTATGTTGTCGTCAGGAGAACCACCAGCTTCGTCTACTTCAACTAACTTGCATTTCTCAGCAAGTCCCAACGCGTAGGCGGCTTTCTTTTGCATTTTCGGGGAACCTGTCTTGGCCATTCTTTCGATTTCGTGCCAGACCGGAGAGATCAGGATTGGCTCAAAATTCCTATTCAGCAACGTTCTGAGTTCTTGAAAAATGTCGATTTTGAATTGAAGCGGGACGAACAAGGCATTTGAGTCCAAGATGACTTTCAGGGTTTTCTTCTCTGCTTCCGGCGTTTTTGACATGCTTATTTTGTCAGTCCGTATCCTATTAGTCTCCATCTGCCTGCTATTTTCCTGCTTATGGCAACTCTTGACCCAGCCTGTGCGCAGACTGGCCGGGTAAGCTTTGCCATCACTGCGTCCTTTGTTACGAAGGCGACTTTTCCGACGGTAATTGCGGCGCCAACGTGTAAGAGTAGGGTTTCGTTCATGCTGACTTCTTCGATTCTTGTCAGCTCTTTTGTTCCGACGGCTTGTTCAAGGATGTGCGTCTCCATCGTTAGCTCTGATAGCGTCGGCGGAAGCATATCTGGTTTTCCAGCGATGTTTCCTGTTAGGCCATCTGCTTTGGAGCTTGATGGATCCAGTGTTGTGCCGACGCCCACTAGGCCTCCGCAATGGGCTTCGCTCACGCTTTTGCCTCCGGCTTGCAGGCTGACGGTCTCGCTGATTAGTGGAGTGTAGTTGCTTTTTCCCTCTTTTTCGGCGGGTATTCCAGGCCGGATTTCTATTTGATCTCCGATCGCAATCTTTCCTTGAATTACTGTGCCGCCTATTACTCCGCCTTCCAGCTTATCAATCGGCGTGCCGGGCTTGTTGATGTCGAATGAGCGGACAATGTACATTAGGGGGGGCTTTGTTTCGTCTCTTTTCGGCGTTGGTATGAACTGCTCCATGGCTTGAATCAGAACGTCTATGTTTACTCCATGCTGCGCCGAAACCGGAATGATGGGTGCCTTTTCTGCCACTGTTCCCTTGACGAATCTTTTGATTTCGTCATAGCTCTTGTGTGCCCTCTTCTCGTCAACAATATCTATCTTGTTTTGCACGATGACTATGTTGTTTATACCGATAACGTCTGCGGCTGCCAAGTGTTCTCTTGTCTGCGGTTGGGGGCAAGGTTCATCTGCTGCTATGACGAGCAACGCTCCGTCCATTATCGCTGCTCCTGAAAGCATGGTTGCCATCAGCGCTTCGTGGCCCGGTGCGTCTACAAAGCTGACTGCCCTTTCGAAGGTTGCTTTTGAATTGCAGTTGGGGCATACGGGTTGTGTAGAATAGTTCTTCGGCGGTTCACAGTTTGGGCATTTATAGATGGGCATGTCGGCGTAGCCAAGCTTTATTGTGATTCCCCTCTTCAACTCTTCGCTGTGTCTTGATGCCCAAACGCCTGTTAATGCCTGTACAAGAGTTGTTTTGCCATGGTCAACGTGGCCCATGGTGCCAATGTTCACTTCAGGCTGTTTCGGCAAAGTTTTGCTCTTTTCGCTGCTCATACTTTGTTTTCCCATCAATTTTTGGAAGTTGTTGAAAGGATCAAACTCGTGGAGCTAATAAGCCTTGGGTCGCCATCATGCCTTGCTAGCGGGCGCCTGAGTTTCCTTCGGTGATTCTTTCTCTGCAGGTTTCTCTTTCTTTTCTTTTGCCTTCTTTTCCTCTTTTGGCTTTGCCTTCTCGACGATTTTGAGGTTTATTTGGACTATCTCGTCTGTTATTACGTTACCTCTGACTGTTTTGCGTCTTCTTGCTCCTTCGTTTTGAGGGTTGAAGCCCACTCCTCCGCTTAGTATTACTCTTCGTCGGACGCCGCCGTGAACGCTGGGCCTCATTGGAAATCCGTCCTTGTCTGAACCACCGGTTATCTGCACTTTTTTTCCAGGCATGTCTGCTATTGACCCGTCCAACACTTCCCCTACTCTTCTGCCGATCAGCGGCGCGGCTCGGGTCTCTTCGAGCTCAACTGCTTTTGAAGTTCCTTTTTCCGGGTCTGAAACGATTAACTTGAATTTTGCCATTAAGGATGAACGCTCCAGTAGCGGTATGAAAGTCGAATATCTCTCTATTAAGAATTGCTGGTCTTGCCGCTAACTCTGCAGTTGGAGATTTCACGATTTAACCACTTTCTCTTGCCGTTTTCAAGGGAGAATTTTAAACAAAAGCTCAGCAAGTTGTCATATCAAGTGAACAAATAGAAAACAGAGAAAAAAAGGGTTCCATTTAGGATTTGTAAGGGAGTAGAAGCCCTGGAAGATCGGGTCATAGGGGGCCAAAACCTTTAATTCCGCTTTGAAATCGTTCTCTGGCTATGTGGCGGCTGGGATTCTTCTTCCATGAAATGGGCTTCGGCCTGCTATCTGTCTTTCTTCCATTATATGTGGTGTCCGAGGCCATTAGAGGGTCATTGTTCGACATAGGAATAATGTCTGCAGTCGCCCTGTTTCTGGCAATTCCGGCCTCAATGTTCTGGGGATACCTGTGCGACAAAACAAGACGGTACAGACGATTTGTACTTCTTTCTTTTTCAACGTGTGCAATACTGCTTTATCTGTTCACTTTGACGACGAACGTTCTTCTGTTGATTCTGCTCTATGCGCTAATGGCGTCTCTACATGTCGCTCATGAGCCACCGAAGAACATACTGATAGCCGAATTGTATTCCCGACCTGACTGGGAGAAGTCATTTGCGTTCTATGAAGGTTTTACTGAAGCTGGATGGCTTATTGGATTAATCCTGGGTTTCTTAACCTCGGTTTATGGTTTTTCCCCAGCATCCACACTGTTCTTGTGCAGTGGATTGAATCTGGTTGCTTTCGGCTTGTCGCTGATGCTTGTGGCTGATCCTCTTCTTGTTTTTGAAAGAAGCCTAGTGAGCATAGAGAAGTCAACCGATTTTGCATATCGCGGCATTTTGCTGGCTTCCAAGTTTCTGGATGGAGTACAGGTGAATGAAAGACTAAAAAGAGAAAACATAAACGCTTTTTGTTGCGGTCTAGTTCTTTTCTCATTGGCCACGAGCATTCTTTTCACACCTATGCCTATTTTTGTCTCGAATGTTGTCAAGTCAGCAGGGCTTTCCTCAAGCCTAGTCTTTGCAGTATTTGTTTTGAACTCTGCTGGAGGAGTACTCGGTTATTATGGAGCGAGCAGACACTCTGAAGGGCGCGAGGGAAAGGCCAACATCGGCCGAATTGTGATTTTTCGAAGCCTGCTTTCCTTCTTGCTTCTCTCAACCATAGTTGGGCTTAGTCCCATGTACGGAGCCATATCGCTTGTGATAATTCTGGTTCTGATGGGATTTGTCAATGCCATGTTCCTTGTCTACACACTTTCGCTTTCTATGGAGCTAATTCCAGCTGGAAAGGCAGGTCTATTCAACGTTCTCGTAGGCATAGGCAGCGCTTGCGGTTCCTTCATTGGCCCGTTCATCGCCGCACAGGCAGCCAGCTTCATCTACGTGTTCATCGCAGCAGGCATAACTTTCTTCATGGCTTATGCCGCCTTCAAGATCTTCTGACCGAAAAAGCACGCCCGTCTTTTCTTTGCCGCGCGCGATCCGAGGCGATGTGGAAAGATCTTACGGCGACTCAACTTCTATGAGTTGTGGAGAATCGCGCGCGGATCGGGCTACTCTACGTGTACTCTGAACAGGTCTACGTCCTCTCGCATTTCGGGTGTTGACTCGAGGAAGTCTCTGACCGAACGCTCAATGTCCTTTGACTGCGTCACGTATCTTCCGACGATTATGATGTCCGCGCCTTTTTGCAGGGCCTCTTTTGCTGTTTCTGGTACTATTCCGCCGGCTACTGCTATCAAGAATTTCTTGTCCTTGAATGTCTGCCGCATTTCCCGGATAAGATCAAGTCCAAGCGTTCTGCCTGTTTCTTGATCTATTCCCCTGTGCAAGACGACTATGTTTGGAAACTCTTTGAGAGTTTTGAGTTTCTTGACGGGGTCTTCCACGTTTAGCATGTCTACGACGGCGTATATGGACAGTCTTTTCGCTTCGTGGACGAAGGCGTCCAGCGTTTCAGCTGGTGCTAGGCCGGAGGCCACAACTGCGTCTGCAGTTTCGTCATAGGCCAGGTCCACTTCAACTTTTCCGACATCCAGAGTCTTAAGGTCTGCCACCATGAACATGTCTTTGCCCACTTGCCTTAGGTCATTTATTATTCTGGTCCCATATCTTTTGATGAGCGGTGTGCCAACTTCCAGTATTATCCGGTCGCTTCCGGGAAGTTGCTCAATGATTTTCTTGGACCTTTCTAGCTCTGGATTGTCAAGCGAGATCTGCAGGTATGGCGGTCTCCAGAGGCGCGGCACTTTGAATCCCATTATTGGATGTTTGGCTCTGTCCTTATCGTAGAAGAGTTTCTCAAGTGTCGGATATTTCGACAGGGCCCTTTTCAATGCTAGCTTGGTTGCTCCGTAGTTATACTGGTATATCTTGTGGAAATCAGTTGCCTTTGGGTGTATGAAGACACTGCACACTATGACCCATTCGTCGACCTTGTCTCTTGGAATGATATCCTCTTCCACTGCGTCGGCAACAGCCTTTGCAACCGCTGCCTGTGCAGGTCCAAATATCTTGCCTACGTCTTCAGCATTCTTCACTGTAACCTTTGGCACAAGCAGTGTGTGAGGCTTAGGAGGAAGATTGGGCCTTATCACAGCCAAAAGTGGCGTGTGTCCAGCCGATAGATTAGATAACCCGGCTGCGAAAGCGTCGCCCACAGGGCCGCATTTGTCGCCTATCAGAAGATCGATATGTGCGACTTCATTTCCTTCTCCGACAAGTGCTTCGCCAATTAGGAATGCTTTTCCGCTTGATTCGGCAGATTCAGCCTCTGTGGCTGTCGGCACCGAGTCTGCTATCTCTTTGAAATCGACATTGAACTCTTTGAGCCACGTGTGAAGAGTGTCTCTGTGTATTCCAAGCATTTCGGCGGTTCCAGAAACTGTCGGCTTGCTCCTTGTGTAACTGCGGGTGTCGACTGCTTTCTTTGCTGCTTCCGACAAAACTGTGATGAGTTCTTCTCTGCTTGCAGGCTTTCTAACATCAGATTCCGACACTTTATTGTCACCTGAGAACCTACATTGCAGATCTTGTATATAAAAGTGTCGGAGATTGGGTTCACCTACGCACGTCAGCAGGTCTGCCTACAGCATCGTGTCGTTTTGCTGTCATGGTGGTAGCAGAGTTCGGCGCTTGTCGCCGACTGTTGCGGCGGATGCATAGTTACAAATGTTGTCATGGTGTGGGAGTTCCGATTGGCGGTCGACAAGTCTATATACTTAGGAGCATATTTGACGCGTAAGCCCTGCTGAGGATGTGGTCGACATGTCAATAAGAGATCTTGTGATCTTGCTTGTCGTAATTCTCGGGATTGTTTTGTTCTTGTATGGGAGTAATGCATACGATGCCGTTTTTGGATGGGCGGGGGTGTTTATGCTGGTTGGCGGGGTCATTGCTTATGCTGCTTTGGATGTCTACGGTGCTTTGAGAAAAAGAAGGAAGCTAGAAACCGTAGAGTCTTGAGTACTTGGCATTTAGGTAATCCAAGTATGGCTTTACGGTCAGTTCCTTTCCGGTGATTTTCTTGATGAGAGCTGGTGGATCATACAGGTTTCCTTGGCTATGGACGTTCTTAGCAAGCCACTGCTTCGTTTCGGCGAAGTTGCCTTTTTCAAGTTGTCTCCGCCAGTTAGGCATGTCCTTTTCCATTGTCGCCAGTATTTGTCCGCCGTAGATATTGCCTAGAGCGTAGCTTGGGAAATAGCCGTAGTAGCCGTTTGCCCAGTGAGTATCCTGCATTACGCCTTCAGAGTCATTTTCAATCTTTAAGCTCAGGTAGTCCTTGTAGCTTTGATTCCATATTTCAGGGAGTTCCTTCACCGTTATCTTGTCGGCAAACAAGTCTCGTTCAATGTTGAATCTCACGATTATGTGAAGTCCGTACGTAACCTCGTCTGCTTCAACGCGAATCTTTGAGGGCTCAACTTGGTTCACGGCGTGAACAAACTTGTCCACATCCAAGTCTGATAATGCCTTTCCTGTTAGCTCCTTGAGTTTTGGCATGAAGTAGACCCAAAATTCTCGTGATCTGCCAACTATGTTTTCCACGAAGCGCGATTGAGACTCATGTAAACCTGAAGAGCAGCCTGTGCCTACTGGCTGGTACATCCACTGCTGGTTAAGGCCCTGCTCGTAGAGGGCGTGTCCAGCTTCATGCAGCACTGAGAATACGGATGAGGCGAACATGTCTTCGTGGTAGTGTGTTGTTATGCGTACGTCATCATAGTAGCCATTTGTGAATGGGTGTTCAGTTTCGTCTATTCTGCCCCCAGCGTTCTTCGATGTGACGTCGTACTGAACAGTTTCAGCTAGTGCAATGGCTATTTTACGTTGTACGTCTATCGGAATTTTTCGGCTGAGAAAGCTAGTGTCTGGCTGTTTCGGGGATTTTTCACATTTTTTGAGTAGGGAGACCAAGCCTTCTCTGAGTTCGTTGAAAACTCTGGTGATTTCTTTCGCGGTCATTCTTGGTTCGAAAATGTCAACCAACGCGTCGTAAGGTGTGGCCGTCTTCTTCACTTTCATGAGGATCTCTGCGGCCTTCTTTGAAAGCTCAATATTCTTTTCCAGCTCAGGCCTGAACATTGCAAAGTTCTTAGCAGCTTTAGCCTTTTTCCAAGCATCTATTGCTATAGCGTTTTGCTTCGCCATTTCTTTGACGAGTTCTTCAGGAAGTTTTGTTTGTTCATCGTAGTTCTTCCTGATCAGGTACACGTTCCTTTTCTGAATGACATCCAACTTATCATAGTCTTTGTGGTGCTCAATGGCGTTGAGCAGAGTTCCTATTTCTGGGGAAGTCTCCATTTTGTGCTGTATCCCACTAAGCAATGCAAGCTGCTCGCTTCTCAGGCCAATTGCTTTCGGCGGCATCATTGTTTCCATGTCCCATTGCATGATTCCCTCAGTCGAGAGGAAAACACTGATCTCTTTGGCTCTTTCCATCAGATTCTTGTAGTTTGTAAGTAGGTTTTCTGTCATTTTTAATCGCCATGGGTTTGGAAGAGTATTCGATAGAACCCGCCTGTATATGAGTTTTGCGTGAATTCTAAGAGCAGCAGGAATGATATCTAGGTGCAACCACAGTCTCTTCAAGCACAATCCCCCTTGTGACCAGCTAGACTTCGACGCGCGAAAAAATGGGGCCGGTTGGATAGTCATCTTCATAAGAAAGAAATATCCAATATGACTCAGATGCGAGTTGTGAAAGTGCATGTTAGTTGTCGAAGTGTCTGTGAAGAGCAAAAAAGGTAAATGCGCTGCAGGGCATAAGGTCGGCGACAAAATAGTCTTTGACGGTAAAACAGTGAAAGGAAACATATGCTACAGCGCGTTAATGGTTTTGCTTCCCAAGGTTTATGCGATGCGCTATGGTGTTAAGTTTCCATGGGCAAAGGACAAGGACGTAATATGCAACGCTTGCCCTGACGCAGAGAATCCTGTCGTGTTCGAAATCCGCAGAGTGGTAAAATAGCGCGTGCTGGGTCTAGAGTTGTGGTGCTCCGGCCGGGATTTGGACCCGGGTCTCCGACTCGAAAGGCCGGAATACTTGGCCGGGCTATACTACCGGAGCCCTCAAGCCCGAAGTATCATGCAGAGTATCTTTTCGTTCGAATAAAGCTTACCGTCTGAGGGCCGTTTTCAAGCACTCTTCTTGCGACGCGAGGATAGTCCCTGCTCTGCTTAGGGTTGGAGCATAGTGGGCTGTTTTTGCCGAGTTTGTCATGATGGTCTCTATTCCCAATTTCTCGGTCCATGAAACAACTGTGCATACTCCTTCCAGCACGTGGCCTCCGCTTCTTTCTATTCTTTTGACGCAGTCCTTGGCTTTCTGCTTGACGCAATGTGATGTGCAGACCCAGAGCTCTGTTCCTGCCTTTACTTTTTTGCTTTCCATCAGGTCTGCAATTCGCCTGATCTCGCTTAGTGAGCAGTGTGGGCATCCTATGAAGATGAGATCTGGTTTCTCTGATGCCGTTGACAGTTCTTCGGCGGTCTTTCTTATGTCTTCAGTCTTCACGACTATCCTGTCTTCTGCCTCCACTTTTGTTGGACGACTCTCATCTGCACAGTGGAACATGTTAACCATACCCGTCGACGCTAGGGCCGCGCCTAACTGCTTTAAATGGTCTCTTGAGGCTCCTTGTAGACCTTGAATCGCTGGTATCTTATCTCCTAGGATTTTGCCCAACCATATTCCTAGGACGCCGAAATCTGTTTCATTCTTCATGCATTTGTCAACTTCCACCAGAACTCCGGCCTGTCGATTCTCAGGTTTGTGAATCCCAAAGTTGGGGGTCTTCCCGATAATTGCCGCCGCAAGTGCGCTCGGTCCGCCCTCCCTGTTTGTCCATGCTCCAAGAACAGAATTGGTATAGACAACAGCTGAGGATTCAGCCCAGGCAAGATGAGAGCCAGACTTCGGCTCTTCCAGATAGTACGGCGTGCACGTTAAAGACTGTGTGAACCCCATTTTTTCGAACTGTTTGAGAATGCCTGATTGTTTCTTTTGCAGGTCTGCGCTCAGTTTGTTTTTCAAGTATTCTGGGTCGAAGCTCTGCGGGTTCAGTGTGCCCTTCGTCTTCACTTTTCCGCCAGCGTTTGCTAATGCTTCCAAATATTCAACAGGCGCGTCGCCTAGGGTTTTGTATGAAATTCCTGAAACGTGAGCCGAACTTATTGGGATTAGCTTTGTTGCATCGAACAGTTCGCCTAGGCGGACAAGAATTCTCATGCATTTCTGGTTGGCCCAGCCGTATTCGCCATCATAGATGCGTTCTTCCTCTCTTGTCAGGTACATGTTTGCCTTCCTCTTCTTTCTAGGACCTTGACAATGCCTTTTGCTGCGTCGACCTCCACGAGGTCGCCTAGTTTGATCTGTCTGATGTCGACCTGGTCAACCATTGGGATATCCGCTATTATTGCTCCAACTACAACGACGGGGTCGGCAGTTTGGTTGATTATGGCCTTGGGCGCTAGGTTCTTTTTGGCTAATGAGTACATCACGTAGCTGCCGACTGTTGAACCGCGCCCGTGTGGGAAGCATAGGATCTTGTCCTTTATGCATTGTCCGCATAGGTCGTGATTCTTGTCTATGATCTTGCCGTCTGCTGGGTCAACGCCACCTAAGAAGCTTATTGGCTTTGTCGAAACCAGCGCTTCTGCTTTGCAGTGTCCTTCAACTATGCTTCGGCCCTTTAAGGTTATAATGTGCATATTACGCACTCTAATAGGATATTTTTGCTGTTGAGGGAATTTCGCCCAGAATTTTTGATGATGCTTGGCGGACTTTTTCCCTGTTTTTTTCGTCAGTATAAACGCGTAGTATGTTAATGAAGCCTGTGAGGGTTTCGAAGATCTTTGAGATTTCGCTCAGTCGCTGGGGAACCTTGCCGCCGCTTTGCGTTTTGTAGAACACGGGGATTTCCATGGGCTCTAGTAGTACTGTGTGGTGATAGGGCACAGATGGAACTGTGGGAACGTCGATTATCACGGCTTCAGCTTCGACTCTTGCCTTTTTCGCGATGTCTTCTTGGAGTTGTCTTCTGTGGGTTTCGCGGTTGAAAATGTTTGAAATCATAGTGTCTCTTTCGTAGAAGGTTCTTTCATAGGCACATTTGAGCATTTTTCGTCTCTCAAGGTTTTTTATGATTTCTGCTGATTTCCTGCAGTTCTTGAGCATTGTCCAGACCGTGTAGTCATCCATGGTCATGTACTCCTCTGGCGTTTTGAAGCGCGTTAGTCCCAGATCGTCATTTGCCCTTTCCATTGCTCTGGCGAGCATTATTTGGGCTGCCCTGCCGACACGGTGGAAGTATATGCTTTTGAATGATTCCATTCTGGCTATTATGAGGGATTCGAGGGCTGAAAGTGCACCTAGGTCTATTGCGAGGTTTTCGTCCAACACGTCTAGTGCATGGATTAGCCGGAAAATGTCTATGAATCCATATTCCGCCCCAGTGTGATACGTGTCCCTCACGATGAAGTCCTGTTTGTCAACGTCTACTGCGCTGCTTATGATCTGGTCTAAGAATGCCTTTTTAGGCCTGTGAAGTTTGCCCGTCGCTAGCTTTCCAACTTGCTCCGGTGAGTAACCGTTTTGTCGCAGCGTGTCTTTCAGTTCGCTGTTCCTTATTATCCACTGAGTTATGTCTTCGTGCGTCTTGCCGAGTTCTTTGTCGAGCAAATATTCAAAAACATGTGAGAATGGACCGTGGCCGACGTCATGGAGTAACGCTGCGATCTTGACGGTTTCGGCTTCGTTCTCGTTAATGAGTCGTGAAACGTTAGGGTTCTCTGTAACCTTGCCTGCTAGATACATGACTCCGATCGAGTGCTCAAAACGCGTGTGATTTGCTCCTGGATATACGTATTCTGAGCCTGCTAGCTGACGTAGCCTGCGCAGTCTCTGGACTGGATAGGAATCAATAACCTCTTTCTCCTGTTCAGTTATGTAGACGTAACCATGCACGGGGTCTTTTATTTCGCCCCAATAGTTCTTGGGCATTCCAGTCTTCTCCAGCTTTCCGTTAAATAGTTATTAATTCATCTTCGGTCTTATAATGCCTAATGTCCTGAGCTTCGAAGATGAGAATAATGCGGCAAAAGGGCTTTTTTATATGCATTGAGGGATTGGACGGTTGCGGAAAGACTACGCAGGCAAAACTGCTTGCAAGAAGGCTGAGGAAAAGCTATGGTGCGGTCTACACGGCTGAGCCAAGCAGTGGAAGGATAGGCCGGTTCATCAAGCAGTACTGTCTGCATGCTGAAAAACGCGGCTCAAGCATCGTTGAAGCCCTGTTGTTTGCGGCAGACCGGTTTGAACATGTGCAAAACGTGGTTCTTCCCAAGGTCAATGAAGGAAGACTCGTCATCTCTGACCGCTATGTCTATTCATCTCTGGCTTACCAGGGGGCGGCTGGAGTGGATTTGACTTGGATCGAAAAGATAAATGAGCACGTTGTCCGTCCTGATTTGGCAATCTTCATTGATGTGTCTCCTGAAATTGTGGTCCAAAGATTGAAGCCTCGAAGATCCGTTATGGAGAATCTGGAGACGCAGCGAAAAGTGCGGCAAGTATACCTGAATTTTGTGAGGAAAGGAGAGCTTTTTGCGGTTGAAGGAAATGGATCGAAACTGAAAGTTGCCGACGATATTCTAAAAGCTGTTTTGGCGTTTTTGGAAAGGGTCTGCTAGTAAGCTTCCTTCAACATTTTCTTCAAGGACCCTTGGTTAACCCTGTTGACGATGAGGTTAACGATGTCCTCGGGTGACATGTACCTGGGTCCTCTTTCATGGAATACGACCGTGTCCATTGAACCTTCGTGGAATGTGAAACGCAGCATGTAATAGTCGAATCTTAGGCGAGTCGCTTTCTCCTTTTGCGGTTTGTGATATTGCGCGACGCAGAAGAAGTCCATGATTTCCAAGGGGCTTTTGTTTATCGTTTTCACGAGTGTAATGGCTTCTTCACTGTCTAGGTAGTTGAAGTTGTTGGCTTCTGCTATTCCGAATTCGAAATTTACTGTGCCCTTCGGAATTGATGGATCGGTGACTGTTTCTAGGCTGAGAGTTTCAGTGTTCAGTTTTTGAAGAGCTTCCGTGAGCCTTTGTTGTAGTTTCTTGTTTGAGCTTAGTGTGTTAAAATGTGCGATTTTGTGGATTGTTGCAGGGAAATTTTCATACAAGCCAAGCATGAACAGGTCTTCAGTTATGCTTTTTTGACTTTTCTTATTTTTTCCATGTTTTCCAGCAGGCCAGAAAGTGTGGTGCCCAACTTCTGAAGTTCTTCCACGTTTTCTGTGTTTTGCATTTTGCTCTGTATTTCCTGAACTCTGGCCAATAGTGTGGTTTCAAGGCTGTCCAGGGCCATGGAGCTTGTCACTCTTGAGGTTTCTTCTCCTTGTTTGACAACTATGACTTTTTTTTGGCATTTTTCGCACCATAGTTCTCCGTTCTTTAGCCTGAAGAGTGGGGAGGAACACGCTGGGCAGGCTAGCTCTGTGAGGGTTGAGCCTTGGCGCAGCAAATCTGCCATTCGCCTGATGTGCGGTTCTTCCTTCTCTTTTCGTGACAAGTTTTAAAACCCCAAAGTAAATAGGTATGAGGGCTTATATAACAAGGTTACTTCGAGGACCTTTGGGGGTGTCAACTTGGTTAGGAAGAAGAAAATGGAGGAGTATGACGAGCGGATAAAGCAGGCAATCGCCGTGCTTGGGCAGGTTGCTGAGGATACTACGACGCCGAGAAACATTAGGAGGGCAGCGAAGGACTCCATTACGGTTTTGCAGGGGACTGAGTACACTCCTGCTGTTAGAGCTTCAAACGCGATCTCGCTTATGGATGAGATTCTGCAGGATCCGAACATGCCGCAGTACACTAGGGTAAAATTGTGGAATGTGATGAGTTTCATAGAAGCGATAAAGGATTAGCTGCTTGGTTTCGGTTTGAAGAGGGTTGAATTGAATGAGAGTGTTCACGTACACGGATGTTGAAGCGAAAGATGCGGACGAAGGCGCGTCTAAATTGAAGGTGCGATGGCTCATTACTGGAGAAATGGGGGCTCCGAACTTCGCTATGAGGTTGTTCGAAATGGGGCCTTCAGGAAACAGTCCTTTGCACACTCATCCTTGGGAACATGAAGTCTTCATCTTGGAGGGCGAGGGAGTCGTCGTCGGCGAAGACAAAGAAAGAAAATTCAAGACTGGAGACGTGGTTTTCGTCGCGCCAAACGAGAAGCATCAGTTCAAGAACAACAGTTCGAAGGCTCTCAGGTTTCTGTGCCTTGTCCCCATTAGGGGCAAGTGATTTTTTGCAGTTTTCAACGTTGGCTTGCTCGTTAGGAATATATGCCAGTTGTGACATGATCTTGTGGGTCTTTAGGGGATAAGCCCTTTGAAATATGACGTGATAATTGTGGGCGCCGGTCCCGCAGGCATATTCTCGGCTCTTGAACTTACTGCGAGAAACCACTTGAAGGTCCTCATGTTGGACAGGGGACAGGACATAAATCAGCGTAAATGCCCATCAAGCCGCGGGTTCGAATGCGTGCACTGTGATCCATGCACAGTTTTGTCTGGATGGGGAGGGGCAGGGGCCTTCAGTGACGGGAAGCTTACATTGTCAACTGAGGTGGGGGGTTGGCTTAACCAGTACGTCACTACGAAAGAGCTTAAGGAACTCGTGAACTATGCGGATGGCATGTACAGAAAATTTGGTGCGACTGAGCGTACTTATGGGGGAGACTTTGAACGAATAGATGAGATTGAGCGGAAGGCATCGTTAGCCGGCTTGAAGCTTATTCGTCAGAGAATTCGCCATATGGGCACCGAATGGTGTGCTGAAACTCTGCGGAAAATGCGGCAGGAACTGAACAGCAAGATTGATTTCAGGCCCAAGACGGATGTGAAAGGGCTCATAGTGAAGGACCGGACTGTTGAAGGTGTGGAGACCGTTGACGGTGAAAAGTTTCTCGGCAAATTCGTGATTGCGGCGCCAGGAAGAAGCGGGGCAGAGTGGCTTCAAACGGAGGCGCAAAGCCTAGGTCTGAAGACGCTCAACAACCCGGTTGACATCGGAATAAGAGTCGAGGTCTTGGCCTCTATTATGGAAGAGTTGACAAATGTTCTTTATGAGCCGAAGCTCATTTACTATTCTAGATCTTTTGATGATGAGGTTCGAACCTTCTGCGTTGCACCTTATGGGCAGGTTATAACCGAATCTTATGATGGTGTCCTGACGGTTAACGGTCAAAGCTATGCGGAGCAAAAGACTGAGAACACCAACTTTGCTATTCTGGTCAGAACGTCTTTCACTGAACCCTTCAAGGAGCCTATAGCCTACGGAAAATACGTTGCTAGGCTTTCAAACCTTCTCAGTGGCGGGGTGATAATCCAACGCTTAGGGGACTTGGAGTCAGGAAGAAGATCAACGCCTGAAAGGATCGATAGAAGCGTGGTAACGCCCACGTTGAAGAATGCTACTCCGGGCGACTTGAGCTTTGTACTGCCGTACCGTTATCTCTCAGATATCAGAGAGATGCTTCAGGCATTAGACACTATTGCTCCTGGGATACACTCGAGAGACACGCTGCTCTACGGTGTAGAAGTGAAATTCTATTCCTCAAGACTTCAACTGAGCAACTGCTTGGAGACTAAGATTCAAAACCTGTTCACCGTTGGCGACGGGGCAGGCGTCACAAGAGGGCTTATTCAAGCTTCAGCATCAGGCGTCATCGTGGCAAGAGAAATATTGAAGAGGGAAAAGCCGAAGGCATGAACAAATGTCTGTAGTTGATGAGATAAAGTGTTCCCATTGTGGCGCGCCCATACAGTTCAAGCCAGGCGAAATGTTGGCCACATGCAAATACTGCGGCTACACAGTTGTCGTGGAAACGGGAAAAACCTTCGACTTTGAGCACTCTTTGTTGCTGAACAAGTATGATCAAACGCAGATCGAAGAGCCTGTTAGAGAATGGATGCGAGAAGGATTTCTGAAGCCTCAGGATCTGGCTAAAAAGGCGAAAATCAGCGAGAAGAACCTGATATACCTGCCGTTCTGGGTTGTGTCCGTGGACGCCAAAAGCAGTTACAAAGGAGTTTTTGAACGAATAGCCCCGGCAGTGGTCAAAGAAGGAAAAATCGAGAAAGATTATGATTGGCTTGTCTTGGCAAGGAAGGCGACAGAGTTTCCGACGCGAGACTATAACGTGCCCCTAGAAGGGAAGATCTCGTATGATTTTAGGAGAATTGAGGGTTTTGCCAAGGTCTTGAACAGTGAAATTGACAAGGACGAGGCTGTGGAACTCGCAAAAGAGCAGATTGAAGCGCAACATCGTTTCCTGTCTCAGCAGGATATAGACAAGATCATTGAGATGAAAACTGACTTTGAGGTTGAGCATGTTGTTTACCTGCATGCCCCCATATGGTTTGTGAGGTATGATTATAAGGGCGAAAGCTACCAGCTGTTCGCGGATGGAGCAACTGGAGGCATAATCAAGGGCGGCATACCCGTAAAGGGCTTCTGAATACTCTGACGAAACTTTAAAAGTAACACCTATTCCTGTATAAATCGAAATTGAGAGTGAAGATCAAAATGAAAACTGAGGGTTCAGGTCGTAGATCATTAGGCTATGGTGCAGGTTCTCTGGCCGTTCTAGTTGTGTCAATAGGCGTTGCGGCCGTAGTATACAGCACGTCACTCATAGCTTTCAACACTCTTAACATCCCAGCTTGGATTTTCGGTCCCTTCGGATTATACACAATCATCTATGCATTTGCGACCGGCAGAGACTCCACGTACTATTTGGCGTGGGGCACCGTAATGTTTGCCATTGCTATGGTTTCAGCACTCTATACCATGGTAAACCCAATCATTATCTTCGGAATTCTTTTAATAATTCTTGTAGTTATAGGTCTGGCTGCTTACTGGAGGGGTAGAAAATGAGTGGAAAAGACTATACGGGAAAAGTTCGCGAAGACAGAGGGATTCTGGAGAGAATAATGGGATACGTGCCCGGATACAGGGGATACAAAGAGAAAGAGATGAGACGAGAAAGCGATAGGCTTGTCCGGACAGAAGCGGTGAATAAGCTCAAGACGGCAAAAACCACGTTTAGGAGACGTTTTGCAAGTCAATCAGCCGTACAGAAACTCTCGAGCGAAGATGCCGACCGGCTTAATGCACTCACATCTCGACTTGACAGGGTCACTCAACGAATAGACAGGGCAGTCGCAGGATACGCCGGAATGTTCGACGCGGTCAGGGTCAGGGAGGACAAGCTCGACGCTGTCATACAACATGATTTGGGTCTGATAGAAAAAGCCGAATCAATAAGGACTGACGTTGAAAAAGTAGCCAGCATTGAACCTGGCGCAGAAGAGTGGGGCACAGCGATGGATGCGCTGACCTCAAAGGTTGAGGAGCTTGACAGGTTTATTGACGAGAGAACGACTGTCCTCAGAGGATTGGAAGGGTGATCGCGCGTTAGGAAGGAGGTGAAGGATGAATGCCAAAAGTTATTGAGTGGGTAGGAGCAGGTGAAGGGGATATCGTTTGGAAATACCCGAATGAGGAGATTGGTTGGGGAGACAACCTTATCGTCCACGAGTACGAAGCGGCAGTTTTCTTCAGGGATGGGAAAGCTTACGATGTTTTCAAGGCTGGGCGTCATGTTTTATCAACCGCGAACCTTCCATTGCTGACGAAACTCTTCTCGAAGCTTGCGGGGTTTGACAAGGTCCCGTTCAGATCGACGATCATCTTTGTTTCGTTGAAGCAATTCCAAGGAAAGTTCGGAGCACAAGGCCAAACAAAGGAGATGGCTCCTCTGAAGTTCTTCGGAGGATTCTGGTTCAGAGTAGAAGAGGTAAACCTCTTCGTCAATGAAGTAGTCGGTGGACAAGGAGCTTTCAACACGACTGCATTGCAAGACTTCCTGAGAGGGTACTTCAACGAGAGGCTTATCGACACGTTGAGTCAGTACTCGCTAGCGGACGTTTACGGAAAACTCGACGAGACGAGCCTTTTGTCGAAGAATGTCCTTTTCGACGCGTTCTCAAGGGTAGGTCTTGAACTGATTGAAGTGAAGTTTGAAGGATTAGACACAACCCCCGAGTGGAGAGACCGACTGTTCTACATAAAAACTGGAGTAGGTGCCCAAGAGGTTCTTAGAATGGAAACTGTTCAGAAGGCAAGTGAAAGTCTGGGCAAGAGTTCGGGAGCAGCGATCGGAGCTGGAACTGTAATAATTCCGCCTTTGTTCCAGCAGCAGCAAGGTCAAGCTCCAGCGCAGACGATGGTGGTGTGCCCGAAGTGCGGGTTCCAGAATCCGCAGACGGTCAAGTTCTGCGGTAACTGCGGTGCACCTATGCAAGCAGGCAGTGTCAATTGTCCTAAGTGTGGAACCGCTAACGCTGCGGGGGCAAAATTCTGCTCTAGCTGTGGAAACCCCCTGCAGGCTACTGTAAAATGTGCAAAATGTCAGACTGAGGTACAAGCAGGAACCAAATTCTGCCCGAACTGCGGAGCAAAAATCAAGTAGCTTCATGTCTCCCTTTCTCTTTGTTATTGCACGCCAGAAGGAAGCATCTACGCTAGACGCTCGAAATAATGATCGCAATCCAACCAGATGCTGTGAAGAGGCCGGATCAGTGTAACATTTTTATTTTCAGGTAGGCCAATGCTATGGGAGATCAGGGCTCATAATGAGCAAAGAGATAATCGGCCTCGGCACTTGGTATGACAAGATGGCCGCGAAAGTTATTGAGAGAGAGCGAAGGCTCGGCCGAAGCCTAGATTTGATCAGGACTGAGATGGGTATAGCGGCTTCTGGTTTTCCGCACATCGGCAATTTGAGCGATGCCGCAAGGTCTTTTGCAGTTACGTTGGCGCTCAGGGAGCAGGGCTTCAACTCTGAACTGGTCGCTTTTGCTGATGACAAAGATGGGTTGAGAAAGGTTCCTGCCGGTTTGCCGAAGTCTCTGGAGAAGCATTTGGGGGAGCCTGTAACCGATATCCCGGACATATATGGCTGTCACAAAAGCTACGGAGAACATATGACGCTTTTGCTTCGTGAGGCCCTTGATGGCTGCGGCATAGAGTACAGGTTCATTTCAGGTGCAGAAGTCTACCGAAAAGGCTTGTTCAACGAGGAAATTAGGACGATATTGCTGAATGCTAAGAAGATAGGCGAAATCATGAAGGAGGAGGTTGGCCAAGAGAAGTTTCTTGAAGCCCTGCCCTATTTTGCTGTCTGCGAGAACTGTGGACGCATTTACACGACCAAGGCTACAGAGTTTCTGCCGAAGGAAGAGAGGGTCTTGTACGTTTGTGAGGGCATGGAGGTCAAGGGAAGGTGGCTTGAGGGCTGCGGGCACAAGGGCGAAGCAGATTACCGAAGGGGCGAAGGTAAGCTCAGCTGGAAGGGCGAATTTGCAGTTAGGTGGAAGGCGTTAGACATAAGGTTTGAAGCGTTTGGAAAAGAAGTAGCTGACTCCGTGCGAGTTAACGATCGAATTTGCAGGGAGATTTTCAATTGGGAACCACCTGCCCACGCGCAATATGAGTTGTTTCTGGATAAAAGTGGCAAGAGACTTTCAAAGTCGGCAGGCGTGGTCTTCACACCCCAGACATGGTTCAAGTATGGTTCGCCGCAGTCTCTGATGCTGCTCTTGCTGAAGAGGTTCGTTGGGGCCCGAGCTTTGGACGTAACCGACATCCCGCCCTACATGAATGAGCTCAACGAGCTAGAGGACTTATACTTCGGTGTGAAAAAGGCCAAGGATGAGAAGACGCTGACCAAGCTGCGCGGTCTATATGTGTATTGCTACGCGATGAAGCCTCCGTCGAAACCGAGCATCCACGTACCTTATAATTTGTTGACCTTCTTGGCCAAGATGGCTCCCAAAGGCTGTGAAGAGGCGTTCATAGCAGAGAAGCTTCAAAGCCACGGATACTTGCAGAAGGGGCAGGGACTTGATGAAGGCCTGAAAAGACGCATCGAGTACGCGTCTAACTGGATAAAGGACTTTGAGGAAATAAGAGAAACGGCCGTGAGCCTCTCCAGCGCAGAGAAGATGGCAGTGACGGGGCTGATCGAAGCCTTGAAGGCAGTAGATGACGCTGAAAAGATGCAGAACGCTATATTCAGCGTAGCGAAGAAGCATGGCCTCCAGCCAGGAGACTTCTTCAAAATCCTGTACACGATTCTGATCGGCGTTCCACAGGGGCCACGGTTAGGTCCATACTTGCTTGCAATGGGAAAAAATAACGTTGTCGATGCATTGCAGAGGGCAATAGACAGGAATTAGTCAATCACAATCGCGTGTTGAAGTGGTAATCGGCCGATGATTACATGATAGTGCCTGTTCTACTAATCTACATATGTAGGTTTTCTGCGTACAAGTTTATTTGAAAGCGAGCGATTAATGATATTAGAGAAGATTTCGAAGACGGACTTGCCCTGCTTTTGAACACAGCGGCACCATAGTGACACTCTAATGGGAATAGGCTTCTATTAGTAAGAGGGTACGTTGAATCGGCGTGGGATGTCTAAAGAAAAGATTGTTATTCTCGGGGGCGGGAATCCCTTTGCTCCTTCCTTATTATATGCGATGCTCGAAAACAAGGAAATCGTGGAGGGAGGCGAAGTTCGTCTTATGGACATAGATCCCACTCATTGTTGAATGGTGTTTCCTTATAGCATCAAGCGTAGTATAGAAGCTTTAAGCGTTTAATAAAATGCCTAGAAAGGTCTTAAATGGAAATGCGTGGCCATGATAGTGCGTAGAATGTTGTGATGTGGGTTTGAGAAAGGAAGAAGTGAAGCGTCTTGGCATTCTGTTGATAGTTGGCGGAATGGTCACTCCATTTAGCCTTCACATTGAAAGTTGGTTGCATAGAATTTTCGTGTATGATGTTCAATATTTGCTTCCGTTATTGCCTCATGGTATTGTAACGGCAATCGCTGGCGTGATTGTACTCGCAGCAGGGCTGGCTATGAAGGAAGAACCGACAACATCTATCATAAAAAACAAGCAATAATTAAACGTCAGCACCTCCAACCATCGACATCTATAAGCAAGCAATGGCTTAAATCTTCATAACAATCATGGAACACACTAGCAGTGAGGGGGTGAGATGCAGTGTCGTATGTTTTCAACATACCATTTCGGAATAATCACAAGCTAGAGCATGTCATTGACTGTGTCAAGAAAGACGTGAGGCTGCAAACGTTATGGAAATGTGCAAACGTAATGGCCATCGACCGCATGGGTTTTACAGATCATGGTCCAACACATGTGAAAATAGTTGCCAATTCAGCGTTGAAACTTCTTAGAATATTGGTTGATAACAAGGTTGTGCCCAGCATCGTTAAGAATTACAGCATGAAAAACGAGGATGCTGAAGTTGTGGTGGTTCTGGGCTCAATTTTTCATGATCTTGGCATGGTGGTTGCGAGGGAAGGGCACGAACTGTATGGTGCATTATTGGCTTCGGGTTTCATTGAGAAATATCTGCAGCAGATCTATTCTGAAGAAGAGCGTACGATAATCTCCTCTGAGGTTTTGCATGCTATAGTTTCTCATGAAGACCCCCGAAAACCCTTGACGGTAGAGGCAGGCATCGTACGTATTGCCGATGCGTTGGATATGGAGAAGGGAAGAGCTAGGATTCCATTCGAAGCAGGAAAGGTGGACATTCACTCCGTTTCTGCACTTTCAATTGAAAAGGTGGACATCCACGAAGGCGACAAAACGCCAGTCACAATCAAGATAACGATGTCAAACTCAGCAGGAATCTTTCAGATAGACGAACTGCTTAAGCCAAGAATCGAAAATTCCGGATTAAGAAACTACATTCATGTTCTGGCTGAAATAACCCAGGAAAAGGAGACAAAGATTCTTGACAAGTTTGAGATTTAGCGATTCCTCATGGACAGTCTGGCAATCAATAAAAACTCGTCTAAGTACAGCACATTAGGACCAAAGTTGAAAACACGCATCAGGGCTTGTCCTATTATTGGCTGCTTGCCTCTTGCTGTTTCCCCTATTAACTGCTTTACGCGCGCTTGGTTCAAAACGAGTTTTTTGTAGACCCGGTCTTTAGCATTCGGCTAGCCATAGTGAAACAAGAGAGTAATGGCAATGCACGGAATCAGGTTCCACACAATTGACTCTACAAAGATAAGGGGAAAAGGAGATTTCAGATGCCCCGAATGCCAGGTTGAGATATCCCCTGATGATCAAACAGAAAACGCATACACAATCTTGGAGCCGGTGATGAAAGGTAACTGCTTGGAGAAGCTGATAACACAATGCAAAAAGTGCGGGACTCATATTCAACTATTGGATTTTAATGCTTCAGGCAAAATAGGGTAAGAATCACGTAATACCATCTATTTTTGAATTTATGAAAACGCGCATGCTTTCTGGCTGTGGATTATCGTGGTTGGTCTACTTGACGATTTTCTCTAGTTCCTTGATGAAGTATTCGAACTGTTTCATTCCGAGCTTCCAGAAGTCTGGATCGGTGACATCGAGACCGACAATCTTGCCGACTTCGACTGGAGAAATGCTGCTGCCGGCCTTGAGGATTCTCTTGAATTTAGGAATGAAGCTCTTGCCTTCTTTGAGGTATTTTTGGTAGAGCGCGTAGACGAACAGTTGGGCATAGACGTATGGGTAATTGTAGAACCTGAAGTTGGCCAAGTAGTAGTGGGGCTTCATCGTCCATTCTGCTTCCATCTCGTTGAACCATTCAACTGAGTTTCCGTAGATTTTGTCTCTGGCTGCAGTCCAGTATTTGCATATTGTTTTGTAGTTCAGGTATTCTCCTTTCTTAATCGCGTTGTATAGGTTCAGTTCAAACCATGCTCGAGCGGTTACTTGGAAGATGGTCATTCCTGCTCCGTCAAGAACTGAACAGATTATAGCCTTCTTCTCCTCGTTTGACTTTGCTTCTTTAAGGAGAAGATCGATCAGTAGCAGTTCACCAAATATCGAGGCGGTCTCAGCCACTATCATGGGAATCTTCATGTTCAGGATCGATTGGCTGCGCTCTGAATAGTAATCATGTGTTGCGTGACCAAGCTCGTGAGCAAGAGTGAAGACATCATGCAATGTCTCGTTGAAGCTGCTGATGATGAAAGCAGATTTGCCGCTGTACCAGGATGCACACCATGCCCCGTTTGCCTTGCCGAATCTTGGCGAAGAGTCTAGGTGTTTTTTTGGCAAACATGTCCTTTACCGCAAAAGCGTAGTTTTTGTCGAACTTGCTGTAAGCCTTAGTCACCAGAACTTTTGCCTTGTCATAGTCGAATTGCATGTGAGGCATTTTGGGCAGTGGAGCAATTATATCGTGGCAGCCGAGTTTTGGCAGCCCCATCATCTTAGCTTTCAGCTTCAGATATCTTCGGTACAAACCAACGTGATCTTCGATTGCTCTGAGCAGGCTTTCGATCGTTTTCTGGTTAATATCATTTGATATTAGGCTTGCACCCATTGGCGAATCGTGTCTCCTTCTCTCACAAACGTTCAGCCAGTCATTGCAGATGTTTCTGAGGGCCGACGAGAATATTTCACCCTGTTCTCCCAGCAGGCCGTAGATTGACCTGTTTGCTGACTCTCTCGTGCCCCGGTTAGGATGAGGCAACAAGCCATTTGCTTCACCGTACGAAAGAGTCTTCTTCTTGCCTTCGACCTCGACTTCAAACATGCGAGTATTAAGCCATAAGGCCTGCAGTTCTTCCCAGCCTTTCACTCCGAACTGATCCTTTTCGATAGTCAACTGCTCTTCAACTTCAGACAACTGGTGCGCAGCTTGCCTCTTGATTCTCTCCAGAAAGTGCTTGTAGCTTGCCAAGTTCGGATCAGAAATGATCTTAGGCTTTTCAGAGACAACGTTCCCAACTTCAAGCTCGAAGAACGCCAGCATCTTGCCCAGTTTTGCTTCGATTTTGGTGATTTTGTCGTGAAGCGACTGAGTGTCGGGCAGTATCATGTTAGCCATGAACGACAGTTCCGCAAATAATGATAGGTCACCAAGCTTGGACTGCAAGGCCTCAAACTCCTCAATACACATTGCGAAATCCTTGGCTGAGAGATTTTTGATGTTATGCTGATATTTTCTCGCGAAGCCCCGCGTTATTCTGGTTACATTATCAATGGCTTTCTGAACAGAAGGATCTGTGGTGTTCGGAAATATTTCGGACAGATCCCATACAATGTCTCTTTTCTTCACAGGAATCGTCCTTCGTCAAGAAGGTGCAGATCAAAGCTAAATGCTTTGTTGCTAGTGCTCGCTGGTTCTAGCAAAGGGCGTGTTCTGCGTATCGACTGGTTGAGCAGTCTGACCATTATGATGATCACTTTTGCGCAGAACACCTAACTAGAGTGACCAGTGTTTTGTTGTTGTGAGTGTGCAGGAAAGGGGATTTGCATGGAAGCTCGGGCTAATCCGCTAACATTCAGAAACTATCTGCTCTTCTTTGGAGGTCAGCAGGTCTCTCTGTTGGGGTCGTCTGTGGTGCAGTTCGTGATTATTTGGTGGATAACTCTTGAAACGCAGAGCGTCGCCTACTTGTCAATTGCTGCTTTAGCCGGTTTGGCTCCTATGGTCGTTCTGATGCCACTGACCGGCGTGTTGGTGGATAGGTGGAGCCGAAAACTGGTGATTGTCATATTCGATTTTCTTCAGGCCTTGACTACTATTGTGTTGATCTTCTTGTTCTGGTCGAGTCATATTTCAGTTTGGCTGGTCCTGCTGATGATCGCCCTCAGAGGAGTTTGTCAAGCTTTTCATTCTCCGGCTGTGAGCGCTATTATCCCTTTAATGGTTCCAGAAGACAAGCTAAGCCGTGTGAACGGTTTGAATTACCTTCTTAATGGCGCAGTTAACATGGTTGGTCCGATCTTTGGGGCTTTGCTGCTGGCGTTTGCAAGGATTGAGCAAATTCTCTGGGTCGATCCTGCCACTTTTGTGATTGCTCTGGTTCCTTTGCTTCTGATCGGGATACCGCCTGTGAGGGACAAAGAGGAGAAGTCTTCTCTCAGCAGAGATTTTATGGAAGGCTTAAACTTCATCAAGAAGGCGAGAGGGTTCATACCATTAACTACATTGGCAACGGCTTTGAACTTCCTGCTCGCTCCCTTGTCCACTCTTCTTCCCTACTACTTGAAGTTTGATCATCTGGGAGGGGCTGAAGCCTTGGCCTTCGTAATGGCTTTCTTGCAGGGTGGAATGTTCGCGGGCGGCTTGATGATGTCGGTGATAAAGGGTTTCAAGAGGAAAATAGCCACAAGTATATTCTTCGTATATGTTGTTTTTCTAGGGTATGCTCTGGTGGCTCTCACTCCGACAGGACAGTTCTGGTTCATGGCACTGGGCGGGCTGGTCATAGGATTTGCTCTCGCGCCTGCTAACGTGCTGATCAGCGTGATCTTTCAAACAGTCGTTCCCATGAAAATGCAGGGCAGGGTGAATTCGGTTCTCGGTTCGCTGGCTTCTGCCGCAACACCGGTCGGCATGCTGCTTTCAGGAGCAGTAGCAGGGTTGATGGGTACGGCCAACCTTTTTCTGGCGTGCACGGCGTCAGGAATATTGATACTGACGTTTTCTTGGCTGTTCTCCAAAGTCAGGTACGTGGACAAAGTCGAAGAAGCTCATGAAGGCAAGGACCAATAATTCGGGGTTCATCCTGTGCTGTTAGCTAAGCTTCCCTGACACTCTTGCAACCCTTGCGTGCCTGTGCTATTCTTGTCAAGAACTAGAAACTCCCCATCTTTGCCCATCCTCAACTGGCGTTCTCCTCTGAACACAATGACGTCGGCGTTCTTGATTTGAATAACATCGTTAACCGAGACCAGTTTTATCCGTTCGTTCCAAAGAGTCAGTCTGATGGTGCTTGTTTCGTCTAGAAGAACTGCCTTTGCAAACGTGGCATACTCGTGAAATCTGGTGAACGTCAACCTAGGTTCAGAGATCTCTGTAACCCTCGCTCTAAGATCTACTCGTTTCATTCCCACCTTCAAGTCTTTGATTCGTAGGCACGCTGGTCTCAAGCTTCCTCTTTCTTTCATCAAGCGGCTCTTTGCGCGTGCGATGACGTATCCGAACTCTTTGAGTGGTTCAGTCTCCTTGAGAAGATATTCGGGTATCGGAAACTGCCCAACCACTTTGTAGTCTGCAGTTATAAGAAAAATCGCGGAATCCCTCGTTTTCCTGCGGCATTCAATCCTCAGTCCGTTACACGTGGATTTCCGATTCTTCCAAGCTTCTACAAACTTGTCGAAAAATCCGTTCAAGTCAATTTCGTGTCTAAGCGAAACCTGTGCAAGGTACTCAAGGAGTCGTGTGTCAGAGTAAGAGTGATATCTACCCCTAGGGCGACCTCGGAAAGTCCAACCTCGCTCGGCACGCGCACGGGCTAGAATCTTGGTCTGCATTCAACCAGCTCCTGTTCGACGTTTAGCTTCACGTCTTGCTCTCACATCGTGAGGTAGCCTTTGCTTCTAAGCCATTCAGTCTGGTTTCTCCGGTACCGCCAGAAAATGTCGCCTCGTGTGTCCGACTGAAAATCCCAAGGAGAAACCAAGACGATGTCTCCTTCTCTGATCCATACTCGTCTCTTCAGCTTGCCTCGAACCCTGCACAATCGTTCTTTGCCGTCCTGGCACTTCACCATGATCCTGTCAAAACCCAGCATTTTCACTGAAATGCCCAGCGTGTCGGTTCCAGCTGGCAACACCATGTTTTCCAAGGATTCTTCGCTAATGACTTTTCTTTTCCCCAAACCTTCACGTTCCAATTCATGAGATAAGTCAGAAAGAACAAGAGAAAAAATGAAATGCACTTGGCGTGAATCCGATCTTTTCTCTCGAAAATCCCAACTACCACGTCAAGGTACGTTGCCGACTATATTAATCTAGTGTACAAGAGAGTCTTGAACCCCCAAGTGCAAATCCGTTTTTCGGGTCTGGTCGCATGCCAACGCGCGCCTTAAGGCCACATATATTTGGCAATAAACGTTATCTATAAAAGGCAAGTGTTCTATTCTGTACTAGTACAGAAGCTCGGAAAAGCATGAGCGAAGAACCCAAAAATACGGAATCAACGTCGCCGGAAAAACTCTTAATCGATAACCCATCTAGCTTTCAATTCCACGCTGCCTATCTCGCTTACTCTGAGACTTTTGACAAGATAACCGCCCCTGAAACCAGAAAACAGTTAAACCAGAACATCACGGCTCTCCAACAGAGTCAAATAGACCTCACGGTCTTCTACGAAAACATAAATCAGTTCCGCGGGGAAAACGTCCCTAGGCATGGTTATGGCAGGGCTCTCATAAAAACACAGAAGAAGCGGGAATGGCGCAGAAAGACGCAAAGACATGAAAGAATCATGCGGCACAAAAAATAGTCAGACCCGTATGTTTCCTTTTTTAATCCAATAAGAGACAAAAAACGAGTTTCAGAAATTTGCCAAAAAGCATCTTGTTTTTTAAGGAAACACCGACAAGAATCGATGGTTCAAGATATGCGAAGATTGTGGGGCCCTTTGCAGGTCGCGTCTCAAATCCATGCATGTGCACAATTGGTTTTGACAGTTCTAGAGTTCTCTTAGAAGACCTAGCAACTGTCTCTTCCTGTTCAAGTCTTTGCCCTTTTCTGCTTCCAGTATGGCACGCTGCAACCAGCATCTCAATTCAAAACTAAAATCTACTTTAGGCGAACGCCTTCTCTCTACTTTGTCGGTCCACGATTGCGGCGGACTGCTTGTTTGCTTCTCTACTAATTCCATAGTTTTCACCTCACGTTCATTCAGTAGAATGTTCAAGAAAAGACGACAAAACTCAGTGAAAGCCTCGTTTGTCAACTTTCTTCTCTACGAGAATCCTACCTACCCCTTCAATACACTTGGTTCCATATTAAGGTATATGCAAAACTGAAGCTGTGGCAATACAGCTATTCCCACGGAAGAGCGTGATCAGCAGAGAAATGTTTAGGGAGAAAGAGCTGTTATACATTGGCTCCCAAAGCTAAAAATGCCTGTAGTCAAGGCTGAGCTGATGCCTCAGTGGCTAAATCTCCCGCACCTTCCCCTTTTTCAGGCCCGATGTGTTTTTAGATTTCAGTTTACATTGCGGAGAACAAAAATGCCGGGGGCAACGGAATATCTAAATCAAAAAAACCGCGAAGGCTAGCCACGAGAAGGGGAGATGATTGTCTGTGCGGTCGCTCAGGCTAAGGTGTGCCAGGCGTCTAGGTTTCGGCCTCTTGGCCTTTGCGCTGGCTTTCGGGGTTGTGGCTGTGGCAGTTGCTTCTGACGTTGAAGACTGGCCGATGTTCCGCCACGACTCGCAGCACACTGGTCATTCAATTTCTACGCGCCCAAACACGAATAGACTATTGGAGTTATGCAACGTTGGGTGCGGTTGAGTCTTCTCCCACTGTTGTCAATGGCAAGGTTTACGTGGGGTCGGATGATGGGAACGCTTATTGTTTGAACGCCTCGACGGGAGCTAAGATTTGGAACTGCACGATAGGCTCCGCTAAAGAAGTCCTCGATAAGAGGAGGTCACAAAGATAACCGTTAGGGGACCTGACACGAGGGTGATTGCAAACATCACCAGAGAGAATACGCCGTATCCAGGCCAGCGGTTTTCCTTTCTAAATCTCCGCCGAAGGCCAGCTCAGCAAGGAAGGAGGCAAACGATATTGGCGTAGCAACCACAAAGTGCATAATCCTCACGAAAAAAGATAGCTGAAGGGATAATCAGCGTAATTAGAGAGAACGAGGACATTACAAAGAACAAACTGATACAGGAAGTATCTAAGAAGTGCGCAAGTGCACTTTGCCAACGAAGAGAGGTTGGGAGAACTCAGAAAAATAGAAGGTTAAGGTAAGGGAATTTTGAGGAGAACAGAAACGCATAAAACTGCAAGAATGGAGGATTATGTGCTGGAAACAATGAAGAAGGAGGAGGCGCCTGCCGTGCCACAGAAATCGGGGATGACTTATGCTAGGTCTGGTGTTGACATGCGGAAGGAAGACATTGCGATGGAACGGATAATACCCTTGTTCGAAGAGACGTTCCGCTATCGCAAAGGTGTAGGGAAATGTATTGCAAGAATCGGGCATTTTGCAGGGTTAGTTCAGCTCAACAGACGCCAAGCACTCGCTATAAAGACTGACGGAGTAGGGACGAAGATATTCATAGCTGAACTATTGCAGAAGTATGACACAATTGGCATTGATTGTGTTGCAATGAACGTTAATGATATTATCTGCATAGGTGCAGAGCCGATTTCTTTTGTGGATTACATAGCAATTCAAGATCCAGACCCGGACACGATCGAGCAAGTTGCTATTGGGCTCAAGAAGGGAGCAGAAATCGCTAAGATAAACATTGTTGGGGGAGAAACTGCTGTCGTCCCCGAGATGATACGTGGAATAAGAGAAGATAGAGGGCTGGACCTTGTTGGAATGTGCGTTGGCATTGCTGATCCCGAGAGCATTATAGATGGGAACAGGGTCAAAGAGGGCGACGTTCTACTTGGAATATCAAGCTCAGGATTACATAGCAACGGTTACACTATGGCAAGGAAGATTTTGCTCGAGAATATGCACTTTGATCTTGACCGGCATTTTGATGAACTCGGTCGCACTCTTGGTGAAGAGCTGATAGAGCCTACGTACATCTATGTGCCTGAAGTTCTCAGGATGCTTCAGAAGAATCTAGATATCAAACTAATGGCTCACATAACGAGCAGAGGATTCTTGAACCTTAACAGAGTAGGGAAGGGCTACGGCTACGTGATTGAAGACTTGCCTGAGCCACCGGGGATCTTCAAGCTCATCCAAAGATATGGAAACGTGACTGACGCAGAGATGTACGGCCGATTTAATATGGGCATCGGCATGTGCATAGTATTGCCCAAAAAGGATGTTGATAGTGCGATACAGCTTATAGAGAAACACAAAAAAGAAGCCTTCATACTCGGATATGCAAGAAAGGATCCGGAAAGAAAGATAACTGTTAAACCTTTAGGAATCGTTGGGTCGTCTAAGGAGCAAGGCTTCAAGAAGTAACGCTAGCTTTCAGACGCTTTCTGGATGTGTTGAGAGCAAGTTGTAGTTGCGCCTCTTCGCTGATCTCGAATGAGCTATAGTAAGCCAGAGGGTTCACATTTCTTGGCAACAGCCCTGGTCTCATCACAGGATCTATCATATGTTTAAATTCAAATCCTATCCATAATCTGCCTCAATATGTCTTTGAGTAACGTCTAGGTGGGCATATGCCTGAGTTTCTTGACGAGTTTGCTGCATCTGTAGTTCATAAGAAAGAGTCTATTAGAGAGAAGGTTTTCAAGGGCACGCCGAATCCATTGAAGGATCATTTCAAGAGCCATTTTGGTTCGATGTGGGTTACGATTGATGATCCTGTGAAACTTGGGGTTAATCCAAGCGAACTTGGCGTTATGGCTGTGGATTCGAGTGTTTATACGAACCTGCTTTCTACAGGAGGAGTCTTCTATGTTGTTAGGTCTTTGGCGGTTTGCAGGAACAGTGAAGAGAAGAGGCTTGAAAGCGACGTTTTTTTCACCAAAGGCGGTTCTGTTGCAGAGCGCGAATTCATTTCAGTCAAGATGGAAATGCTTGAATTCCAAGTAGCAGCAGACGCGTTGAAGAAGGGTTTTGGCTGCGCCGTAATTCTAGTGGATGGTTCGCTTTATGGCAGGCTTGTGCATGTTCCCATCGAGTCGAAGATTGAAGAAGGCCATCTCATACTTCTTGACTATTTCAGGGTTTACAGGGAGTTACTCGATCTGTGCAAGAAGAATCACGTTCTCCTTGTGGGAGTTGCCAAAGAAAGTAGGTCGACCTCTTTCCGTGATTACCTTCTGAACTTGATGTTTAAGGAGGAACTGAACAAAATCGATATTGATGACGACGATGCTCGACGACTTAAGCCTCTTTTTATGGAAGTTATGGACAATGCGGCCTTTGGACTGCAGAAGTTTGAGAAGTTTAGGCAAAAGCACGGTGCAAAGTTGGCAACAGTCCAGTTGATTTTGAATGAGTTGGCTTGTTCTAGGCCTGACTATCAATTAGTCATGAATTTCGCTGAATCGTTGGGTTATACTCAGCCTTTGCTTCTCGGGCCTTCGCCGAGGCTTTCGAGAAGGCTGGAGGAGTCGCGGGCGAATCCAAAGAAGTATGTCAGAAAGAATTTCCCAAACACTTTCAGAGAAAGGGGCAAAGAGTTTGTGGAAGAGGCTGCTGAAGTTGTAGCTGACATACCAAAGTTTCCAGGCATCGTTTCATTCTATATCCTGCTTGATAGAAGGGATTCGCCGATAAGGATTGACTTGCCCTGCTGGGATTATTCGCTTGCGGATGTTGGTTGGCCCAAGCCTGTGACTCCTGACTTGGAGGGTTTGTTGAAGGTTTTGGCGACTGGCTATTGCGGTTTGGATTGTCATAACCTTTGGTTGAAGAATGTGGATGAGAGAGTGAGGCTTAAGAAGAGAACTGTGGATAACATCTATTTCCCTTGTATGGAGAAGTTGTTTGGGGATAAGATAATTCGTGGGAGGAGTTATAGGCGTGTCAGGTTCCCTTAAAGAAGTCGGCGTCATAATCGGCGAAGCTAGCTCTAACGAGTTCTATTTTTCGTCGAAGCCTGGTGATATGCCGTCGCGGTGGGAGTATTTGATGACTTACTCTGAAGAGGAGCTGGATGGTGAGCCTAGGCAGGTTGAAGTGGTCGCGCAGATTGAAAGAGTCATCTCGGCTAGTCAGGCTTTGACGAAGGAATTGGATTTTGACATTATCAAGAAGATCGTTGAGTCAGGTCTGGCGGACAGCAAGGTTTGGGGAAAGGCAAGGGTTCTTGGGTTCTTGACTGAGAGTGGCGAGCTGCAGTTGCCGAAGAAGGCGGTGATGCCTGGCAAGCCCGTGTACATTGCGCCGACAGAGTTGCTTGAGAAGTTCTACTCTTTTCCTCAGGAAGAAGCGATTAGAGTGGGTAGTTTGATTACTCGTAGCGAGGTTCCTGTTGCGTTGTCGGTCAAGGGCTTCAGAAGGCATTTGGCTCTCATTGCGCAGACGGGTTCTGGGAAAACGTATCTTGCAGGCATAATCGCTGATGAGTTGCTTGCGAAGGGCGGCACTATAGTTATGCTGGATCCGCATGCGGACTATGTGTTTCTGGGAAGAGACGTTGCGGGAAAGAGGCATGAGCTTTCTGATAGGATAACAGTGTTCAGGAATCCAGTAAGCACGGGAAGGTATTCTGCTGGAGAGGTTGGAAAAGTTGAACCTTACGAGATTTGTTTTTCAGACCTTGACGTTGATGAGATACGGTTGATTTCCGGGATAGGCGAGCACTTTGCTAACATTGTGAGCGGTGTGGAAAAGGCAATTGAGTATTTGAAGGCTGAGAAAACTGTTTTTCAGCCCGAGGATTTGCTGGAAAAGTTGGGGGAGGCTGATGGCTGGAAGGAGAAAGGCGTTAATGCAAGCGTAATCGGCGGTGCTAGGGCAGCTCAGAAATACATAAAGAGAATAGCCCGAATGAAAGTATTCACTGCCGCTTCCACAAGCATAGACAAGATGCTGAGGCCTGAGCACCTTTCTGTTGTGGATCTTTCAGGTTTGAGCGATGGAGTTTCAGACTACATTACCTACAGAATATTGTCTGATGTTTATGACAGAGTCTCGAGCGGCGAGTTTGAATATCCTGTTTTCGTTTTCGTGGAAGAGGCTCACCGCTTCATTCCTGCTGAGGGTCGCACTGATTCAGGCTTGATCATAAAGAAGATTGCGGCGGAGGGTCGAAAGTTTGGTGTGTTTCTTGTTATGATTACGCAGCGGCCTTCTAAGATACATCCTGATGCTTTGAGCCAGTGCAACAGCCAGATAATTATGAGGATGACTAATCCTGATGATCAACAGGCAATTGCCAGAAGCTCTGAGCGCCTTGGGCAGACTCTGCTAAACGACTTACCTGGGCTTAGCACGGGCGAAGCTGTGATTGTGGGGGAGATGACTAGGGCTCCGGTGATGGTAAGGGTGAAGAAGCGCAGGACACGGGAAGGCGGAAGCGACATAGATATCATTAGCAAGATGAAGGCTGCAGTTGAGAAGGCGAAGGAAGAGACTACTGAGAACCAGAGCAAGAGTCTCAGAGATGAATTGAAAGGGTTCCTGGGCACGGACAAAGAGGAGAAGCAGTAGTATGGTTAGGCTTGCCCATTTGGCTGACACGCATCTTGGGTATAAGCAGTATAACTTGGAGGAGCGGGAGAAGGACATCTACGATGCGTTAGAGGAGATTGGAGACAAGATTCTTGAGGAGCATGCGGACATTGTGGTTCACAGTGGGGACTTGTTTGATTCGCCTAGGCCTACGCCGCAGGCTTATTTTGCCTTCAAGAAGTTTCTGAAGAAGCTGGATGGGAAGGTGAAGTTCTTTGCTGTGTTGGGAGACCATGATAGGCCTAAGAGTCGGGGTGTGGCGCCGCATGTGCTTTTTGGTGATCAGGTGCAGGTCCTCGGCGTCAGTACGAACGCGGAGTATCAGTCGGTGAATGTTGGCGGTCAGGACGTGTTGGTTGCGGGTTTGTCTAGTTTGAGCCGTGCTTATCGTGTGGTGCTTGTGGAGGAGTTGAAGAAGCTTGGAGCTCTTCAGCTGGACGGCAAGGTTGGGGTTCTTGTTTTGCATGAGGGTATTGACAAGTTTTTCCCGTTCGGGTCCGAGCTCAGTTTAGACGAGGTTCCGAGGAATTTCAGTTATGTGGCGATGGGGCATCTTCATGCGCGGATAAAGGCTTCGTTTGGTGAGGGTGAGCTGGCTTATCCTGGTTCTTCGGAGATTATCAGGAAAGATGAGATTTCCGGTTGGAGGAAGCTTGGGAAAGGATTTTACATTGTGGACCTTGAGGGTGACGATGTTGAGGTGAGGGATGTCAACCTTGAGTGTATTAGGCCGCAGATTGAGGCGAAGCTGAGCTGTGCGCATTTTGAGAAGGAGCTTGGGGACGTGGTGAGGCTGACTGAGGGCATGGCGAAGCTGCCGATCTTGCATGTGCGTGTCGAGGGCAAAGATATCGATAGACAAGGTGTTCACCAGGCTTTGACTGAGGCCTTGGCTGATAGGACTCTGGCGTTCAGGCAGGAGGTTGTTGAGGAGGCGGAGTTGAGTCTTCCAGAGTTGAAGCCTGGCTCGTTCTACGTGAATCAGGTTGTCAGGGACTATTTCAAGGATGAGAACGTGGCAGAGCTTGCGATGGAAATGCTGAAACATCTGAGGTACGGGGACACGGATGAAGCCAAGAAGGTTGCTGATGAATACTTTCGAAAAGTGAAGGAAGAATGATTCTTAACAGGGTTAGGCTTGAGGATTTCATTTCGCATAAGAATACGGTGATTGATTTAGGCTATGGTATTAACGTGGTTGTGGGGCCTAATGGCGCGGGCAAGACTTCGATCTTGGATGCGATAAGCTTCGCGTTGTTTAATGATTATGGTAACCGTGGGAAGAAGGAGAACCTCATCAACTCCCGAGCAAACAAGTGCAAGGTTGAGGTGGCCTTTACTGAGGGCGGGATCAGTTATGATGTTGAATGGTTGATGGAGCGGAAAGGATCGGCTCACGGCAGCCTGTTTCGGGTCGAAGGCGACAAGAGGAGTTTATTGGCTAGGGATGGGGAGCGCTCTGTTGTTCCTGAGATCCAGAAGGTTTTGGGCATTGACAAGAACATGTTTCTGCAGTCAGTGTACGTGCGGCAAGGTGAAATTGAGAAGCTTGTCACGGCTAGGCCTGGAGAGAGAAAGGAGCTTATTTCGAGGCTGCTTGGGGTTGAGGATCTTGAGAAGGCTTGGGAAGGCATAAAGACCGTTATTCAGGTGTATCGTGAGAAGCAGATTGAGCTAGAAACGGCCTTAGACCGGAAAGCAACCATAGACAAAGAAAGAAGAGAACAGGAAGCCAAATCGGAGGAACTGGAAGAGTCTCTGATTACAAAGAGGAAGCATCTTGCTGGAATCGAGACTGACCTGAGAAACTTGCAGATTGCCTTGGACCAGTTGAAGGTAAAAAAGAAGGAATTCGACAAGTGTGACAAAGAGAGAGGAATCATCGAAGAGAAGATCGCCGGTCTTGAGAGTAGGTTGGAGAAAGAGAAAGAAAGGTTGGCTGAGGCTATTGCGGCTGAGGCAACGGTGAGGAAGCTTGAAGATGATGTTAACAAGCTGCCGTTCTTGGATGAGTATGTGCGTGGTCTGGCAGAGAAAGAAAAGGAAGAACTGAGGCAGCGCGCACTCCAAGAAAAGCTGGGCGAAATAGGGCAATTGAAGAAAACGCTGGAAGAAAATGCAGAGAACCATGAGCTTTACGTCGAAAAGGGCAGGGCCATAACTGAGAAAACCGGCGAACGAAGAAAGCATGAGGGTGCAGACGTTGCTCTGAAGAGAGCAAAGGAGCAAGTCGACGAGTGTGAGAAGGAAGAAAAGAAGAAAAGCGCAAACTTGATGAAGGAACTGGAAAAATGCTCGAAGTCTCTTGGCGAGGCGGTGGATGTTGACAACGTTGAGGCGGCTCTTGAGAAGAAGAGGAAGGAGTTCCAAGATGCGGCGGACAAACTTGATGGAATGATTAATGCGGACACCGGAACCATTAGCGTGCTGAGCCAGCGCATAGAGGAACTGGACGAAAACCTGTCCAAGTTTTCAAGCGAGGCTGAAGTGAAAGCTTGTCCAACATGTGAGACGGAATTGCCGCCTGAACGTTTGACACAGTTGATAGGCAAATTCTCTTCGGAGAAGGGCGAGGCGGAGGCCAAGCTTGCTACGCTGCGGGATGATTTGAAGGAAGCAAATACTGAGAGAAAGCACGTTGAAAAGGAAGAAAAGAAGATAGGCGCTATTGAGCCGGAGAGAGTCAGGAATCTTGCCGCTGAGCTGGTTGAGGCAACGGGTAATGTGGCGCGTCAGAAGGCTGAGGTTGAAGAGCTTGAGAAGCAGGCTGAAGCCCTGAAGAAATTGGATGAAGAGTTGGAGCGACTTGAAGACGAAAGACGCGGGTTTGAGGAAGCTTCTAAGGAGTTTGAGTCTGCAAAGCGACGGTTGGATAAGTTGCCGTCTCAGGCTGAAATCGAAGGTGAAATGGAGCCCATTACGGTTGCCCTAGCAGATGTTTCCAAACTAATGCAAGGAGTCCTAGAGAGATTGGGGTATGAACCGAAGGAGCCTCAAGAGGAACTGAAGGAGCTGCGGAAGAAGAAGGGGGAGTATGATCGAAATGTGCCGTTGGCGGAGAGGAAGGCAGAGTTCGAGTCAAGCGTGGCGGAGACAACCAGCGAATTGTCTGGCTGTAGGGGAAGGTATTCTGAGATAGTTCGTGGCATTGAGGAGCTTGGCTATGATGAAGAGGAACATGGAAAGACGCAGGATCAGTTTGACACCACGAGCAGGGCTAGGAATGATTTTGAGAAGGATACTGTGCGGATGGAGCAGGCCAAGACAGGGACTGAAGAAGCTGCCCGAAAGTGCAGAGAGGAGTTGAGAGGTCTTGAGGCTAAGGCTGTGGAGAAGAAGCTGGTAGATGGTTTCATTGGGGTTTTGAACGCGGTTAGGGATGCTTACGGCAAGGATGGGGTTCAGAAGGTGATTCGGGCTAGGGCCCGGCCGCTGCTTGAGAAGTCGACGAGGGGCTTGTTTGAGCGGTTTAATCTTGCTTACTCTGACATTAGGATTGATGATGACTATGGTATCAGTGTGATTGGGCCTGGTGGGGAGCAGGATATTGATCAGATTAGCGGTGGGGAACGTGTGGCTTTGGCCATAGCGCTGAGGCTGGCGATTGCGCAGGTTTTGTCTGGAAAGGTTGAGACAATAATTATGGATGAGCCTACGACGCATTTGGACGAGGAGAGGAGGAAGGAGCTGGTGAATATTCTGAACTCGTTTTTCAGAGAAGGCGGAAGAATCATACCTCAAATGCTGATAATAACACATCATCCCGAAATCGTAGACGTAGCAGACATTGTTTATACAGTGAGCAAGAAAGAAGGCTACTCAACCGCAGAATCCGGATCACCCATCCAGAGCACTGATTGAAAATCCATAGTGCGTGCTAAAACTACTCCACGGTCAAATAAGGCTAAAAGAAAAGATAACTGGAACGAGAATACATTCAGAGAAGACCCAGAAAGACGGATGAAACATGGAGTGCAATGAAATCTTAGCATGGGCTAAAATACATGATAGAAAAGAGGCTTTTTGGATACAAAAAGCGAAGGAAATTGGCAATAGACTGAGAGACACTATAGAACTTGATAGAAGGTTCTTCCCCGCAAGTAATAAAAACTCAAAACGTAGTGATTAGGATGGTATAAGGATGAGAATCAAAGCAGGTGTCAAGATATTTCGTGCGCTGTTTTTGGCAGTTTTGGTGTTATTACCATCCATGAGCCTAGAATCCATTAGCATTCTGCGGACTATCGACAGCCCTGAGTTTGCGAATAACCTATCTGCGGTTATGACGACCAGAAACGTTTCAGCCAACTGGATATTCAATGTTTCGGATTGGTATCAAGTGGTTGAAGTTTCATCCGACAATGAACGAGTGTTTTGCGGAGGATGCAACTCGGGATTGTTGTACTGCTTATACTTGGAGAATGGAAGCGAGATTTGGAGGTCTGGTCAAACTCTTGGGAGCATCGTTTCTCTTAGTGAATCGCCAAATCACAAATATGTGAGTGTAGGCTCAGAAAATGGCAACGTCTGTATCCTCAACGCCTCTAACGGTCATGTCTTGTGGAATTACAATGCTTCTGGAGGGGTCATGTCTTCTGTGGTTTTTTCTCCTGACAACAATTTTGTGTTTGCTGGTAATGCGAACGGAAATGTTTTTTGTTTGAACGTCAGTGGAGAGTTAGTTTGGGGGCAAAGCCTCCACGGGCAGGTATACTCTCTTGAATCTTCTAAGAAAGGTGAATTTCTGATAGCGGGACAAGGGGCCAGTATGGTAACTTGTCTGAGTTCTCTAAATGGGTCGATCAATTGGAATTTCAAGACGGAGGGAACATGGAATTCGAGCAAAGCAACGATCTCTTCGGATGACAAACTGATTCTCGTTGCTTCAACGAACAACAATGTCTATCTTTTGAACGCGAGCACTGGATACAAGCTTTGGAATTTTGCGGCAGAAAGCTGGATTAAGTCAGTTGCGTTTTCGCCATACAATGATAAAGTTGGAGCAATCACCACGGACGCTGAAGTCTATTGTTTCCAATCTTCAAACGGGCAGATACTGTGGAATCGAACATTTTCCGGTCAAGAGGGCTACGTTATGTGGTCCTCTACGAGTACTCTGGAATTTTCACCGTACGGAAGCAAAATGGTTGTCGGGGGCATAAACAAGGTTTTTGTTCTTAGCGTTACTGATGGAAGTACAATTGGAGAATATTCTGCACTACAAGACTCCAGTGGCGACGTTGGCAGGATATGCTCCTTAGGCGTTTCAACAAACGGAAAGTATATCCTAATCGGCACCTACTACAACGGAGTCCACTGTGTTCCAATCCCGTCAGCTGTGTGGACTGTGAATGCTAATGGACCAGCGGACTTTCGTACAATACAAGAAGCCATAAACGCTGCAAGTCCGGGGGACACTATTTCCGTGCGTAATGGGACCTATTTTGAAAATGTAGATGTGAACAAGACTGTTTCAATTATCGGAGAAGACAAGTGGACCACAATTATTGACGGAGGCAAGAATGGTGTCGTAGTCAGCTTGGAAGCAAACAGCAGCACTATTAGCGATTTCACAATGGAGAACAGTGGAAATTCCGATTATGATTGCGGCATATCCGTTCGATCAAGCGGGAACAACCTAAGGAACAACATTGTCAAAAGTGACGAAAACGGAATTATTGTTCAACCAGGTTCTGACGACAACATTCTGACCAACAATAGTGTAAGCGCAAGTGAGGTTTACGGAATTCATCTCTATTATTCAAACAGAACCATCTTGAATGGTAACACTGTTACGAAATGCTATGATGGGATCATAATGGAATTCTGCTCCAACACTACATTGAGAAGCAACACGATTTTCGATAATGTATGGAATTTTGGGGTAGGAGGCGTGGAACTTCCCTACTTCATTCACGACATTGATACAAGCAACAGAGTTGAAGGAAAGCCTATCCAGTACCTGATTAACGTGAAAAATATAGTCATAGATTCGACATGGGATGTCGGATATCTTTGCATAGTAAACTCCACGAATGTCACAGTCAAAGACCTAACGCTAAATACTCCCAGTTGGCATGGGATACAGTTCGCTTACACAACGAATTCGAGAATAGAAGATGTCACGATTTCGGAGACTAGCTATGCCATCGAATTCGTATACTCCTCCAATAATACCATAATGAACAACAGCATCTTCAACCGAAATGGAATTAGGCTTTCAAACTCCAACGACAACATAATTGTCAGCAACAACATATCGAGAAATGACTTTGCAGTTTCGCTTTTCTATTCCAGCGATAACACGATCATGAACAATAACCTAAACGATAACTGGAGGGGTCTCTTCCTCTATTCTTCTAACAATAGAATTTATCACAACAACTTCATAAATAATGGTGTACAGGTTTTCACGGACAAAAATGTTTATGCTAACATTTGGGACAATGGCTATGTATCAGGCGGAAACTATTGGAGCGATTACAATGGAACAGATTCGCATGGGGGTCCCTATCAAAATGAGACAGGCTACGATTGGATCGGTGATTCTCCCTATATTATTGATCAAAACAACATTGACAGGTATCCCCTGATGACGCCCTTTTCTTCAGACATCGAAGAGATGCGCATCGCTTATCGGAATCTGCTGCTGAGATTCACGGAAACACGCTCCGAGCTAGACGCGCTGAATTCGACACTTGCTGGACTAATCGACAGAATCGCAGGCATGCAGTCTCAGTTTGATTCTTTGAACGAAACCGTTCTCAGCATGGCATCCCAGATCCGCACACTTAGCACCACGGTAGCATATCTACAACAGCAGATCATAGCCCTGAACACAACTGTTAACTCAACACAAAGCGGGTTGCAGGCTCAGATCAGCACGCTGAACGCGCAAGTATTGGAACTGCAAGGAAGGCTTGAATCGTTAAACGCGACTCTTCAATCCTCAAAGAACACGGAGCAAGACAACTACAACTCACTCACTAATCGGCTGAACACCATTCTAAACATGACCTACGCCCTCGCAGTGGCAACGACAGTCCTCGTTATAGCAGTAGCATACTTGATAGTGAGAAGACCAAAGCCAAAGCAATGATCCCGTCTTCATTCTGTTTTTTCATAGCGCGCGAAGATGCTGTGGTCTCGACTCCGTTTGATCCACCGCTTCTGCGCCTGAGTTTTTCATCGAGCATTGCAGCAAAGTGGCTCGAGCACGCACGCGCGTACGTACGCTTTCTGGGTCAGACTACAGGTCCTTTATGCAGGTCTGTGTAGGCTGGATTGACAATCAAGTGACGATGTCTCCCGCACAATTCCCTTTCTTCCCAATCCATTAGACTATTTCTTGGGAAAGCATGTTTCAGTAGAGGTAGAGAACGACAGTTGATGGTCATCTAATCCGTTATCAGCTTCCAAATGGGAGAAATGAGAAACCGCATAGGCCATTCATTCTGATTCTGGGAACTCCAGTAGCAAGGTTCTGACCCGAGGAAATTGGACGGCCATAAAGCAGGGCATCAGCAAAACACAGACATGCTAGCATTCTAGCCTAAACACTAAGAATATGCCGCTCATGTCCATGCCACCATGCAGGACTGCTCGTGTGGATCGTAGGCACTAACCTATCAGACCTATAAGAAACAATGGACATAGATAGACCCGGTAAGAACATGCCAAAGAAGAGACCACATGCAGGACTCAAGAAGAAGAAACGTTAAGAAGCATAATCAACCGTTCTTTTTCTATCCAGCGTGAAAGACTCGCATGCACGCCCAACTTCCCCCGCAAAACCCCTCTTTTTCTGCGTGTCGCGCGCTTTGTAGACGGGACTACAGGTTCTTTCTGCAGGCAGGAATATGCTGAACTGGCGCTCTAATGGTGATATCCAAGCAAAAACATATTTTCTCGCGCGCGCTACGGTTCTAGAATCTAGTACCGTTGTGTTCTAAAACATGGAATTAATAGTGTCAGTCGGGTAGTCATGCATGATGTGCCATGTTCAGGAATCTAAAGTCATCCGTCACACTTGTCTTCTGCTTGATGGTGATTCTTCATGGGCTACTGTATGTTGAAGCATGTTTTGCTGACATGCCCAACCCAGGGCCTGGAAAGCATGATGTTGAGATACAAGGAGCAAAGATCATCAGCGAAGGAGGTTATTTGTGGTTTCACGTAATCAACCATGATAGTCAACTCTACGTCGCGATTCACTTTCCATCTGACGTTACAGTGATAGGAAATGCTCCAGCCGTGGTGTCTCTGGAGACCAATGAGAGAGCTGATTTCTATTTTCAGGTCCCCTACTACTGGAGCGGCTCGCCAGCTTCCCATCAACAAGGCCCAACGAAAGAGCTGAGATTCTACTTCGAGATTTACAACCTCTACCACACAACAAAAATCGGAGCCGAGAATATAGAATTCGACGTTACCGTCGTCTCATTGAACGATGGAGTTGATAATCAGGGCCTTTTCTACCGTACAATCTTTGCTGCTACACTAGTTGCCATAATTGCCATTGCCATCGCGGCGAGGTTGGGTCGGAGAAAAAAACGGGAAAGCAATCTTGAATGACAAACTCGCGAACACTAAGCGCACACTAGGTGAGAATTCGACTTGTTTGCTTAGTGGTGGTCAATAATCTTCTTTTTCTGCTTTTCCAAGTCGTGGTTTTCAGGTTGAGTTGATTGTCGACGATTTTTCATTTGGCATCAGCTTTTGTATTGTCACAGTGGAATGATCTTGTGCTAGGGGCCCGTATTCTAGGCTGGATTGCCCCTTGAGTCGCGAAATCTCCGGCATCGTTTCCTTTTTTGTTTTTTGGGAGTTGGGCTTTCGCTAGTGGTGCCTCTGCTAAGTAGACCTAGGTCTACTGAATGTCATTATTCCTTGAAAGGTTCTCTAAGGATGCCACGGACCAGTATCGGGTCTGAAATGCGGTATTCGCTGTCTACCTTTTCCACGAGGCTGACCTTGATTAGTCTGTTGAGGAGTTCAGTGAAACTGGAGCTTGGAAGCGACCTCTTTTCACGCATTTCTAGGGTCGTCTTTGTTTCGGCCCAGCCTGCTTTTGTGGTTTTTGCGAGGAAATTCAGTATGACTCCGTAGCGTGAGGAGAACTTGACGATTTTGAGGGCTTCTGCTTTTGCAAGTCTGCCTCCTTCATCGAGCACGTCGTCGACGGTCTGTTTAGTGCATTCGCCCTTGTCCCGGGATCTTGCGCCGAAGAGGGTGAGCCAGCCTACTACTCCGTCCAGTTTTTGTACGGCGTATTCTAGCGTCTCTTCTGAGCATGATACGTTGATCTGTTTGAATCCTTCTTCGAGGAAGGTTTTCGCCTCTTCTGGATCAAAGTTGCGCATTCTGATTTCGGCATAGTGTCTCCCGTACAGCGGAGATTCAGGGTCGTCAAACCCCAAGAAATCGTAGAGCAGGCCTATCTCTGATCCTGTGAGGATTACGGTTACGTTGCGGTTTGAATCTGCTATTCTCGCAAACAGGCGGGGAAGTGCTTTGTCTCCTCGAACAAGCTGCACCTCGTCGACAGCGAATAGGAAATGCTCGTTATGTTTCTTGGCCCACGTGTCTATCTTGTCGAACAGCTCGGCTAGGTCGACGCCTCCCTTTCCCCATTGAAAGGTTATCGTAGTCCCGGCTAATTCGACACCCTTCAAGTGCTTCAGTGCTTCTGAAAGAGGAGACAACCATCTCTTTTCCATTTTGCCAAAGGCTGTTTCTACTCTGCGGATCATTTCAGCTTGCGACGGAACGACTGGGAGGTCGCGCATATCCAAAAAGACGTGAGGATGACTGGTTGTGGAAAGGGCTACATCCACGAAGGACGTTTTCCCAGTTCGCCTGAGCCCTGTTACGACGATGATTGAAGCGTATGATATTACTTCTTCAAACTGTTTGAGCTCTTTTTCTCTGCCGAACAAGTCTTCTTTCTTGGCTTTCGGTCTTGGGTCGAAGTACAAGTAGGGGCACCTCTACTAGATAGGGGAGGGTCTACTAAATAAACGCTTGGGACGCGCATTGTTGGGACGCAGTGATGGACTAGCTTTGAAGAAAACGTCGTGCCCCGAGAGGGGTTGCTGAATTGTTATGTTTTTTCGTATAACGATCGATCGATAGATCGATCCTGCCCCGTAACCTTTGGGACGGTCCAACCTTCTGTCGCCTTGCCATTGGCTATGCGAAGGATGCTAACGGTTGTTAGTTCAATCTTTTTGCCAGAAGGGGTTGTCCCCGTGATTTTGAAACGAACCCACACTTTGTCTCCTTCAGCGATTATGTCCTCAACAGTCCTGTGGAAATCGGGTAAGTCCTTGAAGGCCCTGGTATAGAATTGTTTGACATCTTCCCGACCTCGCAGTTGATTGGTATGGTCAACATAATCTGGTGCCATGAACTCGTCTATTACGGTTAGGTCTTTCTTGTTCAAGGCTTCATTCACCTTGCGGATATTAGCCTTATTCTTTTCTGATGACATAGAAAACATCTCCCTCTATTATCAATCCTAGTAGTCTCTCTGGCACTTAATAGTTATTCAGCTGGTGCGCTAGACTTATAAAAAGAACAGCAGTCCTCCTTATTGTCGTGTTCCAAAAGGGGACCCATTGAATATGAGAAAAGAAGTCATAGTAGTGGATAAGTTTCCGAAGCCAGCCGTACCATATTCATATTGCGTGAAAGCTGGGAATTTCTTATTCATCGCCGGACAGGTTGGAGTAGACCCGGCAACCAGTAAGTTGAAAGGCAGTTCAATCAGAGAGCAGACAGAACAGGCTCTGATGAACATGGCCAACATCCTCAAAGCTGCCGAAAGCTCCATGGAACATGTTGTCAAGACAACCGTATTCATATCAGACTTCAAGGAGTTTGAGGAAATGAATAAAGTCTATGCGAAATTTTTCCCAACCAACCAACCTGCACGCAGCACGGTTCAAGTCGTCCTTTATGATGGATTCAAAGTCGAAATTGAGGCCACAGCAATAATCCCTTCATAAAGCGTGCGAGCCAGAAAAGAGAAACAGTCAGCACTACCATACATGATTTCAACGTGTTGGCGCATGTTCTTCACTCGCAGATGGTTGTTTCTCGAATTATTTGATTAGGTTGTCCTGCTAGTCTACTAGGTTCTCGAGACAGCCAAAAGCTTCGACATTTCAATCTCAGCTCACAGTCTAGTGTAACGTACCTCGTCAACAGATCTCTTACACAAGAGCTCGTGGCTGTCTACGGTTGGAGTTGAATCCCAGGCTAATGGAGAAATCACCCGCGAACCCATCTTTTTTATGATTTTGTCAAATGTGCATAGTCAGACGATGCAAAACTGTTTAAGAAGCAGAAGCTGTTTTTGCCTAAAAGAGCAGAGAACTTCCCTACAGAAATGCGAATGCGGCAAGAGAAAAGTGGGGTAAATTGAACATGGTCGAAACTGTGGTTCAAAGGGTGCGTGCCTCAGACAGGGAGGACATCATCGAGATTTCGAGCAAGGTCTGGGGCGGTCATGACTACTTGCCCTCCGTGTTTGATGAGTGGCTCGCAAGCCCGAAGTGCCACACCTACGGCGTTAAAGTTGACGGCCGAGTAGTGGCCGTAGCCAACCTGAGGCTCGTTGACGGCAAGAAGACGGGATGGATGGAAGGCCTCCGAGTGCATCCTGACTACAGGAGAAGGGGCTACGCTGACTTGCTCACACGGCACTTTGTCAGCCTGGCTGAAGAGCTAAAGGTCCAGCGACTCAGGTACACGACGGGCGGCAACAACCGAGCCTCAGTTAAACTGGCCAAGAAAGCCGGGTTCAAAAGGCTCTTCAAGCTCAGCGCCTTCTGGCATGACGACCTCAGCACGACAGCAAGATTGAAGCTTCCAAGCAGGGTGATAACCAAGACCACGCCCCAAGAAGCCTACGAATTCTCAAGAACCTGCCAGTCACTGGCTCCTCACAATATTCTCATCTACGACTGGAAGGCAGTTGATGGCACGCTGCGCGGTTTCAAGGAAGTCGCCAAAGACCACACCTTCTACGTCTCCGAGAAGAGAGGCAAGCTGACCGCGTTTTCGTTCGGCCACCTAAGGCCTGAATCCGACCAGGGACGATGGGTCTTCACGGTATACGCTTCAGATCCGGACAGCTTTCTAAGGCATTTCCACCATCACATAAACACCGCGCTGGACGCGGGCCTCAAAGCCACAGTCTGCACATGCCAAACACAATTCGAAAACACAATCAAAGAACACGAAGAACTGCCCAAGCACAGATGGAAGATACAGCTCATCCTGTTCGAGAAACAGATGGCCCACGAAGCTTAGCATAAGTGCGGGCACTGTAGCTCATCATCTGGACTGGTTCGAAGATGCTGGAATAGCCTTCGGCATCATATCTTTGGGGGGACCAAATTCCTATGAGGATGACTGCACGAAAATAACGCGTGCCAAGACCGAAAAAACGCTCGCCTGGGTTCTGTTAACTTTTCGTCGGTTCGAGGGTTCATGGTAATCGTCGTCGGATGATCAAGCGTGTAGTCTGTAGAGCACCCCTTTCCTTGTTCTTAGCGATTTTCTTTGTCGAGAAACTGAGGAGGGCGATGCCCATCATGACGAACAACACTATCTGGACTGAGTATTCGGGAACCGCGAAACCTACCCCGTTTCCTTCGATTAGTAGCACATTGGAGCAATTCTGGACGAAGCTGCTAATCTTGTCGTAGGGTATTGTTCCGCCGAATCCGTAGATGGCGTATATCCATGGACCGTCAGTTACGTTCCCTCCTGCTGAAGCAAAAGCCTGTAAGTCATTGTCTGTTGGTTCGTATCCTAGCATGACGACAACGCTTACGTAATCATCGCCTCTCCCGCTCGCTATTTTGTCAGCTATTTCTTGGTCCAGAGTGTCCGCGATACTATTGTTGTCTTTATCCACCCATGAAGGTTTTGTCACGGTAGGTTTGAAGGTGCTGGTTCCATCGCTTGGCCTGATCAGTGGGCAGAGTATTGTGATTATCGCCAAAAACGCGAAGACTAAAGGTAGCCATCGGCCTCTGCCCATCTCTTAACACGCTCTCAAAGAAATATGGGAGATGAAACCTATTAGGTTTTGTCCGAGATAACACAGGTAACGGTGTCATACTGTCTGACGAAAGTTCACAGCCAAAATCCTCTGACGATAAGTTAACAGAACCCTCGCTAGAAATGTCTATATCATTCTTTCTACCATAACAAAGATTGAAGGAAGCCATCAACTTTGGACTCAATGCACTTTGAGAACGTCAAGAATCAAATCGGCCGCTGTGGTATCTGGTGCGGCAGCTGTGTGGTAGGCAATGGGACTTTGAAGCAATTGGCGAAGAGGTGTGAACACATCATCGGAGGCTATGGCGTGGATGAATGGGGAACTAAGGACTTCGATGGAAAGGAATTCATGAAGGGGCTGACATCAATACAGAACCTGCCCGTATGCGTGGGATGCCTCAAAGGCGGCGGCAATGATGATGCAAAATCAGACCCTGCGTTTCGAAAAGGAAGCTATTAGACTGTATGGAATGCGGCGAGATGAAGGAGTGCGAGCACGTTGAAGCGCTACAGAAAGTGCGAGCAGGTGCTCTTCGCGTGGCATGTCAGCCAAAACTGAAAATGACACTGGGAAACAACGACATCTCATAGAGAAGTGGACTGCTGAAATCAGAAGCAAATGTCCGCATTGTGGAGTATAGAGCTTGGCGCTCGGTGTGCGTCGGAAAAAGGAGATGCGATTCTGTGCAACGATGTGACAACAGTGATTCTTGAAAGATTGACAGGAGTCTAACCGAGGGCGCTGCGTCCGCATATACGAAACACGAGCATATTCGGGCTATCTCTAGACGTTCTATCGTTTTTTCTTGCTTTCCCTGCCGATTAGCTCTAGCCAAACGCCGTTTGGATCTTTGACGAAGGCGAGGACCCAAGAGCCCTGATTGAACGGCTCCACTGCTGGTTCACATCCAAGTTTGATCAGTCTTTCATACTGCCCCTTTACGTCGCTTACGTACAACCCGAGGTGGTCGAGCTCTGATCCATTCACGTATTCTTCATAGAATTTGCTGGTCTTGGGATAGTGGTTCAGCTCAAGTATCTGCTTACCGGTCGGAGTCCTCATATGAACGTACGTGCCCTCATGAACCTTCATCTTGCCTTTCAACACAACTTGGAATCCAAGTGCTTCCCTGTAGAACTTGATCGACTCCTCAAGATCCTTCACGCGGATGCCAGTATACCAAAAGCGGACACCAAGCACGTTGGATTTTCTTTTCGAACCTCTTTTCATTGCCATAGAAGCCCCCTGTCAACGTGACAGGATGCTCAGATAAGACTTTGCCCTTGGATTTGGGACGAGATTTCCATCAAGCCAGAGTACCATAGCGGTAAAAAACTATTCAAGAAGCAAAGGCTGTTATGCCTTGGCTCTCAAAGCCAAAATGGCCCGTAGTTTAGGCTGAACCCACACTCCAGTGGAGACATCTTCCGCGCAATCCCTTTCTTCTTTTTGTGGTCTCTTCTTGCACTTTGATGAGATTTCTGTAATACGTGTGCACGCGCGCGCCATAAGGCAGGGCATCAGCAAAACACAGACATGCTAGCATTCTAGCCTAAACACTAAGAATATGCCGCTCATGTCCATGCCACCATGCAGGACTGCTCGTGTGGATCGTAGGCACTAACCTATCAGACCTATAAGAAACAATGGACATAGATAGACCCGGTAAGAACATGCCAAAGAAGAGACCACATGCAGGACTCAAGAAGAAGAAACGTTAAGAAGCATAATCAACCGTTCTTTTTCTATCCAGCGTGAAAGACTCGCATGCACGCCCAACTTCCCCCGCAAAACCCCTCTTTTTCTGCGTGTCGCGCGCTTTGTAGACGGGACTACAGGTCCTTTCTGCGGGCCTGTGTAGGCTGGATTAGCAATTGAGTGGCGACGTCTCCCGCGATTTTCCCCTTTTTTAGTGAGCAAGCTTTGTCTCAATCATCAGGCCGTTTCTTTCAGGTTTGTTGTCAAGGCGTGGTTTTCTCAGCTTTGATGTCTGTCTGAGCAGGCGCTGTTTCCGCACAAACATCGTCGTGCGCGCGGAAGGCGAATGCGGGGCAGGTTCGTATGTCGCTCTGGCTTCTATCTGTTCTGGCGCACGTACTTGTTGACTAGGTCTCTTTTGTTCACGGCGTTGAGTTGTTTGAAGAGGAAGTCGAATTTGTTTTCGATTTCGGCTGTGATTGAATCGCGGGTCTTCTGCGGTAGGCTCATGATTTCTTTCTTGAATGGGCCTAACGCTTTTTTTCTGGTTTTGTAGAGGAATTGTTCTTGAGTTTCGCCTTGTTTAGCCTCGTTTGCGGCGTTGATTTTTAGCCATTCGTAGATTTTCTTCCTTAGATCGGCTGGGAAGTGTTTTGATTCGTAGATCATGTTCTGAAACTCAGTGGCCAAATGTACTTCAGCGGTTTCGCATTCGGCAAACTTGTGGAATGCCTCAGCAGGCAGGGTTGATGCTCCATGCTGCACGGCTCCTGCAAGTCCATAGTTTTTGCGGGCAACGTCAGAAAGGGTTCTTAGTGTGTCAAAGTCAAGCTGTATCTGTGCAACTGAGCCGTCTGGTAGGACGACGCCGCCGTGAGTTGTTCCTGTCTGGACTGAGATTTTGCTTATTCCAGCTGAATCTTTGTGCAGTTTTTGTTTGAGGCCTGCCATGAACGCGTGCAAGTCTTCAGGAGTTGAATTTTGATGTCCAATCTCGCCGATTTCTCCGCCCACCGAAACAGTGGTTCCTTTCGGCTCGATTCGGCGGATATGCCACGTGAGTTTTGCGCAGACCTCATAGTTGAGAAGCTGCTGTTTTTTGAAGTCGGGCTTGGACAAGTCCACGAGTGTTGATGAGTCAATGTCGATGTTGTAGAAACCCGCGGCGATTGCATCGGCAATAAGGCCCTGCAAACCTTCCATTTCCTTGTCAGGGTTCTCCTTGAACTTGGCGGCGTTGACCTGAAAATGGTCTCCTTGGATGAAGACTGGGCCGGAATAGCCTTCCTTTATCGCTGCTGCCAGAACGGCGCTCGAGTATTCTATCGGCGGCTGATTTGTATAGCCAATTTCAGATCTGGCAATCTCAAAGATGAACGCGCCAGAACGGTTCTTCTTGGCTACTCTGAATATCCCGCGGGCCAAGTCATAGGTCATGCTTCTGAGGTTTATGGCTGGAACCGTGAAGCCGGCGAATTCGCCCCGGCCGCGGGCCATGTAGAATTCATGGATGCTTGACGGAAAAACCCCTTCTCCATAGGCGGCATCAAATATCCTTTTGGCTAGCTGCTTCTTTTTCGCCAAATCATCGCTCATAACCAGTTCCGTTACAGTTTCTTCAGCATCAAACGGTTTTCTTTCCATGCATCCCACTTCCTCAAATCAATGCGAGTTATGCATAACCAATTCTTGCCTCTCAATATTAATTATCGCATACTCTGACGCGCATGTGAGCGTTTGCTTTCGAGTTCCAGATTGGCACGAATAGCCCATTTGATCAGAGCGCGCGTATAGAGAAAACAAGAATTTGTCACAACGCGCGCTTTTGCCCCGCGGGCGCCGAAACAGGATTATGCTTCGTTGTTCTAAAGAGTAGACGCCTCCGTTCTAACACGTAGCTTTAAGTCTGGTGTCAGCTCATTCTGCACTGAAGAAGGAAATGGTATGGTTCTAACCTGTCCACGTTGTGGAAAGGAAGTTCAAGACCAGGATCCGATCTACTGTCCTTATTGTCGCACACCCCTAAAAAGCATACGTTCTAGGAAGACAGGTTTCCCAACGGCCGGAGGCATCTTGACTATTATCACTGCTTGCCTGTGCATCGTATGGGGAATAATGGGCATGGCAATGTTTCTGGCGAGTATCAACTACTATTACTATTATTATGGATCTGTACCGGTCGGTTTGTTCTTGGCCGACGGAATTCTTGGGCTTCTCGGTTTTGCGGGGGGTCTTGCAGGTGGAATATTGTCGCTGAAAAGGAGGAATTTGGGATTATCCCTGCTCGGAACATGCTTGACAATGATATCCGGGTTAGTTGTCACTTTGACTTTCGGTTCCATAGGATATGGATTTAATGGATGGGCGATTGGCTTAATGTTCGGCATTCCGACCATCGTCCTTTCAATGCTGAGCCTAATCTTCATCGGAATATCCGGCGCCGAGTTCTATCGGCAAGGTTAAACACTTGCGCGCGCGGCTCAAACATGGCGCAAAACACCCAACGAAACGGTCAAGAAAATGGGTAACTTAACTTAACAGTATCCCGTTAAAGAAAGACATTTGTAATCGACGTTGCCTTTACCTTAATTAGGTATATCAAAAGCAACGAAAAACCGATGGGTTACCTGAAGACGAAGACTAAGACAAAAAGAGGGTTTTGGTATAGGTTTTGGCATAAATTGCAGTCTGTGAACGCTATCTTTTATCTCCACTCAAAATATGTCTTCCAGTCAAAAGCCGATAGACCACCACAACTACGGCAATCACAAGCAGTATGTGTATCAATTCACCTACGCCAGGCAGAGCAAAGAATCCCACTGCCCACAATATCACGAGAATAACAACAATCGTCCAAAACGTATCCATAGCTAACTCGCGCGCGCCCCAACTAAGTCTCGACTACTGGTTTTAGGTACATGTGAAGTTGTGCTTTTGATACTTTTAGGTTTAGTCCCTTGTCTGTCCAGCGTGCAATCCCTTTCTCCAGGGCTGAAGTGGCCAACATGTTTCGTACTCCACCTTTCTTTGCACCAAGCACAGATTCAGCTACATCCTTAGTCAATTCGACTTCAAGGTGAGTTACTTTCCAATCTTTTGGGTCTATTCCAATTTCTTTGACTTTGCCTATTTTCTCATCTTCAGCATAAACATCCTTATCCAAAAAATCCCTACTTTTCATCCTCATTTTTCCCTCCTCTTTTGACTCAGGTTATTTGAAGCACCAGCATAAAGCTTTTTCCTCATAGGTTTAGGTGTCCCTGATTCAATGGTTAGAAGGTGAACCGCATCATGTAATCAGACGACATCGGAAGAAATGTGGCGCGCGTGTGCATTGTCTCATCAGAGGCGTCGTATTCCCAAGATCGAAGTTGAGTGATCGCTTTGAAAGAAGAATAGCTCGTGCCGACTGGGGCAAAAATCTTATATAAGAGTTTCCGAAACTTTTTGTAGATAAAAAGAGTTAGGTTTTGGGAGAACAATGTCAATTCCACCCGAGATCGCCTGGCTAATCCCGGTTGTCCTACCATTCATCATAGGCTTGCTGGTAGGTGCTATAGTCAAGAAAGGTTTCAAACTGCTGATAGCCGTTGTCGCACTCATCATAGTCCTCGTCGCGACAGGAGTCCTGAGCTTGACCTTCACCGGCCTTTTCGATGAGGCCATGAAGTTTTTGCCTAAACTCTACGATGTCGGAAGCGGATGGCTCAACGTCCTACCCTATTCTTCCGTTGCATTCCTGATCGGCCTCGCGCTGGGATTTCTGTTTGCGTAAGAGTTGGGCGCCTGGCGCGCCAAAGGGTAAAACTTGAGCAGGAAAACTTCCATTTGCCCTTTTTTCTCTATCCAACTGTAACAATTTCAGGATAATAGAAGCATAAACGCATTCCGCGCGCTACATAATAAGTACGTTCAAAAGCTTAAACGTTTTTCAGCGCGCGCGGTCGATTGAAAGGGACTAGCATTGGGTTCATTTGTAATAGGCTTCTAGCACTCGTCTGCGCTGTATTCTTCGACGAGATAGTTTCCGCCAGATTCCTCTAAGCCTTTCTTTCTGAGTTGTTGATAGCCCCAACTGCGCGCGTTTTTGCGTTCGTCTCATTGTCCTTTCTCATAATACCTTTCTCGGTTTGTCCTCATAGTTTTCAAGTAAGTGAGGCAAGCAGTTCGGATGATGTCTGTCCTATCAGTTTTGAGAAGCTCAGCTACCGTGTCCAAGCGATCAACTAACTCCTCTTCGAGTTTACATTCTACTCGTTTCTTCACTTCCCGCGCGCGCATTAGAATATTTGAGAAATGAGCCGTAGCTCTAGCTTAATCATACTCGGCTTAGTATCTGCTTTTAAGCTTTCATGGTTCGTCCGTATGGAGCGCGCTAACAAGCTATTTGTTCAATGATGCGTTTCGAGAGAAGATCGAGCAGTTCTGGCGTTGCCGCGTCAATTATCTCAAACATCTTGAGCTCTGTAATTGAGTAGAGTCTCCTTGTACCGTCTTTTCGGTCTCTAACCAGTCCACAGTCTTTTAGGATCTTCAGATGGCGGGACACGACAGGCTGAATCAATCCAACATGGGGAATTATTTCACATACACACTTCTCGCCTGCACGCAGGAATTCGAGGATTTCAAGCCTCGTCGGGTCAGAAAGAGCATTGAAGATTTTTGCCTTCAGCCTGATCCGCTTGTCTGTCTTGGAATGCATGTTTAAGGCAATATTCATGACAATATTTAAATATTGCTATGAACCAACCTCTCTATCAACAAGCGAAAGCGACAAAAAAGCATGAACAGAGGGTAATCCGTGGAGAAAAAGAAGGTGAGTTTCATATTTTGTGTCTGCACGGGCAAATGCCCAGGCTTCAAGGATCTGGATATGTGGGATTTCATTAACATAATAAGAGCCGAATATCCAGTTGAATACGCGTTCATACATCCCATGCTCTGCGATGAGGATGGGGAACGTTTCTTTGCAGACTTTCTGCGTAAAGACCGGCTTTATGTCATAGGCGGATGTGCGCCGGTGATGCAGAAGAAACTGTTTCGAGATGCATTTGCGAAGGCTGGGCTTGACATAAGCAAGGACCTGGTTTCTCTTGATGTCAGAAACATGACTACCGAAAAGGCCTTAGAAACTGTAAAGAAAGCGTTGGAGACCGCTGGCTAAGCATGACAGAAGAAACCTACATGGGAGTATCGCGCAGCAAAATTCCTTGGTATCCAAGAATCAACAAGCAAAAATGCAATCAGTGTGATGGCGATCCTCAATGCCTCAGATTTTGTCCCCATGGCGTATTCGAGTACAACAAGGAAAAGAAGGAATTCATCGTCAAAAACCCGGACAATTGCGTCGTCTTTTGCAGGGCGTGCCAAAAGGTCTGTGCAGCCGACGCATTAAGTTTTCCAGAAAAGAAAGAAATCTTGAGGCTAATCAAGAGTGTTCGAGAAGAAAAGAAGTAAGTACATAATCATTCCGTGCAGCGG